>NZ_VZZZ01000003.1 GCF_009193265.1 Marinobacter changyiensis
ATTCAGCGTTGAGCTACCAGACACCACTGGAGTTTGCCGCTGGCTACCGGACTACGGGAAAAGGGTCGAAATTAACCGACATTACTAAGCAGTGAGTGGTTTAGTGATTGGGGGCAGGTCAGTAGAACCTCGTGTTCTTCATCATTCCAAACCGACGTTTTTATTCTCACAGACACAGCCAAACAGTCGCAGTACTTTCACAGGGCGATTTCCATTCAAGCGGAAAAGGTTGCGCGCATACCTGATTTCGAGTTTCCAAAAAGGTGTAATTTACTGAAACCCAAAAAATCCCGCAGAAACATCGCTATAGGCGAGTGGACGACGAATTTAGTACTTCTTGTGAAAATTTAGTACTTTCTGTGGCTATTCTTTAGCACTTCCTGTGGTCGTCCAATCCTTGGACGACCACAGAAAGCACTAAATTCCCCGCACTATAAATCAATAACTTAGGCCACAAAATCCACACAAAGTGCTAAACAAACTTAAAGTGAATTCTAGAATAGCCCGCCAGTTCGCAATTCCACACAAAGTACTAAATTCGTCGTCCATCGCAGCAGCCGGATTTTGCAAACTCTTGGAGGACCTAATACGGCGTCAGGATCATACGACCCAGATTCAAATTCAAACGGAAGTCACTTTTGTTGCCAAAAGTGGGTCAGGGCAATTTTGATCAACTTTGGAGTGAGTCATTATCGGAGTGCGGTCTATACAAACACTCCACCGACGCCAAGGCAATATGGCTTTTTGCGCCCGTCACCCGGTCACAATTTGTTTCATTTTTTGAATTGCAGATCGTTGATATGCTGGTAACTTCTCGTCTGTAATACCAAATTCCACCGCGGAAGGTCACGCCATAGCAGGCTAGTGTGGGACGCAACCCTCAAAAAAATCAAAGGATGAATGATGGAATACGATGACCTGGAATACGTCGGCTTTTGGGCTCGAACTGGCGCAACGCTGATCGACTCAATCTTGATAGGTATTGTTGTGTTTCCCTTGCTCACGGCGTTCTATGGTGAGTCGTATTGGGGCAGTACAAGTTTGATTGTTGGGCCTATGGATTTTCTTTTGTCCTGGGTATTTCCTGCTATAGCTGTGATTCTATTCTGGATATCGAAGCAGGCGACGCCGGGGAAAATGGCCATCTCTGCGAAAATTGTTGATGCCAAAACTGGCAATGCTGCGAGTACTGGCCAGCTGATCGGACGCTACCTCGCATACTACCTCTCTTTGATTACTCTTGGCCTTGGTTATTTCTGGGTGGCCTTTGATGCCCGCAAACAGGGGTGGCATGACAAGCTCGCAGGCACAGTGGTCGTGCGGAAGAAGCACCGGGCACCGAAATCAGTTTCGTTTGACACCTGATAAGGAAATATGGGACGGCTCGTCGCCAATCGACTCTCTGCACATTCCATGATTAGGCACTGTTTCAAATGATTTCTAATTCGTACTGGATTTTGGTAAAAAAAAAGGGCTAAGGTTCAGTATGTTGGGAGTTACAACTTAATGAATCATCTTTTCATCGAAGGGAAAAGGGGCCTGTAATGGAAGCTAATGGCGACTCGGACTATAAGTCAAATAACCCTGAACCTAAGCCGACTGCCAATCAAAGCGAATCCATCAAAACGTGGGAAAGAAAACTAATCAAACACTTGCGCGAAGGGCGGGCCTTACTAGCAGAATTTGAAAGCTAAATTCACGTTTTTCAACGCCAACGACCAGCTTTGCAATCAAAAAACATGCCTGAGCTTGTCGATCACAGCATTGGCAATTTTGAGGTCAACGAATACGAAATAACAGCTCTTTTAACTCAGCAGTTAAGTGATTATCTGCATTACAGGATCGAAGATGAGCGCACCAAAGGGCTACGCTTTCAGCGGATGCTGTGCGGTGATGCAGATGAAATACAGCGCTTAAAAGACCGTGCAGAGAAGACACTCAAGGGCGTTAACGAGGCCCTTTTCGAATTTTACAGGGCATACGAGTCTGATCCCGAGCTTGAGCACACAAATGAAGCTATCGAAGCATACAAAAAAGCCCGAAAAGGCGATCGTTTGGTGGCTTTGTTCGAGTTCCTGAAATTGGCTCCTGAGTTAGGCTTTTCTTTTTCACTTACTGGCGCTCACCATAAGGACGAGCTATTGGTGCCCAGTGCTGCGGATCTTCTTCTATCCGTATCGGGCATCCAAAAAATGGACGACTACAAGCCACAAGTAAGGATAATACCAGGCTCAGCACTACACGAAGACGCAGTGAAGGAGATTAACATTGCGAGATCGCGCTTATAATCGCGGGGACTAGTCAGCTTTCCTCGCGATTGACTCGAGTCGCCAATAACATGGAAAAAGTGTTGCGAATGCTAAACCCGTTGGCGAAAGTCGGGCTCTAAGCCAAGCCGTTCACCTAAAGGGGGCTAGCCTGGCTGGATAGGCTAAAGGGTCGGTGTATTTTTGCATCGGTCCGTCTTCAAGAACTGGCCTCGGCGTATTTGTCTTAATGGGCTAGATGAGTTAATCGAACGCGCCGAATCAATGGTGTGTAGGTCCGACACAGAGCGACTAGAATCGGAAACCAAATCGCGAGGAGGGAAGTGGGGTAGAACCCTTCTGTAAATCTCGATCCGAATAGACAATAAGCCCCCGCGTCACTTTCCAGCGGGCATAAGCCATGTTCAACGCTTTGGTCATACTCACATCAAGTGTTTACAAAACCTATACGGACGTACTGGAGGGAGGCCAAGTAGAGAGCAAGCCATCGTTTTTCCTGCTGGATCGCGAGAAATATTGCCGGTCACCTTGGGAGGTCTTTAGTAATGAGTGAACCCGTAAAGAGAAACTGTCCCTGGGGTTATTCCTGTACGAAGAGGTGGCATGACCTCTTTATCACTCATGACGAAGCTGTCCGTTTCTGTAGTGCCTGCTAAAGTGAGGTCTATTGGGCAAAAGACAAAGAAGAACTCGCAGAGTTTATCTGTTTGAATCGATGTGTTTGTTTCAGCCAATGGTTAATCACGACTGATGCGGGGTTAGATGAACAGAGTACGGAGATCAATCAGGAGGTAGGTTTGGTTGACTATCAGCATTTGACAGGAGTAACGGATGCCAACGATGAACCTTCCTCAGAAGGGCCATCCAGGGCCAACTCAGAAAACAATATAGATTTGTTTGAAGAATCTGATAATGCCCCTCTCAGTTAAACAAAATTACGAGGACCAACTAGCTGGCGCAAAGGCCACGGAGCACAACGGGGTAAGTCCATATGCCGCTGTCAGGTGTCTAGGAAATCGGGGGCTTGCCATAGGGTATCCGGCCACAGTCTGAGTGAGATTCCTAAAGATTCCCACTTTAGAGAGATTGAACCGCGAACTTAGCCAAAGTGCTGAACGACATGAAAGGTGAGTTGGCCGAAGTGCATAAATAGTGACATTTTTAAGATTATCGTCGTCCAATTAGATGTTTCTAAACTAAATGGAAATTAGTCATGCCTAAATCCAAGAGTCTTCGCGATTATCTGGAAAACCAATCCCCCAAGTTCATTGATGCGTTTGAGAGGTTTGATTTAGCAACATCAAAGATTCTCGTAGGTAATAGAGGGTGCAGATACAGGTACCCAAGCGCATCACAATCTTTTCAAGCTTTTCAATGGATCTCAAATGAAGGTCAGAAAGATTACACTGGAGGTGAGTTCCAACAATTTATAGCGGAAAATAACGAGAAATTTGCGGAGGCAATTCGCCTAAGTATATACAGCGCAGGTAAACTCCCCGAGTTGTTCGACCTCATGCTTTGGGAGCGTGAAGCTGCAATAAAAGACCTGGCATCACAGTTTCGAACTAGCTTTGATTGCTCGAGTATTTTGGGTGTCTTCCTAATAGGGAGAGCGATTCTTGAACAGGTCGGCAGAGTGATCACAACCAAACAAAGGGTGTTGCTAGAGCTTGAGCAAGGAGAAAGCCTTCCAGAGTCCGAAATGGTTAATCATTACTTGGCGCTTGATGAAATTCTCTCGCTTCGGAGCAAGAGCACGCGTATCGATTGGCAAGTGTATTTGAATGAAAGCCTCAAAGACGGAAAAAAGAAGTCTTATAAGGCTAAAGACGGCGAGCTTGATCTCACTGCAACCGATCTTCTCAATAGCATTGATCAATTGAATAAGCAGGTAAAAGGGGCAAGGAAAGCTTATGAGTTAGCTAGTGAGTTCGCGCACCCCAACATTGGTACCCGAAATTTGTTTATTGACAAAGCATCAAGGAGAGTTTTGTCAGACGGTGTTATTCTTTGGGAGAGAACCTACAGTAACGAGCTTCCTGAGGCAGGGATTACTATGCTGCAAGAGCGCTTGCTGGAGTTCGTTGAGATATGCTGCGAATCGATAGAGCTATGCTCGAGCGCCACGACATCGCTCAGGAAGAAACGCCCGACGCTTGATAAGTTTATAAAAAGGTTCGTTCGAAACAGCATAGACAATCACCCGCTCGTATTTTTAGTATCAGAGCCTTGCCCATGCTTTTCAGGTAAAAAATACATGGAATGTTGCGGGAAATCTCACAGGAAACTCTTTCGTAGTCAGGGGGCTCCCACTTAGCGGATTGGATAAGGCAGAAACCTAACTCAGTTCAGTAAAGACCAACCTCAGTACGCAAACAGCAAAATGGAGTTTTGCATGCGCTGACCTTGTGTAAGCGTCCGGTAATCCCATCTTGAGCTTGGCGTTGTCTGACCTGCACCCAACTTTCTAATCCATCGTGCTCATAGAATTTTTTGCGCCACATGCTATAATTATATTCCCTCAACCAACCGGAGGAAAGTGCCATGAGCAGCAAGAATACTCGTGTCGCGCTCTGCGGCTAAATTGGATGGGCGGGGGTCAGCTGCTTCGGCAGCTGGCCCACATATCCCAAGAAAACATAAAAAGCACTGCATCAGGATTATTTAAATTTGTACATCGAAATGATTTTTTCGAAGGCATGACGCAGTTGTTTTTGACTGCGTCGTTGAATGGCTCCGAGACACGTTCAACCGTTACACCGCCAGGAACCACTAACTCTCCAGACGCTTCCCATAGAAACAACTTCGATGTAATACCAAGCTTGCCTATCCCCGGTTTGTCATGTGCATAGTGTGAATTTTTCCATACATACCTCACGTTTGCCTCACCATTCTTATTTGCCGAGATATTATATGAATTGAGCATTCTGCCATTGAGGGGCGTGGGTGTTGGGCTAACAGGTACCTCCTCGCTGACAGCGAGATCAAATACCTTTACCTGCATTCCATCGTCAACATCTGCGAAAGCTGTGTATGACGATTGCTTTACAGATAATATCACCACGTCATCGAAGATCGCGACATCCGTTAGCTTGCCATCCTCCGAGCAACCACTTTGCGAAAAATCTGCCACTCTATGTATAGATGCTCGTTGCTCTATTACCTCTTTCGTTTTGGGCAAGATTCTATAGATAAATTCCACGTAATTTTCTTCAGAAATTCTGCCAAGGGCCTGACTTACGCACAAATCGTAACGTAGCCTATCTAACCATTGCGCGCTTGGAAGCAGAGCACTAATTCTTTCCGCTTTCTGGTTTAGACTTATATCTGCTTTTATCGTTTTTTCCACCAATGGGAGGTCAATCGCTAACTTACCACCCGTCTCCCCTCCCACTGTAAAATCACTAGGAACGCACCCATAATCGTCTACTCCACCGCCGCCACCAACAAACGAGACCCCAGAGTACAAGAAAAATACGAGCAGTAAGATCGCCACAGTAGCTGCTAAGCCAAATGCTGCCTGAGTAATCCAACCTCCTTCTTTATTCATACATCCCCCTGTATGTTTAGGTAACCCCAGCTATAATTGGCGGCAAAAAGCGAAGCAAAGCCCAGCTTTTTGGTGTCCGAGTGTTTTGCCTTGACACTGATTGAGCATTTGACCTTCTCCCCAGCCCAGCGGTTGCCTGCTTGGTTGGTAGGTGACGAGCTATTTTCTCATCAATGCGCCCTAATTATTTTTTAGTTCCATCTCATTGCGAATAACACTTTTTCATTAAGAGTTGGAAGGCGTATGGAGTCCTTTTTCGCCTGCTCTATGTTATTTGCGATCCACGGCTTGCGGTTCTTAGCGGTAATTTCTCCGGTCACACCATGGTCAGTCCTATATCTCAGCACGAATTTTTCCGGGTATCTGGAAGAAAACGTTATAAATGCCCCGAAGCCGTGAGTCGATTCCGCAGGGTGTTCCACAAAATGGCCAGAGAATGAACATCGGTCTTGATTTACTGCGGTAGGAGATTTAATGCGAAGTTCAGATGGCTCATCTCCATCCCAAAGGATATTTACTAAAATATGAGAGTCACTCTGTTGAACGGTTAAATTTCCTCCCTTTAGGTTATCGTATTTACATAACTGAGTGAGACTAAATACATTAGGCTTCTCAAACTCCCAAGTACCTCTAAAGTTTGGAGAGGTCGCCGCAAATTTAAGAAGTAACATGCGCCACCCATAATGTTCGTAAAGCAATATTAATAGATTTAAAACCGACGCTATGATACCGGCCTGTAGAAGTGTAAAAAGATTGAATTCGCCACTCTTAAAATATGAAATTACGGCAGTTAATACCCCCACAACAATGACGAAAAGGAGAATTTTTGTTTTTTTTGCCATGACATTCTCCTATTCATACTGATAAATGATACCGCCTAATAAATTGAAATGTTTTCACTGCGGCTGACTGCCAGTACCAAGAGATCCAACCTTTCATACCTTTGGTCCACCACGAACACGCGAAAGTGAGAAACGATACTGTGCTCGATCTGGGTGGTACCGTATTCAGTGGGCAAGGTAACGTTGTGGATCGGGTGGTGGGTGTTTCTGTCGAGGAATAGGCGCGCTGCGATGTTAACTAGGCTTTCGCCTACCCAGCCCCTGAACCAGGCGGATTTGACCAGCCCCACAAATAGGGCAAGGGGAATGAGACACCATAGGGAGTAAAATAGCGACTGGATAAAGGGCGACAAATCCATTTTTCTATCCTTGGCCCGCTTCGTTCATGGGCTGGTAGTCCAACGAATAATGATTAAGTGCATGAGGCACTAGCACTCACCGGTCTCTACCCTGTTATATAGCCGAGGATCAGGTACTTGACAACCGGAATGGAAAAGTCAATCACAAACTCCTGACACACTGCGCTGAGAAGCACCGGAGCGCAGGCAAATTCCAGTGGGTTGCGTGCTAACTCGTAGGTGCGATTCCGCCCGGCCTCGTGGGGGATAACCGGGCAGGGGTTCTACCCCGTTTTCCACGGATTGTTTGAAAACAGTATAACTCGACTAGCTGTGAGCAATTGCGCCATCCCAGCTCGAACCTGGCGGTGCAACCGTCAAGGTTGTATCCACTTATTTCTTAGTCGACAGTCGACAGTCGATGCGAATCTGAGAAATCACTCAGGCACCAGTCCACTATGGCCACCGCCGAATTCATGTGTTGTTGAAAATTGCAACGTGAAGGATGGCAGGGTAACCACAAACGCGTGTACCGATTGTACCGTGAGCAGAGCCTGTCTCTGCGCCTGAAACGCCCCAGGCGGAACAAGGCTGCGAAGAACCGACAGCCCGTGTTTCAAGGCGAGTATCCCAATCACATCTGGGGCATGGATTTCGTATCGGATGCCCTGTTTGACGGCCGCCGGCTGCGGTTGCTGACCATTATTGACCTGTTCACTAGAGAGTGCCTTGGCATCATCGTCGGACAGAGCCTGAAAGGCGAAGACGTCAAAGAAACATTGACGAGGATCGCTCGTTTTCGGGGTAATCCGAAAATATTGAAAGCGGACAACGGCTCCGAATTCGCCGGCAAGGTCATGGACCGGTGGGCCTATGAGAGACAGATAGAAATTGATTTCTCTCGGCCCGGCAAGCCCACGGACAATGCGACTGTGGAGTCATTCAACGGCAGACTCCGCCCGGAATGCCTGAACGAGAACTGGTTCCTGTCACTGGCGGATGCCGAGCAGAAGATTGAGACCTGGAGAATGCTCTATAATCAAGTCAGACCCCACTCCGCACTTGGGTGGTCCACGCCCTCGGACTACGCCCGAAAACACGCTGTTTCAGGTCACCTGGAACCGCAATTAGAGCCGAATTTTTCTGGCATTGAGCGGTACTGAAACGGGGTCGGGGTCAACGCTTTACGGCTACCAAGTATTGCATTGGAAGCGAGCATTCAAGGCGAAATGATATGGGCAGGACTTCCAGGGTTTACAGCCGGTACAGAAATGAAATTCGAGAAATTACCAGTCGTTACCCAGTGACAAATGTAGGCTTGTTTGGCTCGGTTGCACGTGGAGATGACGGCGATACCAGTGATCTAGATTTACTGGTGGACCCACTACCCGGTGCCACATTGTTGGATCTGGGCGGCCTTCAGGATGAGCTTCAGTCACTACTAAAAGTAAAGATTGATCTGGTTACGCCAGGCGAGTTGCCTATAAGAGTCAGGGCGACCGTAATAAGTGAGGCAAGACCCGTATGAACGATCTATACGCCAAAATGCACCCGGCTCACATCAGATTAATACTGAAACTTGGAAGGTGGGTTGTCCGGGTTCTAACCAATTTATTGCTTCTCTCCATGGTCTTTCATGAAATCTCCTGAAACACCTTCTCCGTCAAACCAAGCATCCCAATCTTCTGGATCAGTAACGGGATCCGTGGGTCGCTCGAATTTCTTCACTGCCCCTTTCAGTTTCTCTAAGGGCTCCGACTCGTGAGGAAGCGGCCCTGCCAATTCGTCCGCATGGGCTCCGAAGGCATCTAGGTCTTTGAGTAGCTCCTGCTCTGTTGGTCGTTTCTTTTGCATGGGAACCTCTCGCTTCAAGATTATCTTCTAGTGTACCAAACTGGTAAATCCATGGATCCAACAACAACGACAGGTTCAAGATGAGATCACCGGACGGTTACCGAAAAACCATGGCTATCACTCGTTCAAGGCGATGACGTATATTCGTCGGGATATTGCATACTGGTAGATTGGGGAATTTAATGTACAGCCTTGAAGACTTGGAAGAAGCGGAAAAGAATTTCGAATATTGGAGCGATCTTTGGGCTAAAGAGGATTGTGACCTAGAGTCTAACAAGTACGGGCCAGAGGCAAAGAAGGCATCCCAGCACCTCAAGAATGTCGAAGAGTATCTGAAAAAGAATGGAACAATACCTTGGACTGAAGACGATTTGGCGCAAGAGTACCTGAATCGTGAATACCCTCGAGCACAGTCCCGCGATGTCGAAATATACAACGGGACTAGCTACCTGAAACGTTTCTATCCCAAGAAACGGAGTAAAACAGGGAAAACTGTCAAGGAATGGGACTCCGAATGGGTAAAGTTAAGCTCGTAGCCTGATTAAACTAAATGAGCTGATAAAGTCCAACATAGGCTTTTGTGTAACCCGCAACTTATCTTTTCTGTGAGACTTTCATCGTGAAGCTGTTTGATGTTCTCGGGTTCTACCCCCTTACTGCGGACACTTCTAAAAAGAGGCACATTGTGCCGAAGGAGTGTTCATGTCCAGACGCAGAGAAGATAGCCCAGAATTTAAGCGCGAAGCCATCGCTTTAACTCGGCAACCCGGTGTGAGCTGTCGCCAGATAGCATTGGAGGTTGGAATTAATCCCAACCTGCTGTCCCGGTGGCGCAGACAAGCGGATGAGGAAACAGATAAGGCCTTCAAGGGCTCTAGCTGGGATAACCTTAGCAGTGCCTCAGGCTGCGGAGTGTTTAAATAAACGTATCCTCCCGTGGGGCACGGGACTACTACAGCTTCCTCAAACGCTTGGTGCAATTATGCTTAAAATGAATTTTGTTGCCTCTGTCACTGAGCGTGACATCGACTTCATCCTTCTGGAAGAATTATCTGTAAATGCAGAGTTTCGCGAATGGTTTTCCCTGCAAATCTTCGGCGACTCAGCGATAAAATCTGCCGTTGGAGCTTGGCACTCTGTTTGCGATACGCAATTCGGTGAGTCAGATATTGTGTTCATATTCAATGCAATCACCGGACGAAGAGTCGCTGTACTCATTGAGAATAAAATCGATGCTCCCCCCCAACCCAACCAGGGTGATCGTTATCGCCTGCGTGGCGAGAGAGGCGTAATAGAAGGATACTGGGATAGTTTTAAGACCTGCATCGTAGCGCCGGAGAGATACCTACAATCTTCGAAAAATACTGAGAGCTACGACTCGGACCTGAGCTACGAGAACATTTTAGATTATTTTCAATCATTAGCTACGAGCGATGAGCGATTTGCCTATAAGGCAAAAATAGTGGGCGAGGGGATCGAGCAGAATCGGCGTGGTTATCAGGCCATTTACTCTGAAGCTATGACAAAGTTTGTCCATGATTACTTCCTGCTGGCTTCGCGCGAGCATTCCCATTTGGGCATGCAAGCGCCAGCGAGCCGGCCGGCCGGTAGCACCTGGATAATGTTCAGCCCCGTCGATGCTCCGAAAGACGTCGTTCTGGCCCATCAATTAACTGCTGGATTTGTAAAGGTTTTCTTCAGGGGGAGGGCTGACGATTTTCGCACTTTAGAAGAGAGGTTCCTTAATATTTTGCCTAATGAGGCCTCAATTGGATTGGCTGGTAAATCGGTGGCCATATTCAGGAGGGTTCCCGAGGTTAACCCCATCACCGCGTCTTGCTCCGAACAGCAAGAGGAAATAGAGGAGGCATTGCTACGTCTGTCCGAGCTGGCAAGCATCGTAGCCGTGAATCGGCCTTAGCAGCCACATCAATTGGAGGGCAGAGTGAGGTACCCTTCAACAGAAATTGGCCATGACGGCCTGAGGTCTACTTTTGAACCCCGCTAAAAATGGGGGGATTGCCGTGACCGGAACAACGTGGATTACCTTGTAAACATCCCTGGTTTAGCAGCACCGCTGATTGGAGTTTTCCACCCGTTGGTGTTCTGCCAGATATTCGGTGGCGTAAGGATCACAAACACGCTGTTTCAGGTCATCTGGAACCCCAATTAGAGCCGGATTTTTCTGGCAATGAGCGGTACTAAAACGGGGTCAGGGTCACTGCCTATGGTCCATGGGCGGGGTTTACGAGAACCTTCGGTGATATGCTCCGGAGCCCCTAAGTTAGCACTATATGTGGGCATTCAATCCAATAGACTCTCAAACAAGGCTTAAGCTGAGTAAAAAGAATGATCATGATTATTCCAGCTTGGGAGTTGGAATGCCTGGAACTTGATTCTTACCTAAAGCATCAGCTTGACTTGATTCCTTATTTTGAGATATGTGAATTGGGTATACCTTATCCAAGTATGAGTTCAGGAAGAAGAACGTTATTACAAGGATCACTACACCTATAAATGGTGTGTCCAAGGAGAGTCCCTCTTTGCTTATTGAGATAACACTTCTCTTGATCGGTCTTATTGTGTGCTCTTCTGTTCTTTGCTGGGTGTCGTGATCTTCTGATGTTTCGTCCTCTTTTATCCTAACTTCAGACCTGACCTTTAGTGAGTAAATATGAAATTGTAGCCAAACCAGGAACATAGAAAAAAGGGTTAATCCAGCTACGAGTGCAAAAATAAAATAGGATATAATGCCCTGCCTTTCATGCACATTGATGAAATTGGTCAGCGTCCATATCTTATACTTTTCAGATGCTATAGCATGTTGAACCTTCATCTTATAGATGTCGTATGAAGAGGGTGTAGATACCTGATTCTTCAAAACAATCGGTGTTTGTTTTTCTGAGGCTTTGTCGATTTCATCATTGGCTCGAGATATCCTAGATAGCTCCTCTTCTGTAAATTCTTGCGAGATTGCTGAAATCGGAAAGAATGAGAATAGTAAAAGGATCAAGGTAAGCAAGTAGTTCACGAATCACTCCTGCCTTATTGTTAGTCCATCGTAGTATTTTACAATGACAAAAAGTTCAGCTTGGCAATCCGACATTCCTAATATTTCTGTATAGGTTTCTTTATTTTTTTCAATCAAGCTTTTTAATTCACGAGATTGGTCGCGGTCTAGAAGCATCATCCCATTTTCTTTGTAAAAGTTGTCCCGCAAACAGCAGGAGCCATAACACATTAACTTCATTGAGTTTTCTATTGGGAAGGGGGTGCCGCGTAAACGGCTCCACTCAGGATTTCCAATAACTATCGGTCCTGGTGCCCCTTGTGAGGTTTCATCTCCGCCAAACGACGCCACTTGAGCGATCGATTGGCTGGTAGAAATGATCAATGCGAAAAGACCAGCTTTGGTGAGTATACGAGCCAAGTGATTCACGGTTTATGTTCATCCCTGATGCGATTTGATTCATCGAATATTAAGATTAGACCGCCTTTTATCAGATCGCAAAAGTTCCCCTTTCTGCACCCGCCGACCTATTTTAGCGCTTGCTTGTGTAGATTGTGCTGTTGGACCGTTATCACATTGCCTGTAAGACATACTGGCTGCCTGGCTACGCCGGGCTTAGGTCATTTGCGGGAGGGGCTATTTTGCTTTCGGTAGGTCGGACCACCGTGTTGTATAGGCGGGTGACAGAAGGCTTCGCTTCATTGACCAATGCTTCTTTGCACCCTGGCCGGCAAACCAAACTTTGGATGAGCCCTTCTGATTGATTTTGTCCAAGTTAGCCGTGAGTTGAGCGTTCTGATTGTCGTCTTCGGGCTCACTAAATAACTCTTGCTGAAAGCTCCCGGCTTCCCGAAAATTTCCCAGCATGCCCCCTGCCTCGGCGTATCTCGGTCCGTCCATACAGATTTCATCGAGGAGGCGTATGGCATTTTCTGAAATCACCCGTGTATCTGATGTTGGGAGGCGTCAGTACCGAGGCCTTTGAGCGGGCCTCCGTTCGAGGCTGAGGCGTGTCATGGTTACCAAGGGAAGTCCAACCATCAATCTATTAATCCTAAACAACAAATAAACGTTCCATGTTCGAGGCCTTTTAATTAAAGCTGAATAATAGTATATATTTAATTGCTTTGCGCTGTGTCGCCGTATTGCAGGAAGACAATCACTACAATAAGGATAACTCCATGGCGACACGACACTTATTGTGCGTTCACGGTATCGGCGAGCATGCCAATAATTGGATAGAAACGTTTGACGACGGTGACATCTCCCTCAAGGATCTGTTTCTTGACCGCTGGAATAATTTACAAGACTCGCACAATTATCTGCCTCGACATGATATTCAACTGCACTCCATTCACTACGACGATGCCATCATCAGGCTGCTCAATAACTGGGAAGAGCAGCTGACAAGTTTGTCTTCTGGCTTGGCTGACATACCGGACTTCAAAAAGCACAAAGCCTTCTTTGATGACGTCATTGAAAAATCGAAACTGGTCAATGATGACCAACAAACCTATTTACAGACCCATCTGCTGGATCTGCTGCTGTTTGCCGGACTGTATTCCGTTCAGCACAGTATCATCGTCAAGGTCGGCAATCAGATCGGCGACATCATTCTGAATCACGTCGACAGAAACAGGGGCGATGAAGTCATAGTTATCGGTCACTCCATGGGCACTGCCGTCACCGAGAAGGCCTTAAAAGCCCTGTTCAATGAGACGGTCACCGTCGACAGCCTTCGATACAAGCTGAAAGGCAACGATAAGCTGCTGGCTGTGATGCTGATTGCCAACATCAGCTATACGCTAGCCAGGGACAGAAGTTCCTTCTACCAGAGCATTTTCCGCCCCGGCACCGGAGAGACGCAGATCATGAATCATCTGCTCAACGTCAACCACAAACTGGACGTCGTCGGGCAGTTCCTGGCGTTCGACCCCTATCGATACAACCCGGATTGGATCAAAGCCAAACACCGCGAGCGCTATCATGATATTGAAATCTCCCGGTTAACCTCCAAGAACGTACACTCCATCAATCACTACTTCCGCGACCCCAGAGTCTATCTGCCGCTCTTCGAAATTTTGGGAGGCAGACCTATCTCCAAATCGGTCACAACCTCGTTGTTGTCAGACTTTGACGCGCAAACACCCGTGGGAACCTTCAAGTCATTCCAAACCTCCCTGGAAAATATCGACGTCACCAACATTGCCTCCATGAAAGAGTTCTATGACAAGGCAGTGAAACTGCACCAGCGGATTAAAGAATTCAGACAATAGGGCAGGACGCCATGAAGATATTAACGATCCTCCTACACAGATCGGTTGCCAGTCTGCTGGTTACCCTCCTGACCATCATCTTCTGCCCGGTTTCTCAAGCGGAAGAATGCGAATACACACTGCCGGCACCGGCCGACCAACAAGCGTTTATACGTAAAATTCAACCCTACCTTGAGTCCGACTGCTACCAGAGTGACCCCTCTGACGGCGCAACTGTGATCGATGAACTCAATCGCTTAGAGATCTGGCGCGACGAGACCTTTAATTATTTTCAGGCACAAAAAGCATTCCTAGAGCGAAAAGACGCGTTCAAAGCGATTAAAAAAGAAGTAGTGCAAGCTGAATCCAAGGGGAAGATTAGCCCCTCAGGAGCAACGGAGCTGAACACGGTACTGGATCAAATGATTGCTCGATCCCAGATCACCTACGAGCGCCTAGTCACGCTCTCCCCCCCAGCCCGCAGCTGCGACACCATGACGCTCGGTAATATCTGGAATGGCAACCCCTTGAATAGCATTGATCCAGAGGCGCTTAAGCAGGGGTGCCGGTCCGGTTTCCCACCGCTCGCCCACCTTGATCTACTCAACACCCTCGAGGCGGCGTGCACGGATTCTGACTGTCAGACCGAGTTCAGTCTCGTGAGGAAACTGGGTAATCAGTACAAAATGGCCCAATCTTTATCGAATGAAATCGTGAGACCCGGTTCTGAGGCCGTTTTTGCGAAGGTCAAAGAAAAAGACGCCTTGTGGGACGAATTTTTTTACCAATCCCGTCCGATGCTTCCGTGGGAAATCTGGGCTACAGATAAGGTAGAGAGATGGCTAACCAAACGATTTGAAGAGAATAAAAACTTTGAGGAAGGCTACAACACCCCCCCAAAAACTCAGGTGATTCTGTTTCACCCGGGCATCGGGTACGAATGGGTGGACACGGCCGAAGCCGCGCACAAGGGCGAAGTGAGCCTGTATGTGGAGGTGTTGGGAATCAACCGGTGGCGCGAACAAGATCGAGTGTTTGGATACGTTTCAGGGGTCTCGGTGGTGGCCGCTCTGTCCGACCGAGTCAGGGTCAATAACGTGGGGGGAGGGTTGATGTTAACCCTCGACAACGACTACCAGGTCGGCGTCAATTATTACGGGGACGGTGACATCGGCGTGGTGGTCAGTATGAACCTGATGAACCTGTTCCGAGACTCCTATGTGAACGCGGTCCGTAACTGGAAATAGTCCCAAGCGATGGAGTGGATAAGGGGCACGGCACACACGCCGGCGAAGGGCCGGCGTCTTGCAATCCTCGACTGGACTTACTCCGGTCCACTAGACACTCTTGGCCTATGATTGGACTTTCAAATCGACCTTGCCTCATCGGGTTAGGTCTGCATAGACTCTACAAGTAATAGCTCTATCCTAGGTAAGAATTCAGATCAGGGACTCGAACTGAGATTTACCTATTCACGCTGTATAGGATTCGGTGAGCCACAAAACAAAACCAACAGCGTGAGGCCGTCATGAAACGACTCATCCTTTGCTGCGATGGCACCTGGAATACCCCAGACATGGAAGATAACGGGGTTACCTCTCCCACGAACGTTTTCAAGTTCTATAACCTGCTGGCCAAGCACGACGGCGATGGCATCGAGCAGCGGCGATATTACCAGCCGGGTGTCGGAACGGATGGATTGGTGGACCGCAAGTTAGGTGGTGCCTTGGGCATGGGCTTGGATGAGAAAATTAATGATGCTTTTCTCTGGCTTGGTCTCAATTATAAACCCGGTGATGAAATCTACATTGTCGGTTTCAGTCGGGGGGCGTTTGTTGCGCGCTGTCTGGCCGGTTACTTGGGAAAGGGCCTGATCGACTTCCGAAAAATGTCCGTCGACAAGGTTAGAAAGACGTTGAAGGCGTGCTACGACGAGGTTTACAAGAACCGGTCAGATGACCCGTGGAATGGGATAAAAGGGGTCAAGCTGTTTGACCCGAGCGACTGGGGCGATAGTCAAGTCCCAATCCGCCACCCAGAACGAACGATCAAGGTCAAGTTTGTCGGGGTTTGGGACACCGTCGGGTCGCTGGGCATCCCAGATGACCTTGAATTGATCGACATGCTTTTAGAGAAAAAGGACCGCTGGGAGTTCCATGACCGGAATCTTGGCTACCATGTCGAAACCGGGCGACACGCAATGGGTCTTGACGAAATGCGCGCCTGCTTCACCGTTACCCACTGGTCGAATACACGAGGCACCAGAGCTTTTCCCAAACATCCGGACATATTGGAATCCTGGTTCCCGGGGGTCCACAGCGACATAGGAGGCGGGTACTCCGATGACTCGCTGTCATCAGGAACCCTTTTGTGGATGATGGAGGAAGCTCAGAAAAAGGAACTAGTGTTCAAAGAAGGTGCGCTGGACTCGGTGAAGGAATGCTACGACCCCCTTGGCGAGATCCATAACTCCTTTAAAGGCCTATTTGCCATGTTGCCCTCTCGCCCGCGTAATGTTCCGTCTCTGGCGAAGCCCTCTATCCCGACTAAAGCGACTGTCAGGGTCTCAGACGCCGTTTATCTTCGGCAGGAGATGGTTTGCCCGAAGTTTCCATCTTATCGTCACGCGGTCGAACTGGCTCCCGATGAATCGTCGGAACCCGTGGACGTTTTCGCCGAGCAACGATGGAACTACACCGGCATTTATCTCCGGAAAGGAAAATATTATTTCGAAGGCTCTGGATTATGGATGGACGGTAAAGACGTTTGCGATTGGAAAGGAACGGAAAATGACCAGCACACCTTCGGGGATGGTATTCGATGGGCCGCAGGCTTGCTCGGTAAGTTGGAATCGGTCTGGAAGACGGTTACCAATGACGAAAAGGCCGACTTTGCGTTTACCAAACGATGCGAAAATGTCGACTGGTTTCGCATGGTGGGCTGTATTGCTAATGATAATGGCACTGACAAGGATAAAGTGGTGGCCCATGACGGCTCACCAGAGAAGCACCAATACATTGACTTGACAGAGCATACGCGAGGAAAAAAACCTCTGGAAGTTAAACATCCGGGATACTTGTATGCCTTTGCCAACGATATCTGGGCAAGGTATGAAAACAACGACGGAATCATCCGACTCATCGTTCATCGGCTAAAGGATTGACGTTGACCGGTCGTAGTGAGCCCACCACTTAAGGAAAGCTTATTAGGTCTTCTTGAAAATGGCGTTGTGATCCAGGTTTGGACGGGAGGTGGCGTTGCGCTTTAATAAGAATTCAAACTAATAAGCTGTTATACCGATAAAACTAAGGAGGGAAACATGTCAAACGATAAGTCTATCTCTATTAAAACATTGTTGGTTTCTACAGCGCTGACTGCAATCGTGGCTGGGCTGACCCTGACCCCGTATTAGGTCCACCCAGATTTGGAAAAGTCCGGCTCCAATGGTTTCTGTTTTCTTCGTGAAACCGCATGTTTTCTGGCGTAATCCGAGGGCGTGGACCACTCCAATGCAGAATGGGGACGAACTTGGTTATAGAAGGTCCTCCATGCCTCGATTTTCTGCTTGGCGTCCGCCAATTGACATTGTTAGACATTATTTTCGAGTCCTATTCATTACCCCCCAAGCACACGAATTCTAAATTCAATATTTTCTATACGTTGCGATAAGGTGCGCTCCTTAGCCTTAATAGATTCCATTTTTTTTGAAGTTCAAAATGCTCCTGGTATGAAATTCCAGAAGAAAAGTCACGGTTCCTTATTTGTGCTATTTGCATTCTTATTCTTTCTATCTCAGCCTCAGGGGCAGATACGCTTTGTAGTCTTTCTATTTCTTCTCTGAGTCGACCAATGATTTGGTTCCTACTATCTTCAGCCTGTTGAAATGACAAAATATCTTGATTTACTTGAGTTTTTTCTACTTGGACTTCATCAAGTTCCAGCTTAGTTTCACTGAGAGCATCTTTTAATTCTAAAAGCAAAAATTGATTAGGTCGTTGTGACTCAGTTTTCGTAAACGCACCTTCTACTAGCAACGTGACAGATTTACCTATTGCAATGGAAATTAAAGTCAAAAGGAAGACGACTAAAACAAGCTGTGCAGTTCTTTTTTTGTTTTCCTTAAGCGCGACAAGCCAGGCGTTGATTTCTTCATATTTCATCATTGGGATCACCTAGTTGACCCTTTTCCCATAGTTCGGTAGCCAGCCGCAACTCTCGAGCCGCATGTGCCTGCAACAAAATTATGACTCACCCAATCGGGACCTGATGGTGGCGAGAGCTTTAATGAGCTCGCCATCATGATCTGAATAGGGTGGCAAATATTCTGCAATGGGAACCCACCATGACTCCTCACCAGGAGCAACAACCGCAGCCTGATCATCGAGCAACATAGCGTCAGAGCGGGCACAGCGGGCTCTGTGCTTTAACGTACCCGTGGGATGGATAACAGATAGGTCAGCGAACCAAGCTGGCGCTGCTCGCTCTTCAATCAACAGGGTCCGAATGGCATCGACTTTTTCAGTGCTGACCGAAGTGTATAGCATCAGGTCACAGACTTCCGACACGCTCTCGAGAAACGCGTAGAGACCTGGCCGGGGTATTTGCGAGACCGCATTGCTGATGAGCGTCCCTTCGAGATCCAGGCAGAGCATTGTGTGGTTTTGTCCGTTCATGACCGCAAACTCAGTGTATTGCGCTCTTCACGCTGGTTGGGTGGGGGATGCCGCCCCCCCGGAAAGAGGTCCAGCGTAAAAAACCATTCATCTTTGCCACATTAGACTAGAAGTTTTCAAAATCCTGACATAGACTGTAAGTTCTGTAAAGTATTGTTTTAAAACAATATATTTTTAATTGTGGAATATGAAAAGCCTCGGCAGCCTTCTAGCTAAGCTGCAAGCATGACAGACCAGTGAGTAAAGATATGAGCACGAAAGCTTCAATTTCCAGCGGCCCGAATTACCACCTCTATTTCCAAGAGCTGCTCAGCGCGCAACCGAAGTCGGTTTTTTTAGAACTGAATGATCCGCAGGAATATCGAGTCGAAAAAGAGACGTTCAGAGGCAAATCCTGGGATGTACTTGTTGTTGAAATCTCATCGGAAGACATGGACAAGATCGCGATTGATTGGATCAAAAAGAGAAAACTCCAAGGTGCCGTAGGGGGACCTGTCGGCGCAGAGTGGGGCAGTTCAGACTGCCTTTGGGAGTAGTGGTGAGAATTGTTTGCATATCTGACACCCACAGTCGGCATGTTGATATGCCGCAGATTCCAGGTGGGGATACGCTGATTCATGCCGGAGACTGCACGGGTAACGGATCCTTGCCTGCTCTATATGACTTCACAGGATGGTTCGGATCCTTGCCTCACAAGAGCAAGCTTTTGATTGCTGGTAATCATGATTTTTGCTTTGAACGGTATCCGGAATGGTCTCGGGAAATGTGTAAGAAAAACGGAATCGTTTACCTTCAAGACGAACAAGTCACTATTCACAAACTTGTCTTTTATGGCTCGCCTTGGACACCTGTCTACAGGCAGATGGCGTTTAACGCGAGTGAACCCGAAATGTTCGAGCTCCGGGCAAAAATTCCCAATTCAACGAATGTCTTGATCACCCATGGACCTGCATTCCGGATTTTCGACTTCGTACCGAACGACGCAGAGCATGTCGGCTGTTTCCCGCTGGCTCAAAGAATCGATGAGTTGGCGAATCTCAAGGTTCACATCTGTGGCCACATCCACGAAAGCTACGGTTATGCGATTCGAGAAAGCGACGGTTTAAGGTTTGCGAACGCGAGCACGTGTGACAGCCGCTATCATCCAGTCAACCCTCCAATCATTATCGACATATGAGACGTGTGGGGGCGGCACTGAAGGAGTGGAATATCGTGAAGAGACCACAGACCGATCAGGAGCACAGATGAAGATTGTGTATATCGATATGGACGATACCTTGTGTGACTTCAAGGGCGCCTTTTTAAAAGCGTTAAGGGTGAATCCGGCCATCCAGTACCCTCAGTCCCAGTATCGTTTCTTTGCCAACCTTCAGCCAATAGAAGGTGCAATCGAAACAGTGAGGGACTTGATCGCTTCGGGTGAATACGATCCTCACATTCTGTCTGCCCCAAGCATAAGAAACCCTCTCAGTTACGCTGAGAAGCGCGAATGGGTAGAGGTCCACATCGGATACGACTTTTGCGACAAATTGATTCTCTGCGCTCAGAAGGGGCTTCTCAAGGGACATCTGCTAATAGACGACAATATTAAGGGAAAGGGCCAAGACCTTTTCGAAGGGGAGCTTATTCAATTTCGCAGTGGCGCCTACCCGGACTGGGCGGCCGTTCGCAATCGTCTTGGGATCTAGGATAATTTGACCCGAGAGCGATCCGGCAAGTCGTCACCAAGATTCAGGATTCGTCTTTGATCAGGCGTAATCTTATCTTCAAAGGAGTGAGCCTCTCCACAATGTTGAGTGGTAGCATGATGGAAGAACCACCATATCCTTTTGGGCGCGGGCGAGTCGTTCTATCGTGTAGTCGGTGATTGTCCACTGATATCGGTAAGGAATCAGATCGTTTTTTTGCAGAATTTTACCCACCAACTCATTTATTTTGCTCCGGCCAACACTTGCAGGGTCAGGATCTATGGACCAAATACGCTCACAGTCACACTTCAAGATCGCCGGACACCGCATGATTCTTTTCAGTCTATTCTGAGGCAATGTTAAGCTGGTTAGTCGAGTGTCGGCCCAATACTTCGCTCGAAGCTGTTTTTTTTGTTTTGTTACCTCCAATAGATCTGACGGATGATCAGGAAAGCAGAACGAATGTCTCTGGGAGTATGTGGTTTGGCGAAATCGCACATTCTCGTCAGCCGTTTGATCGTAGATCCATGCTGCAAGACCAACGAATTCACTAAAGGCCATGTCAGTGGATCGTAAAAAAAGCCACCGCTCAAAGCTCGCCGACGGACGATAGAGCTTGCCATGATCGCCTTCGATATAGACGCCTTGCGGAATTCTGGGATAGGTGGTGTAGCCAGTGAACCGACACAGCTCGTGCTCCCCAGGTTGCCCACCAAAGTCAGGCCTGATCAGTTTAAGTGTGATGGCTTGACACCAAAAACTGAACGCCAGACACAGCATACAGGGTGGCGAACCCTCTCGTATCTGTTCTGGACGGATCGCCCGGATATCGTGCCAGTTGAGGGTGTGCTTGATGCCAACGAGGTCACGCTGCCAACGAAGGATACGGCGGAGGGCTAGGCCGACAAAGGAGATCAACACCGATTTTGGGGCGATATAGGGTGGTGCGTTCTCGCTGTCGTAGCTGATTCCATGAAATAGAGGTGGATGCCAGCGGGTGAGGCACGTTATCCGAGTTTTCAACGGTTGGTCAACTGTTACTACATTCAACTTTTTGAGCCGCCGGTTATGTGTGCCGCCCCGCTCTTGTGACTCAAAAGCCACATAGAATGAATGTTGAACGTATGGTTGTGTAAACAATGGACGCTCAATACCTACTGTAGGCCTCAATTGCTGATAGATATCCAGTAGCGCTGGATATAACTGAGTTTCTCTGGTGTTTTCGCACGAGACCAACCACTTATCAAGCCATGTTAGATTGCGATACACAGCTTTTTTTAGGCTAAGGTGCCCCAGTGTTTCGTAGGGCGGGCTTCCGCAAGTCTGACAATGGGGACTCCGAGCAGTGAGAGCATGGTTCCAATATTCACCGCAATCAGGACACTTCTCAGAAAATTGGGTGTGGTGAATGGGGCATAAACCAAGTGCAGGCAATCCATACACCGCAGGGTGAAATAACTGCTTCGCGCACGCAGTACACTGCCTGACCCGGAAGCATAAACTGAAGGGGTGGGATGGATTTAGCTGCTCAAAGCTGTCCGCTGACTCAAAGCGCCCGACCCTCTCATAAAAAGCCTTGTATTTGAATAAGCTCAGGGTTGGATTGGCAACCATCAAACGCCTCGCAATGGCGTACCTGCTCTGGAGGGGGTGGGCTAAGGTATGTCCCTGATTCATGATCGTATTGCAGGGCGTTGATTTCTGATGTTCAGGTTTCATTAACTGATTACCTCAACGTTGAGAGCTTTTACAAAGTCGTCTGCCACATGGGTCAGCAGAATGGCCTCTTGCAGAAGCTCGTCCTCAATATCTTGCCAGCCATAACGGGGTAAGAGATCCGTCACCAGGATGTTTAGGGTACCGACCACATACTCCAGCCCCCATGAATCCAATTCACAACCCTTTGCGATCTCTGCATAGATTCTCCAAAGGTCTTTAGAGAGGCACGCCAGACGCCAACCGGCTTTGACCGCCTCGGGCAGGAAAGCGGCGCAATAGGTCGGGCCGTTTTCGGGGTAACGCAGGGTGTCATACTGTTTCATCAACGCCGTCAATTCAGTTCGATTGCGGATGCCATAGTATTCGTCGAACCGTTTAAAAAAGCGACCCCGGATTCGTCGGTATTCGTCTCCGGTCATGTGCCCCAAGAGCCTTAGGGCCTCGGCTTTGTTGCCGATAAACACGGTCATCATCGTTCGATGCAGTTGATCCAATCGATTGAACATCTCCGCAAACGCATTGAACTGGCGTGGCGTCAAATGATCGAACTCATCAACGATCAGAACCGCGGTGCGCACACCGGCCTCGACCTGAAGATCACAAACATGGGTTAAAAATTGCTCTGACAGGCGATCGGCAGTTGCACGGCCGGCAATTGGTAATTGTTGGTCAATACAGGCTCTGCGAGAGACTTCCGCAATGGTCTTGGTATCACGATCGACGATCGATATGTAAAAAACAGGCACTGCACGTCCGTTTCGCAACCTCAATCGGTTGTTAAGGGATCGGGCCGCCCAGCTCTTGCCGATGCGGGGCGCCCCGACGATAAAGCCGCCGGTGGCTCCACTCCAGAGCCATTCCGTCAGGATCCCCACCAAGTGTTCAAAGGCGGGTGTTTCGAATTGCACGGCTTTCAGCTCCAGCAAGGGATGAGTAGACGTGGCATACACTGTCGGGGTTGTCATCGGTAACCTCCCGGATTGAGATCGGTAGACCAGTATCGAGGACGGCGGACCACTGGGTTGTCCGGGCTAACTTTCCTCTCACTCTGGCTTGGTCCTGCTGCCCGCACGCGTGTCTCTACACCCTTTTCAGGCGCCGGTTGGTGCCAGAGTGACGTCGGTAAGCCAAATCCACCGACAAATTCTTGGTAGGTCTCCAGAAAATTTGCGACATCACTGGGGTGAGCTAATTGGTTTCTTAGTTGGTACAAGAACTCGGTCAGTGGGTCGGGGCTTCTTCGGATGAGCTTTCGATGATGCTTGAAGAGGTACTCTCTTGTCGCAATGCCATGCGCGTAGGCACGCCAGTTGCCCGGGCAAAACAGAGGACCTAATGCTTGCCCGTTCGTCCGAAAGGCCTCTAGTTGACGGATATCTCGGCGGTCATACCGCACCAACACCTTGGTTTCATTTGCGGGCAGTGCGAGCAACCCCGCCCCCTTGTAACGCAGGTGCCCGAAGTCGATGTAGGCCTTTCTTTGGGATTTGGACAAGTCATGTACGACCTTTTCCTCAACGCCGTGGAAGGGATTCCATAGTTGGCGCTGATCATCACCGACATCCACGAGATAAGCGCGTTCACTTTGGTGCCGTACCACGTCCAACGGCGTTGCCGAACCCAGATGGGCACGGGGGCGGTGGTTAGCATCCGCCAGGGTAACGTACAGGGCGTCTTCGAATTGAGTTAACGAGATTATTGGTACCGCTTTGCGATTCTTGGCCGATTCCCGCTTGGGATCGGTCACGCTTGAGCCGCTCGTAGAGGCAAGACGGTGGCTTAGCCTCTGATTGAGTCGGTTGAAGGCTGTTTCAATGGCTCTCCGGACAGTGGGGGATTTCGGTCGACCATAGTTGAGTGTGGCCCCCAGTTCCTGGGTGACAAACGACTCGACGCTATGCGCGTGGTGCATCCAGGCGTTGTCCATTGCGATCGTGCGAGGCAGCGGAAGCGGTAAATTCTCATCTAGGTTCGGGAAACCTGAGCCAGGCGGAAGTTCAAGACCTTCGGTGTGCAGGGCGCGCGGAGACCAATGCGTGACGCACTGGTGGAGTAATGCCAGTAAGTAGTTCTGGTTTGGCTTACTCGTCAACGCCAGCTGAAAGCCGAGCACACAATCGGTCTCCGCGTCGATGGCCGCGAGCACAGTGAGTCTGGATAATCGAAGCGGTGGAACTTGATCTGAGAACCGAATCTCAACCCCAGCTGTTGATTGTTCGCAATCGATGACCTGCTCATCGATTTCGATTCGATCGTAAAGCCAGCATTCGTTGCTGGGCATGGGAAAGTGTGTGAACGCAACATGCCTTGACTTGCGCGCTTGGCAAAACATCACCCAGCGCATCTGTAAGTCACGCCGGACCGACTCGTAAGCCAGTGAGACGGTTGTATAGGGATAAGCGTCCAGGGGCCAGTTCGCGCGCGCCAGCAGGTTTTTGAACAGGTTGTGGTAGGCTGACGGTGAGGGCACTTCCGCCCAGGGTTTGTCTTTCAGACGAGCCAGCAGCATCTCATCCAGTCCTACTCGCAAACCTGGCACGTCTTGCAGCAGTTTCGCAAAGCGACCCCGAGCGGGTTCAGCACCATTATTCGCTATCACCTGATGAGGGACCAGCCCCTGAAACAAAGCGGGGGCCGTATCTGACGACCCACCGAGACACCGATTCAGTAACTGGGTGACTCGTCCCAAGCTTATGCCCTCGGCTTCAGCGACCGTTGCCAAGTGTTCACCGCTGAGGACTGCTCGGACGACGCGCGTGTTGCGCAGATAAATTCTGCGGCGTTTTTGGGGGATCAGCAATGGGTCCAGTTGAGGCCATGCGGCGACGTTGATCAGCCGCGGCTCCTGCCGGAGGCGAGCACGCCAGGTCAGTGACATGGTTCCAGCTCCGTATCATAACCAAAGCGATCGTTGGCGAGATTGGCAGTCAGTTTGCCCTGGTGCAACAGACGCAGCAGGGCAATCTCCTGCGGTCGGGACGAATCACGATCAGAACGCGATACGCGGTCGCCGAACCGGATACCGCCATAGCGAATTACCGTCTCAAGAAGCTCCTGTTCCCACTGTGTGGTATCAAGATCCTGATGGCACACCAGCATTTGCAGGATCATCAGCCAATTGCAGGCCTCGGTGCGCCGGGTCAGTATGGCTTCGTTGGGGATCACCACAAAGCGCATGCGATGGATCCGGAAAAATGCTTCTAGGGCTTGTCGCCGATCCTCATCGAACTCAGCTCTGGGTTTAAGCTCCACCACGTCCACCTGGCCATCGCGCACCACATAGCAGTCCGGAACATAACGGCGTCGTTTACCAATCTTCAACATAAACGGCTGCGGCACGTATTGGGTGACGGCCGGATCGCCTTCCAGCAGGGCCGCGTGATAGTACTCTGCGATGGAGTGGAACTCGCAGGGGTGAGGGTGTTTGAGCATCTGGGCGACCCGAAAATCGGTCGCCACGCGTAAATTGAGCTTGGTCTTGTGCTGACAAGGGGTTAGGGAAGCGGTTGAGACGCTGACCTCTTGATTAGGGTTCTCGGGGAGTCTCATCAGGAACACCTCTCAACACAGTTAATCTCCGACAGGGCGCGTGGTCGCCATGGATTCGATAAGACTCAATCCATAATATCCGTTCGTGATCCCTTGCTGCGTGATGTCAGTTTTAACTTCTTCAATGTTTTTCCAATCATCGTTTTCGTCTTTATAACGCGTTTATTCCGAGTTGTGAATGTAGGAGGCAAATGCATAAACAATGAATGGTTTGTCTGCTTAATAATAGAGTGCAACATTTCAATATTTATAAATATATAATTAATTACATGTCAATTTATTAATTAACACTATGGAATCGTTACATTTCAGGAATTAAAATAAATAACGACTATAGGTGCATGATCTTAAATGTAAATAAATCGTAAATATTTTAGCGTTTATAATACGATCAAACTTTGCATGAAGTGAGACAATTTATAGGTTTTCTATTTTTTTATTATGTGGTCTTTTTAAAAGGGATAATGGCTGATGGCAAAATAACGCAAAGATTAATTCGTTAAGGGCTTAATAAAAAAACAGTCTATAAGTTTTCCTGAATGAGCGCCTATAAGCTCGAGGTTTTTAAAGTTGGATCAGCCGTCGCCTGAGCGTGAGGTTTGCAGGCAAGGCGGAATGAGTTGCAAAAGGGACGTTTAGAGTGACGGGAAAGGGGGAGGCTAGCAAAACCCGAAGTCGCTGAACCCTGAATAGTCTCATGACCACGGGATATGTTTTGTGGGGCACCCCTACCGCTGCATCGTCGGTGTTGGGGTCGACTTCGGTGTCCCTAAGCTCAGGTCTAACCGATCAGGCATTGCTTACGATTCAGAACAGTGCAACTAGGGATCAAATTGACATTTGCCCCTAGTTCGTCAACCAGACCCCGTTTCTTGCGATTTTCCCGGCTGTTGCCATACTGAAAGGGTCGGAACAGGGCGCTTATCGGGCCCCATAATTCCACCCCAAAATTGACAGAACCCCGGAGGGGAAATGTCAAAATCCATCACCAGCGCGCGCTCATTTCCACGAGAGCGACCCAGCAAAGGTCCGTTTGGATTCGAGGAGCGGCCCCTGGTGTCGTTCCCGATCCAGCGCGTCGAGATCGACTGGGACCGACTGATTGCCAAACGGCCCATGCTGCTCGAAAGCCTGGACACCATGCCCAAGTACCTGCTCAAGCCCGAGGTGCTCGGCCTGCTGGAGAGCGAATCGCACCCCATGCACCGGCTGATCCTGGATCTGATGTGGTGCACCGGCGCACGGGTCTCCGAGGTGCTGGCGATCACCCCGGCCAGCTTCATCGACGACGGCTACGACTTCGGGGTGATGCTCAAGACGCTCAAGCAAGGGGCAGGGCGGCCAAGCAAACGCAGCCTGCAACGCTCTCCCAAACGGTTTATTCCCATCTTGGATCGGGACTTTCAGACCCGGATCCAGAGCTACCTGTGGATGGGGAAGTTCCGGAAGGACGAGCGGATTTTTCCGATCACCCGCCAGGCGGTCAGCGCCAACATCGATCGGCTGATCGAGCAGGTAGGGGGAGAGCCGCCGTTCAAGATCGGGTGTCATACCTTTCGGCACAGCTTTGCGGTGCACCTGCTGCTGCACGGACGGCCATTGAAGTTTGTGAGCCAGTTACTCGGTCATCGGAGCGTCGAGTCCACGGAGGTGTACACGAATGTGCTAACGTTTGATGGAGCGCACTTTTTGGAAGGCGTAGAGTTTCATTGAGCGTACATAAATAGCCCAGTGCGCCATTTGATACATATTCCAATACAAGGTTGTTGAATCGTAAATGCACATCTCAAAGCTAACTCTCGTTAATTACCGCAATTTTGCCAATGCTGATTTTCACTTTGAAAAAGGCGTGAATACAGTGATTGGCGAAAATGGGTCGGGTAAGTCCAATGTGCTGAGGGCACTGAGACTGCTGCTGGACGACAACATGGTTCGAGCTTCCCGGAGGCTCGACGCAGAGGACTTCCATCGGGGCTTGGGCTCTTGGAAGGGCCATTGGATCATCATCGGAGTTGAATTTCAGGAGGTTAGCCAAGATGAGGCGATTCAGGCTTTATTCATTCATGGGACCGGAGTCGGACAACCTGAGGGACTGGTAGAACGAGCAACATATAACCTGATCTTTCGTCCAAACAAGCAAATTAGGATGAATTTGGCCGCGCTAGATTCATCTGATTTTGATGGAATGAACGCAATTCTTGATCAGGTAACCATCGACGATTATGAAACAGTATTTACTGGGCGGAGCACAGCTGATTTTTCTGATCCGCAGACATACATGCGCATCGTTGGAGACGTCGAAAACGCCACATTCAGTAATGAAATCGAGTTCCCTGAAATAGGGGCGCGAATTCCAGGCACTTTGTCAATCACCAAGGAAGTATCATTCACGTTCATTCAGGCTCTGCGTGATGTGGTATCTGAGTTCTATAACAACCGAACAAATCCACTGCTCACACTTTTGAAGAGCAAGAGCGGACAAATCGATCAGGAGCAATTCCAGCCGATTGTAGAGCGTGCGCAGCAGATGAATGCGGAAATCGAAAACCTGGATGACGTGCGAAAAGTTCATGAAGATATTGTGGAAACAATACATGGAGCCGCAGGACAAACCTACTCTCCCTCCTTGTTGGCAATAAAGTCGGATCTTCCAGATGAAGCGGACTTATTGTTCCAGTCTCTAAAACTGTTTGTCGGCGAGTTCGACGAATCCCACGAGGGTAAAATCCAAGAACTGAGTCTTGGTGGTGCCAATCTCATCTTCTTGACGTTAAAACTTCTTGAGTTCAAATATCAGCATGAGCGTCAGGCGCTCGCAAATTTCCTGCTAATAGAAGAGCCGGAGGCCCATCTCCATACGCACGTTCAGAAAACCCTATTCGATCGAATCGGCTATGAAGGGGCGCAGATAATCTATACAACACACTCGACTCACATCTCGGAGGTTAGCAACATAAGTAGCGTAAATATTGTGGGACGGAATGGCACGACCTGTGAGGCTTTTCAGCCCTCTACGGGGCTTACCCCTGAAAAGATCGGGAACCTGCAACGTTACCTTGATGCTGTTAGAAGTAACCTTCTGTTCGCTAAGAGCGTGGTTTTGGTTGAGGGCGACGCAGAGGAAATCCTCATTCCAGTTATGGTGAAGAAGGTGCTTGGCGTAAGCTTGGATGAGCTCGGAATCAGTCTAATTAATATTGGCAGTACTGGTTTTACCAACGTCTCTGTGCTGTTTCATCAGACCAGGGTCCGGCGGCGTTGCGCTATCATTACCGATTTAGACGCAGCATTCATGAACCTTGAGCCTCAGCCAGATGATTCCCCGGATGTAGTGAATTACAGAGCGAAACTCCGACGTGCTCAGGTCTCAGGGGCGGGTCGCAAGGCATCTCTCGATGCTCACAGCGCCGGTAATCCCTGGCTGCAACCGTTTTATGCTCCTCACACATTTGAAGTGGACTTCGTGGCGTGCGGCAATTCTGAAAAGGTTGCTGATTCCGTCGATGATGTCTATTCAGATCCCGCGACTCGTGTCACATCAATTGCTGAGCTGAAATCAGGGGATCCCGCTCAATTCGGAAAACGAGTGCTCACAATGGCCAATCACGAAGGTAAGGGCTGGTTCGCAATACTTTTGGGCAAGCGGATCGATGAGAGAACTACGATTCCCGAATACATCCGAAAAGCAATTATATTTGCGCACGGGTCTTTCTCAACCGAGCTGATGTTTAGCATTCTCAAGCACAGGTTGGCGGTGAACAACCAGGGCTGGAACCCAATGCCTCCAGTCCTTCACGCCTTTTCGCAACGGCTAAACGAGTACCGATCGGGAGAGATCGAGTTTAACGCTATCAGTGAAGAGGCTCGTGTAGCGTTACCTGACGATCAGATTTTGGCCTTTCTTTGGGATCTGGCATGACCTTTGTTTGGACTGAGTCCGAGCTGACGCCGGAACAGTCTCAGGCAGTCCGTGAAGAAAATAGCTTAATGTTGGTGGCATGTCCGGGCAGTGGAAAGACTAGGACGCTCACTTACAAGATTGCATATGAACTGTCGAGGTTAAAAGGCGAGCGACAGTTTATTGTCGCATTGACATACACAAATAGAGCGGCCGATGAAATCCGCGAGCGTATTGAAGGGCTCGGTGTCGACACATCTCAGCTTTGGATAGGAACGATCCATTCTTTTTGCCTAGAGTGGATTTTAAAGCCCTATGGTTTGTACGAGCAGGGTTTAGCTCAGGGATTCCGTGTCATCGACAGCTTCGAGCAAGAACAGATTTTGGAAGAACTCTGCCGCACTCAGTCAGGAATTACCTATTGGGATTGCGGATACTATTTCAACGAACAAGGATATGTTTTAACGTGCCGTGACCAAAACAAGCACGAGCGTCTAAAAGCTATTTTTGCACTCTATTTCCGGCGCTTGGCGGAGAACAGGCAAATAGACTTCGAGCTGATGCTGTATTACTCGTCCCGCCTAATCCAAAACCAGCCTTTTATTGTCCAAATCTTGGCTAATATCTTTCCCCTGATCCTTATAGACGAATACCAAGACACGAAGCATATTCAATACACCACTGTAGCCTCAATTGTCAGGGCTGGGGCGGGCCAGACAAAGATATTCGTTGTCGGCGACCCGAACCAAGCCATCTTCGATTCTTTAGGTGGTTTTGCGATGGAGGTCGAACAGCTTCGCCAGCTGTGCGGTGTTCCATTAACGGAGCTTGCGCTTACTGAAAACTACCGTTCTACGAATCGGCTGATAAGCTATTTTTCGCATTTCAACGTAGCAGCAACCAATATTATCGGAGCATCTCCCGACCGAGCGTTTTCAAGCAACATCAGCTACGACATGACCTTGGACCGAGATCAGCTCGAAACTGAGTTAGTGCGGCTTATACGGCTCTATGTAGGTCAGGGCATTTCACCAGATCAGATCTGCATTCTGGCTCCTTGGTGGGTACTTTTAGCGGGAGTTACGCGGCGACTTGCAGCTGCTTTGCCAGAATACGAGTTTGACGGTCCTGGAATGGTTCCTTTCAGTCGGGACATAGAAAACTTCTGGTACCGCTTGTCACGGATCGGGCTAACAAATTCGTCTCCCTCCCAGTATGTCCGCCGTTTGCGATGGGCAGGTCAAGTCATCAGAGACCTTGAAAACGAAGGTGTTGACACAGCAGAACTCTCTGCAAAGCAGCTACTCCGAGAGAGCAATTCAATTCAAATAGATCAAACGGACGGTCTACTGTATCTCGGAGATTACTTTGACGCTTTGATGAACCGTCTAAACATTGATTGGAAATCATATCCTTTGCTGTCAGAGCATCACACGGCCTTTTTTGACAGTTCTGCTGCGAGAATTGATCGACTTCGGAGGGAAGGCACAGCCTATATAGCTGGTATCGACTTCTTCCGGAGGGTGTTTAGGCATCGAAGTGGAGTTACCGTGAACACGATCCACGGGGTCAAGGGTGGTGAATTCGACGTCGTAATAGCATATGGCATGCTCCAAGGTATGGTCCCGCATTTCAGCGATGAAGCGGCGGGGGACGGCGGTGTTACGGCCGCCAAAAAGTTGCTTTATGTCATTGGTTCGCGCGCCCGAAAACATCTTCACCTTATCTCGGAGCAAAAGCGAGCGCGTGGCAGATATGGGGTTTACTCGACAACAGACGTACTTCTGGGACTGAATTTCGATTACGACATTGTCTAGCAATGTGTTGATATTCGGAAAAGCTTAAGTTGACAAGTAGTGGAAGCCAGCCTGTTGCAGAGCGTCCTTTAGTGATTCCTCAGGAGGCTCTTCATAAATTAACGTTGTGGAGGCCGAAACATGGCCGGCGATTTTCTGAGCGACTTTTACCGACTTCTTTTGCCCATGAATGATGTTCGTCATCAGAGTCCGACGACCGCTATGGGAGCTGGCTCGTTCGATTCCAGCCCATTGCCGCTGCATGAGGGATAAGTGTTCTTGTAGAGTGTTAGGGGAGTAGGGGCCTCCTTTTTGAGTTAGGAAGAGAGGATCGCTCTTTTTAACCGAAGGGTTTTTGGCAAGGCGGATTGAGAGATATTCTTCTATGGCAGCTCTCAATGCACCATCATTCATTGGAAGATCTCGGGATTTACCTCGATGTTTTTTAACTTCTGGGTAGAAATCTCCAGGCTTAATCTCAGCACCAGCCTTCGCCATAGTCTCAATACGCCTTACAAGTTGGTCGAAATCATGCACGCTGAAGCTTATTCGGCGCCGATGGTATGTTGATCTAGACCGCTTTAGTGCATCGGCGCCCTTTGTGTAAGACGCAGGCAACGCAAGGATTTCTTTGAGCTTGAACGAACGCTGACCAGAGATTTCGGGGAGTAATTCTGCAACGTCCTTGATTTGAAGTAGTGCGATCTCCTGGACTCGTAGTCCCAGCTTGAAGCTAATCTGTATAAGCGCAGTATTCTTTTCCGCGTAGCGATGATCCTGGACAACGCTTAAGAGATGGACGAACTGCTCGGGCGTGAGTACGCGTGCCTGGCCGGTTTTGCTCATCAGATAAGCTCCTGGTTAGCCGCTTGGATGTGCGAGGAGGGTGCAAAGATAAAATCCGTAATAATGTTATTTTTACGGATTTTGGGTTTTCGGATAAAGATTTTATGTGCCAGGTGTTGTCTGATGAAGGCTTCAGAGGTTACCCATGCCTCCATCATTCTAAGCGACGTAAGCCGCGTCTATGTAATTGTAACGGTGCGGAGTCGTCAGATACGGCTCCAAAACCTGGGCCATGGTCCTACCAACTTCGACATTGCTAGTGCCGTCGCCGATACTTGTGAGTGTATGTTTGAAATATGCTCCAAGCGAAGGAGGAATCATGCCTGCACTCATCCGTAAACAGGTATCGTTGTCGCTGCAAAATCTATCCAAACTCCGGGAGTGGGCTCATCGTTACGACCTCTCCGAGTCGGAATTGGTGCGCCGAGCCATTCAAGCTTACGACCCTGAACGGCAGCTACCATTTTGTATCTCCAAAGAGCAGGAAAAAGCAGCTGACGCCTTGTTAGAGCATATCCAGATAGAACTAAGGTCAGCCCTGAAAGCCGTCGAAGGCACTAACGCGCGGGTTAATGAAGCATTGGTGAGCCTTAGTGATCCGGAAAAAAGGACAGCGATTGCCTTGGAAGTCCAGCAGGAAATCGATGAAAACCCGGGTTTTCTGGATGAGGTGACATACCTGATGGCTGGGGCTGAGAAGAACTCTGGAGAGCGTTCCTGATTAGTGCCAAGGGAAGCGTAACGAAGATAACGCCGAAAATTTTGATTGACTGCTCAGGTTGCACTACAACGATAAAGCTCAATATTTCCGCTCTTGTTTTACTTCAGCACAACACCCAGTTATCGCGAAGTCGTTCATAACCTCAGTTGGGATCCCTACAACCAGGTTGTCGAAGACATCGTTCCGCGCTATTTCCTTTTTCAGGAAAACTCACGAAGCCCCCCAAAAATAGGTTCTTCGATTCAGAGTCCAGATATTCCTGGAAACAGAGGTGGGGCAACTTTCGCCGCCTCTTATCGATCCGTTCGTACTCATGGTAATTCTCCTAACCGGACTCAGCTCTGAGATGGCGAAATAGCGGCCAACATCAGCGGTATGAGCGTGCGAATAGCGATTCTAGACAGAAAACCGTAAAATCACATAAAATCATAGAGATAGCCTGGTGGGCGACGAATTTAGCACTTTCTGTGAAAATTTAGTACTTTCTGTGGCTATTCTTTAGCACTTTCTGTGGTCGTCCAATCCTTAGGTCTAACATCGACGCCAGCTTTCCTGCATTGCGCATAATGTATATTATGTTAAATGAAATATACTGATCCATCTATGTAATCGTCTCTTATCTAGAAGTATGCCCCATGCCTATGCAGATACTGATAGACAACCTGCTGACATGAGGTAAAAACTACTGCCTGTTACGACGGTAACCTTACCTTTGAGCCGCTCCAAAAAAATCCTCCTTGATATGATCGTGGGCTTGCCGGTGAACGGGAAAATAGTCCATCGACCTGTGGTGTTTTCCCAGCCATTGGATCAGTGCCAGGACTGTGAAATCGTCATTTTCAATCTCATCAAAATCGACCCCTAGACCATCGTCTGACTTGCGGACAACATGGGCTTTAAGCTGACGAAACTGGTTTTCGTGTTTATCAGGAAACCGAAATCCGATTTCCAGGGTCTGGTTCAGCTGAGCGCCGGTGTAGTCCGTAGCAATAAAGAGCCCCCGCTTTGATGCGTCCCGGATCTGACCGATTGCCACGGGCATTCCGCGTTTATAAATCAGCAACTCAAGCTTTCCATCTGTGCGTTTGCTCAGTCTGTGTTCCATTGTCCCCCCTTGGGATTTCGTAAGAATGCCAATTTTTGACATTGTCTGTACGGTATACCACTAAGGGTTGAGCTTTTTTGATGTTGATCAACAAACGCCCTGACTTCACGGCAAACGTCCAGGCCCGATTGTATAATAATTAAACGATCCTACACTCCAGGTTAGAAGGTGTTCCCGGAGAACCATCCGGCTGGTGTCATCGGTATGGAGGCTGTCCCGCGAGTGAGGCTGGCATCACCACTTCATTTCAGATTCTTAGGAGGACTTTCGTATGGCTAACATTACCCGCTGGAACCCGATCAGTGAGCTTGATGACCTGATGAGCCGTTATAACCGGCTACTTGGCCTGACACCCGGCAGCGAAGGGCCGGGAGGAAAAGACCTGTTCAGCAGCAGCGACTGGACGCCGGCCGTGGATATCAAGGAAACTCCGGAGGCCTTCAATATCGAGGCGGAACTACCGGGTATGTCCAAGGACGACGTCAAAGTCACAGTACAGAACGGCGTCTTGAGCATTCAGGGTGAACGCAAGCACGAGGAAGAGACCAAGGACAAGAAACAGCACCGCATTGAGCGGTTCTATGGCCGATTCCTGCGTCGATTTACCCTGCCCGAAAACGTCGACGAAAACAGCGTCCAGGCCAGTTTCAAGGATGGCGTTTTGTCCCTGACATTGACCAAGGCCGAGCCCGCTGAACCCAAGGCCATTGAAGTGGACGTTCAGTAAACCGGCACAACCAGAAACGGCAGAGCCGGGCTCAGTTCCCGGTCTCTGTCGTTGGTATCGTCAGGCTCCTTCCACATACCACTCAACGGCCATCCGGGTAACAGCCGCCGCCCCGATGCCCATGGAGCCACCGGTTACTGCTGCCACTTTGCCTTCTAATCTGTTCATAGCAATGGGCCCTGCGTCAGTTAGCCTGGCGGCGAACGGAAAAATACTGCCTCTGCATGTAATGCCGTTCCAGCCATTGAACCAGTGAGGCGATGGTGAAACTGTTGTTTTCAACCCCCGAAAAATCTACACCCAGGCCATTGTCCGCTTTGCGAACGACATGGGCCTTCAGCTTCCGAAACGGATTTTCCTGCCTGTCGGGCAAGTGAAACTCCAGTTCAACTGTCTGGTTCAGCTGAATATCATCAAAATCGGTGGCAATAAAAAGTCCGTGCCTGGAGGCGTCTTTGATCAGTCCGGTGGCGACCGGTATTCTCCGCTTGTAAATCAGCAGGCCGAGTTTCCCCTGTACCCGTTTACTGAGTCTGTGTTCCATTCCCCTTCCCCTTGATGCGCACTCAATCACCTGATTGAAACCTAGTGTCAGTTGTATCGAATTAAAGACACCTCCCATTTGATCATGATCAACAACTGATCAGGCTCCATCAATTTCTTTCAGGACGGCTGGTGCATGTGCCCGCAAAGTACTACAGGGGTTCTGGTATTAGAGACCATGGGGATAATCCTGCCCGAGCATCTCGGGTGTCACCAGCGTAATGCCACCTGGTGAGACGTGGAAACGCTTGCGATCTTCCGCCTCATCAACACCGATGCGGAAACCCTCGGGAATGCGGCATCCACGATCAATCACTGCATTACGAATGTGGCAGTGGCGAGCGACATCGACGTCCGGAAACAGAACCGAGTTCTCGATACCGCTGAAGGAATGGACTTTGACCTGTGAGAACAACAGCGAATGCCTGACCGTCGCGCCGGACACAACGCACCCGCCGGCAACCATGGAGTCCACCGCCATGCCCCGACGGTTGTCGTCATCAAAGATGAACTTGGCTGGCGGCAGCTGTTCCTGATAGGTCCAGACGGGCCACTTCAAATCGTAGAGATTCAGCTCCGGGCTGATGCCAATAAGCTCAAGGTTCGCCTTCCACAAAGCATCGATGGTCCCGACGTCCCGCCAGTAGGCCGGCCCTCCCCTGACCGGGTTCCGGAATGGAAAGGCCATTACCCGGCGGCGTCCTATGACGGAGGGAATAATATCGTTACCGAAATCATGGGAAGACTTGCCGTCCAGCTCGTGATCACGTAGCAACTCATCGAACAGCACCTGCGTGCTGAAAACATAGATCCCCATGGACGCCAGGGCATTGTCGGGCTGTCCGGGTATTGGATCGGGCTGGTCCGGTTTCTCGGCAAACTCGGTAATCCGCAGCTCACCATCGACGGACATGACACCGAATGCGGAAGCCTCGCCAACCGGCACTTCAATACACCCTATGGTTATGTCTGCTTCACTTTCGACATGGGCAGCCAGCATGGTGCCGTAGTCCATCTTGTAAACATGATCGCCGGCAAGGATCAGGACATATTCTGGTGCGTGGCTGCGAATAATGTCGAGGTTCTGCAAGATGGCATCCGCAGTGCCTTCATACCAGGATGTTTCGATGCGCTGTTGGGCGGGTAACAGTTCGATAAATTCATCGAGCTCGCCCCGCAGAAACCCCCAGCCCCGCTGAATGTGTCGGATTAACGAGTGGGACTTATACTGGGTGATAACGCCCACCCGGCCAATGCCCGAGTTAATGCAGTTCGATAGAGGAAAATCGATGATCCGGAATTTACCACCAAAGGGTACCGCCGGCTTGGCGCGCCAATTGGTAAGATCATGAAGCCGGGAGCCCCGCCCCCCGGCAAGCACTAACGCCAGAGTCTGGCGAGTGAGACGACTGACGTAACGCTTGGCCGTTTGCATAGCTGCTTCCCTGACGAAACGCGCTCCCTGTGACCGGTCGGTGAATCACAGAGGCTGCCATGTTTTTGACGTCTATAATCATACTAGAACACTACCACGGAATTTTGACATAAACTTGTCGTGGATCATTTTTTGAACAGGCTCCGTGACGTTCAATGGGAGCCCCGTCTGGTCAGGGAAAGCAGGATGTATGGACAGTCCAACGCTCAGCGAATTTGATCTCCATCTTTTTTCTGAAGGCAGGCATTGGCACATCTATAACGTATTGGGCGCCCACGTCTGCAAAAAACAGGGCGTGGAGGGTGTGAGGTTCGCGGTCTGGGCTCCCCACGCACGGGCTGTCAGCGTTGTCGGCGAATTCAATCACTGGAATGCCGGAACCCATAGCATGGGCCTGCATGAAGGCATGGGTGTGTGGTCATGCTTTGTCCCCGAGCTCAGTACCGGAACCCTTTACAAGTTCGCCATAACAACGGACACAGGTCGTCAGCTCCTGAAAACCGACCCCTATGGCCAAGCTTTTGAAATGAGGCCCGCCACCGCCGCCGTGGTGACTGAGCGCGGTCACTTCGGCTGGGGGGATGGTGACTGGATCGCCCGGCGTAGCGGGCGGAACTGGCTGGACAAGCCCATTTCCATCTATGAGGTTCATGCCGGCTCCTGGCGCCGCCATGGTTCCGGACGCTGGCTGACCTATCGCGAACTGGCCGACCAACTTGTTCCTTATGTGGAGGAGATGGGCTTTACCCACATTGAACTGCTACCCATTACCGAGCACCCACTGGATGAGTCCTGGGGCTACCAGGCCACGGGCTACTACGCGCCCACCAGCAGGTTCGGCACACCGGATGACCTGCGCTATCTGGTGGATCAGTGCCACCGGCACAACATCGGCGTTATTCTGGATTGGGTTCCGGCGCACTTCCCGACCGATGAGCATGCCCTCGCCCGGTTTGATGGCAGTGCTCTATACGAGCATGAAGATCCCCGTCAGGGCCGGCACCAAGACTGGGGCACCCTGATCTACAACTACGGCCGGCACGAAGTCCGGAACTTCCTGATTGGCAGCGCCCTGTTCTGGCTGGACGCCTTCCATATCGATGGCCTGCGCGTGGATGCCGTGGCCTCCATGCTCTACCTCAATTACTCTCGCAAGGAAGGCGAATGGTTGCCTAACCTCCAGGGTGGCCATGAGAATCTCGAAGCCATCGACTTTCTGAGAGAGCTGAACCGCGTCTGCCAGAGTCGTTTCCCGGGAACCCTGGTCTGCGCGGAAGAATCTACCTCCTGGCCCCGGGTCACCCACCCCCCGGAAATCGGTGGCCTCGGGTTCAACCTGAAATGGAACATGGGCTGGATGCACGACACCCTGGATTACCTTCAGCAGGACCCTGTGTACCGCCAGTACCACCACGACAAACTGACGTTTGGCCTGACCTACGCATTTTCCGAGAATTTCCTGCTTCCACTGTCCCACGACGAGGTGGTACACGGCAAAGGCAGCCTGATCAACAAGATGTCCGGTGACGAGTGGCAGCAGCGCGCCTCGTTGCGATTGCTGCTCACCTACCTGTATGGCTATCCCGGGGCCAAGCTGCTGTTTATGGGCGGCGAATTCGGCCAGCGTCGGGAATGGAGTGAATTGCGGGAACTGGACTGGCCGTTGCTCACTGATCCTGCGCATCGGGGTCTCAAAAAGCTGGTTCAGGACCTTAACGGTCTTTACCGACGGGAAGTGTCGCTACATGGCGAGTGTTTCCGGCCCGTAGGATTTGAATGGATCGACTGCCACGATTCACCCCAGTCCGTCATCAGTTTGCTGCGCACGGCCAAAGGGGAAACCTCGGTGATGGTATTGAATTTCACGCCAGTTCCGAGGCATCACTACCGTATCGGGCTACCTCAGGCCGGAACCTGGCGGGAAATCTTCAATTCGGATTCCGAATACTACGGCGGTAGTAACGTGGGCAACCCGCTTCCCCTGCCCGCTGACGAACAACCCTGGATGAACCGCAACTGGTCGTTGGAACTGACGCTGCCACCCCTGGGCGCGATTATGTTAAGGCCGGCGCCATGATCCCCGTACTGTTCGTCACCAGTGAACTCTACCCTCTGGTGAAAACCGGTGGTCTTGCCGATGTCTCATCCAGCTTGCCAGAGGCACTGTGCGGGCTCGGATACGATGTCCAGGTGCTCTTGCCGGGTTATCCGGATGCGCTGGCGGCTGCCCGGAAAGCCGGATCCCGGAGAAAAGCCCAGTTCCGGATCGGTCAATACGAAGTCAGCCTGTGGCAGACCCGGGTTCCCGGTACAGCGTTCACTCTGTGGCTGGTGGACTGTCCTCTGCTGTTCGACCGGCCTGGCAACCCCTATCAAAACGAGGAGGGTCAGGACTGGTGGGATAACGCGCACCGGTTTGAGCTGTTTGGCAGGGTCGGTGCCATGATGGCCATGGGTGAGGCCGGGCTCTCCTGGACGCCGGACCTGGTGCACTGTAATGACTGGCAGACCGGCCTCATTCCGGTTTTTATGGCGCCTGTTTCCCGGCGGCCGGGCATCATATTCACTATCCACAACCTTGCTTATCACGGTGTATTTCCCCATCAGACGTTTCAGGATCTGGGTTTGCCGGAGTCGCTCTGGCGCTGGGACCAGCTGGAATTCCATGGTCAACTGTCCTTCATTAAAGGTGGCCTTGTTTTCAGCGATCGCATTACCACCGTCAGCCCCGGTTATGCCCGGGAAATCCAGACGCCGGAATTTGGTCACGGTCTTGATGGCTTGCTGCGTAGCAGGCAGGAGGCCTTGACCGGCATCCTCAATGGAATTGATGTCCGGGTATGGAACCCGCAAGAAGATCCGGAATTGACCTTCCATTACCGGCGCAACCATCTCAAGAATAAAGCCAGGTGTAAGGTCAGTCTGCAGCAAGAGCTCTGTCTTGACGTTAGTGACGGCCCCCTGCTCAGCTTCATTGGGCGTCTGGTGGAGCAAAAAGGTGTGGACTGGCTGATTTCCGTCATGCCCGAGCTACTGGAGCGACACTGCCAGTTTGTATTGCTTGGCTCCGGAGAAGCCCGCTACGAAGCACCTCTAAAGCAACTGGCGCAGCAATGGCCCGGGCAGATGTCGCTGACGCTTGGCTACGACGAAGGGCTTGCCCATCGTATTACCGCCGGCTCCGATATTTTCCTGATGCCGTCCCGATTCGAACCCTGCGGCCTGAACCAGATGTATAGCCTGCGCTACGGCACGGTACCGGTGGTGCACGCGGTTGGCGGATTGTCCGATACCGTCCATGATCCCCAGGATGCGGATACCAGCGTGGCCAATGGTTTCCGCTTTAGCGAGGCCAATGAGCAGTCTCTGTTGGCTGCAATAAACCGGGCACTGGAAAGCTACAGCAACCGACAATCGTGGCGCCGGCTTCAGGATAACGGAATGGCGGCAGATTACTCCTGGCAGCAGCGGGCCCAAAGCTATGACGACCTTTATCAAGCCATTCTCAAAGAACGTGAACAACACCAGCTGGATTAGTGCGGGCGTGCGCCCGCCCGGAGGCAATCAACATGCAAGATGTAACCGAGTTCCGACTTGAGGCCCACCCCAGCATCCCCGAGCCCCTTGAGCGACTCGAGGAGCTGGCTACTGACCTTTTCTACAGCTGGGATTACGGGGTACGCGGCCTGTTTGCACGGCTCGATCCGGGGCTCTGGCAAAAAGTTGAGCACAATCCGAAGCTGTTTCTGCGCCGCGCGGCCCAGCAACGGCTCGACGAAGCCAGCGGGGACAGGGCCTTTCTGGCCGAGTACCGTCATGTTCTAAGCAGCTACGATGCCTATCTTGCGGCGGGATCCGGCCCGGAAGTCTCGGAAAAACTGGATCCGGAAAGTACGTTGGTGGCGTATTTCTGTGCCGAATTCGGCTTTCACGAAAGCTTTCCCATCTACTCAGGCGGGCTTGGCATTCTTGCCGGAGACCACTGCAAGGCGGCCAGCGACCTGGCGTTACCCTTTGTGGCCGTGGGCCTGCTATATCAGCAGGGCTATTTCATCCAAAGCATTGACGCGTCGGGTCATCAGATCGCCCGTTACAAGTCTCATTTCAGTGACGAGCTGCCGATTTCACCGGTGGAGATTGACGGCAATCCACTCAAGGTTTCCGTGCCCTTTCCGGGGCGTGCCGTGGTTGCACGGATCTGGCAAGCCCGGGTCGGGCACATAAGTCTGTACCTGCTGGATAGCCATACGGAGGAGAACACCCCCGAAGACCAGGCATTAACCCTGCAATTATACGGTGGTGACGAATCCACCCGCATTGGTCAGGAGATGTTACTGGGGATCGGGGGTGTACGTGCGCTTGAGGCACTGAATCTCAAACCTACGGTCTGGCACATCAACGAGGGGCATGCTGCTTTTCAGATCCTTGAACGCTGCAGGAGGGCCATGACTGCAGGGCTGGGCTTCGAAGCCGCGCTGGAAGCAGTCGCCGGTGCTACCCTGTTTACCACCCACACACCTGTGTCCGCTGGCCACGACATCTTTCCACGAAACCTGGTTTATCACGCACTTGGGCACTTTCTGGAGGAGTCCGGGCTGGATTTCGACAAGGTGTTTGCCCTGGGCGCTCGCCCCGGTGCGGATACGTTCAACATGACTTACCTGGGACTGCGAGGCTCCCGCTTTCACAACGGTGTCAGCCGAATCCATGGCAGCGTCGCCTCGCAAATGGAGAGCAATGTCTGGCCCCAGGTGCCACCGGATGAAAACCCCATCGGCTACATTACTAACGGGGTGCACGTGCCAACGTTCCTGGTACCCGAGTGGTCCAGCCTGTTCGATATCCAGGCACCAACCTGGAAGAGTGAACTGCGTAACCCTGAATTCTGGAACTTTGTTGATCGCATTCCCGATTATCATTACTGGAGCGTCCACAAGTCACTTAAACAGCAGATGGGCGAGTTCGTTGTTCGCCGGCTCCAGCGTCAACACCTGCGCAACGGAACAGGCAGCTCAGTCACGGTACGGATGACTCAGCCGTTGATCTCGACCGACAAGGACACCCTCGTCATCGGGTTCGCACGCCGTTTTGCTACCTACAAACGCGCCACCCTGATTTTCTCGGACTTTGACCGGCTGGAGCGCATTCTTACCAACCCCGACCGCCCCGTGGTTCTGGTGTTCGCCGGCAAAGCCCACCCCAGGGACATGCCCGGCCAGCAACTGATCAGGGTAATCCACGAACTCTCCATGTCTGCCGCTCTGATGGGCCATCTGATCCTGTTGGAAGATTACGATCAGGCCATGGCCAGGCGCCTGCTCAGCGGAGTGGATGTCTGGCTGAATACGCCCGAATACCCGAAGGAAGCCAGCGGGACCTCTGGCGAAAAAGCGGCACTGAACGGTGCGCTCAACCTGAGTGTGCTGGACGGTTGGTGGGGAGAGGGCTACGACGGCAATAATGGCTGGGCTATTTCCCCCAGGGACACCCGCCTGGATATGGAGTTCCGGAATGAGGAAGAAGCCCGGGACTTGCTCGACCTGTTGGAATTCGAGGTCGTGCCGCTGTACTACGATCGGGCGTCCCAGGGCTATTCCCAGGGCTGGGTAGCGAAGTCCAAAGCCTCCATGAAGACCATCACGCCCCGGTTTAACAGCCAGCGAATGGTCATGGACTACGTGACCAACTACTACCAGCCCGCAAGCATTCAGGGCGCAAGTCTCATGGCTGACGGTGGCAACAGGGCGATTGCCCTGGCCACCTGGAAAGCCCGGGTTCACAGTGCATGGCCAGGTGTCAGTCTGAAAATGGAGGGATGTGTGAAACAACGATGCCGCCACGATGAGACTGTCGAGTTACGGGTAGAAGCCGTATTGAATGGCCTGCAAGCCGCAGATGTGCGTGTGGAGTGCCTGGTAAGGCCTGAGTGCACCGGAACCCATGAAAAACCCGAAGCTGAATGCTTCGTGCTGGCGCCAGAAAGTGAGTCAGAGGGTCGCGCCGTTTTCGTGGCCCGGGTCTCTCCCCCTTATCCGGGCTTGCAGACGCTCAGGCTGCGGATGTATCCCTACCACCAGTCACTGACGCATCCCCTGGAAATGGGCGCTATGCTCTGGGTTTGAGTGACTCATCGGCTCCTGTTGATCACCATGCTTCAGAGTGTTTGTTTGGTTACATCATCAGGTCAGGTAATGCCCGATTTTTACTCATAACCTGCAGCCCAGCTGCCGCGGCCAAACTCTGTGGCACGGGTAACTTCTGTTTCGGGAACCGCCAGCAAGTCCCCCAGTTCCCTCGGATCGTAATGAAAGACACACAAACGCGAAGCAAACTCCGCAAACGAAAGTGATGCTTCGCCATGGCGCTCACCATTACTCTGGGTCGAGCAGTTAATACCCTGGCCCCAGTCCTGGCCGCTGTCATTGTTGGGGTTGAAGAAGTAAAGGCGCATTTCGCCATCGCGATCAAGGTTGACCCGGATGATTGTGATGGCATGACGTCCAACCAGACGCCCTCCACTATCGGTCACGGCGATACCCGCTGGTTGCGGATGGATGACGGGGATGTTGCCGTTGTAATAAGGGTGATAGCAGGCGTAAAAATGGCGGATAAAATCCTCATAGTCATGGATCTTGCCTGTTTCCCGGCTAATGACACTGAGAAAGCCATGCCCTACCCACCAGCCATACATTTCCGGGTTGATCCAGCGGTGCAGGTCGTCATCGCGTACCCCGCACAAGCGCCCCATCTCGCCATAAATGCGGTCAAGGTGAGGTATCAGAATCAATGAAACCGGATCGACATCGGTTGGGGGCTCCTTTGCAAGGCCGGCTTCCAGGTGCTGAGAGTTGATATGTTGGCCCTCAAAACGCATGACGACGTCGTCGTCACGGGCTGCCCAGGCCACCAGTTGCAACAGAAAATCGGCATCGTTGAAGGACCACATGGAAAGGCCGATGACTGACTGACACGTCGGATTATTTCCCTGGCCCACGCCCAACGGCTGTCCCAGGAGGCTCAGCACGCCTGCCAGCAAATACACTCGCGGTGGATGCGCATCACCGAAAACCGCGTTCAGTCTGTCGGACGCCGCCTGACACAATTTCAGTTCGAGTTGCCGCCATAGACCCGCAGCTACTGGTGGGGTGAAGAGAGCGCCACGTTCAAGAAACATGGCCAGGCCATAGACAGCCTGACTGGTTTCCGGATAAACGACCTGGTCGATCAGTTCAAACACGATCTGACGGTAGCATTGCAGCACATCGTTGCCGGTAATGCTCAGGCCCAATGCCAGGGGTATCAGGTCATCCCGGTGCCCCCGCAGGTGCCGTAACAGCATGGGATGATAAGGGGAAACCATGCCCGTCTCATGCATCCCACTGGCAAAGCCTTTCGCCTCTTCAGTCAACGCGAGCTCATCCATGGCGGGCAGTCGTTCGCCGTAGACGGCAAAGCCCGGGTCATCGCGGCAGCCAATGGTTGGGCCGAACAAAGCGCTGACAAGACGCGCTGCTTTGTGCATACCCGAGGTATCTATTTCCGGATCAAACAGGCACTTGGCTATCTGGCTGACCATCTGCTTGATGCTGTCTGTCTGTATCGGGCGCTGCGCCAGCAAACGGCGTACTTCATCCACCAGGCTGTCGAGAATACTTTCGTAACCCAGCCTGTTGAGCAGAAACTGGTAAAGCGAATTGACGATCTCACCCAGACCTCGTGGTCGTTCCCGATCCGCCTCGCTCATCTGGCCCGATAGCAGATCCAGATTCAGCGCTGTCACCTGGGTTAAAAAGTTTCTGGCCTGTTCCGAGGAAATTCCGGGATGGCGATAATCGCCCATGGCCACGGCAAGCAGGCGAAGTTCACTCAGCGCTTCGATCGCCGTGAAGTCCGGCGCTCCCTGGCGTAGCGTTCGTACGGCGAGTGCGGGCCGCAAGATCGCAGGTTGGCCCCAGTCACCGTTGGTAAATACGCCCTTGGCTTCCATCGCCGGTACTCGGGCATACAGCGCATCCAGCCCGTCGGGTGCTTCCATCACCTGAAGTGCCGCTTCCAGTACCTCCGTATTACGCGCTGCGGGGTCGTTCAGGCGCGCAAGCGCAAGCTGTTCCAGAGCCTCGTCAAACTTTGCAACGGAACTGCCGGTATCTGAATCAGATATAGGAATATCCACAATATTGTCCTTGCTTGCTTGATACGCCATTTGGAATTGCTCAAAGATGCTCTTTAGGCGTTTGGGAAGCAAATGATTCCGGGGCTTTCGTTTCCATTTGTAACTATACCGGCTATATTGTTACTGAAGATTGGGATGCACTGACCCGCAGTATTCGCTCGGTGAAAACCTCAAAAACCAAAGTGTTTCGCCGCTCTATTGGTCACTTAATCCCCCTGTAAATGACACTGTCTGAATACTCAGTTTGCCTGGTGCGCTCCAATGTCGGCGTAGTTTGTCCGGGTTAACCAATAAGGATAACATTGCATGTCTATAGCGTCAGAAACTCAGTTACCAAATGAAGTGTCAGCGTGGCTTGATCCAACCATGGACTCGGTTCGTGGAACCGAGACGCCCAAGGATCCGAATAAAGGCTACATCGCCCTGCTTGGCTGGAGCGTCAATGCGATCAAGGCTGCGCAGAAGTTTGACCGCCGCTACATAGTTGTTGCTCCGGATTGGGCCGCGGATTTCTGCACCGCAAACAAGATACCTTTCATCCCCTGGGACTTTATCCGTCTGAACGATCGCTCCCTGGAGATTGCCGAAAAGCTGAAGGCGGAAGGCGTCGATGTCGCCATACCGCTATTCGAGGAAACCGTCGAGTGGTCCGGTGCCATCAATTCCGTCCTCCTCGACAGCCCTCGTATGTACGGGCAGTCTATCCTGTTCCGTGACAAGGCACTGATGAAACGCCGGGCACAGCTTGGTGGTATTCGCGTCGGGATCTTCGAGGAAGCGCACGAGAAAGACGACATCGTCCGCTTCATGAAACGCGTTAACCAGACACTGCTCAAGCTTGATGGTGACCCGGACGACCCGATTCACGTCAAGGCATTCGACAAGGCCGGTTGCCTCGGCCACCGGATGATCCGCAAGATTGAAGAGATCGATCATATACCGGCCGAAGAATATCCCCTGCTGATGGAAAGTCACCTGGATGGCTGGGAATTTGCCGTTGAGGCCTGGATTCACGATGGCAAAATCAAGTTTCTCAACATTTCTGAATATGTAACGCTGGGCTACTCGGTATTCGTGCCCGCTACCGAGCAACTCGAGAGCTGGCGGAACGCGATCACCAAGCAGATCGAGTTGCTGATCAAAACGTTCGAGATCAAATTCGGTTTGATTCATCCCGAGTACTTCGTCACTGCTGACGGTGAAATGTACTTTGGCGAAGTCGCTTACCGCCCGCCCGGGTTCAAGGCTTTCGAGCTTATCGAGATGGCCTACGGCTTCAATGCCTACCAGGCTTCAATGTTGGTGTTCGATCCCAAAAGCACCAAAGAGGAAGTGGATAGTTTCTTCCCCCGGGAAGTGGTCGACGCGAAGGGTTATGCGGGCTGTTTCGGGGTGTATCCACGCCGCCGGGTGGTCAGCAAGCTGGAAATGCCCAAAGAAACGATTGAGCATCCCTATTTCGTGTCACACGAATTGGTTGCACCGACAGAAGAAACCGTTCCTGACCGGTCCGCTTTCGGTACCCATTGGGGCCTGATTTTCTTCTTTGGTGACGACCCCATCAAGATGCGGGATCTGCTGAAAGCTCAGGAAGATCTGGACTTCTACGTCTAGAGGCCCGCCAAGGCAATACAGTGGTAGTTCGGGCTCGTGTTATGGGTAACCATCCCGGTTATCCCGTCTTGAGCTTATTGCCACGCGTAAGGGAAGTGTCCACTTATTCATAGGTGGACACTTTTTTTTTACTTCAAATCCCATTAATGAGGTGAGCTAAGCCTGCTATTCAGCAGGCGCTGAAAAATGCCTGCGGACCGGAATCCGTTTTTTTCTAGAACGACCATGCTTCTTAGTCTAAAGTTGAAACAGAGGTGGCAGTATTGGTTAAGACCATTGGCGGTAATCTCGAACGATAAAATCAGGATCGAACGAAAGGAAGCCAATATGAAACGGACAATCGTATCAACCACGCTTGCAACCTGCCTCTGCCTTGGCTCATTAACGGCACTGGCAGAGTCCCACGGTGCTATGCAACTGGCTGAAGAAAAACAGTGTACGGGTTGTCACATCACCAGTGCAGAGGTACCCCGGGCGCCTTCTTTCAAGAGTATCGCCCAGAAATACACAAAGGATGATGCAGACCAACTGGTTCAGGTCGTTCTGAAAGGTGGTGAAGCTCACTGGGGTTCCGCAAAAATGCCTCCAATGGATCAGCGAGCTGAAGTCAGCGAGGAAGAGGCAAAACAACTGGTGAACTGGATCCTGGACATGCATGAAGAGAAAATGTGAATGCCCGGGAAATGATTAGTTGAAACAGGTCGGTGGCAATTGTATTGCCCCGGCCTGCATTTCCGTTCTGCAGATTTGACTGACAATCAGAAATACTCAAACTCCAGATCCTGATAGACGCGTCCTGCATTCTTGCCAGCAAGTTCTTCGAAGGTATCCGTATCCTCAAACACGGCCAGCAAACGCTGGTGGAACCCGAGGTCTCCGGTAATCAGCAGTTTTTCATCGGGCAACCAGAGGGCCAGGTCGTACCGGTCCTGAAAGCCTATGTCGGGCACCGCAACGTAGGTGCCTTCCGCCTTTTCCTCATTTCGGCGCTGCATGGAGGCCATGCCTGGACAAACCTGTTGCCCAGGCTGAACAGGTCTTTCAGAAACTTGGGGTCAGAGCTTAAAAGTTAACCGTCAGACCCAGGCCAATGCCGTCAATTGTAATGTCGTCTTTGTCGTAGTAACGCATGTATTCCAGATTACCGGACAGGGATTCGGTCATCGCGACGTTCACTCCGATACCGTAGGAAAGATCGGAGTCATCGTCTTTTTCGGAGCCAACACCAGACTCCAGTTCAAGTTCATAGCGGGAGAAGCCAAGAATCGCATAGGGCGTTACCGGTGATTCGTTCGCCAGGCTCACGGTGGCATAGCCACCAAAAAAGCTGTTCACGGACACTTCAGCCAGACCGTTAGCCACGTCGTCGTCCTTGACGCCAAACCCGGCACGGGCTTCAAGGCCGAAAAACGGCGTCACATTGGCGCCAACTTTACCGGACAAGGTGCCGAGATCAGCATCAAAGCTATTGTCGTCTGCATTAACAAAGGTGTAGTTCGCGCCAGCATAGAGCCCTGCATCGCTAGTTTTATAGATGTCTGCAACAGCTGGTGCCGCAGCGAAGCCCAGCAACGATATCGCCGCAATCGAAGATGTGAATTTACCCATAATAATTCTCGCTAGTGTTTGTGTACTATCAGTCATCGAGCCGTGCTCAAGGCTTGAGGGGCTACCCTGCCAGCCTGGAACCTGGCCATAAGTTGCCTGAATGGTTACTAAAAATCTACCAACAAACAACTATTTACCAATAACTTACAAACCTTTATCTTTGGTCGGTTACGGTCGCAGCCGTTTACTTCAGATCAAGGCAGGCCTTGATAAACTGGCCAATATCCCGGATTTCTTCCAGGCAGACGCTGTGATCCATGGGATAGGTTTTATACTCGACCCGATAACCCATTTCGGTCATACGATCGACGCTCATACGGCCCAAAGATTCAGGGACCATCGGGTCGCGGGTACCATGGTAAATACGAATCGGAATGTTCCGGTTCGCTTCAGACGGCTCGACCGTGTCCGCCGTTGCAAAGTATGTAGACAGCCCCAGTATCCCGGCCAATTTTTTGGGATACCTCAGACCTAGTTCATAAGCAACTGCCCCACCCTGTGAAAAACCTGCAATGATGATGCGCTCGGTTTTTACGCCTCGCTCCACTTCACGCTCGACCAGACGTGCGATTGCATCGGCGGATGCTTTCAGCTGCTCCACATCTACGGTGCGGTTCATGTCCATTGCTTTGATGTCGTACCAGGCCGGCATCCGCATACCACCATTAATGGTCACCGCCAGACTGGGAGCGTGAGGGAAAATGAACCGGATAGCTGCATCTTTCGGTAATCCCAGCTCCGGCACCACAGGCTCAAAATCGTGACCGCTGGCACCCAGGCCATGAAGCCAGATGACAGACGCGTCCGGGGATGGATTTGTTTCTATTTCTACGCTTTTCAGATAACTCACGGGCGCCCTCTTCATTCGGTATATCAATCTGGATGAACTGGCATTCTAACCGATGAGTCGGAAGATGAAACCGAAGGTATTGCAAAACAGTGGTTTTGCAACGCTGTTCAAGCCTTTAAACTAGTCAGATAGCACTTATAGATTGATGGTTATAGCAATACGGTGGAGTACGTCGCAATCAAACATCAACGGGGAACCCCATGAAACTCAAATCGCCATCAGCAGCTAACGACATCAATGGCCAGCACAAGACCGAATGGCCACTTGGGGATGTTATTGCCGGCCTGCGGGAAGCCCGTCACGACTGGCGCGAGCAACACGGTCGGGATCTGGACCTGGGTAGCCGCGAGATGCCCTCTCAACAAGCAATCCATGAAATCATCGAAACTCTTTGCGGCATCCTGTTTCCGATGCGGCTGGGGCCTTCGGAACTGACGAAGGAGGGCGAAGACTTTTACGTGGGGTACCGGCTGAACAACACTCTGAATGCGTTGCTGGAGCAGGTACAACTGGAACTGAGTTACAGGCGCCGCATCGTTGATCAAAGCGAGTTACGGCAAAACACCCGCACGGTGATTCAGGAATTTGCCCGCAAGTTACCGGCTATCCGCCGTACCCTGGATATGGATGTGGTAGCTGCATACCGGGGAGACCCGGCAGCCACCTGCGTGGACGAGGTGCTGATTTGCTATCCCGGCGTCAGGGCAATCATCCACCACCGGATTGCCCATGAGTTCTATAAGGCAGGCTTGTCACTGATTGCGCGGATTATTGCCGAAAAAGCCCACTCCACAACCGGTATCGACATTCATCCGGGGGCGACCATTGGCAACCAGTTCTTCGTAGACCACGGCACTGGCGTGGTGATTGGTGAGACCGCAATAATTGGTGAGCGGGTCCGGTTGTATCAGGCAGTGACTTTGGGTGCAGTCCGCTTCCCTGAAGATGAGAGCGGATCACTGAAGAAAGGGGAACCCCGTCACCCAATTGTTGAAGACGATGTGGTGGTGTACGCGGGAGCGACGATTCTTGGCCGGATTACTATCGGCAAAGGCTCGGTCATTGGGGGTAACGTCTGGTTGACCCGCAGCGTGCCGGCAGAAAGCCAGATTTCCCAGGCCAGCCTGCAGCAGGCGGGCGATTGCCTGCAGACCGGAACACCGTCGGCCACATCTTCACCAGACACCGCATAAGCTGCACGTCCAGCTGTGCAAAATGGACAGATCGTTACGGGCTGTTTGAATCTTCACAGTTGTTTGTGTGTGTCTCAACAGCCTGATTTTCAGCCTTTTCCCCTGCCGGACCAAATTTTAAGAGGCTTGGGAAAAAGCTCAGAAAATGCTCTTCAAGCACCCCATCATGAACTTGTATTTCCTCAATAATGCCCGCGAAATCGTTCCTGAACCGGATCCTGCCTGCGATCCTGTCGAGTGCATACCCGATGTTTTCGAGTTCGCAATAGGCATTGAACCAGTCGTTGTCGATCATCTGGGCGGTTGTGGTCGCCATGCCCGGTGGCATCAAATGACGGCCCGCCTCGAGGTCCCGGTAAACCGAGTCGATAAAAGCCTGCTGCGGCGTGTTGGCAAAGGTTTGCCAATGGCGCAACAAGTAGTGATCAAACAACACATCCAGAGCAACCCCTGCGAATCGGCGGCGTTGGGGCGAGAACAGGCGTTTGCAGGCAATGACATCCGGGTGACTATCGGTGTAGGCATCGACTTTGCGATGGTTGATCAGCCCTGCCCTGACCGGAGCCACCAGGCTGTCCACATCCAGCCCCCGGGCGAAATCCCCCAGAAGATTACCTACCCTGGACTCCACCGTAGGGCGGGCCAGAAACAGATGAGCGAAGTGGTTCACCGTTATGCCTCAATTGCGGGCGCAGCCTGATCGCCAGGAGCATTCTGCCACCCGGCTTTAACCGTTATTCAGTTGGTGGCTGTTGCGCTTTTAGTGAGCTTAATACCGGATTGGCATACATGGCCAGCAAAAAGGGCCGGAACGCCGGCTCGCAGGCATCAAGCCTGCGGTCCATTTCAGCTGCCGCGGCCTCCATCTCGGCGGGCGTCCAGGCTTCGGCGGTTACCACGGTGTCGCGGACCGTCTCGGGCACATCATGGGCGCCGGGATGTGTGCTGCTGAGATTGTAGGCCGCCAGGTTAGACGCGTGCAGGTGATAGTTTGCATGCATTTCGCGATCAATCACCTTGGCAAGTTCTTTCGGAGAATCCGGCGAATCAGAGATAGGCGTGCCAAAATGCACATGGACATGGCCTTTAAAACCAGTCAGGCCTTTGACGATCTGATCGGTATCTTCATTCGAGGCCTTGGCATAGTTCCCGGTCCGGGCCCTGGTTTCAAGCTCCCTCGCCTTATCCCGGTCACAGGGGTCATATTCGTAGGCAATAGATACCGGCACAATGTTCATCCGGTTCATGGCTTCTGCGAAGGTTTCACCGGTTTTCTTGCGGCACATATAAAACATTTTGGTGATGGCGGGGTCGGTCTCGTCAATGCCGTCCTTTGCCCGGCCTTCGCGCTGGGCAATCCAGATGCTCTCACTGTTCTCAATGCTGTGATTGATAAAGGATGACAGCGTCAGGTAAGCGTCACGCATTTCTCTCGGGCTGGGAATGTTGCGTTTCACCACAAAACTCTTATTCAATCGCATCATCTCGGCAAACACCCGGTTATGCAGCAGGTTGTCGCCAATGGCAATGCGGGTAGTAGGAAAACCGTTGGCGAACAACAGGTAATTCACCACCAAGGGGTCGAATACGATGTCCCGGTGGTTGGATATGAACAGATAGGCTTTGGAAGGATCAAGGTTGTCCAGGCCCGAGTAGGTTACTCGATTGGTCGTCTTCGCAATCAGTTGGTCTACGTAATCATAGAGCCGGGCCTGAAGTTCACCAATGCTGCTGGCATCCCCGAACTGCCGTTTCAGCCAACGTTGCACGGCGATCCGGACCAATCCTGGTAACCATCTGTTCAGCATCGGTGACTTGAAACGGCCAATCAGACTCAGGAATTCCTGGTCATTCACCAAGCGGGCAATGGCAGCCTCGGTTTCGTCGTCACCATAGGGACGGATGGCGTCAAATTCCTGCATGAATTTCCTGTTGTTTTGTTTATTTTCAGTCCAGATCGGGTCAAAAACGCGGCCATTGTAAACCTTTAGGGTTCTTTTTGCCCAACTGCTTATTACTGGAAGCGTGAGCCACACGACAGTCAGGAAACATTCAGAGCCCTACCAGATTCTGCTACCATAGCCGGCGCCCTCTACTCTGTGCTTTTTTGGACCCCCTACCCCATGGATTCAGCTCGTCTCACCACCCATAAGCCCGTGACAGCAGACGTCGCGCCGGAAACAGTTCTGCATCAGGTCTTTGGTTACGACCAGTTTCGCCCGCTTCAGGGCGAGGTTATCCACGAGTTGGTGGCCGGACGCGACGCGATGGTGCTGATGCCGACAGGCGGTGGTAAATCCTTGTGTTATCAGGTGCCGGCCTTGGTGCGGCCGGGAACCGGAATCGTCATATCGCCGTTGATCGCCCTGATGCAAGATCAGGTCATGGCCTTACGGCAGCTTGGGGTTCGTGCTGCATTTCTGAATTCCACCATGGATTTCCAGCAGGCAAGGGACACCGAGAACGCCCTGCTGACCGGCGAGCTCGATCTGCTCTACTGCGCTCCCGAGCGGTTGCTACAGCCACGCACACTGGAGCTGATGCACCAGGCCTCGATTTCACTGTTTGCCATTGATGAAGCCCACTGTGTCTCCCAATGGGGGCACGATTTCCGGGCCGATTACCTGGGGCTCGATATCCTGGCGCGGGAGTTCAGCGAGATTCCCCGTATCGCATTGACTGCGACGGCTGACGAGCGCACTCGCAAGGAAATCGCCGAGCGTTTGTCGCTCACTGACGCACGCCACTTCATCAGCGGATTCGATCGCCCGAATATTCAATATCGCATTGCACCAAAAATAAATGCAAACAAGCAGTTAATCGATTTTATCAAAGAAGAATATGCCACCGATGCCGGTATTGTTTATTGCCTTTCCCGCAATAAAGTGGAAGCCACCGCCCGGTTGTTGTGCAGCAAAGGGTACACCGCACTGCCCTATCACGCTGGCTTGCCCTCGGAGATGCGCGCAGAGCACCAGGAGCGGTTTTTACGGGAAGACGGCGTCATCGTGGTGGCTACCATTGCGTTCGGCATGGGTATCGACAAGCCCGACGTGCGGTTTGTGGCTCATATGGACCTGCCCAAGAGTCTGGAAGCGTACTACCAGGAAACCGGTCGGGCGGGCCGGGATGGCAATCCTTCTACTGCCTGGATGGTCTACGGCCTGCAGGATGTCATCAAGCTTCGACAAATGCTGGAGGGCTCCGCCGGTAATGACCATTTCAAACGGGTAGAACGCCAGAAGCTGGATGCCATGTTGGGGCTGTGTGAAATAACCACCTGTCGCCGGCAGGCCCTGCTTCGTTACTTTGGCGACAAGCAGGAAACCCCTTGCGGCAACTGCGATACCTGCCTGGTGCCGCCAGAAACCTGGGATGGCACGGTTGCGGTGCAAAAAGCCCTGTCCTGTGTATTCCGTACCGGCCAACGATTTGGCGTAAGTTATCTGATCGATGTATTAAGGGGGGTGGAAAACGACCGGATTCTCCAGGCCGGCCACCACGCTGTTTCCACCTTCGGAATAGGCTCGGAACTCAGTTCGGCGGAGTGGAAGTCTGTCTTCCGTCAGCTGGTTGCCAATGGCCACCTGCGTGCAGACCCGGAAGGCTACGGTGCCCTGCAATTGACGGAATCCTGCCGGCCGCTGTTAAAAGGCGAGCAGACCGTGAATCTACGGAAGGACCCGGTCATCAAGAGTCGAAAAACTGCCGGGGCCGGCAGTAAGGTTAAGGACCAGATCACCGATCATGTTGGCTGGGAAGCCCTCAGGGCCTGCCGGAAAACACTGGCTGAAGAGCAAGGCGTGCCGCCATACGTGATTTTTCACGATACCACGCTGTTCGAAATTCTGGAGCGCCGTCCGCAATGCCTCGAGGAGCTCGCTGGCGTGAGCGGTGTGGGCGCAGCCAAGCTTGAGCGCTACGGTGAAGCCTTTCTCAAAGCGCTGGCCGCTTTGGGAGCAGATGCTACTCAGGCAAGCTGAGAGTCCTGACCGGTACGGCGAACTCTTTACCCGGTTCTGTTAAACTGTCGACTATCAGCTGTTATTAAAATTATCCGGAGTTTCGCTTTTATGGCCCATGAAGAACTGCACCTGAACTTGAGAAATCTCACGCTGGACGACTATGACCAGCTCAAGATTTTGATGGACCGAATCTATGACGACATTGGTGGTGCCTGGCCCAGGGAAACGATCGAAGCGCTGGTGGAGCAATTCCCGGACGGTCAAATCTGTATTGAAGATTCCGGCGAACTGATCGCAGTCGCCCTCACGGTACTGGTCGGGTATGAACGTTTCAGCAACCCCCATACCTATGATGATCTGATCCTCAAGAATGAAAAAATCTGGCATAACGCCAAAGGCGACTCCCTGTATGGGCTCGATGTATTCATTGACCCGGAATATCGTGGCTACCGCCTCGGGCGTCGTTTGTATGAAGCCCGTAAGGAATTGTGTCGTTCGATGAACCTGCGGGCCATTCTGGCCGGCGGCCGTATTCCGAACTATCACAAATATTCGGACCAATACACGCCTGCGGAGTACATCGAGCGGGTTGACCGGAAGGAAATCTACGACCCCATTCTGACCTTCCAGTTATCCAATGACTTCCAGGTCACCCGCCTGATGCACAAGTATCTCCCGGAAGACGAGAAATCATTGGGTTACGCCACTCTTCTCGAGTGGAATAACATCCTCTACACGCCTCCATCCTCGGTATTGAACGTCAAGAAAACCCAGGTCAGGCTGGGTGCCGTACAGTGGCAGATGCGAGAATTCGGATCGGTGGAAGAAGTACTCGAACAGGTTGAGTATTTTGTCGATGCCCTGTCCGACTACAAGAGTGACTTTGCGCTGTTTCCCGAGTTTTTTAATGCTCCATTGATGGGTTTGACGGATCAGATGGATCAGACCCGTGCCGTCCGTTTCCTGGCGGGCTTCACCCAGCAATTCCGGGATGAAATGTCGGAAATGGCGGTGAGCTACAACATCAACATTATTACCGGCTCCATGCCGCTGCTGGAGAATGACCGGGTTTACAACGTATCTTATCTCTGTCACCGGGATGGCCGCGTTGACGAACAACGCAAGATCCACATCACGCCCCACGAGCGTCGGGACTGGGTAATCGAGGGGGGAGACAAATTTAAAGTCTTTGAAACTGACGCAGGCCGCGTCGCCATCATGATCTGCTACGACATCGAATTTCCGGAACTCGGCCGAATTGCTGCCAGCCAGGAGGTGGATATCATCCTTGTGCCATTCTGGACGGACACCAAGAACGGGTATCTGAGGGTACGTCATTGCGCCCAGGCACGAGCCATTGAAAACGAATGCTATGTGGTAATCACCGGCAGCGTTGGCAACTTGCCAAAAGTTGAAAACCTCGACGTCCAATACGCGCAATCGTCCGTATTCTCGCCATCGGATTTCGCTTTTCCCCACGATGCCGTGATGGCGGAAACGACTCCGAATACCGAGATGATCATGTTCTCGGATATGGATCTGGAAAAGCTGAAGCTGGTCAGGAATGAGGGTTCGGTAACCAATCTCAAGGACCGTCGAACGGATCTGTTCGAAGTGCGAATGATGAGCAATTGGCCCGAATAGCCAGTGCCAACACTTGAAGCCCCGTCTCAAAACCCTGAGGTATTGTGTTGGGGCTATTGCCAAATGTTTGTCCACTGACTATTGTTTAACCACGAGTTGAATATCAGATGAAGGCGAAAGGCGATAGATCAGCAGTTCGCCCTGATTGATGGAAGGAACATGCAACGACAGACTGAATTGATTGAAGCACTCCCCGATCTGATTGCCCGTTTTTCGGTTAAACGCGGGCTTTTCAGAAAGGAGCGCATTGAGGCAAAACTTTACGCTCTCGATGAATTCAGCTGTGTGCTCAAGACAGACAAGGTTTTTAAGCCTGGCGACACGTTGTTGCTGGATCTAGTAATGAATATGCCTATCGATAATATCGAAGCCGAAGGTGTAAGTGGGCTGGTCACCGAACGTAGAAAACACTGCAGCAATTATTTCTATGCTGTTGATTTCATCTCGGTAGAATCTCACTCCGACTCTTCGTTATCCGAAAAATTGACCCGAATACGAAATGTATTGAGCAAAAAGCAGTCCCTTCGCTCACGCCGATCTGTTACGTCATCCAGCTTCAGTCAAACCGCCTGAACCACACTTGATACAACATCAGAAAAAGACTCAAGGGAGAGCACCATCATGGCTAAAAAAGAAAAACCAAGCGTTGACAAGATTGTCGAAAAGGTAAACAAGGAATTCGAGAAGACATCAAGCCAGATCGAAAGCCTGATCAGCGATGCCCTCAAGCAGTTTGATTCGCTGCAAAGCCAGATACAGGAACCCATCCGTAAACTGGTGGGTGATATCGACCATTTACGTGAGCGCGAGATGAAGCGCTTCAACGAAGAGCTGGAGCGTCGCCTTGGCGAATTCCAGGAAATTCAGAACTCGGTACTGGAACGTATTGGTGTAGCCAGCAAGAAGGCGAAAAAGGAAGCTGGGAAAGCCGCTGATTCGGCTGGTTCGAAAGCTAAAAGCACGACCAAAAGCACGGCAAAGAAAGCCCAGAAGAAAGCGGCATCTGCACCAAAGAAAGCCGCTGCAAAAGCAGACAAAGCAGCGGCCAAGACTCAAAAAGCGACCGCGAAAGCCGCGTCTGATGCTGCTGCCGCTTCAACCACTACCAAGCCAGCTGCAGCCAAGAAAGCGCCGGCCAAACCCGTCAACAAATCTGACCTCACCCTGGTGAAAGGAGTTGGGCCTGCGACGGCGAAGAAAATGCAGGAAGCAGGAATCACCTCCATTGATCAGATTGCGAACCCGACAGAAGCGGATCAAGAAAAGCTCAAAGCATTTTCTTCCATGAAAGGATTTGACACCTGGCCAGCAGAAGCGAAGAAACTCACCTGATGCAAGTAACCGAACAGCCTGTCCTGCGTGACATCGTCCTCATCGGTGGCGGACATAGTCACGTAGGTGTTCTGAAACGTTTTGCAATGCACCCCGTACCGGGTGTGCGGCTTACCCTGATCTGCCGTGACACCCACACGCCCTACTCCGGTATGTTGCCGGGCTATGTTGCAGGTCATTACAGCTACGATGACGTTCATATCGATTTGAGCAAACTGGCAGAATTCGCCGGTGCGCGTTTTTATCGGGATGAGGCCGTTGGTATTGACCGTGACTCCCAGCGAGTGGTTTGCCGTAACCGTCCGGCAGTGCCCTATGATCTGCTCTCGATAAATATCGGGTCGGCTCCCCGGGTCAGTGATGTGCCCGGCGCCCAGGACCATGCGGTACCGGTCAAGCCCATCAATGGCTTCAATGCGCGCTGGTTATCTTTACTGACGCGTATCGAGAATCATCAGGGTCCGATGACTGTGGCTGTGGTGGGCGCAGGTGCCGGTGGGGTTGAACTCACCCTGGCTATGCAGTTTCGGCTGCGCCGGGAACTCAAGGCCCGGGGCGGTGATCCAGACCAGCTATCGTTCCATTTGCTTGACGCCGCTACAACGATTCTTCCGACCCATAATCAGAAGGTGCGGGCAAAGTTCGAAGAATGCCTCAAATCCCGCGGCGTTCAGATGCATCTCGGCTTCCCGGTCACAGAAGTGGAAGCGGGTAAACTGGTTACCGAGTCCGGAGAGACTCTGAAAGCGGACGAGATTCTCTGGGTCACCCGTGCCGGCGGCCCCGAGTGGCTGCAAGCTACAGGGCTGGCACTGGACGACGACGGGTTTATTCGTGTTGAAGACACCCTTCAGACTGAAACTGACAAGAACATCTTTGCAGCGGGCGATATCGCCAACGTTACTAAGTACCCCCGTGAAAAAGCCGGTGTGTTTGCGGTGCGTCAGGGTCGCCCGCTTGCCGATAACCTTCGGCTTGCCGCACTGGGCCGCAAACCGAAGCCGTTTGTACCCCAGAAAAAATGGCTTGCCCTGATCAGCACGGGTGACAAGTACGCCATCGCCTCAAGGGGTGACAAAGCGCGCTCCGGCAAACTGGTCTGGCGCTGGAAAGACTGGATCGACCGCCGGTTTATGGCCAAGTTCAATAATCTGCCGGCGATGGCAGAGAATGCCAATGTGCCGGACACCTCAGCGGCCCAGAACAAGGAAGAAGCTTCCCAGGCTATTTCAGCCGTGGCCATGCGCTGTGGCGGTTGTGGCGCAAAAGTCGGCAGTACTGTGTTGTCCCGGGCGCTTGGTGAATTACGACCGATCGAGCGCGACGACATCCTGGTCGGCCTCCATGCCCCTGACGACGCCGCCGTACTCATTGTGCCACCGGGTAAAGCCGTGGTTCATACGGTAGATTTTTTTCGGTCGTTCATCGACGATCCCTATGTGTTCGGCCGTGTTGCAGCAAACCACAGCCTCGGCGATGTGTTTGCCATGGGCGCGGAAGCCCAGAGTGCGACTGCAGTAGCCACCGTCCCTTACGGTATCGAATCCAAAGTCGAAGACATTGTTTTCCAGATGATGACCGGTGCGGTGGAGGTTCTGAACGAAGCGGGTTGCGCATTGGTCGGAGGCCATACCGGTGAAGGTCGGGAGCTGGCGCTCGGGTTTGCGGTTAATGGCCTGATTGATCCGAAACAAGTGATGAGCAAGAGTGGTCTCAAGGCCGGCGACGTGTTGATTCTGACCAAGCCAATTGGTACCGGGACGTTGTTTGCAGCGCACGCAAAACTTGCAGCCCGCGGGCGGTGGATTGACAGTGCCCTGACCTCGATGATGCAGTCGAATCTGGAGGGCGCCCGCTGTCTTCGTCGGTACGGGTCAGAAGCCTGTACTGACGTCACAGGCTTCGGGTTACTGGGGCATCTGGTTGAAATGACGCGACCGTCTGGCGTAGATGCCGAGTTGAATCTGGGTTCCATCCCGGTACTTCCTGGCGCCGAAGAAACCGCAGCAGCCGGCATTCTCAGCTCGCTTCAACCCGCAAACATTCGCCTTCGTCGCGGCATCCGCAATCAGGAAGAGTGGGTCAAGCACCCGAGATACCCGTTGATTTTTGATCCCCAGACAGCGGGAGGCTTGCTGGCAAGTGTCGCGGCAGACAAGGCAGATGCCTGCGTGGCGGAGCTCAAAGCACTTGGCTATGCCCACACCGCCATTATCGGTCGAATTGTCCCTCAGGGGGATGCAATCGAACCTATCCTGTTGAAGGCATAACCAATGGCCGCCGCCAGGGCGGCTTGTTCGGCAGCCGGAGTAAAATCTCCGGCAAGCCGGGTAATGTTGCTCCGAAGCCCCGACAGAAACTCAGCGTCGCGCTCAGCCCTGAGTAACAGCCTCGCCAGGGCTTGATCATCCGCCACAGGATAGAAGCCGGGATAGGCGTCTCCCAGTAATCCACGATTGCCGGGGATATCCGAGGCGATAATCGGCAGCCCTGCCCGGCAGGCTTCAGATACCACGTTGGCGCCGCCTTCCATTCGGGAACTGATAACCATGAGCTGGCTCGTCGTCATCAGTGAGCTCACCCCTGCTCGGTCAATCTCCCCAAGCCAACGGAACCTCGGATTGAGCGTTGCTTCCTGTTCCGCCCTCGCCCGCCAATCCGGGCTGTGGGGTTTACCTGCCTGGACTATCCGGATTCGGGAGTCGGCCGGCAAACGCCGGGCTGCCAGTGCCGCTCGCAAGGAGTCTTTTTCATCCCGCAAGTGACCGATAACACAACAGTCAAAGGTATCAGTCGCGGGAGCATTTTTCTGAAGCGGTTTTTCAGCCGACTGAAGCACGATCCGGACCTTGGCACGGAACTGTTCGGGAATGTCCTCTGCCACCGCCCGATGCAAACCGATCAGTGCATCTGACAGTGCCATAGACTCATGGGTTGCGGGTTCATTTCGAAATTGAGGGCTGTAGACGTCCGTCCCGGTGAGGACACCGATCAAGGGCACCCCCGGATGTCTGGCATGAAACTGCGTAATCGCCTGGTGGCTGCGCCAGGTATGCAAAGCAATCATAAGATCTGCGGCTTCGCCATGATACCGGGTGATGATGGAAACACTGTGCCCCAGGTCTACCAGCAAATTCCCCCAACGCTCGGCAGTAGCGCGGTTACCCGCTTTCGAGTCCGGTTCGGCGGGTGTCACAATCAAGATATGCAGCATCGAAGCAACGCCTCACTCAAGTCTTTTGATAGAACGGATGATGTTGTACGTCAAACTGGGAAAAATAGTAACAATCAGTCGAAAAAACAAAGGCTGAACCGGGCTCCTGCACGTATGTAGGTTCATCATAATCTGGATTAAGAGTATCCTGTCCGTCGCTTGCCATCATGGGGCATGATTCAGACGTATCTATCCACTGACCATCGCAAGGGTTCGCCTATGTTTTCACGATTAATCAGACACACTGCGCTTTCACTCCTTCTCGCCCTGATATCGATAGTGCCAGCTTACGCCGAAACGTTCGTGTTCACGGCCATTCCCGACGAGGACGAAACCAAGCTGGTAGAACGTTTCCGTGGCATAGCGGATTATCTTTCCAAACAACTCGATGTCGAAGTTCGCTATATTCCGGTTAAGTCCTACGCAGCGGCTATTTCAGCATTCCGCAATAACCAGGTACAACTGGCCTGGTTCGGCGGGCTGTCCGGCGTTCAGGCCCGTGCGCTGGTTGAAGATTCAGAAGCATTGGCTCAGGGCGTGGAAGACCAGGAGTTCTTCAACTACTTCATTGCTCACAAGAGCACCGGTCTGGAGCGGTCAGATACCTTACCTGAAGAGGTGCGTGGCAAGACCTTTACCTTTGGCTCCAAAGGTTCAACCTCCGGCCGCCTGATTCCCGAATACCACATCCGCAAGATTTTCGGAGAAGCGCCCGAGGAAGTCTTCACACGGGTGGGTTTCAGTGGCAACCACACCCGGACACTGAGACTGGTTGAAGCTGGCACCTATGAAGTTGGCGCCCTGAACTACAAGGTTTGGGAGAAGGAACTGGAAGACGGCAATATTGACACCGACAGTGTCAAGATCATCTGGAAGACACCCGCCTACCCCAACTATCAGTGGAGTATTCGTGGTGACGTCAATGAACGCTTTGGTGACGGTTTCAAAGAGCGGGTAAAGCAGGCCTTGCTGGCACTGGACGATCCCAAGCTACTTGAAAGCTTCCCAAGGTCTGGTTTTGTGCCCGCCTCCAATGATGACTACGAGCCGATCGAGGAAGTTGCAAAGCAACTCGGAATCATTGATTGATGACAGGCATCAAGCTGTCCGGTGTCACGGCTTCTTTTGGTGGTGAGCGGGTCCTTGGCCCGCTTTCACTTGATATCAAGCCGGGAGAACGAATTGCCCTGGTGGGTAAAAGCGGCGCTGGCAAATCGACCCTGATCCGGATGTTGTATCAGCAGGCCAACAGCCAGGCTTCACTGATTCCACAGGATCTTGGGCTCGTCCACGCCCTGCCGGTGTTTCACAACGTTTATATGGCCAGGCTTGACCAGCATCCGAACTGGTACAACATCGTCACGCTTATGCGCCCTTTCGAGCGTGAGCGTGCAGATATTGAGCCGTTGCTGGATCAGTTGGGCATTCTGGGAAAAGTCCGGGCCACCGTATCGAGCCTCTCCGGCGGCCAGCGACAACGGGTGGCGATCGCGCGTGCAATCTACCGGGACGCCACCATGCTGCTGGCAGATGAGCCGGTGTCAGCGCTCGACGGCCCCATGGCCCATGTTGTCATGTCGCTGCTTAATGAGGCCTACGAAACTACCGTGATAGCACTGCACGACGTCGAATTGGCCCTGCGGTACTGCCAGAGAATCGTGGGCATACAGGATGGCCAGATTGCACTTGATGAAGCCAGTTCCCGGCTGTCTGAAACCGACATATTGCCGTTGTACTGAGCCGATACATGTTCTCCTACCCTACCGTTCGTACTACCTTCCTGTTTGTCGCTATCGCCATTATCGCGCTGGCCTTCTCGGATATCGCAATCACTTCCATAAACCCGTGGCGGGACCTGGGCAGGTTTTTCCTCGGGGTGGTAACACCCGATTTTTTTTCAACCGAAGGCCTGGCAACGGCCATTCTGAGAACGGTTGCGTTTGCGTTTACTGGCGTCGCCCTGGGCAGCATGTGTGGCTTTTTGCTGGCGCTGATGTACCGATGGCGGATTGTCCGGCTTTTTTCAGCCTTCATTCGTGCTATTCATGAGCTGTTCTGGGCGCTGATTTTCCTGCAGTTCTTTGGCTTTCATCCGCTCACCGGGGTACTTGCCATTGCGATCCCCTATTCCGGTATCTTCGCCAAGGTTTATTCGGAAATTCTGGATGAAGCTGACCCGGAACCCAGAACGCTGTTGCCAACGGGCACAAGTGCCATCTCCATGTTCCTGTACGCCAGAGTGCCTGACGTGTGGGACAGAATTCGCACCTATACCTCCTATCGCCTGGAATGCGGTATGCGTTCGAGCGCCATCCTGGGCTTTGTCGGGCTGCCCACGATCGGCTTCTATCTGGAGAGTTCTTTTTCCCAGGGCCAGTACTCGGAAGCCGGCGCCCTGCTGATTCTGTTTTACGTGCTGATTGCGACCATTCCCTGGTGGGTCAAGCCCAAGCTGCTGCCGATCTATGTGGTTGGTGCGCCCTTCTTTCTGGGGGAAGGCTTACCGATTGTGTGGGGCAATGTAGCGCGGTTTTTTACCGAGGATATTGTTCCCTCCCCGATCAGAAATAATGAAGGCCTGGGAGAGTTTGGAGCCTGGCTTGGTGACCTGATGCTGACTGAGGCGATACCCGGTATCTGGAATACTGTGGTTCTCACCCAGATAGCGCTGGTCTTTACCGGGTTGCTGGCTCTGCTGGCATTCCCGCTGATCTCAACCCATTTCGGCGGCCCTGTACGACGCACGTCCGGGCATATTTTTCTGGTTATCGCACGATCCACGCCGGAGTATATTCTGGCTTATATCCTGCTGCAGCTGTGGGGGCCGTCCATGTTGCCCGCCGTTGTCGCCCTGGCGCTGCATAACGGTGGCATTATCGGTCATCTCATTGGTCGACAGAGCAACAACATCAAGCTCAGGGCTGATGCGGCTCGCGGCCTGAATCGATACAGCTATGAACTGGTACCCCGGGTTTACAGCTCGTTCCTGGCATTTCTATTCTACCGTTGGGAAATCATCATGCGGGAGACGGCCATCCTGGGCATTCTGGGTGTGGCAACGCTGGGGTTTTACATTGATAGCGCCATCCAGAACATTCAGTTTGACCGTGCCATGGTACTGATCCTGATCACAGCCATGTTAAATATCGGAATTGACGGATTGTCGCGATTCATCCGACGGCGCCTCGCCTTGCAGACCATGCCGACTTGCTGACTCGCACCGTTAACGAGTGCCCATCCGGAGTGCCCAAACCGGCGTATAGGTGCAATTCAGGGTTCCGCAAGGCCTTGTCATCGTGAGAAAATATCGCAGCTTTTTCGGCACCTCCAGATCACGGTGCCTGGTGTCGATTTTTCCTATCGATTCCTCACCAACAGGATTCCATCGTGCAGCCAGACATCTCCATCCAGAATGTGAGCAAGATCTACGCAGACGGATTTCACGCCCTCAAGAAAATAAACCTCGATATCAAACGAGGTGAAATCTTCGCCTTGCTCGGGCCAAACGGAGCCGGGAAAACCACGCTGATCAGTATCATCTGCGGTATCGTCAACCTCAGCGAAGGGCGCGTATTGGCGGCCGGCCACGATATCGTCAAAGATTACCGTCAGGCCCGTTCCAAAATTGGCCTGGTTCCCCAGGAACTCAATACGGACGCGTTCGAAACCGTATGGGATACCGTCGCGTTCAGCCGTGGCCTGTTTGGCAAAGCGCCTGACCCTGCCCATCTGGAGAAAGTGCTTCGTGACCTTTCCCTTTGGGACAAGCGCAACAACCGGATTATGGCCTTGTCCGGTGGCATGAAACGGCGGGTGATGATCGCCAAGGCACTGTCCCATGAGCCCCAGATTCTGTTTCTTGATGAACCCACCGCCGGCGTCGACGTGGAGTTGCGCAGGGATATGTGGAACATGGTCCGCGGGCTGCGAGACAAGGGCGTCACCATTATTCTGACGACCCACTACATCGAGGAAGCGGAAGAAATGGCGGATCGCATCGGGGTAATTCGGGAAGGTGAAATTATTCTGGTGGAAGAAACCCACCGCCTCATGGCCAAGCTCGGCAAAAAAGAACTTCGGTTACATCTGCAGGCTCCGCTGGACAAGATTCCCGGCATTCTGGCCCTTGAACCGCTGGCACTGTCCGAGGACGGCTATGAGCTGGTCTACACCTTTGATGCCCAGCGGGAGCAGGCAGGCGTGGCGAGATTGCTTCGGCAACTGGGTGACCAGGGCATCGATTTCAAGGATCTTCAGACTCGGGAAAGCTCTCTTGAAGAGATTTTCGTCGGGCTTGTTAACGAATAATACGGCTACCGGCTAATCCGCCTGGTTCTGGTACATCTTTTCTGGAGAACACGATGAACACGCACGGAATACGGGCAATCTACAAGTTTGAAATGGCCCGCATGTGGCGAACGCTGATGCAAAGCATTGCCTCGCCGGTGATATCCACTTGTCTCTATTTTGTGGTGTTCGGCTCTGCGATTGGCTCGCGAATGGGCGATATCGATGGCATAAGCTACGGCGCCTTCATCATTCCGGGGCTGATCATGCTGTCACTCCTTATGCAGAGTATTTCCAATGCCTCCTTCGGGATCTACATGCCGAAGTTTTCCGGCACCATTTATGAGGTGTTGTCGGCGCCGGTTTCGTACGTTGAAGTGGTTATTGGCTACGTAGGGGCTGCGGCTACCAAGTCCGTCATTCTGGGGCTGATCATCCTGATTACAGCCAGGCTGTTTGTGCCCTATGAGATTCTGCATCCGTTCTGGATGTTTGCCTTTCTGGTTCTCACCGCTGTTACCTTCAGCCTGTTTGGTTTCATTATCGGTATCTGGGCGGATGGATTTGAAAAGCTCCAGATCGTACCGCTGATGATCGTGACACCTCTGGTTTTTCTGGGAGGCACCTTCTACTCCATTGATATGCTCCCGGATGTCTGGCAAACCATCACCTTATTTAATCCGGTGGTGTACCTTATCAGCGGTTTCCGCTGGGCTTTTTACGGGGTGTCTGATGTGCATGTTGGCATCAGCGTGGGCATGACTCTGTTATTCCTGTTCGCCTGTATGGCCGGAATCTGGTGGATATTCAAAACCGGCTATCGCCTGCGTAGCTGAATGACACCGGAGGCGAATCTGATGAAGGCTTCACAACGTGCACGGATCCCGGTGGTCTGTCTGCTGCTGCAGGCGATGGCAGGTTGCGTCCATAGCAATGAGCTGTCGTTCGACGTGGAGTCTGCCTGCCTGATTAATGATTTAAAGACCATGGCTATTGATATTGAGGTAGCTCGCTCATCCGAACAACGACAGCAAGGCTTGATGGGGCGGCAGATACTCCATGAGAGATCCGGCATGCTATTTGTTTATAGCGACACCCGGCCGCCTTCCCATGCGTTCTGGATGCGCAATACACTGATCCCCCTGGATATCGCGTTTATTGATCGTTCAGGCAAGATCCGCGCTATCAATTCCATGGAGCCCTGCCCGAGCGAGGCCCTGCGATGCCCGACCTATCCGTCGGGCGCCGCCTTTGAACTGGCGCTGGAAATGAATAAGGGTTTTTTTGCTCAGAACGATTTTGCTGTAGGTGACCGATTCAGCCGTGGCAAGGGTTGCGATTAATTGTTCCCGTGCGTATCGTTTATGTAAATATTGGTATACTGTTAAGATATACTTTTCATTGGAAGATTAGCTCCATGGATTCGATCCCGACCCGGTCTTTACATGCTATTTCGTCCAGTTGCGATCGGTGCAGTCTTAGTAGTTTGTGTCTGCCTCTGGCGGTTGGCACTGGCGACATGAGCCTCCTGAACGCCGCAGTTAAAAGAGAAACCCCTTACGATCGTGGCAGTGCTGTATTCACCCAGGACGCCACCTTCGAGTCCTGTTATGTGGTAAAAAGTGGTGCCGTTAAAACAGTCCGCATCAGTGAACGGGGTGATGAGAAAATTCTGGGGTTTTACCTGCCCGGTGAAATGTTCGGGCTGGACGGCCTGACTGGCGAGCGCTACACCTCCTCCGCTATAGCGCTGGAACGGTCCGCAGTCTGTGAGATTCCTTTTCACCGGCTGGAAGAGTTGTCCCGGGAACTGCCCCATCTTCAACATTACCTGTTTCGCCTGATGAGCCAGGAAATTTCCGGAGCCGAGCAGTTAGGGATGCTGTTAAGCAACAACACAGCGGAAGAACGCATCATCTCGATGTTTCTGACACTCTCCTCACGTCAGGCCAGGCGGAAATTATCAGCGACACGTTTCCGGCTACCGATGGCCCGAGGTGAAATTGCAAATTTCCTTGGCCTGGCCCTGGAAACGGTCAGCCGTGTGCTGAGCCGCATGCAAAAACAGCAACAGATCAGACTCGACGGCCGGGATATTGAATTGCTTGACCTGGATGCCTTGCAACGCCAGTTGCGACAGAACCCCGACTTTTGTGTCGCAACCGGCTAGTTTCTTTCTCAGGAATTATGGGGTGCCGGCGTATAGCGTGAGACGGCACCTGACCTGCGAAAGACAAACTTCTCCAGTTCGACCACGCCAAAGACCGCAAGAGCGGCCATCAAAATGACACCCCAGTGAGTCAGTGACAAAGGGCGGGTGTCGAACAACTTCTGGAATGGGCCGCTGTAAGTAAACATAGCCTGCATAACAATCAAGGCAGCAATGGCGTACCACACGGTCAGGTTGGTCCAGAGACGTTGCCAATCCAGAGCTGAAGCGGTCATCATCCGCGTATTCAAAAGATAGAATATTTCACACGAAACCAGTGTGTTAATGGCGATAGTTCGGGCCGTATCGAGATCTGTGCCCCGAGACCGAAACCAGACAAACAACCCGAATACAGCCATCACCATCAAGACAGAAACAAAGCCGACCCGCCAGATCAGAAATCCGGTGAACAAAGATTCGGCAGGTGACCGGGGCGGTCGCTCCATGACGTCATTCTCGGCTGGCTCAAACGCCAGCGTGAGCGACAAGGTAACGGCCGTCACCATATTGATCCAGAGAATCTGCACAGGCGTGATCGGCATCATAAAGCCCAGTATAACAGCTGCCAGTATGCTCAGCGCTTCTGCACCGTTGGTAGGAAGAATAAACAACAGCGACTTCCTGATATTGTCGTAGACTACTCGGCCTTCACGAACAGCGTGGATAATAGACGCAAAGTTATCATCCGCCAGTACCATTCGAGCTGCCTGTTTGGCAGCCTCAGTGCCTTTGTGGCCCATAGCAATCCCGACATCCGCCTGCTTGAGCGCAGGTGCGTCATTGACACCGTCACCGGTCATGGCCACCACCTGGTTCCGGGATTGCAGGGCCTGAACCAACAGCAGCTTATGCTCCGGACTGGTACGGGCAAATACATCCCGCTCGGCTACCAGTACCTGCAACTCTTCCTCATTCAGCTTCTCCAGCATGGCACCATTAACCGGGGAGAGTCCGGAGCCAATGTTCATGCTCCGGGCGATGGCCGCGGCCGTACCCACATGGTCGCCGGTGATCATCTTGACCCGGATACCTCCAGCCTGGGCAGAAGCAATTGCACTGATCGCTTCGGGACGGGGTGGATCGATCATCGCCACCAGTCCCAGCAGCGTCAGGTCGTCAAGAACATCCTGAAACACCAACTCCGTTTTCCCTGTGGGCACTTCGAGGTAGGCCAGGGCTAATACCCGTTTGCCATCCTCTGCAAGCGAATGCGCCCTGTCCTGCCAATACCCTTTAGTAATGGGTTGCGATGCTGTGTCGTTGAGCTCGTAGCGACACATTTCCAACAGCCGCTCCGGTGCGCCCTTGATGAAAACGAAATGCCTGCCATTATGGTCATGATGCAGGCTCGCCATGAACCGGTGCTCTGATTCAAACGGAATAACATCCAGCCTGGGTTGTGCCTGAATCTCCGCAACGCTGTCCAGGTCACATTTGAGCGCCATTGTGACCAGGGCACCTTCGGTTGGATCCCCGGTAATCTGCCACTGCTGCTTATTAAAGTGGAGCGTGGCGTCATTACAAAGTAATGCCGCCCGGGCCAGCAGCTGAATATCCTGATGAGCGCTGACGTCTAACGGCAGCCCGTCATGCGCCAGTTCGCCATCCGGGTCGTAGCCCACGCCGCTGACCGCGGAATAACCTGCGCGTGTGATAATGTCGGTAACTGTCATTTCGTTCCGGGTCAGGGTGCCGGTTTTGTCGGTACAGACAACGGTTAATGATCCCAGGGTTTCTACCGCTGGCAACTGTCGAATGATGGCGTTGCGCCTGGCCATGCGCCTCACTCCGACCGCCAGGGTAATGGTGAGAATCGCCGGTAACCCCTCAGGGATCAGCGCCACCGCAAGTCCTACCGCCACCAGAAACATTTCCTGGATACTGAAGCCCCGCCAGAGCCAGCCTACCAGCAGCGTGGTACCGGCCAGTATAAGGGTGGCTACTGAAAGCCAGCGGGCAAAATGGTTGATCTTGCGCAGCAGCGGTGTAGCGAGGGGTTCCACCTCATTGAGTAACCCGCTAATGCGACCTACCTCGGTATCGGCTCCCGTCGCCACGACAACGCCCGTTGCGGTGCCAGCGGTGACCAGTGTTCCGGAGTAAACCATACAGAATCGCTCAGCCAACGGTGCATCGGTTGCCACAGATTCAACGGTTTTTGAGGCAGGCTCGGATTCTCCCGTCAGAATCGCCTCATCAATCCGCAACTCCCGAACCCTCAACAGGCGAAGATCTGCAGGCACAGAATCACCGGATTGCAGATGTACCAGATCGCCAGGCACCAACGATTCAGCGGGCACTGTGTGCCGTTGTCCTGATCGCTGAACAATGGCTGTAATCGAAAGCAGCGCCCGGATGGCCAGCAGCGCCTTCTCAGCCTTGCCCTCCTGAATCACGCCCACCAGGGCATTGATGACCACCACCGCAACTATAACGCCGGTGTCTACCCAGTGGCCGAGCAATGCGGTGATGCATGCAGCGCCCATCAATACGTAAATCAAAGCGTTCTGGAATTGGTCCCATACTCGCCGCAGGAAGGTCCTGCCAGCTTGCTCGCTTAGCTGGTTAGGGCCATAGGTGGCCAAACGTGAACGGGCCTCCTCCTCTGTCAACCCGTCCGGGGTTGAATCAAGCTCTGCCAATACGGCCGCAGGCTCCTGACTGTGCCAGGCATTGTCCGAATCCATGAATTTGGCCTCTTCCGATCAGCGGAAACATGCCTCTTATAGTGAGGCTTCACAGCACGGGGAGTTTGTTTCAGGTCAACGGCTCTGCGGATAATGAACCGCTCAGGTTTGATACAGATCAAGCAGATAAGGGCAGCGGCGGCCTAAAGTTGGGAACACCATTTCAATACACCTGAGCCTTTGGGGAAATTCCGTTCCCGACGAGGATACTGTTGATGAGACTGCAATTTCTGGGAGGAGTGGATTCCGTAACCGGGTCCAGGCACCTGATTGAAACATCGAAGCACCGGATACTGGTGGATTGCGGGTTATATCAGGGAGTGAAAGTGCTTCGCAGGCGTAACTGGGCCAGTTTTCCGGTACCGCCGGAATCCATTCATACCGTGCTTCTCACCCACGCCCATATAGACCATAGCGGGTACCTGCCCCGCTTGGTGAAACGAGGATTTACCGGCAAGATTCACTGCACCCGCGGGACCTATGAGCTATGCAAGATCCTGTTGCCGGATGCTGGTCATCTTCAGGAAGAGGATGCCCGTTATGCCAACCGGAAACACTTTTCAAGGCACTCACCGGCGGAGCCATTGTTCACTGTTAAAGATGCACTGAAGGCATTGAAGCAGTTCGAGGTGCATGATTTTAACCAGGACTGCGTGCCGGCTGCCGGGGTTAACGTCCTTTTCAGCCCTGCCGGCCACATACTGGGTTCATCCTGCATTGCCCTGAGCCATGAGGGCAAAACGATCGTGTTCAGCGGGGATGTCGGGCGCCAGAACGATCCGATCATGCGCCCGCCGGCCAAACTGGGGGCAGCGGATTACCTGGTGCTGGAGTCGACCTATGGCAATCGATTACACCCCGCGATCGACCCGACGGAAGCCTTGGCGACCATCATAAGTGAGACTATGGCAAGGGGTGGCATCGTACTGGTGCCTTCCTTCGCAGTGGGCCGCGCGCAGCTTTTGTTGTATCTGATTCATGAACTGAAGAGCCAAAAACGCATTCCCGATGTGCCGGTTTATCTGAACAGCCCCATGGCAATCTCCGCCACGGAAGTCTTTCATCGCTTCCACCGCGAACATCACCTCTCGGCAGAGCAATGCCGAGAAATCGATGCCGGGACCACCTACATACGAACAGTCGAGGAGTCCATTGAGCTGACCGCCCGCCGGACACCCTCAATCATCATCTCCGCCAGCGGCATGGCAAGTGGCGGTCGGGTTCTCCATCACCTGAAGGCGCTGGCGCCGAACCACCGGAACAGTATTGTGTTTGCGGGCTTTCAGGCCCAGGGCACGCGAGGAGATGCTCTGGTGAACGGAGCAGAACAGGTCAAGATTCACGGCGAATACATTCCCGTAAAGGCCAGCGTTTATAACCTCGATACTTTGTCAGCCCATGGTGATTACGAGGAAATTCTCACCTGGCTTGGTCAGTCTGACATCAAGCCGCGGAAAGTCTTTATCACCCACGGCGAACCGTTAGCCGCCGACGCCATGCGCAAGCACGTTGAGGAGCGGATGAAGTGGGATGCGGAAGTACCGGAGCTGTTCAGCAGCGTCGAGCTATAACCCTGTGCCGTTGGCCAGACTGGTCATTATCGGCCTTTCCAGTCCGGCTTACGTTTCTCAAGGAAGGCGCAAATACCCTCCCGGGCATCCATGGCCGCCAGATTTTCAGTCATCACATTTGCGGTGTAGTCATAGGCATCCGCAAGCCCCATCTCAAGCTGGCGATAGAATGCCTCTTTACCGATTTTGAGTGTGTGGCTGGATTTTCCGGCAATGGTCGTGGCCAGGGTATGGACCGTCTCATCAAGCGATGCTGCGTCCACCACGTGATTGACCAGGCCAATTTGCTCTGCCCTTTCAGCGCTCACCATGTTGCCGGTTAACAGCATCTCCATGGCATGCTTGCGGGAGACGTTGCGGGACAACGCCACCATCGGTGTTGAGCAGAACAGCCCGATATTGACCCCCGGAGTTGCAAAGCGGGACGAGGCAGTGACAACCGCCAGGTCACAACTGGCCACGAGCTGGCAGCCTGCGGCAGTCGCAACACCATCAACCCTGGCAATCACCGGTTTGGGCAACCCGACAATCTGCAGCATGACTTTGCTGCAGAGCTCGAATAAACGGTGTTGGGCGTCCCGCTGATCAAACTGTTCCCGAATCTCTTTCAGATCATGACCGGCACAAAACACCGGACCGGTTGCCGTTAGCACGACCACCCGGGTGTTATCGTCTTCGGCGAGTTCGCTGAGCGCTCTGGACAATGCTTCCAGCATGGCCATGGAAAGACTGTTTCTGCGCTCAGGCTGGTTCAGCGTCAGTGTGGTGATGCCATCATCAGTGTGCAGGAGAACGAACGAATCGGACATTGTCATAAAAGCCCCGTATTGTTTTGGGTGTTCAAGACCAGTATTGAAGAGTTTGTGGATCGTGTCGAATGGTGTTCGCAGAATCTTTGCTACAGTTAAGATAGACCTTACCCACCCTCAAGGGGCGAGTTCCATGTCCTACGATAATATTTTCGATGCCAGCTACGAACGCGTTCTTGCGGCAGGCAAGGATGGAACGGATTTTTTCGAAAGCTTTTATCGGCACTTTCTGAGATCGTCCGAGCTGGTCAGCGAACGGTTCCTGGACACCGACATGGAAAAGCAGCGCCGGATGCTTAAAAAATCCTTCTACAGCCTGATTGCCTTCTACGCCAGCGGCGCTGCAGACAATGTGCTCGAAAAGATCGCCTACATGCACAGCGCCCGGGAACTGGACATCAAACCCGCTTTATACGACTTATGGCTGGACAGCCTGTTGGCCACCGTTCAGGACTATGACCCCGAATTCAATGACAATGTCGAGCTGGCCTGGCGGCTGGTGATGAGCCTCGGGATCACCTATATGAAATTCAAGTACGACCATTGCTGACGGGTGCGGATCAGCAAGCTCTATGGATTGTCCGAAAAATAAGTGTGCACCAACCCGATAACCCGCTCAATATCATCAGCAGACACATCCAGGTGCGTAACCAGGCGCGTTTGCGCTGATGGCATCATCACCACATCATGGGAAGCCATATAGTCCCGCAGCCCCTCGCAATCCTGCTCTGGAATTCTGACAAACACCATATTGGTATCGCAGGATAAAACCTCAACGCCAGTAATACCTGCCAGCCCTTCTGCTAACATCAACGCATGCTGATGGTCTTTTGCCAGCCGTTCAACATGATTGTCCAGGGCGTGGTGACAACCCGCCGCAAGAATGCCGGATTGACGCATGCCGCCACCAAGCATTTTCCGGATCCGCCTTGCCGTCGCAATGAATTCCTCACTACCCGCCAGCACCGAGCCTACTGGTGCGCCAAGGCCTTTTGAGAAACACAGCGACACCGAATCGAAGCCCTGACAAAGCTCCGACAGCGGCAGCCCGGTGGCAACCGACGCATTAAAAAGGCGCGCCCCGTCGAGATGGGTTGCAAGCCCCTGCTCTTTAGCAAACGATGTTGCTTTCTGAATATACTCCTGGGGAATAACCCTGCCGTGAAAGGTGTTTTCCAGCGCCAGCAGCCGGGTACGGGCAAAGTGAAAATCATCCGGCTTGATCGCCTCGGAAATATCATCCAGCAACAAAGTCCCATCCGGCTGGTGCCGGACCGGCTGAGGCTGAATGCTCCCCAGCACTGCGCCACCACCGGCTTCATACTTGTACAGATGAGCGTGCTGACCGGCAATAAACTCATCCCCCCGCTGACAGTGGGACATTAACGCGGTCAGATTACTTTGGGTGCCGGTAGGGAAAAACAACGCCGCCGGATAGCCCGCGCGCTGAGCAACCGCTTCCTCGAACGCGTTCACACTGGGATCATCCCCGAACACATCATCCCCGACGGAAGCCTTGTTCATGGCCTCCCGCATGGCGGGTGTAGGTCGGGTAACGGTGTCACTGCGCAGGTCAATGGTCATTGGATAAGCACCTCAAGTTTGATATTGATTAGCCTGTCAGAACGTAGACAACTGATGGGCTATTCCCAGGCAACAGCATCAGACTGCCAAATCGAGGCATAAGACGAAGGGCAAGAATAGCTGCGCGTTGGCTCAAATATTGGACAGCTCGTCTTGCAGGTCACTTTTCAGTTCTGATGGCTCTGTGATCCACAGGGTTTTATCGGACCCCGGAAAGACACCGATCTCCAGACCGTCCTTCTCCAGGCCCGGAACCCATTTCTTGAAAAATTCCGGCAACGAAATGCTCTTGGGCACCAGTCCATCGGAATCTTTCGAGTATTCCCGGGCAAAATCCGAGTCCGGCCAGACCGGCAAATATTCATAGCCGCCATCTTCCGCAACAAGCTTAAGAAATCGATTCTCGGCATTAACCAGTATCCAGATTTCCCGGTCTTCAACCACTTTGCTCAAAAAGTAGTCGAACCGTTCTTCCCCATCCATATCCAGCACTTGCTTCAATTGATCGCTGCTCATAGTTTACATTCCTTCCAGGGCAAGCTTTATCGCCTGATCCACATGTATTTCCGTCGTATCATACAGTTTTACAGGGGTATCTGAGCTTTGAATCAACAGGCCTATTTCCGTGCAACCCAGGATCACGGCCTGGGCCCCGTGATCAGCCAAAGACGACACTATATCAAGATACGCAGCCCTGGAATCAGGGTTAATCACCCCGCGGCATAGTTCTTCGTAGATAACGGTATGGACAAGCTCCCGCTGGTTATCATCCGGTACCAGAACCTCGATTCCGTGAGCCACGAGCCGTTCGCGATAGAAATCCTGCTCCATCGTAAATCGTGTACCCAGCAACCCCACACAGGTTACCCCGTCCTCCAGCAGCACCCTGGCGGTGGCATCCGCGATATGCAGCAGTGGCAAATCCGTTGATTCCGCAATCTGAGGCGCGACCTTGTGCATGGTATTGGTACAAATCACAAGAAAGTCAGCGCCCGCAGCCTCAACAGCCTGCGCTGCCGATGCAAGAATCCCGGCAGTAGCCTCCCAGTTGTCTTGATGCTGAAGAGCTTCAATCTCGGCAAAATCGACGCTGTACAGAACGAGCCTGGCCGAATGCAGTCCGCCCAATTGCTCACCGACTTTCTTATTGAGTAAGCGGTAATAGGTTTGAGTGGATTCCCAACTCATGCCGCCGATCAGACCTATGGTTTTCATGGGGCTTGTCCCTGCGAGGAGCTGCGCTGACTATTACCGATTTTTGGATATGCATGCTTCACCCGGACAGTCAAAGACAGCGTATCCTGTTGGACTATCAGCTGGAAACAACTTGCCATGATCCTTCAACGAAAGAGCAACGTGTTATTCAGGATTCCATTATTTAATGGCTTACCAACTGTCAACGAATTTCGGCAGTGGAAAGAGCCGGGTTGGATCTTATCTTGGCAAAAATGAAGAGGTTGATTCTGTTCAGATGAAGCGAAAATATGCAGTGTCGTGTTTTAGCTGGCAGGAGGTGGCGCGGAACTTATCTCAGCGTGGGATGGCTTTTAAGTGGGCCTATATTGCCCGATATTTTTCGATGCCTGGGTAGAGGTATCACTCCATTAGAAAGCCCGGGTGGCCTTAACCATTCCCGGGCTTTTTCGATCTTGCTAAGGGAGCGGACTATACCGCCTATTCATCAGTTTAATGACAATGAGGCCAGCCCAGGGACTTCCCGCAAAATACATCCATTATTAGTTGTCGCCAATAAACACTGATCTCACTTCGCCATTGGTACCAGCGAATGCAAGCAGCTTGTCCCCAGCTTCTAAGGTTTGTAAAAATCCAACAACCGGATAATCGCCATTCCGCTGATCAGGCGACACCCCATTCAAAGCGGGGCAGTTGGTTAACGAAAGAACTCCCTCAAAAATGTTATAGGCAGGATCGGGTATGACGATAGTGCCATTAATGGAGCAGCCCGTGCCGTCAGATCCCGTTACTGCTCCTCCGTCAGCACTTGGATTTATAGTCACCGTCGTGGTCAATTGGCCGGTCATCATGGAATAAGTTCCAGAGATATCCTCCATTGTCACCCGAAGATCACTTACCTCATTTTCGCGGGTTCCTGTCACGTCCAAGCCAAACTCGGGCTCTGCTGTGGCCGCAGCGAATGTTGCGGTAAATACTTCGGGATCGACAACACCACCTTCAACAGATCCATCGATAGACTGCCAGGTACCATTCAGGAAAACGCTTGTCCCGTTGCCAGAAAATGTATCATCGCTACGAAACGTCAGTGTCCCGAAGGTTCCAGTTTGACTCTCGCTGGAGAAAATCGAGTACTCACCTGAGGGGCTGATTAGCGCGAAAGCTTCTTCCGTGTCTCCTGAGTCGTACGTAATCGTCGAACTGAACACACCTGGTTTAAGGACTGACTCCACAATTACTGGGTCACTTCCACCATCCGGCACTGGATCACTTCCATTATCCGATGAACCGCCACCACCACCGCCACCACAGGCGGCCAATGAAAGCATGGCGAAGATCAGAGAAAATCTTGTCAACACAATTCCGGGCTTTTTAAACATCTTTTTTTTTCCTACATATCAGCTTCGGCCAATGTCCCTTTTCCGAAAAGTAATGCCGGAGCCAATTGGCGAGCCAGGCAAACTAGGTGGGACTCCATACTACTCATAAACCACTCTAGGTTTGCACCTAACTTTAGTATGTAACGGTTGTGCATGCAACGGTTACATTGCGTTAATCGCGTCACAGCATGTTACTGAAAGACGCCGGTTCAGTTTACGCTTTCACCACTGGAAATTTGAGTTGATTGAATTAAAGGCGGGAAGGACAGTACTAATTGTTTTTAATGGTGCCCGGAGCCGGACTTGAACCGGCACAGCCTAACGGCCGAGGGATTTTAAGTCCCTTGTGTCTACCAATTTCACCATCCGGGCAGGAGGATCTTTGAGAAGAGGGTCGGGATTGTATAAGGCCGTGCCCTTGAACGCAATTCTGTTAGCCCCCTGCTTTGCCTGTTGCTGCTAAGCGGGCTTTTCTGCAAGGCCCAAATAGATGTACGCCGCCATTCTGGGGGCTTTTGGCATGTACAGGTTGTCGAGCTCTTTGATGGTGAAGCCGGCGTGCGTCAGGAAATCCGTTATCGGGCGGTTGAGGTGGCAGCCGCCGGCGATCTTTTTCCAGCCGGGGGTTACCCGGTTCTGCCACTTCGCCACTCCCGGCTCCGGTGACTGGCCATGTTCGCAGAACAGCAGTTTTCCATCCGGGCGCAGCACGCGGAACATCTGGCCCAGGGCCTTTTCCCAGTCCGGGATGGTACAGAGGGTAAACGTCAGCACAATGGTGTCTATGCTGTTGTCCGGCAACGGGATGGCTTCCCCGGGCAGGTCGAGCCATTCCACCTCCACCGGTGAATGGCGTAAATTGGACTGGGCTTTCAGGCGCATGCCCTCTGAGGGTTCCAGCCCGTATACCTTGATGACTTCGTTTCTATCGTACAGTGGCAGGTTGATGCCTGAACCCATACCCACTTCCAGAACCACGCCGGTTGCCCGCGGCACTATCCGTTGTCGGAGTTTCATTACCTGGCCTACGGAGCAAGCCTTGTTAATGATGTGGGGCAAGATGTACGTATCGTAAAAACCCATGGTGTACCCTATACTCCGTTTTAGGAATTTAACGGCCTTAGTTGCGTTAAACACCTAACAACTATGCAATATTTTAGTGATCTGCAACATGGCAGACATTCGCCGGTAATAACAATATACAAGATGCGATAAAGGCAGTGCCAGGCGGGCGCAAGCTGATTATTGATTTTGATGGTTACCGGAGGTTCCTGTGGAATTAGATCCCCTCATTTTGTCGCGCATTCAGTTTGCGTTTGTAATCTCATTCCACGCGATCTTTCCGGTGTTTACCATCGGTCTGGCATCGTTCATTGCGTTTCTCGAGGCACTGGCTTTCAAAACCGACAACCCGGTCTGGCTACGCCTGTCTGCCTTCTGGACCAAGGTATTTGCGGTGGTGTTCGGTATGGGGGTGGTTTCCGGCATCGTGATGTCGTTCCAGTTCGGCACCAACTGGAGTAATTTCGCCCAGGCCTCGGCGAATTTCCTGGGGCCGATGCTGAGCTATGAGGTGGTCACCGCCTTCTTCCTGGAGGCCGCATTCCTCGGGATTTTGCTGTTCGGCCGTGACAAAGTACCTAAAGGTGTGCACTTGTTCGCGGCTGTTATGGTTGCGGTCGGCACGTTTATTTCGTCGTTCTGGATTCTGTCCGCCAACAGTTGGATGCATACGCCTGCGGGCATAGAACTACGGGATGGAATTTTCCACGTGGTGTCCTGGACTGAGGCCATTTTTAACCCGTCCTTCCCCTATCGATTTGCGCACATGGGTCTGGCGTCTTTCCTGACCGGCGGGTTTGTGGTGGCCGGTGTGAGTGCCTGGTATCTGTTGCTTGGTCGTGAGGTTGAGGCAAACCGGAAAGCCCTGTCGATCTGCCTCTGGCTGCTGCTGATTATCGCGCCCACTCAGGCTGTGCTCGGGGATTTTCATGGCCTCAACACTCTGGAACACCAACCCATGAAAGTCGCGGCGATGGAGGGCAACTGGGAAACCAGCACCCGAGTGCCATTGCTGCTGTTCGCTATTCCCGATAACGACACCCAGTCAAATCACTACGAGGTGGGTATACCCGGCCTGGCGAGTCTGATCCTTACCCATGATATCGACGGTGAAGTGCCGGGTCTGAATGAAGTCGCCAAGGACGAGCAGCCACCGGTCGCCCTCGTGTTCTGGGCATTCCGGATAATGGTGGGCTTGGGTCTGTTGATGATTGCTGTTGCCGTGACTGGGCTATTGTTGAGGTTCAAGGGCCGACTGTGGGAAGCACGCTGGTTCCTGCAGGGGCTTCGGTTCATGAGCATCACGCCGTTTCTTGCGGTGCTGGCGGGCTGGGTAGTCACGGAAAGTGGCCGTGCGCCATGGCTGGTTTACGGCATGATGACTCACGCAGAGGGCCTGACCCCGTCACTCACGGGCGCGATGGCACTGTTCAGCCTGATCGGGTATGTGGTGGTCTATGCGCTGGTGTTCAGCGCGGGCATTTATTACTTGCTGCGGGTGCTCTATGTCGGCCTTGAAGATCAGGTAGTCGAGGAAGAGTATGACAGCGACCGGCCCATGCGCCCGTTATCGGCAACCCATGTTCCATTCGAGTACAACAAACCGGGCATGAAAATTGGCAAGTTCGGTCCGCCAACCAATCAGGGAGGATCGCAAAATGGCGGCATCTGAACTCATATTAATCTGGGCATTCATTATCGGCTTTGGCGTCATAATGTATGTTCTGATGGACGGTTTTGATCTCGGCCTTGGCATCCTGTTCCCGTTTGCACCGGACGATACCGCCAGGGATGTGATGATGAACTCGGTGGCCCCGGTCTGGGACGGTAACGAGACCTGGCTTGTACTCGGCGGCGCCGGGCTGCTGGCGGCTTTTCCGCTGGTGTATTCCATCGTGCTGCCGGCGCTGTATATCGGGGTCTTCCTGATGCTGGCCGGGTTGATTTTCCGGGGTGTGGCGTTCGAATTTCGCTTCAAGGCGAATACATCGCGCTACCTCTGGAACTGGGCGTTCGCGGGCGGTTCAACCGTAGCCGCATTCGCTCAGGGTGCCGTTGTCGGTGCGTATATCCAGGGTTTTGAGACGGCTAACCGCGTATACGTAGGGGGTGCTCTGGACTGGTTGACACCGTTCACCGTGTTGACGGGATTCGGCCTGATGGCAGGCTACGCGCTGCTCGGGGCAACCTGGCTGATCATGAAGTCAGAGGGCTATATTCAGGACTGGGCCTACCGGATTACCCCGCCCTTGCTGGTTGCCGTGCTTCTGGTGTTCGCTCTGGTCAGTATCTGGACTCCGTTTATCGATGACATGGTTCGGGACCGCTGGTTCTCGGCGATCAGAGTGATCTGGATTCTGCCGGCGCTGGCCCTCGCCTGTGCCTTCCAGATCTTCCGCTCAGTGCGCAAGCGTTATGAGGGCATGCCCTTTGTAGCCACCATGGGCCTGTTCATCTTTACCTACCTTGGTTTGCTGGTAAGCCGCTGGCCATACGTTGTGCCGCCGGAATACACCATTTGGGACGCCGCATCGGCCTATGATTCGCAGCTGTTCCTGCTGGTAGGCCTGGTATTTGTGGTCCCCGTGGTGCTCGGTTATACCGCCTGGACCTATTGGGTGTTCCGCGGCAAGGTCCGCGCTGGCGAGGGTTACCACTGAGTGGCTGAAACCACCCAGGATGCGCCCAGGCCCACTGCTGCGCGATGGCTCAGGGCGCAGGCTGCAGGAAACCGAAAACTGGTAACCCGCACGATGGCTGCAGGGTTGCTTGCGGGGCTGTTTACGGCACTGCAAATGGGGTTGTTGGCGTGGATCATCCACGCTGCTGTTATCCTCGATGAGAGTGCAACCTCATTGCTGCCCTTTTTCGCAGGGCTGGTGTTGGCGATCACCGGTCGCTCCATCGCCCAGGGGTTTCAGGCCCGCTGCGCTGCGCTGTGCAGTCATACCATCCGTCAGAACATCCGTACAGAGCTTATGGCACGCTGGCAGAGGCTGGGGCCGGTTCGTTTGCTGGACACCTCAGCAGGCACTCTGGCACGGGAGTGGGTTGAGCATGTAGAAGCGCTGCACGGGTATTTTGCCCGCTTTATGCCCCAGCAAGTTCTGTGTATTGCCGTGCCCCTGATGATTGTAATCATAGTCGCCTGGCTGGACTGGCTGGCGGCGATATTCCTGATTGTTTCCGCACCGCTGATTCCCCTGTTTATGGCGCTGGTAGGCATGGGGGCAGAAAAACTGAACCAGGATCATTTCGAGTTGATCGGACGGTTGTCCGGTCAGTTTCTGGACCGGATTCGGGGCCTCACAACCCTTCAGCTGTTCGGCCAAACGCAAACAGCCGCCGAGAGCATCCACGACCGCTCCCATCAATATCGCCGGGTGACGATGAAAATGCTCAAGGTGGCGTTTCTGTCATCCGCCGTACTCGAATTTTTTTCTTCCGTGGCCATCGCAGTGATCGCCATGTACGTGGGTTTTGGCCTGCTGGGCTATCTGTCTTTTGGCCCGGCACCCGAGTTAACGCTGTTCTCAGGTCTTTTCATTCTCCTGCTTGCACCTGAATTTTTTCAGCCGCTGCGGTTGCTGTCCCAGCATTACCACGACCGTGCCTCGGCTCTTGGGGCCACAGAAGAGATCCTCCAGCGCCTGGAGCCCGGGCCAGTGGCTGCCAATGACCGACCCAGCCGCGACCAACAATCAGCCGAACCCGCTACAGCGACATCTGTCGTGGATGATGAAAAAATCATCGTTCGGTCAGCCCGGGTTGCTTTTCCGAACGGCCGGGTCGGCCTGGACGATATCAGCCTGACCATTCACCGGGGCGAATCCATCGCGTTGACAGGGCCATCGGGAGGTGGGAAATCAACGCTCTTGCATCTCCTGGCAGGCTTTATCTGCCCCGGCGACGGTGGTGTTCGGGTTTTTGGCCAGCCGGCGGGGAAGCAGAGTTTTGGCTGGCTGGGGCAGCATGCGTTCATGGTGCAGGGCAGCTGGGCCGACAATCTGAGAGTGACCTGTCAGGATGCCACCGATCAGGCAATAGAAGCCGCACTGACAAATGCCGGGCTTGGCGACCTGCTGGCGAGTCGGGCCCGTGGAATCCATAGTCAGATTTCGGAAGCCGGAGAGGGACTGTCCGGAGGTCAGGCCCGTCGGCTTGGCCTGGCGCGTCTGTTCCTGGCCGACGTCGACCTGATACTGCTTGATGAACCCACCGCTGCACTGGACGCTGGATCTGAACGCTTTGTTCTTGCATCGCTCCAGAGGCTTCGTGCCCAGGGTAAGACTCTGGTGTTCGCTACTCATCACCCTTCCCTGTTGAGCCTGGCCAGCCGGGTTATCCGCATCCACGGAGGGCGCATCCAGAATGCATGAACTGCTGCCCTGGTTAAGGCTGATCGGTCAGCGCAAGTTACGGCTGTTTTTGGGTGCGGCTCTGATGCTGATTACGCTGCTCGCAGGTCTCGGGCTGCTGGCATTATCTGGCTGGTTTATCACCGCTACCGCTCTGGCAGGCATACTGATGGCCGCCGGTGCCGCAGTCACCTTTGACGTTTATGTGCCCGGTGGCGGTATCCGCGCTTTTGCTCTCACCCGCACGGTCGGCCGCTACCTGGAGCGGGTCTATAACCACGATACGGTCTTGCGACTGTTGGCGGACATCCGTGTACAGGTGTTCTGCAGCCTGGCGGCTTCAAAGACTCAGCTTCGGGGCCGGGGTTCCGACTGGCTTGCCCGCATGACCACCGACGTGGATGCCATGGACACCCTCTTCCTGCGGTTGGTGGCGCCGACCGGGCTGGCTGCGCTGCTGAGCCTGGGGCTGGTTGTGGTACTGAGTTTACTCGCAGGCCATGTCCTTGCACTGGTGGTGGCCGCGCTTCTGACCTTGGCGTTTGCGGTTGCAACCCTGGCGCTATTCTGGCGCACCGGCGCGCGTTCATTCCGGCAACAAGCCTCACTGGAAGTTCTTCGTGGCGAGGTTATCCAATACCTTGAGGGCCAGGCTGAGCTGACTGCGGCGGGCGTTGTCCAGCCTTACCGCAACAGACTGCTGGCCGACGCGGAACAATGGTCACAGGACCAAAGCATCATTGACCAGCGCAGCGGATGGCATGGCGCCATCTCCCTGTTATTGGTGAATGGTGCAATGGTGGCGGCACTGTGGCTTGGGTTGCAGATCTTCCAGACCGGGGCGACATCGGGCCCGGTCATTTCAATGATCCCCCTGGCCTTGCTGGCCATGAATGAAGTGTATGGGATGCTGCCGGAAGCCTTTGCCCGCCTTGGCGCCACCCTCGCAGCAGCGCAACGCCTGAACCGCGACAGCAGCCATGGCCAGGCGACGCCAGCCGGGGAATCGGAAAATTCCGGCGTTATGGAGAGTGCAGAAGCCTCAACAAGAACAGAGCCTTCCGCGCCCGGTTTGGCGTGGGTTGGCGTTAAATTGAATGGATTGGCAGCGGAGGATGCAACCAATGACCAAAAAGTGGATGAGCCACCGCTCCCCGGTTTTTCATATTCGGTTCGGCCCGGCGAGCAGGTAGGGTTTGTGGGTCCATCAGGCTGTGGCAAATCCACTCTGGCCAATATGGCAGCTGGCCTGGTAACAGCCAGCACAGGCTGCTGCAAACTGGCATCGAAGCAAGGCCCGGTTGCCCCCGGCTCCCGTCATGCCTGGGTCACCTACCTTACCCAGGCAACGCAGCTCTTTGACGACACGCTCCGGAACAATCTGTTGCTAGGCGATCCGGGCGCGAGCGACCCGCAGCTTTTCAGCGTGCTGGCAACCGTGGCTCTCACTGATCTGCTCGACGAACTGCCAGAGGGACTGGATACGTGGCTGGGCGCCTACGGCAAGCAAGTATCCGGCGGCGAAGCCCGCCGTATTGCTCTGGCCCGGGCGCTTCTTCGTAACACCGGTTTGGTTATTCTGGACGAACCTTTCACTGGCCTCGACGAAGCTACCCGAGCCTTGATCAGGGACCGGCTTTCGCACCGGCTGGCGGGCAAAACGATGATCTGTTTCGCCCACTCCCCGGAGGCCTTGACTCAGGTCGATGTCGTGGTGACGCTGGAGAGCCCTGGCTGACAGTGTAACGGCAGCCGTTGTAATCTCAGCGTTGCTCCAGAAGTTCGAACGTCAGGCCGGAATGCGCCCGCAATCGGTCCAGCAGATGGTCTCCAAAGAGTGACGACGGTGTCCAGAATCCGCCCGCTTTGTCGGTTTTGCTGATGTCCAGGGCGAGACACAATCCTGCCTGTCCCAGCATCTTGCTGGTTGAGCCATAGCCCGGGTCCATGTCCCCGGTAACCTTGGTTCGGATACTCTGGCCTTTGGCGGTTTTGCCGATAAAGCGCAAATCGTAGAAACCGTTCTTCTGGGCTTTGTCGCTGGGGCCTTCGCCCGGCTTGGGCACGATAAAGCGTTCAAGCACATAGCGCGTCGGCTTGATCGCTGACGCCACCAGGAAGCCACCCATCGCAGCGGTAATACCGTAGGCCGCCAGACGGCCCTTGATACCTTTACCGGTCATCATGGCTTCGTCGTACAGGAATTCCTTGCCGTACGCTGCGCCCATTAACGCGTTGGAGCGATGTACGATACGGGTGTTGATGGCAGCCATCACGAAAGGCGCCAGCCAGACATCGAAATCGGGGTCGAATTCCGCCGATTTCACGTTGGGCTGGCGAGCCGTGGAGCGATGTTCCGGTGGGCATATGGAAAATGGATTTGCCAACTCCTTGCGTAAAGCCGGATTGGACGCAGCTTCCCTGGTAACGTTCATCAGGCTGGCAACGGTTCCACCGGAAAACTCGCCCTTGGCGGTCCGCACCCGCATTTTGACCTGGGTGCAGGTAGCGCCGAGGGTTTGCTTTGCCTGTTGCTGGAGAAAGTAGACCCCCATGTCTGACGGAATCGAATCAAAACCGCAGCAATGCACAATTCTGGCACCGGAAGCCTTCGCCTGAGCTTCGTAGGTTTCAATCATCCTCCGGATCCACTGCACTTCGCCGGTCAGGTCACAGTAATCTGTTCCAAGTTCGGTACATACTTTTATCAACGGCTCCCCGTAAAGTGCGTAGGGGCCAACAGTGGAGATCACCACGCGAGTCTGTTCACACAGAGCGCGTAGTGAAGCCTCGTCGGCCGCATCGGCGGTGAGGATGGACAGGTTCTCAGCTGCCATGCCGAGATCGGTTTTAAGGTTAAGCAGTTTGCCTTCAGACCTGCCCGCGATGGCCCAGCGGACCTCCCCGTCTGCACCGACAGTGTCCAACAGGTACCGGCTCAATATCTGACCTACAAAACTGGTGGCCCCGAATACCACAATATCAAAAGGTTGTTGGCTCATTCGTCTTCCTTATTCGAGCGTTGGTTATCAATGACGTTGTTCAATCCAGGAGCAACTGATCTCAAAACGACGAGATGCTCTTTTTCCGGGCGCCCATGATCGAGAGAAATACTGCCACTCCCAAACCCCAGAAGGCGTTCAGAATCAAACCCCCGATCCACATTTGTGCGTTAGGCTCCACGCCCTTGAGGGGAAAGACCACCAGCATGGCGACCACCGTAGGGCCAATGGCACCCAAAAGAATCATCAGTGACCAGAACCCGGCAGTGCCCATCCGCCCGATAATGGCCCAGAGCACCATGCCCCATAAGCCACCAAAAAAGGCCAGCGAGATGACGGCGGGAACGCCAAGAGGCGGCACCGGGGAGAGATTGAAAGGCTCCGCAGGCACAATGCCCGCATAGAAAAAGACCGCAAACAGGCCCTGGTGAAAAATAAGTGTGGCCAGAAATCCGCTGACAAACGCTTTGAACCAAACCATTATCTGAATCCTGTCTTGGAGGGAGTAAGATGGCATTGTGTGCCGAATTGCCTGCACGCCGCAAATACGTATGTCACTGTTTGGTGGTTCTCTTTCACAAGAGCGCCCCTAGTGTCTTGGCTGGCTGATCTTTTAACCGGCATAGTATCGCACACTGCGCGAGGAGCTTTTGTCAAAGTGCTCGCGGACTGACCAAGGAGGACTCGAGGTGGCATATATACTGGCAGCGATGTTTGCAGTGTTGTTATCACTGACCATTGTGCTGTTCTGGCAATTGCAGTTGCAGAAGAGCGCGTTGGCTGAAGCGATGAAAACGCTGGGGGCGATTGACGGTGCCGTCGATGTCCTACCGGAACCGGATATGGTGCTCACGGTCAAAGTTCTCGACCCGATTACTGTCGCCAAGCGGGAGTCGCGTTCGGCCAGGGTGCTGGCAGACCACCTACCGGTGATGGTTCGGAAAATGGTCTATCAACAGGTAATGACAGAAATGGGTGAACAGCTCAGTAGTCGCGGTATAGATGTGGAAATGAACATTGAGTATCGATAAATGAGCGACAGACCATGATGATGCTGGCCGGGTTACTCGCTTTGCTATGCACCGGAGCTGTGGCGGCTGCAGCACACCTGACTCGGCAAAACCAGCGCGCGCTGCGCCGACTGGGGTGTCGTCTGGCATCAGGTGTCAGCGTCATTCAAAAGGGTCAACTGGAACTTCAGGAAACCAGAAACCGGAACCGCCTTCTGGAAGAGACGGTCCGCAGCGGCGCTGCAGCGGTCGAGACGGTGCACCGGACTATCGCATCAACCACCTTTGAGGTTATAGACCGGCTGGCCACCAGTGAAAAGTTCCGTGCCAATGCCCAACAGGTCCGGCGCACCCACGACAATACCAGCCGCACTTTCTACAGGTCACTACGTTCCACCAACAAGACATTGCACGTACTGGCGGACGTTATCCTGAGCAACAAGGCCAAGAAGCGACGCAGCCAGCTGTTGAAAAAAAACAATAGCGATCCCGCCTGAAAGCAGCCGATTCCTCTGACCACTTTACTATACCGCTTCTGTTCCCTGTCCGGTCACTCTACAATCAGCGCCTGACCCTTTGGCCCGCTACACAGGAGCTTCATCGCATTATGTCCCCGGCATCGTCCAGCGCACAGTCCTCCGTGTTGCAGTACTTGAGGCAACTGGAAACCAGCCGCATCTTCCAGACGGTTGTCATCTCCATCATCGTATTGTCCGCGCTCACCATTGGCGCGAAGACCTACGATGTGCCTCCGCTGTTTTCCCAGGCCCTGGCAGTGATGGATATGGGCATTACTGTTTTCTTCCTTATCGAGATTCTGTTCCGGTTCAGTGTTTGTCCCAGCAAGAGGCGTTTTTTTCTGGATGGCTGGAACCTGTTTGACACTCTGGTAGTAATCGGCAGCCTGATTCCACTGGAGAATTCGGAAGCGGTGCTTCTTGGCCGACTGTTGCGGGTATTCCGTGTATTGCGGTTGGTGTCGGTGGTCCCGGAGCTGCGTTTCCTGATCAACTCTTTGCTCAAAGCCATTCCGCGCATGGGCTATATAGCGCTGCTGATGTTCATTATTTTCTACATCTACGCTGCAATGGGATCGATGTTTTTCGCCAAAATCGATGAATTCCTCTGGGGCGACGTTGCTGTAGCCATGCTGACGCTCTTCAGGGTAGCCACGTTCGAGGATTGGACCGATGTGATGTATGGCACCATGGAGGTCTATCCGCTGAGCTGGGTTTACTATCTGACGTTTATATTTCTCACCGCTTTTGTGTTTTTAAACATGATGGTAGGAACCATTCTTGAGGTTATGAGTGAAGAGAAAAATGCCAAGCAGGCCCTGCAGGCTCATGACGAACGGGATGAAATGGCGAGGAAACTTGACGAGGTACAGAACAGGCTGGATGAACTGGTACGAATGGTGAGCGATAACCAGAAGCAACCAAAATAGTATGATTAAACCGGGGTGCCGAAACGGTGTTCCACCGCTTCGGCTTTTCCCGGGACGTGATTAGTCCTGTCGTGCGGTTACTTCCAGCAGGTGGTAACCGAACTGGGTTTTAACCGGGCCCTGTACTTCGTTTACCGGTGCGGAAAATACGACTTTATCAAATTCCGGTACCATCTGGCCGGGGCCGAATTCACCAAGCTCACCACCGCTTTTGCCGGACGGGCAACTGGAGTGCTCGCGCGCCAAGGCGGCGAAATCTTCACCATTGGCGATGCGGGTTTTGAGTTCATTGCAGGTTGCTTCGTCGGCAACCAGAAGATGACGGGCTGAGGCTTTTGCCATGATCAATTCTCCAATATAAGTGAGCAAGCATAATAGCGCGTTACGGCATCATAAAAAAGCCATAAAAAAGGGCGCTATAAAGCGCCCTTTTTCAACTGAAATCAGTTAATTAAATAACTTTTTTCAACTCTTCTTCAAACTCCGGTATGGCTTGGAACAAGTCCGCCACCAGGCCGTAATCCGCTACCTGGAAGATCGGTGCTTCTTCATCCTTGTTGATCGCCACAATCACTTTGGAATCGGACATGCCCGCCAGATGCTGAATGGCACCCGAGATACCTACTGCAACGTAAAGTTGCGGGGCGACAATCTTGCCGGTCTGGCCTACCTGCATGTCGTTGGGCACGAAGCCCGCGTCGACAGCGGCACGGGAGGCGCCGACAGCGGCGCCCAGCAGATCCGCAATCTGCTCCAGCATCTTGAAGTTCTCACCGTTTTGCATGCCGCGACCACCGGAGATCACGATGCCCGCGCTGGCAAGATCCGGACGATCCGACTTCGCCAGCTCCTCGCCCACGAAGGTGGACAGGCCCGCATCTTTCACTACATCCAGTGATTCAACGGAAGCGGAACCCCCTTCAGCAGCGACCGGATCGAAAGCCGTCGGACGAACGGTGACTACCTTGATGGCGTCACTGCTTTTGACCGTAGCAATGGCGTTACCGGCATAGATCGGACGGACAAACGTGTCCTCCGACTCGACCCGCATGATGTCGGATACCTGGGCAACGTCCAACAGCGCGGCTACCCGCGGCATGAAGTCTTTCCCAACGGTACCGGCAGCGGCAAAAATGTGGCTGTAGCCCTTGCCGACTTCCGCTACCAGCTCGCCCAGGTTCTCACCCAGGAAGTGACCATAGACGGCGTTGTCGGCGACCAGCACCTTGTTGACGCCATCGATTTTGGCGGCAGCTTCGGCAACATCGCCAACGTTTTCGCCCGCCACCAGCACATCAATGTCACCACCAACGGCCTTGGCTGCAGCAACAACGCTCAGCGTCGCCTGCTTGAGTTCACTGTTGTCGTGTTCAGCAATAACAAGGATGCTCATCAGATCACCTTCGCTTCGTTCTTCAGTTTATCGACCAGCTCAGCTACATCAGCCACTTTCACGCCGGCCTGACGTGAAGCCGGAGCTTCAACTTTCAGTATGGACAGACGGGCTGCAATGTCGACACCCAGATCTTCCGGGCTCATGACATCCAGCTGCTTCTTCTTGGCTTTCATGATATTGGGCAAGGAAGCGTAGCGGGGCTCGTTCAGGCGCAGGTCCGTTGTGACCACCGCCGGCAGGCTCAGTGAAACCGTCATCAGACCACCGTCTACCTCGCGGGTAACGTTGACCTTTTCGCCTTCCACAACCACTTCAGAGGCAAATGTACCCTGCCCCATGCCGGTCAGAGCAGCCAACATCTGGCCGGTCTGGTTGTTGTCGGAGTCGATGGACTGTTTGCCCAGAATAACCAGCTTGGGTTCTTCCTTCTCGACCACTGCCTTCAGCAGCTTGGCGGCTTCGAGAGACTGAACCTCTTCACCGGTTTCAATGTGGATACCACGATCCGCGCCCAGTGCCAGAGCGGTACGAATCTGTTCCTGGCAGGCCTTCGGCCCGATGGATACCACGACGATCTCGCTGGCAACGCCTTTCTCTTTCAAGCGAACCGCTTCTTCAACCGCGATTTCGCAGAATGGGTTCATTGCCATTTTGACGTTTGCAAGATCAACGCCGGTGTTATCCGGCTTGACGCGTACCTTGACGTTGTAGTCGATAACTCGTTTTACAGCGACCAGAACCTTCATAGATTCCTCGTTCTTCTACAATGGGTTTGATGACACGCAATTAAATTGCCCGTTGGCCTCCCGGAGGTGGCTCTTCATAATCTTCCTGATTGCCGTTCTGTCAGTTGAATTCGGCAACAACCGACCATTAATCAACAGCTTTTCTATTTTGGCCCATACCAAGGAAACAAGCGCATTCATCCTCGGGGGGCCATAATACTGAAGGCAAATAAGAAACGGGTCAATAGACCCGGTGGACGCATGAACACTGCATCCGGGGTCACTGACCCCGCGCTTGACTGTCTCCGCCAACTGAGACGATACTACTAATCGCCTCAAATGTAAGGCTTTATGCGAGGCTTGACATACCGTCTTGCCAACTCGCTGGCCTGTTTTGCTGACCACCGTAGATTCCAAGCATGGCGGCAATACACTGTGGTTACAATGCCAAATGAGAGCAGTAATTTCAAACAAACGTTTGTTTGAATTCCCGAATATTATACCCTTGTCTGCCATTGGGTCAGTCTTGCGGGGGCTTTCATTGTCGTTTCAAACCCTTAAGTCCGCTATTATAGAGGCCTTGTTCTGGACGCAGCCCCACAGGCTGGCCTAAATTAAAAGAGAGAACAGGATCACTCAACGTATCTTGCACCGGGCTACGCAACAACAGCCGGTCAGTGCGATGATCCTTATATCCACCAAGAAGTTTGAGGAGACCAACGTGGAACGCGAATCGATGGAATTTGATGTTCTGATCGTCGGCGGTGGGCCGGCCGGTTTATCGGCCGCCTGTCGTATTATGCAATTGGCTCAAGAAGCTGGCGAAGAGAAGACTGTTTGCGTCGTCGAAAAGGGTTCTGAGATTGGTGCCCATATTCTTGCTGGTACCGTGTTTGAGCCGACCGCCCTGAACGAACTTTTTCCGGACTGGAAAGAGAAAGGCGCACCGCTGAACACCCCTGTTACCCGGGACGATATTTTTGTTCTTCGAAGTGAAGATTCTGCCACCAAGGTGCCGGGGGCTTTCGTTCCCAAAAGCATGCATAACCATGGCAACTACATCATCAGCCTGGGTAACCTTTGTCGCTGGCTGGCGGAACAGGCTGAAGGCATGGGTGTCGAGGTTTACCCTGGTTTTGCCGCGGCTGAAACCATTATTGAAGATGGTCAGGTAAAAGGGATCATCACCGGGGACATGGGTGTTGCCCGGGATGGCAGCGAAAAAGACGGGTATATGCCTGGCATGGAACTGCGGGCTAAATACACTCTGTTCACCGAAGGATGCCGCGGCCACCTTGGAAAGCAGCTGATCCGGGATTTCAAGCTGGACGAGGGCAAAGACCCGCAGCACTATGGTCTCGGCATCAAGGAACTGTGGGACATTGACCCGGCCAAACACGAGCCGGGCCTGGTAGTCCACACAACGGGCTGGCCCCTGACGGAAACCGGCACTACCGGCGGCTCGTTTCTGTACCACCTGGAAAACGGGCAGGTTTACGTCGGCCTGATCGCAGACCTGTCCTACAGCAATCCGTATATGAGTCCGTTTGAAGAGTTCCAGCGACTGAAGCTGCACCCGGAAATCCGTAAACACCTGGAAGGCGGCAAGCGGGTTTCCTACGGTGCCCGCGCCCTGACTAAGGGTGGCTTTAACTCGCTACCGAAAATGAGCTTTCCCGGTGGCCTGATACTGGGCTGTGATGCAGGCACCCTGAACAGCTCGAAGATCAAGGGTTCCCATACTGCCATGAAGTCCGGCTTGCTTGGCGCGGAAGCAGTATTCGAAGCGATGAAGGAAGGCAAAAACGGGGAAGAAATCACCAGCTTTGCGGATCGCTTCAAGAGCAGCTGGCTGTATAAAGAGCTGTTTGATGAACGCAACTTTGGTCCGTCCATGCACAAGTTCGGAAACATCATCGGTGGTGGCATCGCGTTCTTTGAACAGAACATCTTGCACCGTAGCCTGCCCTTCACATTCCATGACACCATACCGGATTATGCAACGCTGAAAGAAGCGGCCCACTCAAAGAAGATCACTTATCCGAAGCCGGATAACAAACTGACCTTTGATCGCCTGACGTCGGTATTTGTGTCTAACACAAATCACGAGGAAGACCAGCCGGTTCACCTGAAACTGACAGACCCGGACATTCCTATCGAGCACAACCTGCCAAAATACGACGAGCCTGCTCAACGTTATTGCCCTGCAGGCGTGTACGAGGTGGTTGAAAAGGATGATGGCAGCGGTAAACGGTTCCAGATCAACGCGCAGAACTGCGTTCATTGCAAAACCTGTGATATCAAGGACCCGGCCCAGAACATCACCTGGGTGACTCCTGCCGGAGGTGGTGGTCCCAACTATCCGAACATGTAACAGGTTCAATCGACCAAAAAAAAACGGCCCTTTGCGGGCCGTTTTTTTATTGGTCGACTACATCACGATAATCAGTGAACGTGGCCGTGCTCAGCTTCTTCTTCACTCGCTTCGCGAGTTTCGACAACTTCCACGTCAAAATGCAGAGTTTGCCCTGCCAGTGGGTGGTTTGCATCGATGGTGACGGTCTCGTCACTCACTTCAACAACACGAACAACCTGTGGGCCGCCCGGAGTCTGCGCCTGGAACTGCATGCCTGGCTCGATAGATTCGACGCCTTCGAAAGCCGTACGGGGAACTGGCTGAACCAGCTCTTCGTTAACTTCACCGTAGCCTTCAGCGGGCTCGATTGAGACTTTCAGCGCATCGCCTGCATCTTTGTCGTTCAATGCGTTTTCAAGTCCACCGATGATATTCTCAGCACCTTCCAGATAAGTCAGCGGCTCACGACCTTCGCCACGGGAGGAGTCAAGCTGCTCTCCCTCATCGTTTGTGAGCGTGTAATGGATGGTGACAACACGAGGTTGGGCCATGTGATCTCCTTGCGTGTCGCAATGATTGTATGAATTTAAAAACGTGGATAACCGAGAGTTGCCCTGCACAGCAGACTGTACGGAGGAACTGACGATCACCGGGCCCGTAAGGGAGCCAAGCTCTGACAACATTCAGAAAACAAGTCTAACAAAGGTCAGACTGCCTTTCCCACAGTTAAAAGTAAGGGCGCGTTTTGGTAATTCAAGCCCCCTGCCCGATTTCGAAGAAAAAACCGTCGCTCCAGACACCAAAACTGTTGTCGGAACCTTTCGGGTTTTCAACCACATAGCTGGCAAGGTCGTAGAACGCCGACGTTACCAGACGAGCTTCCAGACCATGGCGAACATAAACGAGGGGCCTTGGCTCGTCGGACCCGGGATAGGTGCCCACCACCAATGGATGCGCCTTTCCGATCATTAATACCTCCTCGGCGCTGGTGGTCAGGTACAGTTCCTGAAGCTCGCCCTCGCCGATGGCTCTGAGCGAATGCGCCTGCAGCGGCGTGTCTTCCACCTGGATACGCCACTTCTCGACCGGAGTGACCAGATAATACTCGTTGTCGTCCTCACGCCTCAGGATGGTGGAAAACAGTTTGGTCAGCGCCTGGCGCTCCATCAGCTCGCCCTTGTAGAACCAGCTGCCATCCCGGGCAATCCGTATATCGATATCGCCAGACAGCTCCGGGTGCCATTGATCAACCGGCGGCAGCCCTTGTTCGCCACTGCGGGCAGCCTTCAGCTGTGCCTCTATTGCGTTCGGTTCCTGGCTCATTCTGTAAGCTCCTGGCCGTTGATGGTGGCAACGATTCGTTATGGTAAGAACTGCGCCCTGATGTCCGCACAACCGGGGCCGGCGATTGGCATATCCAGTAATACTGCCTGACTGGTCATAAAGGGGATGCCGTGTCGGTGGCCGTCGACAAGGAGGGTAGACAACGCGCCTACAAACGGCATATGCGAAACCAGCATAAGGTTGTCGTGAGCTGCCGTTATAAGCCGGTCCAGACATTCGCCCGGGTCTTCATCGGGCGTAATAAAGGTTTTCTCTTCAACCGGGCAATTAATAAGCTCAGAGACGATCGCCGCCGTTTGCCTCGCCCTGACCAACGGGCTACACCAGATGAGCTCGGGCCGCCATGGGGACGCCGCTATCTGCTTGGCAACAGCGGCCGAGGCGAAGCGACCGGATTCCGTCAAGGTGCGCTGCTGGTCCTGGGTGTGCCAGCCTGCTTCGCCATGGCGCATGATCAGCAAGTACATTGGCAACTCCGTGATAAGTTACTGGGACAGTACGCGAGGTAATATGAACTCAACGTCCGAGTTCTGTGCCGCCATCATCAGGCTGCCGATAACGGCCTTGATCGAGGCACCACCATAAAGAATGTCATGCAGCCCGCGAACCAATGGCATATAGATGCCCATTTCTTCCGATTTTTCCTTAACCAGCAAGAGCGTGTAAATGCCTTCGGCAACTTGCCCTATTTCCGCTACTGCATCGTCGAGCTTCGCACCCTTGCCCACCGCATACCCGACACGGTAGTTGCGGCTTTTTGGAGAGGTACAGGTCACCACAAGGTCTCCGACGCCCGCAAGCCCCATGAAGGTCATGGGATTAGCGCCAAGGCTGACCGCGAAACGGCTCATTTCTGCGAGACTACGGGTGATCAGCATAGCCTTGGCATTTTCACCCAGATCAAGCGCGGCTGCCATTCCGGATACGATGGCGTAAATGTTTTTTAACGCACCCGCCAGCTCAACACCGTACACATCAACATTGGCGTAAACCCGGAGGTAATTGCAACCCAGCAATTCCTGAACCTTGCTTCGCACCATGGGGTCTTTGGCAGCGATGACGACCGCTGTCAGATCCCGGTTCACGATTTCGCCTGCCAGAGTGGGACCGCTGAGCACGCCAATACGAGCCCGCGGAATTTCTTCCTGCAGGATCTCGCTCATCAATTTGAAGCCTTCTTTCTCGATGCCTTTGGTAAGGCTGACAACAATCTGGCCATTACTGAAATCGTCTACATGTTCGCGAATAACACTGCGAAAAGCTTTACTGGGGATGGCGACGAAAACAATTTCAGCTCCGTCAACAGCACTGTGAAGGTCATTGGTAGGGGTGATGGTACCTGCCAGCGTAACGCCCGGCATGTAGCGGCTATTGGTGCGGTGTTGACTGATTTCCAGCACTTGGGCCGGATCGCGCATCCAGAAGTGGACCTCGTGATCGTTTTCACCCAGCACTTTGGCCATGGCTGTGCCAAAACTGCCCCCGCCGAGAACAGCCACTTTGTGTACTGATTTGGAGGCGCTTGAGGACTCCGATCCTTGATTTTCAGACATAGTAATTCCAGTCAGGTGTCGGGTGCATCTGTTAGTTGCTTGCTTGATTGTAATTGGTATCGAGGTGTCCGGTCAGCCCGGTTCTTCACATTCCAGCGCCCGGACGAGATTTTTGAACTCTTCCCGATTCCGGCTGTTGAGGCTCATTAGTACTTTGTGGGCATCCAGAACCTTGTCCCTCACCTGTTGTTCACTGGCTTTCAGGACGGGAATCTCTTCGAGTTCCTCAATGCAGGAGGCGGGTTCTTTGAGAATTATGAAAATTTTATCGAACCCCATGGACGTAATGATACGTGTCACATCGGGGTTGGTGGAAATCAGGGTAGGCAAGAACTGGCTGCGTTTTTCAGCCGCCATGGCAATCTTTGCGAGCAGGCCAAGGGTGGTGCTATCAATGATATCGGTTTCAGTGAGGTCAATAACGACGGTCTTGAAGGCAGGATCCTGGGTGATGGATTCGACCAGATGGTCCAGCGTTGAGCACAGGTTCAGCCGGATTTCCCCAATAAACTTGAGAACATAGATGCCCTGTTTTTCAGCTTGCAGGATTTTATAACCAGCCATCATCATTGCCATTATTTCGACTTAATATCCGTTACCGACACGACAGCGATATCATCCGGTAGCTCCGAGATCTCATCAAGATGAAGAGCTTCACTTAAAGAAGCGATAGTGTGACTACCTCCCGATACGAGTTCAAGTAGTCTACTCTCCTTTTCAGCAAGGTTATCTGCTTTTATCACCTCAAGAATACCATCAGAGAACAGAATCAACCTGAATGGCCTGTCGAGCGGTGTTTCGTAAACCTCCCACTCCGGGCTTTCAAACAGCCCGACCGGAAGCCCACTGCCCTCCAAAAACCGCGGGTTGCCATCATCAAAAGACAGAATGGGCATCGGGAAGTGGGCGCCAACGGCGTATCTGAGCGTGTGCTCCGATTCCGAGATAATACCCACAAAAACCGTTACGTGTTTCCCAAGGCCAGTGTCCAGTAGTTCGGTATTAATACGTTCAAGGAACCGATCCGGATACAGAATATCGTCGCTTGAACCTCTTCTCATATTGCGCTGCAAACGGTTGGTGAGATTTCTCAGCAGAACGGTAACAAAGGCCGAGCTGGCGCCATGACCCGACACATCGGCTATGTACACCAGTGTTTTATCGGAATCAATGCTGAAGTAATCGAGGAAGTCACCGCTCAGATACAGCGAGGGTTTGATCAGGTGGTCAATATCAAAAGCGCCAATGTGCTGATCATGATCCGGTAACATCTTCATCTGGACTTTGCGCCCTGCCCGCTGGTCGGCCCGCAGCTCTGCGATGCCGGCACGCAAATCCCGGTTGGCTTCTTCCAGCTCCTGGCGGTACAGCTGATTCAGGCGGTTGATCCGTACCCGATCGAACAATTTCCCAAGCACATCATCAAGCTGCATTTTGTCATTACAGGGCTTCATCACGAAATCGGAGGCGCCGGCACGCAACGCTGCAACCACTTCGGTTGCTGTTTCGACTCTGGAGTAGGCAATCAGGGGAACGTAACTCTTAAGACTTCCAAGCTTGTCGGTCAGCTCGGAAATAGCCGCAGGCGTCATATCGACAAAGATTGCATCGGGAATGTGGTCTTCAAACAACCCTCTTGCCGCCGCGAGATCAGGATACCCGCGCACATAAAAACCCTTCGCTTCGAGGTGTCTATCAAGCTCGGATCTTGCGTGTTCGTCAGGGTCTATTATCAAAATGCGCTCTGTGCGCGATGCCATGGAGGTCACCCTAAACTACCAGCAGTAAACGATAAAAACCGCGTCTTCACGTCTCTTAGTGGCTATTCTGGCACGACGGTGTGATATAACAAGACAAGATTCGCGTTTTACCCTGTTTTCGGAGATGTTTCATCATGCGAAGTGCCGTCAATGACCTCCTTGGAGCCTATGACAAACTGATTATGGACCCTGTGCACGGCGGCATTCCGCTGTATCGCCATGAAATACAGGTTATCGATCACCCGCTTTTCCAGCGACTCCGGAATATCTGCCAAAATGATATTCTAAGCCTGGTTTTTCCCGGCGCTACCCACTCCCGCTTTCTGCACAGCATCGGTGTAATGCATGTGGGCGGGCGCATGTTCAGGGCCATGATTGATGCTTATCTACGCGAGCGTCAGCTCAGCAAGCAGGTCGATCTCAGCCTGAGCCAGCTGGATGCCATCGACTACCTGGCAAAAACCATCCGGCTTGCGTGTCTGCTTCATGACAGTGGTCACTCCAGTTTTTCCCATCAATTTACCCAAGCCCGCAAGATCCATGACCTGATGTCCCGCCCGGATCGCTTTGAAGATCTGTGGGAGGACGTCAATTACCGGGCATTTTACACGGAGCAGCCCGTTGAACTGGAGCACGAGCACTACTCCGTTCGGGTAGCTTACGATGTGCTTGAATCCATTGATCTGGCTGCCGCCGGTCTGCATGCCGAAGACATTCTGGGCATCATGGAAACGACCAACGTGACCCCCAGTGAATCTTTCTGCCGTCACGCGCACACCTTCTGGGGCTTCATTGCAGGGCCGGACGCCGAGTCCGGGGCTCTGAACGAGGCCTCCATCCCGGGCCTGGTAATGGATCTTCTGTCATCAGTGGTGTCAGGTGAAATCGATGCAGACCGGGCAGATTACATGCTGCGAGACGGTTTTCACTCCTCCGTCACCATCGGTGGATTCAACCTGGATCACCTACTCAGTAACCTTCGGTTTGGCTGGGACGTGGAGCAACCCTGGCTGGGGCTGGCAATTACCCAGAAAGGGCTCGGTGCGCTGGAGGATTTTGTGTACAGCCGCCACCAGATGTACCGCAAAGTCTACGCCCACAAAACTGCTTTGGGATTTGACTGGCTGCTTCGGGAAGCCATCAACGAGGTGCTGGATGATCCGGAAAGCTTCGAATGGGTAGATACCTGCCTTAGCAACATGCAGAATTTTGCTGAGCTGACGGACAACTTCTTCTGGGAAGCTTTTCGCAAGGTTGCTCGCAAACGGCCGAAGAGCTACTCCAAATGCATCGTTGACCGCATCAAGCTGGACCACCTGGATACCCGGGAAGATCTGTCAGAGAGTGCCATTGATGAACACAGTGTGTTTCTGGCAGAGCAGCTTCACCTGGACGGTAACGATGTGGTGACCTGCTCCATGCATGCCAGGTTTTCCAACATTCAGGACAATTTCAATGGCATAAAGGTGTTGGTTCGTGATCCCATCCGCCGCTCCCGCAGCTTGCGAAAGATTACGGACGTCAGTGCGTTCTTCAGCAAATTTGGCGACGGCACCATCACGCATTTTTACCGCCGTCCGGCGTTACTCCGGAGTCCTTGAGGTGTCTTGGGTGTTTGGGCTCAGGCTGCCATCGGAACACAGTCGATTGACCAGACTTTCGGCGCTCTCATAGGCCCCTTCTACCCGGCCCCCTTGCACCCAGTCACCGATAACACCGATGCGCTCATCATTGAACCAGAGATGACCGGGGCCCTCGGTGGCTGCAGATTTTGCGTACAACCAACGATGCGTCAAGATGTGATCCGGTTGTTCAACCACTCCTGTCGCTTGAGCAAAGGCGCCAACCAAAGCTTCAGTGACAAATTCCGGCGACCCATTCTGATACTGGTCGGACCAGTCCGGGCGCCCATGAAGCACCCACCACTCACCAATACCCTCACGGCCCGGCTTGCTGCTGTTGTTCGCAGCCCATTGCAAAATGTCGCTCTTCGGCTGAAAACCGTCATAGTCCAGACCCAGGGAGTGGGGAAAACGTGCCACCACGGTCCAGCAGGCCTGCATCTGGCTGACATGGGGCTCCAGAAATTGCGACAGCCCGGTAAGCCCACTCGCTGCCAACAGGTCCCGGGACTGGGCCGGGGGAGCTGTAATGATGACAGCATCAAAGCATCCGTGATCCTTGCCTTCGGTATCCCGGAGCCGCCACTGATCATCATCTATGCGCTCAAATTTGTCGATTCGAATCCGGGCATTAATAGTGAGTGATTCTGATAGCGCCCGGGAAATGGCTGTCATCCGGGGCAGACCCACGTAACGCTCCGAATCTTTGAACAGCCCCCACTCGCCGCTGTCTGACTGGTATCGCAGTCGTGCGGACCATGTGGTGTAATGCTCCGGGCCGACATAGCGCTCAAGCAGCTCCCTGAACCCCGGATTGCGAATCGTGAAGTATTGCGCCCCGATATCCGCAGAGCCCCCGCCAAGGCTGTCAGGCAAGCGTTTGGCCGCCAGCCTTCCGCCCGGCCCCCGGCTTTTTTCAAAAAGCGTAACCTCGACCGCCGATGCTTTCAGAAGAAGAGCCGCTGCCAGCCCGGACATGCCTGAACCGATGATGGCGATTCGACGTATGTTCCGCGGTGATCGAGATTCATTAAACATTGTGTTGAGTACATCCAATCATTGTGTGGTTGACGTAAACCCAGCAGATAAACAGGCAGTTGGCCGTTCGGCTACTATGACTATCTATAGAAAGGGTAAGCAGGGTATGACCCGAGTGCAAAATTTGTTAGCGAACATCTTGAGGTGGTTCGACTCGAACGCCCATTCAGATCATCTGGATACAAGCTCACGCTCTTTTAATTTCATCCGTGTAATTCCCTTCATAGCACTCCATCTGGCGTGTGCTCTGGTTATTGTCACGGGTACCAGTATGTTTGCAGTAGGCTTCGCAATGGCGTTCTTCATCGCAAGAATGTTTGCTATTACCGGCTTCTACCACCGCTATTTTTCCCACAAAACGTTCAAGACCAACCGTTTCTGGCAATTCATATTTGCCGTTGTTGGTGCCAGCGCGGCCCAGCGAGGACCTCTTTGGTGGGCCGCGCATCACCGGCACCATCACCAGCACTCAGACGATCCCGAAGACCTCCACTCGCCACACCAGAACGGTTTTTGGTGGTCTCACGTGGGCTGGTTCACCTGCGACGCAGGCTTTGCGATGGACGAGCGCCGGGTCAGGGATTGGCTGAAATTCCCCGAACTCCGACTCATCAACCGCTTCGATTCGCTGGTTCCCATGGCTGCGATCATCGCTATTTATCTCCTAGGCGAAGGCCTGGCAGCCTGGGCACCCGGGCTCGGCACCAATGGCTTTCAGCTGGTCGTCTGGGGGTTCTTTATTTCGACGGTGGCCCTTTTCCACGCCACAGTTTCGATCAATTCGCTGGCGCACGTCTGGGGCAGCCGTCGATTTGAAACCAGTGATGACAGCCGAAACAATTTCTGGCTGGCGCTGATCACCCTCGGCGAGGGCTGGCACAACAATCATCACCGCTGGCCTCAGTCGGTCCGCCAGGGCTTCCGCTGGTACGAGATTGATCTTACCTATTACATCCTCTGGGCCCTTGAGAAAATTGGCATTGTCCACGACCTCAATCCATTACCAAGGCATATTCAGGAAGAAACCTACCGTATTGACCAAGCCCGCAGGAGGCGAACATGAGCCAACCCCAAGACCGGCCAAACACTCCCGAATTGCCAGGACTTCATCTGCAATCAGTTACTGAGCGATTCAAAGCGCTTTTTAATCAGATGTCTTCGGACGATCTGGGGGCGATGAGCGAGGTATATCATCCTGAGGTCACGTTTACCGATCCTTTTGTCACGGTACAGGGACTTGAGGCGCTGGAAGTCTACTTCGACGGGGCTTATGGGAATGTTATCGAGTGCCGTTTCGAGTTTTCCGATGATATCGGGTCGGGAAATGATATATGCCTGCCCTGGGTCATGAAACTTCGGCACAAACGTATTCGGCGGGGAGAGTTGATTGAAGTAGATGGCATTACCCGTCTGCACCTCGAAGACGAACTTGTTACGGTCCATCGAGACTACTTTGATGCCGGACAACTTCTGTATGAAAATTTGCCGGTGTTGGGCAGTGCGGTACGCTGGCTAAGGAAGCACGCTGCATGAGTAATCTGATGTCGAAACCCATTACAATCTGGTTGACCGGTGCGACCTCGGGGATCGGTTACGCCCTGGCGGAAGGCCTGCTGAAGGACGGTCACCACCTGATAGCCACCGGACGCCGGGAAGAGCCGCTTCGGGAACTGGCGAAGCTCGCTCCTGACCGGCTTACGCCCGCCCTTGGCGATACCACGAATAAAGAGGACCTGGACCGCATTGGTGCTGTTCTGGATCAGCACCAACCCGTACAGATGGCCATACTGAACGCCGGAACCTGTGAATATCTGGACGTGGCCAAGTATGACAGCGAGGTGATCGAAAAGAATATCGTCACTAACGTGATTGGCACGTCCAGGAGCGTCGAGGCGGTTTTACCGTTTCTGCGGGCAGCCCGGAGCCAGGGTCTGGCTGCGCGACTTGTCATAGTCAGCTCGTCAGCCTGGTGGTTTCCATTCGGCCGTGCAGAGGGCTATGGTGCGTCCAAAGCCGCCCTGACCTATTTTGCGCATTCCTTGCGAGCAGATCTGGCGGCAGAAGGGATCGAGGTCACTGTGGTTTCTCCGGGTTTTGTGAAAACACCCCTGACGGACCAGAACGATTTTGACATGCCATTCCTGATTACCGCAGAAGATGCCACCAACCGAATAATCAAAGGTTTGAACAAAGGCCAGTCCGAGATTCACTTTCCAAAGCGGTTTACCTGGACGCTCAAGCTGTTAGGCGCCCTGCCCCAGGGCCTGATTGACCGCATGGCCGCCGCCATGACCCGCAAAAACAATGAACAGCAGGAAGATAATAAATGACCGAACCCCGCCAGCGCATTGCCATTGTGGGAGCCGGTGTAGCCGGGCTCACTTCGGCCTGGCTATTGTCCCGCACCTACGATATTGAAATTTTTGAAGCCGGCAATTACGCCGGCGGCCACACCAATACCTGCCCGGTGGAAGCCGGCGGCCGCACCTGGCCAGTTAATACGGGTTTTATCGTTTATAACGACTGGACCTACCCGAACTTCATCAAATTGATGGACAGGTTGGGCGTTGCCTCCGAGGTCAGCGACATGAGTTTCAGTGTCGATTGCCCCAGCACCGGTCTTGAATACAACGGCACGAATCTGAATACCCTGTTCGCCCAGCGCCGCAACCTGATCAACCTGCCTTTCCTCAAGATGATTCGGGAGATTCTGCGATTCAATAAAGAGTCCAGGGAGGATCTGGCCGCCGACGCCATCAACGATTCCGAAACCCTGGGTGATTACCTTAACCGGAACGGCTACTCCCGGTTCTTTCGCAATAACTACATTGTACCGATGGGTTCGGCGATCTGGTCAGCGCCGGAGTTGGTACTGGAACAGTTTCCTATTCGCTTCTTCCTGCAGTTTTTCAACAATCACGGCATGCTGTCCGTGGATGACCGCCCCACCTGGCGTGTTATTTCTGGCGGCTCGGCAACTTATGTCCGCAAAATGATGGAAACCCTGGGGCCACATACGCACCTCAACAGTCCGGTCACCGGCGTGCAACGTTTTGAAGATCATGTTCTGGTGACCGTTAATCAAGAAGCGCATCGCTTTGATCAGGTCATCTTTGCCTGCCACAGCGACCAGACACTCTCCATGCTTGTCGATGCCAGCGAGGTGGAGCGGGAAATTCTGGGTGCAATACCTTTCCAGGACAATGAAGTCGTCCTGCATACGGACGCCTCTGTTCTGCCGACCGAGAAGCGCGCATGGGCGGCGTGGAATTACTTTATCCCGCGTCACAGCACGGAGCCGGTCTCCGTCACTTACAACATGAATATTCTCCAGAATTTCCATGACGCGCCGGAGACATTTTGCGTCACGCTGAACCGCAGCCGCGACATCGATCCGGCCAAAATTATCGAACAGTATCGCTACGCCCATCCGGTCTTCAGCCTGGAAGCCGTCGCCGCGCAGAACCGGTATGAGGAGATCGGTGGCAAGAACCGCAGCCATTTCTGTGGCGCTTACTGGTTTAACGGTTTCCATGAGGACGGCGTCCGCAGTGCATTACGGGTCACGGAAGCGCTCGGAGTGGAGCTTTGACGATGACAGCCTCAGACGCCAAGCCGTTGGCAAGCCAGTGGTTGGAAGGCATCGTTCGACACCGTCGGCGAACGCCGGTAGCCCATCAGTTTGAATATCACACCGGTATGCTGGCGTTAAATCTTGATGAATGGTCCACCGTGACGCGCTTGAGCCGCTGGTTTTCGCTGGAACGTTTTAACTGGCTGTCTCTGCGCAGGAAAGATTATTTTGCGCCCGAGCAACCTGACCTCAAGCGTGCGGTATCGGAACAGGTTGAGGCGGCTACCGGCTGGTACCCCGACGGTGCAATTGAGCTGATCACCCATCCGCGCTACTTCGGCTATGTGTTCAACCCGGTCAGTTTCTATTTCTGTTATGACGCCGGAGCAGACTCCGCGGATGGCGCTGTGCCCCGCGTTATAGCGGCACAGATTACCAATACGCCCTGGCATGAACGCCACGTGTACTGCCTCGAACGCGGCGAACCGAGGGAGTCAGGAGGTGGCTGGAACACCCAGGCGTTCAGCTTTCGAAAACGCTTTCATGTGTCGCCCTACAATCCGATGGATCAGGATTACCACTGGCTCTTCAGCTTCCGAAACCGCGAACTGCGCATTCACATGAATGTGCACAAGGAGGGTGAAAAAATATTTGATGCGACTCTGGCAGTCCAGAGAGTACCCCTCACTCGTAAAACGTTGCATAAGAGCCTGCGGCAGTTTCCTCTGGAGTCATTCAAGGTGGTCACAGGCATTTATTGGCATGCACTCAAGCTCAAGCTCAAAGGGGCCCGGTTCGAAACCCACCCCGACAAGCTGGACCCTGCCGATCCCAATTATCGCCTTGGCACCAATGACCAGGGCGAAGCCGTAGATCAGGCAAGTAGCGACCCGACAATTAAAGCAAAGGTAAGCTCATGGAGAACATGAATTCATCACTGGAGACCACTGACCGTAAGATGCAAGGCTCGCTCACCGACCGAGTGGCCCGCAACTTAGTCTGCAGCCAGCTGAACGATCTGAGAGATGGAATCCTGACAATTCGTGAGTCCGGCTACGATGACCAGATTTTCGGCGACGGCAATACTGATCACCCGGCGGCAGAGCTGATCGTGCAGGACGGCTCCACTTGGCGGGATCTGCTTAGCGGCGGCAGTATTGGCGCAGCGGAATCCTATGTCGCTGGGGACTGGAGTTCCCCGGATCTGGTCGCCCTGTTGCGCTTTTTCTCCCGCAACCTGGATCGCATGAATGCCTTTGAGGACAGGTACAGCTGGGTGACCAAGCCAGCACTGAAAGGCTTACACTGGCTCAACCGGAACACCCCGACCGGCTCCCGCAAGAACATTGAAGCCCATTACGATCTGGGTAATGACCTGTTTGAAACCTTCCTCGACCCCACCATGATGTATTCATCGGCTATCTATCCGAGTGAAACATCAACCCTTGAGGAAGCTGCCGTTTACAAGCTCGATGCCATTTGTAAGAAACTGGATCTGCAGCCGGGTGACCGGGTGATGGAAATTGGCACCGGCTGGGGTGGTTTTGCTATCCATGCAGCGAAACATTATGGCTGTCACGTCAGCACCACCACGATTTCCCGGGAGCAACTCGAGCTGGCAAAAGCGCGGGTAGAAGAGGAAGGTCTGTCAGACCGCATTACCTTGTTGTTTGATGATTATCGGGACCTGTCTGGCCAGTTCGACAAGCTGGTGTCCATTGAGATGATCGAGGCGGTTGGCCCGCAGTTCCTCGACAGTTATATCGGTCAGATTGATGCCCTGCTGAAGCCCGACGGGCTGGCTTTGATTCAGGCCATCAATATGCCGGAACAGCGATACCAGCGGGCGCTAAAGAACGTGGACTTCATCCAGCGCTTTATCTTCCCGGGCAGCTTCATCCCCTCCTTCGGCGCTATGCTCGACTCCGTCCGAACCCGAAGTAATCTGGTGTTGACCCATGCCGAGGACATCGGGTTTCACTACGCCCGTACGCTGCGGGACTGGTGTGACCGTTTTGTGGCAAATGAAGACCGTATCAGCGAGCTTGGTTACAACCAGAGTTTCCGCCGACTGTGGCGTTTCTATTTTGCCTATTGCGAGGCTGGTTTCCGGGAGCGCGCAATCGGCGTTTCACAGATTTTGCTGGCCAAGCCGGGCAACAAACGAGCGAACCTGTTGAGCTTATGATTACCTCCAGCATCGCTCGTAACCTGATCAATTTCTTGCTGTTTCAGGCCGGCTGGTTCCTGTGCGTGGCGTTCCCCGGCATGTTAACCGCCGCGATTGCGTTCGGTCTGGTGGCAGTTCACCTGGTTCTGGTCAGCCAGAACGCCGCACGGGAGTGGCAATTTATTCTGCTAGGCACTGTGCTGGGCACCGTGTTGGATGGGCTTTGGTTCCGCACCGGCGTTATGGCAGACACATCGGGCGCCGCCGTGATCTGGACGCCCATCTGGCTGGTCGGAGTATGGGCAGTGTTCATGACGACTATCGCCCACTCACTGTCCTGGATGGGGCAAAAAGCATGGTTCCCGTTTGTATTTGCACCGGTGGCCGGACCCTTTGCCTACTGGAGCGCCAGCAAACTGGGGGCTGTGACCCTGCCAGACCTGCCGGTTTCCCTGATAGCACTGGCCGTAGGATGGCTGGTGATCTTTCCCTCGCTCATGCATATTCGCCAGCGCTTTTATCCGGAGCTCGCCTCATGATCGCCAAAAAGATTTCTCAACCAGCGTTGCTTGCCGCCCTGACACTGATCGGAACCCTGCCGTCACTGGCTTCGGCTCAGTCTGGTGACACCGACCTGTGGGAGTTCACGGGTAAAGCGTTTGATATCAATAATGATGATGTCTTGCTGTATGAAGAACATCACCAGGTGGAGGGTCAATGCATCAACAACATCTGGCAGCCCATGTCGCACCAGGTGGACTACTTCAAGCAAGGCGAGGATTCGGCGTTCGCCTCTAAAACCCTGAGCTATACGGAATCGCCTCTGAGGCCGAGTCTTGATTTTCGGCAGCCGGAATTTGACGAACGCATGGTGATCGCAAACCAGGAGGACCGTCAGCTGCAGATAACCTGGGATACCAACAAAGGTGACACGAAAACCTTTACGACACCCGTTGACCAGAATGTTGTTGGGGATGCCGGATTCGATAATTTTGTGCGCCGGAACTGGCCGAAAATTCAGGACGATCAGGCCATAGATTTCCGCTTTCTGGCTCCCACCCGTGGTGAACACTACGCATTCGTTCTCGAGCAAACTTCCGATTCCAGAATCAGCGGTGACGTCGTCCTGGAAATACGCCCCAGCGGATTTGTTACCCGGTTCCTGGTGGACCCGATTATTCTCGGATATAGCACGGAAGGAGCACTGACGGACTACGTCGGACTCACCAACATTCGGGAAAATGAGGAACGAAACTACACTGCCCATATCCAATATCAGACCGAAACCGCTGTGAGCTGCAACCTGACACCCTGAACATTCCCTGCTTCAACCACGTCGCAAGCGGTCGCTGATATCTGTGATAAACTTCCGAGTTAACAACCGTCAACAGATCGAGTCTGCGCCCATGAAGTTCGTTTCTTTTAACGTCAACAGTATCCGGACCCGCCTGCACCAGCTTGAAGCTGTTATTTCAGCCTGCAATCCTGATTTTATTGGCTTACAGGAAACCAAGGTCACCGATGAAGAATTTCCCGTCGAAGCCGTCAGAGCGTTAGGCTACCACGTTCATTTTCATGGTCAGAAGACACACTATGGGGTGGCGCTATTATCCCGCCTGGAACCGGACCTGGTTGTCAAAGGCTTTCCCGATGATGTCGACGATTCCCAGAGCCGCCTGATCATCGGCCATTTTACGGTAAACGGTGACAAACTGACGGTGGTGAATGGCTATTTCCCTCAGGGCGAAAGTCGCGACCATCCGATCAAGTTCCCCGCCAAGCAGAAGTTCTACGCTGACCTGATGGAACAAATCGACCGGCTCAAAGAGCAAAGCCCGAACCTCATTGTGATGGGCGATATGAACATATCGCCGACCGACAACGATATCGGCATCGGCGCAGACAATGCCAAACGATGGCTGAGAACCGGGAAATGCAGTTTTCTCCCTGAGGAGCGGGAGTGGTTGTCTCAGGTTGAGCAACGGGGACTCACCGATGTATTCCGCTACCTGCACCCCGAAGAAGCCAATACATTCAGCTGGTTTGATTACCGGAGTAGAGGCTTTGAGCGGGAGCCCAAACGCGGGTTGCGGATTGACCTGATCATGGCCAGTGATTCGCTGTTGCCCAAAGTAAGAGCCGCCGGAATCTCATATGATATCCGTGCCATGGACCGGCCATCAGATCACTGTCCGGTTTGGGCTGAATTCGAACTTTGATGTCACCGTTTCGCAGGACGCGCCGATGAAAGTCAAAACCCGGGACAGAATTCTGAATACCTCACTTGCGCTCTTCAACTCACTGGGAGAGCCCAATGTCACCACATTGCTGATCTCTGACGAACTTGATATCAGCCCCGGCAACCTTTACTACCATTTCAAAAGCAAAGGCGACATTGTCTCGCAGCTGTTTGAAGCGTACGAGCAGGAACTACTTGATCTTCTCAATGTGCCGGAAGACGTGGTTATTGATCTCGACCAGATCGGTATTTTCCTGCATCTTTTGTTTGAAGCGGTCGCCCGTTATCGGTTCCTGTATCAGGATCTGGTCAATGTGCTGTCACGGTATGACAGTTTACAAAGCCATTTCCGGAAGTTACTGAAGAAAAAGGAACTCGCCTTCCGGACGCTGTGCAATAGCCTGAAGAATCAGGAAGTCATGACGCTATCCGGATCAGAACTTGATTCCCTTTGTCAGCAATTAAACCTGACCTTATGTTATTGGGTCAGTTTCGACAGTCTGTATCATATGAATGATCGTGACGCTGTAAACCCCGGGCGAGGCGTTTATCAGATGATGAACCTGCTGGCACCCTTTCTGGGGGCAGAAGAACGTCAGCAGGTGCAGGCGATGAGCGAAGATTATTTCTGAGCAGGTTTTGGTTTGGCTGCGGTGCTACGGGTAATTTTTTTCACGGGCGTCTTTTTAGCCGGCGCTTTTTTACGGGCGGCAGCTTTCTGGGACTTTAACTCAGCCTCCAGTGCCTCGATTCGTGCTTCCAGAGCTTCAATTTCATCCCGACGATGAATGCCCAGCCTCCGCAATGCACCGGATACTCTCTGATCAAACAGGTGTTCCAGTTTATCCCAGGTACCAGTGGCTTTTTCCCGAACGTCTTCCACCCGGGTTTCCACTGATTTCAATTGCTTTTCAACAACACCGCGGGTTTTGTTTTCAAGCTCTTCACCCTCGTTGACCAGCCGCTCAAAAAACTTGCCCGCGTCTTCTTCAGCCTTGGTGTAGGCTCCAAGACCGGCCAACCAGATCTGACGGGCGGAGTCCTTGATCTTCCCCGCCAATTGAACGTCGTGATCCGACTTTTTGTCGTTCTGGTCTGACATAACTGCACCTCTGAGAAGAAAACCGGAAAACGGACCTGTCTGCGCTTGCAAACGAATTCATTATATTACAGCCAAGGGTAAATTTCAGTGGTTTATAGCGCCGGAAATGACTGAAAAATGGTCAGATATTTATGTCGCTATAAACGCAAAATGAATATGACAAAATGAACTGAGGGGATGTGTGCAAAAACTTGAAGTGTTTAAAATTTAGTCAATAATACAATTACTAGCGTCCCTGCTGACGTTAGTTTGTCTGGAAGTCTTTCATGGATACTACTCGCACGCCTCTGCCCGGCCATCAGCGCCGGGCTTTTTTTTGGCTTTTCGTACGTCTTTTCCCGCACTTTCTGTTCACTTTCTATATTATATAAATAAATATATTATATTTTTATAAATCAAGGCCAGCCATGAACGCACAGACCATTGATATTGAACAGTTGCAGGACGCCGCGGGCCAAGCCAGCAGTTTTCTGAGATCGATCGCTAACAGGGATCGGTTACTGCTGCTTTGCCAACTCAGCCAGAGCGAGTTAAGTGTGACCGCACTTGCTGCGTTAACCGGCATTCAACAACCGTCATTATCTCAGCAACTTGGTGTTTTGCGTCGGGAGGGTCTGATTGCGCCACGTAAGGACGGTAAGAATGTTTATTATCAGATTTCCGAGCCAAAGGTGCTGGTTATACTCCAGCAGCTTTATGATTTGTTCTGCCCAGAGGAAGGAAATCCAGAATGATTACAGTTGACTGGCAAGCATTTACCCCCTGGAGTGCCCTGACTGGGGGTGTTTTGATAGGTCTTGCAGCCGCCGGGTTGGTGCTGCTGAATGGGCGAATAGCGGGCATCAGTGGCATTCTTGGAGGTGTGCTGACCGGGCCCCGGTCAGATCGGACATGGCGTATCGCCTTTCTGGTCGGCATGCTTGTTGCGCCCCTGATTTCGTGGGCACTGTTCAGCTTGCCGGCGATCGAAATCAACGCCGGAATACCCATGATCATCGTTGCCGGATTACTGGTCGGACTTGGCACCCGATATGGCTCTGGTTGTACCAGCGGCCATGGCGTTTGCGGGCTATCCCGCGTATCGCCGCGCTCACTGGTAGCCACAATCGCGTTTATGACAGCAGGGTTTGTCACGGTTTACCTGCTTCGCCACGTGCTTGGAGGTTGATGCTATGGATACTAAAAAAGAGACCTTCGTGTCGTTCATCGTAGGACTGGTGTTCGGTTTTGGATTGTTGCTGTCAGGCATGGCTAATCCGGAGAAAGTGCTCGGCTTTCTCGACCTGGCGGGCGACTGGGACCCCTCCCTCGCGCTGGTGATGGCAGGAGCGATAGCCATAGGACTGGTAGCGTTCACCATCGCCGGTAAGCGCTCTTATACTTTGCTGGGAAAGGAAATGAACCTGCCTTCCGGCCAACACATCGACCGACGCCTTGTTGTTGGCAGCCTGACTTTTGGCGCTGGCTGGGGACTGGCTGGCTTCTGCCCGGGCCCGGCACTGGTGGCGGTGGGCGCAGGCGAGATCAAAGCAATAGTATTCGTGGTCGCTATGATCGCGGGTATGACAATCTTTGAATTCATTGAACGTGCCCGGAACCGGGCCTGAGGTCTATTTATGATGACGCCGACCGTTACCCACTTTTTCGACCAGGACACCAACACCTTCAGCTATGTGGTGCGAGACCCGACCACTCAGGCATGCGCCATAGTTGACTCTGTACTGGACTTTGATTACGCCGCTGGCAGGACCAGCACCCTGTCAGCCGATACCATAATCGAGTTCGTTCAGCAGCAGCGTTTGTCAGTAGAATGGATTCTCGAAACCCATGTTCATGCCGACCACCTGTCGGCTGCAGTCTACTTGCATGAAAAGCTGGGGGGACAGACCGGTATTGGTGCCAATATAAAACTGGTTCAGGACATCTTTGGTAAAGTGTTTAATGCGGGCACCGAGTTTGAGCGCGACGGTAGTCAGTTCGACATGCTTTTCGAGGATGGCAGTGAGCTGTTCATTGGTAACCTGCCGTGTCGTGTAATGCATACGCCCGGGCACACACCTGCCTGTTTGTCTTATGTTGTTGGCGATACTGTCTTTGTTGGTGATACCCTTTTCATGCCTGACTACGGTACCGCCCGTTGTGACTTTCCGGGGGGCGATGCCAGAACGCTGTATCAATCGATCCGCAAGTTGATGGCCTTACCACCGGAAACCCGGGTCTTTCTTTGTCATGATTACCAGGCTCCGGACAGAGCCTGGTTCCAGCATGAAACCACCATAGACGATCAGCGAAAACATAACGTCCACATTCACGACGGCATCAGTGAGGATGAATTTGTTAAGATGCGCACTGAACGAGATGCCACCCTTGGAATGCCCAGATTGATTATTCCTTCGGTGCAGGTGAACATGCGCGCTGGCCAATTGCCACCGCCGGAAGACAATGGGCATCGCTACCTCAAGGTTCCTTTGAACCTGTTCTGAGTTTTTATTCAATACCTTCATGCAAGCTACCGGAGACGCATTACAATGAACCTCAAGAAACTGGATGATAATCTTTCAGTGTCCCCCCAGCTGACGGTCGCGGATGTCGAAGAAGTTGCCAGCCTTGGCTTTAAAACCCTGGTGGCTAACCGTCCGGACGCTGAGGAGCCGGGCCAGCCTGCAATGGCGGACCTGGAAGCGGCCGCCCGCGAAAATGGTCTTGAGTGGGTATACCTGCCAGTCCAGTCCGGCAATATTCTCGACAGCGATGTGGACGATTTCACCCCCATACTGAAATCAGCACAAAAACCTATCCTTGCCTTTTGCCGGTCCGGCATGCGGTGTACGGTGCTTTGGGCGCTCAGCAACGCCCCCTTCATTCCCGCTGATCCTCTCATAAATCGGGCCCGTGAAGCGGGTTATGATCTCAGCCCACTCAGGCCACGCCTGATTCAGCAAGCATCCAAAGGCGCCTGATTGATGGGCCGGCGACTGCTGGACTATTTCCCTTGTATTGATTGGTTGCGTAGCTACAACCGAAACCTGCTGGCGAGTGATGCCTCCGCCGCCATCATCGTAACAATCCTGGTTATCCCTCAGTCCCTGGCGTTTGCCCTGCTTGCGGGCTTGCCCCCCGAAGCGGGCCTCTACGCAAGCATTTTACCGGCAATGGCCTACGCCATTTTCGGTACCGGCAACACCCTGGCCGTAGGCCCGGTTGCGTTGATCTCCCTGATGAGTGCGGCGGCCGTCGGTGATGTTGCCGAGGCTGGCACCGCGGGTTATGCCGTGGCCTCCGTAGCTCTGGCACTGGTTTCAGGCCTTATGCTGCTCATCATGGGGTTGCTTCGATTGGGTTTTCTCTCCAACTTTATCAGCCACCCGGTGATTTCCGGTTTCATAACAGCCTCCGGTTTGTTGATTGCTGCCAGCCAGCTGCGGCATATTTTCGGCATCGAGCTAGCTGGCGATAATCTCATTGAACTGGCGCAGTCCTTCTGGCTATCCACGGGTGCCGTTCACGGTCCGACCCTGCTGGTCGGCATGTTAGCGCTAGTCTTCCTTTATCTGGTGCGACACTACCTCGCCCTTGGGCTCTCCCGGCTGGGCATTGAGGCGCGAATTTCGGGCATGCTTGTGAGGTCAGGGCCCATCATTGCCGTGGTGGTTGCCACCAGTCTGGCGGCGATAATGAATCTGGACGACCTGGGGCTTTCGGTGGTCGGTGATGTACCCTCGGGCCTGCCGGCACTTGGTATGCCCGATGGACCACTCGCGTTATTTCAGGCGCTGTTGGTACCGGCATTCCTGATCAGCATCGTGACATTTGTTGAATCCGTGTCACTGGCCCATAAACTCGCTGCACGACGCAAGGAAAGGATCAGCCCGGATCAGGAGCTGCTCGGACTCGGAGCCGCCAATATCGCCTCTGCCCTGTCCGGTGGCTTTGCGGTTGCCGGCGGTTTCTCGCGATCAATTGTCAATTTTGACGCCGGTGCCCGCACGCCGGCAGCTGGTGCGCTAACGGCGGTCTGTATCGGGGTGGTGACGTTTTTCTTTACCTCATTGTTCTACTACCTGCCCCATGCCATTCTTGGTGCCACGGTCATTATTGCGGTGCTCACGCTGGTGGACGTCACAGTCATCCGACAGACCTGGATGTATTCAAAACATGATGGCGCCGCACTGATCAGCACTCTCGCCGTTACGCTATTGATCGGAGTGACCGCGGGTATTCTGACGGGCATTGCGCTCTCGCTGATACTCTACCTCTGGCGCACCAGTCGCCCTCACAGTGCACTGGTGGGACGAATCTATGGCAGTGAGCATTTTCGCAATATTCATCGCTACAAGACCGAGACCGATCCTCACCTGATGATTTTGCGGGTGGACGAAAGCCTTTATTTTGCTAATGCCCGGTATCTCGAAGATCGCATCTACACGCTGATTCTTGAGCAACCACAGTTAACGGATTTCGTCCTGATGTGCCCGGCCGTAAACTACATCGATGCCTCGGCACTCGAGAGCCTCGAAGCGATAAACGGGCGCCTCAGTGATGCCGGTATCCGGCTGCATTTATCGGAGGTCAAAGGGCCAGTGATGGACCGGTTGGACAAGAGCACCTTTCTGAAGGCGTTGACGGGCGAAGTTTTTCTGAGCACCTATCGGGCATGGTGCAAGTTACACAAAGCCGAAGAGGACAGTCCGGGGACGGAGGAAGTCGAGGTGCAGTCCTAGTGTCCCGTCTGGCTAATTATGCCGTATTGATCAGGCTGACTCATCCCGCTCCGCATCTGCTTCGTAAATGCTAACGCTTGAGCTTTGGGATTATTACAACCACTTTCAAAACGTTAGGTGATATCAGGATATGCAATATAAAGGTGAGAACGGTTTTCGTCACAATCAGGCCGAAAAACTCGGCATTCTGGTGACGAACCTGGGTACTCCGGACGCCCCCACAACGCCCGCGCTCAGGCGCTACCTTGGTGAGTTCCTGGCAGACCCCAGAGTGGTGGAAGTTCCAAGACTACTTTGGTGGCTGATCCTGCATGGCGTCATTCTGAGAATCCGGCCCTCCCGCTCGGCAAAGGCCTACCGGGAAGTCTGGGAACAGCAAGGATCACCTCTGCTTACTCACACCGCTAACCAGTGTGAGGAAATTCGCAAGAGCCTTCATGCCAAATATGGCCAGAATGTTGTTGTCGCGTTTGCCATGCGGTACGGGAACCCTTCGATAGTCAGCGTACTGGATGACCTGCAAAGCCAGGGCGTCCGTCAACTCCTTGTCCTGCCTTTGTACCCGCAATATTCCGGCTCTACTTCAGCGTCCACGTTTGACGCCATTGCCAGCGATTTTGTAAAGCGCCGCTGGCTGCCGGATTTTCGCTTTATCAGTCATTACCCGGACTATCCGCCTTACATTGAAGCTATGGCCCGCCATATTGAAGACTACTGGAGCAACAACGGACGGCATGAAAAGCTCATTCTTTCCTTCCATGGTGTGCCCCTGAAATACCTGATGCGCGGTGACCCCTACCATTGCGAATGTCACAAGACCTCACGCCTGTTGGCAGAGCGGCTGGGCCTGACCAAGGATCAGTACATGACTACTTTCCAGTCCCGTTTCGGTCGGGAGGAGTGGTTGCAGCCCTACACCGACAAAACTCTTCAGAGCCTGCCCGAGCAGGGTGTGGCTTCCATCGACGTGTTCTGCCCCGGCTTTTCGTCCGACTGCCTGGAAACCATCGAAGAAATCGACCAGGAAAACCGGGACTATTTCATGAAAGCAGGTGGCAAGGCATTCAGCTACATTCCCGCACTCAATGCGACCCCCGGTCATATAAAAGCACTGGTCTCGCTGATCGAGGACAACCTGCAGGGCTGGACAGTACCGGACAATAAACCCGAAGTCCTGGCGGCCCGTGCTGAGCGCGCAAAATCTCTGGGATCCGAGGTGTAGCCGCATAAGAGTCGACCTAATGGCCGGCACTGCCCGGCTATAAGGACGGCGAGTCAGTCTGAATAAATTGAGATGTTGAAGGCTGAATCTGGGAGATGGAGATAAAAGAACTTGAGGGGCAGTTCACAAAGGGTATTGATAGCACATTGAAAAATGGCGGTGGGTCAGGGATTCGAACCCCGGGACGGCTACTAACCGTCGGCGGTTTTCAAGACCGCTGCATTAAGCCACTCTGCCAACCCACCGTTTTGCTATTAATTTCCTAGCTTCTTACTACCTAACTGTCATCGCGACAGCGGTGTGAATGATACCGGATTAGGCCTATGTGTCAACGCCTTGACGGCTGGATTGCTTATTTCTCTTACTGAAGGATCTTTATTACTACTTTTCGGTCTTAAATGATTGAAAGTTCCACTTTCGACATTATTATGGGGGGAGAGAACTTTTTCCTCAGTGTTGCTATAACCGGAGATGAAGATGGTAGACAAACGATTCAATGTCCAGCAAGGCCAAGGTGCTTATTCAGGCCAGGTTTCGGCGGGCACCGGCATAAGCGCAGAGGCTACAAAAGTCCTGCGGAATACTTACTCCCTGTTGGCGATGACACTGTTGTTCAGTGCCGCGATGGCAGGTGTGTCCATGGCAATTGAAATGAGCCGCGGCGTCAGCTTGATGTGCATGCTCGGCGCGCTCGGCCTGGTTTGGCTGGTTCTACCCCGCACCGCTAACAGTTCAGCCGGCATCGCTGTTGTCTTTGCGTTCACCGGGTTGCTGGGCCTTGCACTCGGACCCACCCTCATGCACTACCTTGCGATGTCTAATGGCAGCCAGGTGGTAATGCAGGCCCTGGGCGGAACTGCAGTGGTCTTCCTCGCGCTGTCTGGCTACGTGCTCACTACCAAGAAAGACTTCAGCTTCATGCGCGGCATGCTGGTAGCAGGCCTTGTGGTGGTGATCGTCGGTATGGTCGGCGCGCTGGTCGCAAGCATGTTCGGCGTTGCTGTAAGTGCTTTCAGCCTGGCGCTGAGTGCCGCGGTAGTGCTGCTTATGTCAGGCTTTATCCTGTTTGACACCAGCCGCATTGTCAACGGTGGTGAAACCAACTACATCATGGCTACAACGGCCCTGTACCTGAACATCTACAACCTGTTCACGAGCTTGCTTCACCTGCTGGGTGCCTTTGGTGGCGACGACTGATCACGTCAGCTTCCACAAAAACCCCGGTACAGTGCCGGGGTTTTTTCGTTTCCGGGTTAAGATGCTTTTTACCTTGAGCCCTTCTACGCGATTTTTCTGACTTTGATTACTTATGACTCGATCACCAGCGCTATCCTACACATTGGTTATATCCGGTGCTCCCTACACCAGCCAGGCTCCGCAAAGCGCCCTCGCCTTCGCAAAAGCGCTAATTTCAGGTGGTCACAAGCTGGACAGAGTGTTTCTCTACGGTGACGGTGTCTATCTGGCATCAAGCCTTGTAACGCCTCCCAGCGATGAGGTGAACTGGACACAGCTCTGGAGCGAATTTCTGATGCAGACTCGTACACCGGCAGTCGCGTGTATTGCCTCCGCATTGCGCAGGGGCATTCTCGACAGTGCAGAACAGACCCGGTATGAACAGCCGGCCAGTAACATTGCCGAACCATTCGAGATGGCGGGCCTTGGAGACTGGGTTGAAGCGACAATGACATCGTCACGTATTCTCTACTTTCTGCCTACGGACTAGCGCCATGCATACACTCATCGTCATTGATCGCCTACCCTACGGCGATTGGCACGGGCGGGAAGCCCTCGACATGGCCTTTTCCCTGGCCGCTTTTGATCGGCCCGTGACACTCCTGTTCCGCGGCGCCGGTGTAAACTGGCTGCGCCCAGGCCAGTCTGCTGATCAGTTAAGCCAGAAGTCTGTCGAGCGGAACCTGTCGGCAGCCACCATTTTTGGCGTATCGGCGCTGCTGGCAGATAAAGCCGCCCTTCGCCAATACCGGTTATCGTCGGATCAGCTTTCCCAGTCCGCAAGCGAAACTGACCTCACCCCGGCGTTCTATAAACAGTTCGACGCTGTTGTAGTCCTCTAACTATTACGGAAGGCCGCCATGCCGACACTTCACATTATCAACAAGGCGCCGGACCACCCGCGTTTTCCGGCCTGCTTGAGGGCACTGGCAGAGGATGACACTCTGGTGCTGATAGAGAACGCCGTTATGGCGTTGGTTTTTGAATCTCTGCCATTGCCGCCCTGTTATGCATTACGCGCAGACGTCAACGCGCGTGCGTTATCGGAAAGTTCAGTAACGGGTGTCAAAATGATCGGCTACGCTGGCCTCGTAGTCTTAACGGAAACCCATCAGCGGGTTATGAATTGGTGATGGCAATGCCCGTACCACAGCGAAACAACGAAGGGTTTCTGGAGAATGCCGATGAATGGTCCCCGTCTGTCGCCATTAATATCGCGGCTGAAAGTGAAATTTTACTTACGGGAAAGCATTGGGAAATTATAGAGTTATTACGCCAATTTTATAAACAATATGAAATATCGCCACCGTCGAACCGGTTGTTTGTCAAAGCAGTGAAAGAACAGTTGGGCGAGATCAAGGGCAACAGCATTTATCTGATGCAGCTGTTTCCCGGTACACCGGCAAAAACCGCCTGCCGAATTGCTGGTTTACCCCGACCGACCAACTGCCTCTGAGGAAGGGGCCGCACCCACACCGACGAATACGACAGGAAATACCATGACCACAGACATTACCACCGCCCTGCCTGAGCCAAAGCCCGGTGAACATCCTTTCGCTCCCTATGTGCGCATTCTCGGTAAGGGCAAGCGGGGCTCCCGCTCGCTGAATCGTGCCGAAGCGCGCCATGCGATGTCGATGATTCTGGCGGGCGAAGCAGAGCCGGTTCAGGTAGGCGCTTTCCTGATGTTATTGCGGGTCAAGGAGGAGACACCGGATGAACTCGCCGGTTTTGTGGATGCGGTTCGATCCGGGGCCGGCGCACCTGCGGATTTGCGGACGGATATCGACTGGTCGTCTTACGCCGGAAAGCGGCGGCATGCACCCTGGTTTCTGTTCTCGTTACTTTTATTGGCCCAGCACGGCTTGAGAGTGTTTGTGCATGGCGCCGAAGGCCACACACCGGAGCGGCTTTATCTGACCGAAGTCATGAAATCCTTCGGCCTCAGCCCCGCTCAGAACTGGGCTGAGGTAGCCCAACAACTGGATCGCGAACACCTGAGCTACCTGCCATTGGCGGTGGTGGCCCCCAAACTGGCCGAAATGATCGATCTGCGACCGATCCTCGGGCTCCGCTCCCCGGTGCATTCGTTGTCACGGCTGATAAATCCGCTCAATGCGCCTCTCGTGCTGCAGGGTATCTTCCACCCACCCTATGCAGGACTTCATCAGGAAGCCGGACTGTTGCTGGGGTACAAACGGATCGCAGTCATACGGGGTGAAGGTGGCGAGATTGAGCGTAATCCGGATAATGTGTTGAAAGTGTTCCGTGCCCGCCAGCACAATGGCGACGGGATACTCGAAGAGGATAACTGGCCCGCGTTATTTGATCGCCGCCACGTTAAGCCGGAAACATTGAATGCAGAGCAAATGCTGGCGCTGTGGCAAGGACGTCAGGAAGACAGCTACGGGGAAGCCGCTATCCTGTCGACAGCGGCGCTGGCACTCTACGAGTCCGGGCAGGCCGGCAGCCAGGAGGCCGCTCTGACTCAGGCAAGAAACCTGTGGCAAGCCCGGGAACGGACCCGATTTGATTCAGCTCCGGTCGCCCGGGGTCTCTGAACCGGGTTTTCTCCCGGCTTCGTCGGTGTTGCGGCTTGCCTTGCTCCGGCGCTGGAGCTCTTCCGAACCACCGAGAAAACTGCTCAATCCGTTTTCCATCAGACCAGATCCGAACTTGAGAAACTGCTTGGTGGAATCTCGCATGGTGCTTTCGGGCAATTCTCGGAGTGTCTCTGAAACTCCGGTCTTGACGCCCCGGGTAACCCGGGGTTCGATGCCTTCGGCAATATCTGCAAGCTGTTTCACTTGGCGGTCCAGGTATGGTTTGACCACCCAGCGATAAAACCCGCCCAATACCAATAGGACAGTCAGACCGGTGACCGCGATCTGGATGAATATTTGCTGCCAGAATGCCATGATGAATCTCCTTATACCGACCAGAAAAGGAACAACCCGGACTGAATGGCGCCTGCGATACTCCCGAGTATACCGCCCACCAACATCAGTTTGATTTCTTCCTCCTTGAACGCCGGCCTCAGAATATCCTGGAACTCCACTGGCTCCAGGGATTTCATTTGCTCAGCCAGCACGCCTGCAACCACCGGCGCTCTTTCCCGGTTAAAGACAGGATCAGAAAACACTTCATGTGTTGCATATAATGCTTTGTTATTCATTGCTTTCTTTAGCTCAGTATAGCCTGACATACCGATAGTAACCTGGCTGCCAAGCTTCATCACCACCGAATTGTCCAGCAATGGCCTGAGGTGTTTCTGGATGATGGCGCGGGTCCGGTCACCGCGCTCCCCATGAATCATGGCGTCCGCCACTTTTTCCACGGTAATCAGTTCCTCTGCCACCAGCCGGCTCCAGACATCGCTGATTTCAGGCTGTCGCTTGAGAAACAGCCCCTGCACACGCCAGAAGAAAAACCGCCGCGGCTCAAGGGGGCGGAAGATCAGGTTTATGGCGAGCCAGTTGGTTGCAAAGCCGACAATAAAGCCCGCCACGGGCAACAGCCAGGGTTCCGGGTACCGCATCCAGAGGGGCAGAATCAGAGCTCCGAGCAAACCGCCGATCCACGCGCCCTTGTTGATGACAGACCGAAGCTCGACGCTGCCAGCCTCACTGAATATCCGGTTCATCAGATCGGGATGCTTCCTGAGCTCGCGGCTCAGCAATGCTTTCAGGTCGACCAGGTCTGAGAGATCGTCGCCGAAGTCCTCGACCAGAGACTCAATCCGCGACGGCAACTGTTCCCTCGCCCATTGATAGATTCGCTGCCTGAGGAAATTGGGCAGGTTGTCCCAGAGCACCGGCTGGATTTCATACATCACTTCATCAATGTATTCATCAAGGCGTGGATTAACCTGGGAGATAACCTGTTCAACAATGCGCTCGGGCTCAAGCTTCCGGTAAACTGCATTGAGATTGCCGAACTTGTCGAGGGTCCGGTCGATGCAGATATGCGCCATCTTTTCTGCCTTGCGGGGAATGACACCCTGCCAGCCCAGCCAGCCGCCAATACCAATGAAATGGACAGGGCGAAAAGACATCCGAATTGCGAGCCAGTTTGTAAACCAGCCCACGATCGCTGCCATCAAAGGCACTGACCATAGCGCAACGTCGACCAAAGCAAATCCTCAGTGCAGATCAGATAAATACGATACCCGAGCACCATAAAAAAACCAGCGCATTGCTACGCTGGCTCTTTTATCGCCGGAGTGATGACATCCGCACGACCGCTGACTACCAGGGATTACTGGTAATAGGCGTTTTCCTTGACGGTGTGATCCGTCACATCACGTACCGCTGTGATTTCCGGCACCCGTTCTTTCAACGTCGACTCAACACCTTGCTTCAGGGTCAGGCTCACTGCGCTGCAACCCTGGCATCCGCCACCAAAACGAAGTACCGCAACGGATTCATCCACCACTTCAACCAGCGACACTTCGCCTCCGTGGGATGCAAGGCCCGGGTTGATTTCCGATGCCAGTACGTAGTTGATGCGATCATTCAATGGCGCATCATCGTCGATTTTAGGTACCTTCGCATTCGGCGCTTTGATCGTCAGCTGGCCACCCATCTGGTCCTTGGAATAGTCCACATAGGCTTCTTCCAGAAACGGCACTGACGTATGATCGAGATAAAGGGTGAACTTTTCCAGATCAACCTGTTCATCCGTCGGCACGATCTCGTTCGCCGGGCAGTAAGCCAGACAGGTCTCGGCATGCTTGGTGCCCGGCTGGGTTACGAATATCCGTACACCCATGCCTTCCACGTCCTGCTTTTCGATAAGTTGCGCAAGGTAGTCCCGCGCAGAATCTGTCACTGTGACCAGGGCCATGTAATCCACCTGTTAGAAAGTTCAACATCTATTTTAAGTGACTTCGCTGAAACTTGAAAGACCCAGTAAAATAGTCAGCCTTTATGACCGCCTGAAACCTCAGCAATTGAAGCCGCGACTTGATCCAGCTTATGATCAACCGGGACGCAATCGCGCATTTTTGCTATCATTCTGCGTCTTAACGACACTATCTGAATTCCGGAACCAGCCTTTATGAACAACCGTGAATCCCGTCTCACTGAATTGAGACAAGCACTGGAAAACCGTATTCTCATCCTTGATGGCGGCATGGGCACCATGATCCAGAATCTGAAACTGGATGAAGCTGGGTTCCGGGGCGAGCGGTTCGCCGATTATGACCGTGATGTTCAGGGCAACAACGACCTTCTGAACCTCACTCAGCCTGCCCTGCTACGCAATATCCATGCGGATTATATGGCAGCCGGCGCGGACATCATTGAAACCAACACCTTCAACTCGACCCAGGTTTCCCAGGCGGATTATGGCCTTGAGTCCATCGCCAAAGAACTGAACGTCGCCGCCTCACAGCTGGCCCGTAAAATTGCCGATGAATACACCGCAAAGAATCCGGCGAAGCCGCGCTTTGTGGCGGGTGCAGTAGGACCAACGTCCCGAACGGCTTCGATTTCACCGGATGTAAACAATCCCGGATTCCGGAATGTCGACTTCCAGACTCTGGTAGACAATTATTACGAAGCTGTGTCCGGCCTGGTCGAGGGCGGTTGTGATCTGATCCTGATCGAAACCATTTTCGACACACTGAATGCCAAGGCGGCGATATACGCCACTCAACAGTACTTTGAAGACAGCGGCACAGAGCTGCCCATCATGATATCCGGCACCATTACCGATGCGTCTGGCCGCACCCTCTCTGGCCAGACCACGGAAGCCTTCTGGAATTCTATTGCGCACGCCAAGCCCATTTCTGCCGGGCTTAACTGTGCCCTGGGCGCTGACGCCTTGCGGCCTTATGTTGAAGAGCTCTCCAACAAAGCTGAAACCTACGTCAGCGCACATCCCAACGCGGGTCTGCCGAACGAGTTCGGCGAGTATGACCAGACGCCCGAAGAAATGGCGGACATTATTGAAGGCTTCGCCCGCGATGGCTTCCTGAACATAATCGGGGGCTGCTGTGGCTCACGGCCTGATCACATCGAAGCCATTGCCCGGGTGGTGTCAAAATACCCTCCCCGCAAAATTCCCGAACGGCCCAAGCGCATGCGCCTGTCCGGGCTTGAGCCGTTCACAGCGGATGAAAACACCCTGTTCATCAACGTGGGTGAACGAACCAACGTTACCGGTTCCAAACGCTTTCTCCGGCTGATCAAGGAAGAGCAATACGAAGAGGCTCTCAGCGTTGCCCGGGACCAGGTCGAGAACGGTGCGCAGATTATCGATATCAACATGGACGAAGGCATGCTGGACTCCAAAGACGTCATGGTGACGTTTTTGAAGCTGGTGGCCTCCGAGCCTGACATTTCCCGCGTGCCCCTCATGGTGGACTCCTCCAAATGGGATGTCATCGAAGCGGGCCTTCGTTGCATTCAGGGCAAGGCGGTGGTGAACTCCATCAGTCTCAAAGAAGGTGAAGACGAGTTCGTTGCCCGCGCAAGAACCTGCATGCGCTATGGCGCTGCTGTCGTGGTCATGGCCTTTGATGAGCAAGGACAAGCCGACACTTACGAGCGCAAGACCGAAATCTGCAAACGCTCCTATGACACCCTGCTCGGTATCGGCTTCAATCCTGCCGATATAATTTTCGACCCCAATATATTTGCCATTGCGACCGGTATTGAAGAGCACAACAATTACGCCGTCGATTTCATCAATGCGTGTCGATGGATTCGCAAGAACCTGCCTTATGCGTCGATTTCCGGGGGTGTCAGCAACGTCTCATTTTCTTTCCGTGGCAACGATGCCGTGCGTGAAGCCATTCACTCGGTATTCCTTTATCACGCCATCAAGGCCGGTCTGAATATGGGGATCGTAAACCCCGGCCAACTGGTTATTTATGATGAGATCGAACCCGAACTGAAAGCGCTGGTAGAAGATGTTGTGCTGAACCGCCGGGCTGATGGAACCGACCGGTTGCTGGAAATCGCCGAGCGCTTCAAGAATAAAGGCGGCAAGACCCAGGAAGAAGACCTGGCCTGGCGTGAGTGGCCGGTTGAGAAACGGGTCGAACACGCACTCGTCAAAGGCATTACCAGCCATATCATTGAAGACACCGAAGCCTGCCGCCAGCGTGCCGAACGCCCGATTCACGTTATCGAAGGCCCTCTTATGGATGGCATGAACGTGGTTGGCGACCTGTTTGGTGACGGCAAGATGTTTCTGCCGCAGGTGGTGAAAAGTGCGCGGGTCATGAAACAGGCTGTTGCCCACCTTATTCCCTACATCGAAGCCGAGAAGTCAGCAGACCAGCGAGCCAAAGGCAAGATCCTGATGGCAACGGTGAAAGGCGACGTCCATGACATCGGCAAGAACATCGTCGGCGTGGTACTCCAGTGCAATAACTATGAGGTCATCGACCTGGGTGTCATGGTGCCCTGTGACAAAATTCTGGCCGCCGCCGTTGAGCACAATGTTGACATCATCGGCCTCAGTGGCCTGATCACACCCTCACTGGATGAAATGGTTCACGTAGCACGGGAAATGCAGCGTCTCGATTTCCAGATTCCGCTGATGATTGGCGGTGCGACCACGTCCAAGGCCCACACTGCGGTCAAGATCGAGCCACAGTACAAAAATGACATAGCGCTTTATGTTTCCGATGCGTCTCGCTGCGTGAATGTGGCCTCACAGTTACTCAGCAAGACAGCAAAACCCGGTTTGGTTGACGCCGCCCGAGCTGAATACGATGACGTCCGCGAGAGGCGTAAGAACCGCGGGGATCGGGTGAAGCTGGTTTCGCTGAAAGAAGCGCGGGAGCGGGCACCGGAGATCGATTTCGAAGGGTTTACGCCGGTCAAGCCCACCTTCACCGGCATCCGGAGCTTTGACAATTACGATCTGGCAGAGCTGGTGAGATACATCGACTGGTCACCGTTCTTCATCGCGTGGGATATGTCGGGCAAGTATCCAGCCATTTTCGATGACCCGAAGCGCGGTGAAGCGGCCAAATCCCTGTTTGATGATGCCCAGCAGATACTCATGCGGATAGTTGAGGAAAAGCGCCTGACGGCTCGCGGCGTCATCGGGTTCTGGCCCGCCAACCGTCGCGGCGATGATGTGGTGGTCTATACGGATGAGTCCCGAACCGAAGAGCTCATTACCCTTCATCACCTTCGCCAGCAGGACGAAAAAGCGCCGGGCAAGCGGATGATGGCACTGTCGGACTACCTGTTACCAGAGACCGCAGATCAGTGTGACTACATCGGCGGGTTTGCGGTGACGACCGGTATCGGTGCCGAAGAAATGGTGCGCGAATTCAAGGAAGCCAACGACGACTACAACGCCATTATGGTGCAGGCGCTGGCAGACCGACTGGCTGAGGCATTTGCGGAACGGCTCCACGAGCGGGTCAGAAAAGAATTATGGGGTTATGACCCCGACGAAGCCCTGGAACGTGACGATCTGATTCGCGAACGCTACAAAGGCATCAGGCCCGCGCCGGGCTACCCTGCCTGTCCGGACCATGTGGAGAAAGAAGCCCTCTTTGAATTGCTGCAGGCCCCTGAAAACGCGGGCATAGAGTTGACTGAGCACTTCGCGATGTTCCCGGCCGCAGCGGTGTCCGGCTGGTATTTTGCCCACCCGGAAGCCAAGTATTTCGCGGTTGGCCGAATCGGCAAGGATCAGGTGCAGGACTACGCCACGCGCAAAAACATGAGTCTGGCAGACGCAGAACGATGGCTCGCGCCAAGCCTTGCCTATGATCCCGCGGAATAGCGCAATGATAACCAGGAAAATGGATTGGGAAGCACTATGACAGGTGATGAAGAACAGCGTAAAAAGAAAGGCCCCGGGCTTTTGAAGGTCTTCCAGAGCGTGCTCGCGGGCGCGCTGGGGGTGCAGTCAAGCAAGCGCCATGAAGAAGACTTCGAAAGCCAGAGTCCATGGCCTTATATCGTGGTGGGAATTCTATTCACGGCGGGGTTTGTAGGGACACTGATACTGATCGTACGCTGGGTGTTGTCCGGGTAACACCGGCTGCCGGTCTGACCGACCCGGCAACTGGCTTCTGATTCTCGATTGCTCTTTCTCGATTACTGGCCGGCGACCCAGAATACCGCCAGTGACACCGCCAGTATGATGAGCACGATTGCTGCGACGGCGTCGACCTGACTGTCACTCAGTGTGCTTTTACTCATGTTCTATCCTCGTTGTTGTTTGGAACTTATCGCCAGAGCCATTCGCTCTCTAAAACACGTATAGCCTATTCAGATTCGGCAAAAACGTCTACAGGCTTTTAGCACTATCTGTTATTAGCATATCTTTAAATAATCATTTTAAGCATAAACCGAAACTGGTATCTTTTTTACCATCGCGCGGTACGTGCGCTCAACACTTGTCAGGTTGCACGTTCAGCGCCACAGACAGCTTATCGCAGCCGTGACTGAAAAATATAGTCGTCAACACTCTTCGATTTCTACTGACCAGGATTTTGCTCTATGTACGTTTACGACGAATACGATCGGCAGATACTCGCCGAACGCGTCGCACAATTCCGCCACCAAACTGCCCGCGCCCTTGCAGGCGATCTGGCAGAAGAGGAATTTCTGCCACTGCGTTTGCAAAATGGCCTTTACGTGCAACGCCTGGCACCGATGCTACGGATCTGTGTGCCTTATGGCATGCTCCGGTCGGAGCAACTGCGCCGTCTGGCAAAGGTCAGCCGGGATTATGACAAGGGCTACGCGCACTTCACGACCCGTCAGAATGTCCAGCTTAACTGGCCGGCCCTCGAGGATGTACCGGATATTCTGGCGGAACTGGCCGAAGTCGAGATGCACGCCAACCAAACCAGTGGCAACTGTATCCGCAACACCACCACGGACCAGTTCGCCGGTGCTCAGTCCGATGAGATAGTTGACCCACGCCCGTATTGCGAAATTATTCGTCAATGGTCTACCTACCACCCGGAATTTGCCTTCCTGCCACGCAAATTCAAGGTTGCTGTTAACGCTTCCGAGCATACGGATCGGGCTGCGGTGCAGGTTCACGATATTGGTCTCGAGACCGTCCGTAACGATGCCGGAGACCTTGGCTTTAAAGTTTACGTGGGCGGCGGCCTTGGGCGAACGCCCATGGTCGGGCCGGTGATACGGGAATATCTGCCCGAACTGGACCTGCTGACTTACCTGGAAGCCATTCTGCGGGTGTATAACCGTTACGGTCGACGGGATAACAAGTACAAAGCCCGCATCAAGATACTGGTAAAAGCGCTGACACCGGAAGGCTTTGCTGACAAAGTTGAAGACGAGTGGTCCCATATCAAAGACTCTCCTTCCAGACTGACCCATGAAGCCATTGCCCGGATTCAGGCCTATTTCACGGAGCCAGGTTATGCCGCTCTGGAAGATAATCCGGAAGCTCTGGTCCAGGCACGAGCCGAATCGAAAGCCTTCGACAAATGGGTGACTCGTAACGTCGATGCCCATAAGAAGCCAGGGTACGCCATCGTCACACTGACCATGAAGAAAACCGGCACCCCTCCTGGTGATGTCAGCGATCGCCAGCTTGAACAGATTGCGGATGTTGCCGATCGCTACAGCTTTGGTGAAGCGCGGGTCACTCATCAGCAGAACGCGGTGCTGGCCGATGTGCGTCAGGATGAATTGTACGATCTCTGGCAAGCCATCAAGCCCATGGGTTTTGCCACCGCCAACCTCAATACTCTGACAGATATCATCTGCTGCCCCGGTGGCGATTATTGCGCCCTGGCGAACGCGAAATCGATTCCGATTGCAGAGTCCATTCAGCGCAAATTCGATAATCTGGATTACGTGTACGACCTCGGCAATATTGACCTCAACATTTCAGGCTGCATGAATGCCTGTGGACATCACCATGTCGGTCATATCGGAGTGCTGGGTGTCGATAAAAAAGGGGAAGAATTCTACCAGATCAGTCTTGGCGGTTCGGCCCAGCGTGATGCTGCCATTGGCAAACTGCTTGGCCCCTCATTTGCCAGTGAGCACATGCCGGAAGTGATCGAGAAGATCATCAACGTTTATGTGGAAAACCGGACTGAAGAGGAAGCCTTCCTCGACACCTATCGCCGCATCGGAATTGTGCCGTTCAAGGAGCGTGTTTATGCCTGACATTATAACTTCGGACGGCCAGATCAAAGCGGATGACTGGACGGTGGTACCCCGTCCTGAAGAGGGCGAGGTATTGACACTGCCAGAGGGTCGGGTCTTGATTCCAGCGGATATGTGGCTGGCAAACCGGGCGCAATACCCGAACAAAGAAACTGTGGGTGTCTGGCTGGAAAGCCACGATGAGCCCGGAATGCTGGCAGACGCCGTTGACGAACTGTCGATTATCGCTGTCAACTTTCCCAAATTCACTGACGGCAGAGGCTATAGTTCGGCGCGGTTGCTGAGGGAGCGCTTTGGCTACGAGGGCGAATTGCGGGCGATAGGCGATGTACTGCTGGACCAGCTTCAGTTCATGAAACGTTGCGGGTTCGACAGCTATGCACTGCGTGCGGATAAAGACATCGAGCTTGCCGCTCACTGTCTGAACTTTTTCAGTCAGGCCTACCAGGCAGCGACAGATACCGAGGAACCACTGTTTCGTCGTAGAGCTCTGTAATTCGTTCCGGGCAGGATGTGCAGAAGCGTCATCCTGCCCGAAATCTCCGCTCGTTATTTGCCGTGATCGAGTACAATCTTACCGGCCGAAGAGCTACTCAGGAACGCCTTCAGCGCTTCATCCAACTCCGCCTTGCCAATATCACGAGCGTTGTTCTCGGCGTGCTTACAGGCCCAGGGACCGCTCAACTTATCCCAAACGGCTTGCTTCTCCGCCAATGGAATTTCAACTGAATCAACACCCAGCAGATTAACGCCCCGCAGTATGAACGGTAGCACAGTGGTTTGTAGCTGCGTGCCGGCCACCAGGCCACAACAGGAAACCGAGCCCCCCGGCTGAATGTACTTGAGCAGCTCCGCCAGTGGATCGCCACCCACAGTATCTATCGCGCCGGCATAGGCAGGCTTGGCCATTGGTTTTTTATTCTCTGCCAACACATCCCGCCCGACCACTTCTGCTGCACCCAGGGCTTTCAATGACTTGGCATGGTCTGCTTTGCCGCTGATCGCCACAACCTCATAGCCCAACTTTGACAGCAGCTCGGTAGCGATGCTGCCGACGGCGCCACTGGCACCGGTAACCGCTATCCGGCCCTGCTCTGGCTTGACATCCATTTTCAACAGCTTGGCCACGCAAAGCCCGGCGGTAAGACCGGCCGTGCCGTACACCATGGCCGTTCTGGCGTCCCAGGAACGAGGCATTGGAATACACCATCTGGCCGGAACCCGAATGTATTCGCCGAAGCCACCGGGGGTATTCATACCGAGATCGTAGCCGGTAACGATGACAGCCTGGCCGGCGGCCAGGTCGGCTACCGTAGAGGCAACAATTTCACCCGCCGCATCGATACCCGGGGTGTGAGGAAAAGTCCGCGTTACACCCTTATTTCCGGACGCTGACAGCGCATCCTTGTAATTGAGAGAGGAGTGGCTGACTTTGATCAGCACTTCGTTTTCGGGCAGATCGTCAGTATTGCAGGTTTCGACAGCGCCGACATAGGCACCGTCTTTTTCGTGGACTCGCCATGCTTTGTATTCTATTGAGCTGGTCATCGTCTCACCTTTGCTTTAGTTGATTGTTCCAGAGCTATTGGCGCTGGCTCACTGCAAAAGATGTCTATTGCATCTTCTGGTTTCGGAACGCGCTGAGTAAACGCAGAACCGTGTTCTCCATTGCCACTGTTGCGGCTAGTCCGAGTTTTTCAGGCAGCGTGCGTTTGCGGCGATACCCTACCGACACTACCTCCGCTCGCTCGCAGGCCTCAATGAGATATTCGTCGGAGGTCTTGATTTCATCAACCAGTTTCACTTCCAACGCTCGGCGACCAAACCAGATATCACCATTGGCGACTTCAGCGATATCCAGGCTCGGTCTCCGTTCACTGACATAATCCTTGAACAATCCGTGTGTATCCTCGAGGTCTTCAAGAAACTTCTGCCGGCCTTTTTCTGTGTTCTCGCCAAAAATGGTCAGGGTCCGTTTGTGCTCACCCGCGGTCAGCACTTCGAAGTCGACCTTATTGTCTTTGAGTAACCGGTGGAAGTTTGGCAACTGCGCAACCACACCGATAGATCCCAGGATGGCAAATGGTGAGGCAATGATACGGTCCGCCACACAAGCCATCATGTACCCGCCACTGGCAGCCACTTTATCGACACACGCCGTCAGCGCAATGCCTTTGCTTCTGATCCTGTCCAGTTGAGCTGAAGCGAGGCCGTAGGAGTGCACCAGCCCACCGCCGCTTTCCAATCGCACAACCACTTCATCCTTGCCGACATCAGCAACGCTGAGTACCGCCGTGATGGATTTTCGAAGAGAATCCGTATCACTGGCTTTAATGTCGCCATCAAAATCCAGCACAAAAACCCGCGGGCGAGCAGTCTCATCAAGCTCAGCGCCGCTTGCTTTGGCTTTTTTCTTCTCGGCTTTGGCTTCCGCTTTGTGCTTCTTCTTCTGTTGCTTCTGCCAGAGTTTGCGTTCCTGCTCACCCATCATCCTGGCCTGGATTGATTCCTTCAGCTGACGATACTTGTCGTTAAGTCTGCGGACTTGAAGTTCGCCGTCACTGTCGTCGCCCCCTTTGTCCTTGTGCATGGCTGACACTATGGTTGCCACGACAATTAATAACGCGACAACCAATGTTACCGTTTTGGCCAGAAACAGCCCGTACTCTGTGAAAAATTCCAAGTCGCATCTCCAGCATGGATACTTTAAAGGTCGCTTGATTGTAACCGAGCAAAAGCAGGGTACAAGACTTTGCCCGTTGAAAGGCGCCGGGAGTCCGAAATAACCACCTCACAAAATTAAAACAAGCGTTCGATCAAGCTTGACACCGCCTGGCCCTCCCCCTACAGTCAGATCGGTTAGCCAAGCGCATGAAACACAATACAAAGGGTAAAATAATGTCTGCAGCTCAGGTATTTGAAAAGCTCGAACATAACTTCAACGCGGATGCCGCCAAAGGTCTTGATCTGGTGTTCCAGTTTGACATTGAAGACGATACCAATCATCACCTGATCATCCATGATGGCACCTGTCAGCTGGTTGAAGGTGACCATGCGGATCCGTCAGTCACTCTGATCATGAACTCAGAAACCCTGAAAGGCATTGTTTCCGGCGAGACTGATGGTATGCAGGCCTTTATGGCGGGTCAGCTACGTGCCGAAGGCGACATGATGCTGGCAACCAAGCTGGGTGAACTGTTTACACTGAGTTGATCCGAACTGTGGAAAAAGCCTCTGAGTCGTTCGACCAGAGGCTTTTTTTGTTTCAGAGGCCAACATCATCGAGGGAGGACTCAGCCAACTTGAGCAGGTCCATGTTGCGATCGTCCCGGGTACCGATGCTTTCTATGTAGTATTCAAACGAGGTCAACGCATCGGCGAGGGCTTCGAGAACCGACACTGAAGGCGGCTCACGTTCGTCGAGAAGCTTTTCCTGTATGCATACAGCAACGCGCTGGAGCACATTGGCAGCATCCGGGTCATCAAGCATCACGAACCCTCCCCAGATGCTGTGTAATGTTGCCGGCAGATTAGCCAGGTGCATTTTGTCGTAGTCGGACTCTATGAAAGCCGTAATGGCCCGCTTTGCGAGAATCAGCGCTCCACGAGCTTCGTCTGCGACAACGATCATGGCCTCCCGGCGATACGGTGACTGTTCGCGATCAGACACTTTGACGCCCGCCAATGCATCGGTTTCACTGGTAATGCCGCGGGTTACCATTTGCATGGCGGCTTCTTCAATGCTCAGAACCGCATCCGCGAGCACATAGAGCTCATCACTCGAGGGCAAACGCTTTTCAGCTTCCCATAAGCGCAACTTGCCGGCCTGATTTTTTGCCAGTCCGGACAATTGCTTCAGATCCAGCATCAACAGGGTATTGGAAAGGCTCTCAAGCGATGCCGCAATCGTTGACAACTCGGCGATGTCCGGCTCAATTCCCCGTTCCACAATATCCAGCTTGTCCTTGAGTTGGTTCAATTCCTCCTGAAGGGCATCCGACAAGGATTTGAGAACATCAGCACCGGGTCCGTATAGACGCTTGCGGTGCGTTTCCATCATGACTTCAGGATATTCGGAAGGTGCCAATTGATAGGCTTCGAGAATCTCCGCTACTTCAGGGTTGGCCGACCCGCTACGGAATAAAAGATAGATAAGATCCTTGAAGAGGGAATCCGGGGCATCTTTGGCCGTTGCCACTTTGCCCACATAAACGATTTCGCGCGTGTACTTTTCAACACGCATCAGCATGCGCTTACGGGCCTTTCCAAAAGCCATGTCGCGGTCGAGCATGGTGTCGGCGACTACCGCAAGCAAACACCACATCTGACCCATGGACGCCCCGTTACAGAGCCGGGCAAATCCCCGGGCTGCACGCCCGATCAGCTTTTTATTAACGGCTTCATTGCGTTCCCTCAACACACCCAGCAGACCAATCTGGAACATCAAACGCATTCGCTGGGCGTAAACCTCGTAACCGGCTTCGTCGCCTTCAACCGGTGTGATCGCCAAACTGAAACCGAAATTTGCGCGGTGTTTAACGTCGACATCGAAAAAGCAAGATTCAGGATAGGGCTTTTCTTTACGCGCTTCTCGCAAGTCATTAATAATGGGAAGCAGTAGTTCCGGATGGTCTGCCCGTTGCTGATGATAATATTCGACATATCGACGAAGGATAAAAAGAGCACTGCTTAAAGTAGTGAGCAGGATGTTCTTATCATCATTAGCACCGACCGGCACATCGTTGGCCATAGCCACTGCTTCCTGGCACAACAGGATTCCGCCTCGCAGTTCCACCAGAATGAAGATTCCCCGTAACTGGTTCAGATAGTCGACACAGTTCTGAAGGTCTTCCCCGCTCTCCCTGTTTTCCTGAAAACGCCCGAGACAGGCTTCTGCCTGTCTGATCGTTTGTTCTATTTCCGCCTTGACCAGATCAAACGACTGCGATTTCGTCGCTATTGACGATTGAACCATAAATTGACACTTCCCGTTTTCAACGTGCAGAGAGCCGCAGCTAAAATTTCCGAACTAACCATTACTTATAACACAAAACTCAAGTAGCTCAAGAAACTCTAAATGTAACAAAACGTACGTCTGCACAGGTTCATAACCGGTAGGTTTACTGCTCGACAGATTGTCCTTTTTGCTCAATCTCGCGCCAGAGAACCTGGCCGCTGGACGACTCGATCGTATCCAGCATTCTGGTATGCGCGGCCATTTCTTCCTGGCGCGCCCTCACCACCCGCAAAGGCTTGCGATCGGCCGCAAGCCGCCGAACGGCTTCCACGCCACTGGCGTTATCGCTACCGGCATCCAACGAGAGCGCGGTCTGGCCGCCGGTCATCAGCAGATAAACATCCGCCAGAATTTCCGCGTCCAGCAATGCACCGTGGAGCTCACGATTGCTGTTATCAACGCCATAGCGCTTACACAGGGCATCCAGATTGTTTTTCTGCCCCGGATGTTTGGCGCGCGCAAGCGCCAGAGTATCAACGACACCGCAGAATTCCCGGGTCACCCGCTTGTTTCTCAGCCTCGCAAATTCCGCATCCATGAAACCGATGTCGAAAGCCGCGTTGTGTATAACCAGTTCGGCACCGTCAATAAACTGAAAAAATTCCTCGGCAACATCGCGGAAGAGCGGTTTATCAGCCAGGGCATCATTGGTAATACCATGGACTGCAATCGCCTCGGCCTCAATGTCCCGCTCGGGATTAACATAGACATGGTAATGACGTCCGGTGAGTTGACGTTCGACGAGCTCTACACAGCCTATTTCAATTATGCGGTGGCCCTGGGCCGGGTCGATACCGGTGGTTTCGGTATCCAGTACAATCTGTCTCATAGTGTTTCCTGTTTAGTTGGCAGCCAGCAATTCCTCAACACCCCGATTCGCCAAATCATCCGCAAGTTCGTTGTCGGGAACACCCGCGTGCCCTTTAACCCAGTGCCAGTTGATTTTGTGACGACCAACTTCTTCATCCAGCGCGCGCCACAGATCATCATTTTTAACCGGTTTTCTCGCCGAGGTTTTCCAGCCATTTTTCTTCCAGTTCGTCATCCATTCAGTGATGCCCTTCCGGACATACTGGGAGTCAGTAAAGAGCTCGACAGCGCAATCCCTGTTGAGCGCTTTCAAACCCTGGATGGCCGCCATCAACTCCATCCGGTTATTGGTGGTATTGCTCTCCCCCCCGTGCAGGGTTTTGAGCACTCCCCGATACCGTAATACCACGCCCCAGCCACCGGGCCCCGGGTTACCCTTGCAGGCACCGTCGGTATACACCACAACACTTTCAGCCATGTCCACTCCCATGAGTTTTATCTGAGCGCTGGTAACCCCGGGAAATTCCGAGGTTGCCCGTCGCTGGCAAAGCAATCACATTCTTTTGGTGCCAGGCCGGCTTGCGGGCAATGGGTGCGCAAACCCGCTTGGTGGCAAGGATACAGTAATAGGCGCCGATCTGAATAAAACGGCAAGCTCCCGTGCGCTCAATAAGTGTGGGGCCTTCTATGGTTCCCGCAGACTGGACCGGCAAACGAAAAAAATGACTTCGGGCCTCATCGACCTGAAAATCCAACAAACTCAGCCAGTCCTCCATACGCCGGCGAAACAGGAACCTGCCGCCCCAGGGGCCATTGGTATGGCGGAACAAAAGCTTGCGGAGCCCCCAGATGCTAACCGGATTGAAACCGATAATCAGCATCTGCCCGCCCCCCCTCAATACTCGGGACCCTTCTCTGATGACCTGGTGAGGATAGGCAGAAAAGTCTGCGCTGTGATGCAGAATGACGAGATTCATCGAATTTGAAGGGAACGGCAATTCGTCAGCGTCGCAAACGGCAACACCGTCCGGCAGATCGTTTTCCCACCGTGGTGTTGTCAGAATGTGCTGACCAAAGTCGCTGTTAGTGGCAACCGGCAACCGGTGACTGATGCCCACGTGCAGCTGCCTGGCACCGGTCATCTGTGCCACCTGCTGATCTATACACTGTCTCTGATCCGCCAGCAGCGCACGCCCCAAGGGCGACTGAAACCAGTTTTCAAACTGCTGGTGGCGTTCTGCGTAGTTCACCCCGTTGCTTTCTTTCATTATTGATTCCTGACATTTCTCCTGACACCTTTCCGGACCCGGCCCGGGTTATCGGATAGTTGGGAGCATGAGCCTAATTGCTTTATCATAACAGGCACACTCAATCAGGCCCATGCGAGGTTACATGCTAACCATCACACCGATACCAGCCTTCAGTGATAACTATATATGGTGTCTGGCAGACAGTATGACTGGCAAAGCTTTGATTGTGGATCCAGGCCAGGCGAACCCCGTCACTGATTATCTGGAAGCCCATAATTTACAGCTCGATACTATTCTGATCACCCACCACCATCCTGATCATACCGGCGGTGTCGCGACCCTGGCCGAGCGCCATGGTCTCGAGCGTATTACCGGCCCGGCAGGCTCGCCGTTCAAGGGCGTCACAAACACCGTGCATCCGGGGGACAAGGTCGTTTGGGAGGACTGTGAATTCGCCGTTATGGCGGTGCCCGGACATACGCTTGATCACATCGCATTTTTCTCGGAAACAGAGGTAGACGGCGGGCCCATTCTGTTTTGTGGCGACACGCTTTTTGTTTGTGGCTGCGGCAGATTGTTTGAAGGTTCACCGGCGCAAATGCGCCAGTCCCTGGCAAGTCTCAGGTCACTTCCCGACGCTACTCGCGTTTACTGCGCTCATGAGTACACGCTGGCCAATCTCAGATTTGCGCGTCACTGGCTGCCGGAAGATAGCAATCTTGCAGAGTTCGAAGCCGACTGCCAGGCATTGCGGGAGCGTTCCGCCCCGACAGTTCCTTCAACACTGGGGCGGGAAAAGCAATTGAATCCCTTCCTTCGCTGGGATGACCCGATGGTTATTGCAGTTGCCCGGACCTATGCCGCTGACAAGCATTTACCTGCCGATGACGAAAATCAAATCTTTGCAGCGGTTCGTCACGGTAAGGATCATTTCTGAAAGCGTGTAACACAAGGTGTCAATGACGTAACGTCAACGTTCTTGACCCCCTGAAATTCGATCTCATAGAATCCGAATCGAACAGTTCAGTTTATTACCCAGGTGTTACCAACGTATTAAGCCTCCAAAGGGTTTGCCAGCGGACGCCGCGCCAGCCCGACAGCCGGAAAATTATGATGACGGTCAGAAGTCTTACCGCCTTTTGTTGTTTCAGTATTCTCAGCGGGTGCTCTTCTCTGAGCTCTGGCTCTTCTTCATCGAGCACCGGTGCGAGTCAGGAGACGAAAAGCACTGCGTACCCTGGGAGCGGGGAAATCCTGCTTGCCTCACAGAATGTCACGGTCCCCGCAGGTGATGAAGGCCTGAAACGGTCGATTGAAGCTCGTGAGGCAGGCATTAATCTGGATGGCGCCAGCCGCACGCCTCTCGATGAATCTATTGAACCCGAGCTCAAGAAGCAGGCCGAAAAAGCTCGGGAACGTCTGGACTCCGATGAGGATGGCATTGCAGAGGAAGACATAACTGTCGACAAACACCTCTGGCACCGCCTCAGAGGCCTCTTTGCCCTGGATCATTCTGTCACCGATAAGCGTGTTCAGCAGCAACTGAACTGGTATGTAAAGCATCCGAGCTACATCGACCGTGTGGTAGAGCGTGGCGGTCGTTATCTTCATTATATTGTCAATGAAATCGAAGCCCGGGGAATGCCGGGGGAGCTCGCCCTGCTGCCCATCGTCGAAAGCGCCTTTGATCCTTTCGCCTATTCTCACGGGCGGGCCGCCGGCATGTGGCAGTTTATTCCCTCAACCGGCAAGTATTTTGGCCTCAAGCAGAGCTGGTGGCACGATCAGCGCCGGGACGTAGTCGATTCAACCGATGCCGCTTTACGCTACCTGCAGCGACTGGCGGACCGGTTTGACGATGATTACACCCTGGCTCTGGCGGCCTACAACAGTGGCGGCGGCACGGTGTCCATCGCCATCCGGAAAAATACCCGAAAGAACCTGCCAACCGATTTCTGGTCCCTGCACCTGCCGACTGAAACCCGCGCCTATGTGCCGAAACTCATCGCGCTGGCAAAAATATTCGATAATCCGGAAGCCTACGGCATTGAACTTCCGATCATTGAAGACAAGCCGTACTTTGAAATCGTAGCTACCGAATCACAGATTGATCTAGCTCAGGCGGCAAAACTCGCCGGTGTGGACATTGACGAAATTTACCTGCTCAACCCTTCCTTTAACCGCTGGGCCACTTCACCTGATGGCCCACATCGCCTTCTGGTGCCTGTTGCCAATGCCGAACAGTTTCGGGCTGGCCTGGCAGCAATTGACCCCGACAAGCGAGTGGCATGGCAAAACTACCGTGTTGTATCTGGCGACAGCCTCATACGCATCGCCAATAAATTTGGCACCACTCCTGCTGTGATTCAGCAGGTCAATAATATGAGAGGTAGCCTGATCCGGGTGGACCAGCGGCTACTGATTCCAACCGCAAGGGGTGGCACCGGCGATTACGTGTTCAGCCAGTCACAACGCTTGGCCAAGAAGCAAGCCAGTGGCGAAGGCCAGCGCCTTGAGCATAAGGTCCAGAGTGGCGACACTTTCTGGGATATTGCGCGAGACAACGGCGTCAGTGTGCGTCAGCTGGCAGCCTGGAATGGCATGGCTCCAGGCGACCCGCTGTTCCCGGGCAAAAATCTGGTAATCTGGTCCAAGGAGGCGAAGCCGTCCAGCACGGTGGTGGCAAGCCGGGGTCGCGATAAAGCCATGGTACGCAAAGTCGGTTACAGTGTTCGCAAAGGTGATTCCCTGGCCACGATCGCAAATCGCTTTTCAGTTAATGTGAGGGATATCGCGAGCTGGAACGATCTCAACACCGCTCGTTATCTTCAGCCCGGGCAAAGTCTGGTACTCTACGTGGATATTCGAAACAGCCCCTGACCTTAGGGGTCCGGGACACAACAACACAGAAAAGCGAGACCCATGGCCTCAACCTGGATTTCCTCGACTCTCAAAGTAACACTCCTCGGAACAATGGCCGTCTTTGGCGCCCTGAGCCTCGCCCTGCCAGCCTATGGTGAGACGCCGGAGCCTCAGCATGGCATTGCCATGCATGGTGAGGCGGCCTACGAGAAAGGTTTTTCCCATTTTAACTATGTTAATCCGGATGCGCCCAAAGGGGGTTCGATCAGGATGGCGGTGGTCGCAAACGGCTTTGACTCATTGAACCCTTTTGTTATCCGGGGTGTTGCAGCCGCAGGCGTAGACACCTATGTCTATGACACACTGCTGGCCCCGTCGGACGATGAGCCATTCAGCGCCTACGGCCTGATTGCCGGATCCCTGGAAACACCGGAAGACCGCAGTTACGTTACCTTTAACCTCCGGCCTGAAGCCCGCTTTCAGGATGGCGAGCCTATTACCGCAGACGACGTGGCTTTTTCTTTCGAGATGCTGACCACCAAGGGGCATCCGTTCTACCGTAATTACTACGCCGATGTATCAAAGGTTACGGTTGAAAATAACCACCGGATACGTTTCGATTTTGGCGAGACAAACAACCGCGAACTTCCACTCATTCTCGGCCAGATGCCGATCCTGCCGAAGCACTACTGGAAAGATCGGGAATTCGATCAGGACGGCCTCAATATTCCTGTGGGAAGCGGGCCTTATGAGGTGGGGAGTTTTGATGCGGGCCGCTCCATCACCTTCGAGCGCGCCAGGAATTACTGGGCCCAGGACCTCGGTGTTCGCAAAGGCCGGTTTAATTTTGACACTGTTCACTACGATTATTACTCGGACGACACCGTTGCACTGGAAGCCTTCAAATCAGGAAACTACGATTTCCGGCTCGAGTCGTCTGCCAAGAACTGGGCCACTGCCTATGAAGGTGACAAATTCATCAGTGGTGAGATCATCGCAGAAGCTGTTCATCACCAGCGCCCGGCAGGCATGCAGGCTTTTATCTTTAACACCCGAAAAGATAAATTCAGTCATCCAAAAGTGCGCGAGGCCATCGGTTATGCCTTTGATTTTGACTGGGCGAATCGCAACCTGTTCTATGGCCAGTACCGCCGCACCAGCAGTTACTTCGAGAACAGCGAGCTGGCATCCAGCGGCTTGCCCGAAGGCAAGGAACTCGAAATTCTGGAACCGTACCGCGACCAGTTACCGCCAGCCGTCTTTAATCAGCGCTATGCACCACCTTCCACCACCGACGGCAACAGCCTGCGGGATAATCTTCGACACGCGGTCGGACTGTTACGTGAAGCCGGTTATGCGATCACAAATGGCAAGATGACCAATACCGAAACCGGCCAGAAACTCAGCTTTGAAGTCCTGCTCCACCAGAAGAATTTCGAGCGCATCGTGCTGCCCTTCGAGGCCAACCTCGAGAAACTGGGCATCGATGTCAGCGTGCGGCTGGTCGACACCAATCAGTATATTCAGCGTGTCCGCAGTTACGATTTCGATGTCATCACCCAGGTGTTGCCCCAGTCCGATTCCCCCGGCAACGAGCAACGGGAATACTGGCACTCCGATAATGTCGATGTCACCGGGTCACGCAACTATATGGGCGTGAATGACCCGGTAGTCGATGAACTCGTGAGCCTCGTGATCCAGTCGCCGGATCGCGAGGCGCTGGTAACCAGAGTCCGAGCCCTCGACCGGGTACTTTTGCACAGTCATTATGTGGTGCCTCAATGGTATCTTGACGTGGATCGCATTGCCTACTGGAAATCCCTGAAGCGGCCCGAGATGACACCAAAGAACGGTGTGGATCTTACCAACTGGTGGGCCGAACGCTGAACACAGCGGTGCTATTATTTTCCAGACTGTTCCGGAGCTTCACCTAAACCATGGGCAGCTATATACTCCGACGGCTCATGCTGATCATTCCCACATTGATCGGCATAATGCTGCTCAATTTCGTAATCGTTCAGGCGGCCCCCGGCGGCCCTATTGAGCAGTTGATCGCAGAAATGGAAGGCCATGGCGGCGGAACTCTCAGCCGGGCCACCGGTGGTGGTGGCAGTGAAGTGTCGGCTGCCAGCGATAACCGCAGCGGCCGTGGCATTCCGGATGAGCTGCTGCAAGAACTCGAAGTCATGTATGGCTTCGACAAACCTGCCCACGAGCGCTTCTTCAAAATGCTCGGGGACTACGCCACCTTCGATTTTGGTGATTCGTTCTATCGTGACCGCAGCGTCACAGAACTCATTATCGACAAAATGCCGGTCTCGATTTCACTGGGACTCTGGTCAACGCTCATTATTTACCTGATATCGATTCCTCTGGGTATCCGCAAAGCGGTCTCTGACGGTTCGCGCTTTGATGTCTGGAGCAGTTCGGTGATCGTGGTCGGATATGCCATACCGGGCTTCCTGTTTGCCATCTTGCTGATCGTGCTGTTCGCTGGTGGCAGTTACTTTGACTGGTTTCCACTCCGCGGGCTTACCTCCCCCGGTTTTGAAGATATGAGCTGGCACGAGCAGGTTCGTGACTATTTCTGGCACCTCGCTTTACCGGTATTCGCCAATGTCATTGGCGGCTTTGCCACCCTGACCCTGCTGACCAAAAACTCCTTTCTCGACGAGATCGGCAAGCAGTATGTGGTGACGGCGCGGGCGAAAGGCCTTGAAGAACGCCAGGTCCTTTATGGTCACGTATTCCGTAATGCCATGCTCATTGTGATTGCCAGTTTACCTGGCGTACTGGTGGCGCTGTTCTTTACCGGCTCCCTGCTGATTGAAGTTATTTTCTCGCTCGATGGCCTTGGGTTATTGGGCTTTGAGGCCGCACTCAACCGGGATTACCCGGTTATCTTTGGCACCCTGTTTATCTTTACGCTGATGGGGCTGGTGTTGAAGCTGGTCAGTGACATCACGTATGTGCTGGTCGACCCCAGAATTGATTTCGAGAGCAGGGAGCACTGATATGGCTGGCATCACCCTGACACCGATTCAGCGCAGAAGGCTGGGCAATTTCCGCAACAACCGTCGCGGCTTCTGGTCTCTGTGGATTTTTCTGTTGTTGTTCGGCCTGTCGTTGGTGGCAGAGCTTTTTTCCAACGACAAACCGCTGGTGTTGTCCTATCAGGATGAGATTATCTTTCCGATAGTCGAGTCCATCCCGGAGGAACGCTTCGGCGGTTTTTTACCGACCGAGGCTGACTATCGCGACCCCTTCATTCGCCAAGAGATCGAGGCCAATGGCTGGATCATCTGGCCGCCCATCCGGTTTTACTACGACACCATCAACTACGATCTGGATGAACCTTCCCCGGCGCCACCCTCCTCTGTGAACTGGCTGGGCACCGACGACCAGGGCCGGGATGTGATGGCCCGGCTGATCTACGGGTTCCGGATTTCAGTCCTGTTCGGCCTCACACTGACCATTCTCAGCTGCATCGTCGGCGTGATTGTGGGAGCCATCCAGGGTTTTTATGGCGGCAAGATCGATCTGGTCGGCCAGCGCTTTATTGAAATCTGGTCCGGTCTGCCGGTGCTGTACCTGCTGATCATTCTTGCCAGCATTGTCCAGCCGACCTTCTGGTGGTTGCTGGGAATCATGTTGCTGTTCAGCTGGATGGGGCTGGTAGATGTGGTACGGGCCGAATTCCTGCGGGCGCGTAATTTTGAGTACGTCAAAGCGGCCCGAGCACTGGGGTTAAGCAATCGGATGATCATGTTCCGACACATCTTGCCCAATGCCATGGTGGCGACCCTGACGTTCATACCGTTCATTCTCACCGGCGCCATCACCGGGCTTACCTCGCTGGATTTTCTGGGTTTCGGCCTGCCATCCGGGTCGCCTTCACTGGGCGAGCTTATTGCCCAGGGCAAGGCCAACCTGCATGCGCCCTGGCTGGGTATTTCCGCCTTCATTACGCTGGCCATCATGCTGACGCTCCTGGTCTTTGTGGGTGAAGCAGTGCGCGATGCCTTTGATCCGAGAAAGAACTGACATGACGGAACTGCTGAACATTTCAGATCTCTCCATAACCTTCGACGGAGGCGATGCCGTCGTCGACAAACTGTCGCTGACCCTGAATAAAGGCCGTACGCTGGCCATCGTGGGTGAAAGCGGCTCTGGAAAGTCCGTAACCGCACTTTCCATCTTGCGGTTGCTGGACGAACGCCACGTCGCTTACCCCACCGGTCGCATACGCTATCAGGACGAAGATCTGCTGACTGCGCCAATTAAACGCATGCGGCAGATTCGCGGCAAACAGATCAGCATGATCTTCCAGGAGCCGATGACGTCTCTGAACCCCCTGCATAGCGTGGAGAGGCAGATCTCAGAGACCCTGACACTGCATTTGGGGCTCAGAGCACAGCAGGCTCGTAGCCGGTGCATTGAGCTTCTTAACCTGGTCGGCATTGAGGCTGCTGAAAGCCGCCTCGGAAGTTATCCCCATCAGCTCTCCGGCGGTCAGAAGCAACGGGTAATGATAGCCATGGCATTGGCCAATGAACCTGACCTGCTGATCGCCGATGAACCCACCACCGCATTGGATGTCACGGTTCAACGCCAGGTCCTTGAACTGCTTAAAGGCCTTCAGAAAAAGCTTGGCATGGCAGTACTGCTTATCACCCATGATCTGTCGATTGTCCGGCGTTACGCCGACCACGTTGTGGTCATGGAGCAGGGTCGTAAAGTAGAAGAAGCTGAGGTTGAGACGCTGTTCAGTTCACCCCAACATCCCTATACCCGAAAACTGCTGGACGCAGAGCCGCCGTCCGCCCCTCTTACTCTGGCCGACGACACTGCCGAGTTGCTCGATGTTCGTGACCTGGACGTCAGGTTTACCACCAGGAAATCCCTTCTGGGCAAACCCCTGGAATTTTTCCACGCGGTCCGGGATGTCGGGTTTTCGGTGCGCCGAGGTGAGACGCTGGGCATTGTCGGGGAAAGCGGCAGTGGTAAAACCACTATCGGACACGCGCTATTGAAACTGACCAGTAGCCAGGGCCAGGTGCGTTTTTTGGGTGAGCCACTTGAGAACCTGAACCAGAAACAGTTCAGGCCGTTCAGGCGCCGGATACAGATCGTGTTCCAGGACCCGTTCGGCAGTCTGAGCCCTCGCATGTCGATCGCTGAAATCATTCGCGAAGGTCTCGAAGTCCACGAGCCGGCCGGAAAGGATCACGATCAGAAAGTGATCCAGGCGCTCGTGGACGTGGGTCTTGCTCCGGAAGCTCGCCATCGCTACCCCCATGAGTTTTCTGGGGGTCAGCGACAACGTGTTGCAATTGCCCGGGCGCTGGTGCTCCAGCCTGACCTGATTATTCTGGATGAGCCAACCTCGGCACTTGATCGGACGGTACAGAAACAGGTAATTGAGTTACTCCGTGAACTGCAGGCTCGCTATGGTCTAAGCTATATATTTATCAGTCACGATTTAGCCGTCGTACGGGCCCTGAGTCATAAACTGCTGGTACTCAAGCATGGTCAGGTTGTTGAATATGGCCCCGCGGGGAAGGTTTTTAAAACGCCGACAGCGGATTACACCAAGGAGTTGCTCAGCGCAGCCCTGTTTTATCAAAGTAGCCCCAAAGAACCGCAGATTAGCGGGGCTGACTAAGACCAATTGAGTGTTACCAGCACCCTCGGTGTTAACGGATAATGCGTGTCAGGAATATTCCAACAATGGAGAAAAGAATCATGGGATTACTCACCGGAAAACGTGCTCTGATTGTCGGAGTTGCCAGCAAGCTATCCATTGCAGCGGGTATTGCAGAGGCGTTTCACCAACAAGGTGCTGAACTTGCCTTCACCTACCAGGGCGAAAAGCTGAAATCACGGGTTGAAGGCTTTGCCGAAGGCTGGGGTAGCTCACTGACCTTCCCCTGCGACGTCGCCAACGATGATGAAATAGAAGCAGTGTTTGAAGAGCTGGGCAAACACTGGGATGGTATCGATATCATTGTCCATTCCGTAGGCTTTGCTCCGGGCCACGAACTCAATGGCAACTATGTGGATGTCACTACCCGCGAAGGCTTCCGTATTGCCCACGACATCAGCTCGTACAGTTTTGTGGCGTTGGCGAAAGCCGGTCGTAAAATGCTGCGGGAAAACGGTTCGATGCTGACGCTGACCTACCTGGGTGCAGAAAAGGTCCTGCCAAACTACAACGTCATGGGCCTGGCCAAAGCCTCATTGGAAGCCAACGTGCGCTACATGGCCGCCGGTCTGGGCGAGGACGGCATTCGGGTGAACGGCATTTCCGCGGGGCCGATCAAGACGCTTGCGTCATCCGGCATCAAGAGCATGCGTAAGATGCTCGCTGAAAACGCCAAGCGGGCTCCAATTCGCCGCAACGTCACCATCTCGGAAGTTGGCAACAGCGCCGCTTTCCTGTGTTCCGACATGGCGAGTGGCATTACGGGCGAGATCCTTTATGTAGACGGTGGCTTCAACATCACCGCCATGGCAAATCCCGACGAAAAGAGCGAGGAATAAGGCAGGCATTCCGGCGCCCGGTGAAACCTCACGGGCGCCGATCCCACTGATTCAATCTTCCGTCAGTGCCCTGGCGACGGCATCAACCCATTCCACAAAGGAAGTGTCGTCGGATTCAAGTATCTGCACGCCCACTATCCAGTAGCCGCTTTTGCGGGACTCCGCCCAGACAACCTCTCCTGTTAACTCATAGACGGTCTGCTCACCTTCAAAGGTCACTGAGAGCGGTAACAAAGCACCCACAGGAACTGGTTCGCGAGCCTGTACCCGAACCCCGGAGGACGACAAGTCCTGGGTGTGACAAACAATGGTTTTACCCGGATCGCCCTCGTCCAGGTCGGGCGCCTCCAGTTGCAGGGCAACCGTGGCACGGCCGGTCAGGCGAAATTCGGATCGTTGGTCGTGTTCAGCATCCTTGCCTGCCACTCCCAGACTGTAATTATCAATACTCATATAGCCATTTCCTCTTGTCCCGTATCAGGTGCGCCCAACACGAATGCGGCCGACCACTCTCGACAGGGTGTCGTCAAATTCGGCAGCGCCACCGAGCACGCGTATCTCACCCCGTGCGACCCGGCTGACAAGATCGTCTATGGTGTATTCCGTCCTGTTTAATCCCAATCTGTCCACAAACACCAGCTTTCTTGATGCGTTTATCCTGACCGCAAGTTTTAGCCGGACAATCGATGAAGCGCCTCCCCTGTCATCCCGGGCTTCGGAGTCCAGAGCTATCCAGGCGCCCAGCTTGATACTTTCCACCTGCGAGGTGGCCAGCGCGTTGCGTTCCCGTTGTATCCGAAGGGCCTCCGCTTCCTCGTCCGCAACTCGCTGCGCGTCTTGCTCAGCCCGCAACCGGGCCGCTTCCGCGGCACGTTCGGCCTCTTCCCGGGCTCGTTGGCTTTCTGCGGCTTCTTTTTCTTGCCGGAGACATTCCGCCTTTGCCCGGGCATCTGCTGCCGCCTTCGCCCGCTGTTGGCGCTGGGCTGTCAATACCCGACTCAGGGCCTCCACCGTATCCACCAGAACCTTGCCGAAACTGTTCAGGGGCGGCAGCGGTTTGAGCGTTCCCTGTTGCTGTGCCAGCACGAAATCGTGCCAGGGAGTCAGCGCTAATTTGACACCAAAGCCATTGGTCCAGAGCACATCCCGGGAATCATCAAGAAAATCGAGAAAATAACGGCGCTGCTCTTCCGCTCCGTCACCCTCAATAAACCAGGTTCCCTGCGCCTGTTCGAGTGTTTGGGCGTTCACGGGCACCGGCGTGAGCCAGCGCGGGTCAAATTCCAGTGGACGTTCCGACGAGATGACCGGAACCCGCTCCGGCGTCTCACCGCGAAGCCGTGCCACCATAACCAGCTCGACATCTTTCAATGCCTGCTGAGGTAGCGCCTGGCCCTGAACACGGCTCCAGACATCGCTGATGCGATCGCCGATTTGCTCACCCACCTGGTAGAGCCGGTCCCGGTCTTTATCTGACAGCGTAGGATCACCAATCCATACCAGCCATTCCAGAAGCTTACCGGCGTGCCGCCAGTCATCGCCCTCAAGCCTGCTAGTCCAGGCGATCTGACGTAACAGAGGCAACCAGTACTCGAAAATGAAAGCGATAATGCCCTCTGGCAACTTTCTATTGCCCAGCGCCCTTCCTACACAGGCCCTGGCTGTCTGCTCTGCCCGCCGCTGCTTTGCTGCGCCGTGTTCTGTATCGAGCAAACGTCGGTGGAGCCTTTCCGATTTCTGATGACGCTGTTCCGCTTCGCTGGCCCATTGGCTTGCGAACACAGCAAAAGGTTCAATGTGGTCGGCTTCAAAGCTTTTTTTGACGGCAATCAACAGCGCGTCGAGCTGGTCAAGTAGCGCTCGAGAAGAGCGTCCGCCTGAATCGCTCCACCCTTGCCAGTCCACAAGCCCATCCAGCCAGTTGCGAATGCTGCCCTCAAAGGCAGCCGAACTGTCGAATCCCATACGCCAGGCAAGAAAAAATCTCAACCGAGCTACGCGGCGTATGAGTGCCGAGTGCAGGCCGGAAGTACGGAGGAATACATCCATGATTCGGTCGGCCATGTAGGCCGAATTGACTTGTCTGACGGTCCAGGGCAGTGAGACTGACTGCATGAGATGAGTGACCGATTCATCACGCTGCAGTTGCCAGCAGGACAATAACAGCGGTCGCCAGTCCGGGGTCTGTTCCGGGTTACCCCGGCCCACCGGATAGGGGAGCTCCGGCACCCGAATACCAGACAAAATGGCGTCTATGCGCTGACTGATGCTGTCAGTGGAGTCCAGAGGCCGGTCGTTTTCAGGGTATTTAGGTGGCATTCAACACAGTTTTCCCAAGCGACAGAAAAGGAACCAGAGAGTTGCAGGTTATCAAGTGTGTGTCATTGCAGCATGGCCCGCCCACAAGGTCCAGAAAGGCTAAGTATCGGTTTGTGGCTTCGTTGCATTAGCGTGGTAAATAACGCAGTATATCTGACATTAAAAACCTTCTTAAAAAACCCTACAGGCCTTGGCCCAAGCATTCTGGCCGCCTTTGGGAAAGACCGATATCGGGGATCACCAACGCATGTCCGGCATTAAACTCGAGAACATCAATGTGGCCAGTCAGGAAGCACTGATTACACCTGAGGCACTGAAACAAGCCATACCTCTTTCGGAGGCGGCGGCCGAAACCGTCAGCCGCGGCAGACAGGCCATCTATGACATCATGGATGGAAAGGACCACCGCTTGTTTGTGGTGGTTGGCCCCTGCTCCATCCACGACGTCGAAGCGGCCCATGAATATGCCGGCAAGCTCAAGGCGCTTGCCGACGAACTGAGCGACACACTCTGTATCGTCATGCGGGTCTACTTTGAAAAGCCTCGCACCACAGTCGGCTGGAAAGGTCTTATTAACGACCCTCACCTCAATGACTCCTTTGACATTGAGCAAGGCCTGCATATTGGCCGTCGCCTGCTGATGGATATCGCTGAGCTTGGCCTGCCCACGGCTACCGAAGCCCTTGATCCGATCTCTCCCCAGTACCTGCAGGACACAATTTCCTGGTCAGCTATCGGCGCACGCACCACCGAATCCCAGACCCACCGGGAAATGAGCAGCGGGCTCTCCATGGCCATCGGGTTCAAAAATGGTACTGACGGCAATCTCGATGTTGCCGTCAATGCCATGAATTCGGTTTCTCACCCCCACAGTTTTCTCGGAATCGACCAGAAAGGTCAGGTCTCGATTGTGCGCACCAAAGGCAACGCCTACGGCCACGTGGTCCTGCGTGGAGGCGGCGGCAAACCGAATTACGATTCGGTCAGCGTAGCACTGTGTGAGCGGGCTCTGGATAAAGCAGGACTGCGGAGATCGATCATGGTGGACTGCAGCCACGCCAATTCCAGTAAAGACCCTGGTATCCAGCCTTTGGTGCTGGCAGATATTTCCCACCAGATTCTGGAAGGTAATAGTTCGATTCAGGGCCTGATGATTGAGAGTCACCTTAACTGGGGTAACCAGTCTATTCCGGAAAACCTGGCCGACCTGAAATACGGCGTTTCCATCACCGACGCCTGCATTGACTGGCCAACCACGGAAAAAGCGCTGCGGGAAATGCGGGACAAACTGAAGGATGTGCTGCCAAACCGGATCAAATAGACCCGGTTCAGGTTTAATGATTCGCGACTGAAGCCGCTCCTACCTGGTCCACCGCCACCTCCGTACCGGTAGGAGCGGTTTCAACTGCGATCTTTAGGGGGCATTTGTCTAATGGGCCGCCTCAGGGCCTTTCACCCAGCCAGTCCAGACGGGACCGCAACTGCACCACCTGACCGATTATGATCAGCGTCGGCGCAGGAACCTGTCGCTCTTCCACCTTCCTGACGATGCTATCAAGCTCACCCACAATAACTTGCTGATCCGGTGTTGTGCCTTTTGAAATCAGCGCAACTGGCATGGATGGAGACATTCCGTGGGCCATCAGTTGACAGCTAATAATCGGCAACCCCACGAGCCCCATATAAAACACCAGAGTCTGGTTATTCTGGACAAAATCGGTCCACGGCAAGTCGCACGTATCATTCTTGAGATGACCTGTCACAAAACGGACAGACTGGGCAAAATCCCTGTGGGTCAACGGAATACCAGCGTAGGCCGCGCATCCGGATGCTGCGGTGATACCCGGTACTACCTGAAAACGAACGCCTGCTGAGGCCAAGGTTTCAATTTCCTCGCCCCCACGGCCAAAAATAAACGGATCACCCCCCTTGAGACGAACCACGCGACGGCCCGCCTGGGCAAATTCAACCAGTCGTTGGTTGATCTGGTCCTGGGGCAAAGTATGGTTGGCGCGCTGCTTGCCAACATGAATCCGTTCCGCCTCCGGTGGAATCAACTCCATGATCTCCTGGGATACCAGGCGGTCATAGAGCACAACTTCGGCAGTGGTAATCAGTCGATAGGCCTTCAGCGTCAGCAGTTCCGGATCACCCGGCCCGGCACCCACCAGAAAAACCTCCCCCGCGGAATTATTACTACTTTGGGTGACCGGGTTGACCCTGAAACGAGGGGGCAATGACGGCAAGCTTCTGCGCGCCTCTGACACAGCCTGATGATCGCTCTTATCGCTCTTATCGCTCATTGAATCCTTTCAGTGCCTCCCATGTAGGGTTTGAGAACCTCTGGCACTGTGATACTGCCATCAGCTTGCTGGTAGTTTTCCATCACGGCAATCAAAGCACGTCCGACTGCCAGACCAGAACCATTGAGAGTGTGCACCGGCTCCGGTTTACCAGTTTCCGGGTTCCGCCAGCGCGCCCCCATGCGACGGGCCTGGAAATCACGGGTGTTGCTACACGATGATATTTCCCGATATTTGTCCTGCCCGGGCAGCCAGACTTCGAGGTCATAGGTGCATGCTGCTGCAAAGCCGAGATCACCGCCACAGAGCTGGACTACCCGATACGGCAACTCAAGTAGCTGAAGAACTTTCTCCGCATGGCCGGTTAACGCTTCGAGAGTGGCCTCTGAGTCCTCGGGCCGGACAATATGCACCATTTCGACTTTATCAAACTGATGTTGCCGGATCATGCCTCGGGTATCCCGGCCGTAAGAGCCGGCTTCACTGCGGAAACAGGGGGTATGGCAAACCAGGCTGATCGGAAGTTCGCCAGCATCCAGAATGGTATCGCTCACCAGGTTGGTAACGGGAACCTCTGCAGTCGGAATAAGGTAAAGCGGTTTTTCACCCTCGGTTTTAAACAGGTCTGCTTCGAACTTGGGCAGCTGCCCGGTACCATAGAGCGCATCTGCGTTGACCAGATACGGCACATAGGCTTCGGTATAGCCATGTTCGCGGGTATGAAGATCCATCATGAACTGGGCCAACGCCCGATGCAGTCTGGCCAGCGGGCCACGCATAACGGCAAACCGGGAGTGGGCCAGCTTCGTTGCGATCTCGAAATCAAGCCCCCCCAGGTTCTCACCGAGGCTGACGTGGTCTTTGGGTTCGAAATCGTAGCTGGGGATCTTTCCCCAATGGCGGACTTCGACGTTGTCTTCTTCACTGTCTCCTGTGGGAACAGACTCATCAGGGACGTTGGGAATACCAGCGAGAAAATTGTTCAGCTCGTCCTGGAGTACCTTGAATTGCTCCTCTGCTTCGGAGCGCTGGGTTTTGAGGTTATCAACTTCGTCCAACAGCGGTTTGATGTCCTCGCCTGCAGCCTTGGCTTTGCCAATGGATTTCGAACGCTTGTTCTGCTCGCTTTGCAGCGTCTCGGAGCGTACCTGGAGTGTTCGGCGCTGTTCTTCGAGTTTCTCGAAAGCTGCCTGGTCAAATTTGTAGTTTTTGACGGCCAGTCGACGGGCGATCTCTTCGGTCTGATTCCGGACGCGTTTTGGGTCGAGCATGGGTATCCTGTGTGTCTGAGGGGTTCAACATTGGCAACAAGCAACCGATGATTCCATGTCGGGTGCCACGTTCCGATCAAGTAGTAACGGCATTATACCTGTCGTAAAGAGTTAGACCATCCGGACAGGTCAATTCCGACTTCAGGGAAATCGCTTTGTCGGGCTTGTTCTGTTCTTCTGATCAAGCCAGTCACGCTTCTCCGCCAGTTTTATCTCCATTCCCCGGCTGACCGGATTATAGAAACGGTGATCCTTGATGGCTTCGGGCAGATAGACTTCACCGGCGGCAAAAGCGTCGGGCTCATCATGGGCGTAGCGATAGTCGTCACCGTGGCCGAGAGATTTCATGAGTTTAGTAGGAGCATTGCGGAGGTGGACCGGAACATCGTAATCCGGCTCATTTTGAATTGCGGCCCGGCACCGGTTGTAGGCGTTATAGACAGCATTGCTTTTGGGCGCCAGGGCAAGGTAAGTCACGGCCTGGGCGAGTGCCAGCTCCCCTTCCGGGCTACCCAGCCGCTCCAGGGACTCCCAGGCGTCCAGGCAAAGCCGGAGCGCCCGTGGATCCGCATTGCCAATATCCTCACTGGCAATTCTGACCAGACGTCTCGCCACATAAAAAGGGTCACACCCACCGTCCAGCATCCGGCACATCCAGTACAGCGACCCATCAGGGTCCGACCCCCGGACCGATTTATGAAGTGCCGAAATCTGATCGTAAAACACGTCGCCACCTTTATCAAACCGGCGCAAGCTGGTCTGGAGAACCTGTTCAAGATGGTGTTCGGTAATACGGGGCGAGCCCTGCTCATCGGGCTCGGCGAGATCCGTGCCCACTTCGAGAATATTCAGGGCTCTTCGGGCGTCGCCACCGGCGGCGCTGGCAATCATGCCGAGTACGGTATCGGACACCGCAATCTTCCCATCGAGACCCTCCGGCGCTGTTAACGCACGGTGCAATAATCGCAGCAGGTCCGGCTCTTCGAGATTCTTCAGTACATAAACCCGGGTTCTGGAGAGCAACGCGCTGTTGAGTTCAAACGAGGGGTTTTCGGTGGTCGCTCCCACAAACACAAAGGTGCCATCCTCAATGTGGGGAAGAAAAGCGTCCTGCTGACTTTTGTTAAAGCGGTGAACTTCGTCGACAAACAGCAGCGTATCCCGGCCTTCGGACTGCTTGCGGTACTTTGCCCGCTCGACCACCGCGCGGATATCTTTCACGCCGCTCAGCACCGCAGACACGGTCTCAAAACTGAGCGCGCTGAGGTTGGCCAGCAATCGCGCAAAGGTTGTCTTACCAACGCCCGGTGGCCCCCAGAGGATCATCGAGTGAAGCTGGCTGTGCTCCACCGCACGGCGCAGGGGTTTGCCGGGGCCGACCAGATGATTTTGGCCGACGTACTCATCCAGCGTCGCAGGCCGCATGCGGGCGGCCAGAGGCTGGAAGCCTTGCCGGTCCTCAAAAAGGCCTTCCTGCATCAGCTTTCGCCCTGAATCACGTCCACATTGTCAGGATAGTCCAGAACGAAATCCGAGTCGGCAATCTCATCGTTCAACACAATGTTGTTGAAACTGAGGATACTGCGTTGACCCAACGAGTCCTCGAGGCGCATCTCCTCAAGTTTGCCGTCGTAAAACGTCATGTCGAGGGACACAAACAGTGAATCCTGGCTTGTCGGTATCAGCGTATAGGTGTTGGAGTTTTCACCGATAGCCCGCACCGACACCTCGTAATTTTCAGACAGGTTGCCGACTTCTCCGCTCAGAAGCATCGCCGGTGTATTGGCAACTTGCTGGTCCAGAGCGTGAATGGTGACCTGCTCCAGATCGGGATCATACACCTCGACTTTCTCGTCATTTGACGCAATGAACTGCGCCATGGGGCGGTCTGTTTCCCAGTAAAACAACCCGGGGCGCTTGGCTTTAAGAGAACCACGGCTTTCCTGAACTTCGCTACCGTTACCATCCACAACGATCTGAATGAAGTCGGCCTGATAGGTGGTGTACCCTTTCAGCTCTGCGGCCAGTTTTTCTGCCGCATCGCTATCTGCCGCCTGTGCCGTTGAAACGCCTATCACCAATGTCAGTACCAGCATTCCAAACTGTTTTATTCCCATCATTCGTACTCCTAGTCTCTTGGTGGTGGCGGTGCCAGAACATCCCGGGCGCCGTTATTACCAGCTGAACTGACAACACCTGATGCCTCCATGGCCTCGACCAGGTTGGCAGCACGGTTGTAGCCGATCTTGAATTTACGTTGTACCGATGAAATAGACACCCGCCGTCCTTCCGTCACAAACGCCACAGCTTCATCAAACAATGCGTCCGATTCGTTGTCGCCGCCTTCAGCCAGGCTCGGGACACCGGGCAAATGCTCGCCTTCGGCACCATTAAGTATATCGTCGACGAACACAGGCTCACCCCGGGCTTTCCAGGCACTGACCACCCGGTGAACCTCGTCATCATCGACAAACGCGCCGTGTACACGAACTGGAAGACCGGAACCCGGCGGCAGATAAAGCATGTCACCATGGCCCAGCAACTGTTCCGCACCGCCTTGGTCTAATACTGTACGCGAGTCGATTTTGGACGATACCTGAAACGAGATCCGGGTTGGAATATTGGCCTTGATCAAACCGGTGATAACGTCCACCGATGGGCGCTGGGTGGCCAGTATCAAGTGGATACCCGCTGCCCTGGCTTTCTGGGCTATCCGGGCGATCAGCTCCTCGACCTTTTTCCCGACAATCATCATCATGTCAGCAAATTCGTCGATCACCACCACAATAAAGGGTAATGTTTCGAGCTCGGGACGGAACTGCTCCTCGCTATCCAGGTACTCATCTGGCTTCCAGAAAGGGTCCATCAATGGCTCGCCGGCTTCCTGGGCATCCTTTACCTTACGGTTGTATCCCGCCAGGTTACGAACACCCAGATTTGCCATCAGCTTGTAACGACGCTCCATCTCCGCGACACACCAACGCAAGGCGTTGGCTGCTTCTTTCATGTCTGTGACGACCGGTGCCAGCAAATGCGGTATGCCATCGTAAATGCTCAACTCAAGCATCTTCGGGTCCACCATAATGAAGCGCACCTCATCGGGCGTGGCTTTCAGCAGCATGCTGAGGATCATCGCGTTCACCCCGACGGATTTGCCCGAACCGGTCGTACCCGCCACCAGCAGGTGGGGCATCTTCGACAGGTTGGCGACCATCGGGTTACCACCAATATCGTTACCCAGAGCCAGCGTCAGCGCCGATGACGATTCCTGAAAGACTTTTGAAATCAGCACTTCACTCAGGCGAACCATCTCCCGCTCTTCGTTGGGGATCTCGATGCCTACCACGGATTTACCCGGGATCACCTCTACCACACGCACACTGAGCACTGCCAGTGACCGCGCCAGATCCTTCGCGAGATTGGAAATACGGCTGACTTTCACCCCGGCAGCCGGCTTGATCTCAAAGCGTGTAATCACCGGGCCAGGATTGACCTCCACCACCTCAACAGACACACCGAAATCCGCAAGCTTCTCCTCCAGCAGACGGGACATATGTTCCAGTGATTCCTCGGAGTAGCCTCTTTCCTTGTGCTCCTCAGGCGGATCCAACAGCGATATCGGGGGAATTTCGCTCTCAATATCGTCGAACAGAGAAGCTTGGGTTTCGCCTTTCGGCGCGTGCTGGGTTTCATCCCGTTTGAACGGAGAAATCTTGAGCGATTTTGGTACCACACTTGCTGCCTTGGCAGGCTTACCGGAACCGTTAGTGGTCCTGACTGAGATCGGCTCATACGCTTCGGCTGCTTTTGCTTCCCGGGAAGAAAAGCTCTCGAGACGGGCCGACTCTTCCCCCAGGGCGGCCACCCCATCAAAGCCGGGTTCCTTACGCGGTTTCAGGGCAGTGTCTGCCTTTTTGGCTTTACCCATTCCGAGCAAGCGCTGCCACCAGGCACGCATCTCCCCGGCTCCGGCCACCCGGTCATTGATTACAGGCGGCTCGGGCTTTCTCCCTGAGGATTTCGGCGCCAAACGAGCCGACAGGTCCTGCTGGGGCGCCGAGGATTTAGGCTCGGGCTTGGCTGCCTTTTCCGGATCTGGCGAGAACATGGCGCGGGCAGCCTCAATGCTCCGGATAGTGATCGAACCCACCCGATCCATTAAATGGAACCACGAAAGGCCCAACGCAACGGTCAGAGCAAACAGAAAAATAGCGACCAGCAACAAGGTGGTAGCAGGTAAATTGAAGAGGCGCACCATGGCCTCGGAGACTTCCACTCCCAGCACCCCGCCGGAGGATGCCTCCAGTCCCAGCACGGAATAAAGGGATAACAGACTTGATACAGACAACAGAATCAGCAGGAAACCGCCGAACCGCACCATAAACAACGGCCAGTGCAGATCCAATGGTTCATGGCGAAGGCGCACAAGCATCAGTGCAAAGCCGGCAATCATTACCGGAAACAGGAATGCAACATGGCCAAAGAAATCCATCATCAGACTCGCCAGCCAGGCACCAGTACGGCCCGCATAGTTGGAGACCTGGGTTTCGTGCCCAATGCTTGCCCAGCCGGGATCACTACTGCTAAAGGTCAGCAGCGCCATACTCAGATATATACACAGGGCAACCAGCGCAATGACGGCGCCTTCCCGGGCGCCTTGAGCGACGAGACGTCGAAAACGCTTTTGTTTGTCAGTCAGTTCAGGCGTCTTAGTCGCCTTTTTTGGCTCTGCCATGAATGCTCGGATATTCCCTTGTTTTTCCATTTAGCCTGAAAACCCGGGTACTGCCCTGACATCCAGGGTAATACATTACTCAGCCAATGCTGCGAGACCGCGTTTCAGATCGGTCTTGATATCGTCTATTGACTCAATACCCACTGAAATCCTGACGAGGTTGTCGGTAATACCGGCGCTGGCCTTGTCTTCCGGCGACAAACGACCGTGAGTCGTCGTCCCTGGATGGGTGATGGTAGTTTTCACATCACCCAGGTTGGCCGTAATAGAAATCATGCGGGTGGCGTCAATAAAAGCCCAGGCCGCCTTCCGCTCACCCTTGACCGTAAACGAAAGCACACCGCCAAAGCCGCTCTGTTGTCGCGACGCCAATTGGTGCTGCGGATGGCTTTCGAGCCCGGCGTAAAACACCCGTTCAACACCCGGCTGTTGTTCTAGCCATACTGCCAACTCTAGCGCATTGTCACAGTGGGCACGCATACGAATCGGTAAGGTTTCCAGACCCTTAAGGAACACCCAGGCGTTAAAAGGGCTCATAGTCGGCCCCGCAGACCTGAGGAATCCGTACACTTCTTCCATCAGTTTATTGGGGCCTACTACAGCACCACCCACACATCGCCCCTGACCGTCGAGGTACTTGGTTGCCGAGTGAATGATGATGTCTGCACCGAATTCAAACGGACGCTGCAACACCGGTGTACAGAAGCAGTTATCCACGACAAACAACGCCCCGGCTGCCTTGGACAGAGCAGAGAGCGCGGACATGTCCGCCACTTCGCATAATGGATTGGAGGGCGTTTCGATGAATAACATCCGGGTTTCCGGACGAATTGCCGATTGCCAGGCATCCATATCCGTCAGCGATACAAAGGTCGTTTCAAGACCGAACCTGGCCATGTACTTCTGGAACAGTACATTGGTCGTGCCGAAAACTCCCCTCGAGCAGATAACGTGATCGCCGCTTTTAAGCAGTGCCATGCAGGTGGCCAGAATCGCCGCCATACCGGAGGAAGTGGCCACTGCACGTTCGCCACCTTCCATCGCCGCAATTCTGGCTTCAAATGCCTGCACCGTCGGGTTGGTAAACCGGGAATAGATGTTGCCGGGTTCGTCACCGGAAAACCGGGCAGCTGCCTGTGCGGCGCTGCCGTAGACAAAGCTTGAGGTCGGAAATATTGCATCGCTATGTTCTAGCTGACCGGTTCTGATCTGGCCGGCACGAACAGCGAGGGTGTCTACCGAGACACCCTCCAGGTCTGACTCAGGAATCCAGTTATGTTCTTCACGACGGTAGGTCATAATTCAGTGCCTCAGTCTTCGTCGTTATAAAGATCGATGATGCCGTTATCCATGTCCTGCCCGGCGTTATTTTTCGACTGGTTGTCGTCGCTCCGCTGCTCCTCCAGACGCTGCAGATAGGCCTTATCAATATCACCGGTGACATAATTGCCATCAAACACGGAACACTCCCATCCCTCGATATCCGGGTTCACATCGCTGACAGAGGCAATCAGGTCTTCCAGATCCTGGTACAGAAGCCAGTCGGCTCCAATCAGCGTCTGTATTTCTTCAATACTGCGATCGTGGGCAATCAATTCGCTGGCTGCGGGCATATCAATGCCATAAACATTGGGGTAGCGAACCGGGGGTGCGGCGGAGGCAAAGTAGACTTTCCGGGCACCGGCGTCCCGCGCCATTTGCACGATTTCCTTGCAGGTAGTGCCCCGCACAATCGAATCGTCCACCAACATCACATTCTTGCCTCTGAACTCCAGGCCAATGGGGTTCAGCTTCTGGCGCACGGACTTCTTGCGCAGGGTCTGGCCGGGCATGATAAAGGTACGTCCGATATAGCGATTCTTGATGAAACCTTCCCGAAATTTGACACCCAGCCTGTGCGCCATCTGCATCGCGGACGTCCGGCTGGTATCGGGGATAGGCATGACCACGTCGATATCGTGGTTTGGTCGTTCTCTGAGAACTTTTTCCGCCAGAGTCTCACCCATTCTGAGGCGGGCTTTGTAGACCGACACTTTATCGATAATGGAGTCCGGACGAGCAAAATAGACGTGCTCGAAAATACACGGAATCAGGTGTGGGTCCTCGGCGCACTGCTCTGTATACAAAGTACCGTCGGTTTCAATGTACACCGCCTCCCCCGGTGCAATGTCGCGAACCAGGGTGAAACCGGCCGCGCTGAGCGCCACGCTTTCAGACGCTATCATGAACTCTTCACCGGCCTCAGTCTTGCGGACGCCATAGCATACCGGGCGAATGCCTTTCGGATCACGGAACCCGACGATACCGTAACCGGTAATCATGGCAATGACTGCGTAGGCGCCGCGACAACGCTGATGAACAGACCGGACTGCCGCAAAAATCTCATCTTTGGTCGGGTTCAGTTTGCCCTGTTTTTGCAGCTCATGGGCGAACACGTTCAACAAGACTTCGGAATCGGAATTGGTATTGATATGGCGCAAATCAGTGCGGAACAGGTCCCGGCTGAGATCGTCAGCGTTAGTCAGGTTGCCGTTGTGGGCCAGGGTTATGCCATAAGGGCTGTTAACATAAAACGGCTGCGCTTCCGCCGAACTGGAGCTGCCAGCTGTTGGGTAACGCACATGGCCGATGCCCACGTTGCCCACCAGGCGCCGCATATGGCGGGTGTGAAACACATCCCGAACCAGGCCGTTATCTTTCCTCAGAAAAAAGCGCTCATCCTGAAACGTCACTATACCCGCTGCATCCTGGCCCCGGTGCTGTAAAACCGTCAACGCATCGTAAATCGTCTGATTCACGTTGGTGGTACTGACAATGCCGACTATTCCACACATGGATGCTGCGTTCTCCAGAGCATTAAAAACCGAATATTAGCGAGACGACGTTTCAGACGCTGCCCCGTCAGGCTCACTTGAGGATGCCGGGCCCAGAAGCCGCCCGAATTCATCTCCCAGTGTACGGCGTGACCAGTCTTCGACCACCGCCAGACGTTCAATCATTATGGATGTTCGCCACCAGGTGTCATCTGACAGCGGTGTATAGCGCGTAAACGCAATCGCAACAATCACCACGACAACGCCCCGGAGCAGACCGAAGCCCATCCCCAATACCCGGTCCGTCGCCGTAAGGCCCGTTGCCCGAACCAGATGGCTGATCATGTTGTTAATGATCGCGCCAATAATCAGTGTACCGAAAAACAGGATGGCAAAGGCTGCAATCAGTCGCACCATCGGAGTTTCTACCGTGCTTTCCAGCAGGGACTGCATCTGGGGATGAAAGGTGCGGGCCAGAATGAACGCGGCAACCCAGGTCACCAGCGAGAGCGCCTCTTTGACAAAGCCGCGCTTGAGACTGATAAGTGTGGATACCGCAATCAGGGCGATGATGACCCAGTCAATCCAGATCAGCGCATTCATGAGCAACTCAGTGGTAAAACGAGAGCGCGAATTCTATCAGGAAACCCGGTCACACCAAACAGGTAAAGGGGAAAGTCCGAAGCTTACCGATCTCCGGATGTTACCAGGCCGTTGACACCGAACTCGGAATCCAGCGTTTTTTTGGCTTTCTCGGCGTCGCTTTTTTCAGCAAATGGCCCCGAGAACACCCGGGTAAAGGTGGTGTCACCCCGCTCTATCCGCTGGATATGGGAGTCGTAACCTTTTGCCCGCACGTTGTCACGAAGGCGGCGAGCGTTATCGGCGTTACCAAAACTACCCAATTGCACTACCCAGGCACCCTCAAGGGAGCGGGTGAACTCCGCCGACTCGGTCTCTTGGGCAGATTGTGAGCCGGCCTCAGGTTGTGGCTGTGTCGGAGCCGGGCTTGTCGTAGCCGGACTGTCGAACGGCTCTGGTTGCGGCTCTGACTGCGAGTCGGTGGCACTGAAGGTTGGTGCTGGCGGTGCTACCGGGTTCTGCCGAGCGGCGGGCAACTCGGCATCAGGTCTTGGCTGCTCCGCTGTAACGCCCGGCGCAGGTTCTTCCAGACGGTAGGAAGGCGCCTCTTCAGCAAACACGGGTGGCGTCTCTACTTCGGGAAATGGCGGCTGCTCGGGAATATCGATGACACGAGCTGAACGCTCGGTGTGAGGCTCGTCAAAAAGCATTGGCACAAAGATAACTGCCAATGACACCAGAACCACAGCCCCGATTACCCGTTGCTTGAGTCCATCCACGTTAACTGCTCCTCCTGTGAAATCCACCACCCGAATATTGGGCCACCTAACCATTAATCACTGCGGATACTAACCGGCGACACGTTATAACTCAAAAGCCCTGCCGGTCCATGACTGATCTTTAATAACGTTATGCAGCCGCTTCAGACTACGTTCAGATCGCTTCTGGCTTGCGCAACCACGAAAAAAGAGCCGAACACAATCACGATGTCTTTTGCCTCCGCCTGCGATAATGCCAGATCCAGGGCCTCGCTGACGGTGTTTGAAACAGTGAATACCTGATGATCGGGTAAAACCCGCCCCAATCGCTCTGCGAGCTCAGCCCCCTCAACCCCTCTCGGGACTGAAAGCCCCGCGGGCAGCCAATGGTCCACAACGCCTGCCATGGCTGCCACTACCCCTTGGGTGTCCTTGTCAGTGAGGCAACCGTAAACCGCAAATATCTCGACACCTTCCCTCTTCAGCGATTCCAGTCTGCGGGCCAGCCAGCGAGCGGCGTGGGGATTGTGCCCCACATCGGCGTAAACGGCAGGCGCCGTGCCAATGAGCTCGAACCGCCCCGGCATCCTCACTGCCTGAAGGCTATCTCTGATGATCTGATCGGTAATTTCAGGCTGCAGCAAGCAGCTTGCCTGCACCGCGGCGGCCACCGACGTCTCCGGCAACGGACTCGCAGGCACCCGGATGCATCGTCCTGACGCTACCATATTGATCGATAGGCCAGTTCTCTCAACAGTAACCGAATAATCCGTTCCGTATTGCAACAATGGCACTTTCTGGGCAATGGCTTGTTGCACCACAGAGCTTGGAGGTTCCGCATCCGCATAGATTGCAGGCTTGCCAAACCTCAGAATGCCGGCCTTCTCAAAGCCAATGGATTCGCGATCCGTGCCGAGCAAGGCTGTATGGTCAATATCTATCGACGTGATAATGGCGAACTCGGCGTCAAGGACGTTGACCGCATCCAGACGACCACCCAGACCGACCTCAAGAATCCAGTCCTCTACACCTCGCGCTTGCATAATCAGAAACGCAGCCAGGGTACTGAATTCGAAATACGTCAGGGACACATTGCGACGGGCCGCATCAATGGTTTCAAACGCTGAAATGATCTCGCCATCTTGGACGTCCGAACCGTTGATCCGTATACGTTCGTTGTAGCGACTAAGGTGGGGCGACGTGTACGCGCCAGTTGCCCGCCCTGCCCCGCGCAAGATGGCCTCCAGGCAGGTAACCGTACTGCCTTTGCCGTTGGTGCCAGCAACGGTTATGACCCGTGCTTTAATCGGCCCGGGGAACAGGCGTCGCAACACCACAAGCACGCGATCAAGGCCAAGGTCAATTTCCGAAGGGTGAACGGTTTCCAGGTAACCAAGCCACTGATCCAGAGAGGCGCCAGTGGCTGGTGCGGTCGGCAGTGGCTCGTTGTGATCAGGCTTCCGGGGCATTGAGTTCCGGCTTCTCCGACACTTCAAATTCGATGGGGGCTTCTTCAGCCGGCCGCTCCTGCCCGGTGAACTTTGCCAGCACTGCGGCTATCCGCTCCCGCATCTTGTGACGGTGCAGAATCATGTCGATAGCGCCGTGTTCGAGCAGGAACTCACTGCGTTGAAACCCCTCAGGCAATTTTTCCCGTACCGTCTGCTCGATAACCCGAGGGCCGGCAAAGCCGATAAGAGCATTGGGTTCGGCAATGTTCAGATCACCCAGCATAGCCAGGCTGGCTGAAACCCCACCAAAGACCGGGTCTGTGAGCACCGAAATGTAGGGGATGCCTTGCTGTTTCATCCGTTCCAGAACCGCTGCGGTTTTGGACATCTGCATCAACGACAGGATGGCCTCCTGCATCCGGGCACCGCCGCTGGCAGAAAAACAGACCAGCGGGATACGCTCCTCCAATGCAACATTCGCGGCACGTACGAACTTCTCACCGACTACCTGCCCCATGGAGCCACCCATGAAGTTGAACTCGAATGAGCATGCAACCAGCGGCACACCCAGGGTGGTGCCCCGGATGACAACCAGAGCGTCTTTCTCCCCCGTGGATTTCTGAGCCTGGGCGAGACGCTCTTTATAGCGTTTCGTATCCTTGAACTTCAGGCGATCCCAGGGCTCCAGCTCAGAGGCAAGTTCTTCCCGACCGTCTTCGTCGAGAAAAATATCCAGGCGACGACGCGCGGTAACACGCATGTGATGATTGCACTTCGGACAAACATCGAGATTCTTGTCCAGCTCAGGCTTGTAGAGAAAAGCCCCACACTTCGGACACTTTTTCCAAAGCCCCTCGGGCACACTGGTGCGCTGTTTGGATTCCGAGCGAATCATGCTCGGCATAATCTTGTCCAGCCAGTTACTCATGTTGTCATCCTGTCCTTTGATGCTTGCCAGTCAGAGCGTGTGGTGCTGAATCAGGAAGCAAGTCCGTCCAGCGCTTGACGCATTGGGTGCAGAAGATCCGTCAGAGCTTTTTTGAGCTGTGCCGGGTCATCCTGATTTCGGGCTATTGTATCGACCAGCACGCTGCCGACAATTACACCATCGGATACCCACCCGACCGCAGCGGCTGTTTCTGCATCGCGAATGCCAAAGCCAACGGCCACCGGCAGCGCTGTCAGTTCGTGAATATGCTTAACCTTGGCAGCGACCTCTTCCACATTGATATTGGAAGCACCGGTCACACCCTTAAAAGAAACATAGTACACATAACCGGAACAGTGCTCGCTGATTGCACTGATTCTTTCATCCGTGGTCGTTGGGGCAAGCAGGAAAATGGCGTCAAGATGGCGCGCCGTAAACAGCGGTGCCACCTGATCCGCCTCTTCCGGCGGCAAATCAACGGTCAGAATGCCATCGACGCCTGAATCCACTGCCGAATCAGCAAACGCTTCGAACCCCATGGCCTCCATCGGGTTGAGGTATCCCATCAGCACGACCGGGGTTGAGTCATCGGTTTCCCGAAATGTCTTGACCATACCCAGAACCTGCCGCAAGGAAGTCCCGTGCACCAGCGCTCGCTCACAAGCGTGCTGTATCACCGGGCCATCCGCCATGGGGTCAGAAAACGGCACACCGAGCTCAATAATATCAGCACCGGCAGCCACCAGCGTGTGCATCAGACCAACTGTTTGATCCGGGGCCGGGTCGCCGGCAGTAATGTACGGGATCAGTGCCTTGCGGCCCTGGTCTTTCAATGCCTTCATCACGCCTTCGATGCGACTCATGCCTGCTCCTCTGTCAATGGCAATCCGTATTAAAGCTCAATACCGTCAAGTTGCGCCACGGTATGAATATCCTTGTCCCCACGCCCGGACACGTTGATCACAACGATCTTGTCCTTATCCATTTCCGCTGCCAGCTTCATGGTGTAAGCCACGGCATGGGCGGTTTCAAGGGCCGGCATGATACCCTCAATCCGGGTCAGTTTGCGGAAGCCATCCAGCGCTTCGTCATCAGTGACCGACACATAATGCGCCCGGCCGATGTCTTTGAGCCAGCTATGCTCCGGCCCTACACCCGGGTAGTCAAGGCCGGCACTGACTGAATGAGTACTGGAAATCTGGCCATTCTCGTCTTCCATCAGATAGGTTCGATTGCCGTGCAGCACGCCGGGTCGACCAGCGGACAGAGGTGCCGCATGTTTACCGGTCTCAATACCGAGACCACCGGCCTCTACGCCATAAAGTTCCACAGACTCATCGGTAAAGAACGGGTAGAACATACCGATCGCATTGGAGCCCCCACCGACACAGGCCACCAGTGCATCGGGCAATCTGCCCGCCTGCTTCAGACACTGCTCGCGGGTTTCGCGACCAATGACGGCCTGGAAGTCGCGCACCAATAATGGATAGGGATGAGGACCTGCCACGGTACCAATGATATAGAAGGTGTCGTCTACATTGGTCACCCAGTCGCGCATGGCGTCGTTCATGGCATCTTTGAGAGTTCGGGTACCGCTGGTCACCGGGTGGACCTGAGCCCCAAGCAGCTTCATCCTGAAGACATTCAGTGACTGACGCTGCACGTCCTCCGCGCCCATAAAGACATGACACTCAAGCCCCAGGCGTGCGCACACAGTCGCAGTGGCGACACCGTGCTGACCCGCACCGGTTTCGGCAATCACACGCTTCTTACCCAGAAAACTGGCCAGCAGGGCCTGTCCGATGGTGTTGTTGATCTTATGGGCGCCGGTATGATTGAGATCTTCGCGTTTTAGCCAGATCTGTGCGCCACCAACAACTTTGGTCAGTCTTTCTGCGAAATAAAGCGGGCTCGGACGACCAACGTAATGGGCCAGATCGTAATCAAACTGGGCCTGGAATTCCGGATCTTTCTTCAACCGGAGATATTCTTTCTCCAGGGTCATAAGGGAGTCCATCAGGGTTTCCGACACGAATCGCCCGCCATAATCACCGAAATGGCCGCGGGTGTCGGGTAGCATCGCCAGCATATCTTCAGTCAGTTTTATCGACACGGTGAACCTCTCTCAAAAAATCATTCATGCGAGCGACATCCTTGATGCCTTTCTCGCGCTCAACACCACCACTCACATCGACAGCCCACGGCCTGACCTGCGTTATAGCACGGGCCACATTATCAGAGTCCAACCCACCGGCCAATATAAGCGGCAATGGACGCTCTGAAGGAATCAAACACCAGTCAAAGCCCTTCCCCGTTCCGCCATAACGCTCTGGATCGTAGGCGTCAACCAGCAGCCCTGAGGCGTTCTGGTAAGCATCAAAGGCGTTTACAATATCCGCTTCGGAAGTAACCCGCACCGCCTTGATCCAGCGGCGGCCGAACTGCTGACAGAATTCCGGTGACTCGTCACCGTGAAATTGCAGAGTGTCCAGCGGAACTCGTGCCAAAACGCTTTCAACAAAAGCCTTTGTCGGATTCACGAACAGGCCTACCACATTAACAAAAGCGGGAACTGAACGAGCGATTTCAGATGCTGAAACAAGATCCACCGATCTTGGACTGGATTCATAAAAGACCAGACCAATAGCGTCGGCCCCTCTGTCTGCAGCCGCGAGCGCGTCGTGTAGGGTGGTGATACCACATATTTTGGTACGAACACTCATCCGTTTTCGCTCATTATGTCATTTCCCCATGGGCGTACAAAACCTGGCCCCGGCATGCTTTTCGGTATCCCGAAATGATCAGGGTAACCTACGTCAACCAGATAAAGCCCATCTGGCGGCGCAGTCACACCCGCCAACTTGCGGTCTCTTCCTGTGAGTATCTCATGAATCCAGCGCTCCGGTCGCTTGCCGGAACCCACCGCCATGAGTGCACCGGCAATGTTCCGAACCATGTGATGAAGGAATGCATTGGCCTTCACATCCAGCACCAGATATTCACCGTGTCGCCTGATCTCAATGAAATCCAGACGACGGTTTGGTGTTCTCGATTGACATCCAGCGGCCCGAAACGCGGAGAAATCATGTTCGCCAAGTAACACCTGGGCTGCCCTGTTCATGACTTCAGCTTCGAGCGGGCGAAATGTCCAGGATATCTGTTTCCTCAAAATGCCCGGGCGCACCTCATGATTGAAAATAATATACCGATAGCGTCGAAAAGTGGCCGAAAAACGGGCGTGGAAATCTTCAGCCACGGCTCCGGCCCAGTGTACCGCTGCAGCCGGTGGCAATCCGGTATTGATGCCCATCACCCACGCTCGCATATCACGCACCGACGGGGTATCAAAGTGCACGACCTGGTAACTGGCGTGAACTCCGGCATCGGTTCGCCCGGCACAGACCAGTTCAACGGGGTGGTCTGCCACCCTGGATATAGCCTTCACCAAGGCACCTTCTATGGACGGTACGCCTGACTTCTGGAATTGCCAGCCATGGTATCCGGCACCGTCATATTCGAACACCAGAGCGACACGACCGTTACCTATCGGGGTGTCGGTTGTTAATTTAAGCGGAGTCTGAAACAAGAGGTCTACCGGCTATTGATACAAGGTGAAATGCAAAAACGCCGGTTACCTTCAGGTAACCGGCGTTTTGCGCGCTATGTTGCAATTATAAAGGATCAGGCCATATCTTTAAGAAGGTCCTGTGCTTCCGTTTTTTGTTCACTACTCCCTTCAATGGACACTTCCTCGAGAATATCCCGGGCGCCATCCGAATCTCCCATTTCGATGTAGGCACGGGCCAGATCAAGCTTGGTAGCTGCTTCATCAGTACCAGACAGGAAATCGAAGTCGTCGTCATCGCCCAGATCAGACTCATCAATATCCCGGCTGACTGACCTTGCAGACCCGGCGATTGATTGCTCACCACTCCGGTCCGCATCTGGCTTAACAAGCGGTGCGCCTTCATCGGCGCCCAACTCATCTTCGAGAGACGGTATGTCGTCGGAATTTTCTCCGTTATCCGCCACTTCTTCCATCAGCGCCAGATCCTCATCGGAGACATCTAACTCAAGATCAACAAGACTTTCATCAGAGTCCAGCGCCTCTTCATCACTGTCTTCGCTCGCGACTTTTTCAAGCTCCGCATCGAGCTCGTCCAGAAAGGACTCGTCGAGTGACCCGTCTTCGGAGGTGGTCAGCACATCGTCTTCCAAGGAGGGTAATTCGTCCTCGTCCTCGTCCTCTTCTGGCAGGCGATCGATAGCTCCATCATCGTCCAGATCAAGGGAGGCAAACTCGTCAGATTCGTCGGCAGTGCTGACAACAGAACTTTTCGGTTGATCGTCGGTTTCAAAACCGATACTCAACTCATCGAGCTCACTGTCTGAAAGATCATCCTCCAGCGTGTCCTCAGCTTGCAGCGCATCGTCACCGGATGGCTTTCCAAGATCTAAAATGTCGTACTCAAAGGGTTTGTCGGCCTCTTCAAGCTCTTCACTTTCCAAAGAATTGTCCAGGTCATCCTCAAGTTCGAAGTCTTCAAATGAGGTATCAAACTCACTATCGCGCGGCTCCATTTCAGGTGCTTCATTGAATGAGTAAGAAGCCTCTTCCCTGCTGCCTTCCGAAGACACATCAGAGACGTAAGGATCAGAACGCAGCTGAGATTCGAGATCATCGATGCTGGGCATGGCTTCGGCTTCATCCAGGCGAACCCTCAGCCCAGAAGCTTCCTCAATTGCCTGCTCGTCCTCCAGGGTTTCCAGTTCACTGAACTGCCTCTCGAATGCGCCACGATCATTACTGTCGGCATAGACCGCAAGCAACTTCAGACGTAAATCCGCACGGCCAGGCGCGCGGGGAATGGCAGTTTCCAGAGAATGTGCAGCCTGATCCAACCGACCGTACGCAATATAGACGTCGGCGTCTGCAATCGGGTCACTTTCGCCCTGGGGCTCACCGGGTTCTTCCTGTTCATCAAGCGTCAGATCGAAAGCTTCGGAATCGTTGTCTGAATCACTGTTGAGTTGCTCGTAAAACGCCTTTTCACGGTTCGCGTTGCGACGAGCAAGCAGTAGCAGCAATAGCAGTAACAGAATCAGACCGCCGCCAAGTGCAATCTGGTATAGCGGATTGTTGGTGATCGCATCTATCGCATTGCCCAGGAACCCCTTGTCAACGGCAGGCTCTGCGGGAGGGATTTTGGCCACAGGCTGCTGTTCGGCAGGCTCTGCTGGTGAGGTAGCCGTTAGGTCCGAACCCGCATCCACGGCTGTTTCGCCATCGATCAAGGTCTGACCGGATTCCGGCTGCTGCCCTGCAACAGTCCCGGAAGTGTCACCCTGAGCGCTCTCATTGACTGCCTCTGAGGTTTCCTGGTCGGCTGCCTCAGCGGCCAGATCACTACCGACACCTGTATCCGCAGTGCTATCAGCATCTGTTTCCGGGGCATTATCGCCAACTGCCCCGGTACCGTCTTCGGTAGTGGCCCCATCTGATACAGACGGGTCTTCTGCCTGAGCCATGGTCTGCAAGTCAGCCAACTGAGAATCTTTCAGTTCTATCAGTCGCTGCAGGGTTTCGACCTGGGACTGAAGGTCATCAACCCGTGTCGTCAGCTCCTCGTTCTCACGGCGCGACTGGTCCAGCGTTTCCAGGGCCACGGCACGATCCACGTCCGAGCCACCGATACTGCTGCCATCCGATCCCGCAGACGCACCGTCCTCTGATGTCCGCGGCCCATCGCCAGGTACAATTAACCGAAGCTCATCACCGCTTTGGCCAATGGCTGATCCTGAGGCGACAGTTTGTGGTGCCTGATCGGTGCCATCCACTTCCCGTGCGGGACGAGTTAGCGCTTCATTCTGGGCAGTCACCTGGCGGACAGCTTCGGCACGGGTCCGGGCCTGAATCTGGTCAAGACTCGGAATACGTAACACTTCCCCCCGCTTGAGCTTATTGATGTTGCTATCAATAAAGGCATCCGGGTTCAGATCCTGCAGTGCCAGCATGACCTGCTGAGGAGTGAGACTATCATTCGGCCGAACAGCCGTGGCAATCCCCCACAGCGTGTCAGAAGCACTGGTCGGCCCAAATGTGTTACCTGCAGACACCCTGGAGGAAGACGTGGAGGTCTGACGCTGAGACTGCCGAGTCGGGGCGGCCTGTTGCCGGGAAGATTCCGGGCGGGCGGCCGAAGAAGACGGGGCTTGCACCTGCTCCTGGAGCCCGGATTCTTCGGCATAAACCGGCGGATCTACCAGAACGGCATACTCACGCATCAGTCGACCGCTGGGCCAGGTGACTTCCAACAGAAAGTTGAGGTATGGCTCACGCACCGGCTCACGGGAAGTGACGTTGACCATCAATTCGCCGTTGGGTGACGTAACAACCTCAAATCTGAGATTGCTAAGGAAAAAGTCTCGGGTAAGACCAAGCCTTTCGTAACTTTGCTGGGATGCGAGTTCGACGAATACTTCGTCAGGACTGACACCGTCAGTTTTCAACAGACGGATGTCTGCATCCAATGGCTCGTTAAGAAAGGACTGAAGTTCTACTTCACCCAACCCAAGTGCCTGAGCAACACCAGAGCCAAGCCCTCCTGCCAACGCCAGGGCAACCGCAAGCTTGCGTACCTTCATGCTTTTTCCTTACCAGTCTCCGTTATTCGGCACTGCTTTTTCAAACAGAATCGGACGAGGTTGGATGACTTTCGTCTTGATATGTCTAGTTATTATGGGTGTTACCGAATCTTCATCCGCGCAAGTATTGTTGATAAAGCCAGTTTTATCAATCAATCACATACATTCATTGGACCATTCTTTCACGAAGTTGGTGGAACTTACTGTCAACACTGGTTTCAGTCTGTAACCAAGTGATTATGAAACGTGACAAGAGGTTAAATAATGATCAGAAGCAGCGCAAATATCCCGCTCGTAAAAATAACAGGAGCGAAGACTGTTTACAGCCTTCGCTCCTGTTAAATTACGCAATACCGTACTCAGTTCCGTTTTTTCGCGGTTGAAACCGCTCCTACGATTCACCTGAGCACTGGCAGGCTTCCTGTAGAAGCGCTTTCAACCGCGATCCCCTGGCATTCAAACCATCCAATCAGCGCTCCTGCAAAATCCTCAGCATGCGCCTGAGCGGTTCCGCCGCCCCCCAGAGCAACTGGTCCCCGACGGTAAAGGCAGAAATATACTCCGGCCCCATCGCCAACTTTCGAATACGTCCGATCGGCACGCTCAGGGTCCCGGTGACCTTCGCCGGGGTCAGCTCCCGGATGCTGGCATCCCGCTCGTTGGGAATAACTTTCACCCAGTCATTGGCATCCGCCAGGATTGACTCTATTTCGCTTATCGGCAGATCTTTACGGAGTTTGATGGTTAAAGCCTGACTATGGCTTCGCATCGCACCAATACGCACACATATGCCATCAATCGGAATCGGCTGATCGCTGCGGCCCAGAATCTTGTTGGTCTCACACTGAGCTTTCCATTCTTCCTTGCTCTGGCCGTTATCCAGTTGTTTGTCGATAAACGGAATCAGGCTGCCGGCCAGTGGCACTTCGAAATGCTCGGTCGGGAATCCTTCAGAGCGCAGGGTTTCGGTGACCTTCCGGTCAATCTCCAGAATGGCCGATGATGGCTGATCCAGGAGATCGCCGACGCTGTCTCGCAGCTCCCCCATCTGGGACAGCAGCTCACGCATGTTCTGGGCACCGGAGCCGGAGGCCGCCTGATAGGTCATGGGGGAGACCCACTCGATCAGGTCTTTCTCCAGCAAGCCCCCTAAAGCCAGCATCATCAGGCTCACGGTGCAATTGCCACCGATATAATCCTTGATGCCTTTGTCCAGGGCCTCATCGATGACGTTCCGGTTAACAGGGTCCAGCACAATAACCGAATGATCCGCCATACGCAGCGTGGATGCCGCATCTATCCAGTAACCCTGCCAACCCGCTTCACGGAGTTTCGGGAAAACTTCGCTGGTGTAATCACCACCCTGACAGGTCACGATCACATCAAGCTCTTTCAATGCGTCCAGATCAAATGCGTTCTTTAGTGCTGGCACATCTGCTTTGCCAACATCGGGCGCAGGTTGTCCGGCCTGGGACGTCGAAAAGAACACCGGGTTAATATCGGCGAAATCGTTTTCTTCCTGCATACGCTGCATGAGCACGGAACCAACCATGCCACGCCAGCCAACTAGTCCAACTCGCTTCATATGCGACCTTTGAACCTCACTTTATGCCAACCCTGAACCTGTCTCGCCGGTTCAGGACCGGATGGATGATCCCGCGGTCACGGCATCGTGCTACCGTCGGGTCTGAAAATCTTTTAAATCAGAGCGCTGCCAGTACAGCCTCGCCCATTTCCCGGGTGCTTACCCGGCGGCCATCTGCTGACATGATGTCGGCAGTTCTCAGACCTTGATCCAGAACACTGCTGACGGCGGCTTCGATCGCACAAGCCGCCTCTTCGGCCTTCAGGCTGTATCGCAACATCATGGCTACCGACAGAATGGTTGCCAGAGGGTTGGCAATACCCTGCCCGGCAATATCCGGTGCTGACCCATGGCACGGCTCATACATACCCTGCTTTTCGGAATTCAGAGCGGCTGAGGGCAACATGCCGATGGAGCCGGTCAGCATAGCCGCTTCGTCAGAAAGAATATCACCAAACATGTTACCGGTCACAATCACATCGAACTGTTTCGGGGCGCGAACCAGCTGCATGGCAGCGTTGTCGACATACATGTGGCTGAGTTCGACCTCGGGATAGTCCCTCGCGAGCTCATTCATGACCTCACGCCACAGCACCGTCACCTCCAGTACGTTGGCCTTATCTACGGAACACAGCTTGCCGTTGCGCTGCCGGGCCGCTTCAAAGGCAACACGGCCGATGCGGCGAATTTCAGACTCGCTGTAGACATAAGTATTGAAACCCTGACGCTCGCCGTTCTCCAGCACACGTTCACCCCGTGGTTGGCCGAAATAGATACCACCGGTGAGCTCGCGCACAATGAGAATATCCAGCCCGGAAACGACTTCCGGCTTCAGCGATGAAGCGGAGGCCAGCTGCGGGTAAAGGATTGCAGGTCGCAGATTGGCAAAGAGCTCCAGCCCTGAACGCAGCCCCAACAAACCTTTTTCGGGCCGCAACGCCATCTCGAGGTGATCCCACTTAGGGCCTCCAACCGCTCCAAGCAGAATCGCATCCGCCTTCCGGGCTTTATCCAGGGTTTCTTTCGGCAGCGGGCCGCCGGTGGCATCAATAGCGGCGCCACCCACCAGGGCTGTATCAAAATCCAGGTTCAGGTCAAAAGTGTCATTGACCTTGCGCAGAACTTTGTCGGCTTCTGCCACAATTTCCGGGCCTATGCCGTCACCGGGCAATAACAGTACTGACTGGCTCATTCATCCTTCCCTTTTTCAGTGAAACAACCAGGGCGCACTCTGCCGCCGGGCGTCCTCGTATTGTTTGATCAGTTCGGCATTTTCCAGGGTGACCCCGATATCATCAAGACCATTCAGCAGACAGTGACGGCGGAAGTCGTCTACCTCGAAGCTGAAGGACTCACCGGAAGGCGTCACTACCGATTTATTCTCCAGGTCGACTGCTAACTCGTAACCTTCGGAAGCTTCACATTCACCAAATAACTGATCAACAACTTGTTCATCAAGAACAATAGGTAACAGGCCATTCTTAAAGCAATTATTATAGAAAATGTCGGCGAAGCTCGGGGCGATAATGACCCGGAAACCATAGTCATCCAACGCCCAGGGCGCGTGCTCACGACTCGAGCCGCAGCCAAAATTACGTCGTGCCAGCAACACACTGGCGTTTTTGTATCTGGGCTGGTTGAGCACGAAATCAGGGTTCAGAGGGCGCTCGGAGCAATCCTGATCCGGCTGGCCCTCATCCAGATAGCGCGCTGCATCAAACAGGTTGGGTCCGAACCCGGTACGCTTGATGGACTTGAGAAACTGTTTCGGAATAATCAGGTCCGTATCCACATTGGCGCGGTCCATGGGAGCGACGATTCCTTTGTGTTGCTTTAACGGGCGCATGGCGTTCTCCTCAGTGGATTAATTCGCGAACGTCGGTGAAATGGCCGGCAATCGCTGCGGCTGCTGCCATCGCCGGGCTAACCAGATGACTGCGGCCACCAAAGCCCTGCCGACCCTCGAAATTCCGGTTTGACGTCGAGGCGCAATGCTCGCCCTGACCGAGCTTGTCCGCGTTCATTGCAAGACACATGGAACAGCCGGGGTCACGCCACTCAAGGCCCGCCTCCAGGAATATCCGGTCCAACCCTTCCTGTTCCGCCTGTGCCTTTACCAGGCCAGAACCGGGCACCACCATCGCTTGCTTGAGCGTGGGCGACACTGTGCGGCCTTTTACCACCGCTGCAGCCTCCCGGAGATCCTCGATTCGGGAGTTGGTGCAAGAGCCGATAAACACCCGATCAAGCCGGATGTCGGAAATCGGCATGTTCGCGGTCAGGCCCATGTATTTGAGTGCCCGGACAATACCCTCACGCTTGATGGGGTCCGCTTCGTTCGCGGGGTCCGGCACCTGGCCGTCGATGCCGGTCACCATCTCCGGTGACGTGCCCCAGGTGACCTGCGGGCCGATGTCAGCAGCATCCAGCACCACCACTTTATCGAATACCGCGTCAGCATCACTGTGCAGGGTGCGCCAATGTTCGACAGCCCGGTCCCAGGATTCACCGGATGGCGAGAACGGACGACCCCGGACATAATTAATCGTGGTGTCATCCACGGCGACCATACCTACCCTGGCACCGGCTTCGATGGCCATGTTGCAGATCGTCATCCGGCCCTCCATGGAAAGCTCACGAATGGCCTCCCCACCGAATTCGATCGCACACCCGGTACCGCCAGCAGTGCCAATTTTACCAATGATAGCCAGCACCACATCTTTGCCGGTGACCCCCGGCGCCAGGGTGCCGTCTACGCGAACCAGCATGTTCCTCATTTTCTGCTGAACCAGGCACTGGGTCGCCAGTACATGCTCGACTTCCGAGGTTCCGATACCGTGGGCCAGAGTTCCGAATGCCCCGTGGGTAGAGGTGTGAGAGTCACCGCAGACAATCGACATACCCGGCAGGGTCACACCCTGCTCCGGACCGATGACATGCACGATACCCTGACGCTGGTCCTTGATCTTGAATTCCAAAATCCCGAACTCGTCACAATTGTTGTCGAGGGTCTCAACCTGAATCCGCGACACCGGATCAACAATGCCGTCGATGCCAAGATTACGGTCGGTGGTCGGCACGTTATGGTCCGGCGTCGCCAGATTGGCATCCAGCCGCCAGGGTTTGCGACCTGCCAATCGCAGCCCTTCGAATGCTTGCGGCGATGTCACTTCGTGCAGCAGATGCCGGTCGATGTAGATCAGCGCAGAGCCGTCGTCCCGCTGTTTGACCAGATGGTCATCCCACAATTTGTCGTATAACGTCTTGCCCGCCATGGAAGCCTCCAAAGGCTTAGTGTCCGAGAATAGTTCTAAATATAGTTCTTGAGAATAGTTCCGAGAGCCCTGTCAGATCACCAAATGATATACCCGGCTGGCGCATAACCTCAATTCATGTTTATTATAAACTCTATTCCACTTTGGAATTAGATTGAAGGTGACTGTATGGATACCCAAGTGTTAGCGGCCTTTCTGGCGGTGGTCGACGAAGGCTCCTTCTCGGAAGCCGCGGACGCTCTTCATCTTACCCAGCCCGCCGTCAGCAAACGCGTAGCGACCCTTGAAAACCAGCTGGGTGCACTGGTAATTGATCGAAGCCAACGCAAACTCCGGCTAACGGATGCTGGTACGCGCCTGCTACCCCACGCTCGCCGCATCCTCGATGAATTGCACAACGCCCGACTGTCGTTGTCAGCCTTCGAAGGTGACGTGCGTGGCCAGCTGTCGCTGATTGCCAGCCACCACATCGGACTTCATCACTTGCCCGCCTGGCTCCGTCGGCTGAACCGGGACTTTCCGGAGGTCAGTCTCAGCCTCCAGTTCATGGATTCCGAAAGTGCTTTCGACCAGATGCGCAAGCGTAGTGCAGAGCTTGCCTTCGTTACCTTGAATGAAAGCATGGATCGCAGCTTCGAGATACATACCCGCTGGCCAGACCCCATGGCGTTTGTGGTCGGCAATGAACACACCCTCACCGAAGTTGCCATGCCCTCTCTGCGGGACCTCGCCCACTTTCCAGCGCTGTTACCAGATAAGGGCACGGCCACTTACCGTGCAATCAGTGCCCTGTTTCTGGATGCAGACCTGACACTGAAACCGCAAATGCCAACCAACTACTTGGAAACCATCAAAATGATGACAAGTGTCGGGCTGGGCTGGAGCGTGCTGCCCCGAAGCATGGTGGATGAATCACTGACGGTCCTTGCGATCAACCAGGATGTTTCGCGGGTCCTGGGGGCCGTCGGCCTGCGAGGAAGAACCTTATCGGCACCGGCGAGAACCCTGCTGGACATTGCGGCAGAGCTTCACTGAGGCGCTGCTGCGACCGGCGGCGGTCGCAGCCATAACCAGGCCACCACCAGCGCGAGAGCAATCGCAGCCGCACTGCCCCAGAATGCCAGCGGCGTGCCGGCGGCATCAACGATGAAACCGGAGAGCCAGGCTCCGATCGCACCCCCGGCCCCAAACGTGAGACCGCTATAAAGTGCCTGCCCCTGGCCATGATGATGCTGGCCAAAATACCCCTGTATGTATTGAACCGAAATGGCATGCAACGCACCATAGGAGGCCGCGTGCAGGCACTGGGCAATGACCAGCAACACCAGTACGTCCGATACTTCCGCGATCATGATCCAACGCAGTAGCGTGAGCGATAACGCAGTCAGGGCAATCTGACGGACGCTGAACGCGCGCATGATGCGGTGCATGATCAGAAAAATACCAATTTCCGCCACCACGCCCAACGACCAGAGCAGACCAGTGGCCAGTTTGCCATAGCCGATTTTTTCAAGATGGATGCTGAAGAAGGTGTAGTAGGCGCCATGGGACACTTGCAACAACATGTTCATGACAAAAAATGCCAGCACCGCAGGGTCCGACACAATCGTCACCAGGCGGTCTCTGGCACCCGTTGGTGGCTTGATTGTCGGGCGCTCTGACGGCACCAGGAAAGAGGCCATCACGATGCCCCCGAACAGTGGAAGCAACAGCCAGGGCAGCCAGTCCAGGGGTAGAATGTCGAGCAGCCAGCCGATTCCGGCAACCGAGACAATGAACCCCACCGATCCCCAGAGCCGCACCCGACCGTATCGTTCCCGGTCCCTGCCCAGCCCCGTCAGGGTGATGACTTCGTAAAGCGGAAGAATGGCGTTCCAGAAAAAGGTAAACACCAGCATGACCAGCAGCAAGCCATAGAACCCGGGCTCCAGAAACACGCCCAGAAAACAAAGAGCGCCCAGCACTGAGCCAAAACGCACTAGCCGCACCCGACGACCCGAACGATCCCCCAACCAGCCCCAGACATTCGGCGCTATGACCTTGGTCAGCTGGATAGTCGCCATCAGGGTAGCGATCTCCAGATAACTGAACCCCCGTCCCTCCAGGTACAGCGACCAATAGGGCAACAACGCCCCCAGCAGGGCAAAGAACCAGAAATAGAGATTGGACAATCGCCAGTAAATAGCGGTCACCTGTGGGTTACGGGGGCACCATCAACGGGGACTGGGCTGAAAGCCCTATCGCCCGGACTCGATATCCGGAGTGGATACCACGACATCCGCATTCTGACCACGATGCCGGAGGTAGTGATCCATCAGCACGATGGCCATCATGGCCTCGGCAATAGGCGTTGCACGGATACCGACACAGGGGTCATGACGTCCGGTGGTGATAACGTCCACCGGCTCACCGCGCTCATTAATACTGCGCCCCGGTAATCGCAGACTGGACGTTGGCTTGAGGGCGATACTGGCCAGGATCGGTTGCCCGGAGGAAATTCCCCCCAACACACCACCGGCATGGTTCGACAGGAAACCCTCCGGCGTCATCTCATCCCGATGCTCGGTGCCCTTCTGGGCGATGCAGTCAAAACCGGCGCCAATCTCCACACCCTTGACGGCGTTAATGCTCATCAGGGCATGGGCAAGATCGGCGTCAAGGCGATCGAACACCGGTTCGCCCAGTCCCGGGGGTACGTGGTCGGCGACGACATTGATCCGGGCGCCTACCGAGTTGCCTTCCTTGCGTAGGGCATCCATGTACTGCTCCAGTTCTGCCACCTTGTCGGCATCGGGGCAGAAAAACGGATTTTTATGAACCTGGGACCAGTCCAGTTTGTCGATGACGATGGGACCCAGCTGCGCCAGGTAACCCCGTATCCTGATACCAAGGCGCTCCTGCAAAAACTTGCGCGCCACTGCACCCGCTGCGACCCGCATGGCAGTCTCCCGGGCCGATGACCGACCCCCACCGCGATAATCCCGTAAACCGTATTTGTGCTGGTAAGTGTAGTCTGCGTGCGCCGGGCGGAACTGCTCGGATATTTTCGAGTAATCTTTCGAGCGCTGGTCGGTGTTCTCGATCACCATACCGATCGGGGTGCCCGTGGTTTTACCCTCGAACACACCGGACAGAATGCGGACTTCATCCGCTTCTCTGCGCTGGGTTGTATGTCGGGAAGTTCCGGGCTTGCGCCGGTCCAGATCGCCCTGGATGTCGGCTTCAGACAGTTCCAGCCCTGGTGGACAGCCATCGATGATGCACCCAAGAGCCAGGCCATGGCTCTCACCGAAGGTGGTCACACTAAACAGCTTACCGAAAGTATTTCCAGACATAATTCAGCATCTTATATTGTTAGATTAAACCAGATTCTACTTCTTCGCGGCCGACCTCTCGACCAGGTCTTCGGCCGTCAGCAGAAACACCCCGTCGCCACCCCGCTCAAACTCCAGCCAGATAAACGGCAGGTTCGGGTAGGCTTCTTCGAGGGCAGGCCAGCTGTTACCCACTTCTACAATCAACAGGCCGCCAGGATTCAGGTGATCGGCCGCTTTGGCCAGAATACGATGAGCAATCTCGAGACCGTCATGACCCGCTGCAAGCCCCAGCACTGGCTCATGATGAAATTCGTCCGGCATGCTGGCGATATCACCGGCATCAACATACGGAGGATTGCTCAGGATGAGATCATATCGTCCGTCAAGCTGGGCGAAAACGTCGGATTGCACTGTTCTGACGCGGTCACCCACCTCATGCATGGCGATGTTGGCTTCTGCCACGGCCAATGCGTCCGTTGATATGTCGGACAGATCAACCTCGGCTTCGTCAAAAACCGTCGCTGCCGCAATACCGATACAGCCGCTGCCTGTACACAGATCCAGAATGCGCGCCACAGTGTAATCGCCAAGCCAGGGTTGAATGCCCGACGCAATAAGCTCCGCCAACGGCGAACGCGGTACCAGCACACGTTCATCAACCTGGAACGGCATACCCATGAACCAGGCTTCTCCCAACAGATACGCCAAGGGTATGCGCTGGTCGATCCGCTGCTCAAGCCGCTCCAGAATCCGGTGACGCTCGTCCCAGGTCAGGTTGGCGTCCAGAAACAGCGTATTGTTCTCCAAAGGCAGATGCAGGGTACGCATCACCAGCTGTACCGCCTCATCCCACACATTGTCAGTGCCGTGACCATAAAAAAGATCCGACGCGGCAAATCGTGAAGTTGCATAGCGCAGAAAATCACGGACGGTTTTCAATTCATCAATCGGGTGAGTCACAGATGGCTGGCTCCTGGATTCCTGGGTGGCGTTGATTCCCGCCGCTGAGCCGCATTATACGTGGTTGTTAAGACATCTGCAGCCCGAAAGCGGCGCTGCCGGGAAAGCCTGGAAAATCCACGCTACAGTGACAACGCCCCGGAGCTGCTCTCATCGCGTTCGAAACGATCCAGGGCCGCCATCATGCGTTCCCGGCCCAACTGGATCAGCTCCGGGGCCTTATGATAGTCATAGGTACTGCAGGCATTTTTCGGGATATTGATCAGCAGATCCGGCGGATACCCTGCCAGCTTGTACTGCACCAATGCATTTTGCATGGTTTCAATGGCCAGGTTCATCACATCAAACTTGCCGATACCGAGCTTGTCCCAGGCGATGGTGTCAGGATCTTCATCGGGTTTGTGGTCAGAATGCTTTTTCTCGATTTCTTTCTTGTGCGCTTCTTTACTGATTTTTTCTTCGGCAGTCTCTTCAACGCCCGGTGGCTTGCCGCCAAAACTTTTCAACAGGTCCCAGTCAAACCAACGGGATGCCTTCCCGCGCATTCTGCCGACCCACTCCTCGAGATCACTGTCCGGCTCATCGGCAAAGGCTGCATCCAGTATGCGATGGCGCCGGTCATCTTCGCCACTGAGGTTTACGGCAAAAATAAGGTCAGCGTGGGATGAGATCGTCGGTACGATCGGCAAAGGATTCAGCAAAGCGCCATCCACCAGCACGCGACCGTTGAGCACGACCGGCGTGACCACACTCGGAATGGCCACGGAAGCGCGAATGGCCTTGTGAAGAGGCCCTTCCTGAAACCAGATTTCCTTGTGGGCTAAAAGATCCGTGGCCACCGCCGTAAACGAGATGGGCAAGTCCTCAATCCGGATATCCCCCAGCATGTCCCGCACCACCGTAAATATCTTCTCGCCCCGAATCGCTCCGGCCGCTGACAGCGAGATATCCAGCAGCTTCAACACGTCAAACTGACCCAGCCCGGTAACCCAGTCCTTGTAGTCCTTCATTTTACCAGCAGCGTAAACACCGCCGATCAAGGCCCCCATGGAACAGCCGGAAATCGAAATAATCTCGTAATCCCGCTCTACCAAAGCTTCGATTGCGCCGATATGGGCATAACCCCTGGCACCACCACTCCCCAGAGTCAGGGCAACGGTTTTTCGCTTGGGCGGTTTTGTCTTCGTGACCCCGCTGTCAGATTGGCCCTGAACAGCCAGTTTGTCAGAGGTGACTGCGGCGGATTTGCCAGCGGCGACCTGATTTTCGCTGCGAGTCTCACCCGCCTTGCCCTTATCGTCCGGGGCGTGTTCTGCCGGGTCGGGAGCCTTACTCATCCGCTGTATCTCCATGGCTTCTGGTATGTCAGGCTCAAGGAGCCCTGACCACCATAATTTCGATTCTGTCACCCTGTCGTCCGGGGTCACTAAAGGCGAGCGCAGGCCCGACAATGATCGGCGTTATCTGATCTTTGCTAACGCCGCTTTTACCAAGCAACACGGTCATCGACTCTACAGCATCCCTGGCCCGACGCATGGATTCTTCCAATTCCGCCTGATCTCCAAGAGTCGAATAGCTCACCAGCAACACTTTATCGGTGTCGGACTGCGTCCAGCTCTGCAGGAGCCGGCGGTCATTGGCATCCCAGTCAAATCGGTAAGTCACACCGCCCGACCAGGGCACGATAATTGGCCCGCGCAAACGGGAGGAACTGGCGTGAAACCCCGGTATCACCGAGCCTTCGGGAACGGAGAACTGCTCTATCCATGCGTATTCCCGTTGGTTGCCCCGAGTCACGGTGTAAACCAGCACCACTTGGATAGCGCCCTCGGCGTCCCGGTAAGCAGCAGCAAGATAATCCTGATCGGCGTCGCGGCCATAAAGTGTGGCCTCATTAAATATCTGATTCGCCCATACGTTGCTTCGACCGCAGTCCCTACCGGTACAGTCGAACAAGGTGACCGCATTACGCGCGGCCAACTCTTGCAGATAGTAATCCCTGGCTTCATCGCGACCCGAGTCCGGACTGATTTGCAATCTCTGGCCCACACCCTGTACAGCCAGCCGGACCATCGAAGCAGACCGAATCTCATTGTTGACTTCCCGAACGGCACTCAGCAAGACCCGATGGCTCGGTGAGACAATCGGGCGTTCTGATTCGACAGTAGCCAGCGGAAAGGGCTCTATCTTTTCCGCTTGCGCGGTGGAGACCCCCAGCATTAAAAGCGCCAGACAACCAATAACACGACCGAAACCGAGAACATTAAAGCTCATGAAACAAAAACCCCCTGACCGCGCCCTTTACCGGACCGGTATCACCATCAAGGTGACAATGATGTGAACCTGGTACTACGACCTGCTTGAAGGAAGGGACTGCCTCGAGCCTCGATTGCCAGGATTTTCTGGCACTCAGGAGACCGTTTTCAGCGAGAATCAGGAGCGTATCGGTGTTGACCGCCTGTAAAAAAGCAATCGCCTGGGCTTCGGTATACATCATCGGTGATGGATGCCGCAGTTTCGGGTCAGTCCTCCATGCAAGGCCGTCATGCAAAGGTTTCAGGTTGCGCGGCACCAGCGTCATCGCGGCCTGATGAGAAAGCGGACTAAGTCCGCCCTCTCGCGCTTTTGCGGCGTCAACGAGGGTTGCATAATGGGCCCTGCGTCCTGATCCTGCGATGCGCTTTACAATGTTCTTTCGAAGCTGACTGACAACATCATCCTCCGCTTTGGTAATCGGCCCGAGACTGTCGATCATGACCAGCTTGCGAACCTTGTCCGGAAAGGCGGCTGTATACAGCATGGCGACAATTCCACCAAGAGAATGAGCGACCAGATCAACCGGCTGCTCAAACTCGCTGTCAATGAGCATGGCCAGGTCGGCAACGTAATCTGCCAGCAAATAATTCTGACCCGATGGCCTGTGGTCTGACAAGCCATGCCCCGCCAGATCCACCGCGTAAACGTCAGTAAAGTCCTGTAGGCTCGGCGCCAGATGACTGAAAGAAAGGCTGTTGTCCAGCCAGCCATGAAGCATAATCACGGGCGAACGCCGGGCCGAAGATGCCTTCACGGGCCAGTGAAGACCTGCCAGGATTATGTGCGGCAACGACCAGCGCATTTCATGGCAGCTTGCCGCGCTAGCCTGACTGGGTTCGGATACGAGAGATTGGGTCATTGAACCGGGTAGTGCCTTACATGGTGTGGGTCGGTCGGTCTGAGCTCAGGGCACCAGCAAGATAGGATTCAATCTTGTTCTTGGCGGTTTCATCGTCACTGTTGAACTGAACGCCGATGCCCGCTGCACGGTTGCCCTGAGCTCCTTTCGGCGTAATCCAGACAACTTTGCCGGCTACCGGGATTTTCTCCGGTTCGTCCATGAGGTTAAGCAACAAAAAAACCTCATCGCCAAGCTGGTACTGCTTCTGGGTGGGTATAAAAAGGCCACCCTGGCGTATATAAGGCATATACGCCGCATATAGCACCGCTTTATCCTTGATTGTCAGGGTCAGAATGCCACTGCGTGCACCGATACCAGGCCCCATAACTTAATCCTTCCATCAACGTTATTGTCTTGACAGCGTTGCCGCCTTGCCCGTCACATTAACCTGTTAACGAATCATAGCAGGCCTGATAACGATTCACCTTGGCACTGCCTTTATCCGGCCCGGCGTTTGCGAGCAGGCATGAGGCTACGCCACTGTATCAGAAGTCGCTGCGCTTCGAGCTCGGGATTCGCATTGTAAATACTGGCGGACCTGGCCTCATGGACGGCATCCCGTAGCTGATGCGCCCGAAAAGCGGGGTTCACCGAGGCCAGAAAAGTCAGCATCTCTGCCGCCTCGCTGTCTCGCGGGCTCCCGCCAGCTCCCACTCGGGCCAGATCTGCCGCCCACACTTCCATCAGCCCCAGCGTGGCCTCCAGACCCAGAGTTTTGAAGGGCTTCGAGGCCTCGGAGACCGGGATTTCAGATTTCATATAGCGCCTGAAGGCTTTCAAAGCGTCAGCCCGCAGTACCAGAAAATCACCGGCCAGATAATCGAACGCCAGTCTCGGGGCAAACCCGGCCAGTTCCAACGCCTGCCGTTGCAGGTCTGCACTGTACTCGGCTCCCGCACTGGCCAGTTTACCCTGCAACCAGTCCATGGCGATTTCAGCCTCTGGCGTCGGAATCAGCAGTCGCTGACAGCGTGACGTCAGTGTCGGCAAAATCGGGCGTCCGGTTTCCTGCAATAACAACAGCACTACATCCGCCGAGGGCTCCTCCAGAGTTTTGAGCAGCGCGTTGGCAGCGTTGATATTCAGCTGATCCGCGCGATCAACAATAATGAGTTTCCGACGCGCGACCTGGGGAGATGCCACCGCAAAGCCTGACAGCGCTCTGATTTGATCAACCTTGATCATGCGGGATTTTTCCGGGGTGTACACCCGCACATCCGGGTGAGACTCTCCTGCCAGCAATTCACATTGCTTGCAGGTGCCGCAAGCGGTCAGGCTTTCGCCGGATGGCCGCTCGCACACCAGAAACGCTGACGCTTGCTCGGCGAATGCTCGCTTGCCCACGCCTTTCTCACCGGCAATCAGGAGCGCGTGGGGTAACTGGCCTGCGCTGAATCTGCCGAGTAAAGATGTCCTCGCCGCATCGAGCCAGGGCATTGCATGTTTCGGTGTGCGCAAGATTTACCTCGGTTTCTGATGACGCTTGTCAGTTTGGTGCAACGCTGTGCGGAAAACCGCCAACAACCGCCGCATACGGGCAAGATCTTGCTTGCGAGCATGCCGCAGCGCTTTGTGTGAGACTCCATAGTAATGATTGTTCAGACCCCGGGCAAAGGCCGCTGCCGGCTTTTGCGCTGCGGGATACTCATCTCCGACTCTGCGGGCAAGCTGTTCCGGGGTGTCACCGGGTTCTATCCCAAGCCCCTTGCGCTCCAGCAACCGGTGCCAGCGTTGGATCAACCGGCTATAGGGGTCACGGGACCGACCGGAGTGTTGCTGCCACAAGCTGAACAATCCGGCTATCAGTAACGCCGCCCCGACCAGGCCCGCACTGAAATAACCCAGCTCCCGCAAGCCAACCCCCCCGGGCAATCGCGACATAAGGTCCATTTGCGACTGGCCCTGATATCCGACTACCCACCGCTGCCATTGATAGTTGATTCGGTCCAGGTACAGCGAAGCCCACTGCACAACGGCCAGATCGCCGTAGCGTTGCGGTGACGTCCAGTTGTTTGCCAAAAAAGAGCCCTCCTCTGCCATGGCGTCACGCAGTCCGCTTTCGATGCGATCAGGAGAAATAGCCGCCGTCGGGTCCATCCGCGTCCAGCCGGCATCAGAGAGCCAGACTTCTACCCAGGCGTGGGCATCGTATTGGCGTACCAGCACATACTCGCTCTTCCCGACCACCTCACCGCCCTGATAGCCGACCACCACCCGAGCCGGCACACCCGCTGCGCGCAGCAGAAACGCCGCCGCGCTGGCGTAATGCGCACAGAATCCGCGTTTCTCATCAAATAACAGATTATCGATACCGTTCTCCGGCATCACCGGCGGCCGGAGCGTGTAGAAATACTCGTCAAAACGGAAGCGTTCCAGAATGGATTGTGCCAGTTCCCTCGCACCGTGGGTTTTCTGCCTCATTTTTTCCGCGAGTGCTCGCGCCCTCGGATTTCCCGTGGGCGGCAACTGGAGGTAACGGCGGCGGTCCAGATCTGTCAGTGAAGTGCTGCCCTCCAGATTGGCACCGGCAGGCTCTACCGCCATGCGATATCGCACACTGGTATCCGCCGGGCGTTTGAAGCGGAATAGATCACCGGGCCCGACACGGACGTTGTCCGACACCGCCACAGAGTTTTCAAGGGCAAACGCCCAATACTGGTTTGTGGCGTCCATCAGGACATCGTATTGATTAGACTCCAGTTCGCCGATACCACCGTCCAGGGCCACTCTGCCGGGCCTGATGAAAGCAGCGTCATCCCTCTGATCCCAGGTTTCACCGTCAAAGCGGTCCAGAATCAGGCCTCGCCAGTAGCGGTCCCGGTGGACCGGAATCGCACCGCCGAAGGCGGCCCGGAACGCCCGCTCACTGGATTGCGCCAGGTCTGAGATCGAGCCAGGCGTCATGGTGTCGCTGATGCCGGTTGTGCCCCGATCTGACACCAGCGGTACACTCCAGAGCGGCGCCATGCGGGGAAAAAACACGAACAGCAGTACCACAATGGGGAGCGTTTTGAGCGTCATCATACCCAGTCGTTTCCAACTGGCCCTGATCGCCCCTGCCAGGGTAGGCGCGTTAAGGACTTGCAGGCCGATCAGCAGACACACCACGCCGATCAGATTTACCACCGTCCAGCCGATCCCCTGCTGGAACAGGAAGTTCACTGCTGCCAGATAGGTGAGGATGAAAAACAGTACATAAAAATCCCGGGAGGCACGGGTTTCAAGCCATTTAAGACCAGCCGCCAGCACAAAGAAGGACGCCGCAGTATCCACCGAGAAGCGTCCGTTTACCGTTATGACATACAGGGCGACGGTAGCCAGCATGATGGCGGTGCGGAGCAATCGGCCCGGCAATCGTAAATGACCCAGTTGCGCCAGCCACCGCCAGCCGCCCAGGGTGACGCAGACAGCGGTCAACCACAGGGGCAAGCGATCAAACTGAGGCAGTATCAGAATACCGAAACTGATGATCAGCCAGATCAGGGCGCGAGTGGGAACACTGTGCCCCTTGACCTTCATGCAGCCACCCGATTGAGCGGATTCGGAACACCGAATAGCGCGAGTGCCCGCAAACAGCGCACTTTGTGAGCCGCGCCCCCATCCGGGTCGATAACCTGGCCGGGCAACCTCAAACCGAAAGGATGGCCGGATTTTTCCCGCTCCAGCACCTGGGCGCTGAGGTAACTTAACCGCAATTCCTGGTCAACGCCCGGGAAAGCCCCATAGTCCAGCCACTGGGGGCTGCCCTGCTCGCCCTCCCAGTGTGCAATGATCATATCGCCACTGCGGGCATAGCGCTTCCAGAGTACCCGTTGGCTAAGGTCACCGGTGCGCCAGGGCCTCAACTCGGCGTGATCATGACCATCAGCGGAGCGTTCCTCGGATTCATCATCACCCTCTGTTGAGGACATGCCTTTGTCGGGCGGTGAGATCGGTCGGGGATACACAACGCCGTTGGCCACGGGACGCAACCAGGACCAGGCACTGAGCAAGCCAAAAGGAAAGCGGGTTTCAATGCGGAGCTGGTCCATGCCCAGATACCCCCGGGCTGTCGACTTGACCAGAAACACCAGGTCCAGGGGCTCGCCCGCCAGAACATTCTGATGCTCAAGGTGGCGATCAGTGGTTGACAGCTGGATCGCAGCGGCATTTTCATCCGACGCGGCGGCACGGAAAGTAAAGGGAATATCGTCACCGGCGAAGCCTTCGCCAGCCTTGATCAAAGCCAGCTCAAGGCCAGACAGGTTACGATGGGTCTGGTGCATGGCGGCGACAAAAACAGCGCCGAGCAGGAAGGTCATCAGGTAGATGAGACTGTTCTGGTAGTTGATTGCAGTGAGCAGCATGATGACCAATAAAAAGGCAAACACGACCCCGGCACCGGTGGGCAATATAAATATGTTTCTTTGAACACAACGCTGGGTATCCGATCTGGGGATTCGTTTGTGAACCCACCGACTCCACCGTCTTCTTAGCGCTTTAACCATCCATCACTCTCTGTATCGGTTCGACCATCATTATCGGGCATGCCGATTAAACTCAGGTTCAATGTACCCTTCAAGCACACACAAACCTAAAGATACCTGGCGAGACTCCAAACTGATCACACCATCACCCGAAAAGCCTTAAAAAGCACCACATCGCCGCAAATACCCGACTCCAATTCTATTATTGGTGGATTCCGGCCGCTCTTCACCCATACTTTCTGTAAAATAAGATAACCAAAGGCTATTCAGAGGCTCCTTAGATCAGTCTCTTTACAAAGGCTGCAATAATCGTTTTGTGAGCTGCTTGGCATTGTTTTCATTCATCGGGGAGTCGGCTTGAACCACCATCACATCGAGTCCTTGAGTGCATCCCGGTACGCGCGCTTGCGGTTTCATGCCAGCAAGGAGCCCGATTTCGTGTTTCTGGGGAGTACGGCAGATCATGGTAACCCGGGCCGCTACCAACACTTTTCAGCCTGCGCCCACCGTCAGGTTAACTTTGACCGATCCACCTGCGCACGGCAATACGGGCGGGTCCCGTCGGGGCCTGTAAGTCAGGCTCTCACTGAGGCCGCGGAGCCCTTTCTGGTTGATGCGTCCATCGTCAAACATCCGCTGCCCGGCGGCTGGGTCGGATTCATCAGTTACGAATTCGGCTATTTACGGGAACCCAGACTTCAGGCGCTTTGCCCCCAAACGCCGGCGCCGGTTTTCAGCGCCGGTCTGTTTCTGTGGATGGCAAGCTACGACCGCACCACCGGCGAATATTCCCTGTTCCTTCATAAAGATTGCGACACCAAGACCCGGGCAAAGCTGGCTGCCTGGCGGCGAGAGCCTGAGACCGAACCGCCACTGCCCTGGCGTATGACACAGTCATTCGAGGCATTACAATCCCGGGATGCCTTTCTTGAGCGGATACACCGGGTGACAGACTACATCCAGGCTGGGGATTGTTATCAGGTCAATCTTGCCCAGCAATTTCAGGGCACGTTTGAAGGCGATCCCTGGTCAGCGTTCGTGGCGCTCAGCGATGGTCACCCGACACCCTTTGGCGCCTTTATCCGGTGCAAAGGGCAAGCCCTGCTGTCGATCTCCCCTGAGCGCTTCCTGGCAATCGACCGTGGCTGCGTTGAAACCAGCCCTATCAAGGGCACCCGCCGTCGGGGCGACACCCCGGAGGAGGATGCGGAGCTGGCTGCAGAATTACAGACTTCAGAAAAGGATCTGGCCGAAAACCTGATGATTGTCGACCTGTTGCGTAATGATCTCAGCGTCAATTGCCAACCCGGCAGCGTCAAGGTCGACCGCTTGTTCGAGCTGGAGTCCTATCAGAATGTTCATCACCTGGTGAGCCATGTGCAGGGCGAGCTTATGCCGGGTACTGATCCGTTCAAGGCACTGCTGAATGCCTTTCCGGGTGGCTCGATCACCGGTGCTCCGAAGATTCGCGCCATGGAAATCATCAGGGAGCTGGAGCCTTGCTGGCGCGGGCCCTATTGTGGCTCAGTATTTTACTGGGGGCTGAATGGCCGGATCGACAGCAATATCGCGATTCGGACACTCTATTGCGAGGAAGGCAAAGTACGGTGCTGGGGCGGCGGCGGCATTGTGGCGGATTCCGACCCGGCCAGCGAGTATGAGGAGACGCTGACCAAGGTGCGCCCCCTCATGAAGCTGCTGGAAAACTTGCGTTAATCCGTTTGGTGATGGAGCTCGCTGGCGCTCAGGAACTCCGCTTTCAGTTCATCAAACGTTTGCACGGCCGGGAATTGCGGAAACTCATCGATAACATTCTTCGGTGCATGAAACAGAATGCCCACCTCGGCCTGCTTCAACATGGTGGTGTCGTTGTAGGAATCACCAGCAGCGATCACCCGGTAATTCAGAAGCTGGAAAGCCCTGACTGACTGGCGCTTCGGGTCCCGCTGGCGCAACAGGTAGTTGGTGATGCGGCCTTGCTCGCTGACCTCCAGTTTGTGGCAAAGCAATGCCGGGTAGCCCAGCTTCGCCATCAACGGCATCGCAAATTCATAAAACGTATCGGACAATATCACCACCTGAAACCGCTCCCGCAGCCAGTCGATAAATTCCCGGGCGCCTTCCAGCGGGTTCAGCGTGCCAATGACTTCCTGAATCTCCGGCAGACCGTAACCGTGCTCATCCAGGATTCGCAGGCGCTGCTGCATAAGCACATCGTAATCCGGAATATCCCGAGTGGTGGCCTTGAGCTCTTCAATACCCGTTTTTTCCGCAAATGCGATCCAGATTTCCGGAATCAAAACACCTTCGAGGTCAAGGCAAGCAAGTTCCACAAGAATCTCCTGTCAGCTTTGAATTAAGAGCCAAAAAGCTATAGCCGGGCTCCGGTGCGCGTATCATAGAAAAAACCACCCTGAATTGCATCGCCTGTTCGCGTCGGCATAAGGTTAGACGCGGTGATTCCTTCAGCCCGACGCCGGACAATGGTAGATTTACCCCAAAATAATCACCGACCGTGAGAGTTTATGACCGACATCGACCAGTTGAAAGATGACCTTCAGGGCCAGTCTCCCAGAGCGATCATCAAGGTGGCTCTGGCCCGGTATGATAACATCGCTATTTCGTTCAGCGGCGCGGAAGACGTCGCGCTGATCGAACTGGCCCACAAAATGACCGACAATCTGAAGGTTTTTACCCTGGACACCGGACGGCTCCACGCAGAAACCTATGAGTTCATTGACCGGGTTCGCCGCCACTACAAGATTGATATCGAAATCCTGTTTCCGGATGCCGCTGAAGTGGAGGCCCTGGTCAGCAACAAAGGCCTGTTCAGTTTCTATGAAGATGGCCACTCCGAGTGCTGCGGGATTCGCAAGGTCAACCCGTTACGCCGCAAACTCGCTGGTGTTGATGCCTGGATTACCGGCCAGCGTCGAGACCAGAGCCCGGACACCCGGAATGATGTGCCGATCGTACAGCGGGATGAGGCGTTCTCAAGCGATACCCGCACGCTGGTGAAATTCAACCCAATGGCAAACTGGACCTCGAAGGAAGTCTGGGATTACATCCGGATGACAGAGGCGCCCTACAACACACTCCATGAAAAGGGCTTTGTCAGCATCGGCTGCCAACCCTGCACCCGGCCAATTCTGCCCGGGCAGCATGAGCGGGAAGGACGTTGGTGGTGGGAAGAGGCCACGAAAAAGGAATGCGGGCTGCACGCGGGCAAAGTGATCGCCACAGAATGACATCAACGTGAACTTCCCACTCACACGGCGTCAGTAGGTGGGAAGTTCGATGTCCCGGAACAACTCTTCGATTTCCGCCCGGCTGCCCTGATGGGCGACGGCGTTGTCCACTCGCTCCTTGGTGAGATGTGGCGCAAACCGCATGATGAAATCGTACATATAACCGCGCAGGAACGTGCCCTTGCGGAACCCGATGCGGGTCACACTCGGGCTGAACAGCTTGCGGGCGTCCAGAGCGACAAGGTCGGTGTCGACTTTCTCATCAAACGCCATACTCGCGATGATCCCCACCCCGAGACCCAACCGGACGTAGGTTTTAATCACGTCAGCATCTGCCGCCGTGAATACAACTCTTGGTGTTAAACCCCCAGACTGGAATGCCTCGTCCAATTTGGAGCGACCGGTAAAGCCAAACACGTAAGTCACCAATGGATACTCCGCCAGGACCGGCAGGGTAAGCTCCCGCACACTGGCCAGCGGATGGTTCTTTGGCACGATCACCGAGCGGTTCCAGCGATAGCAGGGCATCATGATCAGGTCACTGAACAGCTCCATCGCTTCGGTCGCAATAGCAAAATCCACCGCGCCGTTGGCGGCCATCTCGGATATTTGCATGGGCGTGCCCTGATGCATGTGCAGAGACACATCCGGGAAGGATTCGATAAACCCCTGGATAACGGGCGGCAAGGCGTAACGAGCCTGGGTATGGGTGGTTGCTATACTGAGATCGCCCTTACGCTGGTTGCTGAATTCCTGGGCGATTTTCTTGATGCCCTCAACGCGGCGAAGAATCTCACCGGCCTCACGGATAATCGTTTCGCCACCGGGGGTAATTCGAGTGAGATGCTTACCACTGCGGGCGAAAACCTCGATACCCAACTCATCCTCCAACAGGCGGATCTGTTTCGAGATACCGGGTTGGGAAGTGAACAGGCTCTGGGCGGTGGCTGACACGTTTAGCTCATGGTGCGCCACTTCCCAGATATAACGCAGCTGCTGTAATTTCATTTAACCACCCGTTTTCTGATGTGTTCGGTTTACCGTCGAGTATGCTATGCGTATAAAAATATTCACATTCATACTTTTAAAGAATAGATAATGCCTGATAAGCAGTGTAGACCAAAACCTTCTTTATAACGGATTGCCTTCAAATAATAAGAACGACTATTTCAATGCTCGATCAGGCGGCGAAACGGCGGCAGCGCGTCCAGTAACAGCTGTCCATAACGTCTGCTGATGATGCGCCGGTCCAGAATCGTCACCCGTCCGGTATCAGATTCGGTTCTGAGTAATCGACCTACGGCCTGGACCAGCTTGATGGAGGCATCGGGCACCGTTATTTCCATAAACGGGTTGCCACCGCGACGGGTAACCCACTCCGCGAGGCTGGCTTCGATCGGATCATCCGGAACCGAAAACGGCAACCGGGTAATGATCACATGGCCAAGATAGGTGCCTGGCAGGTCAATACCCTCGGCAAAACTGGCCACTCCGAACAGCACGCTGGGCCGACCATTGTCGACCCGCTCACAGTGCCGGCGTAACACCTCACCTTTAGCCATATCGTCCTGGGTGGTAATCAGCTCCGGGTACTCCGGGGCCAACCTGTCCCGCACCACATGCATTTGCCGCCGGGAAGTAAACAACACCAGGGTCGCTTTTTCGCCTGCCCACAGACCCGGCAACTTTGCTACCAGTGCGTCCGTGAAGGCTTCTGTTTCAGTCGGCAACGCGGGCATGGTCGGCACTTCCACGGTGGCCATTTCGCCATAGCGGAAGGAACTGGGTACCACCAAAAAGCGGCTGTCCTCTGGCAGCCCTGCTCTGGCCTGCAAACGGTCAAAACGCCCCAGTGCTGTCAGGGTAGCGCTGGTCAGAATAGCGCCGTAAACCCGCGACCAGAGCCGGGTATGAAGCAGGCTGTTGGCCAGCACCGGGCTGCTGTAGAACGTGATATCTTCCCCATGGTCCCAATGTTGTCGGATCGCCCAGCGCGCCGGCGGCGGATTTTTCAGCCGCTTGCCCTGAGTGCCCTCAGAGTTTTCACCTTCGGCCGTGCGATGTTTTTCACACCAGGCAACCCATAACCGGAGCTGGTCTTCAGCGCGGCTGTGAAAGCCACCCAGAATGGGAAACCAGACCTCGGCGGTGTCCCGGTCAATATCATGTTCACGCTTATCGTCAAACGCTTTCTGGAGCTCGTCAACCAATACGCCGAGCTGGCGAGCCAGGGCTGCAGTGGATATCTGAGCAGAGGCCGCCAGCTCAGCCATTGCGTCCGGCAGTTCCCCTTCCGGGTACCGCCATTGCGCTGAGCGGCGCTCCTCGCTGAATTCCCAGACCGTGTTCTGTTCCGCCTCGTCGTAGACTTGAACGATAACGTTGTCGAGGTCCCGTGATGCAGCGCTGATTTTATCCACCGCTTTGGCCGCCAGGGTGCCAGGGGTCAGATAGGGAGGAATCTTCGCCAGTGCCTGGGACAGCTGTTTCAACCATTGCCGGGTGGCATTGAGCGGCACAGACGCCGCAAAATGATTCAGCGCTTTATCCGGCAGGTGATGGGCTTCATCGAAAATAAACAGCGCGTTTTCAGGCTCCGGCAAAATCGCGCCGCCACCCAGCGCCAGATCTGCCAGCACCAGGTCATGATTGGCCACAATCACATCGGCGTCATCCAGACCTTTGCGGGCATCAAAAAACGCACAGCTGTCGAAATAGCTACAGTGCCGGTTGGTGCACTGCCGGTGATCGGTAGTGACCTGGCGCCAGGTATCGTCGGGAATCTGGCTCGGCCAGTGGTCCCGGTCGCCGTCCCACTGACGGGCGCCATAGCGGGCCAGCATGTCCTCAAAAAATTCCCGGGTACCGGGCTCGTCGTTACGGGGCCCGTCGAGAACAAACAGTGGCATGCTCTCGCTGTCACCCACACCTTCTTCATGGAGGCGGGTTTCCAGACGGGACAAACAGAGATAGCGCCCTCGACCCTTGGCCAGGGACCAGGTGAAGTCCAGCTTGCTGTGCGTCTTGAGATCCGGTAGGTCCTTGTTAACAATCTGATCCTGCAGGGCGACCGTTGCGGTAGAGATTATCAGCTTTTTACCCAGAGCCTGAGCCACCGGTATCGCCGAGACAAGGTACGCCAGGGTTTTGCCGGTGCCCGTCCCGGCCTCGACAACACAGGCCGCCGGGGCTGAGGTGCGCTCACCATCATTGGCGGTGATATTGCCGATATAGCGGGCGATTTCGGCAATCATCAGCCGCTGACCGTAGCGGGCACGAATACCCTTACCACTGAGAACATCGCGGTAGGCTTGCTGGATCGACGATTTGACAGCTTCAGATAATGCCATCAGCGGGGGCTTATCCAGTCGCGTACCACCCCGACCCGGAAGCGCTGGCCATCGAGGCTCAGCTCGACGCCCTCGGGCGTAATTCGATCCACACGAATTCCGGAAAACTGCTCGCCCGGGCGCAGGTACTGATCGTTGATCATCACCCGCCGGGCAGACGGATCAGAGGCGTAGATGTGACTGTTGAAAATCAGGGTCGGCACCCGACGCTGGAATGACATGGGTAACTCAACCAGATGCGGAACCCGCTCACCTGAACCAAACCCTCGGCCTTCGCTCACACCTTGGGGATAATCCTCCAGAGGCGCACTCCAGGAAGGAACGATCATCGTCGGGCGCTCTTCACTCTCGTTGACCAGCTCTGGATAAGGCTGCGGCGTCCTCTCGTCGAGTGTCTCTGTGGCGGTCGATGGTGCGGCACCCTCTGCTTCGTCTTTTGCCGGGGCAGCGGGCGCCTCAACAACCGGTGCAGGCACAAAGACATCGTCTTTTACAACCTGTGGCGCTGGTGAGCTCTTATCTGTAGACAGGGTGACCCCCTGGGACATAAACCCGATACCGGGCCAGAAGATGGCGGCCAGAATGAGGGCATTCAGGATCAGCCCGATGCCAACCCAGACCGTCACCGAAACAGCCTTTTTCTTCGGCCGATGTATCAGTTGCACCTGCTGGCCGAGATCCGGGACCCGTCCTTGCCGGCGCTCGCTTTCTGACTTCCTCAGTGCATCGAGAATATACGACATATCAGCTCGCATCCTCTTCGGCGACAAGGTGCGGGACATTCGGGTTCAAATCATGGCTTAGCTGGATCAACGTCATGGCACCGGCGATTCCATCATCCACCAGGCCCTTTTCCTGTTGATACCAGCGGATCTGGTCGTCCAGCGCCAGGGCCTCCAGACGCTGGCGCTCTGAAGCATCACGGGCATAGCGCCGAACCACCTGCATCAATTGGGCATTCAGCCATAGTTCCCGGTTTGCACTTGCACCGGCGTTAGCATCGGATCGCATGTAAGGAGGCAGGCGCCAGACAAGTGAATAATCACCAAACCAGTGCCGTTCGATATCACTCATTAATACTTCACGAGGCCCCGTGGCGGAGGCTATGGTGGCTTTGTCGCCGGCAAGCGAAATCACAGTGACGAATCGCTGCTCGCCCTCATCACCCCTCAGCTCCAGAATCACCGGATGGTTGATTTGTCGCAGGCTTTGCCAGTTGCCCTGTCGGTGCAAACACCTCAGGCCGGTAGTCTCTGCAAAATCACAGGCGACCGGATTATCTCCAGGCTGATAGTTAATGCCCCACACCCCGAACAGGGACTGAAACGCATTGTCCAACGCTACACCGTTGGCCTCTACCGCAAACGCCAAACTCTGTTCTGCCACCGGTTGTTCCTCAACTGGAGGATCTCGCGAAGGCTCTGGTTCCGCTACCAAAGCGGCCCCGGATTCATCATTTTGATCTGATGGCAGCTCCCTTTCAACGACGGGCACCACCGGGGCAGTTTCTGAGCGCTCAACGACGCCCGCCTGCACCGGGCCTTCGTCACCAAAGCTCACCGTGCCTTTGGGAAATAATCCCACAGTCAAAACAACCGCTACCGACAGGCTCACCACCACGGTTGCGATAAGCAAATTTTGTGTTTCCCGCGGTTTCATTTTGCGGGATGGCGTCCGGCCCAGGACTTCTTTTGCTGCCGCTTTTATATGGCGAGCGTCGACGTGGTGAAGGCCTTCTGCATAGGCGCCCAGCAGGGCGCGATCACTGATCAGGTTGATCAGTCGCGGCACGCCCCCGCTGCGCCGGAACAGGAGCTTCACAGCACCCGGGCTGAATAACTCGGCTCGCTGACCCGCCACACTCAGCCGATAGCTGAGATACGCGGGCAATTCGCTGCGCTCAATGGCATCCAGGTGATAACGCGCTGTTACCCGCTGGGACAACTGGCGCAGTTCTGGTTGGGAGAGCATTTCCTGTAATTCCGGCTGGCCCAACAACACGATCTGAAGCAGCTTTTTTTCGGAGGTTTCCAGATTGGTCAGTAACCGCAGTTGCTCAAGCACATCGGCGGAGAGGTTCTGGGCCTCATCGATCATCAACACCGTGTGACGGCCGGCAGCGTGGGTCTCAAGCAGGTTGGCATTGATCAGGTCAATCATCCGCTTGATGCTGGAGTCGGCCGGATGGTCTATGCCCAGCTCATCACAGATACTGGACAACAGCTCCCGGGAGGACAGTTTGGGGTTGAGAATCAGGGCAATATCAACGTGGTCCGGAACGTTCTCGATAAAACAGCGGCTAACGGTCGTCTTGCCTGTCCCCACTTCGCCGGTAATCACAATAAAACCACCTTGACCTTTCACCCCATACATAAGGTGGGCCAGCGCCTCTTTATGGCGTTCGCTCAGATAAAGATAGCGTGGGTCGGGTGCAATCGAGAACGGGGGCTCACGAAAGCCGAAAAAATCGTAATACATGCGTGTCCAGTCAGGTGCGCTCGGGTTCACAATCATACCGTCAGGGTCTTGCGACGTCACTAACGGATCAAAGCAGACATTACCCTTCAGACAGGTTCAGTGGATGAAATAAGGCGGAGCTCGGCCTTGTGCCGCTTTTGCCGGTCCCGAAGGCGGGCAATGCAGCGTTCCAGAGTCTTTGAAATTTTACCGTGGGCGCGAATCATCGAAATTTTCGGCCAGGTGGCACGCTCACCTTCCAGTATCAGTTGCCGGACAAACGCCGGGTCCGGATTACTGAGCATTCGGCGATAGTGTCGCAACTCATAGTGAGGCGCAATGGTTACATCACCGGAGTAACGCTGGGCCATGATTGCGTATATTTGCCCTGCCACCTGCCGCAGCAGCTCCGGGCGGACCCGTTTGCGGAGGTAATCGAATACCCCCCGACCGTGGAACTGCATTTCCGACTTGAAGAGGTGAAACGGTAAACCCGCCAAAGCCAGTTTCTCATCGTCGCCCATCCGGTTCAGAAACGGCACAACGTGGGGGTTAGCCTGGCTGACGATGGTGAAATTCACATCGTACAAATGCATCAGGCGCTCGATTGGCAAATCACTGACCACCGACCCGTCCACAAACTGCAATCTGGGCATGTAAGGCAACTCATTACCATGCATGTCCTTTTTCATCAGGGTAACAGGAGGGAAAATACCGGGTACCGCTGCGCTTGCCAGAGCGCCACTCCATACCAGCTGATAGGGTGCGGTATAGCCGCAAAGCAGGCGGGCTTTCTGATGGGCCTGCACCGGCGACACACTGATATTGATGGACCGGCCGGTGCGCTGGAAGGCTTCCTCAAAGGTGAATTCACCAATGTTAGCGCGCAAACATGCCCGCAGCTGAGCCTGATCCATCAGCCCCTGCCCCTTGAGGGCGTTAACCACGCCACTGTATTTCCAGGCGGTCAGGTGATGGTTGTCCGGATTCAGCATTTCGGGAATCTCGGCATCCGTATGAACACCGAGCATGGCGGCTATAACCGCCCCGGCACTGGAACCGGCGATTACCTGTGGCAACAGCCCCCTTTCCCACAGCGCTTTGATCACACCCAGATGAAACATTCCCAAAGTAGCCCCACCGCTAAGTAGCAGTGCCGGCCGTCCATAGCTGGTCAGGGTGTCACGGAAAAACGGGATCTTGTCTTCATCGGATACGCCGGCAACCGGTTGGTCACAAAGAAAGTCCAGGGACTCACAGACTTCGGTGATGTATTCCTCAATGAGATGTTTCGTGCCAACCCTGGAGCGGGTATAAAGCGCCGCGCTGCCCATATTACCCAGATCGTGATGAAGCCCCTCACGTAGGGCACGCTTGAGCCGTTCGTAATCTTTTTGCTGATGGTATTGGCGCAGACTGCTGAGGCGGTCGTAAATCAGTTCATAGTGGTAGAGATCGGAAACAAAATCCTCTTTCCACTCAACGTTTCCCTCCAGAAAATCCAGCTCCAGCGCCGCCCCTTTCCAGACTTCGTAGTTTGGCGCCTCCGACAGCATCTTGCGAAACTTTCGAATCTTTCCACTAGTCATTGTGTCTGCTCCATTCGATCACGCATCAATCATAGCTGACCACCACAGACGCCCGATCCACGTAGAAAGATCAGAAATCCTCGAGCATCAGATCCTCGTCATTCTCACCACTGGCAAAGGGGTCAGAGGAGGGCTGACCATCATTAATAAGATACGCCCGTCTTTGCAGATATGCGTTCCTGACGAAGGTGTAAGGATCGCCGGAAATAAAGCGTTCAGCGGGAATCAGATCTGCTCGTCGGTCAACGACCTGCAGACCGATCAGATAGTAATAATCAGGCTCGTCCACCACCGTTGTCAGGCCCGGTAACGTTGTAACGTCTACCACAAAACCGGTGAAATCACGCCCGGTTGAGGGCCCCAGGAACGGAAGCATCAGGTAGGGCCCACTGCCCATCCCCCAATGGCCCAGGGTCTGGCCAAAATCTTCCGGACGTTCGGGCAACTCAAACACCGTCGCCACATCAAACAGCCCGCCCAACCCGAAAACGGTGTTATAGGTAAAACGGCCCACAGCCACCACCGCCGCCTCGCCCTTCAACTGGAAGATGCTGTTGGCAAAGTTACCGATTTCCCCGATATTGCCGAAAAAGTTGGTAACCGCCCTATCCGCCAGGGAAGGCATAATGGCTCGATAACCCTGCGCCACAGGCTTCAAGAACCAGTCATCAATGAACACGTTGAAGTTGTAGACTTTGCGGTTCCAGTTTTCATAAGGGTCTGATTGTCGTGCGGCACCATAGCGGATGTCAGCATCGACGCCGTCGGTTTGTGCAGTCACGGCGAGCGGATTCAGGCATAAAAGCAGGAACACGACTTTTATGCGGGTGGTATTCATTGCAGAGGGTAAGGTCATGTTCAGGCCCGAAATTTTGACTTGACGGTTTAATCGTCGACAATAGCCGTTGTTTATCAGGCGCACTTATCATTGCTGACCTGAATCACCCAGAGGAATCCTTATGTCTGAGCCCGGTAATCTTGTCCACGTTATTGAAATGCCCCTTCGCTGGGGCGACATGGACGCTTACGGCCACGCCAACAATACGGTTTATTTCCGGTTTTTTGAAGAAGCGCGCATTACCTGGCTGTCTTCGCTCAAACTGGGTCTGAAGGGTGAGCCCACCGGCCCGATCATCATAAAGACCAGCGCCACTTTTCTGAAGGAACTCAGCCACCCGGCCACAGTCGAGGTGAGAACATACGCTGGAAAAGCCGGAAATACCAGTCTCGACACCTGGCATGAAATTGTGGACAAACAAAGCGGCGCCCTCTACTCCGAGGGTTACGCAAAAGTTGTCTGGTTTGATCGCGAAGCGCGAAAATCCGCGCCATTGCCCGACACGCTGCGGGCACTGGCGACATCCTCTTAACGGCGGCGAACCACCACGCTGCCAATTGAGTACCCGGCTCCAAACGAGCAGATAACGCCAAGATCTCCTGACACCAGATCATCCTGGTGTTTATGGAAAGCGATGATCGATCCTGCGGAGCTGGTATTTGCGTACTCGTCCAGAATCACCGGGGCTTCGTCCTCGGTGGCGTCCCGGCCCAGAACGCGGCGTGCGATCAGCTGATTCATGTTCAGATTGGCCTGGTGTAACCACATTCGCCGCAGAGAGTCCGGCGTCAGCGATAAACTCGCCAGATGTCCCTGAATGGTCTCGGCCACCAGCGGAGAGACCTCCTTGAAGACTTTTCTTCCCTGCTGGATAAACAATTTATCCGGTTTGCCAACGCCCTCTTCGTCCGCCCGATTGAGGAAACCGAAGTTATTACGGATGTTATTTGAAAACCGGGTTATTAGCCGGGTGCCCAGAACATCAAAGCCCTGGCCGTCAGCAACGTCCGAATCCCGCTCTACCAGAATCGCGGTGCAGGCATCTCCGAAAATGAAATGGCTGTCCCGATCGGTAAAGTTCAGGTGGCCCGAACAGATTTCCGGGCTGACCACCAGTACGGCGCGCGCAGTCCCGTTCTCAACGGCGTTCACCGCAGCCTGTAGGCCAAAAGTTGCCGAGCTGCAGGCAACGTTCATATCATAGGCGAAACCGTCAATGCCCAGTGCTGCCTGAACTTCAATCGACACTGCCGGGTAAGCCCGCTGCAAATTGGAGCAGGCGACAATCACCGCATCGACGTCCGCTGCAGTCTTGCCCGCGCGGGTCAGCGCGTCATTACAGGCCGCCACCGCCATATCACATTGTACCGACGGCTGATCGTTGCTGCGGTCCGGAATATGCGGGCACATGCGCTCCGGGTCGAGTATGCCCTCCCGGTCAATGACATGACGGCGTTTGATGCCTGAAGCTTTCTCGATAAAACTGGATGCCGATGGCTCCATGGCAACAAGTTCGCCCCGTTCAATCTCGTTGCGGTGCCGCTCATTATAGAGCTCAACGTAGGCGTTGAAGGCCTGCACCAGTTCATCGTTATCAATCGTTGCTGGCGGAGTATAAAGTCCGGTTCCGCTAATGACGGCTTTAATCACGCATTACCCCACGACATGTTAGTGAAATACAGTTCTGTTATGCGATGAATCTTAACACACCCAAGCAAAGATACCCTGCCCGCGCCAAGCCAATAAACCGGATCAGATTCGCACCTTTTCCCACTGCTTATCGAGACGTTTTACCGACACGGTAAGATCGGTGCCCAACTGCTGCGCAAAGAACGAGACCCGATACTCTTCCAGCATCCAGCGATACAGCACCAGTTCCGGATCACGCACTCCCTGACGCTGGTGATCATCCCGCTTTTTAGCGTAGCGGGCCCACAAAGGCTCTATGGTGTGCAGAAATTCCCGCTCCCGACCCATCTCCCTGGGCATTTTCTCGAGCCGCACGTCGGCTGCGTCGAAATAGCGGGGGAAATGCGCCAGCCATTGGTCCGGAGTGGCGCTGATAAAACCGGGATACACCAAGTTCTGGAGCTGAAATTTCAGATCTGCCATGCTGTTCGCCAGCGCCAGGTTGATCTTGCCTTTGAGCTGTTTCATCAATCTGTTATAGCCTTTCAGGGCGTTATTCAGGCGTTCATCCGCCGCTTCCAATACCGGTATGAAATCCGCCCGCCCGGCATCGAACATGGCCTGGAACTCTGAGGCGGAACGGGGCAAGACCTCCCGGGTAAAGTGTGACATCGCTGTCGCCAACAGCAGATCATCCAGCAAACCACTGGCCTTACCAACCGGGGCAAACAACAGACCCGAGGCTTTGAAAAAGGGCAACCGTCGTTCGATATCGTTAAGGGTGTTACTGAGCCGAATCAGAATCAGCCGCGCAACGGCACGACGGGTACTGTCTTCTGCGGTCAGGGGATCAAGAAATCGGGTCGTCCTGGCACCTTCTGCTCCCAGGTCTTCCAGCGCCGGGTAGACAGTTACCTGCATGCCACCCCGCTCGGTCTGCACGAAAGCCGGCAATGTCCCGAACTCCCAGTCCCGGGCGGTGATCTGCTCGATGTGACTGTCAGTGGCGGATTCGGAGGTCCTGAGTGCAGCCTCTGCCTGTTTATCAAGCCGGTCCTGCAGTTTTTCGATATCCCGGCCCTGAGCGACAACCTCGCCTTTGTCATCCACAACCCGGAGATTCATCCTGAGATGGCTGGAAAGCTCTACTGCTTGCCAGGCATCAGGCGCAATCCGAACACCGGTCATGCGCCGGAGTTGCTCACCGAGCGTCTGGGTCAGCGGCTCATTGGAGGCCGTCATATTATCCAGTGCGGCGTCCACAAAGTCCGGCACCGGAACAAAATTCCGACGCACCGATTTCGGTAAGCTTTTCACCAGCGCAATGCATTTTTCCCGTACCAGTCCGGGCACCAGCCATTCCAAGCGTTGTGCGGGTAGTTGCTTGAGTGCCATCAACGGCACTTTCAATGTCACCCCGTCATCGGTTTCTGTGGGCTCAAACTGATAGTCGAGCGGATACTTTACCCCCTCCCATTCCAGGTGATCCGGAAACTGCGCGCCTGCTCCGCTATCCAGAGGGCGCTGCAGCACATCTTCCTCCGACAGCTCCAGGTTTTTGAGGCCGGCCTCGTCAAGGGAGTGCCACCAGGTCTCGAAATGCCGGCCACTGACAATGTCAGCCGGCAGGCGCTGATCGTAGAAATCCACCAGAGCCTGTTCGTCCACCAACAAGTCACGTCGCCGGGTTTTACGCTCCAGATTCTCAACCGAATCGAGCAACTGGCGATTGACCTCGATAAAAGAAGCACTGGTATCGTAATCGCCTTCTACCAGTGCCCGCCGGATGAACAGCAGCCGGCACTCTGCCGGGTCGACCTTGCTGTAGGCAACCCGGCGTCTGGGGATAACGTCGAGGCCGTAAAGCGTCACTTTCTCATAGCCCATCACCTGAGCTCGCTTGCGCTCCCAGTGAGGCTCGAAATACTGCCGCTTTACCACATGAGCCGCCAGCGGTTCGACCCATTCGGGCTCAATCCGTGCTACAACGCGAGCAAACACCCGACTGGTCTCGACAATTTCCGCCGCCACAATCCACTTGGGCGAAGTTTTCGCGACCTTCGAGCCGGGGAAAATCAGCACCTTTCGGTTACGGGTTGCCAGATACTCGCGTTTCTCCAGTTTGGTGGCAACCTGACCAAGCAAGCCCGCCAGAACGGCCTTGTGAAGGCTGTCATAGGTAGCGGGTGTTTTATTGAGTGTGAGCTTCTGTTCCCGGCAGATCAACGCCAACTGGCGATGAATATCCCGCCACTCGCGCATTCGCATCCAGGACAGGAAATGCTTTTGACACACTTTCTTTAACTGGTTCTGTGACAGCGTCTGGCGCTGCTCTTCATAGAAATTCCAGACATTCAGCAGGGTCGCAAAATCCGAATCGGTGTCATTGAACGGCGCATGGGCCTGATCGGCAGCTTGCCGTTTGTCCTGGGGGCGCTCTCGAGGGTCCTGAATACTGAGCCCGGCAATAATGATCAAGGTTTCCGACAGACTGCCCAGTTCGGCGCTGGTGACCAGCATCCGGGCCAGCCTCGGGTCCAGTGGCAGCCTTGCCATGGTACGCCCGAGGCTGGTAAGCCTGCGCTTGTCATCCACCGCGCCCAGTTCTTCCAACAGCTTGTAGCCATCGTTGATCTGACGGTTATCCGGGGCTTCAAGAAACGGGAAGCGCCGGATTTCTCCCAGTCCGGAACTGGCCATCTGAAGGATGACCGATGCCAGATTGGTGCGCAGGATTTCCGGGTCTGTGTATTCCGGGCGATTGAGAAAATCCGCCTCATCATAAAGCCGAAAACAGATACCGGGGGCAACCCGGCCGCAACGTCCCGCCCGCTGATTGGCACTGGCCTGTGAAATGGGCTCGATGGGCAAACGCTGGATTTTGGAGCGCACACTGTACCGGCTGATGCGGGCCACCCCGGTATCCACCACATAGCGGATGCCCGGTACCGTCAGTGAGGTTTCAGCCACGTTGGTGGACAACACCAGACGACGGCCACTGTGGGACTGGAACACCCGGTTCTGCTCTTTGTTGCTAAGCCGGGAATACAGTGGAATCACCTCGGTATGACGCAACTCCGCATGGCGCAGATTACGACTCATGGCGCGGATTTCCCGTTCACCGGGCAGGAACACCAGCACATCGCCCGGCGGCTGACCCATGCTGCGCTCATGCTGCTCAACTTCTTCCAGCGCAGAAAGTACACCCTCGGTCCAGCCTTGATCCTTGTCTTCGTCATCCCCAGCCAATGGCCGAAAACAGACGTCGACCGGATAGGTACGACCGGATACTTCGATCACTGGAGCATTGTTGAAAAACTGACTGAACCGCTCCACCTCGATGGTAGCCGAGGTGATGATAACTTTGAGGTCCGGGCGCGATGGCAATAGCTGACGTAGATAGCCCAGCAGGAAATCGATATTGAGGCTCCGCTCATGGGCCTCATCAATAATGAGGGTGTCGTACCGGTCAAGGAACCGGTCATGCTGAACCTCTGCCAGCAGGATGCCATCAGTCATGACCTTGATCTGGGACTGCTCGGAGGTGGTGTCGGTAAAGCGGATCTGGAAACCGACCCGTTCCCCCGGGTTCTCCCCGAGCTCTTCAGACAAGCGCGCCGCTACGCTGCGGGCGGCTATACGGCGGGGTTGCGTATGCCCTATCAGGCCCCGGGTACCACGCCCAGCGTTGAGGCACAGCTTGGGGATCTGCGTGGTTTTACCAGATCCGGTTTCACCGGCCACGATAATAACCTGGTGCTGTTCCAGCGCCGCCCGGATATCGTCAATGCGTTCTGATACCGGCAGACCCGGCGGGTAGTTTGCCGGCTTATGACCCGCTTGCCGTTGCTGCACACGGGCCAGCCCCCGTTCGAGCCACTGGTTGATCTTTCCCCTGTCATTCGATGTCAGGGAACCTTTTTTTCGGGTAACGAGTTTGCGAATGCGGGCAGCTTCCCACTGATTGCAGTGTGACAACTGGTCCATCACAGCTTTCATACCAGCGTCTGTGGCCAATACCGCGGCGTTAACCTGCTCGTCGTCTGTTGTCTTGCTACCCATGAAAACCCATATCCTGATCATTACCGTTAAGTCAACAAAACAAAAAAACCCTGCCTGAGCAGGGTTCTTTTCGATGCCTTTTGCCCTGGCCAGCAGTATATCGCGACCAGAACCGTAATCGGGCGTCGACTAACTCTTTTTCGCGTCTTCGTCGCGGAGCTCTCGGCGCAGTATTTTACCCACGTTAGTCTTGGGCAGATCATCACGGAACTCAAACTTCTTCGGTACCTTGTACGCCGTCAGCCGCTCACGGCAGAATTCCTTAAGCTCGCCTTCGGTCAGGTCCGGGGACGAGGACACCACGAACACCTTGACGGCTTCACCGCTCTTGTCATCGACAATGCCGACTGCGGCGCACTCAAGTACCTTGGGATGACCGCTCACAACGTCTTCGATCTCGTTCGGATAAACGTTAAAGCCGGACACGATAATCATGTCCTTCTTCCGGTCGACAATGCGAACGTAACCGTCTTCCTGGATCAGGGCGATGTCGCCGGTATGCAGGTACCCGTCTTCGGTAAAAGACTGCCGGGTCTCTTCCGGGCGCTGCCAGTAGCCGCGCATGACTTGCGGGCCTTTGACGCAAAGTTCACCCGGTACGCCCAGCGGTGTCTCATTGCCATCGTCATCAATGGTTTTAATCTGAGTGTTGCAAACCGGCAAACCAATGGTACCAAGCTGAATCGCACTGTGGGGGTTGAAGGTGACCACCGGCGAGGTCTCGGTCATACCGTAGCCCTCACTGATTTCACAGCCGGTCACTCGGGTCCAGAGCTTCGCTGTGTCACTGGTCAGCGCCATGCCGCCTGACGACGTCAGTTTCAGCGCACTGAAGTCCAGTGACTTGAATTCTTCATTATTGCAAAGCGCTACAAACAGCGTGTTGAGACCGAGGAAACCGCTGAACTTATAGTTCTTGAGCTCCTTGACGAACCCCGGAATGTCCCTGGGGTTGGGAATCAGCACGTTGTGGGCGCCAGCCTCCAGCATAATGCCGCAGTTCAGGGTAAAAGAATAAATGTGATACAGCGGCAGGGGCGCAATGATTACTTCCTTACCTTCTGTGAGGATATCTTCCATCATCGGACGGGTTTGCAGCAGGTTGGCTACAAGGTTGCCATGGGTCAGCATCGCACCCTTGGCCACGCCGGTTGTGCCACCGGTGTATTGCAGCACCGCGATGTCGTCCTGCTTGCAGGCCACCTCGGTAAATTTTTCACGAGCGCCAGCAGCCAGCACCGCAGGCAACTTGTGAGCCTGGGGCAAGTTGAAAACCGGCACCATTTTCTTCACGTGCTTTACCACCGCATTCATCAGCGTGCGCTTGAGCGGTGGATGCATATCGGCGATTTCAGTGACGATCACATGTTCAATGCTGGTTTGCGGCAATACCTTTTCGGCGTTATAAGCCATATTCGCCAACACCACCAGGGCTTTGGCACCTGAGTCGTTAAACTGGTGCTCCATCTCCCGAGTGGTATAGAGAGGGTTGGTGTTCACCACGATCAATCCGGCGCGCATCGCGCCAAATACAACTACCGGATATTGAGTCAGGTTGGGCATCTGAACGGCGATCCGGTCACCGGGTTTCAGATTGGTTTTATTCTGCAGCCAGGCGGCAAAGTTCCGGCTCTGGGTGTCCAGGTCACGATAAGTCAGCGTGACACCGACGGCACTGAAGGCAGGACGATCGGCGTATTTCTTCACCGCCTGATCAAAAACATCCACCATGCTCTGATATTTATTAAGGTCAACTTCGCTGGGAACGCCAGGTGGGTATTTATCCTGATAGAACTGCGCTAAATCCATCACGCCATCTCCTGTTTATTGCTTATGCTTATATTATTTGACAGGTGCTTGTCAGATCCTGGCGCCCTATTTGGCCGCGCAGGCCCGACTTCTGTTATTGATTACCGACACTCGTTAGCCGCCATGTGGCCGTTCAGTCACGAATGGCACTCATAGGAAAACTGGTTTAAAAACAACCAGACTAAAGTCTCAGCTATTAAAAAGAGTCGTGAGAATATCAGTTTTGAAGCCAATGAGGTAGCGTCTGCAGGCGTCAATATTCAACTTTAGTCGCAGCAGTGTAATCTGCAGATCTTTCCGGTCAAACCATGACTGGTTCAATTCTGCAACATCTGCTTTCAACGCATCGATATCGTTATCCATGAAGTCCGCTACCAGCAGCATGGGTATTCAAGGTTGGCATCCAGATCCCTGAACAACAAATCGTCTGTCGAAAAGCTTTACAAATGTGGGTGCGCTCGAAAAAGTATTGCGGAAAACCGGGGATCAAAATTTATATAATTGTTTTAATTCAATACATTAAAATAAATGGCTTAACGATTGCTAAGAGATAGATCGGCGGCATCACTCTTTCTACCCTGTGGTGGTGTCCGCCTGATATGCCGAGCTTTGCCGATGCACCTCAACTGCATCGGCTTTTTTTTGCTTACCTTTTTTACCTACCCCTTTTTTGCCTACCCAACGGGTATCCGGCTTATTTGCTGAGGTGTTTCATGGCCGACTCCAGCCCTTCGATGGTCAGCGGGTACATATGATTATTCACCAATTGCTGGGTCATTCCAAGTGAGCCACCGCCACCCCAGTACTGCTCGGGTAACGGATTCAGCCACACCACTTTGCGGAAATGGTCGCTTAGGCGCTGAAACCAGGTAGCCCCCGCCTCTTCATTCCAATGTTCGATCGAGCCACCCGGCTGAGCAATCTCGTAGGGCGCCATAGTGGCGTCGCCCACAAAAATGACTTTATAGTCCGGGGTATATTTATGCAGGATATCCCAGGTACTCGTGGTTTCGTTCATGCGCCGGACGTTGTCTTTCCAGACACTTTCATAAATGAAGTTATGAAAGTAGAAGTACTCCATGTGCTTGAACTCGACCCGAGCTGCCGAGAACAGCTCCTCGCAGACTCGTACATGGGGGTCCATCGAACCGCCGACATCGAAAAAAATCAGCACCTTGACGGCGTTGTGCCGTTCCGGGACCATTTTCAGATCCAGGTAGCCCGCGTTCCGCGCCGTGGAGCTGATGGTATCGTCCAGGTCGAGCTGGTCAGCGGCGCCTTGTCGGGCAAATTTACGCAGCCGGCGCATCGCCACCTTGATGTTACGGGTACCCAGGGTAATGCTGTCGTCCAGGTCGCGGAACTCCCGCTTTTCCCAAACCTTGACGGCGCGTCCGTGGCGACCGTTTTTCTGGCCAATGCGGAAACCTTCCGGGTTGTAACCGTTGGCGCCAAACGGTGAGGTGCCGCCGGTCCCAACCCACTTGTTACCGCCCTCGTGTCGCTCCTTCTGCTCTTCCATACGCTTCTTGAAGGCTTCAATCAGCTCTTCAAGCCCACCCAACGATTCGATTTTCGCTTTCTCTTCATCAGAGAGCTGCTTCTCAAACTCGGCGCGCAACCAGTCTTCTGGAATCAGTGCCTGCATTAGCTCGTCGAGATTTTCAATACCCTTGAAATAGGCATCGAAAGCGCGGTCAAACTTATCATAATGGCTCTCATCTTTTACCAGGCATAATCTGGCCAGGTAATAAAATTCTTCCATATTGGCAAATACAACACGACTCTTGAGCGCTTCCAGCAGATCCAGAAACTCCCGCAGGCTGGCCGGAACTTTCGCCCGGCGAACCTCCATGAAAAAATCAATCAGCATAAGCTACCCCCTGCCATCAGGGTGAATAAGGGACACTAGCCCCGGCGCCGCCGGGCCATAAACGCAAGCTTCTGCAGCAAGTGAACATCCTGCTCATTTTTGACCAGTGCACCGTACAGTGGCGGCAACGCCGAGCTGGCATCCCGATCCTGCAGAAGCTTGGCGGAGAGTTCATCCGCCATCAACAGCTTCAGCCAGTCAATCAGCTCGGAGGTGGATGGCTTCTTTTTGAGTCCCGGTACCTTGCGAACATCAAAAAATACTTCCAGTGCATCCCGGACGATGTCCTGCTGCAGGTTCGGGAAGTGTACGTCCACGATGCTCTGCATGGTGTCACGATCCGGGAAACTGATGTAGTGGAAGAAACACCGGCGCAGAAAGGCATCCGGAAGTTCTTTCTCGTTATTACTGGTGATCACAATAACCGGCCGATGTTTGGCTTTGACCAGTTTCTTGGTCTCGTAAACAAAGAATTCCATGCGATCAAGCTCGAGCAGCAAATCATTGGGAAATTCGATGTCGGCTTTGTCGATCTCGTCAATCAGCAGCACCACCTGCTCGTCCGAATCAAAGGCTTCCCATAGCTTACCCGGGACAATGTAGTTGCTGATGTCCTTGACCTTCTCATCCCCCAGCTGGGAGTCCCGCAGGCGTGATACTGCGTCATACTCATACAGGCCCTGTTGGGCTTTGGTGGTGGATTTGATATGCCAGGGTATCAGCCTCATCCCGAGCGAAGCCGCCATTTCTTCAGCGAGCAATGTCTTACCGGTGCCCGGCTCACCCTTGATCAGTAGTGGACGTTGCAGCGCAATGGCCGCATTGACCGCAATCTGCAGGTCTTCCGTTGCAACGTAGTTCTCGGTACCGGTAAATTTCATGCAAGTGATCCTGTTCTGTGAGTCTGGATTCAAAACGATAAAACCAAGTATAAAGCCTTCCCGGGTCGGGTAAAACCGTAGCAGCCTACACTTTTACCCGCCTGGCTATTTTTCAGGTTGCCTTGCGGCTTGTTCCGCCTGATCGTTGTCCGGTGGCGTCTGTTCGTCCATATCCGGCAGCTTATCGATATCAGACAGGTCAAAATCTTCCAGTCCAAAGTCGTCTTCCAGCTCCGTGGGAATGGCGCCCTCCACTTCCGGCTCGAGCTGAGGTATTGGCTCACCCTCGTCTTCAACAACCGGCAAGGGTTCGTCATCTGCGGGCCCAGCCTCGTCTGATAAGGGCACACCTTGTTTGCCGGATCGACGTTTTTGCCACCAGAACAAGCCGCCCGCAAAAACGACGAGCCCTGCCAAACCCCCTGCACTCGCAAGCAATAACGGCGAGATGCCAACGTCAGCGACCTGATCAGAAACTACTTCATCAGCTTCTGAAGGGGGCTCGACCTGACTTATGTCGATCGGTCCATCTGCGTGAGTGGCTACTTCGGCACTATCCGCCGCCGCTATCTCCTCATCCTCAGGGGATACTGCACGGGTGTCCGGGGTTTCCTGCGGTCGGGTGTTTGCGGGCTCCCGAGAAGGTTCGGGTCCGGACGATTCTGACGCTTGTAATGCCCGGGAAGCCTGAGGTGCCGGGGCCAGCGGGACCCTCACATTCTGGGCGCCGGTTTCCCGGGGAAAGCGAGCCTGGAAAGATTCCGGGGTGTAACTGACATCGGTGCCATCAAGGGTCGAACCGGTAAACCGAAGCGCAAGGGTATAGGCGCCATCCCCTTGCTCTGGTGTGACGGCGCCTTGCCAGTGCCGACTCTGTGGCGAGTACGGCAACTGCGATGTCGCCACCTCCCCGTCCGGAGACGTAACCGTCAATGCGATACTGGAAGCTTCAATGTCCAGATCAGGATGCTCGGGAGTCACTGTGACACCGTATTCCGAATTATCCGGCGCGCCGCGGGCGTTTACGACGATCTGCACCGGAGGCCGCAAAGCAATGACACCACTGAATTTGCGGCTGAAGGTCGGGGCACTGGCAACCAGATCAATGCGGTAATCGCCTGGCTGTTCCAGGCGTCGGATCACATCACGGTAGACTCCGTCCTCAGGCGGGTCATTTTCCGCTAAGACCTTTCGGCCACTGCGGCCATCGTCAGTGGTCAGCATCAGGCTGACGTCCATCACACGCAGGAAATCCGGATTCGTGATCTGCAACTGTTCTTCATAAAATGCCGTATTAATGGTTACTATCTGGCCACGATAGAAACGGGCAGGGATATCACTGACCACCATCCGCAGGTCACTGACAACGGTAATCCGGCTACCATCACCCAGAGTGCCTTCCAGCCCCCAGGTACCGGGTTGGGGTTGGTCCACAGTGATAAGATCGTAACCGGTCTCGCTGACCCAACGCAGGTTATCGGGGCGAGAGTTTCTGGTTATCTTCGCTCCGCTTGGGGTCACCAGCGTCAGGGCACCGGAAGACTCGGCCCCGCCCTGTTGGCTGTCGCTGAAAATTAACGCCGTGAATTCCTCCACTCCGCTGTCGACCTGGAAGCCGCTATCGCGGATGGGCAATTGTTCCTGGGGCACCGCAGTATTGAGCGCGGTCACAAACACCCGGCTCAGCTCGCTGGCGTTGTCTGCAATTGAGCGACTGCCGCCAGTGCGACTCGCGAGTGCGGTCAACAGGTCAAGATCGGCCTCCTCAGAAAGTGCAAGGGTATGGATTCGTGCGCCTGATGTTTTGATACGTTCCAGCAGTTCGCCGAGCACCCGCTGCCGTTCGGTTTCGTTGATATTGTCGTCCGGGGCAATATCAACCTTACCGTCAGTGAGGAGAATAAACTGGGTATTGGAGAGATCACCACCGCTGAGGTAACTTTCGCTGGCAACTTCAAGTGCTTCCCCCAGGTTGGTACGAAGGGCGACCGAGTTAATCTGGCTGGAACGCTCCAGGGCACGTTGGCGCCAGGCGTCGTCCACCTCGGTGAACGGCACCAACATGTTAACGTATTGGCCGAAGGTCCAGATGCCAGCGCTGGTGCCGTCGGGGAGCAGGCGTGCGATGAGCCTGACAGCGGGCTGCCGAAGGTTTTCAGGGTCATTGGTTTTCATGCTTCCGGAAATATCGACAATGACGCGAACGTCCGCGGGGGCCGGTAAATCGGGCACTTGGTTTGCGGATTGCGCTAACACACCCGGAACCGCGAATGACAGCAGCAGATATGCCCAAACCCCTTTAAACAGGTGTTTCATTGGCGGCCTGGCCTTTCGTTATTTTTATGTGGGGTCAGAGCCCGGCGCCTGGCCGTTGGGCCCATGATATTACTTGCGCACCAACCGATAGCGCACGAGATCCAGTATCCAGACCAGAAGCATAGCGAGCGATGCCAAACCGAGGTTGAAGAACGCGCGGGCGGCTTCATCGGCGTTGCCAAGAATGCCCTCGTAGCCAGCATGCAGCCACGCAGGAATCCACCAGTTGACTGCCTCTGAAGACTCCACCGGCGTAAGGAAAATAACCACCAGCGCCGCTTGCAGCAGCGTACGCAAGGCATAAAGAGGTATCAGGCGGAACAGCCGGGTAACCATGTAGAAAAAAACCACAAAGGCGACCGCATAAAGGGCCCAGAAAATTCCGTAGGCCAGCTGGGCTTCAGTATCCATAACATTTTTCCTTTATTCGTTTATTCGCGACTGAAGTCGCTCCTACAAAAACCTCCCCCGTAGGAGCGGTTTTAACCGCGATCAATGTTCGAGGCCTTTTGGTTATAAAACCCAATGTATTATGTGTTCTTCCCATTGGTCTTCTGGCACATCGGCTTCGGAAATTACCCGATGGCGGACGGATACGCTGGCCTGGTGGACGGTTTCCGGATCGCCCGAGCGCAGCGGATGCCAGTCCGCCAGTGGGCGGCCTTCGGACAGGGTCCGGTAGGCGCAAGTGTACGGGAGCCAATGGTAGTCGTTTATGGTAGCCGGTGTCAGCACGGTGCAGGCGGGGACTTTTTGCAGCCGGGTTTCGTACACCGTGCAACCGCAGGTTTCCCGGTCCATGTAGCGGCACACCAGATCGGTGTAATAAACGTCACCGGTGTCTTCATCCTCCAGTTTGGCCAGGCAACACTTGCCACAGCCATCACACAGTGACTCCCATTCAGTCGGGGTCATCTCGTCCAGGCGTTTACGTTGCCAAAACGGGATGGCAGCGATCACGTTGTGCGCTTCCCGACCTTTTCCTTGAATTCAACCAGATAGCTTTCCAGCTTTTCAGGCATCTGGAGAAAGAAGCCCTGATCCTTGATAGAACCCAGCACCTCATCACCGGTCGCCCGGGACAGTTTGCGCTCTGCCGTCAACAGCAGGTCCATGGCATGCACCGGGCGACCGAAGGCACTTCTGAGTGGCTCCGGCAGCTCGTTCCAGGTTTTTCCCCGTTTCACATAGATATAGGTATCCGTGCTCTTGCTGCTCCGGAACACGGAAACAAACTCTCTCTCATTCATGATGTCAGTATTACCCTGATTTGTTCTCTGGCCGGTGTGGTCATGGTGCCGCGCCAACCTTCAAAGAGTGTTCCGGAAGTTTGTTCCGGATCGTTCATACCTTCCCGCACCAAGGCTTCCAGCCGGCGCCGTGGCGCCAGCAATTCCACCGGTACACTCCGCTGCTCGGCGATGTCCGCAAATACCCGTTTGATCTTTTTGTAGATACCTTGCTCGTCCCGGGTCAAGGGCGGCGTAATCATCGCAAAGCCCGCGCCGGGCGGTATGGTTGTCTGTTTCACTATTTCAAGCAAGATCTCGCCGTAGCGCCGAACCACCACCGGCGGCATGTCCGGCAATGACGCCAGTTTGCCGGTATTGGCCGGAGCAGACTCTGCAATGGCGATCAGAATATTGTCCGCCAGAACACGGCCCCGGGGTCTGTCCCGCTCCCGGCATTCAATCTCCCGCCAGCGAACCAGCGCCTGCAATAACTGTTGCTGCTTTTGATTGAGATACCAGCCACCACGGACCTTCAGATAATACTGGTCGGGCTCCGCCTGACTGTTAAGGTCATCGGCAAAACGGGCCGATTCTTCAGTCAGGGCTGCCGTTAGCCCTTTCGACGCCAGGCCCTCCAGCACCCACTCATAAAGCGGTTTCAAATAACGCACATCGTCCAAAGCATAGCTTTCCTGCTCTGGCGATAAAGGCCGTGCCAGCCAGTCCGAGCGGGTCGCGGATTTGTCGAGAGCGTGACCGAACAAGCGCTCAACCAGACGCGCATAACCCACCGAGAACCCTGCCCCCGCCAGGGAAGCGCCGATCTGAAGATCCAGAACACCGACCAGGTTCACTCCCAGCCAGTGCCGGAACAGCTCCAGATCCTCGCTCATTGCATAGAGTAACTTGGGGCGCTCAGGGTCGGCCAGAACCCGCCGGAACTCAGCAGATTGTTCCGCCACCGACGGATCGACCAGGCAATACTGTTCTCCCAGACCCAGCTGAACCAGGCCGGGGATGGGATAAAATGTGGATATTCGCTCGAATTCCGTATCCAGCGCCAGGGCTTCGTCAGGTTCAGACAGCAACCAGTCGTCCAGTGCACCGGGGGTTGTAACCCAGTGAACGTGGGCTGGATCGGAATTGGAAACCATAGTAGCTCTCAGTAACTTTCAGGTTGCAGTAACTTTCAGGTTGGCTCAGTCCGCCAGGGGCTTGCGCCCCCGGAATGCATGAGTAAGGGTGAAACCGTCAACGTAGCCAAGCTCGCCACCCACAGGAATACCGTGGGCAAGACGGGTAATCAGCACCGGGGTGCCGTCGAGCCGGTCAGCAATATAGTGCGCGGTAGCCTCACCCTCAACAGTGGGGTTAGTGGCGAGGATAAGCTCCGTGACACCTTCTTCCCGAACCCGACGGAGCAGAACATCAATACCGATATCCGACGGTCCCACCCCATCAATAGGAGAAAGATGCCCCATCAACACGAAATAGCTGCTGCGGTAGTCCCCGGCCTGCTCTATGGCCAGCAAATCAGAGGGGCTTTCCACTACGCAAACGGTACCTGTGTTGCGCTCAGGATTCTGGCACAAGGTGCAAGTAGGCGTATCAGAGAAGTTCTGGCAGGTTTCGCAGCGGCGAACGCCGGTCATTGCCCGGGCTAGCGCATCTGCCAACTGCTCACCGCCAGAACGTCCTCTTTCGAGCAGATGAAACGCCATTCGCTGTGCCGTTTTCTGGCCCACTCCCGGCAAGCAGCGCAGCGACTCAACCAATTCATCAACAAGCGGACTAAACGCCATTCCAGTTCCTCAGGAAAAAATCATACATCGAACCTGACCGATCAAAAAGGCATCTTGAAGCCGGGCGGCAAGCCCATACCGGAAGCCATACCAGACATCCGCTCCTTCTGATTCTCCTCCACCCGACGTACGGCGTCATTGACGGCGGCGGCCAGCAGATCTTCCAGAATATCCTTGTCCTCACTCATCAGTGACGGATCAATATCAACCTTCCGTACGTCGTGACGCCCGGTCATGGTTACTTTGATCAAGCCTGCACCGGATTCACCGGTAACTTCCGATTTGGCAATCTCCTCCTGAGCCTTCTGCATCTCTTCCTGCATTTTCTGGGCTTTTTTCATCAGGTCACCCATGCCGTTCATTTCTCGCTACTCCTCTGTCTGATGTTTGATAATTCAAGACCGGCAAACACATACGCCTACATCAAAGAGTCAGGCTGGTCGTATGCTGTCTTCGACTACCCTGCCTTCAAAACGTTCCACGATCGACTGGATCAGCGGGTCGCTGCGTACCGCCTCTTCCGCGGCTTGTTGCCGGGCGACACGGGACTGCTCTTCCCAGATTGCCGGGGTATTGCCTTCGGCATCGCCCTCTTCGATCTTGAGTGTTACGTCATCACCGAAACGGGTCGCCAGGGCTTCTTTTATACGGTCCTGATGGCGATCAGTCAGTAACCGGGCATGCCCCTCGTCAATAGTGAGGGTGATCAGATCACCGTGTTTATGAAACGCCGAGTGGCTGGCCAGGTTGCCAGGCATACCCACGATCTCAAGACCACGAAAATCCCTTGGCCAGTGAAAGTCCCTGCTATCAGAACCGGACTCTTGCGGCGCCGGGACGGCTTGCTCCGGGTCGCCCGAAGACGCCTCTGAAGCTTCAGCCAGAACGGGCTCCGGCTCATCATCTCCGTCGGTGACCTGGCTATCTGCATAGGCGTCCAGTTCTGCGTATTCGGAACGCTCTGCATTATAGAAACTATCTGTATTTTCTGAACTCGCCGCAACAACTGGCGGAGCTTCCTGCCCAGACGGTTGCTCTGGTGCCTGGGGGCTGTCTACCGGCTCCGGTTCAGGACCTGGCTCGGGTTCAGAAATCGGCTCAGGCTCCAGCTCGGGTTCCGGTTCGGCTGCGGGCTCAGGTTCCGGCGTGGACGCCGGATTGGCCGTTAAAGCTGGCTCGGGCTCGTCTACTGATGGCGTAGCCGTTGCGGCCGCAGGGTCGGGTTCCTCCTGAACGCTTGCCGTGGCTCTGGCAGCACCGGAGGAGGATACGGTTGGGGGCTCTCCCCTGTCGGTGCCCGGCCGGAACGCCAACATCCGGAGCAGTGTCATCTCAAAGCCCATGCGGGCATCGGGCGTGATAGTAAGATCCTTCCTGCCCATCAGCGCGGCCTGATAAAACAGCTGGGCGTCTTCCGCACTTAACTGCCGCGCCAGTGTCTGAACCTGCTCGGCATCCCCCAAAGAGTTGTCTGCACTGCCCGGAATAACCTGCTCCATGGTGACCCGATGAAACAGTGACAACAGATCCGCCAGTATTGCCCCGTAATCCGGGGCAAAGTCGGAGATCCGCCGGATTTCAGACAATAATGCCGGGCCGTCGTTCTGTACCAGAGCCTTGACCAGCTGTTCGATGTCACGCTGATCGATAGTCCCCAGCATGCTGCTGACATCGGATGCTGCGAGCTTCTGGTTGCCAAACGCAATGGCCTGATCAGTCAGGCTCAGGGCGTCCCGCATGCTTCCATCCGCTGCCCTGGCGAGCAGCCACAAAGCCGGGTCATCAAAGGGGATGTGTTCTTCGGTCAATACATGACGCAGGTGGCCCGCGATGTGTTCAGGTGTCATGCGTTTCAGATTGAATTGCAGACATCGGGACAACACGGTGACCGGGAGTTTCTGGGGATCGGTCGTCGCCAGCAGGAATTTGACGTGCTCCGGCGGCTCCTCAAGTGTTTTCAGAAAGGCGTTGAACGACTGATTGGTAAGCATGTGCACTTCGTCAATCAGGTAGACCTTGAAGCGGCCACGAGAGGGGGCGTACTGGACGTTATCGGTGAGCTCCCGCATGTCATCGACGCCGGTCCGTGAGGCCGCATCAATTTCAATCAGATCAACAAACCGGCCTTCCTGCAGCTCGACACAACTTGAACACACACCACAGGGTTTCGGCGTTATACCGGTTTCGCAGTTCAGGCAGCGTGCCAACAAACGGCCAATCGTGGTTTTTCCGACACCGCGAGTGCCGGTGAACAGGTACGCATGGTGCAACCGCTGATGTTCCAGGGCATGCACAAGTGCCTGCAGGACATGTTCCTGCCCGACCATGTCTTCAAACGTTTGGGGGCGCCACTTCCTGGCGAGTACCTGATAGCTCATGATGTGCGTCAACTGCGGCTGTAAATAAGGTCAACCTTAGCACGGACCGCTCCGCAGAAGAAGCCGGATGAAAAGGCGGGAAATAGCCAAAAAAAGCAAGAAAAATATTAAGAGGATACTTCAAGGCATTGAAATAAATGACTTGAATAATTTTGGTGGGGAAATCTGGGGGTGGCCCCACCAGCAACACTCCGGCACACAATTCGATCGCTTCGGCTGCTCCCTTCCGGGCCTGACCGGGTTCACGATTTCATGTTGCGAAGGCACCAGCGGAGCCACCATAACGTTCGCACCCACTCGGTGGGATGCGGCGCGCATAGTAGCAGGCGACGAGGGCGGCAGCAATCCCAAAACCTCCGCTCCGCTCATTTCCCGTGCGGGGTTCACAGCGGAATGGGTACTTCGTCCTGTCGGAACCAGCACGCCACACTGTACCGAGTGCGCTGGGCCGTCAGTACTTCGTGGGGTATTTCCTCACTCATGAACAGCACCATTTTACCCGCTTCGGGCAACACCGTACCGCAAATTTCATCGGGCGAATCCCGGTTGTACAACCGCAACGCCCCACCGTCCTGGGCCTGCCATTGGTCATTCAGATAGAACACCACACTGACGATCCGGGACCGCCTTCCCTTAAAGCTATCAATGTGCTGCCGGTAAAAGTCACCGGGTTCATAGCTGGCATAATGGGCCTCAAAGCGATTCAACCCGAGGAACAGCAACCTGTTCAGGTCGACACGCACCCGTTCAAAAAACCGAAAGAGCGATACTTGGGCTGCCGTATCGCCCTTGAGCCAGGCAATACGGTCACGCCGAATCGAACGGTCCCGGGAATGATCTGCTCCCCGTCCGGTTCCCGCTTCTTTCATAATGCCGTTGTGGTGGAGCAGCTCTACTTCTGCCTTCAACTCCATAATCAGCTCAGACGGCAAATACTCAAACACCGAAAAGTTCGCCCACCCGTACTCCGTGAGGTCATTGCAGACCTGCGCCATGGCTCCTTCAATCCCCTTGGGTTCTGAGGCAGACAAACGCGAGCCAGGCCGACCAGCGGCCACTGAGAACGTAGATAAATCGTTAACGTCCATCCTGAATATCGTATTCCTGCAAAAGGCCCGAATGAGCGGTGTTATATGATGGAGGATTTATCGGATGACTGCAGCATAATGCTGCCGATAAAACTTAACTTCCTCGTTAAATTCACCGTTTAATACTATGAATTAAATACAATACATGAAAGATTAGAAGTTGTTCGGGTCTAAAATTCAGCTCGGGCGCAAAACCCTGCACAGAGGCTTGTTGCGAGAAAATGCATACAGGTATGCCATTCTTCGGGTGGACTAATAGCTTCGTTTTGGCTAGTGATATAGGGTTAGCATCGACGTATGTAGGGTTTCGCGACTGAAGTCGCGCCTACGGGTGGGAGTTTAAAGGGAGTTGAAAACAATCATTTTGTTGGAATTTGAAAATAACAAAGAGGTAAGAATTTGACCACCGCTCCGGGACATTGGTCCTTTACCCGCTGGATAACGATGGGCCAGCTTGAAAGCTTACAGATTCATCATCCACTTTTCAGCGCCAAGCTGTTCCTTCAGGGCGCGCATCTGATTCATTTTTCACCCAGCGGGCAAACCAACTGGTTGTGGTTGAGTGAAACAGCCCGTTTTGAAACCGGCCGTGCAATCAGGGGAGGTATTCCGATCTGCTGGCCGTGGTTCGGAAATCCTGACAAAAACCCGCCCGAGGTTCGCAAGCGCATCCTGGCAGACAGCGCCCACGGCTTTGCCCGCACCGCAGTCTGGAAGCTGGAAGATGTTCGGGAGTCCGCACATGAAGTGGAAGTCAGCCTTTCTCTGGACGCCAATGAGGATTTTTCTCATCTCTGGACTGGTCGCAGCCGCGCCCTGCTCACGTTCAATTTTTCTAATAAAGGTCTCCAGATTGCTTTAACAACCACTAACGCCGGGCGCGAGCCACTCGCCCTTACCCAGGCCCTGCACACCTATCTGCCGACAGCCGATATTTTCGATACCCGGGTGCGGGGCCTCGACCAAGCAAGTTATATCGACACCCTTGACAACTGGAGCACGCAAGTGCAAAACGGCCCAGTGCGCTTTTCGGGTGAAACCGACAGAATTTACGAATCCGGCGAGATACTCCGCATTGCGACGCCCGGTGGCATCCGCAAGCTGTCGCCATCAGGCAGCGATTCAACAGTGGTCTGGAACCCCGGCCCTGAGAAAGCTGCGCGACTCAGTGACTTTCCTGCGGATGCATGGAGACGCATGCTCTGTGTTGAAACTGCAAATTGTGCCAATGATTATCAAGTGTTGAACGAGGGGCACAGTTATACTCTCGCCATGATGCTCTCACGGGGCTGACAAAAGGACAGTGCATGAGTTTACGTTCCTACCTGAAAGCAAAACTTGTCCCTGCTGCATTGGAGGCGCAAATTACCCGTATCCGCAAGCCCATCGGCAGCCTTGGCTATGACCCCTGGGGCTACAACAATGAGGTAATGAAAATCGGTTTTTCGCTCACCCGGCACCTCTACGAAAAGTATTTCAGGGTTGTGTGCGATGGCGTTGACCAGGTTCCCGCTGAAGGCCCGGTTCTGATCGTTGCCAATCACAGCGGACAATTACCCCTTGATGGCGTGCTGATAGGTTATGCCCTTGCCTCCCGCGAGACCGACCCCAGAATGCCCAGGGCAATGATTGAGCGTTTTTTTCCGACTGTTCCCTATCTCGGCAACCTGCTTAATGAAATGGGAGCAGTGCTGGGCGACCCGACCAATTGCGCCAAAATGCTTGCCAACAACGAAGCGGTTATCGTGTTCCCCGAGGGCATACGTGGGTCCGGCAAGCTGTATCGGGATCGGTATCAGCTCAAACGATTCGGCAACGGCTTTATGCATCTGGCCATGAAACACAAGGCAACCATTGTGCCCGTGGGCGTGGTGGGTTGTGAAGAAAGCATACCGGCCATCGCCAATATCAAACCGCTGGCGAAAGCCCTAGGCATTCCTTACGCGCCGGTCGCGCTGCCGGTGGTCTTCCCCGCTAAAGTTCACCTCAATTTCGGGGCGCCGATGTTTTTTGATGACACTGAAATCCCGGAAGAACTTGTCACCGAAAGGGTCGAACAGGTAAAAGCAGCAATCAGCGAGCTGATTGACAAAGGCCTCAGTGAACGAAAAAGGCTGTTCTGATGACTACCACAACACGCCGACCCCATATTCTGGTCACCGGTGCAGCCGGCGCCCTGGCACAGCAGGTCATCAATCGCCTGAGAGATCATTGTGACCTGGTTGCCGTAGATTTCCGGGAGCAGGTTTACCTGGGTGACGACATCCCCAGCTACTGCATCGATTTCAACAAACGGGTCTTCGAGGATCTTTTCCGGCGTTATGACTTCGATGGTGTCATCCACCTCGGACGCGTCATGTCGAGTCAGCTCACCCGGATGCGGCGCTATAATGCCAACGTACTGGGAAGCCAGAAACTGCTGGATCTGAGCCACAAATACGGTATCAAACGGGTGGTTGTGTTATCGACTTACCACGTCTATGGTGCCGTCGCCTACAATCCGGCTCTCATAGATGAAGAGGCACCCCTGAAAGGCGCCGGTCTGAGCGCTGATCTGATTGACTCAGTGGAACTGGAAAATCTGGCCAATATTTACTTGTGGCGCTATCCGGACCTGAACATTACCGTTCTGCGCCCTTGCAATATCGTGGGTCCCGGAGTGCGGAACTCCATCAGCACACTGCTCGCCAGCGAGCATGCCCCGGTGCTGGCCGGCTTTTCACCGATGATGCAGTTTATTCATATCAATGACATGGCCGATGCCATCGTGCTTGCCTATCAGAAAAACCATAAAGGCATTTATAATGTAGCTCCGGAAGATTGGGTGGCCTATCAACACGCATTGGCCCTGTGCGGATGCAAACGCATTCCAATACCGTCGATACCACCGATCTTGCCGAGACTGATTTTACGGGCCCTCAGGCTCAGAAGTTTTCCATCGTACCTGATGGACTTCTTCAAGTATCCGGTCGTGATAGACGGTCGCTCGTTCGCCAAAGCTTTTAATTTCACGCCGCAAAGGCCGCTGAAGGAAATTTTCCGGTTCTATCGGGAAAACAAAAAACCCATTTAACGCCAGCCGGGCGCGGGTCCGGCTGGCGTATCACAGGATGTGATTAAGCATGGTCACAGATTTCAGCCTGATCAGCCATTCCGGAGCGGCACTTGCTTTTCTGCTGCTCGCTATCCTTATTGCCACCCGATACCTGCGGCGCGACACTGATCAAGCCCTGTTCCTGGCAGCTGTTGCATCCCTCCTCTGGGCATCCTCCCTGGTGGCACAGACTCTTTGGAGTCAGCCGCCATTTTTTTACCGCTACCTGCTGGAGTTACTTCGAGACGCAGCCTGGATTGCCGTATTGTTTGCCCTGATCAGGGACGGCTCAAGAAACGGGGAGCTGGCTTTAAAAATCCGTTCGGTCCTGGGCAGCGCAACCGTCATCCTGTTGCTGAGTCTACTGTCGGTGACTGCCCTTGAATATTTGCTGGACTGGAACATCCTCGATGGCAAAACCAAAGTCATCGGTCAGATCGCACTATCACTGCTCGGTATCTGCCTGGTGGAGCAAATCTGGCGCAATTCCGTCTCCTTCGGACGCTCAAGCGTCAAGTACATCTGTATCGGTATCGGCACCTTGTTCGCGTTCGACTTTTTCATGTATGCCGACGCCCTGCTGTTCGGGCAAATCTCCAGCGCATTCTGGAATGCCCGGGGTGGCGTCAATGCTCTGATCGTGCCGCTGTTTGCAGTCAACATGATCAACACCCGTAAGCAGCCGGTCGATTTTCAGCTTTCCCGCTCTGCCATCTTCCATGTCGGCACGCTGGTTTTTGCCGGCGGTTACATGTTGTTTGTCGCTGCCGGCGGCTACTACGTTCGCATCCTGGGCGGAGATTGGGGGGAAGCCCTACAAGTGCTTTTCTTCACCATGCTGATGACACTGTTTGCCACGCTTCTGGTTTCGCGGCGCTTCCGGGCGCGGGTAATGATTCAGATCAGCAAAAATTTCTTCGATTACAAATACGACTATCGTGAAGAGTGGCTGAAGATGACTCAGGTTTTCTCTAACCTCAGTGATGATCCGCCACTTCCCGAGCGGGTCATTCGCATCCTCTCAGGCCTGGTTGAAAGCAATGCCGGTGTGCTCTGGGTGCAGAACGAACAAGGTAATTACGTACTCAGCAAATCCGTTAATCTTGCACCGCCCAAATACACAACCATCGACAACAAAGCCGAACTGGTGCGATTTTTTCAGCAGCGGGAATGGATTATCGATCTTAACGAATACCGGCTGGACCCGATACGTTACAACCTGATTGAAATCCCCGACTCCATTCTCAAGTTTCCGGACGGCTGGCTGATCATTCCGATGTATCTGGGCGATGAACTTTACGGCATTGCCCTGATCGGAGCCCCCTACTCCAGAGTCGAACTGAACTGGGAAAACTTTGATCTGGTGCGTGTGGTAGCACGCCAGACCTCCAACCTGCTCGCCCAGGCGGATGCCCAGAACCGGCTTTCCCGGGCAATGCAGTTCGAGGCAGTCAGTAAAACCTCAGCGTTCATGGTCCATGACCTCAAAACGATTATTGCCCAGCTCTCCCTGCTGGTGAAGAATGCCCCCAAACACCGGGACAATCCGGCTTTTATCGACGATATGATTCGCACTACCGATCACGCAGTCCAGAAGATGACCAATCTGGTGGATCATATTCGCAAACCCAGCGACAGCGCCGGAGACGTTCAGCCAATTGACCTGTACACGCTCATATCGGAGCTGGCAGCGCACCACGCGAGAAATCAGCCGCAACCCACGGTGGAAGGACCAAAGGAACAAGTCATTGTTCACGCTGACCCGGAGCAACTGCGCAGTGTACTGAGTCACCTGATCCAGAATGCGCAAGATGCGACACCGCCAGATGGTCAGGTGAGCCTGGCACTGAAAACCGCCAGCGGACAAGTGGTGCTGTTCATTCAGGATAGTGGCACCGGCATGACAGAGGATTTCATCCAGATGCAGCTGTTCAAGCCCTTTGAGAGTACCAAAGGCCTCACAGGTATGGGGATTGGTGCCTATCAAGCCAGGGAATACGTCAGACGCATTGGTGGCAATATTGATGTTACCAGCGAACCCGGGGTTGGCTCCTGCTTCTCGGTACGTTTACCCATTGCCTCTCCTGAGCCCATCTCCGCTTCAACTCAAGATAACAAAATGAACAAGCCGGGCACCACAGTACAGACCTTGCAGCTCGCTGAGAGTGAGCAAATCCGGTCGATGAGGCCGATTAAGGAAAAAGACTAACGACAATTCATTGGTGTTTTTGACATGCAGCCTCTATTGTCATTGCAAAACGTCAAAGTTCTGTTGAAACTTAAATTAAAGAATCGATCGAATATCACGAAACAGAAAAAGGATTTAGCGCTGTTGTGAGTAAACGACTTTTAATCGTGGAAGACGATCCCGGTCTGCAAAGTCAGATGAGATGGTGCTTTAGTGACGATCTGGAGATCGCCGTAGCCAGCGACCGGGAATCTGCATTAGCCGCCCTTCGGCGCCTCGAACCTGACGTAGTCACACTGGATCTCGGCCTACCTCCGGACCCGGGCGGTGCAAGCCAGGGTTTTGCCCTGCTAGAAGACATTCTGCGCCTGAGCCCACAGACCAAAGTGGTCGTGGTCACCGGGCGGGAAGACAAGGAAAACGCCGTCAAGGCTATAGGTATGGGCGCCAGTGACTTCTATCAGAAGCCGCTCGATGCCGACATCCTTACCTTTGTGGTCAACCGGGCACTTCGTCTATCGGAGCTTGAACGGGAAAATCTTGAGCTCTCCCGCGACCGCAATGGCACCTCCATCAAAGGCATTGTAGCGGCAAGTCCTCAAATGCTGACCGTCTGCCGTACTCTGGAAAAAGTAGCACCGGCCGACGTTACCACGCTGATCACCGGCGAGACCGGAACGGGCAAAGAATTGCTTGCAAGGGCGGTTCATGACCTCAGCAATCGCCGCGACAAACCCTTTGCAGCGATCAATTGCGCCGCTATTCCGGAAAATCTGCTGGAAAGTGAACTTTTCGGCTTTGAGAAAGGCGCATTCACCGGCGCGACCCAAAGTAAAAAAGGCAAGGTCGAATCCGCCAACGGCGGCACGCTGTTTCTGGATGAGATAGGCGACATGCCCATGGCGTTGCAGGCCAAGCTGCTCCGGTTTCTGCAGGAGCGGACCGTTGACCGAATTGGTGGCGTTCAGCCTGTACCGGTTGACGTTCGGGTCGTATGCGCCACCCACCGGGATGTCAAAGACCTGATCGGCCAGGGAACCTTCCGGGAAGATCTCTACTACCGCATCAGCGAAGTCACCCTGGATGTGCCCGCCCTCAGGGACCGGGGTGGAGACGCTCTGGTCATTGCGCAGTCGTTAATCAAATCCCTGGGTAAGCAGATGGACCGCTCCAACCTCACCTTCAGCCAGGACGCCATCAACGCCATCAATTCACACCCGTGGCCTGGCAACGTCCGCGAGATGATCAACAAGGTCAAACGAGCCATTATTATGGCCGACGGCAAACGGATTACCGCCGCCGACCTGGAGTTGAATGGAGATGAGCAAGGAGCGGATGGCCTGCTAAACTTGCGCCAGGTCAGAGAGACCGCCGAACGGAACGCAATCAATCAAGCGCTCTACACCAGCCATTACAACATGGCGCAAGCTGCACGGTTGCTGGGCATCACCCGGCCAACGCTTTACAACCTCACTGACAAATACAAAATAGAAACGTCCCCCGAAGCCTCTAGTGTCTGACCCCGATTCAGGGCTCAACCGGCAGTAAGGACGACACAAATCATGGAAAAAAGGAGACGGGTCATGAAATCACTTCCGTTAGTACGCACCATACTGCTCATAATCACACTAGGGCTTGGACTCATGGGGTGCCGTGAAAGCGCCAATGACATGAGCCAGGAGGAGATCCAGTACTTAAGCCATTTGGACCAGGCTCGGTTTTTCCAGCGCCAGGGAGAGCTCAAGGCCAGTACTCTGGAAGCAAGAAGCGCTATCGACCTTCAGCCGTCCAATGCCGAACCCCATTTTGTCATCATTGACAACCTGTTGACTGCCGGGGATGCCGTTAACGCTGAACGTCAGGCCAACCTGCTGGCAGAATACATTAGCGAAGACGTCATGGACGGCATAACCCGAAACCGGATCAACCTGATCCTAGCCAAGTCCTGGCACCTGAGGGGGGAGCCGGAAAGAGCACTCGGCAATCTGGATGAGATAACTGATCCGGACCGCGCCCAGGAATTGGAAGCTGCATTGCTTCGCGGCGACATTCTGCTGGGTAACGGTCAAATTGACGAGGCAGAGGCTGCGTATGAGGCAGCGAAAGATCTCGATCCCTCAGCCGTCGAGCCACTGATCGGCCTGTCCCGGGTAGCCTACGCAAAAGACCAGATGACCGAGGCCGAAGCGCTGATTGAAGAAGCCATTGCCATAGATGAGACCGATCCCGAACTCTGGCTCTGGCGAGCGCAACTCGCCCAGGCTAGAGAAAACTGGCCACAAGCTGAAGAGGCATACATACAAGCGCTGGAGGACATCGGCCAATACGACATCATGACGTATCAGAAGTATGAAACCATTGCGTCTCTTATTCGGGTTCTCCGGGCCCAGAATAAATCCGCTGAAGCGTTCGTATATCAGGAAATTCTGGCCAAGTCTGCCCCGGGCACTATTCGCGGCAACCTTGTGGCAGCCCGGGATGCCTTCAACGAGGGCGACCTGGAGCAAGCTGGAAGATATCTGGAAGAGATCCTTTCCCAGTCTCCCAATCATGAGCAAACCGCGCTGATGTTGGGGATGATCCGGTTTCGCCAGGGCCGGATGGAAGAAGCCGAGAGACTGCTCGCCCCGGTAGCCCGGAACGAAGATGCGGAAGACGCTGCCAAACTGCTTGCGGCCACCAAGATTCAGATGCGGGATATTGACGAAGCCAGGGCCATTCTCGAGGGCCTCAATGAGAAAGATACTGATCCCGGTATCCTGGCCCTGGTCGGCATTGCCACACTTGCGGGTGGAGAGAGCCAGGCCGGAGAAGAATTTATCGAAAAATCCCTGGAGCTCAACCCTGATAACAATGCCCTCCGGTTACGCTATGCCCGCTATCTTCTTCAGCAAAACAAGCCTGAACAGGTTATAGCCCAGGCTGAAGAGGTCATGAAGCGCGATCCGGAATCTTCCGATGCTCGTCTGCTCATGATTCAGGCCCATATTGCGGCTGGTAGCGTCGATACTGCAGTTGAGTCAGCGAACGCCTGGGTGAAAGAGCAACCCGACAGCATCGCAGCCAAACTGACTCGCGGCCAACTTGCGGTACGGCAGGGCGATATCGGGGAAGCCAAACGTTACTTCGAGCAAGCGGCAGCAGCGACCACCGAGAATCCAACACCTCTGATCGCATTGGCAAATCTTGCCAATGACCAGGGCAACACCGAGGAAGCCGGTAAACACCTGCGTGCCGCCGTCACCATGGCTCCGGACAATCGTCAGGCACTGCAAGCACTTGCGGGCACCCTCACCGTGGAAGAAAGCAAAAGCTTTTTAACGCAACTGCTTGAAGAGAAGCCCGACGCCACTGGCCCCCGTTTGGTTTTGCTGGAGTATGCACTGCTGGAAGGCAATGACCAGGCCACCGACGAACACACCGCAATTTTGCTTGAGCCCACAGAAGCCAATACGCCCGCTCGTCTCACGCCTTTTGTTGCGGGGATTTACAATGGCGTGGCAGCAAAGAAAATTCAGACACAAGAGCTTGACCAGGCTAAAGCCATTCTTGATCGGGCCAGAGCGCTGTTCCCGGAAAATGAGGACATCAATTTACAGGCGGCCACAGTTGCGTTTCAAACTGACCGCAAGTCCGAAGCCCTCGATATTTTGCAGGAAACCAAACTTGTACATCCGGATTCGGCTCGCCCGTTCCTATTAGAAGCCGCCCAGATGTCTCGGGAGAGAAAGCACAAGGAAGCCGCAGAGCTTTACCAGCTCGCATTGCAGAAGCAGCGAACTGCCGATACCGAAGTTCGTTATGCACAGGCTTTGCAACGTTCGGATCAGCCCGCAAAAGCCATTGAAGCTCTGGAAGGCGCGAAAACCGCTTTTCCTGGCGAAGACCGGATAACCTTCATTCTGGCACTGGCTTATCAGGAAGCCAAAAAGTTCGATGAAGCGATAGCGAACTACGAAGAACTGCTGGAAACTCAACCAGAAAACGTTATCATTTTGAACAACCTTGCCTGGCTCTACCAGCAATCGGAAGATCCACGCGCCCTGGAAATCGCAGAGCGCGCGTTTCAGCTGAGTCCCGAGTCCGCCGCCGTCGCAGACACTTACGGCTGGATACTCTTCACTACCGGCAGACAGGCAGACAGCCTACCCATACTCGAAAAAGCCCATGAGCTGGAGCCGGAATCTGAAGATATAGCCTTGCACCTTGCCGAGGCCTACAAAGCGGCTGGTGAACAAGGCAAAGCCAAAGCCATCCTGGAGAAGATTTAACGCCTGATCGAGGTTGAAACCGCTCCTACAACGCCCCTGCGGGGGCGGCTTATGCCGCAGTCTCATACGTGACGTCGATCTCGGTTCACGGTTGAAAACGAACACAAAAACCCGCGGCACTTGAGCGACCTGTAGGAGCGACTTCAGTCGCGATTCAGTTTTCAACAATATCGGATTTCAATAACCTACGTTACAACTTGAACTAACTTTAATTAAGCCCCACTCCGCTTACCGAATTACCGTGTTTGCGAATTAAAAAACGGATAACCGTCACCGCATAAAATCACGACACCTTATTTGCAGCGCAGGCCAGCCAGGATTTGGCTCTGCTGCACAAACTAACCACAATAGAGACCTACTGATAGCCATGACAAAGCTACTTCGTACGGGACTTTCGCTACTTCTAGCTGGCACTTGCACTTTTACCCAAATTTCAGACGCGGCGCCGCAGCCAGGCTTCCTCGGAGAATACTTCAAAGGCACCAGCTTCAACCAACCTGTAACTTCACGCATCGACAGCGATATCAACTTTAACTGGGGTAGCAGCAGCCCCATCAAATGGTTACCGACGGATAATTTCAGCGTTCGCTGGAGTGGTCTGTTCACCGCACCCCCTTTCAGTGGCACCCGCCAATACCGCTTCACCACGAAGGGCGACGACGGTATGCGGTTGTTCTTTAAAAATCTCTTCGTCATCGATCAATGGAAGCCACAAAGCAACAAAGCAACAAAGCAACAAGTCGTATAGTTACACAGCCACCCTCAAACCCGGTGAAAGCGCTTCAATAATCGTTGAGTACGTTGAACGCTCCGGCAACGCCGCCGCAACCTTTACCATCACCGATGTCGCTGCCGGTTGCACGATTCCACTATCAAAAACGATCATGACACCGGACTCCAAAATACCCACTGAGAAACAAAGTCAGCCTGACATTTCCCTTGATAGTGTCGACCTGGCCTGGACAGCGCCCCTGATTCGAACGGACGGCAGCTCCATAGCTCTCAGCGAAATTCAACGCTATGGAATCTTTTACGGACTGAACACTAAAGACCTGTCAAAAGTCCTTAAAGTGGACAGTGACGAGACCTTCTACAGCTTCAAGAGCCTCACCCGGGGGCGCTGGCACTTTGCCATTGTCGTAGTAGATACCAGAGGCCTGAAGAGCCCCCGGTCCAAGGTGGTATCCAAGCTCTTGAATTGACTCTGAACATCTATCGCCAAGATAGCTATGTCATATCTTCTAAAGTCTTATCTGACAAGGTTAGCTATCTAACTGACATTTAATGTTTTTGGATATTGGCCCGGAATGTGCGTCGATCCCTCTTAGCAAGGCAAATCAACGCAGTCTCGGAGATCGCAGTAGGAAAGTATAACCGGCAAAGACCCGCTTTCATCAGGCATCGTTGCCGGACTCATAAAGTTTGTCGAGATAGTCAATGGCTCGAATCTGGATCTCCGGAGCGAGCTGCTTCAACCTTTCCTCACTTTCGCAGTTCTCACAGCGCAATCCGATTACCAGCAGGGACGCATCCGTCCGCGCGTTCAGTATCCCCGGTAGCTGTGCCAGTTTGGCCTGAAGCTCATTTGTTTCCCAGCGCCCCTCCACGTAGTACCCATAGGCAATATGAATCTCTTCGTCCGAGCGACGATAGCGAAGGGTCAAACCGCCCAGAGGAGCTGATGTCTCGGACTCAATAGCGAAGGTACGTTCCAGCAATTGTGCCGAGGGGTCATACAGGCGATTCCGGTCATAGACTACCTCGCCGCCGGGCCGCTGAAAGTTATAGGTATAAAGTCCGATAAATATCTGCTCGCCGTCCTCACCCTCAACCCCGAGGCCTTCCCGCTTCATGTAAGTTTTTTCAAGAATTCGGTCCGGGTTCTGCATACTGGGTTGCCAGCCCGCCAGTCTCTGCTCAAAGAGTGGCAGCCAACTATCGGTGTCGACCAGGGCAACGCTGTGCTGCCGAACATTCGATGTGTTCGAATCGGCCTCTGAAGGCACTGCCAGCCAAGAGATCATGGCGATGGCCAGCAACGGCAGAACAGCGAAAACCAGGCCAAAACCGGGCATGCTGCGCAGGCCACTGTGGTTGTGGTTTAACGGTTTTTCGCTGCGATTAACCGTTGCTGCCCGTCTTTCCCGAAGCTCCAGCCGACGGGCTATAAAAAACAGCGGTATCAATGTGGCGGCGAAAACCCACCACCCCAACATGTCATGATCGTCAATTAACGACGAGGTCATGTTGGTTTCATAACCTATGTAAATAATAATAAACACACGAACCCAGTTGGCGAGCAAAGCAAGCGCCATTGCCACAACCAGAAGCAGAATTCGGCTACGCAAACGATCGAAATTGAGCTCCCCATAAAGAAATGCGAGTGTTACGCCAACCAAAAAATAGCGAAGCCCGGAACAGTCTTCAGAAATCTCGAAAGCACCAATATTGGGGAAATAAACGAAAACGCCTTCCACCATAAATTCAATATCAAACCAGGAGAGCATGAATTGATTCACGGCCACCGAAATCAATTGTAGCGGCCAGGTAAGGTAGCCCCATAGAGGCAGAGTGAAAGCCATCAAGCCCACAGGCACAAAGAAAGCCAGCGTTTGACGCCATCCCCATAAGACCAGCAAGCCACCGAGCAGGATAGGAATTAACGCCAGCTGCTCAAAGGTACCGATCAGAAGGATGCTTCCTGCGGAGTAAACTGCTGCAGCGGCAAGAAGGGGCAACACCCACGGCCAATAAAATCCGGGCTTGGGGCGCTCCCGCCGCCAGACAGCGATGCTTAGATACGCGCTAACCGCCAGAATAAGGAAACCGTGGGAATAGGACTCATCAAACTTGAGCCAGCGGTCTGCAAGTGTCAGCCAGGCCGGCCAGGTGGCAACCACAAAAAAGACTAGAAACAATGAGGGCGAAAACCAGCGTGAACCTGCCAAACTGCGAATACGTTCCATGTGTTGGGTTCTCAACTCTTGATAGTGTGATGTCACCGGAATGTACCCTGTTTCAAAGGGCTTCGCATCCGTCCTGGTGGCCAATCAGCATTAATAACAAACATTTCTGGCTCCCCGCGGAAAACACCGAGCTCAGTACTGCCCCAGCAAAACTTCGGCGACAGCGTGAATGTCCCGGGTGCAAACATCCTCGTGGGTAGGCAACGTGATGAGGCGCTCCGCAAAATCACAAGCACCGGGAAATTTCTGCACGTCCACAGCCACAAATTCGCCAACTCCCTCTATTGATGGCAGCGCCTTACCATAGAAAGTGCTGGCGCCGATACCGTTTCGATTAAGCTCTAGAAGCGCCTTATCGCGAATTTTCCGAGAAGGCGCGAGCAGCGGGTAACGAAGCAATGTGGAGGACGGGCGGTCAACGTTTTTCAGTGAAGCCCCATCGGAGCAGGCTACCGGCAATAGGGCCCAACCTTGACGGGTAAGTTCCGCCAGAACTTCTGAATAAGCTGAACTGTTGTCCTTGCGGTTATTGTAGCCTTCCATGCCAGCGTGCAGCAGGCCGTCAACAGGCACCTGGCGGCTAATGGACTCCAGCGGATGGAACACCGTCTGCCCGATACCCAGAAACGAAAAGCGTTCCATTACACCGTACATTGGCCGCGTTAACAGAAAGTTAAATAACCAGCGCTTGAACAGCCAGACGCTGCTCCCCAAGACCTTTGTTCGAGGAAGCTCCGCCACCATGTCAGCACTTTGTTCGGCCATACCCTGACGGATTAAAAGTGCCCCCCCTCCCATCAGGTTAATGGGTTTACCCCGCCCGAAACTGAGGACAACGTAATCGGCCAAGCCATTGCCAGAACTGGCAGGCGGGAACATCTGGGCGGAATCCTCAATCAAGCTGATACCAGCTTTATCCGCCACCCGCCTAAGGGCAGCTAACCGTTCCGGGATACCCAGAAAACCCGCCGCTACGATTCCCACGGTATTATCGGTTAGCGCGTTCTCTACCGCGTCAAGGTTCATCCAGGGCCGCGCCTCTGCCATGTCAACCAGAACCGGACGAGCCCCCTGAGCCACCACAGCAGCAACAAGATCCGGGCAGCCATAAGCGGAGATAATCACTTCGGGGACCTGTGGGGCCTTTCTGCTGTCAACCGATAATTTCACCGCGAGCGACAGGGCAGCGGTGCCGCTGTTCACAAAAGTCGATTCGTAGTGGTCAGTCCAGGGCGCCGTTATGACACTGGTGCCAACCGTTGGCAAAGGTACCCGGCTGCCAACCGGCCGCAATTTGGAAAGTCCCAAACTATGTCCTTAGCGTTGGGAGGGCGACCAGACCGTCATCCGGCGCCCTCCCACGAATTGCAGGGTTGCATGGGCAATGGCGTAGTTCACCTGCACAAAGAAATACGGAATCCGGATGTAGCCTTTAGCACGCACCGCCGGTGACAGATGAGCTGCCAGAACCACTCCGTAAAAAACAATCTGAAGTACCAGTGCCAGGCTGTAAACCCAACCACTGCCTGCCAGCATGACTGACACCACAAACAGAATGAGCAAAAACCAGGGCACCGCCCAACGCATGAGTTTATGACTGAATACCTGCCAGGCAAACAACCCGAACCTGGCGGGGTTAAGAACTTCCGGATGCCGGGCCAAGGCTGTCCAGCCACGAATAACAGTCCGAAGCTTGCGCTGATACTCTTTGCCGGGGGCCGCCACGTCGTGATAGTGGCCCAGCACGTCAGGGGCGGAAACCGCTACGTAGCCATCAAGTGCGCAATTCAGCGCAGTATTGAAATCACTGGGGGCATGAATGTCCCAGCGCCGGCACAACACGTGTCGCACCGCAAAAAAAGACCCGCTGAGGCCAACCAGACCACCCCGGAGTGACTCCAGCTTGCGCAGCCACATTTCATATTTAACGTAAGCGCCCTCGCCTACTACGCCGCCATCCCGGCTGACAAACACATCCTCGCTGGAAATCGCACCCACAGTGGGATTATCAAAGTAACGGACCAGTGCGGTGATGGCATCTGGCGGAATGCTGGTCGCCACATCCGAAAACACAATGATGTCCCCGGTTGCCATGGCAATGGCATCCTTCTGCGCGTTCTCCTTCCCCAACCGCTCATCGGTTCTGGAAAGCAGTATGCCCTTGCTCTGATACTCCCGGACAATATCGTCGGTCTCATCGACCGAGCAGTCAGAAGCCACGATGATTTCAAGGGTCGGATAAACCAGCTCGAGCGTGTTTTCCAGTTTCTGCCGGATACGCCCGGCTTCGTTATGAGCCGTAATAATAAGAGAGACGGATGGTGAGGCAGTTTGAGTATCAGCCGCGACGGGCCCGGCAGATGGTCGGGGTAACTCACGCTTCGCTGGCAGTGCCATAAGCACCAGTGGATAGATAAAATAGCTGTACAAAGAGCCAAACACTGCAACCCAGAACACCACTTTCCACATCCGAATCATCCCTGTATCTGATAAAATTAAGGCACATTAATAGCACAACAGTCGCCACTGAGATAGCCTATCAAAATTACTTGTATGTATAACTGGAGCGACCTCGGCACCAGTAAACAGTGCCACATGTGATTAGCTGTGAGGTCGTTAGTGTTCCGCATCAGGGATGGGTGGATGATCGTGCAGATTGTTTAATTATTAAACGGCGGCTCGCAATGCCCCACCGACAGGCCGATCAAACGGGCCTGCGAATGCTTTCATTGAAGCATGTGAAATCAATCAACTGTGGATTAAAAAATGGAAAATATCTTAAAAAAAGCTGTAAGAATAGCTCGAAAAAAAGACCTGCCGTATCACGAAGCTCATGCATATCAAGTACAACAAAGATTGAAGAATCTTGAACCTGAGCATGGCCCCCTGTCAAAGCAGTTGACCCGTGAGTGCGACGACTATGCAATAGATATACTAGGCGACAAAAACTATGCACCGTGGCTTTACGCTTATTCCGTTGTCGCCGGCCAATTCAAGCAGGGATGGATACCCGACAACTTCTATGAAACGAAAGTAGTTCCTAACATAAACGGCCACTATGGTGCCTGTGCAAGCTTAAAGCCACTAAACAGCATTTTTTTCCAGGCAAAAGAGTTTCCTGATTTAGGAAGCTTCGTCAACGGATTGTTTCTTGATAGATCGTATCGGGTTCACTCGCCGAAAGATTTCAAAGACCTATTATTTACCGATTGTAACCGCATTATATTTAAATCTGACAAATCCTTTAGAGGCTATGGAATTCATATCTTTGACAGAACTAAATTCAACGTTGGAGATTTTGAAACTTTAGGTAACGGTGTTTTTCAACGTTATGTAGATCAACATCCATTATTTAACGAATACACGCCTAAATCCGTCGCAACAATTCGCATAACTACCGCAGTCGACGATGAGGGTAAGGCATCCGCCAGGGGCTCCTATCTTCGTTTAGGCTCAGAGCATGACAGTCACGTTCAGTCGGCCACAGCCATCGGTATTCCTATTGATTTAGTGACAGGAGTCTTAAGTGATGTTGGATATACTGTATCCTGGACAACTATTCGCTCGCATCCAGCTAACCACAAAAGCTTTGCTAATGTAAAAATACCTAATTTTGAAAAATGCATTGATGTTGTCACGTCTCTCCATCTGAAGGTGCCTTTCGTAAGATGTATTGGCTGGGATGTAACTCTAGATAAAAATGGTGAAGTGGTTGTTTTAGAGTGGAACGGTGCATACAACGGTGTAAAACTCACTGAAGCGACCCAAGGACCTTCTTTCGCCGATCTAAAATGGGAAAAATTCCGTTAACCCGGCTTTCTCACAGCACCTCAACAAACTTCGCAGGCCAGGTTCTGATAGCACCAGAGCGAAGTAATTACTGCCAAAGCTGATAATTACTTAGCCGTTTCCAGCTTTGAGACGCACTTCCCCTGCCCTCCATTGCCTCGGACCGTGGGGAGCTTGGGCATTTGTAATGAGTTTATTCCATTGTGGCCACATTAAAGAGGACCACACACGATTGGCGATGAGGTCGTTAGTGTTCCGCATCAGGGATGGGTGGATGATCGTGCAGATTGCTTAATTTAAAAAGGGCGGCTCGGAACGCCATCCGGCAGGCCGTGCAACTGGCCTGCGAATGTTTTCATTGAAGCATGTGAAATCAATCAACTGTGGATTAAAAAATGGAAAATATCGTAAAAAAAGCTGTAAGAATAGCTCGAAACAAAGAGCTCCCGTATCACGAAGCTCATGCATATCAAGTACGCCAAATATTAAAGAATATTGAACCTGAGCGTGGCCCCCTGTCAAAGCAAATGATCCGTGAGTGCGACGATTATGCATTAGATATATTAGGCGACAAAAAATATGCACCGTGGCTTTACGTTTATTCAACTATGGCAGGACAATTCAAGCGGGGATGGATACCCGACAACTTTTATGGATCACAAGTAGTCCCTAAAATAAACGGCCACTATGGTGCCTGTGCAAGCTTAAAGCCACTAAACAGCATTTTTTTCCAGGCAAAAGAGTTTCCTGACTTAGGGAGCTTCGTCAACGGATTGTTTCTTGATCGATCGTATCGAGTTCACTCGCCGAAAGATTTCAAAGACCTATTATTTAGTGATTGTAATCTCGTTATATTTAAATCTGACAGATCCTTTAAAGGTCATGGCATTCATTTATTTGACAAAATCAGCTTCAATGCTGTAGATGTCGAGTATTTAGGCAATGGTGTTTTTCAACGTTATGTAGATCAACATCCATTATTTAACGAATACACGCCTAAATCTGTCGCAACAATTCGCATAACTACCGCAGTCGACGATGAGGGTAAAGCATCGGCCAAAGGCTCCTATTTACGTTTAGGCTCAGAGCATGATACACACGTTCAGTCGGCCACAGCCATCGCCATCCCTATTGATTTGGTTACCGGAGTGTTAAGTAATGTTGGGTATACGGGATCCTGGACAACTACTCGCTCGCATCCAGCTAGCGATAAAAGCTTTGCTAATGTAAAAATACCTGATTTTAAAAAATGCATTGATGTTGTCACGTCTCTCCATCTGAAGGTGCCCTTCGTAAGATGTATTGGCTGGGATGTAACTTTAGACAAAGAAGGTGAAGTGGTTGTTTTAGAGTGGAACGGTGGACACAACGGTATAAAACTCACTGAAGCGACACAAGGACCGGCTTTCGTCGATATGGAATGGGAAAAGTTCCGTTAGAGGGAACTGCAGGGTGCACTTTCATCGTGTAAAGCGGGCCAAGGTTAACCGTGTGTATAATGATTGGAGTTGCTATTTATGGTATCATTTTTCGCTAACACGACGGCATACAAGCCGTTGTTATTTTTGCGTTAATGAGGATCAGTGATCGTGCAAATGGTAAAACAGGTACTTAAAAAGATTCGCAACAGCCTGTTCGCTGCCAACGCATTAGGGAAAATCAAGCTTAAACGTTCGCCCTCACTGGTTATTCTGACCTATCATCGTATCCTGCCTGGCCAGTCCGCGCTCAGGCAGACGGAACAACCCGGCATGATAGCCACCCCAGAAGCGTTGGACATGCATATCACCCTGCTAAAAAAGCTCGGGGCGGAGTTTATTTCACTGAATACTTGGCTGGATGCCCAACGGCAAAACCAAGTATTACCGCGATTCGCCGTAGCCGTCACGTTTGACGATGGCTGGCAAGACAACTACGAACATGCATTCCCGGTGCTTAAAAAGCATCATGTGCCTGCAACTATATTTCTCGTATCCCGGCGCATCAATACACCCTGGCAGTTTTGGCCAGAACAGGTGCTGGAGTTACTTATCAACCGAGCCCACTATCTTGATCATGAAGCACTGCAATGGCTGCGACCTTACCTGAGCGACATGCTGACAAGCACGAATCCTACATCGTCTTATACGATCCTTCAGGCCGACTCGGTGATAAACCGTCTCAAGGAACTGGACGACCACACAATCGAAACGAACCTGGAGCTAACGCGCACCGCGCTCCCGGCGCTGAGTCAGGCGACTGTGAATGCCAGGCCCCTGCTCAACAAACAGGAACTGGAAACCATGCTCAAAAGCGGGCTGGTCACTTTCGGGGCCCATACCCGACATCATTATCGGCTGAATCATCTTGCCGATCCGTCAGACCTTGAAAACGAAATTGCCGGCAGCCGCAGTGACCTGGAAGCGCTCGGTCTCCAGCCAGTCAATGTCTTCTGTTACCCGAACGGCGACATCACCGGCAAAGGTGAACAGCTCGTCCGGGGGTATTTTACCGCAGCGTGTACCACCGAACAGGGTTGGAACAAAACCCCATCAAACCCGTTTGGCCTTCGCCGTTTTAACTTTCACGATGGCAATGGCAGTACACCCCTGAGCTTTCTGGCAACACTCGGGAGACCATAACTTGGCAACGAGCGGCTCAGACAGAAAGCTTGTAGTGACCCACATCGTATCCGGGGACATCTGGGCAGGCGCCGAAGCACAGGCATTCCAGCTTATTTCCGGACTACAGGCCAACGGTGTTATCAAACCAACAGTTGTGGTATTCAACCCAGGTGTTCTTTTCGACAAGCTCATGACTTTGGGTATAAACGTCACTCTTGCGGATGAGTCGGACTTATCGCCTCTGGGCCAGATAAAAACCATCTGCAAACACCTACGACAAAGCTCCACCGACATCCTTCATACCCATGGTTTCAAGGAGAATGTCTTGGGCACAGCCGCTCGATACCTGACCGGTGTTAAACGGTCCGTTCAAACCACACACGGAAGCCCTGAGTATCAGTCAACTTGGCTCGCCCCCAGGAAAAAGCTGACCCAGTTGCTGGACAGTATTATGACAGGGTTTTGTTACGATGCTGTGGTTGCCGTGTCCCAGCACCTGAAAACTGTGCTGGAGCCCCGCTACCCCAAAAAAACCGTTCTCATACGGAATTTCATTGACACCGACGACATTCCGGCCGCTCCCCCTGAACAATCTGAAGACCTACCGAAATCAGATGCATGTTACAAGATCAACCTTGTCGGCCGCTGCGTATCGGTCAAGCGTATGGATCTTTTTATTGATACCATTGCCAGCCTCAGAACCGACCATAAACTAGAAGTTGAAGGTAGTATTTGCGGGGATGGCCCGCTTCTGGAAACTATGAAGCAGTACGCAAAAACGAAAGGCGTGGCAAAATTCATCCGCTTCCGGGGTTTTGTCGAAGATCTGGACTCCGAATGGGCATCAATGGATTTACTGATGATGCCCTCGGACCACGAGGGCTTGCCCATGACCCTGCTGGAAGCGTTATTGCGAAATGTCCCCGTGGTTGCCCACAACGCGGGCGGCATACCGGAAGTGTTGGACCATGGGAATAGCGGAGTATTGGTAGATAATCATAGTGCGACGGGCTACGCCAGCAAGGTTGCACAACTCATAAAACAACCAGAAAAGGCCAGACTACTTGCGGCCAACGGACAGAGCCATGTCAAAAAAGAGTTCAGTAAACGTAAAAATGTACAAAAGTACGAAGCGCTCTACCAAGCTATCTCACAGAAAAAGCAACGCCTAATCCAAAACACATAAGCAGCGGCTAGCCGGATCTTCCATGTGATCGAAATGTCGCAAGCAGTATCTATCAGAGTCTATTCATGTATATATTAAGTGTGATAAAAAATATCTTGGCTGTGCTTGATGGCCAAACCAAAAGAAAATATATCGGCCTGCAGTTCGTATTTTTTATCGCCGCCTTTTTCCAGGTGATCGGGATTGCAAGTATAGGCCCATTCATATCTATACTCTCCAATCCCGACATCATCCACACCAATGAGATTCTTTCTTATATATACGAAGCCATAGGCTTCACCAATGACCTTCAATTTATAATGGCTACCGCCGCCGGATCCCTGATATTGATTCTGTTGTCAAATTCAGTCGCAGGCATAACAATCTGGCTAAGCTATAAATTCTCGGTGTTATTGGGAAGCAGACTGCAACAAGTGGTCTATCGGAACTTTCTGCTCAAAGACTATTTGTTTCATAAAACGGAAAACTACAACAAAAAAATCTCAGTGGTCGCTCATCAAATACCACGATTCGTATACATGCTTGTCCAACCTTTCCTGTTGCTGACAGCGCAATTATTTGTCGCCATATTGATCATGATCGGCTTGCTTGTTCTTGACCCCCTTCTGGCGGTGGTCGCAGGAGCACTAATCGGCGGGTCTTATCTGGTTACCTATATTGTTCTTCGTAATAAATTATCACATCATGGTGCAGTAATTTCGGATAAAAATAATCAAGTTCAAAGCATATTATCCGAATCGTTCATTGGAATAAAAGATGTAAAACTGGATTCAATGGAAGACAAGTATATAAAGCAGTTCAATACCATCAACGTTAAAGGGCTAAGGTCCCAGGCGTTTATAGCATTATCCGGTGAATTGCCAAAGTTTATCATTGAATCGATTTCCTTCGGCGCCATTTTGATATTGGCTCTTGTTTTGCTGGTCACCCAGGATGATATTCGTTCTGTCGTCCCAATCCTGAGTATCTATGCGTTGGCAGGTTACAAGCTGTTGCCAACGATGCAACAAATTTATAAATCCATGTCAAGCCTCAGCGGCCACGGCTCGGTAGCTCAAATTATACGCAATCAGGTAACTTCGATCGTCGAAACACCAAAAGATTCATCCGTATCGTTGCAGCCCATGGATATCCATCATGTTGAGCTATCTTCCGCGAGCTTCTCTTATGATGCGCACAGCGCGCCAGCCATCAATGACTTGTCGCTTAGCCTTAAGAAAGGGGAAATCTATTCTCTGGTCGGGCACTCCGGATCCGGCAAGTCTACCCTTGCTGATATAATTCTGGGCTTATTGAATCTGAGTTCGGGCAATCTCGTGGTAAACGGTGAAGTCCTGACTAAAGAAAAGCTACCCTCCTTTAGACGAAAGCTCGGTTACGTAGCTCAAACCATATTTATCCTTGATGACAACGTAATAAACAACGTCGCCTTCGGTCTTCCTGAAAACGATATTGATGTTGAACGGGTAAACAACGTACTGCGGCTTGCCAATGCCGAAGAGTTTGTTGAAAAACTGCCCAAAGGCATCTATTCCAATCTGGGTCAGGATGGAAAGCTTTTGAGTGGTGGACAACGCCAACGTATCGGTATTGCGAGGGCCCTCTACAAGAACACTGATCTCTTGGTACTTGATGAGCCTACCAGCGCACTGGACATGGAGTCAGAGTACAAGTTGATGAAAACCTTGAACTCCCTCAAGGATGATTTAATCATATTGGTCATCTCCCATAGACCAGCCTCAATCAAAATGTCGGACAAAATCATTCTAATGGCAGAAGGTCGTCTGGAGGGTATAGGCACCTACGAGGAGGTGCACTCAGGAAACGAAGGCTTCAAAGAAATGATGGAACGCTCAATTGAGGAGCCGGGATAATTAACGTTGTCAAGCCTTCGTGAAAATCTGGGTCTGAATTATTTTGATGAAGAAGAAAGTATTTAGGTGATAGATAGCTACGTAATTTTTAGCAGCTGTCAGTTAAAATAGATATTCTCAATATAGAAAAAATCTGAAACATTAAATTTTATACGTCGAATTCAGGAAATTGTCTACATATGTATACCTTCTTAGAGGAATTAAAAACTTTAATTCGAAAATCTATGAGCGACGAATTTATTATTGACCGAAAATTTTCACGTGCCTTCGGTAGGCATGTCGATTTTTACCACCCCAAAACGTTCAATGAAAAACTACAGGTCCAAAAACTCTACGTTAAAAATCCAAAAATGACTAGCTTGGCAGATAAGTATGAAGTGAGGCGACACATCCAGGCGAAAGGTCACGAAGGAATACTTAATGAGCTAATTGGCGTATACGACCGACCTGAAGATATTGATTTTAATATTTTACCAAATGAATTTGTCATAAAGTGTAACCACTCTTGGAATACGAATATTATTTGTGAAGACAAGTCGGCACTTGATAAAAAAAAGGTTGTCGCTCAACTAAAAGAATGGATGAGTCATAATCACTATCATTTGCTTCGAGAATGGTCTTATAAAAATATAAAACCTAAGATCATTATTGAACGTTTTCTTCGCGCTCCATTGAAAGATTACAAATTCTTTTGCTTTTCGGGCACTCCTTCATATATACAAGTTGACTCGAATAGGAGCAATGGACATACCCTCGACATCTATGATACCAATTGGCATCGGTTAAAATGCAAAAAAGGAAATAATGATCAAAGTAATTGTCCAGAGAATCGACCAGATTTCTTTGACGATATGTTCGAGATCGCAAAGGATTTGTCTTCCGATTTCAACTTCTGCAGAGTTGACTTTCTTGCTAATTCTGAGGGCTTTTATTTTGCTGAGATCACTTTTTATCCAGGAGGCGGCTTTTCCCATTTTGAACCAGAAGAGTTCGATTATTTGTTTGGAGAAAATTTCAGCCTTGCCGAAGCTAAGATGCCTTTAACATCTCGAATCAATATTATATGGATTTCTTTAATTAACAGGTTATTTAAACCTCAATAATTTCGATACCGACTTCATACCAAACCAACTCCGTATATCATGTAGGGGGAATCCTTGTCTCATGGAAAACGAAGCGTTAAAATCGCGAGACTTCTTTGGAGCGATGACAGACAATCTGAAAAAGAAGGCCAAAACTGCAAGCGATAGCTCCTACAAGATGTTAACCGGTATCGATAAAATGTTTTTTCCAATAGAGACAGAAAAAAAGGATGTGAAATCGTGACCGGGATGATGGTGTTATTTCACTGCGAATCAAATCCTGGGTATGCCCCTTCAAACCACGAACATACCTTTTTAGATGTCGCCCGGCATTTTACGGGTGATATAGGCAAGATTCACTACGCGTACGCGAGTTTAGACGGAGGCATGACATCTTCGCTGCCTAAAGATCTGATGAATGTTGTTCAGTTGGATACTTCATGGTCCGACCCTAAACAACTTCGCGAGGCTGAACATTATATCAAAGAAAACGGAATTACTCTTTTGTTAGGGTTCGACCAACCTGTATCCCGCCCGATGTACCGTGCCTTGCGAAAGGGGGGTGTAAAAACCTTTGTCTCCTACTGGGGAGCTCCCATGAGCTCACGGAACACGGGATGGAAGTTGTTCCTTAAAAAACTTGAAGTATCCATGCAGCGATACGGCCCTGACCACTACATTTTCCAATCCACAGGAATGCGAGAGACTGCATTTCTAGGACGGGGGATACCGATATCCAAAACATCCGTAATAAAAAGTGGAATCGACACCAACAAATTTCAACCTGACCCGGAAAAGTCTTTATACGCGCATGAGTGCTTCAATATACCCACAAATAGACACATAGTTATTTTCTCGGGGCATATGGAACGAAGAAAAGGCGTACATGTCATCTTACAGTCAGCGAAAGTACTAATCAGTGACATAGGCTTCAAAAATGTTCAATTCCTGATATTGGGCAACCGAGAAGGTGAAAAAGAAAGCTTCTCTCAATATTTGCAGGAGCCCGAGGTAAATGATCATATTACTTTCGGAGGATACCGTAGCGACGTACCGGATATTCTCAAAAGCTGCTCTATAGGAATGATAGCTTCAACCGAGTGGGACTCTTTTCCAATGTCGACACTCGAAATGGCGGCTACAGAATTGCCTCTATTAGTATCTGATTTACCAGGGTTAAATGAGGCAGTGACAGACAACACGGGATTAACCTTCCCAATAGGTGATTACGTAACTGCAGCAAAGAAATTAAACACGCTATTAAGTGATAAAATCACAAGGCAAAAAATGGGGAAAATGGCTCGAGAAAAGGTTTTGGAACATTACTCCAAGGCCGCCCAAGCTAGAGGACTAATAGATATTTTTGAAAAATTACGGAAGGACTGAAGGACTGATAATTTGCGCTCGCATTGGTTTGCATTGACAAATATTAGATTATATCGGCACCATTTTTTCGGTATTTGTACGGTAATCCCCCCGAAAAACCAGAGTGGCGGACTCAACCGGTCAGCGCAACACCTCTGCTAGCTTATCTGCTGGCGTAGGAAATCTCAGCGTTTTTCTGGGTCGGTTGTATAGTCGCGCCGCATATCGATCCAGATCTTCTTGAGAATACCCCGATAGGCTGCTGCCATTAGGAAAGTACTGTCTCAGCAGTCGATTTATATTTTCGTTGGTCCCTCTCTGCCATGGGCTCTGCGGATCGCAGAAGTAGACGGCCATATTGGTGGCCATTGTAAATACCCGGTGACTCATCATTTCTGTTCCGCGATCCCAAGTCAGGCTTTGCTGAAGGATGCTTGGCAGGTGGCTCATATGCTGGCCCAGCGCACCGACAACGGATTTTGTTTCCTTTCCATCCACTTTGACCAAGACCGTAAAGCGGGTCTGCCGCTCAACAACAATGGCGATATAACTATTCCCCGCACCACAGGCTGGCCGCTCACTGATGGAGACGCCGTCGATAATTCTTTGTCTGTAGCCAGACTGATACTTTCGCGAGTGACGGAATTTGCGCCCGGTCCTCAAATGCTTTCGAAGTTTTTTTTTAAACACGCCCCGGGTCTGGATGAATAGGCTTTTGTAAATTGTTTCGTGAGATATCTGCATGGACTTATCGCCCGCAAGATTCAACTTAAGCCACCCTGCAATTTGCTCCGGAGACCAGTCTTGCGGGAGCTTGTTGGCAACGACTTTTTGAAGTCTATGATTAATCGCTAACAGACAGATTTTGGGTCGCAAAGCGCGCTTACAGGCCGCAAGATCAGTATCAACAGCACGGTATATATGGCAGCCTCCATTCCTCTGTATTTCCCGGCTGATCGTTGAAGGGTTTCGGCCCAGGCAGAGTGCGATGGAACGCATTGAAACTCCAGCGGCCAGTCCTCTGGAGATTTCCTCTCGGCATTCATTAGGTTTCGTGCTTGCATCACCATTGCTCTCACTTGGAAGGAAGATTAATGGTGTTGCGCTGACTGATTGAGTCCGCCCCCTTTAAAAATGGGGGATTACCCGAGCACTGCGGCTTTACGTTCTTCAGAATAGCGTGGCATGATTGTTCTCATGTCGTCCTCAACTGATTAAAATCAAACGAAATTGCCAACTGGACAACTAGGCTTACAAAGGGGAAGACTTCGGATTGCTTACCTCGAAACTTACTAAAAGGTAAATTATTTGTTAATCTCTAACGTAGGATTCTAAAACTTGAGAAAGCTCGATTTCGGGATCAGTTAATGGGAATTTTAAGGTAGCTTCAGGATTGTTCACCTTTAGTGCTATTTCACTTTTATTGGCCCATTGCTCATTATCTTCAATCCTACGAATTAAACTTACGATTTTATGAGTTGACGCTTCACAAGAAATATTTTGTTTTGCCCAAATGCTTGGTGAAAATTTATTATAGTTATAATACATATTCTCTAAAGCGTCAGACAACCTTCTCTCTTCAACAATCATACCCGTGTAACTATTAACGTGTTCCCTATTAACTCCAACATTCTCATTCAATAATATTGCCGGCGTGCCGGAGAAGAATCCCTCAAATATCGACCTGTTACTTCCCTCTTTAATAGACAAAAGCATATTGGTTTTGCTTTGATTAAGAATTTCATTGAGTTCCACTTTTGATAAATCTTCGAATAACGAAACGTTTTTATCAGCTCTATAGTATTTAATCAAAAGCGCGACTAAGTCTCTTTGCCCACCATGGCTTGAACAAATCAAAGCCACTTTCAGATCGATTTTTGGCTTCAATAATTCTATACCTTTAAACAAAACATGATGCCGTTTTATACTATTATAATTAGCAACGTAAACAGCATCATATTTTTTTTGATTATAATATTCTAGAACTTTGAAATGGCTATCATCTACCCAATTGCCACTTCCAATATCAATTGGATATAAATTATCACTAAAGCCGGAGATAAATTTAAAATCCTGTTTACCGCTTGCCTGAATAATTACTGGCTGTCTTAAAGAGGCCCAAACTAAGATTTGAGGCAAACAATATCCTGCCCAGCTTGGCTCAAGAACAATATGAAATTTTTCGGATATAGCGTTAAAGTCGAATTTAGAAAACATTACTAGAAAAGAATCAGTAAACTTTATAAGCATTATACCTTTTTCAAGATTTCCATTCTCCAAGATTTTGGGAGCCTTAATAATTAAAGTTCGCTTTATCGCTAACTCTAGGCTTTTCTGATCTGGTATTTTGTTTGACTCCTTCAAAGAGTGCTCAATAAGTTCACTTTTACGCAAATAAATAATACGGTTAATTAACGGTATATTATTGTTCGATAATCTATGCGAAAACATAATATATTCATTAGATGCCTTCTTGTTAAACGGATACGTCACCAAAGAAAAAAGAAAATAAAACACCGAAATTACCGGTCTCAACTTCGCATCAGCAAAGTCTTTCAAAAACCATCTTATAATCTGCGGGTGGCGCAACATAAAATTTAATTTGTATACGTTTATCATTTAATGATTAACCATCAGTGCTAATTAACTTCAAGTATAGTATAAAATTCGAACTATACGTAAAATTCTGTTTAAAAAACAAACACAACTAATTGCACCTACAATTAGTTGTGTTTGATACCCTAACCGCCTTTGTCAAAATTGAGTTTTTCCAATTTACAAAATCAAATATTGGATCCTCCCGTGTTTTTACGAACTGGCCCGAAGAACCATGAGCCAGCGCATAAAAACTCAACTTTGGTTGGCGGTTACATTTACTATCGCATCCTTTATTGAACCACAAAGTTATTAGGTGAACTCGGACTTGTCATTTTTGCGGGATTTCCCATTCCAATATAATGGTTCCCATAATCGTCCGTTGCCTCGGGTGTGCTTACTGTCAAAAAAAAGTCATCCAGATAAAGTGACTGAGTCTTAGGCGATCCTTCATTTCCGTACCAGGTAAATAAACTAAAATAAGTAACATAACTAGTTTCGGTTTTAAGGGTTCGGCGTTCACCCGTATCCCCAATAAGCTTTCCATCTACCCACACTCGTACCCGCGCGTTGCCACCTTCAGACTCTTTTTTATTATCGAGTTTTAAATAAAGTTCTACCGTTTTCCATTTCCCGAACTCAAAGTAATCGTCTCGATTCCCAATATAATACCAATTTTGTTCACCCTCAAAGATAAACCAGAACGGCTTAAAATTATTATGTTCAGGGTGACCATTTATATATAAATCATTATATCCTTCACTAATTCTTTTACCATCAATTATATTATAAGTACGAAGTCTCATAAACTTGTTACGGCCTTGATTAAACTCAAAACCTTTCGGGAAATACATGCGAGTTCTTATCCAGATTTCATCACCTTTTACGAGATCACTTCCTGCAATATGCTCGCATTTACCAAACTGTAAAGTTCCTCCAAAAGAACCAAACCCTGTACTTCCTTCCTTTATCGTCATTTTTATGGAACGACTACCGCTGTAGGCCTGATCGCTACTATAAACAGTCCCACCGGCATTCGTAGTAAAGGCCTCCTCTTCCAATGCTTTACAGTTTTGAGACTCAGCCTTTTCTCCTATCAATCCTCCTTCACCAGAGATTTTTACAGTAAAAGCTAACGAATTTTGGGAACAAATCAGTATTAAAAATGCCGAGCATATTCTTGAAGTTAAGATTTTCATATTAGTACCTTGATTGAAACTGCAAAATTCAATTTCATTATATTTCAGCTTCACTGTGGACGTTCAAAGCGAGTCATGTCTTGAAACTAAACTATCACGATTTTGCTTTCCAAAAAGTATCTAGGCTTTAAATTTTGAACAAATTCCGTGTAATTTACATAACAACTAAAAATCTCAAACGTCAGAAACATCGGTTGACCTAAAATCTCAGAGCACTGCAGATTGATACAAATCGCCTATTTCAATAGCTTTCTGATAGCCACTGGGACAAAACTAAAACAGGCCAAAGAACAAGTGCATTATCATTCGCGCCGCTCTGGTGTTCATCCCACAATGCCCTGTAGTGTTCAACATTAACGAGGCTTTTTATACTGGGACTGTGGAGTAGATCAAGTGACCAGGATTTCAGCTCACTCCTTAACCACTCAGAAAGAGGAACCGAAAACCCCATTTTTGGTCTTTCTATCATGGATTTAGGGACATGTTTATAGAGTATTTCTCTTAGCGGCCATTTCGTCTGGTTGTACTGGGTTTTTGTTACCGTGGGAATTCGCCACGAAAGCTCTACTATCTGTCGGTCAAGCAGAGGAAGACGGGTTTCTAGCGAGACGGACATTGCGGACCGATCTACCTTGGTGAGGTTGTCATCAACCAAGTAGTTCAACTGATCAACAAGTAACGCAGTAGTAATGAAATCGTCCGGTGAGTCGAATAAATTGGAAACTCGCTGATCAAGAGTGGTTGTTGTTATAGTACTATCAGGGTGAAGTCCATTAAATTTAAGAAGAAAAAGATAAACTTCGTGGTCGCTGGTAGCTTTCATTAAAAACCCGAGTTTTTTCAACTTGATTCCGAGGTTAGCTTGTTTAGTCTGACTCATCCCCGGTAGCTTGCGAAGATTAAGTAAGGCCCGGTCAATCAGGTTTGAGTTAAGGCTTAACAGAAATCGGCCAAGATTCATTTTTATAAGGTTGGGCCAAGAGTTGAATGCGTTGATTGAGCGGGAAGCTGTTGTGTATCGGTTATAGCCAGCAAATAGCTCGTCACCACCGTCTCCAGAAAGGCACACTGTCACCTCTTGACGCGCTATACCGGCAACAAGTATCGAGGGTAGCTGTGAGGGATCTGCAAATGGCTCATCATAAACGGTCGGCAGATTGCTGATCAGTTCTAGAACATCTTTGGTTTTGACGTAGGTTTCGTGATGGTCTGTGCCTAGGTGATTCGCAATCTCTCGTGCAAAGGGCGCTTCGTTAAACTGTTCTACCTCAAAGCCTATTGTAAATGTTTTGATCGGTCGCGCAGACTGCTTCTGCGCGAGTGCGGTGACCAGGCTTGAATCTATGCCGCCCGAAAGGAAACACCCGACCGGAACATCAGCTACCAACTGCCGGGAAATGGTGTCTTCGAGGTTTTGTTGGAGCAGCTCTACTGCAAGCTCAGGTTTTTCTATATAGCTACTTGCCTGCTTCACGCTCTTAAGATCCCAAAAGGGCCTTGGACTATACTTGGGGCCCGGGTAAGGACTGAACGATTCAGGTACGCCGTAATTATCTTTTCTAGCGAGCGTAAGGCTTGTTCCAGGAGGCAGCTTATAGATGTTTTGATAGATGGAATGCGGGGTAGGAATATAACCATAGGTGAGAAAGTCCCCTATGCAATCCCTGTTAATTGTGAGCGGATAATTGAGCGATTTTAGCGCCTTCAGCTCCGATGCGAAAACAAACCGTCCGCTAATCCACCCATAAAAGAGTGGCTTTTCACCCATCCTGTCTCTAGCAATTGTCAGCTCACTCCGTTTCTGGTCATACAGAGCAAATGCAAACATCCCATCGATCATGTCTAAGGTCTGCTCAATACCGTGAGCATCAACGAGAGCAAGAATCACCTCCGTGTCAGAATGACCCCTGAATTTAGTACCTTCACGTTCCAGGTCAGACTTTAACTTGGAGAAATTATAAATTTCGCCATTAAACGTAAGCACATAACGGCCGCTCGCGGCTAACATCGGCTGATGGCCATGTTCAGACAAATCTAAAATGGCCAGGCGGTTGTGCGTAAAGAGCAAATTATTTTCATCTTGCCAAAACCCGTTTCCGTCAGGGCCACGATGATGTAGAGATTTTATTAGTCGCTCGGCCTGGCTTTGAACTTCTTCACCTGTGAGCCGAGCAATTGTACAGCCAGCAATTCCACACATATCAGCTTCCTGCCAGTTTGCCGTAGTAGTCACTCAAGCTCTTTCCAATAGATGTATAATCATATTGCTCAAGAGCGAGCTTTCGTGCTGCTTTTCCCAAACGCAATCGCTCACTTGGAGATTCGATAAGACGCACAATTAATTCAACATATTCGTCAGCTCGATCAGCCAACAGAATGTCAACGCCGTCAGTAACATTAATTCCTTCGCTGGCTATTTTATGAGCAACAATCGGTTTTTCCATGGCAAGCGCATCGAGAATTTTTAGCTTGGTACCACCACCATCCATAATTGGACATACATAGACGGCAGCCTGCTCAATATAGTCTCGAACCTCATCTACGAACCCCAGTACATCGATATCGTCGTGCTCGATACCAAACTTTCTCACTTGTTCTGGTGGGCTAGCGCCAATAATCCGGAGTCGAATTCCAGAATGCAACGATCTTAGACGAGGCATTATTTCACGACAGATAAAAAGCGCAGCTTCAATATTTGGATACCAACTCATTGTTCCCACAAAAACAAGAGTTTTATCCTCCTGTTTTAGTCCTTTAGGCGCAAAAAAATTGGTATCTACGCCATTTGGAATCGTCTTAATACTAGACAAGGGGGATATCTTACGTAGTCTTTCTGAATCTATATCCGAACAAGTAATGTGTCCCCGATATTTTGAGCAAACCTTTTCTTCAAAACGTTGTAAACGAAACCCCTCTTGAAAGAAATAAGCCCGTTTTATTAATGATTTCTCTTGTCGAGATCGCCGAAGAAGCATGTGAGATTCGATATTATGATGGTCCAAAATGCACGGGAGGTTATCTAAAAGAGGCCTGTAAATATCCAGACTTATTGTGTCGAGATGTACGAGGTCATAGTTTTTAAGAACAATTTTTTCCGATAACGCTTTAGTAAATGCGTCAGAACGAAGCCAATTAATAGTGTAAGGATACCGTGAAAATAGACTAGTAAAAGCTAAAAGCATTTTCCCTGAAGCTTTGGAATCACATTGGATATCGAAGAATTTAACGTCATTACATATTTTGGACAGTTCTTTATGCGCATCGGCTAATCCCAGCTCAATATTTCCTTTGTATAGAGGTGCTATCAGGTCTTTCTGATTAAATGCCAACAGATCAATTTCATGATATTTGGAGAGCTCTCTCAACAAATAGAAGGAACGTTGAAGAACACCGCCTTTTGGTGGATAAGGCACGAGATGGGATAGCCAGAGAATCTTCATAATGCTCACTGATTAGCTTTAAAATAAAATTTGGTTTTTCAAGACATAGCTCAAAATCTTCTAATTCGAAACTCCAATATCTGCTAACTGATTTTCTCTGCTGATTTTAGATCGACGTTTCTTGGGATTTTTTGATAAAACATTTCTTGTTAAAGAACGCTTAATTATTGCTAGCGAAAGAAGGAAGTAAATATAAGGGTAAAACGTTATCGACATGAAAAGCGCGCCCACAAAATAAGTTAAGACAGCCCCGTTAAGGCATATCCGAAAGCTTTCAAGAAATTCAAGCTCCGGCCCTGGGTCTATGTATTTTTTAAGCAGGGACTTGTTGGAAAAGACAGAAAAATGGAACCAAAGATATAAAATCAGGGCTGGAATTCCCAGTGTTGAAATCACCTCAATAAGTGAATTGTGGGCGACTTCTTTTCTGTTCGCCAGGTAGCTGCCATCATTTACTTTGTAGTACCTTTGATAGTGTTCCGGGAATGTCCTGAAGCCCACGCCGAGCAACGGGTAGTTCTTAGCCATATCGATTCCAGCCTCCCAATAATTCAGACGAGTCGTGGAGGTCTGATCCGAACCTGCGGTTTCAAAACGAGCTTTCTGCTCTTCCGGGAAGAGCGCCCAGGCGACCGACACGAAAACAATGACATACACCAGGTTTTTAAAGCGAATTTTCCTGTAAGCCAGTAACAAGTAAATGAGCCCTACGAGAAGTGCCAGTTGCCCTCCCCTAGAGCTTGCGGCCATAACAGTCATAACCGCCGTTATGGGGAATAACCAGTAAAGCTTCGTTTTTGGCTTCATGTACAGGATCAACGGAATGGACATTACCGCACCTATCGCCATTAGCAAACTGAACTCACCGCTGTTCTGGAAAAAGCCGGCGGGCCCCTGTAGGCCCCAGCCGGCAAAGCCAAACCCGCGGCTAATCCAGGTACGTGCGCCAAAAAAAGACATCTTGAAAATACACAGAAAGAAGACGATCAGCAGCAGTTGTAGCTGCTTGACGTTTTTCACACAGTTCGACAGGAACAAAACCTCAAAAGCAAAAATAAAGGGCGTGGTGATACCCTGGGAAGATATATTGGGGTAAAGCGAGTTCATAGCCGATAGCACGGCCAGAGTCGCAAAAAGAAATACCAGAAAATGGGTGCCGGTGAATTTGAGCCTGCTGTTACCGATCATGGTCAGAAAGCCAACCAATATAGTGATCTCGATCCAGGGTATGATATTAAGCCCGGGAATGATGACTTGGGGACGCAGGTAATACAGCACTATAAAGGCCAGACCGAGGTAAAAAATCAAATCCTGCCCTTTCAAACCCTGCCGGAGTGCTTGTAAGTCATCTTTGAGTACGGAAAACACCATTACCTCTTTAGGCTTTTTGCCAATTCAACAGTATGGTAGACGATGTCATCAATGGTTTTGCTCATGAAGGTGTCGTTAGCGGAATAGGGATCGTTGATGCGAAACGTTTTCTTTTTCCCGAAAGATCCCAGGAGTAGGAAGGGTCCGCTGTACCCAAGGCTTTGGATGGCCTTGATGTGGCTCGCTTCCATACACACAAAGACGTCGCCAGCACTGGGCACGTAGTCTTCTACACTTGTGGTTTTATGGGACGATAGGTCTATATTTTTTGATTCATACGCAATTTTTAATAGCCGAGGATTCGCACCTTTGCCGGTGTTCGTGTTCAGGCCCATTGAAATGGCATCGATGTCTGAATGGTTTTTGAAGACCCATTCTGCAAGCGCGCTTCGACAGATGTTTCCCTGGCAAACGAATACCAGTCGCTCGGGCGGCGTTTCCCATCGACTGTACTGCCGAAAAAGGCCAACCCGACAGGAGAACTCGTCCCGCAAATAACTCAGCAAACCCTTTTTGCTGCCGAATTTGTTCATGATGTATTCACGGAACATTATGCTGCCCCAATTTCATAGAGATTGGTGTACCGCTCGCGCATTACGTCCTCGCTGTAGTTGTCCTTTACGTACTTTCTTCCCTCTACCAGGCGTTCTGAACCTTCAGTACTCTGTGTGCTTTTCTGAAGTGTTTCCAGCGCTGTAAAAAGGGATCCTGCGGTATGCTCATCAGCTAAAAACAGTAAGTGCTCAGGCACCACGCGTTCGACGCCGTTGCGGGTGGAGAGAATCGGCTTGGCCGCTGCAAGCGCCTGGGTCAACGCCAGCGGGTGTCCCTCTGATGAAGATGTCATCATGAACACATCAATTGACCCGAAAAAACCGGGTACGTCGTCGATAAAACCCAGGAACTCAACGTTTTCCTGTAACCCCAACTCTTTTACTTTCCTTATAAGCTCGATGCCACCACTCTTAGTGCCGTCACCGGCGATTCGAAGCCTGACGTTTATACCTTTACTTTTCAAAAGTCCCACCAACTCAATGGCGAGAGGATAGTTTTTTGCGGGTCTTATATTCCCCAAACACCCCAGAATAAGAGGCTTGTCGGACTTCTCCAGTCCATGAACAGGCTGTTTTTCCAATTCATTTAAATCGATGCCATTGGGAATAACTATTGGATGGAGCCGGCAGTAGGAATTGGTAGTGTGATTTATGGTGTTTTTCAGATCTTCCGTTACAGACACCACATGTTTGGAGCCCATTTTTATGAGGGCCAGCTTTGCGTTACGAAAACGTTCGTCTGGGGAAATGTCCACATGACCATGAAATGTGGCCGTGACAGGTAGCCGGGTAAATAGCCCCATAATAGATGTGTAGACATTAGAGCCAAGCAGGTGAGACTGGATATGAGTAACTTTTTCTTTTCGGATGATTGAAAACAGTTCAAAAAGAAACCGGAGATTCAGCGAGCCCTTACAATCCCGGATATAATAAGGAATCGAGCGTTGTTTGAGCTGTTGTTCTACCCAGCCCGGCCCTCGGATCAAAGCGATACTCCGGTAGCCTTGTTTTATGCAGCCCTCAGCGAGGGCCAGAAAAACCGTTTCTGCTCCTCCCGGGCCAGTGGTATCAATCACATGAAGTACCGTGGGAGTCATTCCATGTTTGCCCATTCCATTGATCCGCTCTGTGTATTCGTTCTATGTTAACCTACGTAAATAACTGGAGCCAGTGATGTTTCTACACGGATTTGTTAGAATTAATACTAGGTCTTTCCAAGAGGTTTTGAATGGATTCTAATTTGCTCAGCGTGCTGGTTCTGGATGCCAACCAGCGGAGTGCCCTTGCGGTTACTCGCTCACTGGGCAAGTCCGGCCAGTACCTTATCACTACGGCTGACACCACTGTACAGGCGCTCGCTGGCGCCTCTCGCTACAGTCAGGCTTATCTCCAGCATCCTGAACCAGGTCAAACGCCTCGCGAGTTTATTGCCTGGATTAAAAATCTCACAAACCACCAACATTTCGATTTGGTAATGCCCACCACCGAAGTGACCAGCCAGCTACTGCTTTTTTACCGGGATGAATTACCGAATATCGAGCTCCCGTTTGCACCCTATAAAACGGTAATGGCCCTTTCTGACAAAATTTCCCTTGTGGAGCTTGCAAAAAGTCTGGGCATTGATGTTCCGGAAAGCCGAATGTTCAAAAATGCTGCTGAACTGGAGGGCGTTTCACTTAGCTACCCTTGCGTGCTCAAGCCAGCTTTATCGCGTATTTATACCGGGGAGGACTGGATACACACCCATGTGAAAGTTATTCACGATGCTTCCGGGCTGCAAGCGGCTCTGGAACGGGCACCTTATCTCCAGATGTCGCCTTTCATGCTGCAATCCTTTATTCCCGGCCACGGCGGCGGAGTGTTTTGCTTGTATAACAATGGCAAACCGGTACAGTTCTTTGCCCACGAGCGTCTCCGGGAAAAGCCGCCCGAGGGTGGCGTCAGCGTACTGTGCCGGAGTGTACCGGCGGACCAGAAACTCAGGGCAACCGCGCAGAAGCTTTTAGGGGCAGTTAATTGGCATGGGGTTGCAATGGTCGAGTTCCGGATTACCCCGGAAGGTAAGGCTTATCTCATGGAGGTCAACACCCGCTTCTGGGGGTCTTTGCAACTGGCGGTAGACTCTGGCGTGGATTTTCCCTTGATGCTGGCAAAGGCGCAGCTTGGACAACCCGTAGACAGCACAGAGAGTTACCATACTGATCAGCGGCTACGTTGGCTTTTGGGCGATCTCGACAGCCTTTACCTGTATTTGAAGGGGCGCCAGCCATGGAATAAAAAGATTATGAGACTGATCAGTTTTCTTTCCATTAGACTGCGTCATCAAAAGCACGAAGTTAACCGTCTGGACGACGTGATGCCGGCATGGCTGGAATTTAAGGAGTACATAAGGGCACTGGTAAAATAATGTTGAGTATTCCACGCCCCACAATCATTTTCGGATGCTTTACTGGAGTTGTTTCAGGGTGATGCTATCCCAAGTTGCGATTAATCTGTTAACGAGCGAGCCAATTTGCAAACTGATGCAACCCCTCAGAAGCCGGGTAGTGCCGGTTTTTCTCTTACACCGGTTCGCGGACGAATCCCGAGGCATACAGGGTCATTCTCAGGCACACCTTGAAACTGCACTTACGTTTCTCAAAACTAACGGTTATACCGTGGTGTCAGTCCGACAGGTGGTGGAGGCTGTCATCAGTGGCGATCCACTGCCACCAAGAGCCGTCGCGTTTACCCTTGATGATGGGTTTTACGACCAGGCCAAAACCGCCTTGCCAGTATTCGAAAATTACCAGGCACCTGTTACGTTATTTTTGGCCACGGACATGCAGGACCAACGTTACTGGTCCTGGGACTATAAGATAGAGTATTTGTTTAAACACACTTTGCAGAAACGCCTGGAAATTGATCTTGGGGATGGTGCCAAGGAAATATCCTTCGCCACTGCGGGGGATAAACGACTGCTGGTTAGAAATCTTCGAAATCTCCACAAGCGCTCAACGAACCAGGCTGCCGAAGTGGCCGTGGAATATTTTGCAGAGCGCCTGGAAGTTAATCTTCCGAAGGAAGCCCCTGATGAGTATCAGCCGATAACCTGGGAGCAAGCCCGCAGCCTGGAATCCCGCTATGTTGAGTTCGGGCCACACACCCAACGCCATCCGATTCTGGCCCAAATCAGTGATGAGCAGGCCCGTAATGAGATCCTGGGAAGTTGGCAAGCACTGAAAGTCAATATCGCGAATCCCGTTCCGATTTTCTGTTACCCGAGCGGGCGCGAAGGGGTGGATTTTGGTGCCAGGGAGCAGGAGATCGTCAAGCAGGCAGGATTGATTGGCGCGCTTTCAGCCGATCCTGGCTATGTTCATCTGACGCAAGCAAACAACAACCTCTACGCCCTAAAGCGATTCAGTTTTCCGAACGATATGACTCAGTTCAAACAGTATTGTAGTTGGCTGGAGTATGCCAAGGAAAAAATGTCTCGCCGATGACCCTTAGCCTCTCAACCCCTGTCTTTCAGGCGGTAAAGTAGTTTGAGTATGGGATGCCTTACCAGCATAAGGGATACAAGTGGCTCATTCTCGGTGGCGAGACGCTGCTTGTAATTTTCATTCTTGCCCGATCCGGCCAGCATATCAAAGCTGTGTACGCCCCCTTCCCGAAAAGCCCGCTCGATAGCGTAGCCGAGATGCAGGGTGCCGACAGCGAGTTTCGGGTGAAAGTCCTCATCAAAGCCACTTTGGAGATTATAGACGCACCCTTGATACTTCACGTTATAAAGCACGGATATCAATTGATCATCGCATCGAAGGGCCAGAAGCTGGGGCTCGCCTCCCTCGCTAACTACTCTTTTCAGAAAGGCAGTATTGAAAGCGAGAGCCCTGGTGCCATAAACCGGTTTCCCCCAGCGGCGCTGATGGAAGTCATTGAGGTGGCGGAAGAATTCACTGGGGTCGCAGTTGTTCTCATACACATTCTGGTGGGAAATACTGCCGATGGATTCCAACACCGGACGGCGGTTATAAAGGCGAAGCCGCGTGTTTCGCCCCAAGGATTTCAGGTAGTCATCAAATGATCGGTCAGTACGAATCTTCCACGCGATATCCTCGGCGGTCACTCTGATCAGCCAGTGTTTGTTACGAGCCAAAGCAAGAAGTTCAGTTACCTCATCTGAACCTGCAATCAGATCATTGAAAATGGCTTCTGCCCAGGGGCGCCGGTCCATCAGCTTTTTTAACTGGGCGATGGCCAGTGACGGGGTGTCATAGGCGGTCGAGAAGGTGTTGTATTCGGTTCTGGTAGATCTTATTTTGCGGTAGTTGCTACCCACGAACTCGATGGAGCGTACCGGCAGAAACCCTTTTATGCGGTATGTTGAGGTGTAGATACCGGTCCTGCCTTCAGCCCAGTCTCTTACCAGTTCAAGCCTGTTTTCCTCCCCCCATGTTTCCCACCAGGCGCGTTGCCATGCGTCGGTTTGAAAGAGGCTCATATCAAGGCAGGCTCTTCACAATATGCGGGCCGATCAGCCTCGTAAGCCATACCGGCAAACGCTGCCATACCGCAATCAGTAGTTTGAACTTGGGGTTGTGGGGGTTGAGTTCCGGCAGGCTTTTACCAGTTGGCAAGCAATAATCCCAGTGCAGGGGTATCGGCTGAGCACCCCATTGCTGCTTGAACTTGTAGGTACCTGCATCTTTACTGCACCGCCCGAAGTCAAACACCTTGTAGCCCTTAGCAATGGTATATTCCAGTACCTTCCAGTACATGAACATATTGATGCCGGTGGAGTTGAATTCCCGCAATGTGGATGCCCAGGGAATCTCCATCTGCGGTGCGTGACCAATTAAAAACGCACAACCTGCAGGTTTCCCGCTCAGCTTCACAACCACCAGCCGGGCTGATTCGCCCAGATGTTGGAGCAGATTAAGGAAAAAGTTTTTGCCATAAACGGGTGTACCGAGGTCCCTCATATTACTGGCAAACACGTCATAGAAATCATCCAGCAACTCCGGACCGCCTACCAGAAATTCTGGCTCTTCCCGCTCAGGCCGGCGTATCTGGGCACGAAGTTTGGGGCGGAAGCTCTGCCAGAGCAATTCCGGTGTAGTCGGCAGAGGTAGCAAAAACGTTACTTTATCGCATCGCTGTTGCAGTTCAAGCCCACTGTTCTGGAGATGCCGTAACTCGATATGACTGGCACCAACGTTCTGTCGCCATTCATTGGCCGCAGCGACAAGCTTGGTGGCCGCCTCCTGATTGTTCGCGAGCAGCCCCCCGTAGTTAAAATAGGGCGCGGACACGATAAAATTACCAAACAGTTTGCTACTGAGCTGAACGAGTGGCAAGACACCCAGCATTTCACCGTCCGCGGATAGTGCGTAACAGTAATGAGTGGTGTGACCATACGTCTGCTCGATAAAACTGCGGATGTTAATGTAATGGTAGGGGGTGGCAGCGGGATGATTTTTAACAAATTCATCCCAGGCCAATTCTGCCTTTGCCCCGCGAACAACCGCAACGATCTGGTGGACCGGTTTGGTTGAGATATTCCGGATGGGGCCGGCACGACTCGGGAGCTTTGATTCTTCGGATAATGCGTTGGTATCTTCAGCTTGGTTTAATTTTTTCTTCTCGGCCTTTTGCAACGCTTTGACTTCATCCGACACCCCTTTGAGACGGTGAATCAGGGTATCTGGATCCTCCCCGGCTTTTTTTGCCTGACCGATCTGACGGCTCAGGCTGCCCTTGAGGGCTTTCAGATCTTCCAATTGCTGTTTGGGGGACGGTGGCGTTGACTGAGCAAGTTCTTCCATAAAATGATGCTAGACCTTGACCGGGGATGCATTGAACTCTATGGCATCCATCACATCGGACACGGAACCAAACTCAAAGTCACCCAGCAAGCGACGCAAGCGGTCGTAGCACACCGACAGGTTGTTATAGTGCCGGAACCTGGAGAAAGCGCTGACTTTGAGACGCGGCTGGCCGGGGTCTACTTCCCACGGATGCAGGTAGAATATGAACGGCTGCCCTGCCCGATTAATTTTACCAAGCCCCCAACGGCTCAGAGCGTAAGGGTACAACCTGAAGTAACCTCCTCCGGCAATGGGCATGCGATAGCTGCCCACCGGGCAGGTTGAAAGCGGAAATTCTTTCAATATGCCTCCAGAGGGTGCTTCCAGGAGATAAGGCTGGTGCGGTGTGCCCGGCATGCCATAGCGGTCGTGGTGCACCGGAAATATGGATGAGTCCCAGGTAAAGCCCTCCTCACACAGGATATCGAGCGCCCAGCGAGACTCAGCAGTAATGGAATAACTGGCTGCACGATAACCGTTGACCGACTCGCCGGTGATGTCTTCAAGGAGCTGCTTTGATTTTCGGGTTTCCTCGCGGAACACCTCGGGGCTCTGGTTATACACCAACTGATGGCTATAACCGTGGCTGGCAATCTCGTGACCGGCTTGCTGAATTCGTCTTACCAGGGCCGGTGACCGCTCAGCTACCCACCCCAGAGTAAAAAATGTGGCTTTGGTCTGGCGCGCTTCAAACAGTTCAAGAAGCTTATCGGTATTGGCTTCCACCCGATACTCCATTGAAGGCCAGTCTTTGACCTCGACGGCCTCCGCAAGTGCCGCAACCTGAAAATAATCTTCCACATCGACGGTCAGGGCGTTTTTTATCTGTCGCATGGTTAACTCACTTCTCTGATTAATTTTTTGGCAGCTATTTTTTCAGGTGCTTTTCAGACGCTATCAGGACGTTATGCAGGTACCGGCTCGCCCTTTGCCAACAAATTATAAGAAGCGATAATTCACTCCGATAAGTAACCAGTTTTCGGTATATTCCCGGTTCGGAACGTCGTCGCTCGTGCGCTGATTACGCCCAATACGGCCGGTGAGATTGAGTTGACGGTTTAGCTGATAAATGAGGCCCATATCAAGCCTCAAGAGGTCATCTTCCGTGCCTTCGTCCTCATACCGAAAGAAGCTATAGCCAGCGCCCGCACTAAACGACAATTGTTCAACAACAGGCCGGCTATAGCGGGTAGATACTCCTAAAACATCTTCCTTATTATTTGTCTGGAGGTAATCTGACCGGCTGGCATTAAATACGACATTTAGCGAGCCGGCGTCACTGAATAGTTTGTTAATACCTGCATTCAGTGCGGTCACTTCCACAATCGTTGTTTCCTGCAGATTAAATTCGAAATCGTCGAACCGGGTATCAAAATCCGATGTCGTGTCTGTCAGTTCGCGACTCGCTTGCACGTAAACATCTGCGGTCGGATTGATCTCTCTTCGCAGCATGAGATCACCGACGATTGCGTCGTTCTCCTGAGTTTCCCCGTTGAATGTCCGCTCCAACTCACTATATCCAATTGAACCACTCAGATGTGTTGCAACCCATCCCTGGCCGAACGTGAGACTGACCGTGTTGCGGTCAATTTCTTCTCCGGTGTCGAGCTCCGCACGATTGGTATCGACACGGACACCCCCGGAAAGGGTTTCACTGAACAAGTGATTCCAGGCAACTATGCCAATTACGCGATCACTATCCGGTTCGTCCTGGCCTTCGAAATCCGTACGCTCATATTGGGCAGAGAGGTCAACGGTATCCACTTCTCCCAATTCGAGGCTATAACGGGGACCTGTCCGGAAAATGTTCTTGCGCGTGGTGTTCTCGGGAGTAGAAGGGTTCCTGCTGTTCTGGTTCACCTGCCGAAGGTCGTCCGAAACCTGCCAGACAAGTCTTTCAGCTAACTCACAATCCCCTGCGAAACTACCATTGGTGTAAACCTCAGGATCAAAGGTATTGCTATGGAAATAACCGTAACCTAAATTAGCTGAAAGATAGGAATTACAGCGACCGGGGTCGGTTCTGTGTTCCGCCCGAACATTAAGGCGAGTTTCAAGATCACTTTGCTCGTTGGTCGAAGCCTGGCCAACGTTATCGCTGTATCGGTTATCCATTCCCACAGAAAGTCGAAGGGGCTCTGCCAGAAGTTGAGAGGATATTAAAACGATACCGAAACCAGACGAAAGACTCGCAACGAGCGGGATCTTCCGTGATCGAGTGAATCTAACCATTGATGATCGTCCCCACAAACTTTTGCTGATTGAACGACATGGACAGCTCCTCAACCCTGCCAGGTGTTATTTTACCATGCGGCACCACCATCAACGTGTAGTCGCAAAGTTCGGTGAGGATGCGGGCATCCGGTGAATCTGAAATCGGGGCCGTGTCCAGAACAATAAAACGGTCCGGATATCGGCGTCTGATCGCCTGAAGGAACTGCTTCATCCGGAAGGATGTAAAGAACTCTGACGATGTTTCTCGCCGGCTGCCAGCAGGAATAAGGCGCAACCTCGGAATACCTGTAGGGTAAAGAATGCGGGCAATGTCGTAATCCGGATCATCAAGAAAGTCGGTCAGGCCGCTCTCCGGGACTATATCCAGGGTTGAGTGCAAAGCCGGGTCACGGAGGTTGCAGTCGATTATCAATGCGGTTTTGGCTTCATCGAATGCAAACGCCGCTGCCAGGTTCAAGGCTATAAAAGAGGCTCCAGCGCCCTCACTGGCACCGCTCACCACCATGGTGAAGTTGTTACCGCCGGACCTCTCCAATAACTGAGTTCTCAGGCTTCTGAAGCGGTTGACCAGATCGCGGTTTGGGGACTCAGGGTATATTATTCGGCGCTCGTCCAGATCATCACAGGTCAGGGTGCGCGGTTCCTGCATTCGTGCAATTTGCTTGCTGATGACGTATTTGTCGACAGCGCCCGGCCCAAGCTCCAGGGAACTGGGCACCAGCAATCTCGAATCATCCCATTCGGAGTAGCTCACCACGCCACCGTTGTCTCTATCCTTCTGCTTCATCCAATAGGATTCGGACTTTTCCGGCAAATCACCAGGCGTATGATTAAGATCGGCAATCTCGCCAGTGCTAGGCTTATCAGTTTTCTTTTTGCCAGCGGGAACTGTCTCGGTACCGTCATTCCTGTTCTGTTTGGATTCAGTCATCAGAAAATCCCTAATTCAGACGTTACTGCAATCGCGACATACACCACTACGACGATCAGTGAACATACCTTCACGGCAAAAGTGGCTCGGCTGTCACGTCTCTTTTCAAACGGTGTCCTGACGTTTGGAATTTCGATCAGCACAGGGAACTCAGTATGCTCTTCCAACTGTTCCCGGGCCCGGACACGAGGATCGACCTGAAGCAACCCTGCAACAGCGCCAAAGGGTGCCGCCATTCCCAGAAAAAGACCTGCGATTGCAAACATCAGGAACTTGGGTCCCTCAGGAACCAAAGGATATTGAGCTGTTTCGTTGATACGAAAGTTCAGACCTTGTCCTTCTATGTCCAGATGCATTGACACCCGCGCCCTCTCACGTCGTTTCAGAAGGTCATCATAAATCTGCTTGTTGACCTCCATATCCCGGGTCAACTCGGAATATTCGGTTTTATTGGCCTGGATCCGCTCCATTCGACTCTCCTGCTGGGCGATAAGACCCTTGAGAGACCGAATTCGGGTTTCAAGGCTTTCCATGTCCGCTCGGGTGGTTGACAAGACGCCACCCAACTCCTGATAGAGCGGGTTGATGGTGCTTTCGCTCATCAGCGAGGAGTCCTGGGTCGGCTGGCCACTAGCGATTGCCTGGTCGCGCTGTTTACGGAGCTCCGCTATTTGCTCCCGTAAAATAACGATGTCCGGATAGGTATCAAGATATCTGAGTCGCAGCTCGTCCAACTGGGATTCCATGGCCCGAATTCGTTCCTGATAAATGTCTACTGTCCTGCCCTGGCGTATGGTTTGATCCACACCAGTCAGTTGGTTCTCCAGGGAATTCATTCGAGTAGTCAGTTCAGCCTTTTCAAGCTCTGCCAGTTCCAGCTGGCTCCGGAGGTTTGCCATTCGGGAGTTAGCTTCTGCTTCAGTGCCGTCAACATTCTCGGAGAGAAAAATTTGCAGGCGGGCCTCCACATTTGCCAATTGCTCCTCATAACTTTTGACTTGCTTATCAATGAAGTCATAAGCACCACGACTTTCAACTTTTTTTCTGCGGTTGGTTTCTTCGATAAAGACCTGACCTAACCGTTGAGCGGTACGAAAGGCTTCCATCGGAGAGGTCGCTCTATAACCAATACTGAAATAATTCTCCCCACGCGCCTCAACAGTCGTATTATCGCGAAGTGACCCGATGCGGCCTTCAATTTGCGCTGGCGCAGCTGATTCCGCACCAGCCCCATAGATGTCAGGATCTTTCGCAATTTGCTCAAGAACACTACGTCCCCACAGGGTCTCTCTTGCCGTGGACGCCTGCTCACTTATTTTCGTAGTGACAGCACTGCCCTCCATCAAGGTCCCGATAATGTTTTGATCATCAACGTAAATCACAACCTGAGAGCTGTATTTGTAGGGCCACAGGAAGCCTGCAGCAAGAACCGCGAAACTGACGCCAGCAAACACGAGGAAAGCTAACCACTTACGGGTCTTAACTTCGCGAATAATCTCTTTAGGTAGATGGGATAGAGGTAATGCCATAATTAATATCCGAAATTCATGTGATCATCCTGATTGATCCAAGACTGCGCTTTAGAAGCTTCGTTCCGGAATCGTCAGAATGTCCCCTGGTTGCATACGGTAGTTGGTTTTTATATTACCCCGGCTCAGGATATCGTCCAACCGAACCGGGATGGCCACTACCTCACCCTGGTATGGCCTGTAAAGCATTGCGTTGTTCAGTGCAGCGAAGGGATTAGCGCCCCCTGCGCTAAGCAGCATATCCAGTACAGTCATGCCGTCCCGATGTGGTAGTGAGATCGGGTTTGCAACCGCACCGGTTACGCGGACGCGATCAGTAAATTCATGACTGCCCATGGAGGTCACCACCACACTCACCTGGGGCTCCCGAATGAATCCGCTCAGATCTACCTCAATACTTCTGGCAAGCTCTTGCGGGGCGCGCCCGCTAGCCTGAACGTCACCTATCAAAGGAACCGAAATTTTGCCATCGGGGCGAATCGGAACTGACGTGCTGAGATCCGGATTACGCCAGACTGAAACCGTTACTACGTCGGTGGCGCCCAAAATGTAAGGCGGCGTATCACCACCAGTGTTCGAACTAAGAGCCGCCCTTATTTTCTCCGGCGATGATGACGGGGTTACCGCACAGCCGACGAGCAAAATAGTAGCAGCGAATGCTAAAAACCGCCCGAAACCTGAAAACTTCCGCAAAGATAATCTGCGCAACATCGATATGCCTCTCTGAATATGTGGGTCCATGCAATGTATCCATGTTCCGAACTGCGTGCTTCTCGGAACTACCTTGATCCTTTCTTGAACAATACCACTTCCACTGTTTGAATTATAATCAACAGATCTAACAAAACGCTCTGGTTCTTGATGTAGTAAAGGTCATACCGCAGCTTTTCGCGGGTATCTTCCTCGTTGTCAGCATAAGCAAAGCAGAGTTGCGCCCAGCCAGTCAAACCCGGCTTTACCCGGTGCCGCTCATTGTAAAGCGGGATAGCCTCAATCAATTGCTCCACAAATACCGGTCTTTCCGGCCGGGGACCCACAAATGCCATTGTACCGTTCAGTACATTGAAAATTTGTGGCAGTTCGTCGATTCTGACTTTGCGAATGAAGTCACCGACTCTGGTGACCCGCGAGTCATTCTTGCTTGCCCAGACCGCCCCGTTTTTCTCGGCATCCATGCCCATTGAGCGGAATTTGTGAACCTTGAACACGCGGCCATTCAACCCAACCCTCTCCTGACTGTAAAAGATTGGCGCTTTCAGGCCGTCTTCGACTTTTATTGCTATGGCTGTGAGAATCATCAAGGGCAGGCCCGCCAACAGCAAGGTAGCAGCGGCCAGTATATCCAGCGCACGCTTACCGAAACCCGAGACTGTGGAAACAGTAAAGCCGTCTGAAAAAACAAGCCAGCCATGGGTAATCATCTCAAGCGCCACCTTGCGGGATTCGCGCTCATAAAAGGTAGCACCATCGACAATTCGGACACCTTCCATTTTGCACTCAAGCAAGTCTTCCATAGGCAGACCCTTACGGCGGTCGTCGACTGCGACCACAATTTCCCGGATAGGATGGGCAAGAACATAGCTGTGCAGGGAGAGCGGCAGGTCTATCAGATGCTTTTCATCGATCTCGATAGGCTCGTCCGGTAAAGGGACAAAACCTGCCAGAGTGAAGCCTTTGCGATTAAAAGGTGTGTGGAGGTCTTCCAGTATTTGCCTGGCACGATGGCCGGCACCCAATACGAGCACATGGCGTTTGAACGCGTCAGCACTGACCAAAGAGAAAAACAGGGTGCGGAATATGCCAATCAGGAAAAACCCGAAAACCGACGCCGTCGTCAGCACCCCATCACCCGCCAGATACCAGAGCCAGTCTGAGGAAATCAGATAGGCCGCCCCGCAGAGAGGCAAACTGACGATAAGCCCCATAATCGTCCGCAGCATCATCCCGGACAAGCCTTCTTCCAACCGGGCCTGGTGAACGCCGAGGGCAATCATCACAATAATATTGACCGCTGAAAAAGCCACTGCCGAAGGCAACACAAAACCGAAATTCTCTGTAAAAAGAGGGGCGTCGCCAAAGTACCGGAAGAACACGGCGGCACTGAAGGCGAGCACAAGCACCATGAAATCGATCAGGCCTAGGATGACGAACGGCAGGTGTATGTAGTGTCTGAACAATCTGACGTGGGCCACGTCAACTCCTTGTGTGCTCACTCAATGTCTGGCAACGCGTCCGATGCTGAGGTTGTGCGATGAACGGCGATTGTACGGCAATTGAGAGGAACTTCAATCTACCTGTAAAGGTTAATAGCGTTAATAATTGTAAATTTATGCTTACAGTCGCCTGAGCGGCAGGGTCCGACGAACCTGAATTAGCTAAACGGTGTTCTTTAAAGATTACAAGTACCGTAATGGCCGTCGATATTTTTTACACCAGCCCACATGATAAAGCCCCAACTACTATCTAACCATGTGTTATTGAAAATTTTTTCATTGTTGGTATGGACATCGCGTTGAAGATCATTGCTTATGAGATAGACGAACTAAATTGGAAGACGTTTATTAAGGAAGTAATTGATTATGAAACTATTCTCTAAAGCTTTGTTGGGCCTTGCCCTTGTTGGCGCAGCCAGCTCTGCAAGTGCAACGCTGTACAAGTTTGAAGCTGCTTACGGCCTGACGAATGCCCAAGCGGCTGAAGCCGAATTTTTAGCCGGCTCATATAATCAAGTAAAAGAAACATTTAACGACTTTACAGGCCTCGGCGCATTCGGCCGCAGCGACGAGTACGACTCCTAGTGGCTGGACAGCAACGACGCAGACTCAGTGCTCTGGGATATCATCGATGGCAATTACAATGCCTTCGGCTTCTACATCTCTGACGCCAACGACCAGGGCGCATCCCTGAAGCTCGAATTTGATGATGGCACTACCGATGAGTTGCAACTGATCAGCCCAATGAACAACGGCAACATTGTCTACATCACCGTGTTCTCCGATGTGTTCTTTTCCAGGGCTTCGCTGGTCTTTGACAACGGCGCTGGCGACAACGACGGCTGGGCTATTGACAACGTAACACTGGCAAAATACCTGAGCCAGGCACACTTGCCCTGCTCGGCCTCGGCATGGTTGGTCTGACAGCAACGCTTTGTGCGAAACCCGAGGGTCTGAGGCCCTCGGTCTTTTTTGGCTTAAATTTGGGTGTCGAAGTATTTTAAAGTGGTTTTCAATTGGGCTCGGGAGTTGTGTTCATAAAAAATTCCGGCTGTGCCGGGATTTTTGGTATCAAGCTTATTGCAGCTATCTGATCAGGACGGCTTACGACGACTGAAACTCACCAGCCCAAACAAACCAAGTGCCATCAGCGCCAACGTTGCCGGTTCGGGAACCTTGACCAGTCCCATGGTCAGATTATCGATACCATAGTCATCGCTGTTGTTGGCACGGATACTGATGTCAGTCAGACCCTCTGCGTCATACAGGGAATCGTAATAAACGCCCCCGTTGTTTAGAGATGAGTTCCCAAGCAAAGAGAAAGCATTCCAAGTGCTGCCACCGATTTCAAACAGCCCCCCTGAGTCATTCGGATCTGTCAGGAAAAAACCGGCTGAGGTTTGGCCTGGCATCAGAGTGAGCGACATATCCTGTGCGTCGACGCTGTCCAGCCAATTATCACCGGAAATGGCAAAACGCCCTCCAAATTGGTTGTTGTCTGAATTCAGCACTGCGAGACCTTCGCTACAGGCCAGCCCTTGGCTGTTACAAACTCCGGAAGTTCCCTGCACGTTGCTGGTAAAAGTTCCTGTGCCCACCACGTTGTTGATGGTCAGACTTTGCCCAGTTGCACCTACTGTGTAACCAGAGTCAAAGGTCTCCGTTGTGTAACCGCCTTCGAGGCCTGCGAGAAAGTTGGCTTCGGCAGCTTGGGCGTCACTTAAACCCTGAGCACTAATGCTGAGAATCGGCGCAGCATGAACCGTGGCTACGGAACCAAGGGTTGCCAATACAACACCTGCACACAAATTATTTACTTTAGTGACAATCACTTAATGCTCCTTGAAACTTCATTCCGCTAATTTGCGTTATTCAGTCGTGAGGAGATGCAAATAAAGAGCCACATTTATAACACCATAGGTTATAACGAATTTACTATTAGTTAATATTTGGAATATAAAAAAGTGTAAAAAGACCTGACGAAAGTGTCTCCTGCAAAAGCCTGAATTTTACACTCAAGTCCTTTTTGAACCTCGTGAGCTAAATGACAAACATTGCCACAAATTCATGCACCGCAATGATTTCCAACGCTTTTTGATCCTTGCACAGATCAAAAATCTGCTGGCAGCGCTGAGCGGGGAATCGAGTAGCGAGGTTGTTGCGGAATTTATCCTCCAGCAGCGGAATCCCATCTGTCCGGCGACGCCTGTGTCCTATGGGATACTCCACGACAACATTCTCTGTGCTGGTGCCGTCTTTGAAGAACACCTGGATGGCATTGGCGATAGAACGTTTATCCGCCTCAAGGTATTCCCGGGTGAAACGTTCGTCTTCAAGGATCTCCATTTTCCCACGGACCTCATCAATGATCGGGTTGGCTTCGTGAAAACTGTCTTCGTATTGCTCCGCGACCAGATTGCCGAAGATAAGCGGCACTGCCGCCATATATTGCAGGCAATGGTCACGGTCGGCAGCGTTGGCGAGCTTGCCCTGCTTGGAGATAATGCGAATGGCGGACTCGTGGGTCGTAATGACGATCCTGTCGATGTCCTGCAACCGGTCCTTCACTTCCGGATGAAGAGTTACAGCAGCCTCGGCCGCAGTCTGAGCATGGAATTCGGCCGGAAAGGAGATTTTAAACAGCACGTTTTCCATGACGTAGGAGCCGAAGTCCTGGGGTAACGAAAACTGGCGCTTGTCTTCAGGCTTCAGCTTCTGATCTTTATTGGTTTTATTGAACAGCACATCATAGAAGCCCCACTGGGGCGCAGTCAGAACTCCGGGTATGCCCATTTCCCCCCGCATCGCAATGTCCGCCAGCCGAACTGCGCGGGATGTCGCATCCCCTGCTGCCCAGGATTTCCGGGAGCCGGCGTTCGGGGCATGACGATAGGTTCGCAAGGCCTGGCCATCTACCCAGGCATGAGACAAGGCTGACAGCAACTGCTCACGGGTCGCTCCCATCAGCTTTGCTGTCACGGCAGTCGAAGCAACCTTTACCAGCACTACATGATCCAGCCCCACGCGGTTAAAGGAATTTTCCAGCGCCAGTATGCCCTGAATTTCATGGGCCATGATCATGGCCTCCAGCACGCGCTTCATGGTCAACGGGGGCTTGCCTTCCACTACCCGTTTCTGGGACAGGTGGTCTGCCACTGCCAGGATGCCACCCAGGTTGTCCGAAGGGTGGCCCCACTCTGCGGCAAGCCAGGTATCGTTATAATCCAGCCAGCGAATGATACAGCCGATATCCCATGCAGCTTTTACCGGATCAAGGCGGAAGGATGTGCCGGGCACACGGGCGCCATTTGGAACGGTGGTGCCCTCCACTATTGGACCGAGGTGTTTGGTGCATTCGGGAAATCGCAAAGCCAGCAGGCCGCACCCGAGAGTATCCATCAGACAGTTTCGAGCTGAATCCCAGGCTTCCGGACTGTCAATGTTGTAGGTGAGGACGTAATCAGCAATCTTTTGCAGGACGTCGTCGTAGTCCGGGCGGGCGTTCTGATCGACATTAGAGGTCATAATCTCTCCCGTTTTCGGCTGTGTGAATATCGAAACTTGTAGTAGATACAGTAGTCAGTATAGCGGTGGCAAAGGCAATAGGCATATCCACAGGAGCTCTTGGAATACTGCACTCCTTCATAGCCATGATCTTCAAACCCGGGATAACGCAAGCCTAACGCGTCCGTATGCTTTACATGTCAATTACGAAGCAAATTTTTTCTGAATAACTATGAGCAAGTTACGATTAGGCATGTTTATTTCTTTATGGCTGGGAAGCAGAAACACACGAAACGGAGAACATCAAAATGAAAAAAAGGAGTTTCCTGATTCCTTTGTCAGTTTTATTGGTCGCAGCAACTGCACCGACGCAGGCCGCTTTGATTACGGCTACCAATTCCAACGGCGGAGTTGCTGACGGCTCGGCGATTGAACGCTCCGTGTATATTGCGGATTCCGGTGAAATCACCGACGTCAATATCACCGTCAGCTGGAGCAAATGCGGAGCCGGAGTGACCAACAACTTGTTGTGTGCTGGTAATGGTGCTTTTCCTTTTCCGGACGAGCCTTCCATGAATCTCACTGGGCCTACTGGTGCAAATACCGTGTTATTCCCAGCGAGCTTCTTCACACTTAATATCACCACTGCCGATGATAATGGCGGGGGCCCCGGTCCTGTTCCTAGCCCTGCCCCTGAGCCAGGCACCCTTGTGCTTCTGGGCCTGGGACTTGCGGGAATCGGGCTGGCTCGCCGCCGCAGGCCATTCTGAATTTACTGTTCATAGCAATAAAATCCCCTGGCACTGCTCCAGGGCTTTCTTATTGGCGAGAAGGCGGCATTGAACCCTAATTTGCAGCATAACTCTGGCGGTAGCGCTGGTGCAGAATCCCCACACGCTTCACATAGGCACGGGTTTCAGCAAAGGGAGGCAAACCACCATAACGCGCCACGGCGCCAGGGCCGGCATTATAGGAGGCAGTGGCCAGCTTGATATCGCCATTGTGAATTTTCAGCATCTTGGCAAGGTAATTTGCCCCGCCCCGGATATTCTCAGCCACGTCCATCGCGTTGCTGACACCCAGCTCATCAGCCGTACCCGGCATCAATTGCATCAGGCCTTGGGCGCCCTTTGAGGACAAAGCCCTCGGATTAAAGGCCGATTCAGCATGAATCACCGCTCGGACCAGGGCGGGATCGACGTCGAACTGCTGCGCAGCCGTTTCGATCTCTTCCTGATAGGGAGTTACGTAAAGTCGGGTTTTGTGCCAGTCCACCTTGGACTCTGGCTGGCAGGCGTAGCATTCAAAGCGAATGACATCGAAATCGACACCGATTGGACGTACTTTGCTGAACGCCAATACACCATCATTGTTCTGGTATCGGTAAATGGTTTCTTTTTTGGTACTTGCCAGCGGCGCCTGCCTGGCTGCCGGTAGGTTGGTGAACTCCACACTGCCATCCGGATGCTTAACCCGCCGCACAGTATCGGCGAAAGCCAACTGTGGGGCGAGGAACACCAATAACATACCAATGACCAAAGGGCTGGAAGCTTTGACGGCAAGATTCATTCGGGCCTCACAGGTGCTGGTCTTCGTGAGCGCTGGCCGGCGCTTTCGCTCATCTCTTACGCTTATCTCTTACGCTTATCTCTTTCGGTTATCTATAGTGTCGGTAAATCTGAACTGATTATAGTACCGAAAGCCGCTCTGGGAACGGAACCCGTCAGCAATTCAACCACTGATATCGAACGAATCTCCAGGCACTCTCACCCAGCCTTCCATCAACACCCGGGCGCTGCGGCTCATAATCGCTTTTTTCACCGTCCATTCACCATTCACCTGGGTGGCCTCTGCGCCAACTCTCAAGGTGCCGGAAGGATGACCAAAACGCACGGCGGTGCGATCTCCACCACCGGCGGCCAGGTTAACCAGGGTTTCCGGTACCGCCGCGGCGGTACCAATGGCTACTGCCGCAGTACCCATCATGGCGTGGTGAAGCTTACCCATCGACAGTGCGCGCACCAGCAGATCAACCTGATCGGTAGTGACCTGCTTACCGCTGGAAGACACATACTCCGCCGGTTTGGCAACGAAGGCGACTTTTGGGGTGTGCTGGCGATTGGAAGCTTCTTCAATGGTGCTGACCAATCCCATACGCACCGCGCCATGGACACGGATAGTTTCGAACATGGCCAGCGCTCTGGGATCGCTATTGATCGCGTCCTGCAACTCGGCGCCGGTGTAGCCAATGTCTTCCGCATTCACGAAGATAGTGGGAATGCCAGCATTGATCATGGTAGCCCGGAGAGTGCCAACACCGGGCACATCCAGATCATCCACCCGATTGCCCGTCGGGAACATGGCGCCGTCGCCATCGGCCGGATCCATGAATTCAATCTGTACTTCAGCAGCGGGGAAGGTAACGCCGTCGAGCTCGAAATCCCCGGTTTCCTGCACTTCCCCGCTGGTAATGGGAACGTGGGCGATGATGGTTTTCTGGATGTTGGCTTGCCAGATCCTCACCGTTACCATGCCGTCTTGGGGGATACGGGCGGGATCAATCAATCCGCTGGTGATGGCAAAAGCGCCGACTGCTGCGGACAGATTGCCGCAGTTGCCACTCCAGTCCACGAATGGCCGGTCGATGGAGACCTGACCGAACAGGTAATCCACGTCGTGGTCCGGCACGGTGGGTTTGGACAGAATGACGGTCTTGCTGGTGCTGGAGGTAGCACCACCCATACCGTCAATCTGCTTCTCGTAGGGGTCGGGACTGCCAATCACTCTGAGCAATAGCTGATCCCGGGCTATGCCAGGAGTCCGGGCTGCCTTGGGCAGATCATCCAGGCGGAAGAAGACGCCCTTGCTGGTACCTCCCCGCATGTACGTTGCGGGGATCCTGATCTGTGGTGCGTGGGTTTTGGTCTGGCTCATCATCGACTCCTCAGGCAACGGCTTCCGATTCCAGGAAATCCTGCGCAAAGCGTTGCAGTACGCCGCCGGCTTCATAGATTGACACTTCTTCCTGGGTATCGAGGCGGCAGGTCACTGGCACCTCCACGCTTTCGCCATTTTTGCGGTGGATGACCAGCGTAAGTATGGCTCGTGGCTTGTAATTGCCTACCACGTCGTAGGTTTCTGTACCGTCCAGTTGCAGCGTGTGGCGAGTAACGCCAGCATCGAATTCCAGCGGCATAACACCCATACCGATCAGGTTGGTACGGTGGATGCGCTCAAAGCCTTCCGCAGCAATGGCTTCCACGCCAGCCAGGCGCACGCCTTTGGCGGCCCAGTCACGGGAGGAACCCTGCCCGTAATCGGCACCTGCCACGATGATCAGCGGTTGCTTGCGGCTCATGTAGGTTTCGATCGCTTCCCACATGCGGGTGACCTTGCCTTCCGGCTCGAGTCGCGCGTAGGAGCCCTGCCTGACGTCACCCTTGTCGTCACGAACCATTTCGTTCATCAGCTTCGGGTTGGCAAAGGTCGCACGCTGGGCGGTCAGGTGATCGCCCCGGTGCGTGGCGTAGGAGTTAAAATCTTCCTCCGGCACACCCATCTTGTGCAGGTATTCCCCGGCGGCGCTGTCCATCATGATGGCGTTGGACGGTGACAGGTGGTCGGTGGTGATATTGTCCGGTAGCAGTGCCAGCGGGCGCATACCTTTCATGGCGCGCTCGCCTGCTAAAGCACCTTCCCAGTATGGCGGACGGCGGATATAGGTACTTTGTGGACGCCATTCATACAACGGGTCGACCAGCGCCTGGGGGTCCCGGCTGAGGTCGAACATGGGAATGTACACATCCCGGAACTGCTGCGGCTTGACGCTTTGCTTGACGATGGCGTCGATCTCTTCGTCCGCCGGCCAGATGTCTTTCAGGGTGATGGGATTGCCATTCTGATCGTGGCCGAGGGCATCTTTCTCGATATCGAAGCGGATGGTACCGGCAATGGCGTAAGCGACCACCAGAGGCGGCGATGCCAGGAAAGCCTGCTTGGCGTATGGATGAATCCGGCCATCAAAATTACGGTTACCGGACAACACGGCCGTGGCGTAAAGGTCACGGTCGATCACTTCTTTCTGGATAACCGGATCCAGCGCGCCACTCATGCCGTTACAGGTGGTGCAGGCAAATGCCACCACGCCGAAACCGAGAGTTTCCAGTTCCGATAGCAGGTTGGCGTCTTCCATGTACATCTTGACGGTTTTGGAACCTGGCGCCAGGGAGGATTTCACCCAGGGTTTGCGGGTGAGTCCCAACTTGTTGGCGTTACGTGCGATCAGGCCGGCAGCCACCATGTTGCGGGGGTTACTGGTATTGGTACAACTGGTGATGGCAGCAATAATGACAGCACCGTCGGGCATTTTGCCCTCTTCTTTTTCCCACTTGCCGGCCACACCGCGGCTGGTCAGCTCAGCGGTAGGCAGCCGTGAGTGGGGGTTGGACGGCCCCGCCATTGTGCGTTCCACCGATGAAAGATCAAACGTCAGTACCCGCTCATACTCGACATTTGTCAGCGTGTCAGCCCACAGGCCAGTCTCTCTGGCGAACTGCTCCACCAGTCGTACCTGCTCGTCTTCACGGCCGGTGAGTTTGAGGTAATCCGTGGTTTGCTCGTCAATGTAGAACATGGCAGCCGTAGCGCCGTATTCCGGAGTCATGTTGGAGATTGTGGCGCGGTCGCCAACCGTCAGCCTGGAGGCACCTTCGCCGTAAAATTCAAGATAGGCTCCGACCACCCGTTCCTTTCGGAGGAACTCGGTCAGCGCCAGCACCAGATCGGTGCTGGTAATGCCGGGCTGCATTTTACCGGTGAGCTCTACACCGACGATGTCTGGCAGGCGCATATAGGAGGCACGGCCCAGCATCACACTTTCGGCTTCCAGGCCACCAACGCCGACCGAGAGGACGCCCAGGGCATCGACCATCGGAGTGTGGCTGTCGGTGCCGACACAGGTATCCACAAAGGCCACGCCATCACGCACCTGGACCACCGGCGACATCTTCTCCAGATTAATCTGGTGCATGATGCCGTTACCTGGGGGAATCACATCGACATTCTTGAAGGCGGTCTTGGTCCAGTTTATGAAGTGAAAACGGTCGTCGTTACGACGGTCTTCAATGGCGCGGTTCTTTTCAAAGGCATCTTTTTCGAATCCGGCGTGCTCAACAGCCAGGGAGTGATCAACGATCAGCTGGGTGGGTACCACCGGGTTAACTTTGGCAGGATCACCGCCCTTCTCGGCAATGGCATCCCGCAGACCCGCCAGGTCCACCAGCGCGGTCTGACCGAGGATGTCGTGGCATACCACACGGGCTGGGTACCAGGGAAAATCCAGGTCCCGCTTGCGCTCGATCAATTGCTTGAGAGCATCCGTCAGCATGGCGGAATCACAGCGCCGTACCAGATTCTCCGCCAGCACACGGGAAGTGTACGGGAGTTTGTCGTAGGCGCCGGGCTGGATCGCATCGACAGCTTCACGGGTGTCGAAATAATCGAAATCGGTGCCGGATAAGGGCTTGCGGTAGTCGGTGTTCATGGCTAGAGACTCAATTAAAGAAGAACATTTTGGCGCCGCTGAAAACATCAGAGCGGGCATGCAGCGGCAGACAGATCATTCAGGGGCGTTCGTCGATGGGCACCCACTTGGAGTCCGACGGCCCGGTATAGTCCGCGCTCGGGCGAATAATACGGTTGTTTTCACGCTGTTCCTTCACGTGGGCGGTCCAGCCGGAGACCCGGGACATCACGAAGATCGGTGTGAACAGTTCGGTAGGAATACCCATGAAATGATAAGCCGAGGCGTGGAAGAAATCGGCGTTGCAGAACAGCTTCTTCTCCCGCCACATAACTTCTTCACAACGCACTGACACCGGGTAGAGCACCTTGTCTCCGACCTCCTCAGCTAGCTTCTCGGACCACTTCTTGATGATGCCGTTGCGCGGGTCGGAGTCGCTGTAGACGGCGTGCCCGAAGCCCATGATTTTTTCTTTGCGCTCAAGCATTCCCAGCAGGCCCTTCTCTGCCTCGTCCGGCGTTTTGAAACGCTGGATCAGTTCCATGGCTGCCTCGTTGGCACCGCCGTGCAAGGGGCCACGAAGGGTGCCGATGGCGCCGGTCACGCAGCTATGGATGTCCGACAGCGTGGAAGCGCAAACCCGGGCAGTAAAGGTAGAGGCGTTGAACTCATGCTCGGCGTAAAGAATCAGCGACACGTTCATGACGCGCTCGTGGAGCTCGCTGGGCTTGTTGCCGTGGAGCAATTCCAGGAAATGTCCACCAATAGAATCACAATCACCATCGGTTTTAATGCGGACGCCGTCGGTGACGAAGCGGTACCAGTAACAGATAATACTGGCGAAAGCCGCCAGCATGCGGTCAATCTTGTCGTCCTGCTCGCTGAAATCCCGTTCGGTTTCCAGATTGCCCAGCATCGAGCAGCCGGTGCGCATGACGTCCATCGGATGAGCATCTTTGGGGATCAGCTCGAGCACAGACTTGAGTGAGTCCGGCAGGGTTCGCAGACCACTCAGCTTCTGTTTATAGGCATCGAGCTCCTGACGGTTGGGCAGCTTGCCCCGCAGCAGCAGATAAGCAATTTCTTCAAACTGGGCGTTCTCGGCGAGGTCGGCGATCTCGTAGCCACGATACGTCAGCCCAGCGCCGCTTTTGCCGACGGTACACAGCGCGGTTTCGCCCGCAACCTGGCCGCGAAGGCCCGCGCTATTCTGTTTTTGCTCAGCCATTGTGTTCCCCTTTGAATTTTTACGATGTCGTATTTTAAAAGGTGCGGTCTCGGCCGATGGCCTTGGCGCTAATCTCTCTTCGCGACTGAAGTCGCTCCTACAATATTGCCCAAGACCCGTAGGAGCGGTTTCAACCGCGATCTTTGTTGTTGACGGTCGCCTCATTTCGCGACTGAAGTCGCTCCTACAATTTGCCCGAGCACCGGGTCCACCCTGTAGGAGCGGTTTCAACCGCGATTCTTTATTCAGACGAATGTTACTTCTTCTGCTGAAATAACTGGTCCAGCTTCTGTTCAAATTCATGGTAATTCAGGAAATCATACAGCTCCATGCGAGTCTGCATTTTGTCTACGACGTCTTTCTGGTCGCCCTTGGTCAGAATGTTCTGGTAAACCTCAAGGGCTGCCTTGTTCATGGCGCGAAATGCGCTCAGGGGATACAGCACCATGGCAGCACCGGCGTCTGCGAGCTCTTGCCGATTGTATAAAGGTGTCGCGCCGAATTCGGTGATGTTGGCCAGGATGGGCGCATCAACAGCGGAAGAGAACGCCTTGTAATGCTCGAGCTCGGTCACCGCCTCGGCAAAAATGCCGTCGGCACCGGCTTCTATACACGCCTGGGCACGGTCAATGGCGGCATCCAGCCCTTCCTGCTGGAAGGCGTCGGTGCGGGCCATTATAAAGAAGTCTTCGTCTTCCCGGGCATCTACACAGGCCTTGATGCGATCTACCATCTCGTCTTTGGAAACAATGGCCTTGTTGGGCCGGTGCCCGCAGCGTTTCTGTGCCACCTGGTCTTCAATATGGACGGCCGCAGCGCCTGCACGCTCCATCTGCTGAATGGTACGGGTAATGTTGAAAGCCCCGCCCCAACCGGTATCGATGTCTACCAACAGCGGCGTATCGGAGGCATTGGTAATGCGACGAACATCCTCAATCACATCGTTAAGTGATGTCATGCCCAGATCCGGCAAACCATAGGATGCATTAGCCACGCCGCCGCCTGACAGATAAATAGCCTGATGCCCGACTTTCTCAGCCATCATGGCGGTGTAGGCATTGATGGTGCCGACAATCTGGAGGGGATGGTTATCTTTCAGCGCCTTACGGAAACGGGCACCGGGTGATGGTTTATGAGACATAGTGGAGCTCCTGTGGTTATAGGGTCAGGTCTTCCGGAAAGCCTTCAGATATCCAGAACACCGTCTCTGATTTTCTGTTCTATGTTTTTTCTGGCGGCATTGATGTGTCTGCGCATCAGGAATTCAGCCAGTTCACCGTCCCGCTGGGCAATCGCTTCAGCAATGCGCCGATGCTCACCCAAAGCTTTCTGCGGCCGGCCGGCCGAAGTACTCAACCGGTAGCGGTACATTCTGACCATGTAGTACAGGTCACCCAGCAGCATCTGTGCAAGTTTGGCATTCCGGCTGCCGGTGGCAATACGGTGGTGAAAATCGTAGTCGCCTTCACCCTGGTAATACGCCTGCCCGTGGGCTTGCTCGATCATCGCTTCGTGGCTGTCCAGGGTGGCGTGCAAATCGGCAATCTCTGCGTCAGTCATGCGTTCGGCAGCCTGTCGCGCGGCCAGACCTTCCATGATTTCGCGAATGTGATACAGCTCGATAAGCTCATCCGCGCTGACCGACACCACCTTTACCCCGGCATGGGGACGGCGCACTAACAAGCCCCGGGATTCAAGCCGACCTAAGGCTTCCCGCAATGGCCCTCGCGTCAGATTAAAACGCGCACACAATTCAATCTCGCCAATTTTCTCACCAGGCGCCAAATCGCCTTTTACGATAGCGGTTTGCAGAGACTCAAAGGCATCGTCTGCCCTGGTTTGGGACTGAATTGTCGCGTGCATGGTTACTTTTGTTAACAATATGGGATTTATAAGCGAAAAATTTACGCCTTACCGGCCAGATTGTCAACAATCCGTGAGGCTGCGCATATCATCAGCACACGGTGCGTGCTCCCTCATTACCAGCATTTCCAAATTGGAAGCTGGTGTTTTCCGGCCTCCTGTTTGTTTAAAAAGTCCGGTACACTTAACAGTTCAATAGCTCCAGCTCTGCCCCGTCATGTTTTTTGATAAGGATGCCAAAATGATCAAAAAGTGCCTTTTCCCTGTTGCCGGCTATGGAACCCGCTTTCTCCCTGCCACCAAGGCGATGCCGAAAGAAATTCTTCCGATTGTTAACAAACCTCTGGTGCAATACGGGGTTGAAGAGGCTGCTGATGCCGGGATACACGAGTTCGGTTTTGTAACAGGCCGCGGTAAACGTGCCATTGAAGATCACTTCGACATCAGTTATGAGCTGGAACACCAGATCGCCGGGTCCGGCAAAGAAGACCTGCTGGCATCCATTCGCGACCTGATTGATAACAACAGCTTTGCGTTTACCCGTCAGAACGAGATGAAAGGCTTGGGACACGCGATCCTTACTGGCCGCAATCTTGTGGGTGACAACCCGTTTGCGGTGGTACTGGCCGATGACTTCTGTGTCGCAGATGGCGCCGAAGACGGTGTTCTGGCGCAGATGGTCAAGCTTTACAGCCAGTTCCGGTGCTCCATCGTTGCCATTGAGGAAGTGCCGGCTGACGAAACCCATAAATACGGGGTTATCGCGGGCGAGTCCATGAAGGACGGGCTTTACCGGATTACAGACATGGTCGAGAAACCGGCACCAGAAGATGCCCCCAGCAACCTGGCGATCATCGGTCGGTATATCCTGACACCGGATATTTTCGACATTATTGAACGCACGCCCCCGGGTAAAAACGGCGAGGTGCAGATTACAGACGCGCTGTTGGAACAAGCCAAGAATGGTTGTGTGCTGGCCTACAAATTCAAAGGGCGTCGTTTTGACTGCGGCAGCATTGATGGCTTTGTAGAAGCAACAAACTATGTTTACGAGAACATTTATAAAGCCGGTAAGGACACCTCGGCAAGTGGTAGCAAAAAAGCGAAGAAGTGATCTGCCGTGAATTTGGCATTGGCCTGATTCGCGACTGAAGTCGCTCCTACAATATAAAGTTAGCCTCAAGTTTTGGCGTTCCTTGTAGGAGCGGTTTTAACCGCGAATTTTTTAAGCGGTCAACGATTCAGCAATTGCATGACCATGCGCTGATTTTCGTTGGTGTTTATGCGGAAGCGGCGTAGCAGTTCGGCTTCGTCTTCTGTCAGTTGCAGGCGTCCGATTTCTTTTTCGAGCTGGACGAGACACTCGTTCAGGTCAGCTCCGTTGCCGAAGGTCAGGCCGGGCAGTTCGAGCTGGCCTGCATCGACCAGGCCTTCAAAATCCAGCAGGATTTCAAGGGTTGTTCCGGTCCTGAGACAGAGATCCATCAATTCGATGACGCCCGGGTAACTTCGGCGCCTGGGGTCTGATGACTCCCAGCGGTCCACCTCAGCTTCATCCACACTGCATATGCGGGCAACATCTGCTCGGGAAAGTTTAAGGTTGTCCCGCAGGTGCTTTAAACGTCGATGAAATGACTGCATGTAACGCATAACTGCTCGCCCTCGATAACTCCACTGTCAAACACACCAATGTGCCCGCTCAAACGGCGCCGGTTACGTTCATTATGGATTCGACCAGTTCGGGCTTCTGCCCTCTTGCGCAGCTTGCTGCGCTTCGGCCGGATCACCGCTGTCTATGATCTGCTCCAGCCAGTCGCGCTCAGCGGCAAAGCCGGTTTCCAACGGCCTCATGCGCGCATGTTCTATCAACTGCTTGGCGGCACGGCTCGCTTTCGGGCTCTGGCGCACTGCTCGCTTAGCCCACTGAGTGGCACGAAGCACCACTTCTCCGACAGCGGTAACCTCGTCCACCAGGCCGATTGACAGCGCCTCCTGAGCGTCGAGGGGTTCTTCTAACAGGATGATCCGCTTGGCCCGGGACTCCCCCACAAGTCGGGGCAGCAACTGGGTGCCCCCACCAAATGCCAGCCGCCCGGCGGAACCGGTTGTAAACTGGAATCGAGCGGTATCCGCACACACCCGGAAGTCACAATTGAGCGCCAGTGCAACGCCTTCATTGTGCGCATCTCCGGTGATCGCAGCCAACGTCACCCCAGGAAATCTTCTGAGGGCGCTAAAGGCCTGAGCGAACAAGCGACCGAGATTGGCCCCTTTTAACGGGTCTTTTATGGCCAGAATATCCGGGTCCAGGCCGGCAGAAAACCAGGCATTACCACGCCCTTCCCCGGACTCCTCCGCCATTATGATCAGGCAACGGCAGTTTACCTCGCGGCCCAGTGCCAGTATGTGGTTGTGAAACTGCTCCAGCATTGTCTCGGACCACTCATGACGGGGCGGATTTGCAAGCCCCAGTGTGGCAATCGCACCCTCCTGAGTAACCGTGACCTGATGTTCATCTTGCAAACCGGGACACTCCCTGAAAAACATTCTAAAGTTAAACCATTACAACTCAGCAAAAGGTGTTTGGCAATCGAGCATTAAATACCCCGAAAAGTGATTCGCTGACGTTTTTGTTCGTATCTTTTGACACAGTTATCCATAGGCATGGAACGAATGGCAGCAGATACAATTGATGTTTCAACTGCGTGGCAACTCATTCAGGAGTCGGTTAACCGTCAGAACACCACTCTGGTCCTGCCCGGCACGGGACAATCTGCCCTGACACTTGGCGCCAGATCGGAGTGGCATTTATGCCTGCCCGCCACCGATGCTGCGAAGGGTCTTTTCACTTTGTTCCTGCCTCTTTGCCGACCCGTCAGTGCCCTCCGAAATCAGCATGTTGTCGCTCAGCTGGGTCAAAGTCTCGATGGTCGCACGGCCACTAAATGCGGCGCCTGTCAGCTGATCAACGGTGTTGATGGCATTGCCCACCTTCATCGCATCAGAGCCCTGTCGGATGCCGTGGTGGTGGGCGCCGGTACGGCCACTGCGGACAACCCGCAGCTTACCGTTCGCAAGGTTGAGGGTGTGAACCCGGTGCGGGTGGTCATTGATCCAAGAAAACGCGTGCCCGAAGGCCATCACCTGTTTACCGACGAACAAGCCCCAACACTGCGACTTGTGAGCGGCACGTTTGCACCCGGGTCAAAACTGTTGCCAACAAAAGGCGTCACCGAAGTGCCTTGCCTGCCCCCGGCCGGTCAGCCTGGTGATCCCGCCCTGATATTGTCAGTGCTGGCGTCCTTCGGACTGAAGCGGGTGTTTATCGAAGGTGGCGGACTGACCGTCTCCAGTTTTCTGAAAGCCCGTTTGCTCAACCGCCTGCATGTCATGGTCGCCCCGATGATTATTGGTAGCGGCCAGCCTGCGTTTTCACTACCGGAAATCGATTCGATTGATCAGGCTTTGCGACCTGCGGCCACCATGGTCAACCTTGGTTCGGATATGTTGTTTGATCTGAACTTTGACCAACCCTGCTAGCCCCGGCAATCAAGACCCCCGCGCCTGGCAAGCTGGATACCAGAACCAGCAGGCCATACGCAACGCTCAACGCGACCCCCTGCTCTGCAGGCAGGCCTGCCAAGGGCCACAACAGGGCCGCCGCCCCCTCGCGCACGCCCCAGCCCGCAATCGTAACCGGCAACATCATGGCCAACAGCAAGCCTGCACTCAGGGGCAGCAGGTGGTGCAGCTCCATAGTCGCCCCTGGCGACGCTCTGAGGTCCTGACCCTGAGCCAATATTGCAAAAACTGCCAGATAGGTAGCCACTACCAGCACTGAGCTGACGAGCTGGATCAGCACTGAGGAGCGATTAAACAACGAGAGCCTGAGTGCCTTTGCGCCGTGCCCGGCGAAGCGTGCAAGTGGCCTACGGTAAACCATCCCGGCTGCCACCAGTATCAGCACAGCCAGTATCAACACCGGCAATGATGCACTGGTGCTCACAGTTCGAGAAACCAATCCGGCGCTAACGTCCGCAAACGGCCAGAATGCAACCAACAAGATCCCGGTGACCAGCGTCAATGCCAGCTGCCCGGAAAGCCGCTCAATCATTACCGCGTGCAGGGCGGAAGTGCGGGCGTTGGCATCCGTGCCATGGCGCAAGGCACGGTTAACGTCTCCCAGTACACCCCCAGGCAAGACCTGATTGATAAAGGTAGCCAGATAATATTCGGAGACTGCTTTGGAGAAGGGTAATTCGAGGTTCAGGCGCAAGGCAGTGTAACGCCAGCGCCATGCTGATAATCCTACCTGTACGATGGTTACCGCCAGAGCTGCAACCCAGAATGCCGGGTCAATCATCGCCAACTGACTAACAATGGTTTTGCTGTCCAACGACGTGATAACAATGCCCAGCAACAACGCGGTGATCAGCCAGCGCATAACGGGGTGCGACAACCAGCGTGGCATCGCGTCAGTGCCCCGGCAGCGCAAGCAGGTCCCGGTGATGCACCGAAACCACCAGATCACCCCTGGTGATGGACAGGGTGCGATCTTCAAACCACTGCCGGATGCGACCGGCATACTCCGGCATCTGCTCCACAGCCGCATCCCGATAGCCCTTGAGCAAGGCGAGCTGCAGACACTGGTGATCTGACCCCAGCCGCCACACGCTGGAGGCCTCGCTGACAACGGCCCCGCGAGCCTTCATCAATCGCTCCAGAATACTGGCGGCCTCGGGGCCCAATGCCTGCCCTAGTCCCTTGTCCCGAGCCTGGTGGGCATTGAGGGCCTGTTGAATCAATTCGTCATCGGGGTGGGCCAGGTTACAGCCGAATTCACCGGCGTAGGACAGCACGATCAATAAGGCCGTGTGGCGGGCGATGACGGCGTCAGCCAAGGCCTCGAGCCACGGCTCCGACACCAGATCGATCAGTGCCGAGGCCGTCACCAGATCAACATTCTGAGGTAACACCTCGCTCAGGTTCGTGGCAGTCAGCCGAACCAGCTGATAATCCGCATGAACAGTCGACGCGCTCTGAGGAAGATGCTTGATGGCGTGAGTCAGCAACCGTTCATCCTGGTCCAGCAGCAACCAACGTTGGGGAACAGCCAGTCGGGGGGCAAGGTAACGGCAATTCGACCCGGAACCGGACCCCAGGTCAACGATCTCGACCGCCCGTCCGGACTCATTAAAGCGATGACTTAACCAATCCGCCAGCTGACTGGTGAGGGTAACGTCCCGGGCTTCATGGTCAGCACTTTCCCGCAAGGCCAGCCAGTCACCATCAAAAACACTGTGGTCAAGAGCAGGTTGTAAGAGCGCTTCGACCGCCGTTTTGAATGCTGTCCCGGCCTGCAGCCAGGAAGTCAGTTGTAGCCTGGAAGCTCGGGCGTGATTCCGAGCTTGCAAAAGTGAATCACGCTCTGCGATCCAGGACTTCAGGCAGCTCTCCAGGTCAGCCACCTGCCCTGCCACGTACTGTTTTATACCTGGCCGGTCAGCGGTTTGAGCCAGCGCACCGCCGTCCGAGGATATCACCGGCAGGGCCCGAGCCAATGCTTCGTCAATCACCATGCCGTAACCTTCAAACAAGGACGGCAGGACAAATATATCCGCCCTGTCAAAACTCCGGGCCAGCTCTTTATCGTCCATTTCTCCGGCCAGGACGATGCGGTCCTGCAGATCCAATTGCTCAATCTGTGACTGCAAATCCCGGGCGTATTCCGGGGCCCGGTCAGGAGATCCCGCCAGCGTGCATTGCCAGGGCAGTTTTTTTATTGCTGCGAGAGCTGACACCAATTGATCCTGGGCTTTTCTGGGTGACAGCGTGCCGACTGAGAACAACTGAACCGGACGGTGCGCTTCCGTGGCGGCCAACGCAGGTGCCTCGGGGAAGACATCGACACCGGGCTCGACGGTCTGGATCCGATCAGCGGCCACGTCGTACCGGACCAATTCCTGAACGGTAAAATGACTGGTTGTTATAACCCCCTCGACATGACCCAGGGCAGCCTTCTCGCTGGCGAACAGGCCTTGCCGTGACTCTTCATCCAGGCCGGTTTCATCGGCCAGGGGGTGATGCACAAGTGCTATCAGATGCAATCGACCGGCATGCTTTGCCAGGGTCTCAGGCAACCCGCCCATAGCCAGCCCGTCTAGAATGGCAACAGAGTGTTCAGGTAGCGCCTGCAACGTGTTGTCCATCGATCGGGCGGCCACCGCATCAGTTTCCGGAAATCGGCCCTCCAGGCCGATCAGGTCTACCGATTGCCCCATATCCAGAAGCGCCGACACTATGCGGCGCACGTAGGTGTAACCGCCGGTTCGTTGATCGGGGGTGCCGGGTACTATGAACGTCCAGGGCTGGGTCATGAGAATGCCTTTGTCAGAGCTCGCTCCGGTAACTTGCCCAGGCAACATGGGATTCGCCAAGTGTGACTTTCAGTGCACTCAGGCCCTTGCCGGTTGCCCCGAGAGCGTTGGCCTTGATGGCTGCTTTCATGCGGTCAAACACCACCTTTGCCATCACTTCGGTGGTGGTATTGCGGCCCGCCAGGGCCGGCAGTTCATCCAGATTCTTCATGTTGAACTCAGCCAGGATCGTTTTGAGCTGTTCGCTGGCGAGGCCGATATCAACGATCAGGTCGTCCTGGTCCAGAGCCTCCCGCTCAAAGCTCACATCTACTACATAGGTGGCGCCATGTAGGGCCTGAGCCGGGCCGAAAATTTCGCCCTTGAAGCTGTGGGCGATCATCATGTGGTCTCTTACGGTCAAACTGTACATAGTGGCTCCTGCTAAATAGTGATCCCGGCTGAATGGTGGTTTTTGGTTAATTAACCGCGGTTGCCGGTGGATAAATGATTCGATGGCAAAGCTCTGAACTGCCCGCCTGGCTCAATACGGCCATGGTTTGGGGCAACTCCTCAAACTGGCTCTCGCCGCTGATCAGGGCATCCAGGGCCGGGTCGGACAGCAAGGACAGCGCCAGTGACAGTCGGTCCCGATAGTGCCAGCGGGGAGCCTGGGCCGGGCTGATACTGCCAACCTGACTGGAACGAAGTGTCAAACGGCGCGCATGAAAAGCCCGCCCCAAAGGCAGAGTTACGTTCTGGTCGCCGAACCAGCTCATCTCGATAATCCGCCCTTCCTGGCCGGCCAGCTTCAGGGCGGTAACCAGCCCGTCCGGATGACCGCTGGCATGGATCACCAGGTCGTGATCCTGCAGGTCGGTCCGGGTCGCAAATCTGACGCCGAGGGAATCGAGCAATGGCAGGCGCTCGGCATTGATATCAATAGCCGTCACCCGGGTGCCCGGAATTTTGTTGGCAAGGTACGCCATCAGCGTTCCCACCACACCACAACCCACCACGGCAATACGATCACCGACTCGGGGTGATGCATCCCAAAGGCCGTTTACGGCAGTCTCCATGTTGGCTGCCAGCACGGCGCGATGAGCCGGCACGTCGTCGGGTAGCGGAAGGACAGCGTCCGCTGGTACCCGGTAGCGGGTTTGATGGGAATAAAGACAGAACACCATTTTACCGAGCAAAGAAACGGGGCCGGCGATCACCTTACCCGCATTGGCATAGCCATGGCGTACCGGATACGGAAACTCTCCGGCCTGGAAGGGGGCGCGCATTCGATGGTATTCGCTTTCCGGCACTTTGTTGAGAAAGACCAGGCTCTCTGTGCCCCGACTGACACCGGAATAATGGGTTTCCACCTCGACCATCTCGGAGTCCGTGTCTGGTTCGCTGGCTAGTGGTGTTGCCCGAATTTCTCCGGCGGCAGCCCCCGTAACCCAGAAGGCCTCTGGGGTATGGGTTGGGGTAAGTGCCGTGGTCTGTTCAGCGTGTGCTTTTGACATCAAGCCTCCCTTGCTTACGAATTTGCAGTTACCAGCCCATCTGTTCGAAGGCGCAGGCCGTAAAATCTTTGTAGTCAGTGCCGCTATACTACCCCAATAGCTTACGTGCAGAGGCCGGAATGGATTCTATTAGGATCAGGACAGATGCGAATTGTCAGCGTGCCAATCTGGTGCCGGAATTAAGTATCGGCCTGGTACTGGTATTTGCCTTCCTGTTTTTGGCTGATTTTGCGTTCATCGGCGACGTCTCCGTTAAATTAACGGTCTACGGCCTTGCGGCAATCTTCTATACCATTTTTGCGGTGCTCGTCCTTAAGGGCTGGCAGACGGGACCAGCCTATCGGGACTTTGGCTGGGCCAATCGCGTCACGCTGTTGCGTGGCGCCCTGACCGTTACGCTCGCTACGCTGGCCTGGTTTCCGGATATTCTGTCCGAAGTGGCCTGGCCTTTCGCCCTGACAGGCCTGGCCATTCTGCTGCTGGACGGTGTTGATGGCGCCATCGCTCGTCGGTCAGGTTTCAAGAGCGATTTTGGCGCACGGTTTGACATGGAGCTGGACGCCCTGCTGATTGTCGTTTTATGTATTGCACTTATTAATCTCGACAAAACCGGGCTCTGGGTGCTGGCCCTGGGCATGATGCGCTATGCTTTTATTATCGTCGGCAGGCTCTGGCCTGTGCTGCAGTTACCGCTGCCAGAGAGTTTCCGGCGCAAAACCGTGTGTGTCTGGCAGATCGCCACACTGATGATTGCGATATTGCCGATGGTCAGCGTTGAATTTGCCTTCTGGACACTGGCGTTGGCACTGGTTCTGCTGGTGTACTCGTTTGCGGTAGATACTGCCTGCCTGGTGCGTCATAGACGTTCGAACATAAGCCAGAATACCGACTCACAAACAAGGAGCGCAACATGAAGTTCTCCACTGATCTGCTAACCCCGGCAACGCTCGCCACCGTTCTGGCCATGGCCCCGATAACCGCCTCAGCCGAGCCCGCCAGCTATACCATTGATGACGAACATTTCTCTATCAGCTTCCAGGTCATGCACCTTGGCTTTGCTAATGTAATCGGGATGTTTACCGAAGCTGAAGGCTCTTTCGAATACGATTCTGAAACCAACGACATCAGTGCTGGCACGGTCACGATCCAGGCGGACAGCGTCTTCACTAACCACAAGCGAAGGGACAACCATCTGCGTAAAGAGGACTTCCTTTACGTGGATGAATATCCGGAAATCGTGTTCACAGTGGGTGACTTTGAACCCACCAGCGATAAGACCGGCAAGCTCTCTGGCAACCTGGAACTGCGTGGCGAAACCAGACCGGTCACTCTCGATGTCACCTTTAACAAGGCTGCAGAATACCCCTTCGGTCATGAAAAATTCACCGTAGGCATCTCTACCGAGACCACCATAAAACGCAGTGAATGGGGCATTACCTATGGTTTGAATATGGTCGACGACGACATAAAGCTGCAATTTGAGCTGGAAGCGATCAAAGACTGAACAGACATGTGACCAGCGTTACAGTTGGTGCTCGTAATTGACCAGACCTCGACTTCGAGGGCTTAGACCCGCCCCGGGTGTCCGGCAATCATCTGGTTATCCCTTTCCGGTTCGACGCCCGGGAAACCGGCGTTTATACAACAAGCGCGCCTGGTGGCAATGGTGGGGTGCTGGAGACCGATATATTGAAGTGCCGGGCTCTGCCAGCACGGATATGTCCCCCCTGGTCTATAACACTCTGAACAACTGATTCTGTAACTACTTGGTGGCCCAGGGACGGGCCATTGGCGAAACAACCCTGCCCCAACGAGCCCGCCCGGGCCTTGTGCCTGAAACTCTTCGAGCTTCACCTATCGGGAAGTACTTCGCTTGCTATTCATGTTAGGATTTCAGCCTGTCCTGCTGCTTTTACCTTGTGCCCGGAGCGCCCCTGAATGGCCATGACTGACGCTCGCAAATCCGACTTGTTATTGCTGGTTTCTACGTTGCTGGCAGCGATCAGCTGGATGTTCTCCAAAGAGGCCGTACAGTTGATGCCGCCCCTGATGTTTATGGCGGTTCGATTTCTGATGGCCGGGAGCATTCTGGCCCTGTTGGCGCATCGCCACCTGAGAAGAATGTCGGCGGAGCAACTGATCCAGAGCGTAAGAGTCGGGCTGGTGTTTGGTATCGCCATGAGTTGCTGGGTGACGGGCCTGTTTCTCGGCACCCATCTCGGTGAAGGCGCCTTTCTCACCAGCCTGGGCGTGGTGATCGTCCCGATCATCGCCCGGGTGTTGTTCAAGGAGGCGCAACCTGCCAGTACCTGGATTGCCATTCCCGTTGCCGTGAGTGGCCTGGCGCTGCTTTCGCTGGAAAACGGCTTCCGGCCGGAATTGGGACAACTCTTCTTCATATCCGCGGCCTTTATTTTTGCGCTCTTTTTCACCCTCAATACTCGCGCCGCCAATAACCGCATGGTGACAAACCGGGCCGGCGAAACCCGCCAAAAAGACCGTGTGCCCGCGCTACCTCTCACCGCCGTTACGCTTTTGACAGTCGCTCTGGTAACAACGCTGCTCTCTGCCCTGCTGGAACCCTGGACACCGACCCTGAGTGGCCTTTCCATGGCCCTGGCCTGGTGGGTCACTGCCAGTGCGGTGATCGGCACGGCGGGGCGGTTTCTGGTGCAAACCTATGCCCAGAGCCTCTCCGTCCACAGCCACGGGGTCGTAATCCTGATTGTTGAACCGGTCTGGGTGGCCCTGTTTGCGGCAGGGTGGTTTGATGAAAGCATGACGGCAACCCAACTTGGTGGCTGCGCCCTGATATTTGCCGCCCTGCTGATCAACCGCTGGACTGTTGTCAGCAGAGCGATCAGGAGTTGGGTAAAGCATTCGCGAATCGGGGCAAATTAACCGGAAAATTAATAAAGTGGTTGACCGCCCCGGCCCGGATCAGTATATTTCGTCCCCGTCACGGGATAGGACCATAGCTCAGTTGGTTAGAGCGCTGCCTTGACATGGCAGAGGTCGGCAGTTCAAATCTGCCTGGTCCTACCAAATTTTTAACGAAATGAGTCACTTAGAGCTTAAGCCCGGTGGCTTTTTTTGTATCTGGCCACATATCACCCTCTCGTGTCACCGATCTGTGACCTCAGAATCAGAACAAAACCGCTCGCATGGATTGCCCAGCGGTAGCGATGCCTGCCCGATGGCGGATCTTGCTAGGGATGGTGTTTAAAATAGTCCGCAATTACATAGGCATGGCGTCACAAGCAACCTGTACGCTTGGCAGCTTTGGCCTCGCAGGGCTAATAGTTCTTAGAGCTTAGACGTAGACGCGAAAATCCTAGACCAGCAAGACCAAGTGCTAATAGCGATAGGAATGCTGGTTCAGGGACGCTAAAAGAATCGCCTAGCATCGTAAGCTGGTACTGGCCTTTACCTGTAGAAGATGGGACGAAGCATTGTAATCTGTAGATACATCCTCCTGCCTGCGCCAGATATTGTTCCTCCAGCGTTGCCTTCTGGTAAACTCTATCCCCAAATACGCCTATGTCAAGCTTATAGCTTCCCGCAGTAAGCCGCAGTTCAAGGTAAGAGTCGTATTGAATCAGAGATCCATCATTGCCAAATAGCAGTGGGTCGCCTTCATAAGCGGGGCCGCCGTAATAACCTTCCTCATCGTTGTAGGCAACTACCTCTCCATCGTTAACCCGAGTCACTGTCAATGTACTGTCAAAAAAGGTTTCAAAATAATAGAAGGAGAGTATGTCGAAAGATACAGTGCTATCGGAGTGGACTTCAAAGTTTATTAAACTTTGGTCTGGCATCTCGCCGAGAATAACGATGGAATGAGAGTTCGCACTTAAACAGGAAGCAATAAGAAGAAGGATGAATTTCATAATCTGGTGGCTCCCGATAGAGTAATAGCTTGGCGAGCTGCCGCAATAAAGATGCCAATATATAAAACACTCTTTAAACCAGATCGTTATAAAATCTCGCGTCCAGAAGTCATCGGAATAGTGTAAAAAAAATCGTCAGATAAGTGAGCTGTACCGAGGTTTTGGACGCTCCATAGCGTTACCGTGTCTGCCCGGTGAGCATGTGGATGAGACTTCTCCTCGCACATATGCGGTGGAGAGAGTTCCGTGCTGGGCAGGATCGGGAGGGGTCATTGGCGCTATGCCCAAAACATGAATTTTGCGGAAACGTAAAAGTGTCTGGATCTACGGTCTAGGAAAAGGGGCGTTTTGGCGATTTGCTTACCCCTCCCGGTCCCGTTTACGCTGGCCTTACCTGTACCACGGCGCGGTGCATGTTCAGATTTGCCGCGTAACGATGTGCGCGTTCTTCCAGGGCTTTGGGATCATCACCGACTAGCTCGGCAACCCGTTTGCTTTTGTGAGTAATCACAGCGAAGAAAAGTTGTGTCGGTGTTTCGATAGTCTGCATGGTCGGTTCCTCAAATCTCTTTTTTCTCAATTGGACGCGCCTCGATTGATTCCGGCGGCCCGTAAACTGTCAGGGCAAAGCAATTACTGTTCGGATTCTTGTCCATGAAGCTGCGGCCATATTGCCGCCATTGACCCTCTAGCCAGTCCTGGTCATAGCTGTTCATCCCGCAACCAATACTAAAAACGTGGTGAAGCTCTGCGGGGTAGTGGTTGGCAGTTCCACGGCTGCGGCGCTTTCTGGTGGTTGGCATAACTAAATCCCTCCAGGTCGTCCGGGGCCATCGCGTAACGGCTCCAGGTCTAGATTCATGGCTTTAAGAGCTGCCAGCAGGCCATTACGTGAGTCTTTCTCAAGAGCGCAAGCGGGGTGTTGCTTGGGTACGCCATAACGGTCGTCTACCACTTCGCCCTGTTCCCCTATGGCCTTCTGAGCGGCCCTCATGCGGTCGAGGCATTCAGCAGCGGTACACAGCAGGGTCAGGCCGGCGGCGTCGTCGATGCCGTACTCGTCGGACAAGTCGCGCCATAATTTTCGGCCATCAACTTTCAGGTGCTTGGGTGGATTCTTCATGGCGTTACCTCGTGAATCTCAAACACTTTCGGTGTACTCCTTTTGAAATAAACGAAGTTACACGGGCGGTCTTAGCGGTTCGGCGGTGGAGGCTCGGATTACCCCCCTCCCCATGCCGCTGCCTTGAATTAGTGCCTGCCGCGCACCAACCAAAGTGCCGCAGGCTTTCGGTTGTGTTTCCAATTGAGCGAGACAACCGACAAACGCTCATCCAGTCCTTCCGCAAAGCGGCCCGCCTGGCTCGGGTGGTTGTAAGTGCCTGCCGCGTACTCACCACAAATACCGCAGGCTTTCGGTTGTGTCTTGAATTGAGCTAGACAACCGACAAACGCTCATCCAGGTTTACCGCAAGCGGCCCGCCTGGCTCGGGAGACTTTCTTAGATAGCGAACTTCAGCACGGCAGACGGTGCCATCACGGCAAGGCCGCTTCTCAATTCCGATCTCATCCGGAGTGTATTCGTCTGGAAGTCGTCATTGATGCGTCCGATTTCAAACTGCGCTTGCTGACGATCCAGCAGGGCAACCTGTGACGGGTCCATGACAAGGACGCTTGTCTCCGGCATGGCTGCGTTGGTGACCACTGGCACGTTCCAGAGGTTCGGACCTGCGGGGCTATCCCAGCCAGAGGCGACATATTCCCCGGCGGTGTTGCGCTCGGATCTGATTGTCTGCCATGCCTTCGGGTGAAGGACTACAGCGCCGGCCATCCAGCCCGTACTCTCAAGCTCTGCGATTGCCTCACCGATACCATCAGCCGCAGTTGCGTCAAGGGTAGTTGTGAAGGCAGTAGCCTGGTTGAGTAGGCCGTTGATCTGACTAACGCCACCAGCGCCGTTGATGATCTCGGACTCAAGTTTCTGAGTCACACCGTAGATCAAGCGGGAGTTGATGAACTGTTGCAGCTGCGGGGCGTCGGCAATTACTTGTTCAGAAGCCCCTAGTAGTACCGCGATCGTGGCAATCGGTACGGTTTGCAGTGCGGTCGGCAGGGTCTGCGTTGCCTTGGCGTCGCCTTCTGCCAGCTGGTAAGCAGCGGCGTCTACAAACCCGTCCAGGGTCGTAAACTCAAAGCTGTTTGAGCTGACCATAATGCGCTGCATCAGATCCAGCAGGGACAACCGGCGGCGCGGGTCGTTCATGATGCCGTTAGCGCGGTTTGCTTCAACGCTGTATGGGCTGTCACCGACACCGCCTGCATCACCAACAACCGACTTACGCAGGGTTTGGACGCTCTCAGTGATCGGAATGATTGCCGATTTGCTGGAACGATTGCGCAGGGCTTCGAACTGGGCATCTTCGGAAATCATGGAGCCAACGCTTTTAACTGCTTTCATACCAAAACCTGTCGGGGTAGTGCTTTTCTGGGATAGGTCGTCAAGCTGGTCCTGCATTTTTCCGTGCTTGGTGTCCATCGCTTCTCGGATTTTGGCTAGCTCGGTTTTGGCCAGCTCTAGTGCTTCATTGCTCATAATGTTGTGCCTTGTTCAATTACTGGTGCCTTTCGGCTTGAGTGCTCATCCCCAGCAGCGTCACGCAGCTTTGAACGGGTACACCGGAAGCCTGAGCAGGGAATCCCGGCGGGTCGGGTCGATAGCAGCATCGCGCGGCTATGCCCTGAATGATTCATAACTTACCGGCGGCTTGGGCCTGGTCGATCTCAAAACACAGCTTGTTCTTGATGGCGTGAACATGGGCTGAGAAATCGCCGGTATCTTTCGCGGCCCGGGCGTCACGGTTGAGCCTTTCGCGCTCTTGAACAACCAAAAGCTCATCCCGCTGTGATGCAGCGATAAGCCCGTTCATGGCCGTAACGTCGCCTTTACCCGCTGCGGTCTTCAGCATCCGGTAATAGCTTTCAATGTTCGCCTTGGTTGGCTTGGCGTTCGGTTTGCCTCTTGGCCGGCCCACGTGAGTCTCCTGGTCTGTCAGTGAAGGCCGGAACTTAACGACCTGTTGTTATGATATAACATAACATAATACTGTTTAAATATACAGTAAATCCCCCTAAAAACGAAGAATACAGGCACAAAAAAGCCCACACGTGGCGGGCTAATTCGGTTAACGTCGCAGTTAACAGGTTCGTTAACCAGGGCTGAATCTGTGCATGAGGGTATGTGAGGTTTCCCTTATCGAGCCGGCCCGGAGTGCTAGGCCGCCCCCTTACCTCTGCCTATGCTTCGGGTGCTGCGTCTTCACTGGATCGCCGTCTTGTGTTGCGTTGTGGCGACTCAAGGGGTCCGCTATGCAGGGACGGGAGGGACGCAAGGGACGCAAGGGACGGGTTATCTGACATTTCTCAATCTCCACAAAATACATATCAAGGTCGGCCTTAAAGACTGAAATATCTTTTATTTGCATCACGGAATGTCGAAACACGCGTCCCTTGCGTCCCTTAAGCTGCATGGCTGAATACTCCTGTGATTGCGCGCTGACACTTAAGGCCGGCGGTATATCGCCTCCCGTTTGATTTGCGGGTGTCATAGCCAAGGGCTTTCAGACGGTCAGAAAAAGATTTTTGTGTTAGCTGGCGGTGAATACCGTTTTCCTGCGCCCATGCACGATAGGCATTGAATAGCTTTTGCGGCTCCAGGCGTTCTAAGGGGTCAGGCTCACATTCAGCCTCGGCAAATTGCGCCACCTGATCCGCTTCCAGACGCCACTGATCGCGGGCTTGCTTGCAACTCTCCGGCATGGTGAAGCCGACTTGCAACGCGTCTGCATAGGCGTCTAAGGCAAGGCTTAAGATCCCCGGTAGCTCGTCAATCAACTTGTCTTTCAGGAGTGGGTCACAGTTGCCAAGCTCCGGCTTGAACTTGTTGTTGAACTCCACCACCAGGGCGCGGCGAAACAGCGCGTCGCTAAAGTCGCGGGTGTGGGGCATGTGGTTGGTACCGAACCAGCAAGTCGCAAACGGGCGCATAACAAACGGGTCTTTGAACTTGTGTTCAACGGTTGTCGGCTCACCCGACACAATGCCTTTCAGACTGGCATCGTCAATTACTTCGCCCTGTTTTATCTCAGTCACTATGTTCGCCAGCTTGCCGTGTAGGTGGGCGCGCTGAAACGAGCGATCAAATTGTGAAGGCTGGACGCCCGCCACGTTCTCCGATCCTGCCAGGGCTTCCAGAATGGACAACAACACGGATTTACCGTTAGCGCCTGCCCCCACCAGGATGATGAACTTCTCATGCCGACAATGGGCCATCAGGGTATAGCCCATCATTTCCAGCAATGCCTGGGCTTTGTCTCCTGCGTCCGGGTCACCCTTGAACACCTCAGCCAGAAACTGAATAAACCGGGGGGCGGTTGCTTGGGGGTCATAGCTCACCGGAATTTGTGTAGTTCGGTAATGCTCCCGGTTATGCGCCACCAGATCCCATTGCGCGTTATCTAACATCAGTTCCCCGTTTAGCGTGTTCACGCATTCGGGCGGACCAATATCAAACATATGATTCGGTCTGAATATCTCGGTCCTGAACAGGTCCGTCACACTCTCCACGTTGCTCTTGCGTACCGATTCGGCAAGCGGGGCAATGTGGTGCTGTACCCATTGTTTAACGCTCCGGTCTTCCTGCTTCTGCCAGACACCGCTGGGCCTCCACATGAACACGAACGTCTGAGCCGCCAGCACGTTATCAGGGCCAATGTCCGCCACAAGGCTACGCGCCAATGCGAGGTCGTCTAGCTCCTCACTGTCCTCGCCTGATCGCTCTGTTTCCTTAATCACCGAAAACGGGAGGCCGGTAGCGTCCTTGATCGCCTTATGGATTCGGCGCTTTTGAACAGGTGAAAGCTCTTTGGCCTCCTGAATCAGAGTTTCGACATTCTCACTGTCAGAGGTCAGCGCTTGAGCGTCTACCAGGATTTCAGCGTATTGGCGCGGCTCTGGCTCGCCACACAATCCCAGCTTTTCCCGGTAGTCATTGAGCCGCCGGTCTGCACAATGGGCGTGCATACATTTGAAGCTGGGCGTTTTGAATCCGCCAGTATTGCCGGGGTAATAGACGGTTTCGGTCTGCCCTGATTCTCTGGTGTGTTCGGACTCAAAAGGGCAAGCCACGTTAAAAGCTGAATCAGGCCGCTTTGATCGAATCAGGCCGCTGTCATTCAATGCCTTAAAGATTTCGTCATCCTCGCTGATTTCAAGCTGGCGCGTTTGCTTGCTGGTGCCCTCCTTTTCCAGTGGCGGGAAGGTAGCCAGGAGCGTGTCAGCGGTGTACGGCAATCCCCCGGACTCATGCACCACCTGAACCATGAATGGCTCGCCTTTGCGGTGATAGAAGCCAGGCAGGCGTAACACGCGAGGCAGATCTATTACGCTAGGGTCAGTGCCGAAACGGTCCGCTATCCTGCGCTGCATTCCTTCAAATTGAACCAGTGGCAAGCCATCGGTTAGCCAGTAGGGATGAAAGTTGCCGGCGCTACTCTCTACAACAAAATGCGGTTCAAGCTCCGCTTTCATAATAGGGTCAAGAGGTGCGCCATCCGTATCGGCAAAGGCTGCTCGCACGCGGGTTATGTTTTCGGACTTGCGGCCTTTCAGATCGGTCTGGCTCACTGTCACGAAAACACCAGCGCCTCTCTGGTTCAGCCGTTCAAGGGCAGGCGCGTGCTGTTTCAACGTGCCGTGAAATAGGTGTGGGTATCTCTTGGGCTGCTTATTGCGCTCCCGCTCCTTGTCCTCTGCCTTGGCCTCTGGGCTATCGGCAAACGTCTGGAATGTAAATTGCTCCTCGCCTTCATCAAGCAACATCAGAAAACGGTCAGCGGCCTGGATGTCTGCCTTCAGATTAGAGTCACTCATTCATCACCTCCGGCATCAAGACATACTCCGCAACGCTGTGAAGGCGTCCCGCTGAATCGGCATCCTGTCGGCGGTGAGTCACGATGTTATGGCCCCCCTTCCGTAACTCCATGACGCGGGCAGCGGGATGCATCACGTTTAAATGATGGCGAGCGTGTAGAGTGGTAAGAGCGCGGTTATGCCGAAGGTACTCCAGGACTCTGAATCGTTGATCATCTGTGGAAAGTGCAGAAATATCACCTGAAAAGGTGGTAAAATGATCGTACTGAATAACCTGCTTTACGCTCTCGTCACCAGTTTGCGGCTGGTGGTCGAGGGCTGGTTTATGCTTCTCCATTGTCAGCCTCCTCTGCTTTATCCTGCATATCTTCAAGCCAGGCCAGAACGGTGAGCAGATGGGTGTGCGCGCTGTTAGCCAGGGCTGCCCCTACCACCTTTGTTTCGCAGTCATCATCGTTGTCATAAAGCGAGCCCCGCAGTGGGTTGAGCAGCAGCTCAATATCCATAAGCAGCTCGCGGTTCTTAAGGATCTCGGCGCCGGTGTAGTTGGATTGGCTCATGCCGACACCTCCCGGACTTTTGACTCCAGCCAGCTATCAAGCTGCTGACGGGTCCATCCAACACAGCGGGGGGAAATTCGGATCTTGCGGGGAAAGTTAGGGTCCGTTTCAGCCAGGTCGTGTAGCTTGGTTCTGCCTACACCTAGATAACGGCAGGCATCGGCTGGACGGTAAAAGGCTTGTTCCGTTGGGGCTTTCTGTTGCATGGGTATCACCTATGTTGTTCATGGTGATACCTATTAAATAGATGCAGGGGCAGGCGTTGAACAACCGAGACTCGCCCTCGTTGCGGTCAGTCTCGGGGGTGCTCCCTTTTGCGTACAGCTAAAATGACCTCACGGGCTTTTGCAGGATCTTCGGGTACTCTGACACCCTCACTGCGCAGTATTTTTGATGCCAGGTCAGCCGAACCGAGCTTTGTCAGTCCTTCATGCTCCAGTAGGCTTGAGACTTGTGACAGCAGATCATGCTCCTCCTGCTTTGGGCGCTCTCCTGTCTTGGACTTCCATTGTTTTACGTCATTCAGTGCTCGCCCAGCGAAAAGCCGTAAATCATTCAACTCCTGATTCAGCCCTCCAAATGGTTGCAAATTGAATTCGCGGTTTAACCGCCATTCATATAAGCCAATTTGCGCTTTGATTGATTCGGGAGTCTTGCTCAAATGCTCCTGCAATTCGTCAATTAGCTGCAATGTTTTTTCGGCATGGCGTATTTCTTCGGCTCTGGAGGGCTCGGTGTCTCTGCTTTGGGTTAGGCATCTGTATCTGCCAAATAGAACTTTAACAACCTCCAGTAACTCGCCACTTTTCGGAAGATCCACAAATAGGAGGTCGGTTCGAGCCTTTAGCGATTCGTCCACCATGCCGCCAGTGTGCTGCAAAGGTATTTTTCTAGGCATTTTTACCTCCAACCGCCACAACCTCCCGTTGCTCAACACCTGCGCCATACTGTCGCAAGATATCTTTTGCCGCGTCCGGGCATAGGTGTCCATAGTGGCTTTCGATCATCGCCACGGATTTGTGCCCTGCCAGTTTTGCCACTGCGAACATTGGCACGCCAGCCGCCACCAGCGAACTGATAAAGTGGTGCCTTAGTGCATATAGGGTTAGGTCATTCGGCAGCCCGCCTAACCGTTTAACACGCTTCCAGGGCTTGTCATGCGCGTTCTTATCCATACGCTTGCCAGTTACCGGAGACGGAAAAACCAGGCCGGAATCAGGCTTGCCGTTTTGCTCCCACCAGGACGTAACCACTGCCAATGCCTGCGGCGGGAGATCCATCTCAACACGGGCGGCTTTGTCCTCGCCGTGGTGCTTAGTTTTCTCTGGCGTTTTGGTCAGCCGGCCAAAAGTCGGATTCAGCTCTGATTGCCACTGCAAAGAATAAAGATCACCGGGGCGCATACCTGTGAACAGGCTCAACTTTGCAAACGGAACAAACCAATGGGGATAAGCCACGTTGTCGAGATCTGGTAAATGGGGCTTGCCATGCTTCCGGCTGTTGCGTCTGCCCTGTCGGATTTCTTCCGCGAAAGTATCAAGGCCAGTATGAAAAGCCGCCAGTTCATCCTTGGTCAATAACCGCCGAGTGGCTTCTCGTCTCTGGCGTAGCTCTGCGGCTCTCTCATTATCGAGCGGCTTCTCTAAAGAAACGTGCTGCAAAGGGTTCTCATCTAACACACCGTCAACCATTGCCTGCTTTAACAAGGTCCGTAACGCGCCATAGGCTCGCTTTAGGGTGGCGTGAGCGCGGCCTTTCTTTTCCTTTTCTGCCTGCCAGGCGTGAATGTCGGCACGGGTAAGACCGGCGAGATCCCTGTCGAGTAGCCCCTTGAAGTTAGAGCGTAGTATCGCAAGCGTCCCCTCCCCGGCACTGCGGCGCGACTGGTAACGCGTATATGGTCCGTCGAGGTAGGCTTTCAAAGTCCGATGGGCGGCACGTTGTTCTTGAGTGATAGCGAGAGCTTTCTTTTCCGCCTTCTCTGCCAGAACGTCCGCATCATCATTGCGCCAGCCCATAGCCTTCTCTGCGGCTTGCTGTGGCTTCATTGCAGGGTAACGACCGACGGTAGCAGTACGGCGCTTGCCGGTCAGATCTTGATACCGATAGCGCCAGCTTCCACCGGTTTTGGTCTTGAGTAGGTGCAAGCCTGTTACTTTCTCGCACCACAAGGTTGCTCTGTCTGCCGAGTCTTTGAGGAACTTATTAGCGGCTGAATCTGAAATGCTTGTGTCTAGCTTTACCTTGGCCATGTGTCACCCGTGTCACCAATCTGTGACCTTAATCGTAACACAATGATGAACAAACGTGGTCTACCATGAACACAAAATGGCGATAACCTATTGTTTTACCGTTCTAGTGCCTGATTTCAATGGAGCTTATTTGTTTTGACATGGCAGAGGTCGGCAGTTCAAATCTGCCTGGTCCTACCACATAAAAAAAACTCCCATCAGGGAGTTTTTTTATGTCTGCAGAAATGTCACTTCTGACCGGTAATTAAAGGTAACCGCCGAAGCGGCTATACCTTATAAAATTCCCGATACCAATCAACGAAGTTGGCAATGCCCTCGTCCACGGTAGTCGCCGGCTTGTACCCCACATCGTCAATCAGTGCCTCTACATTGGCGTAGGTAGCAGGTACGTCGCCCGGTTGCAGCGGTAACAGATTCTTCTCGGCTTTCCGTCCCAGTCGCTCCTCTATGATTTCAATAAAGCGCGAAAGCTCTACCGGATTGTTACTGCCGATATTGTAGAGCCTGTAAGGCGCCATGCTGGTGCCGGGATCGGGATTCTTTCCGGACCATTGGTCATTTGGTGAAGCGACGTTGTCGAGGGTGCGGACTACCCCTTCAACGATATCGTCTATGTAGGTAAAGTCCCGTTTGTGGTGCCCGTGGTTAAACACGTCGATGGGTTCGCCAGCCAGAATCTTTTTGGTAAAGATAAACAGCGCCATATCTGGCCTGCCCCAGGGGCCGTAGACGGTGAAGAAGCGCAGCCCGGTGGTCGGCAACTGGTACAGGTTGCTGTAGGTGTGGGCCATCAGCTCGTTGGCTTTCTTGGACGCTGCGTAGAGGCTCAAGGGATGATCGACATTGTCGTGTACCGAGAACGGCATTGCCTCGTTAGCGCCATACACCGAACTACTGGAGGCATAAACGAGATGTTTGACGCCATTGTGGCGACAACCTTCGAGAATATTCATGAAGCCAACGAGGTTGGCGTCCACGTAGGCATTCGGATTCTCAATGGAGTAGCGTACCCCGGCCTGAGCCGCAAGGTTCACTACCCGTTCCGGTTTGTGCTCACGAAACAGGGCCTCCATGGCGGCCCGGTCGGATATGTCCTTTCGCACCTCGGTAAAGCCGGCCTTGCAGGTTAAGCGCGCCAGACGGGCTTCTTTCAGGTTGACATCGTAATAGTCATTGACGATATCAACGCCAATGACTTCGTCACCACGATCCAGCAGGCGATGGGCCAGATGCGAGCCGATAAACCCGGCAGTCCCTGTCACGAGAATTTTCAAAGTTTTCTCCCTGAATAGAATAGTCCGACGTTATTGAGTACTACCATTAAAATACCAGACCGGCACTGATGAAGGGTCCGCCAATTTCAATATCCAGTGCGTCGTTACTGTCTTCGTAATCGATGCTCAACTGGCGATAGCCAGCACGTAATTGCACAACAGCGAACTCGTATTGACCGTAGGCATTGTAGTCAAAAATGGAATCGCCATCAAAACTGATGAAGTTGCCTTCGGCACCCACGGAAGCGCCGGTCAGGGGCAGATCAAAGCGCGCGGCCAGGTATCCCATGGGAATAGTGCCATCGATCGTGGTACGGCTGACCTGGCTGGGCGGTAAGCGTTTTTCAACTAACAGCTCGCCGTCGAATGTGCGCACGGTGAGACCGGCATCCAGGTTGACCCAGTTGTCGAGCAGCTCGTAATAAAGCGTGATATCAAACTGGTCGAGATCCAGTTCGGAATCCACTGTTGCGCCCGGAAGGATGCCATCAAAACCAGCGGCCCCCACCTCACCCCGTCCACTCTGTTTGATAGACGTGTAGTTCAGCCTGACGTTTGGCAATAGCGGAACCGGGTGCTCGATATAAGCACTGAGGTTGGCATTGGAATCGCTGTCGAGGTTCAGGTCATCCTCAACATCGATGGCGGAATTCCGGTTAGTCGCTGTTCCGCTCAGTTCGGAATCCCAATAACTGACGTTAGCGCCAAACCCGACGATATCGGCACTGGCAAGCGGTGCTGCAAGCACCAGGGAGGTACCGGTTAGCAATAGTAGTTTTCGCATAAATTACCTTGTTATGGTTGTTTCACCGCCGGGCGGTATCAGTCAAACTGAATACCCAAACGACGACCGACTTCTTCGTAGGCTTCGATGACATTCCCGAGTCCTTGCCTGAACCGGTCCTTGTCCATTTTCTTACGGGTCGCCTTATCCCATATACGGCAACCGTCGGGGCTGAACTCGTCCCCCAGCACTATCTTGTCGCCGGAACGTCCGAACTCCAGCTTATAATCCACCAACAGCATGCCGGCAGCGTCGAATAGCGATTTGAGCACTTCATTGACCTGATAGGTCAATGTCTTCATCTGTGACAGTTCGTCTGCCGAGGCCCAGCCAAAGGTGATCGCCAGTGATTCGTTCACCATCGGGTCATGAAGCGCGTCGTTCTTGAGAAACAGCTCAAACGTCGGGGGCGTAAGGTTCTGGCCCTCTTCCACACCCAGGCGGCGACAAAGACTGCCTGCCGAGACATTGCGGATGACGCATTCGACCGGAATCATGTCCAGCTTCTTGACCAGGGACTCGACAGGAGACAATAAACCTTCGAAGTGCGTGGGAATCCCTGCGGCTTCCAGTTTCTCCATGATAAACCCGTTAAAACGGTTGTTTACCATACCCTTGCGGTTGAGCTGCTCTTTTCTTTCGCCGTCAAAGGCAGAGGTGTCATCGCGAAACAACAACACGAACCGGTCCGGGTCATCTGTCCGGTAGACCGATTTGGCTTTGCCCGTATAGAGCTCTTCGCGCTTTTCCATTCATGTTCTCCCGTTGCGCCAGGCCAGATACACTGGTGCACATCCATTAATAAAGATATTCGAACAGCTCTGACAGCAACCTTTGCGAACGGTCAGTACCGTCGTATTCATCAGATCTTGCGGTGGTGACCAGCACCCTGTCCTGCAGCGTTTCTAGCCGGACCTCGAAGGTATATTCCGGAACAGGCTCGTCAGCAAACCAGTTGAACCAGCCTGGATCACGCTCTTCCTTGGAGCGGAAATCGACGTAGAACAAACCATTGCTGCGATCAAGATCGACCACAGGCACTTCGGCTTCATTCAACGCCCGCCTGACCTCTGCCCAGGCACGATCGAACCCGACGATCATTTCAATGGCATCAGCTACGCCGTTCCGGGACACCATGGCGACCTTTGGTGATGTCGTCATCGCAAGAGCGGCGCGGGAATAGGATTTGGTGTCTTCACGATCTTTCAGATAGGACGCCAGATCCGCCAAAAGTTCTTTCTCTATCGCCAGGCTGTCTGAATCAGACTGCCATTGCAGCAGTTGGTCCGGGCTTTCATTAATTTCCAATCTGCGGAGCTGAACTTCGGTGGTTTTGCGACGAACGCCCGGCGTTACCCTGGCCTGAACCACGACCAACTGCTCGCCATCCTGATTCTGAGGCAACTGCAACAGGGTACGGGCACGCTGGCTGAAGTTGACGATATCGCTCTGCATAACGCCGAGCTGAGTACTGTCTTCAACCACACCCAGCCCGCGGTCATTAAAGTACGCTGCCACTGACGGCCAGACCCGGCCCGGCACGTCATTGACCAATACCCAGGCCTGATCATCCACTTCCTCGATGATGTAGTTCTCCTCCAGTATCTCGGAGGTCATATCGGGCGGTTGTGGGATATCAGACGGGTTCATCTCGCCGCGGTTGCCACGGTCAATCTGCCGGACCGGAAAGGCTTCGCCCTGGCGCGCCATGACCTGTCCGTCAGCCAGTTTCAGCGGTTCACCCTCGGAGGCATTGACGTACTCTTCGGAACGATCATCGATAAGACTGCACCCTGCCAACCCGATCATCAGGATAAATCCGGATACCAGGCCTGCAAGGGCTTTTTTTGACTGCACTGCCATTGGGTAACTCCAGGGCGTCGTTTGCAAGAATTTAAAACGGCTCAGAGTACACCCGCCGCTTTGAGTGCTTCTTCGACTTCACCATGGAATTTTTGATCCAGCGGGGTGAGCGGCAGACGAATACCTTCACCGATGATTCCCATACGTTCCAGAGCCCACTTCACCGGGATAGGATTCGCTTCAAGGAAGAGCTTTCTGTGCAGTGGCATCAAAGCTTCATTGATGCGCTCAACTTCTTCCCGGTTACCCGCAATCGCAGCCTCACACAAGGCCGACATGCCTTTCGGGGCAACGTTAGCGGTCACGGAAACGTTGCCCTTGCCTCCGGCCAGCATCAGGTCCGCAGCGGTCGCGTCGTCGCCCGAATAGACCACCAGGCGTCCTTCCACGGCACGAATGAGCTCGGCTCCGCGAGGTATATTGCCAGTCGCGTCCTTGATGCCGATGATATTCGGGATATCGGCCAGGCGCTCAACGGTTTCATTGAGCATGTCACAGGCCGTCCGGCCGGGTACGTTATACAGTATCTGGTTGACGGGAACGGCCTCGGCGATGGCGCGGAAGTGACGATACAGGCCTTCCTGGCTTGGCTTGTTGTAGTACGGCACCACCAGCAAACAGGCATCAGCCCCCAGTTTATGGGCCTCACCGGTCAGCTCTATTGCTTCCCGTGTTGAATTGGCGCCGGTACCGGCAATGACCGGAATGCGCCCATTGACCCGTTTTATGATCTGGCCGATAACGCGACAATGTTCATCCGGATCCAGCGTAGCGGACTCGCCTGTAGTCCCTACCGCAACGATGCCGTGGGTTCCGTTATCAAGATGAAAGTCCACCAGGTTGTCCAGATGCTCCCAGTGGATGCTGCCATCCGGGTGCATTGGTGTTACCAGTGCGACAAGGCTACCAGTAATCATAAAAACTCCGTCGGAATAAAAGGCTAATGGTAATGTTGGCCGTGAGATGACACAAGAGAACAACCGAATAAATAGCTTACCAACCTCAGCCCGAGAAGAAACCTGCCGGTTGGTGTGGGTGCGGACCGGGGCAAATTACTTGCCGCCTGGCTTTATCAAGGGCTGCGAGACGTTCTGGACCGGCCACGCAGAGAAGATTGCCTTCAGCATGGTTGCAAGGGGAATGGCAAAAAACACACCCCACAACCCCCATATCCCGCCAAAAAACAGCACGGCCACGATGATAGCTACCGGGTGCAGATTATTCACTTCCGAGAACAGAATAGGCACCAGGACATTGCCGTCGAGCGCCTGGATGACCCCATAGACCACCATAACCCAGATGAATTGGCTACCCCAGCCAAAAGCAAACAGGCCGATCATTGCCACCGGAATGGTCACAACAGCAGCACCTATATAGGGAATCACCACGCTTATCCCGACGAGTAGTGACAGCAAGGCGGCGTAAGGCATTCCGAGCAGCTTGAAGCTGACATAGGTGGCGCCACCAACAATTAATATTTCGACAGCCTTACCACGAACATAATTCGCACACTGGAGATTCACCTCATTCCAGATTCGGACCATCATCGGCCGCTGATGGGGCAACAGGCGGGAGATCGACCCGAGCAGCAGGCTGCGGTCCTTGAGAAAGAAAAACACGAGTATGGGAAGCAATACCATGTAAATCAGCAGCGCCATCAGATCCGGAATACTGGCAATGGAGAACGACACCAGCCACTGGGTCATACGAGCTGCTTCGCTGGTCACCTGCTGGTACAGGTTATTGATCTGTTCAATTGAAATGAGATTCGGGTATTGCTGGGGCAGCAGTTCGAAATAGGTCTGCATCTCCCGGAAAATCCGGGGAGTCTCTCCCGCCAACGACGTTACCTGCGTCCACAGTAAGGGTAGAAGCCCGAACAGAAAGCCAATCAGAGTGCCAAGAAAAACCAGAAACACCCCGATAATCGAGACAACTTCGGGAATGCCCAGAGAGGTCAGCTTGGTAACCAGACCCTGAAGAATAAAGGCAATGATGGCAGCGGCAATGACCGGCGCCAGCATTCGACCAAAGAGGATAACAATCAGGGTGCCGAAGATCAGCAGCAGAAAAAGTATGACTGCTTCGTCATCTGAAAAGTATTTATGCGCCAGACCACGTAAAATTCGTACCATCAATGTCTCCGTAACTTCACGAAACAGCATGCCCGGAACAAAACGTTAATTTCCACGTCGTATAACGAAGTGATAACAACCGTCGGTTTCCAACGTGCTAACCAATATGTGAGATGATAGCTTCAGGAACGCGGGTATATCCCGGGCTGACCCGGCATCGGTCGCGATGACCTCAAGCTCTTCGCCCGGTTGCATGGCATTCAGCTTGAGTTTGGTTTTTAACAGCGGCATGGGACAAATAAGCCCGGACGCATCAAGAACATTATCGGCCATGAGTCTAATATAAACCGTTGCGTTTTCGGTGGCTTGTTGGTTCAACTATCAAGCGGTGCATTATGCCGGCGAGTCCCCTGCATTGCACTGATTGTCAGGAAGTATATCAGGCAACCTATGAAATTCGTTCGTGCAGCGTTTTACCAGAAGTTCACAAGAAAGGCAGGACAAGGTCTGGCGCTTGCCGTTGCCCTTTCGCTGCCGCTCAATAGCGTTATTGCAAACGAATCCCTGTTGCCAACGCTGGGCGGTGTTGGCGGTGGCCTTATTTCCGAGCAGCAGGAAGCGGAAATTGGCCGTCAGGTGATGCGCTCATTGAGAGTGTCAGCCGAACAGATACGGGATCCGCTGGTCACCGATTACATGAACAGCATTGTCTATCGTCTGGTGCCTTTTGTGCCACTGCAAGACAAGCGCTTGTCTCTGGTTGTAATCGACAGCCCGGCGCTGAATGCGTTTGCGGTGCCCGGCAACATTATCGGGGTCAACGCCGGACTTTTTCTGAATGCCGCCACCGAGCAGCAATTTGCCTCGGTTATCGCCCACGAGCTTGCCCACCTCAGCCAGCGTCACTTTGCACGCCGAATGGAGCAGCAAGAGACCAGTGCGCCACTGACCCTGGCCGGAATGATCGCTGGCATCATTCTGTCGGCGGTTACCCAGTCGGACGTTGGCATTGCAGCTATCGCCGGGACCCAGGCCATGGCGGTGCAGAACATGTTGCAATACAGCCGCTCTAATGAGCAGGAAGCAGACCGGGTTGGCATTGATGTCCTGGCAAACGCTGGCATGGACCCCAGAGGCATGCCCGAAATGTTTGAGGTAATGATGCGGCAGAATCGCCTGCAGGGAAACCGCCTGCCGGAATACCTCTCAACCCACCCGCTCACCCAGAGCCGGGTGTCGGACAGCCGCAGTCGCGCGGAACAATATCCGGAGGGCGGCGTCACCGACGCCCTTGAATATCATCTTGTGCGGGCCCGCTTGCAGGTCAGATACGCAAAATCTCCGGGGGATGCGGTGGATCTGTTCGAAGGCTATCTGGCAAACGATAGCGCAAATTGGGAAGAGGCCGCCCATTATGGTTTGGCGGTGGCCTATCTGGCAGCGGATCGGCCACAGGATGCCCGCAAGAAACTCGAAGCGCTACTGGCAAGGCAACCGGGTCGCATTACCTACGTGGTTACTCTGGCTGAAGCGTTGCACACCTTGAAGCAGACCGAGGAAGCCAGGGCTTTATTGCAAAATGCCGTGCAGCGGAATCCCGGCAACGCTCCGATCATCACCATGCTGGCGGACGTTGAGCGCAGCGCCGGCAACGCGCAGCAGTCCGCCGAGTATCTCAAAACGCTGACGCGGGAATACCCGCACCGGGAAGATCTGTGGCTTCAGCTTGCCGAGGCCGAGGGTCAGGCGAGGAACATTGTTGGGGTACACCGCGCCCGGGCAGAATATGACCTGTTGATGGGGGACCTGGAGTCTGCGCAAAGGCAGTTGAGGGAAGCCCAGGAGAAAACGCCTCCTGAAGCTCCGCTGCGGCAGATCATCACTGAGCGTCTCTCGCAGGTATCAGACGCCCTCGCCCGCCGGCGCTGAACTTGGACCCGCGTCTGATCCCGCGCAACCCTCTCGCGAGGCTCAGGCGTTCCCAGCGATCTTGAGGTTCCGACTGGCAGTAAAATCAAGCATACGGCGTAACGGCTCCAATGCTCGCTCCCGCAGGTCGGCGTCGATGGTGATTTCCTGGCCACCGTTTTCCAGCACATAAAGCAGGTTCTCCAACCCGTTCATCGCCATCCAGGGACAGTGCGCACAGCTACGGCAGGTAGCTCCATTACCTGCTGTCGGCGCCTCGATTAACGTCTTGTTCGGCGCTACCTGCTGCATCTTGTAAAAGATACCGTTGTCTGTCGCCACAATAAAACGTTCGTTAGGCAGCGTTTGCACGGCGTTAATCAGCTGGGATGTGGAGCCGACTACGTCGGCCATCTCAACCACTGCATCCGGAGACTCGGGGTGTACCAGGACAGCCGCATCGGGATAAAGGGCCTTCAGATCTTCCAGGCCGCGGGATTTGAATTCTTCGTGGACGATACAGGAGCCGTCCCACAACAACATGTCGGCACCAGTAGTCTTCTGGACGTAGTGGCCGAGATGCTTGTCCGGCGCCCACAGGATTTTTTCACCGTTGGCATCCAGGGACTCCACGATCGCCTGAGCACAGCTGGAGGTGACAACCCAGTCTGCCCGAGCTTTTACGGCCGCAGACGTATTGGCATAAACCACCACGGTACGATCCGGATGCTGATCACAAAATGCAGCGAATTCGTCTGCCGGGCAGCCGATGTCCAGTGAACAGGTTGCCTCCAGTGTTGGCATCAGAACCTGTTTTTCCGGGTTCAGAATTTTTGCTGTTTCGCCCATGAATTTGACGCCAGCGACCACCACGGTCGAGGCTGGATGCTGGTTGCTGAAACGGGCCATTTCCAACGAATCCGCCACGCAACCGCCGGTTTCCTCGGCAAGCCGCTGGATATCCGAGTCCGTGTAATAATGAGCCACCAATACGGCATCGCGATCCTTCAGCGCCTGCTTGATACGCGCTTCCAGTTCGGCCCGCTTGTCTGCATTAAGCGGTCTCGGCTCCGCTTCATGTGCCAGGTGCTCCTGAACCAGAATACGGTTATCGGATCGTATCATTGCATCTCTCGTGGTTAACGCGCTCAAACCCCTCGCTTACGAGTTTGTACCGGGGCCCTTCGCAATTGTCATGGGACTGTTGTACGACTTCACTATAACCATGGATTGGGGTTTGAAGGCAAAAAAAAAGAGCCCTTGGGCTCTTTTTCCGACACAAACCCTGACTCAACGCAAGCTTCAGGCAGGTATCAATTTGGTGGGTCGTGATGGATTCGAACCATCGACCAATTGGTTAAAAGCCAACTGCTCTACCAACTGAGCTAACGACCCATAACGGGTTGGCGTATCACTGCCTTGACTGCACACTCGTTTACCACCGCGTGCGATCAACTTCAATAATGGTGGGTCGTGATGGATTCGAACCATCGACCAATTGGTTAAAAGCCAACTGCTCTACCAACTGAGCTAACGACCCAAACGAGGCGCATATAGTACGGATTTTTCGCCGCGCTTCAACCCTTTTCATGTTTTATTTCAACGCAGACAACATCAACGCCTATTCAGATACTCTTTAGCCAGTGACGCGGCGTTGGTTGCCGGATAACTGGATACCACTCTCTCCATTTGCCGAACCGCTTCGGTTTTTTCATTCAAGCGATCATAGGTGACGCCAAGCTTGTAAATCGCATCCGCCGCTTTTCTGTGATCTGAAAACCGGGTGGCTACGATGGTGAACGCCTGCTTGGCCTGCTCGAGCTGAGGTTTGACCAGGTACACCTCTCCCAGCCAGTAATAGGCGTTAACGGTAAGGTCACCTTCCGGATACTCCGAAATGAAGCCGTAGATACCGTCAATCGCGGCATCGTAATTCCTGTCGCGGATTGACGCCTGGATCTTCTGATACGCCTGTCGCTCAGCATCAGTCGGCTGACGATACTCACGGGTAACCGGCTTTATGCTGGCTTCCGGAGCCTCTGCCGATGAGCCACCGCCTGATGCCGGAGCTGCCTGCAGCTGCCCGGCAAGATCGAGCAGTCGTTGGTCAAGATCGATATAACGTTCTTTTGACTGGTTTGAGAGCCGATTAAGCTGGTGTCGCTGTTCTTCAAGCTCTCCCTGCAAACGACGCACTTCGCCCTGCAGCTGCTCAATCATAAAAAACAACTCAGCGTTAGCCTGACTGTCGCCCGCTTGTGGGCGGGCTTCCGACTGGCTGCTCTGAGCTACTGGTACTGGTGCCGATGACTGCGCCAGTGCGCAACCGCTAAGCGATAGCGCAACTGTCGCCATGAGGAGGTTTCTCATGGTGGGTCCTGTTGGTTGCAATCTTCGCGCTTACTGGAAAATCATTTCAACGCGACGGTTCTGGGCCCAGGCACTCTCGCTGGAACCTGAGACCGCTGGTTTTTCTTCGCCATAGCTTACGGTTTCAAGCTGGCCACGGGAAGCACCGTTGACAATGAGGAAGCGCTGTACCGCGTTGGCACGACGCTCACCCAACGCCAGGTTGTATTCGGTGGTGCCACGCTCATCGGAATGCCCTTCCAGGCGAACCTGAGTGCCCGGGTTATCTGACAGGTAGCGGGCATGAGCAGCCAGAACGTCGCGGGATTCGGCTTTGATTTCAGCGGTGTCGAAGTCAAAGTAGAAGGTGGTGATATCACGCAACGCTTGAACTTCGGCTTGTGATGCACGCTCCTGGGCCTCCATGCGCTCGGAGTCGGTCAAGCCGCTGGATGACACGCCGCTGCCGTCAGTGCCGTCATATACGGTGCTGCCACCGCTCTGACCAGTAGCAGAGCTATCTATACCGAAGCCGTCGTCTTCCATGGTGTCGCCGGTGGAACTACAGCCAGCAATAAAACCGAGTGAGAGTACCAGGGCAAATGCCTTGTTTCGCATCGTGAACATCATAACCGTTCCTTCATATTTTAAGTGTGTTTAGCACGTTAGAGTATGTTCGGACCCAACTGCATCCGAACCGGTAGTAAAACTATTGCATAAATGGCGACCAGGCGGGCTCCCTCACATCACCGCTTGCCGAGGGCAGCACATAGTTTGCCCCACCTTCAGCAGACATGACCGTCAGCACACTCTCACCATTCTGTTGGGTGGAGTAAATCACCATGCGACCGTTCGGCGCTACGCTTGGCGATTCATCCAACCCGGTGCGGGTCAGAACCGTTTCATTCCCGGTCTCTATATTCATCCGCGCGATATGGAAGGCACCCTGACGCTGATGAACGTAATAAATATGTTTCCCGTCCGGGCTGAAGCGGGGCCTGGCATTGTAGCTGCTATCAAAGGTCAGCCTTCTGGGCTCAGCGTTTTCGGTCTCTTTATGATAAATTTGCGGACCACCGGAACGGTCGGAGGTGAAAAGCAACCCTCTTCCGTCAGCGTCCCAGCTGCCTTCCGTATCAATCGACCAATGATTGGTCAGCCGCTTGAGGGATTTGGAGGCCAGATCCATCTTGTAGATTTCAGCATTGCCGTCCTTGGACAAGGTCACCAGCAGGGATTTGCCATCCGGTGACCAGTCCGGGGCGGAATTCAGCCCTGGAAAGGAGGCTACGCGGGTGCGTTTACCACTGGACAGCTCATGGGTGTATATAGCCGGGCGACCGGTCTCGAAGGAAACGTAGGCCAGACTCTTACCGTCTGGCGACCAGGTTGGAGACAGGATTGGCTCATCACTTTCCAGCCGTACCCGGGCCCGCTTACCGTCCACGTCACTGACCTGCAATTTGTAAATTCGTTTGCCACCACCGGTTTCGAGAGTTACGTAGGCGAGCTTGGTTGAAAAGGCCCCTTTCTCGCCGGTGAGCGCCTCGTAAACCTTGTCACTGATGTGATGAGCCAGGCCGCGCATGTCGCCGGCTGTAGCCGTGGCGGTCTCCCCCAGAAGGCGCCGTTCACCGTTCACATCAAACAACTCGTAACGCGCCTGAATACGGTCTCCCTGCTGGCTCAGCTCGCCCACCAGAAGAAAACGCTGCCCCAGCAAGCGCCAGTCCCGGTAGTAAACATCGTCGCTTCTGGAGGGCAGGCTGAGCATCCGCTCAGGGCTGAGGGGCTTGAACTCACCGCTCATCGTCAGGTCGTCCCGGACGATGTCACTGACGTCGTCACCACCAGGCATATTGCCGGTTTTCGAAAATGGCACTACGGCGAGCGGGATGGCTGAATCAACACCTTCGGTTATACGAATAAGTAATTCAGAACTTGCGGGCGTAGCCATTGCCATCAAAAGCAATACGGGCATCAATACACGCAACCACTGGCAGCGTAGGGCGTAATGCCGACCTTGCTGGCGCCGTTCAATCTGGGTGTGATTTGTCATGTTCTCGATATCCATGGTCATCTCTGCAACTCGGGGTTGAATTCGATCGTAAACTGGCGAAAGTATTTCTCAAACGTATCCCGCTCACTGGGCACCGGGTAACGGTTAACCCCGCGCACTGCACTCAGCGCGGAGTTATCGAAGGCGGTATTACCACTCCCCCTGACCAGCTCGACAGATGAAAGTTCACCCGTTGGTAACAAGGTGATTCTAAGGGTCGCCGTCATCTCACTAGTAGCGGAAGACGGCATATACCAGCCGTTTTTCAAACGCTCGCGAATCAGTGCCTGGTACCTCTGGCTATCTGTCTGCATTTGCGAGCTTCTCGCGCGCGCTGCGGCCTCTGCTTCTGCCTGCCGGCGTGCGGCCTCTTCAGATTCGCGGGCCGAATCTGCGAGTGCTTCCAATTGCTGCTCTCTCAGCCTGCGCTCAGCTTCCCGGCGTTTGGCCTCCGCTTCACGTTTGGCCTCCGCCTGTCGCTTGGCTTCGGCCTCCTGCTGGCGCTTACGCTCAGCTTCCTCCTGCTTGCGTCGTTCCTCTTCCGCGGCTTTGGCCGCGGCCTCTCGTTCACGCTGCTCGTCTGCCTGCTGACGCTTGCGCTCTTCCTCTGCTTGTTGGCGAGCCCGCTCTTTGGCCTCGGCTTCAACTTTCTGGCGCGCTGCTTCTTGCTGTTTCTGCTTGGCCGCCTGCTCCTCACGCTGTCGGGCTTCACGCTCCTTCGCTTGCTGGCGCTCCTGCTCTGCCTGGCGCTCCTGTTCTTGCTGTTGCCGGGCGCGCTCCTCGGCGGCCTTACGCTCGGCCTCTGCTTCTTCAGGATCCTCTTCAGGTTCAGGCTCGGGCTCGGGTTCAGGAGCAGGTGCTGGAACAGGCTCTGGCTGCTGTACGGGTGGCTGACTGGTAATCAGGCGTGCCGCAATACTTCTGGGTGTCGGCTCCTCTACCGGGCTGGTCCAGTGCCAACCGGCCAGCGCAACCACAACAATCAGCCCGTGCAACAGCAGGGAAAGTGCAACAGGGGATTTCCACGCTGGCTGCCCTGTGCTTATCGGTTCTCGCTGCTGGTCAATCACGAAACGTTAACCCCTACTCGTTTGGCGAGCTTTCGGTAATAAGGCCGACACTGGACGCACCGGCACCCTGCAATGCTGACATCAGCCGAACCACCACACCATAATTTACAAACTCGTCACCGCGGACAAGAACTTCGCTACGAGTCCGTCCGGAGAGGATTTTAGCGACCTGACTCTGAACCTCGTCGAGTGACATGGGCTCACTACCTTCGCCTCCAACCTCAAGGTAATAAGCACCGTTACTATCCACCGAGACGATAACGGATTCGACATCTTTTTCCGCCTGGATCGGGTCGGATACTGTATTGGGCAGATCAACCTTTACACCCTGGACAAGCATTGGCGCCGTCACCATAAAAATGATCAGCAGCACCAGCATCACGTCGATGTACGGCACCACGTTGATTTCCGACATTGGCTTGCGGCGTTCGTGGGGCATCATCCCCATACCTTTCATGCTCACATTCGTACTCCTGCCAGATGATCAGGTTCAGGCCGCTGGGGCTTTCTCGCTGTGATGCACCCGACGATGCAGAATGCTGGAGAATTCCTCGGCAAAGGTCTCATAGTTCTTGAGCAGCGAATCCGAGGTTGTGGAAAAACGGTTATAGGCAATAACCGCCGGAATCGCCGCGAACAGCCCCATGGCTGTGGCAATGAGAGCTTCGGAGATACCCGGCGCGACAGTGGCAAGCGTGGCCTGTTGCGCCTGGGCCAGCCCCCGGAACGAATTCATGATGCCCCAAACCGTGCCGAACAAGCCCACGTAGGGACTGGTCGAACCGACGGTTGCGAGAAACGGCAGATGAGTTTCAAGCCGTTCCTGTTCCCGGGAGAAGGCGACACGCATGGCGCGCTGGGCGCCGTCCATCACGGCATCCGCATCCCGACTCTGCTGCCGGAGCCGGGAGAACTCTTTGAAGCCTGAACGAAAGATGGCTTCGAGTCCGGAAAACGGCGTTGGATCCGCATTCACCTCACGATAGAGCTGACCGAGATCCATGCCCGACCAAAACCGCTCTTCAAACGCCAACTGCGCCTGCCTGGCTTTACGGAAAACCTGGAAACGCTGAAAAATCAATGCCCAGGATATGACCGATGCGAGTGCCAGTATCAGCATAACCAGCTGCACCAACAAGCCTGCATTGGCGATGAGAGACCAAACTGAGAGTTCTGAATCCACCTTCTACTCCTGGTTTTCCGTTTTTAAGGTCAGAGAGCGCGTTCGACTCTCACGGTAAGACTTTATTCGTTAACTAACCCTGGCTCTGTGCTGCCGGCATCAGAGTCTTCATGGCCTCCGGCAACGCCCGGGGGCGGCCGGTGTCCAGAGCCACGCACGCGACCTTGACAACCGCATCCGCTAACAGCGCACCGTCGGATTCCCGCTCCACCCGCTGGTTAAATTCCATCCAGACCCTGCCTCCCCTCACCAGATCAGCAGTTACCCGCAGTTGATCATCCAGCTTCGCAGGCACCGCATAGTGTATCGACAGCCTTTGCACGACATAGCTGATATTCTCGGTCAGCCCTGCACGTAACCCGACCCCACGGCTGCGTACCCATTCCGTCCTGGCCCGCTCCATGTAATGCAGGTACTTGGCATGAAACACAATACCACCTGCATCGGTATCTTCTATATAGACTCGAACCGGCAGGGCGAACAGCGACGTCGCGGACTCAATCAAGTAAATCCTCCTGCCCGGGTTTTCCGGAGGCGATGCCAAAATGCAGGTAGGCATGGGACGTGACCATACGCCCTCTCGGGGTCCGCACCATGTAACCCTGCTGGATAAGAAAAGGTTCCAGCACATCTTCAATCGTGCCACGTTCTTCACTGATGGCAGCCGCCAGACTCTCGACCCCGACGGGGCCACCGTCGAATTTCTCGATCATCGCCAGCAGCAGGCGGCGGTCCATATGATCGAACCCCAGATGATCCACTTTCAACATATTCAGAGCCTGATCAGCAATCTCTTCAGTGATAATACCGTCGGCTTTGACCTCGGCGTAGTCTCGCACCCGTCGCAGCAGCCGGTTGGCGATGCGCGGCGTACCTCGGGAGCGTCTGGCGATCTCGAGAGCCCCCGCCTTTTCAATACTGACACCGGACAGATCTGCCGACCGCAATACGATGTGGGTCAGATCTGCGGTGTTGTAAAACTCGAGACGCTGAACAATGCCAAACCGGTCTCGTAGCGGGGAGGTCAATAACCCGGCCCTGGTGGTGGCGCCTACCAGTGTAAACGCTGGCAGATCGAGTTTGATCGAGCGCGCCGCCGGACCTTCGCCAATCATGATGTCGAGCTGATAGTCTTCCATTGCCGGATAGAGCACTTCTTCCACGGCAGCACTCAGACGATGGATCTCGTCGATGAAAAGAACATCGCCCTCTTCCAGGTTGGTCAGCATGGCGGCCAGATCGCCCGCCCGTTCAAGCACTGGGCCCGAAGTGGTCTTGATCGCAACACCCATTTCGTTAGCAATAATATTGGCCAGTGTGGTCTTGCCCAGACCTGGCGGGCCGAATATCAACACATGATCCAACGCTTCCTGCCGACCCCTGGCCGCAGAGATGAAAATATCCATCTGCTCGCGGACCGTTGGCTGGCCGACATATTCGGCCAACCGCGTTGGACGAATAGCGCGATCCTGAACTTCTTCATACTGGCCCGGTCGAGCCGTAATCAATCGGTCGGACTCAATCATCAAGGTGCTCAAAGCTGGAGATCGACATTGCGTTTATATGTTTCCCAAAGCGACGGTTATTGTACAAGGGGTGCTTCGACTGTCACGTTACGCTCTCGACAGAAAGACCACCAGTTTTCTGGCCTTCAGCCCGCAGGAATCATGTTCTTGAGCGCCAGTCGGATAAGCTCTTCCCGACTCATGTCCTTGTCGGCAATCCTGTTGACGGCCTTGCTGGCCTCCTGGGGTTTATAACCCAGCGCGATCAAAGCGGCTTCCGCCTCATCCCGCGGGCTGTGGGTATCCCGCGCGGGTGCTGCCGACGGAGTGCCCGGCAGGCTGCCCGGCGTAAACTGCCCTTCCAGTTGACCGATGCGATCAGCTATCTCTATCAGCAGACGTTCAGCGGTTTTCTTGCCGACACCCGGCAGCTTGACCAATGAGTTTGCATCTCGTGCCTCCACACACCGGATGAACTGATGGGCATCGAGGCCAGACAGAATGGCCAGTGCAAGCTTGGGGCCGACGCCATTAACCTTGATTAACAAACGGAAAACGTTACGGTCGAGCCGCGCTGCAAAGCCGAAAAGGCTGTGAGCATCCTCCCGAACGGAAAAATGGGTATGGAGGGTGATTTCCTGTCCGGCATCCGGGAGATGGAAAAAGGTGGTGTAGGGGATGTCTACTTCATAGCCAAGTCCGGCGCACTCAATGAGTGCCTGACCGGGAGCTTTTTCAATGAGAATGCCGTGAATGCGACCGATCAAATGGATTCTCCCCAGGCCTTTGGCCTGTTCATACCGATTGTCATTATGGCCGGATGCGCCCGCCCCTGACGCGACCACCCGCTGAAATCCGGTTCATGCTCTGGTTCATATGGGCATGACAGAGTGCGATGGCAAGCGCGTCGGCTGCGTCCGCCTGGGGTTTTTTCGACAACCCCAGCAGGGTCTGCACCATGTGCTGCACCTGGGTTTTGTCCGCACTGCCCTTGCCCACCACGGCCTGCTTCACTTGACGGGCAGAATATTCATGGACCGCAAGACCACTGTTGGCAGCGCTGACAATCGCCGCCCCCCGTGCCTGACCCAGCTTGAGAGCTGAATCCGGATTGCGGGCCATAAATACCTGCTCGATGGCAAATTCATCCGGCCGGTATTCGCCGATCAGTGTGGCCAGACTGTGAAAAATAATTTGCAGCCGCTCCGCCAGCGGCTTTTCACCCAGCCTGATGCAGCCGCTGTCGAGATATTCGGTGTGGCGGCCCTCACAGCGGATAAGGCCATAACCGGTAATGCGCGAGCCCGGATCAACACCGAGTATGATGGCCACACTTTCTCCTTGCTGCTGAAATCCCGGGGACGGTGACCGTCACTCTATTCGCTTGGTTCCACATTCCCAATCGAATCAGGCACTTGCTTGACCGAAGGCTTCCGCAGCCGGATGTGCAGTTCTCGCAACTGCTGCTCATCCACCAGGCCGGGCGCCTGCGTCATCAGACAGTTAGCACTCTGGGTTTTCGGAAACGCGATAACGTCGCGGATGGAGGTCGCGCCGGTCATCAGCATGACCAACCGGTCTAGACCAAACGCAAGGCCACCATGGGGAGGACAACCGAACTTCAAGGCATCCAGCAGGAAACCAAACTTGGCCCGGGCTTCCTCTTCATCAATGCCCAGAATACGGAATACAGTCTGCTGCATGGCTTCATCATGAATACGAATCGACCCGCCCCCAAGCTCTGTGCCGTTCAACACCATATCGTAGGCTCGGGACAAGGCGGCCTCGGGCGAAGCAATCAATTGTTCCGGCGTGCAGGACGGTGCGGTGAACGGATGATGAATAGCGTGCAGGCCGCCATCGGAGGTTTCCTCGAACATCGGGAAATCCACCACCCACATCGGCGCCCACTCTTTGGTCAGCATCTTGAGATCATGGCCAATCCTGACCCGCAGAGCTCCCAGGGCTTCGTTGACCACGGTGGTCTTGTCTGCCCCGAAGAATACGATGTCGCCATCTTCAGCAGCCACGCGCTCAATAATGGCAAGCGCAACGTCGTTACCCAGAAACTTGATGATTGGCGACTGCAGGCCTTCAGCCCCCTTGCCCAGATCATTGACCTTGATATACGCCAGGCCCTTGGCCCCGTAAATGCCCACGTACTTGGTGTAGTCATCGATCTGTTTACGGCTGATTACGCCACCTTTGGGCACCCGAAGGGCGGCAACACGTCCCTTGGCATCGTTGGCGGGGCCGGCAAAGACCTTGAAATCAACGCTTGCGACCAGGTCAGCGACATCAATCAGTTCAAGCGGAATACGCAAGTCGGGCTTGTCACTGCCATAACGCTGCATGGCCTCGGCATGAGGCATGCGGGGGAACTCGGGCAGCTCTACCTGCAGCACATCACGGAACAGGTCACGGATCATCGTCTCGGTCAGACCCATAAGGATATCTTCATTGATAAAAGAGGCCTCAATGTCGATCTGCGTAAACTCAGGCTGACGATCCGCCCGGAGGTCTTCGTCCCGGAAACATTTGGCAATCTGATAGTAACGGTCAACGCCGGAGACCATCAGCAGCTGTTTGAAAAGCTGCGGCGACTGGGGCAACGCGAAGAACGAGCCCTCATGGGTGCGGCTTGGCACCAGGTAGTCACGGGCCCCCTCGGGCGTGGCGCGAGTGAGGATCGGGGTTTCCACGTCCATGAATTCTTGGCGATCAAGGAAGTTGCGAATATAGCTGGTGACCCGTGACCGGAAACGCAGGCGGTTCAGCATTTCCGGGCGACGCAGGTCGATAAAGCGATACCGCAGACGAACATCTTCACCCACATCCACATGTTCATCGAGCGGGAACGGGGGTGTGGCGGCAGCATTGAGAATGGTCAGCGCGGTGCCAAGAACTTCAACCTGCCCGGTCGGCATGTTGGCATTTTCAGTTCCGGACGGACGCCGGCGAACGCGACCCGTCACCTGAATGACATATTCGCTGCGAACCTTTTCAGCCAGCGAAAAACTGTCCGGGGTGTCCGGATCAAACACCACCTGGGAAATGCCGTCCCGATCGCGCAGATCAAGAAAAATGACGCCGCCGTGATCTCGACGGCGGTGGACCCAACCACAAAGTGTAACGTCCTGATCAATGTGAGATTCGTCGATTCCACCGCAATAGTGACTGCGCATACCCTGTCCCGTTGTTTCTGTGTTCGAATGAATGTGTTTTCAGCCCGCAGAGGATTCTGTAGGTGTTGATGAACTGCTCTTTTCCACCAGATTCTTTTTCTTTCCGGTTTTAAAATCGGTTTCATACCAGCCAGTGCCGGATAGCCGGAAACCCGCCGCAGAGATTCGCTTCCTGAACGCCACCGCTTCGCATGATGGGCAATCTTTCAGAGGTGCGTCGCTCATTTTCTGGATAATATCTTTCTCAAACCCGCAGTCGTCACATACGTATTCATAAATCGGCATTTCAGATACCCCATAATATAACCAACACTAGCTGTTCCTCGCGGAAACCAGCCCTGCTCACATCATCGGATACGCCGTATGTCACTGTTAAAGAAGCCGATTTAAAGGCAACTTTGCAGGTTTTGGCGGACCCTGTAAAAAGCGCACCATTATAAACACAATCAACCTTAAAATCAGGGGGCGATGGGAATCTTTGTGGGTTGAGGGCTCTATTATCGAGGTGGGGTCCGTGGAGGGAGCAGGCCACCCCTTGCCAGATCGTGTGTTGCCATGGATGGCAACACCGAGCCTACAAGGATGTATTCACGGCGTGTCTGGAAAGGGATGGCCTGCCCCCTCCACTCCGGATTCTGTAGCAGCCTCAATCAGCTTTGGTGCGACACCTGACTCCAAAGATGACGGGGTGCGAACTGAAGACTAGAATACTTCGCTTAGTCATCCGGCCTCTGGAGCACCAATTTGTCAGCCCGAGCTGAACAGAAGTTAAAAACACGCCGTGCGCTGATGGATGCTGCACTTGGCCAGTTAAGTGCGGACCGTGGCTTTTCCAGTTTGAGTCTCCGGGAGGTGGCACGGGCCGCTGGTATTGCACCGACCTCCTTCTACCGTCACTTTACCGAGCTTGATGAATTAGGGTTGGCGCTGGTGGACGAAAGCGGACTCGCTCTTCGTCAGTTGATGCGTCAGGCGCGCAAACGCATTGCCCGTAATGGCAGCGCCATCAGCACATCCGTCGAAACCTTTATGGAGTATCTTGGAAATAACGCTAACCTTTTCAGACTGTTACTTCGTGAACGTACAGGCGTTTCGAAGCCTTTCCGCACTGCGATCCAAGCCGAGATTGATCATTTTGTTACGGAGCTGGCCGACGATCTTTGCCGGATTGCCGACGAGCAGAACAAACCCCTCTACGATCCCCGCCTGGTGGCCGAAGCCATGGTCACCCTGGTTTTTAACCATGGCGCCGAAGCGCTGGATGCGACTGCCAAGGAGAAAGAGGTTCTGAAAACCAAACTGAAAACGGAATTGCGGATGATTCTGGTGGGGTCCCAGACGCTGGCAAAAATATCGAAAAAACGGGCGGAACAAGCGTAAAAACGCTCTATTGGCTTCTTTTATTAACCACTTCCGTGATCAGTTCGGCGAGTACCTTGATCCGTCGATTAAGGGCCAACGGGGAATACGGCAATGGCGGTTGCACTCCCCATACCGGGCCGGGCCAACCTGTATCGCCCTCATAGCGGACTATATGGTGCACGTGTAACTGCGGCACCATATTACCGAGCGCAGCCACATTCAGCTTGTGGCCATCGAACAACTCCATCATGCCTTTGCTAAGAGCAGAGGAATCCCTTAATAGACCCAGCTGATCCTGCTCGGTCAGTTGATATATTTCACGCATACCCTCCCGCATTGGCACCAACAACAGCCAGGGCCAGTTGGCATTGTTCATCAGCCGTATATCACACAGCCCGGTATGACCCAGGCTGATGGTGTCTTCCGCAAGTCGGGGATGCAGTTCAAATGCCATGGCCCGAGGCTCAGATCGCGCTGAACTGGTTACGCCCACGGCCAATGGCATAGTAGATCAGGCCATAGCGTTCGAGCATTTCCGGTTCATACAGGTTACGGCCATCAAAGATGACCGGTTCTTTCAGCGCGGCTGCGACGCTGGCGAAATCCGGGGAGCGGAATTCTTTCCACTCGGTACAGATCACCAGCACATCCGCACCTTTCAACGCCTGCTCTTTGGTTCCGCAAAGCTGCAGACCTTCCTGGTCGCTATAGATACGCTGGGTTTCTTCCATTGCTTCCGGGTCAAACGCCTGCACCCGGGCGCCTGCCTTCCACAAATTTTCCATCAATATTCGGGCGGAAGCCTCGCGCATATCATCCGTATTGGGTTTGAACGCCAATCCCCACAGTGCAACCACTTTGCCCTCCACATTACCCTGAAAGTAGTGGCTGACTTTGTCGAAAAGTACATGCTTCTGGGCCGCGTTAACTTCGTCAACGGCATTGAGCAACCGGGCGTCGTAACCGCAATCCCGTGCTGTCCTGGTCAATGCCGTGACATCCTTTGGAAAGCAGGAGCCGCCATAACCGCAACCGGGATATATGAAGTGGTAGCCAATGCGCGGGTCGGAACCGATACCCCGCCTGACCGCCTCAATGTCGGCACCGAGGCGCTCGGACAGATTGGCGATTTCATTCATGAAGCTGATCTTGGTCGCCAGCATGGCATTGGCTGCATACTTGGTCAGCTCAGCGGAACGAATATCCATATAGATCATGCGATCATGACTGCGGTTAAACGGGTAGTAGACTTCCCGCAGCAACTCCTGTGCACGCTCACTGTCAGTACCGATCACGATGCGATCAGGCTTCATGAAATCGTTGATCGCGGCCCCTTCCTTGAGGAACTCAGGGTTTGATACAACATCAAACTCCAGTTCCAGACCACGACGATCCAGTTCCGCCCGGGTTGCATCACGAACCTTGTCGCCGGTTCCGACCGGCACTGTCGACTTATCGACAATCACCTTGTAGTCGGTCATGTACTGGCCAATGGCGCGGGCAACAGCAGTTACATACTGCAGATCGGCAGAGCCGTCCTCATCCGGAGGCGTACCCACGGCGATAAACTGCAGTTCACCGTGGCCCACAGCCTGCTCGGTGTTGGTGGTGAAATTCAGTCGGCCGGCGTCCACGTTATGATTAACAATGCTGTCCAGGCCAGGCTCATAGATGGGAATCTGGCCATTCTTCAATTTACCGATCTTGTTTTCGTCGACATCCATGCAAAGCACATCGTGACCGACATCCGCAAGACATGCACCTGTGACGAGGCCGACGTAGCCGGTGCCAAAAATGGTGATCTTCATCCTTTAAACTCCATCCTTAAGAGTGATTTCAAATCGCTTTTAATGGTTACCGGGACTGACGCCGCTTTTGCCAGATAGTTTCCCACGCCAACGCTGTACCAACAATGGTGTCCAGGTTGTCGTAGTCCGGGGTCCAGCCCAGTGTTCGGGTAATTTTACTGTTGTCCGCCATGAGGGCATCCGGGTCACCGGCACGACGCCCCACCCTCTCCACCGGGAAGTCATTCCCGGACAGCCTTTTGACCACATCAATGACTTCACTGACGGTAAAGCCGCGACCGTAGCCACAATTCAGAACCTGGGACTCGCCCCCTTTGCGCATGAATTCCAGGGCCATAACATGAGCTTTAGCAAGATCCTCGACATGGATGTAATCGCGAACACAGGTGCCATCCCGGGTGTCGTAGTCGGTACCAAACACGCTCATTCCCTCACGCTGACCGGTAACGCACTCACAGGCAACCTTGATCAGGTGCGTTGCCTCCGGTGTTGCCTGGCCAAGCAGACCATCGGGATTGGCGCCCGCAACGTTGAAATACCGCAAAATGACATAGTTCAGGGAAGACGCCGCCGCGAGATCCATGATCATGCGCTCGCTCATCATTTTCGATGCGCCGTAAGGATTGATGGGCGCCAGGGGCTGGGATTCGGCGAGCACTTTTTCTTCCGGCATACCGTATACCGCAGCGGTAGACGAGAACACCATGTACGGCGTGTTATGACGTTCGATCACTTTCAAAAGATTCAGGGTGTTGCGGGTATTGTTGCTGTAGTACTTGAGAGGATTGGTAACGGATTCCGGCACTACAATGTTGGCCGCAAAATGCAGAACGGCTTCAAAATCGTGTTGGCTGAAGACGGCCTCGATCGCCTCTTCGTCCGCCAGGTCGCCGATGACAAGCTCGCCATAGGTAACCGCCCAGCGATAGCCGGTAGAAAGGTTATCAAACACCACGATGTCGTGACCTGCGTCGCCCAGCTGACGTACAACGTGACTTCCAATATAACCGGCACCGCCGGTAACTAGCACTTTCATGGACTACTCCTGTTCGTTCCCTGAATGACCATGACGCCGACGGCGAATCTGCTCACGACGAGCAGCAAAAAAGTCGGATATCACCTCACTGCATGGGTGTTCAAGTACGCCTCCGATTGCCTCAACCCGCCAGTTGAAGGCTTCTTCTTCTAACGTCCGGCGCGTGGAGATGACCGCACCGGCTTTGGGCTCACAGGCGCCATATACAAGACGCGAAACACGGCTGTGAATAATAGCCCCGGCACACATGGTGCAGGGTTCAAGCGTGACGTAAAGGGTTGCTCCGGGCAAGCGGTAATTACCCACCCGCCAGGCGGCATCCCGCAGTGCCATGATTTCCGCGTGAGCGGTGGGGTCGCAACCACTGATCGGAGCATTATACCCTGCACCTATTTCGCAATTGTCCCGGACCACAACGGCACCCACTGGCACCTCGCCTTCATCAGCGGCAGATTTTGCCAGCGCCAGGGCGCGATTCATCCAGAACTCGTCATTCACTGCCAACGCCTCGATAGGCCGCCTGCACTCATTCAATAGCGACTCAAATTTTTCGATTTAATAATCAACAGTCTGTAGGACTATCGATCAACCCGAGCAAATTTAAACGCAAACCTACCGAAAAAAAGCACCGGTTCAAAGCACGTTTACACGAATTACTCGACTTTAATCTTGGCTATGCACATGTCGAGCGCACATCTTGCCCGTCCGCGCCTCAGTGTGCACCTGCCACAGTGTTAAAACTGTGCTGATTGATCATCACCCGGTCTGCCCGGAGCAATCGGGTTGAATCAGCATGCGCTAAACTGACTAGTTACTGAGAGGCGAACGGCGAGGTAATTATGCGCAGCAAACCGGACATTCAAGAGGGCGATACGATCCTTGTTGTTGATATCCAAAACGATTTTTGCCCCGGCGGCATGGATCTGGCCCATGGTTAAGCCCTCGCGTCAGCCCGGAATCGAGGAGAAAGTAGCGTTCCTGTCAAATGCCGTTTCCTATCCGGTCAAGGCCGACAGGGTCGAGGTGCTCGAAACCCACATGTCCTGGGTCTTCCTCGTCGGCCCACGGGTTTACAAGCTTAAAAAGCCGGTAGCTCATCTACTGTTCGATTTCACGACCATTGATGGCCGCTATAAAAACTGTGTCGAGGAGGTTCGCCTCAACCGCCGACTGGGTGGCGATACCTATATCGGTGTGGAGCCGTTGAGCGCTGTGGCTCGCGATGGGCTGACGCTGGGCAGAAAGGGGGTTCCCGTTGACTGGCTGGTGGTCATGCGCCGCCTGCCAGCGGCGGCGATGCTGGAAGCACAGATTAAATCCGCAGCCGTGGATTACCAGCGCGTCATGGCTGTCGCCGACTTGCTTGCCCGGTTTTATCACCGTGCTGCAAGCGTGCAGATCTCGGGGGCGCATTACCTGGAGCGGTTGCGGGGCGGCATCAGCGATAACTACCGCCAGTTGGTTGATTACTCCCTTCCCGAGGATCGGGTCAAACCGGTCTGTGATCTGCAAATGACTTTGCTCAACAAGAATTCGGCGCTCTTTGCTGATCGCGCGACGGCCGGCGCCCTCGTAGAGGCCCATGGTGATCTGCGTCCAGAGCATATCTGCCTGACGGAACCACCCGTGGTGATCGACTGTCTGGAGTTCAGCCGCGACCTGCGAATTCGGGATCCGGTGGATGAATTGTCCTTTCTGGCGATGGAGTGCGAAAAGCTTGGGGAGGACAGAGTGGGCAAGATCCTGTTCGAGGTCTATGGGCGAATCACCGGGGATGAACCGGAAGCCCGCCTGGTAGCGTTCTACAAAGCTTACCGAGCCTCAGAACGGGCCAAGCTCGCCATCTGGCACCTGGACGACGATTACCACGAGAGGCGCGGTCCCTGGCGGCAAAAGGCAATGGATTACCTGACCATGGCCTTTAACTATGGAGGAAGTATTGCTGGTTGAAGCGTCAGCACCGAAAAAAGCCGGATTCAGGACTCCAGATCCGTTACCTCTATTCCCTCATGCAGAGCAGCGATCGTGTCGGCGATACCGACTGTGATATCGACGAGCTCGACCTTGGTCTTCAGCAGTGTGACCGGCAGTGCCGGAGCAATGGTATTGCCGACAATCACCCTGGCCAGTGCCGGTGAAGCCAGATTCTCCCCAGCCTCGTGGGAGAAAATACCGTGGGTGGCGATGGCGATGACCTCCTCTGCGCCCTGCTCCCTGAATGCCTCCGCAGCCCGTTGCATTGTGCCTCCCCCTGCGATCAGGTCATCCAGGATCAGCACGGTGCGGTTGCTGACGCTGCCAACCACCGCAGATCCGCTCACTTCTCCGCGGCTGCGGTGCTTCTCCATAAATGCGCTGCCGACGGAGTGCCCCAGCCGCCGCTCCAATGACTCGCGGAACAGGTCTGCACGCTTGATACCGCCCACATCCGGGGACGCTACCGTGATGCCCTTGTCCCGGAGATCGGGGAGGAGGAAGTCGATGAACGCCTCCCTGGCACTCAAATGCACGGCCGGGCAGCGAAAGGCGTTCTCGAAAGCGGCGCGGTTGTGAACGTCCACGGTCACCATTGCATCGATAGCTACAGCCTCGAAGAGCTGAGCGACATAGCGGGTGGTGACGGGATCACGGGACTTGGTTCTCCGGTCCTTGCGGGAGTAGCACAGGTAGGGCACAACGGCGGTGACCCGGGCTGCACCATTGTCCCGGAGGCTAGCCAGTAAAAACAGCAAACGCACCAGCTTGTCGTTGGTGCTGAAGCCGTGGCTGCTGTAGAGGGACTGAACCACGAAAACATCGCGGTTGCGAACCGTTTCCAGCGGGCGAATCTTGTGCTCCCCGTCTTCGAAATCCCGCTCTTCGTGTTCCCCCAGGGGCACCCCCAGATGGGCCGCCACGTGCGAAGCGAAATCGCTGCCGCTGTCCAGACAAAAGAGCGCTATCCGGTCGTCGGGCCTCATGGGTGAACTCCAGTTATATCATTGGTAAACCACTCGGCTGCCATCGCCTTGCTTCATTCTTTCCAGAAACGAGCAAGCAGCCGTCGCACCTCGTCGTCAGAAACCTGGTGGAAATCCTGGTACCACTGGCCGATGGAATTGAAATAGGCGGGCGTCTCCAGGCAAACTACCTTATCGGCGCTGTTGCGGAGGTTTCTGATGGTGTCGGCCGGAGCCACGGGAACGGCCACTATAACTTCATGGGGCCGGTGGACTTTGAGTGCCTTCAGCGCTGCACCCATAGTGGCCCCCGTGGCGAGGCCGTCGTCTACAAGAATGACGGTAGCATCGCTCATATCCGGCCATGGGCGATCCCCGCGGTAGGCATGCTCCCGTCTCTCAAGCTCCTGGAGCTCGCGCTCGGCCACCCTCTCAATCGTCTCATCACTGACACCACCGTAATCGAGCACCTGGCGGTTGAGAACGCGGACACCGCCACTGGCGATGGCGCCCATAGCGAGTTCCTCATGGCCGGGCATACCCAGTTTCCTGACAATCATCAGGTCCAGCTCAGCGCCCAGGTGCTGTGCGATTTCAGCGGCCACGGGAACCCCTCCCCGAGGCAATGCCAGCACGACAAGGTGCTTACGGTTGCGATAGTCTTCAAGGGCACGGGCCAGCTCGCGGCCGGCGGATTCACGGTCTTGGATGGGCAGTTTCATCGTGCAACTCCGGTAGTGTGTGACTGCAACTCATGAACCGATTCTTTAAGTCTAGTCAAGCCGAGTTTGAAGGGAAATAAAATCGTCGAGGCATGGCACGAAGATGTTTTGAAATGGCGATTTTCATGAACTGCCCGCCTCCTTCTTCTGCTTGCTTTCGGCGTCCGCGACGATGGTCTTGACCTTGAGAAAGCTGTCCGGACTCACGGAGATGCTGTCAATGCCGTGCTCCACCAGGAAGGCGGCGAACTCAGGATGATCACTCGGTGCCTGGCCACAGAGGCCGGTGTGGATGCCGCTTTTGCGCGCTTTGGCAAGCAGATCCGAGATGGCGCATTTCACCGCCGCGTTCTGCTCGTCGAACAGCCCGCTCAACCGGTCACTGTCGCGATCGATGCCCAGCACGAGTTGAGTCAGGTCGTTGGAGCCGATGGAAAACCCGTCGAAGCGCTCGGCGAACTCCTCGGCGAGAAAGACATTGGCGGGCAGCTCTGCCATGACAAAGACCTCAAGCCCGTCGCGGCCGCGTAAGAGCCCGTTGTCGGCCAATTCCTTGAGGACATTGTCGGCTTCGTCGAGGGTTCTGCAGAAGGGAATCATGATCACGATGTTCTTCAGGCCGATCTCTTCCCGTGCACGGCGCACGGCGCGGCATTCGAGCGCGAAGCCCTCACGGTATTCCCCACTGTAGTAGCGGCTCGCGCCACGCCAGCCGAGCATCGGGTTTTCCTCCCTGGGCTCGAACTGGGCACCACCGATCAGATCCGCGTATTCGTTGGTCTTGAAGTCGCTCATGCGCACGATGACCGGATCGGGGTGGCGGGCGGCGGCGATACGGGCCATGCCGCGGGCCAGGTTATCGACGAAAAACTCGCACTTGTCGTCATACCCCTTGGTCAGCTCGGTGATCCGACGACGGGTCTTCCTGTCCGAGAGCGAGTCGAAGTGAACGAGGGCCATCGGGTGAATCTTGATCTGGTTGCCGATGATGAATTCCATACGGGCCAGCCCCACCCCGTCGGCCGGCAGACTCCACCAGCGCAGGGCCGCGGCAGGATTTGCCAGATTCAACATGATGCGGGTATGGGTCTTCGGAATCTCCGCCGTGTCGATCTCGCGCACATCGAAATCCAGGATGCCCTCGTACACCCTACCCTCCGAGCCTTCGGCACAGGAGACGGTAACCTCCTGGCCATCCTCCAATACCTTCGTTGCATCACCCGCGCCCACAATAGCCGTCAGGCCCAGCTCCCGGCTCACGATCGCGGCGTGGCTGGTGCGCCCGCCGTGGTCGGTGACGATCGCCGAAGCCTTCTTCATGATCGGGACCCAGTCGGGATCGGTCGTCCCCGTGACCAGCACCGCACCTGCCTTGAACTGGCCGATCTCATTCGCGCTCTTCAGACGACACACTTCGCCGGAAGCGATGGAGTCACCAATCGCCTGGCCGCGCACCAGCTCGCGGCCTTTTTGCTTGAGGTGGTAACTCCTGAGCATGCCGGCCTCGCGGCGCGATTGCACGGTTTCGGGACGGGCCTGTACGATATATAGCTCGCCTGACTCGCCGTCTTTCGCCCACTCCATGTCCATGGGCTGGCCGTAGTGCGATTCGATGACGCAGGCCCAGCGGGCCAGCTGTAGAACCTCGTCATCGCTCAGCACAAATGCGGTGCGCTCCTTCCGGGGCGTGTCCACCAGCTTCGAGGTGGCGTCACCGCTCCTGGCGTAAACCATCTTCTTCGCCTTGGCACCCAGGGTCCTGGCGATAATCGGGCGCAGCGAAGGATCCTCGAGCAACGGCTTGAACACCAGGTACTCGTCAGGCTCTACTATGCCCTGGACCACGGTCTCCCCCAGCCCCCAGGCGCCGTCGATCAGCACTGCCCGGGGAAACCCGGTCTCCGTGTCGATGGAGAACATGACGCCGGAACCGGCCTTGTCCGAGCGCACCATCTCCTGAATGCCCACGGAAAGCGCGACTTTCATATGGTCAAAACCATGATTCTCCCGATAGACGATGGCCCGGTCGGTGAACAGGGAGGCAAAACACTTCTTGCAGGCCTCGAGCAAGGCCTTGTCGCCGCGGACATTCAGGAAGGTCTCAAGCTGGCCGGCGAAACTGGCCTCCGGCAGGTCCTCCGCCGTCGCGCTGCTGCGCACTGCAACGCTGGCGAGCTTGCTTGCGCCGCGACGCGCCATCTCGTGATAGGCGCGCAGAATCGCCTCCGCCAGCGGCGGCGGGAAGTCTGCATCCAGTATCATCTTGCGAACGGTCTTGCCGGTCGCGGCCAGGTCGCGCTTGTCCTTCTTGAGCGCGCCGAGTTTCTCGGCGAGGGGTTCAGCCAGTCTGTTTTCCTCGAGAAAACTCCAATAGGCGTCGGCCGTGGTCGCGAATCCGCCCGGCACGCGGATGCCCGATTCCCGAAACGCGCCAATCATCTCCCCGAGCGAGGCATTCTTGCCGCCGACGATGGCAGTGTCCGTGCGGCGCAGATCCATAAGGCGGCGCACGAGTGCGGTGTGCTTGGTCATGGGCCAGGCTCCTTGGGTGTGTTGGCGGCGCTGGAAAGAGATTGTTTGTCGCGGTTTTCGTTGCGGTCACGTTCTTGCGGTTTGAACAGACGGAATTGGCAGTCGTTGCCGGGCGCGAGATCGCGGTAATGGCCCCGATAGGCGATCGTGATCGGGCTGGTCGTGACCGACCCGCTGCGGATTCGAAGCACGTTGTGATCTACATCGACGTCGAGGTTCTGGCGGCGATAATGCAGCCGTACCTTGATCCGCCGCAGGTCTCTGGGAAGCGCCGGATCGAAATGCAGGACATTGGCACGCATCTCGACACCGAGGTAGCAGCGCTGGATCAGGTCGACGGTGCCGGCCATGGCGCCGACATGAATCCCCTCCGGCGTGGTGCCACCCTGGATGTCGGCGATGTCGCTGTCGAGCGCTTGCTGGAAGAGGTGCCATGAGCGCAGACGATCCGACCGCGCCAGAACCCATGAGTGCACGACCTGACTAAGGGTCGATCCGTGGGACGTGCGCGCCAGATAGTAGTCGACATTTTTCGGGATAGTGTCGTGGTCGAACGGATAGCCGAGCTGCTCGAACAGCAGCGCGAGCTCATCTGCCGAGAACAGATAAAACAGCATCAGCACGTCGGCCTGCTTGGAGACCTTGTAACGATTCGGCGTATCGCCCTCGGCTTCGAGGATGCGGTCCAGGCGATGGATGTCGCCGTACTTCTCCCGATACCGGTCCCAGTCGAACTCCTCCAGTTCGTCGTAGCCGTCGAACTGGCCGATGATACCGTTAGCATTTATCGGCACCCGCAGCTTACAGGCGATCTCATGCCAGCTATCGATTTCATCAAGACTCAGCCCGAGGCGCTCGCACAACTGATCGCGCAGCGTCCCGGGCAGAAGATCGATAACATCGCGTGCCCGGGTGAGCACCCATGCGGCCATCACGTTCGTGTAGGCGTTGTTGTCGACGCCACCCGCCTCTTCGGGGTCCGCATCTGGGTAGGCGGTGTGGTACTCATCCGGCCCCATGACCCCCTTGATCTCGTAGCGGTCGAGCGCCGGGTTGTAGGTGGCCGCGCTCATCCAGAAGCGCGCGATTTCCAGCAACATCTCCGCGCCGTAGCTATACAGGAACTCGCAGTCATAGGACGCCTGATGGTACTGCCAGATGTTGTAGGCAATTGCCGCGTTGATGTGGCGCTGCCGGTGGCTGTTGTCGGGCAGCCAGCGTCCGGATTTCGGGTTCAGGTGCAACCGCTGCGTCTCCTCCCTGCCGTCACTGCCGCTCTGCCAGGGATACATGGCGCCCCGAAAACCGGCGGCCTGCGCCGCCCGCCGCGCTGCGGGCAGGCGCCGGTAGCGATAGCGCAGCAGGGCCCGTGTCAGCATGGGGATGCGCAGGCTGAGGAAGGGAAAGATGAACAGCTCGTCCCAGAAAATGTGCCCGCGGTAGGCTTCGCCGTGCCAGCCCCGAGCCGGGATGCCAGTATCGAGGTCGACGGTATGTCCGGACGCGGTCTGCAACAGGTGGAGCATGTGGACCCGCAGCTTGAGTTCGGTTTCCGGCGCAGCATGGTCTTCGAGCTCGATGTCGCACATCTCCCAGAGCTGTTTCCAGGCCAGCGAGTGCGCCGCGAGCAGCGCGCTGAAGTCGCCGGCCTGCCCGAGCGTCCGCAGGGCCGCCACGACTGGTTCTGAGATCGCCCAGTCGCGCGACGAGTGCAGCGCAACGATCTTCTCGACTACGACTGGCGTCTGTTCATCCATACGACAGGAAATTTCCTGTGCGATCTGTTTCTCCTGTATCTGCGTTTCCCGATCGGACTCGACTGCCATCCCGCTGCGATACAGCCGTGTACGTGCCGCCTGTACGACGCAGATCCGCGATTGATTGGTGCAACAGCGCAACAGGACCGTGTCGGCGCCCCGGTGATCCAGGTCGAGAATATCGAGATGCTGAGCTGCCAGATCGCGATAGCGGGCCACGCCGTTGTTGGTGACGCTGCCGTCCAGGGCGCTGCGCACCGTCAGCCGTCCGGTCCAGTCCTCCGCCGTGAGCTCGATGTTCAGCGCGGCCAGATGCGGGTCGGCCATGCTGACGAGGCGGCGTTCCTTCCAATGTGTGGTGTGGCCCGCAGCATCGCGAAACCGCAGTTCGCGGCGCAGTACACCGTGCCGGAGGTCGAGTTTCTGGCGAAACGACAGCAGTTCGACCTGGTCCAGCCGGAACCAGGCTCCATCGTCGATCCGGAAGGTGAACGACAGCCAGTTCGGAAAGTTGACCAGGTCCTCGTTCTCGACCTCGCGTCCAGCGATCTCACTCGTCAGGCGGTTGTAGCCGCCGGCGAGGTAGGTCCCCGGATAGTGCACCGCGTCGGCCGGGCCGTCCGGCGCCGCGCCGCGGGTGACAAAATAACCGTTACCGAGTGCGCAAAGCGCTTCACGCAGGCCCTCATGTTCGGGCGCGTAACCCTTGTAAATAAGGGACCAGGCGCTCATTTGTTTTTCCGCCGTGGCAGACTGGCGCTGCGGCGAAGTCTGGCCATCCAATGGCTTGGGCGTGACCTTGGTTGTCATGGCTGTGCTCCGTGTCCGGTTTCCTCGCTGGCGGCGATCAACGCCAGCAGGTCGAGTAAGCGCTTCACGTCCTGGGTGTCGGCCACCGCGTAGTCCGCCGCGGTCTGGCGTGACTCGTCGTACCGCACGGCAACGCGCAGGCCGCGTCCCGCCAGCGCATGAAACGCATCCTCGTCGGTGATGTCATCGCCCACATACAGCGGCGCGAGTCCGGGCCGCTCCTGAGCAAGCTGCTGTAAAAACCAGAGTACCGCCTCGCCCTTGTTCCAATCGATGTCGGGCCGGATCTCGAACACCTTCTTGCCGTGTCCCAGACGCAGGAGCGGATGCTCGACAAGTATCTTGTCCAGAATCGGCCGCAGCTTGCCCACCTCGGCCTGCGGGACCTGCCGGTAATGCACGGCGATGGAGAACTTCTTGCGTTCCACCGAGTGCCCTTCGATGTCGGTCAGGCGCTCCTGTAATGTCTGCTCCACTTCGTCGAGCTCGGTCAGAAACTCCTTACCTTTTTGCAGATGTACCCCGGACCCTTGCGGTCCGGCGATGTCGAAGCCGTGGCTGCCTGCGTACCAGACATGACCCAGGCTGACCAGCTCCTGCAGTCGCGCGAGATCGCGGCCGCTGACGATGATCACATCGCAGTGCCGGGCGAGTGTCGCAACGGCGGCGCGCATGTCCTCGGCGAGCAGCGCTTTGGTGTGATCCTCGACAATCGGTGTGAGGGTGCCGTCGTAATCCAGAAACACCGCCAGCGCCTTGCCTGCCAGACCTTGCCGGATCTCGTGCTCCCGATCCCACACCAGGGGTAGATTCGCCAGCGTCTTGACCGTCAGGCCTTCGGCCGGGGAAAAACGAAGCTCACTGAGGTCATGCACGACAACACCGGCGCCGGCCGTTTTCAGATCATCGTCAAAGTCGCCGCGCGCGACTCCAATCACCAGGCCGAACGCGCCCCGCGCGCCAGCTGCGACGCCGGCGATGGCATCCTCGACAACTGCAGTGCGCCCGGGCGCGGTATCCAGACGCCGCGCCGCCTCCAGCAGCATCGCCGGATCCGGTTTGCCGGGGAGGCCGAGCTCGGCCGCGTCGCTGCCGTCGACCCTGGCGTCGAACCGGTCGAGTAATCCGGCGTTACGCAACACCGCCTCGGCATTACGACTGGCAGAGAACACCGCGACCTTGATACCGGCGGCGCGCAAGTCGTCGATCAAATTGAGCGTTCCCGGATATGAACGCACCTGATTTTCCTCCAGCCACGCATTGAAATACCGATCCTTGCGTTGACCGAGCCCGTACACCGTTTCGCGCTCAGAGCCGTCGTCGTCACCGTACGGCAGCTCAATGCCGCGCGATTCGAGGAAACTTCTGACACCGTCCAGCCGGGGCTTTCCATCCACGTATTGACGGTACTCGTAATGGGGATCGAACGGATGAAATTCCTCACCGCAGCGCTCCGCACGAGCCTTGAGGAATTCATCGAACAGGCGCTGCCAGGCGGCGGCATGCGCGTTCGCCGTATCGGTGATCACGCCGTCCATATCGAACAGCACGGCTTCCAACGGGGCGATCATCGGGGCATTAACCCCGGCACCTGTGCTGACGCTCATGTTGTCTCCTGTCCATTTTGGAAATCGTCATTGACGGTCCCTGCCAATAACGTGACACGCGGTCAGAAGTCAGAAGATTGTCGGGGAAATTTTCCAACAGCGAACGCCCGTCTTCCCTGTTTAAAGGATAGACAAATTGGAAATTTGCGCCATTGTCGATGAGGTCAAAGCGGTAATGGATTTTGTAGCCATTCCAATCGGCCCGGACACAGGGTGCAATGCGCAGATGGTCCATTTCCAGCTGCAGTCCCAGCAGGATTTCGACGGTCAGCCGGTACACCCAGCCAGCCGCCCCGGTGTATTAGGTCCAGCCGCCGCTATTTCGCTACACGAGCTGCCCCTGCGCCTGGAGCCGGTCGTAAAATACTTCCACAAACGACGCCGCCGTCCATATGGCAGATCAACTCCAGCGCCATGTCGTAAATACGGGGAAAACCGGCCGACTGGCCACCGGCGAGACGCGGCGGCTGCCGTGACGACGTCGTAAGCCGCCAGCAGAACCCGCGCATTGTCTGCCAGTCGCGGTAGCAGCCTGTCTGCTCCAGGGTGCAGGTCGATTTTATGCTGGCCCGCCAGGGTGATCGCGTGACGCTTCAGCTGCTCAATACTGAACAGCTCCGCGCGCAACAACCCGGTATTCTGGTCGTGACTCAGCCCCTTCCCTTTTCGGGACGAAAATCTGAACGCTTTAATGGTTACTGCTCCTTGCTAACCCTTTGAATGATCGAAGCAGCCCTGGCTCTATCACCGGTATTAACCAAAAATGCGACCGACGTGCTTGCGAGTCCTCAGCCTTTATCCATTAATTCGGTCACAGTTTATTGCAGGCTGCTTTGGCTGGGAGAGAGGTCGTCAGGGTGAAAAAATTGGGTTTCGGGGTTCGAGGCGGTGAACGAGGCACTGTAGCTGCGGGCAAGGCTAAATGCTCTGACGGTGGTCCCCTGCCTGAACAACATCCAGGTCGCGAATTGTTGTTATAACGGCTTCACATTACGGATATTCAAGCTACCTTTTTGAGAGAAGCGAAAATGCTGGCAGATACGGGCACCGCGTCCGAGTCGAAAGGCAATATACCCTGCAGTGAACCGGCAGCCCCAAGGACGGTAATCCCCCGTGAGCGACTCTCCCCGGCATGACCATCAAGACGATAGCGACAGCAGCAGGAGCGCCCCCCAAAAAGACACTTGGCACGCTGCCGACATTGAGGACATCCTGAAGGAACTGGACGTCCAGAAAGAAAATGGATTGACGGACGAGGAGGCGCAGACGCGTTTGAAGCGCTACGGGCCGAACCAGCTGCGGGTGTCGGAAAGCCGGCCCTGGTGGCGAATTCTTCTGGGGCAGTTTCACAGCATCGTCATCTACCTGTTGGGCGGCGCCGCCGTTCTGGCCTTTGCCACCGGCCGCCTGCCGGAGGGTTTTGCAGTCCTGGCGGTGCTGCTGGTCAATACCGCTATCGGCTTTTTCAGCGAATGGAAGGCCGTACGATCCATGGCCGCCCTGCGCCGGTTGGGAGAGCACATGACCCGGGTCCGGCGGGAAGGCCGTGAGCGGGAGATTGCCGCATCGGAAATCGTGCCCGGCGATATCGTTGTGCTGGAGGCCGGCGACCTCGTCCCCGCCGATTTGCGGTTGTTAGAGGCGGAACACCTGAGGGTCAACGAAGCACCCCTTACCGGTGAGTCCGTTCCGGTGAGTAAATTAACCGATGCCCTGGCAGCGGATACCGATCTCGCCGATCGCAATAACATGCTCTACAAGGGCACCAGCATCGCCGACGGCACGGCGGTGGGTGCTGCGGCCGCCACTGGCCCGGAGACGGAACTGGGCCGGGTGTCGGCGCTTGCGGAATCGGCCGAGGGCACCGTCCCGCCATTGCAGCAGCGGCTGGATCAACTGGGGCGTCGCCTCGCCGTATTGACCATTTTTATTGCCATCGTGGTCGCCGCGGTGGGTTTTCTGGTGCGGGAGCAACAAGCCACGCTGGTGATCGAGACGGCACTGGCCCTCGGTGTGGCGGCCATTCCTGAAGGCCTTCCTATCGTCGCCACCATAGCCCTCGCTCGCGGCATGTACCTGATGGCCGCCCGCAACGCTCTGGTAAACCAGCTCACTGCGGTGGAAACTCTGGGGGCCACCCGGGTGATCTTTTCGGACAAGACCGGCACCCTGACGGAAAACCGGATGCGGCTGCAGAAAATCGTCACCCCCACCGGCGAGCTCGTACTCGAGGAAATCGGAGCCGGCGAGGCGCTGGCGGACAGGGAGGGGGTTCGCCGCGTCCTGGAGGTGGGTCTGCTCTGTAATGGCGCTTCCCTCGATCAGCAACAGGGAGAGGACAATCCCCGCGGCGATCCCACTGAAGTCGCGCTTCTGGCGGGAGGAAAAGACCTGGGACTGGAACGGGAATCGTTGCTGGAAGAGCGGCCCGAGGTCCGGGTGGAACAATTTGAGCCCCGACTCAAGAAGATGGCCACCTTTCACCGGGATGAGGGCCAGTATTACGTGGCCGTAAAGGGCGCTCCCGAGGCAGTGCTGGATGTCTGCAGCGATATCCTGGCGGATGACGGCACCGAGCCGTTGAATGACGAGACCCGCCGTCAATGGGTCAAGCGCGCCAGCCAACTGGCAGGCGAGGGTTTGCGCCTGCTGGCAATGGCCGAAAAACGGACGGTAGCCAAGGATGCCGATCCCTACAATGGGCTGTGCTTCCTCGGCCTTGTGGGCCTGCTTGATCCGCCCCGCAAAAACGTCAAAGAGGCGATAGACACCTGTCAGGCGGCGGGTATCCGGGTGGAGATGGTGACCGGCGATCAGCTAGAGACCGCCACGGCAATCGCCCGGGCCGTGGGGATCGTCGGGGGCAAGGATGACCCGGAGACAGTCGGCATGCTGGGGCGCAATATCGGTTCCCCCGACGATATTGACGAGGACCAGCAGGAGAAGATCTACCGTGCCAACATCTTTGCCCGGGTGAGTCCTGAGCAGAAACTCGATCTGGTGACCATTTATCAGAATCGGGGAGAGATCGTGGCCATGACCGGTGACGGCATCAACGACGCGCCCGCCCTGAAAAAAGCCGATATCGGCATTGCCATGGGCAAACGGGGGACGGAGGCGGCCAAGCAGGTCGCTGACATGGTCCTGAAAGACGACGCCTTTGAAACTATCGTTGCGGCGGTGCGGCAGGGAAGGGTCATTTTCGGCAACATCCGCAAGTCCGTGGTGTTCATGCTCACCACAAATGTGGCCGAGGTGCTGGCGGTGACAATAGCCATTGCCGCGGGATGGCCTCTGCCGCTACTTCCTCTGCAGATTCTCTATCTCAATGTACTCACCGATGTCTTTCCCGCTCTCGCTCTGGGGCTGGGTCCGGCCAGCGGCAATGAGATGGAAGAGCCGCCCCGAAGCCCCCGGGAATCCGTGCTGACCCGAACCCACTGGACGGAGATCACGGGATTTGCTGCCCTCCTGGCAGTTTGTGTGCTTGGCGCTCTGCTGCTGGCAGATCACTGGCTGGGATTGACGAAGCAGGAAGCAGTAACGGTGTCTTTTCTCACTCTCGCTTTCGGCAAGCTCTGGTTTACCTTCGTTCTACGGAACCCGAAGTCCTCCATTCTGCTGAACGAGATAACGCGCAATCCCTGGGTGTGGGGAGCACTGGCACTTTGCATCGTATTGCTCGCCGCCGCGGTATACCTGCCGTTGCTCTCAGGCCTGCTTGATACCCGGCCCCTGGGTTGGCAGCCCTGGCTTCTGATTCTGGCAATGAGTGTCATTCCACTGCTGGTGGGACAAATAGTGCGGGAGATACAGAGGCGCCGGGAGTTTCGCGATATCAGGCGCCACAGCCATTACTGATTCCGTTTCACGTTCTCCACAAACCGCCCTGACCCGCCAATCCCGTTTATGCCAACCCTCATGGGATTACAACCTCTGTTACTTTTCAGGTGAGGTTGTCTGACACGGAAAGCTGAGCTAGAGTCAGAGCAAATGCGTGTTTTGACGCCAGTCAAAATCCATGATCCCCCTCAATAAAGCCGTTAAGGGATGAAGCGCGCAGCAGGGATGACAGAAATGGAACCAGGGCGGACCGGCCCGTTGTGCCGCCCCGCTTCGCTGTCAACTCCGGGACACCCTGTGCATTTGCGCAGCAAACAGGGAGATCGCCGTCCTCCCTGAGCACCCGTCATCGAGATTTCTTGCTGCTCTGGAGGCCGGTGAGCTGCCTGCACAATAGGTGGGATTGAGCAATGAGTGAAGAAAAGCCGCGCATCTGGCCGGGGCAACCACAACCACTTGGCGCTACCTGGGATGGAAACGGAGTAAATTTCGCACTTTTTTCCGAACATGCCGAACGCGTTGAGCTCTGCCTTTTCGATCCTTCCGGCAAGCAGGAAATTGAACGTATCGTCATGCCTGAGCGCACCGGACTTGTGTGGCATGCTTACCTGCCCCACGTCGGGCCCGAGCTGCTTTACGGTTACCGGGTTCACGGGCCCTATGCTCCCCAGGAGGGGCACCGTTTTAATCCGAACAAGCTTTTACTGGACCCCTACACCAAATCCATTTTCGGAGAACTCCAGTGGAGCGATGCGATGTTTGGCTACTGTGTTGGTGACAAGGAAGAAGACCTTTCCTTTGACGACAGCGATAGCGCTGAAGACATGCTCCGCTCCCGGGTCATCGACGGGAGTTTTGACTGGGAAGGAGATGCTCCGCCAGCTATACCCTGGCACGAAACGGTAATCTACGAGCTCCATGTCAAGGGCTTTACCAAGCTGCGCCCGGACGTGCCACAGTACATCAGGGGAACCTATGCGGCACTGGGAACAGAACCGGCAATCGCCTACCTCAAAGAGCTTGGCATTACGGCGGTGGAGCTGCTGCCCATTCACGCTTACATCAATGACCGTCACCTCAAGGATCAGGGCCTCACCAACTACTGGGGTTACAACAGCATTGGCTTTTTTGCACCCTCGCCCGAGTACGCCAGCAGCGACGCCGTCACGGAGTTCAAGGCTGCAGTCAAAGCGCTGCACGCCGCAGGCATCGAAGTGATCCTGGATGTTGTCTATAACCATACCGGCGAAGGCAACCACCTGGGACCCACGCTCTGCTTCCGGGGTATAGACAACAGCGCCTATTACCGACTGGTGCATGACGACCTGCGTCATTATATGGATTACACCGGCACTGGAAACACGCTGGACATGAGGCATCCGCAGGTCCTGCAACTGATCATGGACAGCTTGCGCTACTGGGTTCAGGAAATGCACGTGGACGGTTTCCGGTTTGATCTGACCGCCACCCTGGGCCGGGAGGAGCACGAATTTGACCAGTACGGCGCTTTCTTTGACATCATCCAGCAGGATCCGGTCCTGTCCCGGGTAAAGCTGATTGCTGAGCCCTGGGATCTGGGTGAAGGTGGCTATCAGGTTGGCAATTTCCCGCCGGGCTGGGCCGAGTGGAACGATAAATTCCGGGACACGGTCCGTGATTACTGGCGGGGCAAAGGCGACCTTATTTCCGAGTTGGCCACGCGCCTGACCGGCTCGGCTGATCTTTTTTACTCAAACGGTCGCAGCCCCTGCTCCAGCATCAACTTCATTACCGCTCATGACGGCTTCACGCTTCATGATCTCGTCAGTTACAACCGGGAGTATAATTCGGCCAACCAGGAAGGCGATCCGGACGGTGAAGGAGAAGATGAAAACCGGAGCTGGAACTGCGGAGCGGAAGGACCTTGCGATGATCCGCAGATCCTGGCGCTGCGGGAGCGCCAGAAACGCAACTTTCTCGCCACTCTGTTCCTGTCGGCGGGGGTTCCCATGCTGTTGGCCGGTGACGAATTCGGCCGCAGCCAGCGGGGAAACAGTAATCCCTACTGTCAGGATAACGAGATCAGCTGGCTGAACTGGGAGCTGGGCGAAAAAGATAGCCAGCTCCTGGAGTTTACCCGTCACCTGATCCGCATCCGCAAATCCCATCCTGCCTTTCGGCGCCGTCATTTTTTCCGCGGTCAGCCCGTTAACAGCCCCGGCACCAAGGATATTTACTGGCTCAACCCCGACGGCCTCGAAATGAGCCAGGAGGAATGGGACACGACCTTTGCCCGCGCTCTTGGCGTACTTATAACCGGCTCCGGACTGCCGGATGTGGACAGACAGGGGGAACGCCTGAAAGATGACGACTTCCTGCTGTTCCTGAATGCCCATCACGACGATGTGCCTTTCACTATTCCGGATATTGCCGGCATAGCCTCCTGGAACCTCCTGGTAAACACATTCATTCCCGACGTTCCTGCCTCTTCGCGGAGCTGGGATCCCGGCACCGAATGCGCGGTCGGGGGATACTCCCTGGTATTGTTCCACCACCAGAGGGACGAATCGTGAACCGAAATCACGAGATGCCGTTTGGTGCCCGCCTCCAGCCGGATGGCAAGGTGCGTTTCGGATTCTGGGCGCCCGCCCTCTCGGAAGTCGAACTCTGTCTGCACGAGGCCGAGAACAGGACCTGTCTGCCTATGGAGCCCAGGGGGGAAGGCTGGTTCTGCCTGGAAACCGACCGCGCCGGAGCCGGGTCCCTGTACAGCTACCGTGTCCGGGCAGCTGAAAGCGTGCCGGACCCTGCCTCGCGCTTTCAGCCGGAGGATGTCCATGGGCCGAGTGAAGTCATTGACCCCTCGGCTTTTGCCTGGGAGGACGGGGAATGGCGCGGTCGGCCCTGGCACGAGGCCGTCATCTACGAATTACACACTGGAACCTTCAGTAAAGGCGGTGATTATCAGGGCATTGAAGAAAGGCTGGATTACCTCGCGGAGCTTGGTGTTACCGCCATTGAGCTTATGCCCTTGTCGGACTTTCCGGGGAGCCGGAACTGGGGCTACGACGGCGTCCTGCCCTTTGCCCCGGACCACACTTATGGCCGGCCCGAGCAGCTGAAAAGTCTGATTCAGGCCGCACACAAGCGCCAGATCATGATCTTTCTGGACGTTGTCTACAATCATTTCGGACCCGACGGCAATTACCTGCACCTCTATGCGCCGGTTTTTTTTACCGAACACCATCAGACCCCATGGGGCGCAGCGATCAATTTCGACGATGAAAACAGCCAGACTGTCCGGGACTTCTTTATCCATAGTGCCCTTTACTGGCTGGAGGAATATCATCTGGATGGCCTGAGGCTGGATGCCGTCCACGCCATCCACGACGACTCCAGTCCGTGCTTCCTTGAGGAGCTCGCCACCCGGGTCCATGAGGGTCCCGGCCGCAACCGCCAGATCCATCTGGTGCTTGAGAACGACTGCAATTCTGCCCGTTATCTTGCCCGCACGCCGGAGCTTTCACCCCGCTTTTATAATGCCCAGTGGAATGATGACATTCACCACTGCCTGCACCTGATGCTCACCGGCGAAAGCGACGGTTACTATGCCGACTATACTCAGAAACCGAACTGGTTTCTGGGCCGGTGCCTTGCAGAGGGCTTTGCATACCAGGGAGAACCTTCTCCCTATCGCGGAAACGCGCGCCGGGGTGAGTCGAGTACGGAGCTTCCTTCCGAGGCCTTTGTTTCCTTTCTGCAAAATCACGATCAGGTGGGCAATCGCGCCTTCGGAGAACGGATTGACGCCCTCGCCCCGGCAGCAGCCATTTCTGCTGCCGCAGCGGTGCGTCTGCTGGCCCCCCAGCCACCGCTTCTGTTTATGGGCGAAGAATTCGGGGCGACAACGCCCTTTCAGTTTTTCTGCGATTTTTCCGGAGAGCTCGCCGAAGCAGTAACCTCAGGGCGCCAGGCGGAATTTTCCCGATTTGAGGATTTCTCGGAAGCCGGGAAGAAGGATCGTATTCCCGACCCCAATTCCGAACAGTCCTTCCTTCAAAGCAAACTGGCGTGGGACTGCCTCGAGTCGCCCTACCATGCCGACCGTCACCGCCATTTCAGGGATCTGCTGGCTGTACGGAGACAAATCTATAGTGAAAAGGGCCACCAGCCCCTGCCGGGCGCAGGAACGTTCCACGCGTCGGGTGACACGGCCGTGAAGGTAACCTGGCAGTTAAGAGACGGTTACATCCTTACCATGCTGGCCAATCTCGGGCCTCATCTTTGTCCCATCCCCGGCCGCGGGCCGGATCCGGGAGATAGGGTTTATTACCTCCCTGCCAAGCTGCCGGATGCGCTGAAGAACGGCAACCTGCTGCCCTGGTCGGTTGCCGTTTTTATCGCTTCGGCCCGTGACGCAAACGCTATCCCCACCGCCACCTATCGAATCCAGCTCAACAGGGATTTCAGCTTCCGCGATGCCACAGACCTGATCCCCTATCTCCATGACCTGGGCATCAGTCACTGTTACTGCTCACCCTACCTGAAGGCTCGGTCTGGTAGCAGCCACGGCTATGACATTGTTGACCACGGTAGTCTCAATCCCGAGATTGGCAGCCAGGCGGACTTCGACGACTTCGTCGCAAAACTCAGAGCGCTGGGTATGGGGCATATCCTCGACATGGTACCCAATCACATGGGAGTCATGGGGGACGACAACCTCTGGTGGCTGGATGTTCTGGAAAATGGCCCCGCGTCGCAGTTTGGACACTTTTTCGACATTGACTGGACGCCCCTGCGCCGGGGCATGAATAATCAGGTGCTGATCCCCGTCCTCGGTGACCATTACGGCGATGTACTTGATAAGACGCAGCTAAAGCTCGCCTTTGACCAGCACGAAGGCACTTTTTCGGTGCATTATTATGAGCATCGTTTCCCGATTGATCCGCGCCAGTACCCCCGTATTCTCAATCGGCAGCCGGGCAAATTGAAGGAACGTTTCGGGTGCGAAGAGCCTACCCTGATGGAATTTCAGAGTCTCATGACGGCCCTTGAGAACCTTCCGCCTCGCAGCAGCACTCTGGAAGAGGAACTGACCGCACGCAATCGGGACAAGGAATTCCTCAAGCAACGGCTTAAATTTCTCCACGAGAACAGCCCCGCTCTCCAGCAACACCTGAAGGGCGTCGTCCGGGAGATCAACAAATCCGAAGCTCTGGGCAGCGGAATCAGCAGCCCCATGCATGAACTGCTTGAAGCCCAGGCCTATCGACTGGCCTACTGGCGCGTGGCCGCAGACGAAATCAACTACCGCCGGTTTTTCGACATCAATGACCTTGCCTGTCTTCGGCAGGAAGAACATGCGGTTTTTGAAAAGACCCACAGCCTTGCGCTTGCCCTTGTCCGGGAAGGAAAGGTCCAGGGCCTGCGGATAGACCATCCCGACGGACTGTGCGACCCGGCACAGTATTTCCATCGCTTGCAAGGCGACAGGCCAGCCTATCTCATAGCCGAAAAGATTCTCAGCGAAGGCGAAAGGCTGCGGCGGGCCTGGCCCATTCACGGCACCACGGGTTATGAATTCGCCGCCGATTGCACCGGCCTGTTTATCGATCCCGATAGCGCAGATGAAATGCAGAGCATCTACGAAGCCTTTGTCGGTCACAGAATGGAATTTCAGGACATCTGTTATCGCTCGAAAAAGCTGATAGTCCAGACATCCCTTGCCAGCGAGATGGCGGTGCTTGCAAACCAGCTTGCACGTATTGCGGATGCCGACCCACACAGCCGGGACTTCACCCTGAACGGGCTGAGGCAGGCCCTTACCGAGGTAGTCGCCTGTTTCCCTGTGTATCGTACCTACATCACCGACCACGGCGTTACTGAGGAGGACCGGGACCAGGTAGACCGCGCGGTCCAGGATGCCATGAAGAGAAGCCGGGCGGCGGATATCACGGCATTCCGTTTCATCCGGGACGCTCTGCTTCTTGAGTTAGGCGAAGGCCTGCCAGAAGCCCTGCGCCGACGGCTGATCCAGTTCTCAATGAGCTTCCAGCAGTATACCTCGCCGGTCATGGCCAAGGGCCTGGAGGACACCGCACTTTACGTTTACCACAGGCTGGTGGCGCTCAATGAGGTGGGTGGCAAACCGGGTGTCTTTGGAATCAGCCCTGCGGCATTTCACCAGGCCAACCTTGAGCGCCAGGCCAACTGGCCTCACAGCATGGTCGATACTTCCACCCACGATACCAAGCGGTCTGCCGATACCCGTGCACGTATAGGGGTTCTTTCCGAAATTCCGGACCAGTGGCGGGAAAAGGTCAATCACTGGACTGCCATCAATGCCCGCCATAAACACCAGGATAACGACAGCGCCTGGCCCGAGAAAAACACCGAATACCTGCTCTATCAGACCCTGGTCGGGGCCTGGCCCATGGAGTCCCTGCCTTCTATTGACATGGAAGCGTTCGGGGCGCGGATACGGGATTACATGCTCAAGGCGGTCAAGGAAGCCAAGCAGCACACCTCCTGGATCAACAGCAATGCGGGTTATGAGGAAAGCCTGTCCGCATTCATCGACGCCATTCTGGATCCGGCAAACTCAGAGTTTCTGGAGGACTTCACCGGCTTCCAGAAATCGGTCAGCAACCTGGGGATGTACGTCAGCCTTGCCCAGCTCCTGCTCAAACTGACTGCACCTGGTGTGCCCGATACCTATCAGGGGGACGAGCTCTGGAACTTCAACCTGGTGGATCCGGACAATCGCCGTCCGGTGAACTACGACCAGCGCAGGCAAACACTGCAGGAACTGAAGGCGCAGTTTGACGGAGAGTCCATTGATCGCACTGCGCTTTCCATGCTGACCGATGACATGTTGGACGGCCGTATCAAATGCTATCTCACCTGGAAGTGCCTGTCCCTGCGACGCCAGCATGCGGACCTGTTCAGCCAGGGCGCCTATATTGTTCTGCGGACCCGGGGCGCGCAAGCCGACAATCTGTTCGCGTTTGCCCGCGAACACGAGGGCGATACACTCATCGTAGCGGTGCCGAGGTTGCTCGGCCGTCTGGCAGGTGCGACGGCCAGCGGCTCGGGCAATATTATGAGGCGCCTGGACTGGGGGAACTCCGGTATCGAGTTGCCTGAACAACTCGCTGCCCGTGACTACCGGAACCATTTGACCGGAGAGTCCGTGGAGGTAACGTCATTCGACAACAGTCCCTTACTGATGGCGGAGCAGTTGTTCGCCGAGTTCCCGGTGGCGCTACTGGTTTCCCGGTCCCCGTCCTAAAAGAAATGCTTTTCCGCCCAGGGGAGGCGCAACCACCTCACAGGCCGTGAGGATAATCCTGTTGCAGCATTTCCGGTGTTACCAGCACAATCCCTCCCGGGCTGACGTGGAACCGTTCGCGGTCTTTTTCCAGGTCAATACCTACCCCGCTTCCCTCCGCAATCTTGCAGCCAACGTCTATAATCGCTCTGTGGATCTGGCAATTCCGGCCGATACTGACATCGGGAAAGATCACAGAATCATTGACTTCACTGAAGGAATCTACAAGCACCCGGGAAAACAGGACGGAATGTCTCACCACCGCCCCCGACACAATGCATCCCCCCGCCACCATGGAGTCGACCGCCATTCCCCGGCGCCCGTCTTCATCAAATACAAATTTGGCCGGGGGAAGCTGCTCCTGATAGGTCCATATCGGCCACTCCGAATCGTAAAGGTTCAACTCGGGACTGACCCCGACAAGTTCCAGGTTTGCCTGCCAGAGAGCATCGACGGTGCCCACATCCCGCCAGTATGCGCCGGTTTTCCGGGCCGGGTCGCAAAAGGGAAAAGCGACAACACCTAATCTTTCAATAATGGAGGGAATGATGTCTTTGCCAAAATCATGGGAGGAAGTATGCAGCTCGGAATCACGCTCGAGCTCCTCGAAAAGCACGCGGGTGCTGAATACGTAAATACCCATTGAGGCCAGTGTTCGGCCCGGCTTGTCAGGCAGTTCCTTCGGATGCTCAGGTTTTTCCAGGAATTCTGTAACACGGTAATTTTCGTCCACTGACATCACGCCAAAGGCCGAGGCTTCCTCCACCGGGACCTCCACGCAACCCACAGTCACGTCCGCCCCTTCCTCCACATGGGCCGCAAGCATGGTGCCATAGTCCATCTTGTAGACATGATCGCCGGCCAGGATAAGTACATACTCCGGCCTGTGGCTTTTGATAATGTCGAGGTTCTGCATGACGGCATCCGCTGTGCCCTGGTACCAGGACGTCTCTATTCGCTGCTGGGCCGGAAGCAGTTCCACGAATTCATCCATTTCACCCCGGAATGAACCCCAGCCTCTCTGGATATGACGGATCAGTGAATGGGCCTTGTACTGGGTCAGAATACCCACCCGGCTTATCCCTGAATTGATGCAATTGGAAAGCGGAAAGTCGATTATCCGGAATTTTCCACCAAACGGCACGGCCGGTTTGGCACGCCAATTGGTGAGGTCATGGAGACGGCTGCCCCGGCCTCCGGCAAGTACCAGGGCGAGTGTCTGACGAGTAAGACGGCTAACGAAACGCTTCTCTGCGAGCATGGGTTCGTCCTTTGCATGGGATTGTTGTCGATTACCCCCCTAGGTGTCAGAGAACACCACGAAACTACAGTCTCTACTCCGGGCCAAATACCACCACCCCCAAGGGCGGCAGCGTGAGGGAGAGGCTGAATGGCTGGCCATGAAGCGGCGCCTCGTCAGCCAGCAGTTGGCCACCATTACCGACGTTGCTGCCCCCATAGACTGCAGCATCGCTGTTGAATACTTCCGTCCAGGCTCCCGCTCGGGACACGCCAACCCGATAGTCGCTATGGATAAGGGGCGTCATGTTGGCAATGACAAGTACCGGGTTACCCGGCTGATCAAGGCGCAGCCAGGCAAATACGCTGTTTTTCCGGTCGTCACCGATCACCCACTGGAAGCCCTCTGGCACCGCATCAGCCTGATGCAGTGCGCGAGTCTCTCGGTAAAGGTGGTTGAGGTCTCTGACCAGATCCTGCACACCTTTGTGCCTGGGATAACTGAGCAGCGACCAGTCCAGCTCGCGATCATGGCTCCATTCCCGCCACTGACCGAACTCACAGCCCATAAACAGCAGTTTTTTGCCCGGATGAGTCCACATAAAGGAGAGATAGGCCCTCAGATTGGCGAACTGCTGCCATTCGTCTCCTGGCATTTTACCGATCAGGGAACCTTTCCCGTGGACCACTTCATCGTGGGAAATGGGCAGGACAAATCTTTCCGAAAAGGCATAGACCAGGCCAAAGGTCAGTTTATCGTGACTCCAGGTACGGTAGAGCGGATCCTGGGATATATACTCCAGGGTGTCGTGCATCCAGCCCATGTTCCATTTGTAGGCAAAGCCAAGCCCGCCACTGGCGGTGGGTTCAGTGACGCCGGGCCAGGCAGTCGACTCCTCTGCGATAACCTGGGCGCCGGGCACATCCTCTCTCACCACATCATTGAGATGGCGGAGAAAGGCCACGGCCTCCAGGTTTTCCCGACCACCGTATTCATTGGGAATCCATTCACCTTCTTTGCGGGAATAATCCCGGTGCAGTATGGAAGCAACCGCATCCACTCTCAGGGCATCCACATGGTAGTCCCGCAACCATTGCAGCGCGGAGGACAGCATGAAGCCATGCACCTCACGCCGGCCCAGATTGTAGATATAGGTATCCCAGTCCTGGTGAAAGCCTTCGAATGGGTGCTCGTATTCATACAACGCGGTACCGTCAAAGCGGCCCAGGCCATGGGGGTCGGTGGGAAAGTGCGCAGGCACCCAGTCGAGAATGACGCCCAGCCCGGCGCGATGGCAGGAATCAACGAAAGCAGCAAAGTCACGGGTGTTGCCAAAACGTCCGCTCGGGGCAAACTGGCTGAGGGGCTGATAGCCCCAGGATCCGCCAAAAGGATGCTCCATGATGGGCAGCAGTTCGATGTGGGTGAAGCCAAGCTCGACTGCATAGGGAATCAGATACTCAGTCAGCGACGTCCAATCGTATATTTCGCCCTGGTCACCACCGTGCTTGCGCCAGGAGGCAACGTGAACCTCGTACACAGAGACGGGGCTGACAGGGGCCTGGACGTCACCCCGCCGGGCCATCCAGTCATCGTCACTCCACTTGAAAGGGGACGTATCAGCGACGACTGAAGCGGTACTGGGCGGTGCCAGGGTGGCGAGTGCCACCGGATCGGCCTTGAGCACCACCTCATCATGAACATTGAGCACCTCGTACTGATACACCGCTCCGGGACCGAGCCGTGGCAGGAACAGTTCCCAGACGCCCGTCGGCTCGCGCTTGCGCATCGGGTGACGACGCCCGTCCCAGTTATTGAAATCGCCCACTACAGATACCCGCCGGGCATTTGGGGCCCAGACTGCAAACCGGACACCTTCTATGCCGTCAACTTCAGTGGGCTGGGCTCCAAGGCAATGCCCGATCTCACGATGCGTACCCTCGCCAACAAGATAAAGATCCAGTTCACCCAGAAGAAGACCAAATGAATAAGGATCCTCTGTCTCCTGTGTCGCACCGTCCGGCCACCGAATTCGCAGTCGGTAAGGAGCGGCGTGGGGCACCAGGCCTGCGAACAGGCCCGGTATCTGGATCGACGTCAGGCTGCAGCGCAAGGTGCTGTCCTGGCTGTCGAGCACATCGACTCCCAGCGCACCGGGCACATAGACCCGCATAACCATGGTGTCTGCGGTTTCATGAATACCAAGCACGGAAAACGGATTGCCATGATGGGCAGTTGCCAAGGCCTCTGCATCCGACCGGGGAAGCCAGACACTCTGATCAATGGTGGTTTTTTCAGTCGCTTCAGACATGCCCTTCTCCCTTGTTCATCTGGTCAGCGATAGCAGCCAGTCCGCGCAATGGAACCCTGAGCCAAGTGGGCCTGTTAGCAGCCTCATACGCAATTTCGTAAGCGGTTTTCTCCAGCAGGAACAGCTGCAGGGCGGCTTCCTCGCCATCTGCGTTCTGCCACTGGTGAGCAATACCTGCGGCGCTCTGGCGATAGTTCTCCAGGAATACCTGGCTGCCAGTGCGTCGGTACTGGCCGGCTACTTCCTGGCTCTGGTAGCTCGCATTCAGGCTGATCTCCGATGACGTTGCCCGGTCGCCCGTGACTGCGCCCGCGTAATCGAAAGATCGCAGCATGCCGGCCACATCCTTCCAGGGGCAGTCCTTGGCACGTCTCTCGCTCAGGGGGCGGGCCGGCTCACCCTCGAAATCAATGAGGTACGCGTCATCATGGGCAACCAGAACCTGACCGAGATGCAGGTCACCGTGAATTCTTGTCAACAGACTACCCTTGGCTCTGTGAGCCAGGGTTTCGGCAAGACTGACCAGACCATCGCGCTGTGCCAGGACCTGGCTGGCCAGATGCTGGTCCTCCTCTGATGTATTCCGGGCGTGTTTGTGTAACAGATCAAGTGCCTCCCGTACTCGCAGTCCGACCCGCCTGACCCAGAGGCTGACCTGCTCCTCGCCCGCCAGCTCGGGCTGGAAGGCCGGGTTTTCACTGGGTCTGGCCAGCACCTGGTGCAACTCCCCGAGACGCTGTCCCAGTTTCGCAGCAAAAGCTTCCAGTTCATCGAATGGACCGAAGCCCTTCTCCAGCGTGCCGACGTCTTCGAGCGTGGCTTCGTGAATGGCCCGCTCCAGTGTGTTGCAAGTCCATGACCAGGCATCGCCCTGGTTTTCGATATAACCCTGGGCCAGCATCAGCGTGTGGGGATCCTCCCCTTCTTCGTGGCGCGCCACGTCGCCATAAAAGGGCGGCACATGGGTGAAGCCATTGTCGGTAAGGTAGTGGGCAATCTCGGCTTCGGGATGAACACCTGCCTGAAGGCGGCGCAACACCTTGAGGACCACCCGGCGACCAATGACGATGGAGCTGTTGGACTGCTCCACGCCCTGAGACACAACCTCAACATCAGCGGGGAGCTCGAGATCCTGCAACAGCGAGGTGGGCGAGAACCGCAGTTCACTCCTGCCACAGGGGAGCTGGTCGCCCTTGCGCAAATGGTCGAGCAGACACAGGCCAAAATCTTCCAGCGCCACTGCATCGGTCAGCAGGCCGACCTCCCGGCCCCGGCGGATCCGGGCCATAGCCAGTTGCCGGGCAAGTACCGGGGCTCTGTCATTCGCGCTGACAAAAGCGAGGGGCAACTGATAGCGATCTGAGCCATCGGTGTGGCGGACCTCAATCTCACTCATCAGGAATTCGGTCCCCGAATCGCCAATGGGATCTGCATACTGGACATTCACCGATTCAATCCGGGCCTGCTTCGCTCCGAACCAGCGGCGCTTCGGTAGATACTTCGGCAGGACTTCCCTTTCCAGTTCTCTGCGGGGCCCCGGCTCAAGCACTTCCTGAAGGTGACGTCGTGTAATGAGGGTGACGTAATCCGGCATGGGTTCGGGGGGCGGCATGTGCCAGGAAGGCATTTGTGACTCGCTGGCCATCAGAAACCAGAGAAATCCGTAGGGAGAGAGCGTCAGGTTGTAATAGGTTCCCTCCACTGGCGGAAAGGCACTTCCTCCGGTCATTTCGACCGGTACCCTGCCCTGGAACCCGGAGAGATCCAGCTCCACCGCCTGAGCAGTGCGAGCTACATTGGCGACGCAAAGCAGCGACTGTGTTTCGCCGTTTGCGTCCGTCAGCTCACGCATGTAGGCCAGTATGTGACGGTTAGCGGGATACAGCATACGCATGCCGCCCCTGCTGAAGGCCCGGTGCTGCCCCCGCACCGTTAACATCCGACGCATGCTGTTTAACAGGGAATGGGAGTCCCCCGACTGGGCTTCTACATTGATTGACTGGAAGCCGTACAACGGATCCATGATGGGGGGCAGCACCAGCCGGGCGGGATCGGCCCGTGAAAAGCCCCCGTTCCGGTCCATGGACCACTGCATGGGTGTGCGCACACCGTCCCTGTCGCCCAGATAGATATTGTCCCCCATGCCGATTTCGTCACCGTAATAGAGAATGGGGGTTCCGGGCATGGATAGAAGCAGGCTGTTAAGCAGTTCCACCCGTCGGCGGTCCCTTTCCAGCAACGGTGCCAGGCGCCGACGTATGCCCAGGTTGATTCTGGCACGGCGGTCCGCGGCGTAATGGTTCCACAGATAGTCCCGCTCCTCGTCGGTGACCATCTCCAGAGTCAGTTCATCATGATTACGCAGAAAGATCGCCCACTGGCAATTTTCCGGAATGTCTGGCGTCTGTCGAAGAATATCAGTGATCGGGAAACGGTCCTCCTGTGCCAGGGCCATGTACATCCGTGGCATGAGGGGGAAATGAAATGCCATGTGGCATTCATCGCCGTCACCAAAATAGGGCCGGGTGTCTTCGGGCCACTGGTTGGCCTCGGCCAGCAGCATCCGGTCGGGGTAACGTTCATCAATGACCGCCCGTATGCGCTTCAGGACGTCGTGGGTTTCAGGCAGATTTTCATTGTTGGTGCCTTCCCGCTCCACCAGGTAGGGAATAGCATCCAGCCGAAGCCCGTCCACCCCCATATCCAGCCAGTATTCCATGACCTTTAGAAGCTCCTCCAGAACCTGGGGATTGTCAAAATTGACGTCGGGCTGGTGGGAATAGAAGCGGTGCCAGAAATAGGCATTGGCCACCGGATCCCAGGACCAATTGGACGCTTCAGTGTCAGTGAAGATAATCCGGGTACCCGGATATTTGTCATCGGTGTCTGACCAGACATAGAACGCCCGCTCCGGCGAGTCTGGCGGGGCCCTTCGCGCCCGCTGAAACCAGGGATGCTGGTCTGAGGTGTGATTGATGACAAGCTCGGTGATGACTCTCAGACCGCGTCGGTGGGCTTCAGTAATGAATGCCTGGGCATCTTCCAGTGTTCCGTAGTCCGGGCTCACGTTGCAGTATTCAGCAATGTCATAGCCATCATCACGGCGGGGGGACGGATAGAATGGCAACAGCCATACGGCATTGACCCCCAGGCTCACGATGTAGTCCAGCTTCTGGATCAGCCCTTTGAAATCACCGATACCATCATCATTGGCGTCAAAAAATGACTTCACGTGCACCTGATAGATTACGGCGTCCTTGTACCAGAGGGGATCGTTCAGAAACACCTCTGCTAACGGATTCTCCTGCTCGGTTCTGGCATCCATCGTGGTGTTTGCCTCCTCATGTCACTCGGAATTCGGGCTTTTCCTGCGGGCAGCTGTAATTCAGGGCAAGCTTACCCTCCAGATGCCAAAGGGCAGGCCCGAGGGATCAAGACGGGTCCACTGCCATTTCCCGTGCCAGGTCCAGCTATGTCCGGTCATCAGATCTTCCGCATCCAGGGCAGCGTGTTCTGGAAGCCCGAATTCCCAAAGCGGCAACTCGAAACTGCCCTCCTGGGGGTCAAAGGGATCAAGACTGATCACCACGAAAATCACATTGCTGTTATCGGAAGTGCGCTTGCAGAAATAAAGCAGACGGTCGTTGTTGATGGAATGAAAACTGATACCCAGGTGGGTCTGAAACGCCGGATTCTCCCTGCGGATGCGGTTGAGCTGGGCAATCTCGTAAATAATGTTGCCCGGGGCGCTGAAGTCCCTTGATCGCACCTCGTATTTTTCCGAATGGAGATACTCCTCCTTGCCCGGCATCGGCTCGTTTTCGCATAGCTCAAAACCCGAATACATGCCCCAGGAACCCGCACCCAGAGCGGCCAGCGCGGCCCGAATCAGGAATCCCGCACGGCTGGAGGACTGAAGAAAATACGGATTGATGTCCGGGGTATTAACAAAGAAATTGGGGCGGTACCCGTCGCGCCAAGGCGGGCGGGACAGGGTCGTCAGGTATTCCGCCAGCTCCGCTTTTGTATTACGCCAGGTGAAGTAGGTATAGCTCTGGGTAAACCCCAGCTTGCCCAGATGCAGCATGACTGCTGGTCGCGTAAAAGCTTCAGACAGGAAGATAATCCCCGGGTCCCGGCTGCGTATGTCGTCGATAAGCCATTCCCAGAAAGGAAAGGGCTTGGTGTGGGGATTGTCGACCCGGAAAATGCGCACACCCTGGTCGATCCAGCCCTGCACTACGTCCCGCCATGCCAGCCAGAGGTCCGGTATGGCATCTTCGGCATAGAAATCCACATTGACGATGTCCTGATACTTCTTTGGCGGATTCTCGGCATAGCGGATCGACCCGTCAGGACGCCATGAAAACCAGCCGGGGTGTTTCTTCAGCCAGGGATGGTCCGGGGAGCACTGGATGGCAAAGTCCAGGGCAATTTCCAGACCGTGCGCGGCAGCGACCCTTTCCAGCTCCTGAAAGTCCGCAAAGGTGCCCAGCTTCGGATGAATGGCTTCATGCCCCCCCTCTTCGTTGCCAATCGCATAAGGGCTGCCGACATCGTCCGGGCCTGCCTCCAGCGTATTGTTTTTGCCCTTGCGATGGGTGCGACCGATGGGATGGATCGGGGTAAAATAGAGCACATCAAATCCCATGTCGCGGATCATGGGCAACCGTTTCTGGACATCCCTGAAGGTGCCGTGCCGGTTCGGGTCATCAGTTTCGGAACGGGGAAACAGCTCATACCAGCTTGCAAATCTGGCTTTGACCCGATCGACGTAAAAAGGATAAAGAGTGGCGCTTCGGACCCGGTGGCGGCGGGGGTCTGCTTTTTCCATGAGTTCGTGGGTATCCGGGTCCAGCATGAGCGCAACCTTGCCGCTATCCGTACTGCTATCTTCAAGCTGCGTATGCAGGGCATTCAGGGCTTTGCGAATTTGCCCTCTGGTGCGGCCCAGCGCTTCGGCAATCAGAAGACGACCTTCCTCGAGCTCCAGGCCTACCGTCACGCCAGCATGGTGCTTCTTGTAGAGCTCATCACGGTAGGTGCCGAATACATCCCACCACGCTTCGATCATGAAGTGGTGCCGGCCCATATCTTCCGGCCTTATTTCTGCTTCCCAAAGATCATTGCCAAGCGGAGTAACACGGGCCATTGGCTGGGTATGCCAGTCTCCGCCTTCTTTGCGCCAGCGAACCACGGCGGACAGCAGATCGTGACCGTCGGCAAAAATGACGGCGGTTACGGGAATCGGGTCGCCGACGATGGCTTTCGATGCGAATCTGCCATGATTGAGACTGGGTTCAACCGACTCAATGGCAATACGGGGAGCTTTGGCTGCACTCAGCGCCCCCTTCCGGTCGTTATCTGTTGCGCTGGCCTCCCGCATTCGAACGTCGTCATCTGTCATGCTCGCCTCCTGTGTCCTTCACAGTGTCTCTCCATGAAAGGCCCTGAATCCGTATCAGCGTTCGTGCTTTTAAAAAGCCTCCCGGATCCGGTTCAGACAGCGGCGCATAAGGCCAGTCTCCATCAGGCAATTTTGTAAATCAATGCTTCCGGGACCCAACACGGCCGCTATTGAGCTCACCCAGACGCTGACGGACAGCTTCAACACTCAGCATTTCCTGCGAATCTGGTGACCATCGGCGTCGCCAGTTGGGATGTTCCGTAATGGTGCCGGGAAGATTCGCCTGCTCCTCAAGCCCGAGCAAGTCTTCTACCGGCAGAATAGCCAGGGGAGAGCGTGTACGGCCAAGATGTTGCGCGCAGCCGGCCAGAACGCGGGAGACGGGAATATCCGGGGCCTGGAGCTCTTCAGCGGCGGGATGCACTGGCAGGCCGAGCGCCCGCGCCAGCCTGGCGCGGTCTTTCGCCCGGGTTTTCCGTTCGGTTTCGACTGTCTCGGTTTCAGGCAGCAGGCCACACCTCCCCCTCCATTCGATATCCCGACCAGCCCACCAGCCGGCCACGGTAGGCAGATCATGGGTGGACGTCGTGGCCATTGCCGCCGGCGACCACTGCTCAGGCGGCGGGAAGTCCCCCACGTTATCGCGCTCGAACCAGAGAACATTCATGCCCATAATGCCGCGGTCCGAAAGCCTTTCCCGAAATCCAGGCGCCACTGTGCCCAGGTCCTCTCCCATCACGACAGCCTTATGCCTCACAGACTCCAGCGCTGTGAGGCGGAACAGGTCATTGAGCGGAAAACGCACATACCCTCCCTGGTCTGGCCGTTTTCCCTCCGGCACCAGCCACAAACGCAGAAAACCCAGAATGTGATCAATCCGAAGCCCCCCGACCTCGGTGAAATTTGCCCGCAACATGTCGATAAAACTCCGGAAACCCGAACGTATCAGGCCATGTGGGGAAAAGGAACAGAGACCCCAGTCCTGGCCGTGCACATTGATGGAGTCTGGCGGCGCGCCAATGGAGACACCGGTGAGCATTTCCTCCTGACGGCTCCACGCCTGACTGCCGGAATCATTCGCACCCACGGCAAGGTCCGCAATCAGACCAACCGCCATGCCGGCGTCCAGGGCAGCGTCCTGCGCCCGCTGCAGGCCATCCGCTACAAGCCACTGCAAGAACGCATGAAAGCCCACCTCAACGAAGTGCTGCAGAGCAAACTTTTGCACGGCAGCACTCGCAGGGTCGCGAAATTCTTCTGGCCAGGTCCGCCAGCTACCGGGCCCCTGCCGTTCTGATAAGGTCTCGAATCTGCAGTGATCCTCCAGCGTTTCTCCGCCCTGCTCCCGAAATCTCATGAACTGCTGGTACAGGGCACTGTCATTCCTGTTCCTGCCTCTGCCCTCAGTAAAATCCTCGTACAGGGCTCGCAGCCATGTGAGCTTGGCCTTGCCCACTGCAGGCCAGTCAATCAGCTCCAGCGATTCCAGATTCTCAAGGTGTTGCTGCAGGCCGCAACGGGTGACGGCTGCCTGAACCCTCGACTCGCCAAAAATACTTTCGGGGGCACAGTAAAGGACATTGCGCAGAAGCCTGCTCGAGGGGGAATAGGGACTGTAGTGCCCCGGATCCGAACTGAACATGGCGTGGGTCGGGCTCACAGTTACCGCCGATGCACCCTCACCCGCGGCACTGCGGCAGAAATCCTCCAGCGCCCGGGTGTCCCCTGCCCCACCATCGCCCGGCCGGCGTAGTGAATAAAGCTGCGTGGCCAGACCCCATAGTTGCGTCGGCTGGCCACTGGAACGTCCCGCAGGGCTTTTGCCCACGCTCTCTGCGACAGAAAAGCATTTCGCCGGAGCAACCGCCAGAGTCAGCCGGCTATCTCCGATGTTCAGCTGATGATAGCCGGCCTCGCTGATAGCCGGAATCCGGCCGTTTTCATCGGTCTCGCCAGTCTGGCGCTGGCCACTCTCCAGCTCAATCACATAGTCGGTAGCGGGAGCCAGAGGACAGGGTAATGTAACGGCAAATCCCTGGTCGGCAGTAACCAACGGCGGGAGCTGAGCCGGATCTTCCGGGTGGTGAAGTCGCTGCAACTCTTCCAGGCTGCATTGTATTTCTTCGTCGCTGCTGGCCGGAAACCCAAGGAGCGACAACAAAAGCTCCTGGGTGTCGGGCTCCATGTATTGGGTGCAGCCCTCGCTGTCAGACCATTCAAGGATCAGACCGGCAGCCTGGGCGAGTTTTCTTAAAGCATTCTCATTCATGGGCGCTCCTGATCCTGCTCGGACGCAGCGCTACGAGAGATTTCCCATAGCTGGGTGATATCCGGTCAGGCCACAGTCACGGCCTCGGAGAAATAGACGCCCCACGTGATCGGGGGTGTCTGCCGAAGGCAGCAAAATCCAGGATCTCAAAAGTGTAGTAAAGCTCCCTGCGCTGTCAACGTCGGGCATATCTGCCGCCTACGCGCCGCACTGCGTCACCTCCCGGAGTCAAACGCCGCCTGCGTATTCGAGTCAGCTCAGAGCAGCGGTTTTTATTTCCCTTCAACCACGCCTTGACTAGACTTAAAAAGACGGTTTAAGAATTGCAGCACAGCCACCGGAGTTGCACGATAAAATTGCCCATGCAAGATTGCGAATCCGCCGGCTGCTTAGTCATTTCTGGAAAGATGAGGCAAGGCTATGGGTTCCAACTCCCGTTCTGTCGTCCTGGAGCTTTCGGACGCATCCCTGAAAGGGATCCTCGACATTCCCGAGGGCGCTTTCGGAATTGTCGCCTTCGCCCACGGCAGCGGAAGCAGCCGTCTCAGCCCCCGCAACCAGGCCGTGGCAGAATTCCTTAACGGAGCGGGTCTGGGCACTTTGCTGTTCGATCTTCTCACTGCCGGCGAAGACGAAGTGGATGCCCGAACCCGGCAATACCGCTTCGACATTCCATTGATCAGCCGGCGTATGAGCGAAGCCGTGGGCTGGCTCAAGGAACAGGCAGGGACAGCCGCGCTGCCATTGGGCCTGTTTGGCGCCAGCACCGGTGCGGCCGCAGCGCTGGTCGCGGCCGCGGAAAACCCCGATCACGTCCGGGCGGTTGTGTCCCGGGGCGGGCGCCCCGACCTCGCCGGCAACGCCCTCTCGCGAGTTCGGGCAGCGACCCTTTTGATCGTCGGTGGTCTGGACACCACCGTCATTGAGCTCAACCGGGAGGCGGCTGCGAAGCTGCACTGTCATCACGAGGTAAAAATCGTGCCGGGAGCAAGCCATCTTTTTGAGGAGCCCGGCAAGATCGTTATCGTCCAGGAAGCAGCCGCGGACTGGTTCAAAGATCATCTGACCGTAACTTACCCCTGAAGCTCGGCCTATCACTCGGAACTGCTGGCGGTGCGTGCATGACTGCCCACCAGCTTGGGACTATCATGCTGCCAAACGATATCATTCCGCGACTGCCTGAATATCGCTCTGAGTTACCTGGACAATTCTGCAACCTTTTGCAACAGTTGAGGTGAGGAGACTCAACAGAGCTACGCATACTTGGACGCTTCACAAAAACAAGAGAGACCAATCATGAACCAACATCAGGGAAGCTGCTTTTGCGGCAAGGTAAAATTTCAGGTTAAAGGCGAGCCGGAAGCGATGGGCTATTGCCACTGTGATTCATGTCGCCGCTGGTCCGCCGGGCCGGTCAATGCGTTGTCACTCTGGCCCCCTGAGAGCCTTGAGATTCTTGCCGGTAAAGACCAGATAGATACCTTCAATCTTACCGAAAAAAGCTATCGCAAATGGTGCAAGAACTGCGGTGGCCACGTCTTCACTGACCACCCCGGCATGGGACTGGTTGACGTGTATGTTGCGAACCTGCCCAGCCTGGATTTCAAACCGGCATTACATGTGCATTACCAGGAATCGGTACTTCCCATCCACGATGGTTTGCCCAAGATGAAGGACATGCCCGCAGAAATGGGCGGTTCGGGAGAAACCTTGCCGGAGTAAAATCCTGGTCTATAAGGATCGTTCGCCATTGATCCAGATGTTTTTTATTAATGGGTGTCAGGATAGCAAGCCCCTCCAGGAGGGGCTTTCTTATAGCGGCGGTACCAGTACAAAGTTCCCGAACCGGCTCTGCTTAAGATGCCAGCCAGTGCCTGCCAATTCCGGTCACTCCCACTCAATGGTTGCCGGTGGCTTGGAGGAGATGTCGTAAGTTACCCGGGAGACGCCGGAGATCTCGTTAATGATCCGGTTCGATACCGTCTCCAGCAGTTCGTAAGGTAAACGCGCCCATCGAGCGGTCATGAAATCTACCGTTTCCACCGCCCGAATCGCAATTACGTATTCGTATCGTCGGGCATCGCCGACTACGCCTACGGACTTGACCGGCAAAAACACCGCGAAAGCCTGACTGGTCTTGTGATAAAGATCCGCCCGGTGCAGCTCTTCGAGGAAAATGGCATCTGCCCGACGCAGGATGTCTGCGTATTCCTTCTTTACCTCACCCAGAATCCGCACGCCCAGACCCGGACCCGGGAACGGATGCCGATAGACCATATCGTAAGGCAAGCCCAGCTCCAGACCGATCCGGCGCACCTCGTCCTTGAACAGCTCACGCAGAGGCTCCACCAGCTTCAGCTTCATCTTCTCCGGCAAGCCACCGACATTGTGGTGAGACTTGATGACATGGGCCTTACCGGTTTTGGACGCCGCGGACTCGATGACATCCGGATAAATCGTGCCCTGGGCCAGCCAGTTCACATCCCGGATTTCGGTGGCATAGCGGTCGAATACTTCGATGAAGCTGTTACCGATGACTTTGCGCTTCTGCTCGGGATCGTTGACACCCTTGAGGCGCGAGAGGAAAAACTCTTCGGTATCGGCCCTGATCACCTTGATCCCCATATTGCGGCCGAACATATCCATGACCTGGTCACCTTCATGCAGGCGTAGCAAGCCATTATCCACAAACACACAGGTGAGCTGGTCGCCGATTGCTTTGTGCAACAACGCTGCAGTCACCGACGAGTCGACACCCCCGGACAATCCAAGGAGCACCTTCTCCGAACCCACCTGAGCCTGGATCTGGCGCACGGCGTCGTCGACAATCTTGGCCGGGGTCCAGAGCGCATCACAGCCACAAATATCCAACACGAAATGCTCGAGGATGCGCTGACCCTGCAAGGTATGGGTAACCTCCGGGTGAAACTGCACCCCGAAGAGCTTGCGCTTGAGGTCCTGCATTGCCGCGATGGGCGCGCTTTCGGTCGAAGCCAGCAGTTCAAACCCTTCAGGCATGGTGACGACCTTGTCGCCATGACTCATCCAGACATCGAGCAGAGACTCACCCTGGCTGGTGAGGTGATCGGTGATACCGTTCAGCAACGCACCTTCCGCCCGGACCTTGACCTGAGCATAGCCAAACTCCCGCTTCTCGGAACTGGCAACCTTGCCGCCAAGCTGTTCGGCCATGGTTTGCATGCCGTAGCAAATGCCCAGTACCGGAATTCCCCGGTCGAACAGACCCTCTGGCGCCCTCGGGCCGCCCAGTTGGGTGACCGACTCCGGACCGCCCGCGAGCAAAATACCTTTAGGGTTAAATTGGTCAAGCTCAGCGTCCGTGATGTCAAACGCCCTGACCTCACAGTAAACGCCTATTTCCCGCACCCGGCGGGCGATAAGCTGGGTGTACTGGGAGCCAAAATCAAGAATCAGGATGCGGTGGTCATGGATGTTCTGGGCCATGGGGTCCTCAGGTCAGAGTTGAACAGCGCGGTTCCATAACCTGAGCCGCGCGGAAGTATGGGCATAATCAGCCGACGCGATAATTCGGTGCTTCTTTGGTGATCGTTACGTCGTGGACATGGCTTTCGCGCATGCCGGCATTGGTGATTCGCGCGAACTGTGGTTTGGTCCGCATCTCTTCCATTGAGGCACTGCCGGTGTAGCCCATGGAGGCGCGAAGACCACCCATCAATTGATGAACGATATTGCGCATGGGGCCTTTACAGGCTACCCGGCCCTCGATGCCTTCCGGAACCAGCTTATCAACGCCTTTGCTGGCATCCTGGAAATAGCGGTCACTGGACCCCTGTCCCATGGCGCCAATTGACCCCATACCGCGGTAGGCTTTGTAACTGCGGCCCTGGAACAGTTCCACCTCACCGGGGGCTTCGTCGGTACCTGCGAGCAAGCCACCGATCATTACACAGTAAGCGCCAGCGGCAATGGCCTTGGCAATATCACCGGAGAAACGAATACCGCCGTCAGCAATCAGCGGTACGCCACGGTCTTTCAAGGCCGCGGCCACATTGGACACCGCTGTTATCTGGGGCATGCCGATTCCGGCAACGATACGGGTGGTGCAGATTGAACCAGGACCGATACCCACCTTGACTGCATCAGCACCCGCGTCAGCCAGTGCAATGGCAGCTTCAGCGGTGGCTATATTGCCGCCGACAACCTGCACATCGGGATAGCGCATCTTGACCCAGCGAACCCGGTCAATCACGCCTTTGGAGTGGCCGTGGGCAGTATCGATAACGATAACGTCGACCCCTGCCTCGACCAGTGCGGCAATCCGGGCCTCGGTATCGCCGCCGGTTCCGACCGCCGCACCGACCCTCAGCCGCCCCTGCTCATCCTTACAGGCCAACGGGTAATCCTTCGCTTTCTGGATGTCCTTGACGGTAATCAGACCTTTCAGCTCAAACTCGTCGTTGACGACCAGAACTTTCTCGATGCGGTGCTTGTGAAGCAGGTTTTTAACCTCTTCGAGATCAGCGCCTTCAGGTGCTGTAACGAGCTTGTCCTTTGGCGTCATGATGTCGGAGACACGGGTATCGAGCCGGCTTTCGAAACGTATATCCCGGCCGGTGACGATACCGACCAGATCGCGACCATCCACCACGGGCAACCCTGAAATGTTATTGGCGGTGGTGATATCGAGCAATTCGCGAACCGTAGTGCCAGGTGACACAGTGATCGGGTCCTTAACCACACCACTCTCGTACTTTTTAACCTTACGAACCGCCGCTGCCTGTTGCTCAGGGCTCATATTCTTGTGCATTATGCCGATGCCGCCTTCCTGCGCCATCGCAATCGCCAGCTCTGCTTCGGTGACAGTGTCCATTGCGGCCGAAATTAGCGGGATATTCAGTGCAATACCTTTGGTCAACTGGGTTTTAAGGTCAACCTGATGTGGCAGAACTTCTGAATATCCCGGGATGAGCAGGACGTCATCAAATGTGAGGGCTTCTTCGGCAATACGCAACATTGGGACCCGCCTTTTGAACATGCTAAGTTTAATCGGTCTATTATAAATCCGTGGCGGTTCACAGTAAACCGGCACTGTTTGAAAAGACTGTTGCATCTTTTTGAATTTTCGCTATTTTTGACCCATAAGTCTTTTCGGAAATCCCCTATATTTTATGGATATACCTGTTAATTCAATCCGCCCTGGCGCTCTGACTGTTAGCGAACTCAATCATCAGGTTCGTCATTTATTGGAGGTCAGTTTTCTTCAGGCCTGGGTAGTTGGTGAGCTTTCCAGCTTTTCACGGCCGGGTTCCGGGCATTGGTACTTCACCCTGAAGGACGCCAAATGCCAGGTACGCTGTGCCATGTTCAAGGGTTTTAACCAACGTATTCGGGAAATCCCGAAAGAAGGCGATCAGGTACGGATCCGTGGCAAGGTCAGCCTGTATGAAAATCGTGGCGACTATCAGATCATTGTGGAGCACATGGAGCCGGCGGGCCTAGGCGCGCTGCAACAGGCGTTCGAGGAACTCAAATTCAAGCTTCAGACCGAGGGACTGTTTGATGCGGCCCGAAAGAAACCTGTCCCGGCCGTGCCCCGTCATATCGGTGTGGTCACCTCGCCCACCGGGGCTGCCATCCACGATATTCTCACGGTGCTGGCCCGGCGCTTCCCCTCGATACCGGTAACCGTTTATCCCACGGTGGTTCAGGGCGCATCCGCAGCGACAGAGATTGTCGCCGCCATCCACCGGGCCGAACGCCATGGCCGGGCTGACGTGCTGATCATTGGCCGTGGCGGTGGTTCACTGGAAGACCTCTGGTGCTTTAACGACGAGTCTGTAGCCCGCGCTATCGCCAGCTGCCCTTTGCCCACCGTCAGCGCGGTCGGACACGAAGTGGATTTTACGATAGCGGACTTTGTGGCAGATTTGAGAGCACCGACACCGTCAGCCGCCGCGGAAAAACTGTCGCCGGACCAGCATGACTGGCTCCGGCATCTGGAGGGCCAGCAAGCGCGCCTGGTGCAGTCCCTGCAAACGACGCTCAGACGGCTGGGCAATCAACTGGGCCACCTCGGCGCCAGGTTGCGGGACCCCCGCCGGGAACTGATGGAAAAAGCTCAGCGCCTTGACGAGCTCGACAGCCGCCTGATAGCCGTTATCCGAAGCCGCCTGAGCCGTGAACAAACGCAGCTGGAGCACCTTGGCAATCGGCTTGCGATGCAGTCCCCGGCGCGCCAGCTTGGCCTCAATCAAACCCGGCTTGGCCAGGTATCGGAGCAACTTCATAGCAGCATGAAGCGGCTGCTTGCCCATAAATCTGAACGACTGAGCCATATCAGCCAGTCCCTCAACGTTGTTAGCCCGCTGGCAACCCTCGATCGCGGCTACGCCATCGTCCAGACAGCGAGCCAGTCGGTGATCAGAAATGCAGCCGAACTGAAACCTGGCGATACCCTGACCGCTCAACTCGCCCGAGGCTCTGTAGAGGCCACTGTCACGCGCATTCACTCCGGCTCCCCTGACCTCGCCCCGATTAGAGGCTCCGACTAAACCGTACAGCCTGCTTTTCGTTAGCCTATGGTCTAGTACCCCTCATTTTTAAAGTGCCTAAAGTCGGAGGATATTAATAAATAATAACGATAAAAATGCATCCCTGAGGGAGGTGGAGCAAATGGGGTATCACTCTGAATTTGAAAGATCGATAAATGAACCCGAGGATTTCTGGCGCGAACAGGCCGCTCAGCTGGACTGGATCAAGCCGCCCTCTGTTATCTGGGAAGCCAAGAAAAACGGCCATGGGGAATGGTTCCCTGATGGCGTTCTGAACACCTCCGATGTTGCCCTCGATGCCAATCTCCGGGCTGGGCGGGGCGATCAGAAAGCTCTGATCTATGATTCCCCTGTCACCGGCCAAACCCGGTTCCTGACCTACAAAGAACTCACCCACCAGGTCGCTCTTTTCGCGGGTGCCCTGCAGAGCCGGGGCATCGAAAAAGGTGACCGGGTTGTCATTTATATGCCCATGGTTCCGGAAGCCGTTATCGCCATGCTCGGCTGCGCCAGGATTGGTGCGGTGCATTCAGTGGTATTTGGTGGGTTTGCCGCTCACGAACTGGCGGTGCGCGTTGACGACGCCAAGCCGAAAGCGATTGTTACGGCATCCTGCGGGATCGAGGTGAAAAAGGTCATTCCCTACAAACCATTGGTCGACAGGGCCCTGGAAGAAGCCGAGCACAAGCCTGAATGCTGCATTTTGCTGCAGCGGCCACAGGTGCAGGCCGAAATGACCCCCGGGCGAGATTTCGACTGGGAAGAATTGCTTGCCAGTGCCAGCCCTGCTGACCCGGTACCCCTTAAATCCACAGATCCGCTCTATATTCTTTACACCTCCGGCACCACCGGTAAACCAAAAGGTGTAGTCAGAGACAACGGTGGACATGCTGTTGCACTGAAATACAGCATGTCCCTCGTGTACGGCGCTGCCCCCGGTGATGTTTACTGGGCGGCGTCTGATGTGGGCTGGGTGGTTGGACACAGTTATATTGTCTATGCACCACTGTTTGCCGGTTGCACCAGCATTCTCTATGAGGGAAAACCGGTTAAAACTCCCGATGCCGGCGCTTTCTGGCGGGTTTGCCAGGACCACAAGGTTAACCTGTTGTTTACCGCACCCACCGCCTTTCGCGCCGTTCGCAAGGAAGACCCTGAAGCAGATCAGCTCAAACGCTACGATGTCAGCTCACTGCGCCGTATTTTTCTGGCCGGGGAACGGTTGGATCCGCCGACCTACGACTGGCTCCATGAGCACACTGGACTGCCGATCATGGATCACTGGTGGCAGACAGAGACCGGTTGGGCAATTTGCTGTAACCCGGTAGGGATCGAATCGCTGCCAGCCAAGCCCGGCTCAGCCACCATGCCCACACCGGGCTTCAATGTGAAAATCGTCAACCATCAGGGTCGCCCCGTTCCCACCGGGGACCAGGGCCAGGTCGTGGTCAAGCTACCGCTTCCCCCCGGATGCCTGACCACCGTCTGGGGTGACGATGCCCGGTTCTGCAAAACCTATCTGGAACCCATTCCCGGGTATTACAGTTCCGGTGATGGCGGTTATATTGACGAAGAAGGCTACGTCTTCATCATGGGTCGCACCGATGACGTCATCAACGTGGCCGGGCACCGACTCTCAACCGGTGAAATGGAAGAAGTTGTTGCGGCTCATCCGGCCGTGGCTGAATGCTGCGTGGTCGGGGCCCACGACGAGCTCAAGGGGCAGATTCCCATCGGGCTGGTACTGGTCAAGGATGGTGCGACCATATCCCAGGATGAACTCGAAGAAGAACTGGTAGAAATGGTACGAGATCGTATCGGGGCGGTGGCCTGCTTCCGCAGAGCGATAGTGGTAGAGCGACTACCCAAAACCCGCTCCGGAAAAATACTGAGGCGAGTTATCCGTCAGATTGCCGATGGCGAGGAATATTCCGTGCCTTCCACCATTGATGACCCCGCCATTCTGGAGGAGATCGATCAGCACTTGAAACGCTAACCGGACCGGGCTGCCGTGATATCCGGCAGCCCGTAATAATAAAAATCGTTTTAAACCATAAACCTACAGGCCAAAATAAACTTTGACGGGCTGGTGACACCGTCTATACTGAAATTGCTGTGAAAAGATAACGGTATTCAGTGAAAGTGTCACAACGTCCTGCTCTTGTGCTTTTCGTTGCCCCTTCCTTGGTACTCCTCTCGATTTCTCAGCAAGCGTTGCTTCGGTGTTGTTTGTCCAAAGCAATCGAAGGTCCCGTGAGGGCAAAAATTTCGGAACTACAGGAAAAATCAATGTCTGATACTAAAACCGGCCACGTCAAGTGGTTCAATGAGTCCAAGGGCTTTGGTTTCATCGCTCAGGACGGCGGCAGTGACGTTTTCGTTCACTACAGTGCAATCAACGCAAGCGGGTTCCGCACGCTGACAGAAGGTCAGCAAGTGCAGTTCACCGTTACCCAGGGCCCGAAAGGTCCCCAGGCGGAAAACGTAACCCCGGTCTGAGGTTATGAATTCCGGCCATTGCCCCTCACGGGCATTGGACAACAAAAAGCCAGCCAGCCACAAGGGCTGGCTTTTTGTATCGTTCTGTTTTATTTGATCGTCGCTTCATCTTCAACGGGCGCATGATCGTTACCGACCACTGTATCGCCCACCTTCTGGGCCACTGCCGACAGTAACGCCTGCAAGGTTCCCGATGTGGTGTCCTCAGCGAGAGCTGCCGCACTGCACACCTCCCCGTCGACCAGCAGACGGATACAGGCCAGCGCATTGGCATCGGTGCCCTCACCCAACGCAAACTCGTCGTAGGCCTCAACCGCAAGCTTGATAGAAAACCGCTTTTCCAATGCGGCAGCCAGAGCCTCTACGGCACCCAGCCCTCGGCCAGAAAGCGTCTGTTCCAGAGCACCAGTACCAAAGCTCACCCTGGCCTGGACGCCGTCAGTGTCCCGGTGCAAATCATAGGCATTAAGCTGCCAGGGCGCGTGAACCTTCAGGTAGCGGTCTTCAAACAGTCGGTGAATGGTCAGCGAATCGATTTCGCCACCTTCGGCTTCAGCTTCACGCTGGACCACCTTGCTGAATTCAATCTGCAGCCAGCGTGGCAGACTGATGTTGTAATCACGTTCCAGTACGTAAGCCACACCCCCTTTGCCAGACTGGCTATTGATCCTGACCACCTCTTCGTAACGCCGACCCAGATCTTTCGGGTCGATCGGCAAGTAAGCCACATGCCAGGGATCGGAATCCTCACGCAATGCGAGGCACTTGCGGATGGCATCCTGGTGGCTGCCGGAAAAGGCCGTAAAGACCAGTTCACCGGCATAGGGGTGGCGGGGATGGGTGGCAATTTCAGTGCAAGCCTCGACTACATCTGTAATCTCGGCCATGCCGGAAAGATCCAGCAGCGGATCAATACCCTGGGAATAAAGGTTCATCGCCATGGTGACCAGATCCATGTTGCCGGTGCGCTCACCATTCCCCATAAGAGTGCCTTCCACCCGATCAGCGCCCGCCATAACGGCCAGCTCAGCCGCTGCCACAGCACAGCCTCGATCGTTGTGGGTATGCACGCTGATGCTGATGTGTTGGCGATATTTCACGTGGTCGCAGATCCACTCGATCTGATCAGCAAACACGTTGGGTGTTGCCATCTCAACGGTCGCAGGAAGATTGATCACTACCGGCTGGCCCTGATCCGGACGCCATACATCATTGACCGCATCAATAACTTCTGCGGCAAAATCCAGTTCGGTTCCGGTAAAGCTCTCTGGCGAATACTGGAACGTCCACTCGGTTTCTGGCCGTTTTGCCGCATGTGCCTTAACAATCCGGGCACCATCCACTGCGATATCCCTGATGCCTGCACGGTCAAGATTGAATACCTGCTCCCGCTGCACGGTTGAAGTGGAATTGTAAACGTGAACAATGGCCCGCTTCGCGCCCTCCAATGCCAGGTAAGTACGCTCGATCAGTTCAGGCCGGGCCTGGGTGAGCACCTGGATGTGGACGTCGTCAGGAATACGGTTTTCTTCGATCAGCTTACGACAGAAGTCGAAATCGGGCTGGCTGGCAGCAGGGAAACCGATTTCGATTTCCTTGAATCCGAGTTTGACCAGCAGCTCGAACATGCGTTGCTTCTGGGCCACGCTCATGGGTTTGACCAGGGCCTGATTGCCATCCCTGAGATCTACCGCACACAACCGGGGCGCGCGCTCGATAACACGATCCGGCCAGCGGCGATCGGTTTTTGCAACAGGTGTGAACGGGACGTACTTACGATGATCAAACGCCATGGTTGCTATCCTTAACTGATTCATTGACTTGATACAGGTTACGCCACGCAGTCGAGATAATGATTGCTTTTTTAAGGGCTTTTTCTATATTTTTAGAATATTACACCATCTCCTAACCAGAATTGAGCATTAAATGGCTAAAAAACCGGATTCCCTGATCAAGCTGGATCGAATTGACCGAAATATTCTGGAATTACTGCAGCAGAATGCGGAACTCACGAACCAGGAAGTTGCCGATAAGGTCGGACTCTCCCCGTCGCCCTGCTTACGACGGGTCAGGGCCCTTGAGCAGGCGGGGATTATTGTCCGGCGAGTGACCATACTGGACCATAAGAAACTCGGGCTGGCACTGACCGCAATCCTGCTGATTGGTATGGATCGCCACACACCGGAGCGCTTTGCGGCCTTCGAATCACAGGTGTCGGAATTTCCTGAAGTGCAGGAGTGCTACATCATTACCGGCCAGGACGCCGATTACATGCTCAAGGTCGTGGTGCCTGACATGGACCATTACCATCACTTTTTACTCAACCGGATCACCCGTATTCAGGGCGTGAGCGGGGTGCATTCCAGCTTTGTACTCCGACGGGTTATCGACAGTACGGCATTGCCGCTCAACTATCTAACGTGAACCCGCTGTCCTGGTACCCGGCTCAGGCTTTCGGCCGTCCCGGCAAGGCGTAGCTTCCGGTCACATGGGCGACAAGTAACTCCTCCCCCGGCTCGCCAGAGAGCAGTCGAACTTCGCAGAAGGCCAGCCGGCGACCCATTTTCAGCACCGTGGCTTCGGCAACGAGATCCATGGGTTCGGGTTTTTGCAGAAAATTGATGGACAGGTTGCTGGTCACCGCCATCTCCACTTTTCCCAGCGTCGCCAGTATGGCCGCATACATCGCGGCGTCGGCCAGTGCCATCTGGGTTGGGCCGGAAAGGGTGCCGCCCGGACGCACCATCCGTTGGTTAAAAGGAACTTTGGCCCGCGCGTAACCCGAACCTGCCGCCTGAATTGTAAAACCGATGTCTTTGGCCATCGGCACGCCAGCGCAGATCAGGGTCTGAATCTCTTCAGCAGTCAAACTCACAGGGGCCGCTCCATCGATCTGTACCTTGTGTGGCAGGCTCCGTACAATAACTGCCAGACTCTGACAAATAAACCCTGAATCACTTTTCACGGAAAACACCATGCGAGCAAGCCGTTACTTGATTGCCACCCAAAAAGAAACGCCCGCCGACGCCGAGATTATCAGCCATCAGTTAATGCTGAGAGCCGGTATGATTCGCAAACTTGCGTCGGGTCTCTACACATGGCTGCCGCTGGGCCTGCGAGTGTTGCGCAAGGTTGAACGCATAGTCCGCGAAGAAATGGACCGCAGCGGCGCCCAGGAAGTGCTGATGCCGGCTGTCCAGCCTGCGGAGTTGTGGCAGGAATCCGGGCGTTGGGAACAGTATGGTGGCGAGCTTTTGCGGATGCAGGACCGTCACGGACGTGACTTCTGCTTCGGCCCCACACATGAGGAAGTCATCACCGACATGGTGCGTAATGAGCTGAAAAGCTATAAAGAGCTGCCTGCAAACTTCTACCAGATCCAGACCAAATTCCGGGACGAGCGCAGGCCACGCTTTGGCATAATGCGCGCCCGGGAATTTCTGATGAAAGATGCCTACTCCTTTCACCTGAGTGCAGCATCTCTTGATGAAACCTATCAGGTCATGCACCGGACCTATTGTGCTATTTTTGATCGCCTCGGGCTCGATTACCGACCGGTGCAGGCAGATTCCGGTGCTATAGGTGGCAATGCCTCCCATGAATTTCACGTGCTGGCGTCCTCCGGCGAAGACGCCATTGTGTTCAGTACCGACAGCGAATACGCCGCAAATATCGAGAAAGCGGAGGCCGTAGTACCCGCAGGTGATCGCCCTGCCCCCGCCCAGGTCATGACCGAGGTTTCGACACCCGGACAGCGGACCATTGAGGCAGTGTCCCGGTTCCTGAATATGCCTGAGAACCAGAGTGTGAAAACACTGCTGGTGCACGGCGAGGCCGCCGAAGATGGTAGCCAGGGTCTGGTGGCATTGATTCTGCGAGGCGACCATAACCTCAATGAGATCAAGGCTGAGAATCTGGCCGGGGTCGCCGAACCCCTGACCATGGCAACGGATGAAGAAATAAAGTTGGCCACGGGATGCTCTCCCGGATCAATCGGCCCGGTTAACCTGCCGGTGCCCGTGATCGTCGATCGCAGTGCTGCCCACCTTGCTGACTTCGTTTGTGGCGCCAACAAGGATGACGTCCACCTCACCGGTGTGAACTGGCAGCGAGATGTTGTGTTGGACCGCATTGAGGACCTGAGAAACGTAGTGGAAGGTGACCCCAGCCCCGATGGCAACGGCACTCTGGAGATTCGCCGCGGCATCGAAGTTGGTCATATCTTCAAACTGGGGAACAAATACAGCAAGGCGATGAATGCAACGGTGCTCGATGAGAATGGCAAAACCGCCATTGTGGAAATGGGTTGCTACGGTATCGGTGTGTCCCGCATTGTAGCGGCCGCTATCGAACAGAATTTCGACGATCGTGGCATTCTCTGGCCCGATGCAATTGCACCCTTCGATGTGGTGGTGGTCACCCTGAATGCCCACAAATCTCCGGATGTCATGGCAGCCGGGGAGAAACTTTACGCCGAACTCACCCAGGCCGGCTTCGATGTGTTGCTGGATGATCGTAACGAAAGGCCGGGCGTAAAGTTTGCGGATATGGAGCTGGTGGGCATTCCCCACCGGGTCGTGGTATCCGACCGGGGCGTTGCGGCCGGCACCCTGGAATACAAGGGCCGCAAGGATGCCGACAAGCAGGATTTGCCTCTGGCGGAGGTTGTTCCCTTTCTTGTTAATGCCTCTCCCCGGCGCGATCACTAAACCTGCCAACGGACCCGGCCTGAGGCTGGAGGTAGTCTGAGAAACGCATTTCAGATGCCTCCGGGCCTTTATTAACCCATTGGCGGACTAACCGGAAACAATACGAGGCTCGATCTCGAGCTCAACACCGTAAACGTCGGCAACGTCAGCCCTGATACGTTCTGCCAACGCCAGAATTTCCTTGCCCGTGCCGTTGGAGTGGTTAATCAACACCAGCGCTTGATGGTTATGCACACCGACTTTATCGTTGCGATAGCCCTTCCAGCCGCATTGATCGATTAACCAGCCTGCCGCCAGCTTGACGCCAGTGTCACCGGGGTAGGAAGCAATATCGGGAAACGTTGACTTCAATTGCTCCCACGTAGCCTGGGAAACCACGGGATTCTTGAAGAAACTGCCTGCGTTGGGAATCTGCTCCGGGTCCGGCAGTTTTCTCCGGCGCACCGCCATTATACCTTCCGCCACATCCAGCGGCGTCAAAGCAGCCTTGTCGGGGACATTGGAAAAATAATGCACCACATCGCCGTAGCCCAGGGACAGCGGCCGGGTGCGGGACAGGCGTAACTTTACCTGTACGATGAGATAGCGGCCGGGCTCGCGCTTGAACACACTGTCCCGGTAGGCGAATTGGCACGCCTCGCTCTCGAGTGTGACCATTTGTCGCCCCTCGCAATCCCAGGCGTTGACACTCACCAGGGTATCTTTGAGCTCCACCCCGTAAGCGCCTATATTCTGCACTGGTGCTGCACCACAGGTTCCCGGTATCAAGGCCAGGTTTTCAATACCCCGATAGCCGGAACCGGCGGCATAAAGCACCACCTCATGCCAGTTTTCCCCAGCCCCCAGAACCAGCGTTGCGCCCTCTTCGGAAACGTCTTCCCACTGGCGCCCCGGGATTGCCAGCCGTATCACCAGACCGTCAACATCGCCCGCCAGCACAAGATTACTCCCGCCGCCAAGAATCAGAGTACCCAGACCTTGCTCAGCAGCCCAGTCCAATGCCCTGACCAAGTCCTGCTCTTGCGTCACGTCGACAAAAAACCGGGCCGTCGCCGGACACCGCAGAGTGGTCATTGACGTCAGCGCGATCTTTGCCCTGAGATTGGTCGGCGGATCAATCAAAATGCTTGCTCCGGATCACGATCAAAATCCCATGTGTGCAATTAGACGGACAAGATCAGCTTCGGTATCCACGCCCGCTGGCGGATTCTCACAAGCAACGTCCACATGAATCCTGGCACCGTTATACAGGGCCCTTAACTGTTCCAGAGACTCAACCTGCTCTGTCGGCGCCGGTGGCCAGGTCACGAAATCCTGCAACAGACCCACCCGGTATCCATAAATCCCGATATGCCGGAAATACTCGGCCCCTGCGGGCAGTTCTTCCGGAACCGCTCCTCCGGCCCAGGCATCGCGGGCCCAGGGAATCGGCGCCCGGCTGAAGTAATGGGCCATACCACGGTAATCGAATACCACCTTGACGACATTGGGGTTCAGCACAGAGTCAATATCAAAGATCTGTTCACACAGGGTCGCGATAGCAGCATCAGGATAGCGCTCCAGGTTGTCAGCTACCTGGTTGATCAGGGCGGCCGGTATCAACGGCTCGTCGCCTTGCACGTTAATGATTCTCGCGTCCGCCTCAAAACCCAGCTTTCGGGCCACTTCCTCAAGCCGATCCGTACCGCTGGCGTGAGAGGCCGAAGTCATCACCACTTCTGCGCCGAATGCTTCGCAGGCTGAACGAATGCGATCGTCGTCGGTCGCGACGACCACCCGCTCTGCCCGGCTTTCTGCCGCCCGTTCGCAGACATGCTGAATCATGGGCTTGCCACCGATGTCCGCCAGCGGCTTGCCTGGCAATCGGGTTGAGGCATAGCGGGCGGGGATTACCACCGTGAAAGACATGAAAGATTCCTGCTGTGCTATCTGGAAACAAAACTCAGCGCGGGCCAAGTCGCTCATCGGTAGTCAGGGTGCGGGCTTCCACAGCCAGCATCACTGGAATGCCCTCTTTGATCGGGAACGCCATGGCATCGCCATAGCAGATAAGTTCCTGTCTTTCTCGGTCCAGCTTGAGCTCACCCTTGCAAACAGGGCATGCCAGCATGGCTACCAGTTTTTTATCCATGGTCCGGTCTCGCTGTATTTAATCCATGATACCTGCATGTCCCCATGCAACGTTGTCTCAGTTTATGCTTTTCACGGCGAGGAGCAATGCTTCACGGAATGACTGCGGCAGGGTTGCTGCTACCTCCAGTACCCAGCACCGATCATGAGCGAAGGCCTGGCATTTCACCGCATCTTTTGCCGTCATGACCAGGAGCTGACCCTCCTCTACCTGGAGGTCATCCCGCCTGAACTGATAGTGGTCCGGAAAAGAATTGCCCTGAACTATCGCACCCAATTCATTCAATGTATTGAAAAAACGTGATGGGTTGCCAATGCCAGCAACCGCTTTGACCTGCTTGCCTGAAAGCCAGCTGAGCTCCCGGATTTCACCGGAACCCAAATGTCGTAACGCCCGAGGCTGCAGGTTCATGACATAGAGATTCGGATGAGTAATGGCCAGCGGAGTTTTGGGTTCGCCGTTGAATACCACAAAGTCTACTGTCGCCAGCCGGGAAACCGGCTCCCTCATCGGGCCCACCGGAATCGGTGCGCCGTTGCCGACGCCGCGTTCGCCATCAAACACCGCAATTTCGAGCTGGCGTGGCAACTGATAATGCTGCAGGCCATCATCACACACCAGGATGTCACCGAGTTGCTGTTCGATGGCCCACGCCGCTCCCCGGACCCGCTTCGGGTCAACCACTACCGGGCAACCGGTCATTGAGGCAAGCATGACAGGCTCGTCCCCGGCGACATTCGCCGACATGCCATTGATAACCTCTACCGGGTAGTGTTCCGCCCGGCCACCGTAGCCACGGGTCAGGATCACCGGGCGCCAGCCTTCATTCCGGAGGGTTTCTACCAGCCAGGCTGTCAGGGGTGATTTGCCGGTACCACCGGCGGTGATGTTGCCGACAACGATAACCGGTGCCGCAAACGCTGCGCCGGTGGCCCGAGTCGCAAGCGCCTTGTGTTTGCGACGCTCCGCTACATAACGATACAGCCACGCCAGGGGCCAGAGTATCCAGAGCGGCCGACTTGCGCCGTACCACCATCGGTCAACACGGCGGTTCATCCGGTCTCGCTGAATTGCATCTGATGGAGCTGCGCATAGACGCCGCCTTCAGCCAACAGCTCGGCGTGGCGACCGGACTCTATAATCCGGCCCGCATCCATCACCAGAATGCGATCGGCCTTTTCGATGGTGGAAAGCCGGTGGGCGATCACCAGTGTGGTCCTGCCTTCCATGACCGCATCCAGAGCCGCCTGGATATGGCGTTCGGATTCGGTATCGAGGGCCGAGGTGGCTTCGTCGAGGATCAGTATGGGTGCGTCTTTCAACAGGGCCCGCGCTATGGCCAGCCGTTGCCGCTGACCACCGGAGAGCATCACGCCATTATCACCGATCATGGTATCCAGCCCGTCCGGCATGCGGTCAATAAATTCCAGCGCATGGGCTTTGGCTGCGGCTGCGCGGATATCGTCACGGCTGCTATCGCGCAGCGAGCCATAACCTATGTTAGCGGCAATGGTGTCATTGAACAGCACAACGTTCTGAGTAACCAGAGCTATCTGGGCACGCAGGGCAGTCAATCGGAAATCCTTGAGCTCGTGGCCGTCGATCAGGATTTCGCCCCCGGAGTAATCATAGAAACGCGGCAGCAGGCTGACCATGGTAGATTTTCCGCTACCGGAGCGCCCAACCAGCGCCACACTCTGTCCCGAGGGAATCTGGACATTAATGTCTTCGAGCACATTGTCCAGTTCATCCCGATAGCGGAATGAAACCTTTCTGAGCTCGATATCCCCGTTAACTCGCTCGGGCGCGTACTGGCCGTCGTCCTGCTCGGGTGCCTCGTCCATGGTGCCAAACACATCGTGCGCCGCGGCGACGCCTTTCTGAATTTTTGCATGGACCGAGGTGACCTGGCGAATCGGTTTTGCCATGGTGGTCGCAGCGGTTATAAAGGCAACCAGTTCGCCGGTGCTCATGTTGCCCCGGATTTCCGGCGCCAGCATGGTCCAGACCAGCGCCGCGATGGCGATGGCGACAAGCACCTGGATAATGGGAATACTGATGGCCTGGGTGGAAGCGAGCTTGAGACTTTGGGTCAGATTACGCTGACTGACGTCTCCGAATCGCTGGCGCTCATAGTCTTCGCCACCGAAAGTCCGCACCACCCGGTAACCGTTGATCGACTCGGAGGCCACGTGAGTGATATCCCCCATCGAACCCTGAATACGCTTGCTGAGTTTACGGAAACGTTTACTGGCATAGCTCACCACCAGGGCTATCAGCGGGCCCACCGCTAGAAACACCAGCGTGAGCTTCCAGTTGGTATAGAGCATGAAGCCCATCAGCCCGATAATCGTGAGGCCTTCCCGGAGCGTGATCGTAATCGCATTGGTGGTGGCTTCGGCAACCTGCTCGACGTTGTAGGTCAGTTTTGACACCAGACGGCCAGCAGCATTCTCGTCGAAATAGCGGGAGGGCAACGCCAGCATGCGATCGAACACCTGGGTGCGCAACGCGTTTATGACCTGCCGGCCGACATAACTGATGTAGTACTGACTGAGGAAGGTACCCAGACCGCGAAAGGCAAACACCCCGACAATCAATAGCGTCAGCTGGATGCGATTTTCATCCGTCGGGTTTTCCAGGGCGGTTATAACGTATTCCATCGCCGCCGCCATACCAGTGGACGCGGCGGCGTAGATGATATTCCCCAATACCGCCAGAGAGAATGCAAACCAGAACGGTTTTACATAGGCTACAAGCCGCTTGTAGGTCTGCCAGTTGGATGGTTCTTCAACAACAGGCGACCCGGACTTCTCACTTTCAACGCTCATCGCCGATCCGTTCAGTGGTGATGCTGAGCCTCGCGAACCCGAGCTTGCCGGCAATATCCATCGCCCGGACAACATATTCGTGGGGCGTTCGGGCATCAGCCGTGATAATGAAAGGCAGACTGGTATCACCGGCCGCAAGTTCTTCGATCGCACGCTGTAAGGTGGCACGTTGGTTGTTGATCAGTGTCCTGTCATTGACCACATACTGTCCTTCGGCGTTGATCACCACATCTAACTGTTTGACCTCAGTTTTCGCTGCTTCACCGTTCGCTTCCGGAAGATCGACCTTGAGGTGACTCTCACGGGTGAACGTCGTTGACACCATGAAGAAGATAAGCAGCAGGAACACAACATCGATCAGTGGCGTGAGATCGACCCCGACTTCCTGACTTCGCTGGCGCTTGAACTTCACGACACTCAGGCTCCTTCCACGTCGATTTCGCGGTCGCCGTGAACCACTTCAACCAGCTTGATGGCTTCCTGCTCCATATTCACCACCAGTTCGTCCACATGGCGGAGGAAATAGCGGTGACAGATCAGCGCCGGAATTGCCACACTCAGGCCGGCAGCCGTCGTCATCAGTGCTTCGGATATACCACCGGCCAGGTTGCCGGCATCACCAACGCCGGCCAACTGGATTTCAGCAAACACCTTGATCATACCAATGACCGTGCCCAGCAGACCCAGCAGCGGAGTGATTGTGGCAACCGTACCCAGCGGATTCAGGAAACGCTCCAGTTCGTGGATGACCTGGCTGGCTTCGTGCTCAATGCTTTCTTTCATGATCTCCCGACCATGCTTGGCATTCATAAGCCCGCTGGCCAGTATCCGGCCCATGGGCGATGAACCCTGCAAAGCCTTGAGCTTGCGCCCGTTGAGCTCTTTCTTTTTAATCCAGCGCCAGAGCTCGTTGATGGAGGTCTGAGGTGCAACCCTGGACTCTCTGAGAGACCAGAACCGCTCCAGGATGATGGCAAGGGCAAGAATGGAACAGGCTACAATCGGCACCATAATGATGCCACCCGCTTTCAAAAGCTCGAACACGCTTGGTCTCCCTGATTAGTTACAAGCCGCGCTACTTTAGCATAGCCGCTGGCGTTGGCCACCCTCAGGGTGCAATCCAGTGATCTTCCTCACGTCGAATCCAGAACGGCGTCTTTGACCGCCACTCCTCGACCGAAACTTCCGCCCCCTCCAGCCTGAAAACCAGGGCGCCCGAATAAGCCGTATTGAGCTGCCGCGTCCCGGCGGCCCTGAAGCGAGCGATGACATTCTCGTGGGGATGCCCATACCGGTGTCGGTAGCCTGCGCTATAAACCACGTCATCAGCAGCCAAGGCCTCAATCCAGGCCTGCCCGGACGATGTATTACTGCCATGATGGGAGGCGACCAGGATTCGATATTCAGCATCGTATCGTCCGACCTGCCGGATATAGCGTTGTTCAACATTCCGGGAAATATCGCCTGGCAAGAGGATCTCCGTTGCACCATAGCGGATAGCCACCACACAGGACGCATCGTTACTGTCAGCAGCGGCGATTGCAGACGACGCTTGCCATAAGTGAACTTTCGCTTCGCCCACCAGGAGCGATTTTCCGGACTCGCAGGGGGTGATGTCGGGAAGCACCGCACCCGGTTGGTCTGTCAGCAACCGCTCAGGCTGCCCGGACAGAATTCGGGTCACGGTGATATTCTCAAACAGCTCCTCAAGGCCACCGGCATGGTCCGTATCGCCATGACTTATCACCAGCGTGTCGATTTTGCGCACCCCGAGGTAAGCAAGGTTTGGCAACACCACGCTGTTAACTGCGGAAAAGCCGGAGGGAGTTTCCGGTCCGGTATCGTAAAGCAGCACCTGATCCTGATGACGAAACAGCGCCGACAGCCCCTGCCCGACATCCCAAACCCAGAGTTCAGGGTTCTCGACCCAGGGGTTTGTGACCTCGACATGGTCAAGATCGCTACTTTCAGGATCGTTACTGCCGAGATTGATACTACCAGGATTGATACTACCAAGATTGAGAGAAGTGCCAAGCCAACCCGCCAATAATGCCACGGCCAGCAGGCGCAACCGCGGTATCGGAAACAATAATGACACCAGCACCAGTGCCGCAGCGGCCAACGCTAGACCGAACGAGGCTGCCAGAGTCGGCGCAGGCAAGCTGCCAATCAGTTCAAGAAACCACCAGAGAATACCGAGCACCCCGTCAAAAACCTGGCCGACGAAGGATGATGTCTCCGGCAGCAGTGCGATCAGAAAGGCACCGATCATCAACACCGGCATGACTACCAGAGAAACCCAGGGAATGGCTATCAGATTGGCAAGCCAACCCACCGCTGCTGGCGACTGGCCCATTATCGCCAGTATCGGCCACAGCCCCGCAAACACCCCACACTGGGCCAGCACTAACGCAATGACCGGAGAGGGTGGCGAAACCCGACCGGAGAACACCAGAATCAGTATTGCCACTGCGCCGAATGACAACCAGAAACCCCGGTCAAGGGGCGCAAACGGGTCGAGTAACAGAACAGCAAAGGCGGCTAACAGCCAGGCTGCCCACGGTCCCGTTCGCCCGGCCCGGAAAACCAGCCAGCCTGCTATGACAACCATCATCAGGGCACGCCGGGTAGGAACGGTGAAGCCCGCTGCAAGGGCATAAGCGGAACTCCCGGCGATGACCAGGCCGAAGGCGATGGCTCTGCTGCGGGACGGTGTCAACCAATGCTGAGGCAAACGCACCAGTACCTGGCTCGCCAGCATACCAAGCCCCACCGCAATCAAACCGATATGTAAGCCGGAGATCGCCACCAGATGAATCGTGCCGGTATCCTGGAGTACCTGCCAGTGGGCGGGGGTCATCTGGCCGCGCTGACCGATGAGTAACGCTTCGGCAAGCGGATAATAGGTTATATGGCCGAGTCTTGACTCCAACCCCGCTGCCATGGCGTTTCGCCATTGATGATACTGGCAGACGAGATAGCAGGGCTCTCGTTTCAGGGGTAACGCTTCGCGCAAGGTTCCGGTTGCCCGGAAACCGTGTCGATAGAGCCAGGTTTCGTAGCGAAAACCAGCCGGATTGACTGAGCCGTTGGCACGCTTGAGCCGAACCGTCAGGCGCAGATTAGGGGCCAACTCACGGGTAGCCTCCTGGCCATACCACGCCAGCCTCAGCTTATCCGGCAAGGTATTTGCGTCAGACACCGAGGAGACCCAGCGACTGACACAAAAGCTGAAGCGAACGCTGTTGAATATACCCGGGGAGGGAATGTCACAGAGAAAACCTTCCACCACCAGATCCGAGCCTTCGGCACTGGCGGGAAGCGCCGACAGCATGCGATTGCTTGCGTGCCAGTTGGCCCAGGCTAAACCGAGACCAACACACAACAGGATGACAGCGGGCGTCAAACCGGACTGTCGGGTGATTAGCAAAGCGGACATTATCAGCACCACAAAGCCGAAAATCAATTCCGGCCAAGGTAGCAGAATCCCGCTGCTATACAGTAAGATGACGCCGCAAGAAAAGGCAGCAATCCCTGCTCGCACAATTAACTCCCGGGGCAATCCTTGCCCCTCGACGAATTTTCAGGACTCAGCGCCTACAATTCAGCTGAATCACCCTTTACAACAGGCAGCCCGTCGACATGCCGAAGAAGTTCATGAAGCGATATTTGCCGACACCGGAAAAAGTAAGGGCGATCCGTTCACTCCACTTCCTCGGCGATATCCTGCATGAGCCGAACCTCTGGCACATCAACCGTCATTGTGTTTCCAGAGCCTTTTTTATCGGTATTTTCTGGGGCATCCTGCCGGTGCCTTTCCAAATGGTGGCTGCCGCATTCTTCGCCATCTGGTTCAACGCCAACCTGCCACTGTCCGTTGCCCTCGTCTGGATCAGTAACCCCCTGACCATGCCCCCGATATTCTACTTCAACTACAAAGTCGGAGCCTGGCTCCTGGGACGTCCGGTCATGACCTTTGAGTTTCAGGCAAACTGGTCCTGGATCAGCAACCGAATCGTTGATATCGGCATCCCGCTCTATTTCGGCTCGATCATTATCGCAACGGTAGCGGCCTGCGTAAGTTACCTGACGATTCAATACCTTTGGCGCCGAAAAGTACGTTCCGAATGGGGCCGGCGCCGGCCCCCTATTGACTGATCGTCCTATCCGGCCAACTGCTCCACCAGCTTTCCCTGTTCCAGGCGAAGTACCCGACCGAGGCTTTGGGCCATACCCATATCGTGGGTGACAACCACAAAGGCAATCCCAAGCCGATCCCTCAGAGCAGCGATCATTTTGCGCACCCCCTCTCCGGTTTGTTCATCAAGGTTACCGGTAGGTTCGTCCATCAGCACGCATTGAGGTTCATTTACCAACGCCCGGGCGATAGCGACCCGTTGCCGTTCGCCACCAGACAGCTCACCCGGCTTATGGTCCAGCCTTGCGCCCAGACCCACCTCGGACAATATGCTCTCGGCGCGTCTTGAGGCATCCCGAACCGACACACTACCCAGCACACAGGGCATCATCACGTTTTCAAGTGCCGTAAACTCGGGCAACAGGTGGTGAAACTGGTAGACAAAACCGAGGTACTGGTTGCGAAACCGGGCTCGGGCCGCTTCTGACATTCGATGGATGTCCTTACCACAAATGGCAATATGGCCCGTTGAGGGTTTATCCAACCCGCCCAATAAATTTAACAGCGTGGTCTTACCGGCACCACTGCTACCCACAATCGCAACCGTCTCACCTGCCGCAACACTCAGAGAGATATCCGAAAATATGGTCAGCTTACCCGGCCCTTCATTATAGGTTCGGGTAATAAGGTCACACTCGATGACCGGCTGGTCCGGCGCAATGGGCTGTTCGGGATTACTCATAACGCAGGGCCTCTGCCGGATCAACGCGGGATGCACGCCATGCCGGATAAATGGTCGCCAGCAGACTCATCGCCATGCCCGCGCCGCTGATGATGTATACGTCTTCCCACCGCAGCTGGGAAGGCAGATAGCTGATGAAGTAAACATCGGCATTCAGGAACTGACTGCCTCGGATCGCCTCGATCCAGCCGATAATATCGCTGATGTAGGTAGCCCCGAGCACCCCCAACGTCGTGCCGACAAGGGTGCCCAAAACACCGATCACAGCGCCCTGGACGATGAATATCCTCATGATCCGGCCGGGCGTGGCACCTATGGTCCGCAGGATGGCGATATCGGCAGTTTTATCCGTTACGACCATGACCAGCGTCGACACGATGTTGAAGGCCGCCACCGCCACAATAAACATCAGCAACAGGCCGATCATGGTTTTCTCCATCCGGATGGCCTGGAACAGATTGCCATGAGTGCGGGTCCAGTCCGACACGTAGTGCCTGCCGCCGAGATTGCGGGCCGCCTCCTCCGCCACCCGGGGCGCTTTGAACAGATCGTCCACCAACAGGCGCACGCCCTGGGCCTTGCCATTGGTGCGCATCAGTTTGGAGGCATCGTCCATGTGGACCAGCGTGTAGTTACCGTCCAATTCAGCGCCGACACTGAAAATACCTTTGACGGTGAAGCGTTTAAGCCGTGGCAGCACACCCGCCGGGGTGACGGAAGCTTCCGGCAAGACCACCGTTAACCGGTCACCAATCTGCAGACGCAAGCTGGTAGCCAGCGTTTTGCCGACAATAATACCGAACTCGCCGGAGCGGAGATCCTCCAGCTTACCCTCGGTCATGTGGTTTTCGATGATCGACACGCTGCTTTCCTGCTCCGGCAGGATGCCATTGATAGCAACGCCCCGGACATTGCCGCCACCAGTCACCATGCCCTGGCCCTGAATAAATGGCGCAGCAGCAATGACCGAGGGATGCTCCGAGACGACATTGTCGACCTGCTGCCAGTCGTCGAGCAGGTCATCACCCTGAATGACCGCGTGCGGTACCATACCCAGGATCCGCTGCTTGAGTTCGCGGTCAAAGCCGTTCATCACCGATAGCACGATAATCAACACAGCAATGCCCAGCATCAGCCCGATCATGGACGTCAGTGAAATAAACGATATAAAGTGATTGCGCCGTTTGGCGGCGGTATACCGCAAACCGACATATAACGATAATGGTTTGAACATGTGGTGGAGCCTACCGCTACCCGGTTATAGTCAACGAAAGCCTTCCCGGCGCACGATCCGCAAGGAAGCTGCTAAACTAGCGTTATCAAACAAAAAAGCACACCACACGGGGGCGCCAATGGACTCAGAATCAGCTTCGGAACGGCGCGACTACTATCGCATTCAAGACCGGATCGGGCTCGAGTTCAAACGCTGCGCGGAACGCGTTGATACTCCTGAGCATACTTTCGAAAATGACCATCTTGATGGCCTGCGGACAGAGCTTCGGCGCCTCGATTTCGACGTCCGGAACCAACTGGCCAGTCTGGCAGAAAACGACCGCCTGCTGGCGACGTTGATCAAGTCGCTCAATGGCAAGGTCGATACACTGGCGCGCATTATGGCCTTTGAGCAAAATCCGTTGCAACCGCATGAGTGGCAGAACGCGACCCTCAGTGAAGGGGGCATATCCTTCATTGACCCGGAAAACACCCTGGTTGTTAATGACGAAATCGACCTGCGGATGACACTGCCTCCCGAATTATATCGTCCGCAAGCGGTGGCAAAAGTGATTAGCAGTGCTCCACTGGAGACCGGGGGGGGAAGGGTTCACGCCGAATTTACCGACATTCAGGATGCCGACCGACAGCAGATTGCGCGCCATGTCATGCGATGGCAGATTCGCCAGCGCCAACAGGATGTCCCGACAGACATATGAGACAGACATGGCAGACAAGGTCCGGTTTAATTAAAATTACGCTTTATCCATAAAAACAACGTACATCACGATTCACAGCAGGAGTTGAATCCCCATGAAAGCCACTGTACAGACCCTGATCAAGTTAACCATCGCGCCGATTATCGCAGGCATATTGCTGGCCAGCCTTCCTGTTTCCGCTGAGCAGGTTCGAGTGCCGATTATGTCCCAGGCGGATAGCCGGGGTGCCATGGACTTGCCCCGCACAGGCCAGACCCGTGAGACCGTTGAAGGGCGTTTTGGTGGCCCGACCGGCACCAAAGGGCCGACCGGAAAGCCCCCTATCGTTCAGCTGTTCTATCCGGAATTCGTGGTGTATTTCGAGAGTGACCGGGTCATACACACGGTTGTCAAACCCCAACGCTGATCCGCAGATAGAGTTGTCTCAAAAAACAGCCACAGCGTCCTGACGTCAGACGATTGAATCGCTAGAATACCGGCTTTGCGTTACGGGCGTGGCCCCAAAAAACATTATCGCACCCGGCATACGATACAGTGAGCATTCTTCTGGCTGACCGAGTTGCGCGCCCGGCACTAAAGGTGATTAAAATTTGAGCACACCAACTTACCGGATGCCTGCCGAATGGGCACCGCAAAGCGCTATAATGCTGACCTGGCCCCATGCTGGCACCGACTGGAAAGAGGTGTTGTCAGACGTCGAACCGGTATTTCATGATATCGCGAAAGCGACTCTGCGATTCCAGCACGTTCTGATCAGCTGCGAAGATGCCGCCACACTGACCCGGATTGCCCGTGAGCTTGACCAGTATGCCGAAGCCAACGGGCTTCCCGGTCGGGTTAAAGCAGTTCACGCCCCGGCAGATGATACCTGGGCCAGGGATCATGGGCCGATCTCGGTATTATCACCGACGGGCATCAGATTGATGGATTTTGGCTTCAACGCCTGGGGCGGCAAGTTTCCCTGCGACAAGGACCATGCGCTGAATCGAAACCTCGCACGTCAGGGTGCCTTTGGGGACATGCCCCTGGATACGGTTGATTTCATCCTGGAAGGCGGATCTCTTGAATCGGATGGTCAGGGTACCCTGCTAACCACCAGCGAGTGCCTGTTAACCACGACCAGGAACCCCACGTTCGACCGCAAAGAGATCGAATCACTGTTGTCAGAGACTCTTGGCGCCCGACAGGTACTCTGGCTGAACCATGGCTATCTGGCTGGCGACGACACCGACAGCCATATCGATACCCTGGCCCGGTTCTGTGGCCCGGGCCATATCTGTTACGTGCGATGCGAAGACGTTGATGACGAACACTTCGACGCACTCAGCGCCATGGAAGAGGAGCTACGGCAGTTCCGGCAACTGGACGGCTCACCTTATCGTCTGACTCCACTACCCTGGCCGGCCCCACTGTACGACGGTGAAGGCGAGCGCATGCCGGCCACTTACGCCAACTTCCTGATCATTAACGGGGCGGTCTTAATGCCCGTTTACGATGTTCCGGAAGATACCGAAGCCGTTCGAGTGATGGCAGGCATCTTCCCGGATCGCGAAATTATTGCTATTAATTGTCGTCCGCTTATCGCCCAGCATGGCAGCCTGCATTGCGTGACCATGCAGCTTCCAGAGGGCGTGGTGACGTTATGAGTACACCCCCGACATCCGGCCTTTTACAGGTTGCCGCCATCCAACAGACTGGCAGCAGCGACAAGCAGACCAGCCTGGCCACTACCGAGCGACTGGTACGAAAAGCTGCCGGCGACGGCGCCAGGCTCATCGTCCTGCAGGAATTGCATACCACACTTTATTTCTGCCAGACCGAAGACACCGCCATATTTGACCTGGCGGAGCCTATACCCGGTCCCACCAGCGAACGCTTATCATTATTGGCCGCTGAACTGGGCATTGTCCTGGTCGGCTCTATTTTTGAACGGCGAATGAATGGCGTTTATCACAACACCGCCGTGGTGTTCGAGACTGACGGTGCAATCGCCGGTATTTATCGCAAGATGCATATTCCTGACGACCCCGGCTTTTATGAAAAGTTCTATTTCACCCCTGGTGACGCGGTTTTTAATAACGGTATCAGCGGCTTTACACCCATCGACACTTCTGTGGGGCGTCTTGGCGTAATGGTTTGCTGGGACCAGTGGTATCCGGAAGCCGCACGTCTGATGGCGCTGGCTGGCGCCGAACTACTGATATACCCCACCGCCATCGGCTGGGACGTAACCGACGAACCCGCCGAACAGGCGCGTCAGCTGGATGCCTGGGTTACCGTCCAGCGCGGCCATGCCGTTGCCAACAACCTGCCGGTCATCGCACCGAACCGGATTGGCATCGAAGCCCAGCCCAATGGTCAGGGGGATGGAATTCGTTTTTGGGGCAACAGTTTTATCTGTGGGCCGCAAGGCGAGGTCCTTGCACGCGCGGATGACAGCAGCGAGACCATTCTCAGCGTGACCCTCGACCGAAACCGCAGTGAATCGATTCGCAGAATCTGGCCGTATCTCCGTGACCGGCGCATTGACGCCTATAGTGACATTCTCAAGCGGGTACGAGACTGACAGATGAAGAAACTGACGGACGCGACGATAGCTCAACTCAACGGCATTCTGCTGGGCAAGGATAATCAGGTCCGCTTGTCTTTGTGCGCTTTGCTTGCCAGAGGACATCTGTTGATCGAAGACATCCCAGGCATGGGCAAAACCACCCTGTCTCACGCTCTCGCCCGGGTCACCGGTCTCAGCTATCAGCGTATTCAGTTCACCAGTGATCTGCTACCTGCCGATGTACTGGGCTTTTCAATGTATGACAAGGAAGCCGGAGCTTTGGTGTTCCATCAAGGGCCTATTTTTGCTCAGGTGGTGCTTGCCGATGAGATAAATCGCGCGTCGCCCCGGACCCAGAGTGCGTTGCTTGAGGCCATGGAAGAACAGCAGGTGTCAATTGAAGGCGAAACCCGTCCCCTGCCTCGACCGTTTTTTGTTATCGCCACCCAGAATCCGCTTGAACAGGGCGGCACCTACCCACTGCCAGAGTCTCAGCTTGACCGCTTTCTCATGCGGCTGAAACTCGGATACCCGGATCCGCGAGCGGAGCGGGAGCTGCTGGAAGGCGAAGACCGAAGAACACTGACCGCAAAAATGCAACCACAACTCAGCCACAGGGACCTGCTGGCGCTTCAGGAAGCCGTCGGCCGGGTGTCTACCAGCCCGGCTCTGCTCGATTATGTCCAGCGCTTGCTGGATCATAGCCGCCGGATGCCTGGCATCGTCTACGGGCTCTCCCCCAGGGCCGGGCTCGGGCTGGTGCGTGCGGCCCGGGCTTGGGCGCTGATGAACGGCAGGCACCATGTCTTGCCCGATGATATACAGGCGGTTTTTCCCTCCATTGCCGAGCACCGGCTCGAGCAGGGACAAACCGGCAAGAGTGCAGACCGGGTGCGGCAATTGTTAAATACCGTTTCAGTGATTGAATAATCTGAAAAAAGCACCAGTTAATAGGTCACATCAGGCTAACGGAACCCGCAACGAGAGACCCATCATGAAAGACAACCGACATTCCCGTTTGATCATCCTCGGCTCCGGCCCCGCTGGTTACACGGCGGCCGTTTATGCCGCCCGCGCCAACCTTAATCCGACCCTGATCACTGGCATTGAAGTTGGTGGCCAGCTGACCACCACCACCGATGTGGACAACTGGCCGGGCGATGACGACGGCGTCCAGGGCCCTGAGCTGATGCAGCGCATGCTCAGGCACGCGGAGCGGTTTGAAACCACGATTGTATACGACACCATCAACGAGGTTGACCTGCACTCCCGGCCCTTCCGCCTCAAGGGGGACAGTGGAGAGTTCACCTGCGATGCACTGATTATCGCAACCGGCGCGACCGCTATGTATCTGGGTCTCGACTCCGAAGAGGCCTTCAAAGGAAAAGGCGTCTCCGCATGCGCGACCTGCGATGGATTTTTCTACCGCAAACAGAAAGTAGCCGTGATCGGTGGCGGTAACACCGCCGTTGAGGAAGCTCTTTACCTCTCCAACATTGCAGAAGAAGTAACGCTCGTGCATCGCCGGGACAGTCTCCGGGCAGAGAAAATTCTTCAGGACAAGCTGTTCGAGAAAGCCGAGACTGGCAACATCCGGCTGGTCTGGGATCACACCCTGGACGAGGTACTCGGTGATGAAACCGGCGTGACTGGCATGCGCATCAGGAGTACCAAGGATGACACCACCCGGGACATCGATCTGGCAGGCGTCTTCATCGCCATCGGCCACAAACCGAATACTGATCTGTTTCAAAGCCAGCTGGAGATGGAAAACGGCTACCTGACCATCCGGTCCGGCCTCGAAGGCATGGCAACCCAGACCAGTATTCCAGGTGTATTCGCAGCTGGCGATGTTGCCGATCATGTCTACCGTCAGGCAGTAACCTCAGCCGGTTTTGGTTGCATGGCAGCCCTTGATGCCGAGCGCTTCCTGGATCAGCCGGACTGACTTGCCTTATTCAGGCGCGCGCCCATGACGTCTCTACCCTGGCTCGATACGGAATTCCTCTGGTTTCCACCACCGGAAGAAGCGCTGGAGGAGCCTGATGGCCTGTTGGCTCTGGGTGGGGACCTGGCCCCCGAGCGCCTGGTACACGCCTATCAAAACGGCATCTTCCCCTGGTTCAGTGATGATCAGCCGATACTCTGGTGGTCTCCTGACCCGCGTTGTGTGCTGTTTCCCGATGAAGTCCATATCTCCCGAAGCCTGAAACGTACCCTCAACAAGGGCTACTTCAGCATCACCTCTGACCAGGCCTTTTCAGACGTCATCCATCGCTGCGCTACGGTTCGCGAGGAAGGCACCTGGATTACAGACGATATGATCGCCGCCTACACCACTCTTCATCACCAGGGTACTGCCCATTCGTTCGAGGCATGGAACCCTTCTGGAGAACTTGTAGGGGGTCTTTACGGTATTGCCCTGGGACGATGTTTCTTTGGCGAGTCGATGTTTTCTCTGGAAACGGACGCCTCCAAGGTGCTGATGGTGGCCCTTGCCCACCAACTGGATGCCTGGGGTTACCGGTTAATGGATTGCCAGGTAGAAAGTGGACATTTGTTGCGGATGGGCGCCCGATGTATCGCAAGAAGCGAGTTTTTATCTATACTCAGAAAATACGTTAAAGCCAAGCCGGGTCATACATCCTGGGCAATGAACTGGCGCTGGCAAGGAGTGTCGCCAGCCGGATACGAAAGGGAATGATGACAGCCGGAACCAGACCGAGGTTCAAAAATGAGTAGCCTGAAAACGCTCGTTTTCTTTGCAACACCTGCTCATGAATGCAGCTACCTGGATGACCGGGATGCCACCACCATGTTCGTCGATCCCAGGGCAAAGGTTGATAAACGGCTCTACAGTCAGCTGACAGCACTGGGATTTCGGCGTAGCGGCTCTCATTATTACCGGCCTCACTGCGAACACTGCAATGCCTGCATCCCGGTGCGGCTCAACGTGCAGGAATTCAGTCCCGACCGCAGCCAACGGCGAGTGCAACGCCGCAACAACGACCTCACCTTCCATTACGCACCGGCCCGCTTCTCGGAGACCTATTACGACCTGTACGCACGCTACATTGAACAACGGCACGCAGACGGCGACATGTACCCGCCATCACGCGAGCAGTTTGCGTCATTTCTGGTCGAGGGTGCGACCGAGAGTTATTTTCTCGAAATGCGAAAAGGCAATGATTTGATCGGTCTCGCGGTAGTGGATGCCCTGGATGACGGACTTTCAGCCATTTACACCGTATTTGAGCCCCGCGAGGTAAGCCGCAGTCTCGGTACCATGGCGGTCCTTTGGCAAATTGACGAAGCCCGGCGCCAGAACTTGCCGTATCTTTATTTGGGCTATTGGATAAGTGAATGCCGCAAAATGAATTATAAAACCCGCTTCCGTCCTATTGAAGCTTTGCTAAACGGCCACTGGCAAAGGCTGCCAGTCCCTTCGGGCACAAACTCGTCGGATTAACGAAAAATCCCGGACCAGCGGTTTTTATACCCCGGATATTTTGCCAAATGACGACAATTCAGGCAGAATTGCGCAATTTATAATTATCAAAAGTGCAAACCGCACTTAAAACGAGGTTTTTACTGAATGGCGAAATCAGATGCTATTGAAATGGAAGGGGTTATCGTTGATACCCTGCCCAACACCATGTTCCGGGTCGAACTGAGTAACGGCCATGTGGTGACCGCACACATTTCCGGCAAAATGCGCAAGAATTACATTCGGATTTTGACTGGCGATAAGGTCAAGGTAGAACTGACACCGTACGACCTGTCCAAGGGTCGCATCGTCTACCGCGCTCGCTGACCGCCAGCGAAAAAAAAGCCCCTCAATGAGGGGCTTTTTTTGGCTTGGCGATCAGACGGCTTCTGCTGGCTCATTCTCGTATTCGAATTCGAGCTCATCACCTTTGAGTCTGACATACACTTCGCCACCGTTCTCCGACAGGCTGCCAAACAGGATCTGCTCCGCGAGTGGGCGCTTGATCTTATCCTGGATCAACCGGGCCATAGGCCTCGCTCCCATTTTCACATCATAGCCCTTCTCTGCCAGCCAGGCTTTGGCGGGCTCATCAACGTGAATAACAACATGCTTCTCATCCAGCTGGGCCTGCAGCTCCGTGAGGAACTTGTCCACCACGTGGGTGATGGTCTCTTTCTGCAGATCGGCAAACTGGATAATGCTGTCGAGCCGGTTGCGGAACTCGGGCGTAAAGGATTTGGTGATCACCTCCATGCCATCAGTGCTGTGATCCTGCTCACTGAAACCGATCGAACGTCGTGCCATGTTCTCGGCACCTGCGTTAGTGGTCATAACCAGGATGACGTGGCGGAAGTCTGCCTTGCGACCGTTGTTGTCCGTAAGCGTGCCGTGGTCCATCACCTGCAACAGCAGGTTGAAGACTTCCGGATGCGCCTTCTCTATTTCATCCAGCAGCAGCACGCAATGGGGGTGCTTGTTAACAGACTCCGTCAGCAAACCGCCCTGATCAAACCCGACGTAGCCGGGAGGCGCACCAATCAGCCGTGACACGGTATGGCGCTCCATATACTCGGACATATCGAACCGGACCAACTCAATACCCAATACCTTGGCGAGTTGACGGGTAACCTCGGTTTTGCCCACCCCGGTAGGACCGGCAAACAAGAACGCACCCTCTGGCTTCTCCGGGGATTTCAGGCCGGCACGAGCGAGCTTGATAGCCGTTGACAAGGATTCGATGGCCGGATCCTGACCAAATACCACCATCTTGAGGTCCCGCTCCAGATTCCGCAGCAAATCCTTGTCGCTGGAAGAAACATTCTTCGGCGGTATGCGCGCGATCGTTGCAACCACATCCTCGATGGCTGACACCCCGATCACCTTTTTCCGCTTGGCCGCAGGCATCAGACGTTGCCGCGCGCCGGCTTCATCGATCACATCGATAGCCTTATCTGGCAAATGGCGGTCTGTGATATACCGCTCAGCCAGCTCTGCCGCGACGCGGAGCGCCTTGTCGGTGTACTTCAGATCATGGTGCTTCTCAAAGTGTGGCTTGAGACCCTTCAGGATCTGGTAGGTGTCCTCGACACTCGGCTCGTTCACATCAATTTTCTGGAAACGCCGGGCCAGAGCGCTGTCTTTCTCAAAGATGCCGCGGAATTCCTTGAAGGTCGTAGACCCAATGCAGCGGATCTCCCCTGAGCCAAGCATTGGCTTGAGCAGGTTAGAAGCATCCATCACGCCGCCAGAGGCCGAGCCAGCACCAATGATGGTGTGAATTTCGTCAATGAAGAGAATGGCGTGTTTTTCCTTTTTCAGGTCAGACAGCAAACCCTTAAGGCGTTTTTCAAAATCACCACGGTACTTGGTGCCTGCCAGCAAGGCGCCAAGGTCCAGAGAATACACTACCGCATCAGAAATAATCTCGGGCACCTGCTTGTCGACGATACGACGGGCCAACCCCTCTGCAATGGCGGTTTTGCCCACGCCGGCTTCACCAACCAGCAACGGGTTGTTCTTGCGGCGACGGACCAGAATCTGGACCACCCGCTCAACCTCGTGCTCGCGACCAATCAACGGATCGATTCTGCCCTGTCGCGCCAGCTCATTAAGGTTGGACGCATAAGCCTCAAGTGGTTTCGAAGAGCCACCCTCTTCACCGGCCTCCTCATGGGACGCCTGATCAGCGCCTTCCTGATCTTCGGCACCCTGAACGCGAGAAATGCCGTGAGAGACGAAGTTGACCACATCGATCCGGGCAATATTCTGTTTTTTGAGCACATAGACTGCCTGGCTCTCCTGCTCGCTGAAGATTGCTACCAGAACATTGGCGCCGGTGACTTCCTTCTTGCCGGAAGACTGGACATGGAATACAGCCCTTTGCAGGACTCTCTGGAAACCCAGTGTCGGCTGGGTTTCCCGCTCACTGTCACTACTGGGAATCAGCGGTGTGGTGGAATCAACAAACTCTGCCAGCTCCTCTTGAAGCCGTTGCAGGTCAGCGCCGCACGCCTTGAGAACCCCCAGGGCGGAGTCGTTATCCAGCAATGCCAGCAACAGATGCTCGACAGTCATGAATTCATGACGTTTGTCGCGCGCATTTTTAAAGGCGGTATTCAGCGTAATTTCAAGATCTTTGCTAAGCATGTGCCACCCCAAGGTTTATCAGTCCGCACGTTCAATCTCGCACAGCAGCGGATGTTCGCACTCAGAAGAGTACTGGTTCACCTGTGCTGCTTTCGTTTCCGCGATGTCTCGGGTATATACCCCACATACGGCCTTTCCCTGCGTATGGACGAGCAGCATCACCTGCGTCGCCTTTTCTTCATTCATGCCGAAGAACCTCATTAATACTTCAACAACAAAATCCATGGGCGTGTAGTCGTCATTCAAAAGCATCACCCGAAAGCGGGCTGGCCGTTTGAGGGCCGGCTTTGCCGGTGCAACGCTGAGGTCGTCTTGACGCCCTGGTTCATCGTTGCCCTCCTGATTTAATACTAGTAGAGAATTCTCAATAATCCGCATGATTCTTTACCGAATGTCGGTGCATGTTCATAAGATGGTTGTGCGCGAGCCCGTTTTCAAGGACCGCTTCGAAAGCTTCTTCCATATTAACGTCTCACCCCCCGTAACAACCAGAGATTTGGCTATTGACTCGGAGCCAATATTGGTCAACAGTTACTACTGAAATGTAAAATTGTGTTAAGCCATGTAATTTTAATGCAAATAATAACGACAGGTAATGACAGAACAGGGGAGTTCAAAATGCCAACAGGCAAAGTTAAGTGGTTCAATAACGCCAAGGGTTATGGCTTCATTATCGAAGAGGGTTGTAGTGATGACCTGTTTGCACACTTTTCGTCTGTGCAAATGGAAGGCTACAAAACCCTGAAAGCCGGTCAGGCGGTTAACTTTGATAAGAAGCCCAGTGACAAGGGTGTTCATGCGGTGAACATTGTTCCTGTGGAACAAACGCAGAAACAATCCACTGAAAGCGAAGAAGCGTCCCAGCGGGATGACTCCCACCAGGATGACGCCAGCGACAACACCGAGGATGAAGCCTACCCGGATCATCCGAGGGCCGCAAACGCCTGAATAACGCTGACAGAAGCACCCGCGTCAGCTCACGCTCTAACGAGACGTGTTGTGGGATTTTGTCCCCAACAAATGACTCTGTGAAACAAATACAGCGCCGAAAAGGGCGCTGTATTTGTTTCATTGCCTCCATTTTCCAATCAGGCGGGTCTGGCGAACTGAAGACAGCTACCGATGAATGCTAGACTTGGGTCTCAGTCGTTGGCCTCTTCACGCCAGGGGCGAAACCGCAACGTTGACCGGGCCTCTCCTGTACATGGCAAAACTGATCCTCCTGAACAAACCTTTCAATGTGCTGTGCCAGTTCACCGATACTGACGGTCGCGATACATTGGCCAACTACGTAAAGGTGGCCAGGGTCTACCCGGCGGGCCGCCTGGACTTCGACTCTGAAGGTTTGTTGTTGCTTACAGATAACGGGCAGTTGCAGCAGAAAATCGCCGCGCCAGAACACAAAATGCCTAAGACTTATTGGGTTCAGGTGGAGGGCGACATCACGGCCGAGGCGCTGATGGCACTCAGCAACGGGGTTGCCCTGAAGGATGGGAGAACCCTGCCCGCTGAAGTCCGGAAAATACCAGAGCCGGATGTCTGGCGCCGCCAGCCACCGGTCCGGGAGCGGAAAGCCATTCCTACTTCCTGGCTTGAGCTAACCATCCGGGAGGGCCGTAACCGACAAGTTCGCAGGATGACCGCCGCTACCGGCTTCCCTACCCTGCGTCTGATTCGTTACAGCGTAGGATCGTGGACTATTGACGGGCTTGCACCGGGCACCCTTAAGACCCTCGAAATCCATGCCCCGGAACCGGCAAAGACTATACACCGACGACCAGCCCGGTCCCGCAAACCAAAACCATCAAAAGGAAAAACACCATGACCTGGGCACCCCATGCGACGGTTGCGGTTATCGTAGAAGACTCCCATGGCCGATTTTTGCTGGTGGAAGAACTCAGCGAAGGAAACGTAGTATTCAATCAACCGGCCGGTCATATCGAACCCGGTGAACGGATCACCGATGCTGCCCGCCGGGAAGCCCTTGAGGAAACCGGTTGGCGTGTCGAGCCCGAGCATTTCCTTGGTCTTTACACCTACTTTGCCCCCACCAACGGCGTTACGTATTATCGCTTCTGCTTTGCCGCCCGCGCTGTAAACAGGGTCAGTGAGCAGCTCGATAACGGCATTATCGCCGCTCACTGGCTCAGCTATGACGACATCCGGGCGCGACAGCCGGCACTTCGCAGCCCACTGGTCCTCCAGTGCATAGATGATTACCGTAATGGCCGGCGCTTTCCACTGGACATCATCGTTGAATCGCAGACCTGATCTGTTGAAAGTGATAAACTTTGCCGCTTGAATCCAGACCATTGTCTCAGCGGCCGGATGGCGTTGAGGCCTGATTTCCGATGTTATGTCAGAGCCGTTTATGACTTCTGCTTTAAACACAGCCCCCGGGCAAACCCGTGTCATTGTCGGTATGTCCGGCGGCGTGGACTCTTCTGTCGCAGCCTGGCTTCTGAAAGACCAGGGTTACGCGGTCGAAGGTCTGTTCATGAAAAACTGGGATGAAGACGACGGCACTGAATACTGCACCGCCATGACCGATCTGGCAGATGCACAGGCCGTGGCAGACCGAATTGGCATCACCCTGCACACCGCCAGTTTTGCGGCCGAGTACTGGGACCGGGTGTTCGAGCATTTTATCTCCGAGTACAAGGCCGGTCGTACCCCCAACCCGGATATCCTCTGCAACAAGGAGGTCAAATTTCGGGCGTTTCTGGATTATGCCGTTACTCTGGGCGCTGATTATATTGCCACCGGTCACTACAGCCGCCAGCACACCCTTGCTGACGGCGGTGGCCGCACACAGCTGCTTAAAGGTCTGGACCCGAACAAAGACCAGAGTTATTTCCTGCACGCAGTGTCTGGTGACCGGATTGCCCGAACCCTGTTTCCGGTAGGCGAAATCGAGAAGCCGGAAGTTCGGCGCATAGCAGCCGAACAAGGGTTTGTCACCCACGACAAGAAAGATTCCACCGGCATCTGTTTCATCGGTGAACGCAAGTTCAGGGACTTTTTGAAGCAGTACATTCCGGCCCAGCCCGGCGATATCGAAACACCGGATGGACAGGTTATCGGGCGCCATCAGGGTTTGATGTACCACACTATCGGACAGCGCCAGGGGCTGGGCATCGGTGGGATGAGCGAGTTTGGCCACGAGCCCTGGTACGTGGCGGAGAAAAACCTGGACCGCAATGTACTGGTTGTGGTCCAGGGCAAACAGCACCCACTCCTGTTCTCCCGCGGATTGATCGGCGGGCCAGTGGACTGGGTGGCCGGTGAGCCACCAGCCGGAAACTTCCGCTGCATGGCCAAGACTCGCTACCGTCAGCCTGATCAGGCATGTGACGTCAGCATCCACGGAGACGGTGTCCGGGTTGTATTTGATGACACCCAGCGCGCCGTCACTCCTGGCCAGTCCGTAGTGTTCTACCAGGGCGACGTTTGTCTCGGTGGCGGCGTAATCGAGCAAACCTGGCGGGATGGCGAGTCCGAACCCGCCAGTGGCGATGAAGTAACCCCAACAACAGGCGCATTCTCTTGAGCCGATCCATCCAGGAACAGACACTGGCGCTTGCAGGTATTTTCCAGGCTGCAGCCCTCGTACAACAAATTGCCCATCAGGGCCAATGCTCGAACTCGACCTTTGAGGCTTGCATTCGGTCACTCTTTGCCACTAATCCGGAATCAACGCTGGCGGTTTATGGCGAGCTGAAAGATCTGCGCGAAGGTCTCAACGCCCTCGCCGGCGTGCTGGGAGAGCAGAGCAAACAGCAGGACATGGAAATCCTGCGTTATGGCCTCAACCTGATCCAGCTCGAAGCCAAGCTCAACAAGCGCAACGATATGCTGGATGTGATCTCCAGCCGCATCGAACAGGCCCGCCATACCGCAAACCACTTCGGTTACGGGCACCGCAACCTGACGAGTAACCTGGCATCGATCTACGCCGATACCATCAGCACTTTCAAGCTGCGCATTCAGGTAACCGGTGATCCGAACCAGCTTCGGGTCGAGGAAAACGCCGCCAAGGTCCGCGCGTTGCTGCTCGCGGGCATCCGTTCTGCCGTGCTTTGGCGCCAGACCGGTGGCCGACGCTGGCACCTTATTTTCAATCGCAAGAAAGTTATCGCCACCGCCCGGGAACTGGCTGAAAAGGCGAACGAATCCGTTTACCACTGAACACCGTCCATCAGTGGTGTATTATATGGCACCTTTTTACCAACTGTTGTTACCAACTGACTTTTAAACCAACAGGTCTGTGGGCTGGCATTGTCACTATTTGCCCGGCCTGTCAGCCGTTATGAACTGCGAGGTTTTTCGATGGAACTCACTGCCCTGACTGCCATTTCTCCGGTCGACGGCCGCTATGGAGAAAAAGTGCGCGTCTTCCGCGACATTTTCAGTGAGTACGGCCTGATCAGAAACCGGGTAACCGTTGAAATACGCTGGCTGCAGCAACTGGCCTCCCACCCGCAGATCTCTGAGGTGCCGGCTTTTTCCGACGACGCCAATGACGCACTGGATGCCCTTGTCAGCGACTTCGATCTGGGCGACGCTGCCAGCATCAAGGACATTGAGCGCACCACCAATCACGACGTAAAAGCAGTGGAATACTTTATCAAGAACAAAATCGCTGGCGTGCCAGAACTTCACGCGGTCACCGAATTTGTTCACTTCGCCTGCACGTCCGAAGACATCAACAATTTGTCCCATGCGCTGATGCTGCGTGAGGGGCTCGATCTGGGCCTGCTGCCAGCCATGGATCGCGTCATCGACAAACTTGCTGCGCTGGCCCACGAACACGCTGGCCAACCCATGCTTTCCCGCACCCATGGCCAGACGGCTTCACCCTCAACGGTCGGCAAGGAGTTCGCCAACGTGGTGCATCGTTTGCGCCGGCAGATCAAACAGATTCGTCAGGTGGAACTGATGGGTAAAATCAACGGGGCGGTGGGTAATTACAATGCTCACCTTTCCGCCTACCCGGATATTGACTGGGCTGCCAATGCACAGCAGTTTGTCGAAGGGCTGGGGCTCGACTGGAATCCGTATACCACCCAGATAGAGCCCCACGACTACATCGCCGAGCTATACGACGCCATCGCCCGCTTTAACACCATTCTGATTGATCTTGATCGCGATATCTGGGGCTACATTTCCCTGGGCTACTTCAAGCAGAAGACCGTGGAAGGCGAAGTGGGCTCATCCACCATGCCTCACAAGGTCAATCCGATTGATTTTGAGAACTCCGAGGGCAATCTAGGCATCGCCAACGCGTTGTTCAGTCACCTGTCGGCAAAGCTGCCGATTTCCCGTTGGCAGCGCGACTTGACCGACTCGACGGTGCTTCGCAACCTGGGCGTCGGATTCGCTCACAGCCTGATCGCCTATGAGGCGACACTCAAAGGCCTGAGCAAGCTGGAAATCAATCCCGGCCGGCTGGATGATGATCTCAACCATGCATGGGAAGTGCTGGCGGAGCCGATTCAAACGGTGATGCGTCGCTATAACATCGAGAAACCCTACGAGAAACTGAAAGAGCTGACCCGTGGCAAAGCCATGACGCCGGAGGTTATCAAAGCGTTTGTGGAAAGCCTGGCGATCCCGGAAGCGGCAAAAGCGGAATTACGCACGCTGACACCGGCCCGTTATGCCGGTAATGCGGAAGACCAGGCCCGGAACATCTGACCATGGACATTCCCGGCGGCCTTTCAGCAGACATCTTCCTGCGGAACTACTGGCAGAAGAAACCTCTTGTCATCCGCCAGGCTTTCCCCGGCTTTACCAGCCCTGTATCAGCCGATGAACTGGCCGGACTGGCCTGCGAGGAGAGCGTCGAATCCCGCATTGTGATTGAAGATGATAACGGCAAACCCTGGCAACTTGAGAACGGGCCATTTCCTCCCGAGCGCTTCGAGCAACTGCCGGAGACTCACTGGACGCTGCTGGTTCAGGGTCTGGACCACTGGGTTCCCGAGGTAGCTGATCTTCTGGAAGCCTTTCGTTTCGTGCCCAACTGGCGGCTGGACGACATCATGGCCAGTTACGCCCCCGCCGGTGGCAGCGTGGGTCCGCACTTTGATCAGTACGACGTGTTCCTGCTGCAGGCAGAGGGTTACCGCCGCTGGGAATTTGGCGGCCATTGCGACGAAACCTCGCCCCGGGTAGAGGGCACGCCCCTACGGATTCTCAGCCGCTGGCAGGGAGAAGAAACCGTCACACTGGCCCCGGGGGACATGCTGTATCTGCCACCGGGAGTCGGCCACCACGGCATTGCCAAAGACGACTGCATCACGCTTTCCGTGGGTTTCCGGGCCCCGTCCGTGGACGACGTGTTAACCGGCTTCACCGACTTTCTCTGCGCTCAGCCCGAGACCAACAAACCGCTTGCAGATCCGGAACTTCAATGCCCGGAAAACCCCGGCGCCATTTCCCCGGAGGTCATCCGCAACCTCGGCGATGTGATCGCCCGGTACACAGGTGACCTCAAACAACTTGCCTACTGGTTTGGCCAGTACGCCACCATGCCAAAATCCACCAGCATCATTATGGCACCAGAGTCACCGGTCACACCCGACGCTTTGCTGGCAGAGATTGAAGACGGTGCAAACTTGCGATGGAACGAGGGTTCGCGCTTTGCCTACCATGAGTTTGAAGGTGAAACCGCGCTCTTTGTCGACGGGGAGCGGTATCTGCTGCGGGGCGATGCCCGTGGTCTGGCACCCGTTTTGTGCCGCGGCAACCGGCTTGATACCGATGTCATGGCTGGCTACCTCAAAGACGAGACCTTGCTGGGCCTTATCACCGCCTTGTACAACCAGGGAAATCTGATACTGGAATGACGCTCAGAATCCGCAAATACAGCTGGCAACTGGTTCCAGAGGTGGTCAAGGAAATCCGGCAGAGCGTCTTTATTGACGAGCAACGCGTGCCTCCGGAGATGGAATGGGACGACACCGACAGCATCGCGGATCATTTCCTCGCTCTGCTTCCGGACAACACTCCGGTTGCCGTGGCCCGGATGTTCCCCTCCCTTACGCAAACCGCTAACATCGGTCGCATGGCAGTGTTGCCAGCGTACCGTAGACAAGGTGTTGGTGAGCAGTTGCTACAACACATGATTCGGGAAGCGGCATCGGACTGTCCGGATCTCTATCTCTCCGCCCAGATTGCCGCCGTGGCGTTCTATCAGCGTGCAGGCTTTCACGTGTGCTCTATGCCTTACGAGGATGCTGGCATCCAGCACGTTGACATGCGCTGTTACGCACCAGCACTGGTGACATCGCAATGGGAGCACCGCACCAAGCCCCTGGTGATGGGGCATGACGACGAAGCCTGGCTGTTCGATTCCGAGGCAAACCTGGTTGCGCTGTCCGACTCGGTGGTCAATCAGGCCAGGCAAAGGCTGTGGCTTTACGACCAGACTCTTGGGCATGATCTTTACGACCGTCACCGTTTCCGGGAAATCCTGTCCGCCCTGGCCCGTCGCCACCGGTTAAGCGAAGTAAAGCTGCTGATTCACGATGACAAACCACTGGTAAAACGCCGGCATCAGATCGTCGAGCTCATGCGTAGGCTCCCCAGCAAGATCGAGCTGCGTCTGGTCAACCCGGATCATCCCTGCGGAAGCCAGCCCTTCATGCTGGCTGACCGGTCGGCGCTGGTTTATCGTCATGGTTTTGACACGGCAGAAGGCTTTGCGAATTTCTCGGCACCGGGGCACGTAAAACGCCTGGCCGACAATTTCCAGCGGATGTGGGAATCTGGGAGTCCATCGTTGGAGTTGCGTCAGTTACCGCTCTGAGTGGCTCGACATGTAACCATCAGGCGCTTCAAACTGCCGCCCGAACGGCGCAAATTCTGTATCCACTTCTTCTGCGACCCCGATGATCACCCGCCTCAGCCACTGATGGTCTGAATTGTGCTGCAGCAACGGACTCCAGGCCATCTTCAGCTCAAACGGGGGAATATCAAACGGCGGTACCTTGACCACCAGGCCAGGATTATCCTTCTGCAGCCAGGCTGCCCGGCTCGGCAGAGTCGCAATCAGGTCGTGTTGTTCTGCGAGCAACATCGCCACCTGATAATGCCGGGTGAATACCGATATCCGGCGCTTGCGGTTCATCCGGGAGAGCGCTTCATCCACCCAGCCCAGCCGCTGCACATCTTTCGGGTTGACCCCGACACCCACACCGAACCCGGTTTTGCTGACCCAGATATGGCTCGCTTCCAGATAGGAATCCAGGGTAAAGGGCTGCCTGAGTATGGGATTATCAGCATTCATCAGACAGGCAAAATATTCCGTCCAGAGCGTCTTTTGATGGAACGATTGGGGAATCTTGTCGAATCGGTTGATCGCCATGTCGAGTCGGCCCTGCTCGACATCCAGAAAGCTGACGTCGCTGGGTGTTAACACATCGAGTGTGACGTGCGGCGCTTCCTGTCGAATACGTCGCAGAACACGAGGCATCAGACAGGATTCGGCATAGTCGCTGGCCATAATGCGGAAAACCCGCTGGCTTTCCATGGCAGCAAAGGGTGTCTTCTCCTGCACTGCCTGTTCGATATCGGACAAAATACTTCTCACCAGCGGCTGCAGCTTCACTGCCCGTTCCGTTGGCGTCATGCCCTCGCTGGTTCTCACCAGTATCGGGTCCCCAAACAGGTCCCGCAACCGGCGCAGGCCATTGCTCATGGCGGGCTGGGTGATGCCGAGATGGTTTGCCGCCTTGGTGACGTTCTTTTCCCGTAACAACACGTCCAGATACACCAGCAGATTAAGATCCACCCGAGAAATATCCATCCTGCGCCCGCCCTTGTCGCAACACTTGAGAAAGTGGCTGCATTTCTGAAATGAATACTAGCAAGGTTACCAATAAAAAAGGCTGATACAAAGAGGCTGTCGTGATCGTTTGCCAAAATAAAGAGATCGCAAACCAGCTCTGGCTGTTAACATCTGCTAACGGATTATATGGGGAATTTCTGCTAACCTTTCGGACACTTGCCGAACCCAGTGCGCACGTAATGGCTCACGACGGCAGACATGGCTAACCAACAGCGAAGGTAGCGTCAGACTGCATGGATACAACAACAATTGTTATATTTTTTGCTGTTATCGTATTCGTCTCCATTGGCCTCGTTGTCCTCAGCCAAATGCGGGAACGGGCCAAACTGGAGCGAGCGCGAAAAGTAACGGCTCTGGAAGACAGCTATAACCGCACCAATCGTTTGCTCAATGAAATTCCCGGCCAGTATCTGACCGCCGACCTCAAGCTGCTGCTTCTTACCCGCATAGAAGAGATCTGTGGTGAGCTCGCCAACCTGAAAACCCAGTTGCCTGCCACCCAGTGGTTGAGCGAAGCCCGACAGCTGAAACAGAAAGTTGTCGAGGGTAATGATCAGCGGGCTCCGGTCAAAATTGACTCCCCCGAAAAATCCGCTTATGTGAAAGAATTACTGCAGAGTCTTTTCAAACTGATTGAGTCTCTTCATAAAAGCCGCCGCATTGATGGCGCGGTGGCGAAAAAGAATCTGAAATATGTTTTGTTCCTTGTACATAAAACCCATGCCGATCTGCATGTTTTCCAGGCCCGGGAATTCATCCGCCAGGACCAGCTTCGCAAAGCGATCCACGCTTATCACCTGGCCAGTACCGAGCTGGGCAAATCAAGCGATAACCCGCTGGCGCTTAAAGCCGTCAAAAGCTTCCGGACCCGCATCAAGGAACTGGAAGCGCTGATGGCCGGCGGTTCCACCAGTGACTCATCCGACAAGCAACGTCGAATGGATAAAGAGTGGGACACTTTCCTGCACGACGATGAATGGAAAAAGATGGCCGATTACGACAAATAACGGCCAGCTATTGATTCGAGGGATTACTTTGATCTCAGGCAGAAAAACAGGGATGTAGCAGGTTTTGACAACCGCATTCAACAAGCGTCTTTCCTTCAGGCTGACACGAAATACCGTGCTTTTGGCCATGTTGGTAGGCTTTGTTCTCAATATTGGCCAGGTTACGCTGGACTATGTCCACGCTCGCGCGAACATGAGCAGCGAGATCCAGGCGCTGATGGAAATCAGCCACAGCCCGGCCTCCCAGATCGCCTATAATATTGACGCCCGCCTGGCAGAAGAATTGCTGGACGGACTGATCAAGCACCCGGCTATTGTCGACGCCCGTATTGTCGATTCTGAAAACCGTACTCTCGCCGCCGCCAGCCGTAGCAGTCCCCAATCGCGCTATCGCTGGCTCAGCGATATGCTTTTCGAGCCCAGCCGATTTTATTCAACCGATCTCCGGGTGCCCCAGCTGGCCGAGATACCCCTGGGCAGTCTGACCATCACCATCGATACCTATCACTATGGAACCGAATTCCTGAGCCGCGCGGGATACACCATTGTTCTCGGCTTTGTTAAAAGTCTCGCACTTTCGGTCATGCTGTTGATTGTTTTTTATTTTATGCTGACCAAACCGATGCTTCGCGTTATCGAAACGCTGAGTGCGGTTGAACCCAAGACCCCGGAAAAAGTTCGCCTGCCAGTCCCCCACAACCATGAAGAGGACGAAATCGGACAGATGGTGGGCATTATCAACCGGCACCTGGACACCATAGACTCAAGCCTCGATCAGCTCCGCGCCGCCGAAAGCGAGATGAAGAACTACTCCGGCAAGCTGGAAAAAGAAGTGGATGATCGTACCCGCGAAATATCCGATAAGAACGAAGCCTTACAACGAGGCAACCGGGCCCTGATTCGGGCCAAGGAAGACGCCGTGCGGCGAGCGCGCTCACGCGCCAATTTTCTTGCCAGCATGAGCCATGAAATCCGCACCCCGCTGAACGGTATACTCGGTATGCTGAGCCTGTCACTGGAAGGCGAGCTGGAAGCCAGCCAGCGCAATCGGCTTGAAATCGCACAGAATGCCGGCCAAAGCCTGCTGGGGCTGTTGAACGACATCCTCGATATTTCCAAGGTAGAGGCGGGCAAACTAAACCTCGAAGCCATCCCTTTCGATCTCCGGACCCTGATGGAAGAGTGCGCAACTCTGCATTCTCAACAATCAGTGCGAAAAGGCATCGAACTGGTTGTAGACATCGAACCGGGTTTGCCTGAGAGCTTTCTTGGCGACCCGACGCGTACCCGGCAAATTATCAACAACCTGCTCGGCAATGCCATCAAATTCACGGACGCGGGAGAAGTCAGGATTCGGGTCACACAGACCGGGGGCAATGTGCGGCTCGACCTCATTGATACGGGCATCGGCATGTCCGATGACGGGCTGCGGCGCATTTTCGCACCCTTCTCCCAGGCCGGGTCCGACACGACCCGCCGCTATGGTGGAACCGGCCTGGGCCTGACACTGTGCCGGCAACTGGTTGAACGTATGCACGGCCAGATCCTGGTGGAATCAGAGGAGAAGCAGGGCACACATTTCACGGTTTTGCTACCCTTACCGGTTCATCCGTCAGAGACACCGGTATTTGAGATACCCGCGACGCTCAAAACCAATGGCGTTTATCTCGTCGTGCCCCACAACAACCCCCACCGAATACCGGTCGAGCGACAGTTACACAGCTGGAATCTGTCGCTGCGAAATATCGATGACATTACGGATAACGATCTGAACCCGGACTATCAGGCGGTATTGATTATAGATCTTGCTGAACCGGGTGCCTTTGAAATTGCGGACCAATGGAGAGCCAGTCAGGTGATTGTGCTTGAGCAACGCAGCCAACTGCCGCTTCGTCAGAGTTGGCAAGTCCTGGCGCTGCCGTTGCGGCGCCGGGAGCTTCATCGGACGCTTTACCGTGCGGCTGGTGGCATCGAAGCGATATCATCGGCCGCGCTACCTGCAAGTGACGAAGAAAGTCCCGCGCAACACCTGCGCCTGTTACTTGTCGAAGACAATCGGGTCAACCAGATTGTCGCAAGCGGCATTCTTAAAAAACTGGGCTTCAGCGTAGACCTCGCCGAGAACGGAGAGCGAGCGATCGCCGCGCTGACCAACGGCCATTACGATATGGTGCTGATGGACTGTCAGATGCCTGTCATGGACGGGTATGAAGCCACCCGCCAAATCCGCCAGAACCCCGACTGGCAGCGCCTCCCCATCATCGCCATTACGGCCAATGTCATGCAGGGTGATAAAGACGATTGCCTCGCGGCAGGAATGAATGATTACATTACCAAACCCTATGACAGGCAGGGGCTGAAGAAAACGATCGAGCGTTGGGCGCGCCCTCAGGATCACTAACAGCCTGACTGGCCTCAAGCTGGCGCAGAAGCGAGCAACTTCTCGATATCGCCCCGGATTGATTCCGGCTTGGCGGTTGGAGGATAGCGCTTCACTACCTGCCCTTCCCTGTTAATAAGAAATTTAGTGAAGTTCCATTTGATCTTCTCGGAACCAAGCAGGCCTTTCGCTCCGGACTTGAGAAACTCATAGAGCGGATGCGCGTTCGGACCGTTAACTTCGATCTTCGCAAACATCGGGAAGTCGACACCATAGTTCAGCCTGCAGAACTGACTGATCTCATCGTTATCTGCAGGGTCCTGATTCAGGAACTGGTTGCAGGGAAACCCCAGTACGCTGAAGCCTTTTTCCTTGAAGTCGGAGTAAAGCGACTGCAAACCTTCAAACTGCGGCGTAAACCCGCATTTACTGGCAGTGTTCACGATCAGCAGCACCTGGCCGCTATAGTCCGCCAATGAATGTTGCTGACCACTGATATCCTGGACGTCAATGTCATAAAGAGCGGAGGTCATATTTTCCCCTTGGAGTATTCAAAATTATGTTGCGCACAGTTTGCTCAATCAATTATTTTGCCTGTTACTGGGTCAAATCACCAATCGGTGACTGGTAAATCCATGGAATTCGTGCCATTTTTCATCACAATTCATCACCATTGACCTGTTACCGGCGCCTCGTGCTCCGCTAGAATACGGGTTTCGCCCCCAGACTCAGGAAGTGTCCGTTTATGCAGAACTACAAGAAGTCCGCCAAGCTCGATAACGTGTGTTACGAAATACGTGGCGTGGTTCTGCGTGAGGCGCGTCGCCTGGAGGAGGAAGGTCACCGGGTGCTCAAGCTCAATATCGGTAATCCGGCCGCCTTTGATCTGGATGTGCCCGAGGAAATCCAGCAGGACGTGATCTACAACATGCCTTCCGCTCAGGGCTACGTGGAATCCAAGGGTTTGTTCTCTGCCCGCAAAGCGGTGATGCACTATTGCCAGCAGCGGGGTATCGACAAAGTGGATATCGATGACATCTACCTGGGTAACGGCGTCAGCGAAATGATCGTCATGTCCATGCAGGCACTGTTGAACACCGGCGACGAAGTTCTCATCCCGGCACCCGATTACCCACTCTGGACCGCGGCTGTAACACTTTCCAGCGGCAAGCCCGTGCACTACCGCTGCGATGAGAAGCAGGACTGGTACCCGGATATTGACGACATCAAGAGCAAGCTGACGTCCCGCACCCGAGCCATTGTTCTGATCAACCCCAATAATCCGACCGGAGCTGTCTATTCCACCGAACTGCTGGAGCAGGTCATAGAACTCGCTCGTCAGCACAACCTGATTGTTCTGTCGGATGAAATCTATGACAAGATTCTCTATGACGGCGTAGAACACGTCTCTACCGCCTCACTGGCCGACGACGTGCTGTTTTTTACTTACAACGGCCTGTCCAAGAACTACCGGGCCGCAGGCTACCGGTCAGGCTGGATGATCATCAGTGGCGCCAAACACAAAGCCCGGGATCTGATTGAAGGTATTGATATGCTCGCCTCCATGCGGTTGTGTGCCAATGTTCCGGCGCAACTCGCAATCCAGACAGCGCTCGGCGGTTACCAGTCAATTAATGACCTGGTGGCCCCCGGCGGGCGCCTCTATGAGCAACGGGAAACCGCCTGGTCACTTCTGAATGATATCCCGGGTGTCAGTTGCGTGAAGCCCAAGGGTGCGCTCTACCTGTTCCCCCATCTCGACCCGAAGCGGTTCCCGATCCAGAATGACGAACGCCTGGTTCTTGACCTTCTGGTGCAGGAAAAAATCCTACTGGTTCAGGGCTCGGCCTTCAATATTGAGGACAAACAACATTTTCGGGTTGTTTTCCTGCCCAGGGAAGACGCGCTTGAAGACGCCATCAAGCGCCTGGCGCATTTCCTGGCGACCTATCAGCAGTAGGCCAGCGTTTTTATGGCGGACATTCATGCTGAAGAGTTCTATATTTATAGGGGAGGCGCTGCGCAACGGTATTCCGGCCCGCATCCGCCACGTGGTCCGCGCCACTTTTCTCAACGGTTCCTGACGCTTCCCGAAGCCTAAAGTTGATTAAAACGTTGTAAACCTGTTGATTCAGTGCGACCAAAACCCAATGATGGTACCAAACCCGAACGAGGCGGTCCGCACCTTCACTGATTGAATTCCGAGGTACCAGTCCATGAGAATACTGTTGTTTCTGGCCACCAACCTTGCGGTCATTCTGGTGGCCAGTTTTACCCTTCGTATACTCGGTGTCGACAGCTACCTGACCCAGTACGGCATCAATTATGAGTCCCTGCTGATCTTCGCGGGTATTTTCGGCTTCGCGGGCTCGTTCATATCGTTGCTGATTTCAAAACCCATGGCCAAATGGAGCACCAGGGCCAAGGTAATCGAAAACCCTCGCACGCCTGCTGAGCGCTGGCTGGTGGATACCGTGGCCCAGATGGCCAAACAGGCGGGTATTGGTATGCCAGAGGTCGCGATTTTTCCGGCCAGGCAATCCAATGCGTTCGCAACCGGCTGGAACAAAAACAATGCCCTGGTTGCGGTCAGCGAAGGCTTGCTGCATCGTTTCAACAAGGATGAAATTCAGGCAGTACTCGGCCATGAAATCGGACACGTGGCCAACGGAGATATGATTACGCTCGCGCTCATTCAGGGGGTGGTCAACACCTTTGTTATCTTTGCCTCACGGGTTATCGGGTCATTTGTGGACCGGGTCGTTTTCAGGAATGAAAGCGGCCACGGTATCGGCTTTTTTGTCGTCAGCATTGTGGCGGAAATCGTGTTGGGCATTCTTGCCAGCACTATTGTGTTCTGGTTCTCCCGGCGCCGTGAGTTTCGCGCTGACATCGCCGGGGCCCAACTGGCGGGCCGGGGCGCCATGATCAGTGCCCTTGCACGATTGAAGCAGGAGAGCGAAATACCCGATGAGATGCCGGACAGCCTGCAGGCATTTGGCATTAATCGCGGGGCCCGTGGTGGCCTGAGCGCGCTGTTCATGACCCATCCACCGCTGGAGAAACGGATAGACGCGTTAAAACAGAACCCGGTTTTGGCTTGAACTTTTCTGCCATATTGTGCCAAAGCAGGATGGCGAGATTCCCAATATCTCGCCAGAATAACCTCGGAAGATCACTTAGAACGTAATCTTTCAGTCATAATCATGGGCTAGTCTGAGATGGACACTTGGAGAAACACTATGACGGAGAAAAAGGAAGTGATGCAGCAAAAGCAGCAGTCGGAGGATCTAATGAACGGAGCCGCCATCATTCTTTCTGACGGTCAGGAAATGCCGATTACCGATACCATGGTGCGCCAGTCCCTGGATTCTATCGTTGAGTCCTCCAACCACCCATCGGAGCGCGATCAGGCATCGTCCTGATGCTGGAAGTCAAAGTTTCAGCTTGAAGCCCAAGCCCTTGAAGACGTCCTGCAAAGACCGGCTGGTGCCTTTGAGCTGGATCTTGACGCTGGAAAACTCCCGTCGCACCGGATAGTCCCGACGAAGTCGGTCAAATTCCCTACCTCGCTCAGCAGACACCGTGGCCATCATGTTTCGAAGTCGTGCATCATCCCGCCTGGGGTCGTAACAGGCCCGAATTGCTGTACTGGAGGCCTCCGATGCCTGGGCAGAGCTGGTGAAAGCAATCTTGGCAAGCGCGGGTTCAGGCAGGAACTGGCCGCTGCGCTTGCGCGCGGGCAACCCGAGAAAACGACATAGCGCCTGGTAAATCATCTCGGTGCCCTGCACCTTCCCTTCCAGGCTGTAGCCAGCTACATGGGGCGTGGCCAACCAGGTAAGCGCCAAGGTTTCGGGGCTGATGTCCGGCTCGTTTTCCCACACATCGAGGGCGACTGTCGGTGCATCAGGCTGCTGCAAGCGTTCACGCAGGGCTGTTTCGTCAATGATTTCGCCCCGGCTACTGTTAATCAGCAACTGACCGGCATTCATTCCGGCCAGCCTTGTGGCATCAATCATCTGGAAGGTCGGATGCTCACCATCATGGGTCAACGGCGTATGGATGCTCACCACATCACAGGCCAGAGCCTCCTCCAGATCGACAAACAGGTTGGAGTCTGTCTCCTCTGACTCACGGAACGGATCGCACACCTTGATATCGAATCCGAGCTTTACAAGTGTGCGCCAGAGTGCCCCACCCACATTGCCGGCGCCTACAATACCGACACTGCGGCCTGTCCAATGGGTCTGGTCCGTGCGCTCCGCCCACAGCGACAGCACGCTGAGAACATACTCCACCACGCTGTTTGCGTTGCAACCCGGCGCGCAGCAAAACGTCACCTCACGGCTGGCCAGATACTCTCTGTCCACATGATCGGTACCGATGGTCGCCGTACCGACAAACTTGACCCCGCTTCCCTCCAATAACGCTTCGTCTACACGGGTGACCGAGCGGACAAGCAGTATGTCGGCGTTTCGCACATCGTCTGCGGTCATATCACGACCGGACACCCGACGAATCTGTCCGATATCCTCGAAAAACGCGTCCAGCAGCGGGATGTTCTCATCGGCTACGATTAACATGGTCAATCCCGTCCGTTCAGGCTCGCCGCTGGCGCGGACGTTGGTTGCGGGCTGCCGGAGGACGACGGTTGCCGCCTCGACGCCGGGCAATAACTGGTTGTTCAAGCGGTTCCATGAGATCTTCCTCGGGCACACTTGACGTCAGTTTTTGACCGATATACCGCTCGATAGCTGGCAGGGAGAAGGCGTCGTCTTCACTGGCGAAACTGATGGATATACCATTCTGCCCCGCCCGTCCGGTACGCCCGATGCGGTGGACATAATCTTCCGCACTGTCTGGCAGATTGTAATTGAATACGTGGGTCACCCCGTCAACATGGATACCACGACCGGCCACATCGGTGGCGACCAGGACCTGAATGTCTCCCCGTTTGAACTGGTCGAGTGTCTTCAGACGCTTGTTCTGGGGAATTTCACCGGACATCAGCGCGGTCTTGACGCCCTGATTGCGGAGGTCTTCGTCCAGGTCCCGGCATTGATCGCGACGGTTGGCAAAGACCAGCGCCTTCTCCACGCCCTCTTTCTTCAGGCAATTAACCAGCACCGTCAGCTTTTCATCACCACCGACAAAGTAAACGGTCTGCTGAACCCGTTCGGCCGTCTTTTGCTCGGGTTCGATCTCCACAAACTCGGCATTACCGGTCCACATGGACGCAAGATTCAGTACATCCTGGTTAAAGGTGGCGCTGAACAGCAGCGTCTGCCGGTTTTCCTTGGGTGTGCATTTACGGATGATGCGTTTGACGTCCGGTATAAAGCCCATATCCAGCATACGGTCGGCCTCATCCAGAATCAGCAGGTCAAGCTGGTCAAGGAACACGTCCTGGGAGCCCAAAAAGTCGATCAGACGCCCCGGCGTCGCCACCAGAATATCCACCACTTCGTTTTGCAGCTGATCCCGCTGCTTATCGTAATTCATGCCTCCGACAACCGTCACAACGTTGTGACCGGTGTAACCACAGAGCTCTTCAGCGTCCTTGGCAATCTGCATGGCCAGCTCACGGGTCGGGGCCAGGGCCAGCACCCGAGGCTCGGAGGCGAACCGATCTGACTCAGGAATAGGGTTCTCCAGCATGCGCTGGATACCGTTGATCAGGAAAGCCGCTGTTTTACCGGTACCCGTCTGGGCCTGACCAATCAGATCCTTGCCTGCAAGGGTAACGGGCAGGGTTTCCGCCTGGATCGGTGTGCAGTACTCAAAGCCGATATCGGTAATCGCATCCAGCAAGCGCTGGTCGAGACCCAGATCAACAAAGCGGGTTTTGCCCTCAACGACCGGCACTTCGGGTCTTTGAGCGTTTGTTCGGGTTGTGTCTGATGGCACGTGTATCTCCACAGCCCTTGAGCGGGCTGACAATTCACATTTAATCGGTAACGCAGCAAGCTACCGAATCTGGTTCGGCGTTACACCCTGCGTTCCAGTCGTCAATAAACCGGTGTGCTGTTCCGTAAAAATCCAACAGCGCTTGGTGAAACAATGCGGCCCGCACCGGCAAGCGGTTCCTGAAATAGGTATTGGCCTGATAAACAACCTGACGGCGAAATTCCGTGGCGTTTGCGGCCCCACTCCCAGACAGATTATCGGTACTGAGGTGAAAGGCCTTGCCTGCTGCTATCGAAAACAGCCATTCCAATGCCTGAGGCTTGACTTCCACCTGTTCAAACGCCTGTTGTTGTTCAGCGGTACGGCCATCCGGGCAGTACCAGTAACCATAATCCAGAAGCGTGCGGCGATGTGAACCGGCGATACACCAGTGACTGATTTCATGAAGCGCGCTGGAGAAATAGTCGCGCGTAAACACAACCCTGGCAAGACTGTCTGGCCTTTCTGCAGGAATGTATTCTGGTTCATCGCCGTCGCCGACCAATACTGTCCGGTAGGATCCCCGGAACAAGTCATTGAACAGCATGATAAGATCGTTCGAATGGTGGCTCATGCGTTCGCTATTGTGCGACTTTAGCGCGTTCAATACCAGTGGGAACTTTATTTCAACCGGTCACTCAAAGTTGCAGAAATAGTTAACCAGAAACTTACTCGAAAAGTTACCTGAACTGCCTTGAAGATCTACCAAAGGCCGGTAACAATCTGAATAATTCAAGCCTTCGGGCGCAAGCAACCAAACAGACGAGACTATGCCCCCAACGCAACAGCCTGAACTGTCCGCCACACATCGGATTGCACGCGCCTATCGATTTCCGCTTTCCGCCCTTTACGTTACCGTTGTCGCGACGATCGCACTGTTTATTCTGTTGCTCTCTTTTTCGGTCCAGGCGAACTGGCTGACGTCTGACCCGAACGATGGCTTCTTGCCTGTGGATGAAGCCTTGCCGTTCGATTTCACTATCGGCAACAACGGCGTCGTGTTGTCCTGGGACATTGCCCCTGAGCACTATCTCTATAAAGAAAGGGTTTCAGTTCGTTCCGAGACTGAGGGCGTTGTACTGGGTCCACCAGTGTTTTCAGCAGCAGGCACGGAAACCGAAGACGAGTTCTTCGGCAAGGTAACCGTGCTCTATGATCCGGTAGACGCACAGGTTGCGGTGACCTTGCCCGATGGTGTTCGCGAGGCGCAGTTGAAGGTTACCTATCAGGGCTGCGCAAATGCCGGCTTATGTTACCCGCCCCAGACCCGGGATGTTTTTTATTATGCAGGTTCCGGGAACGCCGAGCCCACGGTCAGCACAGCGGCAGCCTCCCGCACCACCAACATCACCTTACCAGCACCATCAGCTCCTTCTGATACCCGCTCCGCCAGCGGCCTTGCCGGCTTTCTGGCCCAGCAATCCCTGGCGGTGGTGGCACTGGTGTTCCTGGCACTCGGACTCGGGCTGACATTCACGCCTTGTGTATTGCCAATGGTGCCGATTATTTCCGCACTGGTCTCAAGCCGAAATACCCAAACAACCGCTCATGCGCTGCTACTTGCCTTCAGCTATGTGCTGGGTATGGCCCTGACTTATGCTGCGGCAGGGGTGATCACCGGTCTGCTTGGCGCAAGCTTTAACCTGCAGGCGCAATTACAGTCGCCCTGGGTGCTCGCGACCTTTGCCACCCTGTTCGTACTGTTCTCCTTAGCCATGTTCAACGTCTTTGACCTGCAGTTACCCCGTTTTCTGCGGGACCGGCTGAACGAGGCCAGCAGCAACCTGACCGGTGGACGAGTCGCCAGCACCTTCCTGATTGGTGCCGTGTCTGCCCTGGTGGTCTCGCCCTGCGTGTCGGCTCCACTGGCTGGCAGTCTTCTGTATATCAGCACCACCCAGGATGCGGTCGCAGGTGGCATCGCCCTGTTTGCGCTGGGCCTGGGGATGGGCATTCCCCTGATTCTGGTCGCCGTGGGAGGCAGGAAATTCCTGCCGGCTTCCGGCCCCTGGATGAATGTGGTGAAAGCCTTCTACGGTGTGATGTTGCTGGCTGTCGCGATCTGGTTGATCGAACGCATGGTGCCGGGCTGGATTGCCCTGACGCTTTGGGGGTTATTGGCCGCCATCACCGGCGTCCAGCTCGGCGCATTTGATGCCGCAAAGCCGGGCTGGCAACGCACCTGGAAAGGTCTGGGCATGGTTGTTTTCGTCTATGGCCTGGCCCTGCTGGCTGGCGCGATTTCCGGCGCGAATGACCCGATGCGCCCGCTCGCTCCTTATCTGGTGAACCAGAGCTCTGCCGGGGCCGGCCAGGTGGTCCACGCCGACTTCACCCGACTGGAAAGCCCGCAGGATGTTCGAAGGGAGCTCGAAAATGCTGCCGCAGCTGGTCGACCTGTCATGCTGGATTTCTACGCTGACTGGTGTATCAGCTGCAAGATAATGGAAAGGAATGTCTTCAGCGATCCGACCGTGATCGGTGCACTTGGTCCGATCACACTGCTGCAAATTGATCTGACAGACAATACACTGGAGCAGCAGCAGTTTCTTGATGAGCTGGGACTGTTCGGCCCGCCCGCTATTCTGTTTTATCAGCCCGGCGGCAAAGAGGCTCAGAACCTCAGAGTACTCGGCGAAATGGATCGCGATGAGTTTCTCGACCACCTCGGTGGCGCCAGCAGATATCTGCAGAGCAGCACGATTGCTAACCCCGCCGGATAAAGAAAATAAACTCCTCTCCGCTGTGGGTTTCCAGCATCAGCTCATGGTTCAGAAACTGGCAGAAACGCGGCACGTCACGAGTAGTGGAAGGATCCGTCGCGACGATTTTCAATATGCCACCCTCGACCAGTTCGGACATTTTTCCGTGCAACAACATTACCGGCTCCGGGCACATCAGGCCGCGGGCATCCAGCTCAAGATCGAAGTCAGGTTCGTCCAAAAGATCACTCCTGCAGTTGGGGAAACAAGAACCACATGCTAAATTATTGTTTATAACTATCAAATATAGAACCACAAAATCAGTCTAGCGCGAAACGAGGTACTACATGATCCGGGTTTTGATTGAACGTCACATTGCCGAGTCCCTGGAATCCGCCTATGAAGAATGCTCCAGATCCGTTCTTCGGCAAGCCATCAGCGCCCCTGGCTTTGTCTCAGGTGAAACTCTGGTCGATGCTAACGATCCTAACCATCGACTGACCCTGTGCAACTGGCGCTCTACCACCGACTGGCATCGATGGTACCACTCCGAAGAACGCAAGGAGCTGATGACTCAGCTGATGCCGATGATGGATCAGGATGAGAAGATCACGGTACTGAAACAAAGCTGACTAATCCAGACGTTCAATAAAGCAGGTAATCTCTTCCCGGTCATGGTAAAGGTGCCGGGCTTGCAGCCGATACTGAATACCGGCTTCAGACAGCCCCTCGGTAATAATCTGCCGGCACAGAAGCCACTCCTCATACCGCTTTTTCATTGGCAGTTTGAGGTTGAACACGCTGTAACGACACAGGCGGTCGGCAAACCAGTCAACGGCCAGTCGGGCGGTTTTCCGAGGCTGATCAACAATATCGCACACCATCCAGTCAACCGAGCGATGGGGCCGCCATCGAAAACCATCGGCTTCAATATGCTCTACATGACCGCTGGCCATCAGATCGGGCTCCATCGGGCCGTTATCAATAGCCGTCACCAGCATGCCGTACTTGACCAGTTGCCAGGTCCAGCCACCCGGTGCCGCACCCAGATCCACCGCTTTTTTGCCACCGCCCAGCAAATCGAGGGTGCGTTCTGCGGGAATAAAGACTTTCCACGCTTCTTCCAGTTTCATTGCAGACCGGCTCGGCGCGGCCGATGGCACCCGAAGGCGAGGGATGCCGCCGGGGAAAGGTGATCGGTTACCGGCATGACTGATTCCGAGTAAGGCGGAGGAGAAATCCGGCAGATAAATTTCGAGACGGTTGTGATCAGGGTTCGCGGAGGGCTCTCCTAACAGCCCTGCCCCCCGCAAGCCTTTGGACAGAGGCGCCGTCCACTTACGGGCAAAATTGCCCAGATCATGGTCTGCATTCTCCTCAGGAATCCGGGTTTCAACGCGACTACAGCCAGCTAATCGGGAGCGAACATCACGCAACCCATGAATAATTGCCCCGACACGATCGGACTCAGGAAGGCCGACCTCGGTAAGTAACTCGAACCAGTCGCGACAGAAGACCAGATGCTCCAACGGCAGAAGATTCATCAGCTCCGCCGCACTTTCCCCGCCACTCAGGGTAAAACGGATACTTCCACCCCCCGGCTGGGGCTGGAAGTAGCCAAAAATACCCGACAACGCTGCCATATCGGTAAGTTCCCGACCTACCTCGGATTCAAAACCCGGGCGGCAGAACACAATAATCTGATCCATAAAACACCTGATCGAGAAGTTAACACTGTTTGACAGCCTGACGGCCAATATTTGTCCTGGCTGCTGACGTCTTTGACCAGGATAAGAGTTGTTCTGCTGATACTGGCCTTTACGCTGCCCTACGGAAACCTGAATGTCACAACCTATGGCCCATCATGAAGCGACCGGCCTCTCCTGCCGCTTTGGTAATCAGCGCTTGTTGCGTCGTCCCCAGGCTGCGCAGCGGTTTAAAGTCGTGATCCCCACCCTCAAGCCAGTGAAGCTCAGCATGCAAAGTGACATTCTGACACGCCATGACTTCCTCGCGTTTCCCAAAGGGGTCGCGACTGCCTTGCAGCACACATAAGGGACGATTCAGATTTGGAAAATGCTCTGTTCGCCATTTGTCCGGCCTGCCGGGAGGATGAAATGGATAGCCGAAGCACACTGCACCAGAAACGCTGGCCTCAAGGGCCTCCGAAGCAATCACCAGGCTCGCAACGCGACCTCCCATCGACTTCCCCCCGATGAAAAGTGGTCGTTCCGGGCCGATCATCTCTCTGACACGCCTGATCTCATCAACAAAAAATGACTGCAGCTTAAGCGCTGACCCCGGCGGTCGCTTGCGGCCATCCTCCCGGCGCGCCTTCATATAAGGAAACTCAAAACGGATCACGGTCAGACCATGGGAAGCAAGCGCAAACGACAGACTGTTCATATAAGGGGAGTCTGACGGAGCACCCGCACCATGAGCGAGTAAAATTACCGACTTTCCACTTCCTTCTGTCGTCAAGTCGAGGTATTTCACAGGTGCTCCAACAGCAACTATCATAGATTGAACGGGTCAGGCTAACCTACTGATCCCAAATGCGCTAAACAAGGTTGTAAAAACAGCTATTTCAAACATCGGTAAAATCACCCATGTTGCTGATTTGAGCGGCATAGTGACTTGATCTGAGTCATTGCAAACAATATTCGGATTCTCCATACTTGCGCCCGAATCTTTCCCACCCTGAACTCACTGGTAAGACTATGAGCACAGTAAATTCAAACCTGACATACAACTACAAGGTGGTAAGGCAATTTACCATCATGACGGTGGTATGGGGCATTATCGGAATGAGCCTCGGCGTGCTGATTGCAGCGCAGCTTGTCTGGCCGGCAGCCAACCTTGATTTTGCCTTTACTCATTTCGGTCGTCTCCGACCGCTACATACTAACGCCGTGATTTTTGGCTTTGGTGGCAGTGCATTGTTTGCTACGTCTTACTATGTGGTGCAGCGTACCTGCCAGGCACGACTGTTTTCAGACGGTCTCGCCGCAGCAACCTTCTGGGGCTGGCAACTGGTGCTGGTATCGGCGGCAATCACCTTGCCGTTAGGCTACACCTCCACGAAAGAATATGCCGAGCTGGAGTGGCCCATTGATATTCTCATTACCCTGGTCTGGGTGACCTACGCGGTGGTGTTTTTCGGTACCATTACCAAGCGTAAAACCCCGCATATTTATGTGGCAAACTGGTTCTATGGGGCCTTTATTCTGACGGTTGCTGTATTGCATATTGGCAACAGCCTTGCCCTGCCTGTGTCAGCGTTCAAGTCGTACTCTGTCTACAGTGGTGTCACCGACGCCATGATTCAGTGGTGGTACGGCCATAATGCGGTTGGTTTCTTCCTGACCGCCGGCTTCCTGGGCATGATGTATTATTTTGTGCCCAAGCAGGCTGGACGGCCGGTTTATTCCTATCGTCTGTCCATCGTTCATTTCTGGGCGCTGATCGCTACTTATGTCTGGGCCGGTGGCCACCACCTGCATTATAGCGCTCTGCCAGACTGGGCCCAGACCGTTGGCATGGTCATGTCGCTGATTCTTCTGGCACCCTCCTGGGGCGGCATGATCAACGGCATGATGACCCTGTCCGGGGCCTGGCACAAACTGCGCACCGACCCGATCCTGCGGTTTCTGGTGGTCTCATTGTCCTTTTATGGCATGTCGACGTTTGAAGGTCCGATGATGGCGATCAAAACCGTCAACGCTCTGTCCCACAATACTGACTGGACAATCGGCCATGTGCACTCAGGTGCCCTGGGCTGGGTCGCAATGATTACCATTGGTGCCGTCTATCATCTGGTGCCAAAGCTATGGGGTATTCAGGCGATGTACAGCACGCCGCTGATCAACCTTCACTTCTGGCTGGCAACGGTTGGGACCGTACTTTACATCGTCGCGATGTGGGTAAACGGCATTATGCAAGGCCTCATGTGGCGTGCGATTAACGATGACGGCACCCTCACCTACAGTTTTGTAGAAGCCCTTGAAGCCTCCACACCGGGATACTTTGTGCGGTTCCTGGGTGGCGTGATTTTCCTCTTCGGTATGCTGGTTATGGCTTATAACGTTCGCATGACCATCCGCCAGAAAGATGCCGTTGCGCTGGATAACCAAGCAGTTCAACCGGCCTGATAGAGAGAGCAGAGATGAAACACGAAACTATTGAGAAGAATATCGGGCTCATGGCGGTGCTTATTATTCTGGTTATCAGTGGTGGTTTCCTGGCTGAGATTGTGCCGCTTTTCTTCCAGAAAAGCGTCAACGAGCCGGTAGCGGGACTTGAGCCGCTCACTCCGCTGGAGCTTGAGGGCCGGGATATCTATATCCGTGAAGGTTGCCATGTGTGCCATACCCAGATGATTCGACCTTTCCGGGCCGAAACCGAACGCTACGGCCACTACTCTGTTGCGGGAGAGTCAGTCTATGAACATCCGTTCCTGTGGGGCTCCAAGCGCACCGGTCCTGACCTGGCGAGGGTAGGTGAACGGTATTCTGACTCCTGGCACCGCATGCACCTTTATGATCCCCGCAGCGTGGTGCCGGAATCCAACATGCCTGGTTTCCCCTGGTTGTTCGACAACAAGGTTGACCACACCGACACTGCCGCAAAACTGAAGGTTTTCCAGCGCCTGGGCGTGCCTTATACGGACGAAGACGTGGCAGGCGCAATCGAAGCCGTCAAGGGCAAGTATGAAATCGAAGCATTGGTCGCATACCTGCAACAGCTCGGCACAGTGATTTCAACGAAGCGGTGATTCCTATGGATATTAACGATCTACGTGGAATACAGACACTTCTGGTCATGATCGCCTTTTTCGGTATCGTCTGGTGGGCCTACAGCTCCCATCGCAAAAAATCGAATGATGAAGCTGCAAACCTTCCATTCGACGATGACGAAATCGATCAGCGTACCCGGGAACAGGACAAGACGGAGAAAAAGCAATGAGTACCTTCTGGAGCCTCTGGATCACTGTGATCACTCTGGGTACCATTTTTGCCTGCTGGTGGTTGCTCTGGGCAACACGAAAAGGCCAGAGTACAGACCAGGAGACTGACCGGACCACCGGCCACTCTTTTGATGGTATTGAAGAACTTGATAATCCACTGCCTAAATGGTGGTTCTATCTGTTCATTGGCAGCTGTGTTTTCTCACTTGGTTACCTGGCGCTCTATCCGGGGCTGGGCAACTTTGAAGGATTTCTTGGCTGGTCTCAGCATTCCCAGTGGGAAAATGAAGTGCAACAGGCCGATGCCAAATACAGCGAGATCTACGCCGAGTTTGGTAGCGTGCCGGTAGCAAAGCTCGCCGACAACGGAAGAGCCATGCAGATGGGTCAGCGGCTGTTCGCCAATAATTGTGCAGTCTGCCATGGCTCGGCAGCGCGGGGCGCCATCGGCTTCCCCAACCTGACCGACGATGCCTGGTTATATGGCGGTGAACCAGAAGATATCCTTCACACCCTCAATAACGGGCGGCAAGGCAACATGCCGGCGAAAGGCTTCATGCCCAACATGACCTCGGTACAGGTAGACCAGGTGGTCAACTACGTTCTGAGTTTTAGTGGTCGTGAAAAAGACAAGGCAGCCGCTGAGGCAGGCAAAGAAGTTTATGCTCAGGGATGTGCCGGTTGCCATGGGCCTGAAGCAAAAGGCAACCCGGATCTGGGTGCCCCCAATCTGACAGACGACGCCTGGCTGTATGGCAGCACCTATGACTGGATAGAGGAAACAGTGCTCTACGGTCGGCAAAACAACATGCCGAAGCAAAGCGATCGCCTAAGCAGTGATCAGATTCAGATTCTAGCTGCATACGTCTTCAGCTTGTCGAATTGATCGAGGCGAGCCACTTCGGTGAAGTGGCTCGCCCAGTCTTTTGAAGCCTGGGGCCGCCGTTAAGGACCCAGGCTTGAAAAGACTTTTCCCGGGAGGGAGGTACAAATGAGCAGTCATATTCCGGTCAAACAAATTGATCCCGCGACTGACGCCTCCAACAAGAACAACAAGATCGAGACGGTAGAACTTTACGCCAGCCGCAAGAAAATATACGTAAAGGAAGTCCACGGACTGTTCCAGAAGATTCGCACGGTGAGTCTCTGGGCACTCATGGGCATGTATTTCCTTTTTTGCTGGGTCTCCATAGACAGCCAGCCGTTAATCTACTTTGATTTGCCAGGACGGGAATTCCACCTGTTTGGTGCCACCTTCTTCCCAAAAGACTTCATTCTGTTGTCAGGCATGTTGATTATTTCAGCGTTCGGGCTGTTTTTTATCACCACCCTGTTTGGCCGGGTCTGGTGCGGTTACACCTGCCCCCAAACGGTCTGGACTTTTATCTTTATGTGGGTGGAAGAGCGGATCGAAGGCAGCCGCAACCGGCGCATGAAGCTGGACAAATCCCCCCGCTCCACTGAGAAAGTGATCAAGAAAACCATGAAGCACGCGGTATGGCTGCTGATTGCTTTTGCAACGGGACTTACCTTTGTCGGTTACTTTTACCCGGTGCGGGATCTGAGCATTGATCTGATCACCCTCAACGCTAACGGCTGGGCCTATTTCTGGGTCGGTTTTTTCACGGTCGCGACCTACATGAATGCCGGTTGGATGCGGGAGCAGGTCTGTCTTTACATGTGTCCCTATGCCCGTTTCCAGTCAGTCATGTTTGATCAGAATACCCGCACCGTCTCCTACGACCCCAACCGGGGAGAACCCCGGGGTGGTCGCAAAAAAGGAGTCGATCCAGCGGAGGTGGGCCTGGGTGACTGCATTGACTGTGGCCTGTGTGTGCAGGTCTGCCCTACCGGCATCGATATCCGTGATGGCCTTCAGTACGAGTGCATTGGTTGTGCCCTGTGTATTGATGCCTGCGATGACGTCATGGAAAAAATGAATTATCCGAAGGGACTGATTCGTTACGCGGCCGAGAACGAACTCGAGGGTATGCCGTCCAGACTTTTGCGGCCGAGAACCTTTGGTTACGGCGCGTTGCTGGCACTGATGATAGGGGCCTTGGCTTTTACCATTATGACCCGGGTGCCAGCTCAGCTGGACGTGTTGCGGGATCGGGGTTCGTTGTTTCAATACAACGGCCGCGGGTTGGTGGAAAACTCTTACACCCTGAAAATAGCCAACCTGTCCGAAGTGCCCCAACACTTCAGCCTCAGTGTTGAGGGAATGGAGACCGCTAACATTGTGACCACGACGGACATAACCGTAAACAGTGGTGAAAACGTCTCCATTCCGACCGTAGTAGAAGTGGACCCGGAAGCCATTACCGAGAGCAACACAGAGTTGACCTTCCGGATTGAATCGACGGCGGGCGAACCACTGGTCATTGAAACCGAAAGCCGCTTCGTGGGTCCAAACCCTCAGTAAGAAAACAGAGAGGGCCTGCAAGTGACCTTATCAAGAAGGCGAAAGACGCATCATGACTGAATCAACGAACGTGTCACCCTGGTATCGCCAGCCCTGGTTCTGGTTCTTGCTGATATTCCCCGGCATGTCCGTTATCTGGTGCACCATAGCGATCACCGTGGCACTGAATTCCGATAATGACATGGTCTCCGACGACTACTCCAAAGAAGGCCGGGGTATCAATGCCGAACTGGCCAGGGACACCAAAGCGGCCGACCTCGGCCTGTATGCCGAACTGGACTTTTCAGGTGAGCGACTTGAATTGACGCTGGATAGCACCTCCGGAGAGCGCCGTTTTCCCTATCTGATTCTCAATCTGTTCCATCCGACTCTGGCGGAACGGGATCGCACCATCCAATTGCAGCCCACTTCCGGTGGGCGCTATTCTGCTGCGTTGCCCAAAGGCCTCGACGGACGCTGGTATCTTGACTTGCGGGGCCCGGAAAACCAGTGGCGGCTCAAAGGTGAAACCAGCCTTCCCGCCGGTCGGCCGCTGGAGCTCAGCCCGGGAATCATAGGCCAGGGGTGACCCAAACGTCGTGTTTTCACTGCGAAGAGCCGGTTATCGGACTCCCTACGATAACATTGGAACTTGAGGGAGAGACCCGCTCGTTCTGCTGTTACGGCTGCAAGGCGGTCTGCGAAACCATAACGGCAGAGGGTCTTGCAGGTTTCTACAGTCACCGCACGGAGCCTGCGGTTACTCCCAAAGCTCTTACCGCATCAGAACTGCAAAGAATTCGGGAGCTTGACCATAAACTGGTGCAGGATTCCTTTGTGGTTCCGGTCAAGGGTGGTCTGGAAGCCCAGTTGTTGATTGAGGGAATCACCTGCGCCGCCTGCATCTGGTTGCTGGAAAACCATCTAGCCTTGCAAGACGGTGTCATCGAGTTCACCGTCAACCACTCCACCCAACGTGCGCGATTGGTCTGGGCACCCGACCGGGTAAAGCTCAGCGATCTTCTGATTGCGGTTCACACCCTGGGTTACTCTGCTCGTCCCTATCAGGCCGATGAAGCGGAAAAAGCCCTGCAAATTGAAAAACGCAAAGCTATCATCCGCCTCTGCGTCGCCGGCCTTGGCACCATGCAGAGCATGATGCTCGCGTTTCCACTTTATTTTGAACTGATCAACGATCTTTCCGCAGAATTCATCCAACTGTTCCGCTGGTTCAGCCTTCTGGTGGCAACCCCCGTGGTGTTGTACAGCGCGCGCCCGTTTTTCAGCAATGCCCTGAGAGATTTCAGAAGCCGTCACATGACCATGGATGTTCCGGTCGCTGTGGCCATCGGGCTGGCCTTTGGTGCCAGCGCCTGGGTTACTGTGTTCGGTGGCGAGGAGGTATATTTCGAATCGGTCTGCATGTTCACTTTTTTCCTCTCGCTGGGGCGCTATATTGAAATGCAGGCCCGTTATCGCGCCGGCCTCACCGGTAACGCCCTGGGGACATACCAGCCTTCGGTAGCATCTTTACGACATAACGGCACAGAAGACATCGTCGCAGTACACACCCTGAAAGCTGGCGATCAGATTGCCATCAAACCGGGGCAAACCATTCCTGTTGACGGCACCATAGTGGAGGGCCATTCAACGCTCAATGAGGCGGCCTTGACTGGCGAATACCTGCCCGAAACCCGCCATCCCGGAGATACGGCTTACGCCGGAAGCATTAACGGCGAAGGTCCCCTGCTGCTGGAGGTGGTCCGGGCTGGCGCAAAAACCCGACTGTCAGGCATCCTGCGGATTCTTGATCGGGTCCAGGCCGAGAAGCCACCCATCGCTCGCACGGCAGACCGGATCGCCGGGATCTTTGTCAGCCGCGTGCTGATCATCGCGCCTCTGGTGTGGCTGGGATGGTGGTATTTCGGTGCAGACAACGCGTTCGCCATCACCCTGTCTGTTCTGGTGGTTACCTGCCCTTGCGCGCTGTCACTCGCCACGCCGACCGCCATTACCAGTGCGACGTTAAGGCTCAGAAAACTCGGATTTCTCCCTACCCGGGGGCATACCCTGGAATCCCTCAGCACAATCGACACCGTGGTTTTCGATAAAACAGGCACCCTGACCCGGGGCGAGCTTACGCTCATCGAGACCCACACCTTCGCTGGCCTGGACCCGAAAACCTGCCTGGAATTGGCGGCCGGGCTGGAACGGGCCTCCGAGCACCCGATCGCCGGGGCATTCGCCGGGATCCGGCAGCACCCGATGGATTCCATACAAAACCACGTCGGAGGCGGATTGCAGGGCACCGCAGAGGGAGACACATTTTTCATCGGCCATGCTGACTTCGTGAGGGCTCGGGTAGCGCATCCGCAGCCAGACCACACCCCGGGGGATGGCATTGAAGTCTGGCTCGCCAATGAAAACCAATGGCTCGCCTGTTTTACCCTTGACGACCAGCTCCGGGAAGATGCGTTTCAAGCGGTCTCCGGGTTCAGGCAGGCCGGAATGAAAACCGTACTACTCAGCGGTGACCGCTCGAACCATGTCGCTCGGGTAGCCGCGAAACTCGGAATCGACGAAGCAGTCGGGCAATCCTCACCGGAACAGAAACTGGCCTACCTGAAAGCACTTCAGAACGACGGCCATACGGTGATGATGGTCGGTGACGGCCTCAATGACCTACCTTCCATGGCCGGAGCGGGCGTCTCGGTTGCCATGGGGTCCGCTGCCGATCTGACCCGCCTCAAGGCAGACGCCGTGTTATTGAATGGCCAGTTACGGCAACTGGTCGCGGCTATCGAAGCGGGCAAACAAACCCGGCGGGTCATTCGCCAGAACCTTGGCTGGGCATTGGGGTACAACCTGTGCGCCCTGCCGGTAGCCGCCGCCGGCCTGGTCCCGCCGTGGTTGGCCGCCATAGGCATGTCCCTGAGCTCGTTGCTGGTGGTGTTGAACGCCTTGCGTCTTAACCGGAGCCAAAGTGGGCCCCAGGACCGGACAAAACCGGTTACAACGTCGGTTGGCGCTTACCCGACAGCCTGATACGGTATCAACAGCAATGAAACAACCTGAGGTCTCACCGTGGAAATAGTACTGATACTGGTGCCGGTCACCCTGGTGCTTGTAGCGCTGGGTATATTGCTGTTTTCCTGGGCCGTGAAAAACGGCCAGTATGATGACCTGGATGGCCCGGCTCATCGCATCCTGTACGACGATGACAAAGACATGATTCCAAAGGATGCCCGCCAGGATCTGACCAAGGCAGAAAAGCAGGAAGCGCAAGAACAGGATCCCCAGGAGAACAAATCCGAAGAGAACAAACCCGAAGAAAAGAAACCGGAGCCCGGACAGACGCCCCCCGCCTCTGACCGAAACTCCGGACCGGATGCTCCTCGCTAATGGGTCCGGACTTATACCTCAGCTATCCCGGCGCGTTCCTGATCGGCTTTCTGGGTAGCACCCATTGCCTGGGCATGTGCGGCGGGATCAGTGCGTCGCTCTCCATGGCGTTACCGGTAGGCCCGGGCTTCCGTTGGCGCCAGACATTGATGCTGCTGGCGTTCAATGGCGGGCGCATCGGCAGTTATGTGTTGTTGGCATCCCTGATCGCCCTGCTCAGTACAAGGGCAGCCGATAGCTGGGTTCATCTTGGCGGTATTTTGCGAACTGTGGCGGGCATGCTGTTAATCGGTATGGGGCTTGCGATGGGTCAATGGTGGCAGGGTATACGTCACGTAGAACGGCTGGGCGCACCGCTCTGGCGAAAACTCTCGCCGCTGACCAGGCACTTTATTCCGGTCAAACACCCCCGGCAGGCTCTCGCCCTGGGCATGCTCTGGGGCTGGCTGCCCTGCGGGCTGGTTTACAGCACCCTTGGCTGGGCGGCACTGCAACCCACGGTAGCCACAGCTGCCCTGACGATGCTGTGTTTCGGGCTGGGCACCCTGCCCTCCATGCTGGCTACTGGCTATGCAGCAAGCTGGATCAAACACCTCCGCACCCAGCGCCACTTCCGGCAGCTTGCCGGCCTGCTATTGATCGGTTTTGGGCTCTGGACCATCCCGTTGGGCCACTGGATGATGGGACATTGAAGGAGGTAAGTGTTTTCAGACTACCAGGAAGCTGGAACACGCCCATGACACTGCACACCTAGAATCCCGTCATACGCTCAATGACACGGAAAGCGGCGACACCACCAATGGGATAGCTTGCAATCTGAGTCAACACGCGGGAATGGCGATCAACTTCAACGAACAGGCGCCGCAGCAGTGCGCCGAGGGCGAGCACCACCACGATAAACAGGATCTGCCCCATCTCAACCCCCACGTTGAAGGCGAACAGTGACAGAGGAATATCGCCGTCGGGCAGCCCTATTTCAGCCAGTGCTCCGGCAAATCCCAGACCGTGAATCAGACCGAAGGCAAAGGAAACAAGCCAGGGAAAGCGTTCGGTGACGGCATCGCGTTGCTCAGGCGGACGCGCCAGCTCGTAAGCGAGGAAGACGATGGAAAGCGCGATAACGGCTTCCACCGGAGGGGAAGGTAGACTGATCCAGCCAAGAGACGCCGATGCGAGTGTCATACTGTGTGCAGCGGTAAACGCGGTGATCGTCCAGAACAGCCGCCGCCAATCCTTGATCAGCAACAGAAGCGCAAAGACAAAAAGCAGATGGTCCACGCCTTCCAGAATATGGGTGATGCCGAGGACCACGTAGCTCGCCACAATATCCCAGACACCCGCCTCATCCGGCACCTGAAAGGCGATGCTATCCGATGTCAGTCGATGAACCTGTGTTTTGCCGGGGTCCAGTTCATAGCGGACGAGTGTGTCGGTTCGCATCTTCTCGAGTCCCGCAATCCTGATTTCCCCACCGGCCAGTCCACCGCGGCAGGTCGCTATCCATCCTGCCACCCAGGCTCGCCCATCGAAGCTGGGTTCGGGCGGACTGGTCGCTTCGCAGGCTGCCGGCAGGATCACCTGTATCGGCATCGGCCGTCCGTTAACATCAGGCACTCGCCAGGTCACCCGCCAACGCTCATCACCCAGGCCCGACAGTTCCAGATAGCCAGGATCGAGCGCATGACCTGACGCCGAAAGCGGTAGCCAGCTTGAAAGAGCGACCAGCAGGATGAAGATACCTCGCGTCATTGGCTTAATACGTCCGCCGCCGAAGGTAAGGTAATGTCGTAGCGATCGAGTAAGGCTTTGCCATAACTTTCACGCATCTCCCTGGCCCTGCTGGCCCGCCATTTCGCTTCAACGCGATCACGAATATCGGCAAGCGGAGGAAGTTGCGCGTCTTCTCTATCAGTCACCCTGACCAGGTGGCGGCCACGACTGCTTGCAACCGGCCCCGACCATTGCCCCAGCGTAAGGGGCTCCAGTGCGTCATGGAAGCCCCTGCCGAATATTGCATCAATGGCTGGCGCCGGCGTCTTGGGAAGAGCGGTGGGGAGCAGCGTCGCCTCACCCACGGCTGAGGCGACCGAACCATTCTCCAGTTCGGCAAGAAACCCGTCGATAACCTCGCGGTTCGCATTGGCTGGCAGAAGAACCTGCTCGATAGCAAAAGCGGGGGAGCGGGCAAAGCGATCACGATTGTTTTTGAGATAAGCCGCGAGCGCCTCGTCGGTTGGCTCAATTGAACCCGCGGCGGACTCCGCCACAAACTGCATTTTCTGGCTCAATCGACTCTGAATGATCGCATCCCCCCGGTCGAGACCCAGCGCGATTGCTTCCCGGGCGAAGACCTCTTCCTGAGCCCAGGACTGCATCAGGCTTTCAAGCTCCTCAGCGGTCGGCGTTCGCCGCCACGTATCAGCAAACTGATCCGCAAGACGCTGAGCCTCGCCCGGCGTAAGAACGATATCCTCCTGTAACGAAGGAGGCGGTTCGTCGCTGATCGCGGCGAACAAGACAAAAATCAGCCCGCCGAGGACAAAGAAATGAGCCAGCGGCGAGCGAACGACGCGGCGAATAATCATGATCTAAATTCCAGTGACCATAAAGCGAGTCATCAGCAAAAACTTCCCTGTCAATTGGATGCGGAGTACCAGATCGGCGACGTGTAAGCGCGTTCTGTGACAGTCATCGGAACGTCATCAGAAAAGTTTGCATCCTCGAAATAGGCCGCGTCATAGGCCGTCCAGCGCGGTGTTGGAATTTCGACAACACGTGCATAGTAGAAGGCGCTCTGGCTCGCATCGAAGTCCGGATCACTCCAGACAGTGATAAGCTCCGAAGCGCCGATGCTGTTTGTCCAACTCGCCTTCTCCACATCCACAGTGCTGCCAATCATCGGGACTTTGCCATCCTCGCCGGGCTCGCGATCACCGGCCCAGACCACATCATAGATCTGTTCCCGGGTGTTACCGTTTTCGTCGAGCCAGCCTTTGACGATTTGAATCCGGTCCAGGTTGCCGGAATCTGGATCCTTCATGGCCGCGACCAGGAACGAAGGTGCAGACGATGCCTCCGGAGCAGCAGGAAGGTCAGCACCCATGGGGACGCCCTTGCCATAACCCACCGCACCGAGGTTGCGGCCAACAGTATCGCTCTCCTCAAAATCCCAACCGCCGAAAAAGCGCACCATCATCCGTGTGCCGGTCGTGCCATACACCTCTTTGCGTTTCATCGCGTCCCAGATGGATTCACGGGTGTTTTCCTGCGCCCAAACCGCAGTCAGTCCAGAGGCGCCCAGCTTCCAGTCTTTCACCGTACGGCCTTCAAAATCGAAAGCATTGCCGGTGGAACGCTCCGGGCCAGGTTCACTGGAAGGGAACTTGCCAAAGTAGTTATTCTCTTCTGCTGATGAAATGCCGGTGTGATTGTCCGTGGATCCCACTAGGCCAAATTTGAATGGATTGGTGCCAAACTCGTCTTCGAGCGCCAGACCGCGTTTCAGCGCCTCGCGGGCATATTCATACTCGATCATGCCGGGTTCTTTGGGTACCACGTTGAGGTTGCCTTTGTCCCAGATTTCAAAGTCAGCAAATTCGTCTGTGGGTGCCAGACTTGGGTGCTGCTCAGACGTGCCTTTGCTTTGGCTGACTTCGTAAAGCGGTTCCCAACGCTGGCGTTGCTTGACCCACTCCTCGTCAATGGGTTCGCCGTCCGGTGTTTCGGTGGCGAACATGAGCCCGTTGGACAGGTTGCCGTTGTGAGGTATCGCGAGAACCTTGCCCCCGGTTTCCTCTTCGTACATGGCCATCCAGTCCCAAAGGTGGTTAGGAATGTCACTGTCGAACTCGAATGTCGTGTACGGGCGAACCTGGTCGGCGAGCGCCTTGCCGTCCCGGTAGATTACGTTGCGGTGCAGGTTATTGCCGCCGCCATAGTTTGATGTCCATTCATAGCCGATCATCGCCGAGAAGTGACCGGGGTCGTTGTGACTCTCGACGATCTCGGTCATTTTCTGCCACATATCAAGCTGGACCTCTTTGTCACTCATCGCACTCGGTAGCTTACCCTGGCCCTGGAGCGTAATAATCTCCATCACGACGGCAGACGCCTTTTCACCACCGGCATTCATCGCTTCATGCCACTTCTTTAACACAGGATCTTCCATCAGCTCCGGGTTACCGGCCAGCACACCGGTCATCACGCCAAGAGCGTCCGAGTGATCGGTCACAACCATCCAGTCATACGGCCGGGATAGCTTGACCTGTTGCCCGGAACTAGAGGTGATTTCTGCTCCTTGCGCGTAGCTCAGTGCCTCATCAGGGCCTACACTGGTTCCGGCTGCGATGGCATCACCTGACCACGAGGTATGGAGGTGCTGCTCGCCCCAAAGCGGACGTGTCGAATAGTTCCGTCCGGCATAGGGCGAGTAGCCCGACTGATTGAAGAACCGCTCCTTATCCGACGGCTTGAGGTTGCCGCCCTCACTCTTCTCCTTGGTCTGAGCCGCCGACCCGAGGCTCCACAAAGCGAGCGATACAGCCAGCATTGAATTTGCAATCAGATTTTTCATGTCAGGCTCCTTTTTTCTATTTTTGAGGCGATTGTTCCTTCCGCATTTGCGTACAACCTTCTGCCTCTAGCGCAGCGCCCTTATCGGTTTTCTCATGTCACATTCGTTGTTTACTTCGGGAACAGGAACACGAGCGAGGGCTGCGGAACAAAATCCGGACTGCTCTCGGCGGTGACAGCGTCGACAAAATTCAGGATGGCAGTCCGGCTTTCGCCATCATTCCAGGACGGCGGTGGCTCAGCCGCCAAAGCGAGATTCGGGACCAGAAAAAATACAATCAAAAAAAGTCTTGAGAACATTGGTCCATCCCTTGGGTCGGTTGAGGGGAGCGCGCCCGGTGACTGCGACGGGCGCGCTTTGAGGAGATGCGATGAACGATCAACGCGCCCCACTGCTTTCCTTGAGCTTGTCGACGATCCCCTGAAGGTTGAACGAACCAGGCTTCTGGCTCGGCGGGTATTCGATAAAGGTCTGCGCAAACTGAGCCGCCGCCGCCTGCATCGGAACCAAGACAAAAGCGCGATCGAGGAACCATTCGTTGTAGGAGTTGGAGTTATGCTGTGCCTTCTCGAACGGGTCGCGGCGCAGGTTGAAAAGCAGCGGCACACGCAACTCTATAAACGGCTCCCGCCAGACCTCGAAGGCCTCAGCGCGGTTTTCATAGAACACCGACTTCCAGTCACCCAGGCGGATTGCCACCATCTGGCCATCATCGTTGAAGTACCAGAACTCCTTGCGAGGGGATGCCGCAATGTCGTCCTCAATCGCTTCGAAGCTGCCGGCTTTGGACAGGTACTCGGTCATGTCGTAGCCATCTAGATGGTTCCTGTAATCACGACCGATGGCCTCGTAGCCATCAAGCAGGTCTTCCTTGAGATCGCCTTTGCCGGCAGCGGCGGCAAAAGTGGGCATCCAGTCTTCATGGGCAACGATGCCGTTAATCGTTTCGCCCGCGGGAAATTTCCCCGGCCAGCGCACAAAGGCAGGTACGCGATATGCCCCCTCCCAGTTGGAATTTTTCTCACTACGGAACGGCGTGGTGCCAGCGTCCGGCCAGGTGTTGTAGTGCGGGCCGTTATCGGTCGAATAAAACACAATTGTGTTATCAGCGATGCCGAGTTCATCAATATGGTCGAGAAGCTCGCCAACATGCCTATCATGTTCGACCATGCCGTCGTGATACTCGTTACCGCTCGCGCCGCTGATGCCAGTATTCTCTTCCTTTACGTGGGTGCGGAAATGCATGCGCGTGGCATTCCACCAGGTGAAGGAGGGCTCACCGGCCTCGTGCTTCCGTTTGATGAAGTCCTTGGCCGCCTGGAGAGTTTCCTCGTCGATGGTTTCCATGCGTTTTTTGGTCAGCGGACCGGTATTTTCGATGGCTTGAGTGCCGTCATCGTTAACCGTCACTTTGAGCACCCCGCGCGGCCCCCACTTCTGTTCAAAAGTCTCGCCGCTGGGCAGGACGTAGTCGCCCGGATAGTCGCGATGTTCCGGCTCCTCCTCAGCATTGAGGTGGTAGAGATTACCGAAGAACTCGTCGAAGCCGTGATTGGTTGGCAAGTGTTCGTCCCGATCGCCGAAGTGGTTCTTTCCAAACTGTCCGGTGGCATAACCAAGGGATTTCATGACCGCCGCGACCGTGATGTCAGATTCCTTCCAGCCCTCTGATGCACCCGGCAGCCCAACCTTGGTCATGCCGGTCCGGACCGGCGTCATGCCGCCGACAAAGGCGGCTCGCCCGGCAGTGCAGGATTGCTGGGCATAATAGTCGGTGAAGGCAATGCCTTCATCGGCGATACGATCGATGTTGGGCGTCTCATAGCCCATCATGCCGCGGTTGTTGTGGCTGATATTCCAGGTGCCGATATCATCGCCCCAGATCACAAGGATGTTTGGCTTTTTCTCATTCTCCTGGGCAAGCGCCCGGGTCGGCGACAGCAGACAGCCGGCCAATAGCAGTAAGGTTAACGTCTTCATGATTCCACTCTCCATGCAGATTTTGTGCTGATGAACTCATGTTTACGCTCGGACTGGGCTACTTCGGGGTAGGAATACAGCATGTAATCTTGCTGCCAGCAGCGGGAAAATATTACTCCGGTTTACAATCGGCAGGATGTTCCTGCCAGCCAGGGCAACAACAACGAGAACTCTGCGGGAAATAACAGCAATACCTGCCAGCGGCAGCGTAGCTTGCGGAAGGCTGATTACGGACATGCGAGACGCTCCCTGCGCTCAAACCGCGGAAACAATCAAACTCGGCAATTTTCGTTACAACTGCGTATCCGTTGGGGGGAAAACAACCACAAACAAAGTGCAAAACTGGTCAATTATTGACCATCGAAATTAATACTAGAAAGTATTTATTAAAATACAAGGTCGACTTTTTATTTTTCAGGATGTTCACTTCTTTGCCAACCGAACAATGTTGACTTCGAATCGCTGCTGGCCGTTATTAAATTCAACGCGCTTGCTGCACGCAGAGTCGAGCCTGAGAGCTGTCAACGGAAGCGACGAGTGAGGACGGGGAGCAGAATACTCGCCTGACCAACGCGGACCTGAATGTCCAGGTCCGCCTGCGAATGTTGAAGGTGCCAAAGCCCCTACGCGAGGAATACGCCAATTACCTGCTTGTTCAGCCGATGTGACCGGGGTGAACACAAGTTCGCCTGCTGCTATGGGCAGCCCAGGCTATAAGAGCGTCAGCGCGTTCGAAAATGCACCGATTGGTTATGATGAGGACATGCGTTTTGCGCTGGGGCTGGCCTCTAGGCTACAGATTCAACACATCCAACCGGCTGTAATCCGGCTCCTTCTCGCCATTTACGGAATCAGTCTGATCCCCAACTGACGGTTTGCTGCCCAGCGAAAAATCAAACAGGGAGGTATCCGCCAGATGGGACGGCGTCACGTTGCATACAGCGCGAAACATGGTTTCCAGACGCCCGGGGTGCTGTTTGTCCCAGCCCTGCAACATGTCCTTGACTACCTGGCGCTGAAGATTCTCCTGAGACCCGCACAAATTGCACGGAATGATGGGGAACTCACGCATCACGGCGTACCGGGCCAGATCTTTTTCCCGACAGTAAGCCATCGGCCTGATGACCACATTGCGACCATCATCACTGCGCAGCTTGGGCGGCATGGTTTTCAGCTTGCCCCCGTAAAACATGTTAAGAAACAGGGTTTCCAGCAGATCGTCCCGATGGTGGCCGAGTGCAATCTTGGTCACTCCGTGCTGCTCGGCAAAGTTGTATAGAATACCCCGACGCAGCCGTGAACAAAGGCCGCAGGTCGTTTTACCTTCGGGGATTTTGTCTTTGACAATACTGTAGGTGTCTTTCTCGATGATGTGGTATTCGACGCCAAGGTCGGAAAGATACTCAGGCAATACCTGTTCCGGAAAACCCGGCTGTTTCTGGTCGAGATTGACCGCCAAAATCTCGAATCTGACCGGTGCACTTTTTTGCAAGCTCATCAAAATGTCTAGCATGGCATAGGAATCTTTGCCGCCGCTCAGACAAACCATGACCTTGTCACCCGCTTCGATCATGGAGAAATCGAAAATAGCCTGGCCGACTTCCCGCCGTAAGCGTTTTTGCAGCTTGTTGTATTCAAGCTGGGCCTTGCGGCCGGGTTCCACCACTGCCTCCGGCGGCAGTGGTGATGACGAATCACCTGCCGTTGCAGGTGGATTGGTGGATTCAGACTTCTCAGAAACAAAAACGGTCGAAAGAGACATAGTTGGAACACATTTACGTAAACAATGAGCTGGCAATTATACGTGAGGAGCGCGGCTTTCGTCACACCACCAGGAAAAACCTGGCCCGAGGACTGGAGAGACTTTCGTAACGGGCGTGCCTGTCTTACCATAGCCCTATGACGTTTACTTCCGAGCCTCCATCAAAATCCAGCCCATTGGCAGCACCGCCGGACATTCCACCGGCGGTTACCGAGCGTGTTCAGCATCTCATGATTGCAGTGGAAGCCCTCCTCCGGAACGAACCTGGCGGTGTCTCTGAGCTCGCCTTGATCAAGGCACTGCAGAGTCCGCCCTGGCAATTGCTGGATCATGTGGATTTCGCAGACCCGGCGGACCTCTATCCCGTCCACTTTCTGGTTTTCCATGTGCTCTACCGGCTCCGCGACGCACTGGGTGGCCAGAGCGAAGGTATCGATATCTCACCGCTGGCAATCCGGCTGACGACACCGTCGGCGGTAGCTGGCCAGGGTCCGGTGGCGGAAGTGGATAAACTCAGAGCTTTTTATCTGGACCTTCGCCAATACAGTTTGTCGGCGGACAACATCAGCAAGATGATGAATGATTTCTGGTCAGGTCGTGTTGGGCAACGCCCTGCCTCCGACGAAGCCGAGAAAGCGGCGGATACACTGGGCTTTGGAGAGCTGCCGGCCCATTTTGAGGACGTCAAATACCGATTCCGTCGAGCGGTAATGCAGGCACACCCGGACCGGGGTGGCAATACCGACCGGGTACAACGGCTGAATGAGGCCTTCGGCACCTTGCGGCGTCACTACAGCCGGGATAGCGACCCGCTGAAACAGGAGAGTTTATGAGAGCAGGTACCTTGGCCACCGCAGCGCTGATTGCAACAGCACCCCTGGCGAATGCTGACCTGGTGGTGCTGCAGTATCACCATGTCAGCGACTCGACACCGGCGGCGACCAGCACAACGCCCTCATTATTCGAGGACCAGCTCGGGATGATCGAGAGTCTCGGGCTGGAAGTGGTGGCTTTGGAGAGTGGCACCCGAGCGGCGCTGGCAGGCGAACTGGATAACCGCAGACAGGTTGCCATCACGTTTGATGACGCCTACAGCTCGGTTTATCAGACCGCAGCTCCGTTGCTGTTCGAAAGAGGGTTTCCGTTTACGGTTTTCGTCAACACCGACGCTGTCGGGAGACGCGGCTTCATGACCTGGGATCAGCTGGCTGAGTTTGCCAATCAACCCGGCGTTTTAATCGCCAATCACAGCAAGGATCATGGCCACCTGGCCCAGAAACCCGGGGAACCAGAGGATCAATGGCAAGCCCGGATCACCGCCAGCCTGGACGGGGCCCAGACAGCGCTTGAAGACCGGCTGAATGTCCGCATACCCATGCACGCCTATCCCTATGGCGAATTCGACCACAAGCTGGAACAGGCGATTGCAGAGCGGGACTGGCTCGGTTTCGGCCAGCAGTCAGGTCCGATTGGCGCCACATCCGGTATCACCCGGCTCCCGCGATTCCCGATGGCAACCGCTTATGGCCAACTCGATAGCCTGGAACACAAGCTGCTCAGCAAGGCATTGCCTGTTGCGGCAGACCAGTTACCCAGTGCGGTAATATCGGATAACCCACCCGAATTAGCCATGACTCTGCCCGACTCGCTGGACCCGGGTCGTCTGACCTGTTTCGCTTCCGGTCAGGGCAAACTGACCATTCAAAAGGATGGCCAACAAGTTGCCATGACCGCAGATGCCGCGTTCAACAGTCGACGCTTTCGCTATAATTGTACCTACCCGGCCGGTGATGGGCGCTTTTACTGGCTGTCACATCAGTGGGTGAATCTTAGCCAACCGGAAGACTGATTCAGAACTGCATCTTCGATGATTTGTGTGATTTGTGTATAGATTGTCATGTGATTTACCCTATTAAAGTGCCTTATTTGCTATAACTACTTGCAAGGTGAGCTATGCTGAATGGGCACAAAAAGCATAGCCACTGATTCAAATAACCTTATAAGGAGCAACACCATGGCAGAACAGGATGTAGATAAACTGCGTAACGAGGTCACTCAACTGCGCGAAGACATGCGCTCTATCACTGAAACCCTCAAAACCATCGCGGCCGACCGCAGCGAAAAAGGTTATGACAAGGTCAAGGACGGCATCGACCAAGCTCGGGTGAATGCCCGGCAAGCCGGTAAAGCGGTGGAATCACAAATCGAAGAAAAACCCTTCAGCAGCGTGTTGCTGACTTTCATTATTGGCCTGATCACCGGTCTACTAGTGCAATCACGCCGCTAAGGTAAGCCATTATGCGTGAAACTCTGATACAGGCCATGCTGTCTGTAGCGATGCTCTGTTTCTCGATTCTGGTTGGTTTCGTGGGGCTGGGTTTCCTGGTGGCAGGTCTCTATCTGACCCTGGAGTTGTGGTTCACGTCGGCAGCCGCCGCCGCATTGACCGGTCTTGCGCTGCTGGTGCTGGCGCTGCTGCTGGTGCTGGTTTGTCGTGCCATGATGGGCGCCCGTCCTTCAGCGCTGCCGCATTCCACCGAAACCCCGACGGACGACCTGTCGGGACTCATGCGGGATGCCGTGGCAATGAAGGATGCCTCCAGGCGCCTGGAGCGGATACTCAAGAAGAACTTCCCTCTGGTTGCCGGCGGTGCCTTCGCGACCGGTTTCCTACTCGGGGTAAATCCTGAGGCCCGTCACTCCATCGGTAAAGTGCTTTCAGATATGGGTTCTGAAGGACTCGATACCTTCATGAAGAGCCAGTCAGGCCCCCGCCGAAACAGTTCAGAGCGTTAATCGCTGTTTTAGCCCGTAAGCTTTAACTTGCGGGCTATCTATTTCTCCTTCCCGCTATCCCGTTCCGAAGCACGGCAAGAAACAAACTTGGGTAATACGCTCACAGAGCGTTACACCTGCATACAACCTGTATCCCGATTTTGGACCTTGGTCCCATTGTCCAGCTCTACTCCGGGCCGGACACTGATCGACGCTGAGTAGTGTCTGAGCCGCAACTGTCTGAATAATAAAAACGGGTACCGAACTGCCCGAATAGCGCTCATGGGAGCATTGAACATGATCCGTAGAAAAACGATAGTTATAAGCGGTCTTTTGTTATTGCTGGCTGCCGCGCCAGTGGCCGCAGAAACCCTGAAAATCGGTCTTAACTATCCGCAAACCGGCCGCTACAAAGATCAGGGGCTACAGCAGCGGCTGGGAGCTTTTCTCGCGGTTGATGAAATCAATGCGGCCGGAGGAATCCGTGGCCAGCAGGTGGAGCTGGTGATTCGTAATACCGGCGGCGATCCGGATAGAGGTGCCAAAAATACTGCAGACCTTATCGACAACCACAACGTCGGGATGGTGTTCGGGGGCGTCTCAAGTGCGGTGGCCATTTCTTCCGGCCTGGCCGCAAAAGCCCGGGACCGCCTTTATTTCGGCACCCTGACCTACTCCAACGCAACCACCGGCAGTGCCGGGCACACCCATATGTTCCGGGAATCCTATAACGCCTGGATGGCAGCCAAGGCTCTCAGTCAATACCTGAGCACAGAACTGGCCAACAAAAAGTATTTCTACATCACAGCGGATTATACCTGGGGCTGGTCGACCGAGAAGTCGGTTCGGAAATTTTCAAACACCAAGGACGCCAATGCACATCCGGGTGTAACCACACCTTTCCCCCAGGCTTACATTGCGGATTTCAAGAACGCACTGGAACAAGCTGACCAAAGCGGGGCGGAGGTTCTGGTCATGGTGCTGTTCGGTGATGACATGGTGCGGGCAATCACGCTGGCCTATGAGATGGGCCTGAAAGACAAAATGCAGATTGTGGTTCCCAACATCACACTGGGGATGGCAAGGCAGGCGGGGCAGACCATCATGGAGGGCGTCATCGGAGCCTCGCCCTGGGTATGGCAGGCACCGTTCCAGTTCGGATACGAGCGTGGGCAAGAATTCGTGAAGAGTTTCTCAAGTCGCTACGAAATTATGCCGTCAACGGCAGCGGCCTCCGCCTACAGCATTGTGTATCAGTACAAAGACGCAGTTGAGCGCGCCGGTTCGACCACTACCGCAGCACTGATTCGCGCTCTGGAAGGTCACAGCTATACCCTGCTGAAAGACGAGCAAACCTGGCGTGCTCTGGACCACCAGAACCAGCAAACCGTCTACGTAGTAAAAAGTAAGCCGCGGGATCAGGTCATGGCCGGCGAACTCGGCAACGACTATTTCGAGATAATCAGCCATCTCGAGGGAGCAACCGCGATTCAGACGCCGGATGAGTGGCGCCAGGAACGTCGCGAAGCGGGCAAACCACTGACCTTGCAGTAACCCGCTCCGTTAGAATGCCTACTTATCCAATCGCCAAGCAAGCGCGTAAGGCGCGGGTGGGCATCGTGCTGTCCGGTCGTGGAGGGAAGATTACCGGTCACGGCAGGGCCGGGCCGGTAACCCCCAGTGGAATCAAACCTTATTCAGTCTGCTCCCAACTTTTCAGTAGCTCCTCATAGGCAACCGTCACACCTTGTGGCTTCTCGTTGACGAGTTTCGCCTTCGGTGATCCCGGCTGGTCCAGCCAGTAACTGGCTTCGCGCGGCTCGTTCAGCTTGGGGCCGCAAATATCCTGAACGTTGGCACGCTCAAGACGCTCCATGATCTTGTCCTGCGCTTCGGCAAGGCCGTCAAGAGCTTGTTGCGGCGTACGCTCACCACTGGCTGCCTGGGCAATATACTGCCACCACAGCTGAGCCAGCTTGGGATAGTCGGGTACGTTGGTGCCGGTTGGCGACCACTGGACCCGTGCCGGGCTGCGGTAAAACTCGACCAGGCCACCTAACTTGGGAGCAGCGTCGGTCATTGCCTCCGACCGGATGTCGGAATCCCGAATCGGTGTCAGACCCACCAGGGTCTTCTTCAGGGATACGGTCTTGGCAACGGTAAACTGGGCATACAGCCAGGCCGCCAGACGGCGCTCTTTAGGCGTGGACTTCATGAATGTCCAGGAACCCACATCCTGATAGCCCAGCTTCATGCCTTCTTCCCAGTAGGGACCCTTCGGAGACGGAGCCATACGCCACTTCGGCGTGCCGTCAGCATTCACCACCGGCAACCCTTCCTTGTTCATGCTTGCAGTAAAGGCGGTGTACCAGAAGATCTGTTGCGCGATATTACCCTGAGCCGGAACCGGGCCAGCTTCTGAGAACGTCATGCCCTGAGCTTCAGGTGGCGCGTATTTACGCAGCCAGTCCACATACTTCTGGGTGGCGTACACGGCTGGGGGAGCATTGGTAGCACCACCACGGGTTACGCTGGAGCCAACAGGACGGCAATCTTCAACCCGAATACCCCACTCGTCTACGGGCAGACCATTTGGCAGGCCTTTATCGCCACCGCCGGCCATGGAGAACCAGGCGTCAGTGAAACGCCAGCCCAGGGAGGGGTCTTTTTTGCCGTAGTCCATATGGCCGTATACGCGCTCGCCGTCGATCTCCTTCACGTGGACTGAGAAAAATTCAGCGATATCCTCATAGGCAGACCAGTTAACGGGCACACCAAGATCGTAGCCGTAACGTTCCTTGAACTGCGCTTTCAGATCTTCACGCTCAAACCAGTCGGCACGGAACCAGTAGAGGTTTGCAAACTGCTGGGTGGGCAACTGGTAAATTTTGCCATCAGGAGCAGTGGTGAAATCCAGACCGATAAAATCTTCAAGATCGAGTGTCGGCAGGGTGAGGTCCTTGGCGTCACCTTCGATCATGTCGGAAATGGGAACTACCTGCCCATAACGGTAATGGGTACCGATCAGGTCGGAGTCATTGATGAAGCCGTCAAAAATATTGCGGCCCGACTGCATTTGAGTCTGCAGTTTCTCGATGACGTCACCTTCTTGAATCAGATTGTGGTTAACCTTGATTCCGGTGATGTCAGTGAAGGCTTTCGCCAACACATTGGATTCGTACTCGTGAGTGGCGATGGTTTCAGACACCACGTTGATTTCCATGCCACGGAACTGCTTGGCCGCTTCCGTAAACCAGGCCATTTCTTTCAGCTGCTCTTCTTTGCTGAGAGTTGAGGTGGCGAATTCTTCAGACACCCACTTTTCAGCAGCATCGGAATACTGATCCGCATGAGCCTGCAGGCTCATACCCAGACTCGCAGCGCCCACTGCCGTGGTTAGTAAAAGCGCTTTCGGATACTTGTTATTTTTAAACATACCCAACCTCGTTTGTATTGTTAGTATTCGGTCACCCGTCATGTGGCAGGTCAAAAACAACCCGGTGATCGTTTTCGACCACAAAATAAACATTAGTTCGTTTGCGAAAAAACATCAACTCGGACAACTCTGTCAGTCAGCCCCAGCGGAGCAGTATGGCCACCCAGACCACCGAGACCGCCAGGGCGATCCACAGGCTGAGTTCGGTTAAACCCAGAAACATCAGGTTGATGTAGGCACTCGTGAGCAGACCGATAAACAACCGGTCACCCCGGGTGGTTGCGATGGGCAGAAACCCCTTGCGCTCCGTGCAGGGAGAAACAACTTCGTACACCGTCATCACCACAAGAATAGCGGCTATTACGGCGAAGAAAATGGCGACCGGTAAGGTCCAGTTCATCCAGGCAATCATAATGCGTCTCCTATACCCGACCGAGGGCAAAGCCGGTGGCAATGTGGTTACGGACAAACCAGACCACCAACAAACCCGGAAGAATGGTCAATACCCCCGCTGCAGCCAGCACGCCCCAATCAATGCCGCTGGCCCCCATGGTTCGCGTCATGATCGCTCCAATGGGCTGGGCATCTACCGAGGTCAGGGTTCGCGCCAACAGCAATTCCACCCAGGAGAACATGAAAGCAAAGAACGCCGCGACACCGATCCCTGAGCGAATCATCGGGATAAATATCTTCACGAAGAACTTCGGAAAGCTGTACCCATCAATATAGGCCATCTCGTCATACTCTTTAGGAACGCCCGAGATAAAGCCTTCCAGAATCCATACCGCCAGCGGGACGTTGAACAGGCAATGCGCCAGCGCTACCGCTATGTGCGTATCGAACAAGCCGATAGAGGAATAGAGCTGAAAGAACGGCAGCAAGAACACCGCGGGTGGCGCCATGCGGTTGCTGAGCAACCAGAAGAACAGATGCTTGTCACCCACAAACTTATAGCGGCTGAAGGCATAGGCTGCAGGAAGAGCCACCAACAGGGTAATCACCACGTTGATCGAGACATAAATCATCGAGTTGATGTAACCGGAGTACCAACTTGGATCCGTGAAGATCGTCGCGTAATTCGCCAGCGTGAAGTTCTGGGGGAAAAACGTCAGCTGTCCCAGGATCTCCTGGTTGGTCTTGAACGACATGTTCAGCAACCAATAGATAGGCAGCATCAGCAGGATAATGTATGCCGTAATACCAAAACCTTTGCGTTTATTCATGTTCATCACCAGGCCCTCACTTTTGTTTGTCGAGGTGGGTTATTGCAGTGAAGAACAGCCATGACACCAACAGCACGATCAGGAAGTAGATCAGTGAAAAGGCCGCCGCCCGACCAATATCGAACTGACCGATGGCCATGGTGGTCAGGGTCTGGCTCAGGAACGTGGTTGAGCTGCCCGGACCGCCACCTGTCAGCACAAAGGGCTCGGTATAAATCATGAAGCTGTCCATAAAACGCAGCAGCACCGCAATCACCAGGACACTCTTGAGGCGAGGCAGCTGGATATAACGGAAGATGGCCCACCTGGAGGCGCGGTCGATTTCCGCCGCCTGGTAGAAAGCTTCCGGTATCGCCCTCAGGCCGGAGTAGCAGAGCAACGCCACCAGCGGTGTCCAGTGCCAGACATCCATCAACAGCACGGTTGCCCAGGCATCTCCCGTATTGGCGGTGTAGTTATAATCGACCCCGAGCTGGTTCAGGCCCCAGCCGAACAGACCAATGTCCCCGCGACCAAATATCTGCCAGATGGTACCCACGACGTTCCAGGGAATCAGCAACGGGATGGCCAGCAGAATCAGGCACAGCGAGGCGCGCTTTCCGGTCGTTGGCATCATCAGCGCGATGCCGATTCCCAGGGGAATCTGGATAAACAGCACAGCTGCGGAAAAAAGAAACTGACGACCCAGGGAGGCCTGCAACCGCTCGTTACCCAAAACCTCTTCAAACCATTCCGTGCCCACGAAGTAGGCCTGGCCCGGGCCAAAGATGTCCTGAACCGAGTAATTGACCACAGTCATCAGCGGGATAAGCGCGGAAAACGCCACCAGGATGAAAACCGGCAGCACCAGCCACCAGGCTTTGTTATTGGGTACCTTGTTCACTCTGCCACCCCCTCGACCAGAAATTCATCGATATAAAGCTTCAACCATTGCCGGGGAAACCCGATATACACGGTATCGCCTTCTATCATCTGGTCCTCATCGATCCGTGCCAGCAATGACCGGGATCCGAGTTCCAGTGCAACAATTTGATAAGTGCCCAGATCCTCGATGTAGTTCACCTGACATTCATAGGTGTCATCAGATGGGGTATTGGACAGGTACACGAATTCAGGACGGATCCCGATTTTAATATTTGACGAGGTGCTGGCATCTATATGCCTCAGCAAATCCGGATGGATAATCAGCGGAATATTATCGAACTCGACGCCAGTCTCCGTGCGCTGAACCGGAATCAGGTTCATGCCCGGACTACCAATGAAATATCCAACAAAAGTGTGGTTGGGATTTTCAAACAATTCTCTCGGTGTTCCGAACTGGACGATCTGACCGTCGTACATCACCGCAATCTTGTCGGCAAAAGTCGACGCTTCAAGCTGGTCGTGGGTTACATAGACCATAGTAATATTGAACTGCTCATGGATCTGCTTGAGCTTGCGGCGCAGTCTCCACTTCAGCTGGGGGTCGATAACCGTCAACGGCTCGTCAAACAGAATGGCCGATACGTCATCCCGAACCAGGCCCCGGCCCATGGACACCTTCTGCTTTTCATCCGCCGTCAGGTTCTTGGCTTTATTGTGCAGCACGTTATCCAGCTCAAGAATGGCGGCAATCTCTTCCACCTTGGCGTTGATCCTGGCCTTGGGCATCCCCGCATTGCGTAACGGAAACGCGAGGTTGTCAAACACCGTCATGGAGTCATAGACCACCGGGAACTGAAATACCTGGGCGATGTTGCGATCTTTCGGCGACAGCTCGTTGACCTTGACGTTATCAAACAGAACCTCGCCCTCGGAGGGCTGAAGCAAACCGGAAATGATATTGAGCATGGTGCTCTTCCCGCACCCGGAGGGGCCGAGCAAAGCGTATGCGCCACCGTTATGCCAAACGTGGCTCATCTGGCGAATGGCATAGTCCTCCGGGCCGGAGGGGTTTTTACTGTAGCTGTGAGCTAGTGATTTTAATTGAATTTCCGCCATGTCGGCTTACTCCCTGGACAGATGGGCGGGTGCTTGAATCAAGGCCCCGTCCACCGCGAAAACGAACAGCTTGCTGATCGGCAGATACACGTTGATGGGCGTATCGGTGTGGTATTCGTGTACCCCCATCAACTGAAGCACCAACTGGAAGTGATCATTCTTCACGTGCATGAAGGTTTCAGACCCGCTGATTTCCCCTAATTCAACACTCATTGAAAGCTCAAGATCATCGTCATGCTGGGGCACCAGACTGATGTGACTGGGGCGCACGCCGAACTGATAGGCGCCAGGCACAAGATTACTCAGGTTGCGGGTCAGCGGGTGATGGGCGTAGTCATCAAAGGTGACTTCGGTTTCTGTTACCCGCCCCTTGATAAGGTTAATCGGCGGTTCACTGAACAGTTCCGCCGCAGCTACGCTAGAAGGCTGACGGTACACCGACGTCACCGGTCCCGACTGGATAATATTGCCCTCGTGCAACAGCGTTGTAACGCCACCCAGAGCAAGCGCTTCGTTAGCTTCCGTTGTGGCGTAGACAGCGATGCAGTTGCGCTCTTTGAACAGTTCCCGCAATTCTGCTCTCAGTTCTTCCCGCAGCTTATAGTCAAGGTTGACCAGGGGCTCATCGAACAAAATCAGGCTGGCATCCTTGACCAGTGCGCGAGCCATGGCCGTACGCTGCTGCTGGCCGCCGGAAAGTTCCAGGGGATAACGCTGGAGCAGAGGTTCTATCTGCAGCATAAAGGCCGTTTCCTTGACCCTGCGGGTAACCTCAGCCTCTTTCATCCTGGCAAGGCGCAAAGGCGATGCGATATTTTCCCAGACAGTCAGGTTCGGGTAGTTGATAAACTGCTGATAGATCATTGAAATATTGCGGCGTTGAACCGACTCATTCGTGACATCCCGCCCATCCACCAGCACTCTGCCGGTGTCCGGTTTATCCAACCCTGCCATTAGCCTCATAAGCGAGGTCTTACCTGCCAGGGTTCGACCCAAAAGAACATTGAAGGAGCCCGCCTCAAAGGTGATATCAGCTCCGGCAATATGCGGGACGCCATCAACCACACGGGAGACATTTTCCAGGGTTAACGACATAGATTTGGTCCTTGTTTTTGTTCGATTGCGAATATGACAACGCAATGAACATACCAAATCCGTATTAACGCCTACCACTATTTTATAATAAGCTGTTTCTAATGAGCTTTATCGTGTCCTTTAAGTCTCATCCGGGATTCACCATGTTCGGTTCCGAATTTTATTGATCACTCTGAACATTGACATCAACAGTGTATGAACAAGATACTGAACACTGAACACCTCCTGCTCGCCTCGACGTGGTTTCATACGAAACACCCGAACAAATACAAGACAGGGACCTGAGCGATGAACAGCCTGGCTCGCAGCAGAGAATTCACCGAAGTGATAAACGCGTCCTGGGAGCGGTGCCGGACTTATGGGCTGAGCCACAGCACCCGTCCTGCCCTGGTGCAGATGAATCCTTCCGAAAGCGAACAGCTCCGGGAGCAGTACAGGTTGCTGGTGGAAACAACAGAATGCGAAGTTCTGCCCTACTATGAAAACATCCTGTCCAATAGCCAGTGCATGATTCTGCTGACTGACCCGAAAGGCCGAATCCTTAACACTTGGGGGGACTGGCGATTCATCGACTCCGACAAGAAACCGTTCTTCCGCGAGGGCACTTGCTGGCAGGAGCAATCCAACGGCACCAACGCCATCGGCACAGCCATCGCATGCGGACATCCCGTACAGGTTCAGCGCAGTGAGCATTACCTGAAGGCCAACCGGATCATGATTGGTTCTGCCGCGCCTATTTTCGATGTCGACCGCAACCTGATGGGCGTTCTCAACGTTTCCAGTGATGCTTATTTGCCTCAGGCCCACACTCTGGGGATGGTCCGCCTGATGTCGCAATCGGTGGAAAATCGACTGATGGTGAAAAACTACACTGCGACCTGCTTTGTGCTTACCTTTAACACCAACGCGGACAACCTCGACAGTCAATGGTCCGGCCTGGTGGCGTTTAATACCGAGGGTCTGGTCGTGGCGAGCAACCAACGGGCGGAGCGATTGCTGGACCGCCCCCTTGCCCGGCGAACTATCACCGAGATATTTGACCTGCCCCTGGCGAACTTGAAAAACCAGGCAGATCTGGCAGCACTAGAGCTCAAGACCGCTGCTGGCCGCAAGCTTTACGGTGTGATCAGGCGGCCCATGGAGTCGGTGAATACAGGACCGCGTTTTGCAGTACCTTCAGGCCCCGAAAAGCCATCGGAGGTCAGCCGCACTGACATCCGGCTGGAAGACATGGAGTTCGGCGATCCGGTAATGAAACGATGCATCCATCAGGCCCGCAGAATCATCGATAGGGACATTCCGTTGCTGATTCAGGGAGAGACCGGGGTCGGCAAGGAAGTATTTGTGAAAGCCCTTCATCATATAAGTGCCCGCCGGAATTTCCCGGTTGTAGCGGTGAATTGCGCAGCCATACCCGCCGAACTGGTGGAGTCCGAACTGTTCGGCTACGAAAAGGGCGCCTTTACCGGCGCCAGCAGCCGGGGCGCAACGGGGCTGATCCGCAAGGCTCACCAGGGTGTGCTGTTTCTCGATGAAATCGGTGAGATGCCACTCAGTGCCCAGGCCAGGTTGCTACGGGTGTTGCAGGAGCGGGAGGTAACACCGCTGGGGTCTACCGAAGCCTATCCGATAGATATCCGTCTGGTGTCTGCCACCAACCGCTGTTTGAAAGAGAGCCTGGACGAGGGCCGGTTTCGGCAGGATCTGTACTACCGGGTCAGTGGCCTGAATATTCGATTACCGGCCCTGAGAGAACGAAACGACCGCCGTCAGATCATCAAGCAAGTGCACCGACGCCACCGGGACGTCGATCAGCCCGGTGAAATGCCAGAGAGCATGCTGGATCTGCTTGAACAACATCCGTGGCCCGGAAACATCCGGCAGCTAATCAGTGTGATGCAGGTTGCCCTGGCCATGGCGTGCGAAGACCCCATCGATATGTGGCATTTGCCGGACGACTTTTTAAGAGAAATGGAAGCGTTGGGCAAGGAGCCGGTTCCTGCCACCGAGCCACATAGCGAACCACTCCCTCTGGTTGCCACTGCGTCGCGCTCAGAGAATACAAAGACGGGAGGGGCTGCCACCAATATTCTGGAAATCTACAGCCGCTATTCGGGCAATGTTTCCCGCACTGCCCGGCATCTCAGCTGCAGCCGCAACACGGTTTACAAGCAGTTAAAAGAGCTGGGCGTTAAATAGCGACGGCCTGTTACCTGGCCGCCGAAAGTTCAAGGGGTTGTTCTGTCGCTTTGCAACCTGTTAACCGCCAGAACCCAGCCATCGTAGAGACTGTCACGATTTCCTTTGGTCATCTCCGGACTGAACCGCCGGTCACACTGCCATTGGTCTTCAAGAGCCTCCAGGGAGGCAAAAATACCGGCTTTCAGACCAGCCAGGTAGGCCACCCCGAGCGCCGTTGTTTCGACCATTTTCGGCCGATCCACGGTGGCGCCAAGAATATCCGACAAAAACTGCAGAACCCAGTTGTTGGCTACCATACCCCCATCCACTCTCAGGGCGATGGGGCGCAGACCATCTCGCTCCATGGCCTTCTGCAGGTCTTTGGTTTGATAACACACCGACTGCAAACCCGCTGTAACGATCTCCTTGATACCGGTATCCCTGGTAAGGCCGAAAATGGCACCACGGGCGTTCGGGTCCCAGTAGGGGGCGCCCAAACCTGTGAACGCAGGCAACAGGTAAACTCCGTGATCCACTGGCGTCTGCTCCGCCAGAGGTTCGGAGTCGCTGGCCATACTGATCAGTTTAAGGCCGTCCCGCAGCCACTGGATCGTCCCACCAGCAACGAAAATGCTGCCTTCCAGCGCATAGGTCGGTACCCCATTGAGACGATAGGCCACCGTGGTCAGTAACCGATGCTCTGACTTGAGTGCTTTTCCCCCGGTGTTGAGTACCAGAAAACAACCGGTACCGTATGTACTTTTCGCCATGCCCTCCTTAAAGCAGGTCTGGCCGAACAATGCAGCTTGCTGATCCCCGGCAATGCCGAATACCGGGATGCTGGCCCCCAGCAAGTCGCTGTCTATGCTTCCGAAATCATCCGACGAATCTTTCACTTCCGGCAACAGGGAGGCCGGTACACCGAAAAGCTCCAGCAGGTCCGCATCCCATTCCTGGCTATGAATATTGAATAACAGAGTACGCGAGGCGTTAGTGGCATCCGTGTAATGGGAGCTCCCCCCCGTTAACCGCCACAGCAGAAAGCTGTCCACTGTGCCAAACGCCAGTTTGCCCTGTTCTGCCCGCTCACGGCAGCCGGGCACATTTTCAAGAAGCCAGCGGATTTTCGTAGCCGAGAAATAGGGGTCAATCAGCAATCCGGTCTTATCGTTGATAAAGGACTCGAGACCCTGCTCCGTCAGTGATTCGCAATATTCAGCGGTTCTCCGATCCTGCCACACGATCGCGTTATGGACAGGTATGCCGGTTTCGCGATCCCAGATGATCGTGGTCTCGCGCTGGTTGGTGATACCTGCTACGACGACCTGTGACGCCTTGATTCCACCTTTGCGGATAACATCCTGGCAAGTGTCACGTACGGTATTCCAGATATCTTCAGGGTTGTGTTCGACCCAGCCACTATGGGGAAAGTGCTGTGTGAACTCTTGCTGACTCATAGAGTGGATAGCCCCGGCCGCATTGAAAAGTATGGCCCGGGAGCTCGTCGTACCCTGATCGATGGCTAGGATGTACTGACTCATAATGTCCGCCTCGGTATTCTGTTTTTGTTCGGGACTTTCCAATATGTTCGTATTTTTACTAATATAGACAATTATTCCAAGGAATATTATCCATTGAATGGCAAAATACAGGTACGCAGCTCGAAAAAGATCGAGCTATTGACAATAGTTGCTATAAAGCATTTGATTCACATCTTAACTACCTGATTTATCTACACTTGAAGATTATCAGGTGCTGGCATCTGCGTTGACGGACTCACCGCACCACCCAAAAAAGATGAACATGCAACCCTGCCCCGCCCGGCACGGGTTGCCCGGAAGAGGCACAGGCGAATGGCACAGCGACGGCGGCAGGATCTTATCATCGAGCTTATTCAGAAAAACGGGTTTGTCACGACCGAGCAGTTGGTAGATCATTTCCAGGTGACCCCCCAGACCATCCGTCGAGATCTCAATCAGCTGGCCAAGGAGAGCAAGGTCAGGCGCCATCATGGTGGCGCAGGCATTGACTCGAGCACCGTCAATACAGCTTACCAGACTCGTAAAATCATGGAACTCGAAGCCAAGGAACGCATCGCCAAGGAGCTGGTCCGCTACATTCCTGATAACTCGTCATTATTCATTAACATTGGCACCACTACCGAAACCATCGCGCGGGCTCTTCTGGACCACAGCAACCTGCGTATAGTAACCAACAACCTCCATGTGGCGTCAATATTGTCCGCACGAGAAGACTTCAATGTCATCGTCGCCGGCGGCGAGGTCAGAAACCGCGATGGCGGTATCGTGGGAGAAGCCACCCGGGACTTTATCAATCAATTCAAGATGGATTTCGGGATCATTGGCATCAGCGGCATCCACAGCGACGGCTCGTTGCTCGATTTCGATTATCGTGAAGTACGGGTGGCTCAAACCATCATTGCCAATTCGGCCAAAGTACTACTCGCCGCAGACCACTCCAAATTCGGTCGAAATGCCATGGTCAGACTCGGGGACATCACTCAGGCGGATCACTTTTTTACCGACCAGGATCCTCCGGACGAGATCCAGAAAATGCTTCGGGAACATGGCGTGGAGCTTCATGTAGTCTGAGTGCCGGCTTGTTTTCCCAACCGGCGTAGTCGCGCTTACACGATCGCCTATTGCTGCTTGATGTTCGTTTTGTTTTCTATTTTTTCCTTTACGAATTCTTATCTTTTTCGCATAATGCCAGTCGTACCTTGTCCAGGTTTCAATATCGAAAAAATGTAGGCAATCCTGGCCATATTGCTCTCTGACTGTCAGGAGACGGCGAGAAATGACCTCTGATAACTCAATAGTCGACCTTGTTGTAGTAGGAGGTGGCGTAAACGGGACCGGCATTGCCATGGATGCCGCCGGACGCGGCCTCAGCGTCATACTTTGCGAGATGAACGACCTGGCGTCAGCCACTTCCTCCAATAGCAGCAAGTTGATTCACGGTGGTTTGCGCTACCTTGAGCACTATGAGTTCAAGCTGGTTCGTCAGGCCCTCGCCGAGCGTGAGTCACTGCTCAAGAATGCACCCCATATTATGTGGCCGATGCGGTTCCGACTGCCTCACCAGTCTCATCTGCGCCCCGCATGGATGATTCGCACCGGTCTGTTCCTTTACGACCATCTCGCCAAACGTGAAACACTCAAGGGTTCCAGAAGCATTCGGTTCCGCCGCGATGGCCCGTTGGTCAATGAGATCACCAGGGGTTTTGAGTATTCTGACGGCTGGGTGGATGACGCGCGTCTGGTGGTGCTGACAGCCAAAGCAGCGGAAGAAAAAGGCGCCGCCATCAAGACCCGGACAAAATGCGTCAAGGCCGACCGCAATGACAAGCTATGGAACGTGGTGCTGGAAGACCAGCAAACCGGTGAGCGCACATCCTTTCAATGCCGCGCATTGGTGAATGCCAGCGGTCCGTGGGTCAGTAAACTGTTCAAGGACACCATGACCATCCCTGCGCCCAAGCAAATTCGTATGGTCAAGGGCAGCCATATTGTTGTGCCAAAAATACACAACGAGCCGGAAGCTTACATTCTGCAGAATGCCGACAACCGAATCATTTTTGTGATTCCCTACGAAGACGATTTCTCGCTGATCGGCACCACTGATGTGGATTACGAGGGCGACCCCAGGAAGGCTATGATCTCGGCAGAAGAAACCGATTATCTCTGCTCCATCGTTAACCACCATTTCAAGCATAAGATAACGCCCGAGGACGTTGTGTGGTCGTATTCCGGCGTCCGCCCCCTGATGGATGATGAGGGCTCGGCCCAGAAAGCGTCCAGGGACTACACCTTTGAGGTCGATGGCGGCGGCAAAACCCGCAATGCACCGCTGATTTCGGTATTCGGCGGCAAGATAACCACCTACCGCAAGCTCGCCGAAGCCGCGACTGACAAGATCTGCAGCTTCTTTCCCAGCGCCGGGCCGGAATGGACCAAACATGCCCCGCTTCCGGGCGGCGACTTCACCGACTGGAATGCGCTGGTGGCAGAGTTCGGTAAGGAATTTCGCTGGCTGCCGGAGAAACTCGCGAAACGGTACGCCCGGACTTATGGCACCCGGGCCTATGAAATTCTTCGGGACCACTGCTCTGTTGAATCCCTGGGGCAACTGTTTGGCGGCAATCTCTACGCGGCAGAAGTGGAGTATTTACGTGAGCACGAATGGGCGATCAGCGCAGAGGACATAGTTTGGCGTCGCACCAAACAGGGCTTGCGCATGAAAGATGAGCAGGTTAATGCACTGCAGGCATATCTCGATGAAAGCCCTCGATAGCGGTCTGATTTTCCGGGCTTGAAAAAATTGTTGTACCAGTGTCCCGGGTCAGCGAGGCGCGAGTAGCAGTTTCACTTGCGCCTGCAGCATCGGCACAACCCGCTCCTCAAACCAGGGGTTGCGTCGCAGCCACATATTATTTCGAGGGCTTGGGTGTGGGAGTGGAATTACCTCGGGCCAGAACGATTGCCAATCGGCCACGACTTCTGTCACTGAACGCTTGCTTTTGTTCTGTCCCAGGTGCCAGGCCTGGGCATACTGGCCGATAGCAAGGGTAAGCTCAATGTTGTCCAGTCCCGCCATCAATGCCGTTCGCCACGTGGCAGCGCATTCCGGCCGGGGCGGGTTATCGCCTGACTTGCCAGTGCCCGGGTAACAGAACCCCATGGGCACGATGGCAATCTTCTGCTCATCGTAAAAAGTCTCCCTGTCGATGCCCATCCAGGTTCTGAGTCGATCACCACTGGGATCGTTGAATGGAAGCCCGGTATCGTGAACACGGCGCCCTGGCGCCTGGCCGACTACCAGCAAACGAGCCTGACGGCTGGCCTGAATAACCGGACGGGGCGGCTCGGGTAACACGTCCCGGCACAGGGTGCATTGCCTGACTTGTTTCAGGAGCTCCGCAAACGAATCGTCTGCCTGACTCATAGTGATATCCTGTCTTAACTGTGTTTTTTAAACTGCTATTGATGAGAGTATGCCAGATGGCCCGACTACAACCGGAAACAAGTGACCACCTACCCGAAATAGACGTCGAGGAGTTCCGCAAAGTCGTTCGCAGCCGGCGGTCCATCCGGCGGTTTACCGCGGAACCTCTACCCGACCGGATTCTGGATGATTGCCTTGAGCTTGCGATGCTGGCGCCCAATTCCAGCAATCTTCAACCCTGGGAATTTTATGTGGTGCGAACGCCTGCTGTCCGGCAGCAACTCGCCACCGCCTGCCTTGGTCAGAATGCGGCTAAAACAGCGCCGGTACTGATCGGCATTGTTGCCCGTACCAATACCTGGCGGCAGAACAGCCAGCGCAACCTCGACGAATGGCCCGGGGACAAGCGGCCACGCATCGTTGAAAAATATTACTCCAGAGTTGCCCCGCTTCATTACAACCAGGGGCCGTTCGGCCTGCTGGGCATGGTGAAAAAAGCGGCCAGCTCAGTAATAGGCCTGCGCCGCCCGGTCCCACGGGGGCCGTATTCCAGTTGTGAGATGAAAGTTTGGGCGGCCAAATCGACTGCCCTGGCCGCTGAAAACCTGATGCTGGCATTGCGCGCCCATGGTTATGATTCCTGCCCCATGGAGGGCTTTGACGACTGCCGGGTTCGTCGCATCCTCGGTGTCCCCAAGGACGGCAATGTGATTATGGTGCTGGCTGCGGGCAGGCAAGCCGACAATGGCATCTATCACCAACAGTACCGGTTTGATCCGTCGGATTTTATTCATCAACTTTAGGTTGGGTGGCCAGTGCGCTACTTCAAATAACGAACTATCCGTTAAACCTCACGCTCACTGCCACACCGCTTCAGCCGGCCGACTTGCTCATTGCACTTCAGGATTTCCCAGCGCTTCAGCGGCGCCCAGCAAACCGGTATATGTATCGGTCACAAGATATACCGGCGTGAACTCCATGAGCGGGCGCATCCGCCCTTTGTCCTCAAAACCACTCTGGAACGGGCTACCAAGAAAAAAGTCGATAAACCGGGGAAGGATGCCACCACACAGATAGACCCCGCCCAGACTACCCAGAGTCAGGGCTGCATTCCCCGCCGCCCGACCGAGAATGGTGCAGAAGTGGCATAACACCTGGTGCGCCAGAGTGCCCTGGCGCTCCAGCGCGGCCGCAGTAATCTTGTCTGGCGTATCAAGAGGCGCCGCCAAACCCTGGAGCTCGGCATGGGCCTGATAGAGGTTGAGCAGACCCTGGCCACAAAGAATCCGCTCCACCGACACTCGTCCGAAACGGGCATGGAGTATCCTCAGGATAGCCGCCTCGGTCTCGTCCGTGGGCGCAAAATCAACATGACCTCCCTCGGTTATCAGCGGGACCCATCCGTTGCGAATCGGCATCAGACCGGACACGCCCAAGCCGGTACCGGGGCCAATAACCAGCTTCGGGCGAGCCGGATTACCCGGGCCGCCGCAGACGTGAACCAGCTTGTCGTTCGTGACATGAAGCACGCCGAGTGCCATGGCAGTATAGTCATTAATGACTTTGAAGGTCCGCCAGCCGAACTGTTGCTGAACGGCATGGATATCGAACCGCCAATGGTTGTTAGTCATTCTGACCTGGGTACCCGTCACTGGGGATGCAACAGCAAAGCATACCTCGTCAACGGAATCGACACCCGCCCGGGCAAGATAATCGACCACAGCCTCATCAAGGTTGGCGTAGTCCGCGCAGGGCAATACCTCAAGAGCCAACGGCTTGACGCTACCCTCCTGCAACAACGCGAAGCGTGCATTGGTGCCACCGATATCTCCTACCAGAGCATAGGTTTCTGCCGTCATGCCTCGTGATTCCAGAAAAAACTAGCGCCCTCTTCCGGGCTGCTTGCTGCCCGACGCATCCAGCCAAACATTTCACGTCCCAAACCGGTATGGGACATAGTCAGATCTGCCGTGGCCTGCGGCCGGCGAGCCAACTCTTCATCTGCGAGCGCTATGGTCAGTTTACCGGCTTCCGCATCGACGCAGATCCTGTCGCCATTACGAACTTTCGCCAGCGGCCCACCGTTGGCGGCCTCCGGGTAGACGTGAATGGCAGCCGGTACCTTACCGGAGGCACCAGACATTCGACCATCCGTTACCAGTGCCACATGAAAACCGCGGTCCTGTAACACGCCCAAATAGGGTGTGAGCTTGTGTAATTCCGGCATCCCGTTGGCCTTCGGCCCCTGGAATCGAACCACCACGACGCAGTCCTTATCGAGCTCGCCGGCCTCAAAGGCCGCTTTCAGATCATTCTGCTCATCAAAAACCACCGCCGGTGCTTCCACTCTGTGGTGCTCCTTTTTCACCGCCGACACCTTGATCACACCCCGACCCAGGTTGCCATCCAGCACCTTCATGCCACCGTCGGGTGCGAACGGCTCCGCAGCGCTGCTCAAGACGGCAGGATTCAGGGTTTCAGCAGCAACCGGTGACCACACCAGCTGGTTGTTTTGCAGGGCAGGCATCCGGGTGTAGGGCTCAAGCCCCCGGCCCATCACTGTTTCAACATCCTCGTGGAGATAGCCTTCTGATAACAACTCGCGAATCAGAAACGGTGTACCACCGGCATCGTGAAACGCGTTGATGTCAGCCTCGCCGTTGGGGTAGATTCGAGTCATCGAGGGCACTGCTGACGACAATTCTGCATAGTCGTTCCAATCAATGATGATACCTGCTGCCCTGGCGATGGCGATCCAGTGGATGGTGTGGTTGGTGGAGCCGCCAGTAACCAGCAGCGCCACCAGGGCATTCACGATGCTTTTTTCGTCCACCATATCCGCCAGCCCCAGTGTGCCGCCATTAGGTCTGGACAGCTTCACGACCTGCTCGGTAGCCGCTCTGGTCAGCTCATCTCGCAAGGGTGTATCGGGGTTGATGAAAGCGGCACCCGGCAGGTGCAAACCCATGACTTCAACCAGCAACTGGTTACTGTTGGCGGTGCCATAGAACGTGCAGGTCCCCGGGCTGTGGTAGGACTTGCTTTCGGCCTCAAGCAACTCATCCTTGCCCACTTTACCCTCGGCGTAGAGCTGGCGAACCCGCTGCTTTTCCTTGTTCGGCAAGCCCGACGGCATAGGGCCGGCAGGGATCAGTATCGTCGGCAGGTAACCAAAGCTCAGCGAGCCAATCAACAGCCCCGGCACGATCTTGTCGCAAATGCCCAGCAGCACCGTGGCATCAAACATGTTGTGACTCATGGCGATCGCCGTACTCATGGCAATCACATCCCGGGAAAACAGGCTCAGTTCCATACCGGGCTGGCCCTGGGTAACACCGTCGCACATCGCTGGCGTTCCCCCGGCAAACTGGGCTACAGAGCCCATGCCATGGGCGGCTTCGCGAATCAGGTCCGGAAAGCGCTCGTAAGGTTGATGGGCAGATAGCATGTCGTTATAGGCAGAGACGATAGCGACATTGGCCTTGTTCATTAATTTGAGGGTGGCTTTGTCGGCGTTGCCACAGGCCGCGAAACCATGGGCCAGGTTGCCGCAAGACAGCACCCCGCGCTGAGGCGACGATGCTCTGAGAGCATCCATACGACTGAGGTAGTCCTGGCGGGTGCCACGACTGCGCTCAATGATGCGCCGGGTAACCTTTTCAACTGTCTGGTGCATAGGTTCTCTCCCATCATTACTCGTTTTTGAAAGCAGGAAATTCAATAACCCACCCTTATGCAAGTAACTTTACGTTCTTTTATTGTCTTTATCACGATTAAAAGTTCATTAATCCTTTTTTTGTTGTTATATTTACTACATTCGAAATCGAACATAATAACGCCAACAAATACCGAAAACGGAGTCCTCAGATGACTATTCGTATTGCAATCAACGGTTTTGGTCGTATCGGCCGCAATATACTTCGCGCACTTTACGAGAATAGCTACCGCCACGACATGCAAGTGGTTGCGATCAATGATCTGGGCGATGCCGAAACCAACGCCCACCTGCTGAAATACGACAGCGTTCACGGTCGTTTCAGCGCCGAAGTCAGCCACGACCAGGAATCACTGTCCGTCGACGGCGACCGGATCGCGATTACAGCCATACGCAATCCTGAAGAACTGCCCTGGCAAGATCATAACGTTGATGTGGTGATGGAGTGTACTGGCCTGTTTACCAGCCGGAGCAAAGCCGCCGGCCATCTTATCGCTGGCGCACGCAAAGTAATCATTTCAGCACCATCGGCCGATGCCGATGCCATGATCGTATACGGCGTTAACCACAACACCCTGACGGCCGACCACCAGATCATTTCCAACGCATCCTGCACCACCAATTGCCTGGCGCCGGTAGTTCAGGCGATCCATGGAGCTATCGGTATCGAGAGCGGCCTGATGACCACCATTCATTCTTACACCAACGACCAAAAGCTGAGCGACGTTTACCATACCGATCTGTATCGCGCACGTTCCGCCACTCAATCCATGATCCCCACCAAAACCGGTGCAGCAGCGGCCATCGGCAAGGTGCTACCGGCCCTGGCAGGCAAGCTCGACGGACTGGCGGTGCGGGTCCCTACAATCAATGTGTCGCTGGTGGATTTCAGCTTTATGGCTGGACGGGATACGTCGGCAGAAGAGATCAATCAGATCGTTAAAGCCGCGGCGGAGAACAATCCGGTGCTGGGCTACAACAGTGAAAAACTGGTCAGTGTCGACTTCAATCACGACCCGCTGTCCAGTATTTACGATGCCAACCATACTCGTGTTCTGGGTCGTCACGCTAAAGTCATGGCATGGTACGATAATGAATGGGGCTTTTCGAACCGCATGCTGGATAATGCCCTGGCTCTGATGAGAGCGAGCCGCTGAGTTGTCACCAACTTCCGATACCCAACATATTGATCCGGCCACCGTCAAACAAAGGAACAAACCATGCTCAGGCGCACCAAAATTGTCGCAACACTCGGCCCCGCAACTGATTCTCCGGAGTCTCTGGCTGCCATCATTGCGGCTGGCGTTGATGTAACGCGACTGAACTTCTCCCATGGCAGTGCCGATGATCATATCCAGCGAGCCAATCGGGTGCGGGATGCGGCAGCGTCCCAGGGCCGTTTTGTCGCTATTATGGCTGACCTTCAAGGGCCAAAGCTGCGGGTTGCCCGTTTCACTGACAACAAGGTAGCTCTCAAGCGTGGCCAGATCTTTGTGCTCGATGCGGCCATGGACAAGGAAGCTGGCACCGCAGAACGGGTCGGCATTGATTACGAAGAACTGATCAATGACGTCAAGCCGGGGGATATCCTGGTACTGGACGACGGCCGTATTGAGATGGAAGTCGAGGAGGTTGACGAACGCAGCATAACTTCCCGCATTCTGATCGGCGGCCCCTTGTCCAATAACAAGGGTTTGAACAAGCGCGGTGGCGGCCTGTCAGCAGATGCATTGACCGAAAAAGACAAGCAGGACATCGTCACCGCGGCCAAGCTTGGTGCCGACTACGTGGCCGTCTCGTTCGTACGCACGGCTGATGACATGCATACCGCTCGTGCGCTGCTGAAAAAAGCAGGCTCCAGCGCAGGCCTGGTGGCTAAAATCGAACGCGCTGAACTGGCCCACGACAACGACGCCCTGGATGCGGTTATTGAGGCTTCCGACGCCGTGATGGTGGCCAGAGGGGATCTTGCCGTGGAGATCGGCGACGCCGAACTGGTCGGCGTGCAGAAGAACATCATCAGCCGCGCACGCATCCTTAACAAGGTGGTGATCACGGCAACCCAGATGATGGAATCCATGATTGAAAACCCGATGCCCACCCGAGCTGAAGTGTCGGACGTTGCCAACGCAGTGTTCGACTATACCGACGCCGTTATGCTGTCGGCAGAAACCGCGGTCGGCGACTATCCGGTGGAAGCGGTAGAAGCAATGGTGCGCATTTGTACCGGAGCGGAACGGCACCCCTCTACGCACACCTCAGGTCATCGCATGCATGAATCCATGGAATTGGTGGACGAGGCCATTGCGCTCTCTGCTATGTATGCCGCCAACCACCTGGATGGCGTACAGGCCATCATCTGCATGACAGAGACCGGTGCTACGCCACTGCTGATGTCGCGCATTAAATCGAGCTTGCCGATTTTTGCGTTTTCCCGCCATACCAGTACACAGAACCGCGTCACGTTGTATCGAGGCGTGCAGACCGTACCCTTTGACTCCCAGCAATTACCCAACGAAGAAGTCAATGCCATGGCCGTCGCAGAACTGTTGAACCGTGGCGTGGTCGAGGAAGGTGCGCTGGTGGTGATGACCAAGGGTGATTACGCCAACGCTCAGGGTGGCACTAATTCCATGAAAATTGTCCGGGTCGGCTCTCAGATTCGCTGACAGCCAGGTAGCGCAATCTGCTGGCAGCCTTTCGCCGGGCTGCCAGCAGAATTAATAAATAGTTTTCAAATAAGTCTTCAATTGCATTCAGGATATATCGCTGAGACTTCCGGTCACTATTTCGGTAACAGCATTCCAGTCACCCGCCTCGATCTTGTCTTCAGGCGTCAACCAGGTACCTCCGACCGCCAACACGTTATCCAGTGCCAGATAGTCCTTCGCTGTTTCACGGCGAATCCCGCCGGTCGGACAAAAGCTGACATCTGCAAACGGCCCGGCAAATGCCTGGAGCGCCTTGATGCCACCTGAAACTTCTGCCGGGAAGAACTTGAACTCCCGATACCCCAGGGCATAGCCCATCATCATTTCGGAAATGGTTGAGATTCCGGGCAGCAAAGGCGCTTGAGCGTTCAGCCCGTGAGCGAGAAGCGACTCCGTCACGCCTGGAGTAATCACAAACTGCGCACCTGCGGCTTCGGCTTCCCGGTACTGGCTGATCTGTGTAACGGTACCCGCACCAACCCAGACATCCGGCAAGGCCTTACGCAATTGCCGTATCGCGTCGAGGCCATACTCCGAGCGCAGCGTTACCTCGAGAATACGGATACCACCTTGCACCAAAGCTCTTCCGAGCGGTACCGCGTGATCGGGGTGATGGATGGTGATGACAGGCACCAACGGACAAGCCGCAAGCATGGCTTGAACCTGTTGACGGTGATGCATGGCTAACTGGGACATAGTGGTTGCTCTTCCATTAAGTTTGATAGGCCTGTAAATCTGATGGTGCCTGGCTCAACGACCTTACGGACTCCAGAATACCGACACCGACCGCCCAAGAAAGGCACGCACCGGCATAGCGCGGACGTCCGCAAGGTTGTCGAGCGCCTTCTCCAGCGTTTCCATTTTGTCATGGCCCTTGAGGTGCAGCGCCGTGAAGCCCGCCGCATTGAGCGCACTGAAGGTCAGTGAGACACGGCGCTGGGGCTGAGAAGGTGGTGTAAGGGCGATACTCTTCGCCGGATTATCCGGGTCGAGCGCTTGCGACAGTTCTGGTGCGTCCGGGAAGAACGAAGCGGTATGACCATCATTCCCCATTCCCAGCACAACTACATCCAGGGGCCAGGCAAGCCCCTGGAGTGCGCTTTCACAGGCCACCTGACCGGACCCGCCAAAGTTCCCGGGTTGCTTGAGACCGATAAAATTTGCCGATGCAGCTGCGTTTTGCATCAGATGCTGCCTGACCAGTCGCTCATTGCTGGCGGGGTCGCCCGCTTCTACCCAACGCTCATCCACCAGAGTCACATCCACACGCGCCCATTCCAGCGGCGCACTGCTCAGCATCTCGAAGAATGCTTTCGGCGTGCTGCCACCCGAGACCGCCAGGCTGGCACGGTTACGCTTGTGCAAGGCGTCGGCAAGCTTTCCCGCCACATCCGACGCCAGTCGCGCCGCAACGTCTGCGGGCTCCTCCATGAGCACCAGTGTTACCTCTTCAGGCCAGTGGATATCAGACATCCTCGTACCAACTCCTTCCGTCCCGGGTAATCAGCGCAATGGAGGCAACGGGCCCCCAGGTTCCGGAAGCATAGCGCTTCGGGGAGGCTGCGTGATCTTCCCAATTCGAGATAACCTGATCGACCCAGCGCCAGGCGTATTCAACTTCGTCACGTCGCACAAACAGATATTGGTTACCCTTCATGATCTCCCACAGCAAGCGCTCATAGGCATCGGGTATGCGTCGGGCATTGAAGGCTTCCGAGAACGTCAGTTCCAGCGGTCCCTGTCGCAAGCGCATGCCTTTATCGAGCCCCTGATCTTTGGTGAGAATCTGCAGGGACATACCTTCATCCGGCTGCAAGCGGATAATGAGCTTGTTGTTAGCCAAATGCTTTTGATCGGGGTCAAAAATATAGTGCGGTGCCGGCTTGAAGTGAATAATAATCTGCGACAGTTTTTCCGGTAAGCGTTTGCCGGTACGAATATAAAACGGTACGCCGGCCCACCGCCAATTATGGATTTCAACCTTGAGTGCAATAAAGGTTTCGGTAGCACTGCCCTTGGCTGCATCCTCTTCTTCCAGATAGCCGGGAACCGGCTTGCCATCGCTCGTGCCCGCGGTGTACTGCCCCCGCACCAGATGGGTTTCCATCAAATCCGGAGTAATAGGCCGGAGCGCCTTCAGCACTTTCACTTTCTCGTCACGAATGCTGTCAGCAGACAGATCGGAGGGCGGGTCCATGGCGATCAGGCAGAGCAACTGCAGCAAGTGATTCTGGATCATGTCGCGCATTTGCCCGGCTTTGTCGAAATACCCCCAGCGCCCTTCAATGCCGACACTTTCAGCCACGGTGATCTCGACGTGGGAAATGTGGTTCTGATTCCATTGGGTCGCAAATAAATTGTTTGCGAACCGCAAGGCGATCAGGTTTTGCACGGTCTCCTTACCGAGGTAGTGATCAATCCGGAACAACTGGTTTTCATTGAACACCTCCGCGAGCTGGTCGTTGATGACCTTGGAGGATTCCAGATCGTGACCAATGGGTTTTTCCACCACGACCCGGGTTGATTCGTTGCAACAGTTGCCAGCTTTCAGGTTGCGGGCGATCATGCCGTAAAGAGACGGTGGCGTTGCCATATATACGATCTGCTCACCACCCCCTCGCTGACGCCATTTGTTCAGGGGCGCGTAACCGGTCTCGTCACTGAAGTCGAAACAGAGGTAATCAACTCTCCCGAGAAACCGTGCCAGCACCTCCTCGTCCAGCTCATCCTTGCGGACATGCTCGCGGATTCGGGATGCCAGCTGCTTGCGGGCGCCATCGGTGTCGATCTTGGCCCGTGCCAGTGCCAGAATCCGGGTCTCTTTTGCCAGTAAATGTGCACATTCCAGTTGATACAGTGCCGGGAACAGTTTGCGCTGGGCGAGATCACCGAGGGCGCCAAACATGATCAGGTCACAGCGGGTGTCAATCTGTTGGACCATGACTCACTCTCTCATTTTGGTGAGAGACTCCGAAAAATCCGAGTCCTCATCTATTTGTAGTAATTTTATGCAAATAATGACAGCAAAGTCAGGAAATACCAACAATAAATCCCTATTCTTGATATTTTTACTACAACTTATCAACACTAAAACCGGTATAATCCCGCTCTCAGGGACCAATCACACCGTGCGACAGGAGATTCCGATTCATGGCAGCCAACCATTCCCATCAAGATGAAAACGTGCTGGAAGTGATTCAGGCCAGACTCGACAGCCTGAACAAATCCGAGCGCAAGGTTGCCGAGGCCATTCTTCAGGATCCGACATCCGCAACCCGATACAGCATCGCCGCCCTGGCGCGGGCCGCCGAGGTCAGCGAGCCCACGGTCAACCGATTCTGCCGTAGTTTTTCTGCTACAGGCTTTCCGGATTTCAAGATCCGTCTCGCTCAAAGCATAGCAACCGGAACACCTTACGTGGGCCAGAATATCGGGCCCGGGGACACTGTCGCCGAGTTTGCGGATAAAATCGTACTCAGCACCATCGCCGGTCTCGACAAAGCCCGGCAAGCGCTCTCGCACAAGGCGCTAGCTAACGCAATTGATTACCTGATCCAGGCCAAACAGATAAACTTCTTCGGCATGGGCGGCTCCGCTCCAGTCGCACTGGACGCCCAGCACAAATTTTTCCGCTTCAACATCCCGGTCATGTCTTACGACGACGCTCTGATGCAGCGCATGGTTGCTGCTGGAAGTGGAACCGGGGACGTCATCGTGGTGATTTCCTACACCGGGCGCACCCGCGAAATGATCAACATTGCGCAAATTGCCCGAGAAAACGGTGCCACCGTAATCGGCATCACAACCCCGGATTCTCCTCTGGCAGCCAAGTGCACCGTGGTACTTGGTGTAACCGCCCCTGAAGACACCGAAGTTTATATGCCCATGTCATCCCGCATCATACATCTGACCGTGATCGATATCCTGGCAACCGGGGTCACCCTCAAGCGCGGCACGGACTTCCATCACCACCTGAAAAAGATCAAGGACAGCCTCAAAGCCACACGCTTGCCCCCGGATGAGACAAAGCCTGACAAAGGTAGTTAAAAAAGATATCGGAAAAAAAGATACCTGAAACAAAAAAGCCGGGAGAGCAACCACATGTTACTTTCCCGGCTTTTTTGGCGCTTCGAGGATCAGGGCCGCTCGATATCGGCCTTATCTCTCAAGTACTGCTGATAGGCAAGATACTCTTGCTGGGCTTTCTGGCTGGCCAGGAACTGCTGCAACTGCTCTCGTTCTGCCGCCCGATCTTCCACATTCCCATCGGTAACACCATCCAGCGCAATAATCACCGCGCGGTCATTGCCCTCTGACAAACCATAAGTAACACCGCCTTCAGCCGGACGCTCCAGAGAGAATGCGCTGCGAAGCACCTCCGGGGCCAGGGAGCCATCATTGCGATCGGTCGCTTCATGACTGGTCCAATTGTCTACCCCAAGATCGAGCTCCTCCAGAGACTCACCATTCTGCAACCTGGCGATCATATCCCGGCCACGCTCGGCCAAACGCTCGCGGGTCTTTTGCTGCACCAGTCGTTCACGAATCTGATCGCGAACCTCAGCGAGCTCCCGCTGCCCTTGCGGCTGATAACTTTTGACCCGAGCGACCACGGATTCGTTATTGCCGACATCAATCAACTCGGTGTTGAACTTGTCCTGCAAGACATCGTCGGAAAACAGCTGGCGCACCAAACCGGGATGCTGAAACGGACCTTCTCCGCCCTCGCGGGTAATACCCGCCTGCTCCCGAACTTCCACCCCAAGCTCCTCCGCAGGACCCGTCAGGTTCCCTTCCGAGTACGCCATATCCGCCAGCTCCGAACGCATTTCCGCGTACCGCTTGCCAGCGGCGTCTTCAGCAAGCTCCCTGCGAAGTTCCTCTGCCATGGTCGCAAGCGGTGGCGCCTCGGACTGGCGAACCTCCACCAGCTTGATGATATGAGTACCGAAGGACGTCTCGACAGGCTCGGATACCTCTCCGACCTCAAGACCAAACAACGCCTCTTCAAAAGCACTGTCGAACATTCCCCTGCTGGCGAAGCCAAGATCACCGCCGTCTCTCGCCGACACAGTGTCATCCGAGTAACTCTCTGCCAAGGCCGCGAAATCCTCTCCCGCAGACAGCTTTTCCTGGATCTCGACTAGCTGGTCAGCGGCATCATCCGATTCTTCGATCAGAATGTGGGAAGCTCTGCGCTCCTCCGAAGCCATCTCCGGGGCCCGGCTCTGGTAAAGCTCAGCCACCTGCTCATCGCTGACCTGTTGCGTTTCTGCAAGCTCACTCAGCGACAGAGAGATGTATTCAGCAACCACTGTCTCAGGCACAGTGAATTGCGATGCATTATCCTGGTAGAAAGCCTCGATCTCTTCATCAGACACTTCCACCTCAGAACTCACACTGTCAGCATCCAGTGACACCGTCCGGAAATCACGGGTCTGATATTGAATGCGAAGTAGGTTATCCACCACGGCGGGGGCCACCACACCGCTCTGGGTGAGCCCGCTCCGGATCTGGTTGATCACCATCTGGTTGCGCATGGCGTTCCGGAACTCAGCAACGCCCATACCCATATTGCGGACAACCATGACAAACCGGTCACTGTCAAACTGTCCGTCAACCTGGAACTGGGGCATCTGAGTAATCAATTGGTCAATATCGGCGTCGGACAGCTCGAGCCCCTGGGCGGCAGCATCCTGAGTCATGATCTGTTCACGAACCAGAGCTTCAAGCACGTCGGTACGGATACGATCATCGTCAAGCAGCGCGGGGTCCGGAGCATCCATGTCCGAGAGCCGCCGCTGGCGCTCCATCTGAACGACCCTGAGGAATTCCCGCTCAGTGATGTCTTCGCCATTGACGGTAGCCACTTGAGGTTCTCCGGAGAACCCACCGATTATGGCGTCCATTCCCCAGATGGAAAGCGACACTATGAGGAGCCCGATGATGATCTTGGCAATGGTACCTTGGGCATTTTCACGGATATCTTGAAGCATATATCTCGACTCGCTGAACGTAAAAAGGCGCACCCGGATGGAATGCGCCTCGAATTCGTAAGAAGTAACCCCGCCCTCGACAGGCTGACCCAGAAACGCTCTGTACCACCAGTAACACTGTGAGGGTTACTTCAGCAGCACCTGTGAACCGGCACCGCCTTTCGAAAGAGACCGTTACTTAACGGCGTCTTTCAGGGCCTTGCCTGCCTTGAAGCCAGGTACCTTAGAGGCCGGGATCTTGATTTCTGCGCCAGTTTGCGGGTTACGACCGGTGCGGGCTGCACGCTCTTTTACCGCAAAGGTACCAAAACCAATCAGGGTGACCTGGTCGCCGTTTTTAAGGGCTCCTGTAACGGAACCAATCATCGCATCAAGTGCGCGACCGGCGTTGGCCTTGGAAAGATCTGCTGACTCTGCAATTGCATCGATAAGTTCGGACTTGTTCACACTAAACCCCTTCGATTTCAGGTTGAAGATGTTATAGGTTGGTTTGTTTTTCTCGGACGTTCTCGACTATCGCATAAGCGGTCAGAGAATTCCATTCTTCGATTTTCTTATTCCTTTCGGCATTAAACCGGCTTTCGGAATACGTACACTTTGCGCGGGAGGCCTTGGTATTGGCTGCTTCACGGCGAAACAGTTATACCAATGGGTTCTCTCGCCTGTCAACAACACAAACCTTCTTTAATGTGTATTTATGCGTTCTGCACCTTCCGCATCATCATCCCGTGCCTTGCCGGATGCTGCTTCAGAGCCGGATTTTTCCGTTAGGGGCGTTGGTGGGTATTCCAGCGCGGCGTCCAGAACCTCGTCTATCCATTTGGCTGGAATAATTTCAAGAGATTGCTTTATATTGTCTGGTATCTCTTTGAGATCCCTGACATTTTCATTCGGTATAATCACTCTCTTGATACCACCACGATGGGCCGCAAGAAGCTTTTCCTTAAGCCCTCCAATAGCCAGTACCTGACCTCTCAGGGTGATTTCCCCGGTCATAGCGACGTCCGCCCGCACCGGAATTTTGGTCAGCGCAGAGACCAGTGCTGTACACATGCCGACACCGGCACTAGGGCCATCTTTTGGCGTCGCACCCTCCGGAACGTGAACATGCAGATCGAATTTTTCATGGAAATCATCGGAGATTCCCAGGCCAAGGGCACGACTTCGGACAACCGTCAGGGCAGCCTGAATGGACTCCTGCATCACATCGCCCAGCGAGCCGGTTTTGATGACTCGCCCCTTACCCTTGGTCAGAGCGCACTCGATGGTCAAGAGTTCACCACCCACCTGCGTCCAGGCCAGCCCTGTCACCTGGCCAATCTGGTTTTTCTCTTCGGCCAGACCGAAACTGACCTTACGCACGCCAGAGTAGTCTTCAAGTAACTCGGGGGTAAGTACCAAAGAGGTCTGCTCACCACTTTCGACATGCTCCCTGACAACTTTCCGACACAGTTTAGCGATTTCGCGCTCAAGCCCCCTGACACCCGCTTCACGGGTGTAGTAGCGAATAAGGTCACGCAGGGTTTCCTCCGGAACCTCCAGCTCCTTCTTGCCCAGCCCATTCGCTTTTATCTGCTTGGGCAACAGGTACTTCATGGCTATGTTGACCTTCTCATCCTCGGTATAACCGGGAATGCGGATAATCTCCATCCGGTCGAGTAACGCAGAGGGTATATCCATGGAGTTCGAGGTACATACAAACATTACATCCGACAGGTCATAGTCGACCTCAAGGTAATGGTCGTTAAAAGTATGGTTCTGTTCAGGGTCCAACACCTCGAGCAGCGCAGAGGCCGGGTCACCACGATGGTCCATGCCCAACTTGTCGATTTCATCGAACAGGAACAGAGGGTTCTTCACCCCCACCTTGGCGAGCTTCTGAAGCAGCTTGCCGGGCAATGCCCCGATATAGGTTTTGCGATGCCCCCGGATTTCCGCTTCATCACGCACGCCGCCAAGCGCCATACGCGTGTACTTGCGATTGGTAGCACGGGCGATGGATTGTCCGAGTGAGGTTTTACCGACCCCCGGGGGGCCTACCAGGCAAAGCACAGGACCCTTGATCTTCTTGACCCGGCTCTGCACTGCGAGGTACTCAAGGATACGCTTCTTGACCTCGTCCAGGCCGTAGTGATCTTCATCGAGAATCGCCCGGGCTTTTTCAATATCGTGACGGACACGGCTTCGCTTCTTCCAGGGTACCGACAGCATCCAGTCAATGTACCCTCGCACGACAGTTGCTTCCGCCGACATCGGTGACATCATCTTGAGCTTATTCAGCTCCACTTCGGTTTTCTTGCGAGCTTCCTCCGGCAAACCCGCTTCTTCAAGCTTCTGTTCAAGCTCCTCAAAGTCATTGTTGCCCTCGCCCATGTTGCCCATCTCTTTCTGGATGGCCTTCATTTGCTCATTGAGGTAGTACTCTCGCTGGCTGCGCTCCATCTGCTTCTTGACGCGACCACGAATGCGTTTTTCAACTTCGATCAGATCGATCTCGCCATCGAGTTTGCCTAATAGCAGATCAACCCGTTTACGCACGTCCAAGGCCTCCAGAAGCTCCTGCTTTTCAGGAATCCGAAGTTCCAGATGTGCAGCCATGGTGTCCGCCAGACGCTCAAGGTCATCAATGCCGGTGAGCGCATTGGACACTTCTGAGGGCACTTTCTTCGACAGTTTGACGTACTTTTCAAACTCACCCATGAGCGTCTTGACCAGGATGTCCTCTTCACGTTCGGGCAAAGAATCTTCATCCATCAGCACGGCCCGACCGGTCAGATAGTCATCCTCTGCAATCGACTCAATATTGGCTCTGGCGTTACCTTCAACCAACACCTTGACGGTGCCATCCGGCAGACGGAGCATTTGCAGCACCGTGGCCAGAGTGCCCATATTGAAGACGTCCTTCGGGCCGGGCTCGTCAGTGCCAGCGTCGCGCTGGGCGACCAGCAGAATCTCCTTACTGCCCTCCATCGCCGCTTCGAGGGCCTGGATGGACTTTTCGCGCCCGACAAACAAAGGCACCACCATGTGAGGAAACACCACCACATCGCGCAGCGGGAGCATGGGGTACTCTTTCAAAGACTCTTCCGGTATCAGGGTCATAAGGAATCCTCTGATGACAATTTAATTCAGCATAACACCCTCTATTGGGGCGCCAGGTGAAATTACAAACTTTTTACACCACTCTTAACACGCCGATATAAACCCGGCTTCCGCTGTAACTTTTTGTGGTTAAACGCAAAACAAAAAAAAGGGCGTTGCCGCCCTTTTTTAATATCTATTCCTGAATCCGTGGATTAAAAGACAGAGTTACATTCAATCCTCGGGTACAGCTTTGGCGTGATCCTTGTTGGCGTATATCTTGAACGGCTCGGAATCACCGCTGATAACGCTTTCATCGATAACGACCTTGGACACATCGTGCTCAGAAGGAATCTGGTACATGGTATCGAGCAGGGTTGCCTCCATAATAGAGCGCAAGCCACGAGCACCGGTTTTCCTTACCATTGCCTTCCTGGCCACTGCCCGCAACGCATCTTCCCGGAAATCAAGTTCGACACCTTCCATGTCGAAAAGTTTCTGGTACTGCTTGGTGAGCGCATTCTTCGGCTCGGTCAGTATCTGAACCAGCGCTGCCTCATCCAGCTCCGTTAATGTTGCAACCACCGGCAGGCGGCCAACAAACTCGGGAATCAGTCCGTATTTGACCAGGTCTTCGGTCTCGACGTCCTTGATGATCTCACCCGTATTTTTACGATCATCCTGACTTACGACCGACGCGGAAAAGCCAATACTGCTACGCTCGGACCGCTCTTGAATCACCTTGTCGAGACCGGCAAATGCACCGCCGCATATAAACAGGATATTCCCTGTATCCACCTGCAGGAACTCCTGCTGGGGGTGCTTCCGGCCACCTTGCGGGGGTACCGATGCAACCGTACCTTCAATCAGCTTCAGAAGCGCTTGCTGGACGCCCTCACCCGATACGTCCCGGGTAATCGACGGGTTATCGGACTTGCGGGAGATTTTGTCGATCTCGTCAATATACACAATGCCCCGCTGGGCCTTGTCGACATCGTAATCACATTTCTGCAGCAGCTTCTGGATGATGTTCTCGACATCCTCACCAACGTAGCCGGCTTCGGTCAATGTAGTCGCATCGGCAATGGTAAATGGTACATTCAACATGCGGGCCAAGGTTTCTGCCAGCAGGGTCTTACCGCTACCGGTGGGACCGATCAGCAAAATGTTACTCTTGCCAAGTTCGACTTCCGCCTTGCCTTCACCATAACGAAGACGCTTGTAGTGGTTGTAAACCGCCACGGAGAGCACAACTTTGGCGCGGTCCTGCCCGATTACGTACTCATTGAGTGTTTCACGGATTTCAGCCGGCGTGGGAAGGCGATCACTGGTATCTTCCTGAGCACTCTCCTGAATTTCTTCACGGATAATGTCATTGCACAGGTCGACACACTCGTCGCAGATGAACACCGAGGGCCCTGCTATGAGCTTCCGGACTTCGTGCTGGCTCTTTCCACAAAACGAGCAGTACAGCAACTTGCCGTTATCGTCGCTTCTGCCGTTTCTTTCATCTGCCATTGAAATACCTCTATCTTTGTTTGCCGGACCGACTCTCATCTTACGCCGGCAAAAGGTGTAGCGTTCTGATCCAGTATTATTTATTCGATACGCGCTTATCAAGTACCGAATCAATCAGGCCATACTCTTTCGCCTGCTCGGGATCCATAAAACGGTCACGATCGGTGTCACGAGCGATGGTCTCAAGGTCCTGCCCGGTATGATGGGCAAGAATTGTGTTCAGTTGGGTCCGGATCTTGAGAATCTCACGGGTATGAATTTCTATGTCCGACGCCTGCCCCTGATAGCCCCCAAGAGGCTGATGGATCATGACGCGGGAGTTCGGCAAACAGGAACGTTTGCCGGCAGCCCCGCCAGCCAGAAGAAATGCCCCCATACTGGCAGCCTGACCCACACACAAGGTGGCAACATCGGGCTTTATAAACTGCATGGTGTCATAGATCGACATACCTGCAGTGACAGAGCCACCGGGGCTGTTGATATAAAGATGGATGTCTTTATCAGGGTTCTCAGACTCGAGGAACAACATCTGGGCCACAATCAGATTGGCCATGTGATCTTCTACCTGACCTACCATAAAAATCACCCGCTCCTTGAGCAAACGGGAATATATATCGAACGAGCGCTCACCACGGGCGGTCTGCTCTATAACGATTGGAACCAGTGCCGCGCCGGGATCCATAGCGGAACCATAAGTAGGTTTTTGCGTCATGATGCGCCTGAACTCCTTCTGGACGTTTAACAGCCCTCGGGGCTGTGAACATTGTCAATTTGCAGCCGCTACTGTGCCAGCATGTGGCCAAGATGAAAACAGCCGGACATGCCGGCTGCTTCCAATCTGCTCCTGTTTAAAGCCTCAAAGCCTCAAAAGGGCCTATCGCTGCTGCTGGGCAGACTGCACCGCCTCTTCGTACTTAACTTTCTTTTCTGTCACTTTCGCCTGCGAGAGCACAAAGTCGACCACTGCATCTTCCAACACGGCGGATTCAATCTGTGTTTTCTGCTGGGGATCGCTATTGAAGTGTGCGATCACCTCTTCAGGCTGTTCATACGTTGAAGCAATTTCCTGGATCTTTTCGTCCACTTGCTCAGGTGCTGCTTTCAGGTCATTTTTCTTGACCAGTTCCTGAAACAGCAGGCCGGTTTTGACTCGACGTATGGCCTGATCGGAGAACAGTTCCGCCGGCAGCTGCTTGGGATCCATCTGACCACCAAAACGCTGAACCGCATCCTGGCGAAGACGATCAATTTCCTGATCAACCAGCGTCTGTGGAACTTCAAGCTCGGTAACTTCCAGCAAGCCATCGACTACGTCGTTTTTGACCTTGGTGGAAACCGCCTGTTTAAGCTCGCGGGCCATATTCTTTTTCACTTCTTCACGGAAAGCAGTCTCATCTTCTGCTTCGATACCGAATTTGGTGAAAAATTCCTGGTCCAGCTCCGGCAGGATCGGTTCTTCCACTTCGTTGATCTTGACCTCGAACCTGGCAGGTTTACCGGCCAGCTCTTCGTTCTGGTAGTCTTCCGGGAAGGTCACTTCGATTTCCAGCTCTTCCTCGGCCTTACCGCCAATAATGGCATCTTCAAAACCGGGGATCATCTGACCGGAACCCAGGGTCAGTTTATGGCCTTCAGCAGACCCGCCCTCGAACGCTTCGCCTTCGATGAAGCCCTTGAAATCAATATTGACGGTATCTTTCTTCTTTGACTTGCGCTTGACTGACTTCATCGTTGCCTGCTGGCGACGCAGGTTATCAATCATCGTATCGATGTCTTTTTCGGTGATATCCGCTGTGGGCTTTTCAACCTCGATCTTGCTTAGATCACCCAGCTCGATCTCTGGCAACACTTCAAAAATGGCAACGAATTCGAGATCCTTGCCAGCTTCCATGGTTTTTGGCTCAAATCTGGGCCAGCCTGCCGGGGCGATATCCTGTTCTTCCAGCGCCTTGACATAGCTTTCACGCATCACTTCACTGACAATTTCCTGGCGAACACCGTCTCCAAAACGACGCTTTACCACACTCATGGGTACTTTGCCCGGACGGAAACCGTTCATCTTGACGGTGCGGGCAGTGTGCTGGAGGCGCTTTTCAACCGCCTGGTCGATTTCCTGGGCGGGCACACCAATCGTCATTCGACGCTCGATGTTAGATGTCGTTTCAACAGACACTTGCATGAAAGATCCTCAAATTGCCGGTTCACTAAAATGAATGAGTTGCGAGGCAGAGCGCCCTCTGAAATGGGTCTGGCGCAGAACTCGCGAAAATCAAAAGCCATAGTTTACCACGGTTTTCTCCAAGGAGAGAATCACCAACCGTCGATCATTTCTGTATCGGCAAACATGCCGGTTCAGATTCCTGCCCTGAATTTCAGACATAAAAAAGCCCCCAAAATCTGGAGGCTTTTCAGTGTGGTACTCCGGGAGGGACTTGAACCCCCACACCTTTCGGCAGTAGGACCTAAACCTACCGTGTCTACCAATTCCACCACCGGAGCTTAAAACCAGAATCCTACCGTGAAACCCGCGACAACCTGAGCAACTCAAGTTTAAAATCTTACGGACACGGAAATCAAATCAGAGCAGAAAAGTTGGGGTGGACGAAGGGGATCGAACCCTCGACCGCAGGAGTCACAATCCTGAGCTCTACCAACTGAGCTACGCCCACCACATCAATTACCTACAGAGCACGCCGGGCGTGTCTTGAGCAATACCTTAAATGCCTGACGGTCAGCAGACTAATCTCCTGACCCGTAAATCTCACGATCCACGTATTAACTTTGCCTGATGTTGGGACGCTGTGGTGTGACCTGACCGACGGCGTATGGTGCGCCCGGCAGGACTCGAACCTGCGACCCACGGCTTAGAAGGCCGTTGCTCTATCCAGCTGAGCTACGGGCGCTTAACTTTTCGCCCATCTGATCCGATCATCCAGATTGAAAATGGTCGGGGTAGAGAGATTCGAACTCCCGACATCCTGCTCCCAAAGCAGGCGCGCTACCAGGCTGCGCTATACCCCGATCGACCTGAACAACAGATACCTCAGCAAAGTTGGCGCGAATCATACCGGCGGAAATGCGACCCGTCAATAACGTTTTCAGGAAAACCTGAACATTCGCACCACTACCTCCAGCCGCCCCCGCGACAAAGAGCCGCGACATTGGCGAAGGAGGCGAAGCATGCGACAATACGCGCCTTCATGCAAGTCCTGCGTTCGCCAGGACCACCCTAACCGCACAAGATTATACCATGACTGCCAAACTGATTAACGGAAAAGAAATCGCCGCTACGATACGGCAACAAGTGGCTGCAGGTGTCGAGTCCCGCCTCCAGCAGGGATTGCGCAGGCCTGGGCTCGCAGTTGTACTGGTGGGAGAGGACGCCGCCTCCCGGGTCTACGTTGGCAACAAACGCAAAGCCTGCGACGAGGCAGGCATACTTTCGTTATCCTATGACTTCCCAGCGGCCACATCACAGAACGCGCTTGAGGCGTTAATAGACGAACTCAACGAGAACCCTGTGATTGATGGCATCCTGGTCCAGCTTCCCCTGCCCGAACATCTGGACGCAGACCCGATTCTCTTGAAGATTCGGCCAGACAAGGATGTCGACGGCTTCCACCCTTTCAACATTGGCCGCCTGATGCAGCGTCGTCCGGCGCTTCGCCCATGTACTCCTGCGGGCATAATCACCTTACTTGACAGCATCGATACACCCTACAAAGGCCAGCATGCGGTCATTGTCGGGGCCTCAAACATCGTGGGCCGCCCCATGTCGATGGAGCTCTTGCTGAAAGGTGCCACCACAACCGTCGCCCACCGGTTTACCGATGATTTGCCACGCTTTGTAGGGGATGCCGATATCCTGATCGCGGCTGCCGGCAAGCCCGGGCTGATTAAAGGCGAATGGGTCAAGCCCGGCGCCACCGTGATTGACGTCGGCATCAACCGCATGGCTGACGGCAAGCTCAAGGGCGACGTTGAATTCGAGCAGGCCGCGGAGCGCGCCGCTTACATTACCCCCGTTCCCGGCGGCGTGGGGCCCATGACGATTGCAACCTTGCTGCAAAACACGCTGTATGCGGCCAACGAGCTGCATAAGGGTTAACTGGCTCAACGAGTACTTGCCCATTAAAAAACCCCGCCGGAGCGGGGTTTTTTAATACAACCAGACCTTACTGACCGAATTTGGCTTTTGCCTTCAGGCGGTACGCATGTAGCAATGGCTCGGTATACCCGTTGGGCTGCTCCCGCCCTTTTAACACCAGATCACAGGCCGCCTGGAACGCCACGCTATCATCAAAGCCTGGCGCCATCGGACGATAGGCCGGGTCACCGGCGTTCTGACGGTCCACCACGGCCGCCATACGCTTCATGGTTTCCATGACCTGCTCGCCGGTGCAAACCCCGTGGTGCATCCAGTTGCAGATGTGCTGGGACGCAATACGCAGCGTTGCACGGTCTTCCATCAAGCCCACATCATTGATATCGGGCACTTTTGAGCAACCTACACCCTGGTCAATCCAGCGCACCACGTAGCCGAGGATGCCCTGGGCATTGTTATCCAGCTCTTTTTGCACGTCATCCTTACTCAACGAGGACCAGTCAGTCATCAGGGGTACTGTCAGGATGTCTTCAACCTTGGCCGGCTCACGCCTGGCAAGCTCGGACTGAACCTCTGCCACATTGACCTGATGATAGTGCAGCGCATGCAAGGTAGCGGCGGTGGGTGACGGCACCCAGGCAGTGTTGGCACCCGCTTTTGGATGGCCGATTTTGACTTTCATCATTTCAGCCATCATGTCCGGCATCGCCCACATACCCTTACCGATCTGGGCCTTGCCTTTCAGCCCTGTGGCCAGCCCAACGTCGACATTGGAATTCTCGTAGGCTGCAATCCACGTGGCCTGCTTCATCGCGCCCTTGGGCACCACCGGCCCAGCCTCCATGGAGGTATGAATCTCGTCTCCGGTGCGATCGAGGAACCCGGTATTGATAAACGCAACCCGATCCTTGGCAGCCTCTATACAAGCTTTGAGGTTGACACTGGTGCGCCGCTCTTCATCCATAATGCCGACTTTGAGCGTAAATCGCGGCAATCCGAGAGCATCTTCAACACGCCCGAAAAACTCGTTGGTAAAGGCGACTTCTTCCGGGCCGTGCATTTTTGGCTTGACGATATACATGCTGCCGGTTTTGCTGTTGCTCAACGGGCCGTTACCTTTGAGATCGTGGATAGCGATCAATGAGGTCATCAGGCCATCCATCAAACCCTCGGGAATCTCATTGCCGTCTTTATCGAGGATGGCATTGATGGTCATCAGGTGGCCAACGTTGCGAATGAACATCAGGCTGCGGCCTGACAGTGTGACTTCACCACCGTCGGGAGCGCTGTAGCTTCTGTCCCCGTTCATTTTCCGCGTAACCTGCTCGCCGCCTTTTTCAAAACGCTCGACCAGATCGCCTTTCATCAGGCCCAGCCAGTTGCGGTAAACTACGGTCTTGTCATCGGCATCGACCGCTGCAATGGAGTCTTCGCAATCCATGATGGTGGTCAGCGCTGACTCAACGAGCACATCCTTGACGTGAGCTCCGTCAGTCTTGCCGATCGGATGGGAAGCATCAATCTGGATTTCGAAATGCATGCCGTTCTTGACCAGCAACACACCGGTAGGCTCGGCGGAGGCACCGGTAAAGCCCACCAGCGCCGACTCGTCTTTCAGGCCGGTGGCATCACCGTTTTGCAGTTTTACTATCAGCTTGCCGCCTTCAATGCTGTATCTGGCAGCATCTTGGTGGCTGCCGGCAGCCAAAGGTGCAGACGAATCCAGCACGTTACGGGCGTAGTCAATAACCTTGGCGCCACGTACGGGGTTGTAGCCACGGCCCTTCTCGGCGCCGTCGTCTTCGGACAGCACATCAGTGCCGTAAAGCGCATCGTAAAGGCTGCCCCAGCGGGCATTCACCGCGTTCAGCGCAAAGCGCGCATTCATCACCGGAACAACCAGCTGTGGGCCTGCCATAGTGGCGATTTCAGGGTCCACGTTGGCCGTTGAGATACTGAAGTCCGCTGGCTCATCGACCAGATAACCGATCCGGATCAGGAACGACTTGTACTCGTCCATATTGATCGGCTGGCCCTTGCGCTCGGTGTACCAGCTGTCGATCTGGGCCTGGAACTCGTCCCGCTTGGCCAGAAGGGCCTTATTGCGCGGTGCCAGGTCATGGATAATGCTGTCGCACTGGGCCCAGAAAGCGGCTGCTTCAACACCGGTACCGGGAATAGCTTCGTTGTTAATAAAATCGTGCAGGACCTTTGCGACCTGAAGACCGCCGACTTGAACGCGTTCTGTCATCGTTGTTTGCCTCGTGTTTTATCATTTTCCCGCCTTTAACAGGCGGATAAAGTTTTATGGGATGCAGCAGTTTACGTCAAAAAAACTCGTGATTCATTTCCGGGACACTAACCTCTCCGCCAACTGGTCCCTTCCCGTGAATCGTCGAGAATAACGCCTTTAGAGGCCAGTTCATCCCGAACCCGGTCTGCCTCGGCGAAGTTCCGGTCTTTTCGAGCCTGCTTCCGCGCCTCAATAAGGCGTTCGATCTCGTCAGCTGACAGGCTCTCGCTGCTGCCAGCCTGGAAAAAGGCCTCCGGATCCTGTTGCAGCAACCCGAGAATTTTCCCCAGCCTGACCAACACTGCCGCACTCGCCCGAGCCTCCTCGTCGCGGCGTTCGCGGCGGTGCAGGTTGATGTCCGACACCACTGCATGCAGTACGGTGATCGCTTCCGGGGTATTGAAGTCATCGTCCATGGCGGCGTGAAAGAGCGCGTCACTCTCACCCTCAGGCGCATCTTTCGAAGGCACCAGCCCCCGGAGCGCCTGATACAGGCGAGTCAATGTGCGGCTGGCCTCCTCCAGATTCTCTTCCGAGTAATCTACCTGACTCCGGTAGTGACTCGACACCAGGAAGTAACGGACGATTTCTGGTGGATACTTTTCAAGAATTTCACGGATAGTGAAAAAATTACCCAGGGATTTGGACATTTTTTCCTTGTTCACCCGCACCGCACCGGCATGCATCCAGACCTTGACGAAGGTCTCCCCTGTCGCCGCCTCGGATTGGGCAATCTCGTTTTCATGATGGGGAAACAACAAATCAGGACCACCGCCGTGAATGTCAAAGGTGTTGCCAAGGCAACCGGTCGCCATCGCCGAGCACTCGATATGCCAGCCAGGACGGCCATCGCCCCAGGGCGAGGGCCAGCTCACCTCACCCGCTTTGGCCGCTTTCCACAAGGCGAAATCCGCCGGGCTACGCTTGGCTTCGGCAATATCCACCCGTGCGCCTGCCAGCAGATCCTCCAGTTTTTTCTTGCTGAGCTTGCCATAGCCCTTGAAGGCATTGACCGAGAAATAGACATCGCCGTTATCGGCCGCATAGGCGTAGTCTTTCTGAATCAGCACGCGGATCATTGCAAGAATCTCATCGATAAACGACGTCGCTCTAGGCTCCTCAGTGGGCGACAAAATGCCCAGCTTCGCCTCATCCTCGTGCATCGCCTCAATCATCCGCTCAGTCAGCGCGGTAAAGGTCTCACCGTTCTCTTCTGCCCTGCGAAGAATCTTATCGTCAATGTCCGTGATATTGCGCACGTAATGGACGTCAAAGCCCCGGTGCCTCAGATATCGTGTCACCACATCAAATGCAATCAGCACCCGGGCATGACCCAGATGGCAGAAGTCGTACACGGTCATCCCGCATACGTACATGCGGACCTTGCCGGCTTCCAGTGGCTTGAACTCTTCCTTACGCTGACTGAGGGTATTGTAGATTCGAATCACGTTAGTTCGCCTGGCTCGCAATCAGGAATTTGTTTTGGCCCAGGAGTCCCTGAGCGTAACGGTACGGTTGAACACGGGACGGCCGGCAGTCGACGCCTGCTCATCAAAGAAGAAATACCCCTCGCGCTCGAACTGATAAGGCAACGTCTGCCCGGGCGACGCAAGGCTCTTCTCCGCCCTTGCGCCCTCCAGGCGCACCAGGGACTCGGGGTTCAGGTGCTCGACAAAATCACCGTCCTTGTCGCTGTCCGGCGACTCAGAATTGAACAGGCGATCATACTGGTTGATATCAACCGCGACGCTGTCAGTGGCAGACACCCAGTGAACCACACCGTTTGGTTTGTAACCTTCAGGGTTAACGCCGAGGGTGGCTTTATCGTATTCGCAGCGCAGCTCGACAATTTCGCCTGCGGCGTTCCGGATTACTTCCCGGCAGGTCATCACATACCCGCCCCGAAGCCTGACAGCCTGGTCGGGCGCCAACCGCTTCCACTTCCGCGGGGGCGCTTCCGAGAAATCCTCACGGTCAATGAACAGGGTTCTGGTCCAGGGTACATCCCGCGTCCCCATCTCCGGATTCTGCGGATGCACCGGAAGTGTGAGGGTCTCGGTCTGGTCATCCGGGTAGTTCGTCAGGGTTACCTTCAGGGGCCGCATTACGCACATGGCGCGGGGCGCCCGGGTGTTGAGGTCTTCACGGATGGCATGCTCCAGCATACCCATATCGACGGTGCCACCGGCCTTGTTGACGCCAACCATGTCACAGAACGTGCGGATGGATTCCGGCGTATAGCCGCGACGGCGCATACCGGAGAGGGTCGGCATCCTCGGGTCGTCCCAACTGTCGCAGTGGCCTTCGTCCACCAGGCGCTTGAGTTTGCGCTTGCTGGTAATGGTGTAGTTCAGGTTCAGCCTGGCGAACTCGATTTGCCGGGGCTGACAGGGGCTGGAAATATTTTCCAGAACCCAGTCGTAGAGCGGCCGATGGTCCTCAAACTCCAGCGTGCACAGGGAGTGAGTCACCCCCTCCAGGGCGTCGGAGATCGGATGGGTGAAGTCGTACATGGGGTAAATGCACCACTTGTCACCGGTCTGGTGGTGGTCGGCATAACGAATCCGGTAAAGGATAGGATCACGCAAGTTGATGTTGGCCGACGCCATATCGATTTTGGCCCGCAACACCAGTTCACCGTTGTTGTATTTGCCATCCCGCATGGCCTGGAACAGCGCCAGATTTTCATCAACCGGCCGGTCACGGAACGGGCTGTCGCGCCCCGGCGCTCTGAGCGTGCCACGGTACTCCGCCATCTGCTCAGCATTGAGGCCACAGACATAGGCCTTACCTTTCTGGATCAGCTCGACCGCGAAATCATAAATCGCGTCAAAATAGTCCGAGGCATAGCGTACGTCGCCGGCCCATTGGTAACCCAGCCAGGTCACATCCTGCTTGATGACGTCGATGTATTCCTGGGATTCTTTCTCCGGATTGGTATCGTCAAAACGAAGGTTACACTCCCCGGCAAAGGCCTCCGCGATACCGAAATTCAGGCAGATCGACTTGGCGTGACCGATATGAAGGTACCCGTTGGGCTCTGGTGGAAAACGGGTTACCACCTTGCCCGTATGCTTGCCTTCGCGAATAGCCTCGTCAATGAGGCTCAGAATAAAATTATGGGCTTTCTTGGACTCGGCGCTCATAAGGTCTCGACTGATGGGATGAACTTAAGCGCCATATTATACGCATATTTGGCGGGCTAACTCATGCATGGGAACAAACTCTCCCGTACAATAAAGCCTTATTATGAATTCCTTTAAACCTGAACAGGACACCAGAATGATCTTGCTGAAGACCACCCATGGCGATATCACCATTGAGCTCGATTACGAGAAAGCCCCTGAGAGCGCAAAAAACTTCGAACAGTATGTCCGTGACGGTTTCTACGACGGCCTGATCTTTCACCGTGTGATCAGCAATTTCATGGTCCAGGGCGGTGGATTTGAGCCCGGCATGGTGCCCCGTAAGACCCGCGCACCCATCAAGAACGAAGCCAACAATGGTCTGAGCAATATGGCAGGCACTGTCGCCATGGCCCGCACCATGGACCCGCATTCCGCAACCGCACAGTTTTTTATCAACGTCGAGAACAACGGTTTTCTTGATCATACCGCTGAGAATGCCGAGGGCTGGGGCTACTGCGTCTTTGGCAAGGTAGTCGATGGCATGGACACGGTGAACGCCATTCGGGCGGTCAGAACGGGTCTGAACCATGGTCATCAGGATGTACCGGGGGAGGATGTGATGATCGAAAAAGCCCATGTGATCGGAGATACCGGAGACGGAGGCGCGGCTTGACCACGCTGTTTATATCAGACCTGCATCTGGAAGAGTCGCGCCCTGATATCACCGCGGCCTTTCTCCGGTTTGTCGAGCGCCGGGCAGCGCAAGCACAGTCACTCTTTATCCTGGGGGACTTCTTCGAGGCCTGGATCGGTGACGACGAGCGCACGCCCTTGCAAGAGCAAGTGGCCGCGGCCCTTCAGAGCCTCAGTGACTCGGGCACGCGGGTTTTCCTGATGCACGGTAACCGCGATTTCCTGATTGGTGACGACTTCTGCAACCGCGCCGGCGCCACACTGCTGGACGATCCTGTGGTGGTGGATCTCTACGGCACCCCAACTCTGCTGATGCACGGAGACAGCCTGTGCACCGCGGATGTGGAATATCAGAAGTTCCGCACCAGCATGCGCAATGTGCAGTGGCAGAAAACCTTCCTTGCCAGACCCCTGGCAGACCGGCAGCTGGTCGCTCGTCAGCTACGGGACATCAGTATGGCCAGAAACAAAGGCAAGGAAGAGCTCATCATGGATGTGACTCCGAAGGAAGTGGTGGAAGTCATGGAGTCCCACGGCGTGCAGCGGCTGATTCATGGCCATACCCACCGGCCGGCCGAACACGAACTCGAGGTCAACGGTCAGCCAGCGAAGCGCATTGTATTAGGCGACTGGGCGGAGAATGCCTGGTGGCTGGAAGCAAGCAGTGAGCAGCCACCGGAACTGAAGAAAGAGCCGCTTTAGGCGCTTTTCTTATGCTGGCTCCCGATACGTTTCAAGACGCTTGAGCCAGCCTCTCAACCATTGCTCCCGCTCGATCGGGTTTTGCGCGTTGTCGGCTCGGCGAGTGAGCACACTTGCGGCTGCATTACGAAACTGGTCCAGTGCCTCGCCGGATGACATGTTGCCCATCTCCTGTAACACCTGGAGCAATCCCCAGCCCTGTCCGTTATAGGTTTCACGAGGCGCCAGTCCTTCACCCTTGAAATTGACGTAATCAATCAGAGCATAAGTGCCTCCCGGTGTTGCGTTCAACTCTGAAAGCCTTTTCGCGATGGCACTCTGTTGGTCATACTCTGCCGCTTCGATGACCTTGCGCATCGAGGCTTTGGCACGAACGAAAATGTATTCCGCCTGCAGGCCCCGGGTTTGCCACAGAAATTCCCGCAGTGAGCCGACGCGCTCACTGTCTTGTTGAGCCAGAAACGTGGCCCGATCTGGCCAGGGCGCAACCATAGGCGCCAGCTTATCCAACCACTTCGGCAGCTCTACCGACCGTGACCGCATAAATGCCATCAAGGCGGGAAAACTCTCTACGAATGGGCCGTCCACCGCCTCGGGGTACCAGATAAAATGCCCGATACCCAGCGACGGAAACGCTTCCCCCACGTTCCAGTGGACCAGACAGGTCTCCTTCCCGGCACATTCATTCTGAAACACCTGCTCGCCCACCCAGTCAAGCTCAGCGCTACTGAGTGACAGGTCCGCATCCACGGCCTCCTCATTGCAGCCTGCCAGGATCAGCAGGGCAACAATAAGCAAGCTCCACTTTGTAACAAATACCATTGAAAGGCTCCGACTTGCAGTTCATGGCTAAAAAAACCCCGAAGTCAGAAACTTCGGGGTTTTCGGAGCACGTGGAATCAAAGCTGATTATTTCTCTACAAACGCACGCTCAATCACATAGTGGCCCAGGTCGCCGTGTCTGGCTTCCTTGAAACCCTGGCGGTCAAGAATGGCACAGGTGTCTTTCAGCATGGCCGGGCTTCCGCATACCATGAAGCGGTCATTCTCCAGGTCAAAGTCTGGCAGGCCCAGATCAGACATCAGCTTACCGCTTTCCATCAGATCCGTGAGACGGCCCTGGTTGCGGAACTCTTCCCGGGTAACCGTCGGGTAATAGAGCAGCTTGCCCTGCACCATTTCGCCGAAGAACTCGTTGTTCGGCAGATCATCGATGTCCTGCTGGTAGGCAAGTTCGGACTTGTGGCGCACACCGTGGGTCAGGATTACCCTGTCATAGCGCTCATAGACTTCCGGGTCCTTGATGATGCTCATGAACGGCGCCAGACCGGTACCGGTGCTGATCAGGTAAAGATTACGACCCGGTATGAGGTGATCAACAATCAGCGTGCCGGTGGGCTTGCGGCTCACCAGGATTTCGTCCCCAATTTCGATTTTCTGCAGCTTTGAGGTCAGCGGGCCGTCGGGCACCTTGATGGAGAAAAACTCAAGTTCTTCCTCATAGTTGGCGCTGGCAATACTATAAGCCCTCATCAGGGGCTTACCGTCGGTTTCCAGACCAATCATGGTGAAGTGGCCATTCTTGAAACGAAAACCCGGATCGCGACTCGTGGTAAAGCTGAACAAGGTATCGTTCCAGTGGTGCACGCTCGTTACACGCTCTCGATTCATGTTGCTCATGGTCGGACTGTCTCCAAAGCGCTTGCACGCAATATCATGGTTAAAAGTTACATCCAGTATACCGCAGCAGCAACCTATCGACAAAATGGGATATTCTCATAACCTTATTCGACAAATTCGATTTACAATTTTCACTCCTCCAAAATGCCGGCCTTTGAACTATGCTGACAGATAGCTGTTTCCCGGAAGGCAATCATCCCGGTATGTGAAGCCTGAAACGCAAGCAATGAGGAGGCACCGGATGCTGAATCATCTGATACTGACTGTTGATTATACCAATGACTGGGAGCGCGCGATGAAGCGTCTGCCGTTAATATTAAAACTGCTTGGTACCAGAAAGCTCACCCTGGTGTATGTCATCGAAACCCACAAACGCCTCCACACGGAAGATCAAGAAGGGGTCGTGAAAGGAAAGCTCAAGGCTCTGGGTGAAAAGCTCGCCAGTGAGCTGGATGTTTCCACCGACTACAGGATAGGTAGGGGTTTTGTAGCCAGCCAGGTGCTGGAGATTGCCAAAACCGTTCATGCCGACGGAATCATCGTGTGCAATCGCAGTCATTCCGCCACCAAGGAACTCTTCTTCGGCAATATCGCCCTTAACCTGGCAAGGATGACCAAGCTGCCCCTGCTGGTCATCCCGATAGACGGGACACCGCCCGCCGCGGAAGAGGAGATCCTGTATGCGACAGACGGTTCCGCCGCCTCACTCAATGCCCAGGCCTGCTTCGAGCAACTGATTACCACGGGACACGATGGCCGTGTGCTGTGGGTAAGGCCAGACGACGCCGGTGCCGATGACAAAGACATCGAGGAACGGATAGATTTGCTGGCAAACAGACACGCTAACGTACACAGAAATATTGTAACCGGTCGGGCCGTGGCGGAAATCCTGAAGGCTATAAAGAGGGAAAGGCCGGTACTCACCGTGCTCGGAAAACGCGGTGCCACACCAATCACCGACCTGCCGCTTGGCAGCACCACGGAAAAAGTTGCGGGCGCAAGTTCCCAGCCCATACTTATGGTCCCTTGACCCCTCCCTTGACCCCCTAAACGGCCACCCGTGGTGGCCGTTATTGAATTGACGCCAGCGGACGGCTACCGTATCGATCTAATCGAACAAATTCATCAATTCATTCGAGTCGATCGATTATGAAGTACAGTTTTCGCCAACTGGAGGTCTTTCTTGCCGCTGCACACTTTCAGAACATTACACGAGCTGCTGAATCCCTGGCAATGTCCCAGTCTGCGGCCAGTAGCGCCCTGAAAGAACTGGAGAACCAGTTTGATATCCAACTTTTTGACCGGGTCGGCAAACGTCTTCAACTGAACGAACTGGGACGCCTGTATCGCCCGAAGGTTGAGGCCCTGCTGGCCCGGGCCGGTGAACTGGAGCAGGCTTTCAGCAAGCATACTGAGGTTGGCGCCCTCAAGGTTGGAGCCACCCTCACTATCGGAAACTATCTGGCCGTGGGCGTTATGGCCCAATATATGAAAATCCCTACTCACCCGAAAGTGTCCCTTGAAGTGGCCAACACGCGCACCATTGCCAAACGGGTCAGTGACTACGAGCTTGATATCGGACTGATCGAGGGCGAATTGCAGTCTTCAGAACTGGAAGTCATCCCCTGGCGGGGTGATGAATTGGTGGTGTTCTGTAGTCCAGATCACCCGTTGGCTGACAGCCCCACGCTTAGGGACGAGGACCTTCGAGCCGCGACCTGGATCATGCGGGAACAAGGCTCGGGCACCCGGCAAACCTTCGAACGCGGCATGCATGGCCTGCTGCCCGATCTCGAAATTTTGCTGGAACTGGAGCACACAGAAGCCATAAAGCGTGCTGTGGAAGCCAGGCTGGGTATCGGTTGTCTATCCCGGGTCTGTCTGGCAGACGCCTTCAAGCGCGGCAGTCTGGTCCCGCTCGAAGTACCGAGCCACCGAAACTTTGACCGCCAATTTTACTTTATTCTGCACAAACAGAAATATCGCAGTGCCGGGATTGATCGCTGGATGCAGCTTTGCCGGAAGCTTTAAAAGAGCAGGATCAGGATTGGATTCCGAATTAAGTGTAAAGAGACAGGATAAGGGTCTTTTTCAGAACACGCCCGTGAATACATCCCTGTAGGGCTCGACTGCAGCCATCCCTGGCTGCAGACGGTTCTGAAAAAGACCCTTACCCTGCCTCCAGCAGACACGTCAGTGGTCTGGAAAAGACTTGAGTCTGAGAAAAATTCTACGCCACTGGTCCACTATGAAAGCGAAACACCGTATCGGGCTCTTCGATTAGCTGGCGCTCCCGTTCCAGAAATACCTCAACGCGTTCACCAATAGACTCACCAGCGGCATCTTTCGCCAGCTTGAGATAATCCTGGTAATGCCGGGCTTCGGATTTCAGCAAGCCCCGATAAAAATCCGCCAGCGTATCGTCCAGGTGCGGGGCCAATGCGGCAAAACGTTCGCAGGAACGGGCTTCAATGATCGCGCCGACAATCAACACATCCACCAGCTTGCCGGGGTCCTCAGTTCTGACAGGTTCCCGCAGGCCTGCCGCATATCGGGCGGGAGTCAGGTGACCGTAAGTGACACCGCGCTTCTTCATGATGGCCAGCACCTGCTCGAAATGCCGCAACTCCTCCCGGGCCAGGCGGGACATTTTGCTGAGCAGATCCGGGTTATCGACGTACCGGTACATCAAACTCAACGCCGTGGAAGCCGCTTTTTTCTCGCAGTGGGCATGGTCTATAAGCATCACGTCCTGGGCTGCCAAAGCGTTCTCAATCCAACGACCGGGTGTTTGGCACGGCAGAAAATCGTGAATATCGCGGAGTGCATCAAGCATATAAAAATACCGTCGACTGTTCGGAAAAGTGCATTATACACAAGCTGATGCGAGGCCCCGCCTATAGTCCAACTTAACTTTGAACGGGCTTTCCTATAGAATCTAGCGCCAATTCGCGGCCTTTTCCGCCAATAAAACTCCCGCCAGCCCAGTGGCCCGCGCGGGACATCCCAACTGATGAGGGTCCATATCGTGTTAGAAGCTTATCGTGAACACGTTGCAGAGCGTGCAGCCCAGGGCATTCCCCCGAAGCCGCTAAACGCCGAGCAAACCGCAGCACTGGTCGAACTGCTGAAAAACCCGCCTGCCGGCGAAGAGGAGACTCTGGTCTACCTGCTCGAAAACCGGGTACCGCCGGGCGTTGACGAAGCCGCTTATGTAAAAGCAGCTTTCCTGTCTGCGCTCGCCAAAAGCGAAACCACTTGCACCCTCATCGACAAGCAAACCGCCGTCAAATGGCTCGGTATGATGCAGGGCGGTTATAACATTGCCGCCCTGGTGGAGCTGCTGGATGACAGTGACCTGGCCGAACTGGCCGGTGAACAGCTGAAAAAGACGCTGCTGGTATTCGATGCCTTCAACGACGTGAAGGAAAAGATGGACGCGGGCAATGCAGTTGCCAAAAGCGTAATGGAATCCTGGGCCAATGCCGAGTGGTTCACCAAGCGTAATAAAGTACCTGAAAGCACCAAAATGATTGTGTTTAAGGTCACCGGCGAAACCAACACCGACGACCTGTCGCCAGCCCCGGACGCCTGGTCACGCCCTGACATCCCGCTGCACGCCCGCGCTGCTTACAAGATGCCTCGCGACGGCATGATCCCGGACGAACCCGGTGTTACCGGCCCGATGACCCAGATTGAAGAGCTCAAGGCCAAAGGCCTTCCTGTCGCCTTCGTAGGTGATGTAGTCGGCACCGGCTCATCACGTAAATCTGCTACCAACTCGGTATTGTGGTTTTTCGGTGACGACATGCCCGGCGTACCCAACAAGCGCACCGGTGGTATCTGTATCGGTAATAAAGTAGCCCCGATCTTCTTCAACACCATGGAAGATGCCGGCGCACTGGTATTTGAAGCCCCGGTAGACAACATGAACATGGGCGACGTTATTGAAGTCCGCCCTTACGACGGCAAGATTCTGAATGAAGCCGGTGAAACGATCTCTGAGTTCAGTTTCAAGTCCGACGTGATTCTGGATGAGGTTCAGGCCGGTGGCCGTATTCCGCTGATCATCGGACGCGGTCTTACCAACAAGGCCCGCGAGACCCTGGGACTCGGCGCCACCGATCTGTTCCGCCTGCCCAAAGATCCGGAAGCCGGCACCAAAGGCTTCACTCTGGGTCAGAAAATGGTCGGCAAGGCCTGTGGCCTGGAAGCAGACCAGGGTGTCCGACCAGGCACTTACTGTGAACCCCTGATGACGACAGTCGGCTCCCAGGATACCACTGGCCCGATGACCCGTGACGAGCTGAAAGACCTGGCGTGCCTGGGCTTCTCCTCGGACCTGGTGATGCAGTCCTTCTGCCACACGGCGGCTTACCCCAAGCCAATTGACGTGGAAATGCAGCACACCATGCCAGACTTCATCCAGACCCGTGGCGGTGTTGCCCTGCGTCCGGGTGACGGCATCATCCACTCCTGGCTGAACCGCATGCTGCTACCAGACACCGTCGGCACCGGTGGCGATTCCCACACCCGTTTCCCGATGGGCATCTCGTTCCCCGCCGGTTCCGGACTGGTGGCTTTTGCTGCTGCTACCGGCGTTATGCCGCTGGATATGCCGGAGTCCGTCCTGGTTCGCTTCAAGGGTGAAATGCAGCCCGGGATCACGCTCCGTGATCTGGTCCATGCGATTCCTCTGTATGGCATCAAGCAGGGCCTGCTGACCGTCGAGAAGAAAGGCAAGATCAATGAGTTCTCCGGTCGCATCCTGGAAATCGAAGGCCTTGAGCACCTGACTGCCGAACAGGCTTTCGAGCTTTCCGATGCCTCTGCCGAGCGCTCTGCCGCCGGTTGTACCATCAACCTGTCGGAAGAGTCGGTAGCGGAATACCTGCTTTCCAACATCACCATGCTGCGCTGGATGATTGCAGAAGGTTATGGCGACCCGCGTACCCTGGAGCGTCGTGCCAAGAACATGGAAGCCTGGCTGGCCGATCCCAAGCTGATGCGTGCGGACAAAGACGCCGAGTATGCCCACGTGATCGAAATTGATCTGGCGGACATCAAAGAGCCCATCGTGTGCTGCCCGAATGACCCGGACGACGCCCGTCTGTTGTCTGAAGTGGCTGGCGACAAGGTCGACGAAGTCTTTATCGGTTCGTGCATGACCAACATTGGTCACTTCCGTGCAGCCGGTAAACTGCTGGCCCAGAACAAGGAGCCGCTGAAGACTCGCCTGTGGATGTCACCGCCAACCAAGATGGACGAAGCCCAGCTGATGGAAGAAGGCTACTTCAACATCTATGGCACTGCCGGTGTGCGCACCGAAATGCCGGGCTGCTCCCTTTGCATGGGTAACCAGGCCAGGGTCGCGGCGAAGTCCACAGTGCTGTCCACCTCAACCCGTAACTTCCCCAACCGCCTCGGCGATGGTGCCAATGTGTATCTGACCTCTGCGGAACTGGCGGCAGTGGGCGCGGTCCTGGGCAAGCTGCCGACACCAGCGGAGTACATGGAGTACGCCAAGGACCTCAACAGCATGTCGAAGGATATCTACAAGTACCTGAGCTTCGACAAAATGGACAAATACACCAAGCGCGCCGCGGAAGCGAACGTCGCCTGAGTCGTTAGTTGATTCCAGCTATGGCCCGGAAGGGTCAACCAGAAACGCCAGCCCCAGGGCTGGCGTTTTTTTGTGGGATGGACAGCCTCGAAAAGCAATAGCCGGTTTAAGCGCGCAATGGCTTGACCCCCTGATTGGACAATTCCGGGAAATCATCGTGCATGGTTAATGCCTCGGTGTTTTTGCGGTTACCCAGAAACTCAGGACGTTCAGTCGTTCCCGCAAACGGCTTCTCCAGAGTATTGTCGACGCTGTTATAAACGAAGAAGAGATTCGAACGCGGCCACGGAGACATGTTCTCGTTCGACGCATGCAGGGTATTGCACTCAAACAGCAGCAAGGAACCAGCGGGGCCCTTGGGCGCCTTTATCCCGCCCCGGTCTGCCATCCAGCCCAGACCTTTCCGGTCCGGAACTCCAAGGCGCTGGGCCTTCAGAGAATCCTGCCAATTCATGTCAGGGGTCTCTCCGACACAGGGCACAAACACGTGATGGGAACCGGGGATCAACATCAGCGGACCATTAAATTCGGTGTTCTCCGTCAGCATCAAAGAGGCGCTTACCGCCCGCATTCTTGGCATGCCATCTTCTGCGTGCCAGGTCTCGAAATCAGAGTGCCAGTCAAAGCCACTACCCTCGAAACCGAACTTGTCATTGATCCGTGACTGATGGATATAAACTTCGCTGCCGAGGAGCTGACGCACCATCCCCAGTATTCTGGGGTCCCGGGTCAGCCGGTCAAAATTCTCGGATAGCTCGTGCATACCAAACACCGATCGTATGGCGCCGCTGGCGGGGTCACGGATGATCTGGTCTGACTCCATCAGCTTTTCATCTTTGGCCATTTCCCGCAGTTCGTCGAAGAAAGGCTCCACGCGCTCCTTGGAGAAAAATCCCTCAAACCAGAGAAAACCATCACGTTCGTAGCGGGACAGAGCGACCTCGTCAAGGGGGCCTTCCCAACGACGCTGATTGCGGGAGTGCACGATAGGGTCCAGTCGGGTGAAAGGATCAAGATGCTTTTTCAGGCGGGTCGGAAATGGGTCGTGCTTTTTAATCATGTCGGGTGAACCTTGATTTATCTGTATTTCAATCAATGTGTTCGACCGATTCAGGGATTGCTTTCAGGCACTACTCAAAAGGGGAATTCCGGAGCAACTGCGAGCCCGACGCGCAGGTAACGCTGTCGGCCGAATGAAGGTCAGCGTCAACGCACTGACATTGGGGACCAGCCTGAAGATTTTGGTTGATCGAATCAACCACCCGGGGCCGAAATACCCATTAAACTTTCCATACAAAGAGGTAATGCACGCCATCGAACAACTAATTTTACTTGTTAAAACAGTTACTTTTACACATCAGCTTTGATCAATACCAGATCAGCCGGACAAGGATCGCAACCACCATTACCAGGGTCAGCCACTTGATCCATTGGGCACCGCGGTGCCCCATATTGACCCGCACGGCTACCATCGCACCACAGATATTACCAAGAGCGAGGGTAAGCCCCATCCCCCAACGCACCTGATCACTGATCGCAAAAATAGCTAGAGCAGGCAGTGTGTAAAGCAGCACAATAAACACCTTCAGAACATTGACCTGCCGTAAATCGATTTTGAGCATCCGGTACAGGACTACAATAAACAACGCACCTACGCCCACCTGTATAAAACCACCGTAAAGGCCGATCAGGAACATCGCGAAGTAAATCACCGGTCCCAGCCGGTCAGGTGTTAACGGCCGGGTATCAAGCGCAGGCTGGGGCAAGACCATGAAGACAGAGGCGCCAATCATGGCCGCCACCAGCACAAACTCGAAGATCTCCCTGGACACCCACGTGGCTACCCACGCCCCGAGGAGCGAACCCAGGACAGCGGGCACAGCCAGGCGAAAGCTGACTCCAAGGTTGCCGTGGCCACCCCGAAAGAAACCACCCACGGCCGTAATGCTCTGAAGTGTTATGGCGACGCGGTTGGTGCCATTGGCCACTTGGGGCGGCAGGCCGAGAAACATCAGCAGCGGCAGCGTGAGCATCGACCCACCGGCCGACAGCACATTGATAAAGCCTGCAACGCCACCCAGTAACAGCAGCGCCACCACATCCAACATCGTCACGCCGTAACCGGCCTCTGGCTCTGACTGCCCGATTGTCGGTTACCCTTTCGGGCACTCCAGACCAGGATGGCAATAAATATCCCGAGGCCCGCCAAATCGAGCATCAGGCTGTCGTGAGGCCACAGCATCAGGGCGCCAACCGGGAACATAACCAGCCTGACCCACCACCTCAGGGGGTGCTCAAGATAGCCTTCAAGGCCCGCAATAATGGCGTAAACACCGAACAACCCGAAGGCAAAGACCCGCACCATCTCACCAATATCACCTGAGATCAGCGGCGAGTAGGCAAACAGCAACGGGATGATGTAGAGCCCTTTCGCGATCTTCCAGGCCGTGAAACCGGTGCGCATCTGGGGGGTTCCGGCGATGGCTGCCGCCGCAAATGCGGTCAGGCAGACCGGCGGCGTCACGTTGGAGTCCTGGGATAGCCAGAAAATGATCATGTGCGCAGACACCAGTGCCATGGCGATGGCATGGGGTGATAACGCCTGCTCAAGCAATTGTGAGGAGAACGATTCCGGTACCAACGACAACAATTGCTGAGCTGTCGCCATGTCCATGGGGGCGCCCAGCAAGTCCATCTGGTCTGGCGCAGCCAACATGAAAATGGCCTTTGCCTGCTCCGGTAACTGACCACTGGTCAGTAGTTCAAGTATCTGACTCTGGGCAATAAGCGTGTAAATGGCCGGTGCCGACAACGTTGCCAGCACAATATACGCAGCCGTTACCGGTAGCCCCATACCGAGAATCAGCGAAGCCAGTGCTACCAGTAAAAGAGTAATCAGCAAGCTTCCCCCTGCCCACTCGGTAATCATCAGCGAGAAGGTATTGCCAATGCCTGTCGTGGACACCACGTTTACAATAAGACCCACCGTAATGAGCAGAATCGCCGTCGTGACAATATTCCGGGTACCCTGCACCAGCGCCTCCAGAATATCCTTCGGCATCATCGGCTTTTTGGATAGCCAGGACGCCACAATAACCGACAAGATCGCAATGCCTGCTGCGTAGGTGGGGGTAAAACCATAGATCAGCGACGCCACCAGAACAATCAGTGGCAACAGGTAATGCCATCCGTCCTTCAAAACCTCTTTCAGGGTGGGCGCGTCGCCATCGTCCAGTTTAACAGCGTAACTGCGCTTGGCCTCAATGCGCACAAACATCGCAACCGACAGGAAATAAAGCAATGCCGGCAATGCCGCCACGCTGATAATCGTCAGGTAGGACACTTGCGTGTAGGAAGCCATGATAAAAGCGCCTGCGCCCATGACGGGGGGCATCAACTGGCCACCGGTGGAAGCAGCCGCTTCAACACCGGCAGCAAAGCGCGCCGGAAAACCCGCCTTACGCATCAGAGGTATGGTTATGACACCGGTGGACACCGTGTTAGCGACGCTGGAACCGGATACCGACCCCATCAAGCCTGAGGCGAAGACGGCCACGAAGCCCGGCCCACCGACAAAACGCCCGGCTGCACAGCGCGCCAGTTCGACAATAAAATCTCCGGCGCCGGACTTGACCAGAAAGGCCCCAAACAGGATAAACATGAACACATAGGTCCAGGAAATTCGGGCGATGGATCCCAGCATGCCCTGGCCGCCCATATAGGAGCGGAACAACACGGTTTCCCAGGTCAGTCCGGGGAAGTTGAACAGGCCGTCGACATACTGACCCCACCAGGCGACATAGGTCAGTGCCACCACGCAAAGCACCGGGATAAACCACCCGGTCGTGCGCCGGGCGAACTCCAGGATCAGCCCCACGGCCACCACCGAGACCACCCAGTCGGCAGTGGAGAAGGTAACTCCCCTTGCGTAAAGGGCATTTTCAAAGCCAATGAGGTAGAACGCACAGCCAAGGGCGGCAAGACCCATCATGAGATCGATGGCAAAGACCAGCCGTCCGGTACCTGTATTCCGGGTTTTTACCATCGGTATGGTGAGCGCACACAACAAGCCGAACAGTCCGAAATGGATGGCTGATATCCAAAGCTCGGACAGCGTCGACCATGTATTGAAATAGATGTGGCTGAGCGCGGTGACAATTGCGATCGCAAATATGGCACGCCCGATAACCGGATGATCCAGCCTTTCCCGGGATTCAGCAGCGCTTTCTTCGCGAATTTTATCCAGTGACGGATTGGAATCCGACTTTTCAGGCAGATGGTCAGACGTACTCAAGGAGAACTCCATATAGCCGGGGGCTGGTTCTCACCAAGCCCCTGAGGTGAATTACGATGCATAGCGACCTGGCGTGAACTGTTACGCCCTTTTTCATCTCTGGCCTATTTCGCGATCAAACGCTCCGGGATATCAAGACCCTGTTCACGATAGAACCGCTCTGCACCGGGGTGAAGTGGCATCGGCAAACCCGCAATCGCTTTTTCAAGCGCCATGGCTTTCGTGGCTGGATGGATGTTGTTAAGAAAAGGAAGGTTAGCGTAGATGGTTTTGGTGATTTGATAGACGTCTTCTTCCGGCACATCCGCCCTTACAGACAGTATGTTGGGCTGGGCAATGGTGTTGATTACCTTGGTTTGACCAGGGTAGGTATCAGCCGGAATTTCATAGGGCGTCCAGAGTTCGAACTCGCTGTTGATCTTCGCCAGTTGCTCTTCGGTCACATCAAGAGTGGTAATATCTTTGCCCATATTGGCGTAGGCACGGGTGACGGCGGAAGCAGGCACACCGGCCGGAATATTCATACCGTCGATATTACCGTTCTGCAGGGAATCGGCGCTTGGGCCATAGCCAAGATACGCAATATCCATTTGCTCCAGATCAACCCCCAGCTTACCGAGAATGAAACGTCCGGAGCCTTCAGTGCCGGAGTTTCTGGCACCAATAGAGAAACTCTTTCCGTACAGGTTTTTCATGTCATCCATGGTGCCGGTTTTCGCCACCGAGCTTCGAACGACGAAATGCTCAACGTTCTGCCAAAGCATCGAAATCGAGCGCAGGTTCTTATAAGCCTTGGGGACCGGACCACTGCCGTTCCATGCCCAGGCGCCGTACAGCCCCTGAAGAATGCTGAACTGAATCTGGTTCTCGTCCATCAGCTTGAGGTTTTCACCGGAACCCGCTGAACTGATTGCAGAAACGGATATATTGTTGGTGGGTTCCAGGCGAACCTTGATCAGTGTCGACAGAGCAACCCCGACCGGATAATAGGTGCCGCCCGTTGTCGCGGTACCCATCACATAGTTACCCTCGGCCGAAACAACCGAAGAAAAACTCAATGTAGCGGCGGCAATCAGCCCGAGAGCTGAGTTGAGAAAAGATTTCTTTTGCATGGAATTCCCCGTCATTCGTATTATTTGTTGTTGTACGCGCGCAGACCGGATGGCCACCTGGACAGAATAGCCGTTGGGCGCTCGTACGACCATGATACCTTCGTAAAAAAAGAGGGCGCCACATGTTGTGGCGCCCTCTTGCTCACTCCGAATGGTGGTTACGCTTGGGATTACCGGGTAATCACCTGGTACTCGCCAGCATCGGCGGTGTTAAGGCTTACAACCATAATGGCAACCCAGGCAACGATAAAGCCTGGAATGATCTCGTACACGCCAGGACCACCCATAAACCCGCCGTTCCAGCCCAGCGAAATCCAGATGATGACGGTGGCAGCACCGGCAACCATGCCCGCGATAGCACCAGCGCCGTTGGTCCGCGGCCACATCAGGGACAGGATGATCAGCGGACCAAACGCCGCCCCGAAGCCTGCCCATGCGTTACTGACCAGCGCCAGTACCTGGGATTCCGGGTCGGAGGCGATCACCGCGGCAACCAGACCCACCAGGACCACACAGATACGGCCGACGAATACGCATTCCTTGTCGGCCGCTTCCTTGCGCAGGAACAGGCGATAGAAGTCTTCAGTCAGTGACGATGAGGACACCAGCAGCTGGCTGGAAATGGTGCTCATGACTGCAGCAAGCAAAGCCGCGTAGAGAAAACCAGTGATCAGCGGATGGAACAGCAGGTTCGACAGAATGATAAAGATGGTCTCCGGATCTTCAACGTCCAAACCGTTACGAATCGCGTAAGCCCGGCCGAACACACCCAGAGAGATTGCGCCAATCAGGGAAATGGTCATCCAGCCCATGCCAATATTCCGGGCAATCGGTACGTCTTTCAGCGTACGGATCGCCATGAAGCGCACGATGATGTGGGGCTGACCGAAATAACCCAGTCCCCAGGTAACCGCCGACAGCCAGCCGATAAAGGTCAACCCCTCTGTCCACGACAATAGCGAGGGATCGACTTCATTCAGGGTCTGTGACGCTTGGGCGTAACCGCCGCCGCCTTCGCCAAAGAGCACAACCGCCGGCATGATCACCAACGCCAGCATCATGATGCAGCCCTGAACAAAATCCGTCATGCTCACCGCCAGGAAACCGCCGACAACGGTATAGGCCAGAACCACACCCAACGTGATGGTGATACCCACAGCATAATCACTCAGGCCACCGAAGTTGAAAATTCCGGCAAACGCGCTTTCAAACAGCTTGCCGCCAGCCACCAGACCGGAAGCTGTGTAAACCGCGAAGAAGATAACAATAACAATGGCGGACACCGTACGCAGGGAAAGCGCCTGTGTCGGAAACCGGTTAGCCAGAAAGGCCGGAATCGTAATCGCATTACCATAGTGAACCGTCTGTTCACGCAGTCGCGGCGCTACCAGGGTCCAGTTAAAGAACGCGCCCACAAGCAGACCGATACCGATCCAGGCCGAACCCAGGCCCGATGCAAACAGTGCCCCGGGTAGCCCCAGCAGCAACCAGCCACTCATGTCCGAGGCCCCGGCCGAAAGCGCTGCTACCTTTGGACTGAGCGCTCGCCCACCCAGCATGTAATCTTCGGATGAAGACGTAGATCTGCGCATTGCATAAACGCCGATGGCGATCATGAGCGCAAAATAAAGGAATAGACTGATCCAAACACCAATAGCCATGAAACTTCTCCAGGTCATTAGGTCGGGCATAGCCTCGACCGTTTGTCGCGGTTACCGTGTTGATCCCGATAGTCGCGCACCTTGTTGTTGTAACTCTTCTCCTGATCACGTAATAGTGTGCTACTGCCTACAACGCCAGCGACTGCATCTCAATATTTACCTCCTTATGGTCCAGATTCGGGTGCGTACCGCGCTGCACTGCTTCGCTCTTCAAACCTTTTCGATTCCTGGCAAAATCAACGATGCATTACCTCCCACCGCCGCACCAATCTGGTTGCGGTTTATGTAAGCTGTGAATCCACTGCCACTATGGGTGCGCCGCACGACCTGTTACCAGACTAGCCTGCTCTGCCGATTTGGCAATGACCGTATGACCCGCCACCAGGGCGGTCAACAAGTGACCGGCGAAAATAGCTAACGGTAGATTCCAGGGGCTGTTACAGAAGAAAACGCCGCTGCCCTCGAAATATAGCTCATAACTTTCACCAGCCGACCCAGGCAAACTGATAACGGAGGTAAAGCGCGAGCGCCCCGAATGGCGTAGTCGCGACAGTAATCGACGGCTTTCCGACCACAGAAATCCGTTACCCTAATTTAGTGTGGCTGAAATTTAATGACTTACAAAAACCTATGCTTCTTTTACGAAAACGTCCGATTCTTCGCTTTGCAAACCCATTACCGGTGCTTTTGCTTCTTTAAAGCGCAATGCGGACGGGGTAGTTCCCCGATGTTTTTGCAGCGCATTGGTTAAAGCGCTCTGGCTGGAGAAGCCTGTGCGAAAGCTGATTTCCGATATCGTAAGGCTGGTTTCCCAGAGCAGTTGAATCGCCTTCTCAAGTCGGGTTTGCAGCAGAAACTGGTGGGGCGTTATACCGGTGAGCGCTCGAAATGTTTCATGAAAACGGCTGACACTCAGACAGGCAACCCTGGCCAGATCCGATACCGTGATTTTTTTATGCAGATTTTCCATAATATAGCGACGAACAGTATCCGGGCTCAACCCGGTTCGGCTTGCCGGGACTTTACTGGCTCGGTCAATCCGCTCCGACATACAGTGCAGAATGCCGGTAGCGAGATGGCGATGCATCGCCTCGTTATCCGGGGCCCGGCTGAATTCTCCGGCACAAAGCTGAACCAACCCCTGCATGCGGTTATCCATGCCGATGTTGCGAGCTCGATCAAACAGCGGCGCCAGGCGTTCATAATCACCATGAGCGGGATTATTTAGGGCAGGAAGGTATGGGTCAAGATCGATGACGAGCACATGATTACGCTCATCGCCACAGTAGTCATGGCGAGTATCGGTTGGCACCAGACAGGCATTCCAGGTATCCAGTCTGGAACCAATACCATCAACACTGAGTTCGGCCTCGCCCCCTACACCAATTACCAACTGATGGTGCTCATGCTGGTGCTGGCAAGCGGATTCAGGCAACTTGATAAGTCGTGCGTTCAGCATAGGCGAATAGTGGTGCACCCCCGGTAACTACGTAACTTTATTAAAGCAGACTCAGAAGGGACTTGCACGGAACTGGTCAGACCGCATCAATCAGTCATGGCCTCGCTGATGATTTCCCGAAGCAATAGCGTCACCTGCTCGGTCACACTATCCAGGGGCTGAACTGCATTGATCACTCGATACTGAGCGGGCGATTTGCTGGCACGATCCAGATAAACAGCTCGTATACGCTCAAAAAATGCAATGGCTTCCTGCTCAAACCGGTCGAGCTCACCACGCTTTCTTGCCCTGGCCATACCAACCTCTACCGGAGCGTCAAGCAAAATGACATGATCCGGGCGCATATCCCCTTGCACCAACGTCTCGAGCTGTTCGATCCGGTCAGTGGAAACACCTCGCCCTCCCCCTTGATACGCAAACGTCGCATCGGTGAAACGGTCACATAGCACCCATTGTCCCGCCGCCAATGCTGGCAGTATCAGCGTGTGCAGATGCTGTGCCCGGGCAGCGAACATCAACAGCAATTCCGTGGTTTCGTTAACAGCTTCGGCCCTGGGCGCTAACAATAACTCCCGGATTGCTTCCGCCATGGGCGTGCCACCTGGCTCACGAGTCACTACCACAACAATCCCTGCTGACCTGAGCGTTGCGGCAGCCTGCTGCAATTGTGTCGATTTACCAACGCCCTCGGTGCCCTCAAAGGTAATGAAACGTCCTCGCCCGCTCATTCCTCGGGATCCTTCTCGGCAGTTGCCGGGGGAAAAGAGCGATAATCCGAACGTCGCTGGAGCTGGTAGGCTCTGACGGCCTTCTGGTGCTCTGCCAGGGTACGGGAAAACTGGTGAGTGCCATCGCCCTTGGCGACAAAATAAAACGTGTCACCCTCTGCCGGATGCAGTGCCGCGTGAATTGCTTCACGCCCCGTCAGTGCAATAGGCGTAGGTGGCAGGCCGTTGATTCTATAAGTATTATAGGGCGTATCGGTTTGCAGATCTTTACGTCCAATCCGGCCTTCGTATTGGTCTCCCATGCCATAGATGACCGTGGGGTCTGTCTGCAATCGCATACCTTTCTGAAGGCGGCGCACGAAGACACCGGCAACTTCATCACGCTCTTCTGGCACCCCGGTTTCACGCTCGACAATTGAAGCCATGATCAATGCTTCATAGGGACTCTCGTAAGGCAAACCCTCCGCCCGGGCCTCCCATTCTTCTGCGAGCACTCTGTTCATCTTTTCATAGGCACGACGCAGAATATCAAGATCACTCTCCTGCCCACTGAACAGATAGGTATCCGGGAAAAACCGCCCTTCGGGATGCTCGCCTTCGGCACCCAGCGTTGTCATGATCTGTTCTGCGCTCCAGTCAGTCGTTACCTTGGCCAATTGAGGGTTGCTCGCGAGCGCAGCACGCATATCGCTGAACGTCTTGCCCTCGATAAACTGGATACTCCAGGTTTTTACCCGCCCAGCCACCATCGCATCGAGCATGTCCTTCGGTGTCTCTCCATTGCTGAATTCGTATTCGCCGGTTTTGATCCGGGCCTGCTCTGGATAGATCCTGCCGTAGAGACGCAGCCAAAAGCTGTCTGCAACCAACGATTCCGACTCCATGGAACGGGCCACTGCGTCAAACGAACTGCCGGAAGGCACCTCAAACATAACCGGCTCTTCCAGTACGCTCGGTGAATCAAGGCTCTGCAAACCTTGCCACACCCACAAACCGGTACCGGTAACAGCCAGGACAAGCCCGCACAGCAGGGCAATAACGAGGGATTTAATCAAAAGCATTAGTCCATGAAGAGTTGTTGGCCAACGATTGTCGCAAGGCGGGCATTAACAGGCAACCGGGTTCCGTCCACCTGGCTAACCGGAACAATGCCGATGACACTGTTCATTAGCCAGAGGCCGAGAAATTCCGGCTGGGTGATGAATGTGGGCAGAATAGCCTGTTCACACACGATTTCGCCCCGGTTCCGCAGCAGGGCTACAATTTGGCCCAGCATGGTCCCTTCCACTGCCAGAGTGGAAACCACCGGCATCAACCATACATTCCCGAATAGCACCAGTATGTTGGTTCGAGTGCCTTCCAACAAATGACCGGTACCATTCACCATCAGTGCTTCAAAGCATTCATCAGGCATGGCCTGACTCGCCATCACCTGGTCAAGACGGGCGAGGGACTTGAGCCCCGCCAGACGAGGGTGCACGAGCAGTTGATGGGAAGAAATACAGGCCACAACACCTTCACTGGGGGGCATCGGAGGCATCGGATGAGCGCTGACAATCAGTCTCGGCGCTGCCACCGCGGCTGGCCGGTAACCCCGGCCGCCACTGCCCCGGGTAAGGATCAGTTTGAGCACCCAGTCATCCGGGCAGGCGTAGCGCTCTATGGCTTCATCAATGACGCTGTGGAGCTGCACAGTCGGCAACGGGATTGCCAGCCGCTCTGCGCCCTCCAGTAGCCTGGCCACGTGGCGCTGCCTCAGGGTCGGAAGATTGGCCTGGACCCGGATGGTTTCAAAAACCCCGTCGCCGTATGCCAGGCCCCGGTCACTCGCCGGAATGTCCTGCTGATCCGCCCAGATTACAGTGGCCACAAGTCGTTCAGGCTTCGTAGCGGCTGAAGATCAGGGTGCCGTTAGTACCACCAAAACCAAATGAATTGGACAGCGCCACACGAACATCAGCCTTGCGGCTTTTGTTCGCAACGAAATCCAGATCACAACCCACATCGGGATCGTCGAGATTGATTGTGGGCGGCAACAGGCCGTCACGAATGGCCAGCAGAGAGAAAATGGCCTCAACCGCTCCGGCAGCACCCAGCAAGTGGCCAGTCATCGATTTGGTACTGCTAACTGCCAGCTTATAGGCATGGTCACCAAACACTTTTTTCACCGCAGCAACCTCGGCGACATCACCGACCTGGGTGGAAGTCCCGTGAGCATTGATGTACTGGATATCCGAAGGGTTAAGACCTGCATCCCGAATCGCATTATTCATGGCCCGCTGGGCACCCTCGCCAGACTCCGGCGGAGAGGTAATGTGGTGGGCATCGTCGCTCATACCAAACCCGATCACCTCACCATAAACGGTCGCTCCGCGCTTCAGTGCGTGCTCAAGCTCCTCAAGCACCATGACGCCGGCACCATCACTCAACACAAACCCGTCCCGGTTCTTGTCCCAGGGACGACTGGCCCGCTCCGGTTCGTCATTGCGGGTTGAAAGCGCCCTTGCGGCAGAAAAGGCCGCTATACCGGTCTTGGTAGTTGCCATTTCGGCACCACCGGCCACCATCACATCTGCGTCCCCATACATAATCGTTCGGGCAGCGTAGCCGATATTGTGGGTGCCTGTGGTACACGCCGTGGTGATCGCAATGTTCGGGCCCTGGAAGCCAAATCGAATGGCCACATTACCGCCCACCATGTTGATAACCGTGGCCGGAACAAAAAATGGCGACACCTTGCGGGGCCCGCTCTCATGCAGCGCAATCACATTTTTTTCAATAAATTCAAGCCCGCCGATACCGGAGCCGATAGCCACTCCGACGCGCTCTTTGTCGAGTTGTTCGAATCTTGTCAGGCCACTGTCTTCGATAGCCTGTTGCGCAGCAATAAGGCCATATTGCAGAAAGGCGTCCATTTTACGGGTGTCTTTGGAAGAAAGGTAAGACTCGAAATCAAGATCCCGAACAGCACCACCAATCCTTGTGTTATAGCCCGTCGCATCAAAGCGGTCGATAGGCGCAATACCGCTACGCCCTGCCTTGATACCTTCCCATGACGATGCCACATCGTTCCCGAGCGGGGAAAGCATGCCCAAACCTGTAATCACAACACGTCGTTCAGCCATAATGCCCTTCACCTAAGCAGACCATCAGAATAACCTGATGGCCCGGCCTTCAAGTCTGATAGTTCTGGTTCAAACGTAATACGCACCAATAAAAAAGCCGTCCTTTCAGCGAACTTCAGGACGGCTCATGCTTGGCGTATTAATCGAGCGGAGTATCAGGAGTGCGAGACGATATAGTCGATCGCGTCCTGAACACTGGCGAGCTTCTCTGCTTCCTCGTCAGGTATCTCAGTCTCAAACTCTTCCTCAAGTGCCATGACCAGCTCAACGGTGTCCAGTGAGTCAGCGCCAAGGTCCTCTACAAAAGAAGATGAGTTTTGAACTTCGGATTCTTTCACGCCGAGTTGTTCACAGACGATCTTCTTAACGCGCTCTTCAACTGTACTCATAATTTCCTCACTTTGATGTCAACCAAGCAACTTGTTGGATTGCCAGTTTAGTTTAATCCCTACCTGCAAACAAGCAGGGGTGTGGTCTAAAGTCTTGTGCTACAAGGGCTTGCGCAAAGCTTTACCCCATAAACATGCCGCCATTCACATGAATGGTTTCACCCGTCACATAAGCGGCTGCCTCGGAAGCCAGAAACGCCACAACTGCAGCGACTTCATCCGGATCCCCCAAACGACCAGCGGGTATGACTTCCATCATAGCGTTACGCTGCTTATCGTCCAGTTTTCGAGTCATATCTGTGTCAATAAAACCCGGAGCAACGCAATTTGCCGTGATCCCACGGTTGCCCATTTCTTTTGCCAGGCTTCTGGTAAGGCCTTCCACGCCTGCTTTTGCCGCGCAGTAATTGACCTGGCCAGGGTTGCCCATACCGGCAACGACCGAACTGATGTTGATGATACGCCCCCAGCGAGCTTTTGCCATACCTCTGAGAACCGCTTTGCTGGTTCGAAATACACTCGCAAGATTCGTCTCGATCACAGCAGACCAATCGTCATCTTTCATTCGCATCAGCAGGTTGTCACGGGTGATACCCGCATTATTGACAAGAATCTGGGGTGCGCCCAATTGGTCTGAAACATACTTGAGGCCTGCGTCAATACTGGCCGGATCGGAAACATCCATAACAATCCCGAACCCGTTGAAACCGCCAGATTTGAGCTCTGCGGTAATGGATTCCGCCCCCGCTTCGCTGGTAGCAGTACCTACTACCTGTGCACCTTGTTCGGCGAGCGCTTTGGCAATTGATTTACCGATTCCACGGGTTGCACCGGTTACAAGAGCAATTTTGCCGTCAAGTGACATGGTTGGTTTCCTTCACCCTTTTCGTCCACGGAGGAACAAATGAATTAATTCTGCTTCAGAGCAGCCACTGCAGCGGACATCGCGTCCGGTGTTTCCAGACTGTATACCGTCAGGCTGCGATCGATACGCTTGATCAGTCCTGCAAGTACCTTCCCCGCTCCACACTCAACCGCTTTGGTCACGTCCCTTGCAATCAGCGCGTTGACCGAATCGGTCCACAATACAGGAGAGTATAGCTGCTTCACGAGATTAGCTTTCAGGGCTTCGCTATTTTGCTCAACCGAGGCGGTTACATTCTGGATAACCGGTATGACAGCATCGTTAAAGCGCACTTCATCCAGCGCGGACGCAAGCTCTTCTGCTGCATCTTTCATCAGCGCGCAATGGGACGGCACACTAACAGGCAAAGCCATGGCCTTGCGAGCACCTGCTGACTTGCACGCCTCGACAGCTCTTTCAACAGCTACCCGTGAACCGGCGATAACGACCTGGCCGGGAGCATTAAAATTCACCGCGGCAACGACATCGCCTTGTGCGGCCTCGGCACACGCATCTATAACGGCCTGATCCTCAAGACCCAGAATAGCCGCCATGCTGCCTTCTCCGACGGGAACCGCTGTCTGCATGAGTTCACCGCGCAAACGTACCAGTTTAACCGCGTCAAAAAAGTTGAGACTTTCCGCTGCCACCAGGGCACTGTATTCCCCCAGGCTATGGCCGGCCACGAAATCCGGCTGGCTACCCCCGGATACGAACCACTGACGCCATAATGCAACACTGGCAGTCAACAGAGCCGGCTGAGTGACCATGGTCTGGTTGAGCTCTTCGGCGGGTCCTTTCTGACACAGATGCCAGAGGTCATAGCCCAGCACCTCGGAGGCTTCAGCAAAAGTCTGCTCAATGATGGGCCAGTCGGCGGCGGAATTACCAAGCATGCCAACAGACTGGGACCCTTGTCCTGGAAAAATAAAGGCTGATTTCATAAGCGCGATCTTACCGTGATTGTTGGTTCCGGGAGATTAGCCAATAGTACAAGGTAACGCGGCCATGAGCCATGCCAGGCGGGAGAGGTAAAAACGGGGTATCCGGTCAGAGCAACAAATCATCCAGCCGCTCGTTGATCCGGCGAGGGACTTCAAGCTCCACCTCACAGACTGACTGACGTATCGCCGCCAGCATCGCACGCTCATTGGCATTACCGTGACTTTTGATGACGACGCCCTGCAAGCCAAGCAGACTCGCGCCATTGTGGCGAGAGGGGTCCATCAGCCTGAGCACGCGACCGAGGATCGGGCGGGCGAGCCAACCCACAACACGCCCGTACAGATTTCTCGCGAAAGCCTGCTCAAGCAATTCAATCAGCAGGCCGGCAACCCCTTCGCCGGTCTTGAGGGCAATGTTACCCACAAACCCGTCGCAGACGACCACGTCGGCGACATCACGAAACAGATCACTGCCTTCCACGTAACCGATGTAGTTGAGGGTTTCACACTGGGCAAGCATGTGGGACGCCAGGCGAACCTGCTCGTTGCCCTTAATCTCCTCTTCACCCACATTCAGCAGCGCGACCCGGGGCTCCTGGAGATCATTAATGGCAGATGCCATCAGCGAGCCCATCAGCGCAAATTGATACAGGTTCTCCGCGCTGGCATCAACGTTGGCGCCCAGATCGAGTACATGGCAACGGCCACGCAAGGAAGGAATGAGCTTGGTGATGGCGGGGCGCTCGATGCCCGGATACATTCTCAGAATCGATCGCCCGAATGCCATCAGTGCACCGGTGTTGCCTGCACTGACACAGCCCTGGGCCTCGCCGTCCCGCACCAGACGGAGGGCGACAGCCATGGACGAATTCTGTTTGTGACGAAGAGCATGGGAGGGCCGTTCATTCATCCGGACCACATCAGCGGCCTCGACAATCCGGATGCGCTCATGGGTCGGATGCAACAAAGCCTCGAGCTCACCTGGACTACCGACCAGAACAAGACTCAAGGCTTCATTTTCACGCACTGCAATCAGGGACGCCGAGACCGCAACCGCAGGACCGAGGTCACCGCTCATTGCATCTACCGCAATGGTGATTGGGCTCACCATCTAACTGACTCGCATTGCCGGGTGTTGATGGCGCGACTACTCGTCGCGCGCTTCAACAACCTGCTTGCCACGGTAAAAACCGTCTGGCGACACGTGGTGTCGAAGATGGATCTCACCCGTCGTGGAATCTGTAGACAGTGTTGCGGCGCTCAGGGCGTCGTGTGAACGGCGCATGCCACGCTTTGAGCGTGTTTTTCGGTTCTTCTGTACAGCCATGATCTAGCTCCTGACTTTAAATACTAACGTTCGTAAAATCTGAGAGCCGGCACCAGAATTTCATTGCCAGCTACTCCCGGAATTAATGCTTCTTGGTTTTCAGGCCTGCCAGAGCACTGAACGGGTTATCCCGCGGCTCTTCAGTAGCTGGAGCTGACGAATCAGGCTCCAACTCCTCCAGCGCTGCCGAGGCAGGGCATTCCTCTCGCTCGTGCTTGGGAAAAGGAGGCACCACTAATATCAATTCGTCTTCTATCAGAGTCCATAAATTCGCGCTGAAATCTTCCGCGAGATAGGGCTCCAAATCTTTCGGCAGCTGCTGAGCCTGCTTATCACTTGTTACGAAACCGAGCCTGAACTGTGAAGTGAGTGTTGCCGACATAGGCTGCATGCAACGCTGGCACTCCAGCACAACTTCCGCTCCCAGCTCGCCCTCAACCAATCTTCGGCGCTCGCCATCCTGATCAAATTTCAGCTTGACGTGACAAACGGCATCACCGCTCGATGCTTCCTGGGGCAGCGTGCATTCCAGAAACCGCGCCAATGCATGGAGGGGTATAAACCCCTCAAGTTCGGTTTTCTGCTCCGCAAGCCGGTATGGATCGACGGTTTTAGGCAATTCGGTGTTTGACATAGGCGCGCAATTTTAGGGATCTGACCGGCTGCTGTCAAAGACTTCATCAGTATTTGAGCAGGTCGGCGCTATAAATTACGGGTTTTTACCCATCTTCGTAACCGAAAATACTTCCGTGCCTGCACCCGATGCCCTTATGATGCGCTCTATTGTCCGGAGGCATCAATTCAAGGAAGCACCGACATGCCAGACCCACACCTCGTGTTAGCGTCCTCATCGCCGTATCGCAAGAAACTTCTGAGTCAGCTCGGCGTAAATTTTGTCACCGCCAGCCCGGCCATTGATGAAACCCGCCAACCCGCAGAGTCTGCACCCGCACTGGCGACGCGCCTTGCTGAAGAAAAAACCAGAGCATTGGCTGCGCAATTCCCGGAACACTGGATTATCGGCTCAGACCAGGTCGCTGCCCTGCCGGACGGCACCCAGCTTGGCAAGCCCGGCAATCACACCCGGGCGCGTGTTCAGTTAAAAGCCTGCAGCGGGCAGGTGGTGAGTTTCCATACCGGTCTGGCGCTGCTGGATTCCGCAACCGGACGAATGGAAAGTCGCTGTGAAATCTTTCATGTTCACTTCCGGCCACTGTCCGACCAGGACATCGAACATTACCTCAAGACCGAGACACCCTACGATTGCGCCGGCAGCTTTAAAGTGGAGGGTCTCGGGATTGCGCTCTTCAGCGCTCTCGACGGCCGGGACCCGAATACCCTGATCGGGTTACCCCTGATCGCCCTGATCGACCTGTTGAAAGCCTGGGGGCTGAACCCCCTTACCGAGGCTTACCGTAACTCCAGCCGTGACTCCACAATCTGATCCACGATACCGCTACCCACTGACACGCCGAACTGATCCAGCAACTCTTTGAACGGCGAGCCACGACGACTGTAATCCACCAGCTCTTCCTGGCCAACAATTTCCCGGGCAACGTAGCTGGCACTCCCGAGGCCGTCTACGAGACCAAGCTCGACCGCCTGCTCCCCGGTCCAGATCAAACCGGAAAACAACCGCTCATCATTCGCGAGCCGGTCGCCCCGCCCTGCCTTCACCTGGTCGATAAACTGCTCATGAGTGGTGGCAAGAACCGACTCCCAGAAATTTACCTCACTTTCACTCTCCGGCGAGAAGGGATCCAGAAACGCCTTGTTTTCGCCGGCGGTATACAGCCGGCGCTCAACACCGAGTTTGTCCATAATCCCCGTGAACCCGAACCCACCGGATACCACGCCGATAGAGCCCACCAGGCTCGCTTTGTCCGCATAGATTTCATCCGCGGCGGCGGCAATATAGTAGGCGCCGGAAGCACCGATGTCGGAAATAACCGCATACAGCTTTTTATCCGGATGCTTTTCCCTCAGGCGCTTGATCTCATCATAGATGTACCCTGACTGCACAGGGCTGCCGCCCGGACTGTTAATGCGCAGCAGAACCGCCCTGGAGCGTTCATTTTCAAATGCTTCGCGCATGGCGCCCACAATGTTGTCCGCACTGGCATCCGCATCGGAGGCAATCGAGCCATTCACTTCGATAATGGCGGTGTGATCAGTCGTGGCCGAATCGAGACTGCTACTGAAAGGAAATTTGAACATCAACAAAATTGCAAACAGGTAGAAAAACGTGAGTAGCTTGAAGAATATTCCCCATCGCCGGCTTTTGCGCTGCTCCGACTGCAGGGACATCACCAGTTTTTCAATCAGTTTCCAGTCACGCCTGGACTCCGGCTCTTTTATGGCTGACGAGGGCGATGTGGACTTGCTGTCCCAGTCTGGCTTCTGACCTGATTCCCAATCTGTCATTTAAACGTTCCTGATTAATAGAAAAGAAGATACTGGCTAAGCCTTCAGAGCCCCAGCTCGCGTCGCAGATCTGCGACAGAGCTCACCACCGCTTTGGGCTCATAGACCGACATTGTGACTTCGTCATGAACGCCCCAATCAACACCAATTGCAGGCATACCGATGCGCTGCGCCATTTCCATGTCATAAATCGTATCTCCGATCATGACTGCCTCGTCAGGACGGATTCCATAAAAGGCAATGATCTCGGCCAGCATCGCGGGGTCGGGTTTGGAGCGGGTTTCATCGGCACATCGGGTCAGATCAAAGTGCGGCCCCAGCCCACTGGAGACCAGTGCACCTTCAAGGCCCCGCCGGCTTTTACCGGTCGCAACAGCCCGCCCCAATCCAGCGGTCTTGAGATCAACCAGCACCTCGACCATACCCGCGAAAACCTCACGGGGCGTTGTGACCTTGGCAAAAAAATACCGTCCGTAACCTTCACGCAGCCGCGTCATCTCTGCCCGAGTGATACCGGGATAAAGCGATTCCAGCGCCTCAACCATACCCAAACCGATAATGTTGCGGTAAGCATCCCACTCCAGGGCCGGGTAACCAAGCTCGGTGGCGGCCTGATGCAGACTGCCGGCGATATGCTCTACCGAATCCACCAGCGTGCCATCCCAATCGAATATTGCGACTTTAATTGTCATACCTGCCCGATTCTCCGTTGTGTGCTTCACTGCCGGTTCTGTCTATCCGGTACCGTCTATTACAAGCCGTTACGCATTACGAGCGTTTACGACCGTCCAGCAAGGAAAGGAAAGCTGAAAACGCCTCATCATAGGGCGCCTCCAGATCCATCGGCTCTCCCGTCACCGGCAATGCAAACTGCAGCCCGAAAGCATGCAACATCAGTCGTGCGCCGCCGCCCCGGCGAAAAGCTTTAAGGCTGACATCATCCATATACTTGTCGTCGCCCGCAATCGGATGACCAACGCAGGCGCTGTGCACTCTTATCTGGTGGGTACGTCCGGTGACGGGGGACGCCTGCACGAGGCTGTACCCGCTGTAAGACTCCAAAAGCCGAAACAAGGTAAGTGAGGCCTTGCCCGCCTCATCGACACGTACGCGGCGCTCACCGTTCGGGAGCTCGAAGCGCAGCAGGGGTTCATCAACACGCTCGCAAGTCTGCAGCCAGTCTCCGGCGACCAAAGCATGATAATGCTTTCTTATACGCCTATCCCGCAGCTCCTGCTGCAGGAACCTCAAGGCCGAGCGCTTCTTGGCAATCATCACCAGACCCGAGGTATCCCTGTCGAGCCTGTGCACCAGCTCCAGAAACCTGGCCTCGGGCCTGGCTGCCCTCAACACCTCAATGAGACCAAAACTGAGACCACTTCCACCATGAACCGCAATCCCGGAGGGCTTGTTCACCACCAGCATCTGATCGTTCTCAAAGACAATAGCGGCTTCCATAACACCCTGAACCCGGGTGCCGGGCGCAGGCTTCTGTTCTTTCAGTTTCTGGGTAACCGGAGGAATCCTCACCAGGTCTCCGGCATTCAGTTTCGAGTCGGGACGTGTGCGGCCTTTATTAATGCGCACCTCTCCCTTGCGAATAACCCGGTAGATGAGGCTTTTGGGTACGCCTCTGAGACGCGCCATCAGGAAGTTGTCGAGGCGTTGGCCGGCATCATCCGGATCTATCGTCACGAACTGGACGTCACTGCGATACGACGTGGACGCCCCATCTTCCGGTGCCTCCGGAGAAACCGCTGGCCGGGAAACCGGGGGTTGGCCGGAGCCCTGCTTGGTTTGCTTCGGGCCGGATCGTTTGTGCTTGGAATCAGACATAACACCAGGTCGTTGCTGGCGCGCCGACCAGCGGGCGCGCGGGATTGATGAGCCAGACAATTGCTGTTATATTCCGGCGATCTTCTCCGTTTGTCTACGGCATGGCCAGACTGCCAACCGCCGGAGCGGGTGAAGTATACCGACACTATCAGAGAGATTGAACGCCGGCGTCCCGATAAGTAAGGGCGTAGGCGTGTTCATTGTTGCCGGCGCAAGCCAGCTCACCTCAAATCTGGTGCAGCCGAGGACCCGGGAACAGAGTTTTTTTTAAAATAACCGTACGGAAAACCGACGGGCGCTATCTCGAAGAATCACTAGCAACACGCAGGGCCGGGCCGTCCAGCTTACGAATACGACGTGAGACCCAGGCGCCAGCGTGAACTTGAAAACGGACAACATGCATCAACAGACAACGAACTCCATTGACCATCTCCTGCTTCAATGCAGCGAGACAGTCTTTGGTATTTTCGGACGAGCGGGTCGTCTTTCCGCCCCCATCTGATTCGTCTGGCCGCCGTCTGAACCGGCGGTGGTGCGCAGGTTATACTTCGCAGGTACGCTTCAGTCGGTTTTCTGTCTTCATCTAACGACAGGAAACACGACTTTCCATGAAAAGAATGCTGATCAATGCAACTCACCCAGAAGAGTTGCGCGTCGCCCTCGTTGACGGACAACGCCTTTTCGATCTTGATATCGAATCCAGCTCCCGCGAACAGAAAAAATCCAACATCTACAAAGGCCGCATCACCCGGGTAGAACCTAGCCTGGAAGCCGCATTTGTGGATTTTGGCGCTGATCGTCACGGATTTTTGCCACTGAAAGAAATTTCAAAAGAATACTTCAAGAAATCGCCCGGCCAGATTGAAGGCAAGGTCAACATCAAGGAAGTGCTCTCCGAAGGACAGGAAGTCATCATCCAGGTTGACAAGGAAGAGCGCGGCAACAAGGGCGCAGCCCTCACCACGTTTATCTCGCTGGCTGGCCGCTACCTGGTTCTGATGCCCAACAACGCCCGCGCCGGTGGCATTTCCCGTCGCATTGAAGGTGAAGAGCGGGCCCAGCTCAAAGAAGCCATGAGTGGTGTTCAGGTTCCCAAGTCCATGGGCATCATCGTCCGGACCGCAGGGATCGGGCGCACTGCTGAAGAGCTGCAATGGGACCTTGATTACCTGGTCCAGTTCTGGGAGGCGATCAGCCAGGCCGCGGGCGAACGCAAGGCGCCGTTCCTGATCCACCAGGAAAGCAACGTTATTATCCGGGCCGTGCGGGATTACCTGCGCCAGGACATTGGCGAAGTGCTGATAGACTCTTCGGTGGTCTATGAGGACGTGCTGAACTTCGTTCGTGCAGTAATGCCCTCCTTCGAAAACAAGATCAAGCTGTATCAGGACGAAATCCCCCTGTTCAGCCGATACCAGATTGAAGGCCAGATCGAAACCGCCTTCCAGCGTGAAGTGAAGCTTCCCTCCGGTGGCTCCATCGTAATCGACCCGACCGAAGCTCTGGTCTCAATCGACATCAACTCCTCTCGTGCCACCAAAGGTCACGACATTGAGGAAACTGCGCTGCAAACCAACCTCGAAGCGGCGGAAGAGATCGCCCGCCAGCTTCGCCTGCGTGACATGGGTGGCTTGATCGTCATTGACTTCATCGATATGACCCCTGCCCGCCACCAGCGCGACGTTGAGCAGAAAGTTCGCGAAGCGCTGGAAATTGACCGTGCCCGGGTACAGGTCGGAAAAATCTCGCGGTTCGGCTTGCTGGAAATGTCCAGACAACGCCTGCGCCCCTCTCTCGGCGAGACGCGCTCCGAAGTCTGCCCGCGCTGTGACGGACAGGGCACCATTCGTGGCATTGAATCCCTTGCCCTGAGCATCATGCGACTCATTTATGAAGAGTCGTCAAAAGATAAAACCGGCGAAGTGCGCGCCATCGTGCCCATTTCCGTCGCGACCTTCCTGCTGAACGAGAAACGCAAGCAAATTGCCGACATCGAAGCACTCCAGGAAGTTGAAATCGTCATTGTTCCCGCCACTCATATGGAAACACCGCACTTTGAAATCCTGCGGATGCGGGATGATGAGTCCGGTGCGGAGCGCACTTCCAGCTATCAGGTAGCACAGGAATACTCGGTCCGGGAAGAAGAGGCCATCGAAGCGCCCGCAAGTCGGGAACCGGTTCGTGAAGAAGCTGCCGTAAAGGCCATTCGCCCGACGACTGCGCCCTCCCCTGCAGCAGCCCCTGTGGCGGCGGTCAACAAGGTCGAGGACGAAGAAGGGCTGTTTGCCAAACTGTCCCGGAAAATCTCCAATTTCTTTAACGGTGAAGAAGAAACTTCCGGCCAAAGAACCCAGCCTGCGCGCCCTGCTCAGAGCGCACGGAGCACACCGGATCGGCAGGATCGCCGCAAATCAAGAGTGGCCAGAGGTGGTGATAGCCGCCCGGAGAATCGCACCACTGAGCGTCGCCCGACCGGGCAGAGCGCAGGCGATGACACCCGTAACAAGAGCCGCGGTGGCCGGGATGGCAGTAACCGTGGCCGCAATAACCGGGATGACAACCGCGGTCAGAACCGCACCCAGGGCCAGAGTCAAAGCGCCGCACAAACCCCGACTGCGGACAGCGGTCGCAAGGAAACTGCCCGCAAAGAAGAACGCACACCGGCAGCTAATCGGGATGCGGAGCGTAAACCCCAAAGTAATCGCGAGCCTAGCGGCGAGCGCGAGCCAAGCGGTAATCGCGAACAGAGCCAGACAACCCGTAGCGACCAGACCGGAGGTGATGAAAAGCGCCGCCGGCCCCGTCGCCAGCGCTCCCGGGACGGCTCCCCGGTAGAAACACCGGTGAGCAACCCGGCCGATCGCAAGCCCAGTGCAGCAGAGAGCCAGGGCACGGACCAGGCCGCTGACAAGCCGCACGCAACGGCAGCCACCGCCGCCAGCCAGGAGACGCCGAAAGCGGAGCCGCAGAAGCGCCGTGATACGGCGAAATCCGAAGCTTCAGGCCAAGGTGCTCAAACCGAAGCCGCAACCGCAGCGGCGGGTACCGCCACGCCGGCAGCAGAGTCCACTGCGGACAAGAAGCCAGTTGCTGAGCAGCCGCAAGTGTCCGACAAGTTGAACACTGACGCGGAAAAGGCCCCGGGCGAAAAGACAGACCAGGCAAAAGCTGAGCAATCAGAGCGCGCGGCAAAGCCCGACGTGACTCCGGCAACCCAGCAACCGGAAGAACCTGCGAAGGACCAGGCAGCGGACGCACCCACCGCCGCACCAGAGCAAGCCAGGGAAGATAAAACTCCCGAAGCTCCGACTCCAGCGGCATCGCCAGCTTCCGCGGCCAGCCCGGCTAAAGAAGAAGACAAGGCCGCACCGGAAGATACGGTCGCCGAGCAAACCGCCGTGCCAGAAAAGTCAGCCGACGAAAAACCTGCTGCCCGAAAGCCCCGTACACCGGGTAGGCCCAGAGCAGGCAGCAAGAAGCCGGCTGCTACCAAAGAGGCGGTTAAAGACAGCACCGAGAACGCCGAGAAGGCCTCTGCTGCGCCAGAAACCAGGCCCAGCGAGAGCCCGGCAGACTCTGGCCACATAACCCATGAGACACCCGAGCCCGCAGCCAAGGCTCCACCGGCTAAAGAAGCGGCAAAGGAAAAGCCCCAGCCAGCCGCAAAGCCGGAACCTGAGCAAAAACCGGAATCCGGGCAAGCGCCGGACGCTGCGCAACAACCGGCAGATGCCGTGTCGTCTGATTCCACCGAGGCATCGAACCCGAAACTGGCGATGCAAACCACCCCAGGTCGCGCCTACAATGACCCCCGGGAGGTTCGGAAACGTCAATTGGCCGCAGAGAAAGCCGCAGCAGAAGCCAAAGCCGGAAGCCAGACGTCCAGCTCTGAGGAGTCAGCAAAAGACTCCTAGACCTACCTGACGGGAAGGCGCCTCTTTTGGCCCTTCCCGCTTTCCGAATGCCACGGCTGATCGCCAGGAGCAATGCAATGCTATCCAATGCGGAAATCGAAGCACTTGAAGACATCCTTTTCGCTGAACCCTGGGGCGAAGATGCTCTGGATTTCTTTGGGCTTCATGGCGTCGTCTGCGCCAGTGTCGTCGGGCCGGTTCAGCTCTCGACAGACAGGATTTTCCTGCTGGCAACGGGTCTGGACGCCCTACCGGAGGCCGGTGTGCCCGACACGTTTGGTACCCTGGCTCTGCAACTGGCAGATGCCCTGGCACATTTACTGGATATGGGACAGTCGCTTGAACTTCCGGAGCCGGAAGACGGCGACCCCATAAACGCTCTCGAAAACTGGTGTGCCGGCTTCGTTGATACCTTCCTGGAAAACGAGGAAGACTGGCTGAAGATTGACGAAGCTGAGACCGCCGATTTACTGGTGCCGATGATGACCCTGTCGGGGCTATTTGATGACGAGGATTTTCAGAAGGTCAGAGACAGCGAACAGCTGACTCAGCAAATGGCCGAAGCCATTCCCGAATCCTTAACCGATCTCTACCTGCTGTTTCACGCCCCGGCCTGATTGACCGGAGTTTTAAAATGCTGCCAGATCGGGTCCAACCCTTCTGGCAAGTCCGGTATCACTCCCAACTCACACCAGGCAGCGCCTGGAAAGTGGAAATCACTGCCCTGGGACGCCAGCATTTTTTCACGCCGACACAGTTCCGCCAGAAAGCCCAGATCACCACTGGACTGACCGGAGGTTGATACCTCAATCCCCCGACCGCCACAACGACCGAAGTCGGATACCAGCGATCGCAGTTTGGTTGCCGTCATTTTATACTTTCTTGGATGAGCAATGACTGCAAGCCCCCCCGCCTGGCGAATCCAGCCGACAACGGTCTCAAGTTCCGGCCAGAATGCCTTTACATCACCAGGCTTGCCCGAGCCCAGATGGCGCTTGAAGGCCTGGTTCATATCTTTGACTACCCCGGCTTCGATCAACGCCTTGGCAAAATGGGGCCGCCCCGGCACATCGTCATCCGCAAGGGCTGTCGCCTTCGCCAATAAGTCGGGTACCCGAAGCTTCTCGAGACGATCGGCAATAGTGCGTGCGCGACGCCAGCGGTTGTCGTGCTGCTCTGCCACCGCTGCAACAAATTCAGGCTGATCTGGATCAAAGTCCAACCCCACAATATGGATAGTCAGCGACTTCCAGACGCACGACAGTTCGATGCCGGTAATCAGGGTGATACCCACTTCCTCCGCAACCGCGCGAGCCATCTCTATACCGCCAATGGTATCGTGATCAGTTAACGCCAAATGGGTGACCCCGTTTGCTTCTGCTCGCAATATCAGATCACGGGGTGTTAATGCACCGTCTGAGATGCGACTGTGGCAGTGGAGATCAATGCAGGCTGGTCGGGCTTGAGGTATAGTCACGTAATATCCGTTTTGGGGTCGGCTTGCCAGCGTGCAGCCGGCCTGTGGTAACAACTACGCTGAGTGTACCAGTTTAGTAACAATTTATTAGTGCCAACTAAAATAGCATCTACCTGTACTGACCCCATAACCGGAGTGTGTCGAGAAATGTACTACGCCATTATGAGCCAGGATATCCCGAACAGTCTTTCACTACGCATGTCGGCCCGCCCGGCGCATCTGGAAAGACTCGAAGCTCTCAAATCAGAGGGTCGCCTGATGCTGGCTGGCCCCCATCCGGCTCTGGACACGCCGGATCCGGGCGACGCCGGCTTTACCGGCAGTCTGGTCATCGCCGAATTTGACTCGCTTGAAGCAGCCCAGGCCTGGGCTGATGACGACCCTTACGTTGCCGCCGGAGTATATGAGAGCGTTGTGGTCAAGCCCTTCAAGCGGGTTCTGCCCTGATCCATCGGCTGGCCAGTATGAGTTTTTTGTAATAAAGACCGGCTTGATTGGCTCAGGAACTGTGCCAAAATTGCGCCTTTGAACACGACACGCAGGAATCGTATTTTGTGATCTCATTTCGTCTGCTTGCTTTCATACTTTTGACCGTCGCCAGCTGCACAGCAGCGCAGGCGCAAACGGTCTATATCGATGACACGCTCTTTGTCCCCCTTCGCGGTGGCCAGGGAACAGAATACCGGATTTTGCACAATGGCCTGCGTAGCGGTACCCCCGTGGAGTTACTGGAGCGCAGTGACTCCGGCTACAGCCGGATCCGCACTCCGCAAGGCCTTGAAGGCTGGGTAGTCTCCCGTTTTCTATCCGAACAGCCGATTGCCCGGGATCGCTTGGCCGCAGCTACCAAAGAGCTTGAAGCGACCAAGAATCAACTGGCGGAAGTGCGGGAACAACTGCAATCGATTCAGGCCGAGCGTGACCAGTTAGCCGCCTCCGAGGAAACCCTCGAGAGCCGTTCCCAGTCGCTGGCCAGCGAACTTGAGGAGGTCAAAACAGTTTCCGCCAACGCATTGACACTGGATCGCCGCAACCGGGAGTTGCAGGAAACCAATCAGAAAATCCGCAATGACCTGGAAGTTCTTACCGCGGAAAAGGAACGCCTTGAAGCCAAAAGCGAATCCGACTTCATGCTGTTAAGTGCGGGGCTGGTATTGCTGGGTATGTTCCTGGCGGTTGTTATCCCATTGCTCAAGCCGTCGCGCAAGAACGATAACTGGGCCTGAAACAAGCTTCTGATTCTCAAGGTATCGGCCGGGGCGCTTCAATACAGCCCCGGCCAACATCCCACTTTTAATTGCCAGTGACGTCCAGCGGTTTCTCCGACACCACAATGCCGTTGTTATCCGCGTAGACGTAATGGCCCGGGTAAAAGGTTACCCCACCAAAGGTAACCGGCACGTTGAGATCGCCCAGGTCACGCTTTTCAGACTTCCGCGGATGCGCCCCCAACGCCTGAACACCCAAGGCCGTGGTGCCCACGATATCAACGTCCCGGATACAGCCATTGATAATGAGGCCTGCCCAGCCCTTCTCGGCGGCCTTCTCGGCCAGCATATCTCCCAACAGAGCCACCTTTTTGGAAGCGGCCCCATCCACCACCATGACCCGCCCTTCCCCGGGCAAGCCAACCTGCTTTTTAACTACGGAATTGTCTTCAAAGCATTTCACCGTCACGATTTCACCGCCGAAGGCAGTGATGCCGCCGTAGTTCCTGAACCCGGGCTCCACAACCTGCACCTCGGGGTAATCATCACAAAGATCGGGGGTCACGATAGGCACTCGCACTCTCCTGCGTTCAGTCTGTTAAAAATCCACATGTTCTTCAGCGAGGAAGAACCAAGTATCCAGCACGGAATCCGGGTTCAGGGACACGCTGTCGATGCCCTGGTCCATCAGCCACTTGGCCAGGTCAGGATGGTCGGAAGGCCCCTGACCACAGATACCGATATACTTGTCAGCTTTCTTGCAGGCCTTGATGGCGTTGGACAGCAGTGCTTTCACCGCATCATTACGCTCGTCAAACAGGTGGGCAACGATACCGGAATCCCGGTCCAGCCCCAGAGTGAGCTGGGTAAGATCGTTGGAACCTATGGAGAACCCGTCGAACGACTCCAGGAACTCGTCCGCCAGAATCGCATTGGCCGGCAACTCACACATCATAATCAGCCGCAGACCATTCTCGCCACGCTTCAGACCATTTTCAGCCAGCAGTTCGACCACCTGTCGGGCTTCGCCAACCGTCCGGACGAAGGGCACCATGATCTCGACATTATTGAAGCCCATCTCGTCCCGGACTTTCTTCAGGGCGCGGCATTCAAGCTCGAAGCAGTCCCGGAACGTTTCGGAAATGTAGCGGGACGCGCCCCGGAAACCCAGCATGGGGTTTTCTTCATCCGGCTCATAGAGCGTGCCACCGATGAGGTTGGCGTATTCGTTGGACTTGAAATCGGACAACCGGACAATGACTTTCTTGGGCGTGAAAGCCGCCGCGAGCGTAGAGATACCCTCAACGAGCTTGTCGACATAGAAGTCGACCGGTGAACTGTAGCCGGAAATGCGCTTTTCAACAGTCTGGCGAATATCCCGGGGCAAACCGTCAAAGTTGAGCAGCGCCTTCGGGTGTACACCAATCATGCGATTGATGATGAACTCAAGCCGGGCGAGACCAACACCCTCGTTGGGCAACGACTGAAAATCGAATGCCCGGTCCGGGTTGCCCACGTTCATCATTATTTTGAACGGAATTGCAGGCATCGACTCCACGGTATTTTCACGCAGCTCGAAATCCAGGCTGCCTTCGTAGATCATGCCGGTATCGCCTTCGGCACAAGACACCGTGACGAATTGACCGTCCTTCAGAATGTCGGTGGCATCGCCACACCCCACCACCGCCGGTATGCCCAATTCCCGGGCAATAATGGCCGCATGGCAGGTACGCCCGCCACGGTCGGTCACAATGGCGGAGGCGCGCTTCATGACCGGCTCCCAGTCAGGGTCTGTCATATCCGTTACCAGCACATCGCCGGGTTGCACGCGATCCATTTCATTGAGGCTGGTAATGACCTTGACCGGGCCACTGCCAATCTTGTGACCGATGCTCCGGCCTTCAATGATGATTTTACCCTGCTCCTTGAGCAGGTACCGTTCCATGACGTTTGCAGAGGCACGGCTTTTCACCGTTTCCGGACGGGCCTGCACGATATAGATCAGGCCGTCGTCGCCGTCTTTTGCCCATTCGATATCCATCGGGCGCTGGTAATGCCTTTCAATGGTGATGGCCTGACGGGCCAATTCCGAAACTTCGGCATCCGTGATCGAGAAGCGACCCCGTTCTTCAGGCTCTACCTTCACGGTATCCACCGAGCGACCGGTTTCCTGGCTGCCGGAGTAGACCATCTTGATTGCCTTGCTGCCCAGATTGCGGCGCAGAACCGCTGGCCGGCCAGCTTCGAGGGTCTGTTTATGAACGTAGAATTCGTCCGGGTTTACGGCACCCTGGACCACTGTTTCGCCGAGACCGTAAGAGGACGTGATAAATACCACATCCCGGAAACCGGACTCGGTATCCAGGGTAAACATCACGCCACTGGAGGCGGTTTCACTGCGGACCATTTTCTGAATGCCCGCGGATAACGCTACCAGCTTGTGATCAAAGCCGTGATGCACCCGGTAAGATATGGCGCGATCATTAAACAGGGAGGCGAACACCTCTTTGACGGCCAGTTTCACCTGATCGAGGCCAACGATATTGAGGAAGGTTTCCTGCTGACCGGCAAACGACGCATCCGGCAGATCTTCAGCGGTAGCAGAGGACCGAACGGCAACTGCGAGATTGCTATTGTCCTTACGCAATGCGTCGTAAGCAGTTTCAAGTTCCTTTTCCAGCGCAGAGGGGAACGGAGTCTCTATGATCCACTTCCGAATCTTCGCGCCGACTCGAGCCAGTTCATTGACATCATTGATATCGAGCGCATCCAGGGCCTCGTCAATGCGCTCTTTCAGCCCGTCTTTGGCGAGAAACTCACGGTAGGCAAAGGCTGTCGTCGCAAACCCGCCTGGCACCGTGACGCCTGCATTGGCAAGGTTGCTGATCATTTCCCCGAGCGAGGCGTTCTTACCGCCTACCCGATCAACATCAGCGATGCCCAGGTTCTCAAACCAGATGATGTACTCTTCCAAAGCGCGTCTCCCTTGAGTCATTGAAGCAAAGAGCCGTGGTACAAAAATGACTCCACGGCTCTCGAACTTGCCCTGTATCATACTGTAACCTTCAAGGATTACCTAGCCAACCGGCCCCGGCGGACGGAGCATCGACTTCGCCCGGTTCTAATCAAATCAAGATTCAAATCAAGCTTTAATGGAGCCAGACAGCCGATTATGAAACGAACCGCGTTTTTCATCTCTGACGGAACCGGCCTGACCGCTGAGGCGCTGGGCAATAGCTTGCTGGCACAATTCGAGAAGATCGATTTCGAGCGTCGCACCATGCCTTACATCGACGATCTTGATAAGGCCAATGACCTGGTGAAACGGATCAATCAGGCGGCGGAAATCGATGGCGCCAAACCTCTGGTCTTTGACACCATCGTCAATAACGACATCCGTGAGGCTATCGGCAAAGCCAACGGCTTTATGGTGGATATTTTCGGTACCTTCCTGCACCCACTCGAAACCGAGCTCAGCGTATCCTCCTCTTACACGGTCGGGCGTTCCCACGCGATCAGCAACGAGAGTAATTACGAGAGACGGATCAAGGCCGTAAACTTTGCACTGGATAACGACGACGGTGCGCGTATTCGCCATTACAGCGAAGCGGACCTGATTCTGGTGGGAGCATCACGGAGCGGTAAAACACCGACATGTCTGTATCTGGCACTTCAGTACGGCATCAAAGCGGCAAACTATCCGATCACCGAAGAGGACCTGCAGGACCAGCAACTCCCCGAGGCGTTAAAACCTTACAAGGAGAAAATCTTCGGGCTGACCATAGAGCCGGAGCGACTTGCAACGATCCGCAACGAGCGGCGCCCCAACTCCCGCTATTCGTCGATCAAGCAATGCATGCTGGAGGTCGAAGAGATCGAGTTGATGTATCGCCGCGAACGCATTCCCTACATGAATACGACGACTTCTTCGGTAGAAGAAATTTCAACCCGAATCATCGTCAGCACCGGCCTCAAGCGCAATCGGTAGGCGATTACGCCTGAGGCGGCCAGCTTACAGCTCTTCGATAGTCAGGCCGAGCTCTTCAACCACCGCCCGCTGATCCGGGCTGGTCACCACCGCTGTGCTGGCGGTTTCCGGCTTCAGCCAGGTCCGGGCGACGCGTCTCAGGTCGTCCAGAGTCACTGCCAGCACCCGTTCCCGGAACCGGGCTTGCTGCTCAGGCGTGCGGCCAAACAGGCGGTTCTGGAACGCATGACGCGCCTCACCGGCTGGCGACCGGGGCTTGTCCAACTGACCCATGACGCCAAGGATGGACTCTTCCAGTTCCTGCGGGTCGTGCTCTGCCGTTTGCATCCATTCAACCGCGGCGTCGAAATCGCTCAGGGTTTCACTCAGGCGTGGATCACGGTATGAAAAGAACCGGAACGTACCATTCACACTGTCCTGGCCCGCACCACCGCCGTAGGCTCCGCCTTTTTCGCGAATGACCCGGTGCAGGTACCCGTTGCGCAGGAAGCCACCCAGTACGGTCAGGGCAGCGGCATCCGGATGGTCGATTGCCACAGTGGCGTAGGCCTTCGCACAGAAGTTCACCTGGGTGGAGGTTAACCATGCCTGGCGGGTTTGATAACTGACAGGATCGATATCCCAGGCTTCACCGGCGGCAGGCTCAGCGCTGTGCCAAAGCTCGCGAAGATCTTCCAGCATGGGGTCAAGGTGCTCTTCTTCCCCGATTGCCAGAAACTGTCTTTGCTGCTGTTGCATACGCTCATGCAAAGAGGCCAGGCGTGAGCACAGTTTCGCCAGCTCCGCCGGCTCATCCAGGGCGTCATCCAGGGCCTTGATAGCCCGGATCGCTTCCAGGCCACCGAGACGAAAGCCCAGCCACGCGCCTGCACTCAGACCCTGGCTGGCAGCACTCATGGCAAGGCCATGGCCGCTGCCCGTGACCGACTGCTCCCGACGGGAGCGAACCTGGGCAACCATTTCGCGAATACGATCCTGTTCGTCAAACCGGGCGCCACTGAACACGTCTTTCAGCAGCGCGGTAAGAGACTCCCGATTACGGGCCAACGCCTTGCCGTTCAGCACCAGAAAACCGGACAGGCTCTGAACATCATCAATACGGCCACGGGCGGACACAAACGCCGATATGCCGCCGGATTCAGCGGAAATCCGGTCCTGCATCTGCAAGTAGTCGAGCTCACCACAGCCCACGTCCGTCAGGCAGGTTGTGTAGAGCGGCAATAACAACAGCTCGTCATCGGACATGGCCGGCAGCGGTAAAATGACCTGTTCATAAACCAGACCGTTAGTGCCCTGGGCGTACAGCGCCGCGGAAATATCGCCCGCGTAGCGCGCCGCCGGCTCCGGCATTTTCAGGGGTACATCGGTAAGATCCACTTTCGGCAGGATAGAGTCATCGTCCTTGCGCTGCTGACGCTCTTCCAGAGCTTTCGCACGCTCGATGATCCGGGTGGTTTCCGCCTCGGTCAGTTTTGCCTTCTGGTCAGCCAGAGCCGCTTTGATCGCTGCCTGTCGGCGGTGCTCAAGTTTGTCATCCGGGCGCAGGGTAAGCGTCACCCGGTGAGGGTTATCAACCAGGTTACGGCGGATCAGCTCGGGAATGTAATCCGGATCACGAATCTTCTCGCGCATTTCCGCCAGCACCGGCTCCAGGTCAAGCAGGGCGACCGGATCACCCCCGTGCACCATGGGTGATATCGCGGTCATGATCAGCTGCAAACCATAGGGCATGCCATCCCCGGAGATCTCGCGCTGGTGCAGCTCAAGCTGATGCAGGATGGCTTCCAGCCGCTCCTCACTGACACCTTCGTCCACCACTGTTTGCAGCGTCTGCTCTATCAGGGTTTCGAGTTCCGCCAGCTTGCCCGGCTCCGTGCCTTCGATACCACATACAAAGGTCATCTCGCGGTTGGAATCTTCCAGGCCACACAAGGGCGACGGCGAATGGCCGATATCGGTGGTTTCAAGCGCGCGCATCAACGGTGACGCGCTGTTATCCAACAACACGCTGGCCAGTAACTGGCCTTCGAGATTGCTCTGCAGATCAAAACTGTGGCCCAACAGCCAGCCCATCACGATGTGGGTCTTGTGCTCCGTGGACTCGCCCTCGTTGACGCCATAACCCTGCTCTACCCGGACAGGCGCAAACAGACGTTTTTCGTCCCGAACCGGCAGGTCAATATCGAGCCGGTCAAACCGTGACAGTGCCAGCGATTCGAACTTTTCATGGTGCTCATGGGCCGGGATGTTGCCATAGGTGGCAAAGGTCGCGTTGCTCGGATGGTAGTGGTGGCGATAGAACGCCAGCAATTCATCATACTCAAGATCAACAATATGATCTGGCTCGCCGCCGCTGTTGTAGTGGTAGGTTGTGGTCGGGAACAGATGGCTCGAGAGGTTCTGCCACAGCTGCGAGGTCGCGGAACTCATCGCGCCTTTCATTTCATTGTAAACCACACCCCGATAGACCAGCGGGGACTGGGAGTCGTCGGGCTTCTCGAACTCGATCCGGTGACCTTCCTGGGCGAAATCCAGGGGGTCCAGACTGGAGAAAAAGACCGAATCCAGATAGACCGACAGCAGGTTATCAAAATCCTTCCGGTTCTTGCTGGCAAACGGGTACGCCGTCCAGTCACTGCTGGTGAACGCATTCATGAAGGTGTTCAGGGACCGCCGGATCATCATGAAAAACGGATCACGAACCGGGAATTTCTCACTGCCACACAGCACGGTGTGCTCGAGGACATGTGCTACGCCGGTCGAGTCCATCGGGAAGGTACGGAGGGCGACAAAAAACACGTTCTCTTCATTATCAGCAGCCATGTGAAGGTGCTGCGCACCGGTTTTGCGATGACGATACTCCTCGACCGTAACGTTCAGGGCCGCAATCCGGTGACTGCGCAGTTTCTCAAACGCTGGATGAATACCGCTTTCGCTCACTGCTGTCATTAATACACTCCGTCTTTCTCAAGTTAAGGTCTGTAGGTTAACACGTTGTATCGATTATCATGCAGAGATGCCGTACGACTCTCAACTACAATAAAGTGTTGAAGAACCTACTTGAAGCCGGGAAAAGCCGACCACTATGACAATCGATATTCCTGATGCCGCGCACGCCGCTTCGGACCAGAAATCCGAAACCGGGCAACCCTCTCACGCTGCCAGTGCAACATTACCGGAAACCCGGCTATATCAACACGGCATTTCGGCTTACTGGCTCGAACGCCGTGATTACCTTGCTCGGGTCCGCAGGGTGCCGGAGCTTCGTCAGCAATACTGGCGCGCAATTGCTATCTATACGTTACGACGGACACTTTGGTCGTTCGGTTTTTTCCCGGTGTTTATCGCGTTCTGGGTTCCGCTGGTATTGTCCAGCTTCAACCCGGTAGTACTGATCAACGATGTGCTGCCCGCACTGGAATCGTTCGTGGGCGCCAACCCCGAAGTACAGGCCAATACCATCAACACTCTGTTGATTGCCTGGGCGTCGGTCGGGTTTTTCTTCCTGGTTTTTGATTTTGTCCTGACGCCGTTCAAGTCACCCTACCAGTACGAAGCGGATGTTCACATGCGAGCCTGGGAGCAGCTCAACCATGACCGCCTTCCGACCGGAGTGCGATAGAGAGTGCGATAGAGCGCTCCATAGAGCGCTCCCTGTGCTGGCGAGCCTCGCGCCAATCCTCCGGTGTATCCACATCCCGTTCGGCGCCGGGCAGTCTGATTCGCACGGCACCTGCGGCGGCCAGCACGCCCGCGGCGCCCCGGTCGCCCTCCAGATCAGACAGCTGAGCCCATAATGCCCGGGGCAGATAGGCGGGCACGCCAGGACGATCGCCATAATCGGTCGCCACAGGCAAATCCGTTTCACGCTCGGCCGCTGCTCGCAATTGCATCAGGCCCGATGGCGAAATCAACGGCTGATCTGCCAGTAAAACATAGGCACCCACTGCCCTGGCAGGCAATGCAGCCAGCCCCGTTTTTAACGAAGACGACAGCCCCGCCCGCCAGTCCGGGTTAAACACCCATCGGGTCGGCCGGCGCCCGGTGCGATATCGCAGCAGAGGGTAGTAGCAACCCGCCACCACCCACACCTCCGAACTCAGCGTTCGCGCCTGGTCAACCGCACGATCAAGCAGAGTCAGTTCGCCCCAGGACAACAGCCCCTTTGCCCTGCCCATTCTGCTCGACGAGCCAGCCGCCAGCACCAAGGCGGGTCGCGAAGCAGACTTCTGGCGGGCAGCGAGTTGTTCGGCCATCACAATTTCTCACTCACATTGGCGGAATTTTGGTAGAATTTCACCGCCATTCAAGCATAACGTTTATCGGACCGCTCTAATGAATCACCTTTTCGTCGACAACCTCACCGTCATTGATTTTGCATACCTCGACCCGACACGGGGCCTGGTGGGCGAAAGCTGGATCGCAGATGTGATTCTCACCGGTGAACTTGACGAGCAAGGCATGGTGTTCGATTTCAGTGCCGTCAAACGCACCATCAAGCGGATTATTGACGAGCGCGTTGATCATCGGCTGGTCATTCCGAAAGACTATAGCGGCCTTCGCATCGATGAAGAAGCCCCTGGCAAATTCGAATGGCAGCTCAAGGATGGCACCCGGATTGTCCATCGCTCCCCTCAGGAAGCCGTCGTCTTTATTGACGGCGACGTGGTGGTGCCTTCTGTGGTGGCGAGCATGTTGGAGAAAGAACTGAAAGCGGTGCTGCCGGCCAACGTTCAAGGTGTTCAGATTGAGCTTCGGGAAGAAGAAATTGATGGCGCCTACTACCACTATGTCCACGGCCTCAAGAAGCACCTGGGTAATTGCCAACGCATTGCCCACGGCCATCGCTCCCCCATACAGGTCCGCCGTAATGGCCACCGTGATACCGACCTTGAGCGTGACTGGGCCCGGTGCTGGTCGGATATTTACGTGGGCTCAGAGGAAGACGTGACCGAACAGTTTGTCGACGCCAAGGGTATCCCCTACATCACCTTTGACTACGAGGCCGAACAGGGGGAGTTCAGCCTGACACTGCCCCTCCCGCGGGTCTATATGATGGCAACCGACACCACCGTAGAGCTGATCGCTGACCACATTGCCTCGCAATGCAAAACCCAGTACCCCGACGACGAAATTCAGGTGAAGGCATTTGAAGGCGTTGGTAAAGGCGCGTTTGCACTGCGTTAAACGACAGCGATAACCAAAGAGCCAAACCTTCAAACAACAGACACAAAAAAACCGCTCACAAGAGCGGTTTTTTTGTAGAGCAACCGTGCAAAACCGGAACTCTGAATAGTGGCGTCCCCTACCGGGTTCGAACCGGTGTTACCGCCGTGAAAGGGCGGTGTCCTAGGCCACTAGACGAAGGGGACACAGTAATAATGGTGGAGCCAGACGGGATCGAACCGTCGACCTCGACGCTGCCAGCGTCGCGCTCTCCCAGCTGAGCTATGGCCCCATCAACGGAGCGGTATATTAGTGACCCACTCCCGCCCCGTCAACCCCCTGCGATCCATTTTTTCAATCAACTTCAGACAATGACTAAAAGTTGATCAATCGCAGGATGCTCAGGGATGGTCAGGAAAGGCTAGAAAACGCAGCAAACTCCTTTTCAACCCGCTTGGTTTCCTTCTTCGAAAAGCCCCCCAACACTTCGAGGGCATGCCGGAGCCGCGCACGGGTCATGTCCGGACCCAGCATCGCCATGGAGTCCATGACCGACCAGGAGTTCGGAGTGCCCGCAATGGCAACAAAAATCGGAAACATGAAATCCCCCATCTTGAGCTCCATGGCCTTGGACAAGGCTTTGACGTCCGCAAACAGCGTCTCTTTGCTCCAGTGACGCTGGGCCTCGAAACGCCAGAGCGTGAATTGCAGCACCCGCTTGATCTCGCTTTCATCCAGCTTGTTATGAACAAACTGCTCAGCGGTGACACCCAGCATACCGGAGAACATGAAGGCGGCCATAGGGGCCACATCACTGAACACCTCTGCCCGGCCCTTGAGGTGCGGCACCAGCGGGGCCAGTGCTTCCGGACGGAACCACCAGTCCTTGAGACGCGCCATGAACTGCTCGTCCGACAGGTTCTCCCGCAACCACAGGCCATTCAGCCACCGCAGTTTCTCGACATCGAATATCGGGCCGCCCAGAGACACCCGCTGGATATCAAAGTGCTCGACCATCTCGGCCAGTGAGAACTTCTCACGCTCATCCGGCATCGACCAGCCCATGCGACCCAGATAATTGAGCACCGCCTCAGGCATGAACCCCATACGCTCATAGAAATTGATACTGGTCGGATTCTTGCGTTTGGAGAGCTTGCTCTTGTCCGGATTTCTCAACAGCGGCAAGTGACACAGCACCGGCATATCCCAACCGAAGTATTCATAGAGCAACTGGTGCTTGGGTGCCGAGTTGATCCACTCCTCCCCACGCAGCACGTGAGTGATCGCCATCAGGTGATCATCCACAACGTTGGCCAGATGGTAGGTGGGCATACCATCGGATTTGAGCAATATCTGACAGTCCACCTGGGACCAGTCGATTTCGATCACGCCCCGCAGCATGTCGTCGACCCGGCAGACGCCCTCTTCCGGCACCTTCATCCGGATAACATAGGGCTCGCCCGCCGCCAGCCGACGCTGCACGTCCGCTTCCGGGAGCTCAAGGTCCCCCTTGATGCCCGGGTTAAGACCGGCCTCCTTGCGCGCTTCCCGAATCACATCCAGTTCTTCCGGCGTCCGGAAGCAGTAAAAAGCGTGACCCTTCTCCACCAGATCCAGAGCGTAATGGCGATAGGAATGCTTGCGCTCGGATTGCCGGTAAGGCCCGTGTGGTCCCCCGACATCGGGACCCTCATCCCACTCAAGGCCCAACCACCGCAATGCCTTCAGAATATCCTGCTCCGACTCGTCCGTACTGCGAGCCTGGTCGGTGTCTTCAATCCGCAGAATGAACTGGCCACCATGCTGGCGGGCAAAACACAGGTTGAACAGCGCAACGTAAGCGGTGCCAACGTGTGGATCGCCAGTGGGTGACGGGGCGATACGGGTACGTACAGTCATGATAAATCCTGTTTGACGAGCGCCAGTCTGTGGCAGCCGTTGAATTGAGTGCACCGCATTATACCGGCCCACAAAAAAAATCCCATGAACCCTCAACACTCACTTCAACTTGTGATGATAGTGTAATAATATAACATATCAATATCACTCAGAGATCATGCAACCCATGAAGTACCATCGTATACGGGCTACCAGTCTTTTCCTGGGACTAGCGCTCCTGACGGGGCTGTCACACGCCGAGCCCATCAATGTCGTCACCTCCATCAAACCCCTTGAGCTGCTGGTGAGAGCCGTTGCTACCGAGGGTACCAACGTCACCACGCTGGTACCCGCCGGCTCCAGCCCCCACACCTACCACATGCGACCGTCCGAGCGTCGCGCCATGGATGAGGCTGACCTGATCTTCTGGGTAGGTCCGGACATGGAAACGTTTCTGACCCGGATACTGGGCGGGGAAGATTTTGAGCATCGCACCCATGCGCTTTCAGCCCTTGCGCCCTCCGCCACTACCGAGGTCCCTCACCCGAACGAACACGAAGGCAAAGACGACGCCCATCAGGAAGAGCAGGATACCGATGGCGATCATGACGGGCACGAGCATGGCGATGGTGAAGACCCCCACATCTGGCTGGACCCGGCCCTCGCCATGCAAATGGCAGCAACCATCCATGACCGGCTGGCCGAACAGCCTGGTGCGGACAAGTCGCAACTGAAGCAGAATCTCGACGCTTTCCGGCAAGCCCTCGGCACCCGAGAGGACGCCATCAGGCAACAACTCAAGGCCGCAGAAGGCATCTCGCTGTTTACCTACCACGACGCTTTCGGGCGGTTCGCGGCACACTACGGGCTGGCCATTGCCGGCGTACTGACACCCAGCCCGGAACGCTCGCCCGGGGCTCGCCATGTGGCGGAGGTGCAGAACACACTCAAAGCCAGCAGCCAGCCCTGCTTGCTGATCGAACCGCAGTTTGATCGCGATTGGTGGCGCGCCATCACCGAAGGTGTGGAGGCAAGGCTCAGCACCTGGGACCCGTTGGCTTCGGACATTACTGCCGACGCCGACGGTTACCTGAATTTCCAGCAACAGCTGGCCGACGCAGTGATGGCCTGCCTGCCCGGGTAACGCCTGCTACCAGAGCAAACCCAGCATCAACGGAATTGTCACCGTGGCCAGCAAGGTCTGGCCACTGATGATGCCCGCCATCAACGGGGCATCGCCGCCAAGCTGACGGGCAAGAATGTAGGCGGAAGAGGCGGTTGGCAACGCTGACAACAGTATGACGACCTGCAGCAACAGACCGTCTATGCCCAGCAGGAGCGCCAGGCCGGCCGTCATCAGTGGAAAGGCTACCAGTTTTGCGGCAGTAGCCACCAGGAACGGCACAGAGGCCCCTCTCAGGGCTTTCAACTGCAACCCGGCGCCCACCGTCATCAAACCTAACGGCAAAGCCAGATCACTGAGGGGTGAAAGCAGCCCGGCGATGATCGGGTGAAAGCCGATACGGAAAAAGCTCCAGATAACCCCCGCCAGCGAACCGATGATCAACGGATTGGTCGCCACCGCCTTCAGCACCGGTTTGAGTTTTATGCCACCCTGCCCGGCCACCAACGCAAACATCACAATGCAAAGCACATTCAGAGTCGGCACCATTACTGCCACCGCAATGGCCATCAGAGAGATACCTGTGTCGCCCAGAAGCAGCCCGGAAGCGGCCAGGGCCACGTAGGAATTGAAACGGATGGCACCCTGAAAGACCGACGAATAAACCGCCCCCGGCCAGCGCCAGATAACCTGACAGATCACCAGCAGCACCGTCATCGCCGCCAGCATGGCCATAATGAGCACGGCCACCTCAAGATAGGCCGACGGCGCCAATTGCGCATTCCCCAGTTTGAACAGCAGCATGGACGGAAACAGCACGTAATAAGTCAGGCGTTCTGCCAGAGGCCAAAAACCCTCGCCGGGGAAATTCCAGCGTTTGAGCAGGTAACCCATGATAATCAGGCCAAAGACCGGCACCAGGGCCTCAATCAATACCGACATGCTGCTGACTCCAAAGCAGATTTCGTCTCGTTAGCGGGGCATGATAGCAGTGATTGATTGGGCGGGGCATGGTTGAGGGATGGGTGGCGATCTTGACCGGTTTACGCCGGTGAAGCCGTCCGGTTGCTTGACTTGTTAAATGCTCCAAATTACGATAATACGCATAATAGATGCGCATATGCTATGCTTGGACCCAATGTGATGCAACCTGACAACGCAGCCCCTAAAAAAGCGACAAACCTTTCCATAAACAGAGAGTTATTGGCAGAGGCACGCAGCCTGAACATCAACCTTTCTGCGACTCTTGAGTGGGCGCTGACTGAAAAAGTTCGACAGGAAAAGCGCAACCGATGGCGGCAAGATAACCGCGAAGCCATTGAAACCTGTAATGAACTTGCAGAACAGAACGGTCTTTTCTCTGACAAACATCGGGTATTCTGATGGAGCAGTTCGACCTATACGTAAACACTGATCATGATACCAATAAAATTTATCCCTAGCTGTTTTTTCTCAGTACGGCTCCGCCCAGCATCTTTTAGCCAATCATTGATTAGGTTTCGAGCGTTGTACTCGCCCAACGGCAGAGGCGACTTCTTTCGCCAACCTGGAGCATGCTCGTCCAAATAGTCTGCTGGCTGTTCAACGGATGAAATTGGATGAGTTTCAGCTAGCTGCATCAGCCATTCGACGATTGATGCGATTAGAAGATATTTTTCAGACGTGCGGAAAGTTTGGGGGAAAAAATCTGCGTAGTTCTCAATCACCGATGCAACGTCGCGGCCGGCCTGTTTCACTCGATAATACTGATTTACGGCACCTCGGACGGCTCGGCCAAACCCGTGCGTTTCGCTCTGCACTAAACGCCATGGAAGCCCGCCCTCGTCAAAAAGAGAGCCGAGATAATCATAGCCGTTAGTTCTAAAACGAATCGGACGCTTCCAAAACTCCAATCCTTTTTTGACTACCTCACTGTGACGGCTACTCGTCAGCTCGACTGATAAGGGCTTCTCGAAGCCTTTCCACGACCACCCCAAGCTGGAGCCGTCATACTCTCGACGATATTTTTCGGCCACGAATAAACAGAATGCAGCGGACCAATATGAGGAATGGGATGGGCTCTCAATATCGGCTATAGCTTGTCGAAGAACGCTGGGTAACTCAGCGTATTCTTCGTCAGTGACGTGATAAGAATACAGTGGGCTGGCATCTGGACCTGTAATCATTCCACGGACGAATAGAAATTCTTTGATCCAGGCTTTCGATTTACTTCTGCTCCCGACATCCATGTAATTCCTCATTACTGCCGTTTTTGGATTTATTTGCTGAACAATAGAAAATCTGGTGAGTAAAGCTTTCAGTGATACCCGCGGATTCAGCTAGTTTTGGTACTTTTAAAAGTAGTCATGCTGAAACCCAGACAAAGTTGGCCGGATTAATTTTCTTACAACCATGAAATCTATATGCACATAGCTTTCCGCCAGCTCCCTTGGCCACACTGTAATCAAGACAGGCGATGTGGTCAGTCAGCGGAGCAGGCTCGCCCTTCAGCCAGTAATGCCCTACAAATACGGGCTTTAATCCGTCGTATCCCGGCAAGATATGAGATGCCACCGGTTCATGGGGGATCCTGTCAATTGCGTCACCAGGTACCATGGCCAGATCACGGTAGGTCAATTCACCCTGCTGCCACCATTCGGTCCGGATGTTGGTTTGCTTGTTTTTATATTCGTCAAAAAAGTGGTGGTCGCCAGGCAGCGGAATTTCTAGGCCTTTGAGTAGGGTTTCAATGGCCTCGTAGGCTTCGGTCCCCTTTCTACTCGCTTTTTCCCAGGCCTCAGGCAGTAAACGGCTCTCTGCATCGGTGTACTTGGCGATCACAGCGAGGTGTTCCGGGTGCCAGCAGGCATGCACGACACGGAACTCGGGCAAGTCCAGATACACTGGCAGGGTTTTAAACCACTCAATGAGATTGTGGTAAACCTCGCACCCCTGCTCACGTACCTGAGTGAGAAACTCTTTGTGTTGATTCAGGTTTTTATCAGTGTGGCGGCGTAAATACTCACCGGGAGCTTCTGGATCGTTTGTGGCCCATGCTACGGCGTTGAATTCGTGGTTACCCATTACGGCTAGCGCGTGACCTTCTTCGACCATCCTGCGGGCGATGATGACGGTTTCTAATTGCTCAGGGCCCCGGTCCACAAAGTCACCCAAAAAAATGGCCTTGCGCTGAGGGTGCTGCCACACACCGCCAATTTCCTGGTAGTCCATTTTGGTGAGCAGTGCTTTAAGTTCAGTGGCGTAGCCGTGGATATCGCCGATCAGGTCATACATTGTTACTTCTTCCTCAGACGATTACTGCTGGGCTTCACGAGTTGCAGGGGAAACGACATTCAGCTCCCTGCTTCCTGTAGCCCTATTGGGTACAGACCCCTCATGCTTGCCAATTACTTCGCCGTTCAGCGCCAATAGGTAGGCTGCTTCGTTTTTATAATAGAACCAATACTGCTTGATCTGCCCCCAGATGCCAAGCGTTACACCACGTTCATATACATGTTCCCGAACACGACATTGAGCCAACCCCAGTTGACTGTCGATAGCCAGCCGCCAGAAGCCCTTGGGGAACTCCAGATAACGCTGGTGTTCGCAGGCAGCCAGGGCAAAGAGGGGCTGGTTTTGTCGCTTGAATTCGGTATTCACCCAAATATAGGGTTTGAAGGCCGTTCGCTCGTCTTCCAGGTACTTTTTAATGCGGCTTATCCGCTGTTCCGCCAGCGCCAGGTCCATGCCGCTGGCTACACACAGTGCTCGCAGAAAACCCTCACTGCTGTACTTGAAGTCAAAACCGCTATCGTTCAGCCTGAAGTCCGGATCATCCAGTACGGTTTGCAGGCGTTCTAAATGTGCAGAGCCGGGCTTGGAATAGCCCATGGCTTTCAGGATCTCTTCTCGCGGTATGGGGGCGACACGAACCACCAGGTCGGTTTTGAAGTTTTCGATCATGAATCCCTCTCACTGAGCAACTTGATAATGGGGTCAATTTTCCCTGTATCAAAGTCTTCGCCGTTATAGAACCACTCAGATATTTCCTGGATCAAGGCTTGCTCCAGGCTCTGGCCCTTGTCGAGGCTTTCTTTTACCCCCACCGCTTCCCGATCATATTCGTCGAAGCAGTGGTTTTCTTTGCAACAGGTATTCATCGGGTCGGTTTCGAACAGGGCTTGGGAAATTTGATGTGCTGTTAACGCTACGCTCATATAAACCTCCTGTTTGACACGCTTATTGTGCAACAGGATTGCGACATTTGACGTCGCACGGAACATCAATAGCTCTCACCTGGGGGCTAACGCGGGGGAAAGTTCAAACACGCGCTCCAGGTTTTCCGTCAATCCTCTCCAAGTCCATAGACCAGTGAAGACCGGTCGAAAAAGTTCTGGATCAAAGGAAGCGCTGCTTCCATGTGGTCAAATCGGTGGCTGCCTCCCGGGAAGGAAACAACCGAGAAACGTTCATGGTAGGTTGAATAAGTTTCGCGCCAATCAATGACGTCATCGCCCTCATCAAGAAGGATAAGGCCACAGCCATCCTTCGGTAACGAGCCGTAGCTCTTTACCGCCGAGGCTGTGAGCTCATATTCGTTGCCCTGGTAGTCCACGCCCTTCCCGACATGCTTCATCAAGGTCTGTGATGGTGTAATGGCCGGATTGATCGCCACAAATGGTATCCCGGTGCGTGACCCGACCACGCTGGCAAGCCAGCCCCCCATGGAGGTGCCAACGACGATATCGATGTCAGCGCCTATCAGTTTGTCGATGCACTGGTGCACCACCTCGTCGGCAGGCTGGGTGTAATCCATGTCATGCCCATACACCGGACCAAGCTCGCTCAAAAGCTCAAGTTTTGAGCTGCCAGGATCAAATCGGCTGGCAAAGCCGTGGCAGTAATAAATATTCATGATGGCGCTATCCTCCGTGGGTAATCATTGAGAGCCTCAGGCATGCGGGCGTCACTTCAAAGCCTGAATAATTCTGGGAACGTCAACCACTGGCCCTCCAGCCACATAGAGGGCGTCCAGATCATAGGCCATCCGTTCAAGTGGCATCTTGTCGTAGCCATAGTTGGTCAGTTCTTCCAGATAACGAGAAACGAAGTCCTCGACACCCCAATGCTGCCACTGGGCAACATGGACCAGTTCATGAAAATGAATTCGCAGGTTATCTTCGGCACCGGGGATCAGGTAGTAAGTATCGTTCAGCGTTAGCCCGGCCAGATCGCGATTGAAAAGATCTGTCAGGCCGTGTTGCTCCAGGAACTGGTATGCCGGAACCGGCATTTGCGGCACGATAACGTAGTAGCTTGTGGCGAGAAATTCTTCCGGGAAATATCCGGCAAACAGTTCCTTGAATTCCGTACAGGGTTTCCTTTGTGGTACGAACTGTTGATTAGTAAGCCTGATCCATTCACTGATGATTTCGATCATTGTCATAGCGTACTGCCTCATTGATGACTGATTCACGGAAGCATACCAGCGCAAGGCGACACCACATGACGCACTGCCTCGGAAGCGGAAATCATTAAAGTGAGGCTGAGTGTGGAGAACCGTCGGGAGGTGTTGGGTCCCAATTCAGTATCTAAGCTATCATAACTACCGAAGACAACTTTCCCGGAGGTTCAAACTTGCAGCAACACAAGGGTTTCTGGATGGCTAAAGGACAGTTGAATGAATGACGGGAAAGCCAATCGGGAGACCTCCTCCGAAAAGAAAGCCAAGGAGGCAGCAGACGAGCAAGAGTCTCGCGCCAAAGTCCAGGATCGCGAATCCCGCGAACAGACACCGACGTCGAGCGAAAAGTCACTGACTCGGAAAGAAAGAGATACCGTAGCCGAGCATGGCGGTCTATCTTCACTGACTCTTTACTCCATCATCAATCGCGAGGGCGAAGAGGAGCTACAACGCCCGAAAATTTCGCTCTGGTGGTCCGGTGTGGCAGCGGGGATCGGGATTTCGACCTCGGTCCTCGTCGAGGGCATTATCCGCTCCAATCTGGGCTCGGATCACCCCTACCTGACGTTGATTGAAAGCCTGGGTTACTCGTTCGGGTTTGTCCTCGTGATCCTGTGCCGGCTTCAACTGTTCACCGAGAACACCATCACCGTGGTGCTGCCGGTTCTGGCCCAGCCGACGCGCAACCGGTTCTATTGCACCGCGCGCCTCTGGGGAATTGTGCTTGCGGCGAATTTGTGTGGCACGTTTATTACCGCCGCCATCGCCGTCCACGGGGGCATCATTCCCGTCGAGACCCTCACGGCGATCCTGGAGATATCGCGCCACTTGGCAACGCTGACCCCGGCCGAGACACTTTTGCGCGGTATACCATCGGGCTTTTTCATCGCTGCTTTGGTGTGGATGCTGCCTTCGGCGAAGAGATCCGAAATTCTGCTTATCGTCATGTTTACCTGGCTGATCGCGGCGGGTGGCTTCACCCACGTGATTGCCGGGTCAAACGAGATTTTCACTTTGGTGCTCAATGGGGAAATGAATATCTTTACCGCCTTGATCTACCATATTTCCCCGGTACTCATCGGCAACATTCTCGGCGGTACAGGTTTGTTCGCGATGCTGGCCTATGGCCAGGTTCATGAAGAAATGTGATACGGCGCCTTGATTAAAGGCAGCGCCGCTTCCATGTGGTCAAATCGGCTCTCGGACTGGCGGGATATGACTATAACCGGGATTTTTCGGGCTATTGAGCCGTGGTCCGCTGAGTGCGCGTCAGTCCCTTTTTGAGCGTGGCTTCAATCTCTTTGTTCAGCCAGGCAGGCTCAAGAATGTCGCAGTGTTCTGCCTGGGCGGTCAGCCACCAGCGAAGATCCTGGGTATCGCCCACAGTGACTCCGATTTCAAAGGTGTTGCCATCAATTTCACTGGTTATCTGGTCAAACCCGAGAGGCGATTCAATGAGGTGGTTTAGTGCAGGCTTGTCACACCGAAGTTTGAGATAGACCGGATCATCAGACTTGAGAATACCCATGGCGCCGGAATGGATGTACAGGTCCAGATCAAAATCCTCCGGCCGGTCTGAGGTGTCCTCAACCAGCTCACCGGTCGTCGCCCGGTGAAGCACCAGTTGGCGTATCCCGTCCCTGCCCTCAATGGTTCCGATCAGATAAACGTTCGGATCGCGAAAAATCAGGCCAAACGGATGCACCACAATCTCTTCCGGCTCGGGCCAGTTACGCGCCTGGTAAGTGAGCTTGCACTGGTACTCACGTAACAGGGCTTCGGTCACTGTTTCCAGGACATCTGCGTCAATGGCCGGGCGCTGGCCACCCAGCCCCCGATTGATTACCCGAACCCGGTTCGGCCACTGGCCCAGTGGATTCTTTTCCCGCAGCAAGGTTCGGTGAGCTTCGTCGAAGTGTGGCTTCAAGTGGGACAGTGCCCGGGACGGAAGCATCGGGCTGAGGTAGGCCCGGGCGAGTTCGAATGTCAGAGCTGCTGGCAAATCGAGAGCCGGGATGATGTCGACGGTAGCGTTGCGATCAAATGACCACTGAAAAGGTCGGCTGGCCTCATCCACCAGCAACGGAAAGTCCGCACTCAGTTTTTCGAGATCCCGCTGAAGGGAGCGCATGGTGACCGAAAACCCGTGCCCTTCGAGTCGTTCCGCCAGTTCCGTAGTGGTGATGGACTTGGGAAAACGGGGCACCATTCGGAGCATGGTGAGATAGCGGACAGCGGTGTTGGACATTGATGGGGCCTTGTCTGGCTTGACTGAGCATTGGCGACTTTTAGTGTCGCTTTACTCTACAGCACCCCTGGTGAGCCGCTACTGCTTTGTTGTAATCGTTCGTTTCAGGATCTCCGGGAAACAGGCTTTCGTCACTGAAAGTAGACCTCTTTAGCGCCATCAGGGGATCGGCTATTGCCTACTGGATGTAGCCTTGCCCAACAGAGCAAACAGACCACGTTCCTGATAGAATCAACAATCCGAACAATGGTTCATGCGGTATACCGAAGCCACAGGCTCGCATTCGAAACATGATCGATTTCCGAGGTCCGAAAACGGACAGACTTGAGTAATAAATGAGCAATACAAGTAACTCAGAACACTCAAATAATTCAGTGGTCAGCATTGCTAACAGCGGTGTTGAGCCATCACGCCGCTTCTGCGTGGCCCCCATGATGGACTGGACCACGCCCCACTACCGCTATCTGGCGCGACTGCTGAGCCGTCATGCTCTGCTTTATACCGAAATGGTGACCACCGGGGCGCTGATTCACGGGGATACCGCTCGTTTTCTTCGCCATGACGAAGCGGAATATCCGCTGGCGTTGCAGCTTGGTGGTAGTGATGCCGGTGAACTGGCCCATTGCGCCAAGCTGGCGGAGCAGTATGGATTTGATGAAGTGAACCTGAATGTAGGCTGCCCGAGCGACCGGGTGCAGAACAACATGATCGGCGCCTGCCTGATGGCGCATCCTGACAAGGTGGCCGAAGGCGTGCGGGCGATGATTGCCGCAACCAGCCTGCCGGTGACGGTGAAGCATCGTATCGGTATTGACGGACGTGAATCCTGGCATGAGCTGTGCCAGTTTATCGAGACTGTAGCGGCGGCGGGTTGCAAGACGTTTATTGTGCATGCCCGCATTGCCATTCTGGAAGGCCTGAGCCCGAAGGAAAACCGCGATGTGCCGCCACTCAAGTATGACTGGGCCTACGATCTGAAGGCCCGTTTCCCGGAGCTGGAAATCATCATCAACGGCGGCATAAAAACCGTCGCGGAATGTCACCAGCACCTGGAGTTCACTGACGGTGTCATGCTGGGTCGTGAGGCCTACCATAATCCCTGGCTGCTCGCACAAGTGGATTCGGAATTTTTCGGCCAACACTGCACTACCCGGAGCCGCCACGAGGTTTTGCGGGCGATGTTTCCGTTTGTTGAATCGGAGCTTGCCCGTGGTGTATACCTGGGCCATATCTCCCGGCATCTGCTCGGGCTGTTCCATGGCCAGCCGGGGGGGCGCCAGTTCCGTCGCTACATCAGTGAAAATGCCCATCGGCCGGGCGCGGGCATAGAAGTACTGGAAGCGGCACTGGCAAAAGTCTCTGACCTCACGAGCGAAGCCCAGCCAGCCTGATTACTTATCGACAAGGTTTCTTGTTCCTGTCAAATCAGCCGGCTATTGTAAGGGTATACGGAGCTATCTATTGTGACCCCGCCTTGTCCGGGGCTTTGCGAACTCTTTGTAACGACAACAATCAGGACGATGCCACGTGACCACTACCAAACTGGAACAACTGAAAGCCATGACGACGGTGGTAGCCGATACCGGCGACCTCGATGCGATCGCCCAATGGCGGCCGCAGGATGCCACCACCAACCCGTCGCTACTGCTCAAAGCCGCCGCGTCGGACGCCTATCGCCCGATGCTCGATGCCGCCATTGACGCCGCCCTCAGGCAGGGCGGCACAGAGCAGGAGCAACTCGGTTACGCCACCGACCTGCTCGCCGTGATGGCCGGTGAAAAGATCCTCAAGCTCATCCCCGGCGTGGTGTCCACAGAAGTGGATGCCCGCCTGTCGTTCGATAAGGACGCCACCTTGAGCAAAGCCCGGCGCCTGATCGAGCTCTATGACCAGCGCGGCATTGACCCGAGCCGGGTGCTGATCAAGATTGCTGCCACCTGGGAGGGCATCAAGGCCGCCGAACAGCTTGAGAAAGAAGGCATTCATTGCAACCTGACGCTGCTGTTCTCCTTTGCCCAGGCAGCAGCCTGTGCCGACGCGGGCGCCTTTCTGATTTCGCCGTTTGTCGGGCGAATCCTGGACTGGCACATTGCAAACAGCGGCAGGGACAGTTACTCCCCTGCGGAAGACCCGGGTGTTCAGTCGGTTACCCGCATCTACAACTACTACAAATGCCATGGCTACAAGACCGTGGTGATGGGCGCGAGCTTCCGCAACACCGGCGAGATCGAGATGCTTGCGGGTTGCGACCGGCTCACCATCAGCCCTGCGCTGCTGCAGACCTTGCAGGATGATACTGGCGCCCTGCCCCGTCAGCTTGCTCCGGACACTGCGAAGTCCGCGGACAGGCCCGAACAGATGGGCGAGTCACAGTTCCGTTGGCACTCCAATGAAGATGCCATGGCCACCGAGAAACTTGCGGACGGTATCCGGCGCTTTGCTGCTGACCAGATCGAACTGGAAGGCCGCGTAAAACGCCTGGCAAGCGCTGCCTGAGGGCAGCACACTCAGAAACCAGAACTGATCTGCAGGACTCGTTATGATCGATATGCTCAAACAGTTGTTTTCGCAGGATTCAACGGATTCGAAAGCATCCCGCAAACCGGATGCCCATCAATTGGCGGTGGCTGCGACGGTGCTCATGGTTCAGCTGTCCCGGGTGGACACAAATGAAGATGAACGCGAGCTGCAGACCATTGTCGATTGTGCCGTTGATGCCCATGAAGTCACTCCGGAAGAGGCCAAAGCCATTCTGGACGACGCCCTGGCCCATGCGGACGATGCCACATCGCTTTATCAGTTTACCGAGACCCTGAATGCCGAGCTCGACCAGGAAGGCAAGTTGGTGATTCTTGAGAGCATCTGGCGCGTGGCGTTTGCTGACGGCCGGATAGACAAGTACGAGGAACACCTTATTCGCCGGATGGCAGATCTGCTGCATCTTAATCATCGGGAATACATGCAGTGCCGCCACCGGGCGGAACAATCCCGTTCTTCCTGAAGGAGCAGAACCCATGTTAGCGATACTTCACCCGAACACGCCCCTCGACAGCGATGCTTATCGTGAAACCCTGCATTTTCTGGAGAACCTTCCGGGCGTGACGCTACGGGTTCACGAGGTACAGGGCGCGACGCAAAAGCTGACCGAGATCTACCTGCTCGGTGAAACCAAATCCCTGGATCGGGATGAAATCACCGCCTTGCCTGCCGTTGAACGGGTTATTCGTATTTCCGACGACTACCGGATTCTGGGTCGCCACAAGGACAGCCTCCGGCAAAACGGATTCAGCTACAACGGTGTCACGTTCAATCAGGAAAACCTGAACATCTTCGCGGGGCTCTGTGCCGTGGATATCCAGGCGCATGTGGAGACCATGATGAGCACCCTCCAGCAGCATGGCCAGGTATGCACGCGGATGGGCGCCTACAAGCCACGGACCAACCCCTACTCATTTCAGGGCCATGGCAAGGGCTGTCTGCCCTGGGTGTTCGAGACGGCGGGCAAATACGGTATTAAAGTGGTTGCCATGGAAATCACCCATGAAAGCCACATCGAAGAGATCGATGAGTGTCTGGAAAAGCTGGGACGCCCCACCGGCGTGATGCTGCAGGTTGGCACCCGCAACACCCAGAATTTTGAGCTGCTCAAGGCTATTGGCCGTCAACGCACCTACCCCGTGCTGCTCAAGCGGGGCTTCGGGATTACTCTGAATGAATCCCTGAACGCGGCGGAGTATCTGGCCAGCGAAGGCAACGCCAATGTGGTGTTCTGTCTGCGGGGCATGAAAACCGAGGCTGGCCAGCCTCACCGCAACATGGTGGATTTTGCCCATGTGCCAACGGTGAAGCGCCTGACCCGCATGCCGGTGTGCGTTGATCCGTCCCACTCCGTCGGTAGCCGGGACCGAGCGCCCGACGGCATTCTCGACGTCATGCACGCCACCGCTCAGGGCGTTATCGCCGGGGCCAACATGGTACTGGTGGACTTCCATCCGAAACCGGAGAAAGCCTTGGTCGACGGCCCCCAGGCACTGCATATGGATGAGCTTCCCGCTTATCTGGAAGATATCCAGCTGTGCCACGAAACCTGGAAAAAACGGCAGGCCATTTACAAGGATTTGCGAGGACCAACTGCAACATGATCATCTATGGTCACCGGGGCGCCAAGGGTGAGGCGCCGGAAAACACCCTGGCCGGATTTCTTCATGCTTACAGCCAGGGCATTCGACACTTTGAATTCGACCTGGTGCTGTCCAAAGACGGCGTGCCGGTCGTCATTCATGATCTGACCCTGGACCGCACCACTGGCAAGACCGGCAAGGTAGCGGATACCACCGCCAGCGATATGGCCAAGCTTGATGCCCGCCTCAATACCACCCCCTGGCCGAAACCGGTTTACGTACCCTCCCTCAAAGACGTTATGACGGCGTGTGGTGACTACGTGCATCTTCAGCTTGAGGTCAAAAGCGATAGCCGGTCACGCTTGAATGTACTGTGCAACCGGCTGACCGAACTGGTGCAACGCAACCGCCTTCATCAGACCGTCGCGATCACCTCATCCGACACCTGGTTCCTGCAGGAGTTGAAACGTCGGGACCGCACAATTCCAACCGGCTTCGTGGCTGAAAAACGTTTCCCCAACGCAGCCAATCAGGCCTCCCGACTGGGTTGTGATTATCTCTGTGTGAACTGGAAGCTCTGCTCGAAGGCGCTGGTGGACGCTGCCCATATGCGCAACCTGCACGTGTCTGCATGGACGGTTAACAGAATTCAGGACATGGTCGAGCTGGAAAAAAAGGGCGTTGACAGCATCATTACGGACTTTCCCACCAGCTCCAAGATGTATTTCGACAACCGTGCCAACAACGCCACCTTGAGATTGCCGAGCCGGAACGATAAAGAACCGAGTACGTCGGCCCTGTAAATCAGACACCGGCGATACCGACGAAAAAAAACCGAGCCCATGGGCCAAGCCGTTCAGCTATAAGGGGATCTGGCTTGGCCCGGTCGGGCCGCCATGTCCGCTGCTCATGTCCGGGCTCATCTCAGGCCCGGCAGGGGGAATAAAAATTTTTATTAAATCAATTGCTTTTTAGCGTCAGACCAAATGGACTAAAGAGCGCATAAAACAAGTCCGAATATCCGTTTCTGCGGCCGTTTTTAGGCCCATCTCTCTGAAGTTTTTTCTTATCATTTATTGGTATGTAGTGTCATCGTAATCGATGTACTGCCCAATATGAGGATGAGGAAATGGCTAAACAAGAACAAAAAGAATTTGGCTTTGGAACGCAAATTCGCAAATCACCCTACTTCGATGCAACCGTGCGCTGGGGCGCCAAAGGGTTCTCGGTGTATAACCACATGTATATCCCCCGCGATTTCGGTGATCCCGAACAAAACTTCTGGAATTTGGTTAACAAGGCAATCCTTTGTGATGTTGCCGTTGAGCGCCAGGTAGAAATCACCGGTCCTGACGCTGCAAAATTTACTCAGATGCTTACTCCACGAGACCTTT
>NZ_VZZZ01000004.1 GCF_009193265.1 Marinobacter changyiensis
CTGACGACCATAGCGGTCTGGAACCACCTGATCCCATCCCGAACTCAGCAGTGAAACAGATCAGCGCCGATGGTAGTGTGGCTTCTGCCCATGTGAGAGTAGGTCATCGTCAGGCTCTTAAATAAGACAACCCCGACAGCGTAAGCTGCCGGGGTTTTGTTGTTTCGGCTACGATAATCTGCTGTGCACTACCAAGGCCCCCATGTGACAAGGCGGGCAACGCCCGCCGCAGGACGTCGGAACGCAGTGACGACGGTCCCGAAGGGAGAAGGCCGTAAGGCCTGAGCAATGTAGGTCATCGTCAGGCTCTTAATACCCGAACCCCCGCCAGGAGACTGGCGGGGGTTTTTTAGTGGGAAAAGAAAATTCAAGGCAGCCAGATTTCAAAAACTCCTCCGCCGAACCGGCCTTGATTGTGAAGCTTTATGAAACCGAAACGGTCACCGTCACGGTGCAAGCGAGCAATAGACGATGCAAAATATAGCCCGAGGCTCGTGCTGCCACTATCAAAATCAAGGGTTCCGGGAATGGGGCCGCCTGCTTCTTGCATGTGTGTCGGATAGCCTTCACCGTCATCTTCTACACCGATTACAAGATAGCTGTTCCGTTGACGTGCAGTGAACAATAGCTTCCCGCGAGTGTAGCGAATGGCGTTATTTATGGTGTTATTAAGCACCCCTGTCAAAAGATCCTCATCGAAAAAGCCCGTGATGTCGTCGGATTCAATACTGTACTGAATGCTATGGCCATTCAGTAGCGCTTGATGGCGGGCCAGTTGCTCGCTCAGAAAGTCTGGAACAAAGTGCTCTTCGGTGTGGGCGGACAGCGTTTCCTCCCCCAGGCGATAGATGCCCAGCAGTTGCACCAGGTCGCTGTGAACACGTTCGGTTTCATATTCCAGGGTATTAAAACGAGCTGAGACTGACAGGGTTTCAGCATACTCCTGTCGCAACTCATCGATCGAATGAAGCAGCATGCCCAGTGAGTTCTTCATATCATGCACAGCTGAGGCAATCACTAATGAAAAGTCGATCCGGGGCTCCTGGTTTGCCCCTTTGACCTCGATGGATTTTCGATCCTCAGGCATGACGCATACCCTCCAGTTTTGTCCACAATGCGAGATAACGACGATACTGTCGGTGTTGCTCAGGGAGGTTCGCCAGTGCCGAAAGGCATCGCTGGCATTCCTCGATTATTTCCTGGCGTGCTCCACCTTCTGATAACTGCTTCATAAGAACCTGAACAAGGTTCAGGTTCAGGGAAGCATGAAAAGGAACAATCACCAGTGCCTGTTTGAACGCCTCGACTGCTTCACCCAGCGATCCGGCCTCAAAAGCTTCTATTCCCTGGCGAGTGAGGGAGCGGGCCCGAAGTTTTTGTTTAAAGCCAACGGGTTCATCGAGCAGGTTCTCAATTTTTTGCATTGTGACAGGGTCTGATTCGAATCGCTGAGCCAGCGTTTTCAAGACCTCTTCTGCCTGTTCCGGGTGGTTCAGATGAAAGAGCGTTCTAGCCAGCTCCAAACCCACCTCTGCGTTCATGGTGTCATAGTCAATAGCAGGTTCCGCTTGAGCAAGGCACTCACAGGCGTCTTTGTAACGGTTTTGACCCTGGTATACTCTGGCCTTGATAAGCAAACTCAGGACTTCTATGTCAGCGGCGCCCGAAAAGCGCTTTTCCATTTTCGTCAGAGTAGAGATCGCTTCATCGGCCTGACTTCTTCCGATGTCTGTGACATCACCTTCGCTCAGTTCAGAAAGTGTGCGTCCAAGAGACAGATAATTGTCTGGGTTGTCATGGATAGAGTGATCTCCAAGTCTTACGGTGCGACGCCAAGCCGAGGTTGCGGTATCGATATCCTGGTTAGATGTCGCCAATTCTGCGAGGCTTTTTTGTCTCAACATTGCGTTCGGTGATAGCTCAGTCGCTTTCTCCAGGATTCGTTGCGCTTCACCAGGTTTGCCACCTCGAGCCAGAGTATCCGCAAGTACGTCATACGCTTCCATGAAATCCGAATGTTTAGCGACAAGGTGCTGAAGCTCTTTTATGGCGTCCTCATAGGCTTGTTCGGCTAACAACACTTTGCACTTTCCTAGCTGGGCCCATGAAATATCCCGCTGCGCCAGCACGTTGTCATATATTTTTCTTGCATGGGCGTAGTCGCCCACCCTGATGTAAAGATCAGCCAAAGTCTTCATCAGCCAGGATTTGTAACGTGGTTGTACGGGGATCGCTTTGACACAGAGCGAGATTGCCTCAGGCAAGTTATCCAGGTCGATTTCTCTGTTAATCGGCAGCAAAGCTTGCCGCTGTACAATCAGACTTCCGAGCCGGTTTTCCAGCATTGCACGATTTACCGGCTTGGCCAGATAAGCATCGGGCTGATATTCCCGGGCGCCCATGACCATCTCTTTCGACGTTTCTGCGGTCACCATCAGGAACAGCGAGGACCGCTTCAGAAGCTTGCGGTGTCGAAGCTCCTCGAGGATATGTTGGCCATTTTTTCCGGTACCGAGATTATAGTCGCACAAGACCACATCAAAATGTTCATAGGTACACAGTTGGATAGCCGCGTTCCCGTTGGAGGCCATTCCGACTTTATCGGCACCAAAACTACGGAGAATCTGACGCATGGAGACTCTGAAATTTTCAAAGTCATCGATGATCAGATAGCGCAGCTTGTGGAAGCCCTGAGAGGCTTTTTCTTCGAATGGGCTGATCATGAACGTTTAGGCTTAAGCAGTTTATTGACAAGCGCCCTGAGCGCCGCAGGTTTCACGGGTTTATAAAGTATCTGATAACCTCGTGCCACGGCATCGTCACGAACTTCCGTTCCCATGTAGCCGGTAATCAGTATTCCGGGCAGTCTGGTGCCGAAATTGGAGCGCAGAGCATCCATGGCATCGAGTCCGTTCTTGCCTTCGTCAAGCTGGTAGTCGGCAAGTATGATATCGGGCGGTGTACCGTTCAGTTGCTCGTCAGCGTGCTCGAGGCTCTCCGCTACAGTTACCCGGCAATGCCAGTTTCCAAGCAACGCCTTCATCCCGTCGAGAATGTTGGCATCGTTATCGATGCATAACACGTGCAAGCCGCTAAGAGTGGATAAACCGCGAGTGCTACGTGCGGGTTTGGTGCTTGACTCTTCAGAAACTATTGCCGGTGTTAAAGGCACAGTGATGCCGAAAACACTGCCCAGACCCTGAACAGAACGGACGTTTACCGGATGATTAAGCATGCCACTGATACGATCGACGATAGCAAGACCGAGGCCTAGTCCTTTCTTGTCACGGCCGTGCTGAAGTCTGCGGAACTCTTCGAAGATACGCTCCAGCTGATCTTCCGGAATGCCCGGCCCGGTATCCCATACTTCGATTCTCAAGTATCCGTTAAGCCTCCGGCAACCCAGCAGGATTCTGCCATTAGGGGTGTAGCGTATGGCATTGGAAAGAAAATTCTGTACCACGCGTCGTAGCAGTTTGGCATCCGATCTGACCCAGGCGCTGCTGGGTACCAGGTCCAGGACAAGCTTCTGATCTGCAGCGATTGCTGAAAATTCGGTAGACAGGTGGCTGAGCATGTCTGTCACCGGAAAGCAGCTGATTTGGGGCTCAAGTGCCCCTGCGTCCAGTTTGGAAATGTCGAGCAGCGTACTGATGATCTCCTCTGCGGCACCCAGTGAGCTGTCGATGTGCTCCACGAGTTCCCGGACTTCACCGGACTGCGCCTTCCCGGATAGAGCCGAGGTAAATAGCCGGGCAGCATTGAGAGGCTGCAGAAGATCATGGCTCGCCGAAGCCAGAAAGCGCGTTTTGCTGTGATTTGCCTGTTCCGCCACGGATTTGGCTTTCAGCATCTGTTCGTTAATTACCTGGAGCTCCTGGGTGCGCTCCTTAACCCGTTGCTCAAGATAGATGTTGGTTTCCTTCAGCGCCTGCTCGGTGCGGCGCATGGCGGTAATGTCCTGGAAGGTGGTTACGTAGCCACCACCGGGAATCGGGCTGCCCTCGATTTTCAGAACCGTGCCATCGGGGCGATAGCGTTCATAGGACATGGGGTCGCCCTTGCGCATGGCGCGGCAGCGATCGGCAACAATGTCGTCGATTTTCCTCGCGGGAAGGTTAGCTGCCATCAGGTTGTAGCGCATCAGGTCTTCAACAGCTCGCCCCGCCCTTACAAACCCGCGTGGATAGGAAAAAAGCTCCAGGTAACGCTGATTCCAGACCACGAGTTGTTGCTGATGATTGACTACCGAAACACCGAGACTGATATTTTCTATGGCAGATTGCAGCAATTCCCGGCTGAAGGTCATAGCCTGGGAGGCTTCATCCACGATGCTGACGACGTCTTCGATCTGCATGTCCCGACCGGTGAGGGTCGATTCAAGTACCACTCGAGCGGTGGAAGCACCGATCACCGATGCGAGTTGCCGTTCGATATACTTCATCAGATGAGTCGAGGCTGGCCGTTGGGGCGAAAGCCTGATGGCATTGCGCCGCTCGTAATTGCGGAAGAGAGCATCTGCACGTTCATCACCCATGAAGCGGTCCGCAAGAGCTTGCAGGTCAGAGGTCAGTACTTCGCCTTCCCACGCTTGCTGCTGGGGTGTTTCAGACCGGGGTTGAGGGTCCTGGAAGAAAGAGGCGATCTGAATTTTTTCACGTACCCGCTGCCTGGTAAGCAGTGACAGGGATACGTACAGCAGGGTATTTACCCCGAGACTCCAGATAATGCCATGGCTGACCCGGTCTACTTCAAGTCCTAACAGGGCCGTTGGTCGTGTCCAGCCGAGTCCCCAGAGGCCCTCGTCGAGAAGCGTGTCTGACAGCCACCCTGTCGATGTCATGGCCGGAATCAACAAGGTGTAGCACCAGAGTGCAAAACCGAAAGCCAGGCCCCAGACGGCGCCCGTATGATTGCCTCGTCGCCAGACGATGCCGCCAATCAGCGCTGGACCGAACTGGGCAACAGCAGCAAATGAGAGCAGGCCGAACGCCGTCAGGCTGTAATTAGCGCCAGCCAGCCGGTAAAAGCCATAGGCGGTCAAGAGAACGCCAAAAATGGCCACACGGCGTATGGTCAACAACAGGAAGCTCAAATCATCACGTCTGTTCATCCGTGGACGGAAAAACTTGAGTAGCGCAGGCATCACGATTTCGTTACTCACCATGGTGGCGATCGCCACCGAGCATACAATGACCATTGCAGCCGCAGCTGAACCCCCGCCTAGAAAGGCCAGTATTGCCAGCCAGTGCTCGCCAGCCAGGATAGGAAGGCTGAGAATGAGAGTGTCGGGATTGGTCAAATCTGCTCCCGGTGTCATCAGACCTGCACCGGCAATGGGAATCACAAAGGCGCTGGCGATGATGAGATAGGCGGGCATGGCCCAGCGGGCGGTTTCAAAATCCCGGTGATCCGTATTCTCCACCACCATCACGTGAAACTGACGGGGCAGACAAATGATGGCAAGCATGGCCACCAGCGTCTGTGTGATAAAAGCCGGGGCTTCAATAGTGTCTGTCGTCAACACGCCCATCAAGCCGGCGGCATCAATCTTGGAGAACAGGTCACCAAAACCATTGTACAGCCCGAAACCGACGAAAAGCCCGACTGCAACGAAAGCCACCAGTTTGATGACAGACTCGAAAGCTACGGCCTGGATCATGCCACGGTGATGCTCAGTAGATTCCAGGTGGCGGGTACCGAACAGAACCGTAAATACCGCTAACACGATGGTTATGTACCAGGCTGAGTCACCCCATGCGGCCTGACTGAGTTCGCCAGTGGCGATTCCCGAGTCAGACAGTATGCTGAAACCCATAGCTATGGCTTTCAATTGCAGGGCGATATACGGCACGCTACCGACCAGTGCAATAAACGCAATCATGGCCGCCAGGGATTGGGATTTGCCATAGCGGGAGGCGATGAAATCCGCTATGGATGTGCTGTTACTACGTTTACTGATAAAAATAATACGGCGAAGCAGTGGCGCACCGAAGACGAAGATCAGCAATGGCCCCAGGTAGATGGGCAGGAAACCAAGTCCTTCCTGGGTAGCACGGCCGACAGCCCCGTAGAAGGTCCATGACGTGAAATATACGGCCAGCGAGAGCGCGTATACCTGGGTGCGCGCAAACCGCTTGCGATAAAGGGTAGGGTGCCTGTCGCCAGCCCATGCAATAGCGAAAAGCAGGGAAATGTAAGCAATAGAAATCAGAACAAGCAGCCAGACGCTCAGCATAAACAGGCTTTCTCGCAACGCGGGTGAGAAATGTCACCGGTATTATTATTCAATGTAGGAATCAGAGTTACATCCGTTCAATGATGCCAACAGTGTAGCGGAAACAATACAGGGGCAACGTAGGGAATTGTGAGTCTTGTATGAAGATTGCTGGACTCCGGATGGTGTCCAGCAACATTAAGATAACGGCTGATTAGCGACAGGCCGCAACAAGAAGTTTATTGCCCGAAGGTAAAAGCTTCATGCCCGGAATCTCTGGCTCGCCGGCCTTACTGAGTGGAACCAGTTCTCTTGATCGGCAATTCAGCAGATAGGCCTTTTCGGCCACCCGATCTCCATAGCTGCTTTTGAATCGATACAGAACAAACTGCACTACGTCATCGCCAACCACATCTCGTGAAATGCTGGCTTTGTCCAGCACTGTGAAGCGGGTAATCTGTGGCGCGGCATAGCTCCAGGGGCGCCAGAATACCTGGTCCTCCACGGTGCTGACCACTTCGGTATCAGCAGGCAGGCGGGTCTGCATGTGCTCAAACCAGGTGTACTCGATATAGACTTGATAGCCCATCATGCCAAGACCGGCAAAAACGGGAATAATCCACTTGGGGGCCTTCTTCATTGTCAGACCGCGAATACCGTAGGCTATACCCGCAGCTCCCAGCCCGGCAAAAACCGTTGCAACCAAATCCCAAAACATAATGTTTCCTTAAAAAAACGGGCCTCCTCAATGAGGAAGCCCGCTTTGGATCAACCCTTTGCAGATGATTATCTGCGCAAGGCTTTATTATTGCTTAGTGATCAGTTGCCTGGCCAGCGCCACGTGGGTAACGAACGCTTTCAACCAGTTCCTGAATCTCAACCGGTGGCGCTTCTGTTGCATTAGAAACAACGAAGGCAACTGCGAAGTTGACCACCGCACCTATTGCGCCAAAGGACAGCGGCGAAATGCCCAGCAGCCAGTTATCCGGCGTGTTGGCAAGGTTGTTGGTGCCAGGAATAAAGAACCAGCCCAGGAAGACAAAGATATAGACCAGGGTTGAAATCAGGCCGGCCAGCATACCTGCGATGGCGCCCTTGTTATTAACCCGCTTGGAGAATATCCCCATCATCAACGCCGGGAACAGCGATGCGGCCGCGATACCGAAGGCCAGGGCAACCACCTGCGCGGCGAACCCGGGAGGATTTGCGCCGAGATAAGTGGCCACCACTATGGCTACCGCCATCGATATACGTGCTGCCAGTAGCTCCCCCTTGTCCGAAATATCCGGCTTGAAGGCACCTTTGATCAGGTCGTGACTGACAGCCGACGATATTGCCAGCAACAAGCCTGCTGCCGTTGACAATGCCGCTGCAAGACCGCCCGCTGCAATCAGGCCGATAACCCAGCCTGGCAGGTTTGCAATCTCCGGATTGGCCAGAACGAGAATATCGTTGTTATAGACAAACTCGTTACCTTCCCATCCACGCGCAGCGGCCTCATCAGCAAATGCTGGTGTGTCGTTGTAGTGCTGGATGCGACCATCGTTGTTCTTGTCTTCGAACTGAATCAGGCCAGTGACTTCCCACTCCCGCACCCACTGTGGACGTTGTTCGTACTCGATAGCCTGATTTTCAACACCGTCAGGGTAGATGGTGGTCATCAGGTTCAGGCGAGCCATGGATGCAACCGCAGGAGCTGTCAGGTACAGAAGGGCGATGAAGATCAATGCCCAACCCGCTGACCAGCGAGCATCAGCAACCTTTGGTACCGTGAAAAAGCGGATAATAACGTGTGGCAGACCCGCGGTACCGATCATCAGGGACAGGGTGAACAGAACCATGTTCAGCTTGTTGTCTACATCAGCGGTATAGTCGCGAAAGCCCAGGGCAGTAATAACCTCATCCAGTTTTTCGAGCAGTGGCACGCCAGAGTCGATGTGAGTGGAGAACAGCCCCAAAGGAGGAAGCGCATTGCCGGTCAGCTGGAACGAGATGAAGACCGCAGGAATGGTGTAGGCAACAATCAGTACACAGTACTGGGCCACCTGGGTGTAGGTAATACCTTTCATGCCGCCGAGAACTGCATAGATGAAAACTACTACTGCTGCGATCATCAGACCGGTTGTTGAATCTACTTCCAGGAACCGTGAGAAGGCTACACCGGCACCGGCCATCTGGCCGATTACATAAGTAACAGAGGCCACAATCAGGCAGGCAACCGCAACAAAGCGTGCATTCCGGCTGTAGAACCGGTCACCGATAAACTCGGGTACGGTGTACTTGCCGAACTTACGCAGGTAGGGAGCCAGCAGCATAGCGAGCAGTACGTAACCACCTGTCCAGCCCATCAGGAAGCTGGAGTTGGCATAGCCGCCTGCTGCAATCAAACCGGCCATGGAGATAAACGATGCAGCTGACATCCAGTCTGCACCGATAGCCATACCGTTAGTTATGGGGTGAACACCGCCGCCGGCTACGTAGAAGTCTTTGGTGCTTCCGGCTTTCGCCCAGATCGCAATCATAATGTAGATGAGGAATGACCCGCCCACAAACATCAGGTTGATGGCAAATTGACTCATGGTGCTTACTCCTCTTCCAGGCCGAATTGTTTATCGAGATTGTTCATTCTCCAGGCGTAGAAGAAGATCAGAACGATGAACGTCAGGATGGAACCCTGTTGGGCGAACCAGAATCCGAGGTCTGTACCGCCAAACTGGATACCTGCCAGCAGAGGACGGAAGAGAATAGCGCAACCGTATGACACGAATGCCCAAACGATCATACAACCCAAAATTAGGCGAAGATTCGCCTTCCAGTACTTCACAGCGTTGTCAGCGTGTTCCGACATAACAGCTCTCCAGTGTTGTTATTTTGCACTTATGACATTTCAGAGGGATGTTGTTGGTGGAAGAAAGTATTTTTTTCATGTTCTCCTCCGACTTGTTACCTTCAAGACTTTACCGCGCAACAACTTTATAGATATTGGCAAAAGGTCTAATTTTTCAGGGGTTACTGTGAAATCGAGCAAATTTATGTGACGGAGTTGGAGGTTATGGCTACAAGGTATTCATTAGTGGCGGTTCATGTCTTTCAGGCGCCGATAGAACCGTAGCTTTTCAGTCAGTTGCATCACGGTCGTAATATCAGCTTTCAGTGCCCGGCTGAGCGCCATTAACGTCAGCTCGGCTGTTGCCAAGGCATCCGCCGCCGCATGATGGCGGGCACTGATGTCAAGCCTGAAATGGTCGATCCAGTTATCCAGTCGGCCACGGTCCATCTCGGCTTCCGGGAACAGCGCCGGCATGAGATCGGCTACATCGATCCAGGTATGTTGCTGGGTATAGCCCAGGGTGTGTTTGAGGGATTTTTCCAGGAATTTCTGATCAAAAGCAGAATGAAACGCCAACACCGGGTCGCCATTCATCCATTCCAGCAGGTATAGCAGGGCATCCTCCGTTTCATGCCCCTGCACCAGTGCTTCCGGGGTTATACCGTGGATCAGAACCGTTTCACTGATGTCAAGCTCTGGCCGCCTGAGGATCAGGTCGAACTGGTCGTGCAACGGAATTGAAAGTCCATCTATGGCCACGGCACCGATGGCTATAACCTGGTCCTTCGCCGAGTTTAGGCCGGTTGTTTCGAGATCCAGAACGATAAGTCGACAGTCAGAGAGATGCTGCCCACCAGCCACCTTGGGAGTTGGCAGGTGTTTCAGGTCATGGTGTTCTGCGGGGCCGGTCAGGCGCCGGTTTATCCAGTCTTTAAGTTGGTCGAGCATGGCGAGGTCCGGTTATCACAGCACATAGGCTGTCTCGAGTTTCTGTTGCAGACGCTGGGCCTGGCGGAAGGACTCCCGCAGAATGCGCCGGTCCAGTGGGTTCAGATCATCCGGATTGATATAGTTCGACAAAGGTTGCTGTTTGGCCAGCTGCTCCTGATGGGTTCGCATGCGAATCAGCTGGATCAGACTGTATGCCTCCTTCCAGGCGCCCGCGTCCTGTCGATCAAAGGCACCCTTTTCAACCAGCCGATCCATTCGTTCGAGCGTATTGGGCTCTTCGATGCCATTGGCAAGCGCAAACACCCTTACCGCTTCCACAAAAGGCGCCAGACCCTGTCGCTTCAGGTCCAGAGTGTTCTTCTCGCCATCGGGCGCGTAGCGGAACGTTCTGAACATGGTGAGTGGTGGACGTCGGGTGACGGCGTTCCCGGCCAGCATTTTCTGGAACAGGCCATTTTTCTGAATCCGGCTCACTATTTTTTTCAACAGGATGTCCAACGGTTTGTCAGGGCCGTATACCGCCCGCATATCGAGGAAAATACAGGAATACATCAGGTTTTGAGGAGTGGAAGCATCGATGAATCGGATAAACCACTCGTCCCATTCACTGCTGCTCAGACACAGCTTGGGGTTGCTGGCCATAATGTTGCCTTTGCAGAGAGTAAAGCCGCATTCGGCCAGTTCGTGGTTAACCTTGTCGGCAAACGGCAGTAGCTTCTCCCGGACCTGGTCCTCGGTCATCCCGTCAGGCGTTTCAAACAGTATGCCGTTGTCCTGGTCGGTCAGCAGGGTTTGCTCCTGTCGGCCTTCACTGCCAAAGGTCAGCCAGGTAAACGGAATGCCCGGGTCATTCTTCTTGATATTCAGTTCAAGTACCCGTCGAACCGTTACGTCATTCAATGTGGTTATAATTTTGACGATCTGGCCGGAATCAGCCCCGTGGGCGAGCATGGTGTCTACCAGTCGCGAAACTTCACTGCGCAGGCTCACCAGCGTACGTAAATGATTGGCTGTGCCGATAGTGCGGGCCAGGTTAACAAGACCCACACGCTGGAGTGAAAACAGATCGCGCTCGGAGACAACGCCGATCAGGCGATTTTCTGTGTCCACCACACATAAATGGGCAAAGTGGTGCTCTGCCATCAGTAACGCGGCGTCAAAGGCGTGGTCCGTGGAGGGCAGGGAGCGAGGGGCAGGAGTCATAACCCTGCTTATCGGATCATCCAGGGTTGCCTGTTCCTCCGCTACCATGGTGCGAAGATCCCGGAGCGTGAATATGCCGATGGGATGGCGGTTATCATCGGTGATGATCATGCTGCCAACGTTATTCTCATGCATCCGGGCGACGACCTTTCGCACCGGTAGATCAGGCGAGCACACGATAGGATTGCGAATAGCAAAGCGGTCCAGCGGGGTATCCAGCGATGTAGTTGGACTAATGGATGCCATTGCGCTGGATTGGATATGCCGATTAACCTGGTCCAGGAGGCTACTGACCCCTCGCAGGCAGAAGTCGCGGAAAGGTTCACTTTCAGAGAAGAGGGTGACGAACCCCGCATGGTCAAGGCTCAGACAAAAGGTATCGCCGGAAGCACGGTGCAGTGTCCGGGTGGGACGCTCCCCGATCAGAGCTGCCAATGGGAAACACTCCCCCTGACTGATCTCGAATGTGGTCTCGGTCTGGCCGTCCGAAGTCTTGATCCGTTCACCCCGGATACGCCCTTGCTTGACGACGTTGAAGGTTTTGACAGTGCCGTCCTCCGGCGAAAGCACCACGTCTTCATCGGCATAATATTTCAGTGTCGCATGTTCGGCGAAGTGGGCGAGGTGATTGTCGTCCATACTGGTGAACGGCGCGTGCTCGCGAAGAAATGCCATGATGGCCCGTGTGTTCTGCGGGCGTATACTTTTGTCATTGTTTTCCATGGTGCCGCCAAATCAGGACTTTGCATGCAGTGTAGTCCAGACATGAAATACAAATGAGCATTTTTGGCCTGGGAATCGGTTTTCTTTATAGGCCGAAGAACCAATGGTAAGGTTTCAGCTCTTACGTTCTATCAGATACCGCTATGACCACTAAAGATGAACGCCTTGATTTTTTGCAGGAGATGCAGGACGTCCGTCGCATCCGGCGGCCCAACCGCGCGGATATCAAAACCCCGCGGGAGCTTACGCCCGGTCATCTCGAACGCCAGCGTGCGGCGCTGGATCAGCCGAGGCGTGATACCAACCCGTTGACCGCTGATGCGGTAGAGCCGCTTACGGCCCACGATATCCTGAGCTGGCAGCGGCCTGGTATTCAGCACGGAGTGTTCCGAAAGCTCCGGCAAGGTCAGTACCCCATTGAAGCCCGGCTTGACCTGCACCGGATGACCGTTGATGAAGCCCGCCGGGAAGTTTTTGGCTTTGTTCAGGACTGTGTTCGTTACGGAGTAAGGTCCGTGCTGGTGCTGCATGGCAAAGGGGAACGAAATCCCGACAAAATCGCCCAGCTCAAAAGTTACCTGGCCAAGTGGTTACCGGAACTGGACGACGTGCTTGCTTTTCATTCCGCCCAGAAACATCACGGCGGCACCGGTGCAGTTTATGTGATGATCCGTAAAAGTGACCATCAAAAGCAGCTTAACCGCGAAGCTCATGACAGCAGTTGATCTGTAGCAAAAAGCTTGCTTTCCGGCGCGATGAGATTTGAGCCAATATGTTCGTATTCCTCAACCCCTACACTTACGGAGTGCAGAATGAAGAAACTCCTATTGATGATCGTGGTGACGTTGGCGCTTGTCGGTTGTAAAGACCGTGTTATCTGGGACGACAAAGGAGCCGTCGAAAAGTCCACTCAGGACCGGAAAATCTGGGATTCAGAGGGCAAAATGGAGGGTGGTGAGCGAAAAATCTGGGATAAATCGGACGGTGAACCGGTTGTTGAGTAAAGACCAGACGAGATCAGCCACCCTATAATAGAGCCATCGCCTATTCACATTTGCCTGTATTCAGAGGATAGCCAGTGTTTGACGTTACCCGCTATGCCACCGTCGCCCAGTCAATTATCGAGGCCGGTCAGTTCCTGTACCAGCGAGGCTGGTCTCCGGCCACCAGCAGTAACTATTCCGCCCGAATTGACCGGGAGCATATCGCGATCACGGTATCCGGGCGCCATAAAGGCCAGCTCACGGCTGGCGACGTGATGGTGGTGGATCTTGCGGGCAACCCGGTACAGAGCGAATGCGGAGCGTCGGCTGAAACCCGGTTACATACGGTGCTTTATGAAGTGTTTCCCGAGGTTGGCGTGGTGTTGCATACCCACTCGGTAAAAGCCACCGTCCTGAGCCGTATAACACCCGCCGGGGAACCGTTGGTGTTGAACGATTATGAATTGCAGAAGGCTTTTGACGGGGTGGATACTCATGAGTCCACGCTGACCATTCCGGTATTCGATAATACCCAGGATATTGATAAGTTAGCGTTAACCACGCGGGACTGGTTCGCAGCGCACCCGGATCAGCCGGGGTATCTCATCCGTGGTCACGGACTTTATACCTGGGGTCGCACCATGTCAGACTGCCTGCGCCATATTGAAGCTTTTGAATTTTTATTCGAGTGTGAACTGGAAACCATGAGGGTTCTGCGATGACGACACTGAGTATTTACCGGGAAGGCGATCCGGCACGGCCCGAGACTGTGACGGACGATCCGTCCCGGATTGCCGAATTGCTGCGGGAGCAGGGGGTTCGTTTTGAGCAATGGCCAACCCGCGATTTACCCGCCGATGCCAGCCAGGAGGAAGTGCTAAAAGCTTATGGGAGCGAAGTGGAAGGCCTGAAAGCGGAATGTGGCTTCCAGACCGCCGACGTTATCAGTCTCAGTGCGGACAATCCCCAGAAGGAGGCTTTTCGCAAGAAATTCCTTGATGAGCACACCCACAGCGAGGACGAAGTGCGCTTTTTCGTGCGTGGCCAGGGGGCGTTTTATCTGCATTTTGGCGAATGTGTATATGCCGTTCTCTGTCAGAAAAATGATCTGATCAGCGTGCCGAATGGCACCCGGCACTGGTTCGATATGGGGCCGGAGCCAGAGTTCACTGCCATCCGGCTTTTCACCAATCCGGAGGGTTGGGTGGCAGATTTCTCCGGTGAAGACATCGCAAGCCGGTTACCACGCTATGAACAACTGACAGGGGCGGCTGGATGATCAGGGTAGTGCTGACCGACATCGAGGGTACCACCAGCTCGATTTCCTTTGTGCATGAGGTGCTTTTCCCCTATGCCACCGAGCACATGGCTGAATTTGTCAGGGACAATGCCGCTGATAATCCGGCAGTCCGTGAGCAGCTGGATGCGGTTGCCAGACAATCCGGCCAACCGCCAGAAGATGTCGACAAGCTGGTGGATGTATTATTGAGCTGGATTCGTGAGGACCGCAAAGAGACGTCACTGAAAGCCCTGCAGGGCATGCTCTGGGAGCAGGGCTATCAAAAGGGCGCCTTCAAAGGCCATGTTTATCCCGATGCGGCCGAATATCTTACTCACTGGCATGATCGGGGCTTGCGCCTCTACGTATATTCTTCAGGCTCGGTCAAGGCCCAGAAACTGATCTTCGGTTTCAGTGAATTTGGTGACCTGACTCCGTATTTCAGTGGTTATTTCGATACGCGCATGGGCGCAAAGAAAGAGTCCGCTTCGTATCAGAACATCCTTGACGAGCTCGGGGTCGAGCCTGCCACGGTTTTATTTCTCTCGGATGTCGAGGCGGAACTTGAGGCAGCGGAAGCGGTGGGCATCAGGACCGCCTGGCTGGTCAGGGAGGGCGAGTTGCCGAAAACCAACCGCCCGGTGATGCGAGATTTTGCAGAAGTTGATGAGCTGCTTAAAGCGCGCTGAGCGATTTCTGAGGCTACTGGCTTACCGGCAAAGGGTTCTCTGATCAACATCGGGGGTGCCGTGGTTTATACTCGAACAGGTTTTGGGTTCTTGTGTCTGTTAGTACTGGCGGGATGTAACCCCTTCGGCGCGCCTGATGACATGATGGAGGAGTATGTAGTACGCGTCGCCCGAGTGCTTGACCTGCCTGCGGAATTCTCTGATTTGCCTGCCGTCGAACCTTTCCCCCGACCCCGGGATCGCACGTTGGTGATCCCGGCTACCGAGCTGGGTATGCTCGACTTTCTGTCGCTCTATGGCTGCGAACTCCAGCGGGTGGTGGGTGAAAAGGCGTCGATCATGGGTCGGGTGATGCAGCCGTTGAACCGCTTGCGTTATGAAGTCCGTTTTATTGAAGCCGCCCGTGAATGCCTGCCGGACATTGAAAATGAAGAATTTGCATCGGATCTTCAAAAGGCGATCGAGAGTAAAGAACAATCCTTGCCCTTGGCTGTCTGGAACGCTACCTGGGGTGTTGAAGAAATGGAGTCGTTGTTTACGCTGGCCAAGGGCAGGCTACCGGTGGAATCCCGTGCTGGTGCTGAGCTGACAAACGATCTGAGGCGGTTGAATCAAACGGTTGCCGCTTTGAACGATGGCAACCTGGATCAGAATCTGGAGTATCTGGGCGCTGTGCATCAGCGCTGGCTGTCAGAGCACAAGGCGGGCCAGCTGATTAACAGTGCCCGGTTGCTGATCGCCAGACTCGCTGATGGGACTGCCTTGATGACCAAGCGCCTCGACTCAACACCCCTGTGTATTGGTGGCCAGCCCAATGCGCAGGCGAAGATCGTTCAATCAATGTTTTTCAGTGTGTATATCGAGAAGATCCAGCCATACCTGGCCTCCGTTCGCCGTCATCGGGACGCCCTGGTAACGCCGTTGACCGAGCTTGCCCGGCAACAGCGTGAGGTGATGCCCGCAGGTTTTGAATCTTACTACCAGAACACGTTGAGCGTGACTGCCGAAGATGGCCTGTGGCAACGATTGGATCTGGAGGTGCAGCAGCACACCGAAGCCTGGCAGGCACTGTTGGAGCAATGTGGTATGAGGCCTGTAGCGTAGGCCTGGAAAATGACAGAACCAGACCGTGAACGGGCGAGAAAGCAATAGCAAGGCGTCGCCTCAACGCTGGCTTTCCGGTGTTACCCGAAGGATCTCCTCCACAGTGGTTTGACCGGCCGCGACCTTCTGGGCCCCGCTCAGACGAAGTGATTTCATACCGTCCTTGTAGGCTTTAACCCGCAACTGGTCGAGCTCGCACCGCTCGTCGATCTGTCCCACCAGTTCACTGGATAGTTGCAGGATTTCATACACCCCGGCGCGCCCCATGTAACCGGTATTACGGCACTCCAGGCAGCCCACTGGCCGGTAGAATTGTTTCGGTGGTGCCGCTTTCCAGGGTCTGGTCAAGCTGGCCCAAGCTTCTTCATCCACCGGCCCCGGGCTCTTGCAATGTGGGCAAAGCGTGCGAACGAGTCGTTGTGCCATAACCCCCAGAACGGTCGCGCGCACCAGGTAGGCCGGTATGCCGAGCTCCAGAAGCCGTGTTATCGCACTTGGTGAGTCATTGGTATGCAGTGTTGAGAGCACAAGGTGACCGGTCAGAGCCGCCTGGACCGCCATTTCCGCTGTTTCAAGATCCCGAATCTCCCCGATCATGATGATGTCCGGGTCCTGTCGCAGCAAAGACCTCACCCCTGCAGCAAAGGTCAGTTCAATGTTGGACTGAACCTGCATCTGATTGAAGGCCGGCTCAACCATCTCGATTGGATCTTCAATGGTGCAGACGTTCACTTCTGATGTGGCGAGTTGTTTCAGGGTGGAATACAAGGTGGTGGTTTTGCCGGATCCCGTGGGCCCGGTTACCAGCACGATGCCGTGGGGTTTGCCGGTAATGTCCTTCCAGCGGGCCCGGTCCTCCTTCGAAAATCCCAGTTGCTCAAAACCTTTGAGCAGTACTTCGGGGTCAAATATTCGCAAAACCATTTTTTCGCCAAACGCGGTTGGCATGGTGGCGAGACGAAGTTCCACCTCGCTATTGTCCGGCTTGCGGGTTTTGATTCGACCATCCTGGGGCCGTCGCTTTTCCGCGACGTTAAGGCGGCCAAGAATCTTCAGGCGGCTGGTAACGGCAACGCCGACCTGCTCTGGGAACTCATAGACATTGTGAAGTATGCCATCGATGCGGAAGCGCACCTGCACCACGCCACGGCGAGGCTCAATGTGGATGTCGCTGGCGCGCTGGTCGTAGGCATATTGCAGCAACCAGTCCACAATCCTGACGACATGCTGGTCATTGGCATCCGGGTCGTTGCCACCGCCAATATCCAACAACTGCTCGAAATTGTGAAGGTTGCCGCCAGCGTTGTTGCCCTGGCCGGAACTGGCTTTGCTGACGGAGCTGGCAAGCTGATAGAACTCAACAGTGTAACGGCGGATATCTTCCGGGTTTGCCACCACCCGCTTGATGTCCTTCTTCAGGACATGGCGAAGATTGGCCTCCCAGTCACTTTTGAACGGCTCGGCACTGGCGATCAGCACTTCATCCCTGCGAATTTCCACCGCCAGGATGCCGTGGCGCTGGGCAAAAGCGTAGGACATCGCCTTGGCAATCGCCGGGGTGTCAATCTTGAGCGGGTCGATGTGGTAGTAGGGTTGCTGTGCCCAGTCCGCTAACCAATGAGTCAGCCGCTCAAGGTCCAGCGAGCGCTTGCTTTGCAGGCTGGTCGGCGCGGCAATTCCCACAATTTCCAGTGGGTGGCGGGACGCACTGTCGGCTCCCAGATTGGCGGCCAGGATACGCTCGGCTTCCTCCTGATCCACCTCGCCACTACTCACCAATGCTGAACACACGTCTCGTAAGGTGAGTGTCGATCGGTGCGGTGCCGGAAGCGGAGTGGCGGCCATTGTTCATTCCCTTGACAGTATGTTGGAGGCGTTGTTTCAGGTCGGTTCAGGGCCGATTGGTTTTGAGGTGAATCATGGCAACAGTAAAGAGGGCAAAGGTCAAGATTGCCAGCAGCATCGGGGCGAAATCACCTTCACTGAGCCATGCCGACACCACCGCCTGGGTGAAGTAGAAAATAACCACAAAGCTCAGCCAGATGTAACCCCGGTTGTCGCCCCGGAAGACCGGTACCATGAACAACAATAACGGAATCAGTTTGACGCTCAGGATCAGAATCAGCGATACGTCCTCCACGGGTTCCGGGTAGAAGGTCGTGATCAGAAGTGTTGCGAGGACGGCAAGATAAAGCAGGGCCGTGGAAACCAGGGTGATCTTCGCTTTCGGGGCATACAGCATTAAGCATTCCTGTTGGTGGCAAGTCTCAGAGCAATCGAAGCCAGGCGCTGACCGAAGGTTTGGCAGATTGCTTTCTCATGGTCGGTGAGCGGTTGTTGGTCGCCGGTGCCGGCCCAGTGAGAGGGTCCGTAGGGCGTGCCGCCGGAGGTGGTTTCGTTGAGCGCGTTTTCGGAGTAGGGCACGCCGCACAGAATCATGCCGTGGTGGAGTAATGGCAGCATCATGCTGAGGATGGTAGTTTCCTGTCCGCCATGCAGACTGCCGGTGGAGGTAAATGCGCCGCCAGGCTTATCGGCAAGGGCACCGCTCAACCAGAGGTCGCCGGTGCTGTCGAGAAAATACTTGAGAGGTGCGGCCATATTGCCAAACCGGGTGGGGCTGCCGAGTGCCAAAGCGGCACAGTTTTTCAGGTCATCCTTGCTGCAATAGGGCGCGCCCGCGTCGGGCACCGCTGGAGCCGAGGCCTCGGTATCCGGAGAGACTGATGGCACGGTTCGGACCCGCGCTTCCATGCCGCCCACCCGGGCCACCCCTCGGGCAACCTGAGAGGCCATCTCTGCGGTTTGGCCGGTTCTGCTGTAATAGAGCACCAGCACGTAATTATTGGCTTCCGACATGGCATTTTCCGATTTGGTTTCAGGACAGTACGTAAGTGAATCAGGATAAGCTCAGGGAACGTTCGGGAATGTTAATGTCCACCTACTTGGCGCCGACTCGCGGTAGGGTACAATAACCGGCTTTATGCCACAGTCTAACAGGAGGCTCGTCCTTGAAGTACCCCAGGATCATGCTCGCCGCGCTGATGCTCGCGTTGGCTGGCTGCGAGAAAATCGAGTTCGAACAGGCTTCCGGACAGACTCTTGACTGGGATTCCCTGCGCGGACAATGGGTGCTGGTCAACTATTGGGCGGAGTGGTGCAAACCCTGCCTGGAAGAAATTCCGGAACTCAACGTGCTGGATGATAATCCCGACATCACCGTACTGGGCGTCAATTTCGATGGTATCCGGGGTCCGGAGTTGGTGAATCTCGGGGCGAAGATGGATATTCGATTCGGTATGCTGGCGGAGGATCCGGGCCCTACTTTTGACTGGAAATTACCGGTGGCTCTGCCTGCGACATTCGTAGTTAACCCTGAGGGCGAGTTGCTTGAGGCCCGTTTCGGCCCCCAGACCGAAGAGGATCTGCTGGGTCTGATCAAACGCTGACGCGTTCGGGGCAAGCTTGCCCCCTGCGCACTCATTGCCTGAAAAAACTGGAACAACCTGACGTTATGGCCACGACCTTTGTACATCTCCGCGTGCACTCCGAATACTCTCTGGTGGACGGACTGGTTCGCGTCAAGCCCCTGATCAAGCGGGTAGCCGAGCTCGGAATGCCCGCGGTCGGCCTGACCGAACAATCGAACATGTGTTCGTTGGTGCGCTTTTATAAAGGGTCGATCGGAGCCGGTATCAAGCCGATTATCGGCGCTGACATCTGGCTGGATAACCCGGAAGAGCCGGAAAGCCCATTCCGTTTGACGTTACTGGCCGCCAGCGACATCGGTTACCTGCACCTGACTGAAATTATTTCTCTCGGTTACACCGAAGGACAGCGCTATGGCAGGCCCGTTGTCCAGCGAAGCTGGATCGAACAACGTGCTGAAGGGCTGATTGTGCTGTCGGGTGGCAAAATGGGCGATGTCGGCAAAGCCTTGCTGGCCAGCAAAACCGACCTTGCTCGCAGTCGGACCGAGTACTGGATGACCCTGTTCCCGGATAGCTATTATCTGGAATTGCAGCGAACCGGACGTATCAACGACGAAGAATGCCTGCATTTGAGTGTCGAACTGGCGGAAGCGCTCGATTGCCCGGTAGTGGCCACCAATGATGTGCACTTCCTCTACGCCGATGATTTTGAAGCTCACGAGGCCCGGGTCTGCATTGGCGAGAGCCGCACCCTGGATGACCCGCGCCGTGATCGGCGGTTCAGTGATCAGCAGTACCTGCGCAGCTCGGAGGAGATGATCGAGCTGTTCTCGGATATTCCCGAAGCGATTGAAAATACCGTCGAGATCGCCCGTCGCTGTAACGTGAAAGTGCGGATGGGCGAGTATTTCCTGCCGAACTACCCGATTCCTGCCGGTCTTACCATGGACGAATACTTCCGGAAGGTCTCCGAGGAGGGGCTGGAAGAGCGCCTGGCCAAAACCCTGCCGAAAGACGATCCGGAATACGATCAGAAGCGCCAGGCCTACTATGACCGGCTGAATTTTGAGCTCAATATCATTACCCAGATGGGGTTCCCCGGCTACTTTCTGATCGTTATGGACTTCATCAAGTGGGCCAAGAACAACGGTGTACCGGTGGGTCCTGGTCGGGGTTCTGGCGCCGGCTCCCTGGTGGCCTACTGCCAGTCCATTACCGACCTCGACCCGCTGGAATACGACTTGCTGTTCGAGCGCTTCCTGAATCCGGAGCGGGTGTCGATGCCCGACTTTGACGTCGATTTCTGCATGGAAGGCCGTGACCGGGTCATTGCCTATGTGGCCGAGAAATACGGCCGGGAAGCGGTATCCCAGATCATTACCTTTGGCACCATGGCGGCGAAGGCGGTGGTGCGGGACGTGGCGCGGGTGCAGGGCAAGTCTTACGGTCTGGCGGACCGATTGTCCAAGATGATCCCGTTTGAAGTAGGTATGACGCTGGCAAAGGCCCGGGAACAGGAAGAGCCTTTACGGGAGTTTCTGGAGCAGGACGAAGAAGCCCAGGAAATCTGGGAAATGGCCCTCAAGCTTGAAGGCGTCTGCCGGAATGCGGGCAAACACGCCGGTGGCGTGGTGATTGCGCCGACCAAAATCACCGATTTCTCGCCGCTGTATTGCGATGACGAAGGCGGCAGCCTGGTTACCCAGTTCGACAAGAACGATGTCGAAGAAGCCGGGCTGGTGAAGTTCGACTTCCTGGGTCTGCGGACCCTGACCATCATCGACTGGGCCCTGGGCATGATCAACCCGCGCCGCGAGCTGCGCGGTGAATCGAAGCTGAATATCAACGATATTCCGCTGACCGATCGCAAGTCGTTCGAAATGCTGAAAAAAGCGGATACCACTGCGGTGTTCCAGCTTGAATCCCGGGGCATGAAAGATCTGATCCGGCGCCTTCAGCCTGACACCCTTGAGGATATGATCGCCCTGGTGGCGTTGTTCCGTCCCGGGCCGCTGCAGTCAGGCATGGTGGACGACTTTATCGACCGTAAGCACGGTCGCCAGCCGGTGGCTTACCCCCACTCGGATTTCCAGTACGAAGGCCTCAAGCCGGTGTTGGAGCCGACTTACGGCATCATCCTGTATCAAGAGCAGGTTATGCAGATTGCCCAGGTGATGGCCGGCTTCAGTCTCGGTGGCGCCGACCTGCTGCGGCGGGCCATGGGTAAGAAAAAAGCCGAAGAAATGGAGAAGCAGAAAGCGATCTTCATTGAGGGCTGTAAAAACAACAACATCACCGAGACCCTGGCAGAGAATATCTTTGACCTGGTGGAAAAGTTTGCCGGTTACGGTTTCAACAAATCCCACTCGGCAGCCTACGCCCTGGTGTCCTATCAGACCCTCTGGCTGAAGGCCCATTACACCGCGGAATTCATGGCGGCGGTGCTGACGGCGGATATGCAGAACACCGATAAGGTGGTCACGCTGGTGGAAGAGTGCCGGCACCTGAAGCTGGATCTGGTGTTGCCGGATGTCAGCACCTCTGAATACACCTTCACAGTCAACGATGACGGCCAGATCGTCTACGGTCTCGGCGCCATCAAGGGTCTTGGAGAAGGCCCGATCCAGAGCATTGTGGACGCGCGGGAAGCCGGCGGCCCGTTCAAGGATCTGTTTGAGTTCTGTCGCCGGGTAGACATGAAAAAGCTCAACAAGCGAGCCATGGAAGCTCTGATCCGCTCAGGTGCCATGGACAAGCTTGGCCCGGGCCGGGCGCATATTACCGCGAGCATCGACAAGGCGATCCAGCAGGCCGGCCAGCAGTCCCGGAATGAGTCCGTGGGCATGGTGGACATGTTCGGGGAAATGCTTGGCGGTGATGATGACATCAACCTGTTCGATGATGTGACCAGTGTGCGGGAATGGCCGGAGAAACAGCGCTTGAAGGGCGAAAAGGATACCCTCGGGCTCTATCTGACCGGCCACCCCTTCGATGAGTATGAGCGTGAAGTCCGTCGTTTTGTGCGCTCGTCTATTGCTGACCTGAAGCCATCCCGCACGCCGCAACGGCTGGCAGGGCTGGTGATAGCACAGCGCACCATGAAGACCCGCACTGGCCAGACCATGTGCTTTATTACCCTGGATGACCGTAGCGCGCGGATCGAAGCGACGCTGTTTTCGGAAGTGTATTACGCCAACCGCGAGTTGCTGCAGTCAGATCAGGTGATTGTGGTTGAAGGGCAGGTCAGCCATGATGATTATTCTGGTCAGATGAAAGTGCGGGTCAGCGATATCATGGATGTTGGCGCCGCCCGCCAGCGATTCAGCCGCGGGCTTCAATTGGCCCTGAAGGCCGATCAGTTGCAGAATGGCTTGCTGGATCGGCTTGATGACACCCTGCGACCGTTTCGCTGTGAAGGCAGCCCGGTCTGGATTGATTACCAGGGTCCTGAGGCCAGCACGCGTATTCAGCTCGGTGATAGCTGGCGAGTGCAGCCTGACGATGCCCTGCTGCTCGAATTGAGATATCTGGTGGGCGACCAGGCTGTTGAACTGGTCTATGATTAGGGATGTGAATGGACAACTCATACCAATGTCCGCTTTTGCTTGGGAAACTGCGCTGCTATTTTTAGCGAAATTCTGAACTTGCGGGGGACTCTGCAGCAATTCACCCCCTCGCCTGGCACAAAATGACGGAACATCATGAACCCAAATTATCTGGATTTTGAACAGCCGATTGCCGACCTTGAAGCCAAGATTGAAGAGCTTCGGATGGTTGGAAATGACACCGAAATCAACATTACCGATGAGATCAGCCGTCTCAAGAATAAAAGCGTCAGTCTGACCGAAAGTATCTTTTCGGATCTGGCGCCCTGGGATATTTCCCGCCTGGCCCGACACCCGCGCCGGCCATATACCAGGGACTACATTGATCTGATCTGTGAGGATTTTGACGAGCTGCACGGTGATCGTCATTACGCAGACGATCTCTCCATCGTCGGGGGCACAGCGCGGCTGGACAACCGCCCGGTGATGGTGATCGGCCACCAGAAAGGGCGAGAAGTGCGCGACAAGGTCAAACGCAATTTCGGCATGCCCAGGCCAGAAGGCTACCGTAAGGCACTGCGCCTGATGGAGATGGCCGAGCGCTTCAAGATGCCGGTGCTGACGTTTATCGACACACCGGGGGCTTACCCGGGTATCGGAGCAGAAGAGCGCGGCCAGAGCGAGGCTATCGCATTCAACCTGGCGGTGATGTCCCGTCTCAAGACGCCGATTATCTCCACGGTGATCGGTGAGGGTGGTTCTGGTGGTGCTCTGGCCATTGGCGTCTGCGACCAGCTCTTCATGTTGCAGTATTCCACCTACGCGGTTATCTCACCGGAGGGCTGTGCTTCCATCCTCTGGAAAAGTGCGGACTACGCCGCTACTGCAGCAGAAGCCATGGGTGTGACGGCCGATCGCCTGAAGGCTCTTGGTCTGGCGGACCGGGTGATCTCCGAACCACTGGGTGGAGCCCATCGCAAACCCGAGGAGATGGCGCAGGCATTGCGCAAGAATCTGAACGAAGGGTTGGAAGAACTGTGCAAGCTCGCACCTGACGACCTGGTCGCCCGCCGTTATGAGCGATTGACCCGCTATGACACCGGGCGGTAACAGCCGCCCGGTTGACCTTATCTGGCCGTCAGAACTTGTCGCCGCTGTAAGTGCCACCCCTCCCGCTCCAAGGGTGTGGGTGGCCTTCAGCGGCGGCCTTGATTCCACACTTCTCCTGCACGCTGCCCATCATTGTTTCGATGGTGACATCGCGGCACTTCACATCAATCACCAGCTTCAACCCAATGCCGGTGAGTGCGAGACTCACTGCCGTGCAGTCTGTCGTGAATTAGGTGTCGAACTGGTTGTTGAGGCAGTTGATGTTGGCGCGATTAAGGGGGTCGGCCTTGAAGAATCGGCCCGGAATGAACGTTATCGCGTGTTCGAGACACGGTTGGGTCCTGACGAAGCACTGCTGATGGCTCACCACGGTGACGATCAGACTGAAACCGTGCTGTTCCGGCTGGTGCGAGGGACCGGTGTGGCGGGTTTGGCGGGTATGCCGGTGCAACGCCCATTGGGCGAAGGCTTCCTGTTTCGGCCATTGCTGGCTTTTGGCCGCGAACAGCTTTGCTGCTGGGCCGCCGAGCTGGGCTTACAGTGGATTGATGATCCGAGTAACGACGATCAACGTTTCGACCGTAACTTTCTGCGCCACTCTATCTTGCAACCGCTCAAGCTGCGCTGGCCCACACTTTTGCAGCGCCTGGGCCACACGGTTGAGGCCTGCCGGGAGGCAGATCAGCTGGCCTATCGTCTGGCTCAGCTGCAGTACGCATCCTGTGCCGACGCCAGGGGGGCTATCGGATTAGCGGAGTTCCGCCTCCTTAGTCTGGCTGAGCAGAAAAACCTGTTGCGATGGTCCATCCTCGAGCGCGGCTGGACGCTCCCGTCGGTAAAACACTGGGATCAGGCGTTGGTACAAATGGCCACGGCAAAGGAGGACCGTGCACCAGAGATTAAGGGTGACGGGTTCTCCATCCGGCGCTACCGTGATGCGCTTTACCTGGTGGCTGAACCGGAAGCGGTGCCAACCGGGACCAGGATTTTATCGGCGTCCTGTCCGGTGGAATGGGGGTCATACCGGTTCTGCCTGGAGACTGCCGGGCAAGCTGAGACCGCAGCGCCCGAGCTTGAAGTAAAGGCAAGGGCTGGCGGCGAGCGCATTCGCCCCGATCCGACCGGGCCGTCACGATTACTGAAGACCTGGCTGCAGGAAACAGCCGTTCCACCCTGGCAACGACAGGGTTTGCCCCTGCTCTGGGAAGCGGGAAATGTGGTTGGCGTAGCTGATTTGTGGCTTTCCCCGCGGTTCTCGGGGGAGGCGCCAGTGAGCGGCTGGCGAATCCGGGCGGAGCGGGATTTTAATTGAGAAGGCAGGGCCTTTCTGGTAGCCTGACTTCCCATCTTGAGATGACAATCTCCCTCCTTAAAACCGAACCAGACTAACCACACGGAATCTGCATGACGCGTTATATTTTCGTCACCGGCGGTGTTGTGTCCTCCTTGGGGAAAGGTATCGCATCCGCCTCTCTGGCAGCGATCCTGGAGGCACGCGGCTTAAAAGTTACCATTCTCAAGCTGGACCCGTACATCAACGTGGACCCCGGCACCATGAGTCCGTTCCAGCACGGTGAAGTGTTTGTCACCGAAGACGGGGCCGAGACCGATCTCGATCTGGGTCACTACGAGCGCTATATCCGCACACCAATGACCCGCCGTAATAATTTCACCACTGGCCGTGTCTACGAAGAAGTTATTCGCAAAGAGCGCCGTGGCGACTATCTGGGCGGGACGGTGCAGGTCATTCCCCACATCACCGATGAGATCAAGCGTCGCGTGGTTGAGGGCGCTGCTGGTGTTGATGTGGCCATGATCGAGATTGGCGGCACCGTAGGCGACATTGAGTCGCTGCCGTTTCTCGAAGCCTGCCGCCAGTTGAAGGTTGAAGTCGGTTCCCAGCGGGCGCTTTTCATGCACCTGACCCTGGTGCCGTATATTGCAACCGCCGGCGAAATCAAAACCAAACCGACCCAGCACTCCGTCAAGGAAATGCGTTCGATTGGTCTGCAGCCGGATATATTGTTGTGCCGCTCCGAGCATGAAGTCGATCTGGGTTCCCGCCGCAAGATTGCCTTGTTTACCAACGTCGAAGAGCGTGCGGTTATTCCGATGCAGGATGCACGTTCAATCTACGAAATCCCCCGTATGCTCCACAGCTTCGGGCTTGACCAGATCGTTATCGAGCGTTTCAACCTGGACGCCGGACCGGCTGACCTGAGTGAGTGGGATGCCGTTATCGAGTCGCAACTCAACCCCGAGAACGAAGTCACCATCGCGATGGTGGGCAAGTACATGGAGTTGCTGGACGCCTACAAGTCATTGATTGAGTCTCTGCTGCATGCGGGCATTAAAACCCGCACCAAAATCGTGATGAAGTACATTGACTCGGAAGACATCGAACATGAAGGTACCCGCGTGCTGGAAGATGCAGATGCCATCCTGGTTCCGGGTGGTTTTGGTGAGCGGGGCGTCGAAGGCAAGATCAGAACGGTCCGGTATGCCCGTGAGAACAAGATTCCCTACCTGGGTATCTGCCTGGGTATGCAGGTTGCTGTTATCGAGTACGCCCGCAACATGGCTGGTCTGAAGGACGCCCACAGTACCGAGTTTCGAGAGCATACCCCGGCGCCTGTAGTCGGGTTGATTACGGAATGGCTGGATGATAGCGGAGCCCGGGAAGAACGCACCACCGAGTCGGACCTGGGTGGCACCATGCGCCTTGGCGGGCAGGATTGTGTGCTGACCGAAGGCTCCACCATTGCCGCCTGCTATGACCGCAAGGTCATCCGTGAGCGCCATCGCCATCGCTATGAAGTGAACAATCATTTTGTTCCGCAGCTTGAAGACGCCGGATTGCGGGTAGCTGGCCGCTCAACGGACGGCGCATTGGTCGAGGTTATCGAGGTACCGGATCATCCCTGGTTTGTGGCTTGTCAGTTCCATCCCGAATTTACCTCTACCCCGAGGGATGGGCATCCGTTGTTCAAGGGCTTTGTAGAGGCTGCATTGGTGCACCAGAAACAGAAAACCGGGAAATAGCAATCGAGCGCCGGTTCGGAGTGTCTGAATCGGCGTTTTGGATTGCATGACAGGAAAGAGAGCTCCCATGGAACACAAAACCGTTACGGTCGCCGACCTCAAGATTGCCAATGATCGCCCCTTCGTTCTGTTCGGCGGCATGAACGTACTTGAATCCCGAGAGATGGCGTTCGAAGTTGCTGCAGCCTATGTGGAGGTCACCCGTAAGCTCGGTATTCCGTATGTTTTCAAGGCCTCTTTTGACAAGGCCAATCGCTCCTCGGTGAACTCGTTTCGTGGGCCCGGACTGGAGCAGGGGCTTAAGATCCTGCAGGACATCAAGAGTCACTTCGGGGTTCCCATTATCACGGATGTACACGAACCCTGGCAGGCACAACCGGCATCCGAGGTCTGTGACATCATCCAGTTGCCGGCCTTTCTGAGCCGGCAAACCGATCTGGTGGTGGCCATGGCCAAAACCGGCGCGGTCATCAATATCAAAAAGGCGCAGTTCCTCGCGCCTCAGGAAATGCAGCACATCATCCGCAAGTGTGAAGAGGCCGGGAACGACCGAATTATCCTGTGTGAGCGCGGCAGCAGCTTCGGCTACAACAACCTGGTCGTGGATATGCTTGGCTTCGGTATCATGAAGTCTTTCCAACACCCGGTGTTCTTCGACGTCACTCATGCGTTGCAGATGCCGGGTGGCAGATCAGACTCAGCCGGTGGACGTCGCGCGCAGGTTGCCGATCTGGCCCGGGCCGGAATGTCCCAGGGCATTGCAGGGTTGTTTCTCGAGGCTCATCCCGATCCGGATGCGGCACTGTGTGATGGCCCTTGCGCATTGCGGCTCAGTCAGCTTGAGCCGTTCCTGGCCCAGGCCAAGGCGGTGGATGACCTGGTCAAGGGTTTGGCCCCACTGGATACGGCCTAATTCTGATAGCCGTGCAAGAAACTGATTTTTAACCGATGCAACATGACTACGTTGGAGACCCGATAGCATGACCAAGATTGCCAACATCAAAGCCCGTGAAGTGCTGGATTCTCGCGGGAATCCCACCGTTGAGGCCGATGTTATCCTCGAAGACGGCACTCTAGGCCGCGCCTGTGCACCCTCCGGTGCTTCCACCGGTTCCCGCGAGGCGCTTGAACTGCGTGACAAGGACGCCAGTCGCTACCTGGGGAAGGGCGTGCTGAACGCTGTCGGCGCCATCAATGGTCAGATTCGCGAAGCGTTATTGGGGCAAGACGCGGCCAATCAGCGGGATATCGACGCCATCATGATCTCCCTGGATGGCACCGAGAACAAAGCCAATCTGGGTGCCAATGCCATTCTGGCGGTGTCGCTGGCCACTGCAAAAGCAGCTGCCACTTCATTGGGCAAACCATTGTACGAACACATTGCTGATCTGAACGGGACCTCCGGCAAGTTTTCCATGCCGGTGCCGATGATGAATATCCTCAACGGTGGCGAGCACGCGGACAACAACGTCGACATCCAGGAATTCATGATCCAGCCAGTCACGGCCTCATCGTTCGCCGAAGCCCTGCGCATTGGCGCCGAGATATTTCACAGCCTGAAAAAGGTTCTCAGCGCCAAAGGCCTGAGTACGGCGGTCGGCGATGAAGGTGGATTTGCACCGGATCTGCCATCCAACGAAGCTGCCCTGGCAGTTATTCAGGAAGCAGTCGAGAAGGCAGGCTACGTGCTGGGGAAAGACATCACACTGGCACTTGATTGCGCGGCTTCAGAGTTTTACAAGGATGGGCAGTACGACCTGGCAGGCGAGGGCAAAAAGTATTCCTCGGAAGGCTTTGCAGACTACCTGGCGGGTCTTTCCGAGCGCTATCCCATTGTCTCGATTGAAGACGGCATGGACGAAAGTGACTGGGACGGCTGGGCCATACTGACCCGGAAAATCGGCGCCAAGGTGCAGTTGGTTGGCGATGATCTGTTCGTGACCAATACCAGAATTCTCAAGCGCGGTATCGACGAGGGCGTTGCGAATTCCATCCTGATCAAGTTCAACCAGATCGGTAGCCTGAGTGAGACATTGGATGCTATCAAAATGGCGCAGGATGCAGGTTACACCGCCGTCATTTCCCATCGTTCCGGAGAAACGGAAGATACCACTATCGCCGATCTCGCGGTGGCGACCTGCGCCGGGCAGATCAAAACAGGCTCCCTGTGCCGGTCAGACCGCGTTGCCAAGTACAACCAGCTGCTGCGTATTGAGGAAGAATTGGCAGGTAGCGCACCGTATCGAGGCTTGAAAGAGATTAAAGGCCAGGGCTGAAGGATCGCCAATTGCCTGCCGGTGGGCTAAACTCTCGGGATGCTGCAGAGCCGGAGGCTTTCCAGCATCCTTTTCTGGTTTACCGGGTACACAAGGACAGGTTGGATGAAGTTGCTTTGGGCTGTTTTAGTGGTACTGATTCTCCTGCTGCAGGTGCGCCTGTGGGTCGGGGAGGGCAGCTTTGTGCAGGTCTGGGCGATGGAAGATACCCTTGAAGAGCAACGCCAGGAGAATGCCAAACTCGCGAACCGGAATGAGCGCCTTTATGCCGAAGTACGCAATCTCCGTAGCGGAGAAGGGGCGATCGAAGAACGGGCTCGCATGAATCTGGGTCTTATCCGGAATGATGAGACTTTCTTCCTGGTGGTTGAGCCTTAAACCGCAAGCCTTGTGACTGCCCCATGACCAAACCTCGAAACTGGCTCGTCGTACCCGCCGCGGGTATTGGCCAGCGCATGAATTCAGATTGCCCCAAACAGTATCTTCGCATCCACGATCGTTTCATTGTCGATATTGTGCTTTCCCGCCTTCTTGGCGGCGTCCCGTTTGATGGTTGTATGGTGGCGCTTCATCGGGAGGATCGATGGTGGCCGACCACCACAAGCCATCGTGATCCGAGGGTGCAGGTTTGTGACGGCGCGGCGGAGCGCCATCTTTCCGTGTTGGCCGCACTTCGGGCGCTGGCAGCACAAGCCTCGGATGAGGACTGGGTGTTGGTGCACGATGTGGCGCGGCCCTGCATAGCATGCGAGGATGTCCGGAAGCTGATGACCACACTGGAGTCAGACCCGGTAGGTGGGCTCCTGGCCACTCCGGTCACTGACACCCTCAAACGGGCCGGGATGGATGGTGACGGGGTGTCGGAGACCGTAGACCGAAGCCGCCTGTGGCGGGCCCTGACGCCCCAGATGTTTCGTTTTGGCGCGCTGAAGGCGGCGATCGAAAGCGTGGTTCGCGGTGGAGTTTCAATTACAGACGACGCCTCAGCTATGGAATACACTGGCGCGATGCCGCGACTGGTGGAAGGTCGTTCAGATAATATCAAGATCACCGTGCCCTCGGATCTGACCCTGGCCGGCTTCCTGCTTGGTCGGTTGCCCGATGAGCAAGCGTCATGATCTGGCCCGAATCTGATCAATACTGATAAAACAACCGGAGTATGACAATGCGCATTGGCCAGGGGTTTGATGTTCACGGGTTTGGCGAAGGTGATCACGTTGTCATCGGTGGTGTTCACATCCCCTTCATGCAAGGCCTGGTGGCGCATTCAGACGGCGATGTGCTGCTCCATGCCCTGTCAGATGCGTTACTGGGCGCCTTGGCGCTTGGCGACATCGGTCATTTCTTCCCGGATACTTCGTATGACTGGGCGGACGCTGACAGCCGCGACCTGCTCAGACAAGTCATGAAGCGGATAGCAGAGCACGGCTACGAAGTCGGTAATGTGGATACCACGATCATCGCCCAGGCGCCCAAAATGGCGCCTCACATCGAGCAGATGAAGATCAATATTGCGGAAGATCTCGGTATTTCAACGGATCGGGTAGGGGTAAAAGCAACGACCACGGAACGGCTGGGCTTTACCGGCCGTGGCGAGGGTATTGCCTGCCAGGCCATATGCCTTTTGAACAAGGTGGGCTCGTGAATACCAGCCCTTGGCGTCTTGACTGGCCTGCTGCCGGTGGTTTACGTCTGGGTCGGGCAAATATCAAATCCAGCCCCCGGCACTTCTTTGTTGACGAGCAGCTGATGCTCCCGGGGCTGCCGGGTGTTGACCAGGCCGATGTGGAGCATCGGACGCAAGGGGACACTGATCCGATTGCTGTCTCAGGGGCAGGGGAGCATCTGTGTCTGAGGATCGAAAAGTGCGGTGATAACACCGACTACGTGGCCCGGGAGCTGGCGCTGTTGTCCGGCTGCAAGCCTCACGATATCGGGCTGTGTGGGCTCAAGGACCGGCATGCGGTGACGCGCCAGTGGCTCAGCGTTTACCGGCCGGGCATGATGACCGGTGATGAAGGCTTCATTGCCAGTGTGCGGGAGCGATGGTCGGTACTGTCCGCTCACCGCGTCCCTCGTAAACTGCGGCGTGGTGAACACCGGGCAAATCGCTTTGAAATCCTGGTGTCGGGGCTTGAGGCCGCCTCCCCGGATGTGGAGGTTGCCCTCAAACGGATAGCCGTACAGGGCTGCCCCAATTATTTCGGTGCCCAACGTTTTGGCTGGGCGGGTAACAATCTGGCCCAGGCGGTGAGGATGAATCCGCGCCAGCGACGTGGAAAGAATAGCCGCGACGGCCTGTATTTTTCGGCGGCCCGGTCGTGGCTTTTCAACGAAATCCTGGCGGAGCGCGTCGTCGCCGGAAACTGGCTGCAGCCTCTCCCGGGTGAGCCAGTGGCAGAGGCTGTAACCGGTCCTCTCTGGGGCGATGGCGGCACCACTGCCACTGAAGTTCAGGGCGAACTGGAGCGGGCGGTGGTGGCTCGACATCCGGATATGGCAGCGGTGTTCTCGCAAACGAGAATGAAGCCGGAGCGCCGCAGTCTTGCCCTTGTGCCAGCAGCGTTTACCTGGCGTTGGCCGGCCAAAGGCGATTTGCTCCTCAGCTTCGAGCTGGCGCCAGGTCAGTTCGCCACGGCGGTGTTGCAGGAGCTGTTTGATATTTCGGATGGATCCAGTCAGGCGGGGCTCGCAGCAAAGTCCGAAACAGGGCATATTAAATCAAAACAGTGACGGGACTGATCGCTTCTGGCTGGTCTCAAAAGAATAAAGGCGGCGCGAAGACGCTGGCAACCTAGCGGAGACAATTGTGCGTATTTTGTTGTCCAATGATGATGGCGTTCATTCCCCCGGCCTCAGAGCCCTTTACGATGGCCTGGGTGAGTTGGGGGAGCTTTTTGTTGTCGCACCTGACCGCGATCATAGCGGCGCCAGCAATTCCTTGACGCTAAACCGTCCGTTGACGGTGGTAAAACATTCCAACGGCTTTCGGTCTGTTGACGGCACACCCAGTGATTGCGTCCATCTCGCGGTTAACGGCCTCTATCCAAAGGGTTTCGACCGGGTAGTCTCTGGCATCAATACTCATGCCAATCTTGGCGACGATGTGATCTATTCGGGGACCGTCGCAGCTGCGACCGAAGGTCGACATCTGGGACTGCCTGCTATCGCCGTATCACTGGTCAATAACGGGCATTTTCACTATCAAACCGCCGCACGTGTGGTGCAGACCCTGTTGCGGTATGAGACGCCGGTGCCTCTCGGCGCCCGTTGTATATTGAATGTGAACGTGCCAGATGTGCCTTGGGATGAGCTCAAGGGCTTCCAGATTACCCGACTAGGTCACCGAGACCGGGCGGAAGGCGCCGTTCCGATTACTTGCCCTCGGGGAACGGAGCGCTACTGGATTGGCGCCGCCGGCCAGGGACGTGATGCTGGTGCCGGCACCGATTTTTATGCGATCAGCCAAGGATATGTTTCCATTACGCCGGTACAGGTTGATATGACCCGTCACGAGTGCCTTCCTGCACTGCGGGAGTGGCTCGAGGGAGTGGTTTGATGGTGCCTGAGCTGCAGGGTATTGGCATGACCTCGAGGCGTACCCGCGCGCGCCTGATTCAGCGTCTGAGAGAGTCCGGCATTGGTGATGAACGCTTGCTGGCGATTATGGAGGAGGTGCCGCGGCATATTTTTCTCGATGAGGCTCTGTCGCATCGGGCCTATGAAGACACCGCCCTGCCCATTGGCCACAGCCAGACCTTGTCCCAGCCCTATATTGTTGCCCGCATGACGGAAGTGCTGATGCGCCATAACCCTGGTCGCGTGCTGGAGTTGGGCACCGGGTCCGGTTACCAGACTGCAATTCTGGCGCGTTTGGTGAAAGATGTGTACAGCGTGGAGCGGATCAAGCCTTTACAAGACCGGGCCAGGGAACGTCTCAGAACACTGGGTTATAGAAACGTGATGCTTCGGCTTGCGGATCGCGGCATCGGTTGGCAAGAACAAGGTCCATTCGATGGTATTCTTGTTACTGCTGCCCCGAAGGAGTTGCCAAGAGACCTGATGATGCAGTTGGCTGACGGCGGGGTAATGGTCATCCCGGTGGGTGAGGGAACACAGATGCTGACTCAGGTGATTCGGCGGGGCGAGGACTTTGACATCACGGATATTGAGCCAGTCCGGTTCGTACCATTATTGGGGGGAGTTGTCCGATGAATGAACCGGATTACAACACACCTCGAGAAGCCCAGCATCCGCTGGGCATTTTTCTGCGCGGTATGGCAATGGGTGCCGCCGACATAGTACCAGGGGTTTCCGGCGGCACCATAGCCTTTATTACGGGGATCTATTTTCGTTTGCTGGCGGCGATTGATGCCGTTCCTTCAGCCTTTGTACGGCAACTCTGCCGGGGGCAGGTCAGCAAATTCTGGCAGGCAACAGACGGGCGCTTTCTGGCGACGCTGCTGGCCGGCATCCTGATCAGCGTTTTCACGCTGGCCTCGGTAATCAGTCATGCGCTGACTCAATACCCGATACTCTTGTGGAGTTTTTTCTTCGGACTTATTGTGGCATCGGTCTGGCATGTGGGGCGTGTGATCAAGGCTCCGCGGCCTGTGCTGATGTTACCGTTGCTAACCGGGGTGATATTCGCGTGGTGGGTTACAACCTTGTCGCCGGGGCAGGTCGACCCTTCAGCGCTCGCCATTTTTGGCTCCGGCGCACTTGCCATCTGTGCGATGATTTTACCCGGCATTTCAGGCAGCTTTATTCTGGTCATCCTGGGTATGTACGCGCCCATTCTGGCGGCCATAAAAGGCGTAGAACTGGGCACGTTGGTCATATTTGCCGCCGGTTGTGTGGTCGGCCTGCTGTCGATTGCCCGATTGCTGACCTGGGCGGTTCAACGCTTCCACGACACTATGCTGGCTTTATTGATCGGCTTCATGATCGGGGCGCTCAATAAGGTCTGGCCATGGAAGCAGACATTGAGCTGGCGCACCAACAGCGCAGGCGAACAAGTACCGATGGCGGAAATCAGCGTTTCACCGGTGCAGTACGCGGACTTGACCGGGGCGGCCCCAGAATTGCTGGGAGCTTTCCTGGCGGTATTGGCTGGTTTTTTTCTGGTGCTGCTCGTCGAATGGATGGCTTCAGCGTTCAAGGGACGAACTGTCCGGTCGTGAGCAAAATGGGTCAGGGTTCACACCGGTGTTGTGAATCAGTGTTACTTTTTGTTTATGTTTGTTGTTCCCGAGAGTAACACTCATGGTGCAAAGGTAACTTGGATTTGCACGCAAAACGTGCAATATATTAGCAAGTTATCGAACTTACTTTATAAGCCGCACCATTTTTGATATGAATTTTCTATAAAAAAGGCGACCTATATATTTCTTCTAACGTTGCGCAGTAGTAGCCATGACGACTCGCTTGCCGGCCTGACTGGCAACGAGCAGTCGGCGCGTTTCATGTGGTCCGGCCGCGGGGGTTGGGTTGTCCGCCTTCTGAGTTTACCGATTATTTGTGCGCTGCTGCTCAGTGGCTGTAATACCACTGCGATATATCAGGATGATCGCTATAACCCGCCGGTTTACTGGGGCCGTCACGTAGTGAAATCCGGTGAAACCCTGTTCAGCATTGCCTGGCGTTATGGCCGTGACCACCGCGAGCTGGGCAACGCCAACGGGATATCTCCACCTTATGATATTCGGACCGGTCAGGTCCTGCGGCTCGATTTGCGCGGCAAGGTAGTGGCCGGGTCTGGCTCCAGTTCAATGCCCACCCCTGCGGCTCGCGCGCCCGCATCCCGAACGGCTGCCCCGTCAAAATCCCAGCCAGCACCGAGAGTTGAACGCGCCCCTGTTCGAAGTGCACCTCTGCCTGACCAGACCCAGACAGTGTCCGGCATAGATTGGCGATGGCCCCACGTTGGCACCGTACTTGCAGGTTTTTCAACGTCTGGGAAAGTCAATAAAGGCATTGATATTGACGGAAATGCTGGTGACGCGGTTCGGGCGGCAGCATCCGGTAACGTTGTGTATGCGGGGAGCGGTCTGCTTGGTTATGGCAATCTGATTATTGTAAATCACAATGAGAATTACCTGAGCGCTTATGCGCACACACGGAAAATTCTGGTGGAGGAGGGCGACAGCGTAAAGGCCGGAGAGACGATTGCAGAGTTGGGTAGTAGCGGAACGGATCGCGACAAGTTGCATTTTGAGATACGCAAAAATGGAAACCCTGTGAACCCGCTGCCTTATTTACCATCGCGCAAGTGATGACCGGCAAGCAGAGTGAAAATCGATTGGTGAATGTAATTCAAGAGGAGTACTTTTAGAGGAGTACTTTTAGGACGCCACGTTCAGAAAATAGAAATACTTTCAGAAAAGCACTACGAGAATTGAGGTTGATCAAAAAAATAACAAGTCAGTCGCACAAGGGCTGGCCCGGAAAGAAAATGTCCTGATATAAGAAAGCATTAATAAGAACGCAGCAGGCGCTCACGATAATAAAAATCCGGTGAGCGAAAAAAACAGGGTCATTGAAAGGCGGGGCAAGGAATATGACAGTAGATCATGAAGAACTCATTATTGATCGTGTATCAGATGTCGAAGATTCAGATGATGATGTGACAGCAGAGGCCGAAGAAAAAGATACGCCGGTAGCAGATGCGACCGACGACAAGAAAGCCTTCCCATCCCGAAACACAACCGGACGCTATTTCGGGGCATCCAAGCAATTGGATGCCACCCAGCTATACCTCAATGAAATTGGATTCTCCCCCCTCCTGACGCCTGAAGAAGAAGTCTATTTTGCTCGTCTTGCTCGCAAAGGCGAAGATTCCGGTCGTAAACGCATGATCGAGAGTAACCTTCGGTTGGTGGTAAAAATTGCGCGGCGTTATGTCAATCGCGGCCTGACGCTGCTTGATCTTATTGAAGAGGGCAACCTTGGTCTGATTCGCGCTGTCGAAAAGTTCGACCCCGAGCGAGGCTTCCGGTTCTCGACCTATGCCACCTGGTGGATCCGTCAGACCATTGAACGGGCGATCATGAATCAGACCCGGACGATCCGTCTACCGATTCACGTGGTGAAAGAACTTAACCTGTATTTGCGGGCCGCCCGGGAACTCACCCAGAAGCTTGATCATGAGCCGTCTGCCGAAGAAATAGCCCAGAGGGTTGATAAGCCGGTATCTGATGTAAAACGGATGCTGGGGCTGAACGAGCGGGTGGCCTCGGTTGACACCCCCATTGGCAGTGGTGGAGAAAAGTCTTTGCTCGATACGGTGGCTGATGAAGCTGCCTCAGACCCTGCAGACCTGCTGCAGGATAATAATATGCGCGCCTGCATAGGAAAATGGATTGACCAGCTCAGTGACAAGCAGCAGGAAGTCCTTTCCCGGCGGTTCGGGCTGAGAGGTTACCAGACCAGCACGTTGGAAGAAGTGGGCCAGGAAATTGGCCTGACCCGCGAGCGGGTGCGGCAAATTCAGGTGGAAGCGCTGAGACGTCTGCGGGAAATTCTTGAAAAAGAAGGGCTCTCAGGCACAATGCTGTTCAAGTAACCGCATCCCGGGGAAATCTCCTGAAAAGCTGGTCAGCAATCCTGACCGGCCACTATCGCAGGCCTCCAGAGAGAAGTCGGAGCTTGTGACCCCAATTCAGTCATTCAGGTAGTCGCGCTTTTTACGAAACTCACACAGGTCCTCAATGATGCAGGCTCCGCAGCGCGGTTTGCGCGCCACGCACGTATAGCGCCCGTGGAGTATCAGCCAGTGATGGGCGTCCTGCAGAAATTCCTCAGGTACCAGCCGCAACAGCCGTTTTTCCACCTCCAGCACATTTTTCCCGGGCGCTATGCCGGTGCGGTTTGAGACCCGGAATATATGGGTATCGACCGCCATGGCCGGTTGGCCGAAGGCCGTATTCAGTACCACGCTGGCGGTTTTCCGCCCGACGCCGGGCAGCGCTTCCAGCTCTTCCCGGGTGCCCGGTACCTCGCTGTTGTGCTGCTCGACCAGTGCCCTACAGGTTTTGATCACGTTCTCGGCTTTGCTGTTAAACAAGCCGATGGTTTTGATGTATTCCTTCAGGCCATCCACACCCAGAGCAAGAATGGCCTCCGGCGTATTGGCAACGGCATAGAGTTTGGCCGTCGCCTTGTTTACGCCTACATCGGTGGCCTGCGCCGAGAGGATCACTGCAATCAGCAACTCAAATGGAGAGGTGTAGACCAACTCTGTGGTCGGTGTTGGATTCGCCGCCCGCAGGCGCTCGAAGATTTCAATGCGCTTCTGTTTGTTCATGGCGTTGTTACCTTCACGAGACGTGACCTGTTACCCGCACTCGTTTGCTCCCCGACGCTGCAGGCTCTTGAGCATTTGCCTGTTGCCGCGCCTTGATACGACGGTCGATACCGTTCTTGATGGCAATGAGCAAACCGAGACCGACAAAGGCGCCGGGCGGCAGGACCATGAACAGCATGTCCGGATACTGCTCGAACGGCCGGATAACCCAGTCAGCCGCCATCGGGCCCAGCAGCAGATCCATGCCGGCAAACAGCGTGCCCTGGCCAAGCAGTTCCCGGAAGCCCCCCAGTACGATCAACACCAACAGGAAGCCAATGCCCATCATGGCGCCGTCCAGAATGGCCGGACCAGGAGCATTCCTGGAGGCAAATGCATCGGCACGACCCAGAATCGCGCAGTTTGTCACGATCAGCGGTATGAAGATGCCAAGAATCAGGTAAAGCTCATAGGCGTAGGCCTGCATTAACAGTTCCGCACAGGTTACGTAGGAGGCGATGATCATTACGAAGGCAGGCAGCCTGACAGACTCCTGCACGAAATTGCGTATCAGCGACACTGCCAGGTTGGAGCCGATCAGAACCATCAGGGTGGCGAGCCCGAGCCCGATGGCGTTGACCACGGTGCTGGTGACCGCCAGCAGCGGACAAAGACCCAGCACCTGCACCAACGCCGGGTTGTTGGTCCAGAGGCCATCCTTGATGATCTCAGTGCTGGTCTTGGTTGCCATTGAATTACCTGTGTCCAGTCATTGGTTAAACGTCGTCACCCAGAAGCAGTTGCTGATGATCCCGGAAATAGTCGAGGGTCTGGCGGACCGCTTTCACGACTGCCCGGGGGGTTATGGTGGCGCCGGTAAACTGGTCGAATACACCGCCATCCCGGATTACAGTCCATTCGTCCCGCTCGGGGTTGCCCAGGGAGCGACCATTGAAGGACAGAATCCAGGCAGATTTCCGGAGTTCAATCTTGTCGCCGAGACCGGGTGTTTCGCGGTGCGCCGTCACTCTTACCCCCAACACTTCACCATCCGGATCAATACCGACCAGCAGTCGGATGTTCCCGGAGTAACCCTCGGTAGCGGTTACCGGAATGATAACCCCCGCAGGCCTACCCTCCTTGCGCGCGACCCAGGCGTCAACAGGTTTCCGGTTGCCCAGCCTTGGGTCCGGAGCCAGTTCGACGGTATCCGTCAGCAAGTCATTATCGTGCTGTTGTTCGGGAATGATCTCGAACAGGGCCGCGGCTTCCGCTCGGCGAATCTGGTCGGCAATGCGTTCCGCTGTCACCGCCTGGGTAACGGCGATTACCCCGGCGGTAATGACGGCAAACATCCCGAGGCCGATGGCATTGCGTACAATGGACTGTCTGACGGCTGCCATGGTTATCCTGCACTCTTGCTTGCAATGCCGCGGCGAGCCTTGTTGTGGCCGTAGGTTCGGGGTGGCGTGTAATGGTCAATGAAGGGCACAGCAAAGTTCATCAACAGCACTGCGAAGGCGACCGCATCGGGGTAGCTGCCCCAGGTACGGATAACATACAGCAGCAACCCGATACCGGCCCCGTAAATCAGTTTGCCCTGATGGCTGGTGGCGGCCGAGACCGGGTCCGTCGCTATAAAAAAGGCCCCCAGGATGGTGGCGCCGGCCAGCAGGTGCAGAGATAGCGGCGCATAAAGATCCTGGTTGCTGCCGAACGCAAGACTCATAACGACGAGCGCGGCCAGCACGCTGACCGGAATATGCCAGGTGATGATTTTCAGGTAGAGCAGAACGAGACCGCCAGCCAGAAACCCCAGGTTGACCCATTCCCAGCCCTTGGCTACGCCAGTACCGAAACTGGGATGTTGGCGCACTTCCTCCGCAACAAGGGCGCCAATGTCATGTTTATAGACGTCCAGGGGCGTTGCCATGGTGTAGGCGTCAATGGCGGTTTGCTTGCCGGCGGCAATAAGGCCAAGCGTCTCCAGGAACCCCGGAGCGCCCTGGAACAGGCCCGCGGGCGCAGCCCAGTTGGTGGTCATGGCGACGGGGAAGGAAATAAGCACCAGCGCATAGCCCACCATTGCCGGGTTGAACGGGTTGGAACCCAGGCCTCCGTATAGCTGCTTGGCCATTACAATGGCCGCTATAACAGCGACAGCTGAAACCCACCAGGGAGTGAACGGTGGTAATGCAAGACCCAGCAGCAGGCCGGTGAGGGCGGCGGTGTTATCAGACAGATAAAACTTCAGGGGACGCTGACGGAGTCTGAGCACAGCGGCCTCTGCCCCAATGGCCAGCGCAATACACCACGCCACATTGATCAGGTTGCCCCAGCCAAAAAAAATGGTTTGCACGATCAGGCCCGGCAGGGTCGCCACGATCACCCAAAGCATAATGTGGGCGGTTGAGCGGGCCCCGCGAGTGTGGGGTGAAGATTGTTGCCTGAGTGTCATCAGTGTTGCCGTTACATCCTGGTGAATCCGGAGTTACCCGGACGGTGGTGTGGTTTCAGGTTGAATTGCTTCATTCCGTGCAGCGCTCAACGCTTCCTCGGCCCGCTTGACCCGCTCGGTGTTCTTGGCCACCGCGCGCTCAAGCTTATCGGCATTGTCCGCGCCGCTGGTTTGTGCCTCTTCCAGCATAGCGACCATGGTGGCGAGTTTATCCTGAGCCTGGCTGAGCTGTTTTTCCAGGCTAGCGATGTCAGGCTCGGTGGTTTCGTCCGGGCTCTGCGCCGCTGTCAGGGGTTGCTGGGCCTTCTGTTCTTTGCGGGCCAGCGCTGCCTGGACAGCGGCGGTTTTTGCCGCGCGGTCGTCCAGTGCGGGGCCGTCGCTGTTACCGCTTTGCTCCGCTTTTTTTGCCTGGGCTTCGGCAGCCGTGCGGGCCCGCTCCTCACGGCGAGCCTCTTTCTCGCCGCGCTCCCTTTCCAGCCTCGCCTGGCGGGCCTCGAAGCGCTCCCGTGCGCGGTCGGACTTCAGTTGTTCGGCGTTATGGGCGCGAATTTCGCCCTTGGCAAAACGATAGTACTGCACCAGGGGAATACTGCTGGGGCACACGTAAGAGCACGCGCCGCACTCGATGCAATCGAACAGGTTCTGGTGTTCTGCTTTTTCGAATTCTTCGGCCTTGGCGTACCAGAACAATTGCTGCGGTAACAATTCCATCGGGCAAGCTTCAGAGCACGCGCCACATCGGATACAAGGCTGCTCCGGCGGCGGCTCTGGCAATTCGCCCCGGGCGGCTGCAATGACGCAATTAGTGGTCTTTATAACCGGCACATCGGCACTTTGCAGTGTGTAGCCCATCATGGGGCCACCGAGAATCAGCCGGTCGAGGCGGTCGGTCTGAAGACCCGCTTGCCTCAGCAGGTCTGCCACCGGCGTGCCAAGGTAGGCTTCCACGTTGCCGGGGGTGGTAACCGCATGACCGGTAATCGAGGTAATACGACTGATCAGCGGCTCACCATGATGAATGGCTCGATAGACCGCCACGGCAGTGCCCACATTCTGGCACATGGTGCCAATATCGGCCGGTATACCGCCATGGGGTACCTCCAGGCCGGTAACGATCTGGATCAACTGCTTCTCGCCGCCAGAGGGGTATTTGGTCGGGATGACGACAATCTCGATCAGAGTATCCTCTGCGGCAGCGCGCAGGGCGGCGATGGCCTCGGGCTTGTTGTCTTCCACGGCAATCACACAATGCGCCGGTTCCAGCAGCCACGCCATGATGTTCAGACCTTCGACCACCTCCGTTGCGCGTTCCCGCATCAGCACATCATCGGCGGTGATATAGGGCTCACATTCAGCACCGTTGAGAATCAGGGTCTCGACTTTGTCGCGTTCTGGCGGCTGCAGTTTGATGTGGATGGGAAAGCCAGCGCCCCCCAGGCCGACCACGCCTGCGTCCCGAATGCGAGCGAGCACCTCCGGGCGGGGGTGATGCGCGTAGTCCGGCATTGCACGGCGTTCACACCAGGTGTCCAAGCCATCCGGTATCAGGGTAATGCACCAGTCCACCATGCCCGAGGGGTGAGGAACTGGCTGTCGTGAAATTGCCTCTATTTTACCGGAGGTTGGCGCATGGACCGGGACCCCCAGGGTGCCGATAGCCGCGGCCAGACACTCGCCTTTCAACACGGTAGTACCTACCGCTACGCGAGTTTCAGCAGGGGAGCCGATGTGTTGCTGCAAGGGTAGAATCAGCTTTTGCGGAAGCCCTGCAAAGCGGATGGGCTGTGAGTTGGACTGACTCTTGTGCTGAGGCGGATGGATGCCGCCGGGGAAATCCCACAGCTTGCGCATCAGGCCATTGCCCCCTGACGATCGGTGGCAATAATCGACTTGTCGGGAGGGCTCCACGCCCAGTTCCGGATGTCGGGCTCGATCGTCACCATATCGATGCAGTCGACCGGGCAGGGTTCAACGCAAAGATCGCAGCCGGTGCATTCGCTCTCGATCACTGTATGCATGTGTTTCGCGGAGCCCAGGATGGCATCCACCGGGCAGGCCTGAATACACTTGGTGCAGCCGATGCATTCATCTTCGCGAATGACCGCGACACGCTTTTCCTGTTCGGTGCCGTGTTCAGTGTCCAGTGGCTGGGGTTCGATATCCAACAGGTCCGCCAGGGCCTTGATGGTGCTTTCACCACCGGGCGGACATTTATTGATGGCACCCCCATTGGCAATGGACTCAGCATAGGGGCGGCAGCCGGGGAAGCCGCATTGGCCGCACTGGGTCTGGGGAAGCAGTGCGTCAATCCGTTCAACCAGCGGGTTGCCCTCGACCCGGAAGCGTTCCGCCGCGTAGCCGAGAACGCCTCCGAAGATGAGCGCCAGCACAAAGAGAACTGCAACAGCAATCAGAATACCTGTCCACATGGCGGGCCTCCTTTACACGCTGACCAGGCCGGTGAAGCCCAGGAACGCAAGCGACATGAGACCGGCGGTAATCAGCCCGATAGAGGCACCCTGAAATACCACCGGCACATCGGACACGGCTATACGCTCCCGCATGGCCGCAAACATCACCAATACCAGGGAGAAGCCAGCCGCCGCGCCAAAACCATACAAAGCCGATTCAACAAAGTTATTCTGGCGGTTGAGATTAAGCAATGCGACTCCCAGCACCGCGCAGTTAGTGGTGATCAGCGGAAGGAAGATACCCAGCACCCGATAGAGTAACGGGCTGGTCTTGCGCACCACCATCTCGGTGAACTGCACCACGACCGCAATGACCAGGATAAAGGTAATGGTCTTCAGGAACTCGAGACCCAGCGGTGCCAGCAGGTAGGTATATGCCAGATAACTGCAGATGGAGGCGAGGGTCAGCACGAAGGTGGTGGCCAGAGACATGCCCATGGCGGTTTCCAGCTTCCCGGATACACCCATAAACGGGCACAGGCCGAGAAACTGGACCAACACGAAGTTGTTCACCAGAATGGTGCTGACCAGTATGAGCAGGTATTCCGCCATCGTGGGTTGCTCTCGTCTTACATTATCCGCATGCCGGGTGTGGCGCCGGAGTCCGGTGACAGGATAAAGATATCCTTACCACCGGGACCAGCTGCCAGCACCATGCCCTCGGACATGCCGAATTTCATCTTGCGGGGCTTGAGGTTGGCGACCATGACCGTCATCCGGCCCTGGAGCTGCTCGGGTGTGTAGGCGGACTTGATGCCGGCGAACACGTTGCGTTCACCTTCGCCGATATTCAGGGTCAACCGCAACAGTTTATCGGCGCCTTCCACATGCTCGGCCCTGACGATTTCCGCTACCCGCAGATCCACTTTGGCGAAATCACCAAATTCGATTTCATCAGCGATGGGCTCTGCCTTTGTTTGTGCCGGTGCCTTATCGCCCACAGCGGCAGGCATTTCCTCTTTGGAGGCCTCCAGCATCTTGTCAATCTGGGGCATCTCGACCCGGCTCATCAGCGGACTGAACTTGTTGATGGCATGGTCTTCGAGGCGCTGTGCGCGATCGTTCCAGTCAAGTCTGGCATTCAGAAACGCTTCCGATGCTTCAGCGGTTTTCGGCAGCACCGGCGCGAGATAGGTCATCAACAGGTGGAACATGTTGAGGGCGTTGGTGCAGATGGCCTGGAGCTTCTCGTCCTGACCGTCCTGCTTGGCGATCACCCAGGGTTGCTCGTCATTGACGTACTGGTTGGCGATATCCGCCAGCTCCATGATCCGGCGCATGGCACGGCCGAATTCACGAGCTTCATAAAAGCCGGCAATGTCGTCACCTGCATCGATAAAGGTTTTCATATGATCGGTTTCGGTCACCTGGCCGAGGTTACCGTCAAAGCGTTTGGTGATAAAGCCGGCGCTGCGGCTGGCAATGTTGACTACCTTGCCCACGAGGTCGGAGTTGACCCGGAACGCGAAATCCTCGAGGTTCAAATCCATGTCGTCGACGCTGCCCGTGAGCTTGGCGGCGAAGTAGTAGCGCAGATATTCCGGGTTGAGGTGGTCCAGATAGGTGCGGGCCATGATGAATGTACCCCTGGATTTGGACATCTTCTTGCCGTTAACTGTGACAAACCCGTGGGCATAAATGGCGCTGGGTGTGCGGTAGCCGGCGCTGTACAACATGGCAGGCCAGAACAGGGCGTGAAAGTTGATGATGTCCTTGCCGATGAAATGGTAAACCTCGGCGGTGGAATCCGGCTTCCAGAAATGGTTGAAATCAATCCCTTCCCGGTCGCACAGGTTCTTGAAACTGGCAAGATAGCCAATCGGGGCATCGAGCCAGACATAGAAATATTTGCCGGGCGCATCGGGGATTTCAAAACCGAAATAAGGCGCATCACGGCTGATATCCCATTCCTGCAGACCAGCGTCCAGCCATTCGGCAAGCTTGTTCGCAACCTGAGGCTGTAGGGTGCCGCTGCGGGTCCAGGCTTGCAGGAAGTCTGCGAACTCAGGGAGGCGGAAAAAATAGTGTTCGGATTCCTTCTCGATCGGTGTGGCACCGGATACCGCCGAACGGGGATTGATCAACTCCGCTGGCGTATAGGTGGCACCGCAGGCCTCGCAGTTATCACCGTACTGGTCCTCGGTTTTGCACTTGGGGCAGGTGCCCTTGATAAACCGGTCCGCCAGAAACATCTGCTTTTCCGGGTCGTAGGACTGGGTGATCTTGCGGGTGGCGATGTGCCCGTTGTCCTGCAGCTGCTTGTAGATGTAATTGGAAAAGGACTGGTTTTCCGCCGAGTGCGTCGAGTAGTAGTTGTCGAAACTCACCTGGAAGCCGCTGAAGTCTTCCTGATGCTCCTTGTTGATGCGAGCAATCAGTTGCTCGGAGGTAATGCCTTCACGTTCCGCCCGTAGCATAATGGCGGTACCATGAGCATCGTCGGCGCACACGTAGTAGCAGTTGTTGCCACGCATCTTCTGATAGCGCACCCAGATGTCGGTTTGGATGTATTCCAGCAAGTGCCCCAGATGTATGGGCCCGTTGGCATAGGGCAGGGCGCTGGTCACCAGAATATCGCGCTTTTTCAGAGAGCTCGCTTGCGTCATTTTAGGTCCGAACCTTGATCAAGAATGGTTATGGTCAGAAGCGGGCACAGATGATACCTTCCAGACACTTTTTTTTCATCTGGCCAGCCCTGTTTTCGTCGCTTTGGTCCGCTTTTTTTGAATTTTAATCGTGTGGAGAGTTCGATGACTCAAATTTCCCAACAAGCCCTTGAAACCGCTGTCAGCCAATACCGGGACCCCTACCTCGGGCAGGATCTTTACGAGCTGAATGCGGTCAAGTCCCTGGTCGCCGGTAACGATGGCCAGGTCACGCTGACCGTTGAGCTGCCTTACGCGTCAGGAGGAATTGCCGGTGCGTTGAAGGAAATTGTCCGTAACGCCCTAGAGAACGTTCCGGGGGTGACCGCCGCCACGGTGAATGTAAGCCAGCGTATTCGTGCGCACCAGGCCCAGGGCAATCTGCAGTCCATTGCCGGGGTAAAGAACATTATCGCGGTGGCGTCCGGTAAGGGTGGCGTTGGCAAGTCAACCACGGCCGTTAACCTGGCTCTGGCCCTGAGTCAGGAAGGCGCCCGGGTTGGCATACTGGATGCCGATATCTACGGCCCCAGTGTTGGCATGATGTTGGGTATTCCCGAGGGCCAGAAACCGGATACGAAGGGAGGCAAGTACTTTATTCCGGTACCCGCTCATGGTGTCCAGGCGATGTCGATGGCGTTTCTGGTTAACGACAAGACCCCGATGGTTTGGCGGGGGCCAATGGTCAGTGGCGCGGTCCAGCAGCTACTGACCCAGACCCTGTGGGATGATCTGGACTATCTGGTGGTGGATATGCCACCAGGCACCGGCGATATTCAGCTTACTCTGGCGCAGAAGGTGCCGGTTACCGGGGCGGTGATTGTCACCACCCCCCAGGACATCGCGCTGCTGGATTGCAAGAAGGGCATCGAGATGTTTCGTAAGGTCGAGATTCCGGTGTTGGGTGTGGTAGAAAACATGAGCGTGCATATCTGCAGCAATTGCGGCCATGAAGAACACCTGTTCGGTGAAGGCGGCGGTGGGCGCGTGGCAGACGACTACGACACCACATTGCTCGGCCAGTTGCCGTTGCACATAACGATCCGGGAACAGACCGATGGTGGCACGCCTTCGGTGATGGCGGAGCCGGATTCGGAAGTGGCGCGACGCTACCGTGACATTGCTCGCCGGATCGGGGCGATCCTGTCTCAACGAGCCCGCAACTTGAGCTCACCGATTCCGAGTATCTCCATGAGTGACGACTGAACACGGGCTGTTGCCGGTTAGGGGCAGCCCGGGTTGCCGGCGTTGAGATTTCGCACCGTCTCAATAATATCCTCTGCCAGCGCCTCAACGTTCAATTGGTGTGCACGGATCAGTGAATCAACGGTGGTGCCTGCCTCGTTGCGGCTGCGGGTGTTGCATGTCAGCCCGGAGGTTGCCAGCTTCGGGTTACCGGCCAGGCGATAGTCCGCATCCAGCCAGACCCCTTGACCGGGTATGGCATCAAATCGCGTCACTGTTACCCAGACCTGCGTCGGGTAATCTGCGCCTGCTGCCTGGCCGAGCCGAGCGTCCAGGGCGCTGCGAATCTCCTCCGGCAACGGCGCGCCCCACCAGTCCGATTCCAGTATCAGAAGCTGACTGTCACCTTTACGAACAACCAACTCGGTGCGGTTGAGCTGGGGTGGGACTCTCACATGCGCCACCACTATCGCGCCAGTATTGTTGCCTGTCTCGCTTATCTGGGGCGGTGGCACCAGGGTGTGAGTGCGAATCTGTGGGCTGCTGCAAGCAGACAAGGCAGCCAGAAGAAGGAGTGATAGAAGTCCCTTGAATTCGGGCCTGAACCGAGGCTGGTTAATGAGTGATAGCTTCATTGGCTGAACTCACCCCGGCCCTGCTCATCCCGGCCCCGCACCAGCGACTCCGGGTGACGGCGCAGATAATCCGAAAGCTCCCTGACGGATCGTGACATACGCTCTACCTCGTCCAGAGCCAAGCCCAGGCGCTGGCGTTCCGGCGAGTTGGGCGACAAGGCTGCTTCGGCCGAGGTCAGGGTTGATGACATGCTGTTCATGAGCTCCTCCATCCCCTGTAAAATGTTGACGGTTGCTGGTAGTGCTTCATCATTGATCGCCCCAAGTGTCTGTTGCAACTCTGCCAGACTGCCCTCCAGATTGCTGGAAATGGTAGCGAGTGGCAGAGAATTCAGTGTCTCCAGTAAGGATGTAAGCTGGTCCTGCATTTTGTCGAGGTTGGTGGCCTGGGTCGGAATCAGGATTTGATCCGGATTGTCCGGCGTGATGGAGCCCTGGGCGTTTTGAGCCCCCGAATAGAATTCCAGCGCGATGTGAAGCTGCCCGGTCAGAATGTTGCTGGTGCGCGCCTCAGCCCTCAAGCCATGGTCGACCAGTTGCCTGAACAGTCGTGTTGCCATGGGTGACTTGCTGGTGTCGACGTCCGCCTCGTCGCCAACGGTTTCGAGCAACTGGTCATAAGCCTGGCCCATCAGGCGGGGATAAATCCTGGCGTCCACCACCACGGGAAAGGTTTGCTGTTTGGCGTCGTAATCCAGGGTTACGCTGGTTACTTCGCCAATTTCATTACCCATGAAGTAAACCGGTGCCTCCTGCTTGAGACCCAGCAGTGATTGACCAAAACGCATATGAATTGAATGGGCAGGGCCTTTGTCAGGTGCCATTGCCGAGGTTCTGTCATTGTACAGAGTGAATTTCCTGTCGGTGCTGGCGGCCTTTGCCGCGGGCGCACGGGCGGGCGTTTCAAAAGCGATACCGCCTGCCAGTACCGATGTCAGGGATTGGAGATCGAGCTGGATTCCATCCGTGGTGATGCCCAGGTCAATACCGCTCGCGTTCCAGAATCGGCTGTTGGAGGTAACATATTGATCATGTGGGGCGGTAATGAAAACTCCCAGGTTGACCCATTCGCCGGATGGGTCCAGTTGGTAGGAGACCACCTCGCCAACCCTTACCTTGCGGTAGTAGACCGCCGACCCGATATCGAGGGAGCCCAGATCAGGGGCTCTCAGTCGGAAACGCTTACCTGGTTCGTCGTAGGTAATGGGTGGCGGCGTTTCGAGTCCCCTGAAGTTGTTTGCAGAGGTCTCGGAAGTGCCGGGGATGGCAGCGATAAAATCTCCTGAGAGCAGCGTGTCCAGTCCCGAGACGCCCCCTGCACCGATGCGGGGCTTCACGACCCAGAAGCGGGCGTCTTCCCGGGCGAAAGCTTCGGCATCTTTATTCAGATCTACGGCGACAACGACATTCTGCTGATCCTTACTGAGTGTAATTGTTCTGACCTCGCCGATAGCGACGTTCCGGTATTTAACCGGGGATTTCTCCGGCGTGAGACTGCCGGCAGTATCAAAGGTAATCTCAATCGTGGGGCCCGCGTCGCGCCAGGAACCCACAAGCATTGAAAGTCCGACCAGGGCGGCCACGATCGGCACCAGCCAGGCCAGGGATAAACCAACTCGACGGGAACGAATATCCGCCTCGCCGGGCTCATTTGTTGCAGGGTTATTGCTCATTTTTTGGCTGTGAATCCCATATCAGTCGTGGATCAAAACTCAGTGTGGCTAACATGGTCAGGATAACCACCAGACCAAAAAACAGAATTCCCGCCTTTGGTTCAATGGCCCCCAATGCACCAAACTGCACCAGGGCCGCTAGCAGCGCAGCGACAAAAACATCCAGCATAGACCAGTAGCCTATCAGTTCGAGCAGTCGATATAGCTTTGTCCGTTCTCTGCGTGAGCGGGTATTGCCAAGTTGAACGGTAATCAGCAGTAAAGCCAGCACCAGGAACTTGGTGACCGGTACTCCGACACTGGCAATAAAAATGATAACGGCAATATCCCAGGCATCTGCCCGCCAGAGCGCCACGACACTGCCAAGAATAGTGGTGGTCGAGTCATGGTGCAGGGCACTGGTGTGTAAAATAGGCAGGAGGTTGGAAGGTATGTAAAAAATAAGAGCGGCAATCATCAGGGCCCAGGTACGAGCTATGGCGTTGGGTTTGCGTGCGTGGAGACGGGTTCCGCATCGCTGGCAACTCTGCCGGAAGTTATATTGGGCACTATGCTCTGCATTGTCGCTAACGCTAGCGCGAGCACAGACAAGCCGGCAGCGATGACATTGCATCAGGTGGAGTTCACGGGCTGTCGGGGGGGTCACGGTAGCTTTTCCCAAAGCAGGTGCAGGTCACGACCGGCAATGCCGATGAGCAGCAGGCTGAGGCCTCCAAGAGCGAATAAACCGGCAGCAGGCATCGCCTCAAGACGTCCTGTCAACTTCACAATGGCGATTACCGCACCGAGCAGAAAGACCTCGAGCATATTCCACGGACGCAGCGCGGTCAGGGTCAGCATGGCATATCGGAAGCCGGGCGCACGCCGTGAAAAACGTGAATACATCAATATCCATAGCAGCAGGAAAATCTGCATCGCAGGCACCACCAAAATCGCAAACGCTGTAACAATGGCCATAATGCTGATGGGCCCCTGAATCAAAGCGACCACGGATTCGATCAATGTAGCCGAGTGGGTCTGGCCACGGGTCTGGACGAGGAGGACCGGATAAAACAGCAGGAAACACAACAACATCCCTGCAGTCACGGTAAGGGCCAGTAACTGATCGAGAGACAAGAAATGGTGACGGGCGAGTATCGCGTCGCACCGCTGGCAACGAGCTTGCTGGTGGCTGGCTAGTGCGGGCCGGTGATAAACCGAATCGCAATAGTCGCAAATGATGAGTTGTGTCGGGTCGTGCACCACGCGGATTCCTGCTACTGATGAAGTGCCATCAGCTTGGGTGAATCGCTACTTCCTGTCCAGCGTGGTGCATACTGCCGTTAATGCTGCAATGGCATTGTATTCAACGCTGCTCAGAACAGCAGGCGTCCGCCAACCCGGCCAGTATCGAATTCCGGTCCGTCGTTGGTGATCTGGCTGTTGAAATCGTTTTCGTCGATGTCAACGTTGTAGCGGTCGTATTCCGCGAGCGCCGTCAACTGTGGGGAGACGCGGAAATCAATACCTGCACCAACGAAAGGTGATACATCGTCGTAGGACTCATCTTCGTCAAAGGCATCGACGTCAAATGCCGAGACGAACGCACCGGCTTTTGCATACACACCAAAGCTTTCGGTAATCGGCAGCCGACCGCGTGCTGACAGACCGAGACCTTTCCTGTGGTTCGTTCAACAAACAGTTTGCTATAAAAGATCAGCAAATAAGCCCGTCTGTTTTGATTGCATAAGCAATACAAATCAAATGACTGACGACAATATTACCCTGAAAATTTCGAGTTTGAATTAAACTATAAATACATACGTTTAATATTTAGTTACTATTAACCAGGGCCGCTAATTCAGTGTTTATTCAAGATTTACTCTTCTGTTTATTAATAGTTGTTAAATATAAACATGGGTTATGTTTGTGAAGTTTGAATTCTGTTTGCTCAAACTTTCCGCGTTTGGTGCTGCGTATAGGACTTGGCCGCTTGAAAGTGCGTTGCGTTAGCAATGCCGGTATCGCCTACACATTTTGTATTCGATCTGCACTGGCGTTAAGATACGCCTCCGCCTAGAGGCGGCACCTTTTGAATTCATGATGAGACTGCACTGATGAGCATAAAATCCGATAAATGGATCCGCCGCATGGCCGAGAGCCACGCCATGATCGAACCCTTCGAGGCAGGCCAGGTTCGGGAGTCTTCCAAAGGGCGGGTCATTTCCTACGGCACGTCGAGCTATGGCTACGATGTTCGCTGCAGCAATGAATTCAAGATTTTTACCAATGTGCACTCGGCCACCGTGGATCCCAAGAATTTCGACGATAACAGCTTCGTCAACATCACCAGCGATGTGTGCATTATTCCACCTAATTCGTTTGCTCTGGCGCGTACGGTGGAATACTTCCGTATTCCCAGAAACGTATTGACGATCTGTCTTGGTAAATCCACTTACGCTCGGTGCGGCATTATTGTAAATGTCACGCCACTGGAGCCTGAGTGGGAAGGCCAGGTGACGCTGGAGTTCTCCAATACCACCAATCTGCCTGCAAAGATCTACGCCAATGAGGGTGTCGCACAGATGTTGTTCTTTGAATCCGACGAAGTGTGTGAAACCAGCTATAAGGATCGCGGGGGCAAATACCTGGGACAGACGGGCGTTACCCTGCCACGCACCTGACAGTCGGCCATTGTTCAAACCCATTAAAGTTCAGGGAGGTAGTCTTGAATGCTAACCAGTTTTTAAAAGCGGTTGAACAGCTTCAGGGTTGGCGCGAGTGCGCATTCCTGCTGGCTCTCGCTGAACGGGGTTTTCCCAATTACGCCTTGTTTTCCGATGCCGTTGGCATGAAAGGCGGTGGCAAGATGCGTTTTCTCCTTGACCAAGCCTGGGCCATGTTGCAGGAAGAACCCTCAGAATCCGCCATTCCAACTATGCTCGCCAGACTTGAAAGTCTCTCTCCCGATGTAGAGCAATACGATGTCTATGGCGTGTTTCCAGCTTTCGATTGTTGCCGGCTGCTGGAACAGGCACTTCTGAATCGTCTGAATCCGGGGCGTCACCGTGCGACGGAAGCCTCCCAGTGGGCCACGGGCACGGTAATGAGTTTTATTGAGGTGTCAGAAGCCGAGGGCATGAGTGAAGATGAACTGGTACGGTTGCTGGACCGTCACGAATTGATGAAGATCGACAAGGCCTTTCAGCGGGACGTGTTGCTATCGATCAAACGCCAACGGACCCCGACCGAGCAGTTTGTCGAACGCCTGAAGGACGAAGCCGCCAATGCTGGCGTAAGCAATATCGGTATCTCGCTCCAGGACTGACTCTGGCAATGAGGTTCTGACTTCCCTGAGGTTACGGTTGCTCTGATGAAGCTATCTGCATTTGGTCAGAAAATGACAGCGGAATCCGGTATCACGTCGCTGATGGATGACCTGGGCAACGCTCTGGCGTCCGGCGAAGACATGATCATGATGGGTGGCGGAAATCCAGGACACATCCCTGAAATCCAGGCGCGGCTGCAGGGCATCTTGGAGGATATCGCTAACGATCCCGAGGCATTGCGAAGACTGGTAGGTGTTTACGACCCGCCCCAGGGTGAAAAGCGCTTTATTGCTTCGCTGGTGACACTGCTCAACTCGGAATATGACTGGGGGCTCACTGCCGACAATATTGCCCTCACCAACGGCAGCCAGGCCGCCTTCTTCATGCTGTTCAATATGTTTGGTGGCGAGTACGGTCAAGGTCAACGCAAGCACATACTGTTGCCCCTCGCTCCCGAATACATCGGCTACGCGGATGCCGGAATCGGTCAGGACCTGTTCCGTGCTGTGCGGCCGGAGATCTCGTTCACTGACGCCCATGAGTTCAAATACCGGGTCGATTTCGACAAGCTGGAAGTGACGGCGGAAACCGGCGCAATTTGTGTTTCCCGTCCAACCAACCCCACCGGAAACGTCGTTACCGACAGCGAACTTTCCAGGCTCGAGGCTTTGGCGCGAGCCCACGATATTCCCCTGATAGTTGATGGGGCATACGGCACACCGTTTCCCAGCCTGCTATTTGTGGATGCAGCTCCACACTGGAACGAGCAGATCATCCTGTGCCTGAGTCTGTCCAAACTCGGGTTGCCGGCGGCAAGAACCGGCATTGTTATTGCTGACGCCCCGGTTATCAAGGCGCTGTCAGGCATTAACGCCATTATGAATTTAGCGACTGGCAGTTTTGGTGCCGTGCTGGCGGAACCTCTGGTTCGCAGCGGGGATATCCTGAAGCTGAGCCGGGACGTGGTGTGCCCCTTCTACAAGGCGAAGATGGAACGGGCGGTTGCGGTCTTTACCGATGCCATGGGGGAGGATTATCAGTGGTATGCCCACAAACCGGAAGGCGCCATGTTCCTCTGGTTGTGGTTTCCCGGCCTGCCGATCACCAGTTTCGAGCTCTACCAGCGGTTGAAGCATCGGGGCGTGCTGGTCGTCTCCGGGCATTATTTCTTCCCGGGATTGCCGGAGGACGGCTGGCGTCACCGGCAGGAATGCCTGAGAGTGACCTACTCCCAGGACGATGACCGGGTGGCAGAAGGCTTGCGGATTATCGCTGAAGAAGTAAAAGCCGTTTGGCGGGAGTATGATCAGGACTGCGATTAGTTACCGATATTAGCGTCTCTGATCTCGATGTCGTACCGGGTTCCATCCGACTCCACTTGCACCAGACGGACCAGCAAGTAGTCCAGTTCCGGCGCAAACCACATCAATGTTTCACGTTTGCTGCCCGGGTCCCGGACTTTTTCGGCCTTGAGGGTTTTGAGCTCGCCGAGCGCGGTCTTGAGGGTTTCCTCTCCCAGCACAGCAAACCGGTCCTCATCGTAATCGCCATCATCAATCACGTGGTAGACCATTTCGCGCTTGCCGGCTTTGAGATCCTGCATCAGCTGCAGCTGATACCCCAGGGGATCAAGAGCATTCTCCTTAAGATCCATCTGGAACTTGTCACCCTCAAAGTGACCGCTGACAGTCTGAGTGTCCCGATTGAAATCGATGGTGCGCTTGCGGTCAGGAATCATCAGGCCGGATAGTTTGTAGCGATATCGCAGGGGGACGACCTGATTGTTTTCCCAGCGAAAATGTAGGGATTCCTCTATATCCGCAATAAAAGAATCCACATCGAACCGGTACAGCCAGGTGCCATCCGATTGGGGTTCAAGGCTCCGGACTGCGCTACCGTTAATGGAGATACCCTTGTCAATAGCCGCGCTGTAGCTCGAACTCAGAGGGTTCAGCTCAATCTTCGGTATTGCTGCCGGGTTGGCCTTCTCCGATATTTGCCCGTTAAGGGTGTGGCTTTCCGGCGCCGATGCGACCGCAGTGCCGGATGCTGTGAGGGTGAGCGAGGTTAGGAGTATCGCGTAAAAATAACCGGATATTTTCATTAAAGTCCTTTGATCAGCAACAGATAACGAGCCAGATGCACTTGACAGTAGGCCAACGGGTACTTCTATTCCAAAGGCTGGCGGATGACCGTCAGTTCATATGGCCCCGGCGTCAAAGTGAGGAATCAGTCGGCAGGAGCCTGGCTCTCTTCAGCGAGGTAAAGCGGTTTTGGCAAAGGCATACCGTCAAAATGGACAACATCGGCTTCCATTTTGAGTCGTCCTTCGCAAAACCAGCGTACAACAATCGGGTAGAGCAGATGTTCTTTGGTTCGTACCCTCTCAGCGAGGATCTCGGCCGAGTCGCTCGGTGCGATCGCGACTTCCGCCTGGGCAATCACCGGCCCGCCATCCAGATCTTCGGTGACAAAATGAACGGAAACACCGTGCACTTTGTCACCGGCATCCAGTGCTCTTTGATGGGTTTTGAGGCCAGTATACTTCGGCAGTAATGACGGATGAATATTGATCATGAGGCCGTGATACCGACGCACGAATTCGGTGGTCAGAATACGCATGAATCCGGCGAGAACCAGAAGATCCGGTGCATGGCGGTCGATCTCTGCCCCCAGTGCAGCATCAAAGCTCTCCCGGGAGTCATGCTCGGTATGATCCACTGTAAAGGTCTCAATTCCGGCTTGTGCCGCACGCTCAAGGGCAAAGGCCCGGGGCCTGTTGCAGCCGACCGCGACAATCTTGCCAGGGAATGCCTGGCTTATTGTTGCGTCAATCAGGGTCTGGAGGTTGGTGCCATTACCTGACGCCAGCACAACGATACGGGGCTCGGTTATATCCTGTGCAATCATGCCTGCAAAAGTCCTGCCGCGTAACGCACTTCCGGTTTTGCTTTATTATCCTCAAGGCGTTCAATTACACCGAGCTGCCAAGCATTTTCCCCCAGAGCATTCAGGGTGTCGAGTGTCAGGGAGACCTGGTCAGCCGGAACGCAAACCACCATGCCAATCCCGCAGTTGAACGTACGGTACATTTCGTGATCAGCGACACCTCCGGCCTGTTTTAACCACTCGAAAACCGGTGGTAGCGACCAGCTTCCGGTGTCCAGTGCCGCGCAAACACCGGCTGGCAAGACGCGTGGGATATTCTCCGGCAACCCGCCGCCGGTAATGTGAGAAAGAGCTCGAACATCGACGGTTTTAATCAGTTGAAGGATGTTCTTGACATAGATTCTTGTCGGCTCCATCAGTGCGTCAGCCAGTGAGGCTTCACCGACTCGCTGAGTCAGATCGGCGGCGCTGACCTCCAGGATCTTGCGAATCAGCGAGTAACCGTTGGAGTGGGGACCGGAAGAGCCAATGGCAATCAGAGCATCGCCGGCCTGTACACGCTGGCCATCAATAATCTCGCTACGTTCGGCAATCCCGACACAAAAGCCCGCAAGGTCATAGTCGTCGCCTTCGTACATGCCGGGCATTTCGGCGGTTTCTCCGCCGACCAGGGCGCAGCCGGATAATTCACAACCCTTGCCGATACCGTCAACCACATTGGCGGCGATGTCTACATTGAGTTTGCCGGTGGCGTAGTAATCAAGGAAAAAGAGCGGTTCGGCACCGCCTACGACAAGATCGTTAACGCACATGGCCACCAGGTCGATACCGATGGTGTCGTGTCTGCCCAGTTGCATTGCCAGCCGAAGCTTGGTGCCGACGCCATCGGTACCTGATACCAGCACCGGTTCTTTATAGCCGGTTGGAATGGATACCATGGCTCCGAAACCACCAAGACCTCCCATGACTTCTGGCCGGCGAGTGCGAGCGGCGGTGTTTTTGATGCGGTTCACAAGCTCGGTGCCAGCGTCAATGTCGACTCCGGCGTCGCGGTATGTAAGGGAGGGCTTCTGTTCGCTCATGGTGTGGTTAACCGCCTTGGCCTGAAAGAATAAGCGCTGGATTTTAGCAGGTGCGCCAGGTCGCTCCAAATCCGATTAAAGAATGTTTCCGGATTTGCGGGTTTGGGTGTTGTCCGCCATCAATAGGCTCGGGTTGCTACTCAGGGTAAATGGCTTGGTGTATCCTATGCGCCATTCCAGCGAAATCCAGGGTGCCGAATGTCTATAACAGCGCAACTGAAACAGAAAGCGGGTCTGATGCTCATACTGCTGGCCGGGTTGTGCTCGCCTGTTGCTGCGGTCACGGTTGACGGTTTGTACACCATCCAGGTGCCTGTGGCAGGTTCTGCGCCGGACGATTTGAAGCGCGGATACGCTGATGGCCTTCGTCGGGTTCTGCTGAGGGTTTCGGGCGAGCGCGATATCATGAACCGCGAAGGCATAGCCACATTGATGGACGAGGCGCAGACGCTGGTTCAATCCTATCAGTTTCTGCGATCAACCGCTGGTGACGGCCAGGACCGTCTGAGCATGACCTTCGGTGCAGTGGGTGTTAATCGTGCCCTGGCATCCCTTGAGGCTCCGGTATGGGGTGCGAACCGCCCCCTGACACTGGCTTGGGTAGCTGTTGAAGACCGCGGTGGCCGCCAGCTTTTGAGCGACGATGAGGCCAGCAGCAACAGGGCCTGGAATCAGGCGTTTTCGGCGGCTGCCATCAACCGTGGACTACCGCTTGCGCTGCCGTCGGCCGACCGTGGGGCTGATCGGCGGCTGTTGTCTGAAGTCTGGGGCCAGTTCATGGGACCGGTGAGAGACGCGTCGGAAAATATTGACCATGATTTGCTGGCGGTGGTGAAGATCAACCGGCGGGGCGATCAGTGGCAAGGTGCATGGCGTCTCGAAGGCAATGGTTTTGATACCGGTGACGAAACCGTTACCGGCTCCAGCCCGGGGCAGTTGGCACAGGCAATTGTTGGTGCCTGGGCAGACATGCTGGCGGAACGCTACGCGGTGGCCGCTGGTGATGTTGAGGACGCGACCCGGGTAGACGTAGTCGTCGATGGTGTCAGCTCACTGGAAGACTATGCCTCGGTTCAGCGCACACTGGCAGAAATGGCGCCGGTGGTGGTGGCCAATCCCGTGCGGGTTACCAAGGACAAGATTACAGTCAGGGTTTCTTTCTCGGGCGAGTTGTCGCAGCTTGAGCGTTACATTGAGCTTGACGGCCGGTTTGTTGAGGGTCAGTCACGTCCTGGTGACAGTGGGGCGCCCCAAGAAGCAAGTAGCCTGCAATCCGGCGTTGACACCGGTGCAGAGGTGTCAGCGGATGATCCCCTGGTTGTCGATACCACTACAGCTCCGAGCGCCGCGGAAGCAGATGACGACAGCCAGGCGTTCCAGTATCGGCCACTGGAGATTGATGGCGATGAGAATGCTGCCAAAGAGGCCTTCGAATTGCTTTATCAGACCTTAAGATACCGGTGGCAGGGGAGCGGTGTGGTTGCAGCCCCGGAACAAACAACGGATGGATAAAACAATGAGCGGAGCGGAGCTCTGATCATGACATCATATTGGCGCTGGATTCCAAACGCACTGACGTTTCTTCGGGTGCTGCTGATCGTTCCATTTGCCATGGCGTTGCTTGAGACCCAGTACCGTGTCGCTCTGATCGTCTTTTTCGTGGCTGCCGTCACAGACGGTATCGATGGATTTCTGGCCCGCCATTTCGAATGGCGCTCCCGGCTGGGCGCGATCGCCGATCCTCTCGCGGACAAGGCTCTTCTGATTACAGCGTATTTGATGCTGACCTGGACCGGCGTATTGCCGTTGTGGCTGTTTCTTGTTGTTCTGGGCCGGGATGTGTTGATTGTCCTGGGGGGTCTGGTATTTCATTACACTGTGGGTAGATTCGAGCTACAGCCGAGCCTCCTGGGCAAACTGAATACCTTCGTCCAGATTCTGGTCGTACTGGCAATTATCATTTTGCTTGCCGGATTGCCCATGCCCCCCTGGGTATTGCCTCTGGGTGTTGATCTGGTGGCGGTGTCGGCTGTGGCCAGCGGTCTGCACTATGTCATTATCTGGACGGGCAGGGCATGGCGGACAAAACGAGGATGAGTGGTCCGCAGCTTGCCTTGGGCGTCAGGCTTCGTGATGATGCCCGGTTTGAGAACTTTCACGGTGAACGCAACGCGGGTGCAGCTGCGCATCTGGTCAGTCTCTGCGCGTCCACGGACCGATTTATGGCGGTGGTGTGCGGGGACAAAGATACCGGCAAGAGTCACCTTTTACAGGCAGGTTGCAGGCGAGTTGACGAGCTGGGCCGAACCTCCGTGTGCATGAGCATCGAAGAATTGTTGCGCTTCGGACCGGAAGCGTTGGATGGTCTGGATTCACCGAGTCTGGTGGCGCTGGATGATCTTGACCTCATTGCCGGCAACCCGGGCTGGGAAGAGGCAGTTTTCCACCTGTACAATCGGGTGACTGATCAAGGGCATTCTCTGTTAATCAGCCTGAGGGACCTTCCGGGTGCCCTGACTTTTGAGCTTGAGGACCTGGTCTCCCGGCTTCGGCATGGTCTGGTCATACAACTTGGCATATACCGGGATGACGACCGCATGACCATACTGCAGTCAAGGGCCGAGCAGCGAGGTCTTGTGATGAGTGACGAGGTGGCCGTATTTATTTTGCGCCGGGCGCCCAGGAAACTTGCCGCCCTGCTGGAGATACTGGACCGGCTTGACGAGAATTCTTTACGTGCACAGCGAAAGTTAACCATTCCGTTCGTAAAGTCGGTAATGGCTTGGTGACGCGGCGAGGGTCGATGGGGGCCGCTGCGTCTGGGTTTTTCTCAGGGAAACAATGCCAGAGGGCGATATGAGACGAGTGGTATTCAATCAAAAGGGCGGTGTTGGTAAATCCAGTATTGTCTGTAACCTGGCCGCGATCAGCGCCGCCAGGGGTAACAGGACGCTGGTTGTCGATCTCGACCCGCAGGGTAATTCAACCCGGTATCTGCTGGGCAAGCCTGCCACTGAACTGCACGACACCGTCGCGGATTTGCTTGAGCAAACCGTGTCTTTCACTGTGTTCAACCGGCGCCCGGACGAGTTCGTCCATGCAACGCCCTACGATAACCTTTTCGTACTCCCTTCGAGCCCGGAACTGGATTTTCTTGAGCGCAAGCTTGAAGCCAAACACAAGATCTACAAGCTACGCGAAGCGCTCAAGAAACTCGGTGAAAACTTTGACGAAATTTATATTGATACCGCTCCTGCGCTCAATTTTTATACCCGGTCTGCACTGATTGCCTCCGAGCGCTGTCTGATTCCGTTTGACTGTGATGATTTTTCACGGCAGGCGCTGTATGGGCTGCTCGGCGAAATTCGTGATTTGCAAGAAGACCATAATGAAGGTCTCGCTATCGAAGGCATTATTGCGAATCAGTTTCAGTCCCGGGCATCGCTGCCTCGGCAGCTGGTTCTTGAGCTGATGGAAGAAGGGCTTCCGGTGTTGCCGGTCCGGCTCTCCAGCTCAGTAAAAATGAAGGAATCCCATCAGGCCGGGCGACCGCTGATTCATTTTGCCCCCAAACACGCACTGACGGTACAGTACGTAGACCTTTTCAGGCTGTTGCAGGGTGAGTCGGTGGAGCTCACGCCTTTGACATGAATCCGTAAGCCGGAGTGAAACGTGGAAAAGTATTCAGAAGTGGCGGACAGCCTGCTGCGCATTGAAATTGAGCTGCGCCGACTCTCCGTCTGGTCCGACAAGCTACCACCGGCCGACGCCCTGCAAAGCGCTCAACCATTCTGTATTGACACTCTGGAGTTTGTTGAATGGCTTCAGTTTGTCTTTTTGCCGAAAATGAAGGTCCTGGTCGAGCAGGGGCAGTGTCTGCCGGCGGTATCGGGCATGGCGCCCATGGCCGAAGAATATTTTCAGGGCAAAGCCGGGTCTGGGGAGGTGTTGATTCGGGAACTTCAGGTTATTGACTGCCTGTTGAGCGGGCAAGTATGACTGCCATTGCGTGGTCAGGCGGCCTCAGTTGTCTCCGGCGTGAGGTGAGTCATTCGACAAAGGCAAGCTGAATTGGTCGGCTGGCAACAGCGTGTAACCCTGTCTGACCCGTTGAAACAGGGCGGCAAGTTCTTCGCTTGAGATAGCTGGGCAAAAGCGGTGACCTTGAAGCAGGTGGCACCCGGATTGGCGCAGGAAAGAATCCTGATCCGCAGTTTCGACACCCGTTGCCGCCACCGTCAGGGAAAGTTGTCGGGCCAGATTGATAAGGGTGTGTACGATGGCGCCGGTATTTTCTTCGATAGTGGCATGATGCAACAGGTGTTGGTCAATTTTAACCTGGTCGAACGGTAGCTCCCGCAGTAGCCGCAGTGACGACAGACCACTACCGAACCGGTCAAGCACCAGGCCTATCCCCAATTCTTTCAGGCGAGCCAAGGTCTTGGCGGTTTCTTCCAGGCGATCTGAAAGAATTCGTTCATCAATTTCAACCAGCAAGAGCGCCGGATCCAGTCCGGTTTCCCCAATAATCCGGCCAAGCCGCTCGGTCAGTCTGGGATGATTGTACTGACGCGATGACAAATTGATGCTGATGGGGACCGGATAGCCGCTCATCGCTTGAATAGCGCGGGCCTGAAGGCAAGCATTATGGCATACCCATTCACCCAATGCCTGCAGCTGGCCAGTTTGCTCTGCAACATCAATGAAATCGTTCGGTGTCAGTGTGCCCTTTTCCGGATGATGCCAGCGCAGCAACGCCTCAAGCCCAACGATACTGCCGCTTTTGGCATTCAGAACCGGTTGATAATGGAGCTCAAACTGATTCTCTCTGATGGCTTCACGAAGCTCTTGCTCAAGAGACATCTGGCGCAGCATGTCCTCGTTCATATCACAGGAGAAAAACTGGATGTTGTTACGACCGGCTTTTTTTGCCCGGTACATAGCCATGTCTGCATTTTTCAGTAATTGCTCATAGCTGCGCCCGTCATCCGGTGCCAGGGTGATGCCAATACTGGAGGTGATAACGACTTCCCCGCCCGGGATGTTAATTGGCCGGGTCATGGCATCGAGAAGTCCTCTGGCCACTTTTTCACAGCCTTCTGCGCCGTTTACCTGGCTTAGCAGCACCGCGAACTCATCGCCTCCGAGTCGGGCAATGGTATCTTCTTCCCGTAGATTCTCGCCAAGACGACGGGCGATCTCCTGAAGCAGGTGATCGCCGGCATCATGGCCGAGGGTATCGTTAATGCGTTTGAAGTGGTCGATGTCGAGCCCGATCAGTGCACAATGATGACCATAACGTAGTGAACTGGTAATAGCCTGGCGACAGCGGTCTTCGAACAGGCGGCGGTTAGCCGTGTCGGTCAGCACATCGTAATGGGCGAGGTAGTGAAGCTGATCCTGGGTACGGCGAATCTCTGAAATGTCCTGGCCAATCAGAATCAACTGGGCCCGGCCGTCGTCCTCGTCTTCGTGGAGCCGGTTCAGGTTCCATAGAATTATGTGAATGTTGCCGCTGTAACTTTTGATCCGGGTTTCGATGGTGTCCTGGGTAAGCCCACTGTTGAGCACCTTCAGAATTTTCCAGGCCAGCTCGTCCTTTTGCTCCCGGGGAATAAAAGCATCCGTCAAACTGCGACCAACAGCCTCATCACGGCTGTAACCAAACAGGGTTTCGGCGGCGCCGTTCCATTGACGAATCCGGATGCGGTCGTCAATCACGACAATCGGATTCGATGCAGTTTCAAACAACGCCCGATAATGTCTTGAGGAGCGGCGAAAGGATTTCTCGGCCTGCTGGCGAACAAATATTTCGTCCTTCAACTCGTAATTGGTCAGCTGCAATTCCCTTGTGCGCTCTTCAACCACGGCTTCAAGCCCGTTTTCGATGCGCTCTCGATCTTCCAGCAAAACCCGGACATAACAGGACGCGGCCACCATCATGGCGATCAGCGTTTCGGCCAGCAGGTAAAGGTTGCCGTTTTCACCCAGAGGTAGCGCAATAAAGGAACAGGAGAGTCCACTCAGTGCTGCGATACCGATGGCGAGCATGGCGCCGGGCAAGGAAAACCGGGTAGCGGCCCAGGTCATCAGTGGCAGCAGCAAAAACAACGTCTGGATAGGCTCATAGCTTGCCATCGTGACGACAAATGCGAGCGCGAGAAGCCACACGAACCACTCAGCGGGTCGGTGGACCCGGCTTGGAAAAGAAGAACCCTTCCCTATGGCAATTATTGCAGGCGCAATGATCAGGCTGCCAAGAAAAGCACTGAAAGAACCTCTCAGCAACAGGCTGTCGCCAGCCATTGCCAGTTCAGACCGGGAGGCGAGGGTGTGGAATACTAGCGGAAGCGTGGCCACGACGGAGGCGAGCGTCAGGGTACCCAGTAACCAGATAAAGGCTTTGTAACTCACCAGAGGCGCTGGATAACGGGAAGTCTTGTGATAGCTCCACCAGGTGACGGCTGGCACAATGAAGCCGTAGGCTGAAAGCGCTGCGAGCATCACCGGCGTCATTTTTATGGATTCGGCCACTGGCATGAGGGCCTGGATCCAGGCGGAAACCATGGCGCCTACGAATACTATCGGGAGGGCCCGTGGGCCATATATGAACAGCAGGGCAAGTCCGTAGCCTGAAGGTAACCAAAGCGCGGGAACATAGGTGGCGGGCGTATTAAATGCTGAACTTACCGCAGCGAGTATCAGGAACATCGTCAGATGCCCGAGCCCACTTCGCCACGGTAATCCCCGGAGTTTCAAATCAGTGATGTTCAAGGGCGTCCCTACCTGTGGTGTGGCGGAGTTGATGCCAACCCATTTCCGGCCTCCGGTTATCTTTCCTGGTCGTTGTCTGTGACCAACGTTCGGTGAATGCGCCAGTCTGTCAAACGGACGCGCCAAGCCTCATGGAAAGGTCTATCGCGGTGACATCCTTTGTCAGCGCTCCGATCGAGATAAAATCAACACCGGTCTCAGCCACTGCTACCAGCGTGTCAGCGTTTATGCCACCGGACGCTTCCAGTTTTGACTTTCCGCTTGCCAGCGCAACCGCGGCACGCATGTCAACCAGTGAAAACTCATCCAGCATGATGACGTCTGCTTCGGCCGCCAGAGCCAGCTCAAGCTCACGCAGGTTCTCCGTTTCAACTTCCACTGGCCTTCCGGGTGCCGTTTCACGCGCGGTCTCTACAGCAGCTGCAATAGATCCGCACGCGGCAATATGATTTTCCTTGATCAGGAAGGCGTCATAGAGCCCGAGGCGATGATTGTGGCAGCCTCCGCAGGTGACGGCGTACTTTTGAGCCAGTCTCAGCCCTGGCAGGGTTTTACGCGTGTCCAGCAATTTTACGCTGGTGTGTTCCACCTGGCGCGCATAGAACGCACAGCGGGTTGCAACTCCCGACAATGTCTGCAGCCAGTTCAGAGCCGCCCGTTCTGCTGTGAGCAGACCTCGGGCATTGCCTTCGCATGAAAACAGGACCTGGTCAGGTGCCGCTTCATCACCATCCTGGACGTACCAGGTCAGGGAGAGGGAGGGATTAACCTGGCGAAAAACCTCTTCAACCCAGGCCGCTCCCGCGATGATGGCGCGCTCCCGAGTGATGACGCGTCCCGTTGCGGTTTTACCCGCCGGTATCAACGCCGCGGTAATATCCCCGTCACCAATATCTTCTATCAGGCTTTGTGCAACGCCTTCAATTCGCGCCTGTCTGAGCAGGTCCGGAGGTATTTGGTTCATGGTCAAGTAAAGCTCTGGCTGGCAACAGAAAAATGATCCTCGATTCTATAGTTTGTTCAAGCCGGGGCCAACTTAATCCTGTTACACAATTGTTGCGCAGGTGACAAAACGCGTCAGTTTTTGTCACTTGGCTTAGAGAGCTTCGTCAATTTTGTCATGCCAGCAAGGTCCGTCCGCTTCACTATGGCGTTAATATTCGGCGTAATATGTGAACCTGTTCCTACAAACACAAAAGCTGACAAATCCTGACACAAGGTGACGCGTCAAGCGCCTACTATGGGCGATGAATGCGTTAATTGATGTTAAACTGGAGTAAGCCTTTATGGCGCAGGATAACAAGGTCGTCAGTCTGAAAGGGCAGCGGGGGTTAGGCCGTTTTACCATGCCCGCGACTTTGGTTAGGTTGCGGGATGCGTCCGGTCAGTCGTTAAAAACGTTGTTGTCGGAATTTTTCGACGGTGCCGATGATGCGCTGTTCAACATGGCTGATAAGGCGGGGTCAAACCAGGAACAGACCGCATATTTTGATGCCATGCGTGAGCTTCGGATGCGTCGCAAGAGCATGATGTTGTCAGTGTTACAGTGGCAGGGGCGTGCCTTCAACGAACTGGGCCGGTTTGATCCGAAGCCAGGTAATAATGCCTTGGAAAAGGTCGATCAGGACTCCCTCACCCTGAAGGATCATGGGGATCTTGAGCAGAAAGTTGCTCTGGATAATCTGATCACCAAACTCCGTAATCGATACAGCGATACGATCCGCCTGCTTGAAGTGCGCGTTTCCCATGTGGCTGCGGGTGTTCGGCTTGAGGATCGCCAGATGCCTCTCAGCCCTGAAGTGATTTGCACCGGTCTTGGAGAAGCATGCGGTGAGCTTGATATCGATATTCGCGCCAAGCTTGTGGTGTTGAAGCTGTTCGACAAGCTGTTGATCAGCAGGCTGGAGTCGCTTTATCAGGATGCGAATCGTTTATTGGTATCGGAGGGCGTTCTGCCCGAGATGAAACGGCCGCCAGCAGGCAACGACGGGGCGAAGCCCCTCGATCCCAAGGGCCTCCGGGGAGCGATTCCACCCAGGCGTTCCGTAGATGAAAAAGGCGAGTCGGTTGAACTGGATGCCAGTAGCGGAGGCGACCAGGGGACTTTCTCTGAGCTTAGCGCGTTGCTGCATCGGGAGGACTCGGGGGGGGCTCATCAGCCCGGGTTTACGGGGAGCCGACAATTAAACACCAGTGCGCTGATGAGCCGGCTGGGTAAAATTCAGGCCGAAGAGTATGTCGTCAATGGCGCTATCACTATGTCGTTGCCGATGCAGCTCAAGCGTGTTCTGGACTCGGGATCAGTGGAGAACTACTCCGTTCAACAGGTCGACAATGACGTGATCAACCTGGTCACCATGCTGTTTGACTTTATTCTTGAGGACCGCCAGTTACCGCCGGTCATGAAAGCGCTGATTGGACGGCTCCAGATTCCGGTCCTGAAAGTCGCGTTGTGTGACCGCAGTTTTTTCAATCGTGGGGGGCATCCTGCCCGTAAGCTTTTGAACGAACTGGCAATGGCCGGTATTGGCTGGAATGAAAAGCTTGCTGGCCAGCGTGACCCGCTGCGGGAGAAGGTCGAATCGGTGGTCGACCGGCTACTCAACGAATTCACCGACAACGTCGATTTGTTCTCGGAGCTGCTGAAGGACTTCAGCCACTTCATGGACCTTGACCGCCGCCGTCGTGAGTTGGTTGAGCAACGTCTGAGGGACGCAGAGGAAGGGCGAGCAAGGCAGGAGCGTGCGAAAGAGTCCGTCGATACCCTGGTGGAGCAGGCCCTGGCCGACCGTAGCGTGCCACCATCGGTGGAAACCTTGCTGGCAGGCCCCTGGAGAAAGTACCTGCAGTGGGTCATTTTGCGGGCAGGGGCTGAAAGTGAGCTATGGCAGCGGGCCTCCGGGTTGACCGGCGATCTGATCTGGAGCGTGGACCCGGCGCCGGTCGGGGCTGACACCCGCATTGAACTGCTAAGGGCTATTCCTGCTATTGTGGATTCCCTGAGATCCGCATTACAGAGCATCTCCTGGGACCCGTTCGCAATAGACTCGGTGATAAGGGACCTCGAGCTTGCTCATGTTGACGTGATGCAGCGACTCGTTACCTATCGGGACTCGACCAGGGCGGCGCCTGCGGAGGAGCACACGCCAAGTCCCGCATCGGAAGGTTCGGCTGCAACCATGGTTGTCATTGAGGCCCACGCCAGCTCATTGGCGGAGCCTGCCCCGAGTGCTGTAACCGAGGTTTCAGCCTCACCCGGCGCCGTTGCTATCGATGTTGTTACTACCGAGGCTTCAGAGGAGTGGCTTGCCAAGGCAGAAACTATGCGGGTAGGTTCCTGGATCGAGATGACCAACGGGGTCCAGAAAGTCCGATGCAAACTGGCGGCATTTATCAAGGCAACCGGCAAGTATATCTTCGTCAATCGTAATGGTGCCAAGGTGGCGGAGTACCAGCGGGATAAACTGGCATGCGCGCTCGCCAGTGGAGAAATGACAATGCTGGATGACGGTCTTATTTTTGACCGGGCCCTGGAGTCAATCATCGACAATTTGCGCCATAGCCGGAAGGACTGACTCGGGTCCGACCGCTGGCGACTTCCTGGCCTATGTGCTTCAATCCATCGGATGAGCCAAACAAAATTTTCTCTTGCTGATCAGGCCACCACCCTGCGGCAAACCGGGCGCCTGCCGTCCGCCAGATGGTGTCCGTCACCAAATTTCGGTTCCCGTCCGGTCGGGTCGGAGATTTCATTGCTGGTGGTGCACAACATAAGCTTGCCGCCCGGCCAATACGGAGGCCCTGCCATAGAAGAGTTTTTCTGTAACCGACTGAACTCTGACGACCATCCCTATTTTAAAACGATTGCAGACATGCGGGTTTCCTCCCACGTGCTGATCCGGCGGGATGGTCATTGCGTTCAGTTTGTCAGTCTGCTTGAGCGGGCCTGGCATGCGGGACGCTCTGTTTTCGACGGTTGTCCGGAGTGTAATGATTTCTCTATCGGTATCGAGCTGGAAGGTACCGATGATGAGCCCTACGCGGCGGCCCAATACGATGCACTTGCGGAGGTGACCATGGGCATCATGAGAGCCTGGCCTGCCATAACCCTCGAACGACTCGCCGGCCACAGTGATATCGCGCCGGGCCGGAAAACCGATCCTGGCCCGGCGTTTGACTGGTCCCATTATCGACAGTGCCTGTCCGTGCGGGCTTTGGCCAATGGTGCAGGCAATAGAGGGAGTGCCAGCTGATGCCATTCTTTATCATGTTGTTGGCCTACGTGACCCGCCGGAGTCTTGACAGCACCGACAGCCTTAACACCGAATCGGTTTGGCGGCAGGCCTTCCGATGGGGTGCAAGCGCACCGTCCGGCCGGGAAGCCCGGGTATGGCCGGGAATTGTCATCGTCGCCATTCCGGCACTGGTGTTGCTTGTCATTGATTACGCATTGCGGATGTTTTCAGTGATGGTTTTAACGGCGCTGGTTGATTATCTCATGCTGGTACTTCTGATGGGTGCTCCTGGCTGGAAACCCCGTCTCAAGGCTTATACAGAGGCATGGCAGCGAGGCGATATGCAAGGCGCATGGTATCACGTCAAGGACAGCCTGCCGGCGAGGGAGCGGGGAGCGGCTTCGGCCCCCGAAAATTTGCACCTGTCGGTCTCCTGCCGGTTTATGGTTATGATTTTTGAGCGCTATTTTCTGATTATCTTTTGGTACGTGGTGGGGGGCATTGCGGTGGCCTTTCTGGTGCGGGCCGTTCTCGCCTTGCGTGATCACTGGCCCCAGGCCGCCGCGCGGCCCGCGTTCGGAGTGGCCGCCAACATTCTTTCGTGGCTTCCCGTACGGATACTCTCCTTCACGTTCGGGTTGGCCGGGGACCTTACCGGCTGGCTCCGGACCGGGCGTAGCAGTATGACCACTTACTCAGAGTCGCCATCTGCCGTGCTTCTGCAGGCTGCAAACAGCGCATTGACCGGTTACGCGCTCGAGCCATCGAGATTTCAGAAACTGCACCCTGGCGAGTGGTCAGAGTATGGCGGGCGCAGTTTTTTCGCTATTCGTGATCTTCTGAATCGCAGCATGCTGGTCTGGATATGCGTCTTGGCATTGCTGGTGATTGCGGGAATTATTGTGTGACCAGCGTTGGCCGGAAGTCGGAAAATCTTCGAACTGAACTCGATAATTACAAATAAATACCAATTTTTCCTCAATTTTTGAAGGAAGAGTCCGATAACTACTGTATAAAGCACGAAAAATCGGTTGTCGTATTTATCGGGGGTTTCCTTGAGCCATCTTATCCGTCCAGCAGTAGCTTTGATGAACCGGCTACCGATGTTCTACAAATTCAGCTTGATCAGCATTCTGTTCCTGCTGCCGATTGTGGCGTTATCCTTCCTTGTTGTCGGTGAGCTCAACCGCTCGGTCAACACCATTACCAGGGGTATTGAGGGCACCGAACGCCTCGAGCAGGTTAATCATCTGCTTGATGCCGCCTACCGCTATCGCGACTATCGGGCGCCAGGAAAACTGAAAGAAGATCCGGAAATTCTGGCACGGGCGGATGCTGCCCGGGATGATGTTGATCAACTATTGACGGCCTTTACTGAAACCGACGTCATGTTCGATACCAACGGTCATTGGAAAGGGCAGGTAGTGTCACTGCAGACGGACTGGGAGACCCTCAAAAGCGAGGACCTTTACCAGCAAACCATGGGCCCGCAGTTCAAATATTATCAGGAGTTTGTGCAGAAGGTCCGCGCCTTACTGTCAGCCACGATCCAGATTTCCGGCCTGGCCCGGGATGCCTCCCGGGAAAACCAGCTACTGCTGGAATTGTCGACACATACCTTGCCCACTGCTTATCACGTTATCGGACAGGCGCGTTCATATGGCCTGTTCGCGCTACGGGATGGCCAGCTTGGTTATTCGCTGGGGGACACCGTCAACGAAATCTATGATGGCTTGACCAATCTCGATACCCTTCTGCAACCGGCGCTCAGAGTGGCTGCCAGTGGTTCGCCCGAGTTCAGTGCTCAGGGCGCCGACGCTATCGAAGGCGTTTCAAATAGTCTTTCTGCGGTGCAGCGTCTGCTTGATGAGCACATCGTAACGCCTATGCGTCTCGAGATGCCCTGGTCAGATTACAACGATCAGATGGTCTCGCAGATGGACTACATACGGGCGGCGAATGAGATTATTTTTGACGTTATCGCAAACAATCTTGATGGTCGTTTAGCGGATGAGTTGACTCAGCGGCGACTGATCTTCATTGCCCTGATTTCAGTACTTGCGATCGTAGTGTATCTCTACATCGGTTTCTTTATGTCGGTACGGACTGCGATCAGCTCGTTCAGCAGGGCTGCCCGGGAAGTTGCCGCAGGCGACATGACGGTTCGGATCAATCTCGAAAACCGGGACGAGCTGGGCGAATTGACTGGCGAATTCAATAACATGACTTCAAAAATGGCGGAGCTGATTCGCTCCGTTGGCCAAACTACCAGCGATGTTGACCAGCAAGCCACCCGGGTGCAAGAGACCGCCACCTCAAACCGTGATGCGGTCTCTCGGCAAATGGATGAAACCAAACAGATCGCCGATGCCATGCACCAGATGGTAGATACAGTACAGGAAGTCGCGGAGAGCGCCCACCGGGCGTCTGATTCGGCCGGACAGGCGGAGCAGGATGCGGACAAAGGACGCGAAGTAGTGGCTGAGACCGTGGCCACCATCAATCAATTGTCCACAGAAATTACCGGCGCGGTCGAAGTTATTAACCGGGTCAGTGCTGACAGCGGAAGCATCAGCCAGGTTCTGGTGGAGATCAAGGCAATTGCCGAGCAAACCAACTTGCTTGCCCTGAATGCAGCTATCGAAGCGGCACGAGCGGGAGAGCAGGGCCGTGGGTTTGCTGTTGTTGCAGACGAAGTGCGGTCGCTGTCTCAGCGTACCCACAAATCCACGGAAGAAATCGAAGGTATGATTTCCCGTCTGCAAAGCGGTGTCAAAGACGCTGTAACTGCCATGACCAACAGCCATGAAGCCACCCAGGCAACCGTACAGAAGTCTTCCGATGTAAGTGAAGCTCTGGACCGCATCGTCACCGGCATCGCTACCATTGTTGATATGAGTCACCAGATTGCCCAGGCTGCGGAAGAGCAGGCTGCAGTGGCCAAGAACGTCAATTCCAATGTCGAACAGATCAGCGTTCTTGGCCAGGAGACTGCCGGTAATGCCGACGAGACCTTGCAGGCCTCCCGTCAGATGTCAGACCTGACGACATCCTTGCAGAGACTGGTTGAAGCTTTCAGGGTTTAGTGTCCTGCCTGGCTGATTCTTTGATCTACAGCGTGCTGCTGAAGGCGTTGGATTGTCATTACTGGCCTTGTTCCCAGAGAACTTCCTGGGCGCCGCCGCGCCGCGCCAGGCAGCGCGCCAGCACAAACAACAGGTCGGATAGCCGGTTCAGATAATGCCGGGCTGCGGGATTGATGGAATCTTCATGTCCCAATGCCACCACAACTCGCTCGGCACGACGGCAGATAGCCCGCGCCATGTGGCAGTGCGCTGCGGCCAGCGACCCACCCGGCAAGATGAAGTTTTTCAGCGGGGGCAGGGCTTCGTTGTACTGGTCCAGGGTCTGTTCAAGCCAATCAATATGTCCGTCCCCGATAACCCGGCTGCCGGGAATCGCAAACTCGCCACCCAAATCAAACAGGTGATGCTGGATGCGTTTCAGAAGTGGGGCCATCTCATCATCATCGTTCAGGCACTCGATCAGTACGCCAATCTGACAGTTAAGCTCGTCAGCGGAACCCATGGCATCCACGCGTTGGGCGTTCTTGGCAATTCGGCTGCCATCCGCCAGGCCGGTTGAGCCGTCGTCTCCAGTTTTGGTGTAAATTTTCGACAGGCGATTGCCCATAGTTCATCCCCGTTAATGGTTGTTGGTGATGGAATGTACCTGTTCAGTCAGCATACGGTTCACCGGGGCGGCCAAATTCAGAGCTTCACACCGATGCGCCACGTAGCCGTTGATAAAATCAATTTCCGTCGCTCGACCGTTTTGCACATCGCTGCGCATGGACGAGGTGTTATGGGTGGTTGCCCGTGCCACTACCTCGATATCTGCTCTCAATCTGCTTGCGTTCGTCAGCATACCCTCATGATTCATCAAGCGCGCAAGTTCCTCACAGACGCCATCGATATGTTTCAGATAGAGGGGCTGCTTCAGAATCTGGCCGTTCGGACAGTCCAGCAGGGCGGTAAAGGGATTGATGCCGGCGTTGATGACCAGTTTCTGCCAGAGCCTTAGCGTGATATCCGCCGTTGCTTCGACCTGGAGACCACTGTTAAACAGAAATTCCACTACAGGCGTCAACGCCTCGTTGCCCGCGGCATTCAAACTCCCGACCCAGGTGGTTCCGCGCCCGGCATGCACAACGACATCCGGTTGTGGCCGATTGGCACCTTCGGTGGTTGTGGCTGCGATCACCGGGCGCTTCGGGAAAGCTTCGGCTACTGCCTGTTGGCTGCCAAGACCGTTCTGGAATAATACAATGGGCGTCGATTTTGGCAGCGACTCGCTAATGCCCTTCAAGGCAGGTAATGCGTGCATTGCCTTGGTCGCAACTAACAGGGCGGCAGGGGTGTAGGGCGCAGGCAGTGACTGCCACGGCACCGACACATTGACTGATGAGCCCTGCAAGGTCTGTAGTCGGTATTCACAGTAGAGGGAGGGTGATTGCCCCGGGCGAGACACAAAGGCAGCCGCGCCCGGGGGCAAGCAGGCGGCCCAGAGCCGGCCCAGTGAGCCGGCCCCCAGTATCAGGCCGCCACTGGCCATCACATGGCCTCGATGGATTTCCGCTGGTCGCCAAGACGCCTGAGGCCGCCCTCGGCATCCCGGAGTTTTTCCTGCTCTTTCTCAACCACCTCGGCCGGCGCTTTGGCGGTGAATTTTTCATTATTGAGCTTGCCTTGCAGCCGGGTCATTTCTTTATTCAGCCGGTCCAGTTCCTTGTCGAGACGGGCCAACTCGGCTTGCTTGTCGATCAGCCCGGCCATGGGAACCAGCACCTCGGTGTCGCCCACCAATTGGGTGGCCGACATGGGGGCGTCGCCCTCTGTCAGCCAGTCAAGGCTGTCCAGTTTTGCCAGGGAACTCAGGAACTGGCGGTTCTCTGTCATCCGACGCTGGTCGTCCCGGTTCTGTCCGCGCAGCAGAACCGGGATTCTCCTGGCCGGAGAGATGTTCATCTCGCCGCGGATATTTCGCACCGCTACAATGACCCCTTTTACCCACTCAATATCGGCGCTGGCGCTGGGGTCCTGGCGACTCGCGTCTGGCGCGGGGAAAGGCTGGAGCATGATGCTGTCGCCCTGCTTGCCTGCTAACGGTGCAATACGCTGCCAGATCTCTTCCGTAATGAACGGCATCATCGGGTGAGCCAGCCGCAGCACGGCTTCAAGCACGCGGACCAGCGTGCGACGGGTGCCGCGCTTGGCCTCGTCGCTGGCGTTTTCATCGCTCAAAGAGGGCTTGGAGAGCTCCAGATACCAGTCGCAGTATTCATTCCAGATAAACTCGTACAGTGCGTAAGCGGCCAGATCAAACCGGTACTGGTCGAGATGACGGATGACATCCTGTTCGCACTGCTGCAATTCGCTGATGATCCAGCGATCCGCCAACGATAAATCCACCGGCTCGTTGTTGACGCCGCAGTCTTCACCTTCGGTGTTCATCAGTACATAGCGGGCGGCGTTCCACAGCTTGTTGCAGAAGTTACGGTAGCCTTCCAGACGGTTCATGTCCCAGTTGATGTCACGGCCGGTAGTGGCCATGGCAGCGAGGGTAAAGCGCAGCGCGTCAGTGCCGTGAGCGGCAATGCCTTCGGGAAACTCTTTGCTGGTGCGTTTGCTGATTTTTTCGGCCAGCCTCGGCTGCATCAGGTTGCCGGTGCGTTTCTCAAGCAAGTCATCCAGGCCGATGCCGTCAATCATGTCCAGCGGGTCGATGACGTTGCCCTTGGACTTGGACATCTTATCGCCTTGCTCATCCCGGATCAGCCCGGTGACATAGACGGTCTTGAAGGGAACCTGCGGGCTGCCGTCTTCGTTCTTCATGAAGTGCATGGTCATCATGATCATGCGGGCGACCCAGAAGAAGATAATATCAAAGCCGGTGACCAGCACATCGGTAGGGTGGAAGGTTTTCAGACGCTCGGTAATTTCCGGCCAGCCCAGGGTGCCGAAGGTCCACAGGGCGGAGCTGAACCAGGTGTCGAGTACGTCGTCGTCCTGCTTCAGGGCCAGGTCGCTGGTCAGGCTGTATTTTTCCCGAACTTCCTCTTCGCTGCGTCCGACGTAGATATTGCCGTCGACATCGTACCAGGCCGGGATACGGTGGCCCCACCAGAGCTGGCGGGAAATGCACCAGTCCTGAATGTCCCGCATCCACGAGAAATACATATTCTCGTACTGCTTTGGCACAAACTGGATGCGGCCATCCTCGACCGCTTCAATGGCGGGTTTGGCAAGCGTCTTGGCGTCGGCGAACCACTGGTCTGTCAGCATCGGCTCGATGATCAGGCCGGAGCGATCCCCCCTGGGCACGCTCAGCACGTGGTCTTCCACCTGGTGCACCAGACCTTCCGCCGCCATGGCGGCGACGATCTGCTTGCGGGCTTCTTCCCGGGTCAGGCCAGCGTAGGCTGCCGGCAAGCTGCCGTCGACCTCGGTGTTTTCAGTGCCGTCAGCGTTGAATACTTCGGCCACGTCGCGGACACAGGCATCCTGGGTCAGCACGTTGATCATGGTGAGGTTGTTGCGTTTGCCCACGGCGTAGTCATTGAAATCATGGGCGGGGGTAATCTTGACGCAACCGCTGCCTTTTTCGGGATCCGCGTGCGGGTCCGCGATAATAGGGATTTCGCGATTCACCAGCGGTAACCGCACAGTCTTGCCAACCAGGTGCTGATAGCGCTCATCGTCCGGATGCACGGCTATGGCGGTATCGCCCAGCATGGTTTCCGGGCGGGTGGTGGCGACGATGAGATAATCCTTGCCATCGTTGGTTTTGGCGCCGCCCGCCAAGGGGTATCGCAGGTGCCAGAAGTGGCCCTTCTCTTCCTTGTTTTCTACCTCAAGGTCGGAGATGGCGGTGTGGAGCTTAGGGTCCCAGTTCACCAGGCGCTTGCCGCGGTAGACCAGACCTTCATCAAACAGCCGGATGAACACTTCCTGCACGGCTTTATAGAAACCGTCATCCATGGTGAAGCGCTCGTGGTCCCAGTCCACCGAGTTGCCTAACCGGCGGATCTGACCGGTAATGGTCCCGCCCGACTGCTCCTTCCACTGCCAGATACGCTTGATAAACTCGTCCCGACCAAGATCGTGACGGGTCTTGTTCTCTTCCACCGCAAGTTTGCGCTCGACCACCATCTGGGTAGCAATACCGGCATGGTCGGTACCGACCTGCCACAGGGTATTACGGCCCTGCATGCGCTTGAAACGGGTGAGGGTGTCCATGATGGTGTGCTGGAACGCATGGCCCATGTGCAGGCTACCGGTAACGTTCGGCGGCGGAATGGCGATGCTGAAGGATTCGCCTTCGCCGGACGGGCGGAAGTAGCCTTTCTTTTCCCAGTTTTCGTACCACTGGCGCTCAATGTTTTCTGGCTGGTAGGTTTTTTCCATGGGGTTTCTGCTGGTAGCCGGTTGTGTTGTTTACAGGGGTAATTTGAGACCGGCAATTATACATGGTCGTCACGGTTGCAGCGAACCAGGGCGAGAGTGATTCAGGTGATGACCTCCAACGTCATATCCCGATTCAACCGGTAGTCCGCAAAGTCCCGGGCCAGGAAGAGGTTGCCGCGATAGAATGCGCTGGCTTCGACTGCGATGTCGTCGATCAGTGGGGCGGTGTCGTGGCTGAACTGGTATCGGGAGCTGAAGTGGGTGAGCACCAGGTTGGGCAGGCCCACAGCTTCGGCGAAGCTGGCAACCTGAGCGGCGGAGCTGTGTTGGGGCGCGGGGCCAACGCGCTCGGAGACCTCCCGGGTATAGGTGGCTTCGTGAATGAGTACCTGGGCCTCCTGGCATACCGTGCTAAGTAACTCAGGCGTGTCGTTATCGCCTGCCACCACAATACGCCGTGGTCGTCGGGGGGCAGTGACGTAGTCGTCGCTGCAAAGCATTTTGCCATTTTCGAGTTTTACATCCTGACCCCGTTGCAACTGGCCCCAAACCGGCCCGGGTTCGATGGCATCGGCCCGAAGTTTGTCGGTCAGCAGTTGGCGGTCAAGATTGCGCTCGGTGAAGATGAACGCGCGGCAGGGCACCCGGTGGGAGAGGGCGGCGGTGGTAACCTCGAAGGCGTGGTCTTGCCACTGGAAACCCTCTGCTTCTGAGTCAATAAACTGCAGCTCAAAACCCAGGTTGGAATCGGTTTGTTCCATAGCGGTTTCAATGAATGGGCGAAGTCTTGTGGGCGCAATGATGGGCAGTGGTTCTGTCCGTCCGGCCATTGAGGCACTGGCCAGCAGACCTGGTAGTCCGAAGCTGTGGTCGCCGTGCACGTGGGTGATAAAGATTGCCTGCAGTTGAATCAAAGAATAGCGGGTATGCAATATCTGATGCTGGGTGCCCTCTCCACAGTCAATCAGATACCAGCTTTTTGGGCCGCCATGTCGAAGTGCAAGCGCGGTCACATTACGGGCCTTGGTCGGTGTGCCGGCAGAGGTGCCCATAAAGGTGAATTCCATGATGTGCCTTGGTCAGCAAATTGGGAATGTGGTTCAAAGATAGCAAAAAATATCGATGAGGTTATCGAACCGGTTTATTGGTGCAGATCCAGCTCAAGGAGACGGGTTACAGGGTTTTTCTCTGATCATGGACTTTTGGTTCGATACCCAATGCCCTTAATTGCTTGAAGTGTGATCGGGCTTGATCAAGAGTGACCGCGTCATTGTGGGCTACCAGTGCCAGGCGCTTGAACTGATCAGCCTCAGCCGGCAGCGTAGCTGACAGGATGATCACCGTGTCCCATTCGGTGGCGACGGGCGAGCCTACCAGAATGCCCACAGACTCCGGACACGGGGGCCCGTTCCCGGACACGATGCTATGGGGAATAAACCCCTCGGGGCTTGTGTTCCAGAGGAGATCGTCCAGTTCGCGAGCATGGTTCTCGCTATCGCAGACAATGCATACACGATCACCTTGCTGCCACGCCTTATCAACAAGTTTGACTGCGTGGAGGTTACGGGCAGCAGGGGCAGTTTGAGCCAGGATGTGGAACCAGTAAGACTGATTCCGCGCATCCTTCGCTTTATTGTGGTCGGTGTTACTTGCCGGCATGGGACATCAGGTAGTCTACGAGCAGCGGTACTGGCCGGCCGGTTGAGCCTTTGGCTTTGCCGGAGTTCCAGGCGGTGCCGGCGATATCCAGGTGAGCCCAGCGGTAATCCTTGGCAAAGCGAGACAGAAAGCAGGCTGCGGTGATGGACCCTGCTGCCCGGCCCCCGATGTTCTGCATGTCTGCAAAATTACTGTCGAGCAGGTTCTGGTAATCATCCCAGAGCGGCATGGGCCAGGCGCGGTCACCTGCACGCTCGCCGGCTGCCAGCAGTTCCTCCGACAGGCCTTCGTCATTGCTGAATACAGCGCTGGCATGATGCCCCAGGGCAATAACACAGGCGCCCGTCAAGGTTGCCAGGTCCACCACGGAAGCCGGGTCAAAGCGCTTGACATAGGTCAGGGCATCACAGAGTACCAAACGGCCTTCGGCATCCGTGTTGAGAATTTCGACGGTCAGGCCGGACATCGTGGTGACGATATCGCCCGGGCGCGAAGCACCGCCATCCGGCATGTTTTCCGCAGCGGCGATGACGGCGACCACGTTGATCCTGGGCTTAACCTCAGCAATGACCTGCATCGCCCCAAGCACGCTCGCAGACCCGCCCATGTCGTATTTCATCTCGTCCATGCCTTCACCCGGTTTCAGGCTGATGCCGCCGGTGTCAAAGGTGATGCCTTTGCCAACCAGCACATGGGGTTTGTCCTTGGACTTACCGCCACGGTATTCCATGATGATGAAACGCGGTGGCTCGGTGCTGCCTTTACCGACTGCCAGAATGGTGTTCATGCCCAGTTTTTCCATCTGCTTTTCATCGAGCACCTCGGTCTTGATGACCTCATGCTCCTTTGCCAGCTTCTTCGCCTGCTCAGCCAGCCATACCGGGTGGCAGATATTGGGTGGAGTGTTGCCCAGATCCTTGGTGAAGTTCATGCCGCGGCCGGTTGCAAGCCCGAGATTAAAGGCATCTTTAAGGCCTTTGCCGGCAGCGGAGGCTGTTACCGTGACCTTGTTGAGCTTGCTGTTTGCCGGCTTCTCGCTCTTATAGCTGTTAAAGCTGTAGAGCTGATCTTCCAGGGTGCGGCCGATAAGACTGAGTTTTGCCGCTTCAGAGCTGGCCCTGTCATCGCCGGTTACCGGGCTGTCATGCAGGGCAAACAGTGCATGCCTGGATACTCCATCTTTCAGTTGGCCGACCGCAGCGATCAGGGCTTTGCGAAACAGGGCAGGTGTGCGGTTTTTGTCTGCACCGGTACCCACTACTAACAGTCGATCCCAGGCCTGGCCCGGTGTCGGAATCATCAAGGTAGTCGCATTCTTGCCCGAGAGGTCACCGCTTTTTTGCAGCTTCTTGATCAAACCGCCCAGCGCCTCGTCTGCCAGCCGGGTGGATTCCGGCAAATCGCCCTTCTCCGGCAATGCGACTACAAGACAGTCCGCTTTCTCGGTGGATAGAGGTTTGTTGCTGAGGGTAATGTTCATAAAGTCTCCGGACGGTTAGTAACAAAAGTAAGCCAGGATGTCTCGGGCTGGTACTTGAAAGCTGACGATAATGCTTTGATTTACGCTCTATCTTAGGGTGAAGGCTCACTATATCAAGCGCCTGATGTGTCAGAGCGGGGGTGGGCGCTGTCATTCGTGATGCAGGTTCCATAGAATAGCCATCACGCAGCCGGGCTGTCACTGAACGTCCGCCGTTTTATTCATCGTGTTTTTCAGGCCGAGATCGCTTTGAGCATCATTTTCCGCTATCTGACCCGACAAGTGATGATCAGCATGCTGGCGGTGTCTGGCGTGCTGCTGATGGTCTTCATGAGTGGCCGGTTCATAAAATATCTGGCGGACGCCGCCGCCGGAGAACTGGCCGGCGATGTACTGTTTCAGATCATGGCCTATCGTTTTCCGGGTTTTCTGGAATTGATTCTCCCCCTGGGATTTTTCATTGGCATCCTGCTCGCATACGGTCGCATGTACCTGGAGAGCGAGATGACCGTACTGTCGGCCTGTGGTTTCAGTGAGCGGCAGTTACTTACACAGACTCTGGTTGGCAGTCTCCTCGTTATGCTGGTCGTGGGCGCATTGAGTCTCTACATCTCGCCCTGGGGAATGAAACAGGTAGAGGCCATCTTCAATGAACAGCGCAAAGCCACCGAGTTTGAATTGCTTGCGCCGGGCCGTTTCCAGAGTCTGGCGTCCGGCGGGCGGGTCACTTATACCGAATCACTGAGTGATGATAAGCGGGAATTGAGGGGGGTGTTCATTGCCGAATTTTCCGATGGGGGCGAGAGTCTGACGCTGGTCTCTGCCAACACCGGTTCCCAGTTTATTGACGAAAACACCGGCAGCCGGTTCCTGGTTCTTGAAGAGGGTAATCAGTTTCAGGGGGTACCCGGTCAGCTTGATTTCGCCGTCACTGAATTTGAAGCCTACGGACTGCGCATTGAGGGCTCAAGCGGAAATGACAAAACGCTGGAGGAGGCACTCACCACGCGGGAGCTGATGGCATCCAGTGATCCGGCGGCGAGGGCGTTGCTGCACTGGCGGTTCTCGCTGCCTTTGATTGTCCCCATCGTCACATTGCTCGCGGTAAGGCTCAGCCGCGTGAACCCCCGCCAGGGTCGGTTTTTTCATCTGCTACCCGCCATGCTCTTGTACATTCTTTACCTTGGTTTGCTGATTGTTGCCAGGGATGCACTCGAAAATGGCAAGGTGCCGGAATGGTTGGGTATGCTCTGGGTCCATGGGCTGTTCCTGGCGTTAGGCCTTTGGCTCCATCTCGGTCCCGCCTGGCTGCGTAAGCGCCGACTTCAGAAGGAGGGTAGGCCCGGTGCAAAAGCTTGACCGTTACGTTATGCGTACTGTCGGTGGCGCTATGTTCCTGGTGATGGTGGTTGTGCTGTCGCTGGACCTTATTTTCGGTTTTATTGCCGAGCTGGATGCCACCCGCAATGACTACCAGATGGTTCAGGCGCTGGGCTATGTATTCATGACGGTGCCCCGGCGCATCTACGACTACCTTCCGCTTGGCGCGTTCATGGGCTGTCTCGTAGGGCTCGGTGCGATGGCGAGTTCATCGGAACTGACGGTGATTCGCGCAGCCGGTGTGTCCATTCGGCGTATCGTCTGGTCTGCCATGAAACCCACTCTGGTTATTGTAATTGTTGGTTTGCTGATCGGTGAATACGTGGCGCCGCCGTTTGAACGGATGGCCCAAAGCCAGAAGGCTATGGCCCAGGGGGCGGGGCAGAACATTGCGTCGGCATCCGGCGTCTGGCACCGGGAAAAAGACACGTTTATCCACCTGAATGCGGTTCAGACGAGCGGGACACTTTTTGGGGTGTCATTGTTCGAGTTTACGGATGAACGCTGGATGGCAACGGCAACATTTGCCAAGCGAGCCGTGTTTCAGGGGGACCACTGGATTCTGGAGGATGTCACCACCACAAAACTGTCGAAGCAGGAAACCTCCCAGGAAAGTAATCAACGATTACGCTGGGACTCCGGCCTCACGCCCCAGGTTTTGAGTGTGTTGATCGTCAAGCCCGAGAACCTCTCAATGACTGGCCTTTACACCTATGCCACGTACCTTGATGAGCAGGGGCTCAGCGCAGCGTCGTACTGGTTGGCATTCTGGAAAAAGGTTCTGATGCCGCTGGGTACAGGGGTTATGGTGCTGGTGGCAATCTCGTTTATTTTCGGGCCACTGCGTTCAGTGACAATGGGGTTCCGGGTGTTTACCGGGTTGATCGTCGGACTGCTGTTCAAATACATGCAGGATTTACTCGGCCCGATGAGTCTGGTATTCGGGTTCAACCCGGTACTGGCGATCCTGGTACCGATTGCGATTAACGCGGTCGTCGGGATCGTGCTTATGCGCCGGGCCGGGTAATTCTCCTGCCTTGGAGCAAAGCTCAGGATTTTTGTTTCTCGGGCGGCGCAACATAGACGACCCGGCTCTCCGAGAACTTGTCGGTCCAGGTCATTTTGTCCTTGTTCCAGATCATCCAGAAATACCCTAGCCCCAATGCAATCCAGCTTGCCCACCCCATCATGAACCGCAGCAATGCCTGAACCCAGCTGATGGATACCCCGTTACTGTTCTCCACCCGGATTCTCCAAACCTGCATGCCGAGGGTTTGACCGGTGCGGGTCCAGAAATAGCCAAAAAATAAATACAGGATAATAAACAGCAGGGAAGACAGCAGGGGATCTGTGTTGAGTTTTCCAGCTTCTGCCAAATCCATGTAGCGGTCAAATCCCACCACCCATGCTGCGAGCATTGTGTAGCCCCAGGTTACGACAATCAGCACCGCAATACAGATCAGGCCGTCGTAAAGCATCGCCAGCAGACGTTTGATGAGGGATGCGGGAGGAAGGACTTCATTACCTTCGTGAAAACGGCGTGGCATATTAACTCCAGACTGGCGGAAGACGGCCCGGACGTCCCCGGGATAGTAAACAGGCAATGAAACCGGCGCCGAGTATAGCGTATTCGTGCTAAAGTTTGCGTGCCCGGGACCGATGACCAGAGCTGTCCCTGGCATTTTTCAGGGCCCTGGCGAACATCTGGGGCTTGTCATGGTTTCACCTCTAGATCCCACGTCACCCGTCATTTGCTTACTTTATTAACACCATTGACGCCCCCGCCCACCTTTCTCATTTTTCCTCTCCGGCGCCTATGCTAGAGTAGCGGCCTTGTGGGGCTTGGTGGGGATATTCAGAATGTCCAGCCGAACCCGCTATCGGATTTCTCATTGAAAGACTGGTCGATAAATCAGGGCAGGGTTATGAAAACCGCAGAGTTGCGACAAGCGTTTCTGGATTATTTCAAACAGCAGGGTCATACCATTGTGCCGAGCAGTTCGCTGGTACCGGCGGACGACCCGACCCTGTTGTTTACCAACGCGGGTATGAACCAGTTCAAGGATGTGTTCCTGGGCCGTGAATCGCGGGACTACAATCGGGCGACCAGCAGCCAGAAGTGTGTCAGAGCCGGCGGCAAGCACAATGACCTTGAGAATGTTGGTTACACCGCACGTCACCACACATTTTTTGAAATGCTGGGCAATTTCAGTTTTGGCGATTATTTCAAGCGCGAAGCCATTAACTATGCCTGGACATTCCTGACCGGCGACGATTGGCTCAAATTGCCGAAGGAGAGGATGTGGGTAACCGTTTATGCCGCCGACGACGAAGCCTTCGATATCTGGAACAAGGAAGTTGGTGTTCCAGCTGAACGCATTATCCGCATTGGCGATAACAAAGGGGCGCCCTATGCGTCCGACAATTTCTGGCAAATGGGCGACACCGGGCCCTGCGGACCTTGCACGGAAATTTTCTACGACCACGGCCCGGACGTAGCCGGTGGGCCGCCGGGCAGTCCGGAAGAAGACGGTGATCGTTACATCGAAATCTGGAACGTGGTCTTCATGCAGTACAATCGCCAGTCAGATGGTGAGATGCAGCCTCTGCCCAAGCCCTCAGTGGACACTGGCATGGGGCTTGAACGCATAACCGCCGTGCTGCAGGGTGTGCACAGCAACTACGAAATCGATCTTTTCCAGGACCTGCTCCGGGCGGCTTCGGATATTCTCGGCGGCGCCAGTACCACGGAAGCATCGCTGCGCGTCGTGGCGGATCACATTCGCTCCTGCGCCTTTCTGATTGCAGACGGAGTGATGCCATCAAACGAAGGCCGGGGGTTTGTGTTACGCCGGATCATTCGTCGGGCCGCACGTCACGGCAACAAACTGGGTGCCACTCAGCCATTTTTCCACAAACTGACCGCAGCTCTGGTGGAACTCATGGGCGATGCCTTTCCAGAGCTGGTGCGTAGCAAGGCCCAGATCGAAAAAGTGTTGCTACAGGAAGAGGAGCAGTTCGCCAAAACGCTGGACAAGGGCCTGCGGCTGCTGGAGCAGGATATCAATGAGCTGAAAGGCACTGAAATACCTGGCGAAACCATCTTTACGCTCTATGACACTTTCGGTTTTCCAGTCGATCTGACCAACGACATTGCCCGGGAGCGTGGGCTTACGCTGGATTACGAAGGCTACGAAAAGGCCATGGATCTCCAGCGTGAGCGCGCAAGGGCGGCGAGCAAATTCGGCATTGATTACAATGATGGCCTCACCATTGAAGGCCGGACCGAATTCACCGGTTACGAGCACATCGACGGCCACGAAACCATCCGGACGGTGATTGTCGGCGGTGAAGAGAAAAATGCCCAGGCCGGCGATGAGGCTATCGTGGTGCTGGAGCGTACCCCGTTTTATGCTGAATCCGGCGGCCAGGTCGGGGACACCGGCCTGCTAACCTGGAGTGGTGGCCGGTTCCAGGTAACAGATACCCGCAAAAACGGTAATCATCACCTTCATATCGGTAGCGTGCTTGAGGGTGAGTTGTTTCCCGGGCTGGAAGTGGATGCCCGTATCGATCATGCTCGCCGCCAGGCTACAGCGTTAAACCACTCGGCAACCCATCTGTTGCATGCGGCGCTACGCCGGGTGCTGGGAGATCATGTGACCCAGAAAGGCTCACTGGTGGATCCCGACAAACTGCGCTTTGACTTCTCGCATTTTGAAGCCGTCACACCGGAAGAGTTACGTGAAATTGAGCGTCAGGTGAATGAGCAGATTCGCAGCAATACGCCGGTTGCGACGGAATTGACCGATATGGAGCAGGCTCAGGCCAAAGGCGCCATGGCTCTGTTCGGGGAGAAGTATGGCGACACTGTCCGCGTTCTGAGCATGGGGCTGGACGATTACTCCGTTGAGCTTTGCGGGGGCACCCACGTATCCCGTACCGGGGATATCGGCCTGCTGAGAATCACCTCTGAAAGCGGTATCTCTTCCGGTGTCCGTCGTATTGAAGCGGTCACCGGGGAGGGCGCCTTGCAGTGGATGGATCAGGCCGAGCAGTCGCTGCGTGAACTTGCACGACTGGTCAAAGGCTCGCGCGAGTCCGTTGTCGAGAAAGTGCATTCCACGCTGGAGCGTACACGGCAGCTGGAGAAAGAACTTGAACAGTTGAAATCAAAACTGGCAAGCTCTGCTGGCACGGATCTGGCTGGTTCCGCCGTTGAAGTCAATGGCTTGAAAGTTGTCGCCGCCGAACTTGCCGGGGCTGACAAGAAGGCTTTGATGGAAACTGCTGACCAGCTCAAGAACAAGCTCGGTGAAGGGGTTGTGGTCCTCGCCAGTGTCGAGGATGGCAAAATTACGCTGGTTGCCGGTGTTACCAAATCGGCGACTGATCGGGTCAAGGCCGGCGATCTGATGAAGCACCTTGCCAGTCTCGTCGATGGCAAAGGTGGCGGGCGACCCGACATGGCCCAGGGCGGCGGCAACGATCCCTCCAGGCTGGCTGAGGCGCTTAAAGGTGTGTCGGACTGGGTAGCCAAAGCTACTGCCTAAAGCGTTGTTGTCTGGAGAATGAGCGGTCTATAATCCGCCGGTTAAAAAAAGGGTGACACCTGGTGTCATCGAACGCCCCCTGATTGGACTTTGGGAAGACCATGGCTCTGTTGGTTCAGAAATTTGGCGGTACCTCCGTGGGTACCACGGACAGAATCGAAGCGGTTGCAGAAAAAATCTGTCGCTTCCGCGAGGAAGGGCACGACATTGTGGTGGTTGTCTCTGCCATGAGCGGCGAAACGAACCGGCTGATCGGGCTGGCGAGCGCGATCATGGAGGAACCGACACCCCGTGAGATGGATGTGCTGGTTTCAACAGGAGAGCAGGTTACCATTGCTCTGCTGTCTATGGCTTTACAGAAACGCAACTGTGAAGCCCGCTCTTATACCGGCGCCCAGGTGCGCATACTGACAGACAGTGCCCATACCAAGGCCCGGATCCGTCAGATTGATGAGCAGCGCATGCGGGAAGACCTGGCAGCAGGTCGTGTGGTCGTGGTGGCAGGTTTTCAGGGCATCGATGAGCTTGGCAACATTACCACTCTGGGTCGTGGCGGCTCGGATACCACGGCAGTGGCGTTAGCGGCGGCGCTCAGAGCGGATGAATGTCAGATTTACACTGACGTGGATGGCGTTTACACCACGGATCCCAGAGTGGTGGACAGTGCGCGCAGGCTGGATCGCATTACGTTCGAAGAAATGATTGAAATGGCGAGTCTGGGCTCTAAAGTGCTACAGATTCGCGCTGTTGAATTCGCAGGCAAATATAATGTCCCTCTCAGAGTGCTTTCCAGTTTCCAGGACGGCGAGGGCACACTGATTACTTTTGAGGATGAAAGTGTCATGGAGCAACCACTGGTTTCCGGCATCGCGTTTAACCGGGACGAAGCCAAACTGACTATTTCCGGTGTGCCTGATACACCGGGCATTGCTTTGCGTATACTGAAGCCGATCAGCAGCGCAAATATCGAAGTTGATATGATTGTCCAGAACGTCGGCGCTGATAATCGGACTGATTTCACCTTCACCGTGCACCGGAACGACTTCAAGCGTGCCCAGGAAGTGCTTCAGCGTGTTGCTGGTGAGCTGGGGGCTCGGGAGGTCAGTGGTGACAGCAAGATAGCGAAAGTGAGTATTGTGGGTGTGGGTATGCGCTCTCACGCTGGCGTTGCCACCAAGATGTTTGAGGCGCTGTCAGACGAAGGTATCAATATCCGGATGATCTCCACCTCGGAAATCAAGATTTCGGTGGTGATCGACGAGAAGTATCTTGAGCTGGCGGTTCGGGCGCTTCACAGTGCTTTTGAGCTGCATAAGCCTCAGATCGAGGCCTGATACGGCGGAGCACAGGTCGATTCGTCCAGCTCTTGTAAGAAAGGGAACCATTCCCGTGCTAGGCGCCAGAGCAGTCAGTGTAAGTGGTTGTTCTGCTCTCAACGTCTAGTGCGTGGCCCCACTTTAAATATTAAGCGTGCCGCTGAAGTCGGAACAGGTAGCTTTGATAAGGGAGCATAGAAAATGTTGATTTTGACTCGTCGTGTAGGCGAAACCCTGATGATCGGTGATGAAGTTACCGTAACTGTCCTGGGCGTGAAAGGAAACCAGGTGCGTATAGGTGTTAACGCTCCTAAAGAGGTAGCTGTTCATCGGGAAGAAATTTATCAGCGCATCCAGAGTGAGAAAGGCGACTCTGATGGGCCTGAGCCTGGCAATAGCTAAATATGAAGCCGTCTGAGAATACACAGGCGGTTTTTTTTGGCTTCGGTTTTTCTGTCTATCGAAATCGGTAAGAAAAACCCGGAGTCAACGCTATGAAAACAGAAAAATTATGGTACTATACGCCGCGTCTCAAGGAGAGGTGGGTGAGTGGCTGAAACCAGCTCCCTGCTAAGGAGCCATACGCATTGCGCGTATCGAGGGTTCGAATCCCTCCCTCTCCGCCATCTTCATTTTGGTGAAGAAAAGAGACTAGTGTGCGGCTGTAGCTCAGCTGGATAGAGTACTCGGCTACGAACCGAGCGGTCGGAGGTTCGAATCCTCCCAGCCGCACCATTATTTAAGTACATTCTGTCGTGAACCCGGAGCTTGAGCTACACTCTGAGGCCAGACGGAAGGGGAACCTGAAGAGGTTCAAACAAAGCACAAAAGAAATTTGCGGCTGTAGCTCAGCTGGATAGAGTACTCGGCTACGAACCGAGCGGTCGGAGGTTCGAATCCTCCCAGCCGCACCATATCAAACAAAGAACCCCGCCAAGTGCGGGGTTTTTTGTTTGCTCTCCGTCAATTTCCTGTTGATCGCTATTTGCACAATTCTCGCCCTCCAGCCTATGCTTAAATCTACAAGCAAATCCTTCGGCCAGGCTGCTCAAGATCTTCGAGCCTGAACTAGCCGGGCGTGAAGCAAAGTAAATCGTCGAGCGGCACCAACTGCGTTGAGACTGGGCGCTCCGTAAAACAGGAAAGGGAGCGAAAACATGAGCGGAAAAGATGGTGATGTAGCCGGGCGTGGTCGTCGTGACAGGCTTATCCAGGAGGAAATTCACGATCCGTATATGGCCCGAAGCAAGCCCAAAGAACCCGCCGCGTGCCCGGAGTGCGGAGCTGTTTTTCAAAAAGGTCGCTGGCAGTGGCCGGCGGAGCTGGTCGGTGAGGCAAATGATGTGATGTGCCCTGCGTGTGAGCGAATCCGGGACGATATGCCTGGTGGTATCCTTACACTGTCCGGCGGGTTTCTCGGTAAGCACAGGGATGAAATCCTGAGGCTTATCCAGAATAAGGTCGAGGAGGAGAAGGCTCAGCACCCCATGAAGCGGATGATGGGAGTCGAGGATGGTCCGGAAGGGGCGCTGATTGTCAAATTCACTGACCTTCATCTTCCCCGGGGCACCGGGGAAGCTATTGAGCGGGCCTATGATGGCGAGCTGGAAATCCAGTATACCAAGGCATCGAATCTGGTCCGGGTCTACTGGAACCGGGATGAGTGATGGGCAGCTCCGCGCCTGAGTGCGGTTATTTGTTTACCACATCAGATCATCAGGAATCTCATAACCGGCGTAGGGATCATCTTCCCCAAGGTCGTCTTTCTTGCGGTCATGAAGGACAACAACGGCATTCTCATCGCGCTCCATAATTTTCTTGGCAACGCCTTCAGCCACGATCTCATAACTGTCGTTGACGCACACAATGGCCAGCCGGCCGCGTGACAGTTGGTCCAACATGGTGTCGTCCACAAAGATTTTCTTGATCTTCTTGTCATGAACGAACTGGTAGGTGGTTTCGCCGTACTTGCGATCCAGCCGATTTGACTCCACCAGCTGGCGAATCTGGGCCTGCACAGCTTTGCGTTCAGCGATCTGTTGACGCTCCCGGTTCAGTTGCCGGTCGCGGTCTGCCTTTTCTGCCTGGGCCTGCTGTGCCCGAAGCTGGGTCTCATTAACTTCGGTGGTACCTTTGGGCTGTTGTTTGCGCTGCTTGTATTTTTCCTTTTTCAGGGCTTTGGCCTTTTTCTCGTCAGCCAGGCCAGCCTTCATTAATTGTTCCTGCAGTGATGCCATAATCAGATGCTTCCTCGTGTTTATGCCGGACGCTTTGGCTTTGATGGGTTAGTATACGCGCAGATAATGTCCTTCGGGGCCAACCGTATCAATGTTCAGGATTGTTTATGTCATCTTTTGACCAACTCGGGCTTTCGCCTGCCATGCTTGCCAATCTTACCCGGATGGGCTTTGGGTCGCCTACGCCGGTTCAGGTAGCCAGCATTCCACCCGCTGTCGCAGGCAGGGATGTCATCGCCATGGCCAAAACCGGGAGCGGGAAAACCGCGGCGTTTGGTGTTGGTCTTATCGAACGGCTTAATATCCGGCATTTTGCGGTTCAGGGTCTGGTACTGTGTCCCACCCGCGAGTTGGCCGACCAGGTCGCCAAGGCGCTGCGGGAGCTCGCGAGGGCGAGGGATAACGTAAAGATCCTGACCTTGTGTGGCGGGGTAGCCATTGGCCCTCAAATTGGCTCCCTAAGCCATGGGGCTCATATCGTTGTCGGCACGCCAGGACGAGTCCAGGATCATCTGCGCAAAGGTACCCTCTCGCTGGATAAGCTTCTGACAGTGGTGCTTGATGAGGCAGACCGGATGCTGGACATGGGTTTCAGTGAATCCATCAACGACATACTTGCCCAAACACCGGCACAGAAGCAGACGCTGTTGTTTTCAGCCACCTGGCCCAATGCCATCCGCACTCTGAGTGAGGCCTTTCAGGTCGACCCGGTGGATGTACGCGTGGCGGATACCGAGCCCGAGCTGGATATCGAAGAGCGGTTTTACGAGATCCAGCCCGGACAGCAGACCGATGCCCTGGCTGCGCTGTTATCAGAGTATCAGCCTGCGTCCTGTATTGCTTTTTGCACCACCAAACAGCAATGCGACGAGATTGAAGCCGCTCTGAACGTGCGGGGCTTCAGTGCGCTGGCGCTGCATGGTGATCTGGACCAACGGGATCGCGACGCGGTTCTCGCCCGCTTTGCCAACCAGAGTTGTGCCGTACTTCTCGCCACGGATGTGGCAGCCCGGGGCCTTGACATCAAGGCGTTGCCTCTGGTGGTTAATGTGGAGCCTGCCCGTGACCCCGAGATCCATACCCACCGCGTCGGCCGCACCGGTCGGGCAGGTGAGAAGGGGGTCGCTGTGACATTCTGCACTCCTTCCCAGGGGCACAGAGTGTCGCGGCTTGAAGCTGTTGCCGGAAAGCCTCTGGGGTGGGGCGATACTCCGGTACTGCTGGCAACGCCGGACCACCCGGTTCAGCCTGCACGACAAACGCTGTGTATCGCCGGGGGGCGCAAGGACAAGGTTCGTCCGGGGGATGTACTGGGCGCCTTAACCGGAGATGCTGGCCTTGCGGGGACTGCGGTAGGAAAGATCGATCTGTTTGAGTTTCAATGTTACGTGGCCGTAAACCGCGATGTTGTCCGGAAAGCACTCAAACGACTGGAAGCCGGTAAGATAAAAGGACGGAAATTCAGGGTTCGAATGGTATAGAGGAACACCTGGAGCAGATGGGAGTGGGTGTATAAAAATGCACAGTTGGTGGCGTGAAATGAGCATTATGTTATTTGATTTGGTTGCTCATAAATCGGTAAAACGGTAAATTACGCAGGATTTTGCCCCCCGATTCTGACGGGGTTTCGCATTTCGGGCCTGTCAGGTCGGGGAGAATCGAACAACTTTACAGGTAGCCCATTTATGAATGAGCTGATGTCACAAGCCATCGAACTGATGGTCGCGGGTATGGGATTTGTTTTTGTATTCCTGATAATCCTTGTGCTTGCCACTTTGCTCATGTCAAAGATCGTTATCCGGTACTCAGCGCCGGAGCCGGTAACCCCGGCACGCTCATCACGTGCAAAACAACCAGCCCGGTCACCGGTTGACCCCGGTACGGCTGAAGCCATCAAAAAGGCAATTGCACAATACCGGTCACGCCACAAGAAGTGATCCGGCAAACGAATAGAACCTTTTAACAGAAGGCTGACACGATGACAGACACAAAGAAGCCGCTGGGGATAACGGACGTCATATTGCGTGACGCTCACCAATCTATCCTCGCCACCCGCATGCGTCTTGACGACATGCTGCCCATCGCCGAGAAACTCGACAAGGTCGGTTTCTGGTCACTGGAATCCTGGGGCGGAGCGACATTTGATGCTTGCATCCGCTATCTGGGCGAAGACCCCTGGGATCGCATTCGGCAGCTCAAGAAAGCCATGCCAAACACGCCACAGCAAATGCTGCTGCGCGGACAGAATCTGTTGGGCTACCGCCACTACGCAGACGATGTTGTTGAGCGCTTTGTGGACCGGGCTGCAGAGAATGGCGTTGATGTGTTCCGTATTTTTGATGCGATGAACGATCCCAGGAACCTCGACACCGCCATCAAGGCAGTTCGCAAGACCGGGAAGCATGCACAGGGTACTATTTCCTACACCACCAGCCCCGTCCACACCATTGAGATGTGGGTAGAGCTGGCCAAGGAAATTGAATCCATGGGCGCTGACTCCATTGCCATCAAGGATATGGCTGGCCTTTTGAAGCCCTATGTGGCGTTCGATCTGGTTACCCGGCTCAAGAAAGAGCTGAAAGTGCCCATTCATATGCAATGTCACGCCACCACCGGTATGTCTACCGCGACCGCTTTGAAAGCGGCTGAGGCTGGCATAGACAACGTTGACACGGCGATTTCTTCCATGAGTATGACCTATGGTCATTCACCCACCGAAGCGGTAGTGGCCATTCTGGAAGGAACGGACCGTGATACCGGGCTTGACCTCCATCTGTTGGAAGAGATTGCTGGCTACTTCCGTGAAGTTCGCAAGAAGTACGCAAAGTTTGAAGGCAGCCTGAAAGGGGTCGACTCGCGCATTCTGATTGCTCAGGTTCCAGGTGGCATGCTGACCAATATGGAAAGCCAGTTGCGTGAGCAGAACGCCGGCGACAAGTTTGATGAAGTATTGGCAGAAATTCCGAAGGTCCGGGAAGACCTTGGCTTTATTCCCCTGGTAACTCCGACCTCGCAGATTGTGGGCACCCAGGCTGTGCTGAATGTGCTGACGGGCGAACGCTACAAGTCTATCTCGAAGGAAACCGCGGCGATTCTGAAAGGTGAATACGGCTCTGCTCCGGCCCCCTTTAATAAAGAGCTGCAGGAACGTGTGCTTGAAGGCAAAGAAGTTATCACCTGTCGTCCGGCGGATCTGATTGAGCCGGAAATGGACAAGTTGACCGAAGAGCTCACAAAACTGGCAGAAGAGAAAGGCATCAAGCTTGCCGATCAGAAAGTGGACGATGTGCTGACTTACGCGTTGTTCCCGCAGATTGGCCTGAAATTCCTGGAAAATCGCGGTAACCCGGACGCATTCGAGCCGGTTCCGACCGCAGAAGATGCCGCCACTGGCAAGGCGCCGGCCAAAAAGGCTGGCCCCGAGACCTACACCGTTACGGTCGACAACAAAGAGTACGTTGTGGCGGTAACCGAGGGCGGCGAAATCAGTCAGATAGAGCCCAAAGGTGGCGCGGCAGCAAGCGCTCCGGCGGCTTCGGCAACACCAGCACCTGCGGTGGGTGAAGGTGAAGTCGTTCCGGCGCCGCTGGGGGGCAATATTTTCAAGATTCTGGTGTCACCGGGTGATGCGGTTGAAGAGGGCGATGTGCTGATTATTCTCGAGGCCATGAAAATGGAAACCGAGATCCGCGCACCGAAAGCCGGCACGATCGGCGAAATCTTCATCAAGGTCGGTGATGCCGTCGCTGTTGATGATGAAATGCTGACAATCGCATAAGGGCCAGCATTCCATGGATAAATTACTGACACTCTGGACGGGCAGTGGTCTGTTCAATATTGAAATCGGCCAGGTCGTCATGATTCTGGTTGGTCTGTTGCTTCTGTTTCTTGCCATTCGCAAGGGATTTGAGCCATTGCTGCTGGTGCCGATTGGCTTTGGTGGCATTCTGGCGAATATTCCGGAGGCCGGCCTGGCGCTCTCGGCGGCAGAAAATGCCATTCATTTTGCCAAGCCAGAGGTGTTGGCGGCCTTGGCCGGAATTCTCGAAGTGCCATTCGAGCTCGGTCAGGCGGTCACACCGGAGATTAAAGATGTCTTCAAGGAAGCCTATAAGGACGCTGGTGCAAGCGCAATCAGTGCTGTCAATCTCACTGCCCAGAACTACGGTTATGGGAATGGCATGCTATACAATTTCTACACAGTGGTTATTGGCAGCACCGTTGGGCCCCTGATCATTTTCATGGGCGTTGGTGCCATGACAGATTTCGGACCGCTGTTGGCGAACCCGAAGACGATGTTGCTGGGTGCGGCGGCCCAGTTTGGTATCTTCGGGACCGTATTGGGTGCGGCACTGCTTGATTGGCTGGGTATCCTTGATTTCACCATTCTGGAAGCTGCCGCTGTTGGTATCATCGGTGGTGCGGATGGCCCGACATCCATCTATGTGTCCAGTGTTCTGGCTCCCCACCTGATCGGTGCGATTGCTGTGTCCGCCTATGCCTACATGGCTATGGTGCCGATGATTCAGCCTCCTATCATGAGGGCGCTGACCACTCAGAAAGAGCGGGCCATCAAAATGTCCCAGCTTCGCCCGGTGAGCAAGAAAGAGAAGATCATTTTCCCGCTGGTGGTGCTGATTGCGGTCGTTCTGTTTCTGCCAGATGCAGCGCCCCTGTTGGGTATGTTCTGCTTCGGTAACCTGATGCGCGAGTGTGGGGTAGTCGAACGCCTGAGCGACACTGCCCAGAATGCGTTGATCAACATCACGACCATTTTCCTGGGTCTGTCTGTTGGCTCCAAGCTAATGGCGGACAAGTTCCTGGACGCCCAAACGCTGGGTATTCTGGGCTTGGGGATCGTGGCCTTTGGTGTGGGTACCGCTTGCGGTGTTCTGATGGCGAAGCTGATGAATCGCTTCACCAAGGAGCCTATCAATCCGTTGATCGGGTCTGCCGGTGTATCGGCCGTGCCGATGGCGGCGCGAGTATCCAACAAGGTCGGTCTGGAGGCCAACCCCCACAACTTCCTGCTGATGCATGCCATGGGTCCGAACGTGGCTGGTGTTATCGGCTCCGCGGTTGCTGCGGGCGTGATGATCAAGCTGTTGGGATAAGATTAGCCTGATCGCGTTCAAAAGCCCCATCCGGTTACTGCCGGATGGGGCTTTTTTATGAGCGTCTCATTAATGAAAATCTCTTGAAGGCACCTGCATGGTCTGAATCAGATGGCTCAGATCCGACAACTTGCCTGCCATCACATGGGCAACATTGCCTTCCCGTTCGAGAATACCTTTCACATGCATCAGACGAGCAGTCAGTAGTGGCTGGCGTTGGTGTCTGGCAGTATCGAGCCAGACCACCACGTTAATGTTGCCAGTTTCGTCTTCCAGAGTCACAAAGGTGACACCGGAGGCTGAGCCCGGTCGCTGCCGGCCGGTTACCAGGCCGACCACCTGGACCGGCCGGCCCGGCTCGGCGGTGAGTAATTCCCGGCCGTTCAGGCACTGGCGAAAGTGCCCCTGCGCCCTGAGTATCGCAACCGGATGCCGCCCCAGGGTGAGACCCTGGGTGGCGTAATCTTCCAGGGTGTCCTGGCCTTCGCTGGGCTGTGTCAGCGCTACCGGGACGTCTTCGAGATAACTGGCCGGGGCTTCGCCCACGAACAGTTCTGCCGGCGCGGTATGTCCGAGTAATTGCCAGTATGCCTGACGCCGGTTCTCACTGAAGTCGGACAGGGCATTGGCCGCCGTCAGGGTTTCCAGGCTTTGTTGGTCCAGCCCGGTGGTTTGCCTGAAGTGGGCGATGCTCTGGTAGCCGTTTGGGGGTCGCTGGCTGACCACCTTTTGTCCTGCCTGCCTGGACAGCCCCCGAATCAGGCGCAGGCCGAGTCGCAGGGTTTGATACCGGTTCTCCAGGGTATGATCCCATCGGCTGATATTCACATTCGGCGGGAGCACCTCAACGTTATGGCGTCTTGCGTCCTGTACCAGTTGGGAGGGGGAGTAGAAGCCCATGGGCTGGCTGTTGAGCAGGCCACAATAAAAAGCCGGTGGGTAATGATGTTTGATCCAGGCGGAAACATACACCAGCAACGCAAAACTGGCGGCGTGGGATTCGGGAAAGCCGTAGCCGCCGAAACCGCATATCTGCTTGTATATCCGCTCGGCAAAGTCGGCGCTGTGTCCCCGTTCCAGCATACCGTGAAGAAGTTTGTCCCGGAATGGCGTCATGTCACCATGAGATTTCCAGGCCGCCATGGCGCGACGAAGCTGATCGGCCTCGCCCGCACTGAAGCCAGCGGCAACCATGGCAAGCCTGATGACCTGTTCCTGAAATATGGGTACCCCAAGCGTGCGCTCAAGCACCCCGCGGATAGCCTCATTTGGGTATTCAACCTTTTCCAGCCCGTGTTTCCGGCGCAGGTAAGGGTGAACCATATCGCCCTGAATCGGGCCGGGGCGAACAATGGCCACCTCTATGACAAGGTCGTAGTATTTCTCCGGCTTCAGGCGGGGCAGCATATTGATCTGTGCCCGTGATTCGACCTGGAAGACGCCAATGCTGTCGCCTGCCTGCAACATGCCATAGACGTGGCTGTCATCCGAAGGAATATCCTGCATGCGGACGGTGTGGCCTTGCTGTTCGCTGATCAGCCCCAGGGATTTACGGATCGCCGACAGCATACCCAGCGCCAGCACGTCCACTTTCATCAGCCCCAGGCTCTCCAGGTCGTCTTTGTCCCACTGAATGACGGTACGGTCAGCCATGGCGGCATTTTCAATGGGCACCAGTTCGGCCAGCGGGCCGGCACTGATCACAAAGCCGCCCACATGCTGGGACAGGTGTCGAGGGAATCCCAGCAAGGTGTTGACCAGGGTAAAAAACTGGTTAGCCACTTTCGGGTTGCGGGTCAGCTTTTTATCAAGGATCTGCTGACGCCAGTCTGTCTCACGGTCTCTCCAGTCAATACCGTTGAGCAACTGTTCCACCAGGGTGGCATCAAGCCCCAAGGCTTTGCCGACGTCCCGAAGGGCACTGCGGGGGCGGTAGCGGATGACTGTGGCGGCAAGAGCGGCACGCTCACGGGTATAACGACGATAAATATACTGGATGACCTCTTCGCGACGTTCGTGCTCGAAGTCGACGTCTATATCCGGTGGCTCGTTCCGGTCCCTGGAGATAAAGCGCTCGAACAGCAGCTCGACTTTGCGCGGGTCTACTTCGGTGATTCCCAGGCAATAGCACACGGCGGAGTTGGCTGCTGAGCCCCGGCCCTGGCAGAGAATGCCCTGAAGGCGTGCGAAGTTGACAATGTCATGAATGGTCAGGAAGTAATGCTCATAGCGCATCTCAGAGATGAGCGCGAGTTCTTTCTTGATCAGTGCCTGAATGGGCAGCGGAGTCCCTTCCGGAAAGCGGGTCTTTTCGCCTTTCCGGGTCAGCTGGGCCAGATAACGGGCTGGGCTCATTCCTTCCGGAACCAGATCTGGTGGGTACTCATATTTCAGCGAACCGGGATCAAAGCTGCATAAGTCTGCGATCGTTATCGATTCTTTCAGCCAGGCTTCCGGGTACAGGCGCTGCAATACCGGTATTGGCCGCAGATAGCGCTCGCCGTTCTGGAACAGGTGTTTGCCGGCGGTTTCCAGGGTGCAGCGGTGACGGATAGCGGTCAGCACATCCTGCAACGGTTGGCGGTCCCGGCGGTGGGTGTGAACATGACCCGCAGCGGTAATGGCGCATTGTAGACCGCGGGCCAGTGCGTCCAGTTGTTGCAGGTGCTCTTCTTCACGGTTTTCCAGTGTTCGCTCCGCCGTCAGCCAAAAACGGGAACCGAAAATATCGCGCAACCATTGGCCACACTGGCGGGCATCCTCGAAGGCCACCTGATAAAGCTTTTTCGGGGCCCACAGACAGAGACAATGATCCAGTCCGTGCTTTGTCAGATCTTCACCGCTCAGATAATACTGACCCTTGGGAGCACGCCGCCGGGCTGTGGTGATCAACTGGCAGAGCTGACCGTAACCGATCCGGTCCCGGGCCAGCAGGATAATTTCGGTGGCAAGACTGTCGGGATCTTCGCTGACCGCAAAATGGCTGCCGGTGATCAGTTTCACCGGGCTGTTTTTCAATGCGGCCCAGGCTCGGGGAATACCGGCGACGGAGCAGGTATCGGTTATAGCCAGTGCCGTATAGCCCAGCTCAAGCGCCCGGGCTGCAAGCTCCTCCGGATGAGATGCTCCGGTCAGGAAGGTGAAATTGCTGAAGCAGTGCAGTTCGGCGTAAGACATGAGGGGGCCTACCCGAACCAGCCGTGAATGTACCAGCCACCGCTGACATCCCGGAATAGCCAGCCAAGCTGGCCGGTATTTAATTGCGCAATATAGTAATCCCGCTGTACACGCTCGCCGTCCCACCAGCCACCACTGATACGCTCCGGTCCGGCCAGCCAGGCCTCCGGGAGGTGATGGACGGCCTGTGGTGCGCGCAGCAGCCACAGGGGGCGCTGGGGGAGATGGGAAAGGCGGACATCCAGGTTCGGTGCTGTTTTCCCGGGCTTCGCCAGGGCCCGTTGCATCCAGGCTTTTTCAGGCCGGTGATCCGGATGGGAAACCATCGTGTTTATAGCGGATTCTCCGAGCCTGGCCTGAAGCCGGCTGATAAGGGTCTGCCAGGCCTCGTCCGGGTCTGACTCTGTGCCGAAGAGGTCGGTGCCGGCAGGCTGGCCCCGGGCAATGAGCCGGCTCACTGTCAGGGTCATGGCCATAACCGGAGCTGCCAGTTGCTGTTGTTCCAGCTGGATTCTGGCCAGGGCCATGAACGCGGCCGCCTGATGTTCAGGGCCTGCGGTACGAATGGCCAGGTGAGTTTCGGCATGGTCCCGGTGGTGAAAAGTCAGTTTCAGATAATCGGTGTCCTGCTGGCGCCATTGCAGGTCTGATTCCAGTTCTCCCAATGCCCTTTGCAAGGGAAACAGCAAGCCGGCCATTTGTTCAATGTCGCTGACAAAATCCATCCGTTGACGGAAGTGGTGGGGAAGCTGCCAGGGTGTTTGCGGGTCGGGGCGGGTGCCCTGTATTTGCTGTAACCGCTGCAGGGTTTCCGGCTCTAGGCGATGGGCGATTTCATTGGCAGGTAATGACAGAGCATCGTTCAGGTTAAGAAGACCGAGTTTACCCAGTCGCTTCACGGTACGCTCAGGTAAATCAACCTGTTCAATCGGCAGAGTCTGCATCAGGCCTTTTAGGATTTCCGGACAATCGGTGCACTGACCACGGTTGATTTGTGCCAGGTAGCGGGCTGCAGAAGGGGTGAGGGCGGTAGCCATCTGGCCGGTCAGTTGGCGACTTTTCAGTTCTTCTGTCAGCTTCTGCCATAAGGAAGGCAGCCCTCCGTAAAGGCGTTTCAGACTACTGACTTCGGTCAGTAAACCGTTGGGCGGATACAGGCTGATGTAGTCGGCCAGCCGGTAAAGCCAGCGGGCTTGCTGTGCCAGTGCCCGCTGCTCCCGTCCGCTATCCATGCGGGCAATAACCAGTTCCGGAGCGAGGTTGACCGCTGTTTTTAACCGCATGCCGGCGCGTACCCCAAGCTCATGTGCTGCGCGATTGGCCTGGTAAACAAGCCCATGGCCGGGCTCTGACACAATCAGGGGCGTTTTTCCGGCCTGGTCCTGGCTGATATGCTCCAGTAACAGGTTGGGCAGATGAATATACAGCCATAGCATGGTCAGGGAGTCTGCGCCGTGGCGTTAGAATCCGGCCAGGGGCCGCGAATCACCCGGTCACTGCCGGGCGCCTGCTCCGGAAACCGCCCGGGCAGCGACAGCGTGCAATCACTGCCTTGCAATCCGCCCCGTCGTTTCAGTATGCGGACATTCAGCTGTCGGTCGGGCGCCGGAGACAACTGAAGGCGTAAAGCTGCCGGTGAACTTTCCTCGCCCGCCCGAGTGTGCCGAAAAAGAATGCATAACCCGCCGCCGGCTTCAGCGGCCAGCTGAAGCCGGCGTATGTGCCGGATTTTCAGTGGCCCCGGCCAGGCCATCACCAGGCCGGTAACGCTTGAGCGCAGGCAGTTCTCCAGTGTCCACAAAGTGTCGGCTGACTTTTCCGTTTGCACCACCACCAGGCGTGACAAATCCAGGTTTTCCCGTTCCAGGGCGGGGGCATAGGGTGTGTATGGTGGGTTGATCCAGAACACCATGCGATCAGCAGCGAGTTGGCGCCGAATCAGTGGTAACAATAGCTGAAGTTCGCCAATGCCGGCGTTATCCAGCAGGCATTCCGTCAGCGCACTCCGGGGCCAGCCCACACCCCGAAGACAGTAGTCCAGGGCTTCGTAACCGGTGGATTCTTCAGGCTCCGGAGGGCGGGCCTGGTGCCCGGCTTGCCAGACGCGGGCATCCTGAAGCAGGGTGTCCAGTAATTCTTTCATGATGGCTTCATTCCAATATACTGTTCAAATATACAGTATATTGAGTTCTCCGGAATTTCAACTGCGGTCACTTTGGGCAGACGTTATGGCGGGCTTGATTCCAGCCGTGGGGGAGTTCAGGCTGGTAACTGTTGATCACACGGGAGATTTGATATGAGTAATCTGACAGAGCAGGCCTGCGAGGCGTGCAGTTCTGATGCGCCGAAACTCTCACCGGCAGAGCAAAACGAACTGCTTCAGCAACTTCCGTTCTGGACGCTAGTAGAGCGTAACGGTGAAGAACAGCTGGAACGGCTATTCAAGCTCAAAAATTTCGCCGAGGCCCTGGCGTTTGCCAACAGGGTGGGTGAGTTGGCGGAATCGGAGGGTCATCACCCGGCTATTCTGGTGGAATACGGCAAGGTGACGGTGAACTGGTGGACCCATAAAATCGGCGGACTTCACCGGAACGATTTCATCATGGCCGCCAGAACGGACGCCTTACACGAGTCCTGACAATCGGCTATCATGCGCTGTCATTGTTAATCACGTTACAGAGCAGCAAGAGTCCCATGGAGCATACATACCGTCTGGTGATTTCCTGTCCTGACCGGGTAGGCATCGTCGCTAAAGTCAGTAACTTTCTGACCACCTACAACGGCTGGATTACCGAAGCGAGCCACCATTCCGACAGTCAGGCCGGCTGGTTTTTCATGCGGCATGAGATCAAGGCCGACTCGATACCCTTCGGGCTTGACCAGTTCCGTGCCGCTTTCGAACCTATCGCCCGGGAATTCGATATGCGCTGGCATGTGGCCGATTCCGCCAAGCCCAAGCGTGTGGTGCTGATGTGCAGCAAAGAATCCCATTGCCTGGCTGACCTGCTGCACCGCTGGCACAGCAAGGAGCTGAACACAAAAATTGTCGCGGTTATCTCTAACCATGATGATCTTCGCCGCATGGTCGACTGGCACGATATTCCCTACCATCATATTCCGGTGACGAAAGACAACCGGGAGGAGAGTTTTGCAGAAGTCAGTCACCTGATTGATGGCTACGAGACCGATGTGGTGGTGCTTGCCCGCTATATGCAGATATTACCGCCGGACTTGTGTGAGCGTTACGCCGGACGGGTAATCAATATCCATCACAGTTTTCTGCCGTCTTTTGCCGGCGCCCGCCCTTATCACCAGGCTTACAGCCGTGGTGTAAAGCTGATTGGAGCTACCTGTCACTACGTCACCCAGGATCTGGATGAAGGCCCGATTATCGAGCAGGACGTCATTCGGGTGAACCACAGTGATTCCATTGAAGATCTGGTGCGGCTGGGCAAGGACGTAGAGAAAAACGTGCTGGCCCGAGGGTTGCGGGCGCACATTGAGGATCGGGTAATCACCTACGAAAACAAAACCGTGGTATTTGGTTGATTTACGGTCATTGTTTGCCAGCCCAAAGCCACCCTTTCAGGCTTCGGATGTGTTAGTATTATGCGCTTGTTAATGGCCGGCATGAGAGGCTGTGTCGGGACCCTTTTTGCCTGCTGACAGGGGGGCGTTCAGACATTGCTTTGGCCCGCCCAGACAGACAAGAGCGGGCCTGATCTGCTCCATATAAACGACGACTTCCAGCAAACGCAAAGGAACCTTTCTCGATGGGTGAATTAGCCAAAGAGATCCTGCCGGTAAATATTGAAGACGAACTTAAACAGTCCTACCTCGATTACGCCATGAGCGTCATCGTCGGCCGGGCGCTTCCGGACGTTCGGGACGGCCTCAAGCCGGTACACCGCCGCGTTCTGTTCGCCATGTCCGAGCTGAGTAACGACTGGAACAAGACCTATAAAAAATCCGCCCGTGTGGTCGGTGACGTGATCGGTAAGTATCACCCCCACGGTGACTCTGCGGTGTACGACACCATCGTACGTATGGCCCAGCCATTCTCATTGCGGTATCCGCTGGTGGACGGCCAGGGCAACTTCGGTTCCATCGATGGTGATAACGCCGCAGCCATGCGTTATACCGAAATCCGGATGAAGAAGATCGCCCACTCGTTGCTGGCCGATCTGGACAAGGAAACCGTCGACTTCGTGCCCAACTACGACGGCACCGAGCAGATCCCCGAAGTGCTGCCGACCCGGGTGCCTAACCTGCTGGTTAATGGCTCTTCCGGTATTGCGGTGGGCATGGCGACCAACATTCCGCCTCATAACCTGACCGAAGTCGTTAACGGCTGTCTGGCGTTGATTGATAACCCGGATATGACTGTCGACGAGCTGATGGCATACATTCCCGGCCCAGACTTTCCTACCGAAGGCATCATTAACGGTCGGGCAGGCATCGTGGAAGCCTACCGCACCGGTCGGGGCCGCATTTATATCCGCGCCCGTCATGAAATCGAGCATGACAACAAGACCGGTAAAGACGCCGTCATCATCACCGAGCTGCCTTATCAGCTTAACAAGGCGCGGTTGATTGAAAAGATTGCCGAGCTGGTGAAAGAGAAGCGCCTGGAAGGCATCACCGAGCTGCGGGATGAGTCCAACAAGGAAGGCATCCGGGTGGTTATTGAGCTGCGTCGTGGTGAAAACCCCGACGTGATCATCAACAACATGTTTGCTCACACCCAGTTGCAGACGGTGTTCGGTATCAACATGGTTGCGTTGATAGATGGCGAGCCCCGGATACTGAACCTGAAGGAAATGCTCGATGCCTTCATCCGTCACCGCCGGGAAGTAGTAACGCGCAGAACCATTTATGAGCTGCGCAAGGCCAGAGAACGGGGTCATATTCTGGAGGGTCTGTCGGTTGCGCTGGCCAACATCGATGAAATTATCGAGTTGATCAAGCAGTCGCCATCGTCCGCCGAGGCCAAAGAAAAACTGATCGCACAGGGCTGGGGGTCGGAAGGCGTTATGGCGATGCTGGAGAAAGCAGGCAAAGATGCCTGCCGTCCAGATGACCTGCCGGAAATCTACGGTCTCCGTAACGGGCTTTATCATCTGTCGCCGGACCAGGCCCAGGCCATTCTGGATCTGCGTCTGCACCGTTTGACCGGTCTGGAAACCGAAAAACTCCAGAACGAGTACCGCGAGATCATTGAGAAAATCGCCGGCCTTCTGGAGATTCTGGCAGATCCTGACCGCTTGCTGCAGGTTATTCGCGAAGAGTTGCAGGCCATTGTTGAAGAATATGGCGACAAGCGTCTTACCGAAATCACCAGCTCCAAGCGCGACCTGACCATTGCCGATCTGATTGATGAAGAAGATCTGGTTGTCACCATTTCCCACGGTGGTTACGCCAAGACGCAGGCTATTGAAGATTATCAGGCCCAGCGTCGTGGCGGTCGTGGTAAAGCGTCCACATCAATGAAGGAAGAAGACTTCATTGAGAAACTGTTGGTCGCCAATTCCCACGATACCATCCTGTGCTTTACCAGTCGGGGCAAGGTGTACTGGTTGCGGGTGTTCGAGATTCCCAGGGCCAGCCGTGCCTCCCGCGGACGGCCTATGGTCAACATCCTTCCGCTGGAAGAGGGCGAGCGCGTTACAACCTTCCTGCCGGTCAGGGATTACCCGGAGGATCACTTTGTTCTGATGGCAACCTCTGCCGGTATCGTCAAGAAGACACCGTTGCCGAACTTCTCACGGCCACGCAGTAGTGGTCTGATTGCGCTGTCCCTTGATGAAGGAGACACTCTGATCGGTGCCGCCATTACCAAAGGTGATGCAGAAGTAATGCTGTTCTCCACGGCTGGCAAGGCAGTGCGATTCAACGAAGATGCCATTCGTCCTCTCAGTCGGACTGCACGCGGTGTACGCGGTATCCGTATGCCGCCGGAGCACCACGTTGTCTCGCTGATCATTCCGCAGGATGATGATGGCATTATCCTGACTGCCAGCGAACACGGTTACGGCAAGCGGACTCAGATTTCCGAGTTCCCCACATACAGTCGTGGCAGTCAGGGCGTTATTGCGATGCAGTGCTCTGATCGTAATGGCCGTCTGGTTACGGCGCTGCAGATGTTCGACGGCGACGAGATGATGCTGATCTCTGACAAAGGTACGCTGGTTCGTACCCGTACTGACGAAGTGTCGGTCTTGAGCCGTAATACCCAGGGTGTTCGTCTGATCAAGCTGAGCCAGGAAGATGAACGGTTGGTCGGTGTTGAGCGGATTGCGGATACCGGCGAAGAGGCACCCGATGTCGAGGGTGAAGAAGCGGCCGACAACGAGCAGGCTGACGACGCAGGTGAGGGTGCCAGCGAAGAGTGAGTTTGCTTGCCGGTATGTCTTTGTCTCCAGGCGTTAGCGGGCCCGGAGGCAAAGGCTCTAAAGTTGAAAGACGAGAGATCAGTGGCAATGACCAGGGCGTATAATTTTTGTGCAGGTCCGGCGATGCTGCCGGAGAGTGTACTTCAGCAGGCGCGGGATGAGATGCTGGACTGGCGCGGAACCGGCATGTCAGTGATGGAGATGAGCCATCGCAGTGATGAGTATGTGGCCATCGCCAACGCGGCAGAGCAGGATTTCCGGGATCTTGCCGGCGTGTCGGACGAGTATGCCGTGCTGTTCATGCAGGGGGGCGCGAGCAGCCAGTTTGCAACCGTGCCGTTGAACTTGTTGGGTGAGAAATCCTCTGCGGATTACGTCAACACCGGTATCTGGTCCACCAAAGCAATTGCCGAAGCCCGCCGGTACGCCAAAGTAAATGTGGTCGCCAGCAGCGAGTCCTCTGGCTTTCTGGAGGTACCGGACCCTTCTGTCTGGCGTTGTGACCCTGATGCGGCCTATCTGCATTACACGCCCAATGAGACCATCGGCGGCCTGGAATATGACTTCGTGCCCGAAACCGGCGATGTGCCTCTGGTGGCCGATATGTCATCCACCATTCTGTCCCGCCCGATCGATGTCTCGAAGTTCGGTGTCATCTACGCTGGCGCCCAGAAAAACATCGGTCCTTCCGGCCTGGTCGTGGTCGCTGTGCATAAAAGCTTGCTGGGCCGCGCCCGCAAGGAAATTCCGACCATGATGGATTACAAGGTCACAGCGGATAATGGCTCCATGTACAATACGCCTTCAACTTACTCCTGGTATCTGGCTGGCCTTGTTTTCCAATGGCTGAAAGCCCAGGGTGGTGTTGAGGCTATAGGGCAGGTCAATGCCCGGAAGGCGGAAAAACTCTACGGTTTTATCGATGCCAGTGATTTTTACGCCAACCCGATTACCCCGCGTTTCCGGTCCCGGATGAACGTCCCGTTCACGCTGGCTGATGACGCTTTGAATAACGCGTTCCTCAAGGGTGCCGAGGCGCGCAAGCTGCTCAACCTGAAAGGCCATCGCTCAGTGGGCGGCATGCGCGCAAGTATCTATAACGCCATGCCGGAAGCCGGTGTGGATGCATTGATTGATTACATGACCACCTTCGAGAAGGAGCGGGCCTGACCATGACCGACGAGCAGACCCGGCTCGGTGAGCTGCGTGACGAAATTGACCAGCTTGACCGCCAGATTATGGACCTCATCAGCGCCCGTGCCCGCTGTGCCCAAGAGGTCGCAGCGGTAAAACTGGCGGCCCATCCTGGTGAAGATGTGTTCTTCTACCGCCCGGAACGTGAAGCCCAGGTATTACGCCGGATCAAGGAGCAGAACCCGGGGCCCCTGTCCGGCGAGGAAATGGCCCGGCTGTTCCGGGAAATCATGTCCGCCTGTCTGTCTCTCGAAAAGCCCATGCATATCGCTTTTCTCGGGCCAGCAGGAACGTTTACCCAGTCCGCAGCGCTCAAGCATTTTGGCCACTCTGTGATCAGTGTTCCGCTGCCCGCCATCGATGCAGTTTTCCGTGAAGTGGAATCCGGTGCAGCCCACTATGGCGTGGTGCCGGTGGAGAATTCTACCGAAGGCATGATCAACCATACCCTTGATATGTTCATGTCGTCGCCGCTGAAAATCTGCGGTGAAGTGCAGTTGCGGATTCATCACCACCTGATGTGCGCGCCAGATACCGACGAGAAAAATATCAGCCGGATCTATTCACACCAGCAGTCTTTTGCCCAGTGCCGCCAGTGGCTGGATGCCAACCGGTACGGCATTGAGCGAGTCACCGTCAGCAGTAATGCTGAAGCTGCCCGTCGAGCGTCGGAAGAGCCGGGCACGGCGGCGATTGCGGGTGATATGGCAGGAGAGTTGTATGGGCTTGAAAAGCTGGCTAATAGCATTGAAGACCGGCCCGATAACACCACCCGGTTCCTGATTATTGGCTGGGAAGCGGTCAGCCTGAGCGGGCATGATAAATCGTCCATTCTGGTGTCAATGCGCAACAAGCCCGGGGCGCTTTACCAGCTGCTCGAACCTTTCCATCGCCATGGCCTGAGTCTGACACGCCTCGAAACCCGTCCATCGCCAAGCGGTACCTGGGCCTATGTCTTCTATATCGATTTCGAAGGCCATATGGACGACCCGAAGGTCAGTAAAGTTCTGGCGGAAGTCGATGAGGAAGCAGTTGAGTTGAAGCGTCTGGGCTCTTATCCCATTGGTGTGCTTTGATGGCCGTGCACTGTTTGGCTGGCCGGGTCCCTGGTTCGGAGGAATAGATAATGCCGATTAATTATCAAGCGCTTGCAGTACAAGGTGTTCAGGGCCTTATGCCTTACCAGCCCGGCAAGCCAATTGATGAGCTGGCCCGGGAGCTTGGCCTTGATCCTTCAGGTATTGTAAAACTGGCCAGTAACGAAAACCCCCTGGGTCCCAGCCCCCTTGCGTTGGAGGCTGCCCGCAAAGCCCTGAGTGAGTTATGTCGCTACCCGGATGGCAACGGTTTCAAGCTGAAGGCGAAATTGTCTGAAAAGCTCGGTGTGTCTGCAGCGCAGATTACGCTTGGCAATGGCTCCAACGACGTGCTTGAAGTGATCGCTCGCAGTTTTGCCGACGCCAGCACCGATATTATTTATTCCCAGTATGCCTTTGCGGTGTATCCGTTAGTGACCCGTGCCATTGGTGCCCGTGGCGTGGAAGTGCCCGCCAAAAATTGGGGGCATGACCTTGCGGCCATGGCAGCGGCTGTCACCGACCAAACCCGTTTGATTTTTGTTGCCAACCCCAACAACCCGACTGGCACCGTGCAAAGCGCCGAAGCGGTGGAGAAGTTCCTGGCAGCAGTGCCTGAGCGGGTCATCGTGGTGCTCGACGAGGCCTATTGTGAATACCTCGAAGGTGACGAACACCAGCGCAGCCTTGCTCTGTTGTCCCGTTATCCGAACCTGATTATTTCCAGAACTTTCTCGAAAGCCTGGGGGCTGGCTGCTTTGCGGGTAGGCTACGGCATTGCATCGGCAGAGATTACCGATATTCTCAACCGTGTGCGTCAACCGTTTAATGTGGACGCCATCGCCCAGGCAGCTGCGACAGCAGTGCTGGACGATGATGATTACCTCGTCCGCTCGAGACAGGTAAACACTGCCGGGCTGAAACAGCTTGAGCAGGCTTTTGATGAACTGTCGCTCTCCTATATCCCTTCCTCAGGCAACTTTATAGCCGTGGATGTGGGGGAGCAGGCACCGGTTATCTTTAACCAGTTGTTGGCCCAGGGTGTCATTGTGCGGCCGGTAGCCGGTTATGGCATGCCACGGCATCTGCGGGTGTCAGTTGGCTTGCCGGCAGAGAACCAACGTTTTATTGAGGCGTTAACCCACGCTCTCGAGATGCCAGAGGACCAATCGGCCCATGGGTGAAACCGTTCCGGTCTTCCAGCGTGTTGCCATTATTGGTCTGGGGCTGATCGGCGGCTCGTTGGCATCAGCCATCAAGAAGCACAACCTGGCTGCCATGGTCGTCGGCGCAGACCAGAGTCAGAGTGACTTGGCGTATGCGTTGAAAAATCGGGTGATTGATGAGGCGGCAGCTTCGGTTGCCGAGGCTGTCAAAGATGCGGATCTGGTGGTGATCGCTGTGCCGGTGCGGGCAACCGAAGCTGTTTTGCGGCAGGTAAAGCCCGCTCTCGGGGCGCAGGCACTGCTGACTGACGTGGGCAGCACCAAGGCCAGCTTTGTAAACGCCGTTCGCTCCGTTTTCGGTGAGCGGCTGCCAGCGTGTATTCCGGGTCATCCGATTGCCGGTTCCGAGAAGAGTGGTATTGCGGCCGCTAATCCGGAACTCTTTGCCAGACACAAGGTAATCCTCACGCCCCCGGACGATGTTGATGCCACCCAGCTCGCCAGGCTCAGCGCGCTGTGGGAAGGTTGTGGTGCCCGGGTGCTGACGATGGCTGTGGAATATCATGACGAAGTGCTGGCGGCCACCAGTCATCTGCCTCATCTCATCGCTTTTTCATTAGTGGATACGCTGGCAGGAGAGGACGAGAATCTTGATATTTTCCGTTACGCGGCGGGCGGCTTCCGTGACTTTACCCGTATCGCCGCCAGCGATCCGGTGATGTGGCACGATATTTTTCTGTCCAACCAGCAAGCGGTGCTGAGGGTTATTGATCATTTTACCCATGACCTGGACCAGCTGCGAACAGCCATTGCAGAGCAGGATGGAGCCACACTGCTCAGGGTTTTCAGTCGTGCCAAGGCGGCACGGGAACACTTTTCAAAAATGCTTTCAGGGCAGGCCTACGTGACGACCAACAAGCAGAAGCAGGTAACCTTCAATGTTCAGCCCGGCGGTAAGATGACCGGCGATATCCGTGTGCCCGGCGATAAATCCATGTCCCACCGCTCCATCATGCTTGGTGCGCTGGCGGATGGGATCACGGAAGTGAATGGTTTTCTTGAGGGCGAGGACAGTCTTGCGACCCTGCAGGCGTTTCGTGATATGGGCGTGACTATCGAAGGCCCGGACAATGGTTTTGTGCGTATCCGCGGAGTCGGAATTGATGGCCTGCAGGCGCCACGCGGACCGCTGTATCTGGGTAATTCCGGAACGGCTATGCGCCTGTTTTCGGGGTTGTTGGCGCCCCAGGCGTTTGATTCTGAACTGACAGGTGATGCCAGCCTTACTGGTCGGCCGATGGGGCGGGTAGCGGATCCGTTGAGATCAATGGGAGCCATAATCGAGACTGCAGAGGGGGGTAGGCCGCCGCTCAAAATCAAAGGTGGTCAGGTCCTTGAAGGTTTTCATTACGATATGCCGATTGCCAGTGCTCAGGTCAAATCCTGTCTGCTGCTGGCCGGCCTCTTCGCCAAGGGCACAACCTCGGTGACCGAGCCTGCCCCAACCCGTGATCATACGGAGCGTATGCTGGCCGGTTTTGGTTACCCGGTGAAGCGGACCGGGGCAACCGCGAGTGTTGTCGGCGGCGGCCGCCTGGCTGCAAGCGCCATCGATGTGCCGGCCGATATTTCGTCGGCGGCCTTTTTCCTGGTCGCGGCCACTATCGCCGAGGGCTCGGACCTGACACTGCGACATGTCGGCATGAATCCGACCCGGGTTGGCGTAATCAATATCCTTCGCCTGATGGGCGCAAACATTGAAGTCAGCAATGAACGTGAGGCTGGCGGTGAGCCGGTCGCCGATTTGCGTGTGACGTCAGCCAAGCTGCACGGTATTGATATACCGGAAGCGGAAGTGCCACTGGCGATAGACGAATTTCCGGTGCTGTTCATCGCAGCCACCTGCGCCGAAGGTAAAACCGTTTTACGGGGTGCTGAGGAGCTTCGAGTCAAGGAAAGTGATCGCATACAGGTCATGGCTGATGGTCTTGAACAGTTGGGTGTGCATACCACCGTGACACCGGACGGGATCGAGATCGTGGGCGGCCAGACCTTGGGTGGCGGGACCGTGGACAGCCACGGAGACCATCGGATTGCCATGGCTTTTGCAATGGCAGCGTTGCGGGCAGAGGGTGCGATTACGATCACCGATTGCGCCAATGTGGCCACCTCATTCCCCGGATTTGTTGAGCTTGCACAACAGACGGGCATTCATATAACAGCCGAGGGGGCCTGATCCATGACCGTACCAGTCATCACTATCGACGGTCCGGGTGGTTCTGGCAAAGGAACCATCACCCAGATGCTGGCACGGCGACTGGGCTGGCATTTACTGGATAGCGGCGCGCTTTATCGTTTGACGGCGCTGGCAGCAAAACGTCAGGGTATCTCTTTCAATGATGAGGAGGGACTTGTCGCCGCTGCGCTCAATCTGGATGTTGCTTTTGAGCCGACCGCGCCGGGTGAGCCGGTTCGGGTTTTGCTGGCCGGCGAGGATGTAACCGGAGACCTTCGCACCGAAAGTTGTGGTGATGACGCCTCCAAAATAGCCGTTATCCAGCCCGTAAGGGACGCGTTGTTGCAGCGCCAGAGAGATTTTCAGAAAATGCCCGGGTTGGTTGCGGATGGCCGTGATATGGGAACCGTTGTGTTCCCGGATGCACCGGTCAAGATTTTTCTTACTGCCAGCGCGCAAGAGAGAGCAGAACGGCGATATCGCCAGTTGAAGGACGCTGGTGTCGGTGTTAACATTGACGCCCTTTTAGAAGAGATCAGGGCGCGTGATGAGCGAGATATGAATCGTTCTGCCGCCCCGCTAAAGCCTGCAGAAGATGCGCAAGTCATTGACTCGACAGGCTTAAGCATAGAAGAGGTGTTGGATCAGGTAATGGCCTTGGCAGGTCAGGCCTGAGCGCATCTTTTTTGTTGTTGGAAACCGGATGCTGCGTTAACAGCCAGCCCTGGCCGTATCCGGATCACGATTCACAGACCGTGTCGCTGGCAGCACGGAGTAAACTTGCGTTGATCACATAGGACACATAATGAGCGAGAGCTTTGCGGATCTATTTGAAGAAAGCCTAAAAGAAATTGACATGCAACCGGGTTCCATCGTCCAGGGAACCGTGGTTGATATCGACAGCGACTGGGTAACGGTTAACGCCGGCCTGAAGTCCGAGGGTGTCATTCCTGCCTCACAGTTCCTTAATGAAAAGGGTGAGATGGAAGTCCAGATTGGCGACACTGTCGATGTGGCTCTCGATGCGGTCGAAGACGGCTTTGGTGAAACCCGACTGTCACGCGAAAAAGCGAAGCGTGCAGAAGCGTGGAAGGTTCTGGAGAAGTCCTTCGAAGCCGAAGAAGTTGTCAAAGGTGTGATCAACGGTAAGGTTAAAGGCGGCTTTACAGTCGACCTGGCCGGCATCCGTGCTTTCCTTCCGGGTTCCCTGGTTGACGTTCGTCCGGTTCGCGATACCGCGCACCTGGAGAACAAGGAACTGGAATTCAAGGTCATCAAGCTGGACCAGAAGCGCAACAACGTTGTGGTCTCCCGTCGCGCCGTTCTGGAAGCTGAAAACAGTGCCGAGCGTGATGCACTGCTTGAAACGCTGACCGAAGGAATGGAAATCAAGGGTATCGTCAAGAACCTGACCGACTACGGTGCATTCGTAGATCTGGGCGGTGTTGACGGCCTGCTGCACATCACGGACATGGCCTGGAAGCGTATCAAGCATCCGAGCGAAATCGTGAATGTGGGCGACGAGATCAGTGTCAAAGTTCTGAAATTCGATCGCGAGCGTAACCGCGTTTCCCTGGGTCTCAAGCAGCTGGGTGAAGATCCCTGGGTCGAGATTAAGGCGCGCTACCCAGAGAACAGCAGAGTCACAGCTCGTGTCACCAACCTGACAGATTACGGCTGTTTTGCCGAGCTGGAAGAAGGTGTTGAAGGTTTGGTCCACGTGTCTGAAATGGACTGGACAAACAAGAACATTCATCCCTCCAAAGTGGTTCAGGTCGGTGATGAAGTTGGTGTGATGATTCTGGATATTGACGAAGAGCGTCGTCGTATTTCCCTGGGTATCAAGCAGTGCGTGACCAACCCATGGGAAGATTTCTCCAGCAACTTCAATAAAGGCGATCGCATCTCTGGCAAGATCAAGTCGATTACCGATTTCGGTATCTTCATTGGTCTGGACGGTGGCATCGACGGCCTGGTTCACTTGTCCGACATTAGCTGGAACGAGACTGGGGAAGAAGCCGTTCGTGAGTACAAGAAGGGCGACGAAGTCGAGACTGTTATCCTCTCGGTTGATCCTGAGCGTGAGCGTATTTCTCTTGGTATCAAACAGATGGAAAGCGATCCGTTCGCCGAGTTTGTGCAACTGAACGATAAAGGCTCAATCGTTAAAGGTAAGGTTTCTGCGATCGACGCGAAATCTGCCACGATTACTCTGAGCGATGAAGTTGAAGCGATTCTGAAAGCCTCTGAAATCAGCCGTGACCGCATTGAAGATGCGCGCAATGTGTTGAATGAGGGAGATGAAGTTGAAGCGAAGATTATCAGCATTGATCGCAAGAATCGCGTGATCAACCTGTCAGTCAAGTCCAAGGACGTTGAAGACGACAAACAGGCGCTGCAAACTGTTCGCGAGAAAACTGCAGAGAGCTCTGGCGCCACCACCATTGGTGACCTGATTAAAGAGCAGATGCAGCAGCAAAACGCTAATAAAGACTGAATGTCTGGTTGGTGATAAAAAAACGGGCTGTAACAGCCCGTTTTTTTTGTGTTTTTTTTGGGTTTAGCTAAACTACGTTTTAGGCGGTGGCATCAGCTTCGCAATAAGAATGAAAAAAAGGATAAGCCTCATGACAAAGTCCGAGTTGGTAGAATTAATTGCGTCTAAGCAAACGCAGCTTTCCCTGAAAGATGTTGAACTCGCAGTAAAAACCGTCATTGAGCATATGTCCCAATCGTTGGCGGAAGGTCAGCGTATTGAGATCCGTGGCTTTGGCAGTTTCTCTCTGCATCATCGGGCCGCACGTACGGGGCGAAACCCAAAAACCGGTGAAGCGGTCAAGTTACCCGCTAAGTTTGTCCCGCACTTCAAGCCCGGAAAAGAGCTCCGTGAGCAGGTAAACGACAGCATGAAGAAAGGCTATTGATTTTCTGCCCGGACAACGACGGGTAATCTAGGTACTATTGGTTAGGTACTGTGTTCAGTGGATGAATGACTCAGGAGTGTTTTGGACTATGGCCGGGTTACAGAAAATACTGATCATTCTTCTGGTGTTGTTTTTAGTGTTGTTGGCTTTGATCTTTTCGCTCAACAATCAGATGGCCGTCTCCCTCAATTTTCTTCTCTTCGAAACTGCTCCCCATGGCGTTGCAATCTGGATAATATTGTCTTTCGTGGTTGGCGCACTGACCGGTGTTTTGTTGACCATGCTGGCAACCGTGCGCACATCGGTGTCCCGCCGTCAGCTTAAAAAGCAGTTGAACAAGGCAGAGCAGGCCTTGGAGAAGTCCAGGAATACCACTGATCGGACCACCTGATGGATATCGTTTTTCAGTGGCTGCTATTGACGGTTGCAGTAGCTGCTGGCTGGTTTGCAGGCCGCTCTGGTCGCTCATCCGAGCGCTCAACTACGGTTATCTCTGACGAAACATCAGTGAAGGACCGTCTCCAGTTTCTGTTTACCAATTATTCAGACCAGGCCGTTGAGAATTTTGTCGAGTCGTTGGCGGTCAGCCCCGATACGGTCAGTCTCCATTTGTCGATCGGAGCGCATTTTCGCCACAAAGGTGAGACCGACAGGGCGATCGTAATACACCAGAATCTGTTGGCGCGACCGGAGTTGCCGCCGCGCTTTTCACCTAAGGTTACCTTCGAATTGGCACTTGATTACCTGGCGGCCGGTTTGCTTGATAGAGCCGAGGCGCTTTTTCATGAGCTGATGGGCGATCGGGAATACGGCCGCAAGGCTTCCGCTCAACTGATCGAGCTGTACCAGCGAGAAAAAGAGTGGGATAAAGCCGCGCAGGTAACCGCTACTCTGGTCACTGCGGTGCCAGACTTGGCTCTCAGTAAACAGCTTGCCTACATTACCTGTGAACTGGCGGATCAGGCACTGCGAGACGACGATCGCTGGAATGCGCAAAAACTCGCCAAAGAGGCTCTGCAGCACGACCGGTCCTGTATCCGTGCCACTTTGATTCTCGTCAGTCTGCAACGTCGGAGCGGCAATTTCCGGGACGCCTCTCAAACATTATTGAAGGTTTTTGATCAAAACCCTGAATTTGGCCCAGAAGCTGTAGATCGACTGATGAAGCTCGAAAAAGAGCACGGTGATATTGCCAGGTTGGGAAAAAATTTAAAGAAGCTTTATCAGGCCTGGCCAAGCACCAGTTTGTTATTGGCATTGGTTGAATCTGTCGAGCGCTCGTCCGGTCGGCCTGCCGCCATAGAGCTCATCCGTGCCGAACTGGAAATAAGGCCGAGCGTCAGGGGGCTGTTGCGGCTGGTTGAAATGGCGGGCTACGAAAAGGGTATGACTACCGATGAAGGGCGACTGGTGAGTCGTATCGGGCATTTATTGTTAGCTAATCGCCCGATCTATCGTTGCGTCAGTTGTGGCTTTTCCGGTCAACAGCTTCACTGGTTATGCCCAAGCTGTAAGCAGTGGGAAACAGTACGCCCGATTCAGGGTGTGGAAGCAGAATAGTCAGTCTCACTGTTTGCGGCGAATGAACCTTGACTCAAGAAAGCAGGATATCTGAACGTGCAAACAACTCTCGGACAGCGACTGATTGTCGCGCTGGATTTTCCCTCGCAGCATTCTGCATTGGCATTTGTGGACGCTCTGGATCCGACTTTGTGCCGCCTCAAGGTTGGCAAGGAGTTATTTACTCGAGCCGGGCCAGGCCTGATTCGTGAACTCCACAGGAGAGGGTTCGAAGTCTTCCTGGATCTCAAGTTCCACGACATTCCCAATACCACATCCGCCGCGGTGGCGGTTGCGGCGGATCTGGGAGTCTGGATGGTCAACGTCCATGCCTCTGGCGGCGAGAAAATGATGAAGGCTTGTCGGGAACGCCTGGAAGCTTTTGGTAAAGATCGGCCGTTGTTGATTGCCGTTACCGTACTGACCAGTATGAGTGCCGACGATCTGGCAGGAGTCGGTATTAACTACAGCCCCGAACAGCAGGTTTCAAGGCTCGCGACCCTTACCCGCAGCTGTGGTCTGGACGGTGTGGTCTGTTCCGCTCAGGAAGCTCCACTGCTGAAGCGCGATCATGGCAACGACTTTAAATTGGTTACTCCGGGCATTCGCCCGGCCAGCGCGGCAAAAGGCGATCAGCAGCGGATCATGACTCCCGCTGATGCCATAAAGGCCGGCAGTGATTATCTTGTGGTGGGTCGTCCGATTACCCAGGCTGAAGACCCCTTAGCCGCCCTACAATCCATCCACAATGAAATCAACGCATCAGTGTAGGAGCGACTTCAGTCGCGAAGCCCTTGGCACGGCCGGCACACGGTCGCGGTTAAAACCGCTCCTACGGTTTGCGTTCTTTCAGCCAAAAAAAAGCCGCTGGCTCATTGAACCAGCGGCTTTTTTTGAATAGTGGCTCCCCGAGCTGGGCTCGAACCAGCGACAAACGGATTAACAGTCCGTTGCTCTACCAACTGAGCTATCGGGGAACATTGTCAGTCATAACGAGGCGCGTATGTTACGGTGGGCGCCCCGTCTCGTCAACCCTGCCAGAGTATTATGCCAGGGCTTTTTTCAGACGGGCGATCGCTTGCTCCAGGTTGGCCATGCTGGTGGCAAAGCTCAGACGCATATGCCCCGGAGCACCAAAGGCGGATCCTGGCACCAGCGCGACACCGGCTTCTTTCAGCAGCCATTCTGCGAACTGCACATCGTCCTTGACCGCAGAGTTCGCTTCAATCGCACCCTGGAAGCTCGGGAACGCGTAAAACGTGCCATCTCCGGCCAGACACTCCACGCCGGGCAGCTCGTTCAGGGCTTTTACCAGATAGTCATGGCGTTCCTTGAAGGCTTTGACCATGGGCTGAATGCAATCCTGCGAGCCATCGAGTGCTGCCTGAGCGGCGGCTTGGGAGATAGATGCAGGGTTGGAGGTGCTCTGGGACTGGATTTTTTTCATGGCACCGATAATTTTTGCGGGGCCTGCAGCATAACCGATACGCCATCCCGTCATGGAGTAGGCTTTGGATACCCCGTTCAGAACAAAGGTACGCTCATACAGTTCCGGTGTGGCATTCAGAATGTTGCAGAACGGCTGACCTGTCCAGAGGATGGGTTCGTACATGTCATCGGTGGCGATCATCACGTGAGGGTGACGGATGAGTACTTCACCCAGAGCTTTGAGCTCGTCCAGTGTATACGCCATGCCACTCGGGTTGGAGGGGCTGTTGATGACAAACAACCGTGTACGATCTGTAATCGCACCTTCGAGCTGTTCAGGGGTAATCTTGAAGCGGGTTTGTGCCGAAGTTTCGATAACAACCGGTTTACCCTCTGCCACCAACACCATATCCGGGTAAGAGACCCAGTAGGGGGCAGGAATGATGGCTTCGTCGCCAGCATTCAGAGTGGCCAGTGCCAGGTTGAAAAAGCTCTGTTTACCGCCGCTGGATACCAGAACCTGATTGAGTTCGTAATCCAGTCCGTTGTCCCGTTTAAACTTGGCAATGATTGCTTTTTTCAGGGCAGGGGTGCCGTCAACTGCCGTGTACTTGGTCTGGCCAGCCCTGATGGCCTCAATAGCCGCCTCTTTAATATGGTCCGGGGTGTCGAAGTCGGGCTCGCCCGCACCAAGGCCGATAATGTCCTGGCCCGCGGCCCGGAGTTCTGCGGCCTTGTTGGTAACGGCAAGGGTAGGCGACGGCTTGATGGCCTGTACACGGCTGGAAAGTTGAAGGTCCAAACTTGCGCTCCTTAAAGATGCGTCTGAGAAAGCTCTGGCGGCATGGGGCGTCTGGACAATAGCCGCCGGACGCCTGCCATCAAAGGTTCTGATGTTATCATGAAGCTGACTGCAGGATAAGGCTGGCAACCAACGTAATGCACGAATCCATACGCCAGAACAGGTGTGACCAATAAATTCCGGAGGACGTTCCATCAGTATGTTTAAAGTCGATTCACCATTCGAACCAGCGGGCGATCAACCCAAGGCCATTGCCGAATTGGTTGATGGAATTGAGTCCGGTCTGGCTCACCAGACGCTGCTGGGTGTTACTGGCTCCGGTAAGACATTTACCATCGCGAAGGTGATCGAGCAGATCCAGCGCCCGACCATCGTTATGGCCCACAACAAGACGTTGGCCGCCCAGCTTTACGGTGAGTTCAAAGAGTTCTTTCCGGACAATGCAGTCGAATATTTTGTTTCCTACTACGATTATTACCAGCCGGAAGCCTATGTGCCGTCCTCGGATACGTTTATCGAGAAGGATGCGTCCATTAATGAACACATCGAACAGATGCGCTTGTCGGCGACCAAGGCGCTGCTAGAGCGACCGGATGCCATTATTGTGGCGACGGTCTCTTCTATTTATGGTTTGGGGGATCCCCAGTCCTATCTGAAAATGATGCTGCATCTGGATCGGGGCGACAAGATTGATCAGCGCCATATTTTGCGTCGCCTTGCAGAACTTCAGTACACCCGTAATGATATCGAATTTCATCGAGCCAACTATCGGGTGCGAGGGGATGTGATCGATGTTTTCCCGGCGGAATCCGAGAAAGAAGCCATTCGCATCGAGCTGTTCGACGACGAAGTGGAAAACCTGAGCTACTTTGACCCGCTCACCGGCGAACACCTGCGGCGTGTGCCGCGAGTGACCATATACCCCAAGTCCCATTACGTCACACCCCGTCAGACCGTTCTGGATGCGATTGAACACATCAAGTTGGAGTTGGACGGCCGCTTGACCCTGCTGCGGGATAATAATCGTCTGGTAGAGGCCCAACGCCTTGAAGAACGCACCCGCTATGATATTGAAATGATGCTGGAGCTAGGTTACTGCAACGGAATCGAAAACTACTCCCGTTATCTGTCCGGCCGCCGTCCCGGTGAAGCACCTCCGACGCTGTTCGATTATTTGCCACCCAATGCGCTGTTGGTGGTGGATGAATCTCACGTGACTGTGTCCCAGATCGGAGCAATGTATAAAGGGGATCGGTCCCGCAAGGAAACCCTGGTCGAGTACGGGTTCCGTCTGCCTTCGGCCCTCGATAACCGGCCCATGCGCTTTGACGAGTGGGAACGTATTGCCCCCCAGATGATCTTTGTATCTGCGACACCGGGCAATTACGAGGCTGACCACGCAGGACAGACAGTCGAGCAGGTGGTGCGCCCGACCGGCTTGCTGGACCCGCAGATCGAGGTGCGACCGGCTTCAACCCAGGTTGATGACCTGCTCTCCGAAATTCATAAGCGGGTTGTGATTCAGGAGCGTGTATTGGTGACCACGCTGACCAAGCGTATGTCGGAAGACCTGACCGATTACCTGATGGAACACGACATCAAGGTGCGTTACCTCCACTCGGATATTGATACCGTCGAGCGGGTCGAGATTATCCGGGATTTGAGGCGGGGAGTATTTGACGTGCTGGTCGGCATCAACCTGTTGCGGGAAGGGCTGGATATGCCCGAAGTGTCTCTGGTCTGCATTCTGGATGCTGACAAGGAAGGTTTCCTGCGATCCGAGCGCTCGCTGATCCAGACCATCGGTCGTGCGGCCCGCAATCTCAACGGCCGGGCCATTCTATACGGGGACAGGATTACCGGCTCAATGCAGCGGGCAATGGATGAGACCGAACGGCGACGTGAGACGCAGCTTGCCCATAACATCGAGCATGGCATAACGCCGGTAGGTCTGACCAAAAAAGTCTCTGACATCATGGAAGGCGCCTCCAGCGGCGGTTCCGGTCGCAGGGGCGCCGAGCGCCCGGGACAGAAAGCCGCAGAGGAAGCAGAGCAGTACCGGGCCCGGGCAGGGGGTCGTACCCCGGAACAGTTGCTCAAGGACATGAGCAAGCTGGAAGACGAGATGTACAAGGCCGCCTCAGAGCTGGACTTCGAACGTGCGGCTCGTTTGCGTGACGATATTGCCGGGCTGAAAGAAGCCGCCCTCAGAACTGCCTGAGGGCGGGCGAATCAGTCAGTCGTCAATCTGTGCGACGGGGACCGACAATAACGGCGGCCTGTAGCGGCTGATTCTTACCGTATCGCGCCATCTGGTCGAAAATGCGCCGGTCAACTGGCAGGTACTGTTTGTCCGCGACGGTTTCACCCTCGGCCGTGTCGATTTCCGGATCATGCAGATAGACAAACTGGTCATCCATGGCACAGACGGTCACCCAGTGGGGCACTCGGCTGCGATTAAGCTGCCAGGTACTGATCAGGATAATCGGCACCTGTCCCCCTTTGAGGGCCTGCGCCATCTTGTCCAGCGTCAGGGGGTCGTGGTGGAGCTCAATACCGGTCTGCCCCAGGTCATGCATAAAACCCTCGTGCACCAGTTCAAGTACCCGTTTTTTGTCATCGTTCCGGACCGTGTCCTTGAACAACGCGCCCTCTTTACTGATGTAAGCGGTGGCGTGAAACCCGCGATGCCAGGCAGCCAGAGCCAAGCCGTGAGGCCCGCATCCGCCGTGGCCGGCCAGCATGAAAATAGTGGTCGCTTCCCGCCAGATTTTCAGCTCCTCCAGGGTGGTGAGCGAGAGCTGGTCATCCAGTGTCGCCATTGCCATGATCAGTGCCGCGGGTCCGCATGAAAAGTCTGTTGTTTGCGGATAATAGGGAACGGCAGGAAACTCCCGGGAAGGCTCATAGAAAAGTATCCGTCGCTCAAACCGCAGGGCGTTGCCATGATCCTCATAGTAATCGCGATAGGTGCCAAACACCCGATAGCCGAGACGACGGTACAATGCAATGGCACCGGTGTTATCTTCGCGTACTTCGAGGCGCATGATGATGCGTCCAGCTTCCACCGCCTGTTGCTCGGACTGGCGAATCAGTTGTTCCCCGAGTCCCCGGCCGCGGGCTTGGGGTGATACGGCGATAGAATAGATTCGGGCAAGCCGGGTGGCGGCATGCATGAGCACCAGGCTGTAGCCCAGTATCTGGTCACCCTCAACAGCGACCACAACACGGTCCCGTGGCATTTCGATAAAGCGTCGAAAGCTGCGGCGGGAAATTCGATCGTCATTGAAACACCGGTTTTCGAGAGTAACCAGATTATCAATGTCGGCGCTGACCGCCAGTCGGAAACTCGTTTCGGTCATACCGTCAGGGGCCTTGGGCAGGGAGTGAAAACACCATCTATTATGAGAGACGTCCAGTATAGTTAACAGCAAAGAATAGTGCGTAAAATCACCCATTTCCGGATAATTGCGCGAACAGCGCCAGCCAGAGATCTCATGGAGGATCGCCATACATGTCACGTTTACTGATTGTCGTCGACCGCGCTAAGGATTGGGCGCCCTATTACCCAAGCGACGACGTTCTGACTTTCGATGAATATCTTAAGTTTACCGCGCCGGCCTCCAGCCGGGTCCGGGTGATCAATCTTTGCCAGAGTGCAAAATACCTCAGCCGGGGCTATTACTGCTCATTGCTCGCCGAAGCCCGGGGCCACCATGTGGTGCCATCGGTCATTACTCTTAACGACCTGAGTCGCAAGGGCCTGTTCTCGCTGGAACTCGAAGAGCTTGACTCCAGTGTGCTTGAATGGCTGGAAGCTTCTGGTGCCGCTGTAAAACCGGGGGAAGATGATCGGGATGCGACTCATCAGGTCCGTATCAAAACCTATTTTGGACAGGCGGAGCATGCTGCGTTAAAGCCGGTTGCCCGGGCGTTATTCGAACGTTTCCCGTCGCCAATTCTGGAAGTGGTGTTCAAAAGGCGCAAAGGCTGGCAGATCGAATCGATGAAGCCTGCCTCCCCGGCGGACCTGGAGGAACACGAACAGGATGCCTTTGCCGCTGCCCTCGATCGTTTCAGCAGCATTGTCTGGCGTCGCCCGAAATCCCGTCGTCGTTACCGGTTCGATCTCGCAATACTGGTCAATCCGGAAGAACAGTTGCCCCCAAGTGATAAACAGGCCTTGGAGTGTTTTGAAAAAGCGGGCAAGAAACTCGGTATCAATGTCGAGCAGATTACCAAGCGCGATTATATGCGGCTACCGGAATACGACGGGCTGTTTATTCGCGAGACCACGGCGATCGACCACCACACCTACCGGTTTGCCCGCAAAGCGGAAGCCGAAGGTATGGTGGTCATTGATGACCCTGTTTCAATTTTGCGGTGTACCAACAAGGTGTATTTGGCGGACCTGCTGAAGAACAACAAGATACCGACTCCGAAAACCCTCATTCTGTCCAAGGACCAGAAAGATTCGGTACATCAGGTTATCGATCAATTGGGTTTCCCGGTGGTGGTGAAAATTCCCGATGGTGCTTTTTCCAAAGGGGTGTTGCGGGCCGAGGATGAAAAAGGCTTAAAGGACGCACTTAAAACACTCTTCAAACAGTCGGCACTGGTGTTGGCCCAGGAATACTTTTACACGGAATACGATTGGCGCATCGGGGTTCTGGGTGGTCGCGCTATCTTTGCCTGCAAGTATTTCATGGTAAAGGGGCATTGGCAGATCTACCAGCACGGTGAAAACCAGGAAGTCGACAGCGGCAGTTTTGATACTCTGCCGACCTATGAGGTACCTCGTAACGTGATTCAGGCGGCACTCAATGCCACGCGTCTGATCGGCAACGGCCTTTACGGTGTAGACATCAAGCAAGCGGGCAATCGGGTGGCTGTGATTGAAGTCAATGACAACCCGAACGTGGATGCCGGTGTCGAAGATCGCTTCCTGGGGGGAGAGCTTTATACTCTGATCATGCAGGAATTCCTTTCCCGCATGGAAGAGAATCGTCGCCGCTAAGCGCCGGTTTCGTGCTATCAGGGCGCACCTATCAGCGTGCGCCACCGGCGGAATACCAGATGCGAAGGCTGCCAAACCAGGCCCGGGGCTCAAGCCGGTCCCGGAGTTGTTGTTCAAATGCGGCCAGGGAGTGCCCAGTCGGGTGTTCAACGAATAGTTCCAGGTGTACACGGTTACTCAGATAGTGCAGTCGCAAATGCGTGGTTAGAGGCATCTCCTCGATAATCTCGCCAAGCAAATCCCGGATTTCTTTTCGGCTGGGCAAACGGTCTGTCGTATGCTGAACAAGTTCATCGTTCTCGGGATCAATGTGGAAGTTGATGTCTTTCAGCCCCGGGAAGGCCTCCCGCATGGCCGCCACAACGTGCAACCCCACCTGATGGCCCTCAGAAACACTGATTTCCGGTTTCACCAGAAGGTGAATGTCCAACAGGATATCGTGGCCCATGCGCCGGCTACGTAACTCGTGGACATCGAGAACACCTTCGGTTTGCTTGGCGATATCAGTCAGTTTTTCGGTGTCCTCCGGACTCACTGCGGTATCCACCAGTTCCTTGACGCTATCCCAGGCAAATCGCCAGCCAATTCGGCATATGATAAAGGCGATAGCCACCGCAGCGACTGCATCGAGCCAGATATAGCCCATCATTGCGCCGATGGTGGAAAGCAGGACGATAACGGAAGAAAACGCGTCAGTACGGCTGTGCCAGGCGTTGGCGAGGATCAAATCGGAGCGAATGGCTTCGCCCACGTGGCGGGTATAACGGAAGATCCACTCCTTGCTGACCACCGACACCGTTGCCGCTACCAATACCGGCCACTCCGGCAGACGATCAGCAGAGGGGGCTAACAAGCGTTGCAGATTGTCCCAGGCCAGGGCGCCACCAACAACCAGTAGCAGACTTCCCAACAGCATGGTTCCCATGGTTTCGATTCGTTGATGGCCGTAGGGATGAGACTGATCCGGCGCCTGACGAGAAACTTTCATCACCGCCAGAACAACCAGATCCGATGCCACATCAGTGAAGGAATGAATACCGTCGACGATTAACGCCTGGGAGTGAAACAGCAGACCCCCTACACACTTTATCAGACCGAGCACCGCATCAAGCACCATGCCGATCAGGGTTACTCGGCGAGCGCTCCTGAATTCGGAATAATGATTGTTAGCACGGTCAAATTCGGGCTGAATGAAACTCAACGTGTCGCTCCCTGCCCAGACAAAGAGGAAAAGCGCAATTTATATTTTGGTTTCTTGTTTACCTTATGCACAATTTCGGATCACCGCGTTTCAACACCTTGATATTAACATTTGTTATTTTGTGCCGGGTTAACCTTTATATTTCATTTAATTTCAGTGGATTACAGACTGATCAAAAAATGATCAATCTGTAGATCGGCTTGCTCCCCAAGGGCTAACCAAATGTAATGAGGCATTTTCAACAGAGTTATCCACAGAATCCGTGGAAAACATCACAAGACCTTAACAGGACAGTCATTTACCCGTCATCTAAACCGTCTAGGAGCGTCTGTGGAAAACTTTCGCTATACTTCGCCGCCCTTGGTGAACGTTCGATACCCGTAGCTTAACCATAGCAAGGAGTTATGTAATGTACGGTTTTATCCGGTCTCTGCTTTTCAGGTTGCCTCCTGAGCTGGCACACAATGTGGCGCTGAAAAGTCTCGACCTGTTTGAAAAGCTGGGCCTGGCACAACGTTTATCGCCATCGGTGTCAGCAACGCCGGTAACGGCAATGGGGCTGACTTTTCCCAATCCCGTAGGTCTGGCCGCTGGTCTCGACAAAAATGCCGATCATGTGGATGCTTTGGGAGCCCTTGGCTTTGGCTTTATCGAAGTCGGCACGGTGACTCCGTTGGCCCAGCCGGGAAATCCAAAACCCCGGATGTTTCGGTTACCCGAGCACAAGGCCATCATTAACCGGATGGGGTTTAACAACGACGGTCTCGATCACATGCTGGCCCGAATTGATCGCATGACCTACAAAGGCATTCTCGGTATCAATGTTGGCAAGAATGCCGTCACGCCGGTTGATCAGGCCGAATCCGACTACCGCAAAGGCATCGCGGCTGTATACAGTCGGGCGGACTACATTACCGTTAATGTCTCATCTCCGAATACCCCGGGCCTGCGGGATCTCCAGTTCGGTGACCCCCTGCTAAGGTTGCTTGAGGCCATTAAAGACGAACAGAGCAAACTGCATGGGTGTCATGGCCGTTATGTTCCCGTTGCCGTCAAAATAGCGCCGGATATGGACGATGATGGTATCCGCTTTGTTGCAGAGGCCTTGAAGAACACCGGCATGGACGGTGTGATCGCCACCAACACCACGGTTTCCCGCGATGCGGTCGCTGGCCACCCGCTGGCCGCTGAAGCGGGTGGGCTTAGCGGCGAGCCAGTGCGGGAGCCATCGCTCCGGGTTGTCCGTGGCTTGCATGCAGAACTGGGGTCGGCAATGCCGATCATCGGGGTGGGCGGTATTATGGACGGCGCAAGTGCGCGTGAGAAAATCGAGGCAGGGGCAACTCTGGTTCAGATATATACCGGGTTTATTTACCGGGGCCCGGAGATTATTGCTGAAGCGATCAGGGCGATCGAGGCGGGACGAGATTAACCCAGTGTTCTCGGGCAAAAAGAATGGGCCCGCCAAGCGGGCCCTTGCGGGGAATAAACCCCGTGGCGCATCATCGCATGTTACGGGTCGGGTAGACCCGTTTGGTTTGCTTTGTTGCTGCTTCTTCTTCAAGAGAGTTTAAGAGACAGTTAGGAGTCTCTCGCCGCGTCGGCATATGGCCGAAGACTTTTTCGTCCTTCTGCGTTTATGCCGTGGTTACATTTGACAGTTTGTGAATCCCGGAAACGCCGGTCATTCCCTCCCAATTGTCAGTGCGACCTTCTCGCCACCCACTGAGCCATTCCTGTCTGGCTTCTACCTGATCGATAGGGCAGCTATCTTTTGATTTCCCGGACACACCGGCCAGATAACCCCGTTTAAATGCACGAGCGTACATATCTCTTTTCTGTCTCTTCATGCTGTTCCTCACTTCATGGATTAAACAGAACAAGCGTGTGCACACGTGCCATAACTGAAGCGGCAAACATTACCCATCGGGGATTTACACTGTATTGCCTGAGCCAGCCATAACATTTCAGGAACCTGAGTGGACAGCCGAGCTGCCCTTGAAACGACGCGTCACTTGTAAGATAAGTCGAAATATTGGCTGCTGTACACTATTTATTTAATATAGATGACGCGTTCTTTATGTTTGTGTGAAATAACGCCGTCTCGCGTAGACTACGAGTCCAGTGACCACGCACCTTAACGCAACCGACCTGTTGCAGGAGTAAAGCTTTCCCATGCTTATGTTTTTTGTAACCTGTCCAAAAGGGCTCGAGTACCTGTTAGCCGATGAGCTAAAAGGGTTCGGGTTTGAGCCCGTTCGTAATGCGCCGGCCGGGGTCTGGGTTCAGGGTTCGCTGGAGTCCGGTTACCGCGCCTGCTTGTGGTCCAGGTTGGCAAACCGGGTCATCCTTCATCTTGCCGAGGTCAACGCGACCAGCGGAGACATGCTCTACGAAGGTGTGAGCGCCATTTCCTGGCGTGATCATCTGGCGTTGGAAGGTCGATTCAAGGTGGCTTTTGTCGGGCAAAATGATGCCATCCGGAATACCCAATACGGAGCTCAGAGAGTCAAAGATGCCGTCGTGGATAGTCTGCGCACAGTTGAAGGGGCGCGACCCTCTGTCGATACCGTGGCGCCCGATCTGATTGTATCTGCGCGTCTGCACCGGGGCATCCTCCAGGTCGGTATCGATCTCAGTGGTGACAGTCTGCATCGGCGCGGATACCGGACAGAGCAGGGCGCGGCGCCGCTAAAAGAAAATCTGGCTGCGGCCTTGCTTATCCGGGCGGGCTGGCCGGAGCTCGCGGCGAATGGCGGAAACTTCATTGACCCGATGTGCGGTTCCGGCACCCTAGTGATTGAAGCTGCGCTCATGGCTATGGATCAGGCTCCCGGTTTGCTTCGCGAGCAGTTCGGTTTCAGCCGCTGGCTTGGTCATCAACCGGATATTTGGGCGCCCCTGCTGCAGGAGGCCACCACCCGGGCCGTTGCTGGCAAAGCGGCCAATCAGTTGAGCTTTACCGGCTTCGATCAGGACAAATCCGTTGTTGCCACCGGGCAGCGCAATATCGAGCGGGCAGGACTCGAAGAGTTCGTCGTGCTCAATTGTCGCTCAATAGAGGAGTTCGATCCGACCCAACCGGTTTCGAAAGCCGGACTGGTGCTCACAAACCCGCCATACGGTGAGCGACTGAGCGAACGAAAGGCGTTGGGCCCGCTTTACCAGTCCCTTGGCGAAGCGGTGAAACAGGCATTACCGGGCTGGCGCCTGGGTGTCTTTACCGGCGCTCCGGAGGTCGGTCACGCCATTGGCTTGCGGAGTTATAAACAGTACAAACTGTTTAACGGCAAGTTGCCCGCCCAGTTGCTGCTGTTTAATATCGACAAGGCCAGCGAAACGGTTGCTCGTGAGCGCACCGAAACCGGTGAGCTGTTTCCGAAAATCAGCCATCCGGAACGGGCTGCCATGCTGGGCAACCGTCTGCGCAAGAACAGAAAGCAGATCGGGCAGTGGGCGCGCAAGCAGGGAATCGAGTGCTATCGGCTTTACGATGCGGATATGCCTGAATACGCTCTGGCCATCGACATCTATGGCAACCGCGTCCATGTGCAGGAATATGCGGCACCGAAGACCATTGATGCCCGTGTTGCACGGGAGCGACTGGCAGAAGCGCTGGCGGTTATTCCGGAGGCGCTGGATATCGAGCCGGCTCAGATGGTGTGCAAACAGCGGCAACGGCAGACAGGTACGCAACAGTATGAAAAGCACGCGGATACCAGTGAATTTTTCACTGTGCAGGAATATGGCTGCCAACTTAAGGTCAACCTGAGGGATTATCTCGATACCGGGCTGTTTCTGGACCATCGGCCCGTGCGCCGCTGGATTCAACAGCATGCGGACGACAAGCGGTTTCTGAATCTGTTCTGTTACACCGGGGCGGCGACCGTGCATGCCGCAGTCGGTGGCGCAGTCAGCTCTCTCAGTCTCGATATGTCCAACACCTACGTGAATTGGGCGCGGGAGAATCTGGCATTGAACCATGTGCCCGCTTCAAAACATGTGGTTCGGCAGGCGGACTGTCTGGAGTGGCTGGCGGCGAAAGCTGACCCCGGGGACCGGTTTGACCTGATTTTCATGGACCCGCCGACTTTCTCCAATTCCGCAAAAATGGAGGGTGTGCTGGATATCCAGCGGGACCACGCTCAGTTGGTGAGGCAGGCAATGGCACGGTTGGCGCCTGATGGCTTGTTGATTTTTTCCAATAATTTCCGTCGCTTCAAACTGGACCGGGCGCTGGAGTCGGCGTTTGCTATCGAAGAGGTGTCAGCTTCGACGATCGACAAGGATTTCCAGCGCAATGCCCGGATACACCGGTGCTGGCATATCCGGCATGGGTCAGACTTCCTCGGTTAGGTCATCGCTCGGGTCATCGGCTGGTCCCGACAGTTCCACCAGACCTTCCTGCTGGGCGAGCATGAGCAGAGCGTAGACGCCGTTCTCAGGTAGTTGGGGTTCGAGGCCATGCTGAAACATCAGGCTGCGGCGCCAGTCTTCAAGGTCAGCCAGGCTCAAGGTCGTAATCAGTTCGCTGACCGGTGCTACCTCAAACGGCGCATCCATCGACACCGCATCAAAAATCAAATCGACCAGGGATTCGTCCGGGTCCAGGCCGTCCACGTACACGGTCTGGTCCGGGAGGTCCTCATGGAGTACCTGGGCGAGTTCGATCAGCGGAACGCCCTGCTCACGAAGGTAGCGCAGGTCAACGTCCGGCGGATCTCCCTCGTCAGGTAGCCAGCTATCGTCCGGCTCGATCATCACCGTTTTCATTTGCCCGTCAGGAAGCGACCAGGCGATGGCAAACGGGAAAAAGCAATCTTCGGACTGACAAAATTCGATGTCCAGAAAGCAGGGGACGGAGGTGGTCTGGGGCAAGGCGAAACTCCTGCGTTACAAATCGTGTTTATCGGTATCGGCCCAACAGTAGCGGCTTATGAAATCGGTCGCATCATGCCATACTGGCGCCAATATTATCAGACTAGCAAGGACACTATGGAACACACGCAATTCAATCAGGGCCTGCTTGATTTTCTGGCTGACTCCCCGACCCCCTGGCATGCTGTTCGCCAGATGACCGCCATTCTGGACCAGGCCGGATTTACGGAACTTGATGAACGGGATGAATGGTCGCTTGCCAGGGACTGCGGTTACTATGCAGTCCGTAACGGCTCATCGCTGGTAGCGTTCCGAACCGGTGAAACCGACCCGGTTGAGACCGGTATCCGGATGGTGGGCGCCCACACGGATAGCCCCTGCCTGAAAATCAAACCCAACCCCGAACTTCGTCGCAAGGGTTGCTACCAGCTGGGTGTCGAAGTTTACGGTGGTGTGTTGCTGAACCCGTGGTTTGATCGCGATCTCTCGATTGCCGGCCGGGTTACCTATGAGGATGGTCAGGGCGCGGTCAAAGATGCCTTGGTGGATTTTCAAAAAGCAGTCGCTTTTATCCCGAGCCTTGCCATTCATCTGGACCGGGAAGCCAACAGCAATCGCTCAGTGAATGCGCAGACGGATTTACCGCCGGTTATCATGCTGGCACCGGAGGACGACATCACCTGCTTCCAGGACCTGCTCCTGGAGCAAATGAAAGCTGAAGACCGTCATCTGGATATCCGGCACGTGCTCGGCTACGAGTTAAGTCTTTACGATGTTCAGAAGCCAGCTTACGTGGGTCTCAAGGATGAGTTCATCGCCTCAGCCCGGCTGGATAACCTGCTGAGCTGTTATATTGGTTTGCAGGCCCTCCTGGATACGTCCGGTACCCACCCGGCGCTGCTGGTCTGCAACGATCACGAGGAGGTCGGCAGCATGTCGGCAGAGGGCGCCCGGGGGCCTTTCCTGTCGTCGGTACTGGATCGCTGGTATGGCGCTGAAAAACGCGGCCGGGTGATGGCACGCTCAATGATGATCTCAGCGGACAATGCTCACGGAGTACATCCGAATTTCGCTGACAGGCATGATGAAAACCACGGTCCGGTGCTGAATGCCGGACCGGTCATCAAGGTAAACCACAATCAACGCTATGCTACCAACAGCCGGTCTGCCTCGCTCTACCGCCACATCAGTGAACAACTCGACCTGGCGAGCCAGACCTTTGTGGTCCGCAGCGATATGGGGTGTGGCAGTACCATTGGTCCTGTTACCGCAGGCAATCTCGGGGTGACCACACTGGACATCGGGGTGCCTCAACTGGGGATGCACTCGATTCGCGAGATGGTGGGCTGTGAAGACGGCCATACGCTGTACCAGGTGCTCAAGGCGTTTATGGGCTGGCCGGAGGTGAACTGAGGCGGGCCACGTTCGTCAGTCCAATTCCCGGATCCAGAAGGTCATGGGTTCGGCGGTGTGCCCTGTGAAGGCGTGGAATACCTCGATTCGAATCCGGATCAGGTCATCGATGCAGGGCAATATGTCGTTGCCGGTAAGGCCTATATTCTGGAGGCTCATTACAAATTGTCAGTCTGCCGTTAGCCAAGTTCGCACAATCTTTTGGCGGTGTTAGTGCCTGAAAAGGTCACGCCGAGTCTTGGTACTGCCACTGTCAGGAAAGACACCGCACAATACATGTAAATTGTTGCAAACTCCTCTGGTAATTCCCTGCCTATTCATTAGGCTGCATAGCCTGCGGGTGGATTTCCCGTCAGTTCAACGGTCCATCGGACTCTGATTTCAAGGGAGTAGTAAAAAGTGATTCGAAAGTTTGCAGTATTGGGATTGCTCATTTTTTTGTCGGGTTGCTCCATCAACCAGACCGTCGAACCTGTCTCCTCATACGATAGCGACAATCTTTGCGTGGTTGAGAATGGCGACGTGAGGGAAGGTTTCCTCGACGCGCTGGAAAGCAGTCTGACTGGCCAACGGGTTGATTACACAGTGGTGGATGAGCGGACTGTACCGGAAGCCTGTCGCTGGACCCTTACCTATACCGCTAACTGGCGATGGGACCTGGCTATGTACATGGCCTATGCTGAAATCAAGGTTTTTGAAGGTCGAAGCCTGATGGGCAGTGCCACCTACGATGCCATGCGTGGCGGAGCCAATATGAACAAGTTTATTAGTGCGGAAGACAAGATCCGCGAGCTGGTTAACGAGTTGTTTGGTGTTGAATCGGCAGCCTTGTACCGGGTGTTTAGCGGTTGATTACGCGCTCGACGTTGCAGGTTCCCCGGGCTTTGTAGGCAATCGGAAGTCTGCAGCGTTGGCGCAAGGGCTTATTCCGCCGGTCCCGGGTTGGCAATGAACTCGTGCAGCTGGTTGGTGATATCCACACCCTCTTCGTCAGGGAGCAGTTGTGTCAGCGTCGTCGGTTTATGGTGGCCGGCAAAGGACAGACTGTACCCGTCGACTTCCTGCCACCAGACTTTTAGCCCATCCGACCCTGCACGGGAAGAGCACGTTGGTGTGCTGAAGTCCAGTCCACTCAGGATCTCTGAAAAGCTGTCTTGCGTTCCGGTTTTGTACCAGGCTTCCTTCAACGTCCACAGCCGGTAGAAGACGGTCTCCCTTTCGGACTCCGGTGTTCGGTCAAGCAATGCCCGCTCGCCGGCAGTGAAGAAACTGTCTACAAGTTGTGATCGGTTACGGCGAAACCGATGAATCTCGGTGTCGACTCCGCAGGCACCCTGGTTACTGAGGGCGATGGCCACTCGACCGGCGCTGTGGGAGAGGGTGCAGTGCCAGCCCTGTACGCCTGGTCCCTCAATAGCGGGGGGTGCCTGTGTGCCGTACCGGATTTGCCAGTACGACGGTGGCACCTGCGGAGACAGGGTAAGGGAAAGAGCCTGCCGCAACAGCGCCCGGCTTAGCAGATACTCGCGGTAGCGTTTGCCGCGTTGGCGTTCCAGGTAGTCTCGTTCTGCATCTGAAAGGAAGGATATCCAACGGTCCGTGATTCGGGATGCCAGAGGGGGTAGCGTGGCAGGAGGCGGGGACAGGAAAAGCCTGGTTGCCAACTGTTCCCGCAGGGGTTCGTCAGGTGCCACCTGTTAGTCCTGTAGCATGACAAAATTGCCCTTGAGAGCAACGCCGGCCATGATGGCCCCGGCATGGCACTCGAACTCGGTAGCACTGGCAATCTCACGCTTGTCGTAATAGCTCACGATGTCTACCACGGCGTCCGCTCCTTCCCGTTTAGCTCGGTCCTGGAGGGCGATCATAGCTGACAGAAACACCCAGTTGCAGGCGTCTTCGTCAGACTTGCCGAAGGCATTGGTCTTCTTGTTGGTGAAGGTTTCGACCAGGGAGCGTTCAATCGGTGGGTGGTCCTGCCCCGCGAAATAGAACTCGACCGAGCCATCCAGCTTGGCTTGGGCATCCGGCATCTTCAGGGCGTCTTCAAGGGGAAGCATATGCACCGTGTCCCGACTATGGGCTGGAAAGGCAATAATAGTTGCCACAAGGGCGGAAAAAATCAGCAGTTTTTTCAAGTCAGTATCCTTAATCGTTTAATTGCTCCAAGAGCTTAGGGCAAGTGTAGCTTTCTGCGATAAGTCAATCAAATGTAACACTTTGTCATTCCAGGCAGCATTATCTTGCGGCAATTCCGTAGAGAGAGGTAGAATCGCGCCGAGTTTATTACCAGAAATTTACTTTTTTGTGGCCGTGGTTTTTCTCTTGTTGGTGTTGACGCAGATGAAGAGCGTACCGGCGGGCTGCGGGTTATCCAGGACAGGCATCCATCATGCACACCGATTACCTCACGTTCCACCATTGGGCGGCGTTTTCACCTGACCGCAAGGAGCTCGGCGAATGGGTCGCATGGGCGCTCGGTCAGTCTCGGGCCTCCGGGTCCTCGGGAGTGCCTTACAAGGCTGAGCTCCCCGGGGTGCCGGCAATGCTCAGGCGTCGGCTGAGTGGTATGGGAAAGGCGGCATTGTGGTGCGCGGGCCAGGTGCTGGATGCGAACACTGGGCCGGCGCCTGTAACCCGTATATTTTGTTCGCAGCATGGTGAAGTCAGCCGGACCGTTGCCCTGCTCAAGGATCTGGCCGAGCAGTCACCCTTGTCGCCCGCCTCGTTCAGCCTGTCGGTGCATAATGCCATCGGCGGTATTCACTCCATTGCCGGTGATGTAGAGCAGCCTGTTACTGCCATTGCCGCAGGGCCGGACAGCCCGTTTTCCGCACTGCTCGAGGCCTGGTCGCAACTGAAGTTCAGGCAACTGAACGGTGGCTGTTCTGAGCGGGCCCTCTGTGTGATTTATGACGACGCTCTGCCGGAAGATGTGGCTGACCCCGAGAATCGCAGAGGGGATGTCCAGGCCATAGCCTTACTGGTCAGCTGCGGGGAATCTCAGCAGAAGGCGGGTGACGCCTTGACGCTGTCTTTTACTCTGGCGGATGACCCCGGTGCCGACGAAGCTGTGGCTGAGGGCGCGGCCATTGATACCTTGCTGAAATTCCTGCTGGATAACACTTCCCGCAACATGGCTTTTCGGGGCGATGGCCGTACCTGGAGCTGGGGCAAGCACGGAGGCGGAGCGCCACAGGTCCATTCATGAACACGCTGAACCGGCTGTGGCGCATTCTGGCCACGGGCTTCTCGTTTGTGGTGTTCGGTCTGGGCGGCCTGCTGCTGCCTCTGGTCATCGCTCCTGCTTCAGCGATACTGCGCAACGATCGCCGGCGAGAACGTTGGGTGAAGCAGCTGATTGGCCGCTGTTTCTGGACGTTTGTCAGGCTGATGGAAAGCCTGGGCATCCTGACTTACGACATCCGGGGCCTGGACCGGTTGCGAGAGCCGGGCCGTCTGATTATTGCCAATCATCCTACGCTTATCGACGTGGTATTCCTGATGGCGCTGGTTCCCAATGCGGACTGCGTGATCAAGAGTGCGCTGATGCGAAACCCGTTTACCCGGGGCCCCCTGAAGGCTGGGCAGTATATCGCCAACGACGATCCCGCGGCAGTGGTGGAAGCTGCCCGGGGGTCTATGGAACGGGGCAATAGCCTGATCATATTTCCGGAAGGTACCCGTTCCACACCAGGACGGGAAATGACGTTGCAGCGGGGAGCGGCGAACATTGCCATACGGGCGGGCCAGAATCTGACACCGGTTATCATCACCTGTTCACCCCCGACCCTGACCAAGCAAACACCCTGGTATCAGGTTCCGGATCGTCGGTTTCACATGACTTTCTCGGTAGGGGATGACATCGAGGTAGAGCCGTTTCTCCAGCAGCGACCGGCGCTGATGTCCCGGCGCCTGACTGACACGATTAAAGATTACTTCACCACGGAGTTAGCCCGATATGAACGACCTTGAGCTGGAACTCAAGCAGATGGTAATAGATGTCCTCGATCTGGAGGACATGACACCGGACGACATAGACGCATCCGGACCGCTGTTTGTGGAAGGGCTCGGCCTGGACTCCATTGACGCCCTGGAGTTGGGGCTGGCGCTGCAGAAGCACTACGGCATCAAGCTAGATTCGGATTCCGAAGAAACCCGGAAGCATTTTGCAAGTATCCAGGCACTGGCGCGGTTGGTTGCCCGTCACCAGCCGGCCTAGTCAAGAACAAGGAGCAGATGAACATGACGGAATTCGTAAAAACACGGGAAGAGATCTTCGAGCATATTGCTGGTGTACTGACCGGGCTTTTCGAGCTGGACCGTGCGGCCATTACGCCAGAAGCGCACCTGTACGAAGATCTCGACATTGACAGCATCGACGCCGTGGACCTGGTGGTGGAGCTCAAGCAGTGGACCGGCAGAAAGATCCAGCCGGAAGCCTTCAAGACCGTGCGCACCGTGAATGATGTTGTGGACGCGGTAGATCAGCTGCTGAGCCGTTAGGGCTCGTTATGCTGCTATGGTTGAGCCGGTTGCTTATCGGCGGCCTGACGCTGCTGTACCCGCTTGCAGTGTACTGGGCCCTTACCAGGGGAGGGGTGTCCATGGCGGTATTGGCGTTGGTGCCCATCGCGGTCATACACCTGGTGCGTGCAGCGCAGGGGAATGCCGTGTCCTGGGTCTGGTTTGCCCTGTGCCTGATGCTGGGGGCGTGGACCTGGCTTGCCCAGAGCTCGCTTGGGGTCAAGGCCTATCCGGTACTGGTCAGTGGCGGTCTGCTGCTGGTGTTCGTCTGGACGCTGGTGTATCCGCCAACAGCCATTGAACGGCTGGCCAAGCTACGGGAGCCGGCCTTGCCGCCATCCGGCGTGCGTTACACCCGTCATGTCACTTGGGTCTGGGTGGGGTTCTTTGCTATCAACGGCAGTATTGCCGCCGCGACACTCTGGGCTGAGGATTACGTCTGGGCACTTTACAACGGGTTGATCAGTTACCTGTTGATGGGTGCGCTGTTCCTCGGGGAGTTCCTGTTCCGTCAACGTTACCGGAGGCGACAGAATGACTGAATGCTCACTGGCCACGGTGATGACGCGTCAGCAGGATCCCGCTGCACTGGTGGCGACGGACGGCAATCGTAGGCAGGACCGTACTTCGTTCGAGCGCCGGGTACGGCAATGGATGGAGGTCCTGGCTCCCCACCCGGCCCGGGTTTTCGGGGTTTACCTGGATGACGCCGGTGAATTCGCCGCCCTGGTGATGGCCCTCTGGCAATGTGGCAAGACCCCCCTGCTGGCCGGCGATAATCTGCCGACCACCGTCGCCCGGCTGGAGGCTCATGTCAGCGCCCTCGTCGGGGACTTCCCCGTGCCCACTCCACTCGAAAAGCTGTCTGAACCAGCTCCGGAGGCCAGGGTGGCGACTGCGCCATTCACCACTGTGGCAAGGGACCATGCAGCCGTTATTGTCCTAACTTCCGGCAGTTCCGGGGAGCCCCGGCCTGTAACCATGCAGCTGGCCCAGCTGGCAGACGAAGTGGCCATACACGAAACCCGGTGGGGTCAGGTTACCGGTCGGGCACTGGTAATCGGTACGGTGACGCACCAGCACGTATACGGCCTGATCTGGCGGGTGCTCTGGCCCCTGGCGGGACAGCGCCCCTTCGCCCGCCACCACTCTCACTATCTGGAAGACGTACTGGCTTGGGCCCATGACTGCCGGAACCTGGTGCTGGTGACTACGCCGAGTCACCTGGGACGTTTGCCTGCCCGGGCGGACTGGGCAGCGGCGAGGGGCGCCTGGCGCATGGTGGTGTCGTCCACAGCGCCATTGGGTCGGGAAGACAGTCTGGCCGCCGGAGAGCGCTTTGACGTCGGTGTTACCGAGATCTTTGGCAGCTCCGAAACCGGGGGCATCGCCTGGCGCCAGCAGCAACAGGACCCGGTGTGGCGGACGCTGCCGGGCATTACCGTGGCTGTGTTGGCAGACGACGATGGTGAACCAACCGCTTCCGGCGCAGGGGAAGGTGCTCTGGTTATTCGTTCACCGCTGCTGGGGCATGAAAGCTGGTTTGCCACCGGCGACCGGGCCCGGGTCGAATCCGGCGAGCGGTTTAGCTTGCTGGGCCGAGTGGATCGGATTGCCAAGATTGAAGGCAAGCGGGTTTCGCTCACCGCCATGGAGCAGTGCCTGCAGCATCACGAGTGGATCCGTGAAGCCCGGGTAGTGGTGCTGGGCGGTCACCGCACCCGCTGCGCGGTGGTGGCTACCCTGACTCATCCGGGCATTGATGCGCTGGATAAGGCCGGGCGCCGTGCTTTCAGTCGGGACTTGCGGGTGCGACTGGCGACGAGTTTCGAGACGCCGGTATTGCCCCGCCACTGGCGGTTCCCCGACGAATTACCCTGTAACACCCAGGGCAAGGTGCCCCAGCCACTGCTGGTCGCCCTGTTTGCCACAGACAACACTGACCGCTCCGGCCCTTGCCTGCCAGAGGTCCTCGAGGCTCAATCCGGAGGCCTTGAGGCAACCCTCAGAATCCATGTTCAGCCGGAGCTGGTGTATTTTGAGGGGCACTTTCCCGAAGTCCGGGTGTTGCCGGGGGTGGTTCAGGTCCATTGGGCGGAACACTTCGCCAGGTCGTTGCTGGGTGAGGTGGTGCCCTCCAGAGAGCGCTTCCTGCGGATGGAAGTGGTCAAGTTCCAGCAGGTGATCCAGCCGGGTCAGCAGGTGACCGTGCACCTGTCGCTGGATCCGGACAGGGGCCGGCTGGCTTTCCGGTTCCATGACGGCGACGCCGGGTTTTCCTCGGGGCGACTGCTGTTTGCCGCTGAAGGAAGCCACTCATGACGTTTCGCTGCTGCGGGTTGGTTCCCGTCTACAATCACCCCGATGCCATCGGTGGTGTGGTCGATGGTGTCCTGGCCGCCGGGCTGCCGGTCATCCTGGTGGACGATGGCTCGGGGCCGGCCTGTCGTGATGTGCTGGTGAAATTGGCCGCCGATGATCCGCGCATCCATTTGCATCATCTGCCACAAAACCAGGGCAAGGGCAGTGCGGTGAAAGCCGGACTGCGGGCTGCTCACCAACTGGGATACAGTCACGCCCTGCAGATCGACGCTGACGGCCAGCACGACGCCGGGGCCATACCCCGGCTGCTGGATTTTGGTCGTCGTCATCCCCAGGCCATAATTTCCGGCCGGCCGGAATACGACCACAGTGTTCCCGCGCTTCGCTATTACAGCCGTTATCTGACCCATGTCTGGGTGTGGATCAACACCCTGTCGCTGAAAATTGAGGATTCCATGTGTGGCTTTCGGGTCTACCCGGTGGCGTCCTGCTGTCGGTTCCTTGAGGGCCGGTTCACCGGTAATTACATGGATTTCGATACGGAGGTGCTGGTGAAGTGGCAATGGGCCGGAGGTGAGATCCACCAACTGCCTGTGATAGTGCGCTATCCGGTTGACGGGGTGTCTCATTTCCGTGGCTGGGAAGACAACTGGCTGATTACTCGCATGCATACCCGGCTGTTTTTCGGCATGCTGGTGCGCCTGCCAGGGCTGCTGGGTCGGCGACGTCGCACCAGTAGCCCGGAAAAGTGGAGGGCTCGCTCGTGAAGCCACTGCACTGGGCCGCCATTGGCGAGTCGGGGGCCCTGTGGGGGCTCCGGTTCATGTTACAGGTGTATCGCTGGCTGGGACGAATGCCTTTCAGGGTGTGCCTGTATCCGGTGATCCTCTATTACTTCCTGGTGCACCGGGGCGCCCGACAGGCCTCGCAGCAATACCTGAACCACCTGGACCAGCGGGGTTTGTTACCGGATGGTCAATCCCTGATGGCACTCAGTTACCGGCATTTCCTCAACTTCGGTGAGAGCATGCTGGACAAGCTGGCGGTATGGCAGGGGGACATTGTTCTCGACGATATCCGCTTTGTCGGTCACCAGGCCTTTGATGAACTGGCGGACAGTGGTCGCGGTGGCCTGTTGATCGGTTCCCACCTGGGTAATCTCGAAATATGCCGCGCCCTGGCCCAGCGCAATACCGGCATGACGTTCAACGTGCTGATGCATACCGCCCATGCCTCCCGGTTCAATGAAATGTTGCGCCAGGTCAGTGGCGACAGTCACGTCAACATCCTTCAGGTAAGCGATATCAACCCGGCTACCGCCATCGTATTGAAGCAGAAGCTGGACGCCGGAGAGTTCCTGGTGATTGCCGGTGACCGCACGCCGGTGTCCGATGAAGGGAACACCAGCGAAGCCTCGTTCCTGGGAGAAACCGCCCGCTTTCCTATTGGCCCCTTTATCCTGGCCTCGGTTCTGGGCTGCCCGGTGCTGAGCATTTTCTGTCTGCGGCAGGAACAGAGCGGGAAACCCGCTTATGACCTGTGTTTGGAGCCTTTCGCAGAGCGTATCCATCTGCCCCGGAAAGATCGTCATTCAGCGCTGGAGGGCTATGTCCAGCGCTGGGCAGGATGCCTGGAACGCTACTGTGCCATCGCCCCGCTACAGTGGTACAACTTCTACGACTTCTGGGCGCGGCCCGGAAGATAACCTATCCAGATGATGTGACCTGATGATTCTATTCGACCATAGCCCCATTTCCATTGAAGACGTCAATGCCATCGCCCGTGGTGAAGTGATGGTGATGCTCAGTGACGCCGCCGACTTCCGTGAGCAAATCAGCCGTGGCAGCCGATTTCTCGAGCAGCTGCTCGAGGAAGACGGTGCCATCTACGGGGTTACCACCGGCTATGGGGACTCCTGCACCACCATGATTCCCGCTGACCTGGTGGCGGAGCTGCCCCACCGACTTTACACCTTCCATGGCTGTGGCCTGGGAAATGTCCTGCCGCCGGAACATAGCCGGGCAGTGGTGGCGGCGCGGCTTAACTCCCTGACCATGGGTTACTCCGGTGTGACCGAGGGGCTGCTTGAGCAGCTCACTCTGTTGCTGCGCAACGATATCCTGCCGGTGATCCCGGAAGAGGGTTCCGTGGGCGCCTCCGGCGACCTGACGCCGCTGTCCTATGTGGCAGCGGTGCTCTGCGGTGAACGGGAAGTCTATTATCAGGGTGAGCGCCGAAACACCGCCGAGGTGTTCGAGGCGGAGGGCATCCGGCCATTGCGGCTCAAACCCAAGGAAGGACTTGCCATCATGAACGGCACCGCCGTCATGACCGGGTTGGCCTGTGTCGCCTGGGAGCGGGCGGAATACCTGTCTCGCCTGGCCACCCGCATCACTGCCATGGCGACACTGGTGCTGGATGGCAATGCTCACCATTTTGACGAAACCCTGTTTTCCGTCAAACCCCACCCGGGCCAGCAGGCAGTGGCCGCACGGCTGCGGAAAGATCTGCACGCCGGCGAACCACCCCGCAACCCAGACCGGCTCCAGGACCGTTACTCCCTACGCTGCGCGCCCCACGTGATCGGCGTGCTGGAGGATGCGTTGCCTTGGTTCCGGCAGTTCATCGAGAACGAACTCAACAGTGCCAACGACAATCCTATCATCGACGCGGAAGGACGCCACGTTCTCCACGGGGGGCACTTCTATGGTGGTCACATCGCTTTTGCCATGGATTGCCTGAAAACAGCAGTTGCCAATATCGCCGATCTGCTGGACCGGCAGCTGGCCCAGATGATGGACGTGAAATTCAATCACGGCCTGCCTGCCAACCTGTCCGGCGCCCAGGGCGAACGCCGAGCCATCAACCACGGCTTCAAGGCGGTACAGATTGGCGCGTCGGCCTGGACGGCAGAAGCGCTCAAACTCACTATGCCTGCCAGCGTATTTTCACGGTCCACCGAGTGCCACAACCAGGACAAGGTCAGCATGGGCACCATCGCTGCGCGGGACTGCCTGCGGATACTGCAGCTCACCGAGCAGGTGGCCGCGGCGTCACTGCTGGCGGTAAGCCAGGGCTTGGAGTTGCGCCTGGCCCAGGGTGATATCACCCACGAAGGCCTGGGTGAGGCATTGCAGTCCATGGTGGCTGCTATTCGCGAAACCAGCCCTCATCTGCTGGAGGATCGTGCTCTGGAAGGGGACCTGAGAGCACTGATCGACCAGATCCAGAATCGTCACTGGACGTTGTACCCGGACGAAACATACCCGGAGGAGACCGCCCCATGATCAAGGCCACTGCTCAGGTGAAGGTGCCATTTCACGATATCGACATCATGGAGATCACATGGCACGGGCACTACGTGAAGTATTTCGAGATCGCCCGCTGCGAGCTGTTCGAGAAGCTGGAATACAATCACCTGGCGATGCGGGAGTCCGGTTATGCCTGGCCGGTGATCGACCTGCATGTACGTTATGCCCGGCCCAGCCGGTTTGACCAGATGCTGGATGTGACCGCCACCCTGAAGGAATGGGAGAACCGTCTGAAGGTGGAATACCTGATCGCCGATGCCGAGACGGGAGAGCGACTGACCAGGGGGCACACCATCCAGGTAGCCCTGGACATGCGTACCCGGGAGATGTGTTTCGTATCACCGGACGTGCTGCTGGATAAAATCCGCAAGGCCGGGGAGGCTCAGGCGTGAAAACTCTCCTTCGTTTGCTGTTGATGTTGCTCGTCGTTTCAGCGACACCGGCATGGGCCGGGGACTCCGCTGCCACCGTCAGTGAAGATCATCCCCTGTTCAATACCATGATGCCAGCGCCAGACGCCCGTCTGGAGGGGTACTTCCGACAGCAGAAAACACTGGAAGATCTTGGCGCAACCCTCGAATCCGGTGGTGTTTTTTCATTCTCAGTAGAGCAGGGTCTGCACTGGCAGGTGCGTGAGCCGGTGGCCACCGAGCTGCGCATCACCCGAGAGGAAATCGTCGAGATCCAGGACGGTGAGGAGGTGATGCGCATGGCGACCGAGGACCAGCCCATGACCCGTGTCATCAGCGAGATTTTCTTCTCCATGTTCACCGGTGACCGGGTCGCGCTGGAAACCTATTTCGAGCTGACTGAAAGTGGGTCGGCGGATCGGTGGACGCTGCAACTCAGTCCGGTGGATGACACCGTGGCCTCGGTGATGGCGTCCATCGAGTTGCAGGGTGCCGAGACAGTGGAAGAGATGATCCTTCAGGAGACCAATGGGGACAAGACCCGGATTCTACTGGAAGACGTGAGACTCTCGCAGCCGTGACCGGAGTGGGAGTCCGGCAACGCCTGGTGGCACTGGTATGGCTGGTAGTGCTGGCGGCCATTATGGCGTGGAGCGCCGACCAATTGCTGTCCGGCCGTACCCTGGATACCAGCGTCCTGGCCCTGTTGCCGGCAGGAAGCCAGGATCCGGTGATGGAGTTGGCCGCGCAATCCCTGTCAGAGGAAGTGGCTCACCGGGCCCTGTTACTGATCGGGGGTGAACAGGAATATCGCCGGGGGCTTCAGGCGCAGGCCGATAGGTTCCGGCAGGCGCTGGTGCAGAGTGGTTCCTTCGAGAGTGTTCGCCTCGGGCCCGATCCGGGACTGCTGGAGGCCCTGCGGAACGACTATCGCCCTTACCGCTACCAGCTACTGGCGAAGGAAGACCGCCATCTTTTAACAGAAGGCAACGGCGGGGCGCTGATCCGCCGTGTGGTCCGCGAGCTGGTGAACCCTACCGCTGCCGGTCGGGCCGCGTCCCTGGTTGAGGACCCCCTGAACCTGCTCGGTCACTGGCTGGCATCCCGGGCGACGGGCGCCGGGTTCAGCCAGGACAGCAAGGGTTTCTACACTGAACAGGCTGACCGCCACTACCGGGTTGTACTGGTGCGCTTTGCCGGCGCCCCCTTTGACGCCACTACCCAGCAGCAGGTGCTGGCGGCTGTGGAGTCGGCAGAAGCCGGACTGGACCGGTCCACCAGTGTCCATCGATCCGGACTGGTGTTCCATGCCGCAGCCGGTGCCGAGCAGGCCCGCCGGGAGCTGTCCACCATCGGGCTCGGGTCGCTGACAGCGGTGGTGGTATTGTTGTTGTGGCATTTTCGTTCGGCCTGGTCCCTGGTCCTGCCGGTACTGAGCGTTGGCGCGGGGTTGTGCGTCGCGGTCGCGGTGAGCCTGTTGATCTTCGGACGCCTCCACGTGGTCACCTTGGCATTCGGGGCCAGCCTGGTAGGGGTTTCGGTGGACTACGCCATGCACTATCTGTGTGCCCGTCAGGCAATGGGGCGAATTCCGTTACGGCGTATCCTCCCGGGCATTACCCTGGGCCTGGTGTCCAGCGTGCTGGCTTATGGCGCCCAATGGTTTACCCCGTTCCCGGGGTTGCGGCAGATTGCCGTGTTTTCCGGTTTCGGTCTGATCGGGGCCTGGCTGACAGTGGTGTTCTGGTTCCCCGTGGCGGGCCTTCGTGGTCTCAAGGATCCCGGGGGGACCACTGTCCGCCCGCTGGGGCGGAGCCTGGAATGGCTCGGCCAGCGGGCGCGGCCGCTGGTGGCCGGTGGGTTGGTGTTGGCGATGGTGGCGGCCGTGGCAGGGTGGTTCCAGCTGGAGTTCCGCGACCATCTGGGGGATCTGCAGTCATCGCCCCGGGCCTTGCTGGATTCGGAACAACTGGTCCAGGTGGCCAGCGGTGGTGCCGGGTCCAGCCGCTTCCTGCTGGTGACCGGTGCCGACGAACAACAGGTACTGGAGCGGGAGGAGACCCTGCGCGCGCCATTGGAGAAATGGATTGCGGAAGATCGTCTGGGCTCGTTCCAGGCCATGTCACAGCTGATTCCGTCCGTGGCCCGGCAGCAGGGAGATTACGATCAGGTCCGGCAGACCTTGCTGCAACCGGATCTGCTGGAGCGGCTGGCCGCGGATCTCGGTCTGCCGGAGTCGTTGCCGGCCAGGAGTCGGGAACTGCTGGGCGGCCACTCCCCCAACTGGCTGGCGCCCGGGCTTTCGACTTCCGAATCAGCAGGAGTGGGGGGTTATCTGGCACATCTCTGGTTGGGTGAGCAAGCGGCTGACGGACCGGGGGCTGCCTCGGTGATCGCTCTTGGCGCAGTCTCCGGTCCGGCGATCTACCAGGACATTGAAACCCTGGCAGAGGCCCACGAAGGCGTGAGTTTTGTCGACCGTGTTGCTGACATATCCGGTCTGCTGGCTCGCTACCGGGTGCAGGTTGGCCTGTGGCTGGCGGTGGCCTGCGGGCTGGTGGCCCTGATCCTGTTGGGACGTTACCGCAGCCGTTGTTGGCAGGTCCTGTTGCCCCCGGTGATCGCCACCGGCATGACCTTCGGCTTACTGGCACTGGCGGGGCAGCCACTGACGCTGTTCCATCAGCTAGCCACCCTGCTGATCCTGGGCATTGGCCTGGATATGGGCATTTTCCTGCGGGAGAGCGACGGCCAGACCCACGCCTGGGAAGCGGTCACCCTGTCGGCACTCACCTCGGTGCTGGCGTTCGGCCTGCTGGCCCTGAGTGATACGCCGGTATTGCATCACTTTGGTGTAACGGTACTGCCGGGGCTGCTGTTCTGTTGGCTGATTGTGTTTGTTGTGTCTCCGCCCGGTGCAAGATCCGGGGTGGGTGAAGTCCATGATGTATAGGTCTTTAGAGGAGTGCAGTGTCTTGAATTCATCGGAACTGACTACGGATGTACTGATTATCGGTGCCGGGCCTGCCGGTGCAGTGGCGGCCGGCCTGTTGCGAAAGAAAGGTTGGCGTGTGCTGGTGCTGGAGAAACAGCATTTCCCCCGCTTTTCCATTGGTGAGAGTTTGTTGCCCCAATGCATGGCGTTCGTGGCCGAGGCGGGGATGACCGAAGCCGTGGAGGCAGGCGGTTTTCAGTACAAGAATGGCGCGGCCTTCCACCATGCGGGCCGCGATACGGCCTTTGATTTCCGGGAGAAGTTTTCGGCGGGGCCGGGCACCACCTTCCAGGTGGAGCGGGGGCAGTTTGACCATATTTTGGCAACCGAGGCGGAAAAGGCCGGGGTCGATGTCCGCTTCGGGCATGAAATCCTGGCGGTGGATTTCGAGAGCGACGTCCCCCTTGTCGAGGTAGGCACCGATAAGGGCGATGCCTACCAGGTCAGCGCCCGCTTCGTGCTGGATGCCAGCGGTTTTGGCCGGGTGCTGCCGCGTCTTCTGGAGCTGGAAACTCCGTCGTCCTTTCCAGTTCGTATGGCGTTGTTCACTCATGTGGCGGACCGTATCGACGCTGCCGACTATGACCGTGACAAGATTCTGATCACGGTGCATCCCGAGCACCGGGACGTCTGGTACTGGCTGATTCCCTTTGGCAACGGTCGCAGCTCTCTTGGTGTAGTGGTCCGTCCCGAGTTCATGGGGCGCTATCAGGGCGACGCCGGGGAACGCCTGAAACAGGTGGTGGATGAAGATCCTAATCTGGCCCGGTTGCTGGCCAACGCCCAGTGGGATACGCCGGTCCGTGAGATCCGGGGCTATTCCGCCAATGTGAAGCAGCTGTGGGGGCGTCATTTCGCTCTGCTGGGCAATGCTGCAGAATTTCTGGACCCGGTATTCTCCTCCGGGGTCACCATCGCCATGAAGTCCGCCAGCCTGGCGGCAGAATCCCTTGATCGTCAGCTCCGGGGCGAATCGGTGGACTGGGACGCTTCGTTCGCCGAGCCGCTGAAGAAGGGCGTGGACACCTTCCGTACCTATGTCGACGGCTGGTACGACGGCAGCTTCCAGGATGTGATCTTCGCTGAAAATCCGTCGGTTCCGGTGCGGGAAATGGTCTCCTCGATTCTGGCCGGCTACGCCTGGGACACCGCCAACCCTTACGTCAGCGAAAGCCGACGGCGCCTGCGGGTGCTGACGGAACTGTGCAGGGAATAGTGTGGTGCCGTTGATCAGGATGACCGTGCGAATCACTGTCCTGAGCCTGCTCCTGCTGGTCCTCCCGGGCTGCCAGACGCTGAGGCTGGCGCCGGCGCCGGAGGCACCGCCACTGGTGCCGCCGCAGAAGGCCATGGCAAGCCTTCAGCTCAACCAACGGCTAACGATCCGCACGCCCGATGGTGAGACCCGTCGAATGCTGGCGATTACCACCCTGGCACCGGACCGGATGCAGCTGAACGGCCTGAGTGTTACCGGCCAGCGGCTGCTGGAGATCCGATGGGACGGCAAATCTCTGGATACCTGGCAGGCGCCGGGTCTGGAAAAGACCCTGCCCGCTGAATGGCTGCTGGCGCAGATCCAGCTGGCGTATTTGCCAGAACCGGTGTTGCGTAAATATTACCACGGTAACTGGTCGTTACAGACCGATACCGGAAAGCGACACCTCCTGCTTGAGGGAGAAAGTAACATTACTGTAACCTGTCGCGCTCCGTTATCGGGTGGAAGGTCGGTCGGGCGGAATTGCCTGGTACCGGGTACCTCGGTACTGATTGATCACCACCGGTCGGGCCTCTTCATCAGGGTGGACACGCTCAAGGTGGTGGAGCAAGTGCTGAACAGGGACGCTTCCGGGCACTCTTCAGCGACAGGACCCTTGACGGCCGAAAGGCCAGAGCGCAGTCGACCATGATGCAAGCTGTCTATCTGCACAAGCCAGCGATTCTCTGTGCCCTGGGCAACAGTACGGACGAGGTGGCCTGCGCCCTGTTTGCCGGTGAGCCCCGGCCTCTGACCAGGACGGATCAGTATACCCCCGGGCGGGTTCTTCCCCTGGGCGCAGTACCCGCTGATCTGACCGCCTTTGCGATAGCCGATGTGCGGGAAAACAGCCGCAACAACCGTCTGTTGCTTGCAGCCCTCCCTCAGATACGGGCTCAGGTGGAACAAGCGCTGGATCGGCATCCGGCTCACCGCATCGGAATCGTCCTCGGTACCAGCACCTCCGGTATTGGCGATGCCGAACAAGCGTTTGTCGAGCGTCAGGGGGATGGCCCGCTGCCGCCCTGGTACCACTACCAGCAACAGGAAATGGGTGGGCCGGCACGCTTCCTGGCCCGTTACCTGCGTACATCCGGTCCAGCCATCACCCTCTCTACTGCCTGTTCGTCCGGAGCCAAGGCCTTGGCCAGCGCCCGTCGGCTGATCGTTACCGGCATCTGTGATGTGGTGATCTGTGGTGGCGTTGATACCCTGTGCCGGCTGACCGTCAATGGTTTCAGTGCCCTGGATTCGGTGAGCGAGAGCACTTGCAATCCCTTCAGTCGCAACCGCAATGGCATCAATATCGGTGAGGCCGCGTGCCTGTTCCTGATGAGTCGCGACAGTAGCCCGGTGGTTTTGGCGGGCGCCGGCGAAACCTCTGATGCACACCATATTTCTGCGCCCCATCCGGAAGGCCGGGGCGCTCGCGGCGCAATGACTTCCGCCCTTGAAGACGCCGGCCTCGCGCCCGGTGACATCGGCTATCTGAACCTGCATGGCACCGCCACCCCCCAGAATGACCGCATGGAAAGCCTGGCGGTAACCTCGATATTCGGTGACCGTCTGCCATGCAGCTCGACAAAACCGTTGACTGGCCATACCCTCGGCGCCGCCGGCGCCCTGGAAGCGGCCTTTTGCTGGCTGAGCCTCACCGGTAGCGGCCAGTTGCCGCCCCATTGGTGGGATGGCGAGGCAGATCCGGACATGCCGGCCCTCAAGCTGGTGTCGCCCGGCGAGGACGAGCGGGGTACTGTGCCCCGGCATGTGCTGAGCAATTCCTTTGCCTTCGGCGGCAACAATATCGCCCTGGTGCTCAGTGCCACCGGTGAGGAACGTCGCTGATGACCCTTGCCATGGATTCATCACATCCCGAATGGACCGTGGACGAACTGGTCCGGCACCGGGGAGACATCAGCCTGCTGGACCGGATACTGGGGTATGGGGATAACTGGCTGGAAGCCCGTGCCGTGGTGACCCGTAACAATTTGTTCCTGGAGCATGGTGAAGTGCCTGCCTGGCTCGGTATCGAATATATGGCCCAGGCGGTGGCTGCCTGGGCCGGAACCCGGGCCCGTGTTGAGGGCAGACAGGTAAAAGTAGGATTTCTTCTGGGCAGTCGCCGTTATGAGAGCAGCGTCGCTGGATTTCCGGAAGGGTGTACTATGCGAATCCGGGTGGAGCAGGAGATGGCCGGTGACAGTGGCCTGGGTGTCTTCGATTGCTGGATCCGCGGTCGCGATCCCCGAGGCGAGTCTTTCGAAGCCCACGCCCGACTGAATGTTTATCAGCCCGAAGAATTTGACGACCTGTTGAAGGTGGAGAGATGACAGAAACAGTTCTGGTAACCGGTTCTTCCCGGGGCATCGGCAGGGCAACGGCCTTGCGCCTGGCCCGGGATGGATACGACGTGGTGCTGCATTGCCGCAGCCAGCGGGAGCAGGTCGAGGTAGTGGCTCGGGACATCGAGGGGCTGGGGCGGAATGCCCGCATCCTGCAATTCGATATTGCCAACCGGCAGCAGACGTCCGACGCCCTGCTGGCAGATGTGGAAGCCCATGGTGCCTACTATGGTGTGGTTTGCAATGCCGGTGTGGCCCGGGACAACGCGTTCCCGGCTATGCCGGGGGAAGACTGGGACGCGGTCTTGCACACCAACCTGGATGGCTTCTACAACGTGCTCAACCCGCTCATCATGCCCATGGTTCGCCGCCGCAAGCCCGGTCGTATTGTTACCCTGTCCTCAGTGTCAGGACTGATCGGCAACCGTGGCCAGGTCAACTACAGTGCCGCCAAGGCGGGCATCATCGGTGCGAGTAAGGCCCTGGCGGTGGAGCTGGCCAAACGCCGGATCACGGTCAATTGCGTCGCCCCCGGGCTGATCGAAACCGAAATGCTGGCGGATGTGCCGGTGGAGGAGGCGATGAAACTCATCCCCAGCCAGCGTCTGGGCAAGCCGGAGGAGGTCGCGGCCGCTGTCAGTTTTCTGGTGTCCGATGACGCCGGCTATATCACCCGGCAGGTGATTTCGGTAAACGGGGGAATGTGCTGATGAGACGGGTCGTAATAACCGGTATGGCAGGCATTTCCCCTATCGGCAGTGACTGGCAGACCGTCTGGGGCAACCTCGAGAACGGCCGCACCGGTGTCCGCCGGATGGAAGACTGGGACCGTTATTCCGGTCTCAATACCCGACTGGGAGCGCCGGTCACGGACTTCGAGCGGCCCGCCCATTACCCACGGCGCGCTGTCCGGGGTATGGGACGTATTGCCCTGATGGCCACCCGGGCGTCGGAGCTGGCCCTGGAGAAAGCCGGGCTGCTGGACGACGAGCGCATCCGCGACGGTCGCATGGGGGTTTCCTACGGTTCCTCCACCGGTTCACCCAGCGCCGTGGCGGAGTTTGCCAACATGCTGATCCACGGGGCGGTGGACGGTCTTAATGCTACTACCTACATCCGCATGATGTCCCATACCGCGCCGGTGAACATCGGTGTCTTCTTCGGGCTCAAGGGCCGGGTGATTACCACATCCAGCGCCTGCACCTCGGGTAGCCAGGGCATCGGCTACGCCTACGAAGCTATCAAGTATGGCCAGCAGACCCTGATGGTCGCGGGGGGCGCCGAGGAGTTGTGCGCCACCGAGGCGGCGGTGTTCGACACCCTATTCGCCACCAGTACTGCTAATGACACCCCACACTTGAGCCCGCGACCCTTCGACGCTGACCGGGACGGCCTGGTGGTGGGCGAGGGCGCCGGTTCGCTGATCCTGGAAGAACTGGAGCACGCCAAAGCCCGGGGCGCCACTATTTACGGCGAAATCGCCGGCTTCGGGACCAATTCTGACGGCGCCCACATCACCCAGCCCACCCGAGAGACTATGCGCAACGCGCTGGAACGGTCCCTCGAGGACGCGGGACTGGCCCCGGAAGCCATTGGCTACGTCAGCGCCCATGGCACCGCCACCGACCGTGGTGATGTAGCGGAAACCCATGCTACCGCCGATATTCTGGGCAACCGGGTGCCCATCAGCGCTTTCAAGAGCTTCACCGGCCACACCCTCGGTGCCTGCGGCGCGCTGGAAGCCTGGGTGGCAGTGGAGATGATGAACCAGGGTCACTTCCACCACACCGCCAACCTGAAACAAGTGGACCCGGAATGTGCCGAGTTGGATTACATCACCGGTGAAGTCCGGACGCTGGACTGCGAATACGTGATGAGCAACAACTTCGCCTTTGGCGGCATCAACACCTCGCTGATCTTCAGGCGCTGGGTGTCCTGATGGATTTCCACCAGGTACCTGACGGTCGGGAGTGGACGGCATGCAGGCGTTGATCTACCTGACTCTGTTGCTGGCGCTAATGTGGTTTTGCCGTCGACAACTACTGAATCCCAGGTGCCACGGCTTCTACCGGTTTTTTGCCTTTGCCGGCATCCTCTGGATTCTGGTACGCGCCGTGCCCCGATGGCACGAGCAGTTGCTGTCATTAAGCCAGGTTGGTGCAACCCTGCTGCTTGTGCTGGCCGGGGTTTTCATGGTCAGCGCGCTGTGGTGGCTCAGAAGCGAAGGGGGTCGCCGACACCGGGAACAGCCGGTGGAAAACTTTGCCTTCGAGAATACCGCCCGTTTGGTGACTGCGGGTATCTATCGTTACGTTCGCCACCCCATGTATACCTCGTTGCTGTTCCTGTGCTGGGGTAGCTATCTGAAGGAGACCTCGGGCAGTGGCCTGTTGGTGGCGCTCGGGGTATCGGTGGCGTTGTTTGTTACGGCCCGGGTAGAAGAAGGCGAGAACCGCGAGTTCTTTGGCGACGACTATGATTGTTATCGACAACAGAGCCGGTTATTCATCCCATTTGTACTTTAATCACGGCCCCGGCGGTCGCTCAGCGGACTGAAATATTTTGGTTACCATAGAGCCCCTGTCATACCAGTATTCTTCCCGAAGCGCGCCGGTACTGGACGGTATCAGTCTGACCGTGGCCGACGGTGCCCTGTTCGGCCTGCTGGGCCCCAACGGCGCCGGCAAGACCACGCTGTTGTCAATGCTCACCGGTCTGCTGCCCTGTCAGCCAGGCACGATCTTTGTTGACGGTCAGGACGTGGCCATGCCTGGCGCCCGGATCGCTGCGGGCCTTGCGCTGGTACCTCAGGACTACGCGTTCTACCTGCCGCTGACCGTGGGCGAGAATCTGCGCTTCTTTGCCGGTGTGCAAGGGATATCGAAGGCGAAAATCGCTGAAAGGGTTGATCATTGCGCCCGCCTTACCGGCATCCAGGATCGCTTGCAGGAGCGGGCAGGGCGGCTGTCCGGTGGCCTCAAACGGCGCCTGAATCTGGCCATCGGGCTGCTGACGGAGCCCCGGTTGTTGTTGCTGGACGAACCCACGGTGGGTATCGATCCCCACTCGCGGCACTTCATCCTGGAGACCATACGGGATCTTAACCAGCAGGGCACTACCGTCATCTACACCTCCCATTACATGGAGGAAGTGGAAGAGCTCTGTGACCGCGTGGCTATAATGGACCACGGTCGCCTGCTGCGGGAAGGGCCGCTACCCGAGCTGCTCAGCGCGGGCGAGGGTAGCCTGGAGAACCTGTTCCTGAACCTGACTCACCGACAGCTGAGGGACTGATATGGCTCTGTACCGCGCCCTCATTCGCAAGGAATTCCTGCTGCTGAGCCGAGACCCTCACGGTCTACTGCTGCTGTTTGTCATGCCGGCGGTGTTCGTGCTGATCATGACCTTCGCGTTGCAGAACCAGTACGCCATGAACAAAGAAACACGACTGGACTTCTTCCTGGTAAACCAGGACGGCGGTTCCCTGAGTGCCGCATTTGCCCGGGAACTGGGAGCGGCTAGCCCATTCAACCGGGTGTCGGCTGAGGCCCCGGAGCAGACGTTGCGCCAGCGGGCCAGGGCGGACGAGGTCATGTTCCTGGTATTGGTACAGCCGGATTTCGAAAGCAACCTGGCGGACCGGGGACAGGCGGTGCGTCTGCTGATTGCCCCCGGCACGTCACCGGTTTTCGCCGGCATTGCGGAGGGTCGGGTGACCGAGCTTCTGAACCGGTTCTATCTGCAGTACCGCATGGCGTTCCTGCCGGGCATCAGCGCCGGTGCCCTGGATACCAGTAGTTCCATGGTGGCATCGGAGTCGTTGTTTGATGACAGCGGTATGCTGCCATCTTCCGTGCAGCACAATGTGCCGGCCTGGTTGCTGTTTGCAATGTTCTTTATCGCTGTACCGCTGTCCACCACCCTGATTCACGAACGTCAGCAAGGCACCCTGATGCGACTGCAGACCATGGGGGTGTCCCGGGCCCGGGTGCTAGCGGGCAAGGTGGTACCCTATTTGCTGGTTAACCTGATGCAGGTGTTGGTGCTGTTTCTGATTGGCCTGTACCTGATCCCGCTACTGGGCGGGGACAAGCTGACCCTGGGTAACCATTCCACAGGGCTGGTGCTGGTGTCGGTGGCGGCCAGTCTGGCGGCGGTCTGTTACGCCCTGTTTATCGCCCAGATCACCGCCACCGTGGAGCAGGCGACCATTGTCGCAGCAGTGTGCAATATCATCATGGCGGCCATCGGCGGGGTCATGGTGCCCCGTTTTCTGATGCCGGAAACCATGCGCCAGCTGGGGGACTTCTCACCCATGGCCTGGGGCCTTGAGGGGTTTTTCGACATCCTGTTGCGCAACGGCACCGTGGTGGATGTGTTGCCGGAAACCGGTGGCCTGGTGAGCTTTGCTGCGCTGATGCTGGTGCTCACTTTTGTTTTTTCCCCTCGCTCCGCGAGCGCCTGATTTATTGATATGACCCGCTGGAAGATGCCGTTGTATGAACATTGAAGATCTGAAAATTGAACTCAAAGAGCTGATCATTGACGAATGCGACGTGGATGTGGAGGCGGGTGAAATCCAGGACAACGAGTTCCTGATTGGCCCTGAGAGCCGCCTGAATCTCGATTCCCTGGATGCTCTGAGCATCTCCCTGGAGGTCAAGCGGCGCTTTGGCAAGCACATCGACAGCGGGAACGAAACCCGGCTGGCTCTGACCTCGGTGGAAAAACTGGCGGCGTTCATTGTCGCGGACTGAGTGGCAAGGCTTCGGTAAAGGTTGGAGGACGTGATGGGGCGGCAAGCCAGAATCAGCGCCACGGGTATGATCAGTAGCCTGGACGGCGGTGTCGCTCAGGCCGCACGGGCATTATTAGCGGGACCTGAGCGAACTGCCCGCTACCTGGATCTCGAAGGTTTCGCGGAGCCCCTGTCCGTCCCCTATCATGGTGTGAATGGCGGCCCGGAGGATGCCGGGGCAAGGCTGAACTGGTTGCTGGACGAGGCACTGGCGGAATTGTTCGCACGCGTGCAGTTGGAGGCTTCGGAACGGGCCAGCATGCCGGTGTTTATCGGTTCGTCATGTTACGGTATCGGCATCGGAGAAGCCGTCTACCGGCAGCAGCTGACCCATAGCCCGGCGCTGGCGATGCCTCTGCCACTGGATGGCTTCGGCCAGATCAGTCATCACCTGCAGACCTGCCATGGTTTCACGGGCCCGGATTTTTCTCTCAACACGGCCTGCACCGCCACCGCCAACGCGCTGATCAGCGCGATGACCGCCATCCGTAACGGGCAATGCGACCGGGCTCTGATTGTTGGACTGGAAGCCCGCAACCTCACCACGCTCTCCGGGTTCCACGGCATGCAGCTGATGGCTGCGAATACCATGCGCCCCTTTGACCGGCGACGGGATGGCCTGATTCTGGGGGAAGGCTGCGGAGTATTGCTGCTGGAGGTGGACAATGGCTGCGCTGGGGGCAGTTATCTGAGCGGAGGTGCCAGCAACTGTGATACCTACAGTATCTCCGCGTCCCACCCCGACGGCAGCTCTATCGCCGCAGTGATGGCCGAGGCGCTGGCGGACGCTGGTATCAGCCGGGATCAGATAGCGGCTATCAAGGCCCACGGCACTGCCACGCCCCTGAACGACAACAGCGAGGCTGCCGGCATGCGCCGGCTGTTCGATCCGGTGCCGGATTTCTTTTCCCTGAAATCCCTGCTCGGTCATACCCTGGGCAGCTGTGGGGTGATGGAAACCATCCTGATGGACGCATGCCTTGCTCAGAACCAGCTTCCGGCCAGCTCCGGGTTTGCGGAGGCGGACAGCGACCTTCAGGTTTCCCCCGTGACCGAAGCTCGGGCTGCTGCTGACGGCTATTACCTGCTGAACTTCTTCGGATTTGGCGGCAACAACGCCAGCCTGGTGTTGAACAGGCAGAGTCGTCCATGAGCCTGTTCAGCCCGGTACTGACCATCCGGTCCACCGGGGATCATTATCAGGTAGTGGACCCTGGCCGGGGTCCAGCGTCGCTGAAGGATGCTCTGGCGGCCGTGTGTCGTGACCGTTTCCGGCGCATCGACCGCTACACCCAACTGGCACTGATCGGTTCCGGGCGCTGTGTCGGGGACAGCCTGCCGGCCCGGGATACCGGCCTGTACATCGGTTCCCGATTCGCTTCCCTGAGCAATACCATCAAGGTGCATGAACAGATGGTCGCTGGCGGCAGCGTGCCCAAGCCGGCCAACTTCATTAATACTCTCAGTAACTCTGCCGGCTATTATGTGGCCAGGAGCCTGGGGCTAGGTGGTCGCAACCTGTTCGTGTCCCGTCAGGATGCTTCATTGATTGCCGCGTTGCAGCTGGCAGCGCTGGATCTAAGGGCTGGCGCTGTCCGGCAGGCCCTGATCGGGGTGGTGGATGAGTCCTCAATGCCATTGGAGGAACACTGCCGGCGGCTGGATGTCCCCGGTGAAACCTCTTTGGGAGAGGGCAGCCACTGGTTCACGGTAAGCCTGGATGGCGGCAACGAAACAACGGCCGACGTCCAGCCTGCACTGGCGACGCTGACCCATCTTGCCACCTTGGCGAATGGGGAAGCGCTGGCGGACTGGGTTGAGAAAGTGGGCGCGGCCGGGACCAGGGTCTGGTGGCCAGAGCAAGATGCCGAACTCCCGGCGGCTTTGGCCGGTTTACCACGATATCGGGCCGGCCTGGCCTGCTATTCCGCCGCCATGGGCGGCGCCATGATCCGCTATCTGGGTAGTAACCATGTGGAACCGCTGTTGCTGCTGGCACCCGACGGTGCCAACCGGTTCCACGGGGTCCGGCTCGACCGTTTCCGGTAACCCCCAGCGCAACGCTATTCCGGGAGGCCCGTCATCAGTTGCCGGTAGGCAGCCTCTTCCATGGCGGCAACCTTCATCAGCTGATCGGCCAGTTTCTGGTAATCCAGGGTCATGCGGCCCTTGAGCATCTTGGCGCAATAGAGGGCAAATCGCCGCCACTCGTCGCCGGCATCGGTCACCTGGTCGGCACAGCGGGCTAGTCGGGGTTTGTCGATGAGGGTAGCGGATTCCTGCAGGAAGGACGCAAACAGGAACCGGAAGCCCGCGCCACCGGTGCCGATCTCTTCCTGCATCCGCACCATGTGGCCGATAAACAGCCGGTTGAAGTGCTCGTTGGCCGGGGAAAAACGACCGATTCGGCGGGCTACATGGCGGATGCCCTTCACTCCAATGATGGGTAGGGGCGTGCGCAGCATCATGTTCACGGTGCTACGGATCGCCGCCGGGATGGCGCAGTCGTAATCCACTGAATCCGGTAGCCGGGTGGGATAGTAAAGCAATCCCTTGGGAGCCAGCATGCCTTTCACGAACCGGGCCCGCTGCAGGCCTTCGGCATCGGCCCGGACCGGTTCCTCGAAGGTGGGGTCGCTGATCAGGTAGTCGTCCTGCTCCCGGCCGTAGGCCACCAGATTGTGGGCGTTGAAGTGAAAGCGCATGTTTTCCGGAAAGTAGGGCAGCCAGTACACCGACGCCTGCAGGCCCACCGGGCGGTCGTCGGCCAGGTGTCCGTCGAGGGCCGCCAGCCCCGCTTCCGGGGTGCGAAAGCGCTGGAAATCGAAGCTGGCACCAATCCGTCGACTCAGCCCCCGGATTATCCTTCCTGGCGGCATCCGATAGGCGAGCATGGGCATGCCCCCTACCCGGATCAGCGGAATGTAGGCGAAAGTGAGGGCCGACGACAAGCCGAACACCATGGGCTCCGACAGGTCCAGCCCACTGTGGCGCAAAAGGCTGGCCACGGCCCCGCTTTCGCAGTGGGCGGTTTGCTGGTGACGGAAATCAGTCATGGCTTGGCTCATGGTCTGGTGGCAGGCAGGTGAGTTCGTCGTGGCCGAGTTGCAGTGCCTGCTGATAACGGGTCAGTTTAGTGGTGGGCAAACGACGGAAAACGGACGGCTTGAGGTGACGGCGAACCTGCCAGCGGAAGAGCCCGGAGGCCTGTGCCAGCACCGTCAGGTCCATGCGCCGGGCATACATGTGGTACTCCAGGGGCGAGGACAGACCCTGTTTGACCCGCTGCCGGGCTTCCGCGGCCTGACGCCGGAATTCGTCCACAGCCTGGCCAAGCACCACCTCCTCTGCCTCCCAGCCGCTGGACAGTACGGTGGTATAGCGCCCGGACTCGTCCCGAGCATAGAGCCGCTTGCGCTGACCTCCCAGCGAGCGGGCCCTGTCCTGGGGCACGTCCCGGTCACGCATCGCCGGCTCCGGGACCACACACGGTCAATTGCATGAAGCAGGAAGAGAAACGACCGCTTTCCGGTACATAGCAGAGAATCTTCTCGCCTTGGCTCAGCCGGCCGGAATGGAACAGTTCCTCCATCATAATATAGATGGAGGCGGAGCCGGTGTTGCCCTTGTCGGTGAGGTTGGTGGCCCAGCGCTCGAAGGGGATAGTAAAGCCTACCCGTTCCATGCCGTCATAAAGGCGCTGGCGGAAGAAGCCTGACGAGTAATGGGGCAGGAACCAGTCGTAGTTGTCGCCGGAAATGCCGCGGCGCCCTAGAATATCCGGCAGAAATTGTTCCACCGTTGCGGTGACGATGTTCTCGTTGAGCAGCTTCACATCCTGCTTGATAGCAAACACGGACTCGTCCTGAATCACCTCCGGGGGCAAATCCTTCCAGCTTTCCAGGGTACCATCCTCGCGCTTGCGCGCGCCGGCGTACATGCAGGCCTCCAGTTGGTTGGCGTAGGACCGGATATCAATCCAGTCAATACGCAGCGAGAGGCCGTCAGTGGCTGGTCGGTTTTCCATTTTCACCGCGCCGGCGCCATCGGACAGCATCCAGCGCAGGAAATCCTTTTCAAATGCCACTTCCTGGCGTTTGTCCAGGGCATTGAGGCTGGCTGCGGCTTCCGGTGCAAAGAACTTGCCTCGCATAATGGCAGAAACGACTTCCGAGCCGGTGGCAACAACCATGTCATGGACCCCGCTGGCGACGCCCATCCAGCCGTACTTCATGGCGGACATGCCCGCGAGGCAGACACCGGCGGTGGCTACTACCTCGCAGGCAGGGGAGCCCAGTTCGCCGTGCACCATGACACCATGATTAGGCAGCAACTGGTCCGGCAGGCTGGTGCCGCAGACCAGGCAGTCCATGCGTTCAAGAGTGCCTTTGCCCAGCGCCCTGACCGCTTCAGCGGTCAGTTGGGCATTGGTATGGCTACGCTCGCCCGTCTCCGGATCAATGGCGTAGTGGCGGTTGCGGATGCCGTTGCTCTTGAGAATGATTCGCCGGGCCCGGGACGGACTCAGTCCGGCCTGACCCAGTACGGCTTCCATCTCGTTGTTGGCGACGGGGGCGTTGGGCAGGACGGCGGCGATTTCCGTGATGTAAACCTGGTTCATGGGGTGTGACAGCTCAGTTCTTGAAGTTTGTTCCGGGAAGTCGCAGCAATGCTGGCAATGTTATTCACCGGAAGGTGCGGCGAACCGCGCCCGCAGGTGGGCAATACGTTTACGGGTGAGGGGGGCAGTGATTTTACGCACCAGCACACCCAGGGGTACCACCGTCAGGATCATGGCGATCAGGAAAACGGAATAAAACGCCAGCACAGGCCGGCGCTGCCAGGAACCGGCGGGCCCCACGGCCCTCAGCAACCGTCCCCATAGGCGGAAGGCCCGCTTCCCGGTACGCTCGCTGCTGATCAGACGGTCGTCAACAGTAACGGCATGCAGGCCTCGAAGCAGGGTCTCATCCAGGGCGTTGCCGGCCTGCAAGCGTTCGCGGATGCGGATACCGAAACGGTCGCAACCGGTTATGTCACGCTGCGATACCCCGGCCCGGGGTATCCGGCCACCCAGGAACGGGCCCTGACGCCCGGTCAGCATCCACAGGGGGGTGGCGAAAAAACTCAGGAAGCTGCCGGCCTCATCCACCAGGGCCACGTTGCCGGCCAGTCGAGCCCCCAGGCCATCGAGCATCTGCTTCATGTCCTCCTGGGCCATCAGCCACATGTTGCGACAGCCAATCAGGGTAACCACCGGCTTGTCCTTCAACAGGCTGGCAGCCCGGGGATGTTGCAGGAAAGCTGTCATAGGCATCGACGGCGACAGGAACCATACTTGGTAAGCCAGCACCACCAGATCAAAATCGTCATCTGCGGAAACGATGGGTTCCTTCAGCGCTGGTGGGTCACGATAGACGCACTCAGGAAACGTATCGAGAAACGTCAGGAACGGCCATGGAAACGGGAACGGCTGTTCCGGGCAGAGATTTTCAAAGGTCACCTCAATGTCCGGCGCTGACACCAGTGGCTGGGTGAACTGCTTCGTAATGCTGTCCAACTGCCCGGTCTGGGAATAGTGGACTACCAACACCTTATTCATTTTACCCGTCCAGAGAGCTGTGCCAGAATCGCGTCCGTTAATTACCTGTAACCAATCGGTAATAAATTAAGCGCGGGATCATACCATAGGTACTTCCCTGTCTGAGCGGCCCGAATGTAGTGAATTGTATGGACATTGAACTTTTTATTTCTCCCGATCATCCGGCGCTTACGGGGCACTTTCCGGGCAATCCCATTGTGCCTGCAGTGGTGATTATCCAGGCAGTGGTCCGCCGTCTTGGTGAAGTGACCGGTACCCGGATTGACGAGGTCAGGCAGCTGCGGTTCCAGCATCCGCTGCTGCCGGGGGAGCCGCTAACCATGAGCTGCGAGCCCAGGGCGCCTTACGCCTGGCGGGTCACCCTCAAGGCAGGGGATACCTTGATAGCCAGGGGCACCTTCGGGCAGCGCACCGCCCCACTGCCGGCTCCCGGGACCGGACCGGCCGGGTACAGGACACGGCGGAACGGGGCCGCCGCCTACCGGGTGCTGCCACATTCGGGCAACATGGCGTTGATAGATACCTTTGAAACCGATGACACCGGCAGGGTGTATACCTCAATCGGTCACGCCACCGGACATCCCCTTGAGGAGTCAGGGCATCTGGCACCCTGGGTTGCTCTGGAGTATGCCGCCCAGTTATATGGCTGTCGGACGCTGCTGGATGTGGATGGAACATCACCGGCGGATCCCATGGATCGTGCGTTTATCGTGATGGTCAGATCGCTGCAGGTTAATGCCGACTGGCAACCGGGTGGAGGCCGCAGGGCTGAGCTTGGGCTGCAGGTGGTGAGTGCGCAGGGCAACGCGGCGCAATGTGAGTTCGACGCGCGGTCGGATGGCGGTATAGTGAGTAGAGGTGAGTTCACGGTGGTGTCCGGCCGTTAGGCGGGGGGCGGGAAGGCGCGTCCGCAGCCCAAGCATAAAAAAACCGCCAACCTTGTAAAAGGTGGCGGCTTTCTTGAGTATGGCTCCCCGAGCTGGGCTCGAACCAGCGACAAACGGATTAACAGTCCGTTGCTCTACCAACTGAGCTATCAGGGAACAGCAGTGCAATGACGCGCATGATAGGTGCTTTGGTGACATCGGTCAAGAGCCTGAAATAAATGATTAAAGAGTGATCAATGCAATGATTATAACGACCTCCGGGTGTTTGGCCTCTCAGTTGGGATGGTGTCAGAAGTGAGCCGGTTTGCCTCTGAGCCACATCCACTTCCGATCGGTATTGGTGAGCGCGCTCAAGCTTACTGTCCGCCCCGTTGGCTCCGCAGTGGCCATGTGCAGTCTGTGTGGCCTTCGCTGTTTCGGCGTGTGACGCTGGCAGCGCCAGTGTCAGAGGTCATAAAAACGGCCGACGACGACGAACTGCACCTTGACTGGTATCGCCAGGGCGGTCGGCGTCTTGCTGTGCTCTGTCATGGGCTGGAGGGCCATAGTCGTCGGCCCTATATTCGGGGGCTCGCCAGGGCCTTGCTAAGAACAGGCTGGGATGTGCTGGCGTGGAATTTTCGCTCCTGCGGCGGGGTAATGAACCGACAGCCCCGGTTTTATCACAGCGGTGCTACAGAAGATCTGGGTCGCATAATCAGTCACGGGCTAGAACAGGATTATCAATCCCTGGCACTGGCGGGTTTCAGCATGGGGGGCAACCTGAGCTTGCTCTATCTCGGAGAGCAGGGCAGTGACCTGGACCCGAGGATTCGCGGTGCGGTCACATTTTCTGTGCCCTGCGATCTGGCCGGCAGCGCCGATATGCTGGCCCGCCCCAGCCGTAGAATCTACATGCAGCGTTTTTTACGGGATCTGCACGTGAAAATGTCTGAAAAAGCACGGCTGTTTCCGGATCTCATTGATGTCTCCGGGTTTGAATCGATTCGCAACTTCCACCAGTTTGACGACCGTTACACGGCGCCGCTCCATGGGTTCAAAAGCGCGGCTGATTATTGGGCCCGCTGTTCGGCGCTCGGTCAGTTAAGGAGCATCAGCGTGCCCGCCCTCATGGTGAACGCAGCTGATGATCCGTTTCTATCCTCGAGCTGTTTTCCGGAGAGCAGGCAGCTACTGGGCAAGAACGTCATACTGGAGACCCCGAAGTGGGGTGGGCACGTTGGTTTTGTCGAACATGCCCGTGATGGCTACTACTGGTCCGAGCGGCGGGCGGTGGCTTTTCTGGAACAGCTGGCTTAACCGCCGTTGATAAGCGATTCCAGTTTGGGCCAGACGTTCCTGAGCAGAATAGCTTGAGCTTCCTGCGTGGGGTGAATGCCATCATCCTGCATAAGGTTTTCGCCCTCGAAAATACCGTCAAGAAAGAACGGCACCAGGGCGGTGGACTCTGATGCAGCCAGTTGCGGATATATGTTGGCAAAGGCTTTGGTGTAGCGTTCGCCGTAGTTGGGTGGTATCTGCATACCCAACAGTAGCACTCGTGCGCCGGCCTCTTGCGATTGCCGGATCATTGCTTGCAGGTTTTGCTCAATGACGCCCGGTGGGAAGCCGCGCAGGCCATCGTTGCCCCCAAGCTCAAGGATTACTATCTCGGGTGAGTGTCGTGAGAGCAGATCCGGCAGGCGTCGCAAGCCACCGTCGGTGGTTTCGCCACTGACACTGGCATTAACGATTGTCCACCCTGACAGGTTTTCCTTGGCCAGCCGCTCTTCGAGCAACGCAACCCACGCCTGGTCAGTCTCCACGCCATAGGCGGCACTCAGGCTGTCGCCCATGACCAGCACCGTGCCGGAGGCACCGTAAGCCTGGCTCAGGGCGACGAGACAAACCACAAAAACTATTGATCTCAGACGTGAAAATACCGTATCCATAGACATCTGTTTCCGAACCGTTTGCTGGAGAACTTGTGAAAGATCAAACGACCACGACATCTGATATTGCCGGGATCATGCTCAAAGCAACCAACCTGAGTCATCGGGTTGATCTGGCTGATGATACGCTGACGATCTTGCAGGGGGTCAACCTTGAAATCAAGCGTGCAGAGTCGGTAGCTATCGTGGGGCGTTCCGGCTCCGGTAAAACCACGTTGCTTGGCCTGTTGGCGGGGCTGGATACGCCTTCAGAGGGGTCGGTGGAGCTGGACGGTGCGACAATCAGCTCGCTGAGCGAAGACGATCGCGCCAGGCTTCGTGCGCAGCGGGTCGGGTTTGTTTTTCAGTCGTTCCAGTTGTTGCCTGCCTTGTCAGCAATTGAAAACGTGATGCTGCCGCTGGAGCTTGGCGGGCATGAAAACCCTGAAGCAAAAGCCAAGGATTTGTTGGTTCGGGTGGGCTTGGGCGAAAGGCTGCACCATACGCCCCGTCAGCTATCGGGAGGCGAGCAACAACGGGTAGCTATTGCGCGGGCCTTTGCCGCAGATCCGATTGTGCTGTTTGCCGATGAGCCTACGGGTAATCTGGACAACCATACCGGCCAGGCGATCTCCGACCTGTTGATGGCGCTGAATAGGGAGCAGGGCACCACGTTGGTGATGGTGACCCATGATGAACACTTGGCCGCGCGCTGCAAACGGCAATTGCATATTGAAGCGGGTGAGTTGTCGGAGCCTGCAACACAGAACGCCCCGCAAGCAGAGTCAATAGCCTGATGGGTGCTGCCAAAAAATTGTCCTCAGTACGCCGTGACTGGCGTGAGCGGGACGTGCGGGTTGTACTGGCCGCGCTGATCGTGGCGGTCGCCACGGTCGCGACCATCGCTTTGTTCGCCAGTCAGTTACAAAGCACGCTGATTTCGTCTGCGAGTAGCTTCCTGGCGGCTGATCGCAAGCTGGAGGCGGAAAACGGCATCCCCGTGCCCCCTGAGTGGCGTGAAGAAGCTGAACGGCGGGGCCTGAAAACTGCCGAGATGATTGAATTCAGCACCATGGTATTCGGCAATGATAATTTCCAGCTGGTTGCAGCGAAGGCGGTTAACGACGATTACCCCCTGAAAGGCGAAGTCGAATATCAACTCGGGGAAGATGCCCCCAGGCAAGTCTCGGCCCGAGGGCCTGATCGGGGAAACGTGTGGATTAACCCGAGATTGTTGCGGCTGCTGGATGTGGAAATTGGCGGCAGCCTGGAAATCGGCAATAAGGCCCTGACCGTTTCGGGGCTGTTGATTCGCGAGCCCGACGGTGGCTTTAGTATGGCCGCTCTGGCCCCGCGGGTGATGATGCACTCGGATGACGTGGCAGCGACGAACGTGGTTCAGCAGGGCAGCCGCGTGGAGTATTCCTATCTTTATGCGGGCGAAGAAAGTGATCTGAATGCCTTTTACCGCTGGCTGGAGCCGCGCTTAGAGCCCAGCCATGAATGGGAAAGCATCCGCGATGGTGAAGCATTGTCTCAGTCGCTGCTGAAAGCCGAGCGCTTCCTGTTGCTGGGAGGAAGTCTTGCGGTTCTGCTGGCAGCCGTTGCTGTCGCGGTGGCCAGCCGTCAGTACGCGATGAACCAACGCGACACTGTGGCTTTGTTGAAAACCCTTGGACTGAGCAGTCACGGTATTGGTCAGTTGTACATTGGCCGTCTGGCGTTGTGGGGCCTGGTCGGAATTGTCGGTGGCTTGCTCATTGCCCTGCCCATCGTATGGATGCTGAACAGTCTGGTCGCCGACTTGCTGGAACGCCCCGTGGACTTCAGACTGGATATTCTGGCGCTGACGCCCGCTCTGATGACGGCAGTGGTATCACTGTTCGCTTTTGCCTATCCCCCTATTCGCCGGCTTCGAAACGTGCCCGCTATGCGCGTGTTGCGGAGTCAACCGGGGGAATCGGGTCGAGAGGCCTGGTTGGATATCGGGATTGCAGTGGTCGCGGTGTTTGGCCTGGTATGGCTGTATGCCCGGGAAGTCAGTTTGGTGCTCGCACTCCTGGGTGGTCTGGCAGCTTTGCTCGGCATATTGATGGTGCTTGGCTGGCTGATGGTGATTGGCCTGCGCCGCGTCTCCGGCGGTGGTAATGCCTGGCGCCTTGCCCTGGTTGCCCTGTATCGACATCGCCGGGCGAGCCTTTCCCAGATCGCCGTATTTTCCATGACGCTGATGCTTGCCTGCACTCTGGTGCTGGTCCGGTCGTCGCTGCTGGATGACTGGCAGGCCCAGTTGCCTGAGGATACGCCTAATCACTTTCTGATCAATATCGCCCCGGATGCGGTGGATGATGTGGAAGACTTTCTGCAAACACGATCCCTGCCATTGGATACGCTGTACCCCATGGTCCGAGGCAGGTTGACCGAACTCAATGACCAACCGGTAAAAGAGACAGTGAGCAAGGACGAACGGGTAGGGGCGCTCAACCGGGAGTTGAACCTCACCTGGATGGATCAGCTCCCTGCGGACAATCGTGTAGTTGACGGTGAGTGGTTCGAAGAGGGGCAACGCTCGGGGGTGTCGGTGGAGGCGGAGCTGGCTGAAAAGCTTGGCCTCAAGTTGGGCGACAAGCTCGGCTTTACCATCGGTTCTGACAAGGTGAGTGCGGAGATTACCAGTATCAGAACGGTGCAATGGGACAGCATGAAACCTAATTTCTACATGGCTTTCCCGCCCGGAGGGGCGCTTGACGCGATGCCGGCAACCTGGATTACCAGTTTTCACCTGCCAGCAGAACAGAAATCGGAGCTAAATGAGTTCTCTCGCAAATTTCCGACGATTTCCGTGCTGGAAGTGGATCACATTATCGAGCGGATCCGGAGCATCGTACAGCAGGTAACTCAAGCCATTGAAGCCATTTTGGTGCTGATACTTGCGGCCGCTCTGGTGGTCATGGCGGCAGTAGTCAGTGCTACTCTGCAGGACCGTCAACGTGAAGGTGCGTTGCTCAGAACGCTCGGGGGTCGACAGTCTCTGCTGGTGCGTAGCACCATGGTGGAATTCGCTCTCTTGGGATTCTTTGCCGGTGTTCTGGGTGTCGCGGCTGCAGAAGCTGCGGTGTGGGCACTTCAGTATCGCATGTTTGAAGGAGAATTCCGGTGGCACTGGAATGTCGTATTATCGATTCCGTTGATCAGTGCAGTATTGCTGTCGGTATTTGGTCGCTTGCAGCTCCGGCCTGTCCTTGAGGTGTCTCCCATGTTGCTGCTGAGGCGCCTCGAGTAGGCCCTAGTGCCCCGTCTGGCTAATTCGTTAAGCTACTGAGCCAGACGGGGCACGAGCGGCCCGGGGCCAGCCAAGCTTCTGATGAGAGTATGTGGAAGCGGAGCGATATCAGCGATAACGATCCAGAATCTGGTCCAGTTCGCCAGATTCCCGAATCTGTGCCAGCTCGCCATTAAAATCCTTGGCGAAGCCGGCCCAGTCTTTTCTGAGCATCAGGCGGAAGCCGAAATCGCTGATACCGTTCTCGGTATAGCTGAATGCATCCTGCCAGCCATTTTCCCGTATGATCCATTGCCCGACCGAAAGATCGGCAATGGCGGTATGGAAGTGGTCCGCATTGAGCAGAAAACTGAGCAGGTCCCTGTCCTGTGAAACATCAAAGCGCTTGGCCTTACCGGACTCGAAGATCTCTGCCAGTTCGGGATAGCGGTAGCCCAGGTGTGTTACCACCGTCAAGGAGTCAAGGTCGCTGGGTTGTTGGTACCGGAATTCTTCGCCTTTGCGCGTGAAGAACACTTCCCTGATTCTGACCACCGGGTCGGTAAAGACGTATTTGTCTGGATTGTCTGTCCATTCAATGGCGCGTGGAGTGCCATCGATATGGCCGTCCAGCAACATGCTGTCCACTCGCTTGCGAGGGATTTTCTTCGGCTGGACCTTATAATTAAGCCGCTCGGAGACGGTCTTCACCACCTCCCAGACAATGCCAGAGTACTGATCATCGTCCTCAATGATAATGTAGGGAGGGTAGCCGTTAGGAGAGACGTTGAGTTGGAAAACACCCGGGCCCCCCGGTTTGTAACTTTCCAATCCAGGCTCGGCTGACGCTAGGGTTGCCAGCAGACCAGGAAGCAAGCCAAACAGATAAATAGCGGACAGATACTGGCGATGGGTTCGGCACATAGACGACTGCCTCTGAAAAACGACTACTTGGGAAGACCGGCGCCCATGCCCAAAAAAGGCCTGATGCAGGTAAACATCGGGCCTGATTGTTACTTGTTTTTAATGGGTTTTCAACGAACCAAATGTGACAAAGAGTCAAATCACTGCAAAATATTGAGTTCGGCCAGTATTACCTGTCTGCTATTTTCAGGCCCATGCACGTTTCAGTACCGCTTTTGCATCTGCCAGCGTGACTTCTCTCGGGTTGAACATGATCGAGCCATCATCCAGTGCGATAGATGCAATTCTATCCAGTTGAGTTTCGGTAACTTTGCCCGTTTCTTTGAGGGTTCTGGGTAGCTTGCAATGTTTATAGAGTGCGTCTCTCAAACTGCGAATGGCTGATATGGAGGCTTCGGCCCGACGGTCCGCCGGAGTTGTCGCGTAAGCCTCAGGGCCGTCCAGGTAGAGCAGCAGCTCACCCAGTGGGCCGCGTATGGACTCCAGGTTATATTCGAGTACATAGGGAAGATAAAGGCTCATGCAAAGACCATGGGGCAGGTGGCACAACGCCCCGGTAGCGTGCCCAAGCGCATGTACCAGCCCCACCATGGAGTTGGAAAACGCGATACCCGCCATGGTGGACGCCTGGGCAAGTTCCAGCCTGGCTTCAGCGTCTTTCGGGTTATCCATCACCGTTAACAACGATGTACTGACTTTCTTTATGGCCGCAGTAGCAAAGGCATCGCTTAACGGGTTTTTCGCCATACAGGTGAACGCTTCAGTGGCGTGGGTCAGGGCATCCATCGCCGTTGCTGCCGTGATATGCGGTGGCAGGGTAAGTGTCATCCGGGGGTCAATGATGGCGGCGTTTGGCAGCAGGAAAGATGAGGTAAATGGCAGCTTGACCGACTTGGCAGGGTCAGAGATCACCGCCACTGCAGTGACTTCCGAGCCTGTGCCCGCTGTCGTTGGCACCACAAAAAAGGGCTTCAACGGACGTTTGAGTACACCTGCGCCAACGTAAACACTTATGTCGTCTCCACCTTCGGATACCAGAATATTGACTGCTTTAGCCGTATCGATGGCAGAGCCACCGCCAACAGCAATGATCGAGTCACACTTCTCAGAGCGATAGATTCCGGCAATATCTTTCACTACACCAACAGAAGAATCCGGTGGCACGTCATCGTAGATCGCTATGATATCGAGTCCACTCTCTTCGCAGGCAGAAATCACCGGCTCCAACAGACCGGCCGCCCGCACACCCTTATCCGTGATAATCATCGGTCGCTTGGCCGCCAGGCCGGTTAACTCATAGGGGATGTGTTCAAGTGCTGCTTTGCCAGCGATGACTTTGACTGGACAGAAAAATTCGTAGTAACTGTTTTTCATCATGCTCTCACCGTGGCTACAAAATGGTTGGCGACTTTCAGGTAAATCCGGGCTGCGCTGAGGACCTTCTTCGGCAGATTCAGATTGGCCGGATATTCCTTGACCGCTCGTTTGGCAATCAGTCGGGGCAGGATGAAAGCTTCCAGCCGGTTCAGGACCCGCGTCATGCGAACGGCGTAACTGATGTCGCCATCAACCAGCATGCGATCATTGGCGAACGCCACAGAGGTTTTCTCCTGGAACGACAGCACCAGAAAAGCGTGGGCGACGTGTTTGAACTGGATTGACAAGTCGACAGGTCGGGAAGCGTTGTCGCCATGATAGTGCAGGTGGCCATTGCCGATGTGCTCGACAATGAACCGGGAACCATCTGGCATCACCATCATTTCGAACAGGAAACCCTCAGGCAATGCACTGACTTCGGATCGGACATCCCGGTCTACCTCGCTGACCGCCTGCAGGGCCCGGCCCATCACCTGAAACATGAGCTCTACATAGAGGCCGCGCGCCTGGAGCGCCATTGGTGTGATAAGTCTGTTTATCATGGAAATTTCCCGCGTTTTAGTGCAATGGCTCAATTTTTAGAGTTATTGCTCTAAAAGTCAATGTAATTGCCGCCGCGGGAAGTGCGTCATGCGGATAAATATTCTCTATGGGGCGCAGTCTGCGTCCGTCCCAGGAAGCCGCCTGACCAGGTAGTTGCCGGGTTACCCCCGGGTTAACGCCGCCAGTTTGCGCTGGGCTTCTACTGCTACGGCGCCTTGGGCACCGGCAGCCGTCCGGTAATACTGGATGGCCTCATCACGCCGGTTTTCCTTGACTGCGATATCGCCCAAGCGCAGAAATGCAATGGATGTGGGTACGACCTGATTGGCTTCTGTCAGGTCTTCTTTAGCCTGAGTAAGGTTGTTCAGTTCAAGGGCATTCAGGCCACGCTGGAGGCGATAGGAGAACATCTCCGGGTACAAGGAGACTGCCTTGTCGTAATCGGCCTGGGCTTTCTTTTCACTATCCTGAAGCCGGAAGATGTGCCCTCGCAGAGCATAGAACGACGCTTCATCAGGCTCGATCTTGATGGCTTCATTAATTTTCTTCAGAGCCGCCTCGGGCTTTTCCTCTTTAAGCAGGCTGGCTGCCTCATCCTGGGCATCGTAGGCAGGCTGTATACGCTTCAGGTAAGCGATTTTCTTCTGATAGGTTTCCCGGCCACGGTAGCCGCCGGTTCCAAGCTTCTGTGCAAGCTTACGATTCTCGTCGACCCGCTTCTGTGACGGCGGGTGAGACGCGAACAACCCTTCAACGAAACCGGTCTTCCGGCCCTCCGACAATTGCAGGAATATCTCCTGTAACTCGACGGCGGCCTGCGGGTCATAACCCGCTTCTTTCATATAACGAATACCATAGTGGTCGGATTCCAGCTCATCGCCCTGACTGTATTGCGCCAGGGCGATCTGGCTGCCAACCGCCGCGCCCCCCATGATCATACCGGCAAACTCGTTGTCTGAAAGCGCCAGTCCAAGCCCCGCCATTCCTGCGCTTAAGAGCATCCCTTGTTGCATCCGCTGGACACTGTGACGTGCGGCCGCGTGGACAATCTCGTGACCGAGAACCGACGCCAGCTGGGCTTCGTCATCAAATTCCGCCAGCAGGCCCCGGTTGATCGCAATCTTGCCTGAGGGAAGCGCCCACGCATTGGGCACGCTGCTGTTGAGAACGACAAACTCGTAAGGCAGATCAGGGCGGTCGCTGACTGCCGCCAGCTTCTGTCCAACGTCACTGACGTAAAGGCTGAGCTCCGGGTCGAGGTAAAACTTGCCACCCTGCATCTGTTGGGTGGGTTTGTATTGTTCAGCCCCAATGCTGCGTTCCTCACTCTCCGGGATCAGCGACAATTGCCGCTCGCCGGTAACAGGGTTAACCGAACAGCCAGCCAGAACAGCCAGAAGGGTCAGTAAGATCAAGGCGCGAAAACCCGGGGTGTGCTTCACAGTAAACTCCTGAAACGAATCCATTGTTTGATGGCATCAATCCTGGCGGCCAGAAGACCGTGGTCAGCATCAAGCTGCTGCCGCCAACCGCGAATTACTCTATCATAGCGCCCATATGGCAGCAGAGAGTTATCGGCAGGTCAGATACTTTACGTGACGTTTGCTGGATGGAGCAGCCCCGGTTGATCAGGTATCATCCGCGCCGTCAGAAGCTCCGCGTTAACTATTTCACTACCTTGCCCTGCGCTCGGGTAAAGTCTTTGAGGATCCGGTGGCCAAAACCGACAGGACGGACAAAGTTGACAAGGCGGCCGCGACAAACACACCGACCCCGGACAAAACCAATGGCCAATAACGCAAGACTGGAGCGGGTAAGCCGTTTCATTAATACCCTTAACCAGGCCCGGGAGCTGGGTCTGACTGTGACCGAGGCCTCCGAAGGTCACCTGACGCTTTGCCTGCCCTACAGTGAGAGGATTATTGGCAACCCTGACACCGGTGTCATTCATGGCGGTGCTATTACCACCCTGATGGATACGGCCTCCGGTTCGGTGATGATCTGCGCTTTTGACGACTTCGAGCTGTGCCCGACCCTTGATCTGAGAGTGGACTACATGCGCCCGGCCGAGCCCAATCAACCGGTGTATGCCCGGGCGGAACCCTATCGGGTTACCCGGAACATTATTTTTACCCGCTGTGAGGCTTTTCAGGGCAGTGGCGACGTGATTGCCCAGTGCGTTGGTACCTTCATGCGTATCGGCCGGGAGGCCACTCCGAAATCCTTCCGTGATCTGATCGCGGGAGACGCCGAATGAGCACTCCGGATATCCTTCGATATACCCGTGAAACCGGTGATTTCTCGCGCATGATTGCGAGCATTCCCTACGCTGGCTTTATCGGTCTGCAGTGCGACCGCTTCGGTGATGACCTGATATTCCGTCTGCCACCCAAAAATCAGAATATTGGCAATCCGATACTGCCGGCAATTCATGGTGGGGTCATTGGCGGATTCATGGAGTTGTCTGCAGCGATTTATCTGATGATGTCGCAAGAGACCTTGCGGATGCCGAAGATCATCGATTTTTCCCTCGACTACCTGCGCGCCGGTCTCGATCGGGAAACCTTTGCCGAATGTCATCTTACCCGGCAGGGGAACCGCGTGGCCAACGTGATGATCAACGCCTGGCAGAAATCCCGCAGCCAGCCCATTGCCACCGCCAGGGCGCATTTCCTTTTGGCCGACTGAAGACTTGAAAACCCGCTTCTGAACCCCATTTACTGCAACAGCCAGACAATCCGGCGTTTGCTCTGCCAATCGCGAGTCGACGCCGCAACGTTCTAAAAAAGTTTCATAGAAAGTTCCAAAATCAGCAGCAGGAGAGACTCCCCGATGACGGTCGAATCACAGAAAGAAACCCTAGGCTTCCAGACCGAAGTGAAGCAATTGCTTCATCTGATGATCCACTCCATGTATTCCAATAAGGAAATTTTCCTTCGCGAGCTGATCTCCAACGCTTCGGATGCCGAGGACAAGCTGCGCTTTGCTGCCCTGAAAGATGACAGCCTGTTCGAGAACGACCCGGAACTGAAAATCCGCCTTGATTACGACGAGAAGGCCAATACCGTTACCCTGACGGATAACGGTATTGGCATGAACCGTGAGGAAGTCATCCAGAATCTCGGCACCATTGCACGCTCCGGCACCGCGGAATTTCTGGGCCAGCTCACCGGGGACCAGAAAAAAGACAGCAAGCTGATTGGCCAGTTTGGTGTCGGTTTCTATTCATCCTTTATCGTCGCCGATCGTGTTGAAGTGTTTACCCGCAAAGCCGGTACCCCGGCAGAAGAGGGCGTGCATTGGGAGTCCAAAGGTGATGGCGAATTCTCCATCGAGCCGGTTAGCCGAGAGCAGCGTGGTACCCAGATCGTACTGCACCTGAAAAAAGGCGAAAGCGAGTTCGCCAACGGTTTCCGCTTGCGCAATCTGGTCAAAAAGTACTCGGACCACATCTCCTTCCCGGTCGTGATGAAGGCGGAATCCGATGAGGAAGACAAAAAAGACACCGATGAAACGGTCAACGAAGCCACGGCCCTCTGGACCTTGCCTCGTACCGAAATCAAGGACGAAGAGTACAAGGAATTCTACAAGCACATCGGTCACGATTTTGAGGACCCGCTGACCTGGTCCCACAACAAGGTCGAAGGCAAACTGGATTATACCAGCCTGCTCTATGTGCCTGCCCGTGCGCCGTTTGATCTGTATAACCGGGAAGCGCCCCGGGGCCTGAAACTGTATGTTCAGCGGGTCTTCATCATGGACGATGCCGAGCAGTTTCTGCCGCTGTATCTGCGTTTCACCAAGGGCGTTATTGATTCCAACGACCTGTCCCTGAACGTATCCCGGGAAATTCTGCAGAACGACAGCACCGTGGAGAGCATCCGTTCCGCCGTCACCAAGCGGGTGCTGGATATGCTCGCCAAGCTGGCCAAGAAAGAGCCTGAGCAATATCAGAAGTTCTGGACGGAATTCGGCAGCGTACTGAAAGAAGGCCCGGCAGAAGACCACAGCAACCGCGAGAAGATCGCCAAATTGTTGCGCTTTGCCTCGACCCATACCGGTGAAAGCACCCAGAACGTCTCGCTGGATGAATACATCGGCCGGATGAAGGAAGGCCAGAGCAAGATCTACTACATCACCGCCGACAACTTCATGGCCGCCAAGAGCAGCCCGCACCTGGAAGTATTCCGCAAGAAAGGCGTGGAAGTATTGATCCTCTCCGAGCGTATTGACGAGTGGATGATGGGTTACCTCAGTGAGTATGACGGCAAGTCACTGCAGGATGTCGCCCGCGGCGAACTGGATCTGGGCGATGTTGAAACCGAAGAAGATAAAAAGCAGCAGGAAGAAGCGACCAAAGCCCACCAGGGTTTGCTGGAACGGATCAAGACCGCTCTTGATACTGACGTCCAGGAAGTCCGGGTCACCAACCGTCTGACCGACTCGCCTGCCTGTCTGGTCGTCGGCGACCACGACATGGGTATGCAGATGCGCAAGATCATGGAAGCGGCCGGTCAGAAAATGCCCGACAGCAAGCCAATTTTCGAGATCAACGTTGAGCATCCGTTGGTCCAGCGCCTCGAGAGCGAACAACAGGAAGAGCGTTTCAGGGAGCTCTCCGCGGTGTTGTTTGACCAGGCCACGCTGGCCAGTGGTGAGCAATTGAAAGATCCGGGTGCTTACGTTACCCGGCTGAACCGTCTGTTGCTGGACCTGAGTAACTGATCCAACCATGCAGCAGATTATTGTGGACATCACCATCAGTTCCGATGAGTGGCTAAAGCTTTACCAGGGCATTGCTCGTGATGTTCACACCACGAGCCGGGACGGACGCAGTGTCCGCTTCCCGGCCCGTATCCTTTCCCGCTTTTATCTCCGCGATGGCGTGCGTGGCAGTTTCCGAATAGTGTTCGATGATGCCGGCAAATTTGCCCGTATTGAGCGACTTGGCTGAACTGAAAGTCCGGGTTTTATTTCGACTCACGGTGCATCTTCCTGCTAATTATTAATTATTCTGTCTGGAATTAGGTCATGCGAATTATTCTTGCGCCCATGGAGGGGTTAGTGGATTCACCCATTCGTGAATGCCTGACACAGGTCGGGGGTATTGATCGTTGCGTGACAGAATTTATTCGCGTCACTCACGGCATGTTACCGCCGCGAATTTTCTATAAATACGCCCCGGAGCTCCACAATCGATGCCAGACCCGGGCAGGTGTCCCGGTGGCGGTGCAACTGCTCGGCTCGGACGCTGGCCAAATGGCACTCCATGGCGCCCGCGCAGCGGAACTGGGCGCGCCTCAGGTGGATATCAATTTTGGCTGTCCCGCGAAAACTGTGAACAAACATAAAGGCGGCGCGGTGTTGTTGAAAGAGCCCGAGCTGCTGTACCGGATTACCAGTGCGGTTCGGCAGGCCGTCCCCGCCGACATACCGGTGACCGCAAAAATGCGCCTGGGTTATGAAGACCGTTCCATGGGAATAGCCTGTGGGCAGGCGCTGGAGGCTGCGGGTGCGGCGGAGATCGTTATTCACGCCCGCAGCAAAGCGGACGGTTACAAGCCTCCGGCCTATTGGGAAGATGTTGCGCTGGTGAGGGAATCGGTCGATACGCAGGTTATCGCCAATGGGGATGTCTGGAGTGTGGAGGATTACTGGCGCTGTCGCGCGGTATCGGGCTGCGATGATGTCATGATTGGTCGTGGTCTGATCTCCAGGCCGGATCTGGCCGTGCAAATCAGAGCCAGTCAGAGCGGGCAGGTGCTGGCCCCCATGAGCTGGGCAGAAGTGGTCGGGCTGGTCAAAGATTACGGCCGGGCACTACAGGGCCACCTGGAAGACAAGTACGTTACGGGCCGTATCAAACAATGGCTGAACTATCTGAGACGGGGGTTCGTTGAAGCCGAGGCTGTATGGCCTCAGGCTCGCAAGATCCGAGACGTCGCTGCGCTGTTTGGCTGTCTCGAAGCTGCGGTTACGAAACAGCGAGCGGCGTGAGCTTCCTGGCGCCTGGTTTCAGGCGCGCCAGAACGGCTTGCGGAATTCGTTGAGTGCATCTACCTGGGTTATACCAATGTCTTTTAACAGACGTTTATCCATCTGTCTTAAATGATTGCGGGAGGTTATGCGGGTTTGCCAGAGTTGCTGCTTGGCTTTGAGGATCTTGATCACGTATGGACTCTTACAATGAGGAGTTAGAAGGAGCTTGTTACTTAACAGATAAATCAATTTATTAAGTAGCTGCCTATCATTCTATTGACCTTTGCAATGGCTCGCTATACGCAGAACTCCCAAGAGGTAGCCTCTGAACGAGTCCTGACTCACCTTTGACTTGCCCAGAGGTTATAAAGGTATCCTTGCAGGAGGACACTTCAAGGACCGCTATGTCACGTCGCCGCACCATCGGCTTTGTCATGCTTGTATCCGTAATTCTGGCGGTTATGGCCGGCGGCATTTACCTGCGGCAGATCTGGCAGCAGTTTATGCACACCCATGGCGTCCAGATTGTGGAGTGGGAGGACCTGGATCTCTCTTTTAGCGGCCTGACCATTGAGCGATTGGAGGTGTTACAGGTACAACGTGAACGGCAACTGAGGGTGGAAGCAAGCGCGCTTTCGCTGGACTGGCAATGGCAATGGAGAGGGCCTCAGCTAACCAGCTTGTCTCTCGATACGCTGCATATTGACCGGCAGACAGGAAATGACACGGCTGCCAATCCGGACCCGAGCGAATCACTGGAATTACCGCAAATTCCATTGCGCTGGCTACCCTATGACCTGACCATAAGCGCCTTCCATGCTACGGTTCCCTGTGCAACCGGGAAGTGCGACCTGGACGGGGCATTGAGCGCTACCAGGGGGCCTGATGTGCTACCCGTTGTGGCCAGCCTTGATTTTGAGCATGAAGGCCACCGGGTTCAGATTGAAAGCCGTCTGGCTGGTCAATCCTCGGAGCAGTTCCGCCTCAACGCAACCCTGGCGATTGACGGCAAATCTCATATGGAACTCCAGTCCGATTATTGGACTGCATCCGAAGATCAGCAAACAGACTGGCGCGGATCGGTGGTAATGCCCGAATTACCCCGGGCTGACTGGCTGCTGGCCTGGCTGCAAGATTGGCATCCGATATCGGTGAGTGACCTGCCCCCGCAACCTGACAGGGCCAGCATGAGGGCCAGTTGGGCGCTGACCGGCCCGGCCGGGTCTGGCTTTTTCCAGAGCTTATCCGGAGATCTGACAGTTTCAGCCAACCTGCCACAACCCTGGCTTCTTCCGGGCATCGGCGCAGCTCAGGGCCGCATTGAGCTGGAACTCGAAACAACGGGAGGCCACTGGCAAGCGAAGGCGGCTGAGGCAGACCTGCAGCTCCAGGACCCGGGGAGCTGGGCCCGGCAACTCCCGGAATTCTTGCGCCCGGATACCCTGGAGCTAAAGATTCGTCCTGCGGAAGCTATGCCCGGCATACTCCAGAGCGAACGTTTTCTTGCTCTCAATCTGGCGATGGTCAGCCGCGGGCAGGCCCGGGTTGACATCAACAGTCATCTCGCGGTTGCAATGAACGGCCCCTGGGCGCTTGAGATAGGCCAGACCCGAATCAACGCCAGTACGCCGGATTTGAAGGCCGGCGGGTGGGTATTCCGGGACATCGCAGCCGGTATCTCGGTCTCCGGTCATATGGATGAAGATGAACTGGCGCTGGTGCTTGGCCCCACATCCAGCCTTGAAATTCGTGCCATGACCAAGCCCGGTGTCGACAGCACGCTCCAGCTTCAACGTGTGCAGGCTGATTTCAGCCAACTGTCTGTTACGGCAGGCTTCAGCGTGGAAGACAATGCCTTGGAACGCCTGTCCGTCAAGGGCCCCTTGAGCCTGGCCAGTGCTGAGGTGAGTCAGCCTTTGCTGCGGCCCCAGTCATGGCGGTTCGCTGGTGTACTGGACAGTGGACTGGAAAGTGGCGCCCGGAATTTCAATATGGAAGGCAAGCTCAGTTCCAAAGCCGGGGCCTCAGCGAATATTGATCTGGCGTATCCGTTCGGTGGTGACCTTACCATGACCGGGACGTTAGTGATGGACGGAGAAACCTCCACAACGGCACTGGCTGATACGCTTGCCATCTGGCCGCAGAGTCTGCGGATTACCAGCGGTCTCGTCAGGGCGAACACCAACTTCAGGCTACCGTCGGCGGGGCCGACAGAGCTGGATGCACTGGTAACCATGGAAGCGGTGTCCGGGGTTATTGATCGTACTGCCTGGACAGCGCTTGACGGGGATTTCGATGTCGGCCTACGGGGTCCGCAGTTGGTCATCGAGGTACCGGAGCTGACGTTGGAGCAGATTAACCCGGGCGTTGCTATTGGCCCCGTGCAATTGGGTGGCAGCTATCGCGGCTCAACCAACAATTCCGGTAGCGGCGAGTTAAAACTCGATCGAGCAACAGCGGACTTTCTCGGAGGTGCCCTGGAAGTCTCGCCGAGCACCTGGAGTCTGGCCAATTTGCCACTGCAAGTCCCGTTGGAACTCAGCAAGGTCGAGCTCTCCGAACTGATGCGTGTGTACCCGGCGGAAGGGTTGGCCGGAACGGGAACACTAACCGGGCAGGTACCCCTGCTGATTGGCCGGGAAGGTATTCGCATAGAGCAGGGTACGGTGACCGCCATCAAACCCGGGGGCACGCTCAGACTTCCAGCCGATCGGCTGCGGGGGATCGCGCAGAACAACCAGGCGATGGAGCTGGTGGCAGGCGCGATGGAAAACTTTCACTATTCGGTGCTTAATAGCACCATAGACTATGATCAGGACGGCAGACTGTTTCTCGGGCTTCATCTGGAGGGCAGTAATCCCGATATCCAGGACGGTCATCCGATTGTGCTCAACATCAATCTCGAAGAGGACATACCCGCATTGCTAACCAGCCTGCAGCTCAGTGGCCGGGTCAATGAAGCGGTGACTGAGAGAGTTCGCGAGCTGATGCAGAAGCGCGAAGGCGGGCAAGGCGACCCGAAGGCGGAGGATTAACCAATGGCTGGGCCAAGGGTGGTGCGGCCGCCGAGAGGAGCAAACCCAATGAAAGGATACAGTCCGGGAATAAAGTCCCCGAGACGACTTCAAGTTGCCATAACGGCAATTTTGCTGACATTTCTGATGACGTCAGCTTGCACGCCGACAGTCCAGATGGCTGCGCCAAAGGAGCCCATCACCGTCAATCTGAACGTCAAAATTCAGCATGAAATCTATGTAAAAGTAGACAAGGATGTGGACGAGCTGTTCAGTGAAAAAGGCCTGTTTTAACCTCAGGGCAACGTTTTCAGGTTTGTAAGGAGCATCGAATGAAACGATCTGCGAAGTTCACTACCCTGGCGCTGGCATTGTGCCTGAGTTTGCCAGCCTTCGGCATTAGCCTGAATGAAGCAAAAAACCAGTTGGAGACTGTGAAGCAGGAGGGGCAGGTGGGCGAGACTCCGACCGGCTACCTCGATGTGGTGGGGTCTGATGAGCGCGCGCGGGAGATTGTGGACGCTATTAATGAAGCCCGTCGCCAGGAATATGCGCGCATTGCACAAAAGCACAACATCCCGGTGACTCAGGTAGAAACCGTCGCCGGTAAAAAGGCTATAGAAAAGACGCCAGCTGGCCAGTTTGTTGTGATCGAAGGGCAGTGGGTCAAGAAGTAAAGTGCATCAAGAAAGAAAGCAGATGAGACGAGGCGACCCCGCATGAGTACCGCAATCCATATCCGCCCGATTCAGGAGCGAATGAACTGGCTAATGGACTTGAGCCGGACCCATTCTGCACAGTTCTGCAGTCCAGAAAGCCATCTGGCGAGGCAGCGTTATCTGGCTGAGCACAGCACGCTGATCGTGGCGCTCAAATGTATGGATGGACGCATTCATCTGCCCTATGTCACTCAGACCCCTCTGGGCATCATTCGTCCTTTCCGGAACCTGGGGGGTATTTTTGATCTGGGCTGGCCTTACCTTGGCGATATGCTGGCGGATGCTGTCGGCGAGGCGGTGCGGGAAGGGCGCCGGGTGTTGATTATTATTACCTACCATTATTCCAAGGGCTTGAAGGCTCGTGGCTGCGCTGGCTTTGCCTGCGACCGTGAGGCAGCCATAGCCCACGCGTATGGTATCCGCAGCCAGGTTGAACAGATTTTTGGCAGGGGGCACCAAACTGTTTATCCCATGGTTTGCGGTTTTGAGACCGACGAGGATGCGTTGATTCTTCACGGCCTCGATGACAGGCAGTATGACCTTTCAGTGGTCCCTGAGAAGCAAATGGACGCACTCATACCGCAGTTGTCCGCATTGTATCCGGATATGCCCGCCCAGGTTCGTGGCGATTTGCTGCCATTGGTGTGTGGGAATATCCGTCACATTGCAGAGATTCGTCAGAGTGAACGGGAACTGGATATAGAGCATCGGGAGTGGGTAATTTGTCTCGGGCGGGGCTTTGACTTTCTCCACGTGCCCAACGTGGCGCTCATTATAGGCCCTTACAGCCCCGATCTTGCACACCCGATCCGGCAAGCGGCCACCATTATCCGGGCTAATATGGAGAGTGGCCGTATACCCGATGACGGCTTCCTGCTGTTATCGTCATCACCGTATCATGAGCCTGGCCCCCAGCAAGCCAGAGCAGCACTCAAATCCCGTTTCCTGGCCGGGTTTGCAACCAGCGTCATTCGGGAGGAATTTCCAGACCTCATGGCGGGCATGATCACACGGACAGCAACCCTGAACTGGCCTGAGCGCCGACTGGACGTTTTGCAGGAAGATCCGCAAGGTGATCGGATAGGGGAGCGTTGCTGAAGTTAGGTGGGTCTCAGGTGGAGGCGGGCAGTGGGACCGGAATTTCCCGAGGTACGGTATAGCTGAACCGCCTCCGGTATTGCTCCATGGTGCAACCGGTTTCGCGTTTGAACAGACGCCTGAAAGAATTGACGTCCTCATAGCCTGCTTCCCAGACAATTTCGCTGAACGACTTCAGGGTTGTTTCGAGCATGGTTTTTACGACTTCTATGCGAACCTGTTGCAGGTACGCAATGGGAGTTTCGCCGGTGGCGGCCTTGAAGCGCCGCTTGAATGTCCTGGCCCCCAGTCCAACTTTGTCTGCTATGTCATCAATGGAAATGGGTGACGCATGATGCTGCTCTATCCATTCCTGCGCGAGCTGTATCCGTTCATCTTTATGGGCTTTACTGCCTTCAAACATCCGATACGGCGTCTGGTTTTGACGGTTGTTGTCGAATACGTGCAGCTTGGCACACGCTGAAGCCAGTGCCGGGCTGCCGAAACGTCCAATGAGGTGGAAAGCCAGATCAATAAAAGCGGTTGCCCCGCCGGCACTGATAACGTTGCCGTTGTCGATCAGCATCCGATCCGCTTCAAGATGTATATGCGGGTACCGCTGCCGAAAATGACCTGCCGAGCGCCAGTGGGTAGTGACGGTTTTATCGGTCAGCAGGCCTGCTTCTGCGAGCAGGAAGCTTCCGGTACAAGCCGTTGCCATAATGACATCGTTCTCAAACAATGCTCGCAGCCAGGCTTGCACCGCTGTCTGGGAGGCCAGATGTTGATCCAGAAAGGACGCTTCCGAGAAGGATTCGATTGCCGAGGCTGCGACGAGTAAATCCGGCTGAATATCTTCGCGTCCCCTGGTCGGTGCAATGTTCGAGCCGTTGTACGCCCGCACTGGCGCATCGTCAGGAGTAATGACATTCAGATTAAACAGCGGTGGCGCGTTCCGAACTGCGGTCAAACCGTGGCAGTAATTTGCCGTGGTCAGTATATCCAGCATTCCGTGAACTGATGCCGCTGCACAATAAGGCAGAGCGAGCACGGCAACTTCCATAATAACGATCTCCGGTATCGGGTGCTCAGCCATAAAACGGCTGAATGGCGCATTCAGCACCTAATATGTCAAATATGACACTCCCGGCCTACCTGCGCAAGTCTTAAAGTAATCCTGTCGTCAACCTAATTCGGGCACCGCTGGGAGGAATTCGCTATGTCAATTCACACGCAATGGATCGATTCAGAAAATACCGTCACTCTTGCCGTAAAGCCGATGAAAGTACCTTTGGCCATGCGGGTGCTGAGATCGGCGATCAGGATATACAGTCTGCTGTCTGCTGAAAAAGCCGGCCGGTTTGTTAATCGGCTCTGGTTCACGCCTACGCGAACCGGTGGAGGAGCAACGTTCGAGTATCTCCTGGATAACGCCGACAGTTACACCCGGCTCAGGTTCGGAACCTCTGAGCTGCCAGTCTACAGCTGGGGCAGTGGCCCGGTTGTGTTAATGGTTCACGGCTGGTCTGGCGCTGGCATTCAGTTCGGCCCGATGATCGAGCCATTGGTGCAGCGTGGCTATCGCGTGGTGGTGTTTGATGCACCCGGCCATGGACGGGCGCAGGGCGAACGCACGCATATTTTTGAAATGAGCGAGGCCGTCGCGCAGGTTGCGGATCTGTTTGGACAGATCCACGGCATCGTCGGGCACTCATTGGGGGCTGTTGCGGCGGTGCTGGCCACTACCGGAGGCTTGCCGGTCAACCGGCTTGCGTTGATGGCGCCTCCGTTAAACCTCGATCATGTCGTGGATTTGTTCGGCTCACAACTCGCTATCCCGCAACCGGTTCTTGATGTGCACGCCGGCCTGCTTGAGGAGGAGTTTGGGGCTGAGCTCTGGCAACGACTGGATATGACGCAACTGGTCAGGCGGCTTGAAATCGATGGGCTGGTTGTCAGTGACATTCATGATGTCGAGATTCCCTCCCTGCACGGTGAGCTGATTGCCGGCCATTGGCAGCGATGCCGGTTCCTCGAGACCCGGAATCTGGGTCATTACCGGATTCTGAAGGACAGCCAGGTTCTTGAAGAGCTGTCGGCGTTTCTGGACGGGTAAGCTGGCGGGCTTGAAGCCCTAGGCTGATGTGAGCCTGGCCATAAGGTTTGACCAGGCAATGGGGAGATGTCGCTCCAACGCCCTGAGCCGCGGGTCATCGGCGGCAAGCGGTTCGAAGTATTGTTTACAGGCGAACAGAACGTAGTTGTTAGTCTTGCTTTTGAAAAGCAACACGCAGGCGAAGAGTCGGCGAATGTGGGCAAACAGGCGGCCGTCGAGGGTTGGCATTCTGTGGTAGTTAATCGCCAGCCAGCCCTCGGGGCTCAGTACACGTTCGCATTCGTCGATGAATCGGCGCTGTGACTGGGCCGGACTCATGCGGTCCGCCCCGTACAGGTCGGTCAGAATGAGATCGGTACTTGCGGTCGGAGTGTCTCGGAGGGTGGGTCGGGCGTCTGCAATAGTCAGCCGGATTTTGTCTGCTTCTGGCAGGTTGAAAAAACGCCGGGCGACCTCGGCGACCTGCTGGCGTAGCTCCACGGCGTGGAGTTCGCATTCCGGAAGCAAATGGTGCAGCGCTCCTACCAATACCCCTCCGCCCAACCCCAGAATGGTTGCCCGCCGAGGCAGGCTGAAGGCAATAGGCAGCAGCATCGCCCGGTTGTATTCGTGCACTGGCAAATAGGATTTGCTGCGGGCAATTTTGCTTTGCTCGAAGATCGAATCGAAGCTCAGGATCCGGTGTTTGCCGTGGTCAAGCACCAGGATATTGCCGAGGGCGTCTTCGGTTTGATGGATTACGGTGCCACGGAGGCGCAAACTCATTTGTAGTTGCCCTGATTTTCCAATGGTTGTTGCTGTTTCGTGAAGTTTACATGAGCAGGTGCCCGATATCCTCCGTCGAACGATCATGCGCTGATTCCAGAAAGGACCGTGCCTGAAACTTCTGAACGATAAGAATACATCGTTCGTACTGTATAGCCGGAGCTGTCTTACATGTTGCAATGCGCCAGACAGTGTTCACCCATTCATTCAGGAGTACCCACAATGACAACCGCTGCCAAAACCCTGAGAGATATTTCCGGACTGGGACAGCATCAACCGGCCCCGCTGACTGAGTCCGCGCTGATCTTGATTGACTGCCAGAATACATACCGCCGCGGCATCATGCAGTTGACGGGCGTTGAGGAAGCGCTCGCTGAAGCAAAGAAATTGCTTGAACTGGCGCGCCAGAACGATGTACCGGTATTTCACATTCGTCATGATGGTGGTGAGGGCAGCCCCTATGATCTTACTGATGACCTGGGTGCAATCTCCGAGGAAGTGGCACCGGTCGGGGACGAACCGGTAATCACGAAAAACGTACCCAACTCGTTCGTTGGAACGGATCTGGATGCGCAATTGAAAGCCCTCGGTATCAAAAACATTGTGCTGGCCGGCTTCATGACCCACATGTGCGTAAATTCCACCGCCCATGGGGGATTTAATCTGGGATACGCGCCAACCGTGGTGGCCAGCGCGACGGCCACCCGTCCGCTGGCAACTGCAAGTGGACGGGTGCTGAGTGCCCAGGATGTTCACGACGGCGCGCTGGCATCGACACGTGACCTCTATGCGGCTGTAGTAGAGACCGTTGACGACCTCAAAATCTGACCGTTCCTGGCCTTGACACTTTCAAGCCCTGCCAATCTACCAATCCGGCCCTCACTTGAGAGACATCTTCCGACACTGGCCGTAAGATAAAGTGGCTAAACAACAAGAGGGCAGGGCCATGATAGCAAAGCAATGGATATGGGCGCTTGGAATTGCAGGTTCCCTGACAATGACCGGGGCAACTGCAGCGGAGGGCTTGGTGACGGTAACGCCTATTGGTGGGCAGGATGGAGAATTCTGTGCCCGGGATAGAGCGCTGGTGTTTGAAGATCCGAATGGTACCCGTATTTTGTACGATGCCGGACGTACGGTGGCTGGGCCCGATGACCCGCGGCTTGGCAACATCGATATTGTGTTGGTATCCCACGTACACGGTGACCATGTCGGTGACCAGCATATTCCCGCAGCGAACGCCGGCAGTTGCGCCTCCGCGGACTCTTCCGTGGATGCGATGCCGAATTCTAACTCCGTCAACATCGCCGTAAAAAAAGGCGCCAAGATGGTCACCGGTAGCGATATGCCCGCTTTCTTTGCGAACAAGATGCAGGCGGCCGGAGGCGATAGCTCGGATTCAGTACTGGTCAGGTTTGGCGGACTTGTCACAATGGGGGGAGTCGAGATCACCACGGTACCGGCAACCCACAGTAATGGTCTCGGGGCGGGGTTCATCACCGGCCCGCTTGCCGAGTACCTGAAAGGCTCCGGTCTGAGTGCATCCGTTGGGCCACCAACCGGCTACGTACTGAAATTCACCAATGGCCTTGTCGTTTATCTGTCGGGGGACACAGGCATCACCGCAGAGCAGGAGTTGGTTGTTAAGGATTACTACGGGGCCAACCTGGCAGTGATTAACATCGGCAACACCTTTACCACTGGCCCGAATGAAGCTGCTTACGTGATCAACGAGCTTGTGCAGCCGAAATCGGTTATTGCGTCCCATGCCAACGAAGTTGCCACCAAGGACGGTAAAGTGGTGACTGGTACCAAAACCGAGGCCTTTATCAAGGCAACCAATGTTCCGGTTCATGTGCCTTTAAGCGGTGTCACCATGTCATTTGACGGTGAGGCGAGCTGCACGAAGGGCTGTTCCTGATAGTGTCGTGGTGGAAAATAAAAAAGGGGTGCCTGATGGGCACCCCTTTGAAATCAACACCAATTCGAACCTCAGCAAACGCTTATCCGCACTTGCTGTCACCGCATGAGAGGCATGTTGCGCAGCCGTCCATCACGATGACGGCTTTGGTGCTGCACTTGCCGCACATGGAGGCGTTGGGTGGGAAATCACCGACGGTGTCATCGTTATTCGCAGCGGCCTTGCTGGCTTCAAACTCCGCACGCTTCTCAGCGAGAATACGCTTGGTGACCTCGCTCATTTCTTCACTTTCGATCAACCCGATGGCCTTCAGGTGCTTTTCAATAACAGCGCCAATTTCCGCCACCAGGGAGGGCATGAAGACACCGCCTTTTTTGAAGTAGCCGCCGTTGGGATCGTATACGGACCGCAACTCTTCCACCAGGAAAGTGACATCACCGCCTTTGCGGAACACCGCGGAAATAACCCGTGTAAGGGCGATCACCCACTGGAAGTGTTCCATCGATTTGGAGTTGATGAACACCTCATAAGGCTGACGGCTCTCGTGATCGGTGTCCTCGTTGAGCAAGATGTCATTGATGGTGATATACATCGCATGTTCGGCAATCGGTGGCTTGATCTTGTAGGTGGTGCCCAACAAGAAATCCGGCCGTTCGATGTACTCGTTCATTTTTACCGGCGAGGGCACCGCAGCGATCGGCTCCGCGAGTTTTTCGTCTGCTTTGTCGGCTTTGACCACCCGGTAGCCGACGATTTTATTGCTGATTTTAACGGTCATGTTCGTTGTCCTGTGTCGGTTTTCCGGTTCAATACTTTCCGTATGTGCCTTCTTTCAAAGCGTCAAACAGGTTGGCGGCATTGTGAATCTCGCCGTCATACTCCACCTGCTCGTTTCCTTTCAGCGTGATTTTGCTGCCATCATCCAGGGTGAACTCATACAGCGTATTTTCCAGATCTGATTCTTTTACCAGTACACCCTGGAACGCTTCAGGGTTGAAGCGGAATGTGGTGCAGCCCTTCAGACCCTGCTCGTAGGCATACATGTAAATGTTTTTGAAGTCCGGGTACGCGAAGTCCGTAGGCACGTTGGCTGTTTTGGAGATGGATGAATCTACCCACTTTTGCGCGGCGGCCTGTATGTCCACGTGCTGGTCCGGCGATACATCATCGGAAGTTGTGAAATACTCCGGCAGACGGGTGCCTTCATCGGTTGAGAACGGCATGGCGCCGGTATTCACCAGATGCCGATAGGCCAGCAGCTCATAGGAAAACACGTCCACTTTTTCCTTGGTCTTGCGGCCTTCCCGGATAATGTTGCGGGCATAATGATGAGAGAAGCTGGGTTCGATCCCGTTGCTGGCATTGTTTGCCAGAGACAGACTGATGGTGCCGGTCGGGGCAATGGAGGTGTGGTGGGTGAACCGACCACCTTGCTCTGCCAGGGCGGCAACCAGCTCCGGCTCAACGTCTGCAATACGTTCCATGTAACGGCTGTATTTTGCGTGCAGTATCCGGCCTTTGACCCTGTCACCCATAGTGTAGCCATCTGCTTTGAGTTTCGGGCACTTGGACAGCATTTTTGGCGTAATTTCGAACTCATCATTCATGATGGGCGCGGGGCCTTTTTCGCCTGCAAGAGCAAGTGACTGGCGCCAGCCTTCCACTGCCATTTCCCGAACTACTTCTTCAGTAAACGTTACCGACTCTTCCGAACCATAAGGCATGCGCAGCATAGCCAGAGTTGAACCCAGACCCAGGATGCCCATGCCATGGCGGCGTTTGTAATTGATTTCGTGGCGCTGTTCTTCCAGCGGCAGGCCGTTTATCTCCACCACGTTATCCAGCATACGGGTGAAAATAGCGACAACCTTGCGGTATTTCTCGTAGTTGAAGCTCGCCTTGTCGGTGAACGGGTTGTCCACAAAATTGGTCAGGTTGACGGAGCCGAGCAGGCAGCTGCCGTAGGGTGGTAGCGGCTGTTCACCACATGGGTTAGTGGCGCGGATGTCTTCACAGAACCAGTTGTTGTTCATCTGATTGACCTTGTCAATCAGGATGAAACCGGGCTCGGCATAGTCATAGGTAGCCGTCATGATGCTGTCCCAGATGAACTGGGCCTTAAGCGTGCGATAGATACGGCAGGCGACCTTGCCTTCCTCGTCGGTGACATAACCGGTCTGAATCGGAAAGTCCCGGTAAACGAACAGGCTGCCGTCAGTCAGGTCGAGCTGTTCCTCGGCCACTTCTTTCTGGGTGACAGGGAAGGACAACTGCCAGTCCCCGTCATTCCTGACCGCTTCAATAAAATCTTCAGTGATCAACAAAGACAGATTGAACTGGCGCAGACGCCCGTCTTCACGCTTGGCCTGAATAAAGTCCAGTACATCCGGATGGTGCACATCAAAGGTCGCCATCTGGGCGCCACGGCGGCCACCGGCAGAGGATACGGTGAAACACATCCGATCAAAAATATCCATGAACGACAGTGGGCCGGAAGTTGTCGCTCCGGCGCCTGCGACATAAGCGCCCCGGGGGCGCAGGGTAGAGAATTCGTAACCGATACCACAGCCGGCTTTTAGTGTCAGGCCTGCTTCATGGTTTTTCTCGAGAATGTCGTTCATCGAGTCATTGATGCTGCCGGACACGGTGCAGTTGATAGTCGATGTAGCCGGTTTGTGAGCTTCTGCACCGGCATTGGAAATAATGCGGCCAGCCGGAATGGCGCCATTTTTGAGGGCCCAGACAAAATCTTTCATGTACCTGGCGCGATCTGCTTTCGCCTCAACCTGGGACAGGGCAACGGCGACGCGTTCGTAGGTCGCCTCAATGGTTGCGTCTACAGGTTCGCCAGTTTTTGTTTTCAACTGGTATTTGCTGTTCCAGATATCCAGCGATGCGTCCTGCATGGGAATCGTTGTTGTCAGTGCCTTTGCCTTAGCGTTCATTGCCACCCTCGGGATTTCAGATGTTGCTGATGAACGACGCTGCGCTTGAGCCGGCGTCATCCTCCTAGAATATGTTAGTTGTCCAGTGACCACTACATCTGGTGTGTCAGGAGATGCAGGTCAATCCTGAAAGCCAATCGGTTTAAAGCGTTTGAGCCGCCCGGAAAGGGTCACTGGAGGCGCCTGAGTATAGCCCTTAAACGCGTTGTTATTATTTGGTCGTTTTTCGCTCAAAACCCAATATATCGGCGTCAGTCGTTCGAGTATAACAGGATATTGTGGTCTGTGAAGATGAGGGGAACTATCAGGATGGCTGGTTTCTGTAAGGAGAATCAATTGAAACTGACTTGAAATATCCATCAAGCTCGTCGAGCAGCGGGTTTCAGGGGCTTGCACGACAACACAACATGTAGGGGTTGGGTGCTATCCCAGCAGCAGACTGTCATCGGTAATCTCGAGTCCCCGTTGTTTCTCGAAAAGATCCAACAGATCTTTAACCTCCAGACCTTTTCGGTCCTCTCCGGCGATATCGAAGACCACTTCTCCCTGATGCAGCATAACCGTCCTTGTGCCCACCTCCAGAGCCTGTTTCATGCTGTGGGTGACCATTAGCGCAGTAAGGCTTTGTTGCTCGATGATGTTGGTGGTCAGTGCCAGAACAAAGCGAGCCGTTTTAGGATCGAGAGCGGCGGTATGCTCGTCTAGCAGCAAAATGCTTGAAGGCGTCATGCTCGCCATCAACAGGCTGACCGCTTGCCGCTGGCCACCCGATAAAAGTCCCATTTTGTCCCCTAGCCGGTCTTCCAACCCAAGGCCCAGTGAGGCCAGGCTGCTGCGAAACTGATCGGTATAACGGGCCTTTACTGCCGCTGACAACCCGCGACGTTGACCGCGTTTTATTGCTAACGCCAGATTTTCGTCAATGGTCAGATCCTCACAGGTGCCGGCCAAAGGGTCCTGAAACACCCTCGCTACCCGGCTCGCCCGTTTGTGGGTTGGCAGACGGGTAACGTCTTGCCCATCGACCACAATAGAACCGCTGTCTACCAGCACCTCTCCGGCCAGGGCGTTCAGAAATGTGGATTTGCCCGCGCCATTGCTGCCGATTACAGTGACAAATTCGCCCTGGTTAACTGTCAGGCTCATACCTCTGAGGGCAGGGTTCTCCAGCGGTGTGCCCTGGCCGAAGGTGAGCCTCAGATTTTTTGCGGTGATCATCGCTTTTCCTTATTGGCTGCGGCGGGCGAAGTAGGCCCGGACGGAGGCTTTAGAGCCGGGTAATACGATGGCGAGGGTCACCAATACCGCTGTAACCAGGTTCAGATCCTGGGCTTTCAGACCAATGAAGTCGGCGTTCAGCGCAAAGGCGATGGCGAGGCGGTAAAGGATAGCGCCGACGATACAGGCGACAAGGGCAAGTAACACCGTACGGGGGGTGACCACGGCTTCGCCACCGATCAGTGACGCCAATCCGATCACGATAACCCCGACGCCCATGGTTACATCTGCTGCGCCCTGGCTCTGGGCGAACAGGGCGCCTGCCAGCCCCACCAGCCCGTTAGACAGCGCGACCCCGAGTATCACCATGGCACCCGTTGCAATGCCCTGGGCTCGGGCCATTCTGGGGTTGGCTCCGGTGGCCCGCATGGCGAGGCCGGTTTCTGATTTCATGAAGCGCCACAACAGCACCAGCGCAATCATTGCGATGATGAAAAACAGCAGCACCGGCACCTGCTGATAGGCAAGCCCCAACTCGTACCAGGGAGTTAATACGGTCTCCTCTGAAAGCAGCGCAATGTTCGGCCGGCCCATAATACGCAAGTTTATGGAGTACAGAGCGATCATGGTCAGGATCGAAGCCAGCAAATTCAGAATTTTGAGCTTGACGTTGAGCAACGCGGTTACTGCGCCAGCTCCCATGCCGGCGAGAACAGCGGCGCCGGTAGCAACCCATGGGTTGATGCCATCGATAATGAGAACAGCGGCAACGGCCGCGCCAAGGGGAAAACTGCCGTCCACGGTGAGGTCCGGAAAGTGGAGCACACGAAACGAAAGATAAATCCCGAACGCGACCAGGCCATAGATCAGACCGGTCTCAATGGCGCCGTAAAGCGCTATTTCACTAAGCATGTTGAGGGCTTCTGGTTATGGGAGTGAACGGGGCAGGGACTGGTGTCCGCTGCCCGATTGCTACCTGTGATCAATACTAGCGACGGGCAGCGCCATCGACGATTGCTTCTGCTTCGGCCAGGACATCGGCCGGTATCGTAATGCCCATACGCCCGGCGGCATCCGGATTGACGAACAGAGACAACTTTTCGACGCCTTCAACCGGCAGCGTACCGGGTGCGGCACCCTCAAGAATCCTGGCAACCATGGCGCCGGTTTGGCGACCGACGTCGTAGTAATCGAAGCCGAGGGCCGCGACCGCGCCCCGGGAAACTGTCGCAGTATCCGCCGCAAATACCGGAATTTTGGCCCGTTCTCCTACTGAAATAACGGCTTCGACAGCACTGATAACGGTGTTATCAGTGGTGAGATAGATCGCATCTACCTTGTCAGTCAGGGAGCGCGCAGCGCCGAGAACTTCGGAGGTTTTAGTTGCTGCGGCCTTGACCAGCTTGATCTCCCGGCTCTCGAGTTCGATTTCCAGAGCCTCCACCAGAGCAACTGCGTTGGCTTCACCCGGGTTATAAACCGTTCCGATACGTTTCGCGTTGGGGACCATGCGAAGCAGCATGTCCATGTGCTGTGCCAAGGGCAGCATATCAGTCACGCCAGTAATGTTGGCTCCGGGGCTCTCGAGACTGGCAACCAGCTTGGCGTCGACAGGGTCCGTTACCGCGGAAAACACCACGGGGATATTGCGGGCAGCAGCGGCCACGGTCTGGGCGGATGGCGTGGCGATAGCGACAATGATATCGGCGCCCTCTCCGATAAACTTGCGGGCAATCTGTGCGGCAATGCCAGTGTTGCCCTGAGCTGTTTCGAACATCATCCGGACCGTTTCGCCATCCGTAAAGCCGCGTTCCGAAAGTTCATCCTTGATGCCCTGATGGACAGCATCCAGGGCGGGATGCTCGACAATCTGGGTAACCGCAATCAGCCGCGGTTCTTCGGCCTGAGTCGCAGTCATGCTGAACATAAGCAGGACACCGATGAATGCATGCATCACGATGTTGGCCATAAATCAGTCTCCGGAAGGTGAGTCAGTTCAAAGCGCGCAAGTTTATCACAGGGATGGGGCGCATGCCTCGCCGGAGCTACCCAGGTCTGCTGCCGCACTCCACTATTTTACGTGCCATAAACTGCCCGAAAAATTGCGGTTTATATGGAGTCAGTAGATATGGTTCTGGTTGCGTCACATTTTGACGACAACGTGTGTGATGAAATAATCTTCAGGAACGTATCGGCCAAAAAATACAAACAAAGGAAGGTCCATGGACACGAAATATAAGCTCCCTCTTGAGATGATTTATCACTGGGAATCTGCCCGGGCTGAATCGGTCTATATGGTACAGCCGATGGGGGGTGACAAAGTGGTGGAGTACACCTGGCGCCGCGCAGTGGGTGAAGCCAGGCGTATGGCCGCTTACCTGAAGTCCCTGGATCTGCCCGCCAACAGCCGGATCGGGATTATTTCCAAGAACTGTGCGCACTGGATCATGTCGGATTGGGCCATCTGGATGGCAGGGCATGTCTCTGTGCCCCTCTATCCAACCCTGAACGCAACCACCGTTGGCTATATTCTTGAGCACAGCGGCTGCGAAGTATTGTTCGTCGGCAAACTGGATGACTGGGACAGCATGAAGTCGGGGGTTCCCGATACTTTAGCCTGCATTTCATACCCGCTCAGCCCGCCCAACGATTTCAAGAGCTGGAATGACATCGTGGCCAAATTTCCACCGTTGGCGGAAAAGGTTGACCGCGCCGCTGACGAGCTGGCGACTATCGTTTATACCTCCGGTAGCACCGGGCGACCCAAAGGTGTGATGCTGAGTTTCGACAATCTTGCGTACGCGGCTGCCGGTGGCACGGAAGCGCTGGATGTGACAACCAACGAGCGCATGCTGTCTTATTTGCCGCTTGCTCACGTATTCGAGCGGTTTGTGGTGGAACTTGGCTCCATGAACAAGGGTTTCACCCTGTATTTTGCCCAATCCCTCGATACGTTTGTGGATGACCTCAAGCGTGCCCAGCCAACTCTGTTCCTGGCGGTACCCCGTATCTGGATCAAGTTCCAGCATGGCGTCTTCCAGAAAGTGCCCAGGAAAAAGCTCCAGCGGCTGCTCAAGGTGCCTGTGCTGAACAAGCTGATCAAAAAGAAGGTTCTTACCAATCTTGGGCTGCAGCATGTCAGGTTCGCCGGCAGTGGCTCCGCCCCCCTGGCCCATGACATCCTGGAATGGTATCGCGGCCTCGGGCTTGAGCTGTTAGAAGGCTATGGCATGTCTGAAAACTTCGCCTATTCCCATATGAACAAGCCGGGGCGGGCTCGTACCGGGTACGTAGGAGAAGCGTTGCCGGGGGTGGAAGTCAAAATCAGCGAGCAGGGCGAAGTGCTGGTAAAAAGTCCGGCCACCATGATGGGGTATTACAAAGACGAGGAAAAAACCCGGGCGGCGTTTACTGAGGACGGGTTCCTGCGCACCGGTGACAAAGGCGAAATCGATAATGAAGGTCGGCTCAAGCTGACCGGACGGCTCAAGGAGATTTTTAAAACCAGCAAGGGCAAGTACGTCGCTCCCGCACCCATCGAGAACAAGTTGATGAGCCATCCCGACATCGAAATGGTGTGTGTTTCCGGCGAAAATTATCCCCAGCCCCATTGTCTGGTGATGTTGTCGGAAGACGCCCGGCGTCGGGCAGCCGATCAAGCTTATCGCAAGGAACTCGACGCCAGTTTGTCATCGTTGCTGAACGATGTGAACAAAACCGTTGATCCCCATGAGCAGCTCCAGTTCCTGGTTGTTGTAAAGGACGAGTGGAGTATCGATAACGACTTTCTGACCCCTACCATGAAGCTGAAGCGCAATGTGGTGGAGGATGCCTATAAAGTGGACCTGGACACCTGGTACTCCAAGCGCCAGCAGGTGATCTGGCAATAGCACTCAAAGCTGATCCATAAAGCCGGCCAGGCGATGGCAGCATAAAACCCCGTAGCGTTGACTGGCGGGGTTTTTTTTGGTGGCGCGGGTCTGTTGATGCATATATCGCAAAAGCCGACGTTAGTCGCATAGGGAAAGCTGCGTGAGACTACTAGACTGAGTCCAGAGGATGGACAAATGATGACTCAGCTTGCTCGCTTCAAGAAACGGATCAATGATGTTATTCCACTGACCAGGAGCCTGGCGGTGGACCTGGTGGCCTATGATGGCCGGCAACTGTTGGTGAGTGCACCGCTGGAACCGAACCATAACCACCAGGGTACGGCTTTTGGTGGCAGTCTTTATTCGGTAGCGGTGGTCTCGGCCTGGGGCCTGGTGGAACTTCAGTTGGCGGACGCCGGCCTGACGGGCAGCATTCTGATTCAGAGCGGTGAAATGGATTACCTGGGGCCGGTTGAGGGAGATTTTTACGCGCTCTGTACTCTGACCGATGAGGACCTCATGCGCCGGTTTCACAAGAGTCTGGCCCGGCTTGGAAAAGGCCGGCTGAATCTGACGGCCCAGATTTTTCGCGGAGAGGCTACCCTGACGCCGGATACCAGACCTCTGGCGGCCTTTCGGGGACGTTTTGTAGTTCAGGAAGTTCGCACGGATTTCTGCAGGCTCTGATTTCTGAAAACGTTCAATTCTGAAGTCTCTGATTTCTGCACGCTCTGATCGCTGTGACGGGTGTTGGCCGGTATCAGTTGAAGCTTCTGGACTGCCCGATTGACCGGCTCATCAGAATGATCGGAACAATCCCGGCAAGTACAATAATCAATGCGGGTAAAGCGCTACGGCTGAGCATTTCATCGGAGGCAAACTGGTATACATAGGTTGCCAGAGTGTCAAAATTGAAGGGTCGCAGTATGAGAGTGGCGGGCAGTTCTTTCATGCAGTCCACAAACACCACAAGTGCGGCTGTTAGCAGCGTTCCCCGGAGTATCGGCAAGTGCACATGGATGAGCGTGCCGCCTGGTCCCTGGCCGAGTGATCGGGCCGCCATATCCATGCTGGGGGTTACTTTCTGCAGGGCACTTTCAACACTACCTGCCGAGACCGCAAGAAAACGCACCGTGTAGGCGAACACCAGGGCGAACGTAGTACCGCTGAGCAACAGACCGGTGTTCCAGCCAAACCAGTACTCCATGAGCCCATCGAGCCAGTTATCAAAGCCCGCCATTGGAACAATGACACCCACAGCTAGCACCGCGCCAGGCATGGCGTAACCCAGGCTGGACAGTCTCATGAGAACCCGCATGCCCGGTGTGTCGTGAAGGCGTCGGCTGTAGGCAAGTGTCAGGCCGATAACGAGGGTGGTAAGTGCGGCGGTAGCGGAGAGAAACAGGCTGTTAACGGTGTTCCTGAAGAACTCGGTGTTCCAGCTTTGTTCGAAATATTCCACCGCGTAATAGCCCAGCACGAGGGCCGGTATGATAAAGCCGAACACCACGGGTACCGCGCACACAATGATGCAAAGCGCCTTGCGGCCTGGCGTGAGCCTGAAACGGTGGACGGGCTGGCGATTGTCCCGTGCTGAAAACTGTTTCTGGCGCCGGCGGGAATATCGCTCCAGCGTTACCAGAACCAGCACGAAAGACAGCATGACGGTGGCAATCTGGGCGGCGCCGCCCAGATTGCCAAGGTTCATCCAGGTATCAAAGAGGCCAGCAGTCAAGGTCTGTACTGCAAAAAAATCGACGGTTCCAAAATCGTTCAGGGTTTCCATTAATACCAGCGACAGCCCGACTGCAATCGCCGGGCGGGCGATGGGGAGTACGACCCTGAAAAAGGTACTCAGCGCGGAGTGCCCGAGACTACGGCTGACCGCAAAAAGTGACGGTGATTGCTCCATAAATGCCGCACGGGAAAGCAGATAAACGTAGGGGTACAGCACCAGGCCAATCATCAGGGTGGCGCCGCCCAGGCTCCTTATTTGCGGAAACCAGTAATCCCGGGCACTGTTCCAGCCAAACCAGTCCCGCAGGGCAATCTGAATGGGCCCCGCATAATCGAGCAGGTCTGTATAAACGTAGGCAATGACATACGCGGGTACGGCAAACGGCAGCAACAATGCCCATTCGAAAAAGCGGCGGCCGGGGAATTCGCATACGGTCACCGCCCAGGCAGTGGAGACGCCAATAAACAGCGTGATAAGTGCAACACCCAGCATCAGCCGAATGGTATTATCGAGATACCGGGGCAGAGTGGTGTCGATCAGATGAGGCCAGATATTCTCATCCGGAAACAACGCCAGATAAAACACCGCGAATACAGGCAACGCGACAATGAACGTGGTAGCGCAGGCAGAAAACAGCCAGCGGCGGGAGGTATGGCCTGCAAGTAACGGTTGGTGTGTCTGATACTCGGTGCTGTCCACGGCCTGTTTCATAGTTTTCCGTTGGAGGGTCTGAAGCGCGGCAAGTGTAAACAGGGGTACGTTCAACTGCAATGGAGAAACAACCTGAAAACCGCCACCCGACGTCCGAAGAAATCGGCTTCGGCGGCTTCAGTTATCCGCTAACTGTCTCTATCCATTAGTTGTCGTAATCTACCCGATCGACCATGCGAACCGCAGTGTCGCGATTGTCTGCAATTTCCTGCAGCGAAAGGGAATCCGGTTTCAGGTCGCCCCAATTTGCCACTATGCCAGCTACTTCAACCTCTGGATTAGCAGGGTATTCGGTATTGGCTTCGGCGTAAATCTGCTGAGCTTTTTGCTCTGAAAGGAACTCCATTAACTGAATGGCGTTTTCCCGATTGGGAGCGCTCTTTGTCAGCGCAACCCCGCTGATATTGATGTGTGTGCCACGGCCGTCGGAATTCGGGAACACCATGCGGGCCTTTTCAGCAGCCGGTCGCTGGTTTTCATCCTCCAGCATGGCGCCGTAGTAGTAGCTGTTACCAATGGCTACATCGCAGACACCTTCAGAAATTGCCTTGATCTGGTCGCGGTCACCGCCCTGGGGTTTACGGGCCAGATTATCTTTGACCCCTTGCAGCCACTCCTGGGCTTTTTCCTCGCCATGGTGCGCAATCATGGAGGAAATCAGCGCGATGTTGTACGGGTGCTTGCCGCTGCGGGTACAGATACGGTCATTCCATTTGTCATCTGCCAACTGCTCGTAAGTCGTTATTTCCCCTTCTTCAACGCGATCTACCGAGGTGTAGATCATCCGCCCTCGGGTAGTAAGTGCAAACCACTTGCCGTCTGGGTGGCGAAGGTATTCAGGAATGTTCTGTTCAAGTGTCGGGTTGCTTACGCTCGCGGTCAGATCTTTCTCGACCAGTTCGCTTAGTCGCGAAATGTCGACTGTCATCACGAGGTCTGCGGGACTGTTGTCACCTTCACGCTCAAGTCGTTCAGTAAGACCGTTTTTTGCGAAAACCACGTTGGTCTTCACACCGGTTTCCTCGGTGAAGGCGTTCAGAAGAGGTTCGAGAAGGAAGGCCTGACGGTAGGAATAGATGTTAACTTCGCCATCAGCACTGGCATTGATCGGTAACACGGAAAGTGCAAGTAGCGCGCTTGCAGCAAACTTCATTCGCATAATCATCGTCCTGATCAGTTATATAAGCGGGGAGTGGGCGGACAACTGTCTCGCTTAACGTCGAATCAATATCGAAAACACAAACCATTCTCATTCAAATTAAATAAAGTGTCAATTATTCCGGGCCAGAATTCCAGCTTCATCAAACAATGCTATGATTCCTACGATTTGAAGAACTTGCAGAGAGTCCGGAGCCAGCTGCTAAGGGCTTGGAAAAAAAGCAGAACAGGCGAAGCTGAATGAGCTCAGAGAATCGCAGAGAACATATCAGGACAGCGCTGAACGCAAAGGTCAGCGTGACACATCCGGACATCGGCTCCAGAATTTTCTCGACCCGCGATATATCCGATGGCGGCATTTTCATTGTGGTAGAAGAGGATTTCTCGCCCCAACTCGGAGACCGGGTGCAGGTACAGGTGCAAGGGCTGCCAATTCCTGCGCCGGTGCTGGAAATGGTGGTGGTGCGAAAAACCGTGGATGGTTTCGGGCTTCAATTTTCGGATTGACAGGCGGTGATGGGTAATTCGAATCCCTCTGCAAATTAGTGTGACGGCCGTCACGTTGCTACATTATGTTTCCTCATGACATGTTTGGTAACGCACTGTAGTCGGTTGGTAACCACTGCATACGAAACTGTAATGGACTCTTTTTCCTCGTTAGTCAGAATGGAAACCTGTCAAAACCGTAAATGAGGTGCACCGTGGGCGTTCGTCAGAGAAGAGTGGCAGTACATGATCTGGAGATCGGCATGTTTGTGTCTGATCTGGATCGTCCGTGGCACATGACCCCGTTTCCGATTCAGGGCTTCTACATACGCTCACAGGAAGAGATACGCGCGTTGGTTTCCCACTGTAAATGGATTGAAATCGATGTGGCGGAGGAACGTGACTCAACTGAATATGACGAGGCCAAGGCTCCGGTATTTACCCGCCGGAACGCCAAGCGTAACTCTGAGGAAACGCTCCAGCTGCCCCCGCTGCATATCAAGAATCCGGTGCAGCACGAAATCACCTCCACGATGAAAAAAGAACTGAAATTCAGTCAACTGCTGCTCGGCGATGCCGAGCGAGCGATTGATGATGTAAAGGCGAGTGTGCGTGACGGCCGTGTGCCGGACTTTGAGGCACTGTCCCGCGTGACCCGCAGTATGACATCGAGTGTTGTTCGAAACCCTGATGCTTTGCTCTGGCTGGCCCGCGTGCGTGATAACGACGAATACACCTACCAGCATGCCCTCAGTACGTCAATTTGGGCACTGGTTTGTGGTCGCCATCTGGGGCTGGATGAGGGCTTGCTGAATCACCTGGCGATGGGCTGTTTGCTTGCTCATGTCGGCAAGGCCGATTTGCCGAAGGAGCTGATCACCAACGAGCATTGCCTGGATTTTGAGCAGTTTGCCGAATTCAAAACCTATGTCGAGAGGGGTGCTTCCCGGCTTCAGGAGGCTGGTCTTTCCGGTGCCGTTGTCAGTATTGTTCGTGGCCACCGGGAGCGGCATAACGGTTCTGGCTTTCCCGCTGCCTTGAAAGGGGATCGCATCCCGCTGCTTGCGAAAATTGCCGGCCTGGTGGATTACTATGAAGCATTGATTGAACCCCGTCAGGGTCATACGCCTCTGACCCCAGCCCAAGCGGTCAGTCAGTTGTTCGAGCAGCGCAATATTGAATTCCAGGAAGATCTGGTGGAAAAATTTATCCAGTCTATTGGTATTTATCCCACCGGCACGTTGGTTGAGCTCAATAGTGGAGAGCGTGGAGTGGTTGTATCCCATTCACCATCCCGTCGTCTGTGGCCGCGGATTATGGTAATGACAGACTCACAGCAGCAGCCTCTGCGGTCGGCGAAAGTGGTCAACCTGGCCAATTTCAATGACGGCCGAACACCTCAGGAAATGCTGCGAATTGAAGGGTGTTTACCGTTCGGGACCGACGGACTGAAGCCAAACCAGTTCGACGTTACCGGCAGTGAGTCCCGCTGGAACCTGAAGCGGTTCATCGGTGGTTAGTCAGTAACGACCCTGATCTGCTTTTCCCGGCGGTAACCGCCGGGGCTTGAAAATCACAAGCACCTCCCCCCATCACCTCTAATCCCTGCCTCTTGAATTCACGAAGTTCCGCCACAACTTACCAGATTTACTTTTCACCAACAGGCGGGACCTGGCCAATGCGGATGGCACGCGGTTTCCCGGAGAGGTTTTATGGGCAATGCATTAGAAATCACCGGGCTGGTGAAAACCTACGGCGACGGTTTTGAAGCCCTCAGGGGTATTGATCTGCATGTGGCAGAAGGGGATTTTTTCGCCTTGTTGGGTCCGAACGGTGCGGGTAAATCAACCACGTTGGGCATTGTCTGCTCATTGGTAAACAAGTCGTCGGGGAGCGTTAAGGTATTTGGTCATGATATTGATACCGAGCTTTCGGCTGCAAAGCTGAACCTCGGTGTCGTGCCGCAGGAATTCAATTTCAACCAGTTTGAGAAAGTGTTTGATATTGTCACCACGCAGGCGGGTTACTACGGCATTCCGCTAGCCCGGGCAAAGGTGTCCGCCGAGCGTTACCTGCGTAAGCTGGGCCTTTGGGAAAAGCGCGATTCCCCGGCGCGAATGCTATCGGGTGGTATGAAGCGTCGTCTGATGATTGCACGAGCGCTGGTGCATGAACCAAAGCTGCTGATTCTGGACGAACCCACCGCAGGTGTGGATATCGAATTGCGGCGTTCAATGTGGACCTTTCTCGAGGAAATGAACCGACAGGGCACCACGATCATCCTCACGACCCATTACCTCGAGGAAGCCGAAGCCCTGTGTCGAAATATCGCCATCATTGATCACGGCAAAATTCTCAAACACACCAGCAAACGGGCGCTGCTACAGCAACTCAGTGTAGAGACATTTATTCTCGACACCGACCTGACCAGCCAGGAAGTTCCGCAACTGCAAGGTTTTGCCACCCGCCTGAATGAGGAGGGGGCGCTGGAAGTGGATGTGGAAAAAGCCCAAAGCCTGAACGGGGTGTTCGTGGAGCTGGAACGCCTCGGAATCAAGGTTCTAAGTATGCGAACCAAGGCAAACCGGTTGGAAGAGTTATTTCTTCGGTTGGTTGAAGACAATGCCCGGGACAGGGAGGCACAGGCATGAGCCCCCATGCAATGTTCACCGCCTTCGCAACGATTGTGTTACGTGAGGTCCGCCGCTTTACCCGGATCTGGCCGCAAACGCTGTTGCCGCCCGCTGTCACCATGACGTTGTACTTCGTGATTTTTGGCAACCTTATCGGATCGCGCATTGGCGATATGGGCGGCTTTGAATATATGTCGTTTATCACGCCAGGTTTGATCATGATGTCGGTGATCACCAGTTCTTACGCCAACGTGGTGTCGTCATTTTTCAGCATGAAGTTTCAGCGCAGTATCGAGGAGTTGTTGGTGTCTCCGGTCCCCAACAGCGTTATCCTGGTGGGGTACGTGGCGGGTGGTATGGCTCGTGGGCTGGGGGTTGGTCTGATCGTCACGCTCCTGTCTTTGGCGTTTACCCGTCTTGATATTCACAATTTACCGGTAATGATTCTGACGGTGTTTCTGACCTCAGCGTTGTTTTCCCTCGGCGGATTTATCAACGCCATGCTTGCCACAAAGTTTGATGACATATCCATCGTCCCGACATTTATCCTGACCCCGCTGACTTACCTCGGTGGCGTATTTTATTCGATTCAGATGTTACCGGAGTTCTGGCAGGCGGTGTCTATGGCAAACCCCATACTTTATATGGTGAATGCATTTCGTTACGGAATTCTGGGGGTGTCCGACGTTCATGTCGGTGTTTCCCTCGGGATGATTGTATTGTTTATTGCTATTCTCTCTGTAGTTTCCCTGCGATTGCTCAAGCGCGGTAAAGGGATCAGGCACTGAATCAGGAATTTATATGGCATTGAATGATGCACCGCTGGGTAAAGCCAGCGAATACCCGGACAGTTACAGCCCGGAGCTTTTATTTCCGGTCCCGAGAGACGACAATCGGCGCCGTATCGGTTTTCAGGATGGCCGCTGGCCCTGGTTTGGAGAAGATCTCTGGCAAGCCTGGGAGTTGTCATGGTTGCGGCCCAGCGGTGTACCGGCGGTGGCCTGGGCCGAAATCCGGGTGCCGGCGGCGTCGGTCTCGTTGATTGAGTCAAAGTCTCTCAAGCTGTACCTGAACTCGCTCAATCAGATGGTGTTCTCAACACCTGCGCAAGCCGCGGAAGTAATCGAGCGAGACCTTTCCAGTGCCAGCGGGTCAGCGGTAAGTGTAACGCTTTATGACGTCGATCAGCCGATGATGATTTCTGGTCATCCCGAAGACTTTGAGTTGATCGACGATGAGCCCCTGGAGAATGTCGGTTACGCCTATTGCCCGGATGAGCTACAGGCCGGTGGCAAGGGGGTCACCGAACGCCTGTGCTCGCACTTGCTGAAAAGCAACTGCCCGGTAACTGGCCAGCCGGACTGGGGGTCACTATTGATCGAGTACACCGGGCCGCGGATATCCCGGGCGGGGTTGTTGCGCTATGTGGTTGGTTTTCGACAACAGCAGGATTTTCACGAGCACTGCGTGGAGACAATATTCAATGATATTTTTCAGCGTTGCGACCCGCAGCACCTGACAGTGTGTGCCCGTTACACGCGACGCGGAGGGCTGGATATTAATCCCTGGCGTAGCACTTCCGCCGGCGAGGTGCCCAGCATGAGACTGATCAGGCAATAGCAGCGCGAGTTCAAGCGCCCGCCAGATGTCAGGCATCTTCCCGGCGCAGTCGGTCGGCGGCGTCTTCCAGCGCCGACAGAATGGCTTCCCGTTCCTTGTCCGTGACTTTCTCGGAATCCAGGTACATGGAAAAGCCGCTGTGTTCATGCTCCAGAAAACTGCGGTTTGGCCCGAGGTCCCGACGGAAGTCAACGACCTCATAGATCGGCACCGGGCGCCCGAACCCTTTGACGGTAATTTCGCCTTTATCACGGCACATGATGCGGTCCTTGATCAGCGAAAACGTCTCGTATGAGATCAGTATTTCACCCGGTTTCGCGAGGGATTCAAGTCTGCTGGCCAGATTCACTTCCTTGCCAATGATGGTGTAGTCCATCCGGTTTTCGGCACCGAAGTTACCAACGGTTGTATAGCCGGTGCTGATGCCCATTCGTATTTCAAGCGGTGTCTTGATGCCCTGGCTGCGCCATTGCTGACGCATGATTTTCATATGTTTTCGCATATCGATAGCCATGGAGACACAGGCGGAGGCATCCTCGCGTTGACCGCGACTGGTGGGATCACCGAAAAAAATCATGATGGAATCGCCGACAAATTTATCGATGGTGCCCCCATATCGGTGCGCCACCTCCGACATTTCATTGAAGTAGTGATTCAGTAATTCCGTCAGGGCCTCCGGTTCCATCTCTTCCGACAGCTCGGTGAAGCCTTTGATATCGGAGAAAAAAATCACCAGCTTCTTGCGCTGGGTCTCCAGACGCACATCGCGCTCGCCGGTGAAGATGGACTGCCATACCTGGGGTGAGAGGTACTTGGACAGCTTGTGGGATAGTGCAATGGATTGTTCACGCTGGTTCTGTATCTGGGTTTTTGCCAACATCAAGGCCCGAGCCTGTTGATGCGCATAAAATGCTGTCACACAGATGTACAGACCGGTGGCCAGGATGGAGACGATACTGAGCACCAGCGGAGACTCAAGCGAGGCGGAAGGCCCGTTGATGCTGCAGCCTACAGGTATGGCTATGATCAGAAGCAGAACGCCCCACAGCCACTGCCGTATGCCCCCGACTATCAGGCAACTGAACATCAGCATGAGAATCACGGCGATACCCGGCACGGCCACTAATCCGATCAAACCGACAAATGAGCCACCAATGGCGCAATCAGCCAATTGCATCTTTTGACGGATACGCGGGGAGAGACGAAGAAATGTTCGCCGGGTCAGATAATGGGCCACGTGGGGCCAGATAAGCGCGCCAGCCAACAGCCAGGCCATCCAGCCTGCAAAGATGCCCTGGGACAGACCGGTAACGATGATGGCAGCCGTTGCGCTGTAAGCAAGAATCCGGCCCTTGTAGTCGGGCATTGAGGGAATGGCGATAGGGTTATTCTGTGAATCCATAACAATGGATTTGCTCACCGATAGCGAGGCATTCATCATGCTATTGCGAGGCCTCGCCCCTGATGAGGGTTATCCCTCGATCCGGCGCCTATAGAGTTGATTCTATTATCATCGGCGCAGCGGTGTTGGAGGCCGTCAAGACCGCCAGACAGATCGTCTGTGCTCATGGACTTACTACCGGGTATTTGTTGTTTTAGGGTAGACACATATACGATTAAAGATTAACAGTATTAATACTTAGTCTCAATTTTAATGCGGATCGGAAGATGGTGACACCGTCATCCGGCTTACCGGAATAATCAGGATCACCCATGACAGATGTTATCGACGCAATAATGAAGCGAGCTTCTGAGCCCAGATTGGTTGCACCCGCTCCCGACAGGCAGGTGCTGCAGAAGGTTTTTGAATGTGCTGCCAGGGCACCAGACCACGCCTTGCTTCGGCCATGGCGCTACCTCGTCATTGAGGGAGAGGGACGGACAAAACTGGGGGAGTTGTTCGCACAGGCGGCAGGCGATGAAGAAGAAGGGCTGCCGGGCAAACAGGAAAAGCTCAGAAAGTCGCCGTTGCGGGCGCCGATGATCATTGTGGGTATTGTCTGCCATAAGCCGCACCCGAAAGTGCCTGATATCGAACAGCACGCCTCTGCCGCTGTGGGGTTGGGTTACATGCTGCTGGCGCTCCAATCTGCAGGCTTCGGAGCAATGTGGCGTACCGGCGCGGTTGCTTACCACCCCCAGGTCGCAAGCGGCTTGGGTTTAGCTGAAAATGAGTCTGTGGCCGGCTTTTTGTATGTTGGTACCGTGGACTCCCATAAACCGGAAGTTCCGAGACCGGATACCGCCGATTTTGTGAGTCGTTGGCCGAAGTAAAGTGGTCTCACGCCTCTGGCAGGCTCAAGGATACCATGGGGAAAGTGATTGCCGCTTTTCCCTTTTGTTGCCGCTTTAACCGCTTCTTGATGCTTCCTTCCGCACCTGCGGCACCCATCTCACCCCCGAAAAACAGCACTTTTGTAAAACTGGCATCGCTGTTGCTTCAGTCTGCTTAACGACGCTTGGAACCGGCATAAATCCACCGGCAAGCAGGATCAGAGCTTTGGAGGCCCGCATGGCAATCACATTCGATAAAGCGCTCGGTATTCATGAACAGGCGTTGCATGCCCGGGTCAGAAGGGCGGAAGTTCAGTCCAACAACCTGGCCAACGCGGACACCCCGGGATTCAAGGCGAAGGATGTTGATTTCCAGGCCATGCTGCAGCAGGCGCAATCCGCCCAGGATATGAAAATGACCAAGTCCCACAGTGGGCACATGGATCTGGCGGGCAGCGGAGCAGAGGGTGGCGAGCTGCTTTATCGTGTCCCTCACCAGCCTGCTGTTGATGGCAATACGGTTGATGCCCAGCAGGAACAGAGCCGTTTCATGCGTAATGCCATGGAATACCAGGCCAGCTTCCAGTTTCTGAGCAGCAAATTTTCCGGCCTGAGCAAAGCCATCAGTGGCGAGTAGGGCAACCACATTAAAGTGAGACAGGAGCTTCATCATGTCACTCGGTAGCATTTTTGATATTGCCGGCTCAGGAATGACTGCGCAGTCCCTGCGGCTGAACACCACCGCCTCCAACATCGCCAATGCGGAAACGGCCAGTTCGAGCACGGATACCACCTACCGTGCCCGTAAGCCGGTTTTCGCTGCCATTCAGCACAGCATGATGAACCCGTCACCACAAGGCTTTGGTATGGGCAGCCAGGATGGCTCAGGTGTTGGTGTAACGGTTGAAGGAATTGTTGAAAGCGATGCGGAGCTTCAGATGCGCTATCAGCCGGAACATCCGGCCGCGAATGAGGACGGCTATGTCTTCTATCCTAACGTCAATGTGGTGGAGGAGATGGCCGACATGATGTCATCTTCCCGCAGCTTCCAGATGAACGTGGATGTGATGAATACGGCCAAATCCATGATGCAGCGCATCCTGACCCTTGGGCAGCAGTAACAAAGCATTGAGGAATAAGCCATGAGCACGGTGAACGGTACCGCAGCGTCGGATGTACTGAGTCAGTATCAGCTAAAGAGTCCGGGGGCGGCTCAGAAAGATGAACTCGGCAAGAATGAGTTTATGGAGCTGATGATCGCCCAGCTCAAGAACCAGAATCCGCTGGAGCCCCAGGACAACGGCGAATTCATCGCTCAGCTGGCCCAGTTCAGCTCCCTTGAGGAAATGCAGAAATTATCCGGCAACGTTAACGACGTCGTGGGGGAGTTCCGCTCAACCCAGGCGTTGCAGGCTTCAGCCATGGTTGGGCGCAGCGTACTGGTACCTTCCGAGAACGGGTTGCTCGGGGTTGATGGGCAAATCAAGGGCGCTGTGAATATACCGGCATCCACTTCAAATTTGCGGGTGTCGATTGTTAATCAGGCGGGCGAGACGGTTCGCCAGATGGATATGGGGCCGAGCCAGCCCGGTCAGACCAGTTTTGTGTGGGACGGCAAGGATGGCAACGGCAGCGCCATGCCGCCCGGGACCTACCAGGTAGTCGCCCAGGGTGCCTATCCCTCCGGCACTGAACAGTTAGCAACGGTGCTCAGCGCCAACGTGGACAGTGTGTCCCTCGGGCAGGGTGGTGGTATTACGTTGAATCTTGCGGGTATGGGTTCTGTTGCTCTGTCCCAGATTCAGCAAATCAATTAAACCAGGTTAGAAACAGAGGTGTGGTATGGCGTTCAATACAGGACTTAGCGGTTTACGCGCTGCATCGGTAGACCTGGATGTCACCGGGAACAATATTGCCAATGCCAGCACGGTGGGTTTTAAGGGTAGCCGGGCTCAGTTTGGGGATCTTTATGCCAACGGCTTCCTGAGCTCCGGGACCAACCCCATTGGTGACGGTGTTCGGGTTCAGGACGTAAAGCAGAGCTTTGCTCAGGGCAATATCAGCTTTACCGACAATGGTCTTGACCTTGCCATCAACGGTGACGGTTTCTTCGTGCTGAACAACGGCGGTGAGGTGAGGTATTCCAGGGCCGGCCAGTTCGGTATCGATAAGGACGGCTTCGTCACCAACAACCAGAATATGCGTGTGCAGGGTTTTCAGGCCGATGAAGACGGCAACCTCTCCGGTATTCGTGGTGACCTGCAGGTGGATGCATCGAACCTGGCGCCCCGCCGGACCACCGATGTCCAGTCCGAGCTCAACCTGGATTCTCGGGAAGGTGTGCTGGAGGTCAGCGGCACCACTTATCAAACCCTGCAGCCCGCGCCGACCGCAACTGTGGGCGAACAGATTCTTAACATTGCGCGTGCAGACGGCACGAGCACGAACATCACTGTTCCCGCCGGCAGCACAGCGCGGGATATAGCGGAGCTGCTGAACCAGCAGGACGACGTCAGTGCTTCTGCGCGAACAGAGTACACTGTCCCGGTAGGCGAAATTCAGGCAGGTGAGACGGTGTCTGTTCAGGGTACCGATTTCGCCATCCCTGCCGGTGAAGCCGACCCTGTCGGCTGGCTTCGTGACGCTATCAACAATTCCCCCCTCAACAGCAGTGTCAATGCGACGATCACCCAAGGTGCCGGTGGCACCCCTGAATTCCTGCGCTTGATCGAGAGTCGGGGTAATAACCTGAGTGTGGCCTATGAGGCCGCCGCCGGCACTGTCAGTGAGGTGCAGGTTGGCAGCCTGAACACGACTCTGCCAGTGGATGCGTCATTGACATCCGATGGCGCGCTGTTGACGGGTGCCACCACTGACACCTTCCGTACCAACACGTTTGACCCCAACGACCAGCGTACCTATAACCACGCCACCTCGTTTAATGTGTTTGACAGCCTGGGTAACTCCCATGAACTGACACAGTACTTTGTCAAAGAGCCGGTTTCAGGCGGCGGTAATGTCTGGGCCATGTACGTTCAAATTGATGGTGAAGAGGTCGGCGATCCCCCCACTGCCAATGGCGAAGCCTCAAGCGCCCGCTATGAACTGCAGTTCAACGTTGACGGTACGCTTCAGAGTGTCGATGGCGACCCCAACGGCGAAGTGCTTATTTCAAACTGGACCCCGCTGGATTCCAAGGGGGCCCCCAACGGCGCAGATGGCCCATTGCTGACGGCTAACGGCGGCGCGACCCCGGTCCCGCAACCCCCGACCAGTTCCAACTTCGCGATAAATCTGGCTGAGACGACACAATTTGGCAGTGCTTTCGGGGTGACTGACCAGCGTCAGAACGGCTATACCACCGGTCGTTTGTCGGGCCTGGATGTATCCGATACCGGCGTGCTGTTTGCCCGGTATACCAACGGCCAGTCCGATACCCTGGGGCAGGTAGCATTGGCCTCTTTCAGAAATACCGATGGACTGGCGCCGGTGGGCGAGACCAGCTGGGTGGAAACGTTTGACTCCGGACAGCCGATAGTAGGCCAGCCGGATACCGGTACCCTGGGTTCGATCAAGGCCAGTTCGGTGGAAGAGTCCAACGTTGATCTGTCCGCAGAACTGGTGAACCTGATCATCGCCCAGCGAAACTACCAGGCTAACGCGAAAACCATCGAAACCTCGGATGCCGTTACCCAGACCATCATCAACCTCCGTTAATCAGACCGTCTGGGGGCAGCCTTCTTTGCTGCCTCCCGGCACCTGAGCAAGCCAGTTTAAACCGACTATCACCGCGCCTTGCACTCCTCATACTGCTCGCTGTTCGCTTAACCGTGTCGTTATGGCACAACTTCTGCATAATCTATTGTATCAGTCAAAAATCCGGCAGGAGTTGTCCGATGGATAAGTCGATCTTTATTGGGATGTCCGGCGCCAAGCAGACCATGTTGGCGCAGCAGGCCCATGCCAACAACCTGGCCAACGTCACCACCACCGGGTTCAAACGTGACTTTGCCCAGGCCCGGAGTATGCCGGTATATGGCGAGCATTTTCCGACCCGCGCCTACGCCATGACGGAACGTCCCGGCACCGATCTCAAGTCCGGCGCCTTGATGGAGACCGGTCGGGATCTGGACATCGCCATAAATGGTGAAGGCTGGATGGCCATTCAGAATGACAACGGTGAAGAAGTTTTTTCCCGCGCCGGCAGCCTCCAGGTTGACGTTAACGGTCTTTTGCGTACGGGGAGTGGTGAACCCGTTCTTGGCAATGGCGGTCCGGTCGCTCTGCCGCCCTACGAAAAACTTCTGGTGGGCTCCGACGGCACCATCTCGATTATTCCGGTCGGCGGCCCCCCCAATCAGCTTGCAGAAATTGACCGCATCAAGCTGGTGAATCCACCTCGGGAAACTCTCGAGAAAGGCGAAGACGGCTTTATGCGTCGCAAAACGGACGAGGCGATTATCGGCCCGGAAACACCGGACGCGGATATCCGGATCACGTCAGGCTTTCTGGAAAGCTCCAATGTAAACGCGGTAGAAGAAATGATTTCGAACCTGCAGCTGTCCCGGCAGTTCGAGATGCAGGTAAAGGTCATGCAGACCGCAGAGGAAAATTCCGAGGCTACGGCACGGCTGTTGCAAAACCTTTAATTAAAGCACGGAAAACCGGCCTGACAGGCAATAGCGGCAAAGCTTCGCCGCTACCGGGTTTCAACGAGGAGTAGGATCATGCATCCAGCATTATGGGTCAGTAAAACCGGATTGAGTGCGCAAGACACCAACATGACGACCATTTCCAACAACCTGGCCAACGTCAATACAACGGGCTTTAAGCGAGACCGCGCGGTGTTCCAGGATTTGCTGTATCAGATCAACCGGCAGCCTGGCGGGCTTTCTTCCGAGAACTCGGAACTGCCCTCGGGTCTCCAGCTCGGTACCGGTGTCCGGGTTGTAGGTACGGCCAAGCAGTTTACCCAGGGCAACCTGCAGGTAACGGAGCAGCCTCTGGATATGGCGGTCAACGGTCGCGGTTTCTTCCAGGTGCTGTTGCCCGACGGTGATGTTGCCTACACCCGGGACGGCCAGTTCCAGCTCAACGCTGACGGTGACATTGTGAACCCGGAAGGTTACTTGCTGGAGCCGAACATCAACGTTCCTGAAAACGCCACCACCGTTACCATCGGTAAAGATGGCACGGTATCAGCGGTGGTCGATAACCAGGCCGCTCCGGTGAATCTGGGTGAAATTCCTCTGGTGGATTTCATCAATCCGCAGGGTCTCCAGGCCATGGGTAACAACCTTTATCGTGAAACCAACGCCAGTGGCGATCCAATCGAGGGTCAGGCGGGCATTGCCGGTCTTGGCACCATCGAACAGGGCATGACAGAAGCCTCCAACGTTGAGGTGGTGGAAGAGCTGGTCAATATGATCACCACTCAGCGGGCCTATGAGATGAACTCGAAGGTGGTTTCCGCCACCGACCAGATGCTCCAGTTCATCACCAATAACATCGGCTAAATGGTTAGCCGACTCTCGGGTATGAGGAATTCATCATGAGCGAACTGAACAGACGCTCCCCCTGGCTTCTGGGTCTTATTGCCACCCTGGTTCTATTGCAAGGCTGCACCGCCATGAGCCGGCCCAGAGCCATGCCCGATGATCCCGCCTTTGCTCCGGTCCGGGCCCAGACCATGTTGCAGCGCGACCCCAACTCCGGTGCCATCTACCAGACCAACCGAAATACCAATTTGTATGGCGACACGATCGCCCTGAACGTCGGCGATGTTCTGTTGGTGACACTGCAAGAGTCCACGCAGGCAAGCAAGAATGCTGGCAGCAGTATTACCAAGGACAACGAAGTCTCGTTCCTTGAGGGCAGCATTCTGGGCCATACCGGTTTGAACCTTGGGACTGATCTCAGCATGGAGCGGGATTTTGAAGGTGAAGCAGAAGCGGATCAGAGCAACCGGCTGGCGGGCAGTATTTCTGTCACAGTCACCGAAGTTCTGCCAAACGGTGTGCTGATGATTCGCGGCGAGAAATGGTTGTCGCTCACTAACGGTGATGAATTTATCCGGCTGACCGGGCTGGTTCGCCCCCAGGACATTCTTCCGAACAATACCATTGCTTCAAATCGCATTGCCGATGCCCGCATTTCCTACGGTGGCACCGGTGATTTCGACCAGGCTAACCAGATGGGTTGGCTGGCCCGGTTCTTCAACAGTGAGTGGTGGCCATTATGAGCCGAATTCGATTGTCAGTTATTGCGCTCGTGTTTGCACTGGTTGCAGCGCCGGTATTGGCTGACCGCCTCAAGGATATGGCACGGGTGAAGGGCGTGCGCTCCAATCAGCTGATCGGCTATGGCCTGGTAGTGGGTCTTGATGGCACCGGGGACAAAGCGCCGTTCACCAACCAGACCTTCCGTAACATGATGAACCAGTTCGGTATCGTATTGCCGGAAAGCACCAATCCGAAACTGGCGAACGTGGCCGCGGTTACAATCCACGCCAGCCTGCCACCGTTTGCGAAACCGGGACAGGAACTCGATATCACCGTTTCCTCGATTGGCAATGCCGACAGTCTTCGGGGTGGCAGCTTGTTGATGGCGCCACTGAAAGGTGCTGATGGGCAGGTATACGCGATAGCTCAGGGTAGTTTGGTGGTGGGTGGCTTTGGCGCGGGAGGCGCGGATGGTTCGCGAATCACCGTCAATGTGCCGAGCGTTGGCCGAATTCCCAATGGCGCGACCATTGAGCGGGAAGTGACGTCGCCATTTGCCCAGGGCGACACCATTACCTTTAACCTGCTGCGTCCTGATTTCACCACTGCGCGCCGGGTAACCGAGGTGATTAACGAAACTCTGGGAACAGGGATGGCTTACGCACATGATGCCACGTCGGTATCGGTAAAGGCGCCCCGGGATCCCTCCCAGCGGGTCAGCTTCCTGTCCATTCTCGAGAACCTTGAAGTTGATCCCGCCCAGGAGTCCGCCAAGGTGGTCATCAATAGCCGTACCGGAACCATCGTGGTTGGCCAGAATGTCCGTGTCAGCCCGGCGGCTGTCACCCATGGGAGTCTTACGGTTACGATTAAAGAAAATTTTGATGTCAACCAGCCCAACCCGTTTGCGGATGGTGACACCGTGGTGACGCCCAATACACAGATCGCTATCACGGAAGAGCCGGCCCGGATGTTCCAGTTCGGCCCGGCCGTCACCCTGAATGAAATTGTGCAGGCCGTTAACCAGGTAGGTGCCGCCCCTGGTGATGTCATGGCGGTACTCGAAGCATTGAAACAGGCTGGCGCCCTTCGCGCTGAACTGATTGTCATATAGGTGAAGTGATGCAGGATTCACGTCTCCAACAGGCCCAGGTATACACCGAATTCAGCGGACTGAATGCCCTGAAGACCCAAGCGCGCACGGATAAAAAAGGCGCTCTGGAACAGGTGGCCAAGCAGTTTGAAAGCCTGTTTGTATCGGAGATGCTGAAATCCATGCGGGCGGCCAACAAGGTTCTGTCGGAAGGCAATTTCCTGAACAGCAGTCAGTCGGAGTTTTATCAGGACATGTTCGACAGCCAGTTGAGTCTGAGCATGTCACAACAGCGTGGTCTGGGCCTGTCTGAGGCCTTGGTAAGGCAACTGAGCCAACAGATTCCGGGCATGAGCGACCAGGGCCAGAAACTGACCGGGCATAAAGGCGCACTGTCGGATTATGATCGCAGTTTGCCCAAACTGTCTCCCGGGCTGCCAGACCATGTCAGGCAAGTGGATGAGGTGGTAGAGGCAGCCATAGCTGAGCCAGCCCGAGATGAAGTAGCGCCTGGGTCCGGGCCTACAGCCAGGTTTGCCTCTCCTCAGGCCTTTGTTCGCGAACTGCTGCCACTGGCGCAAAAGGTCGCCGGTGAAAGCGGGCTCAACCCAAGGGTCATGATCGCCCAGGCGGCCCTGGAAACCGGTTGGGGCAAGCATATGATTGAAAGCAGCGCGGGCGGGTCCAGTTACAACCTGTTTGGTATCAAGGCTGACAGCCGGTGGCAGGGCGAGTCCGTCAATATTGCCACGACTGAATACCGTGAAGGTGTTCCCATGAGGGAGCGGGCCGCCTTCCGGGCTTATCCCAATTACGAGGCAAGCTTTCGGGACTATGTCAGTTTTCTTGAGAGTAACCCGAGATACCGTGAGGTATTGGCGGCCGCGGACAAGCCCGATCAGTTTGCTAACAAGCTTCAAGCCGCCGGCTATGCCACGGACCCTGAATACGGCGCGAAAATCCGCCGGATTATGGATGGTAGCCTGCTCGAGGCGGCTGCTCCCGATTCTATCTTGTCTGGTTCTGGGGAGTAACGGCTATGGCAGGTCTGATTGGCATCGGTCTGACAGGCATTCTGAGTCACCAGGCGGCTCTCAATACCACGGGCAACAACATCACCAACGCAAATACGCCGGGCTACAGCCGCCAGGAAGTGATTTTCGAGACCCAGCCGGGTCGTGCTACCGGTGCTGGCAACGTGGGCAGTGGCGTCAATGTCACTGATATCCGTCGCATAGCCGATGCGTTTATCAGCGAGCAGCTTCGCGGTGATTCTTCTTTGTTCAATGAGCAAGACACCCTGAACAAGGAATTGTCCCGTCTCGACAACCTGCTGGGTGGTGAAAGTACCGGGCTGAACAATGCCCTTAATAATTTCTTCGCCAGTATCCAGAGCGCTGCCGAAGACCCTGCGGCTTTGCCTCAGCGCCAGTTGGTGCTGAGTGAGGCGCAAGGACTGGTCAATCGTTTCCAGGCGCTGAATTCCAGTTTTATCCAGCAGCAACAGTCTGTTAATTCCCAGATGAAGGCGAGCACCTCTGACGCCAATGCGCTGCTTGTCAGCATTGCTGAATTGAACCTGGCGATCTCCGAGACCCCGGGCCTCGCCCAGGGCAACGAGCCGAACGCATTGCTGGACAAGCGGGATGAAAAGCTCCGGGAATTGTCGGAGCTGATGAAAATTCGCGTGGTGCCCGCCGAGGGCGGGCAGATCAACGTGCAGATGACCAACGGCCAGGCGCTGGTGGTGGGCAATCAGGCTTCAACGCTCTCGACGGAGGCCAGCGACGAGGACTCCTCAACGCTGAAGTTTACCCTGACCAGTGGTGGCCGGGCACGGGACGTCACTGAACAGATCGTCGGCGGCAAACTTGGCGGACTGCGCCAATTCATGTCCGAGGGCCTGGAGCCGGCGTTTGACGAACTTGGCCGCATCGCCCTGGCATTATCGGACCAGATCAACCATCAGCATCAGATCGGTATGGACCTCGAAGGCGACCTGGGTGGGTTGTTCTTTACCGACATAAACAGTCGCAGCGCTCAGCTTAATCGTGTCTCCCCGAATGCCGACAATCAGCCACCAAGAAACGGCGTGGTCGCGGTGGAAATAAGCGACAGTAAAGCACTTACGGCAGGCGCCTACACGCTTCAGTTTACCGGTAATAATGGTGCCAATTTCGAACTGATTGATCGTGCCAGCGGTGAGGTGGTCCGACAGGGCGCGCTGCCAACCCCACTACCGGCAGACATCTCCATGCCGGGATTTAACGTGCGTATTGAGTCCGGAGCCTTTGAACAGGGCGACAGTTTTCTGGTTCGGCCCACGCGGTCAGCTGCCACAGATATCGCATTGATAGTTGAGCGGGAAGAAGAGCTGGCCTTCGCAAGCCCGATCAAAGCCGAGGCTGGCAGCGGCAACGCAGGCAATGGGGTTGTTTCACAGGGCACCATGCTGGATATCAGAAATCCGCTGACGAATGTTCCATTATCCGGGTTCACTACCCGGGGTGAGCTGTCGCCGCCGCTGATTGTGCGTTTCACCAGCGCCACGGAATACGCCATTCTTGATGCTTCTGACTCAACCAATCCGCAACCTCTGGATCCGCCAGTTACCGGGCAAACGTTCCAGAACGGGATTTCCAACAAGTTATTCTCGGAAGACCCCCAGGATGCTAACTATCGGGGGTTCCAGTTTGTGATAAGTGGTAACCCGCAGGCCAATGACGTGTTCCGGATCAATTACAACACTGACGGCATTTCCGATAACCGAAACGCCCAGTTTCTGGGTGGACTGGCCACGGCGAACACCATGAACGGCGGCAACCAGAGTTTCACCGAAGCCTACGGTGGCCTGGTAGGGCAGGTGGGCGTGACCACACGTCAGGCCCAGCTCGATGTGGATGCGGGCCAGGCCTTGCTGGAGCAGACCACCAATCAGCGTGAGTCCATGTCGGGGGTCAACCTGGACGAGGAGGCCGGCCGGCTGATCCAGTATCAGGCTGCCTACAATGCTTCGGCCCAGGTCATGAGTGTCGCTCAGGACCTGTTCGATACACTTCTGAATACCTTTCGCTAAGTTGAGGTAACTGATCATGGTTCGTATTTCTTCTCAGCAGGTTTTCCAGGGTGGTATTAACAGGCTCCAGGACCTCAACTCCGGCCTGCAGAAGACGCAACAACAGATTTCAACCGGTAAGCGGGTGATTAACCCCTCGGATGATCCGGTGGCGGCTGCGCGAATTCTTAAACTGGATCAGGAGACCGCCCAGATCGGTCAGTTCCAGCGCAATGTCGACTTGGCCGAAAACCGGCTGGAGCAGGAAGAGAGCACGCTGTCAGACGTGACCGATCTGATCGAGCGCGTCAGGGAACTGACTGTTCAGGCGGGGAACGGCACGCTGTCCGCCGACGACCGTAATTCTATCGCTTCGGAACTGCGCCAGCGGCTGGATCAGTTGGCCACTCTGGGCAATTCCCGTGATGCGTCCGGTGAATACATCTTCAGCGGATTCAAAGGTAATACACCTGCGTTTGGTCAGAACATCTCGGGTGGCTGGGTCTATCAGGGTGATGAGGGCCAGCGTTCCCTGGAAATTGATACCGGCGTGAAAGTGGCAATCAGTGACACCGGCAAAGAGATCTTTACCGGCATTGCCACCGGCGAACCAACGTTTTTTGCCAGTGCCAGCTCCGCCAACAACTCTGGCGGGCGTATCAGTACCGGCATGGTGTTGGATCAGGATATTTTTAACGGTTTCTACGCGGGCAACACCGATGACGTGGTGGTCGATATCAATGATGATGGCGCGGGTGGCCTGGAGTATGAGTTGCGCTTTCGCTCCGATGACCCGACCGATGTGGGATACACCCCCATCGCAGCCGGTGCTTATCAAAGCAGCGAGAGTATTCGTGTAGCGGGTATTCAGTTTGAAATAACAGACGCCAAGGCCGGTGACCGTTTTGAAATTCAGACCTCTGAAAAGCAATCAATGTTCACCAGCATCGAAAAGCTGATTTATGGGCTTGAGAATCTGAGTAAAACGCCGGCTGTGGCAACATTGCCAACAGCGGGATTTTCGCCGGAAGCCGATGACATAGTGACGATCAATACCGTCGATTTTACTGGCTTGACCACCTTGGCGGGTCTCAGGGATGCCATTAACGCCAGTAATGCTCCAGAACTTGAAAACGTTTCTGCAGTGCTGAACGGTAATGGCGACTTGGAAATCACTTCGCTGAACGGTGACCTGAATTTCGCGGCCGATGATAACGGCACTGTGGGCGGACAGATTACAGTGGAAGGCGCCCGTTTCGATGATCTCGATCTTTTTGGCGGCGCAACCAATGCCACCGTTGCCAGTGGTCAGCAGGCGTTTGAAAACCTGATTTCAAGCTCACTTGTCAACCTGGACAACGCTCTTGAGAAAGTTCTCGTTACCCAAACCGAGATTGGTGGGCGTCTTAACGCCCTTGAATCCACTCGGGAGTTTCTGGCGGATTCCTCGGTTTACACCGACCAAATCCGCTCGGAACTCAGAGACGTGGATTACGCCGAAGCGGTCAGTCGTTTGAGCTTTCAAAGCTTTGTTCTGGAGGCGGCTCAGCTGTCATTTGCCCAGGTTTCAAGACTGTCCCTGTTCGACAGGTTGTAATCTGCCGTTCCGGATTGCTTAAGCGGTTGCTTTCACTGATAACCTCAGTATAATCGCCTCCACTCTCCGATGCCGGGGTGGTGAAACTGGTAGACACGCGAGATTCAAAATCTCGTGCAGGCAACTGCGTGTCGGTTCGAGTCCGACCCTCGGCACCATGTATTGGCCGCATTGCGGTTTCAGCGAATATCATTTCCAATGAACGTCTCGGACTTCCACTTTGATTTACCTGACGAGCTGATTGCCCGATACCCGCTGGCGCAGCGCAGTGCCTCCCGGTTACTGGCGTTAAACGGCGTGAGTGGCAAGACAGCACACCATCAGTTTTTTGATCTTCCGTCCTTTCTTGTCCCCGGCGACCTGCTGGTTTTTAACAACACCCGTGTCATACCTGCTCGTCTGTTTGGTCGCAAGGAAACCGGAGGTCAGCTTGAAATTCTGGTCGAGCGGGTGACCGGCGAGCACGGGTTGCTTGCTCATGTGCGGGCGTCCAAATCTCCGAAAGTCGGGCAGGTGATCATTCTGGAAGACCAGTCGGTACTCCGGATGCAAGGTCGGCAGGACGCATTATTTGAGCTGGTCAGTGAGTCAGGAGAACCGGTCCTCGATCTGCTTGAGCGTATCGGTCATATGCCGCTGCCCCCTTATGTTGACCGGCCTGATGAATCCAATGACCGTGAACGCTACCAGACGGTCTATGCCCGGGAGTCCGGTGCGGTTGCGGCTCCTACTGCCGGGTTGCACTTTGACCAGCCCTTGCTGGCAGCCTTGGCAGAGAAGGGCATCGAAAGCGCGTTCGTAACGCTTCATGTGGGCGCCGGCACCTTTCAGCCGGTGCGGGTTGATCGCCTTGAAGACCATATCATGCACAGTGAGATCGCCCATGTTCCCGGTGAGACCGTGGCTGCGGTCCAGCGCACAAGAGCCCGGGGCGGGCGGGTCATTGCAGTGGGAACGACCTCGGTCCGTTCCCTGGAGTCTGCCTCAAAAGAAGGCGAGCTGGCGCCCTTTCGCGGTGAGACCGACATCTTTATTTTCCCCGGCTACAGGTTTCAGTGTGTGGATGCCATGGTGACCAATTTCCATTTGCCGGAATCGACCCTGATCATGCTGGTTAGCGCTTTTGCCGGGCAGGATCATGTGATGGCGGCCTATGACGAGGCCATACGCGAACGCTACCGGTTCTTCAGTTATGGCGATGCCATGTTCATCACAGGGCAGGTCCCAAGCCTGGGGGCTGCCAAAGCGAATACCGAGTCAGGAGGCACACTTTGACTGCTAGTGAAAACCATTGCCGGATGTCGTTCGAGAAGCTCGGGGAAGACGGCAAGGCCCGGCGTGGGCGTCTGTCCTTTCCTCGGGGCAAAGTCGAAACTCCGGCCTTTATGCCGGTGGGCACCTACGGCACTGTCAAGGGCATGCTGCCCCGGGATATTGAAGGCATTGGCGCTCAAATCATCCTGGGTAACACCTTTCATCTGATGCTGCGCCCGGGTACCGAGGTGATCAAGGCCCATGGGGATCTTCATGACTTCACCCAGTGGCAGGGGCCGATCCTGACGGATTCGGGCGGGTTCCAGGTTTTCAGTCTTGGTGAAATGCGCAAAATCACTGAGGCGGGCGTTACCTTTCGTTCACCGATCGACGGCTCGCCGGTGGAGCTGTCGCCGGAAATCGCCATGCAGGTACAGCGTGACCTGGGCTCTGACATTGCGATGATCTTCGATGAATGTACACCTTACCCGGCCACCGAAACTCAGGCCCGGGAATCAATGGAGCTGTCCTTGCGCTGGGCCCGGCGCAGCAAGGACGCCCACGGTAACAATACAGCCGCATTGTTTGGAATCGTCCAGGGCGGCATGTACCCATCGTTGCGGGACAGATCCCTCGAAGGCCTTGTGGATATCGGCTTCGATGGCTTCGCCATTGGCGGCTTATCAGTTGGTGAGCCCAAGGCGGACATGTTGAACATCCTCAACGAACTGCCACCTAAAATGCCCGACGACAAGCCCCGCTATCTGATGGGGGTTGGCAAGCCCGAGGACATCGTGGAGGCGGTGCGCCGTGGTGTCGATATGTTTGATTGCGTCATGCCCACCCGAAACGCTCGCAATGGCTATCTGTTTACCAGGACGGGCGTGGTTAAAATCCGCAATGCCCGTCATCGACATGACACCGCACCCCTTGATGATCAATGTGACTGCTACACCTGCCAGAACTTTTCCCGGAGTTATCTCCATCATCTGGATAAATGCGGAGAAATGCTTGGATCACAGCTCAATACCATTCACAACCTGAGGTATTATCAGAACCTGATGGCTGGATTGCGTGGGGCCATTGAAGCAGGTACATTGTGCGACTTTATTAACTCGTTCTATGCCCAGCGCGGTGAGTCTGTGCCGTCGTTGTAAGTAATTCGGAAGGCTTTACCGCAAGGGCAGAGCCGCCGACCAAACCAAGATCAACGGAGATCTAAAAATGAAAGCAATCCAGACCCTCTTTATTACCTTGCTGGCACTGGTACCCGGGCTGGCTTTCGCGCAAGACGCGGGCCAGGGCATGAGTGTAATCGGCCAGGTTATATTCTTCGCGGGCTTCATCCTGATTTTCTACCTGTTGATCTGGCGTCCACAGTCCAAGCGCGCCAAGGAACACAAGGCCTTGATGTCCGGTCTTGATAAGGGTGATGAGATCGTTACCTCCGGCGGTGTCGCAGGTAAAATCACCAAGGTGACCGACGACTTCATTCTGGTTGAAATTGCGGAGAACGTCGAAGTCAAAGTTCAGAAAGTGGCAGTGTCCGCAGCTTTGCCGAAAGGCACGCTGAAAGATATCTGATCTTTGATTTAACCGATTTTTCTCAAGCGCCCTGATACGCGCAAACGGGATTGCTGCTCAAAAAAGGCACCGCATGCTGAATAAATATCCACTTTGGAAAAGTCTGGTCATTCTGATTGCTGTAGTGATTGGCTTCATTTATGCACTGCCCAATCTTTACCCGGACGATTTTGCTGTTCAGATAACCGGTGCCCGAAGCAGCACCGCGGTCGATGAGCGCACGTTGGAACGCGCAGTTTCGAGCATCGAGGAGGCCGGATTCGAGGTCAAAGCGGCGTCTATCAACGAACGTAATGGCCTGATCCGACTGCAAAGCGCTGAAGCCCAGCTCAAGTCCAGGCCTCTCGTTCAGTCAGTATTGGGTGATGAGTATCTGGTCGCGCTGAATATGGCTCCGTCCACTCCGGACTGGCTCCGTAGTGTTGGCGCCGGTCCGATGAAACTCGGACTGGATCTCCGTGGTGGTGTGCACTTCCTGCTGGAAGTGGATATGGAAAGCGCCCTTGAGCAGCGACTTGAGGCTTACTCCAGTCAAATCAAGCGGGAACTGCGGGAAGAGCGAATTCGTTATCGTGGCGGGGATGTTGCCGATAACAACAGCATTGTTCTGACATTCCGGGACGAGGCGGCACGTGCAGAGGCATTCAACCAGGTCCGGGATCAGTACAATGAATTTGTGCTTGATCAACGCAGTCCCGGCGAAGAGGAGTTCGAGCTCGTTCTGACGTTGTCGGAGCAGGAAATCCGCCAGATTGAAGATTACGCGGTTGAGCAAAACCTGACCACCATCCGTAACCGGGTCAACGAGCTCGGTGTAGCGGAGCCAATGGTTCAGCGCCAGGGGCGTGAGCGAATTATTGTGGAGCTCCCGGGTGTGCAGGATACCGCTCAAGCAAAACGTATCCTTGGTGCCACCGCTAACCTCGAGTTTCGTCTGGAAGCCCGCCAGGATGCGCCTTCCGGAGCAACCGAAGTTCTGCCTTTCCGCAACGAGCCGAACCGCACCGCGAGGCTGGAGCGTGAGGTTATTGCTACCGGCAACAACGTAGCCAATGCTCAGCAGGCGTTCGATGAGAATGGTCAGCCGCAGGTAAACATCACCATGGATGGCCCGGGCGGCGATATGATGAACCGCGCAACCCGAAACGCGATCCAGCGGCGGATGGCCGTCATCTTCATCGAGTTCCGTACTGAAACGGAAGAGCTGATGGTCGATGGCGAGCCGACCGTTGTCGAAAACCGGATTGAAGAGCAAAGTATTATCAGCCTGGCGACTATTCAGTCGGCCCTGGGCGCCAGTTTCCGAATAACCGGGCTGGATTCGATCAATGAAGCCTCTGAGCTCGCGCTGCTGTTAAGAGCCGGTTCTCTGGCCGCTCCGATGTATTTTGTGGAAGAGCGGACGATTGGTCCGAGCCTTGGACAGCAGAACATTGACGCGGGTTTCATGTCGGTTTCCCTCGGGTTCATCCTGGTGTTGGTTTACATGCTGATTTACTACCGGGGTTTTGGATTGGTCGCTAACGTGGCGTTGACCATCAACCTGATGTTGTTACTGGCCTGCATGTCGATTCTGTCAGCCACCCTGACGCTGCCGGGCATTGCCGGCATCGTATTGACGGTGGGTATGGCGGTGGATGCGAACGTTCTGATCTTTGAGCGTATAAAAGAAGAGCTCAAGGCGGGCATGCCACCACAGTCGGCGATCAGTGCGGGTTATTCCCGAGCGTTTGTCTCTATTGTGGATGCAAACATCACCACGTTGCTGGTCGCTGTCATCCTGTTTGCTATGGGGTCCGGCCCGGTTAAGGGCTTCGCGATCACCTTATGTATCGGCATCTTGACGTCCATGTTCTGTGCTCTGCTGGTCAGCCGCGGCTTGATCAACCTGACCTACGGTGGACGTAAGGTCGACAATCTGTCTATCGGCGGGAAGCTGTCCAATGTCTGAAGTCGAGAAGAAACCTATTGATTTCATGGGGATTCGAAAATCCGCAGCGGTATTTTCGATTATTCTCGTCGTAGCCTCGTTTATCAGTATTGCTGTTAACGGTCTAAACCAGGGGCTTGATTTCACCGGTGGAGCGTCGGTTGAGCTGCAGTACGATAAACCCCCTGAGCTTGACGAGATCCGTTCTACGCTTTCCGAAGCCGGCTATGAAAATTTTGTGGTCCAGAATTTCGGTAATGAAACGTCAGTACTGGTGAGGCTTTCAGAGGCGTTCGACGATGAGCTTGCCGGTCGTGTGACCGATGCTCTGCGGGCGTCCGGTGATGAACTTGACCTGGTCAGCTCGGCTTTCGTCGGGTCCCAGGTTGGTGAGGAGCTCAAGGAGGACAGCGGTCTTGGTCTGTTGCTGGCCCTTGCTGTAGTGCTGATCTACGTGGGCATGCGCTTTCAATTCAAGTTCGGCATTGCTTCGGTTGTGCCGCTTGCCCATGACGTCATCATTATCCTCGGCATTTTTTCGCTGTTCCAGTGGACCTTTGATCTGAGTGTACTGGCTGCGCTACTGGCCGTCATCGGCTATTCACTCAACGACACTATCGTAGTGGCGGACCGTATCCGGGAAAACTTCCGTAAAATGCGGGTAGGGGATTCCGAGCACATTATCAATGAATCGATCCACCAGACCATCAGTCGGACATTGAATACTTCCGGGACCACGTTGGCTGTGCTGCTGGCTTTGTATTTCTTCGGTGGCGAGGCCATCAATAACTTTGCCATAGCATTGATTATTGGTGTGGTGGTCGGTACCTACTCATCCATTTATGTTTCAGCGAGCCTGCTTATCGTATTAGGGGTCACACGAGAAGACATGCTTGTGCCTCCAAAGGAAGGTCTGGCCGGGCAGGAAGAAGAGGAAGAGCAGCCACCTGAGTGGTTAAACAGGATGTAGTCTGTACAGGGTAAAAAAAAGCCGCGCAACATGGTGTCTACGCGGCTTTTTTGTGCCCGCCGATTATGTGTCAGGCGGCACATCTGGGTGGTCGATACCGGATCAACGAGGCAGGCGGCCCCGGAAGGGCTGCAGTACCTTGAGGATGTCTTTAAACAGTTTCGGATTGGCGACGACAACCTGACGCGCCTGATCTGTTGACGGGTTACCCGAGAAATCGCCGGTGAGCGAGCCGCTTTCGTTGGCAATGATAAGGCCGATGGACAGGTCGGCGGCCTGGGGGCGGAAGATAATGGCGGCATCCAGATGGCCAGCTGCCACCCGTGCCATATCGAGAGCAACACAGCCGGTGGTTCTGATCAGGCTGGACTGCTGCGCCAATGTCGCGGCCAGCTCGCCCCAGAGCAGCGGATCATCTGCGCCGCGAGCCTGGTCAAGTAGGTTGGTCACGATTGCGGCCTCTTCCACATGCTTGACGGTTCCGGTCCGGACACGCCGGCTGTTAAGCCCGGCACCGTGGCCTCGGCTGGCAGAGTATTCTTCGCCCGTGACGGGATTGACCAACAGCAGGTTTTCCGCACGGTTATCCTTCTTTTGCATCAGTGCCAGCGCGAAATCAGGAATGCCGCGCAAAAAATTCTCACGGCCCAGGAGCGGGAAAATGTGCCAGCTCCTGGTGTGCTCGCCAGCGTCGGATTCTCCGCTGGCCGCAATGGCGTGATCCTTGTAAGCCTTCTGAAGCTGCTCGGAAAAATTTTCGTAAAGCGAATGTTCCACCCGGTCGAGCTGGCTTTGCAGTTCAGTCTGGTCTCGCTCAGACAGCTCCTGGCGTTCGAAGTGGGCTTTCAGAAAGTCTGAACCCTGGCGCGCAACGCGCAGAGCCATTTTGATTGCTGGTTGCATCGGACTATTCGTCACCTGGCTGAGAAAAGGTCGCGTATCATATCAAAATGACGTTTTCGCTTATATGTTTTTTGGATGCGCAATGTCCCTGACTTGCCTATTTGATCGGGATAACTGGCTTTATCGGCGTGGGGTGCTCGGACGCGGTTTCCTGTTCTGCTATTATGTCGCGTCCTGTTTTTGAACATCAGAGAAACCCGGTTATGAAAAAAGCGGCAACGCCGATAACAGAAAACACGCCCTCCTGGGACAACATCCGTGTGGTGCTGGTAGAGACATCCCATTCCGGCAATATTGGCGCTGTGGCCAGAGCTATGAAAAACATGGGGTTTTCCAATCTCTGGTTGGTAAACCCGGCCTCATTTCCTGATGAAACCTCCTACGCTCGCTCGGCGGGAGCCTCCGATGTGCTGGACAAGGCACAGGTGGTGGGTACTCTGGGCGAGGCAATTGATGATTGCGTCATGGTGATGGGAACCAGTGCCCGGGGCAGAAAGGTACCCTGGCCGGTCATTCCACCGCCTGATGCTGCGTACAAAGCATTTGAACACGCGCCTCAGGGGCCGGTAGCGCTGGTTTTCGGAAGGGAAAACCACGGTCTGAGCAATGATGAACTGCAACGTTGCCATTTTCATATTCACATTCCCTCCAATCAGGATTACAGCTCTCTTAATCTGGCGATGGCGGTCCAGGTAGTGACTTATGAACTCCGGATGCATTATCTTCGCAGCCTGGAAGACGGCGAGGGTAGTGCTCAGCTGACCCCTATGGTGACACCCGGTGATCCGGGATGGGACTCGCCGCTGGCGCCGGTCCGAGAGGTCGAGGGACTGTTTGAGCATCTTGAAAAAGTGTTAGTGGAGATCGAGTTTCACCGCCGGGATAATCCCCGGCAATTGATGGCAAGATTACGACGCTTACTTCAACGGGCGCAGCCGGATCAGATGGAAATCAACATTCTTCGGGGTGTTCTTTCAGCGATTCAGAAATCAGTAGGTAGTGAGGTGGGTAGTGCGGCCGGATCGAGACATTCTGAACCGCCTTCGGGCGATGTCGAGCCAGGCTGAATACTTGACTGAATTACTTGGTCAATTCATACTTAATTTTTGAGTTTTCTGAATTCTCGCAACGTCGAGGTCTTGTGTTATGCGATTGACCACCAAAGGCAGGTATGCAGTCACTGCGATGCTGGACCTGGCGCTTCATTCTGATGAAGGGCCGGTAAGTCTGGCGGATATCTCCAGCAGACAAGGCATTTCGCTGTCCTATCTTGAGCAGCTTTTTGCCAAGCTGCGCCGAGAACAACTGGTGGTCAGCGTGCGAGGTCCAGGTGGGGGCTATTGCCTGGCCCGCAGCAATGATCAACTGTTCATAGCCGAGGTTGTAGATGCGGTGCATGAGTCGCTGGATGCAACCCGGTGTAAGAATCAGGGCGATTGCCAGAACGGAGAGAAGTGCCTGACACACCATCTCTGGTCCGATCTCAGTGATCAGATTCACCAGTTCCTGAGTGATATTAGCCTGGCGGACCTGATCAAGAAACGAGAGATTCAGATTGTCGCGGATCGCCAGAACCGACAGCATGGAAATGCCCGCTCCCAAAACATCAATACCGAGCGCCTCTCCAGCCAGGCGCCGGTCTGACCTTTGACCTTTCGTGATGCTATGAAAACACCTGTATATCTCGACTACGCCGCGACGACACCAGTAGACCCGGCGGTTGCTGAGACAATGATGAAGCACCTGACAATAGGGGGTGTTTTCGGCAACCCGGCCTCCCGCTCCCACGGCTTTGGTTGGCAGGCAGAGGCCGCTGTGGAGGCTGCTCGGCGACAGGTGGCCGGTCTTATAAACAGTGATTCCCGTGAAATTGTCTGGACCTCAGGCGCGACCGAGTCCGATAACCTTGCGATAAAAGGCGTGGTGGCCGGGCGTGCGAACTCGCATATCATTACCTCCGCCATTGAGCATAAAGCGGTTATCGACACCTGTGTCTGGCTTGAATCCCAAGGTTGCCGAGTTACCTGGCTCAAGCCGGACCCGACTGGCCGGATATCGGCGAGGCAGGTGGCTGAGGCACTTACAGCTGATACGGTGCTGGTCAGCCTGATGCTGGTCAATAATGAGCTGGGAACCATCAACGATATCCCGGCTATCGGAGCGCTTTTGCGCGAAAAGGGCGTTACGTTTCACGTTGACGCTGCCCAGGCGGCAGGCAAAATGCCCATAGATGTCTCGACGACGCCAATGGATTTGATGTCGCTGTCCGGCCATAAAGTGTATGGGCCAAAGGGAGTTGGTGCTCTGTATGTCCGTCGGAGTCCAGAGGTCAGGCTAGAGGCTCAGATTCATGGCGGTGGTCATGAGCGGGGCATGAGGTCCGGTACCTTGCCCACCCATCAGTTGGTGGGAATGGGGCAGGCTTTCGAGCTGGCGAAACTGCAACTGAAGGAGGAGCATGAACGCCTTGAGACGTTGCGCGACCGTTTTATGACGCAAATGGATAGCCTGCCAGGAGTGGCTTTCAACGGAAGCCGCGAACACCGGGTCCCGGGGATCATCAATCTTCGCTTTGATGGTGTTGAGGCGGAATCCTTGATGCTCGGCCTGAGAGAGCTGGCGGTATCGTCAGGCTCGGCTTGCGCATCCGCTACACTGGACCCGTCCTATGTATTGAAGGGGATCGGGCTTTCCGATGTTGGGGCGCATAGTTCATTACGTTTTTCTATGGGGCGGTTCTCCACCGAAGAAGAAGTTGATTTCGCAGCGCAGCAGCTGATGGACGTCGTTCCGCGTTTACGGGCTGTGCGCCGAACCGTTGCCTGATGATCAGCGTTCCAATCGGCCCCGGTAGGAAGTTGCCTCCCGACTGCGTATAATCGCAAGCCTGAATTTTTCCCTGACCATAAACTGGAGATTAACCATGTCAAACGAGCGAACGCTCTCGATCATCAAGCCTGACGCCGTTGCCAAAAACGTCATTGGGGAAATTTATAGCCGTTTTGAAAAAGCCGGTCTGAGCATCGTCGCATCAAAGATGATGCACCTTACCCAGGACCAGGCTGAAGGCTTTTACGCAGAGCACAAGGAGCGTCCGTTTTTTGCTGATCTCGTTGCGTTCATGACGTCCGGCCCGGTTGTGGTGCAGGCTCTTGAAGGTGAAGGTGCGATCCTGAAAAACCGTGACCTGATGGGCGCGACCAATCCGAAGGAAGCGGCAGCAGGCACCATCCGTGCCGATTTTGCGTCCTCTATTGATGCCAATGCCGTGCACGGCTCGGACTCCGCAGCTTCTGCCGAGCGTGAGATTGCATATTTCTTTAACGACAACGAGATCTGCCCGCGCGGCTGATTCAGTTGTTGATCAAGCCCGGGCGCCTGAAGGCCTCCGGGTTTCCTGTGTTTATAAGCATCCAGGTGCTTACTGAGGTTCTGTCATGACGTCGCCCGTTGAAAAGATCAATCTCCTGGGGCTGCCCAAGCCCAAACTCGAAGCGTTCTTCGAGACGTTGGGAGAAAAACGTTTTCGGGCCACCCAGGTACTGCAGTGGATTCATCAGTGGGGTGTTGACGACTTTGATCAGATGACCAACATGAGCAAGGTGTTGCGGGAAAAACTGAAAGAGGTTGCAGAAGTCCGGGGTCCTGAGGTGATCTTTGACGAAACATCAAAGGACGGCACCCGGAAGTGGGTGATGGAGATGGACAGCGGCAACAGTATCGAGACCGTGCTGATTCCTGATGGCCAGCGCGGAACGCTCTGCGTGTCCTCACAGATCGGTTGCAGCCTGGATTGTACGTTCTGCTCCACTGGCAAGCGAGGCTTCAACCGCAATCTTACGTCCGCAGAAATTATTGGTCAGGTGTGGGTCGCACGCAAAGCTTTCATGCCGTTTGCGCCAGGTCCCGATCGTCCCATTACGAACGTGGTTATGATGGGGATGGGTGAACCACTGCTCAACTTCGAGAACGTGGTTGATGCCATGAACCTGATGATGGAAGACCTGGCTTACGGCATCTCCAAGCGCCGGGTTACCATCAGTACGTCTGGTGTTGTTCCTGCCCTGGACCGGCTGGGCGAAGTTACTGATGTCTCATTGGCTATTTCGCTACACGCGCCCAATGATGAATTGCGGAGCCAGTTGGTTCCCTTGAATAAAAAGTATCCTATCGCCGAGCTTCTGGCAGCTACCCGGCGCTACCTTGCGCGCTTGCCTGACAAACGCAAGGTAACCATTGAGTACACCGTTATCGAGGGGATGAACGATAGCCCGGAGCTTGCAGCGGAGTTGGCGGAGTTATTGCGCGGTTTGCCCTGCAAAATCAATCTGATACCATTTAATCCGTTCCCGGAAAGTGATTTTCGGAGGCCGAAGTTATCAGCAACCCGCCGGTTCCAGAGCGTACTTAACGAGGCGGGTTATATCTCGACGATTCGCACCACCCGAGGGGATGACATTGACGCTGCTTGCGGCCAACTGGTTGGGCAGTTTGAAGATCGTACCCGCAGAAGCCAGCGGTACATTCCCGTTCATCAGATGACTCCCTGATGGCTGGAAATAACCGACAGGAAAAACCAGTGACCCATAGCAAGAAGTCCAGACTTAGGAACGTTCTTATCTGCCTGGGAGTGGTTGTTTTACTGTCAGGTTGTGTGACCTCCTCAGATAGCCGTTTTGCCCGGGAGGCTGACGAGGACAAAGCCGTCAGAAATTATGTGCAACTGGCAACGGCTTATATTGGTCAGGGTAATTTCGATCGCGCGAGAAATCACCTTGAGCGTGCTCTGGAGATAAAGCCGGATAGTCCCAGCGCCCTGGCGGCAATGGGGCTGATTTACCAGAGAGAAGGCGACTCCCAATTGGCCAGGGAGTCGTTCAGTAAGGCCGTTGGTAATGATGGCAGTTACACTCGAGGTCGCGTTTACTATGGCGCCTTTTTATACGACCAAAAAGAATTTGAGGGTGCAAAGGAGCAATTTCTTAAAGCTTCAGCGGACACGGGGTATGAAGATCGGGGTTCGGTTTTTTTCAATTTGGGCAGGATCTACCAACGGCTCGGTGAAACGGGAAACGCGATTGATGCATTCCAGCGTTCCGTGGAGCTTAGTCGTGGAGAACCGAGTGCGCTGCTGGCACTGTCAACAAGCCTGGTTCAAACCGACGCTTACACCGAGGCTTCGCGTTACTACAGCCGTTTGATGACGGCCATGCAGCGCAACCGTCAGATGCAACACTCTCCGGAAAGCCTGCTAACGGGCATACAGATCGCAAGGTTTTTCAACGAATGGGATCGGGAAGCGAGTCTGGCCCTGGTGCTTAAGAATCAATACCCAGAGTCAGACCAATATCAACAATATAAGGCGCTGATTTCCAATGACCAGTGAAGAGACCTCTCCATCTGTCGATCAGGGTAATACAGGGAAGCAATTGCGCCAGGCCCGGGAATCCGCCGGACTGACGTTGGCGCAGGTCGCAGAAAATCAGCATCTTCGCCCGTCAATTATCCAGGCAATTGAAGAGGGTGACTACCGTCAGATCGGCAGCGAATTGTTTCTCAAGGGGTATGTGCGAACTTACGCTGGCCTGGTGGGTCTTAACCCGGACAAAATGGTTGCCTTATTGGACAAAGAGCTTGAGCCCCTGCGTCGGGAGAAAGCGGCTGCAGAAGACGTCAATCCGTTACAGGACATCGAACGACGCAAGCGTCAGAAAGCGCGAATCGCAAAGGGTATTGCTTTTATTCTGGCGATCGTGGTGCTGGGGCTTCTGGCCTATCGCTTTATTCCACTGTCGGAGGACGGCGCGGTTTCTGAGCCGTCCGGCGAATCCGGGCCGGCCGTTGAAGATCAACCATCACCGGCAGAAGAGGGTATCCGCATAGAGCCGTCGGAGGAAGTTGAAGATCTCAGCCCGGAACGGGGGAGCGATGGCGACGGTGAGCTGGCAGACATTGTTCCCGGTGCTGATGCCCCAAGAGCGGATTTTTCTACTGAGAGCGGAGCTGACAACGGTACCGGGGATGGAGCTGACAACGGTGCAGGGGATATGGCTGCAAGCGAGTCTCCCGGTAGCGATGATGTAACAGGAGTTAGCGATACTGAGACTGGCGCTGAAGTTGATAAAAGGGCTCAGCCGGCAAGTGAGAGTCAAAACAGTGATATGGAGGTTGTGGCCCAGAATCTTTTTACCGCGAGCTTCTCCGATGATTGCTGGGTGCAGATTACAGACGCTCGCGGCCGGACGCTGGTCGCGGCAATACGTCGGGCGGGTGAGCGCATTTCGGTCGAGGGCACACCACCACTCCGGATAGTGCTGGGTGCGGCCGATGCCGTTGAGCAACTTGAGTTTGCTGGGGAGTCGGTGGACTTGTCCTCTTACCGGGCGGTTAACAACCGGGTAGAATTTACCCTTGATGTTTAAAGTTTCCATTGAGCCTCTTTGAGGTCTGGTTGAAAGGTTATGAAGCAGGAATCTCCGATTAAAAGACGCATTTCCCGCCAGATTATGGTGGGTAACGTGCCCGTGGGTGGCGATGCACCGATTGCAGTCCAGAGCATGACCAACACCAATACCTGTGATGTCGATGCCACGGTCGGGCAGATCAATGATCTCGAACAGGCAGGTGCGGATATTGTCCGGGTCTCGGTGCCCAGCATGGATGCAGCAGAAGCGTTTGGAAAAATTCGATCCCGGGTCAACGTACCACTGGTAGCGGACATCCACTTTGACCACAAGATTGCACTGAAAGTTGCCGAACTTGGTGTTGACTGTCTCCGTATCAATCCGGGCAATATCGGTCGTGAAGACAGGGTCAGCGCTGTTATCTCTGCCGCCCGTGACAAGAATATTCCGATCCGGATCGGTGTGAACGCCGGTTCGCTGGAAAAGGAACTGCAGCGAAAATATGGCGAACCAACCTCCGAGGCTCTGGTTGAGTCTGCCATGCGGCACATTGATATTCTCGACCGGCACGATTTTCAGAACTTCAAGGTAAGCCTGAAAGCGTCAGAAGTCTTCATGACGGTCGCCGCCTATCGTCAGATAGCTACCCAGATTGACCAGCCATTGCATCTTGGCATTACCGAGGCTGGCGGGTTTCGATCCGGCACGGTCAAATCGTCTATTGGTCTCGGCATGCTCCTGATGGACGGTATTGGTGACACCATACGGGTGTCCCTGGCGGCGGACCCGGTCCAGGAAATCAAAGTCGGCTATGACATCCTCAAAAGCCTGCGTTTGCGCAGTCGTGGCATCAATTTTATCGCCTGCCCAAGCTGCTCCAGACAGAATTTCGACGTTATCCAGACTATGAATGATCTGGAGGCGAGGCTGGAGGACGTACACGCTCCGCTGGATGTTGCCATTATTGGTTGCATCGTAAACGGTCCCGGTGAGGCCAAAGAAGCGGATATCGGATTGACCGGGGGAAGCCCGAAGAATCTCTTTTACCTGGCCGGCCGCCCCAACCAGAAGCTGGACAACGCAACCCTGACAGATGACCTTGAGCGGCTTATTCGTGAAGAACTCGCCCGCCGTAAAGAACAGGAAGACCAGATCATCGCGCGCTCGGAAGCCTGACTTAACCGGGTCCGCAGGGGGCCCGGGGCACGTTTGATAAGCGTCCAAATTCAGCATTTATTAGTAAGGTTAGGGTTCAACGTTGGCAAAAATTCAGGCGATCCGGGGAATGAACGATATCCTCCCCGACCAGACTCCTTTGTGGCAGTTTCTTGAAAACACCGTTCGTCAGGTACTGAGGTCCTATGGTTACCAGGAAATCCGTATGCCGATCGTGGAGCAAACTGAGCTGTTCAAGCGTTCCATTGGTGAAGTGACTGATATTGTTGAAAAGGAAATGTACACCTTTGATGATCGCAACGGCGACAGTTTGACACTTCGTCCGGAAGGTACAGCGGGATGTGTGCGGGCAGGGGAAGAACACGGTCTGCTGTTTAACCAGACCCAGCGGCTGTGGTACACCGGACCGATGTTCCGTCACGAACGTCCGCAAAAGGGTCGCTACCGCCAGTTCCACCAAATTGGTGTGGAATGTTTTGGCATGAGTGGTCCGGATATTGACGCCGAGCTTCTGATCATGACGGCACGCTTGTGGTCTGCTCTTGGCTTGCAGTCCCATACCCGCCTGGAAATAAACTCTATCGGTACCGCCCAGGCCCGCAGGAATTACCGCGAAGCACTCGTTAACTACCTGAGTGACTTCAAGGCGGAGCTGGATTCGGACAGCCTCCGTCGTCTGGAGTCTAACCCGTTACGCATTCTGGATAGTAAGAACCCTGACACCCAGCGCATTCTGGAGAGAGCCCCGGTCCTGGACGCGTTTCTGGATGAGGAATCCATTGCCCACTTTGCTCGCCTAAAGGCCTTGCTTGATGCGGCAGGTGTAGTCTACGCCGTCAACCCGCGCCTCGTCCGAGGCCTTGATTACTATGGCAAAACCGTATTTGAATGGATCACGGACAGTCTTGGTGCCCAGGGCACCGTCTGTGCAGGGGGTCGTTACGATGGTCTGGTAGAACAATTGGGTGGTAAACCCACCCCAGCGGTTGGCTTTGCCATGGGCATTGAAAGAGTAGTGCTGCTGCTGGAGACTCTCGGACTGGTTCCGGATTACGTCACCAACGATGCCGATGTTTATGTAATGGCGATGGGGGATGGTGCGCTTGCCGCTGCCATGGCGCTGAGTGAGGCCATTCGCGCCGACCTTTCGGGTAAAATAGTTGTGATGCACTGCGGTGGTGGAAGCTTCAAGAGTCAAATGAAGAAAGCTGACCGCAGTGGCGCCAGCCTCGCTATCATTGTGGGCGAGAACGAGCTGGCTTCTGGTACCGCATCGGTGAAACCATTGCGATCAGATGAGCCGCAAAAGGCGGTCAACCAGTCCGAATTACCGCGGGTGCTGAGCGAATTTTTCGGCAGCCGCTGACGGCCTGCTTTACAAAAACGAATATTCAGATTTTTCAGGAGTTATTATGGCTGAGTTGCGTAGTGACGAAGAACAGGTTGAAGCGATCAAGAACTGGTGGAAGAAAAATGGCAGCTCACTCCTGATCGGTATTGTAGCGGCACTGGCAATCGTCTTCGGATGGCAGGCCTGGCAAGACAGTCAGGCTGAAAAACGCAGCCTGGCCGCCGCCCAATTCAGCAATCTGGTGAATTCACTCAGCGAAAACAACGACGAAGAGCGTTTAGAAACGGTAGGGTACCTCGCCAAAGAACTTCAGGAAAACTTTGAAAACAGTGCTTATGCCATCTACGCCACATTGATCCTGGCACAGCAACAATTGATGGATCAATCTGATCCCGAAGCGGCGGAAGCCTCGTTGGAATGGGCTCATGCTCGTGTCGAGCAGGGCAGCGCGCTGGAGTTGATCGTCAGAAGCCGGCTCGCCCAGACCCAGTTTGCTGCTGGCAGGCATGATGACGCTCTGGAAACGTTAAATGGAGCGGATGAGACCGGTGAATTCGCCGAGATTTACCTGGAGCTGGAGGGCGACATCCTGTTGGCCAAAGGCGAGCGGGCGGCAGCTGAAGAGGCTTATCGTTCTGCAAGGGAAGCATCGACTAGCGGACAAAATGGCCTCCTGGAGCTCAAATTGTCTGATCTCGCGGCGGGGGAGAACCTTTAATGCCTTTTGGCGCCCACTCAGTTTGGCGTTTTGCTGCTTTCCTGACGCTATCAGCGATGATCGTCGGATGCAGCACCAATGAGCCTTTTGAACAGCCAGATCCGGTGCCGGACGTAGTGGAGTCGGTGGAGTTTGACTATATCTGGACGATGACTGTCGGCGAAGGCCATGATGAACAGCACCTGCACCTGGAGCCGCTCATTCAAGGCGATGTTCTTTTTGCGGCTTCAGCCGATGGCATGTTTGTATCGGTTAATCCCGAGAATGGTGCAGTCAACTGGCGGCAGGAACTGGACCAGGAAATTATGGCCGGTGTAGGGGGGGATCTGGACCAACTGTATCTGGTCTCCCGCGACGCTAAATTGGTTGCTTTTGGCAAGGAAGAGGGCGAGACACGCTGGGAAGTTCGCCTGCCCAATGAGGTTCTGGCGGCGCCGCAGTCCAATGGCTCTATAGTGGTTGTCCAGACCATTGACGGGAAGGTTCTTGCTTTTGATATTGCGAATGGCGAAAAACGCTGGCAGTACGATGGCGTGGTGCCGGTACTTACTCTCCGGGCCACCGCCAAACCCTTGGTGGGCAATGAATTAACCCTGGTATCGTTCGCCAATGGTCAGCTTTTTGCCTTGTCCTCGGAGAACGGCCAGCCCCTTTGGCAATACACCGTCGGTGAATCGAAGGGCCGGACCGAGCTTGAGCGACTGGTAGACGTTGCGAGTCAGCCGTTGGTTCTCGACACCGCCGTGTTGGTCACCGGATATCAGGGTAAACTGGCCGCTGTTGACCTGCGCAACGGCGAGGAAATATGGAGCCGTCGTACCTCCAGCCTTCAAACCCCGGCAATTGCGTATGGCAATATTTTCCTTTCCGAGTCTAATGGCGATGTCGTCGCACTGGAAGGCGCCACGCGCAGAGTCCTTTGGAACCAGGAAAAACTGTCATGGCGTCAGCCGACCCAACCGTTGGTACAAGGTGACTATCTGCTGGTAGGTGATTTTGAAGGTTATATCCATGCACTCTCGTTGCTGGACGGCTCCCTGCAGGGGCAGCTTGAATTTGACGATGAAGGCCTGCGGGTGCCCATGCAACCCTGGCAGGACGGGTTCTTCGTGTACAGCAACGGTGGCCGGCTTTCCCTGCTGGAACTTCGTCAGCGCGATTAAAAATATTCAGACCGGGCCGGAATTTTCGGCCCCGATTTCCTTTGGTAGTGGAACCCTATGACCCCAGTAATTGCCCTGGTTGGCCGACCTAACGTCGGTAAATCAACGCTATTTAATCAAATGACCCGCTCGCGGGATGCGCTGGTTGCTGACTTTCCAGGCTTGACCCGTGACCGCAAATACGGAGAAGGCAATTTCGAAGGCCAGCGATTTATCGTGATTGACACCGGGGGTCTGACGGGCGACGAGCAGGGTCTGGACGCCGAGATGGCGAAGCAATCGGTGTTGGCGATTGAAGAGGCAGATATTGTGCTGTTTCTGGTCGACGGCCGAGCCGGCCTAACCGCCGGTGATGAGCTGATTGCTGACCAAATGCGCCGCACAGGCAAACGGGCGCACTTGGTCGTCAACAAAACCGACGGTATGGATCCGGACATCGCCTGCAGTGATTTTTTCAGTCTGGGTTTTGATTCGGTGTATCAGGTAGCGGCTTCCCACAATCGTGGCATCCGTTCCATGCTGGAAGACCTGCTGCCATCTGCCGAAGATATGGCGGAACAGGACCGTGCCGATCTTTACCCAGGTATTCGAATCGGTATTGTCGGACGTCCCAATGTTGGCAAATCCACATTGGTAAACCGGATGTTGGGCGAAGAGCGCGTTGTGGTCTACGATATGCCCGGAACCACACGTGACAGCGTCTATATCCCGTATGAACGCCATGGGGAACAGTACACGCTGATTGATACGGCGGGCGTTCGTCGCCGGAAGAATGTTCACGAAACCGTTGAAAAGTTTTCGATCATCAAGACCCTGAAAGCGATTGAAGATTCCCATGTTGTAATTCTGGTGCTGGATGCCCGGGAAGGACTGGTGGATCAGGACCTGCATCTGATCGGCTTTGTGCTGGAAGCCGGACGTTCGTTGGTTGTAGCGATCAACAAATGGGATGGTATGGATCCTGATGATAAAGACAAAGTGAAGGAGCAGGTCCGGAGACGGCTGGAGTTCCTCGACTTTGCAGACAAACATTATATTTCGGCCCTGCATGGCTCGAACGTCGGTGTGATGTACGATTCGATCGCCAGTTGTTATGAGTCGACAATGGCCAAATGGCCGACCAACAAACTGACGGTTATTCTCGAAGATGCGGTTTCCCAGCATCAGCCGCCCATGGTTCACAACCATCGCATCAAGCTCCGCTATGCGCACCAGGGTGGTTCAAACCCCCCAATCATTGTAGTTCATGGCAACCAAACGGCATCGTTGCCAGGGGCTTACAAACGTTATCTCGAAAATACTTTCAGGCGTGTCCTTAAAGTCCGGGGTGCCCCTATACGGTTTGAGTTCAAGTCCAGCGAGAATCCTTATGCCAATCGGGTTAACCGTATGACACCCCGACAGAAGGTCAAACAGGATAAAGATATCAAGCAGGGCAAACCGCTTAAAAAGCCAAGGATGAAAAGTAAAAAGAAATTCTAGTGTCCCTTAACAAACGTTGGTTTCGGCCTGCTGGGCCTGAACGGCTGTCAACGCAATGGTAAACACGATGTCTTCCACCATTGCCCCCCGAGACAGGTCATTCACCGGTTTTCTGAGACCCTGCAGCATAGGGCCGACGCTGATAACGTTCGCACTGCGTTGCACGGCTTTATAGGTTGTGTTCCCGGTGTTCAGGTCCGGGAAAATGAAGACTGTCGCCTTACCCGCTACCTTGCTGTCCGGTGCTTTGCTTTTGCCAACATCAGCGTTGGCTGCCGCATCGTATTGCAGAGGGCCGTCGATCAACAGGTCCGGCCGTCGAGCCTGGGCAATCCGGGTGGCTTCCCGCACCTTGTCGACATCCTGCCCGCTACCTGACTCACCGGTGCTGTAGCTGATCATCGCAACAACCGGAGTTACGCCAAACGCCGCGGCTGAATCAGCACTCTGGATAGCGATATCCGCCAACTCGTCCGCATTCGGGTCCGGATTAATGGCACAGTCGCCGTAGACCAGCACCTGCTCGGGCAGCAGCATAAAAAAGACCGACGAAACGACCTTGGCATGATCGTGGGTTTTAATCAGTTGTAAAGCGGGCCTGACGGTATTAGCCGTGGTGTGAACAGCACCGGACACCAGTCCGTCAGCCTCATCCAGGGCCACCATCATGGTGGCGAGTACGACGTTATCTTCCAGCATGGCGGCAGCCATGTCCGGTGCAAGCCCTTTGTGTTTTCTCAGCTCCACCATCGCACTAACGTAATCCCCACGAACCTCCTGCGGGTTAATCACTTCCAGTTCCTCGGGCAGGGTATAGCCATGGGAGCGGGCTACGGTTTCAATGTCACTACGGTCACCTATCAGCACACATTCAGCCAGCTTGCGCTGGTGGCAGATGATGGCCGCTTGCACAATTCGGGGTTCGTTGCCCTCGGGCAAGACGATTCGCTTCGCTGCAGCACGGGCTTTCTCGGATAACTGATAGCGGAATGCCGGTGGTGAGAGCCGCCTCGCGCGCTCAATTTTGAGGTGATTCTGCAACCAATCGGTGTCGATTTCTTTTGCAGCCGCCTCCATACCCTTCTCTATACGAGGCAGGTCATCAGCAGGTACCGCCGTCGGCAAACCTGCCAGCAAACTGGCGGTCTCATAGGTGCTGGTGGAGACATGAAGCACCGGTAAGCCGGTGTTAAACGCACCCTGGCAGGCGTTGAGGGTGCGCTTGTCCGGCAACAGGCCGCCAGTAAACAACAGTCCGGCCAGGGGGACGCCATTGAGGGCTGCCAAAGCTGTCACCACAAGGATGTCTTCCCGGTCTCCGGGAGTCACCACAAGGGTGCCGGGGCCAAGAGTCTCGACCATATTCGGAATGGTGCGGGCGCTGATGGTAACCTTCTGAGCCCTGCGCTCGAGGATCTGGCCTTCATTGAGTACTTCGGCATTGATGCCGCGGGCAATATCCGATACTCGGGGGGCAAGCAACTCTGGCTGCCAGGGAATGGTTCCCAGAAGCCTTAGTGCGCCTTCGCTGAATACATTGCATTCCCGGGCATAGTCAGGGGGTTCGGGAAGAACTTGGGTGCCGGTAAGGGGGGCAAAGGTGGAGCGTACAGGTTCTCCGACCTTATTGAGAATGACGCCAATGACATCCGGGTCTTCGGGATCGGCGAACAGGCGGGCGGAAAAGTCGAGCCATTCGTCAAGTTCGCCGGCACTGCGGTTCTCGGGAGCGCAAACAAGCACTACCTCTGCACCCAGGTTCCTGGCGATCTCGACGTTCAGTCGGGCCGTATATGCCTCAAGACGGTCCGGCGCCAGGCCCTCGATAATAACCACATCAAGATCGTCAGCCGCTTTATGGTAATGGCCGACAATATCTTCCATCAGCATATTGGAATGCTCTTTGTTCAGCAGAGTCTGTGCATGTTGAAGGCTTATGGGAGCGGGCGGTGTCAGGTCGGTCGTGGCCTTGATGAATGCAATAGAGGGGTCTTCATCACCGGTCTTGTCAGAGTACTGCCCAATCGGTTTGTAAAATCCCACGCGCACGCCCACCCTGTCCAGTGCCCGAACGAGGCCAAGGCAAACAGAGGTAAGTCCTGAATTCGGGGCCGTGGGTGCGATAAACAGATTTTTGGCCATGGAGAGGTCCTTTATGTGCCGGGCGTCAGAATTTGAAATCAGTCATGCACGTTTTTGGCGCCCTTGAGGGCAGCCTGTGCGATAACCAGCTCCTCATTGGTAGGGATGACCAGTATCGGGAATCGGCTGGCTGTGGCTTCAATGTGGCCGCCTGAGGCGTCGCCGTGAACTCTGTTCGCCGGAGTATCTATTTTAAAACCCAATAAAAGAAGATGGTCCAGAGTCCGGGCACGGACCCGTTCACTGTTTTCACCTATTCCTCCGGTAAAAACCAATGCGTCGAGCTGTTCCAGTGATGCCATCATGGCGCCGATGTAGCGAGCCAGCCGAAAGCAGAACACATCAAGTGCCTGCTGTGCTGCTTCGCTGCCATCGTCTGCCTGTTCAATAAGGGTGCGCATGTCGTTTGTGATGCCCGAGAGCCCAAGCAAACCACTTTCCTGATTGAGAATGTTATGGACCGTCTCGGCACTGAATCCTTTGCGGCGCAGATAATCGAACAGACCGGGGTCAACATCTCCGCTTCGTGTCCCCATGACCAGGCCCTCCAATGGGGTCAGTCCCATACTGGTGTCGACACTCTTGCCGTTGCGGATCGCCGTGACGCTGCAGCCGTTTCCGAGATGGGCTGAGATAATTGAGGTATCGGCCTCGTGCTTCTGCAGTATACGTGCAGCCTCGGTCAGCATGAATCGATGGCTGGTGCCATGAAAACCGTATCGTCTGACACCATGCTCCATATAAAGATATCGAGGTAGAGCATACAGGTAGGCTACCGGCGGGAGACTCTGGTGAAACGCGGTATCAAACACGGCAATTTGAGGCACATCAGGGAATAGGGACCGGGTGGCTTCAATGCCAGCAAGGCCCACCGGATTGTGGAGCGGCGCCAGATTCTCACATGCCCGTATGCTTTCGATGACGGTGTCGTCGATTAACGCGGGCTGGCTGAAGGTTTCTCCGCCGTGGACCACCCGGTGCCCGATGGCGAGCAGGCCGTTGGTAATGGTGTTGTTTTCGTGGAAGCATTCGATCAACGCCGACAGGGCGTCCGCATGGGTAGCATGCTGGGGGAGAGTCACTTCGGTCCGTCTACCTTTAACACTTGCGCTGGCCCCTGGTTGCCCCAAGCGTTCAGCAATAGCGCTGGCAATGAATTCGCACTTGCTTGAAAAAATCGCCATTTTCAGGGATGAGCTGCCACAGTTAATAACTAGGATGCATCGGTCCATGAGGTTCCTGGTCTGTTATTGGGTTGCTTCAGGATGTCGCTCAGATTTCGCCGCGTTGGTTGGTGCGAATCCAGTTCTCAAACTCACTCTCTGGTGCCGGGCGGCTGTAAAAATAACCTTGAGCGTAATCGCAGCCTTCCTGCTGCAGGAAATGAGTTTGAGTCTCCTCCTCGACACCTTCGGCAATTACTTTCAGTCCGAGACTGTGGGCCATGTTAATAATGGCTTTGACGAGGGAGGCGTCATCCTGTTCGGTCATGATGTCGCGGACAAATGATTTGTCAATCTTGAGGGTGTCAAAAGGGTAGGTTTTAAGATAGCTCAGCGCTGAGAAACCGGTACCGAAATCATCAACGGACAGGCGCACACCTTCGTGATCAAGCCGACGAAGGATGTCCGCCGTTTCAATGGTGTTGTCGAGAATAAGCCGCTCTGTTATCTCCAGTTCCAACTGACGGGGTTCGAGGCCCGAATCCTGGATGGCGCTCATGACGGCTTCTACGAACCCGGGGTCCCTGAACTGCCTCGGGGAGACATTCACCGCAATATTGAGTTTATGCCCTGTGGATTTTTCCCAGCGCACGGCGGCGTTACAGGCTTCGACCAGAACCCATTGTCCGATCGGGGTGATCAGGCCGGTTTCTTCTGCCAATGGAATGAATTTGTCGGGCATGACCATCCCCATGGCGGGGCTGTTCCAGCGAATCAGTGCCTCCGCGCCGGTTAGCAGACCGCTAGCCGTTTCAACGATAGGCTGGTAATAGAGCTCAAACTCATTCAGTTCAAGGGCGCGTCGCATACGGGATTCAATTTGCAATCGCTCGTGGGAGACTTCTTTCATCTCTGGTGCAAACCGCTCATAAGCACTCTTGCCCTTGCTCTTGGCCTGGTACATTGCGGCGTCGGCATGCTGGAGGAGGGTGCCACTGTTGTCGGAATCCGTTGGATAAATGGCGATGCCAATGCTGGTCGTAACAAACACTTCCTGCCCGCCGACAAGATACGGGGGTACAAAGGTATGGAGAATCCGGTCAGCGACCTGCTCAGTAGAGTCCGGCCCTGCCAATCCCGGCAGGATCACCAGGAATTCATCACCCCCCAGGCGCGCTACGGTGCTGGTTCCACGAAGACAGCTGGAGATACGGCGGGCTGCTTCGATCAGGAGGTTATCGCCGGCGTCATGGCCCATGGTGTCGTTGATGTGTTTGAAATTGTCCAGATCCAGGAACATTACGCCAACCAGCGTGTTTTCCCTTCGGGCCTGGGCAAGGGCGAGCTTCAGGCGATCAAGTGCCAGCATCCGGTTCGGCAATCCGGTCAGGATGTCGTAATTTGCCTGGCGAAGCAGTTGCTGCTCGTAGCGCTTACGAATGCTGATGTCTTCACCCAGAATCAGGTAGTGGGTAACTTTGCTTTCTGAATCCTTGATGGGCGTGACAACCACCTGCTCCCAGAAGCGCTCGCCGTTTTTACGGACACTGTTGACCTCGCCCTGCCAAACACCGACACGCTGTACCTGCAGACGAATTGTCTGCCACAGTTGTTTGTTCTCCCGCTGAGTGAAGGGTTCCTCGGTCAGCATGCCCGGGTGCTTGCCCTTGATGTCGGATGCCTGGTGGCCAGTCAGTTGGGAGAACTTTTGATTCACAAACTCGATATGCCATTGCCGGTCGCAGATCAACACTGAAGAAGGGCTTTGTTCTATGGCCATGGACAACTTGCGGATCTGGGCAGCATCCTGTTCTTGTCGTGCAATGTCCTGATTCAGTCGTTCACGCATCTGGTTAATGGCATCGGTAACCTGGGCTAGCTCGTCCCGGAGATTGGTTGGCGTATTCGCGCGATCAAGCTTCAACGGTTCGTCGAGGCTATCCAGTGAAAAGTTCCGGGCATAGGTCGCCATGGCAGAGAGGTGACGGGTCACGAAATACTGGAATATCCACACAATCAGTATAGAAATAAGGAAGGTCTTGAAAAACTGAGTGGTCAGTATGACCAGTACCTTGCGGCGCATGTTGGTATAGATCTCTTCCATGCTGGCAGTGATCGTCAATTCACCAAGGTCATAGCGTGCATCGCCCTCATGGGAGAGAGTAAAGGTGCGTTCTTTGGTGGCAATATCCCGCGGTTTTTCTCCCATGACCAGTTCCGAGTCCGGGAGAATCCGTAATCGGAGATGGATGATGTCAGGTAGGCTGAGGATGCCTTCCATCTGGACCTGAAGCAGTTTTTGATCAAGCGCCCATAAACTGCGGGATAAGCTGCTGGCGTAACTTGTTTCGATAACCGACATGCGCTCGTCAATGAGTGAGACGTCTTTTCGGAAGTCGGTGTAAATCTGGATGCCTGAAGCTACCAGAGTGAACAGTGAACTGAATAGAAGGATGTAAGCCAATAGCCTGAATGACAGCGGCGAGCTGGAACGGAACTGTTGCAAGCGTTTTGACAGTTTCTGCATACTGCGAATTTCAGTCAGCCTGTTTCACCGGAGCCGGTGAGTGTATGGGTCGAAGGTGTCCCGTTGCGTAATTTTGTATACTCTGAACGGCAACAATTAACCGTAGGTTAGGTACCACCGAACTATAGCAGTACTTAACGCCAGACGCTGTTTAACAAGCTGAAAAATTTGAAAAAAAGGAAAGGAGAAGTCTGTAAACAGAAACGCCGGCTCAGAGGCCAGCTAAGGGAGTTGCAGAGTGAACGTTCATGATAGTGGCGTCCCCTAGGGGGTTCGAACCCCTGTTACCGCCGTGAAAGGGCGGTGTCCTAGGCCACTAGACGAAGGGGACGCATCGTTCGAAAACTTGCCTCGTCGAGGTGGCGCGTATAGTAAGTAAGGTACTTTGGGCTGTCAAACCTTTTTGTGAAAAACTTCTGTTACAGGTTGTTTTTTATACAGAACTTCAGTTTATCGAATAGTGTGTTGGCGAGTGGCATCCTCGAGGGCCAGTTTAAGGTCAGGATACTCGAACACAAAACCCTCGGAGGAGAGTCGAGAGGGGATCGCGCGTTGGCCAGTCAGTAACAGGCGCGACATTTCTCCTAGTGCTATTTTAAGTACTGGAGCGGGCGCCGGGAAGATGGCTGGTCGGTGCAGGACCTCTGCCAGGGTATGAGTAAACTCACGATTCGTGACGGGATTGGGACTGACAACGTTGTAAGGGCCTTGGGCTGACTCCCTCTCAAGCATCCAGACCAGTGCACCGACCACGTCGTCACGATGAACCCACGGCATATATTGATTGCCATGCCCAAGGCGACCTCCAAGCCCCAGTTTAAAGGGGGTCAGCATTCGCTGTAGAAAACCACCGCCCGGGCCGGCAACCACCCCGGTTCTGGATAGACAGACCCTGACTCCATCCGCGCTGAGCTCTTGCGCTGCCTGCTCCCAATCCCGGCATAATTGATGAGTAAACTCGTCCTTGGGAGCCGTGTCTTCGGTGACGGGTTCAGATTCCTGCGCCCCATAGAAACCCACCGCGGAGCCGGACACCAGAACAGTCGGGGATTGTTTCCATGAGCGGATGACACTGACGAGTTCAGCGGTGAGGGCTACTCGACTGTCCCGCAATGCTTGTTTACGCTGCGGCGTCCAACGTTTATCCGCTATACCTTCTCCGGCCAGGTTGATCACTGCGCCAAATCCTCTGTGGCCTTTCACCTGATCCAGCGACTGTATCGCCGAGACACGCCCGCACAAGGCCAGGACATCCGGAACTGCTTGCCGACTGAGCACCGTGATGTCGTAGCCTTTGGCGTGTAAAGTGGGGCACAGCCGCTGCCCGATAAACCCGGTTCCACCGGTTATCAGAATGGTTTTACTCATGATGCCTCACTTTAGGATCTTCCTGCGCGAGATGATTTCAGGGTCTCTTCGACCACCGCCCTGATTGCGATCCCGAGTTGCGGGTTCTCACCGACTGGCGGCGCCAGATTGATTTTAACCCCGTGCTCTGACTCCATGGCGCTGATCATTTCAGGGACATCCTTACGGAGGTGCCTGCCCACAGCAAGAAAAAGAGGCATGACGGTAAACTGATTGCAGCCTTGTTTGACAGCATTCGCAACAATGGATGCCATGGAGGGCTCTGCAAGTTCCATGTAGGCAACAATCGAGTCAGGCACAGCGGCAATGGTGGGGGCTGCCAGCTTTTCAAAGGTTTCGCACCACTTTGGATCGCTACTACCATGTGCGAGTAAGATCACTATATGCTGCTCGGACATGAACCCTTTAACTCCCTGGTTACTTGAATTGAGCCGTATGGGCCGCTTCGTCGTTTAATAATTGTAACGCGTTTTGCGCGAGGGAACCCGGAGGTCTACCTGATATGTTCGGATGGCGGGAAATATTGGATTTCTGGTTCGGTGAATTTGATGACATGGGATTGCCTGACGAATTCCACCGTAACCGTTGGTTCCGGTCCAGCAAGGCCTTCGATCAGGAGATTCGCCGCCGGTTTCTTTCCATGACGCTTCTTGCTTCGGAAGGGGGGTTGGCGCATTGGCGCAAGGAATCCGGCGGTACCCTGGCGGAGCTCATTTTACTGGATCAATTTACGCGAAACATCTACAGGGGGACTTCCCTGGCGTTTGGCAATGACAAACTGGCGATCAGGATTTGTAAAGAGGCTATGGAGAAATCCCAGGACCTTGATTTGCCCCCCGTTTGTCGCGGCTTCTTCTATATGCCACTTCAGCATTCCGAACGGCTGGAAGATCATCATATCGCCATTGAACGATACGAGCAGCTAGTGGCGTCCTCTGAAGGAATTTTGAGGGTCTTTCTCGAGAGCTTTCTCCAGTCGGCCCGTGATCATCACGATATCATTGACAAGTTCGGTCGTTTCCCACACCGGAACCACGCCCTGAAGCGACGCTCTTCGGCTGAAGAACAGGCTTATCTCGCGGGGCATGGAAAGCGTTTCGGTCAGTAAACAACCATTGCCCGGGAAGTATTTGGCAGGCGAGGAGCATATTGATGAAATCAGTGTTGCACCGGTTAAACGGGCTACGTATACTCCGTTTCCGTTGTCGAGCTACACCGCCAATCGACAGCCAGAATTGCGGGAATAGCTCAGTGGTAGAGCACAACCTTGCCAAGGTTGGGGTCGCGAGTTCGAATCTCGTTTCCCGCTCCAGATTCCGGAAACCCAGCCCGAAACGGCTGGGTTTTTTCGTTAAGGGTCGACTGCCTGCCACCCAACTGGCGCCCGTTCTCGCGTATACTGCTCGCAAAGGTCGCCGCCATAATGCCAAAAAGCAAATGCGTGCTCCAGACGGATCCATAATCGGACTTGATGAGGCAGGTGAGCCATGCAGGTTCAGTCACTGTACTACTACCCGGTAAAATCGCTTCCCGGCATTAAACTTGAACGCATGGAGCTCGATGATTTCGGTCCCGCGGGCGACCGTCGGTGGATGATTACCGACCAGTTCGGACAGTTTATTACCCAGCGTAATTATCCGGCACTCGCGCGCGTCGGTATTTCCGTGGAGGCTGGAGTGGTGTCGATTGAGGTGCCGGGACAGGGGCGCTTCACGCTCGCTGCCAGTGCCGAAGCCCGTAACGTTATGGTCTGGGAGGACTGGGTTGCCGCCCAACGTGCAGAAGCCGGGCCGGCGGAAGGCCTGAGCAATTTTCTCGGCGTGGCAGTGGATGTGGTCTTTATGACGGAGCTGACTTTTCGCGCTGTCGACCGGGTATGGGTCAGGCAGCGTCGCCGGGTAGGTTTTGCAGACGGGTTTCCTTTTCTCGTCGTTAACCAGGCCTCGCTCGATGAGCTTAACGCCCGTCTTGGGCATAAAGTCGATATCCGCCGGTTCCGCCCCAACATTGTGGTTACAGGCTCTGAGCCCTGGGCCGAAGATCGTTGGCGGACACTGGTAATTGGGTCGGCCAGATTCAACCTGGTGAAGCCCTGTTCCCGTTGCGTGATGACGACAGTGGATCCCGATATGGGCATCAAAGCGGCTGACCAGCAGCCTCTTCGTACCCTTGGGAGCTACCGCCTGCAACCCGGCGGTGTGATATTTGGAATGAACGCACTACACGATGGTGAAGGCCCGATCTCTCCGGGTGATGCCGTATCGATTGATGAATTTGGAGCAAAGTAATAATGCCGTTGTTGACCCTGGATGATCTGTCCCTGTCGTTTGGCCTGCAGCCGTTACTGGATCATGCATCCTTGACGATTGACCCTGGCGAACGGGTCTGTCTGCTGGGCCGGAATGGCGAAGGCAAGTCCACGCTGCTCAAAATTGTCAGTGGAGAGGTTATACCGGATGGGGGCAGGGTTCGGCTGGACGAAGGCGCGGTGCTAGCCGTGTTGCCGCAGAACCTTCCGGCCCAGGATCGGAGAACGGCCTATGAGGTCGTAGCCAGCGCGTTTCCGGAAACGGGCAGCTTGCTGGCACAGTTTCATACGTTGTCGCAATCAGCGGACGAGCGCAGCCTTGACGAGTTGATGAAGGTTCAGGAGCGACTTGAAGCACTGGATGGCTGGCGCCTCGATCAGAAAGTGAACGCTATTCTGGCGCAGTACCGTATCGACCCTGACCAAACCCTGAACACACTGTCTGGCGGCTGGCAGAGACGAGTACTGCTGGCTCGTGCACTGGTTGGCGAACCCCATATCCTGATGCTGGACGAGCCCACCAACCATCTGGATGTGCCAGCAATTGCGTGGCTTGAAGAGGCCCTGAGCCAGTTTCGTGGAGCCTTGCTGTTTGTCAGTCATGACCGAGCCTTTATTCGGCGTATGGCGACCAGGGTGGTAGAACTTGATCGCGGCCATCTGATCAGTTTTGCCGCGACCTACGATCGGTATCTGGACTTGAAGGAAAAAGCGCTGGAAGAGGAGGAGCGACAGAATGCGCTTTTTGACAAGCGTCTGAAGCAGGAAGAAGTCTGGATAAGGCAGGGTATCAAAGCACGACGAACCCGGAACATGGGCCGTGTGAGGGCGCTCAAGGCCATGCGCGAAGAGCGCCAGCAGCGGCGTGAGCGCACTGGGACTGCAAACTTTGCCGTTGAGGATGCTGCGCGATCCGGTAAGTTGGTGGTGGAGGCAAAAGCTGCCGCTTTTGGCTATGACGCCGACACCCCGATTGTTTCCAACCTGAATCTGACCGTGATGCGTGGTGACAAGATTGGTCTCATCGGTGAAAACGGCACGGGGAAGACCACGCTCGTGCGCCTGCTTCTTGGTGAGTTGGAGCCGACAGCCGGAATCATACGTCTGGGTACTAACCGGGAAGTTGCGTACTTCGATCAGCTCAGAGCAGAGCTGGATCTTTCCCTGAACGCATTGGATAACCTCGCCGAAGGGCGGGAGTTCATTGATATCAATGGTCAGAGCAAGCATGTCCTGGGTTATCTGCAGGAGTTCCTGTTTACCCCGGAACGTGCCCGTTCACCGGTCAGCGTTTTCTCCGGTGGCGAGCGGGCGCGGTTGTTGTTGGCAAAGCTCTTCAGCAAACCTGCCAACATACTGGTACTGGATGAGCCCACCAACGATCTCGATGTCGAGACCCTTGAGCTACTGGAATCCCAGCTTGTCGAATTTGCAGGCACCGTCGTGGTTATCAGCCACGACCGTGAATTTCTCGACAATGTGGTGACCGATACGCTGTTTCTGAACGGGACCGGTGAGGTAAAGCACTTTGTCGGTGGCTACAGTGACTGGCGTAGGCAGAAGGGGCGCTTTCCCGCTGAAGAGAAAATTGGCAAACCCAGTGGTAAGGCATCGACCGGAACACCAAAAGCCAGGGGGCAGGCTCCGAAACCTGTTGCGCCGAAAGCCGAGAAGCAGGCCAAGCTCAGTTACAAGATGAAACATGAGTTGGAGCAGTTGCCAGGCAAGATAGAGGTCTTGGAAGGTGAGGCTGAGGCGATACGTGCGGAAGTCTCTGCACCCGAGTTTTACTCACGGCCATCTGGAGATGTGACTGCTGCTTTGGATCGGCTGGCTGAAGTTGAAGCCCGGCTGGAACAAACCATCGAGCGGTGGATGGCGCTGGAAGAACAGGATTCCTGATGAATATCTTGTATTCATTCCGGTTAGCGGATAACCGGTCTTTTGAATTTCGGGTAAGCGATCAGCCGGGGAGCACGGCTCCAGAAAGGGTTGGGCTGGCTCCGCAATGGACTCGCCTGGAACATTGCAAGTGCTCGAACTGCCCCCTCAAACCTTCCCCGGGGGCTTATTGTCCTGCGGCGGTGGAAATGCTGCCAGTAGTAGAGGCTTTTCAGGCTGAGGATGCCTATCAGGACGTTAGCGTGACAGTGAAAGACGAGCGTCGCAGCTATCAGAAGAGCACGACTCTGGAGGAGGCATTACGTTCATTGCTGGGCCTGAAAATGGCAATGAGTAGTTGCCCATTGCTGTCAGAACTCAAGCCCATGGCTATCCATCACTTGCCGTTTGCCACCACAGACGAATTTATCATGCGCAGCGTTTCCCACTATTTGCTGCAACAGTATTTTGACAAGCGTAGCGGCGGCCAACCGGACTGGGAGCTCAATGGGCTGGTTGAGCGCAATCAACGGCTGCAACTGGTCAATCAGGCACTCTGGCAGCGGATTCACTCCGTCTGCCAAGGCGACAGCAATCTCAAGGCCCTGCTGAACTTTTTCTCGATGGCTTCAAGCGTGAGCTTTGCTCTTGAAAGTCAGCTTCGCAAACTTGACGCGCGTATGCAGGGCGATACCCGGATCTGATCAGTGAATTCTGACCGCCAGCACGTCGCAGATGGCCCCGTGAAGTACTCCATTCGCGGTAGACCCCAGCAGTAGCTGAAAGCCCTTGCGGCCATGGCTGCCTACAATCACCAAATTAACCGACAGTTCTTCAGACAGCCTGTGAATCTCGGATTCCGGCCGCCCAACCGTAACAATCTGGTTTGATTCCGGTACACCGTACTCGACACCGTATGAGTGCAGTTGAGCCTTGGCTGCTTTGTCGAGCTGTTCTTGCAGTTCGGTCAGGTCCATCGGTATGTCACCGCCGTAAGCGTAACCAACGGGTTCTACCACGTGCACAAGTATAATTTCCGCACCGCTGGACTCTCTTATCGCCTTCGCTTTCTCCAGCACCTGAGGAGCCTCTTCCGTAAGATCAATTGCAACAAGAATTTTACCGTATACGGCCATGCCTGCTCTCCTTCATTAAATGATAGTGAGTCACGTATTTCATTCTTAATCTTAGGCCAGTTTCGTTATTCTCACATGGAGGCAGGTCAAATTTTCGGGGAAATATCAGAACATTGAAGAGACAGGGAGCGGGAGAGATTGGCAAATAAGCAGTAGAAGGACGCAGCTTGGGCTACGTCCTTTATACGTCAAACAGGCTGATGCAGCAGTCCGATGGTTTCGCTGAGGCCTTCGAGAATACCCTTTGAATAACGGTCAATAATGAAGGGCACGTTGTCGTCGTTGTAATTGATGTAGGAACTGCGAATGAACTGCCATTTTGATGATACCCCATCAATGGCTTGCTTAAGGCCGCCCGCGTTGTCATCGGCCTTCAGTTCAACCATCAGGGCATCAAAAACCTTTGCTTGCTCATCAAGTGGAACCTCTGTATCCGCTCCCTGAAAAGTCTGGGCTACTGAAGAATTGGAACGTGCAGAATATTTAGACATCATCTGGGCCATCAGAACGGCCGCTGAACGAGCCGCTTCAATACGCCGGTCGCTATCGGTCCGGGAACTCTCACGGGCACGCGTGTACAGTTTGGTCGAGATGGTACTGAGAGCCTGGGCCTGATTCGCCATTTCAGACATCAGTCGCATATCCGGATAACCTTGCTGCCGGACATCGTTGATATTCTGTCTCATGAGTTCCTTGTACTTGTCGAACTCAGTGGTTAATCCGGCTAGCTGAGCTTCTGTCAGCACCTCTGAGTTGTTCTCATTAATTGCATTGATGGAATTATTGGCACTATTAACGCTTGCAACTACTTCGTTGAGGATGACCGTGTCACCACTTGCACTGAACTGGTAGTAGGCTGCCAGGCCAACAAAATTACTGATGCGAAAGGTATGAAGATCTGTCAGCAGAACTGATTCATCAGCTCTTGTGCCAAAAGAGGCGAGCAACAGCAGGACAACGCCGACGATTAATGAGTGGTTACCGAGTCGAGCGTTTTTCATCGGATAGGTTCTCCGTTGGTGCGATTTTGTTATTGTAGCCCCGCCAAACCGGCCAAGTGCGGTATCGCCTGCATTTTCCGGTCATGGCGGGCGATCTTGTCTGCGGCCACCTTAAAACGGATGCCAGACTGTTAGACTAAAGTTCGATGATGAAGGTAAAGTAAGTAGGTCGCCCAATCAAGCAGTTTTCTGTTTGGTACGGTGGTATAAATTGTAAAGAAGTTTTACGGGTAGCCTTCAAAATGACAGTAGTTTCTAACATTTATGCATTAACCCGCTGAATAATTTTAGTTAATTTGCTAGTTTCCGGTGCTTGCAGGCAGGCTGGCGTTCAGGTTGTCTCTCCGGGCTTGTAAGAAACAAATTGACAAACGGACCGTTTTTTTTCATCGTGTGCCCCTCTCGATTCAAACGACTGTATGAATTCTGAATCGAATGACCGGGCAGTGACCGAAATCGCTGCTTAATCGGATCACCGGCCAGGTTTCTCCCGGTGACCGCACGCAGTTCCCAACACAGACTGGAGATCAGTTGATGATTTACGAAGGTAAAGCCATCACGGTTAAAAAGATCGAAGGCGGAATCGCTCAGCTGGACTTCGACTTGCAAGGCGAGTCAGTAAACAAGTTCAATCGCCTTACTATCGAAGAGCTAGGCACCGCAGCCGAGAAGCTGAAAGCTGAAAAAGGCCTGAAGGGTCTTGTCGTCACCAGCTCCAAAGACAGCTTTATTGTCGGTGCAGATATTAACGAGTTCACCGAGCTGTTTGCAGGTTCAGAAGAAGAGTTGGTTGCCAACAACCTCAAGGCCAACGCAGTCTTCAGTGCCATTGAAGATCTGCCTTTCCCCACCGTTACGGCCATCAACGGAATGGCCTTGGGTGGTGGCTTTGAAATGTGTCTGGCAACGGACTATCGGGTTATGGCTCCGAAAGCCAAAGTCGGCCTGCCGGAAGTAAAGCTGGGTATTTTCCCGGGCTTCGGTGGTACCGTTCGCCTTTCACGCCTGGTGGGTGTGGACTATGCGGTCGAATGGATTTGCGGCGGAACCGAAAACCGGGCCGATGACGCCCTGAAAGTCGGTGCCGTCGATGCTGTTGTGGAGCCCGCCAAGCTGGTAGAAGCCGCTGTTGCCATTATCAATGAGTGCAATGAAGGCAAATTTGATTACCACGCACGCCGGGCAGAGAAGAAAGGCAAGATCAAACTGAATGCCATGGAAAGCATGATGGCGTTCGAGATATCCAAAGCGTTTGTGGCGGGTAAAGCGGGTCGCAACTACCCGGCGCCGGTTGAAGCCATCAAGGTCATGCAAAAGCATGCCGGCCTGACCCGCGACAAAGCGATCGAGGTTGAGGCCAAAGGCTTCGCCAAAATGGCGAAGACCAACGTTGCTGCCTGTCTGGTTGGCCTGTTCCTGAACGACCAGGAGCTGAAAAAGAAGGCCAAGGCGTGGGAAAAAGAGGCCAATGATGTGAAGCTCGCCGCCGTATTGGGCGCTGGCATTATGGGTGGCGGTGTGGCTTTCCAGTCGGCACTGAAAGGCACGCCCATCATCATGAAGGATATCAACCAGGACGGTATTGCCCTGGGCCTGAAAGAAGCCAAGAAGCTTCTGACCAAGCGGGTGGATAAGGGCAAGATGTCGCCTGCCCAGATGGCTGACGTACTGAACAGCATTACTCCGACCCTGAACTACGGAGATTTCAAGAATGTAGACCTGGTTGTTGAAGCTGTCGTTGAGAACCCTAAGGTGAAGGACGCGGTACTGCGCGAGACGGAAGACGCCATCCGTGAGGACGCCATCCTGACATCAAATACCTCGACCATCTCCATTGACAAACTGGCGGCTAATCTCAAGCGTCCTGAAAACTTCTGTGGCATGCACTTTTTCAATCCGGTGCCCATGATGCCTCTGGTTGAGGTTATCCGTGGCAAGAAGACCAGTGATCGCGCTATCGCGACCACAGTGGCTTATGCCAAAGCTATGGGTAAGACGCCCATCGTGGTCAACGACTGCCCGGGCTTCCTGGTTAACCGCGTGTTGTTCCCATACTTCGGCGGCTTCGTTAATCTGGTCCGTGACGGCGCTGATTTCCAGCACGTAGACAAGGTGATGGAAAAATTCGGCTGGCCCATGGGCCCGGCTTACCTGCTGGATGTGGTGGGCATGGATACTGGCAAGCATGCTGGCGACGTTATGGCCGAAGGCTTCCCGGACCGAATGAAGCATGAAGGCACCACGGCTATTGATGTGATGTTCGATAACAATCGTTATGGCCAGAAGAACGATAAGGGCTTCTACAAGTACGAGCTGGATCGTAAAGGCAAGCAGAAGAAAGTTGTGGACGAGGAAACCTACAAGCTGCTGAAGCCTGTGGTCCAGTCCAATAACGAGTTCAGCGATGAGGATATCATCGCGCGGATGATGATCCCACTGTGCCTGGAAACCGTTCGCTGCCTGGAAGACAACATCGTGGAAGCACCGGCAGATGCCGATATGGGTCTGATCTTCGGTATCGGCTTCCCGCCGTTCCGAGGTGGTGCACTGCGTTACATCGACGATACGGGCGTTGCCGAATTCGTCGAACTGGCAGACAAGTTTGCAGATTTAGGTCCTTTGTATCATCCGACCGAAAAGCTGCGTGAAATGGCCAAGACTGGCGAAAAGTTCTTTGGCTGATCCTGAACGAGATTTCCGAACGGAGAAAGATCTATGAGCCTTAATCCGAGAGACGTTGTCGTCGTCGATTGCGTACGGAGTCCGATGGGTCGTGCCAAAAACGGGTGTTTCCGCAATGTACGTGCAGAAAACCTGTCGGCCGTCCTGATTGAAGCGCTGTTTGAGCGCAATCCGAAGCTCGACCCGAAAGATGTTGAAGATGTGATCTGGGGCTGTGTAAACCAGACCAAAGAGCAGGGCTTCAACGTCGCGCGTCAGATTTCATTGCTGACGCGCATCCCCCATGAGGCTGCGGCGCAAACCGTGAACCGCTTGTGTGGCTCTTCCATGTCAGCGATTCACACGGCGGCGCAGGCAATCATGACCAACAACGGCGATACCTTTGTTATCGGTGGCGTTGAGCACATGGGCCACGTACCGATGACCGAAGGGTTCGATCACAACCCTGCGGCTTCCAAGTACACGGCCAAGGCGTCAAACATGATGGGTTTGACAGCCGAAATGCTGTCCAAGATGCACGGCATCAATCGGCAGCAGCAGGATGAGTTCGGGGCACGCTCTCACCGCCTGGCTCACGAAGCCACGGTAGAAGGACGTTTCAAGAACGAGATCATCCCCATCGAAGGGCATGATGAAAACGGCTTTCGCGTCCTGATCGAAAACGACGAAACCATTCGTCCAGACACAACGGTAGAGTCCCTGGGCAAGTTGAACCCTGCGTTTGATCCCAAGAACGGTACAGTCACAGCGGGTACCTCGTCTCAGCTGACGGATGGTGCGGCTGCCATGGTTCTGATGTCCGCCGAGCGGGCGCAGGCCCTTGGTCTAAAGCCGATTGCAAAGATTCGCAGTATGGCGGTTGCTGGCTGTGATCCTGCAATCATGGGTTACGGTCCGGTGCCTGCTACCAAAAAAGCGCTCAAACGGGCAGGCCTGAAAGTTGACGACATTGACTTCTGGGAGCTGAACGAGGCGTTTGCAGGGCAATCTTTGCCGGTGCTGAAAGATCTGAAGCTTCTGAATGTGATGGAAGAAAAGGTCAACCTGAATGGTGGCGCGATTGCACTTGGGCACCCCCTGGGCTGCTCGGGAGCACGCATTTCCACCACCTTGCTGCACGTGATGCAAGCCAAAGGCGGTACCTTGGGTGTTTCCACCATGTGTATCGGTCTTGGTCAGGGTATTGCGACAGTCTGGGAGCGCATCTGATCCGTCAGTGTGCATAACCAGAAGGCCCGGCGACGCCGGGCTTTTTTTTTTGAAAACAGGGTTGCACACCAAAACAGCGCGGGACAAAAGCCCTGTCTGCGTTAAATAATGGGTTGTTTTGCTTATCTTGACCCTGTAAAACAGACCTCCTATATACAGTGGCAGCTAAACTTTTTTCTAGCAGTCTGATTCTCAGCAAGTTTATGGTTCGCCGGTTTTAAACCGATCATCTCCAAGGATACGATCTCCGATATGGGTAAGAGTCTCGTCATAGTCGAGTCACCAGCGAAAGCGAAGACCATCAACAAGTACCTGGGTTCCGACTTCATTGTGAAATCCAGTGTCGGGCACATTCGTGACCTGCCAGTCAGTGGCAGCGGCTCCACCAGTGACCCGAAAGAAAGGGCGCGGCTGGCCGCCCTGACCCGGAAAATGGATCCGGAAGAAAAGGCCGCTTATAAAAAGCGCAAATCCCGTGAGCAGCTGGTTGCGCGCATGGGTGTGGACCCAGACCAGAACTGGCGCGCTCGTTATGAGATCTTGCCCGGCAAAGAGAAGGTCGTTAACGAGCTGGTCCGGTTAGCGAAATCTGCCGATCACATTTATCTGGCTACGGATTTGGATAGAGAAGGGGAAGCCATCGCATGGCACCTTCAGGAAACCATTGGTGGGGAACCCGAAAAATACCGGCGGGTGGTATTCAACGAAATCACCAAGCGGGCGATTAATGAAGCCTTTAAAGACCCCGGCACTCTGGATACCAATCGGGTCAATGCCCAACAAGCCAGACGGTTTCTGGATCGGGTAGTGGGTTATATGGTGTCACCGCTGCTCTGGGCAAAACTCGCGCGAGGTCTGTCCGCAGGGCGGGTACAGTCTGTCGCGGTCAGGTTGATTGTTGAGCGCGAGCGTGAAATCCGGGCGTTTATACCAGAAGAGTATTGGCAATTGCATGCAGACCTCGGTGCAGAGGGCAGTCCGCAACCGGTGCGTTTTGAAGTCACCCGATACGGCGACAAGGCTTACCGGCCGGTCAGTGAAGCTGAGAGCAAGGCCCACGTTGATCGCCTGCAAGGGAGCCAGTACAAGGTATCAAAGCGCGAGGACAAACCGACCCGCTCAAAGCCTGGCGCACCGTTCATCACTTCGACGCTGCAGCAAGCTGCCAGCAATCGGTTAGGCTTCAGCGTCAAGAAAACCATGATGCTGGCCCAGCGGCTCTATGAGGCCGGCTATATTACGTATATGCGTACGGATTCCACCAATCTGAGTCTGGACGCGGTCGCTTCGTGCCGGGAATATATCGAGAAGCAGTTTGATAAGCGCTATCTTCCCGAGGCACCCAGGGTATATGGAAGCAAGGAAGGCGCTCAGGAAGCCCATGAGGCCATCCGGCCTTCCGATGTGGCTCGCAGGCCGGCGGATATAAGTGGGCTGGAGAAAGACGCTGAGAAGCTGTACGACCTGATCTGGCGTCAGTTTTTGGCGTGCCAGATGGCCGATGCCGAATTCCTGAGTACGTCTATTGCGGTTGCTGCCGGTGATTATGAGCTTCGTACCCGTGGCCGCATCATGAAATTTGATGGCCACCTCAAGGCAGCACCCCAATCTGCCAAGAAAGACGAGGACATTGCGCTGCCGGATATCAAGATGAATCAGGCGCTGACCCTGGAAAAGCTGGAGCCCACCCAGCACTTTACCAAGCCGTCGCCACGCTACACGGAAGCGAGCCTGGTAAAAGAGCTGGAGAAACAGGGCATCGGGCGGCCATCGACCTACGCGTCCATTATCTCAACCATTCAGGACCGGGGGTATGTAAAGCTCCAGAACCGCCGTTTCTATTCTGAGAAAATGGGCGATATCGTCACTGAAAGGCTGTCAGAGTCGTTCTCCAATCTGATGGATTACGATTTTACCGCACGGCTCGAAAAAGAACTGGATGAAATTGCCTCCGGTGACGTGGACTGGAAAAATGTGCTGAATGGTTTCTACAAACGCTTCAGTAAGCAACTGGAAAAAGCCAGTGGCTCGGACGAAGAAGGTATGCGCGGCAACACGCCCACCGAAACCGACATTCCATGCCCGACCTGTCAGCGCCCGATGCAGATCCGGGTTGCCAGTACCGGGGTATTCCTGGGTTGCTCAGGCTATTCATTGCCTCCGAAAGAGCGTTGTAAGACCACGATTAACCTTACCTCCGGCGATGAAGTGGTCAGTGCCGACGATGATGTCGAGGGCGAGGGTGAGAGCCGTTTGCTGCGCAAAAAACGCAGGTGTCCGAAGTGCGGCACAGCGATGGACAGCTATCTGGTTGATGAAGGCCGCAAACTGCATGTGTGTGGCAACAATCCCGATTGTTCGGGTTATGAAGTCGAAGAAGGCACCTTCCGAATCAAGGGCTATGATGGGCCGACACTGGAATGCGACAAGTGTGGCTCCGAAATGCAGCTTAAAACCGGGCGTTTCGGGAAATACTTTGGCTGCACCAATGATGACTGTAAAAACACCCGTAAATTGCTGAAAAGTGGTGAGCCAGCTCCTCCGAAAATGGATCCGGTTCCGATGCCGGAGCTGAAATGCGAAAAAGTGGATGACATTTACGTATTGCGGGATGGTGCTTCCGGATTGTTTCTGGCGGCCAGCAAATTCCCCAAGAATCGGGAAACCCGGGCTCCTCTGGTCAAGGAAATCAAACCTCACAAGGATGAGATCGATCCGAAGTATGGGTTTTTGATGAAAGCGCCGGAAAAAGATCCGGAAGGAAACCCGGCGATCATTCGTTACAGTCGCAAGACGAAAGAGCAGTACGTAATGAGCGAGAAGGATGGCAAGGCTACGGGCTGGCGGGCTTATTACAGTAAAGGTAAATGGACTGCAGACGCCTGATGAGCGCGCCACGGCACCTTGCGTTGGTGCCGGGGCGCTTCGAGGCTTCCCGGCGTTATGCCTAGACGGGACGGATACGCCGTAACCGCTCAAGCAGTGATGAGGTGTCCCAGCGCCGGCCACCCATGGCCTGGACATCTCCGTAAAACTGGTCCACTAAGGCCGTTGCGGGCAGGGCCGCGCCGTTTCTCTCTGCCTCATCAAGACAAATAGACAGGTCCTTGCGCATCCAGTCTACGGCGAAGCCGTGATCAAACTTTCCGGCCAGCATGGTGCCGGCGCGATTGTTCATCTGCCAGGATTGGGCCGCACCCTGGGATATAACCTCCACGACTTTTTCCGCATCAAGTCCTGCCCGTTCAGCAAAATGAAGCGCTTCTGACAGACCCTGCAGCAAGCCCGCAATAGCAATCTGATTGACCATTTTGGTTTTTTGGCCGGAGCCTACGGGCCCCATCAGGTTGAGGGCCTTCGCGTAGCAGTTCATCACCGGTTTGGCCCGGCTGAAATCGGCATCGCTGCCACCGCACATAATCGTCAACTGGCCATTCTCGGCGCCTTGCTGGCCACCTGAAACCGGAGCGTCGACAAAACCGAGACCCGCTTCCCTGGCTTTGGCAGCCAGATGTTCAGCCACATCTGCTGAGGCCGTGGTGTGGTCTACCAGAACCGCGCCAGCGGCTGCGTTTGCAATGATCCCGTCTGGCCCTTCATACAGACTGATCAAATCCGGGTCTGCGCCTACGCAAGTGAGAATGACCTCCGCACCTGCAACGGCGGACGGCACATCTGCATGGACGGTTCCTGCATACTGTTCGGCCCACTGCTGTGACTTTGCTGCCGTGCGGTTATAAACCCTGACGTTGAAACCCGCATGGGCCAGATGGCCGGCCATGGGGAAGCCCATAACCCCCAGTCCGAGAAATGTGACAGTTGTGCTCATTGAAAACTCCAGTTAGTTGTTGTTGGAGGGTGCCCGTGTAGTACTTTTAACAATTATTTGTGGTGGAGGCGAAACAAAAAAAAAGGCCGCTGATGTCAGCGGCCCTTCTTTTGGCGTCGTCCGGATGCTACTTCTTCGGGAAATCGCGAGCCGTTTCGCCAGTATATAGCTGGCGAGGGCGGCCAATACGATAATCACCGCTGACCATTTCGTTCCAGTGGGAGAACCAGCCAACGGTCCGTGACAATGCAAAGATCACAGTGAACATTGAGGTTGGAATACCCATGGCTTTCAGTATGATTCCGGAATAGAAATCCACGTTGGGGTAAAGCTTGCGCTCGACAAAATAGTCGTCTTCCAGGGCAATCTGTTCCAGCCGCTGGGCGATTCTGAGCAGAGGATCATTTTCAAGCCCGAGCTCTGAAAGCACTTCGTGACAGGTTTGGCGCATGACCTTCGCCCGCGGGTCGAAATTCTTGTATACCCGGTGACCGAAACCCATCAGGCGGAACGGGTCATCCTTGTCCTTTGCTTTGGCAACAAACTTCTCGATATTTGCTTCGTCGCCAATCTCGGCGAGCATAGCCAGCACGGCTTCATTGGCGCCGCCGTGGGCTGGTCCCCAGAGCGCAGCAATACCCGAGGCAATGCAGGCGAAGGGGTTAGCACCGGTGGAGCCCGCCAACCGCACTGTGGAGGTTGAGGCGTTTTGCTCATGATCGGCATGCAGAATGAAAATACGATCCATGGCCTTGGCCAGCACCGGGCTAGGCTTGTAATCTTCACAAGGAGTGCCGAACATCATGTACAGGAAGTTTTCGGCGTAAGACAGGTCATTCCGCGGATACATGAAGGGCTGACCATTGGCATATTTGTAGCACCAGGCCGCAATCGTGGGCATTTTCGCGATCAGCCGGTGAGCGGTAATTTCCCTCTGATGGATATCGGTGACGTCCATCTGGTCGTGATAGAAAGCCGAGAGGGCTCCTACAACGCCACACATGATCGCCATCGGATGCGCGTCACGACGGAAGCCGTTAAAGAAATTGCGCATCTGGTCGTGGATCATGGTGTGATTTTTCACAGTATCGCGAAAAAGCTGGTTTTCCTCAGGGGTCGGCAATTCTCCGTGCAGTAGCAGAAAACAGACTTCCAGATAGTCAGAATGCTCTGCCAGTTGCTCGATAGGGTAACCCCGGTGGAGGAGAACACCATTAGCGCCATCGATATAAGTAATTTTTGATTCGCAGGCCGCAGTCGAAATGAAGCCGGGATCGTAGGTGAAAACGTCTTCCTGAACCAAAGCCCGAATATCGATAACGTCGGGACCGGTGGTGCCTGAATAAACCGGCAGCTCAATTGATTTGTCACCCACCGAAAGCGTGGCTGTTCTGTCGGTCATGGGGCTCTCCTATTTTCAGCATTTTTAAAGCGCGAAGTGGCGCGTATTATTGCACAGGTTGCGCACGTTCCGTCACTGTAGGGTAGGTACGGGGTTGCGCTAGCGTGCCTTCAGGCTAGAATTCTTTCGATAATTCAATGGGGTGGCTGAAAATTTCCCGGTGTGTGTTGCTCGCACCCGCTATATTCTCCACTCTGGTTGTTATGAAAGCTGGCCGCAAAATATAGGTAGTTGGCTTTTTTTGTCAATGCACGAACCCAGAAAAGGTGAGTGGCACTGATGTGGGTATGATCTGGAAGCTGGCTTTACACAGAGCTTTCTGCGCTTCAAAATCGATTTTGTCAATTAGCATTATAGCGGTCTGCAGTCGCTGATATGGCGGGCTTTTTGGGGGTTGCGCGTTTGTAATTCCGGGGTCCACTCCTTATACTCCTTAGCCCGGAATCGGGGACATGTCAGTCCGGCGCGCCATTAGCGACGTTAGCGATAATGTTCTCGCCTGGCGTCAGCGTACATCGGGAAATACTGTGCGCTGAACGATACTTACCAACTATCTGCTGCCGGCCCAGTCGGAATTGCGGACCAAAAAAGAGAGTGTGAGAGCGCTGTGAATAGCAAACGACCAGTAAATCTCGATCTCAGCAAGTTTCATTTTCCGCTGCCAGCTATTACATCAATCCTGCATCGCGTAAGCGGCATCATCATTTTTGTTGGTGTTGCTTTCATGTTGTACGGGCTTGATGTGTCCCTGTCCGGGGAAGCGGGCTTTGAGCGAGTGAGTGAAATTCTGAGTGGCTTCCTTGCGAAGCTGATTGTGTGGGGCATCATCTCTGCTCTGTTGTACCACCTTGTCGCCGGTATCAAGCACCTGATCATGGATTTGGGTATTGGTGAAACGCTGGAAGGCGGCCGCCTGGCAGCCAAGTTAACGATAGGTATCTCGGGCGTTCTCATCATCCTGGCAGGAGTATGGATATGGTAAACAGTGCCACGAATTTTGGTCGTAGCGGTGTTCAGGACTGGATGGTCCAGCGTGTCTCAGCCTACGTATTGGCTTTATACACACTCTTCCTGTTGGGCTTCGTTCTATTTACAAACGTTACGTACGAGACCTGGAGTGGCTTGTTTGCTCAAACCTGGTTTCGTGTTTTTAGCCTGTTAGCTCTGCTCTCGATCGGAGCACACGCCTGGATAGGATTGTGGACGGTCACAACTGATTATGTCAAAGCGGCAACGCCGAGATTCCTTGTCCAGGCAGCATGTGGTCTGACCATGTTTGTTTATGTGGTCTGGGGTGTACAGATTCTTTGGGGGCAATGATTAATGGCTAATATCAAGACCATTTCTTACGACGCAATCGTTATTGGTGGCGGTGGTGCGGGTATGCGTGCTGCGCTTCAGCTCACCGAGTCCGGTGTAAATACTGCATGTGTGACCAAGGTGTTCCCGACACGCTCTCACACTGTGTCGGCGCAGGGCGGTATCACGTGCGCGATAGCGAGTGCGGATCCGAACGACGATTGGCGCTGGCATATGTATGACACCGTCAAAGGGTCCGATTACATCGGCGACCAGGACGCCATCGAGTATATGTGTTCGGTGGGCCCCCAGGCGGTATTCGAGATGGAGCACATGGGGCTTCCTTTCTCCCGCACCGAGCAGGGCCGAATTTATCAACGCCCGTTCGGCGGTCAGTCGAAGGATTATGGCAAAGGTGGGCAGGCAGCCAGGACGTGCGCGGCAGCGGACCGGACTGGCCACGCCCTGCTACACACGCTTTACCAGGCTAACCTTAAGGGCGGCACTACCTTTCTGAACGAATGGTACGCCGTCGATCTTGTCAAGAATGATGAGAATCAGGTTGTCGGTGTTGTTGCAATCGAAATCGAGACCGGCGAAGTGGCTTACATCAAAGCCAAGGCAACCGTTCTGGCTACCGGTGGTGCCGGTCGTATCTATGCATCTACCACTAACGCCCTGATCAACACCGGTGATGGTATCGGTATGGCCCTCCGCGCTGGTTTCCCGGTGCAGGACATGGAAATGTGGCAGTTCCACCCGACCGGTATTTATGGTGCCGGAACACTGGTAACTGAGGGTTGCCGGGGTGAGGGCGGTTACTTGATCAACGCCGAGGGCGAGCGTTTCATGGAACGCTATGCGCCTAACGCAAAAGACCTTGCCGGACGTGATGTCGTTGCGCGATCAATGGTCATCGAGATACTTGAGGGGCGTGGTTGTGGCCCGGAGAAGGACCACGTTTTGCTGAAACTCGATCACCTGGGCGAGGAAACACTTAATCTCCGCCTCCCGGGTATTTGTGAGCTCTCCAAAACCTTTGCCCACGTAGATCCGGTCAAGGATCCAGTGCCTGTAGTACCGACCTGCCACTACATGATGGGCGGCATTCCGACCACCGTCGGCGGCCAGGCGTTAACCCAGGATAAAGACGGCAAGGATCAGGTTATTGAAGGTCTGTTTGCCTGTGGCGAAGCTGCCTGCGTCTCTGTACATGGTGCCAACCGCCTGGGTGGCAATTCGTTGCTGGACTTGATCGTCTTCGGGCGGGCAGCGGGCTTGCATATTGAGGAGCGCTTGCGGGCTGGCTTCGAAACCACGGCCGCGACGGAAGCTGATATTGATCGTGCCATGGCTCGGTTGAATCGTCTGAATAGTGCAACCGAGGGCGAGAGTGTCTCGCAAGTGCGCAAGGACTTGCAGAACTGCATGCAATTGTATTTTGGTGTTTTCCGTGATGGGGACAGTATGGCGGAAGGCCTGAAGAAGCTGGACGCTATTGGAGAGCGCGCTCGCAATGTCAAAATCGGTGATACGAGCAACGCGTTCAACACCGCGCGTATTGAGGCGCTTGAGCTTGAAAACCTGTTTGAAGTGGCTTATGCCACGGCATTTTCTGCCATGGAGCGCCGTGAAAGCCGTGGAGCGCACGCCCGTAACGATTTCACCGAACGTGATGATGAAAACTGGTTGAAGCATTCAGTTTACTTCCCGCTGGAAAAGCGTCTGGGTAAGCGTGATGTCAACTTTACGCCGAAGACGGTGGATACAATGCAGCCTACGATTCGGTCGTATTAAGGGGGACACAGATATGTTGGTAAGCCTGTATCGATATAATCCGGAAACAGACAATGCACCCTATATGCAGGACATTGAGCTGGATGTTCCGGAAGGAAGAGACCTGATGGTGCTTGACGTCATCACTCTTCTGAAAGAGAAAGACCCGACTATTGCGTTCCGTCGTTCCTGTCGTGAGGGTGTCTGTGGCTCTGATGGCATGAATATGAATGGCAAGAACGGGCTCGGTTGTATCACTCCTCTCTCGGAAGTGGTCAAGAAGAACAAGCTTGTTCTTCGCCCGCTTCCGGGGTTGCCCGTAATCCGGGACCTGGTGGTGGATATGAGTCTGTTCTACAAGCAATACGAAAAGGTCATGCCTTATCTGATGAACGACAAGCCCGCGCCTGCGATCGAGCGCCTGCAATCTCCGGAGGAGCGGGAGAAGCTTGACGGTTTGTATGAATGTATTCTGTGTGCCTGCTGCTCCACCGCCTGTCCTTCTTTTTGGTGGAATCCCGATAAGTTCATCGGACCGGCCGGACTGCTTCAGGCGTATCGGTTCCTGGCTGACAGTCGCGATACTGCTCAGGAAGAGCGTTTATCCCACCTCGACGATCCGTTCAGCGTGTTTCGCTGCCGAGGTATCATGAACTGTGTCAGTGTCTGTCCCAAGGGTCTGAATCCCACCAGGGCCATCGGACATATCAGGAACCTTTTGCTGCAACGGGCCACCTGATAAGCAAAAACTGCCAGAACAGCTATACTGTTCTGGCAGTATGCACATCGCTCGGGAAGTCTCACAAAGCTGTGAGCTTCCACCAATGGCCAATAGTCAAAATGTCATTGACGGAGCAAACTTCGAAAGCCGTGACGAAGGCCTACAAAGCTTTCTCGCGGTTTTATCGAGTATAAAAACCACTGGGGAACGGAAAACATCCGTGCAAACTGTGGTGGCGGCAACAGTCGATCCTGTAAAAACCCGTATTGACTGAGATATACCTGTGGCCGACCATAGCGCGCTCCCCCGCACCAGTCCAAGGTGAGCTATTCACAATGCACGAAAGCATCATGGAGCAGTTATGGCAGACTTCCCACCTTCAAGGGGGGAATCTGGCCTATGTCGAGCAGCTTTTCGAAACCTATCTGACTGACCCGAATGCCATTCCAGGTGAATGGCGCAGCTATTTTGACAAGCTGCCCAGTGTCGACGGCCGACAAGGTCGTGATGTTAATCATTCGACGATTCGCCAGCAGTTTGAGCATATTTCCCGCAATCAGCGTTTTCTTGCCAATGGTGGTGTTCCCGCCAGCGCCACATCGGATGCGGATAAGAAGCAGATTCGGGTTCTACAGCTCATCAATGCGTATCGCTTCCGCGGCCATCAGGAAGCGAAGCTTGATCCGCTGGGCGTGTTGATCCGCCCGGAGGTGGAAGACCTCGACCTGGGTTTCCACGAACTTTCCGAATCAGATCGTGATATCGAGTTTCAGACCGGGTCTTTGTGCTTTGGCGCTGAAACCATGAAGCTCGGTGACATATACGATGGGCTCCGTCAAACCTACTGTGGCAGCATCGGTGCTGAGTACATGCATGTTGTTGATACCCGTATCAAGCGTTGGTTTCAGCAGCGCATGGAGCCGGTTCGGTCACGCCCGAATTATGAAGAAAAGACCCGTCGCCATATTCTGGAACGTCTGACCTCTGCCGAAGGTCTGGAAAAATACTTGGGCTCCCGTTATCCGGGCGTCAAGCGTTTTGGCCTTGAAGGCGCTGAAAGCCTGATTCCGTGCCTTGACGAATTGATCCAGAGAGCCGGAAGTTATGGTGCGAAGGAAATCGTACTCGGTATGGCTCACCGTGGCCGGCTGAATGTGCTGGTCAATACCTTGGGTAAGAACCCGAAAGAGTTGTTTGATGAGTTCGAGGGTAAGCGTCTGGCAGATACTGGTTCCGGCGACGTTAAATACCATCAGGGGTTTTCATCCAACATTATGACCGAAGGTGGAGAGATTCACCTGGCGCTTGCGTTTAACCCCTCTCACCTCGAGATTGTCTCTCCGGTTGTCGTGGGCTCTGTCAGAGCACGACAGACACGTCGTGAGGATTCCAACGGCACGCAGGTGGTACCCATCATCATGCATGGTGATGCTGCGTTTGCGGGGCAGGGTGTGGTGATGGAAACCTTCCAGGCCTCCCAGACCCGTGGTTTTGGGGTTGGCGGAACAATTCATATTGTCATCAACAATCAGGTTGGCTTTACCACCAGTCGCCAGGAAGATGCACGATCGACAGAATATTGTACTGACGTTGCCAAGATGGTTCAGGCGCCGATCCTTCATGTTAATGCCGATGACCCTGAAGCCGTCTTGTTCGTTACCCAGATGGCGATGGACTATCGTCATGAGTTCAAACGTGACGTGGTGATTGATCTGGTATGTTATCGGCGCCGCGGTCATAACGAGGCTGATGAGCCATCCGCGACTCAGCCGATCATGTACGAAAAAATCCGCAAGATGAAGACAACTCGCGAACTGTATGCAAATGAGCTGATCAAAGCGGGTCTGCTGAACGAAGATGAGTCCAAGAAAATGGAACTCGACTTCCGGGATGAGCTTGATAAAGGCGACCACGTGGTTAAATCCCTGGTCAAAAAGCCCAATAAAGAGCTTTATGTCGATTGGCAACCTTACCTCGGCCACGAGTGGACTGCGAAGTGCAAGACCAGTGTTGGTCTGAAGACCTTGCAGCGTCTTGGCAAGAGGCTGGGACACCTGCCGGAAGGTTTTGCTGTTCAGCGCCAGGTGTCCAAAATCGTCGATGATCGTAACAAGATGACTGCTGGTGCGCTGCCCATCAACTGGGGCTACGGCGAAGTCATGGCCTATGCCACGCTGTTGAACGAAGGTCACCCGATCCGTATCACCGGACAGGATGTTGGCCGCGGCACCTTTTCTCATCGTCATGCTGTGCTTCACAACCAGAAGGGCGGTGATACCTACATTCCGCTGCAGCAACTGTCTGAAAAACAACCGCTATTTGAGATCTACGACTCCTTTCTGTCTGAAGAAGCCTTAATGGCTTTCGAATACGGTTATTCGACCACCACGCCTGATGCGTTGATTGTCTGGGAAGCCCAGTTTGGTGACTTTGCCAACGGCGCCCAGGTCGTTATAGATCAGTTTCTGACCAGTGGCGAGCACAAATGGGGGCGCCTTTGTGGCCTGACCTTGCTGTTACCTCACGGCTATGAAGGGCAGGGACCCGAGCACAGCTCTGCGCGCATCGAGCGCTTCCTGCAATTATGTGCCGAGCACAACATTCAGGTTTGTGTGCCGACCACCCCGGCGCAAACCTTCCACATGCTTCGTAGGCAGGTCAAGCGGGCATTTCGCAAGCCTTTGGTAGCTATTACACCGAAGAGCCTGTTGCGTCATAAAGAAGCAACATCAGGTCTTGACGATTTTACGGAAGGTACCTTCCAAACGGTATTGCCAGAGAAAGAACCATCCGATCCGAAGAAAGTTCGCCGCCTGATCATGTGCAGCGGTAAGGTATATTTTGACCTGCTGGAAAAAAAGAAAGCAGAGGAGCGAGAGGATGTTGCCATTCTGCGGCTTGAGCAACTGTATCCTTTTCCATCGGATGACCTGGATGAACTGATCAGCAAGTACACCAAACTGCAGAACGTGGTTTGGTGTCAGGAAGAACCCATGAACCAGGGGGCGTGGTATTGCAGTCAGCACCACATGCGCAATGCGCTGCATCGCCACAACCCGAAACTGTATCTCGAATATGCGGGTCGCGATGCTTCGGCAGCCCCGGCGTGTGGGCATTTGTCCGTGCACATCGAGGAACAGAAGAAGCTGATCAACGCTGCATTTGAAATTTGACGAGCTACCGAACTAAGGACCAGAGATGTCAACAGAGATAAAAGCCCCCGTTTTTCCCGAGTCGGTTGCCGAAGGTACAGTGGCGACATGGCATAAGAAACCTGGAGAAGCTTGTGCCCGGGATGAACTGATCGTCGATATTGAAACCGACAAGGTGGTTCTGGAAGTCGTTGCACCCGCTGACGGTGTTATTGAGGAAATCCTCAAGAATGAAGGCGACACCGTCGAAAGCGGTGAAGTGGTTGGTAAGTTCAAGGCAGGCGCCAAAGGCGAGACCGAAGACTCGGGAAGCGGCGAGGCGAAATCCGAGACACCCGAGCCCGAGAAAACATCAGGAAGCGATGCCTCCAAAGCCGAGAGCGAGTCTACAGGCGAAGCTATTCTCAGTCCGGCAGCTCGCAAACTGGCGGACGAGAACAACATTGACCCGGATTCCGTGAAAGGTAGCGGAAAAGATGGTCGTGTGACCAAGGAAGACGTTCAGAGCCATATCGACAGCAGCGCCGCCAACAAGCCTGCTGCGCCGAGTCCTGCCGCTGCTGCGGCACCGGAAGTGAGTATCGCTGCCGGTGAGCGCCCTGAGAAACGGGTTCCGATGACTCGTCTGCGGGCAAGCATGGCGAAGCGCCTGGTGAACGCCCAGCAAACTGCTGCCATGTTGACGACGTTCAACGAAGTCAACATGAAACCCTTGATGGACCTGCGTAAGCAGTACAAAGACGGATTTGAAAAACGTCACGGTATCAAGCTTGGCTTTATGTCTCTTTTCGTCAAGGCGTCCACCGAAGCGCTGAAGCGTTTCCCGGCGGTCAACGCATCGATCGACGGCAACGACATGGTTTATCATGGCTACCAGGATATTGGCGTTGCAGTGTCAAGTGATCGCGGGCTGGTGGTTCCGGTGCTTCGTGATACAGACGCGCTGGGTTTGGCGGATATCGAGAAGAAAATCGTTGAATACGGCACCAAAGCGAAAGGCGGAAAACTGGGCATTGAAGAAATGACCGGCGGTACGTTCACTATTTCCAACGGCGGCGTATTCGGCTCCCTGATGTCGACTCCCATTCTTAATCCGCCGCAGACGGCCATTCTGGGTATGCATAAGATTCAGGACCGTCCGATGGCAGTTGATGGGCAGGTCGTAGTGCTGCCAATGATGTATCTGGCGCTGTCTTACGATCACCGGATGATTGACGGTAAAGAAGCCGTGCAATTTCTGGTGGCAATCAAGGATATGGTGGAAGATCCGGCGCGTATTCTGCTGGACGTTTGAATCTGCCACTCAACGAATCGGAAAACGGGATAAAACATGTCTGACAAGTACGACGTCATCGTCATCGGTGCTGGCCCTGGCGGCTACGTAGCAGCCATTAAAGCAGCGCAACTAGGTCTGAAAACAGCCTGTGTAGAATCATGGGTTTCCAAAGACGGCAAACACAAGCTGGGCGGAACCTGCCTGAACGTAGGCTGTATCCCGTCAAAGGCGCTGCTGGAAATTTCCCATAAGTTCGAGGAAGCCAATCATGGCTTTGCGGACCAGGGTATTATGGCGAAGGACGTCAAGATTGATATCGCCAAGATGATGGAGCGGAAAACCGGCATCGTCGACCAACTGACCGGGGGTATTGCAGGACTGTTCAAGTCCAACGGCGTTACGACTATTGAAGGTCACGGAAAGCTGCTGGCTAATCGCCAGGTCGAAGTGACCGACAGTGACGCCAATAAGAAAGTATACGAAGCCGACAATGTGATTATCGCCACCGGCTCCAAACCCATCCAGATTCCGCCTGCGCCTTTCACGGAAGGTTACATTGTGGATTCCGAAGGGGCGCTTGAGTTTGACGAAGTGCCGAAGCGTCTTGGCGTTATCGGTGCTGGCGTCATTGGTCTCGAGCTGGGCAGTGTATGGGCCCGGTTGGGCTCGGAAGTGACCATCATCGAAGCTCAGGATTCGTTTCTGCCTACGGTAGACCAGCAGGTTGCGAAAGACACTCTGAAGCAGTTCAAGAAGCAAGGACTGCAGATTGAGTTGGGCAGCCGCATGACCGGTGCTGAAGTTAAGCGAAAGCTGGTTTATGTAAACTATGAGAATGCCGACGGCAAGCAAGAGGCCAAGTTTGACAAGCTGGTCGTTGCGGTCGGCCGTCGGCCCTACACAGATAACCTGTTAGCGGCGGATGCCGGTGTCAACCTTGACGAGCGTGGTTTTATTTTCGTTGATGACACCTGTCAGACCGACGCTCCGGGTGTTTGGGCCGTAGGCGACGTGGTTCGCGGTCCGATGCTTGCTCATAAGGCATCTGAGGAAGGCATTATGGTGGCCGAGCGGATCGCAGGTCACAAACCTCAGGTTAACTATGACTGCATTCCTAACGTTATATATACCTTCCCGGAAGTTGCTTGGGTGGGAAAAACCGAAGAACAGTTGAAGGCAGAGGGTGAGGCCTACAAGGTGGGTACCTTCCCGTTCGCCGCCAACGGTCGCGCCATGGCAGCCAACTCTGCTTCAGGCCTTGTCAAGATCATCGCGGACGAGAAAACTGACCGTATTCTGGGCTTCCATGTCACGGGGCCCCAGGCGTCCGAAATCGTCGCTCAGGGTGTGATTGCCATGGAATTCGGCTCCAGTGCTGAAGACCTCGCGCTGACCTGCTTTGCGCATCCGACATTGTCAGAGTCGGTTCATGAGGCGGCTCTGGCGGTTAATGACGGTGCGATTCACATCGCCAACCGTCGCAAAAAAAAATAAGACAGAACCGGTAAACGAGAGGATGTGGCATTGCGTCCTCTCGCAAGGAAACGAACGTTTCATTTACAAGCGGGACAATTGTTATGAATTTGCACGAATATCAGGGCAAGCAGCTATTCGCTGAATACGGTTTGCCGGTCTCCCAGGGTATCGCTTGCGATACCCCTGACGAAGCAGCAGCGGCAGCTGATAAAATTGGCGGTGATCGCTGGGTTGTCAAAGCCCAGGTTCACGCAGGTGGTCGCGGTAAGGCCGGTGGTGTAAAGCTGCTGGACAACAAAGACGACATCCGTGCGTTCGCTGAGAAGTGGCTGGGCAAGAACCTGGTAACCTACCAGACAGATGAGCATGGCCAGCCGGTCAGCAAGATTCTGGTTGAGTCCCTGACTGATATCGATCAGGAACTTTACCTGGGTGCAGTGGTTGATCGTAGTAGCCGCCGCATCGTGTTCATGGCGTCTACCGAAGGCGGCGTTGAGATCGAGAAAGTTGCGGAAGAAACCCCTGAGAAGATTCTCAAGGCAACTATCGACCCGTTAGTCGGTGCTCAGCCTTACCAGGCTCGGGAGCTGGCGTTCAAGCTGGGCCTGAACGGTGAGCAGATCAAGCAGTTCACCAAGATCTTCATGGGTCTGGCAAAACTGTTTGAAGACTACGATCTGGCGTTGCTCGAAATTAACCCGTTGGTCATTACTGATAAAGGCGATCTCCATTGCCTGGACGCCAAGATCGGTGTAGACGGCAACGCGTTGTATCGCCAGCCGAAGCTCCGTGATATGCACGATCCTTCACAGGAAGATTCCCGTGAAGCTGACGCTGCCAAGTGGGAACTGAACTACGTTGCACTTGAAGGCAACATTGGTTGCATGGTTAATGGCGCCGGTCTTGCTATGGGCACCATGGATATCATCAAGCTCAGCGGCGGCCGTCCGGCCAACTTTCTGGATGTTGGCGGCGGAGCGACCAAAGAGCGAGTCACCGAAGCTTTCAAGATCATTCTGTCGGATGATAACGTTCAAGCAGTTCTGGTGAACATCTTTGGCGGTATCGTCCGTTGCGACATGATTGCCGAAGGCATTATCGGTGCAGTGAAGGATGTGGGCGTCAAGGTTCCTGTTGTGGTCCGTCTTGAAGGCAACAACGCTGAGCTCGGCACCAAGGTGCTCGCGGACAGCGGCCTGAACATCATCGCCGCCACCAGCCTGGCGGATGCCGCAGAACAAGTCGTCAAAGCCGCAGGGGGTAAGTAATGAGCATCCTGATCAATAAAGACACCAAGGTAATCTGTCAGGGCTTCACCGGCGCGCAGGGTACATTCCATTCCGAGCAGGCTATTGACTACGGAACCCAGATGGTTGGCGGTGTAAGCCCGGGTAAGGGCGGTACCGAACACCTTGGCCTTCCGGTTTTCAACACCGTTCGTGATGCAGTTGAAAAAACCGGCGCCACGGCAACGGTTATCTACGTTCCGGCTCCTTTCTGCAAAGATGCGATCATCGAAGCGGCGGACGCTGGTATCGAGCTGATAGTGTGTATCACTGAAGGCATCCCGACTATCGATATGCTTTACGCGAAGGAATATGTCGATCGCAAAGGCGTGAGGATGATTGGTCCTAACTGCCCGGGCGTGATTACACCGGGTGAGAGCAAGATCGGTATCATGCCCGGCCACATCCACAAGCCTGGTAAAGTAGGCATTGTGTCCCGGTCAGGTACCCTGACTTATGAAGCGGTCAAGCAGACCACAGACTTTGGCTTCGGTCAGTCAACTTGTGTAGGCATCGGTGGTGATCCGATTCCGGGTTCCAACTTCATTGACATACTGCAATTGCTTCAGGACGACCCGCAGACGGAAGCCATTGTAATGATTGGTGAAATCGGTGGAAATGCGGAAGAAGAAGCCGCTGCGTTTATCAAAACCAACGTCACCAAGCCTGTGGTTTCCTACATTGCGGGTGTTACCGCACCTCCGGGCAAGCGTATGGGCCACGCCGGCGCGATCATTGCTGGTGGTAAAGGCACTGCGGATGAAAAATTCGCAGCTCTGGAAGATGCCGGTGTTAAAACCGTTCGTAGTCTTGCAGAAATTGGTAAGGCGCTGAAGGAAGTGACTGGCTGGTAAGTCTCTCTTTCGGTTGAAAACCCCCGGGTCCGGTTTGGCTGGACGACGGGGGTTTTTTGTTTTTACGTTAACCTTGCGGGCACATGAGTCTATAATCGCCGCTCAGTCTCTTTTATGATGACCCATACGATCTGAAACGAAAGGAGTTCATGCTTTGAGTTCTGTAGATTCCCAGCAACGGGTGCTGTCCGGAATGCGACCAACCGGAAAACTGCATCTTGGTCACTATCATGGTGTGCTTAAAAACTGGGTTAAACTCCAGCATGAATTCGAATGCTTCTTCTTTGTCGCTGACTGGCATGCGCTGACCACCAACTACGACGACCCGTCGATGATTGAGTCGAGCGTATGGGATATGGTTATTGATTGGCTGGCGGCGGGAGTGAATCCCGGATCTGCCACGCTTTTTATTCAGTCTCGGGTACCCGAGCACGCCGAGCTCAATCTTTTACTGTCAATGATTACACCCCTTGGCTGGCTTGAACGGGTTCCGACCTATAAGGATCAGCAGGAGAAACTGCGAGAAAAGGATCTGGCAACCTACGGTTTTCTGGGATACCCCTTGCTGCAAAGTGCGGATATTCTTGTTTATCGTGCAGGCCGCGTCCCGGTTGGAGCAGATCAGGTTTCACACGTTGAAATCACTCGCGAGATCGCTCGACGCTTTAACCACCTGTATGGCCGCGAACCCGGTTTTGAGGAGCAGGCTGAAGCTGCAATCGTCAAAATGGGTAAGAAGAACGCGAAGCTCTACCGCAACCTGAAGAAGCGTTATCAGGAAGGCGGTGATATGGAAGCCCTCGAGACCGCCCGCGCGCTGCTAAAAGAGCAACAGAATATATCCATGGGCGATAGCGAACGTCTTTATGGGTACATCGAAGGCGGAGGCAAGATAATCCTGCCAGAACCCCAAGCATTGCTGACCCCTGATTCCAAGATGCCGGGACTCGATGGCCACAAAATGTCGAAATCCTACGGCAACACCATTGGTTTGAGGGAAGAGCCGGACACGGTCGCCCAGAAAATTCGTACCATGCAGACCGACCCTCAGCGGGTCCGCCGCACAGATCCGGGGGAGCCTGAAAAGTGCCCGGTTTGGGGGTTGCATAAGGTCTACTCGGATAATGACACCCAGGAATGGGTGCAAAAGGGTTGTCGCAGTGCTGGTATCGGCTGCCTGGACTGCAAGAAGCCGGTGATCGACGCCATCGTTGAGGAGCAACGACCCTTGCATGAGCGCGCCCGGGAATATGAGGGCAATCCGGACCTGGTTCGTTCCATCATTGATGAGGGGTGTGAGCAAGCCCGCGATGCTGCCCGGGATACCCTTGAGGAAGTAAGAGCCGCAATGGGGCTTCGTTATCGTTGAGCCCCAAAGGTTGAGACAGGCACAGCTATGACGGAAGACACACGCAGCGAAACCCTGGATACGGATGACAGCGTGGTCGTCCCTGCTGTGGTGTCCCCGATTGCAAAGGTCTCTGGCAAGGCCTTGGTGGATATGCCGAAAGATCTGTACATCCCGCCCGATGCACTGGCTGTTTTTCTGGAGACCTTTGAGGGTCCCCTTGATTTATTGTTGTACCTTATTCGCCGGCATAACATGGACATCCTGGATATCGACGTCAGTGAAATCACTCGCCAATACATGGACTACATTGGCGCCGTCGAGACGATGCGGTTTGAGCTTGCGGCTGAATACCTGGTTATGGCCGCCACCCTTGCGGAGATAAAATCCCGCATGTTGTTACCGAGGCAGGCGGCGGACGACGAGGAAGACCTTGACCCGCGAGCGGAGTTGATCCGGCGCCTGCAACAATATGAGCGCTTCAAGCAAGCGGCGGAAGATATTGACAGTTTACCAAGACTGGAACGGGATACGTTCACCGGAAGTGCGGCATTGCCAACCTTAGCGACCACTCAAGCGCCACCGGATGTGGATTTCCGGGAAATGTTGCTGGCGTTACAGGGCGTGCTTCAGCGTGCAGATCTTTTCACCAGTCACCATGTGGAAAGAGAGCGGTTGTCGACGCGGGAGCGCATGTCATCCATTCTGGCGGCTCTGAGTGACGATCACTTTGTCAGTTTTGAGAGTCTGTTTACGGTTGAAGAAGGGCGTCTCGGTGTTGTGGTTACGTTTATCGCGACACTGGAACTGATTAAGGAACAACTCATCGAAATTGTCCAGATTGACGTGCTTGGCTCTATTCATATCAGGGCACGGGCAGCTTGTTGAGGAAGTTTCCTCGGCTACCGGTGCGTTCAAACTCTGAATCTGTCTGACTCCGGGGTGTTATGAGCGAGGAACATATCCACCGTCTCCAGGCCATTATCGAGGCTGCGCTTTTGGCTGCTGGCAAACCCATGGCCATCGATCAGCTTCGCGAATTGTTTGAAGATGATGAGCGGCCAGCGCGGCATGTCATGGAGCATGTGCTGATCCAGCTTGAACAGTCGTGTGAAGGGCGGGGGTTTGAACTGAAAAAGGTTGCCAGCGGCTATCGTTTTCAGGTCCGCCGGGAGTTTGCGCCCTGGGTTGGCAAGCTGTTTGAAGAGAAGCCTCAGCGTTACTCCCGGGCGCTGCTGGAAACGCTCGCCCTGGTGGCTTATCGTCAACCCATTACCCGGGGCGAAATTGAAGATATTCGCGGGGTGGCTGTCAGTAGCAATATAGTGCGGACGCTGCTTGAGCGCGAATGGGTGCGGGTTGTAGGGCATCGTGATGTGCCCGGGCGGCCAGCAATGTACGCCACCACAAGGCAGTTCCTGGACTATTTCAACCTGTCCAGCCTTGATCAGATGCCACCCCTGTCAGAAGTCAGGGACCTGGAAGAAATCGGCCGCGAAATTGAAAAAACCATGCAAGTCGAGATCGAATCAGAATCGGCAGCCAATGATACTCATGATCAAACATTTCACTGATCGGTAGGTCAGCTGAACTAAAAGGAAACAGTAATGGCGTCAGAACGCCCACATAGTCGACCGAGAAGAGCGGCGACCGCTATTAACGTAGAGCCAGAGCGCTTACAGAAATTGCTTTCCCGTGCCGGTGCAGGCTCGCGTCGCGAAGTTGAAGGCTGGATTGAGGCGGGTCGGGTGACGGTCAATGGGCTGGTTGCCGAGCCGGGGCAGAAAGTCACTGTGACTGACCGAATCGAGCTGGACGGTCGCAGGCTTGAAACAGCTTCGGCCGCGGAGACAGTTCGTAGAGTGCTTATGTATAACAAGCCCGAGGGCGAGGTTACCACCCGAAATGACCCGGAGGGCCGTCCTACTGTATTCGACAGCTTGCCCAAGCTTAAAGAGCATCGCTGGATAGCGATTGGCCGACTTGATATCAATACCACCGGGTTAATGCTGTTCACTACCGACGGTGAATTGGCTAACCGGCTGATGCATCCATCCCGCCAGATCGACCGGGAATACGCTGTCCGCGTGTTTGGTGAAGTGGACGATGCAATGCTTCAGCGAATGCATGAAGGTGTTTTGCTGGAAGATGGTATCGCGCGCTTCTCGGACATCACCTCTGCTGGAGGGAAAGGCATCAACCGTTGGTTTCACGTCACACTTTTTGAAGGACGAAACCGGGAAGTTCGGCGATTGTGGGAGTCCCAGGGAGTCCAGGTGTCACGTCTCAAACGGGTTCGGTACGGGCCGGCATTCATGCCGAGTCGACTGAGCGTCGGGCGATGGGAAGAGTTGGATCAACGAGCTGTTGATGCATTAAGCAAAGCAGTGGATTTGCCTTTTATCACGTTGCCGAAGAAGACTCCGGGGGAGCTGGCGGTACACGAGCGCAAACAGCGCAAGCAACCTTCTCACCCGGTGAAGAAAAGTCGTGGTAGTAAATGGCAGGTCAGTGGCACCAAGCCTCCAGCGGGTAAAAAGCCAGCCCGCAAGAAATAGATCCGGAACCCTGGACCGAGGCGCTGCGCGAGCATTCGGGCGGCGTTCAGGCTCTGTTGGTGATGAAATCAGCAACCCGGGTGCAATTCCGGCCCTGGTCTTTGGCGCGGTAAAGGGCATCATCGGTCCTGGCGATCCACTCCAGAGGTGTCTCGCCCTTTTGCCGCATCGCGACGCCAGCACTTGCGGTGGTTGACACATTGGTGTCACCACAATTCACTGAAATACGATTGATGAATTCCCGAATCCGGTCAGCGACCTGGAGGGCCTCAGTCTCTGCCGTATGAGGCAGGATAATGGCAAACTCCTCACCACCAAACCGGTAGATGCTGTCGCTGTTACGCGTCGCCTTGGCGAGTTCTTGAGCAACTGCCTGAAGAATATAATCCCCGACGACATGGCCGTGGGTGTCATTGACCTTCTTGAAGTTGTCGAGATCACACAAAATCAGGGTGTAATCGTCGCCGTGTCGGTCACTCAGGCAGCACCCCTGGGCCAGGGCGCTATCCAGGGCCCGTTTATTCGGAATGTTGGTCAGCGCGTCGGTGTGGGCTGTCTGCTGCACTGTGGTGTATTGGCAGGCATTCCGAATGGGACAAATCGCCACGGCCAACAAGCGCTCTACGCCCTCAAGTTCTTCTTCCGAAAAACGGCTGCGGCGGGTCAGAGTCAAGCCCCCATAATTGGTACCCTCCAGCGTAAGCCTGAAATCGCAACGGTGCTGCCCACCCATACCGGAAGCATAAACAAATTCCTGGGAGCCGATGGTATTGCGATACATCAGGTGGTCGTAGGGAATGACCTGAGCAAGTTCGTCGGCAAAGATAGCCACCAAAGCTTCCAGTGACAACGACGTTGTCATCCGCCGGGACAACCTGCTGAAAACGTCGTCTGCTTCCTGCCACTGGTTGCTGGCCTTACGCAATTCGGCGAGCTTGCGGGGCTGGTCACTTTTGCGCGCAGTGAAAGGGGTGGTGTTGCCTGACATGGCCTGTCTCCGGTTTATAACGTCTTTGAACGGTTATAAGCACGGATGATGCCATGGTTTAAAATCAGATATTAATCAGTACTATAAGGCTTTAAAATCGATACAGCTTTAAGGTAAGCCCGCAGGTTGTCAATATTATGTCACTGAAGCGACGGGGGGTTCTCGAACGGATTTATCCACGCATCTGTCGCTACCGGCAATGGCTGGGGTGCAGCGGCGGTTGTGGTACACTCCGCGACCTGATGGTCATGTCCAAATTACATCGAACGAAGGCAGCTATGAGATTCCAGGCACCAGAAAGTCTGTCGGAGCAAATTGCTCAACATTTGGGACAGAGGATTATTACCGGGCAGCTGCCCCCCGGTGAGCGTATCCAGGAACTGAAGGTTGCCGGTGAGCTGGATGTTAGCCGCGGTTCAGTAAGGGAAGCCCTGCTTATTCTCGAACGGCGGCATCTGATAGAGATTTTCCCCCGAAGGGGAGCGGTTGTTTCCCAGTTGACACCGAAATTGGTAAACAGTCTGTATGACATTTACATTGAACTTTTGTGTATGCTTGGCCGCAAGGTACTTGAACGCTGGTCGAAGCCAGAGGTGGCAGGGGTGATGGCCAGGGTCAGCGAGTTACAGTCGCTTATTGACCCCGGAAAATCCCGTCGTGATGAGCCCACTGAGAGCGTGATTGAGGCGGGGTTTGAAGTCATGCGTCATGCCTACCGCATGGTTGATAATCCGTTTCTGGAGGAAACTCTGGAAAATTTCAAACCGGCCATCAGCCGCACGTATTATGTTGCGCTGGAGAGTTTTCGTGGTGAACTTGCTGAAACCGAACGGTTTTTCCAGCAGCTGGCCTCAGCGGTGAGGCGCTCTGATGCGGCAGCGCTTGAGGTAAGTATCCGTGCATTTGGAGAACATCAGCGCCGTCAGGTGCTCAGCACTCTCAGACAGGCGGAGTCTGCCTGATATTGCCAGGCCGAATAAACTGTTTTTCTTGGAACCGTAGAGCGGACGATCAGATCCTACAATGCGCCTGAAATCGATCAAACTGGCTGGCTTCAAGTCCTTTGTTGACCCAACCACGGTGCCTTTCCCCTCCAATATGACCGCCGTTGTAGGCCCCAACGGCTGTGGTAAATCCAATATCATCGACGCCGTGCGCTGGGTAATGGGCGAAAGCTCCGCAAAGTATCTGCGCGGTGAGTCCATGACCGACGTTATCTTTAACGGCTCCAGTGCACGCAAACCAATCGGGCAGGCGTTTATTGAACTGGTTTTCGATAATACCAGTGGCGCGGCGCCGGGCGAATTCGCCAGGTTCAACGAAATTTCAGTAAAAAGGCGTGTCTCCAGAGAAGGCCAGTCTGATTACTTCCTGAACGGTACCAAATGTCGCCGTCGTGACATCACCGATTTATTTCTTGGCACCGGTCTGGGACCGAGAAGCTATGCCATTATCGAGCAGGGCATGATTTCCCGGTTGATCGAGGCTAAGCCGGAAGAGCTCCGGATCTATATCGAAGAAGCGGCCGGGATCTCCAAGTACAAAGAGCGCCGGAAAGAGACTGAAAGCCGCATGCGCCGGACCCAGGAAAACCTGGAACGTCTGACCGATCTGCGGGAAGAGCTGGAGCGTCAACTCCAGCATCTGCAGCGCCAGGCTCAGTCTGCGGAGAAGTACAAAGCCCTCAAGCAGGAGGAGCGTCAGAAGAAAGCTGAGCTTACGGTTCTGCGTTGGCAGACACTGGATACGGATCTTCAAAGCGCCCGCACCCGAATCCGCGATACAGAACTACAGCTTGAGAAAATATTGACCGAGCGGATCAATCTGGAAACCTCACTGGAATCCCTGCGGGGAGGCCATCAGGAGCAGACCGACCATTTTAACAAGGCCCAGGCTCGCTATTACGAAGCCGGCGCCGATATCGCACGCATTGAGCAAAGCCTTGAGCATCAGCGCGAGCGCAGCCGCCAGATGGCCGCCGAACTTGATCAGGCATTGGCGAATCAGCGGGAGTTGGCCCGCGAGCTTGAGCAAGACGAATCCAAGCTGGACGGTATCCAGGAAGAGATCACCATGCTCGCGCCAGAGCAGGAAGCTTTGGCAGAGCATGCAGAGCAATCGGCGGAGAACCTGCAGCAAGCCGAACAGGCAATGAACGACTGGCAGCAAACCTGGGAGCTATTCAGCAATCGGTCTTCGGATGCCCGCCGTCAGGCTGAGCTCGCCCAGTCCCGAATCCGCGCCCTGGAAGAAACCATTGAGCGCCTGATCAATCGACAACATCGCCTCAATGATGAAAAAGCCCTGTTAGAAGGGCAACTGGATCGGGAGGAACTGGATGAGTTAACCGAACAGGAACAAATTGCCCGCTTGCAACGGGAAGAAGCGGCTGAGCGTATTGATTCTATCCAGAGCCGTTTGCAGGACGTTCGTCACCACCAGAAAGAGGTCGATTCACTGGTCTCCGAACAGCGCCAGAACGTTCAGACCCTGAAAGCCGGCATGGACTCCCAGCAATCGATGCTTGATGAGCAAATGGGCGGTCAGGATAATGACCTCCAGGCCTGGCTGGGCCGCTACGATCTCGGCGGGCAGCCCCGTATCGCCAAAGAGATGCGTATCGATCCGCATTGGTCGTTCGCCGTTGAACAGGTTCTGGGCCATCTGTCCCAGAGTCTGTGCGTGTCGAGCATTGCTGATTTGGGTGAGGCCCTCTCCCATGCTCCGAAAGGTGCGTCGCTGGTGGAACCGGGTAACGATCAGTTGTCAGCAGACGGCGGCAAATCGCTACAGGCCAAGGTGCAGAATGCTGCTGGTCTCAGCGACATTCTGGGGGCGATCGAGATGGCTGAGTCCCTCGACGAAGCCCTTGCCCGTCGCGAACAGCTCTCTCCCTCCGGCAGCATTCTCACCCGCGACGGGGTGTGGCTCGGGCGCCACTGGTTGCGAATGCCGTTATCTGACGCGGGCCAGATCGGAGTTTTTGAACGCCAGCAAAAGGTATCGCAGCTGCAGGGTGACTATGAGGCTGCTGCAGGCGAACTTGAACAGCAACTTGCCCGGTTGGGAACGTTGGAAGAACAGACCGCTGTTGCAGAAACTGAACAGGATGATGCCCGGAAAACCCTGAGAGACACCGAACGAGAGCTTGGCGAGTTAACGTCACGAATCAGCGGTCTCAGGGCACGAACTGAACAGATCGATGCGCGCCTGCATCGCATTGTTGATGACGCCACCGACCTCGGTGATCAGTTAAAAGAACAGCAGGAATCGCTGGCTGTGGTTCGTTTTGACTGGCAGGAAGCGCTATCTCGCACCGAGGGTAACGACGAAGAGAAGGAAGGCCTGCTGGCTCGCCGTGACACGCTGAGGGAGAGCCTGGACCATTTGCGACAGCAGGCACGCCATGATCGTGACCATGCCCATCAGTTGCAATTGCAGGTACAGACCCTCACCAGCCAGCGGGACGGTTTGCGTCAGACTCTTGACCGCATGCAGTTGCAGCGGGAGCGGCTTGAAGAGCGCGTTGAAATCCTGCAGGAAGGTCGGGAGAGTGCTGAAGAGCCTTTGGAAGATCTTCAGTCACAACTGGAAGGGCTTCTTGATCGTCGTCTGGCTGAAGAGGAAAAACTTTCTTTTGCCCGGGATGCACTGGAAGACACCGACCGGGAGGTTCGTGAGAAAGAGCAGGGCCGGAGCAGGGCCGAGCACGTCATCCAGGACATCCGGCAGAATCTCGAGAAGTACAAGATGGAATCCCAGGCGCTGGAGATTCGCTCAGGCAACTATCTGGAGCAGTTGAAGGAACTGGATGCCAACCTCAAAGCGGTCCTTGAGACCATGCCTCCGGAGGCCAGTGAGCCAGTCTGGGCAGATGAGCTGGAGAAGATTGCTGGCCGTATCCAGCGCCTTGGCGCCATTAACCTGGCGGCTATTGAAGAGTATCAGGTCCAGAGCGAACGTAAGAATTACCTGGATAGCCAACACGAAGACCTGGTTGAAGCCCTGGAAATATTGGACAACGCCATTCGCAAGATCGACCGGGAAACCCGGCAACGGTTCAAGGAGACGTATGACAAGGTGAACGGTGGTTTGCAGGCGCTGTTTCCAAAAGTGTTCGGGGGTGGGAACGCCTATCTGGAACTGACCGGAGAAGATTTACTGGAGACCGGCGTGACCATCATGGCGCGGCCCCCGGGCAAGAAAAATAGTACCATCCATCTGCTGTCCGGTGGCGAGAAGGCCCTGACAGCTATTGCCCTGGTATTTTCGATATTCCAGCTTAACCCGGCGCCTTTCTGTATGCTGGATGAGGTAGACGCGCCGCTGGACGACGCCAACGTGGCGAGATATGCCAACATGGTGAAAGAGATGTCCAGTCAGGTACAGTTCATCTATATCACCCACAACAAAATCGCCATGGAAATGGCGGACCAGTTGATGGGGGTGACAATGCATGAACCTGGTTGCTCTCGACTGGTTTCGGTCGATGTTGAAGAAGCCGCCGCATTGGCTGAAATGTGATCGGTAAGTGTTTGATTTGTGCGTAAAGGTGCTCGTACAAAAAGTGACAAAAAGGCCATGTTAGCAGGCGCCGCGTTGTATTAGGCGGCAGCTTTGCATAGAGTAACAACGTTACGCGATTCGCACACAGGACTGCATGATTATGTCTCTTAGGGAATGGTTAATTGCCATAGGTGCCCTGGTTATTCTGGCCATCGTGATTGATGGACTCCGTCGCATGCGGCGTGCCCGCAAAGACGCTATGGAGATATCGTCCGGTATGGGTGCAGATGAGCTGGAAGAGTCACCGCTGGAGAAAGAGTTTAACCCCGAGTTGCCGAATGGCGGTGCTCGGCCGATTACGCGGGACACTTTGCAGGAAAGGGGGTATCTCAAAAGCCACGGTAAAACCCGTTTCGCCAATCCCGAGCCCAAGCCGACCCGGCCGGTGGTCTCCTCAAAACGCGGGCCGGAAAATGCGAAGCCGCCGGTCGAGGCTGTGCCCCAAGTCGTTGAAAAAACAGAGACTGAAGCGGACTTATACGCTCAGGAAGATGATGCGTTTGAAACCATGCTCCAGCAAGAGAGCGTCGAGTCTGGGTGGGGTGCTAACGACAATGAGCCTGATGTTGACGATGACATGCTGGGTGAAGCCCGTTCGGTAAGAGGCGAGCAGCAGGAAGCCGAAGCAAATCCGGGTGCTGGTGAGTTCCACGATCAAAGTGACGCAGTGCCTCCGGTTGTTACCTCGGAAGTCGAAGAAGACACCGCTCGAAGAACAAGCCATGCACAATCCGGCCAGCCACTGGCCGGGGCCAATCGCCCGGACGCCCAGGAAGTGGTGGTCATCAATGTGTTGTCAAAGCCGAACCAGGCGTTCAGCGGACCAGATCTGAAAAAGTTGTTTGAGGCCTGTGGTCTGGAATACGGTGACATGGACATTTATCATCGGCATGAGGCATCCGATACTCACAGCCCGGTCCAGTTCAGTGTCGCGAATGCCGTAGAGCCAGGCACATTCCGCCCCGATGAAATTGCGGGGATTTCTACGCCGGGTATCAGTTTCTTCATGAGCCTCCCCGGACCGAATAATGCCATGCAGGCATTTGATTTTATGCTTGAGACAGCCCAATGCGTGGTGCGAAATCTGGGCGGTGAACTGAAAGACGAGCGTCGCAGTGTGATGACACCGCAAACTATTGAGCACTGCCGTCAACGAATCCGGGAATATGAGCGGAAGCATCACGCCCAGCGGGTGTAAGCACTCCGGAGAGGATAGTCCGTCATGCCCGGTTCGCCGGGCATTTTTTTTGTTGAGCGAGGCGCATGAGAACATGGCTAACACCGCATCGGTAGTCCAACGGATAGAGACATTGCGTGAGCAGATTAACGATCACAACTATCATTATTATGTGTTGGATGACCCCCGGATACCGGATGCGGAATACGACCGACTGTTCCGTGAGTTGCAGGCACTCGAAGCTGAGCATCCGGATCTTGTGGCGCCGGATTCGCCGACACAGCGAGTCGGTGCCAATGTTGAAACGACCTTCGATGAGGTGGTTCACAGGCTGCCGATGCTGTCCCTCGATAACGCGTTCAGCGAGGATGAGCTTCGGGATTTTGACCGACGCGTGAAAGACCGGCTGAAAAAGGACGGCCCGATCGAGTATGTCTGCGAGCCCAAGCTTGACGGGCTCGCGGTCAGTCTGCATTACGAAAAGGGCGTTCTGACCCGTGCAGCCACTCGAGGCGATGGTTACGCCGGCGAAGATATTACCGCCAATATCCGTACTATTCCGTCCGTGCCGCTGGGTTTGCGTGGCGAGGGCTTTCCTGAGCTGGTAGAGGTCAGGGGTGAGGTTTATATGCCGCTCGCAGGTTTTGCTGCGCTCAACTCACGTCTTTCAGACCGTGGAGAGAAAACCTTCGTCAATCCGCGCAATGCGGCAGCCGGCAGTTTGCGCCAGAAGAACCCGAAGGTCACAGCCCGCAGACCACTTGAACTCTGCGCCTACAGCGTGGCTGTACTGGATGAGCAGGATTTACCGGATAACCACTGGGATTGCCTCAAGCTCGTTCAGCAATGGGGTTTCCGGATTAACAGCGAGATGCGCAAAGCGCTAGGTGCCGATGAGTGCCTTGAGGCCTACCGGGCGCTTATGGAAAAACGGCAACAGCTGCCCTATGACATCGACGGTATTGTTTTCAAGGTCAACGATTTTGCTCTGCAAAGAGCCCTCGGCTTTGTTTCCCGCGCACCGCGCTGGGCCATTGCCCAGAAATTTCCCGCCCAGGAAGAGCTTACAGTGATAGAGGGGGTGGAATTTCAGGTCGGCCGCACTGGCGCCGTCACGCCGGTTGCCCGCCTGCATCCGGTGTTCGTGGGAGGGGTTACCGTCAGTAATGCCACCCTGCACAACATGGATGAGATTGAACGACTGGATGTTCGCATTGGCGATACCGTGTTCGTACGCCGTGCCGGTGACGTTATTCCTCAGGTGGTAAAAGTGCTGACCGAGCGCCGCCCCGAAAATGCCCAGATCATTCAGCGTCCGACCCATTGTCCGGTTTGTGGCTCGGACGTGGTGCAGATCGAGGGCGAGGCGGTCGCCCGCTGCTCCGGGGGGCTTTATTGCGCCGCCCAGCGGAAGGAAGCAATCAAACACTATGCCTCACGTAAAGCCCTCGACATAGAAGGGCTGGGAGACAAGTGGATCGACATTCTGGTTGAAAAGGGCATGGTCAATACGGTGGCGGATCTGTACCACCTCACCAGGGATGACCTGAAGAGCCTCGACAGAATGGGCAACAAGTCGGCTGACAACCTGGTCAGTGCAATTGCTTCATCGCGCCACCCGGTGCTCTGGCGCTTTATCTATGCCCTGGGTATCCGGGAGGTAGGGGAGGCAACAGCCAAAGCATTGGCAAGTCATTTTGGCAGCCTGGAAGCGATTAGCGAGGCATCGGAAGAAGCCTTGCAAGCGGTTCCGGATGTGGGCCCGATTGTCGCGGGGCATGTTAGAAGCTTCTTTGACCAGGCCCACAACCAGGAGATCATTGACGCTCTGAAGAGTGCTGGAGTCGAATGGCAGTCTGAAGTCATAACCGCATCAGAGCGGCCCCTGAACGGCGAAACCTGGGTGCTTACCGGAAGCCTCTCGGAGATGACCAGGGATGAGGCCAAGGTCAGGCTGGAAGCGCTGGGCGCCAAAGTGGCGAGCAGTGTTTCGAAAAAAACCACCTGTGTGGTGGCAGGGGAGGCTGCTGGCTCAAAGCTGACCAAAGCGGAATCTCTGGGCGTAAAAATCATGGAGGAGGCTGACTTCGTGAAGTTCCTTGCAAGTCATGGCGTCGCCGAAGGCGCCTCTGAATAACCCTACAATCCAGAAGTCGACCGCTGATTCTTCAGAGCCTCCTCGGCAGTTCAGGCGTTAGCTACAAGATTCATACGCTTTCCTGTTTGCGGCTTGCGTCCGCGTATAGCCTGAGATAATCCGTGCTGGTTACAATTCCGAAGGGCTGGCCTTGATGATCAACAACCAGTGCTGCATTCAGTCTGTGTGCCAACATCAACCGCGCGAGTTTATGGGCGTCGGTTTCCTGGGTAGCGGTCAGGAAGGCTGGCAACTCAATTTGGGTGAAGCTTTCGCTTTTGGCCTGAACACCCTGTTTGTGCAGCCATTCCAGTACCCAGCGCCGATCCACCAGACCGGCAACTGACTCCTCGGCGAGAATCACCAGGTGATGAACCCCGTGCTTGTCCATTTCCGTCATGGCATCGGCCATGGTAGCGGAAGCCGGTAGCGTAAATAATGTGGGTGTGCATATTTTGGAAACCGGCAGGTAGACCCGCTCACTTTCAGGCCCGGTGTCCATGGTTTCGCTGTATTCTGCAAACGCGCGTTTAGCAGTCAGCTGCTGGGCATTCAGGTAGGCGGGGTCGGTAACATCGTGGTGTTTTGGATCGATACGATGGGATTTACTGCTACTATCGATAGCGCCAACACGGGACCCGCGCAATGCCTCAGGCAAACGGGTCCCCTGGGGTCGGCCGGGTTCACTGACAAAAATCGGCATGGGAAATCCACACAACGGGGTTGATAACAGGTTATCGGCTGTACTGGGTGAAACTCAAACAGTTTTCTCGTTCGCCATTTTTTACAATCAAAAATTTAATGATCAGGCAGTTTTCTGTTGGGCCGGAGAGCGGCACCGGTCCGGTTGTACTCGACATGCCAGTGAGACCGGTAACGCACTGGGCTGTCCGGTGATGTAATCGGCCAGGTATTCAGCCAGTAATGGCGCATAAGCGAGACCCTTGCTGCCAAAGCCCGTCAGCAGATCTATCCCTTCGAGCACCTGTCCCGACCGATCGGTCAAGGGGCCGGCGGCAGGCTGATAGTCGTGGGTGGTACACCGGAACGCGACCCGTCCATCCAACTGGTCGGATGCTGGCCGGACGTCTGTCCATAGCTGCGGCACTATGGCACTCAACTGATCCAGATTCTCCTCATGACTGCTGGTCCTCAGGTCCGGGGAAGGATCGCGGAGGTCGAAGGTCGCACCGGTCAGACACTGGCCCTGATGAGCCGGGTTCAGGTAGCAGGGGCCACAAACCACGGAGGTTGGCGCATTCAGGACGCTTTCTGCCAATGATGTGACTTGCCCGCGGATGCTTTTGAACCGGAAATCACCGAAAACCGGTAACAATGCGGGTGTTTGATGCCCCACACACAGAACAACTCGCTCTGTCGCAACCTCCGCCTCACCGTCGCCGGACACGTGCCAGCGCCCGTTGCAAGGCATCAGGCGGGTAACCTGGAACCCGAAGCGAAGGGTAATGAGCGGGTGCTGTAATAACTGTTCGCAGAGCCGCGCTGGTTCAAGCCAGCCGCTGTTAGGGTACCAGAGCCCACCCGTGGTGACGGTTGTGCCGCTGAGCTGTCGGGCTTCAACCGGGCCGACTTGCCGAAGAATATCGCCCGGATAATCGTTGCGTTCACAAAAACGGCGCTGTCTGTCGGCTTCTTCCGGGCTCCAGGCTAGCTGCAGAAGGCCGCTTTGGTGCCAGCATGAAAAGCTCAGTTGGCGGTAAAAGCGTTGGCTATGGAGCAGCGCTGAAAGCGCCAGTTGGCTTTGGGCATTGTAATCAACGCCCAATTTGACGTAGAGGGCGCCCTGTTGATTGCCCGAGGCGCCAGCGGCGGGCGAGGGCGCTGCTTCCAATACCGTGACAGGCCAGCCTCGCTCGGCCAGGTTGCGGGCGAGCAGCGCGCCAGCAATCCCGGCGCCGATTATGGTCGTGGAAGGAGGGTGGCTTTCAGTTATATCCCCGGAAATTGCATCTGGGCGGAGACTGGCTGCATGTATTTCAGGGACACACGCCTCGCCGGGTACCTTGTAAAACTCAAAGCCGGCATCAGCCAATGCTGCCAATGGGTCTTTTTCATCAGCGCATCTGATTGATACCGTGGTGCCAGGCCGGCTATGATCCCGAATGGCGTCAATGACCGGTTTGGGTAAAACCGCCTCTTCTGTTTCGTTCAGGATCCAGGCATCGGCAATAAATTGCATGTCGGCCCAGGCGGATAGCGGCTCCTTGAAGTTCAGCGTTAACCGGACCTGACCTTGGTCGAACACGAGCCGATGTACGCCTGCAACCATTGCTGGATAGTGCTCGGCCAATTCGTCGGCAAGTGGTTTCAGGGGAGGCCAGCGTGCCAGTGTCCGGCGGAGGTTATCTACACTCAGCGGGCGCGGCTCTGCCGCCACGAAATGCAGTACAGCACCTGCAGCGGGTTTGGACTCCTTCCAGGTCTGCCACGTAGCCAGAAAGCTCAGACCAGCGCCAAAAGCCGGTTCCGCGACAACGATCGACTGTCCTGCTGAGAGCTTTTGAAACCGCTGCTGCAGAAGGTTGCCTTCGGCAAGCGATCGGGTCACATCAAGGAGTTTGCTGGCCGAGCGAGGGTATACCAGGCCGGAGGTTGGGATAACCGCCTGGTCTTCAACCCAGTCAAGGTCTAATGGCCTGATCCGGGGCTCTGCCAGATCATTCCTGACCGAGGCTTGTGAATGCGGCAAATCCATGGCATTCACTCTTCCATCCGGCGGATATTCTGTATGGTGATGGCGTCGCGGGGGACGTCACCCATGCCATTTTTAGTTCCGGTAGGCTGGTTGGCAATCCCGTCAACCACACCCATACCTTCGGTAACATGGCCAAAAACCGTATAACCCGGCCCGCGGGAACCCGCATTGAGATAAGCATTATCGACGAGGTTGATAAAAAACTGGGACGTTGCAGAGTCCGGATTGGAGGTCCGCGCCATGGCAATGGTGCCACGCAGATTTTTTGCCGTGGGCTTGGCTTCATTGGGAACCGGGGGCCGGGTAGATTTCTGGTTGAGGTTCTCGTCAAAGCCGCCGCCCTGAATCATGAAACCGGGAATAACCCTGTGAAATATCGTGCCTTCGTAATAACCACTGTCCACGTAGGTCAGGAAGTTTTCAACGGTTTCAGGTGCCAGATCGGGGCGAAGTTGCAACTCGACGTTGCCCTCGGAGGTCTGTATCAATACCCGCGGGAGCTCACTATTCGCTTTATTGGCATCGGTTTCGGCGTATGAAAAAGCGGGGAGAATCAGGCTGAGCAAGCTGATCAGAAGCAATTGGGTGAAAAGTGCTGGCTTCTTTACGGCTGTTTTCCTTGGATTGGTCGTCACGGGTTTTGCCTCATGAATTCATTCGTCAGGGTTATTCTTTTTTAGAATCCCGGCAGTCTACCAGAACTGGTGCGCACCAGGCGCTGAGGAAGCGTGGTCCAAACACTAAATTTTTGTTAGTTTCCGACGTCCCTTCGCCGCCTGGCGCAGATTGAAAGCAAAAAGACCGGCGTGTCTCCATGCCGGTCTTTTCTTTACTGCTTTGTCGTGCCTCATCTCAAGCGCTGGCCAGAATATTCCTTTGGCCGACCGAGGTTTGTTGGCCGCTGGAGCCATAGAGTTTCGCTTGGCCTGCCGAACCCCTGAATATATCCGTGAGCCTGGTTAAACGATTCTGCAGATGGCTGATAATCCGGCCGTTAACCCGATTACGCTGATGACAGGCATTGAGGGCGGTCTCGGCTGCTTGCCAGAGTGACGTCAGTTCAGATAGGCCTGCGCTGCGAATAAATCGGGAAGGTTCGCCGTGTTCCGGCCGGTAGCCCATCTCTACGAGCACATGAATCTTTCGCTTGGCTCGCTCGCGGATGTGCCTCAGCATGCTATTTTTTTGCTGGGTCAATGGCTCGATGGCACCGATATCAGAACTTTTAAGTTTGGCTTTCTCTTCATCGAGCAGGAGAGCGAGCTGATTAAGATCGCTCACATCCTGATTGAGTAACTGCTTGAGATCATCGATTGCGGCCATAATAGTTTATCCGAAAATGCTATTATCCATCTCAAGCATTTTCTGGGCCAGCTTCTCCGCGTCGATTTTGTAACTGCCATCCGCCAAAGCCGCTTTGATCTCTTCGATACGCTGGTCATCCATTTCGGGATAACTGTCCAACCGCTGCTCCAGTTGCTTCAGGTTTTTAGACTGAGCGCTGAGGCTGACGTTTTCGCCACGGGGTGCCGGTGCCTTAGCCTGTTCTGAAGAGGGCTGTGGCGTTGTCCCGCTGGCCTGTGACTTGTCGGTCGAGGTCTTTTGGGTGTTGACCTGGCCGGGGCCAATTCCATTAAAGTCAACTGTCATAACATGTCCTGCCTGCTTGAAGGGTTGCCGGTATTGATCCTGGAAAACTGAGCTATTTGATTATCTATCGGCAGCAGTGCCGACTTCTTTAACAATTTTCATACAAATTTTATGACGCCCCGGTAATGTGGCAAATAACTGCCGCTTACCGGCATGGTTCTGCCCGGCGCGTTTTTACGCCACCACCTCAAGTGCTACATCACCACCTCAACATGTCCCGGGCCAACGATTCGTGCCCTTACGGTCCGGGACGACGAAAGGTTTTCGATTCTGACCTGTTCACCAACGCGCCCATTGCCAAGCGCCTTGCCGCGGGACTTGACTGAGAAGTTGCCAGTACGGGCAGTAATAATAACATGATCCCCTCGCGAGACGGCGTCCGGAGCTGATACCAGATCAGGGGTAAAAACCGTCCCTGCACTAATAGGACGGCTGATTTCCATGCCGACCAGGTTTTCGAGATCCTTTATGGCGTCCCTACGGACTGAATTAACAACTACTTGAGATCTGTTGATCATCTCCTTTCTCAAGCGGTCACCACGCCCAAGCGGCCGTGCGGCGATAAAGGCCTCGCCTCTGATCTCCACAGCGCTTGCGAGGAAAATCTTCCAGGGTCGATCGCCCTCGCACGATATCATCAGCCTTGGATGCATGGAGCGCCAGGGGTCGCCACTAAAGCCAACACTCGGGCCCCCAGCGCAATCGGCGAGCCTTAGCCGGGAGTCCAGGTTGCCTAGCTCATAGGTGATCTCATAGCCTTCCGCAGCTTGTTGCCCAACAAACTGATCGAGGAAACGTGTAGCCGCTGCCAACACTTGTGACGAGCCATTGCCGACGGGAAAGGCGGTCTGGCTGAAGACAGCTGTGAGCAGTAATCCAGTAAGAGTGAGGCGGCGCATTTGGGTAAGTTTGTCCTATGCTTTGAGTATCTCTGGCAATACACTGGCGGGTATTCCGGTTTCTATTAAATATTGTCGGGATGTTGCCGTTAACCAGAGTCACCAGGCCCGATAGCTATCGGTACGCAAGATGTGTGCCGGGCGGGGTGAACGGTTGGTCTAAATTCAGGAGTAGCGGTAAATGGCAGGTGTACTCGATAGCGTAAACCAGCGTACCCAGTTAGTGGGGGAAAACCGGCTTGAGCTTTTACTCTTTCGCCTGCGTGGGCGGCAGGTATACGGCATCAACGTTTTCAAGGTAAAAGAGGTTTTACAGTGCCCGAAGCTGTCCTCCATTCCCAATAGCCGAGCCATGGTAAGGGGGGTGGCACACATTCGGGGTGAGACTATTCCGATTATTGATCTTGGTCTCGCGATCCGGATGACGCCTATTCCTGCAGACGAGATCGCCACAAGCTTCGTAATAATTACGGAATATAACCGAAAAACCCAGGGCTTCCTCGTTACCGCTGTGGACCGGATTATCAACATGAATTGGGAGGATATACTGCCACCGCCCAAAGGCGCTGGCGGTGAAGTCTATCTGACTGCAGTAACCAAAATCGATGATAAAATAATTGAAATCATTGACGTAGAAAAGGTTCTTTCAGAGGTTTCTCCGCTCGAATCGAATTTGACCGAGTCGGTTTTAAGTCGTAGCAGTGAGACTGATCGGGGAGCATCACTGCCCATTCTGGTGGTAGACGATTCCTCAGTGGCGCGTCGCCAGATCGAAAGATGCCTGTCCGCGATCGGCATTAAGGTTGTTTCCAAAAACGACGGCAAGCAGGCACTGGACCTGCTCAAAGAAATGACCTCCGATGGCTCGAAGGCCACCGATCATTTCTCGATGATGATTTCAGATGTCGAAATGCCGGAAATGGATGGCTATACGCTGGTTACCCGTTGTAAGAGCGATACCAATATCGACCCGCTCTACATCATGTTGCATACCTCCCTGAGTGGTGTATTCAACAAGGCGATGGTTCAGAAGGTTGGCGCCAATGATTTCATGGCCAAGTTCAGTCCGGATGAACTCGCTGAGCGGGTAATGGAAATTCTCGATCAAGCCTGAATGAGACAGGTTGGTCCCCAGAGGCTCAAACGCCAGAGATTCAATGAAATCAGATATCACACCCCAGGAATACGAAGCCTTCAAGACATTCCTGCAGGATGCGTGTGGCATTTTGCTTGGCGAAAACAAGCAGTATCTGGTTAAAAGCCGTCTGCGACGTATTCTTGAAGATAACCAGATGACTGGTCTCGGCGCGTTGCTGGAACACCTGAAGCGTCCCGACAGGAGTCCGTTACGGGAAGTGGTTGTGGATGCCATGACCACCAACGAAACCCTCTGGTTCCGTGACAACCACCCGTTCCGTATTCTCAGTGACAAACTGCTGCCTGAACTCGCGGAACGCAGCCAGTTGCAGCCGATCAGGTTTTGGTCTGCTGCCTGTTCGACCGGTCAGGAGCCTTATTCCATTGCCATGGCCGTGGATGAGTATCGGCGCTTCAAACCAGGCAAGCTCAAGGCGGATATCAAAATCACCGCCACGGATATTTCCAAAAGCGTACTCGATGTGGCCCGACGTGGAGAGTATGAACTGCTGGCCATTGGCCGCGGCTTGTCACCGGAGCGGCAAAAGAGTTTCTTTACTCAATCAACCAACGGGGGTTGGCAAATACGACCCCAGTTGAAGACGATGGTGGAGTTCAAGGAACTGAACCTGCTTGAGCGCTACATGTTAGGGAGATTTGATGTGGTTTTTTGCCGCAACGTGTTGATTTACTTTTCCGGTGAGCTCAAGAAAGACATCCTTACCCGCATTCACGCCACACTCACTCCTGGCGGTTATCTCATTCTGGGTGCTTCCGAATCTCTAAACGGCCTGCCCCACCTGTATGAAATGGTCCAGTGTCACCCGGGCATTATTTACCGGAAAAAGTAATCCGGGTTATTCAGAGGCTCCTTAGATGGGCAAGTGGCCGGTTTTCACCCAGATAACGGTCTCCTGTTCTACAAAAGGGTGGTGCTGGCTCAGGTGTGGACTGCGCAGCCAGGTACCCGCCGGGTAGTGGCCGTCCTCATCACAGAATTCGCCGGACAATACAAAAATTTCTTCACCACCAAAATGCCGGTGGGGCTGGAATTTTTCATTTGCTGGCCATTTCACCAAGGCAACGTGTTCGTGTTCAAATTCATGCAGCGGCATAACCTGCAGCCCTCCGTACCCTGGTAGCCATTCAGCCGTGTGGGTATCAACCCTCACTGTCGCCTTATCGCGTTCATCAAACTGATGTAATTTTACCAGCAGGGTGCAGCCTTCTTCGCTGAAGGGGGCGTGGCCACTTCCTGGTGGGTTGCGCAGATAGGTGCCGGCACTGTAATGGCCGTTCTCATCGGAAAAAACACCCTCCAGCACCAGTATTTCTTCACCCAGAGGATGCCAGTGGTGTGGAAAGCGTGCTCCCGGTTCATAGCGCACAACGCTTGTGGCATGGCCCCGTTCAGCTTCTTCGCGGGCAAGCGGTTTGCGCAGGACACCTCCGGCAGGACTGGGGGTCCAATCCAGCTCTGAGGTATTGATGACCACTTTGCGGGTAAAGTCCATATTTAACATGAGAGCTCCGATAAGGTTATTAGAGCCCGTTTTACGATCTCCGGGCTGGGCTGGATGCTTTGCATTCACGTATCCTGAATGAACAATGAATACACCCCAGGGTTCCGCGATGCCAATTACTCACATTTTAAAGGTCTGATTAATGAAAGCTATGCGCCTTCTGATAATAATTGCTGTGGGTACGCTCCTGACCGCCTGCACCGGTTTGCCGGAGGGGATCCGCCCGGTCAAAACGGTGGATGTTAACCAATATGCCGGCACCTGGTATGAAATCGCCCGGCTTGATCATTCTTTCGAACGTGGCCTCTCGGATGTATCTGCCGAATACCAGATTCAGGACGATGGCAGTCTGAAGGTTATCAATCGTGGTTATTCAACTGAAGAGGGCACCTGGAAGGAGGCGGAAGGTCATGCTGTGTTTGTGGATGAAAACCGTACCGGGCATTTGAAAGTATCCTTCTTCGGTCCCTTCTATGCGTCCTATGTAATCTTCCGTCTCGACAGTGAAGACTATCAATATGCCTTTATTACTGGCTTTGACCGGGATTACCTGTGGTTTCTTTCTCGCACGCCGACTGTGACTGACAAAGCTCTGGATGACTTCCGCGCCGTGGCCGAAGCCGAGGGCTTCAACCTGGATGAATTGATAATTGTTGATCAGAGCCGCAATAGACCGTAATGATCTCCCGCACCACAGGGCTTGGCAGACCCGTGCTGAGAATTCACCATCCCCGCTGGTCCGCTATTGTTTGCGCCACACCAGCAAATGATTATTCGCAGGCATAGCCGCGTCGTCTGCCAATGAGAGGCCTACCGTTGAGGCCAGCTGGCGCAGGTCGTCCAGGTCACGAATTCCCATGTGCTCAGCCTGGTTTCGCAAGTGGAGGTCGAACTGGTGATTGCTGTCGCTGGTGTGGCGTCGGCCGTAACGGAAGGGGCCGTACAGGCAGAATGGCTGGCCGCTTCCCAATCCCGCGGCCACACCCCTGAACATGGCAGCCACTTCCGGCCACGCCATGATGTGGGCTGTGTTGGCTGAGAAAACGCCATCAAATACCTGCAATGGCCATGGGGCGCGATTAACATCGAGCTCCAGAGGTGGCAGGATATTCGGAAGTTTCGCTTCTTTGATACGGGCCTGGCAAAGTTGGGCATTGCCCGGTTTGTCGCTGGGTTGCCAGGTCAGATGAGGCAGGGCGGAGGAAAAGTGCACTGCGTGCTGACCCGTTCCGGAGCCAATCTCCAGAATGATTCCTGGCTGGGTAAATACTGTGCGGAGGACATCAAGAATACACTGCTTGTTGTTTTCACAGGCCTGGGAAAAGGGTTTGCTATCATGCATGGTAGTGCCGTCCTTAGTTAGAGAAGTTACGCTGACTGGCAGGCGGTCTCTCGGGCTGGAAACAGAGGTCAGATAATTCCGCCGGTTCGTAGCACAAATACCCCGATCGTGATGGTCGCACTCGCCACCAGAGTCGTCAGGGCGATAATGTTGGCGGCCAGGCGGTCATTCCCACCCAGTGCCTTGACCATCACGAAGCTGGCTGCTGCCGTCGGACTGGCAAAGAACAGGAACAGCAGCCCCAGCTCTTTTCCACTGAAGCCTGCCAGCCATGCAGCAGCGGTGCAAAGGCTCGGCAGTACCACCATTTTCATCATGCTGGCGCCGGTGGCCGTCTTACTGTCGGTGCGGATGGCTGCAATCGACAAGGTGCCCCCGATACACAGCAGAGCAAGGGGCAGCGTCAGGGATGCGAAATACTCGCCGCTGATCATCACCCATCCGGGCAGCCGAATGCCGGACCAGGCGACAGGAACGGCAACAATGACAGAAATGATCAGGGGGTTGCGCACGATATCCCTGAGAATATTCTGCCAGCTAAGAGATTGTCCGGGCTGGTACGCTGCCAGCACTACAACGGACAGTGCGTTGTACGAGATGATTACCACCCCGAGCAAAAGACCTCCGGCAGAAAGACCGAAATCCCCGTAGAGGTTAGTTGCAAGGGCAAGCCCGACGATACCGCAGTTACCCCTGAATGCGCCTTGCACGTATACCCCCCGGTCGGCGTAGGGAACCCGCCAGGTGGCCCAAACCCAACTCAGGACAAAACTGCCGATAGTCGCCAGCAGGAAAAACCCAAGTAGCCCTGGATTGAGCGTGGTATCAAGGTCAGCCTGAATAATGCTCAGGAAAATAAGGGTAGGGAGGGTTGCCTTGAAAACCAGGGCTGAGGCGGTATTGATAAACGGGAGATCAATCCAGCCCAGGCGCCTGAGACCCAGCCCGATAAACACCATGGCAAAAACCGGGAGGGTGGTTTCAAGTGTGCTGAGAAAAACGTCGAACAGAGTCATCACGCGCCATGGTCAGTGAGAGCCGGCTAACATGTTAGCCAGGGCAGTACAAAATACCACGGCCCAATAAAATCGGGAACTTGGGAGAAAAGCTTTACGGGTATCCGGAATTTCATTTCGCCCCGCGGCCACAGGCACATGAGACGAAAAGTACCGTGGGCGGTTTAGGGAAGCGAAAGTTTCTTGATCGTTATGAATGAGCTTGAGTGCAGTAGAGGTGGGCAATAAAAAAAACCAGCATTTGCTGGGGTTTTGTATTGGCGGAGAGAGAGGGATTATTCGGACCTTCGGTCCTCACCCCTTCGGGGCCGTCGTCGCTTCGCTCTGACGTTCCTACGCAGGCTGGGCCTGCTCCGGTCGAACCCTAAAAGCGAATTGGAACACAGCGGATATTGGCGTAATATCAATTAGATAGAAAACACTCGTTGGGCCTAACAGGACTGATTAGGATATATGTTTGCCCACATTTGCCCCAAATCGGCCCAACAAAAACAATAGCGTTTAATAATTGAAAAATTCTTTTATGAGTATCAAATTAGTAAAAGCTTATTCAAAAATTTTTTCAACTATTCGTCCTCTGACCAGCACCGTAGAATTCAGAGTAAGGTTCGGACCTTAGACTTCTGCCTCCGGAGGGCGCCGTTACTATCCGATAGCAAGCAGTCTTAATCGACCAAAAATCTGCCTGATCAATTACTTACTCCAAAAGTAAACACTATAAAAATCCCAATAAAACAGTATCTTGACCGATTAACGCCGATTTTGGGCACAAGGTTGATAGGATTTGGATGTCCGGGATCAGGACATTTGATCGGTGCCCCAAGCCGGCTTTTGGCCTTGGTGATGGGTAGTTTACACTCCCATTATTCGTCCGCAACTGTTAGGTATCGAGTGTCCGGGAATCGGACAAGACCAGTCGGCGGCTTGTGTCCTATTGTTGTAGTGAGCTAACGATAGTTACCGTTTATTGTCTCCTTGTCCCTGCCTGGCCTCTCGGTCGAAATTTTAGTGGACGTAAAACTGGATCAGCTTTTGCCAGGGGCGAGTTAAGCTAGAGACAAACTTGGTCAAACCTACTGTTTTCTATCGCGTTGCTAGAATAGGCGTACCCGCCCAATTGTATTAACTTGCAAAAATTATAGGAGTAGAGCTGTCGTTAATTGTCATCGTTGCGACCGCTATCGATAATCGCTCAAGACTCCCGTGCGCCGATTCTGAACATGGACAACTCATGATAGACGTACGAGGCTGCAAGCATGAATTCAGAATTGTCCGGTAACGCAGCGTCATGTCAGCCGCATCTGCTAACACTTTGCAACATCATTGTTTTTGCACTTTCCGAAAGCTAGTCGACTAGGTAACTGGAAAGACGCTTTGTCGCCAAACCGTCATAGATGAGGAAGAAAACGTGAACTCACTCAAAATATCACGATGAACCAGGCCCTGGGTGGCATCGTTGGCGACGCAGTGGGCGACAATCTGAACGTCGGCGCCGAAAAAATGATGGACTACCTGGCCGAGTGGAGAGGCAGTGCGCCTGATTACCTGAACTCTTTTTTGAGGCGGGTGTCGAAGCGGTGGCCGAAGAAAGTGGCGGTATTCTGGAAACCATGGGTGAAACCGGCGCGGAAGCGATATCTGGACAATTCTCCTCAGACGACAATATTTATCTGTCCCGGCCGGCTCGCAAACGCTTGAAAGAACTCGCCCCTCGCCTGAGTGAAGAGGCTACCAGCCACGAAACCCTGCAGCTGACTTTGGAAATGCTGCTGGTCACCGCCCAGGGCGCCTCCAAAGTGATTGTGGTGAAAGACCCCCTGCGCCTGGACGACGCGTCCCTGGCTCTACTGGCCATGCTGGTCTCTCTGGAAAAGGACCTGCGCCAGATGAACCACACCGAAACGCCAGAACAGGGCAGGGCACAGACCGCAGGCATCAGCGTGGTGCTCATTTTCACCGGACCACAGCCCCACGACACCGTGGAAAACACAGACGTCGCCGAAAAACAGCGGGCGATCTCAAGGCTGCGCATGATGGCCTCTCGATACAGCCTGCTGGAGCGGCTTGACTCGGATATTCCCGTGCCGGCCGTTCGTGCCAGCACCTTCGTGGGCCGGGAAACCGAACTCAAAAGCCTGTGGCAGGACTGGCACAGTCTCTGCGAACAACCAGAGAACTCGGCAAAGCAGACGTGGGCTTTGGTCAAGGGCGAGCCGGGTACGGGTAAAACCGCCCTGGCCAATCGCTTCGTCCGGCAGATCCGTTCCGACACCAGCAATCCAGCCAGCCTGAGCATTCCTACCCTCAGAATGCTCAATCAGACCGGGCACAGTGCCCACGCAACGGGCCTGGCATCGCTCAAGAACTCGATGGTGGACGAGCTTCGCCGGCTAAACCTGATTTACGAGGAAAACGTCGGCTGGTTTGCCAGATTTGGCCAGCAGGTTACGGAAGGCGCCCTAAGGTGGAAGAAAGATGCCAGGTCCGATGATCCCGAAGCCAAGAATCGGACGCGGGGAAGGATTGGCAAAGTGATCGCAAGGCTAGTGGGTGTCGATGCCGCCATGGATATTGCCCGCAGCGGCAAAGACTGGAGCAAGCAGGATGAAATGCGCAGCATGGGCCAGCAGGAATTTGGTCAATCTTCCTAGGCCAATCACAAAGAAGAACAATATAAGCTGCTGCGGGTGGCCCTTCAGGAGATACGCAAACTGGCCCGCGCATGCACGCCTGACCGTGAAAACCAGTCGATAGAAAATACTTCCCCCCCTGCTTCTGCTGATCGACGACCTGCAGTGGGTGGATGACTTCACCGTCGAATTTCTGCTGAACGAGTGGCCGGCTGACATGGGTAAAAGCACAACTCTAGGATGAGAGGAGAGGATAAGCAGAAATGGACAAGCCGGCACCTAAATAAATAGGCACCGGCATGCGTTCTAGGAAAGTGGACGATCGCCGCTCCAACCTTTGGCAGGCAGGCATGCTCCTGATTTTTCGAGGTTCGTGGCCCGATTATACAAAGCCTGCAACTGCCTCTCTGCTACATCAGGATTCGATCTTTCTTTAGATTGAATACGGTTCAGCTTGGCTTTGATTTGATGGCCCAAGACACCGCATAGCGTATTTGCGATACGCAGAATCTCTGCCTCAAGGTCTGAACCACAACCAACAAATTGCTCGCAGGTGTAATAAGAGGTCTCCCCAACGAGGTTCACTAATTTTGCTAATTTAAGCTGAGTGTTGAAGTTAGGATAGATCAGGAAGTTGGAGACCTGGTAAGGGCCATTAAGACCGGAGCGGCCAACGTCCGCACCCATAAAGCTCATGCTGATTTTGTTGGCGCCTTTGCTTAAGTAAAGGCTTGGAATACCATTATCAGATAACTTACCTTGGACCGGCGATCTTAGGTCGCTGGAAACACCATAGTATCCACTGGCTTGAGTGACGACTTCAATTTCAACGTCTAGGCGTTCAAATAGCCCGTCGTCATCAGCATCAACACCTTGATCAGTGGTAATGCCATTAATCACCATCGGCTGGCGTTCCAAGGTACCTGGATCAATATCAAGTGTTCCAACATCGTTAAGAATCCCCAAGACTCGGAAATCCTTCATAATGCCGACCTTTGCAACAGTCCAAGGCTGAGCTCCAAGTTTTTTCAGGTCGTCAAAACTGAAGACGGCAGTCAATGGAGTCGCAGGATCATCGAACCTTCCACCACTTGAAATGCGGCCTCCTTCCAGATCCGTTATGGCAACACTTAACTCGTGCTCGCCAGCCTCGCGAGGAGCGGATTCTTCAAACGTCAGTTCGACCTCCTCAATAAGGCCATTACCGTTGCTGTCCACTTCATTGACAGTGAACCCGCCAGTCAGCCCAAATCCCGCAGAGGCGACAGCCACCGGCTGATATATCAAGCCTTGATGACCGTTCCATTCGATCCTGAAGCGTGTCTGGTAGTATCCGACTTGATTAATGGATGCTACTGACGTGTACATACTGTCATCGGCTGTTTCATCAGGCGAGACACCGTCATCTTTCAGAGCCGCAGTCGATATTACATGGCCTGACGCATCCAGGATCTCAGCTGTGATGGTAGCCCCAAGTGCTGGGCCATCCTCAGTTCCCAGCGCCATGGCAACCGCAAAGTATTTCCCTACCTCTATTGGTGCTCCCGGAACTCCCGCAAATGAGAAGAAGTTTAGTCCGGGCCGCGCGGAAACCGATAGCCTGGCCGGGGTTGGCCCCGAGGTCAGGATGAACGAATAATCTCCAACTGGGGCGCTATCGGAAACTACGTTGAGGTTCCTAACTCCAGTATTGGTGTCTTCATAGTATGTCCAGTCGAACCCTAGAGACTCCGCGTTGCCTTCTGCCATGGTGGTGCCATCGGGAAGCGTTATCGCGACCCCTGATGAGTCCACATGTACCGCAAAAATCCGAACCTCAGTGCTTTCTACATGGAAAGTACCATGGAGGACACTGTTAGCTTCTGTGGGGAAGGTTTGAATCATTGGAAGCATCTGAGCTGCTTGCGTCAAAGTGCTCATCAGCAGAAAGAAAATTAACGTCGTAATCCGTTTCATAGGTCACCCCATCCCAGAGAAGATTTACCAACAGCCAGCGCGCGCGTTTGAGTTTCATCATCAATGATCGTGCCGTGGTTCTTACCAACGAGGCTCATAGTACTCACCGCTGTTCCAACACCGTTTGCGCTCTCGTCGCTCACAAAAGTGTCATTCGGGTTGGGGCCAGATGCATCTCTGATCACCCATGGAATTTCGATTGTTTCACCGAACAACTCAACTGTTCTGTATCCGGATCGTATGGAGTCGTAGGTAAACAGTTGGCCATAGAGATAATTCGATGCCCAGGTTAAATCCACGCCATTCATGTCTGGTGGAACCTGGTTCCCAGTTGCTTCTGCTGCATCAATAACCTGATTTCCGTCGCCATCGGCATCAGCACCAATGGTCACCAGCTTTGTTTCGCCAAGTTCTAAGTATTTATTCGCAACTTCCCATGTATTAGTCTGCAGATCGCACATGTCTGCGAAAAGAGTATTCCCGAATGCGATCGCGGAGTAGTCGGCAATTACTGTACCTAAGTGGGGGCTTCCATGAGTAAGAAGACTATTGACCTTGATCGGGTGCCGAATGGGCTGCCCATCCATGGTGCCTACCTGGGCCAAATACTCGTCCAAGTTAAGCATGTGGGAAACCAGCCGCCCATCCAATCCACCCATTGAGTGGCCTATGGCATGTATTTCTGCTGTACCCGTATTTGTAGCGTCTTGAGCAATCTGAGCAAGGAAGTTGGTCGCATGGTCAGCAACTGCCACCAATGTACCTGGTGAACAGGTCCTCGATCCCGTCAGAATAGAATGACCAACGACCTTGGAATATAGCCCAAGCTCAGCCTCGAGTTTTTCCCTGTATCCGGAATTCTCCAAGGCCGTCGGCACGCCAAAAAGCCCAGTAAGGAAATACACTGGTTCTGTCGCCTCGAATTTGATGCCAACCCAATCGATTGAGGTTGCCCAGACTCTACAACCTACTGCACCTGACGAAAGAACAGTATTTTTGTTCTTCACATCAATCGCAACCTGTACGGTGTTAGTGGCAGTGCCACCAGGCGCTGATGGGAAGTTCACCTTTTCTATGGGAACCTCGAACTCCGCATTGAACTTCCAGATTGAATTGTTGCCAGCCAGCTCCCCGATTAACTCACCGTTGAAGTACACCTCATTGACCTCCGGGTGAAGGGTATCTGGGATATCGTCTCCATCACAGTCGCCAACCGGTGTGGTGTAAGCATCAACATCGTACGCTGGGATATATATTTTAGCTGTGTCAGACAAACTGCCGACCGAAACAGCTTGAGCTACATCACTAACATAACGATTGTTTTGAATTGATAAATTAACTTGGTACTGGCGGGAATCGAAGAACATGTAGTTGTCCAGAATACCTGCTTGTCGATCGCTGACATTGAATTCCCCGCCAGGGATTGCGATAGCATCGAAACTGATAGGTGAGGCTCCGTAATGGGAGGGGTACTCAGCTCCTGCCAAGAGTTGCTGGGACCCAAGCCCCATGATTAGTGTCGTCGCCAGCATGCCTAGCCGCATGCACTGCAGTGAAATAGTTCGTTCCATGTAAGATATCCTTTTCTCATTTCATGACAGTTAAATTTGTTCTTAACTAGACTTGGAGTACTGAGTGCGTGTCCTTCGGACACTCATTGATTGAGGATTGAGGATGTCAATGGAAGCCAGTCCGGGCTATGGAAGTGAGGAGCTAGAGGGGGTGCACATCCATTTGAGCGCGGAAAGCTCCATTTGCCTGGAAGTTTAGACCCGCGCCCGCGCATGACTGTTAAAAACTGTCAAATCCAGTTGTTCTACTTCGCAAAAATCGAGAAAGCTTTCTGTGTCCAGCGAATAAAAAAATATTGGTGGCATTCCTTTGCGGACGTGTAGTGGTTCAATGATTCTGGACACCAACGTAGGCGGTAATTCGACGACAAGGAATGTCCGTGCCAGCTAATTGTAATGCCGGGGACGAGTGGTCCTGTGCGCTCTATCGTCGAGTTGTTGCTAGCCCGGTCCTATTCAGACGCCTCGAAAAGGACCCGTCTATCATTACACGACGTATCGCACGTGAGCTTTACCCAACGGCGACTTGGTAAGCATGAGCGACCTTAAGCACCGTCGACTCGTCCCAGCGTCTGCCAACAAGCTGCATTCCTACCGGTAATCCTTCCGAAAACCCGACAGGAAGACTCATTGCCGGATGCCCACTGACGTCAAATGGTGCAGTGTTATGCAGATTACTAAGCGCTCCAGCGAGTGTGCTGTTGAGGTTTTTATCCGTCGGTCTGCAGATGGCTTTCATGGCGGTCGTTGGCATAACCAACAGGTCATATTCCTTCAGGGCGTCATCGTAATTGCGTGCCAGGCGTCGGCCGATATTTTGCGCCTTACCGTAGTAGTGCCGATTGTAATGTTCAGACATATAGTGACCTGCCAGAACCGTCATCTTCACTGTGTCACTAAAATCATGGCCGCGAGCGCGACGAGCCCGCCCATAGAAATCCATGAGCTGTGTGCTGTAATGCCCGCGCCAGTTCGTGCCGTAGCCATCGCCCCTGACCATCAGCTCGGTGGCACCCTCAAACGCTATCGCACTCCACAGCGCGAGCCCGTCGCTGTGCATGGGCACCGACACTTCCGAAACACGAGCCCCCACTTTTTCCAGCACGCTGACAGCTTCTCGAACCGCAGCATCTACATCTGTCTCGCTGACACCGCTAATACCAAACCCTTCTCGCAAGATACCAATGCGCATGCCAGAAAGATCTTCACTCAGCGATTCTGTGTACTTCGCAGTGCGCACGTCGTACTGTCGCGGATCCAGGCCATCCGGGCCAGCAAGCACCTCCAGCATCCGGGCGCAATCTTCCGCGGTACGCGCCATTGGGCCGATATGATCAAGCGTGATCTCAATGGGGAAAATGCCCGTGTAGGGGACAAGGCCATGAGTGCCTTTGATTCCGTAGCAGCCGCTCCATGAGGCGGGCAGTCGAATGGAACCGCCCTGGTCTCCACCCAGTGCCATATCGACTTCACTGTTGGTCACCACCACCGCACTGCCGTTGGAGGATGCCCCGGCCAGGCGGTCAGGATCATGGGGATTAACCGGTTGGGGTTCGGGATAGCCTGTACAGCCGCCACCGTCAAAACAAAACGCAGGCACTGCTGTCTTGCCGATGATGTGCGCGCCCGCGTCTAGAAGCCGGGTGACTACCGTTGCATCCTCGCGGGGTACAAAACCCTCCATGATCGGGGAACCATTCATCATGGGGATGCCCGCAAGGGAAATATTGTCTTTCAGGGCCACCGTACGGCCCGCTAACGGCCCTTCCTTGGCTCCAGGTACGGAGCACTTCCATGCCCAGCCGTTGAGTGGATTGTCATCTCCTACGGGGCGATAGCCCATATCAGCCCGCGGGTATTTAACCGGCAGCGATTCATCTGCAAGTTCATCCAGGCGGTCATAAATCGCCATCGAACCAGCAACGGCGGACTGAAATTCGCGCAGTTCATCAGGGGACAGGTCGAAGCCGTAGTAGTCAGAGATAATTTCCAATGTATCAATGTTGGGTCTTTTTACACTCATCATGAAATTCCTGGAGAGAAGAACCCCGATTCATTACGGGGGCCAACAAGCGGACCTAAAGCGACCTGGCCGATTTCTTCCGAGAGGCAATCCCACCGTGTCCCATGATCGGTCGTTAATTAACTTAGTACCCAAGACAGTGATGGGCAAACTCAGTACCCAATTCGTGTTCATGAGTCAAGCCGCGCACAAACTCCAACACATGGGCATTTAACACAAAATTCTCGGAGCGACTCTGAACCTCCAGTACACCGCTGGCAAGAAGCTTGCGCAGGGTATCACTCACTTGAATGTCATCCAGAGCTGGCTGACTCTGGCGAATCGCAGCGAGGACTTGCTCCTCGGAGAACGCCGGCATTTCCCGAGTAGCCCTGACCCATGCTTCGACTGTTTCCCAGTGTTCGAAAAGTGTACGAGTGAGATGCTTGGGACTAGCCATGGTAACTAGGCGCCCTTTGAGGCATGGCTGGCGTCGATGCCAAAGAAAATGGCGGCATTCACAAGCGCCTGGTCTTCACTGATCAAACGAGCCTGATGATATTCTGCGCAGGCCAGGTGAAGTGCATCCAATGTCCTCAGACTTGTCTTCCGTGTTCCAATCCAGTGGCTGGCTCGCTGGTAATGGGCCGTTTCAATGGGGCAGGGGGTAAAACGTCCATGGCTGACATCATCATGGAACGCACTTTCGATACGATTTGCCTGGGGTTCGCTGAGCTCTCCCATACGAACCCAGCGCGCCAAGGCGCTTGCAACCTCAACCTCTGTCAAATGGCTTATAAGGACCGGGCTAGTCTGTGATTCAAGCATGGCTTGAACCCGATCGCTAGCATGCTCCTGGCGGTAAAAGGGCAGAACGGCGCTGGTGTCGAAGTAGACCATCAATAGCGCTCATCGTCCCTGAGCTCTCGCACCACTTGCGCGGAGCTTTCCCGGGAGGGAGGCAAAGAGTCTCTGAGTTCAGACCGGTTCGGAAACTGGATTTTTTCTGGCCGGGCTGAGGTCAGACGTGCGGCAGGTTTACCGTGACGAAGGATAACAATCTCCTCTCCCGCGGCCACAGCGTCCAACAGATAGGAAAGCTTTTCCCGAGTTTCCCGAACATTGATTGTTTGCATGAGTTTCACCTCTATTTGCGTACACATTAAGTGTACGTCTGATGGGTGCTCGCTCGCAATCGAAGGTCTTGGCGTATTGACGATTACCAGTACTCAGAGACCGGCAATGCACCGGATCTATAGGCATATCGAGAGTTGTTCAATGGCAAAACCACAACGAAAATAAAAACGTAATCTATTGATATTTTTAGTATAGAAAGGTGCGGAATGAGCGTAGAACTGACTTAAATATATATACATGCATATGATATAAAAGGAATATATTATAAATATGGCAGTATTTTCAGCTCATTGGCACCAGTACGATTCCGACCCACCCCTTCATTATTTCTATATATCAGTATCTGGCGACGCTCAGTTTTTGGTGAGAAAAAACTGCGAAAACGAGTTCCCGACCCCAGATTCTATAAAGGCAAATCGCACACCAAAAACGAGCGATGCAATTCGGTCTGTTCTGCACATATTGATGCTTTCGCTGAGAGGTACGAATGGCCTACTGGGTGCCGAGATGGGAGTGCCCAAATTTAACCGAGGCGACGGCAACGAGCCAATCGCTTGCAGCCAGAGCAACCTCCCGTATCGTTAGTGTTGGCGCGCCAGCTGGTGCACATGGATACCACGATGGTCAAAAGGGCCGTCGTCGCTTCGCTCTGACGTTCCTACGCAGGCTGGGCCTGCTCCGGTCGAACCCGCGAGGGTTCTTCTACCCAAACTATCTGCCAATAAAAAACCCCAGCATTTGCTGGGGTTTTGTATTGGCGGAGAGAGAGGGATTCGAACCCTCGATACGCTATTAACGTATACACACTTTCCAGGCGTGCGCCTTCAGCCACTCGGCCACCTCTCCAATAAACTGTTCAGATCAGCGTACTGATTTGAGGGCGCAGACTTTAATGGTTTTGAGGTGTTTTGGCAACTGTCTTATTGAATACGGAAGTCGTTGAATTGCGGGTTGCCGGTCATTTTCTCAACATCAATATGCTGTACGCTCGCTTTCGGTGGGCCGTCCCAGCACCAGTCGAGTAGTTGTACGAGGGCTTGCTCATCGCCTTCCGCAAGAACTTCTACGCGACCATCGGCAAGATTTCTTGCATACCCGGTGACACCAAGCTCCTCAGCCCGTGCCTGGGCAGACGCGCGGTAAAAGACACCCTGAACTCGTCCCGCGACGAGTAAACGCCATCGCTGCTGATCCATTTTGTTCCTCCACTCATGCTGTTTCGCGTGCCCCATGCCTTTTTACGGTAGTAGATACGGGTGCCCAGTGACCAGTTACAGTTGTTTATTTGATGTAGATCTATCAACGCTGGCGGGCCTTCAGTTAAGCTTCTCGCCAAGATGTTTTCAAGGATTTGGATATGACTGATGATTCCACACGAGTAAGCGAGGCAGACCCACGAGAGACGCCCTTTGCAGTGGATGCTGATTTGTTGAGTCAAGATCAACTCGAGGGGCTGGTAGATGAATACTGCACTCGCTTTCATGGCTTGAACGAGAACGAATCGCCACTCAGTGAACGCGGCAAGGTATCGGAAGCTGTCAGGCGAGGCGATTTGCTGGTGTGGTTTGATCCTGTAGAGAATACCGCGGGTCTGGGGCCGAAGGCTGACTGATTCCACAGGGCATTTTTGAGTGCCAGTCCTCAGGAAATGCCTTAATCAGGTACCGCTTGGTAGCATGACGCGTTACACTTCTTATGTTTTTCGATTGTAAATCAGCCATGCGCGAGGTGCATTTTGATCAAGGTACTGGTGGTTGATGACCATGAACTTGTCCGGTCCGGTATTACCCGGATGTTGTCCGACAACGCAGATATTGAGGTGGTAGGTCAGGCAGCTTCAGGTGAGGAGGCGATCGACGCGGTCCGCGAGAAGTCCCCCGATATAGTGTTGATGGATATTCGTATGCCGGGAATCGGTGGACTTGAGGCGACCCGGCGCATTCTTCGCATCGATGATGCCATCCGCGTGATCGTGGTAACCGCGTGTGCAGACGACCCATACCCCACTCGTGTGATGCAGGCCGGTGCTTCCGCGTATATCACCAAAGGCGCGGACATCCGCGAGATGTTACGGGCTATCCGCATGGCCCATGCGGGACAGCGATACATCAGCCCCGAAATTGCCCAGAAAATGGCGCTGAAGCAGGTCGGTGACAATGGCGACGAGGGCAATGACTCGGTATTCGATCGACTGTCGGAGCGTGAACTCCAGATCGCCCTGATGGTGGTGGGCTGCCAGAAAGTACAGGACATTTCAGACAAGCTTTGCCTCAGTCCCAAAACCGTCAACAGTTACCGTTACCGGATTTTCGAGAAGCTCGATATTTCCAGCGATGTGGAATTGGCGCTGATGGCCGTGAGGCTCGGGTTGCTTGATGCCGACAAGGTCTGATGGTGCAGTCGAGGGGTTCGACACCAAAACCTTCCTGAAACAGCTCACAGAACGTCCCGGGGTCTATCGAATGTTCGATGCCGCGGGCGAAGTTTTGTATGTAGGCAAGGCCCGCAATCTCAAAAAACGGGTTGCCAGCTACTTCCGCAACTCCGGCCTGGCCCCGAAGACCGAAGCTCTGGTCGGCAAGATCAATCATATAGAAGTTACTATCACCGGTAGCGAGACGGAAGCGCTGCTACTGGAACAGAACCTGATAAAATCGCTGCGGCCGCCTTACAACATTTTGCTGCGTGACGATAAATCCTACCCTTATATCTACCTGTCAGCCCACGATAACTACCCATCGCTCACATTCCGCCGTGGTCGCACACGCAAGGGACAAGGGACCTGGTTCGGGCCCTTTCCAAGCTCTGGCGCCGTCAAGGAAAGTCTTAATATTCTACAAAAAGTATTTCGTATAAGATCTTGTAACGAAAGTTATTTCAGAAACAGAACGCGTCCTTGTCTGCAGTATCAGATCAATCGATGCACGGCGCCGTGCGTGGGCTACATTTCGCCGGAAGACTATCAGCTGGATATCCGTCACGCCGCCATGTTTCTTGAAGGCAAGAACCCGGCGATCATCAATGATCTGATGAATGAGATGGAAAAAGCTGCCTCGGAGCTGGAGTTTGAAAAAGCGGCCCAGTACCGTGACCAGGTGAACCACTTGCGTCATGTCCAGGAACAGCAGTCGATGGAAGGTGAGGGCGGTGATGCGGATGTGATCGGTATTGCCCAGGATGCCGGTGTGGTGTGTATCGTCGTCATCATTGTGCGAGGTGGCAGGGTGTTGGGTACCAAGGACTACTTTCCACGGTATTCCATTGAACAGACAGAGCCCGAGCTGCTGAGCGCCTTTATGGGTCAATTCTATTTTGGCGGCGATACCCAGCGTGAGATGCCCCGGGAGGTTATAGTTCCAGGTCCGGTGGATGAGCAGGACCTGATGGCCGCAGCGTTGACGGAGTCTGCGGGACGGGACACGCGGGTTCGCCAGAATGTGCGCGGCGAACGCAGGCGTTGGCTGGAACTTGCCATGACAAACTCGCGCCAAACCCTGCTTACGCACCTTGCCAGCAAAGAAACGGTATACCGGCGCCTGCTGGCTTTGCGGGACCTGCTGGAGTTGTCGGAAACCCCCAAGCGGATGGAATGTTTTGACATCAGTCACAGCCACGGGGAGCATACAGTCGCTTCCTGTGTCGTCTTCGACGAGAATGGCCCCCTGAAGAGCGACTACCGGCTCTACAACATCGAAGGCGAAACCGCCGGTGACGACTACGGCGCGATGCGACAGGTGCTGACCCGGCGTTACCGCCGAATGGTCACAGACGACGGCAAGCGACCGGACCTGGTGTTCATAGACGGTGGTAAGGGGCAGTTGAACATTGCCCGTGAAGTCTTTGATAGTCTGGGTATTAGTGATATACCACTGATTGGTGTTGCCAAGGGAGTAACCCGGCGGGCCGGTATGGAACAATTGATCGATGCGCTGACTGACCGGGTCTTCCGGGTGCCGGCTGACTCGCCCGGCCTGCATCTTATTCAACATATCCGGGACGAATCTCACCGTTTCGCCATTACCGGCCATCGCAAGGGTCGGGACAAAAAACGTCGCCAGTCGACCCTCGAAGGAATCGAAGGCGTGGGCGCAAAGCGCCGTCGGGAACTGATTCGTTATTTTGGCGGTTTACAGGAAATCAAAAAAGCCGGGGTAGATGAGATGACCAAAGTTAAAGGCATCAGCAAGTCCCTGGCAGAATCCATCTATGCGGCGCTGCACAATGAGTAAATCAAGCATGAATCTGCCGAACATTCTGACCATGTCGCGTATTGTCATGATACCGGTGTTCGTGGTGATTTTTTATCTGCCCTATAGCTGGAGCTACCTCACTGCCGCTGCGATTTTTGCGTTTGCTGCGGCAACGGACTGGCTGGACGGCTACCTTGCTCGGAAGTGGGACCAGAGCACGCCGTTCGGGGCCTTCCTCGATCCGGTGGCGGATAAGCTTATGGTCGCGGTGGCACTTACGGTACTGATCGACGAATACCACAGTATTTTTCTGACCATACCGGCGACGATCATCATCTGTCGGGAAATCGTCATATCCGCCTTGAGGGAATGGATGGCCGAAATGGGGAGCCGGGGAAGTGTGGCCGTCTCCTATATTGGTAAAATCAAGACCACGGCCCAGATGGTTGCCATCATCACATTGCTGGCATTTCCACCGGGCATGGTTGGTGCCACCGTTGGTATTACTGTGCTTTATGTAGCAGCGGTGCTGACACTCTGGTCCATGGTTCTCTACCTGAGGGCTGCCTGGCCGGACCTGTTTCCCGATCAGGGGCACAGCTAGCCTCTCGGGCGAGCCAGACCGAACACACTAGTCAAGATTGTGGCGGGACACCGCCCAGTCAGCCACTTGCTGGCCCAGACGTGTGCTGGCCCTGCCGAACGCAATTACCACATCATCCAGTGCCTCGCTGGCGCTTGGCTCGCTGACTTCGAAGCGCCGGGTGGCCAGCGTGCCGCGGCTATTCTCCGCGATCAACTGCACATCCAGACGGATCACGGCTTCTGGTTTACCGTCCCGGTATTCGGCGTGAAATCCATTCAGATCACTGACCAGTACCAGGTTACTGCGAGACGGATTACCACCACTGACGACGCTTGCGAAGCGTCCGTCCCGGCGAAAGGATTCGATCAGATGGTCCCGCAACAACACCGGTGCATTCTCATTCCAGCGCGCACCACCATATACGCTCAGCTCATTACCTCCAGGCCGGACCACAATGCGGGCGCTGTCCAGAGGTGCGACGGCGAGGGGCGTGATGACCCTAAGCGTCAGATCAAGGCGTTCTCCGGTGGACCCCGGAACCTCCGATACCGGCAGCAGGAACATGCGGTGGGGCGGTTGCGCAGGGAATACGGTGCAGCCACTTAGCATGACAAACATCAACACGATGGCAACACGGCTGAAATCAGTGGGCACGATCAAGGGTTAAACTCCTGAATGGGTTCACGGCCGAGCAGCATCCCGGCCGGATCATCTTCCAATCGTTGTACCACACGGTTCAGATTACGCATTGTGCTGCGCAATTCCCGCAGCGCCGGAGCGAGCTCGCCGACTCCCCGCATACCCTGGTCCAGGGAGCCGCGGTTTGTTTCTGTCAATTCGTCCAGGCGTGAGGCCGACGCCTCAAGGGCGAGTATGGTGCGCCGGGCCGAGGCCAGCATATCGCGGCCCTCGGTATCAAGTAGTGCATTGGCTTTATCACCCAGTTGCCTGTAAGTGGCGAGGGTTTCTTCAGCCTGTATGCTGGTGCTGGTGAGCCGCATCATCAACTGGTCTATCTGCCCCCCTTGCGCCAGCATGCCCGTCGATGCGCGCTCTAGGTTAATCAGAATGCGTGAAAGATTGTCAACATTGTCCTCCGAGATAAGCGCGTTGGCATTCGTCAGCAGACTGTCGATCTTGGTAAATAGCTGTTCACTGGAGGCCAGCACGGTACTCAGGGTTGACGGATCCGCAATGATCACGGTCGGTGAATCACGGTGACCTCCCTCGAGGAGGGGGCTTTCCGGGGTTCCGCCTTGCAGGTCGACGCTCATGCTCCCGGTTATGTTGGTCAGCACCAGCCCGGCCCGAGTGTCCTGCCTGATTGGCACCTCGCTGTCGACCCGTATCAACACCCGGACCCGGCGAGGGTCGTCGGGGTCCAGACTCAGCTCCATCACATCGCCTACGCTGATTCCGCTGTACTGTACCGTGTTGCCTTCGGACAGCCCGCTGACGCCGCGTTCAAAGATCACCCGATACCAGACGTACTCGCGATCTGTGCCGGTCTGTCCCAACCACAGCGCGAACAGCAGGGCCGCGCCGAGACTGACCACAGTGAACAGTCCGATCAGTACATGATGGGCTCTGGGTTCCATTCAGTATGCCTCCTCAGGCGCTGCCGCCTGGTGGGCGGCACGGCCGCGGGGACCGTGGAAATACTCCCGTATCCAGGGATCGTCGGTCGCCTCGACCACGGACAGCCGGTCTGCCACCAGCACGTGCTTTTGTGACAATACAGCGACCCGGTCACAGACGGCGTACAGGGTATCCAGATCATGGGTCACCAGGAAGACGCTGAAGCCGAGCGCATCCCTGAGCGTGACAATCAGTTCGTCGAAGGCAGCTGCGCCGATGGGGTCGAGACCCGCGGTGGGCTCGTCCAGAAACAGCACCTCCGGATCCAGCGCCAGGGCCCGGGCCAGGGCAGCACGCTTGACCATGCCCCCGGAAAGCTCCGCGGGATATTTGTCAGAAGCGCTCCCCGGCAACCCCGTCAGCGCCAGCTTGACGCCAGCCAGGTGTTCGGCATCGTTCCGGGCCAGCCGCGCATGCTCGATGAGGGGCAGGGCGACGTTCTCCACCAACGTAAGTGAACTGAACAGGGCGCCACGCTGAAACAGCACCCCGAAACGACGCTCGGTTCGCGAGCGCTGCGCCGCGGACAGTTCCTGGAGGTTGTGTCCGAACACCTCGATACGCCCGGCAGAAGGCCGGTGCAGTCCGACAATACTGCGCAACAGCACCGACTTGCCGGTACCGGACCCTCCCACCACACCTATAATCTCACCACGGTATACATCGAGGTCCAGATTTTCGTGCACCTGATGAGTGCCAAAGCGATTGTCCAGACCGCGTATTTTTATCAGGCTCTGTGGTGTTGTCGGGTGCGCTCTCACCAACCCATCTCCATGAAAAATATAGCGGCGATGGCATCCAGAAGGATCACCATGAAGATCGACTGTACCACGCTTGATGTGGTGTGTTCGCCAACGGATTGGGCACTGTTACTGGCCTTGAAGCCCTCAAGGCAGCCAATGACAGCGATCACGAAAGCGAAAACCGGAGCTTTGCCAAGACCCACGAGTAAGTGAATTACTGCCACGTCCCGCTGCAGGATCGCCAGGATTTGCGCCGTGGAGATGTCCAGGGCTAGCAGGCACACCAGGGAGCCACCCAGGATACCGCTGAGCATACCGACAAAGGTCAGTATCGGCAGCGTGACCATCAGCGACAGGACCCGGGGCACCACCAGCAATTCGACAGGGTCCAGGCCCAGAGTGCGCAAGGCATCGATCTCCTCATTGGCCTTCATGGAGCCCAATTGCGCCGTGAAGGCACTGGCAGTGCGCCCGGCCAGGAGGATAGCGGCAAGTAGCACACCGAACTCCCGCAGAAACGCAAGCGCAACCAGGCTAACTGTATAAATAGTGGCACCAAAGTCCCGCAGCACGGTAGCCCCCAGGAATGCGACCACGGCACCCACCAGAAAGGTCAGCAAGGCAACGATGGGGAGGGCATTAAGGCCGGTCTGCTGGATATGGACGACCAGCGAGGTGATTCGCCAGCGCCGGGGCCGAGGCAACAGACGGGCCATGGTGCTCAGGACCTGGCCGGTAAAACCCATCACCAGGCGTTGCTGATTCCAGTAGCCTTCAACAGTGTATCCCAGCTCTGCGAGTTGGCTCCTGATCGTGGGGGCTGGGATCGCTTCCGCAGGCGGTGCCGATGCCATTGCCCTGGCTACGGTCTCGAGGAGGGCTCGCCGTTCAGGCGACAGATAAGGGCTTGACCGGGCCAGATCCTGTAGCTGCTCTGCTCCCATCAGCTCCGCAAGCAAGGCAGCGCCGGCGGTATCCAGTCCCCCGAGTTGGCGCAGGTCGAGTTGTTTGCCCGCAGGCTGCGAGGCCGCCACCCGGTCGACCTGCTGCCGCAAGGTCGCGTAGTGTGCCAGTGTCCAGTCGCCGCCAATGCTAAGGTGCTTCTCCCGAGGCTCAATATGCCCGGCTGATGTCATGGTCGGATCGTTCCTGTTAACTGTCTGCTGATTGGGGGTGAGCCATAAAGGATAGGTATGATGAGAGCACGGTAGCAAGATAATCACTAACTAATACATAACCTTGAAAAAACGGTTGACGCACCCGATCGAATCCGTAGAATACCCCCTCGTTGATCAAGCGGGAATAGCTCAGTGGTAGAGCACAACCTTGCCAAGGTTGGGGTCGCGAGTTCGAATCTCGTTTCCCGCTCCAATTTCAAATCCGGTTGCACGGTTGAAATTGTCTGAAGTCTTAAGGTTCAGAAAATCTCCCGGCCCAGTTCCAGGAGAAGCAGTAAAAGTCTCGATCTCCTTTCGGACTTTCCCGGCGCGGTGGCAGAGTGGTTATGCAGCGGACTGCAACTCCGTTAACGCCGGTTCGATTCCGACCCGCGCCTCCATTATTTCTCCTTTGGTTCCAATGAGTTAGAGCGACGGCCCATGAGTCGGCGGTATATTGGCGACAACGTTTTACTCTTCGTTGGCATCCCGAAGCGATTTCAGTGTCGATTTTGAACGCTCCGGCGGGCGAACCCATCGGTAGTGTTTGCGACTTGCTTCGGTCTTGTGGCCGCCATTGTTGTTCTCACCCTAAAACAGAAATTCACCGGTCATCCCTTTCTTCCGTAAATCACGTAGCTGATATTGGCCTTTGTACCCGACATCATCGCAAGCCTGCGCCTAGGATTCTTTTCCCTTACTTGTTCGGTCACGACGAGCAGCTGTAATGGGACAGCCCACCGACATCGAATAACCTCGACGGCTTCAGCCTGTAATATTGTTCCTCGATTTCAGTTGATTGCTCGGCGTATGGCTGCGTCATGACTTGCTGCAACTCCCGGAGTGGAGCGTAGTTGCCCTTGGACGCTTGCTGATACGCGGGTGCAACGAACCACTCCCGCATACTGTATTTTGGGTTGACGAGTTTCATCCGTTGGGAAAGCTCCTCGCGAGAGCGGGACGGCGCAGAGTTTGCGTCGGTGAGGCTACCGATGCCAGTGAGCCGTTGCCATTTGGTGAGCCATGCTGACCAGCGCTTTTCCATCCTTTCGGAGTCTCCCTCTTGCATCAATGGCCTTAATGCCCCTGTACTATTCAGTTCTTTATAAAAGCTTTTCTTGAGTGGGCCAATGTCGCCAGGCACGGTCGAGAGCTCGCGGAAAAAGATGGTGTAATCCACGGGTGTTTGCACCATCAGTGTTTCAAGCTCGCTGAACAAGTCTGCGTGAAATGCATCAAGCCCAAGTTTGGCAGCCCACATCCTTTCCATTTGCGTTTGCATCACCTTTGAAAAATCGCTTCGAATTTCGTCGAGCTGCCACAGGCACTCCTTATGCGCGGTCAGCAACGGCTGTAAAGCCGAACAGAACATCTGGAAATTGCGCTCCGCCGCCACCGGCTGGTTCAGGAACGAGAAGTGATGCCCGCCACCCGTCCATGGCTGGTAGCGCGGGTTGAACACCTCGCAGAAACCGAATGGTCCGTAGTCGAGGGTGAAGCCACCGGCTGCGCAGTTGTCACTGTTGAAGTTGCCCTGGCAGTAGCCGACGCGGATCCAGTTAGCCACCAGAGCGGTGAGTCGGCTGCGGAACTCGCGCGCAAGCAACACCGCTTTTTTTGCGGTGTCCAGTTTATGGTCGATGACGTCACCGTATTCTCGATCAACCAGGTGCAATACAATTTTTTCTAGCTCTTCCATCGCTTTGGGGTGTGCTTTGTTCCGGGCACGACGAGCGAAGAGTTCGAGTTGGCCTACCCGGATGAACGACGGGGCAACCCGCGTCGAGATGGCAACCGGCTCTGAGATCAGCCGGTCTGGATCCAACGAACGCGAGCCCTCCGAGTACCACGGACGCTTAACTTTCTCCGTTTTCGAAACGTACAGGCTCAGTGACCGGGATGTTGGCACCCCGAGCGCATGCATGTGCTCCTGGGCCAGGAATTCCCGCACACTTGAGCGCAGAACCGCCCGGCCGTCGGCGCCGCGACAGTATGGCGTCCGGCCGCCACCTTTGAGCTGCATTTCCCAGCGTTGACCGTTGATGACGGCCTCAAGCACGGAAATTGCCCTGCCGTCGCCGTACCCGTTGCCGGTCTGGAAGGGGCACTGCTGATTATATTCGGTGCCATAGATGGAAAGGGCGTAACCACAGGCCCAGCCGACCTTGCGCATTGGTTCCGGAACGGATGAAAGGTCGCCAGAGAACACGCGGACGAAATCAGCCGACTGCGCCATGCTGTCGGCGAAGCCGAGTTCCTGAAACAGGTCTTGGCTGTGGGCAACGTAATCGGGGGCTTCGATTGGCGTAGGATCGACGGGGACATAGTGGCCGGTAAAGACCTGGCGCGGGGCGTGGTCATTTCCGATAGCATTTGCGTCCGGGTCGCAGTTCAGTCGATCCATCAGCGAATAGTCTGCCAACTGTGCGAGGTCTTGGAGGGTCGTAACGATAGAGTTAGTTTCCTGGGGCAGTCGTTTTTTCATAAGGACTTCTCGTGGCGCGGATGGAATGGCGTTCTCCCCGCTGCATTGATGAACGTGAACCTCGCTGGGCCGGCATCGCGCTGTCGACTTTCAAAACCAAGCATGAACGCCTCCGGTCAGATTACTGACAAGGGAAAAACCATGCTGCTCTAAAAACGAACCAACTTCCAGACTGTGAACGCCTTAGTGCCAGATACTGCAGGCTGGAGTAACCCGGGCAGCAGTAGTCCCGTTCCGAAGGGCGGCGAGCCTCAATCCCACCAGGGCCGTTGCCGGACAACGTCACGGGTGCATGCCGGCCCTGCATTCTCTGGCTGCCAGGAGGGGTGCTCCGGTCAGTCACGGCCTTCCAGCGCCGCCCGCATTTTCAGCGTCACCAGGACGGTGTTCAGGTGCGGTACCGGAATGCCATGACGTTGTGCGATGGTCACCACATTGCCCAGCACGGCCTCCCGCTCGATGGGCCGGCCATTGAGGTAGTCCAGCGCCATGCTGTTCTTGTAGGGCGGCATCTTGCGAGTGCCGTCGATGTTCTGCTCGATCACCTTGTCGTCCATGGGGTAGCCTTCGGCGGCAGCCACAGCCATGACTTCGCTGATCATGGCGCGGATCAGATCCTCACCGCCTTCGGTGTCCAGAATGGTTTTCGTGTCGGCGCCATTGGCGATAACCGACAGGGGGTTGAACGGGGTGTTCCACAGGCATTTTCGCCAGCGCTCGCCCACCACCTGCTCGGTCAGGTCGATGCTGATGCCGCCGTCGATGAACAGCTGTGACAGTTCCCGGCAGTTGTCGTCGATGCCTTTGGGGTAGCGGCCCATAACCAGCTTGCCATAGGCCTTGTGCTCCACCACGCCCGGTTCGGTGCGGCTTGCGGCGATGAAGGCCAGGCAGCTGATGAGGGGATTGTCCGGGTAGGCGTCGGCCAGCTCCCGTTCGATGTCCAGGCCATTCTCGATCAGCACCAGGCGGGTGTTGCTGCCCATCCAGGGTTTAACCAGGGCGGCGCGGTCCACGCCCGGCAGTACCTTCACACACAGGATCAGGTAATCCGGTTCTGCCACCGGGGTGTCGCCGCCACGGTAGACGTGGTCCGGTCGGTAGGAGAGATCCCCCAGGGGGCTCGAAATGGTTATGCCGTTGGCTTTCACCACGTCGTATTCGGAGCGCAGCACGGTGCTGACGCTGCATCCGGCTTTTTTAAGGATGGCGCCATAAAAACTGCCAATGGCGCCGGCGCCGACGATCAGGATGCTAGGTTTATTGCTCATGTCAGGACGTTCTCTTTGATTCGAAGTGGGGCCCTCTGATCAGGGCTGTTAGCGACGGACCGGCGCCATGCCCAGGTGAGCGCCGCCGTCGATGAGGATGGTTTCCCCGGTGGTCAGGTCGCCCCCGATGATCAGGCCGAGGCAGGCGTCGGCTACGGTTTCCGGTGAGGCGGCATCGTGCAGGGGCGAGGCAGCCTTAGTCTTCTCCAGCAACGCGTCGTACTTGGTTTCGCCCAGGCCCTTTTTCAGCCATTCACCCTGTACGAAACCGGGGCAGACGGCATTGACGCGGACTTCCGGGCCCATGATCCGGGCCAGGGAGCGGGTCATGGTTAACAGGGCGCCCTTTGAGGCGGCATAGGCAATGGAACTGCCGATACCGGCGAGACCGGCAATGGAAGCCATGTTGATGATGTGCCCGGAACCATTGGCCCGCAGGGCTTTCTCGGCGGCACGGGTCATCTGGTAGGGGCCCACGGTATTGACGGCGTACAGGTCGAGAAAGTCCTGTTTATCGAGGCCGTCGAGGTTGGCGTGATGACAGAATTTGGTGGTGCCGGCGTTGTTTACCAGGATATCAACACGGCCCAGCTGGTCCAGGGTGGCGTCCACCAGAGCACGGCAGTCGGCGTCTTCCGCCACATCGGCGCGCATTACCAGGGTTTTTACACCGTGCTTCTCGCAGTCGGCGGCGACCGCTCGGGCGCCATCCTCATTGTTACTGTAGTTGATCGCCACGTGGCAGCCGTGTTCGGCAAACAGGCGGGCGATGGCGGCGCCGATACCGGAGGAGGAGCCGGTAACAATGGCGACGGAATCTTTCAGTTTCATGGCAAGTCCCTTCTTGTGGTTGTTGGTTTGCAGAGGGCGCGCGGTTTCATCCATGAAGCCGGAAAGCGGTATCTTCTCTCGATCCGTGGATCACATCAATTGCTGTCGGTACCCGGTGGATTGAAAAGAGGCCAGCAGGTGCAGGCCTGATCAGGTAATCGCCAGCCGGAGCAGGGAACTCAAATAATCACCCAAAAAATGATTACCGTCTGACCGCTCGACCAGGTCCGCAACTGAAACAAGGCCCTCTGTCATCTCCAGGGCGCCACCACTGATCGTGGTGGCGAAGACTGTATCATTCTCACACCGGAATTCAGTTTGACTCACGGTCTGACGAAGATTTTCCGCCACCTCTACGGCTGCCTCTCTTCGACTATTCGGCAGTAAAACCATAAAATCCTCTCCGCCCACGCGGCTCACGATGTCTGTCGCCCGCAGGCGCTGTGGTCTCGGCCTCAGGCGCCATTTTTTTCAGTCAACGGCTTCAGTTCCTGCCATCAGTGCCGATAGTTCAAATAGCATGTGTGATCAATGGATAACGCCAATCCCTGATCCGTAATCTCGCCACCCAATGAATAGGCTTCCCGGGAGTCAATGTGACGATTCGAAATCTTTTTATTACTACCGTCTCAGCACTGATTGTTCTGATCATGGCTGTGGCAAGCACCTTGATTGCCTGGGAGACCCGGGATGCCATCGAGACCGACGTGCTTGATCAGCGCAACGAGTTGAGGGGCAACGTCCTCAGAATTCTGTCCGTTACCGACGATCTCATGGCCAAGCGCGTTGAAAGTTCCCTGAGCCTGTTGACGGCCAGAGGCCAACAACTCGGGGCACCGCGAATCGAGGGGTACGAGGCGGTTGCCGGTAAGGAGACACCCGCGCTCTTTCTCGGCGACGTACTGGTCAACAACAACTACGGCCTGGTGGATGGTGTCACCGCGGTTATGGGTGGGACCGCCACCCTCTTTGTGAAGGACGGCCAGGACTATGTCCGTGTGTCCACCAACGTAAAGAAACAGGATGGTGCACGAGCCACCGGTACCACGCTGAACCTCAACGGCGCAGCCGGGCAAGCCATCCAGCGTGGAGAAGCCTATTTTGGCCAGGTGGAAATTCTTGGTAACCCCTACCTTACCGCCTACAACCCCATGCTCAACAGGGCCGGCGAAACTGTCGGTATCTGGTACGTGGGTTATTCAGCCGACCTGACGGAATTGAGCGGCGCCATTACCTCAGCCCGCCTGCTGGATAACGGATTCGTGGGACTCGTGGATGATCACGGCGAGGTGCGAATGCATTCGGATGTGATCGAGATCGACAAGATTAGCGAGATTCTGGAAACCACCCCGGAGGAGTGGCAGCTTGAGCAGACGGCCTTCGAGCCCTGGGGGTACAGTGTTGTTACCGGCTACGCAACGGACGAAGTGTCCGACATGGTCTGGGCCCAGATTACGCGCGCCGTGTTGATGATTGCCGTTGGCGGTCTTGTCATTATCGTCTGCCTCGGGGTGCTGGTGCAGCTGGTCATTGCCAAGCCGCTACAGAAAATGAACGAGGCCATCAACGACATCGCCCAGGGGGAGGGCGACCTTACGGCTCGTTTCAATCCGACCACAACCAACGAGTTGGACCTGATGGCCAGGGGCTTTGATAAGCTTATAGACCGGCTGCAAACCACGATTATGGACACCAAGGGCTCGACCCAAAGCCTGCTGGATGCATCCGGAAATCTCAAAGCGATCGCCTCGGAATCCGAATCGGTACTATACCGTCAGAACCAGCAAACGGAGCAGGTGGCGACCGCTATGAACGAAATGAGCGCGACCGCCCAAACCGTTGCCGAAAGTGCTGCAAGGGCAGAGAATTTGGCCAAGGAAGCCGATCACTCCGCAGAAAACGGACAGGCCCTGATTGAGGAAACCACCCGGACCATCGCCAAACAACTTGAGAATGGCGAGCGCTCGGTCAGTTCCAGCGCATCACTCAAAAATGCCTCCGAAAACATCGGCAGCATTTTGTCTGTTATCGAGAATATTTCCGGACAGACCAATCTTCTTGCCCTGAATGCTGCCATCGAAGCCGCCAGGGCCGGCGAACATGGCCGTGGTTTTGCCGTGGTATCGGAAGAGGTGCGTAATCTCGCAAGCCGGACCCAGGATTCTGTCAAGGAAATCCAGGATCAGATCCAATACCTGCAGGAAGGGGTCAAGAGTGTGGTTGAAGTGATCATCGATGGCACTCGGCTTGCCGAAGAAGCCAATGGCACGATCACGGAGACTGGAGCGGCTATCGAGCAGTTACGCACGGGTGTTCGCGCCATCCGCGACACCAATATTGAAATGGCCAGTGCTGCAGAGCAGCAGAGCCAGGTGTCCGAGGACATTAACAAGCGACTTGAGGAAATCCGGCAAATGGCAGGCATGAGCGATGAAAATGCCGGGTCGACAAATGAAGCGGCGGAGAAGGTGAGGACCGTGGTCGAGCAATTGCAGGCCAAACTCGACAAGTACAAAACCTGACGTTGCTGGCATTACGCCGGCATTGACAGGGTAATGCCTTTTGCAACGATGCTCTTTAAGGCAAAACTGGTGTCGACGTGTTTGCATAGGGGTTCATTAGCGGTACATCGCCAGGAAGATGGAGGCAACTATACAACTGGTACTGAATTCCCTACCCTGAGCAGTGGTTATTCCAGGTCGTCCTTGTAGTCCGGGTAAAGTCAGGCACCATCAGGCCCGGGCTATTAACGCCAATCCTGTCAGCGCTCCACGCATTTTTGCCAAATTGGGAAGACAACATGAACGATGATCGGACGTTGTTGGAATCCCAGCAGGCCATTCATCAGCTGATTGCCCGGCAACTGCCGCTGAACGAAACCCTGAACGCAATTACGGTCTGGATCAACAGAACTCTTCCGGAAGCTCTGGTGTCAGTCATGCGGTTTGATCAGGAACTCAACACGTTGAGCCTCGTGCCCAGTTCCTGGTTTTCGGAGCGCTTTCTTGAGGTCATGCAGGGCCTGCCGGTTATTGCCAAGCTGGGCACCTGCGGTACCGCTGCCTATGAGCGCCGGTTGATTGTCACCGAAGACATTCGCGAGGATTCGCGCTGGGAGGGGTATCACGACATCGCTGAGGCCGAAGGCCTGCGAGCCTGCTGGTCGCTACCAATTATTACTGGTCAAGGAGAGTTGCTCGGAACCTTTGCCACCTATTATCGCTATCCGATGTCTCCAACGGAGTTTGATCAAAGAAGTCTTGAATGTGGTGCTGCGCTTGCGGTACTTGTGTTACTGCGTGATCGCGATACCCGAGACCATCTTGCCCTGTCGGAATGGCATCAAGCGCTGTTCAACAATCAGCCGGATGGTGTCTTCGCCCTCGATCTCCAGGGCTATTTCCAGAGCTGCAACGCGGCGCTAGAGTGCATCGCGGGCTATTCACAATCCGATATCGTAGGCGCGCACTTCAACGAATTTGTGGAGCCGAGTTACCGGGAGCGGACCCTGGCTGCTTTCAAAAACGCCCGGCGTGGCGAATCGGTGACCTACGAAATTCAGGCAACTCACAAGGCCGGGCATTGCTACCATCTGGAGATCTCCAATTTCCCAGTGGTCGTTGGGGAAAACATCGTCGGCGTATACGGCGTCTGCCGAGATATTACCCGACGCAGTGAGCGGGATACCGAATTGCGTATGCTTAAGCGGGGTGTCGAGGCCAGCCCTCACGGCATCGTCATGGTCGACGCACGTCAACCGGATTTGCCGCTGGTTTACGTCAATTCGTCGTTCCTGACGATGACAGGCTATTCCGAGGCGGAGATCCTGGGTCACAATTGCCGCTTTCTGCAGGGCGACAATACGGATTTGACGAGCATTGACCGGATTCGCGCAGGGTTGCGCGACCAGACCGAGGTGGACGTCGTACTGAGGAACTACCGCAAGGATGGGACGTTATTTTGGAATCACCTACTCATTCGTCCAGTTCTGGACCGTGATGGCACCTGCACGCATTTCATAGGGATTCAGCAGGACATCACCCGGCAAAAGGAACAGGAAGCGCAGATCCGTTTTCAGACCCGCCATGATTTACTGACCGGCTTGCCCAATCTGGAAACGTTCACGGAACTGTTCGGCGAGGTTCTTGAGAAGTACAGAGATCAACCAGGCAGGGTCGTCGTGCTGCATGTGAATCTGGATGGTTTCAAACCCATCAATGAAGGCTTTGGTCACTCGATCGGCAGCCAGGTTCTGGTGACTGTAGCCCGGCGACTTGGCACCGTGGCGGGCAATACGGCGACTGTTGCCCGCCTCGTCGGGGATGAATTCGGTGTTCTTCTGGGTGACTGTGACGGCCGGGAAATGGCCGTCGAGTTGGCCGAGCGTTTTCTTGAGGCAGTATCCGAACCCATCATCGTTGAGAATCAACGAGTCCACCTCAGTGCCAGTATTGGCATTGCAAGTAATGCACGGCCACTTGAACAACCTCATGAGCTCATACAGTACGCGGATCTGGCCCTGCGCCAGGCTAAAAGACAAGGGCGAAACACCTGGCAGTGGTACCGTGGGCCCAAGGTGGCAAAAAACCGGCACACCGTGGCTTTGCGCCAGGATCTTTACACCGCCCTGAACGAGCAACAATTCGAGCTGCATTATCAACCCCTGGTGGATACGGTCAGTGGTCGGCTACGCAGTGTGGAAGCCCTGGTGCGCTGGAAGCACCCATCCAGAGGCATGGTCTCGCCCGGTGACTTTATTCCGCTTGCGGAACAGACCGGGCAGATTATTCCGTTGGGGCGCTGGATCCTTCAGCAAGCGTGCCGGGACATGGTCGACTTCAGTGCCCAGACCGGGCGTGTCCTGCCAGTGGCCGTGAACATCTCCTCATTACAGTTCCTGCGAGATGGATTTTTGGAGGATGTTCAACAGATTCTGGTGGATACGGGCCTGACACCGATGCTGCTGGAACTGGAGGTGACAGAGAGCGTGCTGCTTGATGGCGCGGGCCCGGTCATTGAGCTGATGCAGACACTCAAGGCCATGGGCATTCGGGTGGCACTGGACGATTTCGGCACCGGTTTTTCCAGTCTCAGTTACCTGCGGGATTTGCCCACCCACCGGGTGAAACTCGATCGCAGCTTTATTCAGGCGATTGAGACCGACCATCGGATGGCCGCAATTGTCCAGGCGGTGATTACCATGGCTCACAATATGGATATGACTGTGGTGGCCGAGGGTATTGAAACCCGGGAGCAACAACAGGATCTGGCCCGCCGGCACTGTGACCTGCTGCAGGGCTATTACTTTGCCCGGCCCATGCCACTGGCGGACCTGAAATTGCTGCCTCCTATCCTGCCGGGGGATCGTCCCGCGTGAAAGTGTTCAGACCTATCGGACTGCGCCTGCTGGTCGTGACCCTGTCGCCCCGCAGCGTTTATGTCTAACCTCCTTATGTGGGGCCCAGTGTGTTCGGCCCGGAGATTACAACTACCCGCGTGGATATTGCGATCGTAATATCCGTATTGTTTATTGATGAAAAGTTTACGGCTCACTTTTTAGTCCACTAATGTGTTCAATTAAAGCACAATGTCCAAGCGTGATTATGTTCGGCTGGTGTCCCTCGAGATGCCTGCAACAACAATCAAGAACGAGCGGCCCGGGTCAGAATTTTTCCGGCGCCAAAGGAGGAAACATGAAGATGAACGCTAAGTACCTAGCTGCATTTATGCTTTCTGTGGTCATCGGGAACGCCCAGGCAGAGACCAACTGGGATATGCCGACACCTTACGGCGATTCCAATTTCCATACTGCCAACATTCTGGAGTTTGCCAAAGATGTAAATGAAGCCACCGATGGAGAGTTGAACATAACCGTTCACAGTGGTGGGTCTCTCATCAAGCACCCCGAAATCAAGAACTCTGTTCGCCGTGGTCTTGTACCCATCGGCGAGCTGATCATGTCACGACTGGCAAATGAGGATCCTTTGTTTGAGGTGGATTCGGTTCCTTTTCTGGCCAGCAACTACGACGAAGCCTGGAAACTTTACCAGGCGTCCCGGGATATGCTGGCGGAGCGTCTTGAGCGCCAGCGACTGAAATTACTGTTTGCAGTGCCCTGGCCGCCGCAGGGCATTTACACCCGATTCCCGGTGGAAACTGGCGAAGAACTCCGGGGTGTAAAAATGCGTGCCTACAACAAATCGAGCGAACGTCTGGCCGAACTGTTGGGCGCCGTTCCAACTCAGGTTGAGGTGCCCGACATTCCGGTTGCGTTTGGAACCGGACGGGTCGACGCCATGATTACATCCCCGTCTACCGGCGCCAACACTCGGGCCTGGGATTACCTGAGTCACTTCAACCATGCTCAGTTGTGGTTGCCGAAGAACATGGTTATCGTCAACTCAAGAGCTTTCGAAGGGCTTCCCGAATCCACGCAAAAAGCTATTGAGACGGCCGCCGTTGAAGCTGAGAAGCGTGGATGGGAGGCCAGCAAGGCCGAAACTGATGCCAAGATCGCAATCATGGAAGAGAATGGCATTGTCGTGTCTGAGCCCAGCGACGCACTGGTCAAGCGCCTCAAGGAAGTTGGTGCGACGATGGAGCAGGAATGGCTGGAGCGTGCCGGTGACGACGGTAAAGCGCTCATCGAAGCTTATCGCGCACTCTAGCCCCTGATTAGTCAGAAAAAACAACCCGGAGCATATCCATGCGCAGGTTTCTGGACTCTCTGTACCGTTTCGGCGGGTACATCTCGGCACTGCAACTGACAGCGATCATGGTTATGGTTGTGCTCCAGGTGTCCGGACGAGTTCTCGACAAAGGCCTGCTGGCCCTGGGAATGGATTCCCTGGGCCTCCAGATTCCTGGGCTGGCTGAACTCGCGGGCTTTCTGTTGCTAGGCGCCACCTTCACCGGGCTGGCCTACACCCTGTCGGTTGGCGGGCACATCCGGGTTGACCTTTTGCACAGGGTACTTCCGGAAAGCATCCAGAAAGCCCTGGACCTTCTGGTGACGGTTATTGCTTTGGCGATCACCGGCTACGCCACCTGGTACAGCGTGCTGTTGACCTATGACAGCTATGACTTTGGTGACCTGTCGATTGGTATGGTTCCGGTTCCGCTCTGGATCCCGCAAGCAGTAATGGTTGTCGGGCTCATCTGGCTTCTGGTTGCCTTACTCGATGTATTGGCCGGGCTGATCACTGGCCGGCTTGCCCATATCAAAGACGAAGCCCCTCTGGAGTGAAACCATGGACATGATCTGGATGAGCCTGGTGCTTCTGGTCGGCCTTCTGATTCTGCTCGGAGCAGGGCTTTGGGTTGCCTTTGCTCTGACAGCAACCGGTCTGGCTGCCCTGTATTTCCTAAGTAACATTCCCATAGGCTATAGCCTTGCGACTTCGTTTTACGGTGCCAGCGCGTCCTGGGAGCTGGCCGCACTGCCTATGTTTATCTGGATGGGCGAGGTGCTTTTTCGTTCTCGGCTGTCGGAGGAAATGTTTAACGGTATTGCCCCGTGGGTTGGTCGCATTCCAGGCCGATTGCTTCATACCAATATCATTGGTTGTGGTATTTTCGCTGCGATTTCCGGTTCGTCGGCGGCTACCGCGGCGACCATCGGAAAGATGTCAATACCGGAGCTCACCCAACGAGGCTACGACCGCAAGCAGATCCTGGGCACTCTGGCCGGCTCCGCCACCCTTGGCCTATTGATTCCCCCGTCAATCATTCTCATTGTGTATGGCGTTGCTACCGAGCAATCCATCGCCAGGTTATTCGTGGCGGGCATTCTGCCAGGCTTGCTATTGATGGTAATGTTCGCTGGCTATGTGGGTATCTGGTCCAAGATGAACCCGTCCGGCGTGCCAGTTGATGAGGAAGGGTCCTTGCCGCTGGCAGAGAAGATTCGGCGTAGCAGGCCACTGATCCCGGTGATCTTGCTGATCATTGGTATCATCGGTTCTATATACGCCGGGCTGGCATCACCAACGGAATCGGCTGCGGTAGGTGTGGCGTTGGCGCACCTGTTGTCCTGGCGTGGCGACTCCCTGAGCCGGGCCAACTGCATGGATGCTCTGATGGGCACGGTGAAAACCTCCACCATGATCGCCTTCATTCTTGTGGGCGCCCACTTTCTGACCGTGTCCATGGGTTTTACCGGCATCCCCCGGGACCTGGCAGCCTGGATCAATACACTGTCACTGTCCCCTTACATGCTGCTCCTGGCACTGACGGCATTTTTCATTCTTTTGGGGTGCTTCCTGGATGGTATCTCCGTAGTGGTACTGACTACTTCGGTGATCTTGCCGATGGTACAGGCGGCCGGGATCGACCTGCTGTGGTTTGGAATCTACCTGGTCATCGTTGTGGAAATGAGCCAGATAACACCTCCGGTGGGGTTCAACCTGTTCGTGATCCAGGGCCTAACCGGTGACAATATTATCCGGATTGCGCTGGCCGCAATGCCGTATTTCCTGCTGCTGATGGCTGGGGTGTTTCTGATCACTCTCTTCCCGGAAATTGTTACCTACCTGCCGAATCAAATGGGAAATTGATAATACAGCATAACGATCAACCGACAGGTGGAAAAAGTGTTGGCCCGAACGTGTCTTCCTCCCAGTAATCGGGGCGCGCAGCAGCGATCTCAGAGCTGGTATTCGGGCTGAATGTTGCAATGTACATGTTCAGATTCCAGCTCATCCAGTTGGCTTTGGGCACCCTCTGAGCCCTGAAAACAGGCGGGTTTCAGTTATCTGAACCGAAACCAGCCAGAAATGTCGGCATCTGATCTGCCGGCATCGGCCTTGCGTACAGAAATCCCTGGGCCTGATTACAGCCTAACTCTCTGACCAGGTTATCCTGTTCAGGGGTTTCCACACCCTCCACAACCACACCCAAACCAAGACGGTGCCCAACCGTAATCATGGCCTGCATGATAGCCATATCACCATCATTTTTCATTGCGTGGTGCAGGAAGCTTCTATCGATCTTGATGCTGCAAACTGGTAACTTTCGCAAATAAACCAGAGACGAATGACCGGTACCAAAATCGTCAATAGAAATATGCACCCCAGCCCGTTTCAATCGTTCCAATTGCCTTATCTGACCCTCATCACCACCAAACACTTCATTTTCTGTCAGTTCCAGGCCCAATTGGGCGGGAGTCAGACCATGATTTTGCAGGGTCTGCAGAATATGATCCGCCAGGTGCTGATTAGTCAGTTGCCTGCCCGATAAATTAATATCAACCCGTATCTTTTCAAGTGCCGTACCCTGCCAGGCCTTAAGCTGCTTGCAAGCCGCTTCGATTACCCAATTTCCTATACGATTAATCAACCCTGACTTTTCTGCCACCGGAATAAAGACAGTCGGAGAAACCGCCTGAGAATTTTCATCGAAACATCGCAACAGCGCTTCACAGGAACCGACGCCCCCGCATTTCAAATCAATTTGCGGCTGAAAATACAGTTGCAGGCTGTCGACGGCGATAGCGCGTCGCAGGAGTGCAGTAACTTCCTGATAGTGAACCAGCCGATCATTGATTTCCGAGGTGTAAAAACAGACACTGTTCTTACCTCCTTCCTTGGCCTGATACATGGCGGCATCGGCATTCCCCATCAGCTCAGCTACCGTCCCTCCATCGTCGGGATAGAGGCTGACACCGAAACTGGCTGTCACTTGATAACACTCTCCATCCAGCACAAAGCCCTGATCAAGCTTATAGATTAAACGTCGTAGGAGTTCATGAATTTGCTCGGCCCCATCAAAATCAAACAACAACAACACAAACTCATCACCGCCAAACCGGCTCAGCAGGTCATAACTACGAATTTCTGTTTTCAGAGCTTCAGCAACCGCCCTTAGCAGCTTGTCGCCATAATGATGACCAAGGGTGTCATTGATCAGCTTGAAATTATCCAGATCAATAAACACCACGGCCACGGCCCGCTTCATTCGATCTGCTTCGATCAGACGCGCCGATAATTCAACCTCCATCAACCTCCTGTTCGGCAGCTGGGTTAAATCGTCGTAATTTGCCATCTTGTACAGCTCTTCCCGGGCCTTTTTCTGCTCCTGCAAGCTGATATCAATGCAGAACATTTCGCAGTCACCGGTATCCTGTTTGATCATTACATGACTGGAATAAACAGGAATAAGACGACCATCCTTGTGTTTCATCTCAATTTCTTCTGCCGGAATACTGATATTTTTATACAACCAGTTGCGGTGCGCTTTTATCACGCCCGCGCGCATATAGTCAGGGATAATGAGATCTTCCAGTAACTGACCTTGCGCCTCCTCCCGGGTATGGCCGTAAAGGCGCCTGCTCGCCTCGTTCCAATAAACAACCTGACGCTTTTTGTTATAGCCCTGCACCGCGACCATAGGCAGGCTCTCGATCAACTCGAAAAACTTTTGTTCGCTCTGCTTAACGGCAGACAGCGAGCATCCAATATTGGTTGCGGACGAAGGAGGCATTATCAGGTCCTGTCTATCTGGCATTATATGTACCTCCGAATACCTTCTCAGAGACCGAAACAGCTACGCCTTTAAGTTGAGTACAGCAAGTATCCAGGCCCTTTTGCGGGTTGCCTGACGGCTGTTCAAGATAGTGCGGCGCCTCTCAACCTGTAGATTACGCGATAAATTGCTGAAAAGTAACTTGTCATGCAGAATGTAGCATGATTTGCAGGCATTTTAGTCAGTCGCAGGGCTTGTTCCAGTCGATATTCTCGTTAGGTTGTTGGGAAAGTGGCGGCAATCTGACCTTTAATCAAAAAAAATGCTGATGTCGGTCAAAAAGATCGGCGTGTGGTGGCGCTCGGCATTCCGGCAACATTCCTGTGGCTGTTGTGGCTAACTCGGTCCGTTAACGCCGGTTCGATTCCAGCCCGCGCCTTCAATTTTTTTCTTGATTTACAAAGCACCCATCATGGTGACTTCTCTTTGTCGTACGAGCGCAACATTATGCTCTCGCCTCCTTGACGCGCTGCGTTTGTCTCTCTATGCCAATAACTATCAACTACCGCCATTTCCAGTCAGTCCTGACCTCGGGGTTTCGTGAGCCGTAGTGGCGTTGTACTGGGAGGATTGCCAAAGAGAAGGGGCTCCCGAGCGGGCAAGCCCGGAGTAACCGGGGTAGATGCAAACAGACTATACTGTGGAGAATGTCAATCAGCCTCTCCTCGGAGCTCACCACTCATGAAACCAGAGTTTTCCGGACTACCCCAATTGCTGCTCCAGAAAGACCAATCCATACCCGCTGCCTGGCATTTCGGGCCGGGCGCTGGTGTTGTACTTCTGGTGCCCGACGCCGATCGGAACGCCATAAGAAGCACACCCTGGGCCGAGTTCCTGGAACAGCGCCTTTCGGCTTATCCAGACACTGACAATCCGGTGTTTCTCTCCAGTCCGACCGGGGAGCGAACTGCGGTTGCTTTTGTGCCTGACCACCTCGACGGATTCAAAGCACTGACCCAGGCGCGCAAAGTAATCGGCCCCTTGATTTCGGAGCGCCTGGAGCAGATCAATGTCATCTCCCTGCTGGGTGACGCCCTGTCCACGAATGCCATGGCCGAAGCCCTCGTGGCGGCTGCCCACGCAGCGCTGTTCCAATTGCCCAGAATCACCGACAAGCCTGCTGAATCGACGGATCTCAAGGCAATCAGCTTTTTCGGGGATTTTGACAAAGCCGACTTTCAATATGCTGAAGCCACCGCTGAAGGTAACAACCTTGCTCGCTGGTTAACCCATTTACCGGGCAACTATTTGACACCGGGCATCTATCGGGATTTCGCCGAATCGCTTGCCAGCCAGGAGGGCTGGCAAGCGGAGTTCTATGACCGCGACCAACTGGAGGAGCTCGGTGCCGGCGCGTTTTTGTCCGTTGTTCAAGCCAGCCCGAACCGGGACGCCGGCATTCTTCACCTGCAATACCGCCCCACCGGGGCCGAAGGGAAGCCGCTGGCCCTGGTGGGTAAAGGTATCTGTTTCGATACCGGTGGAAGCAACCTGAAAGTGGGCGGAGGCATGCTGGGCATGCATGGTGATATGCAGGGTAGCGCCGTAGCACTCGGCACTCTGCTTGCCGTTACCCGTCTGAAATTTGATCAGCCGGTGGATTGCTGGCTGGCTCTGGCGGAGAACCACATCGGATCGCGGGCGGTCAAATGCAACGATGTTGTTACCGCTTTGAACGGAACTACAATCGAACTGATTAATACCGATGCTGAGGGCCGTATGGTGCTGGCGGATACGCTTGCCCTGGTATCCCGGGGCAAGCCACGTGCCATTATTGATTATGCGACCTTGACTGGTGGCGTTGTAGCCGCCCTGGGCCAACGAATGGCAGGCGCAATCACCAACCGTCGCCAGTGGGTCGAACCCATAATCCAGGCCGGCGAGCGCTGTGGTGAACGGGTCTGGCCCTTCCCGTATGAGGACGATTACGATGAAGACCTGAAATCAAAGGCCGCTGATACTCTGCAATGCCGAACTGAAGGGGCCGGCGATCACATCTATGCGGCACGCTTGCTTGGGCGCTTTGTAGATAAAGACATCGGCTGGGTTCACGTGGACATGGCCTCTTCCGGTACACACAAAGGCGGGCTCGCTCACATACCTACAGACCTACAAGGGTTTGGGGTGCGTTTTGGAGTGGAGTGGCTTAAAACGGTAGCAAATGAGTAACTTCAAGTGTAACCAACCGATAATTGAGAAAAAACTAAAGATAAGGGACTTTTGAAATGAGCATGAAAGACACCTACGTAAAGAAGCTTCAAGCCAAGCTGGATGAATGGAAAGCAGAAATTGACAAACTTAAAGCCAAGGCTGATTCAAAGGAAGCGGATGCCCAGCAGGAGTACTACAAAAAGGTCGACGAGTTGAAGTCGATGCAGGATGACGCCAGAAAAAAACTTGATGAACTGAACAAGGCCGGTGATGACGCTTGGGAAGATTTAAAATCCGGAGTCGAAAGCGCCTGGGATTCGCTCAGCAACTCTATCACTTCGGCGACTTCCCGCTTTAAATAATGTTTCTGGCAAGTAGCAGTTCAGGTACCGGGTCGGCGCAGCAATGCGCCGATTTCCTGTTCCTTACCCATCACAATCTCACTCGAAGCTTCTCGGGCGGAGATAGTTGGTCTTCAGGAACGTCTTTTCACCGGTATCCAGCCGGTATCGTTCTGAACGTGCTGAAAGTTGTTCTCGATGGGGTAATTTCCACTGACACGTTTGTCGTAGCTCGCGTAGACTAATTCGTGGCAGTCGAACAACCGAGTGCTCAGGTCAGCACAACGCAAATTGGATTTAAGGTCAAACATGGCATCACACTTCATACCGTGCGATTCGGACTACCGGGCCAGGGTGCACGATAGTTTTGATCGACAAGCTGTTATGAAAACCGTTAATGCATCCGTCGTGTCTGTTGAGCCGGGCGCAGTGGTACTGGAGTTCCCCTTTCAAGCGGACCTGACACAGCAACATGGATTCATTCACGCCGGTATCGTTTCAACGGTGCTTGATAGTGCGATGGGCTATGCGGCCTTTTCACTCATGCCGGTCAATGCAGCTGTGCTTACCATTGAATTCAAGGTGAATCTGCTATCTCCGGCCAAAGGAGAGCGCTTTACCGCCATAGGTAAAGTCAAGAAAGCGGGCCGGAATATTACCGTTGCCGAAGCAGAGCTTTTTGCTCACTCAGACGGGCAACGGAAACTGGTCGCGACCATGGTAGGTACTGTCATGTCGGTCTATGACCGGGAAGGCATTCACAATTAACTGCGCTCCGGACCTGATCAACGACCGGTGCAGGTGATCAATGGACCTTCTGCTCGGTTCCTGAGGTTGAGGTCGAGTCGGAAGCGAGCTTCGCGCCTGGCGTATTCGTAAACGCCAACTTCTCCACCAGTCGGCTCCTGCTTCCGTCCAGCGCCTCAAATTTGTTCTCTCGCAAATGCTCCAGATAATGCGTATTGAGCAAGTGGCCGGTGGCGTCGTGTTCAAATAGCCGTCCGGAAAACTGCGTCTTGTTGCCGGCCACACCTATCCGCGCCACGTAGTCCCGGGTGTGGTAAAAATGCTCCGCGTACACCTGCGGCAGTTTCAACTCCGTGGCCGCACTGGCGAATGTGTACAGCTCAAGCTTATTGAGAAGCAAAGAGCGGGTGCCGATGAGTTGCTTGGCGAGCTTGTAAAGCGCACCGGTGCTGATGATGCCACCCTGGGAGTGGGCGATAAGCACCACTTTGCCATGGCTGTCCAATGCGTCCTCCAGAATTCCGGCAACGCTGGTTTCGAGCGTGGAGATCGGTTGCATGGTGCGACCGACAGCGCATTCGAGCAGGTCGAGCACAAGGCCGTCGGATGGATTATGCATCAGGTAAATACGGCGCTGGAACAGGTCGGCCAGGGCTTTGCCATTCAGGCGCAGCACGCTGCGATCGGTACAGATACCGTTGAGAAAATACCAGGCCTGATCGTCGTCGATCGGTGCACCCTGTTCAGGGACTTCGTAAGGTAGGTGGGGCACTTCCCGAAACGGTGCGTACAGGGGCAACAACGCCGAGCGCAGAGCGTGGGCAAAGTGGTGGGCGGATTCGTAGTTTCCCGGCCTGCACTCGGACCAGAGGGGCGTCGGATCCAGGGGCGAAAGGACCCACGGCAGGTAAGGCAGGTTGCGTATCACCTTGGCTGTGCGCTTTATAGCGGCGGTCATTCCCATGTCAGTTGTCCTGTCTGGTTATTCGTCTATCTGGCTATCTGCCGCGTGTTTCTGAAGTCTGGGGCCAAAGCGCCCGTCAGTCGACATGTTCAACGCGGGAAGGGTTAGCTTCCACCCGGCTGTGTTTGCCTGATGATCCTGCTGTCGGTTCCGTCCTCTTCGAAAAATCCTCGTCCCCGGTAGGCTCTATATGTGGTTCCTGATTGATCGCCTGCCGCAGGCGCGAGGTGGCAAGGTAGATCGTTTTGCGGGCACGGTTCTGATTGCCCAGCGGGCGGTGCACCGGCAGGGTGTGCCAGGGGTTGATGGTGAGGTTGCGGGCGAACGCATCCTGGGCCGGGTAGTCAAACCGTTGCCTTGGTATCGTCAGGGTGGCAATCCTGATAAAGGGCGATTGCTGTTCAGGCCAGACCACTGAGGCATCCTCAATGGGCATGGTGATGGGATCTTTCTGGAACTGAATAGCGAAATCGAAGGTGACCGCAGTCCGCGCCAGGGTAGCGATCATGGCGTCGCGCAGGTAATTATCGGTGATGGCCGCCACGGCGGATTTTTTGTCAATGCGTGGGATCAGCGCGTATTTGATCGCCCGGTACTGGCCTTTTTCCCGGCCGAACAGATAGGGCACACAGGAGTAATACGTCAGCTCCAGGGGGTTGGCGTGGGTTCGGGCATACAGGCCCTGCATCACCATATCCAGATAGTGGGAATCCTTCGGGTTGAGGAAATACCAGGCCGGTGTACCGCGACCGATCTGCTCCTGCAGTTTTACGTTTTCCCGAATATTGGGGGTGGTAAAACTGGGGGCGCTGATACCGGAAAAATCCACCGTGTACTTTTCGTCATCCAGCAGTTTCTTGCCCGGTACACCCATCAACTTGATCCCGATGCTCAGAATACCGTTGTCCTTGATATCGGGTACGACTCTCGGCCCGGGGCCACCGAAACGAACGTAAGCCGGGTACTGGCTGCCGGCTCTGAAAACGCCGGTCTGAAGCCGTTTCGGGAGATCAGAACGGACCGTGAACCGGGAGCGCACCAGGCCGTAGGTTTTGGTGTTACCCGCGCGTTCAGCGACTTTACCGGTGTGGCGATACTCCAGTTCCAGAAAACGGCACATGGCGACGGCGATGGCCTGGGTGATTTCGGCTTCGTCAGCCTCGGGTTTTTCCTCAGCAATAGCGAGTCCCTGATCGTCCAGACGCCGCCGAATGAGACGCTGGGTGATACGCTCAATGCCACTACGGAACAGGTGGTCAAATGAATCACGATAGTAAGGATCAAGTTGCCGTAACACACCAATCAGCCGGCCAGACACCGTTTCAGCAAGAGTGGGAATCAGGTTCATGACGTATCTCCTGGCGTTTTGCGGGGTTTGCGACCGGCCGCAGGCGCTGAGAACAGGAACGCCAGTGCCCGGCGGCTGGGCAGGAAAAAGTAACCGCCACCACGGGTCTGTACGAAACTGGGCAAACCCTGAAGCTGGCAGCGGGCTGGACGGCGTTGGATGGTAAACCGGTCCTGGGGCAGGCCATGGGCGTGACGGTTGCCGATGATCGGGTCCGGGTCCCGGTACAAGCCGTTGAAGTTGGGATTGTTGGCCCAGGTGTGCTGCACAAATTCAAACTGCCGACCGACGTTGGCGCCAAGGCAGATGAAATGCAGCCCCCGGTCGACGGGGGCATCCTCGCGATCAAGATTCTCGAGAAAAATAGCGGGGTCCAGGCTGTCATCAAAGGGTTTGCCATACACCCGTCCGCGCCGCAGCAGGCGGTGGCGATTGCTGAAGGCGATGGACTTCTTCGACCCCGGTTCGGGCGCCAGACTGTCCCGTGGATGAGTCCGACGTATATGGGCCCCGAGAGGGCACTTCAGGCCTTCGGCATCGGTGGCGTGGTACTGGAATTCGTCTTTGTCGGACACGGTCGGATCGTCCTGGTCCGGAGCTTGAACCAATGCGGTGCCGCTGGGCCAGCGCCCGACCAGTTTGGCCGCCAATCGGACAGCGTCGGCAGACTCGTGGTCGGCCTCTTCGGCCTGGTGTTTGAGCGTTCGCCAGAAACCGGGTACATCCTGGGCCAATTGCCGGAACACCAGATAGGTGCCGTTCAACCCCAGGTCATGCTGGACGCTACCCTCGGGATCGGTGGCCAGCTGGCTGTCCGGATCCTGGCTAGCGTCGACCAGGGGGCGCTGGGTGTAGCGGTCGTAGCCGTTACGATACCCGAGCAGGATCTCGCCTAAGGGCACCGGTTGAGGACGTCGCTTGTCATGGCGGTCAAATTCCGCCACGTAGGGCTGACCGATGCTGTCACGAAAGCCGAAGTGTTCTTTGAAATCCGGCAGCGGCTCGGTGCCCAGTCGAGCGATTTGGGTCAGGCCATGGCTGGCGATGCCGGTCTGCAACTCGTTATACAATGCGTTCAGCACATGGTCATCCCGGGCGTAACATAGCAGCAACAGGTGGACCTGGGGGGTGGCCGGGCCGCCCCACTGCCAATATTCCGGTGCACTGTCACCATCGTCACCCAGAATGCGGCGTTTATGGGGCGTAGTCATGCCCGAGCGGAATTCATCGGAGAAGCCTTCCAGAATGGTCTGGTCAATCCGAAGGCTTGCCAGTCCGTGGTAGGTCACCGCCACATTGATAGCCTGCCGATCCGGCCGGTTATTGGCGTAGGTAATCTGCCCGGCCAGATCTCTCAGCCAGGGCAGAGCCTTGCGGGGGTCGGTAATTTGCAGCAGCAAATAACAGGCCGCTGGCAGGCTACCGTAACCCCGGACGACCAGGCCCTGGATATCGTCAAATTCGATCGCATCAGAAGCTGCCATATTTGACCTTCCTTGCCTCAATCACAAACGGTGTAACCAGGCCATTGCCTGGCGTTCGTTCAGGTGACCCCGGAGCCCGTCACGGATGGCCGCATTGTTGGCAATGTTGACGGCAGTCAGGTGCGGGTAGGGGGTGTACCAGACCTGATTTTCAATCTGGTGATTGCCAAGGTAATCCTTGAAACGCTGCTCCTTGCGGGCACCGTCGTGCACCAGCCAGCGGGTGCGAGGGTAGCCCACGCCGTTACTGAAAATCAGATTGAGACCCCAAGCGACTTTATCGATGAAATCCACCATATAGCTTTCCAGGCTACCGTCGTAGTTGCTGGTGAACAGCAGGCGACGGTCGTTGTCGATCATGGTCCAGCGGGCGAAATGAATGGTGTCGACTCCGTCCAGCCCCAGCCAGGGAATGCCCGCCAGATCACCACGGTTAAAGACATGCCTCAGCGCCACCTGTGTCGTAGCCAACAAGGCGCGAGCTGTCGTACGCCGAAACCAGCCCGGCTTGACGTAGCCGACGGCGGCGAACGGGTTGTGGGCAGCGATGTCCTCGGAAGCCCGCAGTTGGTTCAGACGACTCAGGGCAGGCCGGTGGGTATCTTCCTCATCCCGGTCTTCCCGAATGCGTAATGCCAACACCCAAGCCAGCAGCAAGGGCCACCCCCAGGCGATGATGAGAACGCCCAGGGTCGCCAGCCCCGCAAACCGGATATTCTCCAGCGCCCGCCAGAGTCGCGTCGGTTGGGGGCGGGCGGATTGTGCCCAGGCCAGCTCCGGGTTGCTGGCGACATACTCGATCACTGCGTCCCGCAACGTGCATGCGGACCTGAACCCGGCGGGGTCGAGGTCGCTCAGAAACCTTTGCAGGGCGTCGTGGAGTTCGTCTTCCTGGCGAATCTGATCGGCGGTGCGGCCCACTGTGTTTATGTAAAACGCCTGCGAGGGCAGCTGGTATTTACGCAAGCACGTCAGTCGCGTGGCGCGAGTACGTTTGCTGCGGGCCGGATAACCCTTGCAGGTGCCGAATATCTGATCAAGCCCGTCGGCGGCTGTCTGGACCAGGGTCTCCAGAAACGCGGATACCGGACCATCGACGTTCGCCATAAAAATCAGCGTCGTGCTGTAGGTTTCCGGGGAGTCGGGGCCTTCGAGCAACAGAAAACGGGCAAAATGCAGACGATTGAACATCGAGAATGGCAGTAGGCTGTTGTCAGCCGGGTCCTGGTCCACCATTGCGAGGGTTTTCCGCAGGTCAGCTTCCCGAGACTGGATCACCGGTATCCGGATAGTAAGCGCGTTCTGGGGCATCGGGTGGAGCGCTTCCAGAACCGATCTGGCACGGGCAGTCACGGTTTCCATGGCCTTTGTCCCGAGGGTGTTACGATGCGACCGGGTGGTAGGTTTCCAGGGCGAAATCGAGTACCCGCCGTTCACCCCACCACACCTTGCCCAAATAAACCCCGGGCTCCACCTCGCGGATCTCGTCACGAATCGCCCGGGCGAGCAGAGAGGTGCTGCCGTAATCAATCACGATGGTTTCCTTGCCGTCCATCCAGCTCTGGTCCCGGTAAGTTTTGGCCACAATCAGATTGAGCCCCAGTGGCGAGACTTTATTCACCACCACGCCCTGGTTATAGCTCGGGGGAAACAGATCGAACACCTTTCCCTGCCACGCCAGCATTCTTGCTAGGCCGGCAAAAAGTCGGGGAAAGGGCCCGCCAGCAAAAATTGCCGTGCCTCTGGTGTCACCCTGGGGAATGTTACCGGGCTTGGCTTTTTTATACAGTGCATCAAGGTCGGCCCGGGACAGCTTCAGCCATTGTTTGACCGGAGACAACTTGGTTTCCTGTTCGGTTGCGGACTGCTTCTGCTTGCTGGGGGCGGCTTTTTTGGCGGACGGCTGTTTGCGTCGGGTTGGCTTCTGTTGAGCAGGCTGCGTCAGTGTTTGTTCGGCCATGACATTTCATCCTTCAATTCAGACCACCGTAGTGGTCGGGTTGGTTTGGACCGCGACCGGGGCCGCTTTTGAGGTGGTAGTGCGATTGCTCGGGACGCTGGCATCGTCCTCGCGCAATTCACGACCGTGGATCATTTGAAAAGCAACCCGTTCCGCCATCGCACTGATTGTGGCGGACGGGTTGACGCCAATAGCGGCGGGCATCAGTGCGCCATCCGCCACATAAAGGCCTTTGTAGCCCCAGACTTCGCCGCAGTCGTTGGTTACTCCGGTTAAGGGGGTATCGGACATGGCACACCCACCCAGCGGATGGGCGGTCAGGGTTTTGCTCAGGGGCACGCGAATCAGCGGTGTTCGCCATAAGAAGCTGTTAACGAACCGGCCACCGGAGGCGGCACTGAGAGCTTTCATGTGGTCGACCATGTCCCGGTACATGGGCAGGCTTTTCCGGATCGACCAATGCAAATGAATCTCGCCTTTTGCATCGAGGGTGAGGGTGCCATCGGCGGCATCGGTGCCCAGGCCGAGGTAGGGTAGAAAATGGGTGAAGAAACCATCCTCCAGCAATTCTTCCAGCTCGAACTTGAGTCCGGTTCCGAACGCGTCACCAAGGTAGCGTCGGGTCTGACGCAAAAGCCGGGCGATCCGCCCCCGCGTCGGAATGGCACTGTTGAAATACCAGATAAACGGGTCCGGGTAGCCCAGGTCTTCTATATAAATGTACTGGTTATTCTCTTTGCGGAACCCGACACCAGCGGTAATGCTCGGACCCCGGCCCGGATCCACAACCCGGCTCTGATAACGGGTGCCGGCGAAAATGAAATCGCCGTTACCGGAGAAGCGCTTGCCGAGTTGGTCGGAGAGCCGGGGTAACGTCCGGGACTGCTGTTTGCAGCGCAATAACAGCTCATTGGTGCCCAGCGTGCCGGCGGCAACGACCACCTGTTGGGCGCGAAACTTACGCATTGTGCTTCGTGGGTCACTGGCGGGCGGTGCGGAGAGATCGGTGCAGGTTACAGCATAGCCCTGACCATCAGGCGTGATATTGAGGGCCTGAAACAGCGGCAATACCACGGCGCCATGCTGTTCCGCCAACGGGATGTAATTGAGATCCAGGGTATTTTTGGCGTGAACATGGCAACCCAGCAGACAATTACCACAAAACTCGCAGCCACGTTTTTGGCCGCTGTCGGTGTGCTCATCGCTAAAGCGAACACAAATGGGTACCCGGTCGGCTTGGCGGCCGAGGCTGCTGACCGCGTCCTCAAATACCTGGGTCCGGCGGGGCAGACCAAGCTCTTGGGTGTCAGTGACCGGATGCGCTTCCAGCATGTCGGCGGCGAGAGTGTAATAGGGCCGCAGGCGCCTCATGGTGATGCGCTTCGGCCACGCTGGCTGGTTAAATAGGAAGGCGGGCGGGCGCAGATGCACGTTGAAATAATGCAGGGAACCACCCCCGACTCCGGTGCCCTGGACGACATCCATGGTGCGGAACGTCCGGTATTCGATAAACCCGCGACCAGCGTCCTGCCGGTTGCCGGAGGAGATTGTGGATTGAGCGACTTCTCCCGGACCGCGGGGGAAATCCACCCGATTCCAGCGGCGGCCTTTTTCCAGTACGCAGACGGACCGCCCTGCCTGTGCGAGGCGGCAAGCCGTGATCGCGCCGCCAAACCCGGAGCCGATCACTATTACATCGTAGTCACTGGCCACTTTGTCACTTCTTTGCATCGCCTCGTTCCTTGCCATCGCCAAATCCCTCACTCACTGTTCCCGGGCTACGCCGCCGTTTCCCGCGTCGCAATCGGGACCGACGGTTGCTCCTGTTGATACAGCAGTCGGTCCAGCTCCCGGGCCAGCAGGTCCGGTGCTTCCAGATCCACAAAGTGGCCAATACCCACCAGCGGTCGCCAGTCCACCGCACAACCGGCATCGCGATAACTGGCCTGCGCCACATCGGCTGAAAGTGCACCATCCTCCAGTCCCCAGATCAGTGTTACTGGCACCTGAATCGGGTTGTCGTAAAAGTCGTCCAGCTGTTTCCGGGTGCTGGCGTGAAGCAGCGTTCTCACCACGTTGCGGTAGTAATTGATGGCGCCGCGCAGATCCTCCGGGTGTGCGAAGCGGTAGACAATCTCCCGTACCAGGTCCCTGTCCATGTTGCCTTGAGACCCTTCTCGCAGGGTGAAAGACAGCTCCATCAATCGTCTTCCGAGTCGAGTGGTAAGCAGGCGCTCGGGCAAACGCGGAATCTGAAAGACCGGCACCCACGGGATGCGCAGCGTCTGGAAGTCCTGAAAGTGCAGCACCGCCCGGATCAGCGTGCGGGGATGCGGGCAGTTAACCACCACCAACCGGCTGATACGGCCCGGAAAACGATGGGCGTAGATCCACCCCAGAAAACCGCCCCAGTCGTGTCCCAACAGGATCGGCTTATCCAGACCCAGTTCCGTAATGAGTTGGTTAATGTCGTCGGTCAGGGTGAAAACATCGTAGCCATTGCCAGGGTAGTCGGAGACCGGGTAGCCCCGGAGGTCCGGCGCAAAGAAGGCCACGTCAGGCATCAGCCGCATCAGCGGGCGCCAGCCCAGCCAACCCTCCGGAAATCCGTGCAGGCAAATAACCGCAGCACGGGCGGCACTGACGTGCTGGTGGTCCGGTTTGTCAGGGGCGCTGATGGCGACATGCAGGCAGGTGTCGTTGAGGTTAATGCGCCGGTGTTTGATGGTGGCGGTCATGGTTCAGCTCGCCTTCTTCGACAGCTCGGTACACTCCTGCTCGCACTGGAAGTGATGAAACCAATGATGGGCCTTCACACGTTTGGGAATATCCCCCTGCACGATGTGACAACTGCAGGCCTGAAGGGGACGAACCGCCAGACAGACCTGGATGTACTGCTCATAGGCCCCGATGACTTTGACTTTGGTGAAGTAGTTGCTGCCGGCAAAGCTGTCCGGAATCGTAAAACTGAGGACCGCCTGGAATGACTCGTCAGTCGCCAGGGTTTTCTTGTCGGGCGTAACTTTGACGACCTCTTCAGTGAACGGGAACGGCACCGACACCAGGGTGAATTCACGCTCGGTTTTCGAGGTATTGGTAACCTGAATCTGGAATCGAAAGCTATCGCCAGGGCACCCACTCCAGCGAATCCGACAAACGCACGGGTCGGGACAACAGGTCTCAGGAAGGTCACAGCATGACTGGCCTTTGGGGTGGTGGCCATGACACACGGAACAGGCATCTGAATAGCTGCCATCAAAGGTCTTTTTGACCACATCAGCGGCGCCATAAAGGGCAGCAGCCAGCAATCGCGGTGGCAGTAAAATCAGGTTATAGCCGGAGGGCAGGCTCTTTGGCGCACCGTCGGAAGGCGAACAGGTGGTATCGGTAGAGCAGTTTGCACGAATCATGGCGTTCTCCTGTGCCGATGGTTTATTGCGGGGTTCCGGTCGTGGATTCAGGGACTCGGGCACCAGTGCAGTAGAGCTCCATCCAGATGCGATCGTCGGAGATCTTGATAAAGCCCAGGTAATGTCGGCCCTTTTTCAATCCGTTGGGCAGAGTGATGCTCAGCTTCCGTTCCAGTGTCGTTCCCGCCGCCAGTGAGGCTTTGAGCTTCGGCTTTAGTGAGATGCGTGCGGGTGTAATGATGGCCCGTCGGAGGTCATGCAAAAACCGGTTGGCAAAATCTTCATAAGTGTCCGTTTCAGTGGTCTCACGCAGGCTGTAGACCAGGGTGCGACCGATCCAGTCCCGTTCCCGCAACCAGATCATGGCGACATCACCGAGCTCAACAGGCACGTTGCCGAGATTCGTGATCGTCAGATTGCAACTCAGCGTCTCCCCAACGGCGCCTCTGAGGCGTATATGGGTTGGGGCGATTATCAGTTCCCGGTGCGGTAATACCTCGATTTCGAGAGGAGCCTTGTGTTTGCCACAGTGGACGACTGCCTGATAGTGCCCGGGCTCTGTATCGAGTGGCAATTGCAGAGCGGCCTGGGTACGAACTTCGCTGTGAGGAGGGACGCGGGCAGCCAGATTAATGCGAAAGGGAATTAGCCCTCCCAAATCCTTCCGCTTTCTATCGGGAGGCTGGGTAACCAGTGCCCGGACCTTGATCTTGTTGTCCGAAACGTTGACCAGTGTCAGTTCGCCCCGGCATTCACCCGGGGTGCCCGAAAAAAAATAGGGTCCATTGGCCAGATGCCAGTCGGTGCCCGGTTCACCATTGTGGGGTCCTTTCACGGTGGGTCTCCCCGATGCTTAATCGCATCGCTCCGCTTGTTTGGGCTGATAGTCCTCGGCGACGATCATGCCCTCGCCGCAGGTCTCGAAGTCAAACACTTTTATCCCGAACAACGTCAGACGGAACCGGTAGTTCAGGGGGAAGTGAAAGCGCATCGGGCGCAACCCGAGCTGAACATCAAACTGCGGCAGTTCCCGGATACGCACGTCAAGCGCCAGGTCCACCTTGTTATCGGTTTTGAGGTTATTGTCCGTTTTGAGAGTACTGTCGGAGTCGAGCTTGATGGGGGGTAGCTTGTCGACGGCCAGCTGCGCATTCAGGTTGATATCCGGCAACTCGGTGATGCCGATACTGATGGCGGGTAGTTCAGTAATGCCTATGTTGATCGGAGCCAGTTCTTTGATCCGGATTTCATCCAGATCAAAATCGACACCGCCTGCAAGATTAATGGTCGGGAATTCCTTGATCCGGATGTTATCCAGGGCTACATCAACGCTCATGGCGGACTCCACGAAGTCAGTAACAGTCGTTTGGCGACGGTGAACTGAAACCACAGAACTCCAAAGCGGGGCTACGACCAGGACGGCCAAAAACGGAGTGTTCAGTTACGGTACGTGGGCAAAAAATGTCAAGGACGGACAGCAAAACTCCTTTTTGCCACAAAATAATTTTGAATCAGATTAAAAATTAATCAAGTGGGTTTTGCGGTTTTTTACGCAGTTGAAATAAAACCATCCTGCTCTTACCTGAAGCACATGGAAGGGAAACACCTGAGGAAACTTAAAATTGCGATTGCTACAGCGCTGCTGGCATCGGTCGATCTGTTCAAGGCGTTGGGCGGGGGTTGGGAACAGGAGATTGTGGCTACCGAGGATAACCTGTGATCTCTCGAATTTTTCTATACAGGGGAATCAGTTGCGGGTACATCTTCAGGTAAATTTCACGATAGAGGCGGTCATAGAGCCTGTGGGCATCCGGATCGGGCAGGAAGACCTGTCCCACTCTTGTCATGGCATCAACCGCGGTGTCAAAGTCAGGGTGCAGGCCCAGGCCGACCGCCGCATCAATGGCGGCGCCGAGGCCAGAGGTTTCGTAGGTGTGGGGGCGCTCGGCAGACAAGCCAAAAATATCCGCCGTCAGCTGCATGGCGGCGTCACTCTGGGAGCCGCCCCCGGCAACCCGTAGTCTCGTGACAGGTACACCGCCCCGTTTCTCCAGCCTTTCCTTGCCCTCGCGCAGCGCGTAAGCCAGGCCTTCAAGAATTGCCCGGTAGATGTGAGCGCGGGTGTGGACGTCGCCAAAGCCAATCATGGCGCCTTTGGCTTCTGGCCCCGGATGCTTTACCCCCGGCGACCAGTAGGGCTGTAACATCAGTCCCATGGCGCCGGGAGGCACTGCATTGACCAGTTCATCGAACAGGACTTCGGGCTCGATACCCCGTTGTTCTGCCAGTGTTCGTTCCCGCAGTCCGAACTCCTCCTTGAACCAGCTCACCATCCAGAACCCGCGATAGATCATCACCTCTGAACAGTACTGCCCCGGCAATGCCGACGGGTAGGGCGGCATAAATCGGGTGGGCTCCACATAGCGACGGCCAGCGATATTGATGGTGGCCGTGGTGCCGTAGCTCAGACAGCCAATGTCAGGGCGGGTGCCGCCAGAGCCGAGTATTTCACAGGCCTTGTCCGAAGCCGCCGCGATCACCGGCAAGCCTGCTGGCAGGCCGAGGTGAGCAGCGGCCTCGGGCAGTAAATGCCCCAAGGTCTCACCAGGCGAGACCAGCTCGGGCAGCATGCTCCGGGTCAGCGGCAGCATCTGCCATTTGAAATCCCGGGAGGCCGCCCAACGGTGTTTTTTATAGTCAAAGGGCAGATACCCGACCTGGCTACCGGTGGAGTCTTTCATTTCTCCGGTCAGCCGGAAATTGAGGTAGCCTGACAGCAGCAGGAATTTGTCGGTAGCGGCCCAGATTTCGGGCTGGTTCTGGCTTATCCAGTTGGCGGGGGCGTTAGCTCGGAACCGCTTGATGGTGTCTTCAAGTCCCAGGGCCTTGAACAGCCAGCCCCAGGGGCCTTTCATCGGACCGTCCACTTCCGCATGGCGTTGATCAAGCCAGATGATGGCCGGCCGCAGGGGTTTCCCGTTTGTGTCGAGGTTGATGGTGGTGCTGCGCTGAGTGGTGACGGTAACGCCCCGTACTTGCTCAGGCTTGGCATCGGTATTCTGCCATAGCTTATTGGCCGCGAGCCCCAGATTGTCCCAGAAATACTCGGGATGTTGTTCGGCCCAGCCGGGTTGGTGGGAGAAATAAGGCTCAATCTCCTGCTTGCCTTTGCCCACCAGATTGCCCCGGGTGTCGAACAGCAGTGCCCGTATGCTTTGGGTACCGTTGTCGATCGCGAGGATCAGCGATTCGCCTGGCATCACCGGTCTCCGGTCATTGGCGGCAGGGAATAGGCAGCAGACCAGATTCCGAGGTAGCGGTTCTGCTCCTGGTCCCACCGGGAATCATCCCAATCCAATGCTTGCTGGCAAACAGACTTCAACTCCGGCAACAGGGTTGAGGCTCCGTCTGGAAGCATCATGCCGAGGCGGGTTCGACGCAGGAGCAAATCGTCCAGATGGATGACCTGGCCGTGTGCCAGCGCCCATAGTACCTCGGCCCAGAGCGTTTCGGTGCCGGGTATGGTGGCCAAAGAGCCCGCATCCATTAGGTCTTTTAAATACGGGCCATAGTAGCCAGTCAGGCGTCGCCACCGAGTGTGAGTGATGCCCTGTGGGCGAGCGGATGGTGAACATGGGCGGAAAACAGGCTGAGCATTATCTCGCAACACCAGGTTTTCAAGGGCTTTCGCGCCAGCTTCCAGCGCTTCCCGGGCAATCAGACGGAAGGTGGTGAGCTTGCCGCCGGCGACGCTGACCAGGCCATCGTCCGACCAGATCACGTGCTCCCGGTTTTCCTTCGACGGGTTCCTGCCATCGCCCTGGCTGACCACCGGCCGTACACCGGACCAACTGCCAAGCACCTGATTGCGGTGGATAGGACAACCCGGAAACAGAGTGTTGGCAACGGTAAGCAGATACTGGATCTCCGGCTCGGTAATCACCGGTTCTTCATCAAGATCATGGCTATGATCGAGATCGGTGGTGCCCAGTACGGTGGTGCCCAGCCAGGGGAAGACAAACACCGGGCGCCTGTCCTCCGGGTGCATCAGGGAGACGGAGCAGGAGACCGGCAGTACGTCGAACGGGAGGATCAGGTGGCTGCCACGCAGTGGGCGAATGCGCTCATCACGGGTGCTGTGCTCGCGCAAGTGGTCGGCCCAGGCGCCGGTAGCGTTGAAAACCAATCGGGCATTCACCCTGATCGGTTGTTCGTCTCCGCTCTGTTCAGGGGCGGTATCCGTCAGAGTCACACCGGTAACCTGCCCATCGGTGCGGTGGATCCGGGCGGCACGCAGGTAGTTCAGGCAAACCGCGCCATCGTCCACGGCTTCGTCCAGCACGCGCAACACCAGCCGGGCATCGTCGGTAACAGCGTCGGTGAAGCCGCTGGCTCCGGTCAGGTTTTCAGCGCTCAGCCCGGGTACCCATTGCAGGGTTTCGCTTGGGCTCAGGAAATGTCGGGAGGACTGACCGGCCAGTCGGTCGTATGCCCATAGCAAAAGCCCGAACACTTTAGGGCCGGGAAACTGCTTGCGGTAGTGGGGCATTATAAACTTTAGCGGCTCGATCAGCCCCGGCGCTTCTGCCAACAGGCGCTGTCGTTCCCGCACCGCGTCCAAGGCCAGTCCGACATGGCCGCTGCCAAGATAACGCAGCCCGCCGTGGACCATTTTGGACGAACGGCTTGACGTGCCCCAGGCAAAGTCCTGCTGTTCTATCAATAGCGTTTTGAGACCGCTGCCAGCGGCTTCGCGGGCAATACCGGCGCCTGTGATGCCACCACCAATAATTACCACGTCAAAGTCCGTATTTTGCCGCAGCTGGTCCAGGCGAGTCTGGCGGTCAGTCTTTTGCATGATCACTCCGACCTGGACCGTTTGGTATCAGAGCTAACGGTTTCGGCGGTGGACAACAGGGTTTCCGGATTCAGTAGCCGGTCCGGATCAAAGGTGTTGCAGAGGGCTCTGATCGCGAGCATACCCAGCTCACCTTTCTCCACCGGCAGGAAGGGCGCATGGTCCTTGCCGACGCCATGCTGGTGGCTGATGGTGCCCCGATTCCGGACGATCACCTCAGAGGTGCTGTGTTTGAGGGCATGCCAGCGTTCCAGGGTCTCACCGTAGCTCCGGGCCACCCGAAAAACGTAGGTGGTGTAGATGCTGCACCCTTGGGGGTAAAGGTGGGACAGATGCGTGAAAACATGAACCCGCTCGCCGCTGTAGGCCAGTTGAGACTTCAAGTTGTGCTCCATGCGGTTCATCAGGTTGTCGACATTCTCCCAATCGGTTGCCGTCTCCAGGGTATCCACCGCGTAGCCCAGCTGCCAGAGAGCTTCCCGAAGATAGGGCATGGTGAAGCGCTTTTCCGCCCACTTCTTGCCCAGGTGGGTGCCGGTATAAACACCGTTGTGTGTGCCAGCAATTTTGCGAATTTCTCTCAGGGCTGCGCGGCACTGGGTCTGGGTGCCGGTCAGACCAAACGTCATCATGCATTTGCCGGCCTGGACGCCCCGCAGGCCAAGGAAACGCTCCAGCAGGGCGACGAGCCTGGGGTGGCCTGCCAGCGCCATCTGGGTCTCGGTTTCAGTCCCGTTGCTGAGTCGCAACATGGACAGCTGGGTCCGGTTCTGAACCGTCCGGCGGGCGGCCGTGCAGGCGGCTTCCCAGTGGGGAAAGAAAATTACATGGAAACTCTCCCTGGCAGGTAACGGTGTCACCCGCACCTTGATCTCGGTCAGGAAGCCGACGCGACCCTCGGAGCCCATCACCATCTCCCGGATATCCGGCCCTGCACTGGAGGCCGGGAAGGTGGGAATGTCGAGGGTGCCCCGGAAGGTTTCGATTCTTCCACCTGCGAACAGTTGCTCGATACGACCGTAACGCAGGGACTGCTGGCCGCTGGAGCGACTGGCGACCCATCCGCCAAGGGTCGACAGCTCAAAGGATTGCGGATAATGCCCGAGGGTGTAGCCCTGGGCCCGGAGCTGGGACTCCACCAGAGGTCCCGGTGTGCCCGCTCCAAACGTTGCGATCTGGCTTATGGTATCCAGATCCATTAGTCGGTTCATGGCCCCCATGTCCACCGTCAGTACCGGTGTCCTACCGGCCAGCGGGTTGATATGACCGGCCACGCTGGTGCCGCCCCCATAGGGTATGAGGTGGACTTTATGGGCCTGTGCGTATTCCAGAAGGCTCCTCACATCGGAGCTGTCCTTTGGATGGGCAACGCCATCGGGGAACACATGGAAGTCGCCACTGCGCATGGCAAGCCAGTCGGGCAGGCTCTGGCCCCGGGCATGACGAATCCGATCGACCGCATCTGTCGATATGAGCGGGTGTGGCCGCAGTCGGCTTGATGGTACTCGGGCCTGCACCGACTCCAGCGTGACGTCTGTCAGCGCCTGGGCAGAACCGATGCGGTCCGCGAGAAATTGTTTGCCTTGTGATGGCAATTCTAGATTGAACTGATCATCCCCCCAACCATTCCAGCGTCGCATTCATTGTCTCCTGCCGGAAGTTTCCGGCCCATAAGGCTCTGATTTTGTATTGAAACGATTGTAGCGGTGTTTTTGCCTGTTACAGTATCGGATTACGACAAGCCTGCTGACATATACCGACAGCATTTGAGGCAGCATTAAAAGGAGCACCCATGGGCGACGCCCTTTCCAGCCAGGCCAACACCGGCTCGCTGCCGACCGGTTTCCAGGTCATCCATGCCAACCGGCTTGAAGATCTGCGGGCATTGACGGTGGAAGTAATCCGCCGTTTTCCCCTGGCGCCTCTGGATGATGAAGTGTTTCTGGTGCACTCCAACGGTATCGCGCAATGGCTCAAGCTGGCACTGGCGCGCGATGACGATGATCCTGTCCAGCCCGGAGTTGGCATCGCTGGGGGGATGACGTTTTCGCTGCCTTCCCGTTTTTTGTGGCAGGTCTACCGCAGCGTACTGGGCGAGGGCGCAGTTGCGACTCAATCCCCCTACGACAAGGATCGTCTGACCTGGCGGTTGTTGCGGTTGCTGCCCACCATCAAGGACCGGCCAGTATTTGCGCCTCTGGCCCGCTTTCTCGCCGGGGAGGAGGGCGATCGCCGTCTCTATCAGCTGGCTGAGCGCATTGCTGACCTGTTTGACCAGTATCAGGTGTATCGGGCCGACTGGCTTGATGAGTGGGCCCAAGACCAGGACCACATTCTGGTGCGGAACGGCCAGACCCTGGAGCTCACCGGTGACCAGTGCTGGCAGCCGGAACTCTGGCGCCTGATCCAGGCCGACATCGGCGAGCACCTCGGTAGCGCCAGCCGCGCTGATGTCCATAACCACTTCATGACGGAATCCGCCAGTCTGACGCCAGAACATCGACCCCCGGGCCTTCCGAAACGTCTCATTGTGTTCGGTGTGTCGTCGCTGCCACAGCAAACCTTGGAGGTGTTGAGCCGGCTCGGCCAGTGTGCCCAGGTACTGTTGTGCGTCCACAATCCCTGTCGCTACTACTGGGCGGATATCGTCGAGGATCGGGAACTGCTGCGGGCCGTTAACCGCCGTGGCGAGAAGCGGGGCTCCATGCCGGAGGTGCTGGATGAGAACAACCTGCACCTTTATGCCAACCCCTTGCTGGCCGCCTGGGGCAAGCAGGGCCGGGACTACATCCGTCTGCTGGACGAATACGATAACCAGGCCGGTTACGCGGGCTGGTTTGATCGAATCGATATCTTCGAGACTCCGTTCGAATCTTCTGGCCAGCCAACTCTGCTGGAAGCGTTGCAGGATGACATTCTGGAGCTGCGACCTGTCAGTGAAGCTATCAAGGCTCAGCCAGCCGACTACCACGGAGATACGTCGGTTGCTTTCCACATGGCGCACAGTGCCCAGCGGGAAGTGGAAGTGCTCCATGACCAGTTGCTGGCCGCCTTCAGTGCTGATGCCGAGCTCAAGCCCCAGGATATTATCGTCATGGTGCCGGACATCAACGCCTATGCCCCGCACATTCAGGCGGTGTTCGGCCAGCTTGAGCACAGTGATGACCGGTACATTCCTTACACCATCTCGGACCAGGGCCAGCGTCACCAGGTGCCGGTGCTGGTGGCACTGGAGACGCTGCTGAGCTTGCCGGAATCGCGTCTGGCGGTCAGTGATTTGCTGGACCTGCTGGATGTGCCGGCGGTCCGGGAGCGGTTTGGCGTGCAGCAGGACGACCTGCCGCAGCTCCACGACTGGATTCGCGGCGCCAATATCCGTTGGGGGCTGGATGCACAGCAGCGTGAGGCGTTGGATCTGCCTGCAGGCATGAGCCAGAACACCTGGCTCTTCGGTTTGCAGCGGATGCTGCTGGGATATGCCGTGGGCGACGGCGAAGCCTGGCAGGGGATCGAACCCTACAGCGAGGTGGGCGGTCTGGAAAGCCGCCTGGCAGGTTCGTTGGAGGAGTTGGTGCGGCGCCTTGATCGGCACTGGCAGAGCCTGTCCGGCCGCAAGACGCCGGACCAGTGGGTAAAGGCGTTGAATGAATTGAAGCAGGATTTTATCAGCGCAACCGAATTATCCGATGGCCTGGTGATCAGTCGTCTGGACCAGGTGGTGGAAGACTGGGTGGAAGCCTGCCGGGACGGTGGTCTGGAAGATACCGAGCTGCCGCTGTCGATTGTGCGGGAAGTCTGGTTGGGCGAACTCGATCAGGGCGGCCTCAGCCAGCGCTTCCTGGCGGGAAAAGTCAATTTCGCAACCCTGATGCCCATGCGTGCGATCCCGTTCCGGCAGGTATGTCTGCTTGGCATGAACGATGGTGATTACCCCCGTAGCCAACCGCCGATGGATTTTGACCTGATGGCCCGTGACTACCGCCCGGGCGATCGCTCGCGCCGGGAAGATGACCGGTATCTGTTCCTGGAAGCTTTGTTGTCTGCTAGAAAAAGCCTTTATATCAGCTGGATAGGGCGTAGTATTAATGACAATTCTGAACGTCCGCCGTCGGTGTTGGTGGCGCAGTTACGGGACCACCTCGACACCATTCGGCCTATTGATCAGGCTGGGGAAGAGGATCAGCTCTCCCATCGCCTGAGCACTGAACACCCGCTGCAACCGTTCAGCCCGGTCTATTTCCAGGGTTCCGATGACCGGCGCCTGTTTACCTTTGCGCGGGAATGGCGGGAAGCCCATGGGGCCGAAAATGAAGAGGGCGCGGATGAATTCCTCATGACAGCCCTGACACATCTGCCAGAAGGGCTGTTCGAGGAGCCTCTGAATCTGGCTATTCTCGGCGGCTTCCTGCGCAGCCCAGTGGATACTTTTTTCCGGCAACGCCTCGGTGTGTATTTTGATCAACCGCTGGCAGGCGCCGAAGACGAGGAGCCTTTCGTGCTTGATGGTCTTGAGAACTGGGCCCTGAACGATGAGTTGGTGCGCCATGTGATCGCCGGTCCGGAGTCAGAAGCAGAGACCGCGGATCTGGATGCGCGGCTGGAGGCCTGGATAGCCCGGCAGGCGGCCAGGGGAGCTCTGGCTCAGGGCGGTCTTGGCAAGCTTCAGCAACGCCGCCTGAAAAAAGACCTGCCGGAGTTATCCGAACGTTATCAGCAACTCATGGCTATCTATTCAAGTGCTTTGGAGCTAGAGCTGGTGTCACTGGAGCGACCTTTTGGCGAGCATCTGCTGCGGCTGGAAGACTGGCTCGGCAATCTGCGCCAGAATAATGCCGGAGATCGGGCACTGATATTCCTGCAAAGCAGTGGGCTTACCACAGCCAAGAATCAGTATAAGTGGACCAATTTCCTGCGCCCCTGGATTGCTCACCTGGCCGCCAATGCCATGGACGAACTGCCCATTACCACCCATGTGTTGAGCAAGGCCGGGGACGTCTCGTTCCATCCCTATTCCCGAGCCGAAGCGGAAGCATACCTTGGGCAGATTATGGCGGCCTGGGTCGATGCCATGAATCTACCGTTGCCGGTGGCCCCGAAGACGGCATTTGCCTACCTCGACTCGCTTCGCAAGGCAGGGGAAGACAAAGCTTTGGACAAAGCTCGTGCAGCCTATGAAAGCGGTTATCAGTTCACCGGCGAAGGGGATGAAACCCCCGGCCTGCAACGGGCGTATCCGGACTTTGATGCCCTGGTGGCCAGCGACCGATTTAATCACTGGGTCGATCAGCTCTACAAGCCTTTGTGGCAAAACATAAAGCAGGAGGGCGAATAGCATGGCGAGCAATCAAAGCCTTGATCCGCTGACGTTCCCCCTGCAGGGCAGCAGACTGATCGAAGCCAGTGCCGGTACCGGCAAGACCTTCACCATCGCCTTGCTTTACGTTCGGCTGGTGCTAGGTCACGGGGATATTGCCCAAACCGGTCGCAGGCTGACACCGCGGGATATCCTGGTGGTCACCTTTACCGAAGCCGCCACCAAGGAACTCCGGGACAGAATTCGCAAGCGACTGACCGAGGCTGCGGCTGCCTTCCGTGTTGGTCCTGAAGCGATTGGTAGTGATGCCGACGGGCAGGACCCGCTGTTGCAGCTACGGGGCGAGTATTCGCCGGAGCAATGGCCCGCTCAGGCGCGTCTGTTGCAACTGGCGGCGGAATCCATGGACGAAGCGGCCGTCCATACCATCCACGGCTGGTGTAACCGGATGCTGAAAGAGCACGCCTTCGATAGCGGCGGGTTGTTCAACCAGAACCTGGAGACTGATCAGAGTGAATTGCTGGGGCAGGTGGTCCGGGATTACTGGCGCACCTTTGTCACACCTCTGCATGAGGATACCGTTGAAGCCTACCTCAGCGCGGTAAAATCCCCCGACGACCTGCAGGGCAAACTCAAGTCGCTGCTTAAACTGCAAGCCAACCTGACCGGGGGCGAGGAGGCTCCCGATGCATTGCTTAACAAACTGGTGGCTGAGCGTCGGCGGGTATTCGACCGCATCCACCCGGGGTTGCCGTCACAGGCCGCCGACTTTCTGGATCTCTGTCAGCAGGCCCAGGCAAAGAAAGCCTTTGACGGTCGCAAGCTCAGGCTTCCGACTCTCCAGGGCTGGCTGGACACGCTACTGGCGTGGACCGAAACCGATTCCATGGACCCGCCGCCGCTAACAGACGCTGCCTGGAATCGCTTGTCCGCCGCTGGCATCGGGGAGGCCTGGAAAGCCGAGCCGGCGCCGACAGATCATCCGCTCATCGCCGCAGTCACCGAGCTGAATAATCAGCGCCTGGTGCCGGTGCCGGAACAGGCTTTACTGGTGCATGGGACGCACTGGGTGGCCCGGCGCATGGAGCAGGAAAAGCAGCGCCGTGCCGAGCTCGGCTTTGACGACCTGCTGACCCGCCTGGACACCGCACTGCAGGGAGAGGGTGGCGAACATCTGGCTGACACCATCCGCCAGCAGTTTCCAATGGCGATGATTGACGAGTTTCAGGACACCGATCCGGTTCAATACCGGATATTTGATAGCATTTACAAGGTTAAAGAGAACCGGCCGGATACCGGCTTCTTTATGATCGGCGACCCCAAGCAGGCGATCTACGCCTTCCGGGGGGCGGATATCTATACCTATCTGCAGGCCCGGCAAGCGACCGCCGGGCGGCATGTCACTCTCCCCAGGAACTTTCGCTCCTCCCATGCCATGGTGCAGGCGGCCAATCAGGTGTTCAGCCATGGCGACACCACCCGGCCAGAAGGTGCATTTCTGTTCCGCAGCCCTGAGCAAGCCGGAACAGACGCAGAGAATCCGTTGCCGTTTGTGGCAGTTGACGCCAAAGGCCGGAAAGAAACTCTTGTTCTACCTGACAGCGGCGACGGCTTTGAGCTGCCGGCCATGAGCTTCTGGACGTACGGCAATAAAGCTAAAAAAGACGATGTGAATAGCGCAGTGGCCGAAGCTTGTGCCAGCGAAATTGTGCGCTTGCTGAACCTCGGAATACAGAGTAAAGCGGGCTTCAGAGATGAGGCCGGGAATTTTCAACCGCTGCAATCCTCCGATATTGCAGTGCTGGTAAACAAGGGTGCCGAAGCGCAGGCAGTGCGGGCGGCTCTCAGTACACGGGGCGTAAAGAGTGTTTATCTGTCGGATCGGGGCTCGGTGCTGCAAACCCTGCAAGCGACAGATCTGCTTCATTGGCTGTCTGCCTGCGCGGAGCCGGAGAGGGATCGTCTGGTTCGCACGGCGCTGGCCACCAGCACGCTCAGCCTGAGCTGGCAGCGACTGGATCATCTGCGCAGTAATGAGTTGGCGTGGGAAGATGAAATCGAACGTTTCCGGGGTTTGCGCCAGATCTGGCAGGCTCAGGGTGTGCTGGCGATGATTCGCCGTATCCTGACCGACCTTGACGTGCCTGCGCGGTTACTGCATCAGGGCGGTGGCGAACGGGAGCTGACCGATGTGTTGCATATCGCCGAGCTGCTGCAGCAGGAGAGTCAGCAGGTGGATGGCGAGCAGGCACTTATCCGCCGGCTGGCAGAGATGATTGCAGACGCCAGCAAGGAAACCGACGCCATGCAGGTGAGACTGGAAAGTGATGCAGATCTTGTCCAGGTGGTGACAGTGCACAAGTCCAAGGGCCTGGAATACCCCCTGGTTTTTCTGCCGTTTGCAACCAGCTGCCGGCCCGCCAACAAGAAGGACAAAACTGTCTCGTGGCACGATGAGCGCGGCCACTTGCAGGTAACCTTTGATCCGGACGAGGACACTTTGGCCCGGGCAGATCGGGAGCGTCTGGGGGAAGATATCCGCAAACTCTATGTGGCGCTGACCAGAGCCCGTTACGCCACCTGGGTGGGCGCCTGTGATATCGGCGGCGACGAGCAACGCAGTGCACTGGGCTATCTGGCGGGTCTCGACGGCCAATCATCCGTGGCAGAGGGCCTCCAGAAAATGGTGGCAGGCTCGTCGGTCATGACCGTGACCGAACTGCCAGTAGCCACAAGTGAACGTTATACGCCACCGCCAGTTGCTCACCTTGGTGAAGCTCGCCTTCCGGAGCGAAGGGCCAGGGAGGACTGGTGGATCGCCAGCTACTCTGCTATCCGCTACAACATCAGTTTGCCTTTATCCAGCATGCCGCCGGGCAATCTGGAGGCCGAAACCCCGGCCGCAGAGCGTCGTTATGAAGAGGGTGAGGCAGACCGGACCCAAGACCAGCCAGTCCTGAAGCGACCGGCTGAAACCGAGCGCCGTATTCACGGCTTTTATCGTGGTGCCGGTCCGGGGACCTTTCTGCACGGCATTCTGGAGTGGCGAAACCGGGCGGGCTTTGGGCTGTCCCCGGAGCATCAGCAGGATTTTCTCGGCATCCTTGAGAAACGTTGCGCAGCCTGGGGCTGGGAAGCCTGGGCCCGACCTCTGGCTAACTGGACCGAAGATTTTGTCCAGCGAGAGTTGCCGTTGCCGGTTCAACCCGATGGCTGCCAGCCGCGGGTTGCCCTTGCGGCTCTGACTCAGGCCATCCCAGAGCTGGAATTCTGGTTTGCCAGCAGCGGAGTGACGACCCGGGCGCTGGATGCGCTGGTTACCCGCCACACGCTGCGGGAGTTCGATGCCCTCGAAGATACCTCGAGGCCTGCAGCCGATGACATGACTATCAATGGCATGCTGAAAGGCTTTATCGACCTGGTATTTGAACACGAGGGGCGCTATTACGTGGCGGACTACAAGTCCAATTACATCGGACCGACTGACGAGGATTATACGCCCGCGGCCATGGCCCGGGTCGTCAGCGAGAAGCGCTATGACCTGCAGTACGCGCTTTATTTGCTCGCACTCCACCGCCTGCTCAAATCACGCTTGCCGGATTACGATTACGACCACCATGTGGGCGGGGCGGTATATCTGTTCTTGCGGGGCAACGGCTCCGAAAGCGCGGGTGTTCACCTGGACCGGCCGGGCAGGGAGCTGATCGAAGCGCTGGATCAACTGTTCAGAAATGCCGTTCTTACAGAGCCGGAGATGGTCGTATGAGAGATCTTTTTGACGACCTGTTGCCCGAGGATGCGCCTCCGGAAGATGCGCCAGAGACTGCTGAACCACCGCTGACCGCAACTGCAGTGCTGGCCAACACCGGTGAGCTCTTCCGGCTGCTGGACCAGTGGGTGGAGCTGGGCTGGTTGCGCGCTCTGGACGCTGCTCTGGTTCGTTTCCTCGACCGGGAAACGCGCGATGCTGGCCAACCTGCCTCCTCGCTTTTGTTACTGGCCGCGGCGTTGGCGTCCCACCAGCTTGGTCGTGGCCATGTCTGCCTGGATCTGGAGGCCACGCGGCAGGCAGGGCTGGATGACGCCCTGTCGCTGCCACCCGAGGACCAGGTAGTCCGTGACCACGCCTTGCTGCCCTCGGAACTGTTGGCAGACGTGTCACTGACGGCCTGGCAGGCCGTACTCGAACACCCGCTGTTGGTGGCGGACGGTGCAAATTCCGAGGCCGCCGGTAACACGCCGTTGGTGCGGGATGGCTTGCGACTCTATTTGCGCCGCTACTGGCAATACGAACAATCCATTTACGCCCAATTGACTAGACGAATGGCTCAGTCCGGGCCGATGGCCGATGTTGAAAGTGCCTCGGCAATAGCGTTGGCGCGGGCCTTGGCGGCGTTGTTTCCGGTAGCGGCCGGAAGCCGTTCCGAGGGTCCGGACTGGCAGCGGGTTGCCTGTGCCAATGCTGCCCGCCATGGCTTCAGCATTATTACCGGCGGGCCGGGCACCGGCAAGACCACTACGGTGGTCAAGTTGCTGGCGGGGTTGCAGAGCGTGGCTCTGAATGCCAGCGCCGAGCCCCGGGCCTTGCGCATCCGGCTGGCCGCACCCACGGGCAAGGCGGCGGCGAGACTTAATGAATCCATTGCCGGAGCGGTGGCCGGGCTGGACTTGAGCGGTCTTCCGGATGCCGATCATTGCCGGCGGGCCATTCCCACCGAGGTCACTACCTTGCACCGGCTGTTGGGCAGCATTCCGGGTTCCCGCCGTTTTCGTCATGACCGGGATAATCCGCTGGTGGTGGATGTGCTGGTGATTGATGAAGCCTCGATGGTCGATATCGAAATGATGGCACGAGTACTGGAGGCATTGCCGGCCGGAGCGAAGCTGATTCTGCTGGGGGACAAGGACCAGTTGGCCTCGGTGGATGCTGGCGCGGTGCTGGGCGAGCTTTGCCAGCGTGCCATAGCTGGCCATTATACCGGTGACAATGCGCGCTGGCTGGAAGCGGTCAGCGGTGCAGAAATCCCGTCACTGTTGCTTGATGAGCAGGGCAGACCGCTGGACCAGGTAATTACGCTATTGCGCACCAGCTACCGGTTTGACGCCTCCAGCGGTATCGGGCAGTTGGCTGCCGCCGTCAACCAGCCTGCAGAAACCAGCGCCATGGCAGCCAGCGCTGTCCGCAAGGTGTTTAGCGAGGGTTACCGGGATATTGTCCGGATCAACATAGACCGGCAGAATCCGGCATCGGGTATAAGCCAACATGCTGTGCGTGGCGGTGCCCAGCAGTTTCACGAAGCGGGGCTGAACCGGCTGGTCGGGAATAAAACAATCTCGCCTCCGGTGGGCTATGGGTGCTACCTCAGGCATATGGCTCAAACCCGTCCGGAGACGATGGAGCCCCTGGCCAGCTTCGATGAGTGGGCCCGCTCGACCCTTGAGGCCTACGGGCAGTTCCAGCTACTCTGCGCGTTGCGCCGGGGACCGTTTGGTGTCGAGGGGCTGAATGACACCATTGCCAATGCGCTTAAACGCGCCAAATTGATCAGCGCCACAGAGGGCTGGTACCCGGGTCGCCCGGTACTGGTGACCCGAAACGACTACAGCCTGGGGCTGATGAACGGGGATATCGGCATTACCCTGGAACTGCCCGCCCGGCAATGGGTAGATGGCAAAGAGCTCATCGAGCCTGACCGAACCGTATTGCGGGTCGCATTTGCCGCTGGCGATGGTAGCGGCGGCATCCGTTGGATACTGCCCAGCCGGTTGCAGGGCGTGGAAACGGTCTATGCCATGACCGTCCACAAGTCCCAGGGCTCGGAGTTCGCACATACCTGTCTGGTCATGCCCGATAAACTCAATCCGGTCTTGACCCGGGAGCTGATCTACACCGGTATCACCCGCGCCAGACACTGGTTCAGCCTGCTGCTGCCGGACAACAACGTGTTCGACCAGGCCGTCGCAAGACAGGTTACCCGCACCTCGGGGTTAGGGCGCCTGCTGCTGCAACCGTAGGAGCAACCTCAGTCGCGAAGCTTTGAGAGGGCCTGCGCACCTGATCGCGATTGAAATCGCTCCTACAGGCTGAAGCAAGTTGCAACAAAAGATGCAAGGCGCTACGATTGGGGAAAGTCTGTGTTAAACGGAGGCTCTATGTCCATTCCTGTTCGGCTCGATGAAATGCTGGTGCGCCACGCAGCGGCGGAAGGCCAGGTACAGCGTCGCTCGGTGCCTAAACAGATTGAACTGTGGGCTGAAATCGGCCGCAGTATTGCCAATGAGGTCAACGCCGAGGACCTGATGGCACTTACTCAGGGGCTGAAGAAGGTCAGGGTTGAGCGGGTGGAACCGGAGCCATTGGAGTCCGAGAATCTCTGGGCGGAAGTTGACCAAGCCCGTGACTCTGGCAGGCTCGGAAAAGACATCAAACGCAATCGAACCGTCTACCAGGCATCCACGACCCATGCAGGTTACCTGGAAGCACTCTATCCAAACGGGAGCCGGGCCATCGGCCGCTTCGTGAACGGAACCTTCGAGAAACTCTATGACCGGGATGATGCCGCCTGAGCTTTGGTTACTGGTTGGTGGTAATGGCTCAGGGAAGAGCACCTTCTACGAGACCTTTCTGGCAAAACACCGGATTCCCCTGGTCAACGCCGATAACATTGCCCGTAGTCTTTGGCCAGATCAGCCCGAACAACACAGTTACGAGGCCGCACTGATTGCGGAAAAGGAACGTTATCGCCTGCTGGAAGAACGCCAGACGTTCTGCTTCGAGACCGTATTTTCCCATCCTTCAAAACTGGATTTTGTCGGCGAGGCAAAGGCTGCAGGATATGTTATCAAGGTATTTTATTTCCACCTTGCCACGCCGGAGCTGAACGTTGCACGGGTATCTTGCCGGGTGATATCCGGTGGCCACAATGTGCCGGAGGCTAAATTGCGTGGCCGCATTCCGCGCACCGTCAATCTGGTTAGGGATTGCGTCGGCCTTGCGGACGAACTGCATCTGATCGATAACTCCAGCGCCGACCATCCTTACAAGCGTCTGGCGGTGTTGCAGCAGGGCGAATGGTTGAGGTTTGCTGACGATGTGCCGGAGTGGATCAACGCTTTTACAGACCACTAGTGTCCCGTCTGGCTAATTCGTTAATCTACTGCGAGACGCTGAGGCCTCTGGCCAAGGCGCCAGTCCGCAGGTGTGGTGGTTCCACATCAAGGGCTGGCAACACCGGCCAGAGGCCTCAGCGTCTCGCCCTTCGGGAGCCACTGAGGGCCTTGATAGCCGCGTTGCGCCGTCTCGATTTGGAACCACCAAACCTTCGCCACCGCGCCTAGCTATCAAGGCCCTCAGTGGCTCAGTAGGTTAACGAATTAGCCAGACGGGACACTAGCGCAACGACTAAGCCTGCTGGCGTCAACGATGCGGCTGGCCTTTCTATCCTGAATAAGCCACGGGCCCTCACCGTTGAAGCTGTATACCGGTTCAAGATCAGGTCTTTGAGAGGCCGGCTCATTCACGACGTCCAGGGGGAGGGTCTCAGTTGCTATTGTTTCTCAGACGTTCGCGCAACTGTTCAAGCCGTTGTCTGATCTCTTCCCGACGCTGGTCTGAGGCCGGTTGTGACGAGGATTGTACATTGGTGCTGTCTGACCGGGAGTCGTAGGTCTCATCCGATTGATTGGCTGTGGTCTCAGCAATCTGGCTTTCTGCGACGGACAAACCGGCCTGGTTGTCGGTTTCAGGGAAGTACAGGTTTTCCAGCTTTCCGTTACGCTCGAGAATGACCCGGTTTGGCAGAATCGTCCGGAGCGTTGCGCCGCCGGGTATTTCATTACCTGCCATATAGGCTTCGGTTCGGCTGTTGGAATCTTCAATCAGCGCGCTCGCCGGAAATTCACCGTCGGAGGCAAGAACGCCGCGAAGGAAGATGCGCAGGTTAGTTTCAGGCAGATTTTCGGTGTCTATTTCCTCCGCACCGGGGTTGCTGGCGGCATTGCCAAACAGGTTCAATGTGGCCAGACTCACGTTTGGCCTCTGTCGTGCCGCCGTGGCGGATGTTTCCACATTCACGGCGCGGGCGTTGACAGCGCGTTGCTGTTCCTGGACCCAGAAGCCGTAGCCCTGCCACGCAAGCGTTAAGGTCATCAAGAGAGCAATGAGAACAGCGGCAATCAGGGGAAACCGGGTGGCATTTACAGACATTGGGTTCCTTAATCCGTCCGTAGTTCAAACTACAATGTAGCAGATTTAAGTGCAGTATAGGGGGCCTGTTTTGCAGATATCAGGTATCGCATGGTAGTCATTTTTGACGTTTTTTCCAGACCGTATTGCAGCGGCGTTGAAAATTGCTCGCTTTGTCCTGTCGAAATGACGGTTTGCCAGTCTTTTTTTGCCTTGCTGTGGTAGCCTCTGCAAAAGTGTTTTTCAACAAAGCCCTGACGGGTGAAATGGACGAGGATTACGTTGACCACAGAATCTGATCTCCAGCTGCAGGATGCCCCGCTGGGTCGTTTACCTTTTACGTTTGCCAAACGCAACGGTGTAATCCTGACCAGGGATGATCGCGGTGAGCCGATTGTTCTGGTGCGGCCTGGCGCAGTGCACTCGGCATTGGCGGAAGCCAATCGGGTCAGTGGCGGCCGTGCGCGTTTTTCCCCCATCGATCCGGGTGCTTTTGACGAAGCCCTCAATGCGGCCTACCAGAATGATTCTACCGAAGCCATGCAGATGGTCGAAGGCATTGGCGATGATATGGACCTCGCATCACTGGCGGATTCGGTGCCTGAAACCGCGGATCTTCTGGAGCAGGAAGACGACGCGCCGATCATTCGTTTGATCAACGCCATTCTTACGGAGGCTGTCAAATCCAGCGCCTCGGACGTTCACATTGAAACCTATGAGAAACGGCTGGTGGTGCGATTCCGGGTCGATGGCGTATTGCGCGAAGTGGTTCAGCCGAAACGGGCATTGGCACCCTTGTTGGTGTCGCGAATCAAGGTTATGGCCAAGCTGGATATCGCCGAAAAGCGGGTGCCTCAGGACGGCCGCATTTCATTGCGGGTCGCCGGGCGGGAAGTAGACATTCGGGTATCCACCATGCCGTCATCCAATGGTGAGCGCATCGTACTTCGTTTACTGGATAAACAGGCGGGAAACATTCGGCTGGAATCTCTGGGCATGGCGCCGCGGGACCTCAAAAGCCTTCGTAAGATGATTCACCGGCCTTACGGCATTCTTCTGGTCACCGGCCCGACCGGTTCTGGTAAGTCGACCTCGCTGTATGCCGGTTTGCAGGAAATCAATGACCGCAGCCGCAACATTCTTACCGTTGAAGACCCTATCGAATACAACCTTCCCGGGATTGGCCAGACTCAGGTTAACCCGAAGGTAGATATGACGTTTGCCCGGGGCTTGCGGGCTATCCTGCGCCAAGATCCTGATGTGGTGATGATCGGTGAGATCCGTGATCTCGAGACCGCTGAAATCGCGGTTCAGGCCAGTCTTACAGGACACCTCGTGTTATCCACCCTGCACACCAATACTGCGGTTGGTGCGATTACCCGTTTGATGGATATGGGCATTGAACCCTTCCTGATCTCGTCCAGCCTGGTGGGTATCGTAGCCCAGCGCCTGGTCCGTGTTCTGTGTCATGACTGCAAGGAACCTTACACACCGTCTGAAGAACAATGCGAATTCCTCCAGCAGGACACTGCGGCAGCGCCGACCATTTATCGCGCTACCGGCTGTGATATTTGCAATCATCTGGGGTACCGGGGCCGTATCGGTATCTATGAAGTGGTGGAGGTCTCGGAGGAGCTGAGTTCGTTGATTCACAAGCGCGCTGGAGAGCTTGAACTCGAGCACGAAGCCCGAAAATCTGGCCCCAGCATTCACTCGGATGGCGTAACCAAAATTCTGGATGGCGTCACCACCATGGAAGAAGTTCTCAGAGTGACTCACCGGAGCTAAGCAATGCCCGCATTTGACTACAAGGCTCTGGACGCGCGAGGCAAGCAGAAACACGGCGTGCTGGAAGCGGACAGCCCGCGCGCTGTCCGGCAGCAGTTGAGGGAAAAAGGCCTGGCGCCACTGGCGGTGGAGCCCGCCGCCGAAAAGCGGACCAAAGCCAGCCCACTCAGTAGCCGCGGTACTCTCAGTGCGGCCGACCTGGCATTGATGACCCGCCAGCTGGCAACGCTGATACAGTCGGGCATTCCCATTGAGCAATCCTTGTCAGCCACGGCACAACAATCTGATAAGCCCCGCATCAAAGGCATGCTGATTGCTATCCGCGCCAAGGTGATGGAGGGTTATACCCTGGCCGACAGTCTGGGCGAATTTCCCCGCGCGTTTCCCCGGCTATACCGGTCCACAGTGGCAGCCGGCGAGCATGCAGGCCATCTTGATCTGGTGCTGAACCGGCTGGCGGATTACACCGAGAGCAGGCAAGAGGCGCGGCAGAAAATCCAGCTGGCGGCCATCTACCCGATGATCCTGAGTTTCGTGGCGATTGCGATCGTGGTTTTCCTGCTCACCTACGTGGTGCCGGACATCATTGAAGTGTTCGTCAAACAAGGCCAGGAGTTGCCAGCACTAACCCAGGGCATGCTGGTCATGTCGGAATTTCTCGGTAGTTACGGTGTCTACCTTTTTATCGGCATTGTACTGGCCGTGGTTTTTTTCCGGTGGTCATTGCGCAAAGAGTCCAACCGGTTGCGGTTTCACCGCATGCTGCTGCATATGCCCCTGTTTTCGGGGATGGTGAGGGGGGTCAATACCGCTCGCTACGCCAGTACATTGAGCATATTGACGACCAGTGGCGTGCCGCTGGTTGAAGCCATGCGCATAGCGGGGGAAGTGCTTTCGAACGATTTTTTGCGCCTGGAACTACGGGGCGCAGCCCAGCGGGTGAGTGAAGGCGGCAGTCTGCACCGCTCGCTGGACCAGACTGGGTACTTTCCCCCGATGATGTTGCATATGATCGCCAGCGGCGAAGCCAGCGGTGAGCTGGACAGCATGCTGGAGCGAACAGCCAGGATGCAGGAAAATACCCTGCAGGCCAAAATCGCTGCCATTGTCGGTCTGTTCGAGCCGATGATGCTGTTGATCATGGGTGTCGTTGTACTGATTATTGTGCTGGCTATCATGTTACCCATACTGAATATGAGTAATCTTGTAGGCTAGGGCGTTCCATTTTTAATCTAAAGGAAAACAGAGAACCAAGATGATGAAACACGCAACAGCACAACGCGGCTTTACCCTGATCGAAATCATGGTGGTCATGGTAATTCTCGGTCTTCTTGTCGCCATCGTGGCACCCAACATCATGGGGCGCAGTGACCAGGCCCGGGTCACCGTCGCCAAAACCCAGATGAGCAACATTGCCAATGCGCTTGATCTGTACCGACTCGACAACAGCCACTATCCCTCGACGCAGCAGGGCCTTGAGGCTTTGGTTTCCGAGCCTGGCGGCAGTCCCGAGCCGCGCAACTGGAACCCGGACGGTTATCTGAAAAGCGTACCGGAAGACCCCTGGGGCCGGGATTACGAATACATCAGCCCGGGCTCCAACGGTCCCTATGATCTGTATTCCTACGGTTCCGATGGACAGGAAGGTGGTGATGGGGATGCTGCCGATATCAGTGTCTGGGATCCCGAGGGCTGATCTTCCGTGCAACTCAGGCGACCAATATCGGGTTTTACCCTGATCGAGATTCTGGTTGTCCTCATTGTGGTGGGGTTGCTGGCAGCCCTTGCCATTGTAAATCTCGGCGGCGGCACTCAACGGCGGGAGCTGGAGAATACCGTTCGTGAATTATACCTGCTGATGCAGACTGCTTCGGAGCAGGCCATTCTCAATAATCAGGAACTGGGCCTGATTCTCGACGATGATGCCTATAGATTCGTCGTTTTCAATGATCAGAGCGGACGCTGGGCAGGGCAATCCGAGCGTCTGTTCCGGGCCCGCACGCTTCCGGAGTGGGCAGAGGTCACGCCTTTTATAGAAAGTGACGTCCCCAGGCTGGCCAGCGCCGAAGATGAGCTCAGACCCGGTATTGTGTTTTTCTCAAGCGGTGAGACCACCCCCTTCGAGCTGGAATTTTCCATCGGTCAGCAACGGGATGCTCTGCACCGGTTGCAGTCTGATGGCCTGGATGCCATCGAATGGATCGGCCCTGGACAGGAGCAGAACGTCCTGTGAATTGCAGCATGCCGTTTCCCCGCCGCCCTTCAGCCGGCTTCACGCTGATCGAAGTTCTGATTGCCTTGTTGGTGTTCGGCCTTATTGCTGGCGCCGCGTCTGAAGTGGGCAGCCAGTACATCAACAGCTATGAGCGCATCCGTGATAAAACCCTGGCCGCCTGGATTGCTGAAAATCGCATGAACGAATTACGACTCAGCGAAGAATTTCCAGGCGTCGGGGAGAACGCCAATGAGCTGGATTATGGCGAGTATCGCTGGCTCGTGATCTCGGAGGTGATTGATACAGAAGAGCCCACGATCCGCCGTGTGGAGGTCACTGTTGAGCGCTTTATGGGCATCGGCGATGAATCCAGGCCGGTCCACACGCTCTCGGGCTTTATCGGAGAATTGGGCCGATGACTCATCCACCCAGGCTTCGCACGCAGTCCGGCTTCACTCTGATGGAAGTATTGATTGCCGTCACGATCACGGCGGTCATAGGCCTTGGGGTCTGGCAGGTGATATCCAGTGTGATCATCTCACGGGACAGGGTTGACGAGGTAGCGACAGACTTCGAGGGTTTACAGAAAGCATTTCTGCTGATGAGTCGGGATATTACCCAGGTGGTTAATCGTCCTGTGCGTAACATCTACGGTGATTTTGCTCCAGCCTTGAGCAGTCGGGACGATGCCTACGAGCTGGTAATGACCCGCCAGGGCTGGCGTAACCCCCTTGGTTCCAGGCGCAGCGAGCTGCAGCGCAGTGCCTATGAATACACCGGGGAGGAACTGCGACGCCGGTATTGGGTGATGGTGGATCAAGGTCAGGAAGAAGAGAGCCGAGACCAGCTGTTGTTGTCAGACATCACGGAGTTCGAGATTCGTTTTATGAATGCCGAACGGGACTGGGTAGACGAGTGGCCGCCGGAAAACACGGACAGTACGGCAGGGGACGGTCAATCGAGTGCGCCCCGGCTGCCGTTGCCTCTGGGCATCGAAATATCCCTCACCCATGAGCGATTCGGAGAGCTGACGCGGCTTTATACACTGCCGGATTTCGACGTGGATGGAGCTCAGGGTGCGGTTGCGCAATTCAATCAGGAGCTCGAAACTCCGGCGGATGATTTGGAGGAAGAGCCAGGTGATGACACCTCGCAACCGCCTGCCGAGCAACCGGTGAACCCGCAATGATGATGCCTCACCCAGGTGCTAGACAAAGCGGTGTTGCCCTGATTATGGTATTGCTGGCCATGACGTTGATTGTGATGCTGGCCACGGGAATGACAAAACACCAAAGCGTAAGGGTGTATAAGGCCGGTCACTACCTCGCCCAGAACCAGGGCTACAGCATCGCGTTGGGCGCGGAGGCCTTCGCAAAGCAGATTCTGTTCAGGGACTTCGAGGAAGACAAGGAAAACAACCTCTTTGTCGATAGTCCGGACGAGTTCTGGGCGCGATATTCCGCCTTGCTGCCGCTGGATGATGGCATTGTCGAGATTCAGGTCGACGATCTGGGGGGCCGGATCAATCTCAATGACCTGGTGGATTCATCCGGCGCGGTCAATGAGTTGGCTCGTGATCGCCTTGAGCAACTGTTTGTGGTGCTGGGCCTCACCAACCTCAACGTCAATGTAGTGATCGACTGGATTGACGCAAACGATCAGACGGTCAATGCTTACGGCGCCGAAGACGGCCAGTACCTGATGCAGGATCCGCCGTATCGGGCGGCCAATCAGCCCTTTCAGAGTGTAAGTGAACTCAGGCTACTTGAAGGTATTACCGAGGAAGAATATCAGGCTTTGATGCCACACGTAGCAGCGCTGCCGGTGGCGGGGCTCGGTATCAATGTTAATATGGCGACCGGGCCGGTGTTGCAGTCGCTGCATGCTGAACTGACAGCAGCGCAGATCGAATCTGTGTTGTTGCAACGCCAGGAAGAAAGGTTTGAGAACATCCAGGATTTTCTGGCGTTACCGGAATTTGCCGGGCTGGGACTCAAGCCTCAGGGGCTTGTTCTTCAAACCCGATTTTTTGAGGTTGCCTCACGAATTACTTACGATGACCGCTCGGTAAACCTGGTTAGTACGGTGTTCCGCAGCCCAACCGGTGAGTTGTCAACCGTCAGCCGGGATACCGGCCAGAAGAACCGAATTACCAAAGAACGTTTCGGCGTTACTGAGGGTTCCTGAACCAAGGACGTCACAGTTATGTTTTACCGCCTTTATGTCCGGCCGGTACCACCGTTTGCGGACCTGATCAATGAACCCGAGAACCAGATTTTCAACTGGGTGCTGGTCGATGCCAGTGGCGATGCGCAAGCTCAGGGAACCACCGATACCCGAGAGCACATCGAACAGACGCTGGCTCAGAATGCGTTGGATCATGTTCGGCTGATCGGTTTGATCCCCGGAGAAGAAGTCTTGTTCTGTTTTGCGGATATTCCGGCAAAACAGGCCAGGTTTGTTCGCCAGGCGTTGCCGTTTGCTGTGGAAGAGCAGCTCGCGCAGGATATCAGCACAATGCATCTGGCTCTTGGCAACCGGGAAGACAAAGGTTTTCGGGTCGCCGCTATTGATCATCAGAGGATGGGGCTGTGGTCGGAACTGTTCACCGACTGGTTTCATGCCCGGTTGGAGGCAATTTATCCGGATGCGTCTTTGCTTCCCGTCAGCGAGCATGACTGGGCAATTTGTCTCGACGGCGACAGCGCCTTGCTTTCAAACCAGCGCGGTGAGTGGCTGAAAATGCAGGTCGGAAACCTGATGATGTTCGCCGACACCCTGGCCATGCCGCCGGATGACGAGGTGGTAACACAAGTTCGGGTGGCGGCCTACGGTACCCGGGAGGATTTGCACGCCCAGGCTCCGGTACTGAAAAACCTTCAGAGTTCTGGTCGCCTGGCGGTGAGTTTGCAGACCCTGGAGCTGATGCCGCTGGAATTGCTGGTACACGCCCACCATCATCATCTCTGTTCACCGATAAATCTGTGTCAGGGCACTTATGCCCTGAGCGGGGACGGCAACAGCACATTGCGGGCCTGGCGTCCGGCCATTGCAGTGGCATGCCTGTGGTTTTTACTGCAAGTTGGCGTGGAAGCCGGTATGGGTATTTATTACAACCAGCAGGCAGATGAGCTCCGTAACCAGGCTATGGCTATGTATCGGCAGGTGTTTCCCAACGATCGCCAGACTCATGCAGGAAATGTCCGGCGTGTTCTGGAAGGCCAACTCCGGCTCGCCCAACAGCAGGGCCCGAATGCGGATTTTCTGGCGTTAATGAAGCAGGCGGGGCATCAGTATTCCATCCTGCCAGGCAAGGAAAGCGTTGAATTCAATACGGTGAACTACAGCCGGTCCAGAGGGCAGCTTGTAGTCGATCTACGGGCAGACAGCTTCGCCAGGCTGAGCGCTCTTCGTAATGGCATTTCCGGTAGCGGACTGAACGCTGAAATTGGCTCAGTGGTAAACGAATCCAGCGGTGCCCGTGGCCGCCTTACGATTTCAGGAGGCTGATATGCTGGCCAAGCTCACTGAACATCCATCAGTCCAGAAACTGGTGGCCCAGTTTGATCAGTTGCCACGTCGGGATCAGCAGGCGTTAGTCGCTTTGACCGTCGCGGTTTTTCTGTTCATTATCTACTTCGCGATTTGGCGGCCAGTGTCCACCTTCCATGATGAAGCCGCCAGCGCGCGGGAAAATGCTGCGGAGCTGGTTTCCTGGATGGAGGCCAACCGGAGCACTATTCAGCAGATCGCTGCCTCCGGAACGGAGTCTTCGACGCTTTCTGAAATTACCGACGGCCGTGCATTAATGTCCACGGTCACCCGCTCCGCCAGTGAAGCCGGGTTGTCTTTGCAGCGCTTCGAACCAAGCGGGGAGAATGGCATTCGGGTGTGGTTGGAAAATGCACCCTTCAGCCAGGTTGCACTATGGCTTGAAACATTGAATAACGAATACGGCATCGCCATTGATCAGGCGGCAATGGACCGTGGCAATTCCCCAGGACAGGTGTCAGTAAGGCTGACACTGGAAATCTAATTATTTAGGTGCGGTACCGAAAAAGCGCAGGCAGCGGAGCAAAGACATGGCACACGTAAATACTGACAAGAATAACAAAGCGGAACCCGTCGTCGTCAGGTTGGATCACACGGCTCTGAGCGAGGCCAAGTCCATTCTTTATCAGGCCTACAGGCATGAACCGACGTTCCGCTATCTTTTCGACCATCGCCGCCCCGGTTATGACCAGCGCGTCCGGGCGACCATTCGCGAATTGATCAGCCTGTACTTTGAGCTCCGGCAGGAGGCGGTCGGTATCATGTTGGACGATACGCTTGTGGCGGTAGCTTTTATTGGCGACCCGGAACTCCGGCTGAATCTGACTGATCAATTAAGCTGGCGCATTCGTATGGTGCTGACCACAGGCTTCTCTTCGACCCGTCGTTATCTTGATTACCACGAACAGATCAAGGCCTTGTTGCCGCAACCGCTTGCGCATCAGCTGCCTCTGATGGGTGTGCACCCCAAATATCAGAACCGTGGCCTCGGGCGGATGATTCTGGAGGCCGTGGAACGGCTATGTGCCGAAAACTCCCGTGGTTCTGGGCTGGTTCTGGATACCGGCAACAGCCGTTACCTGCCGTTCTATGAGTCCATGGGATTTCGCAGCCTCGGCAAGATTCAGCTTGGTACTCACGAAGATTACGTATTGTTCCGTGAAGTTGGCCCCGTCATAAGCAAGGCGAGCTCAGCCTGAAGGGTCATCAAAAAGTAGTTTAAGGAGAAAAAGTGTCTGAGAACTTTGATTACGACCTGATTGTTATCGGTGCTGGTTCCGGCGGTGTTCGCCTGGCTCGCATGTCGGCCCAGCGCGGTGCCCGCGTTGCGATTATTGAATCCCGGTATCTGGGGGGCACCTGCGTTAATGTTGGCTGCGTGCCCAAAAAGCTGTTTGTTTACGGCTCCCATGTTCATGAGGATATCGAAGATGCCGCCGGTTACGGCTGGAAAATACCGAAAGAAGACGTCTCCTTTGACTGGCCCACGCTGGTCGCCAACAAGAATGCCGAGATTGAGCGCCTGAACGGAATCTACCAGCGATTGCTGGAGAACGCCGGCGTTATCATTATTGAGGGCACCGCCTCGTGCCGGGATGCTCATACCGTCGTGGTTGGTGACCAGGCCTATACGGCTGAAAATATCACCATTGCCACCGGCGGCTGGCCGGTTACCCCCGATCTGCCGGGTAAAGAATGCATTCTGAGTTCCAATGAAATGTTTTACCTGCCCCAGCTACCACGACAGGCCGTGGTTTGGGGCGGTGGTTACATTGCTGTTGAGTTCGCCGGCATCCTGGCGGGGCTCGGCGTTGAAACCACGCTGATCTATCGGGGCGATCTGTTTTTGCGCGGGTTCGATGATGATGTGCGGCAATTTACCGCCACTGAACTGCGCAAAAAAGGTATCGATCTGAAGTTTGGTGTCACCATTGAATCAGTTCAGCTCGAAGGACCGCATTATCAGGTGGAGTTGTCTGACGGCACCTCCATTACCACCGGACTTGTGATGGCAGCCACAGGCCGACGTGCGTTGATAGATGGGCTTGGCCTGGAGGAGTTAGGAGTTCAGTTGAATGCGTCTGGTCACATCGTGGTCGATGATCACTTTCAGACCGCCGTTCCATCCATTTCTGCGCTTGGGGACGTTATCGGCACTCCTCAGCTGACGCCGGTTGCGCTCGCCCAGGGCATGGTGCTTTCGCGCAGATTGTTTGGTGATGGTAAGGGTGAGATGGATTACCGCTGTATTCCAACCGCCGTGTTCTGCCAACCGAATATAGGCACCGTCGGGCTAACGGAATCGGAAGCTTGCCAGTCCCACGGCAAGCTCAGGATTTACCGGTCAGAGTTCAAACCCATGAAACACACCATGAGTGGCCGGGACGAGCGCAGCTTGATGAAACTGATTGTTGAGGATGAGACCGACAAGGTTCTGGGCGCTCATATGGTAGGTCCCGATGCCGGAGAGATACTGCAGGGAATTGCAGTCGCCATGAAGGCAGGCGCAACCAAAGCTGATTTCGATAGCACCATCGGTATCCACCCAACGTCGGCGGAAGAATTCGTGACTATGCGTGAGCCCGTGGCAAGTTAAAGATGGAGCCATCGGCTCAGGACGGTTCGCAAATTTTCCTTCCTGACCGGCTTTGCCAGGTAATCGTTCATTCCCGCTTCGTGGCAAGCGGCTTCGGTGTCTGGCAAAGCATCCGCGGTTAACGCGATGATGGGGGTAAACCTGAGTCCGGTGGCAACCTCCCACTCACGAATGGAACGGGTAGCTTCAAATCCGTCCATTACCGGCATATGACAGTCCATCAGGATAACCTCATAGTTATCCTGATTGGCCCGCACACGATCCAACGCCTGTTGGCCATTATCGACGGCGTCAGTTTCAAAACCCAGACGCGTCAACAGTGCCGTGGCTACACGCTGATTGACAGGATTATCTTCAACGACCAGGGCGCGGGCCGGCGAACGGTGTTCTGGGGCAGGGGCCGGCTCAGGTAGCAAGATCTTTCTCGCTGGTGGAGCGTCTATGGACTCGGCGATCTCGAATGGCAGTTCAAATCTGAAGGACGAGCCCATTCCAAGGTCCGTTTCCACCCGTATGTGACCGCCCATCAATTCCACCAGGCGCTGCACCAATGCCAGGCCAATGCCGGTACCCCCGTGTTGGCGGGAGTGGGAACTGTCCAGCTGCTCGAAGCTGTTGAACATTTCTTTCATTCTTTCGCTGGGAATACCGGCACCGGAATCCTTCACTTCGCAGTTCAGAATCATGCAGCCATCCTCCAGAGTCACCCATTCACTGGTGATGGTAACGTCGCCTTCATCGGTAAACTTGATGGCGTTGTCCAGCAGGCATGCAATCACCTGTCTCAGCCGGGGTGCATCCCCGCGGACAAGGGCAGCCGGTTGCGGCCAGAGTCCCTCGAAATGTGCAGCCAGTGTCAGGCCCTGTTGATCGGCCGGGTGCCGGAACGTGGCCGTGCAATTTACGATCAGCTCCCTGAGATCGAACTTCTGAAAATCAAGCACCAGTTTGCCCCGATCTACCCGGGAGAAGTCCAGAATGTCGCTTATAACGGTCAACAGATCCTCGGTGGACCGTCTCGCGGTGGTCAGGTAGTCCCGTTGTCGATCGGTCAATGGTTCTTCGGTGACCAGTTCAAGCATTGCGAGAACACCGTTAAGAGGGGTCCTTAGCTCATGGCTCATTACTGCCAGGAATTCGGATTTAGCCAGGTTGGCAGTCTCGGCCCGCTCCCGGGCATTTTCCGAGATTGCGAGCGTCTGGTCCCGAGAGACTTTCAGGTTAGCCAAATGTTCAGATAGCGCGTTGAGGTTCCGTTCCAGCTCCACAAATTCGGCAGATGTACCTCTGTGGCTGATCTGGGTCGGATGGTATTCCCGCCTCATCAGGTCTTGCACCCGCTTGGACAGCCCTCTGACGGGTTCTATGATGCGGGTAAGCATCTGGTTGACCACCAGGAGGGTAAAGACCAGCAAGGCCATACCCAGCCCCAGGGAGCTCCAGATAATATCGCTGCGTCGCACCTCCAGCCGGCGGTCCGATACGCCGACTTCAACGGTCCCCACCCGCAGGGCACCGGAACCCAGGTTGTAATCGGGCTCGAGCCAGTCGATACGGTCATCACTTTGCATGGTCAAAGGTTGCTGGAGTATCTCGGATTCGAATATCTGGACGCGGTTTTCTACTTCGACTGCCTCATCGCCGTTCTCCCTTGAGGCAAAGCCGACCTGATTTCCCATGACATCGACCACACGGATCCATTCCACATCACTGCGTCGCATGGATTGTTGCAGTATCTGGTCAAGTGCCTGTTCATTGCCGGAAACCACCGCGTACTCAACGGCAGGGCCAAGGTTGTCCGCAAGCACCTGGCTGCTGTTGTAAATGTCTTTTCTGGCGTCATCCAGTCTGGCTGACGTGAAAAATGTCATCAGTACCAGAAACATCACGATCGCCGGTAGAGCCCCCAGCCAAAGTAACTGACGACTGAGAGAACGGCGGCCCCGGTTAGTCGGCGTCATTGAGGAACTCCTTGCGACAGCTCACTGAGCCGCTCTTTCAAGCGGGCTTCAAGGGTGCCCGGGGCTGGCACGGGAATGTTCAGGGAACGGGCAACCTGATCGTTGACCGCAACGGCGAAATCCTGAGGGTAGGCCGGGGGCAATAAACTCCCCGTGGCCCTGTATACTGCTATTTGCTCGCCGACATCAGCAGCAACGATGGGGAGTGGGATGTATGTTGAAGCCAGCGCCCCCGCCCGGACAAAGGCACGATCCGGACCGATGACAATTCTGTTTCTACGATAGGCGGTCAACAGAATGTGCTTGATTGTTCTCGGGTTAAAAATCATTTCGTCCGGGGCCGCCAAAAGAAAATCGCCATAGCTCAGGGCCCTGGACAAGGTGGGAATCAATGCATCATTACTGTCGACGGGAAATACTCGTAACTCGAGGCTGAACCGCGCCAGTGATTCAATCAACGAATCGTAGGTTGCTTCCATACCGGGCCGGGCCAGCGCTGCAATGCGTGTGGCCTGGGGTAGAATCAGGTGACCAAGAAGAGCTTGCTGGAGCAAGGGCAAATCATTGTAAATGGCAGATCTGACCCCGCCCGGTCGGTCCCGATAACCGGAGAATTGGGCTTCACTGATCATCAGGGCCAGTGTTGGCGGGCTCGGCCGTTGCTGCTGTATTTGACTTAGTGCACTGGAACCCAGGGTAATCACGAGGGCATCGGGCCGGGCAAGGCTGCGATCCTCGGTATAGGTTCTGATATCGGCACCATCTCCGATTTCGCGGCTAAGCAGACTGATGAAGTGTGCGTTAAATGCGGTATTGGCGGAACCGGCGACCAGAATGGGGGTTTCCGCCAATCCGGTGTTGCTGTCATTGCCGGAGTCCTGGGCTACGACGGGCTGTGGGCTGATCAGTAACGAGCAGATAATCAACCAGACCAGCCAGGTCAGCCAGTCCCATTTCGCCTGTGGTGGGAACTCATTAAACGCTCGAATCATACCAGCCCTGGTTTGGTCTCCGGTTTTTCATAAGCGGCATGGACGCTTTCAGAATCGGAGCCCGCCTTCAACGAAAAACTGGTTTCTGTCCCTGATTATATTGTTCTGGCTCAGGATCGGATTGCTGTTCATATAGTGTTGAAAAACAACCGCTACTTCATAGCTCAGTCTAGGCCTGTAGACACTTTTTACCAATCTTAAGTCCAGCCGTTCGAAGGGGCCGGTTTTGAACTCATCGGCAAAATAATACGCAGCGGCTGAAGAAATGTCGTAATCATAGCGTTGAATCCAGGCGAGGCTGCCTGAATGCCGGACTGTAAGACGACTCTCTAGTTGGATGAAATCCCTTTCCTCACCAACAGTGGCTTTTGGAACACCACGGTATTCGCCGTCCTGGTCCATGTAGGCGTAAGTCGCCCGGAACTGACTTGAGGGGAATTCCATGGATGCTTCTACTTCAAAGCCCTGTTGATCCAGAGCGATATTATTGTCGAGGTCCCATTCGTCAATTATCAGATAACCGCTGATAACGTCCCTTAAATGATCGTAGAAATACCTGAGCTCTGTGGAAAGGAGCCCACCGGCCAAACGATATTGGCTAAAATAGCTGATTTCACGGGAAATAATTCGCTCTTCCCTAAGGGTTCCGGGGGCCTGGAATTGGGGGCCAACCCGCTGTCCCTCGAAGCCTCCGTACAAGGCTGCCGGCTCTACGTTTGTGGCTCGATAGCCCCAGTCAGCGCGTTGTTCGAAAGCATCCGGTGTCCTTACTGCTTTGGAAAACACGAATCGCAAGGTGTGATCTTGTGCGAGTTGAAAATTCGCTGCCAGCCTCGGCGAGAAGAATGTGTCGTCCAGGCCGGTGGTTTTCTCCCAGTTACCGCCAGCATTGAAGGTTAACCAATCGACCGGAGTGTACTCAAGGTTGGCGAATAGTCGTGCCTGATAGGTACTGCCTTTGCCGTTGAAAAAGGTATCGGATTCGAACCGGTCCTCTCGGTAACCGGCTCCAGACACCAGCCTCGTGCGTGGCGATAGCGTCAGCGTATCCTGGACTTCAAATTCGAGACGGGATTCTTCCATATCCTGATTGGTGTGCGCACACAGCGGGGGCGTGCCCGGAGGGGCGCCAGCTATCGCGGTCAGGTCGGCGCAGGTTTGCCAGCGTTGGCGACGATTGTAATTCTGATAGGCGACCTGGACGTGGAAGAAGTGTTCATTCGACAGTATCGTGTTCCACCGGGTTTGCAGGTAGTAATCATCCACGATGATGTTTGGATCATTTTGTGCTCCGAAGTCCTCCCCCAGGCGCAGTTTGTCCTCTTCATCAATGCCATCGGTGATGCCGGCTCGAAAGTCCAGTGACTGACTGGTTCCGAATTCCTGGGTAGCGTCATAGTTGAAATGGTTGAATTCGTAGCCATTATTAAAGGGGGGAGGGGTCCTTCTGTCATTAGCCTCGGCTGACTGCTCATCGAACCCGTCGTCCTCGCGCCGCTGATACGACAGCCGCCAGTTGAAGTCATCCACGGCATCGGCAACGGACCCATAATGGTCCCGGTGGCCACCGCTGCCTATGGTGCTGTGTAGTTGCACACCCTGACTGTCAGCAGGAGAGCGGGTGATGATGTTGATGGTTCCCAGAAAGGCGTTGATACCATAGGCGGCGGCGTTAGGCCCACGGCTGATTTCAATGCGCTCAATTGCTCCGATCGCCACTGGCATGGTGTTCCATTCTACACCGGCAAGACTTGGCTGGTAGGCGGTGCGACCGTCGATCTGCACTTGCAGTCGTCGTTGATCAAAAGCAACAGTGCCGTGGTAGCTGGTCACCGGTTTATTGCTGCCAACGTAAGCGACGGTCATACCGGGCACCAGACGGAACACCTCAACCAGGTTGAGGATGCCCAGGTCTCGAATAAGATCGCCCTGAATAATAGTGGTGCTGCCGGGCACCTTTGATTTGGGCTGCCGGAGCCTTGTGGTGGTGAGCACCTCGGGAACAGGGGAGTCGAAGAGAAAAGAATATCCCTGGTCGAAATCCTGACCCAACGGGTCACCACAGACTGGCGTAGCCGCCAAAACGGGTAATAAGCTAAAGACCAGTGTTCGATGAGCAGATCGTAACGAGATAATGGGCGCTATAGACATGATTCGGGTTTTATAATGTAGATATGGTTGGCATGATTAACTTAGCTTAATCTTTAAGACGTTGTAAGCCTCTGGCCAAGAATTTCTTGGGTAGAGACGCCTCAGGCAGATACGGAGTGTGATTGAATGAACTGTTGGGAAGTACTTGGAATAGAACCGACCCGGGATCGAGCCGTCATAGACGAAGCTTTTGAACGGCAGCAGAAGTTCGCTTCCCAGGGCGATCAGACGTTGTTGGAAAATGCCTACCGGCAAGCGCTATCGGACACCGACCAGGCTCCCGACCGCCCAGCCGTTGAAGAGCAAACCGATACTTCAGCTACCATTGATCAGCCAGCTGAATCTGATGGGGATGAGTCAAACCTCGGTACAGAGGTTCGGCCGTTGACCGAAAGTGACCAAAGGGTAGTGCGGGAGACGGTCATTCAGATCCGGGCATTGCTCAACGATAGCTACCGAACGAAGGACGTTCAGGTCTGGAGAGCGATTCTCGCTGAACCACCCTCTGACCAGACTGCAATCCGGCAGCAAATAGGCGAGGCGCTTGAGAAAGAAGTCCGACCGATGGCCGAAAACGGCGCCTTCCCGCCGGAAGTGTCGCATTTTCTGGCTGACTGGTTTGGCTGGTATTCTTTGCGTGAGGTAAAGCCACCGAGTGTCTTTGATGAACCCCGACAAAGCCCTGCCGGCAGGGATGTAGGGGACGACAACTCCGGGGAAAAGCCCCAGTCAGTCAATTTTTGGCCTGCGGCCATCGGCTGGATAATCGGCCTGATAATCCTGACCAGTCTGTTTGGTGGGATGAGTGGCGGAGGCTGAAGCCTCGCGCTGCAGCTTACTAGCGCGAGGCGCCGGATTTACACCACTAAAGCAAATTGACGATATTTTGATCAGAGACTATAAGTCATAAGGATATAACGATTCCGGACTCCGGGACCGTGGTGCCACTTTAATCCCAATAAGATGGAGAAGTGCCGTGAACCACGAACCTCAATCTCTGCCTCTTACAAAGTCACCTGACAACCAGATAAACCAAAGCCGCCGTAGTCTTCTGGTGGGCAGCGCAGGCGCAATGGCCGCGGTTTCATTGCTGGGCTTTACGCCACTTGCGAAAGCGGCTGAAGCGAAAACGTTGCCAGACTACACCAGCTGGAAAGACGCCAGTGCACTCATCGTCCACAGCGCAAACACCATGGAAACTGAACGCGGGGCCATTGGTAGCGGTGTTGTGACCCCGAGTGACCGGCTTTTTGTTCGCAACAATCTGACTGCCCCAAATGAAGAGATCACCCAGGATCCGGATGCCTGGGAAGTGCACATCGAGGGAGTGAAGAACCCCCGGACTTTATCCGTGGCTGAATTAAAAAGGATAGGAGTGGAAACGCTCACGTCAGTGTTGCAGTGTTCCGGTAATGGCCGGGCGTTTTTTCCCCATGGTGCGAGCGGCACCCAGTGGGGAGTCGGCGCTGCCGGGTGCGCAATCTGGACAGGCGTGCCGTTACGAGACGTTGTGACCGAGCTTGGCGGTGTGGCGGATGGCATGAAGTACATCACCGGCACTGGCGGTGAGAAAATTCCGGACGGACTGGACCCGAAAACCGTTATGGTTGAGCGTTCGGTTCCTGTCAGGGCATTGGAAACAGCCTTGTTGGCCTGGCAACTTAACGACGAAGCCTTACCTCTGGCTCATGGCGGGCCATTGCGTCTTGTAGTGCCCGGGTACTATGGCGTCAATAACGTGAAATACGTCAAGAACCTCGCCTTCACTGAACAACAGACTGACGCCAAGATTCAGGCATCGGGGTATCGGATTCGGGATGTGGGCGTGCCGGGTGCACCCGATCAGCCTTCAATGTGGGAAATGAACGTCAAGTCCTGGGTCACCGCACCACTTGAAAGTGCCGGCAGCGGACGCACAATGATTTACGGAGTCGCCTTTGGTGGCGTGAAAGCGCTTGAAAAAGTCGAAGTCTCGACAGACGGTGGCGAGAGTTGGAAGCCGGCCCGTTTTCTGGGCCCGGACCTTGGTCCTTATGCCTGGCGCCCCTTTGTTATGGCAGCTGATTTGAGTGCCGGTGAACACCGGATCGTAAGCAAGGCGACCGATGTTGATGGTGACACTCAGCCGGAAGGCCGCACAGAAAACGAACGGGGCTATGGCCACAATGGCTGGAAGGACCACGGCGTTACCGTGAAGGTCGCGTAATCCGCCGGCAGCGTTACGATGGTTGCCTGCTTTTGCAGTGTTTATCAAGGAGTGCAGTCAATGCCGGTGAAAGGCTTGATATTTTTATGCGCGTTGCCTTTTGTTTCATTGGCGGCGATCGCCGACGAGCAGCTTGAAGCCGGTCGAAAGGTGTTTTCTGAGCAGGCCCAGCCTTCCTGCACCATCTGCCATACCCTTGCGGATGCCAATGCAGCGGGGGAGATCGGCCCCAGTCTTGACGAGCTTGGCCCGAGTGTTGAGCAGGTAAAAAAAGCAGTCACGGGGGGTGTAGGGATTATGCCCGCCTACGAGGGATCTCTCACCCCTGAGCAAATCAGCGCAGTTGCCCACTATGTTGCAACGATAACGTCGAAGTAACGGGTTAAGGTGCTGATGACCTGGGTCAAGCCCGGTTTTTGTTCTGGGGTATAAAGTAGAATTGTCTAATTCGCTGGATGTGAGTTTTTATGTCAGACAGAAAACTTGTTTTGGAAGAACTCAGAATCGACCTTGCGGAGAGACTGAAGCGGTTTCAGGCCCACCAGCATCGTGAGGATGGGGCTCTGGATCCCGATTTTAGTGAGCAGGCCGTTGAACGACAGAATGATGAGGTGGTCGACGGCCTTGAGAATGAGGTGAGGGCCGAGCTCATCAAGGTCAATCGCGCTCTGGAGCGGATTGAGGAGGGTATCGGGGATGAATGCGAAAAGTGCGGAGCCGCGATTAACCCTGAGAGACTGAAAGTGCTGCCATACGCGACCTTTTGTGTCGCTTGTGCTGGTGCAACAGCGGCACCAGGTCAGGGTGGTTGAAGCAGTATTGGAGAAAAGTGCGTAAAGAAAGAAGGGCGGTAACTGAACATTACCGCCCTTCTTGTCACTGACAGTGACCAACACCCTGTCAGCTCTGAACCTTAAGGACCACCTAATTGCCTGGAGTGACCGGAACCGCAAGATTGTCCAGACCAAGAAGTTCAAAGCTTGTGCCGTCTGCATCTCTCGCCAGGGCGGTATATACCCCGCCCGCTTTCAGGGCGATATCCTGAACGTCGATGACCGGATTGCTGGCACCGGCTGCGGTCACATACACGTCATATTCGCCTGTGGGCAGTTCCAGATAACCGGAACTTGCCCGGTAGGGCACATCGCTCAGCACCGGGGAGGCGTTGCCAATTCCGTTTGCGTCCGCCGGCACCAGGTAAACATCCACGTTTGGCGCTGCAGAGGCACCGTGAATCACCCGGAGTTTTGCCGCCGTAGCCAGTGGCCGGTTGTTGTCGTCGAAGGCAATCAATTCGAGTGACGTTGCGGTGGCAGAGCCGGAGGCGAGGGCTGTCACGGCCGATCCGTTGGCACGGTTGACGGTTTCGGTAATCACCGGTGTCCCGCCGCTGATAATGCTGACATCAACCTCCTCATTGGCCGGGATGGCTGCGTAAGCCCCTAATCCAAGGCCCGGGAATCCCTCAGTAAATTGCACCCCGGACGCAACGACTGTGCCGGCAACCTCAATATCCACCAGCCCGGCATCGAACGCATTGTGAACGGCCTTTAAACCCACTCCTGCCTCCGCGTCAAAAATCTCGATAATCTCACCGCCATTCTCGACAACCAGGCTGACCGGAGACTGCCCGAACCCGGTGTTGTTGACTGCCCCAATAAGCAAGTCTGAACCCGCAGGTAATGGCACGGTACGGCTGTCAAAGGCGACGTTGGCGGCCTCTGTGACATCTTGCCCGGCAATTGTAATCCGGATCTGATAGTCACCTGCCGGCAGCTCGATCGGGTCTGTTGCGGTTGGGAATGCGAAGGTGATGGTCGGAGCCACCCCGGTAAGATCGGCGTTGGGGGCCGAAACATAAACGTCCACCTCCGGCGCCAGCGAAGCCAGATGCGCTACGCGAACCCGGGCACTGTCGGCCATTTGTCGGGTGCCGTCGTCAGCGAGCAGGATAGCATCCAATGTATCGTCACCGACATTACCCAAGGCGATAACGTCGTAATCAATGCCTTCCTCCAACACAGGTGAAAGTGGCCCGATGACTTCGAGCAAGTCGCCTCCAGGCAGTATTGCGTCTACGGACAGGTTTGCACTGCCTACGGGAACCTCAAGACTTGCAGCCTGCTTGTAGTCTGCTCCGGGCACCACGATGGTGTCGCCGGATCTGACGTTTACCCGGGGAGCATCGGAAGCTGCATGAATAACAGTGACGTTGGTGGTGGGGGTGGAATCGGAGCTGTCGGAACTGCTGCCATCAAGCCAGCAGCCGGTCAGCCCTGCCGATAACGCCGCGACTAAAGTGATACTGAGGTATTTATCCATTTTTTGTCCCTCTGTCAGTGAGATGTGCCCGAAAAACTACGGCACCCCAAATTCATCGGATGATCGCTTTACATATTATTGCGATATATACCTAGTAGTTTTAGAAACCAAATTGATTCCAGCCTTCTTGCTTGGGGCACCACCTACCCGATAGGTTCAAACCGCGAAACCAGGCTCTGTCTCAGTTTGAGAGCAAAGAATCTGCTTTTTTGTTAATACGGTTAATTAATACCTGGTTTCCCCTGTTCCTTGTACAGCGCAAAACTGAATTCAATATAATGATTAAAAACAATAATATAGAGCGGTTATATCATTTGTAATGTTCTGAAATCCATGATGGTAGTATCCGCAATAGTGTTACCTCCGCTATGTCGTCAGGTTAGTAAGAGACATCAAAGCAGCACGAAGCCGAACAACCTATTCGTGTAGAAAAAAAGCAGAGGAGAACGTCATGGATAAGGAAACGCAGCAGGTGCCTTCGGATTTTTTTGAGTATGGGGCGCTTCTATCAGAACGTGAACTACTTATTGTGAATGGGCTGGATCGTTGCACCGCACGCTACCCCAAAAACAGTATTGTCTTTCGGGAGGACGAGCCCTCAGAACATTTCTATATGGTAGAAGACGGGGTCTGCTTTACGCACCGTCATCTCGAAGAAGGTAGCCGTCAGATTATTGATATTTATTTTCCGGGCGAGATCGTGGCCCTGGACGAGCTCTCCCGGTCAGATCATGGCTCAGGATTGACGACGTTGTCGGACAGCGTATTGACTGCTTATGACAAAACCGAAGTCACCCAGGTTTTCTGCCAGTCATCGGTGTTGTCTCGGTTGCTCATTAATATGATTTCCCGTGAGCATGCGATCCTGACAGAACGGCTGGTGGGGCTTGCGCGTTACTGTGCCCGTCAGCGCACCGCAAACTTTCTGCTTGAAATACGGCATCGCATAGAACGGTCCAAGCGGGTACGGCAGCACGGTCCAAACCGGACGGCAGGCAAGGTACAGGATATTCGTGAGCCTACGCGCCAGGCCCCGGATGTGGTCCGGTTGCCCCAGGCAGTCATTGCAGATGCTCTGGGATTGAGCGCTGTTCACGTAAACCGAGTGCTGGGTCAGTTCCGGGATGAGGGGTACATCGACTTGTCCCGGCCAGGCATAACCTTGATCGACCTGGAAGGCCTCGACGGCATCGCGGGTCTCAATTCCAGAAACCGCCTCGGCATGATGGGTTGAGGGCCACCGGCCAAACGATCCACCGTATCGGCTCTTGTAGGAGCGACTTCCGTCGCGATTCTTTAGGGGGCGCCTGCGCACCTGATCGCGGTTGAAACCGCTCCTACAAGAGCGGGCGAGGGGGTTGCTACAACTGTAGGAGCGACTTTAGTCGCGAAGCTTTGGGAGGGCTTGCGCACCTGGTCGCGGTTGAAACCGCTCCTACAAGAGCGGGCGAGGGGTTGCTGCAACTGTAGGAGCGACTTCAGTCGCGAAGCTTTGGGAGGGCCTGGGCGCCTGATCGCGGTTGAAACCGCTCCTACAACGGCTCGATGTGGAGTTGCCGCTCCAAGGTTTCAGTGATCAATAACGAATCAGGGCTGAACCCCAGGTAAAGCCGCCACCGAACGCCTCGAGCAACAACACTTCGTTCTTCTGGATTCGTCCATCTCTCACCGCCACGTCAAGGGCGAGCGGTATCGAGGCGGCGGAGGTATTGCCGTGCTTGTTCACCGTCACCACAACCCGGTCCATGGACATGCCGAGTTTCTTTGCGGTTGCTGAAATAATGCGCAGATTAGCCTGGTGAGGCACAAGCCAGTCGATATCGGACTTTTGCATGTTGTTAGCGGTAAGGGTCTCATCAACTATCTTGCCGAGAGTATTCACTGCAATCTTGAACACCTCGTTACCTTTCATCTCAACGAATGCCTTGCCAGCCTTGACCTGATCATAGCCATCTGCAATTCCGTAGGGTACGTGCAGGAGGTCCTCGTACTGACCGTCAGCATGGATGTGGGTTGACAGAATGCCGGTTTCTTCATTGGCCTCCAGGATGACGGCACCAGCACCGTCACCGAACAACACGCAGGTTCCGCGATCTTCCCAATTGATAATGCGCGAGAAAACCTCGGCGCCGATAATCAAGGCTCTCTTACTGCTGCCGGTTTTGATGAACTTGTCTGCCACTGAGAGCGCATACACAAAACCGCTGCACACGGCCTGGATATCAAAAGCCGGACACCCATGAATACCGAGCCGGGCTTGCAGAATGCACGCAGAGCTCGGAAATATCTTGTCAGGTGTGGAGGTGGCAAAAACAATCAGGTCAATGTCCCCGGGCGAGATACCGGCGGCTTCAATGGCACGCCGTGCGGCTTGCTCGGCAAGGTCAACACAAGTCTCGCCTTCGACCGCAATATGACGTTGCTCGATTCCTGTACGCTCACGAATCCACTGATCGTTGGTATCGACCATTTTTTCAAGGTGTTTGTTGGTGACAATGTTTTCCGGCAGGTAAGAGCCAGTGCCAGTGATTCTCGCGTAAGGCATGCGGTACGGTCCCTAAGGGTAAAACGTATGAACGTTACTGATTACTGTAGCACTCCATCGTATACCCTGTGGTGACCGAGGGTTATTAGCGATTTGTCAAAGGCGCAAACGAATTGTCGCGAAGGTGGCGGGTCACCGTTACACTGTTTCCATAGAGGAGTGTCTTCTGGAGGTGTTATTGGTGACGCAAGAGATCCCATTGGGATTAAAGTATTACCTGCTTATTCTTACCCCGAGTCTCATCGCTGAGCTGAACGAGTTTGGCGCTCAGTGGGCCATCCGGAATCCTGGACTTGACCACCACGAGGTGGAAAAAGCTTTTTTTGCCGCCCGCAGTATTGAGCGCCAACTTCCTGAGGACCCTGGACACGCGACCCCCGAATTATGGCCAGCTATAATGTTGGCTATCCACGATATCCGGCGGGTACTGGACGTGCTTGAAAAAGAAACCTTTGAGGCAGTGGCCGCCGAAGCGCTCAAAACCACCTCCGAAATTGCCCGTGCGAATATACAGGAAGTATATGAAAAGAAGCGCGAGGCAGGGGAAATTGATTTCCGCCTCCATGGCCTTACCCTCACCGAGCCCCCGGAACACGAGCCAGACCCGGCAGTGAAGGAAGCGTTCCAGATCAAGCGCAATGATCGTTACGAGGCGTTTCAGCAGTTCAACGACAGAATACTCAATCCAGGTGAGCAGACGATTGTACGAGACGCGAAGGACCTTGCTGGTAAGATCGTCGAGAAGAGCATGGGTTCTGAACGAATCGATGCCTTATTGGTGATGAGCGCTGTTGTGATAGAGATGGCGAATGTGAGACTGAAAACCAACATTCCGGACGTGATTCAGGAAAAGTTTCAACGCATGACCACCAAGGCAGTCATGGCTCTGGGGGCAATTGTCTATCGCGATGAATATCACCAATTAAAGCGTTCGCTGGAACTGGAGCCATTGGCTTCCGATCTTTAATTCGTTCCGTTTTCAGCCTGACTACAAACGAGAATTTACCGGGCACCGTCGAGGCAGAGAGTACTGATGAGAAACAAAGTAAGCGTACAGGGGAGTATTTACAACGAGTTTTGGAAACACCTGTCCGCTTACTAACGCACGGGTTAGTAACTTGATGAATGATTCGTTGCAGCCTCCGGAAAACCGGCTGCGCATACTTTTGCTGTCCGGCTACGATGCCGCGAGCCACAAACGCTGGCGAGAGCAGCTCACCGGCCTGTTCGGTGATTACCATTGGCAAACGCTTGCACTGCCACCCCGGTATTTCCGCTGGCGCATCCGCGGTAATGCCCTGACCTGGCTGAACGAGCCCTGTTTAAAGGAATCCTGGGACCTGATAATCGCGACCTCCATGGTGGACCTGGCCACACTGAAGGGCCTTCATCCGCAGCTTGCATACACTCCCTGTGTGCTCTACATGCATGAAAACCAGTTTGCCTTTCCGATGTCCCGCAAACAGAATTCCAGTGCCGAGCCCCAGATGGTCAACCTTTACAGCGCCATCTCCGCGGACTGCGTAGTGTTCAACAGTGCCTGGAACCGGGACAGTTTCCTGAGCGGCGCCCGGGATTTTCTCGACAACATGCCGGACGGTGTACCCGAGGGTTTGATTACCGGATTGCGGGAGAAATCCCGGGTACTACCTGTACCGATTGAAGACCGGTTATTTGCCGGCCGTCCCGGCACCATTAACTGGGCTTGCCCACACCTGCTGTGGAACCACCGCTGGGAATACGACAAAGGGCCTGACCGCCTGTTGAAGCTGTTACAGACCCTCGAGAAACGCTCAGTACCCTTTCGTTTGAGTGTAGTGGGCGAGCAGTTCCGGAACCATCCCCCGGCTTTTGAGCAGATCCATCAACAATTCGAAAGCCGGATAGAGCAGTGGGGGTTCCTCGAAAGCCGGCAAGCCTACGACCGTTTGCTGGCCAGGGCAGACATTGTGCTCTCGACAGCCCTGCATGATTTTCAGGGCCTTTCAATGCTCGAAGCCATGGCGTCGGGGTGCATTCCTCTGGCGCCTGACCGGCTTGCCTATCGCGAATATGTCCCGGAGGTTTGCCGCTATGCCAGCGTTGAAGAGAATGTCGAACTCGAAGCCGAAGCGGCAGTCAATTGTCTCCAAAATCTCATTCAGCGACAACCTCCACACTCTCAACCGGAGCCCTGGCGAGCATCGTTACTGGCCGACCAATACCAGCGTCTTTTTAGCGGCCTGATCCACGCCAGTTGCGATGACCTCCAGTAAGCGGATGGTCGGGAACCTGCATCCGGATAAACGCCTCGACCATCGGTTCCTGTGGCGTGACGGTCCAGTATGCCGGCGACGAGTCCACATGCACACTTGGCCCGGCAACGTACCCGAACTCCGGAACGTACTCGAACGCACGATTATTCTCTCAGAGAACAATCCCGAGATAAGCGCGAAACTGATTCAAATGCGGCGGCTTGGCGTCTGGGATGAGAAAAGCGCCGTACATACCCGAAGGAGTGCACGACGAACTCGACCGGTGGTTTGCTGTTTCCAGGTTTATTGCCCTGTGTTGGCTTCCGGGTATTATTGGGAATAGTGCGGTTTGATGCGGGTTGGCGACACTCTCTGTTGCTACTAAACTCGCTGTTGCTACTAAACTCAGAGTATCAATCGATGACGGCGCCAGCTCCGCCGAAATGACGATGGGAGAGAGTAATGATTAACCTGACTATAAACGGACAACGGCACGAGCTGGACATACCCGATGATATGCCCCTGCTATGGGCCATACGGGATGTTGTCGGTATGAAAGGCACCAAGTTCGGATGTGGCATCGCCCAGTGTGGCGCCTGCACGGTTCACTTGGATGGGGTGGCAACACGCTCCTGTGTTACGCCGGTTTCCGCGGCCAAAGGCGAAATCACGACCATTGAGGCCATGGCCGACGATGCCGTTGGCCGGAAGGTCCAGCAGGCCTGGCTGGACCTGGGTGTGGCTCAATGCGGTTATTGCCAGGGGGGCCAGATCATGAATGCCACGGCTCTGCTGAAGCAAACCCCGAAACCGGAAACCCGGGAAATTGTCGACGCCATGGCCGGTAACCTGTGTCGGTGTGGTACCTACAATCGCATTTTGGCGGCCATTGAGCGGGCCGCGGACACGGAGGTGAGCTCATGAGCCGTTCAGACGATAAACTGCTGCTGGCTAACGTCAGCCGTCGCGGTCTGTTGAAAGGGCTGGCCGGGGGCGCGGCACTCCTGCTGGCTGCCCGTTGGGATCTCGGGCTGGCCAATGAGCAGGCCCAGTTCGGTGCCGGCGCCATGCCCGGTGGCTGGGTGGATAACCCGAATGTGTTTATCCGCATCGCTTCCGATGGCTTGGTTACCATCATCAACAACCGTGCCGAAATGGGCCAGGGTATTCGTACGAGCCTGGTCATGGTGGCTGCCGATGAGCTGGGGGCAGACTGGGGCCAGGTTCGGGTGCAACAGGCGGAAGGGGACCAGGGCAAGTATGGCAACCAGAATACCGATGGCTCCCGCAGCATGCGCCACTGGTACGATCCCATGCGCCGTGCGGCGGCCGCCGCCAGATTGATGCTTGAGCAGGCCGCAGCCAATCAGTGGCAGGTGCCAGTGCATGAGGTGAGGGCCGGAATCCACAAGGTGGTGCACCCAGCTTCGGGCCGGGAACTTGGCTTTGGAGACCTTGCAGAAGCTGCGAGGGAGCTGGATGTTCCAGGCCGGAATGCCCTCGTTTTGAAATCAGACAGCGAACTGCGTTTCATTGGCAAGGAATCCGGTCTGATTAACGGTGAACTCAAGTCCGCCTACCCCAAGGCCATTGACGGTGAGGATATTGTCACCGGCAAGGCGATCTTTGGTGCCGATATAGATTTGGAGAACACCCTGTATGCGGTGGTGGCCCGTCCTCCGGTGTATGGCGCCAAGGTGAAAAGCGTGGATGACAGCGCCGCGCTGAAAGTCGCCGGTGTAAAGAAGACAATTCGCATTGAAGGCACCGGCCAGCCCGCCGCATTCAACCCTCTCGGTGGCGTTGCTGTGGTGGCCACCAACACCTGGGCCGCCATGGAGGGCCGCAGAGCCCTGAAAATTGAGTGGGACAACACTCCGGCCGGAGACAATGCCGACTACTCCTCTGATGCTTACCGGGAGTCCCTGGAAAAGGCCGCGCAATCCCCCGGGAAGGTCATACGCCAGTCCGGCGATGTCGAGGCCGCATTAAAAAAGGCCGACAAGCGGGTGTCAGCCACCTATTACATGCCCCATATGACACAGGCTCCCATGGAACCGCCGGTGGCAGTGGTGAGGATCGAAAACGGCAAGGCCGAAGCCTGGGCACCTGTTCAGAACCCGAGGGCCACTCGCGAGGGTATCGCGGGACTGCTCGAGATGGATCTGGAGAACGTTACTGTTCATCAAACGCTGCTTGGTGGCGGTTTCGGGCGCAAGTCGAAACCGGATTTTGTGATTGAGGCGGCCCGACTGGCGAAGGAGTTCGAGGGACAACCCATCAAACTGCAGTGGTCCCGCGAGGATGATATCCACCATGCCTACTTCCACGCGGTCTCCGTCGATCATCTGGAAGCGGGTCTGGACGGGGAGGGCAAGGCGACCAGTTGGCGCCACCGGACCCTGTCGCCGAGCATTGCCTCGCTCTTTGCCCCGGACCCCAAGCATAAAGGGAAATTCGAGCTGGGTATGGGCTTTAATACCATGCCGTTCAGTATTCCCGCCATCCGGCTGGAAAATCCGCCTGCGCCAGCACACGTGCGCATCGGCTGGTTCCGCTCGGTTTATAATCTGCCCCATGCTTGGGCAATCCAGAGCTTTGCCCACGAAATGGCCATAGCGGCAGGTAAGGACCATCGAGACTATGTGTTGGACCTGCTCGGACCCGGGCGTGAGGTTGATAACCTGACCGTCGGCGATGGCTGGAATTACGGCGAAGACCCGGACCTGTATCCGATCGATGTGGCTCGCATGCGCCGGGTGATTGAACGAGCCACCGGGGAAGCCGGCTGGGGGCGCGAGGCCGGGAAGGGGCGTGGTCTGGGCCTGGCCTTCCATCACAGTTTTGTTTCCTACACCGCCATTGTCTTTGACGTGGAAGTGGACGATGAGGGCGAGCTGACCATTCACCGGGCGGACATTGCCTTTGACTGTGGCCCCCAGGCCAATCCGGAGCGCATCCGTTCACAGATGGAGGGCGCCTGTGTGATGGGCATTGGTATCGCTCTGCAAAGCGAAGTGTCTTTCAAGGATGGCGTTGCCCAGCAGGATAATTTCGACAAGTACCTGATCCCACGTATGCCGAACGCGCCGAAAGTCGTCCGCGTGCACCTAATCGACAATCCCGATGACGCCATGGGTGGTGTTGGCGAGCCAGGTCTTCCGCCAGTGGCGCCAGCCCTGTGCAATGCTATTTATGCCGCCACTGGGAAGCGCATCCGGCGTCTACCTGTCGGCGACCAACTGCAAGTGAGCTGATTACGATGCAAAGCCTGGATTATCGAGTAGTTGAACAGGCCATCGAATGGCTTGGTAAGGGGACGACGGTCTGGCTGTGCACAGTACTGTCGACCTTCGGCTCATCGCCAAGGGAGCCGGGTTCACTCATGGTCGCTTCTTCGGATGGGGCTCACCTGGGCTCGCTGTCGGGCGGGTGTGTGGAGGAGGACTTCCTGGCGTGCCTGGCTGCCGGTGAGTATGCGCTACCTGCCGTCATCGTGCGCTATGGCGGGTCAGTTGATGGGCTCGAGAACCCCCGTGTCCGGTTGCCTTGCGGCGGCGTTCTGGAAGTGTTGGTGGAGCGGATGATCGCGACCTCCGAGAATCTGGCCCACCTGGAGGGAATCAGGGAGGCCTTGTCCGGTGAGAAAGAGCTCGCTCGAGCTGTCAGGCTGGCGGATGGCATAAGTTGGCTGGAAGAAGTAAAGCAAACTGGGCCACGAGTAGCGCGAAAGGAGGGCGAAGAGGTTGTCAGCATTCGTGTTGGTCCAATCGCCAAGCTGATCCTTGCCGGCTACTCAACAGTTGCGGAGGCCTGTGCGAGTTTCGCCATCAGTCTGGGTTACCACGTGGTGCTCTGTGACCCAAGAGAAGAAGTTACCCGGAATCTTGAACTTCCCGACGGCGTTGAGTTCATCCCTCAGTTTCCTGCGCTATACATTGCATCAGCCGGTGCGTGCACGCCGTCCACGGCGGTGGTTGCGGTCACTCATGACCCTCGCATTGACGATCTCGCCATCATGGCAGCTGTCAAAACCTCTGCCAGTTATATCGGTGTCATGGGCTCCCGGCGTACCTCTCAGACCCGGGCCGAGCGCCTTCGCCGAACCGGGGGGCTGAGCGAGGCGGAGATCGAACAGATTCACATGCCAATCGGCCTGGAGCTTGGTAGCAAAACCCCTTCCGAAATCGCACTTGCCATCATGGCGGATATTGTTCGGGTAAGGCGGGGGCGAGCCTTGGTGGATCTATGAGCTCCGTGCATGGGGAGTAATGATTGATTCAGGTCAACATCTGTTGATTTAACCTTAATCCGAGCCCAGTTTTCAGCCACGATTCAGGTTCATGGTCTTTACTGAAAACGATGCAGGTTTATGCAAATTTTAAGGAGGATCTCATGAACAGATTGACCCGTTTAATTGCGTGTTCCGTTCTTGTGGCTGCACCTGTGTTGGTCGTTGCTCATGGCAATTCCCAACCAATGCCCCGTGGGGGCATGATGAACCAGGAACAAATGCAGCAAATGAATGAAAACATGTCGCGAATGCAGGACATGAGGCAGGAAATGCGCAACGCCACATCAGATGCCGAGCGCCAGCGCATCCGGGAAAAGCATATGGAGTACATGCAGAACCATATGGACATGATGCGTGGTGGCATGATGGACCAAGGCATGATGGGTCAAGGTCAGGGCATGATGGGTCAAGGTCAGGGCATGATGGGCCAGGGTCAGGGTATGATGAATAACCAGGGTAACCAAGGGGAAAAGCAGCCTGGCAATGGCCAGGGCAACCGCGCAGATGATGCTGGGATGGATAGCGAACAGCGTGTTGAGATGATGGAAAAGCGCATGGATCAGATGCAGCTCATGATGGAACAGATGTTGGAGTACCAGAGTCAGCAGCGTCCTTGAGGGAGAAAGGACTTTATGGACATCAAAACCTTCGGAGAGTTGATCGATTGGACGCGGGATCTGCACGAACACCTGTCGCGCTGTCTCAAGCATTGCGCAACTCAACATGAGGAGGAGAGGGCGAGGGCGCTACTGGAGTATCTCTCCTCTCACGAATCCGAGCTGGCCAGAATTGTTGATGAATTCAAGCACCAGAGCGCCAAAAATACCCTGGAAACCCGGGTCTACGACAACCTGCGGCACAACCCGATCGAAACTCACCGCACTTGTGATGAGCCATACGCAAAGCTGGACTTTGACGGCATTTACAGGGAAGTCATGGATTTCCATGAGCAGGTGATGGACCTTTATAAAACGCTATCCGAGAAAGCAGAAATACCGGAAGCACAAGAGTTGTTTGAAGCTCTGTTAGAGATGGAGACCCATGAATCCATGCGCCTTGCCCGGCAGATTGGAAGAATGGACGATTTATAGCAATCGTCCGGGAGAGTCTCTATCAGATCGTGGTCACCCAGCAGCTTCCGAATTTTGAACCGAAACCCGATGGTTCGTAACTATTCAAAATTCGGGGAGATGTCATGCAAATTTTTTGGCCAAAACGTAATTTACGACGTCAAGACTCCGGGCCAGACATTGATTGACGACCACAGAAAGTGGGGCACATCTCTGTGAACGGATAATCATTCATACGCCGAAAGGATAGGTATCGGGCAGCCCTTTAAGGGTTGTTGTGTCCAGTGGTGTAATCGCCCGTGTCCGGTCAAACCAGACATACTCGTCGAACTGGGCTGGCAGGCAGGCATGGTAGTAATGGCTTTGGCGTTCCGTCTGTGGTCGGTAAATCACGCCAATTGCGCGTTGCAGACGTTCGTGTCGCAACCCATGTACAAGCTTCGTATCACCATGTCGAAGCGGCACCAGAGCCATCGAAACGCCGCTATCGTGAAACAGGCGCTCGTAGCTGCCGGGCAGGGCAGGAAGGACATTTTTGATTTCCATTTCATCGCCCCAGTCCGAGGCCGCAGCCACTGTGCCGGTATCGGTCCCAAAACCGATAGAGAACAGCGCATCTCCGAACCTTGCCCTGGCAAGCCGTCCGATATTGAATTCGCCTCTACGTCCCATATCCGTTGCGCTGCTATCGCCCACGTGGGAATTATGGGCCCAGATGATGCCCCGGCTTTCTTCCCCATAATGCTCGAGTAGCCGCTCCAGCGTGGCAAACATATGTGTGTCACGCAGGTTCCATGCGTTGTTTTCAGATAAGAACATGGTTCGGTAGTATTCTTCGGCACTGGCGATGAGATTGGCATTTTGCAGGAGATCGAATAGCCGTTCACCATCATAGGATGCGAATGTGCGTTGGCGCTCGTATAGCACTCGCAGGTTGTCCAGTATGGCAGCTTCACAGCTCACGAAACCCGAGCGTATGGCTGCCCGGGCATATTCCGCTGGATCATCCCGGTAGGGAAGCAGGCACCGGTATTGGCTTAATGCCTGTTTGGCAGTGACCGGATCGTATTGCTTCAGGTAGGAGAGTACCTCGTGCATGGAGGTATACAGGCTGTAAAGATCGAGGCCGTGGAACCCGACTTTACCAGTCTCAGCCCGGGCGAAGTTCCAGGATCTGAGCCCGTCGACAAATTGCCTGACCTCTTCATTGCGCCACATCCAGGTCGGGAATCGTGCGAATGCTGTCCATTCCGAGGCCGGGTATTGCTTGTGTCTTACGTAATGGTCGATGCGGGCAGCGTCAGGCCAGTCGCCCTCAATGGCGACAAAATTGAAATGTTTGCGTTCAATCAATGCCTGCGTAATTCTGGCCCGCGCTTCGTAGAATTCCGAGGTTCCGTGGGAAGCTTCACCGATCATGACAACCCGGGCATCGCCAATACGTCTGAGCAGGCCATCAAGTGGCAGTTCCGCGATGGCTTCGAATTTGATGCTGACCTGCGCAAGCCGCTTGGCCAGATCCATGGTTGAAGTACCGATTTGCATAAACCAGGCCCTCCTGTTGAATAATCCAATCCTGGCAACAAACCTATTATAAGAATGCGCCTAAATCGGCGTGATATTTTGATCTATCTCAACAACTGAAAAACCAGGAGGGAGTCTCCCATGTGCGGATACATTCGACGCGTAACCGATAGTCCGGAAGTCGGGAGACTGCTGGAGGAGATTGGCCTGGGGCACCTGTTTGAGCCATTGGTAAGGCAGGTGCCGCCTGGAATGGAACAATTCTATCCGGCTTTCGGAGGCAACCCTGATCGTAAGATTCGGGGATTGATCATCCAGCAAGAGGGTAAGCCGCGCCTGGTCGACGCAACCTGGTGGTTTGATTGCACGGCAACCGGAGAACGGATCGAAGTGGGGAAGCGCACAACCTTCAACGCCAGAAATCTTGAGTCACCCTACTGGAAGGGAGCCTTGCGCCATCACCGCGGAATCGTAGTTGCCTCGGGGATAGGCGAGTCCAAAAGGATTGACGGTCGAAAGCATCAATATCTTATGGAAGGCACTCAGCCGTTCTTGCTCGGAGCCTTATATCGACCATTTACGAATGGGCAATACAGTTGTGCGGTGATCACACGGGATGCCCATTTAAAGTTCGAGCCCTACCACGACAAGGCCTTCCCCCTGTTCCTTCCGCCGACACGGGAGTTTGCTCAAACATGGCTTGCAGAGGACATTCCCCAAGCCAATGAGATTGATGAATTGCTGGAGCATCCAAGGTTGTATGCGACGCTCAAAGTTGAAGAAGTGAAGACGTTCAAGAGCGGAACTATCTCACCCAAAGCTACTTTATTGGAAGCTGACTGAAGCTGCTGGGATAAATTTGAGCTGTAAGAGGCTGCTCCCGAGGGACCCGGTCAAAAGCACCGAAAGTTGCATATACTCCTAAGGTCATCCTTCCCGGACCAGCAGGAGGCTTCGTTATGCCAACCCCAAGCCGTGAGCGGCTCCTCGGTGACCACCAACCTACGGCGGTGCACGACCGGCTGGCCACTCCAGTGAGGGCGTCGACACTACCCGATGCTGTGCTCGGCGGCATTGATGGCTGTGTTACTACCTTTGCAGTGGTTTCTGGTGCTTTCGGCGCGGGTTTCTCGCCACAGGTGGCGCTGGTGCTGGGCTTTGCCAACTTGCTTGCCGATGGCTTCAGCATGGCAGTGAGCAACTATGAGGCCGGCCAGGCGCAACTGGCTCAGATCGCAAGCGCTGAGCGCACCGAGCGTCAGCATATTGACCTGGTGCCTGAAGGCGAGCGCGAAGAGGTTCGCCAACTGTTTCGTGCAAAGGGTTTCGAGGGAGAGCTGCTTGAGCAAGTCGTTGAAGTGCTATGCAACGATAAAGATGTGTGGGTGGCAACCATGATGCGAGAGGAGTATGGCCTTTCGTCTGTTGGACTTAGCCCACTCCGTTCAGCGTTGGCTACCTTTGCTGCTTTTTTGGCAGTCGGTACTTTGCCATTGCTGCCCTATGCATTACCTGGGCTGGGGAGCACCGCGCAATTCCTGGCCAGTCTAGGACTGGCCGGGGCTGTATTCCTCGGTATTGGTATGCTTAAGAGTGCGGTATATGGCCTGCCGGCCTGGTGCTCGGGACTGCGTACATTGTTCATGGGCACCACAGCAGCCGGCCTGGCCTTTGCCACCGGTCATTTCGTGCAAGGGCTATAAGTAACCAGACTGTAAGGACTTAGTGATCCAACACACTCTTGCATTGTTGTATGCTGCTAATCGGCGGTTACATTGCAACCTAATCAGAGGCATTCTTCATCAGTCATCCCCGCGCGCAATCCTGGTCCGTTCGTCCTTACCAACCAACAGGAGCCAATCATGGCAACGGTTGATACCGGTCCCACACGCATCCCCCTTAACCAGCTGGACATACCCTTGGAAAGAGATCTCTTTCTTCGCAACTTGATACGGGAACTTTCCGGCGTGCTGGAAGATGTCGTAGGGCTTAAAGAGGCAGCCGGTTTTATCAGCATCGTCGGCCAGAATATGGGGAATCAAATGGACCTCGACTATAAAAGAGCCCTGGGTGTTTCCAATCTGACTCGCCCTCAGGTCGCAGACGTGCTCGTAGACCTGAAAAAGAGGATCAAAGGCGACTTCTACATTATCGAGCAGAATGACGATCGCATTGTGCTTGGTAACCGGGCCTGTCCCTTTGCCGAGAAAGTGGCAGGACGCTCCTCCATGTGCATGATGACGAGCAACGTATTCGGCATTATCGCCTCCCAAAGTCTCGGCTACGCCAAAGTAACGTTAGAAGAAACCATAGCCCGGGGTGATCCGGGATGCCGAGTGATTGTTTACCTCCACTCCAGCGCAGACTCCGAAGCTGCGCCAGGAAAGGAATATTTCCAATCTTAACGCCACGCTTGGGTTGAACATGAACAAAAAATCGTGGGATGACCTGCTTCCAGAGCCCCTTCTGCTGCTGTCCGCGCACGGTAAGATCATTGATATGAACCATGCCGCGCTGAGGGCATTCAGAGGCTTGGCAAATGGAAGCCAGCTGCATGACCTGGCGAACGATCCGGCTAAGCTGGATTCTTCTCTAAGGCTTTGGGTCCGGAGTGGGGATTTTATCCGGGGCCTGGTCGTGGTCAGCAGTCCAAACGGTGAGCGATACACGACCTACGGAGCACGGCGTCAGGGAGCCAAGGACTCGCCAGCTCAAGTCATCGTACGCTGCGATGTCGAGAGTACGGCCAATCAGCGCTTTATCGAGATCACCCGGCGCGTAAACGACCTCAACCGGGAGGTCGCCCGTCGCCAGCATGCAGAGAGCCAGCTGTTTGCTGAAAAAGAACTGGCCCAGGTGACCCTCCATTGTATCGGTGATGCAGTCATCACGACCGATACCGAAGGTAAGGTCAACTACCTGAACCCCATTGCGGAAACCCTCACTGGGTGGTCCGAAGCCGAGTCCCGGGGGCGGCCAATGATTGAGGTTTTTCGTATTTTTAATGAGCAGACTCGCGAACCGGCAGAGAACCCCGTTGCGCGCGTATTGGCTTATGGACACACCGTGGGGTTAGCGAACCATACGGTACTGTTGCACCGGGATGGTACAGAGTTTGCGATTGAAGACTCCGCTGCGCCAATACGTGATCGGGGTGGTCGGCTCATCGGGGCTGTCATGGTGTTTCATGACGTCACCCATGCTCGCAAATTAGCGGCAAAGGTAACCCACCAGGCAAACCACGACGGTCTTACAGGGCTGCTCAATCGGCAGGCATTTGAGCAACGATTGCGTAACCTGCTGGAGGCGCCCGGGGGGATGGATGGTTCCCACAGCCTTTTGTTCATGGATCTGGACCAGTTCAAGGTGATCAACGATACCTGTGGACACCTGGCGGGGGATGCCTTGTTGCGCACCCTCGGCCCGGTACTTCAGGGACATCTCAGACATTCCGATCTGCTGGCGCGCTTGGGAGGCGACGAGTTTGGGGTCCTGCTGCAGGACTGCCCCGTGCCCGTTGCCAAGCGCATTGCCAGTGCACTCAAAGAAGAACTCGAGGAACTTAATTTCACCTGGGATGGAAAGCCTTTTCGCGTCGGTCTCAGTATTGGCCAGGTCAACTTCAGCGACAGTAGCTGGTCTCTGGCGGATCTGCTCAACGCCGCCGACAATGCCTGCTATCTGGCCAAGGAGAATGGCCGCAACAGGATCCATCTCTACAGCAGTGATGACCAGGCACTGGCCCACAGGTTTCGGCAAACGCAATGGGTCGGGCGCATCCGGGAGGCGTTTGAGGAAGACCGTTTCCGTTTGCATTGCCAGGCCATTGTGCCGACGTCGTCTGATCCATCCGAGCGTCCCGAAGAAGACGGGGCGCATTTCGAGGTGTTGCTGCGCCTGGTCGACAAAGACGGGAAACTGGTTCCGCCCATGGCCTTCATTCCGACCGCGGAGCGCTATAACTTGATGGTTGGCATCGATCAATGGGTGCTCAAGACGGCCTTCTCCAAGCTTGCAATGTGGGGCTCCGAACGCGTTACGACCTGTTCGATAAACCTATCGGGGGCATCTTTGGGGGATGAGGGCTTCCTGCAGTTCATAAACGATTGCTTTAAGCGTTTTACTGTTTTACCCCAGATAATCTGTTTCGAGATTACCGAAACAGAAGCTATAGCCAATCTGGCCAATGCGCGCCACATCATCCAGTCTCTGAAGACACTCGGGTGTCGTTTTTCTCTGGACGACTTCGGGAGCGGGATGTCCTCATTCGGCTACCTGAAGAACTTACCGGTGGACTACCTGAAAATCGATGGCACGTTTATCAAGAATTTGGCAAACGATCCAATCGATCATGCCATGGTGGCGGCCATCAACAATATTGGTCATGTTATGGGCTTGAAGACGATTGCCGAATTCGTCGAGAGCGCCAGTGTATTGCATGAGCTACTTGAGCTCGGGGTGGACTACGTCCAGGGCTATGGCATTGCCAAGCCCGAACCCCTGGAAACCTATCTGGCAAACCTGGTGAACGGCAATTGCCAACGATCATCGGGCGCATTGAGCGAGAAAAATTTATAGGTCAATGCCGATTGGCAGGCCTGTCCGTTGTGCCAAACGATCCTTTACCTGATGGCCAAAGTCTACCAGTGACATTGCAGATTTGACCCCGGAACGATCAGGAACAGCTTTGCCGATATCGTTGAGCATGATATGTGATGAGCGCGTGGCCTGAAAATCTCGGCAGCACAATCGCATGCATTAGGCTACACTCCAGCTCTAGTTAGTTTGCCTGCGTATGCGTATGGCTGTTTCCCCATCCTCTTGCCTGATTCTGCGACACTCAGTCCAGCGTTCCGTGAGCCTACCCACAGTGGCACCGCCTTGAATAGTAGTGCTACTTACCGGTGTAACTGTTCATGCAACAAGCTATTGACCACACGGGCCCTCCAGACATTGGCCCGGAGGATGAGCCCGGCGACGCCATCACCGAATCACAGCGGCAAATTGCAGAGATCAAGACCGGTGCCTTGCAGGACGCCATTTTTAACAGTGCCTATTTCTCCAGCATTGCCACCGATGAAAAAGGCGTCATCCAGATTTTCAATGTGGGTGCAGAGCGCATGCTGGGCTTTGCAGCTTCGGATGTGGTGAACAGGATCACACCGGCCGATATCTCGGACCCGCAGGAGCTTATCGACCGCGCCGATGCCCTGAGCCGGGAGCTGGGAGAGTCGATTTCGCCCGGGTTTGAGGCGCTGGTATTCAAGGCCTCCCGTGGTATCGAAGATATTTATGAGCTGACCTATGTGCGCAAGGACGGCAGTCGCTTTCCCGCTATGGTATCGGTGACGGCCCTGCGCGACCCCGACGAGCAAATTATCGGTTATCTGTTGATTGGCACCGACAATACTGCGCGCCAGCGTTGGGAGCGCACCCTGCAGGAAAAAAACGCCGAACTGGAACAGGCCAGCACCGCGCTGGCCACCATGTCCCATGAGCTGCGCACGCCCCTTAACGCCATCATCGGATTTTCGGAGGCGCTCAAGGACGGCCTGGTGGGCGACATTTCCCAAGATCAGCATGAGTACATTAACGATATTTTTACCAGCGGCCAGCACCTGCTGTCGCTGATCAACGACATCCTGGACCTGTCGAAGATTGAGGCCGGCATGATGGCGCTCGAACTCGAACCGGTCGATCTGGATACGTTGTTGTCGAACAGCCTGTCGATCGTCAAGGAAAAAGCCGCGGCCCAGAACATCACCCTTGAACTCGACATCGGGGAAGACCTGGGCGTACCGCTTCTCGATATGCGCAAGACCAAGCAGATCGTCTACAACCTGCTCTCGAACGCCGTTAAGTTCAGTCCGCCTGGCGCAGGCGTGACTCTCGGCGCCAGAAGGGTCGGGCGCACCCGCGTCGGCCAGTTGCCGGGCGAGTGGGCCATTCAGGGCTTCGAGTTAGCAGACAGCGAATACGAAGACTTCCTCGAAATTTGCGTCAGCGACAGCGGGATCGGTATTTCCGTCGCCGACATGAGCAAGCTGTTCATGGCCTTCAGCCAGATTGATAGTAGCCTGGCACGCCAGTATGAGGGCACCGGGCTGGGCCTTGCCATGGTCAAACAGCTCGCCGAATTGCATGGCGGAACAGTCGCAGTGGCCAGCGCCGAAGGGCAGGGTGCTCGTTTCGCCGCCTGGTTGCCGCTTCCCGTGACCGCAACCGATGGCAACCAAGAGAAGCTTGATGTTCTTGTCGGCGCAGCATCAGAGCATGCCGCCGAGCGCGTCCGTGATCATGCAAAAGCCCATCAGCCGGACTCACCTGCAAGCGTCACTGTCAGGTCTGGGGCTACAGCCCGATGAGCAAAAAACCCACACCATCCTGGTGGTGGACGATGATTCCAAGGCTGTCGAAGTGATTGCGGCATTCCTGCCCACCCCGGCTTACGCGGTGGTACGCGCCTATGGCGGGGCCGAAGCAATCACGCTGGCGCAGCGTTTGCGGCCGGACCTGATCCTGCTCGACCTGATGATGCCGCAGGTCAATGGCTTTGAGGTGGTCGAAGTCCTCCAGCGCAATCCCGCAACGGCGCATATAGCCATCCTGGTGGTGGCGGCCAAGACGATTACGGCGATGGACCGTGCCGCGCTGAGTAACAACCCGGATCAGGTCATCAATATTGTCGAAAAGTCGGTCTTTTGCCAGGTACGTTTTATCGCCGAAGTCCGGCGCGCGCTGCTGCCCACCAAATCGAGGAATCCCTAATGGCCAGAATACTTCTCGTAGAAGATAATTCGGCTAACACGAAGCTGGCATTGCTGCTCTTGCACAAAGTCGGGCACGAGGTGCAATGCGCAGTCGATGCCGAAACCGGCGTAGCCCTGGCACGCGCGGATAAACCGGACCTGATCCTGATGGATATCCAGCTTCCCGGTATGGATGGCCTGTCTGCGACCGCGCTACTCAAGGAGGACCCCGATACCGCACACATTCCGGTCATTGCGCTGACGGCAATGGCGATGAAAGCGGACAAGGAAAAAAGCGAGCTTGCCGGCTGCGACGGGTATATCGCCAAGCCCCTGCGCTACCCGGCGCTGTATGCAATTATTGATGCGCAGCTGGCCAAGTCCTATGGACGCAGCCGATGAGACGGTTGAGCATTACCAGCAATGTCGCCGCCGCCCTCACCGCGGAGCGTGCCACCGCCGCTACCGCCACCATACTCATTGTCGATGACGAACCAAAGAACTGCAGACTGTTGGATGCACTGCTTCGCCCGGAGGGTTACCAAACCGTCATGGCCGCCAGTGGTGAGGACGCCCTGAATATCGTCGCCGAACAATCACCTGACCTGATCTTGCTCGATATCATTATGCCTGGCATGGACGGCTATGAGGTTGCCCGGACGATTAAGGCGAACGAGCTGACCTCGCATATCCCGATCATTATGCTGACCGCGCAGATCGATCGTCAGGCCCGTTTGGACGGCCTTAGCGCGGGCGCGGAGGAATTCCTGACCAAGCCTGTGGATCGCGCCGAACTCTGGTTGCGAGTGCGGAACCTGTTGCGCCTGAAGACGCTCGGCGACTTTTTGATCAACCATAGCTTGAGGCTGGAGCGGCAAGTGCAGGCGCGCACCGCAACTCTGCAGCGTTTCCAGAGCGCCATGGATGCGACTGCCGATGCGATTTTTCTGATTGATCGCGCCAGCCAGCGCTTTATCGAGGTCAACGCGACAGCATGCAAGCTGTTTGGCTATTCACGGGAGGAATTTTTTGATCTCGACCCTGCCGAACTCAGTTCGATTACGCGGCAACAGCTCGGGTGTGAATTAGACGCCATTATTGCCGAAATCCCTGCCGGCTCTCACGAAGAGCTGTTTGCCACGCGCAAGGATGGTTCCCGGGTGCTGGTGGAAATGCGCCGGCACGCCATATGCTCGGGCGATTCCATGGTTATTGTCGGGGTTTTGCGCGATATCACCGACCGCAAGCAGGCCGAGCAACGAATGTATCAATTAGCCCACTACGACACAGTAACCGGGCTACCCAATCGTATGCTGTTTTACGAAACGCTCAGGCGGACACTGGTGCTGGCGACTGATAAAGCCATGACAGTTGCAATCATGTTTATTGATCTGGATCATTTCAAGAATATTAACGACACCATCGGTCATGCCGCAGGCGATGAGTTGCTAAGCCAGATCAGCGCACGGCTGCTGCATTGCGTGCGCGTACGGGACACGGTCGGGCGTCTGGGCGGCGACGAATTTGCCGTGATTCTCTTAATGCCGAATGGGCCGCAGGAGGCGCCGCGGGTCGCCACCAAGATCCGCTATGCCCTCGGCGCGCCGTTCAGCCTGCAGGGCCATGAGGTGACAGTGACGGCAAGCATCGGCATTACCCTCTACCCCGATGATGCTGACAACGCCGATACCCTGATCAAGTTCGCCGACACCGCAATGTATCAAGCCAAGCAGGCGGGGCGCGACACCTTCCGTTTCTTTACCACGCAGATGAATACCGAAATGGTTGCGCGGCTGGAGCTCGAAACGGCTCTGCGCCAAGCGATCGAAAATGATGAGTTTGTGCTGCATTACCAGCCCAAAGTCCAGTTCAGCAGCGGTCGTGTCGTCGGGCTGGAGGCGCTGCTACGCTGGGAGCGGCCGGGCCATGGCCTGGTGTCACCTGAGGCCTTTCTTCCGATGCTGGAAGAAACTGGCCTGATTGTAAGGGTAGGGAGCTGGGTGATCACTACTGTCTGCAAGCAAATTGGCGCTTGGATGCACACCGATATCGGCCCTGTTCAGGTGTCTGTTAACGTGGCCGGGCGTCATTTCCTGGAGGGCTGTCTGGAGGCAGATATACGTGCCGGTTTGAGCAAAAATGGCATTAATGGCGAGTTGCTCGAGCTGGAGCTGACTGAAAGCTCTCTGATGGCCGATTCTGAATGCACCATTACCACACTGAAAAATATGAAGCAGTTGGGTATTCAGATTTCAATCGATGACTTCGGCACTGGCTTTTCGAGCCTGGCCTATTTGCGTCGCTTTCCGATCGATAAACTGAAAATTGACATTGCATTTATCCCCAACATCATGAGCGTCCCCGACGATGCAGCCGTTGCGTTGGCGATTATCGGCCTCGGTCACAATCTGCAAATGAAAGTGATTGCCGAGGGTGTCGAAACAGCAGCCCAGCTGGAATATCTTCGGCAACACCATTGTGACCAATTCCAGGGCTACTATTTCAGCCGGCCTTTGCCAGCATCAGAGATAGAGACGATGGCGAGGCATTGGAATTGGAATTGATGCTGGCTGGCAACCCAGTACCTGGCTGCCACGTTTAGCGTCGCTCTACAGCGGCGCAGCAACAGGGTAGACTGGTCCCAAAGCCTATTTCCGAGATCCAAGCCGAAACATGTCAGAGCAAGCAAGCAGGACCACAACTTCTTCACTTGATTTTCTCGCGGACGGGGACGAAATGGGCCAGTTGATCCGCGACCATGACTGGTCCGATAGTTCACTGGGCTGCCCTCAACAGTGGCCACAATCCCTGCGTACCCTGGTGCGCCTTATGCTTAACACAGCGCAGCCGATGACGGCTCTGTGGGGCGAAGACGGCGCCTGGCTCTATAATAACGCCTTTCTCCAAGCTCTCGGCTCCGACCAGCACCCCGACTCGCTCGGGCAGCCTGCAAGTAAGGTCTGGCCGGAAACCTGGGCCGTGATAGGCGCAGATATTGGGCGCGTTATGGCTGGGCGGGGCACCGTCAGCCAAGTCAACCACAAGCTACGCTTTACCCGCCATGGTCGGCAAGAAGACGTCTGCTGGACATACAGTTTCAGCCCTGTAGATGATGCCAGTGCCCCCTTTGGGGTCGGCGGGGTGCTTGTAATCTGCAGCGAAGCCACAGAAGAGATCATTTTTGCCTCTCAGGCGCGCGACACAAAGGTTGACCAACTGACTCAGATGTTCAATCAGGCATCTGCGTTAATGGTGGCAACAAGTGGGCCAGACCATCGATATGAGTTCGCCAACCCCAGTCATTCGCAACTGGTGGGCCATCGTCCGGTATTGGGTAAAACTATTAGAGAGGCCTTGCCCGATGCTGTTGAGCAGGGCTTTGGCGACATGCTGGATCAGGTTTATTCCACCGGTGAAATCTACAGGGCAAAGCATGCAAGGTATGAGGTCCAACTCTCCCCGAATAGCCCGGCTACAGAGCGAATCCTCGACTTTGTTTATCGCCCGATATTTGGAGCGGACAGCACAGTCAATGGCATTTTTGCGGAAGGCACAGACGTTACGGATCAGGTCCGGGCCCAGGAAGAGCTGGAGCGGGTCAACGGTGAGCTGTCCGATACCTTGCGCCGGCTGAAAGCGACTGAGCGGAGAAAGAGTTTCCGTTTGAAACTGACGGATCGCCTTCGTTCGCTCCAGGGCCCGGTGGAGGTCATGGCCACTGCAAGCGAGTTGTTGGGCCGATTTTTGGGAGTTACCCGCGTATTCTATGGGGAATTTACGGAGTCAGGCAAAACCGTGACCGTAGGATCTGGATGGAGCAAGGAGGGCGCAGGCTCAATGGTTGGGGCCAAGCTGCAATGGGAGGAGTTGGGCCCTGTGGTTGAGGCTCAGGTCAAGTCTGTGCAGGTCTTTGCACTTGGAGATGTGACCAACGACGAGCGTTCTGTCGACTATCTCCGGGCGTACCAGGACAGAGACATAAAGGCGGTGCTGGCCATTTCAGTCACCAAGCACGGGTCGTTGCCGTTTTTGCTGGGCATACACGATTCCGAAATCCATCACTGGTCCGCAGAAGAAATAGCCCTTGCCAAGGATGTTGTGGACTGGACATGGGCTGCGATTGAATCCGCCCGTGTCCAGGCAGAGCTGCGCCGGGAGCGGGACCACAGCAAGCATATTCTCGACAGCATGACGGAGGGCTTCGGCTCAATAGCCGCTGACTGGACTATAACCCATGTTAATGCTGAAGCCATGCGTATTACCCAGCGTACCGCTTCTGAGGTCATCGGCAGAGACCATTGGGAGGTATGGCCGGAAATGCGCGGTACTGGTGTAGAAGACCTGTTCAATCGAGTGAGACGAACCCACGAGGCCGGCATTGTCGAATCATTTCACAAGCTTCCCGATGGTAGCGAAGCCTGGGTGGAAGTGCGGGCTTACCCAGCCCTCGATGAGGGACTCTCGGTTTTCTTCAGGGACATCACCGTGCGCAAGCAATCTGAAGAAGAAATTCGTCACGCGTCGCTGCACGACCTGTTAACCGGCTTGCCCAACAGGGCCATGCTGTTCGAATACGCAGCTCACCTCCTGCCCCATAACCTGCGAACCTCACAATATGCAGCGGTTCTTTTTCTGGACCTGGACCGATTCAAGCCTATCAACGACACTCATGGGCACGACATCGGCGACCAAGTTCTAAAGAAGATCGCCCAAAGACTTTCACGCAACCTCCGCGCTGAAGACCTGGTGATTCGTATGGGAGGCGACGAGTTTGTGGTTCTGCTCCAGGACATCAGACTGCCTTCCTATGCCGCAGATGTTGCCCGCCATCTCGCTCGGATAATTAGTGAGCCCTATGAGGTGGGTGAACTGGCGCTCTTTGTTTCGTCCTCCATCGGGATCAGCATTTTCCCTCGCGACGGAAAGGACATAGATACTCTGGTCAGCCATGCCGATGCGGCGATGTATCATGCGAAACAGGCAGGCCGCAATAATTACCAGTTCTATTCGTCAAAATTCGCCGCAGGCACCAAGCAACAGATCAGCATCGAACAGGAGTTAAAGCGGGCGCTTCATTCAGACGCCTTCCACCTGTGCTACCAGCCTGTTTTCGACATAAATACCTACGAAGTGGTCAGCGTTGAAGCTCTGCTACGTCTGGGTAATGATGAAATAGGCCCCGAGCGTTTTGTGCCGGTTGCAGAGGCCACGGGCATTATTAACCCTATTGGCCAATGGGTACTTGAAGAGGCTATCCGTCAGTCCAACGCATGGGTCGCCAACGGGCTACCGCCGATACCGATTGCCGTGAACGTCTCGGCCGTCGAGTTTCGCGACCGGGACTTTGTGAATCGTTTTAAACAGCTTATTAGTCGGCATGGCATCGAGCCTGCACGGCTGCAACTGGAGCTCACCGAAACCTCGGTAATGCATGACATTGATCAAGCCATCCGCGTCCTGTTTCAACTAAAGGCCCTGGGGCTCACCATTTTGCTGGATGACTTTGGTACCGGGCACTCAAGTCTGGCATACCTGACACGCCTGCCATTGGACAAGATCAAGATCGACAAATCATTCATCTTCCAATTGGAAGATGACGCAGGCAGCCGCGCTGTCGCCGATGCGATGCTCGCCCTTGGACGGACACTGGACCTTGAAGTGGTCGCCGAAGGCATCGAAACAACCGCTGCCCTGGACTACATACGCTCCCGGGGCTGCAGGCAGGCACAAGGCTTCCTTTTCTGCAGGCCCATGGCTGGTGAGGAGTTCGAGTCCTGGTATCGGGCTCGGACAAACCAGTAAAAAAGCGCCGGATTGACCAAGGGTCTCGGGCGCTCGATGCGCACACCTGCGTGTTGGCGAGCATCAAGCATTTATGGCCTGGAACGTGGTGTCAGAATTAACTGTTTCAGATGGATGGCAAGGACTGCAGCAGGTTTTCAGGCTATGCCGGAAGCATGGTACTTTCGAGCCAGAAGGCTCTGTTGACCAATTTCAGACACATTGACACTGGCGAGTAGACTCTATGAACGTAATCATCATCGGCGCGGGGATTATGGGAACCACTTTTGCCACGTTGGCAAAAGAACTGGCACCCGATCTGGATATCACCATTTTAGAGAGACTGGACGGTGCCGGGGCGGGAAACTCTTCGGCATTCTGGAACGCCGGCACGGGCCATGAGGCGAACTGTGAGCTCAACTATACCCCAGTGGATGAAGAGGTCATTTCGGTAGAAAAAGCTTTGAAGATCCATGCCCAGTTCAATGTTGCCAAGCAGTTTTGGGCTTACCTGATCGAAAAAGGCGCCATCAAAGACCCTAAAACGTTTATCAATCAAACCAAGCACTGCACCATCGTTTCCGAATCTGCCATTGAAGAACTGCGATTGCGATTCAAGGAAATGTCGGGTCATCACTTTTTTGAGCACATGCGTTACTCGGAAGACTTTGATGAAATAAAGAGCTGGATTCCCTACATCATGGACGAGCGCCCGCGCCATGAAAAGATGGCTGCTACCGTCATCGAAACTGGCACGGATGTTAACTTTGGTGCGCTAACGGAGCAGATGGCGGCGCATGCAGTTAACGATATGGGGGTCAAAATCGAGTATGGCACCCATGTCAAACGCGTTCACAAGAGCCCGACCGGGCGGTGGGTAATCGAGGCTGAAAACAAAGGGAAGCCTGTTCAACATAAGGCAGATGTGCTTTTTGTCGGCGCCGGTGGCGGTGCATTCCCACTTTTGAAAAAAAGCCATTTGCCGTTCCGGAATCGATTTACCGGCTTTCCTGTGGGCGGTCGATTTTTGCAGGCTACCATCAGCGAAGAAGAGGCCAGGCATTACCGGGCAAAAACCTATGGCAAAGCGAAAGTGGGCGCGCCTCCCATGTCCGTGCCGCATCTGGATTTGCGGGTGGTGAATGGTAAGCATTACCTATTGTTTGGTCCTTTCGCGTCCTTTAAACCGGTTCTTGAGAGAGGTCGTGGATTTTTTGATTACCTTAGCTCGATTCGTCTGCATGATATCCCTGGCTTGCTGAATGTCATCTTAGAGCATTTCCCCCTGGTTAAATATTTGGTTTCAGAAACCTTCAAAGGCGAAAAGAGCATGTTAGAGGAGCTGGACAGCTTTGCTCCGGGCTTGAGTAGAAAGTTTGACTGGAAACCGATCGAAGCCGGCCAACGCGTGCAAATCATCAAAGACGGGGATTTGCAGATGGGCACAGAAATCCTCGTGTCCAAGGACAAGACTTACGGGACTTTACTGGGGGCATCGCCCGGGGCGTCGGTTTCGCCCGAGGTTATGTTGCGCTGTCTGGAACAGTTGTTACCGTCTATCTTTTCTAAAGAAGACGCCAAGAAAAAGAAGCATGAGATTTTTCCGGAGGATGACCTGGATACATTGATCAGCCAGCCGGATCGATACCGGGAGATTCGCGACGCCGTCAACCAGAAGCTGGGGATAACCCGGTCCGAGGCACAATAAGATCGGCCTACACTGCCAATACCGCAGGGAGAAATCTATGGACAGCAGGATTAATGTGACCTCGCCTTTGGTCATCCTTCACGGCGACGAGATGGCTCAGGTTGCTTTCGAGCAGATTCTCGAAAAATTCGTGGCCGCGCGCCTGGACATCCAGCTCGAGGAAATCGACCTGTCTGCGGAACACCGCCTGCTGACCAATGGCCAGGCAGTGATTGAGGCCATCGACGCCCTCCAGCGCCATGGCGTGGGGGTGAAGAATGCCGGCATGACCGTTAACCGCCAGCAACTGGAGGAACTGCTCCGCAAGCACCCCGAAGTGGATTCCGGCAAGCTTCACCCACTGGCCACCAAATCCCCCAACGGCGCCATCCGCAAGGGCATCAGCGGCAACATCACCCGTGAGGACATCCAGTTCCGCAACCTCAAAATCAGCCGGCCGGACTGGATCGGTCGCGACATCGAAGTAGACACCATGGAGTTCGGCGGGATCAAGGAAAGCTTCAACCAGCTCTCCCAGGCCACGGGGGTGGTCAAGCTGATGTTCGTGGGCAGCAGCGGCGACCCGGTGGAGCTGCACCGCCGTGAGATCCGCAAGGGTGACCCCTGGCTGCTGGCCACCAACGATGTGGAGGACGTCAGAGCCTGGGCCCACCGTTTCTTCCAGCGCGCCATTGACGAGAAACGGGACGTCTACCTGGGGCTGAAAGACACTGTCATCCCTGGCTATGACGGTGTCATGCGCACGGTGATTGAAGACATCTACCACAGCGACTACCGTCAACAGATCAAGAATCTGGGGCTGAACTACTACTATGAGCTCATCGACGCCCAGGCCGCGCGCATCGTGTCCAACCCGCCAGAGCGCGCGCTGTGGGGGGTGCCGGACAACACCACCGGGCGCAAGCTGTTCAAACTGGTCAACCAGCTCCGGGAGTTCGGTATTCCCAGCCGCGGTGCCCACGTGTCCATCTCCCGCATGAGCGCCGGCGGCGGCGACCAGTACGGCAGCTTCAACATGCCGGCGCAGGAAGACGGCATCCTCAAGGTGATCGTTGACGGCGAAGAGAAACATGCCCGCCGGGTCAGCAAAGGCGACTCCATGCTCCTCATGTCCAACGACCATGAAGCGATCAAGGACTGGGTGGCCCAGGTGTTCCGTGACGCCTCCCGCAAAGACAAAGAGGTCTACTTCGGCCTCAAACGCGAGTACATGGAATACGACGAGGTCTTCAGCAACGTCATCACCGAAGTGCGTCGGGAACTGGCCCGGGAGCACACGCCACCGCCGTCTTTCATGATCATGCGCCCCTCGAGCCAGCTCAAAAAGATGATCACCGATCCTCCGAGAAATGCACTCTATCCTTCCCAGAACCTGGACGGCGACATTTTCTCCGATATCTCCGCAGCTCTGGGCGGTAGCCTTGCCACCGCCAGCTCCATCATCGAGAGCAAGGACGGCACCATGCTCTTCGAGGCGCCCCATGGCACCGCCCATGACCTCTACCTGAAATACCTGGAGAGCGACGGTCGCGAAGCCCACTTTAACCCCTCCGCCCTGATTTTCGCCCTCGCTAACGCCCTTGAAACCCTGGGTGAGCGCGAAGGCAATGCGCCCCTGAGTGAATACGCCGTCAACCTCAAGGCAGCACTGACCGACACCGTCGACAGGGGCATTGTCACCGCAGACCTCAAGGGCAAAACGGTCGACCCGGGTTCGGAGCAGGTGGTGGATATGGCAGGTTTTCTAAAGGCTGTAGAAGCCGCGCTCGAGTAATCTCCAGCCGGCCACTCGATGACTGAAGAGGGTGGGTGTAGGTGAGATTGACCAGGTTTTTTTTAGGACTGTATTTTAACGCGTCAGCGCCTTTGCTATAAGCGGTTTGCAACTCGCCCCTGACCGAATTCGCCGTCAACCTCAATGCTTGAAGGCAGAAATATCGGTCATTGTGACCAGTACACCATCCCCCAGTCGGACAGCGGTAATGCGCAGGCTCAGGTCCATGCCCTCATGCAGGTAGTGAGTCTCCATCTGCAGGGGCGTACCGGTTTCGACCACGGCGCAATAGGCCTGAAAAATGCCTTCTTCCTTGGTTCCCGGATGTATATCCAGCAGATGTTTTCCGATCAGATTGCTGGCCGAGTTTTCAACGATTTCACACATACGATGATTGCACTTGCGAATGTGAAAATCCGTGATGGTGCCACCCTCGTTACGAATCGACTCCAGCACACCGAGCCCGTCCAACGTGGTATCCATGATGGCACTGAGAAGGTCGTGGCCTTCTTTCCAGTTGGTTACTGGGCTTTCGGTGCTATCCATTCCGGAAAACAGGTCCGCGTCGCTGGCCGCCCGGGCCGCGGTCTCCAGTTTGGGTTCACAGTACTCCATACTGGCCCATAGTCTGCCTTGCAGGGTATCGCAGCCCAGCTCCTGTAGGTAGGAAACCTGCTCTCGGGTGGAAACGTTGTCGGCGGTTACGGACAGTCCCAGCTGATGGGCCATAACGATCATCGACTCAATGGTTGTCTGGTGATGACGATTGTCCAGGCAACCATCAATTATGGTGCCGCTGATTCTGAGTGTATCCATGGGATAATGGCTGAAATGCTGGAGGATGGAACTCGCACTTGCAACGCCGGCAACGGCAAGGCGCACGCCCCGGGCCTTCAGGAGTCTGACCGCGTTTTCGGTCTGCCGAGGAAAACCTGTCAGAGAGTCTTCGGAGACTTCCAACTCAAGCATCTCTCCGGGAAGCCCACTGACCGCGAGCGCCTCATCGACCCGGGCAATCAGGTCGGTACTTATCAGGTCACTGGCGGAAATTGGAACCGTCATCCGTAGCCCGGAACCCGGAACAACATACCACCCCATGGCCTGGCGGCAGGCCCCGGCCAGCAGCCAGCGACTGATGGCGGCACTTTGGCCTGTCTCCCTGGCGGCTTCCATCCACCGGTTCGGCGCCATGATACCGAAGCTGTCCGAATGCCAATGAGGTACCACGGACACGCCTACGACCTGGCGGGTCTGCGCGCAGACCACCGGGCGGAAATGCAAAACCATTTCACCACGGCTCAATGCTCCCTCCAGGGCAGAGTATAGTGTCTCCCGCTCTGCGGAGGCGGGAGCCGTCAGCTGGGCCAGAATCTGGTCACAGGTGTCCTGGGCGCGCTTATCCTGAGCTTGCAGCTCAGTCTTGGGCTGACCGCCATCGGGCTGCTGACATAGCGGTGGAATCCCCTTTGTCCGATGTTTGTCTGTCGTGGGAAAGGATGCCTCCGCCGGAAGAACATGGGAATGATGGCTGCAGATCGCTGCGAACGCCTGCTGTCCGCCCTCCTGATGAAAAGCATAGAGATCGTAGCCGCATAGCAGGGTCAGTGGGAGGCGCTCACAGGCCTTATGCCAGAAAGCTTCCAACTGCACTGCCGCGGCAGGATTGCCGCCATCGCACAAGAGATTGACCAGCTCACCAAAGGCCCTCACCGGCTGTGACGGCGACGTCTCAATATGGGTAAGCAACTGTTGCCGGAAAAGAGAGTGGACCGGCACTCCATTGCGCATGATGCGATCAAGCATGGCTCGGGCATCCAGGATAACCAGTTGCCCCTCAGCAATCAGACTGCTGGTATCCACACCGTCCGCTGCCAGTTGCTCAAGTAGCGATTCGCGATGGGGCGGAGTCAGTAACGCCACAAGCCGTTCACCGGCATCAGCGCCGGCCCGGAAATAGTCGGCGACGACTTTGGTAAGCCGTGTGTCGTCTTGATAGAACTGGACGACGTGATCATGAGGCTTCGCTTGAATCGTGGTCGGCATGCCTGCTTTATCCCCATCATATCTTATTATTTTCGAGCAATTCAGTCGTCCACTGCACGGTACCACTACTGAAAGATTCTGGTCTGCACTCTGTCAGAAGATGTCGATTCGCTATCTAATTTGCATCATATGACAGTTGAGACGCAAGTATGAAGAATTTAACCAGCGATTCTTGAATTCGAGAGGCAATCCCCCATTTTGTTACGCGTTCAGCTTTCAATCGACGACTTCTGCACTGGCTACCCAAGCTTGGGGGACAGCTTGAAAGGCGTGCTGGTTCGCGTCGATAGCGCAATGTATCGGGCCAAAAAGGCTGGCCGCGTTCGGGTTTTCCGATAAAAACCAAGGGCTGGTAGACGACCACGCAACGTTCTGAATTTGGCGTACCTGGCCAGGAACCGGGGTTTTTCTACTCCGGCATCCACTGCCAGAATTTTACGCCAATTTTTTGCAAACTTTCAGTCTCTGCATATACTGAAACTTGTCATAGCAAGAAATCATGACGCTGTTTGCTGTTACTGGGCCGCTGGCCCAAATCCGCGCAACAGGGTTTTGATTGTGCAGTCCGTGCAATCTGAGGAAAGGAAGTTGATCCTCTGCCGGTCAGTGATCCCGCGCACTTTTTGGCCGCAAGGGGGATTGCTATGGCAACTTCCGTTCAGCTCTCCTCGATCGACTTCAGCCGATTCGACTGGTTGAAACGCATTGATACCGGTTTGCTGCTTGATATTGGCAACCGGTCTCCCGATCTGCTCTCTATTCCCACCAAAGATGCCCAGCGGATTCTCAGTGAAACCGTTCGACTGGTATTGGATCTGCCCCGGAATTCAACGCCACTGGTGGTCTGGACCCAGGGCGCCAGCGAGCTTCTGATTCACAGCGACAAAACCCGCATCGGTCTGTCCAGTGGCGTGGTAACACTGCGCATCACCGTCGAGTGCGAGGAACACGGCAAGCTGGTCATCCCGGTACCCATCGGCGTGGGCACCAAACAGGCGCCAAGCGGACTCGTTATGGCCACTTTTGGGGATCTGGAAGGCCCCGCTGAACTGGTTGCAGCCTGGAGCGATGCCATCATTGCGTTTGCGTGGGAAGCGTTGCTGGAGATTGCTCGCGTGATCTGTTCGGAGGTGGGGAATGATAAGCGGGGATTGCCATTGGTTCCAGGATCAATTGGTGCCTCTTCGAACCGGCTATTGTTGCAACCGGTTGCCCGCTTTTCGTTGATGCCGGAGGTCTGACATGGGCGCAGGCCAGAATCTGGATGTGTTTTCGACCCTGGCTGAAGCCGTTGGATTGACCCGCGATGGCGAGCTCCAGGGGCCGTGGTTTCAGGATCCGCTCGGTACCCCAACCGGGAGCAAGCGTGGCCTGAGCTCCATGATGTACCTGGACGATCAACGTGAGGCCCTGATTGCCTTCGTTGACGACGTGCTGGGCTCCCCTGACCGGGACACAGAGGGTGATGCCACCTGGGTACCCCTGTTCAAGGATTCTGGCACCACCATTTTTGTGGTGGTTCGACAGGCCTGCGATGGCGCGCGAGTGGGCTTCGGAATCGAATACGAAAGTGGGAGCGAAACACCCTCCGTAGCGGTTCGTGCCCACGTGCCGGTGTTCCAGTTTGCGCGCGAAGGCGCCGGCCCACTGGATTCCACCGGCACGGAACCTGACTGGCTGGTCCTTGGTCGGGCAGACGCCCGGATCGACATCTCCCTGGACGTTGGCATCTCCAACGAGACACCGACCCCGGGCGAGTTGTTCATCGGTGGCGTCTGTCTGGCGGTTAAGGTTCCAACCGATGCTTCCGGTGACCTGACGTTCAGTGTTGGTTTCCGGCGGCTCCAGTTACCTGGCAGCAGCGTACCGAAAGACTTCGATCTCACTGTCGATTCAATCGACGAACTCGGCGGCGAATTCCTCGAGTTCATGACGGGCCTTATCCAGGCGCAGGCGGAAGCACTGGATACATCAGATACCGCCACAGCTCCGTTCGCCGCCCTGACGGCTTTAGCCGGTCTCAGATCGGTAAACCACATTCCGGCATTTCCTCTGGAAGAACTGATTTCGAGGGGAATTCCGGCAGTTACACACTGGCTTGAATCCATCCTGGCAGATACCGACGCCCGGAACGCCTGGCTCGGGCAATGGTCCGCATTGGTTGGCGGAACGGTCAATACCACTCGCAGCGGGATCGAGTTCAGCGATGGCCAGCTAACCGGGGCGGTGGGTCTGCGCGTCGAGTCCTCCTCGGGTGGAGGCCTGATCATCACGCCGTGGCTGGAGGGTGCATTGCGCCCGCGGTCCGGAGCAGAGGCCAAGGCTCAGATTGATCTGTTGATCCTGGAGACCCTCACTTCATCCGTCAGGGCTTTGCCCAACCTTTCCCTTTCAGCGGTCTTTGGACAGGAGGCAGGACTGGGTTCAGGGCTCCTCCCGGATGATCCCGGGCTGGGCTCGGTCAAGGTGGGCCTGGTGCTGTCCGATGGCAGGCCCGCTTTTGCCCTGACGGCCCATGATGTGACGTTGGGAGGGGTGAGTCACGAGGTGCTGGACCTGTCCAGTCCTGAGGCGGCACTGGACGCCGCTGGTGGCGTGGTTGATGGCGCTCTGGTTGCCGCCCTGAACAGTCTGGGACGGCCCGGGGAAATCTCTGCCTTGCTTTTAGGGCTTGATCCGCCAGTCGGTATCAGCGGCCCATCGGCCATAGATCTGATCACCGACCCGATTGGCAAGACCTCCGCTTACTGGAACGCTTTGCTGGGATCGCCCACATCAATGACTGTTGTTTTGACTGCAATACAGGAGCTTATAACAGGTTCTTCGATTGAAATTTCAGGTGATGGCACAGCAGGGAATCCATGGCAAATCGATCTCGATCCGGTAGCTATTCTTGTCACCCGGGATGATGACTGGCTTCACTTCGACCTTCAGGCGGCGGTAGAACAGAGCGTCTTTGAGGGAAAGACCGCGGATGTGTTTGTTGAAACGCGCCTCCTTAAACTGAACTTCAGTAGTCCGGCGGTTGAATTTTTCAGTCGCTTTAAAGCCGGCACGCGGTTACGGGAATCGGGTGGGGACGATCTCAGGCTGGATCTGGGGCCGATGGACCTCATCGCCCGCTCGGTGGGCGTATCGGTTGGCTGGAGTGCCTCCGGGGGGATGAGCGCAGCGGTGGAGGCACCGGAACTTCACATTGAGCTTGAGGCCGCTCAGGACTCCAGCAGTACGACGATATCGGTATCGGTTCCGCTGCCGGAATTTCATAACGATGGCAGTGTGACCTTTGCGCCGGACTGGGAGGCCCTTGAACAGGCCATTGCGGCGCTGCTGCAGCGTATGGAATCACCCATAATCAACGTTGGCCTTGACCTGATGGGCTGGCCGGGTAATGGCGCACGTCTGTCACTTTCCGCATTGCTCGCTGATCCAAAATCCGCCCTGGAATCGTGGATGGGGGATCTTGTACTTCACTGTGACCATGTACGCCACGCCATGAGTCCGCTGTGCTATCTCCTGAGTGGCTTCAGGCAATGGGCCCCACTGGGTACAGGCAATGAGCGGAGACCATTCCGGGCAGCAATAGCCACCGAGCCACAGGCACCGGGACTGGCGGCATGGCTGGATCCCGGTTGCGCCATCCCTCATGGTCGCTATGAGCCCGCCGCCGGATACTTCGATTACAGCGAGCCTCCGGAGCCTGCAACCATGGCCGCGGCCCTCAGATCCGCAGGAACCGAGCTGCCGGATCTGGATGATTTGATGACAGGCAGGGATAGCCTGGCTGATGGTTTCCGGGCGTTGCTGGACCGGTTGACGGGCACCGATGGTCTGCTTGGCAGGCCTGCATCTCTGCCGGACGGAGTCATCGGTGTCGACCTGACCGGGCTCAGTTATCGCGAGTTGATGGCCTATGGTGTCCTGAATCTGTTGCCCCAGGAGGCGGCTGGTATTGCCCCGGACTCGGTGGTCTATGTGGGGTGCGAAGATATCTGGGCTGATTGTTTCGGAACACACAGTTTCGACGTCCGCACCACCGCCGGGAACCCGGCTCTTCCCGCCTCAGCTCTGGGACGCTGGTCGGTTTGTCTCCCCAGCCCTGCGGCCGCCGCAGCGGCAAGACCCGATCGTGCTCCGGTCGAGGAGCAAGCTCAACGGCTGGTCACCGTTCTTGAGGACCGATCCGTTGCCGTTACTGTCGTTGCCTTCGGAGCGGCGGGCGCAGCAGCACTCAGGGCGGCCAGCACCCTAACGACCGTGGAACAGGTAATCACGGTTGGCGCGCCCTGGGGTCCGGTGTCATTCAATGGATTGAGCTCGGGGCTGAGTGGCGACGCCCTCAGGCTGATAGATCTGATTCGTCGCCTCAATGAGGAAACCCTGGCAGAAGAGGAAATCGCCGGCGAGTCAGGGCCAGCGCTGCAATTCGGGTATGTGATCGACCGGGCCGTTGTCGCAGCAGGATTTTCAGCCGAACAGCTGGGTGAGCTGCCACGAGCCGATGAGCAAACCCGTCGCGCGGGAATGCCCGTCCACGCCGTGTTTGGCGCGCTGGATGTGGATACCCTTGAGTCCGGTATGGCGGCATTGGTGGCTGACGCGATTGAATACCGGTACCAACAATTTGAAACGCCTGAGACCCCGCCCCGAAAGCTTCACCTTGGTGTCGACCTTCCGGTCTTTGACGCTGACCTGGGCGGTGTGTTGGTTGGCGCTGGCGCGATTCTGGAGCTTGCCACTTGTGACCGGGGAGCGAGCGGTGACGGCTTTGCGGTACAGACAGAGCGCCAACTCATTGTGGACCTGCATTTCGGCGTTCATGACGGTTGGCTGATTGGCGGGCCGGGCGCGGAACAAAATGATATTGAGGTCCGTTGGATTTCCGCCCGACTGTATTTGCCCCTTCAGGGCAGCGCTCGCGTTTCGGGCGCCCGGATAACGCTTCATGAGGCCAGCTGCTTCGGTATTCGCAGGGAGCGGTGGGTGATTGAAAACGGAGCGGAGTTGGCGGGCTCCACCCTGCCAACGCCAGAGATCCACCTGATCATGGCCGAAGTGGTGGCGCGTCTGTCGTCGGCATCATCCTCACTGACCCAATTATTGGCCGATATCGGACTGGTTCAGGCCGGGGGTTATAACCCGGAGGGTCTGGATGAGCTTATCGTAGACGCGGGCACTGCAGTGTCTGCGGCACTGGGCAGTTCGGCCGGGTCAATGGCCAGTGCCGCACGAGCGCTTGGCGGGTTTTCCGGCACCGGTGCTGAAATCTCGTGGACCATCGATGCCGCCACCATCACCGTCAACCTGGCAAACCGACACATCCGTGTGGAGGTAGACCATACGGCTGCGGATTTGTTGCCCATCTCTTTGTCCGTCGAGGTCTCTGCGGCATCGGCATCGGTATCAACCGGTCTTGGACAAATTCTGGAAGACGCAGGCGGGCTTCGGTTAACAGGAGGTGCCCAGACCGGGTCCGCATCCGCACGTCTTGGGGTTGAATGGCGTCTGCCGGGTGCTCCTGCAACCAGAACCATTGACCTGCTCGCGCCAGCGCAGCCTGAAGACCTCGCAAAGCTTGGCGCCGCTCTGATACCCGCAACCCTTGTTGCCGGATTTGCTGACTACCTTCGTGACAACGCCTCTGAAGACGCCCGGCAGGAAATTGAAACCTTGCTGGACGGCCTCGGTTTGCTGGCGCCAGCCTCTGAACTTCCAACCCGACGAATCCTGTTGCCATGGGCGCTGTTCCTCGCCCCGGCGGGCTGGCTGAAGTCCGGTGCCCGGCATTGGGCACTCGACCCCTTTGGCCAGTCTGTGCAAACCCTGAATGCCGTGGGGCAATTACTGATACCAGGGTTTTCAGGGGATGGGTTCCAGGTCAGTGATGAAGTCGGTGTCGCCTACGGTGTCAACGGTGGCCGGCTCGAGCTTGGTGTCACCATCGACGCCAGTCATTCGCTCGGGCCGACGCCGGTAAACATTGCCGTTGCGGGTGGTTTATCGATTATGACGTCTGGAGCCGTCACGCCATTGATGGCGACGTCCGTAACGTTTGATGGCAAGGGTCTGTCACTGAGGGTTTCTCCGGAGGTGCGCATTGACCTGATTCGGGCGGCTCCCGCTGCGCCGATGCCTGTCTACCCGTCCGGACCGGGACTGGGCTCTCTTCTTTCCACCGGCGCGGGTATGGCCATTCCGGTGGTCCTGAACGCGCTGATCGCCGAGCGCAGCGATCCGTCGCCGTCGCTGACAAAAGATGTAGCCGCAGCGATTTTTGAGCTGGGCAGCGCCCTGGACCTGCTTGAGTCAGACCAGTTCGCTGACGCCAGAATACAGGTGTTCGCCGCTAACCCGGCCAGCATTTTGTTCGCCCGACTGCCGAATCTGGTGGGGTCTGCCATCAGTCAACTGGCGAATGCTCTTGACCCATCGGGCACCCTTGTCAACGCAACATCGGTGGCGGCGGGTATTTTCCGGTTGGCCCTGGGTAGCTCGGATCCGGTGGAATTCATCCTGGATGCCAGCAGCGCAGGACCCGCCATTGAAGTCTCGGCCTCCCTGTCGATTACCAACGTCGGAACCATCGGGTTTGACCGGGTCCGAGTAAGCGAATCAGGCGTTCAGATGTCGGTGTCCTATACAGCCTCCGGCTTTGACGTCGGCAATGGCCTGATGCTGCGTCCCGTTGCCCGTGTGGACGCGGGCATCTCCGGTTCCGGCTTTCAGCGAATGGCGGGTATTGGTCTGGTGACCGATGGCGTGGGTGTCCAATCCGTGCAATTTCGCTGGGCGCTGAACGAGACCCCACCGAGAATTGCCCTGGTCGAGACGAGTCTGACCGGAGAGACCGAGAACACCGATCCCGCCTCAGTGGGGCTGGCGCTTCTTTCCCAGGCCATATCCATGGCCGCCGGAGTTACGCTCGATGCCATGGGAACATTAGGCACGGATGCCGTTGATGCACTGCAGGATGTTCTGTTTACCGGCGGGTCCGCCACCCTGGATCCAACCTTGTTTGACGACTTCTCAGATCCTGAGGCCCTGCTGAAGCGGGTGTTCCAGCTTGGTTTCAACCTGGCCGATAATAACCTGAAGATCACCATCGACAACAAGGTCGACATCGGATTTACCCGCAACGGCAACCTGGCGGGTATTTTCCTCTCCCTGCCGGAAGGTGAGCGAATAGCACTGACCAGCAGCGACCCCACCGTGGATATTGAAGTGGTGGCAAGCTGGATCAACTCGCCGGGCATTGCGCCGGGATTGTCGATATTTCTGGTGGAAAAAGTGGGCGCCAGCTTCGCGCTCAATGCAGGCTTTTCGCTTGCCGGTCTTGGTGTCCGGGTTGGTAAGAATGCCGGTCCGCTCCTGAACCTGGGCATCATGAGCATTGATGCCATCGGGGTCCACGTTTACGGCGAAGCGGTTCCCGCAGGTTTGGGCGGTGGCGTCCGGGTACAGCTTGACGGACTTGCCATTGTTCCCTCGGCAGCCGGCGGGGATAACGCTGTCGCCAACACCATCATGAGTGATGCGGGCAAAGATGCGTCGCCCTCCGCCCGTCCGGCGTTCAGCCCGTCACTGGCTATTCAGCAAGTACCGGGGCAGGACCTGGGGATTTCTCTTCGCGCCGGCGACCCGCCCGGTCCATGGTGGCTGGCCATTCAGAGACAACTCGGGCCGCTCTACCTGGAGCAGTTCGGCTTCGACGTAACCGAGGTGAATGGCAACGTCACCGGCATTTCGCTGCTGTTTGATGCTCGGCTTTCCTTGTTTGGTCTGACTGCCTCAGTAGAGGAACTCGGGCTGCACTGGCTGGGCGGGGACCTGTTTGAGCTGGATAACTGGGCGGTAGACCTCCAGGGGCTCGGGGTGTCGGGAGACTTCTCAGGCCTGTCGATCGCCGGTGGCCTTCTGAAAACGAACCTGGATGGAAAAATCGGCTATGTTGGCATGCTGATGGGCCGGTTCGGTGTCTACGGACTGTCACTGTTCGGCGGCTACAACGAGGACAACGGCTTACCGTCATTCTTCGTGTTTGGCGCCATTCAGGGTCCGATCGGCGGGCCACCGGCATTTTTCCTTACCGGGATCGGCGGAGGGCTCGGAATAAAGCGGGGCTTGCGCGTACCCGACGATCTGTCCCGGTTTGGTGACTACCCCTTTATCAAGGCACTGGACCCGGCAGCCAGCGTGTCAAGCGACCCACTGCAGGAATTGCGGCAACTGGCGGCCTACTTTCCGCCGGAGCCGGGAAATTTCTGGTTTGCAGCGGGCATCAGCTTCACCAGTTTTTCATTGGTGGACGGTATTGCGGTGCTTTCGGTTTCCATTGGCGATGGCCTGGAACTGAATCTGTTTGGTCTGGCGAGAATGGCGCTCCCCAGACCGCAGGCCGCTCTGGTCTCGATCGAGTTGGGGCTGTTAGCTCGGTTCTCGTCGTCGGAAGGGCTTTTCGTAATACAGGCACAGCTTACCGACAACAGCTGGCTGCTTTATCCGGAAGTGCGTCTGACCGGGGGTTTTGCCTTTGCGACCTGGTGGCTGGGGCCAATTGCCGGCCAGTTTGTTCTGACACTGGGCGGGTATCATCCCAGCTTCCATCGTGCCGGTTATCCGATAGTTGCGCGGCTCGGGCTCCAATGGCGCGTCTCCAATTCGATTGTCATTAAGGGTGGGGCCTACTTCGCGCTGACTTCTGAGGCACTGATGGCCGGTGTCGAAGTCGAGGTCAGTGCGGATTTCGGATTCGCCTGGGCGCGAATCGCGTTTGGTGCCAATGCGATTGTGTATTTCGACCCTTTCTATTTCATGGCGGATGCCTATGCAAGGATATCCGCAGGTATCAGGATCAAAACCTTTCTTGGCACTATCCGGATCAGCATCAGTCTGGGCGCCCGAATTGAAGTGGAAGGGCCGGATTTCCGGGGCAAGGCGACCATCGAAATCGGGCCTTGCGATATCAGGGTCAGGTTCGGAAGCTCCCGGGAGATTCGTGGGATATTCGTCGATTGGGACGGTTTTGTACCCAAGTATCTGGAGGAAACCGGACCGGGCAGGGCGCGAACACTGTCCGGCGCAGCCGGCAAGGGCAGCTTGCCCGCCTCGACCAATGGCGACACCTCGGCACCATCGAGCGACGGCAGTCGGGAAAAGCCATTTGAAGTCTTTGCCGAATTTGAAGTCTCGGTTGTTGCCACGGCCCCGGTGACCAAATTTGATTTTGATGATCCGGCCGTCGACAAAACCATAACGCCGAGGCTGCCCGATGGAACCCCCGTTGCCATGGGCCTTAGCCCTATGAATGCGTCCGGGCTCTCCGGCACCCTGAAGCTCCGGCTTGAAAGGAATGCCGGAGGCCCCTGGGTAGATCGTACCGCCGACCTGCGCCCCCTGGTCGAAGGGATGGTTGACGAAAAAGACACCGAGGAAGGCCCCACCTATGGCCTGGAAGCCTTCCCGATCGGTGTCTGGGGAACACCTGAAGACCCGGATCAGCCTTCAAGCCCGCTGCCAAAAGGCGACGTCATATTTGCGGGTAGCAGGCTTAAACTTGTCGCTGCGGCCGACATGAGCAGCCAGACCGGCCCGGAAATCGATTACTACCGGGTCGAGACAGGCCGCCGGCCTCTGCCCTTGTCCGCTACCGGCAGTAGCCGCCTGGCAAATCTCGACCGCGCCGTTGGCATGGGGCTTTCTCCCGTTGCCGCCTCTGTGCCCGAAGCGTTCAACGAGGCCAGGAAATACCTGTTCGCTGCGCCAGCGGGAGCCACACCCGATGGCCTGCTCGCCGTCGGCTCACGGAGCGTAAAAGCTCAGGCCATCTATGAAAACTCAAGAACGGCACCGCCTTTGTTTGGCACCTTGATGGATGGGCTGGAAGCGGAAAACTCCGGGAGTCCCGCTGTGAGCCAGATGGCGACCGCTAACCCCGTTGGCATCCGTCAACCCGACAAGCCATTTGTGACCGGTTTCATGGCCAGCGGCGCTGGCGTTGCTCTAAGGGCTGCAACCACCTCGGTTTCAGATGGGCGCATCAAACGCAGGCCCGCACCTTCAACCGAATCGGTGCGAGGACGCCTGGGCCGGAGCTTACCCATCAAGCTCAACCTTACCAACGCGCCCTCACGGATCGGTGACGATACTGTTGTGCTCAGAGGTTCGGTGCCCCGCACCAATGTGCCAGGTCTTTCGCGGTCCTACCTTGGTGGGCGGGTAGGCTCAGGCGCCGGAACTGGTTTTGTCCGGGGTCTCACCTCCGGCCCTGCTCCACAGGCACCCCAATCGAGCCTTCGTCCAGGGGATTTTGTGACCCTGCGATGCCCGGATGCCGCGATTGACTCGGGTGTCACCCGGCCTCGGCTGCGCATTTCCGGGTCCGCCCGGGTGGTCATGTTGCTTGGTAACGGTGCCGTGCTGCACGACTTGCCGGTGACAGACACGGTACTGGACGTGCCGGTCCACACGGCACTCATTGCGGTGCAGGCCAGTGGCGGTGATGACGGTCGCGCTACCGGACTCCGTGTGGAAGGTTGGCACGATCAGTCACGTCTGATCCGGTTGTCCGGTCGTTCGGCCCTGGGGGCTGGATGCGTGCTCACCCTCAACGGCGCCAACAGTCGCCCCCGGGTAGGCTGGCACCTGGCGCAGGATCTTGCTCGTGGTGCCGCATCCGTTTCAACCCGATTCGCCGCTCAAATCACTTGTGTTGGTGTTGTTCTGAAAGGGGCCAGCGCGCGCGCGGCAAGCGATGTGGAGATTGAGTTGTATGGTGCGACTCATCGACGTGATCCAGTCGAACCCACGGTGGTTCAGGCCGGTTCCAGATCCGTTCTCTTGTTCGATGTGATCCCCAATGGCGGAAATTCCGGCGTTTCAGTGCGCGCTATTCAAGGTGGTGCCAGGGAGATCGCGGGCATGATTGCGGCGGTTTCTGATGCAGATTCCCTTGCAGAGCTTGTCGCCGAAAAAGGGTTAACAGACACGGTGTCGCGCTTGCGGGCGGTATCGGGCGAGCGCTGTGACATCGAATGGATTCCGGTACAGGGGCCGTAAAACCGGATTTGGTCATGCAGACAGAAGGAATAGGAACTCATGCCTGTTGGTGAAGGTAAATTCAAGCTCTACGCCAAACTGCCGCCACCGCTGGAGGCCGGCCTGTGGCGGCTGAGAGCTGATCAGCATTTCGAGGCCCAAACGCCGGAAACGGAACTGGACGAACATGATCTGCACGTGGACCAGGAAAATGTGCATCTGCGTATACGGTCACCCAGGTATCTGCTGCCGCCGGATCAGATCCTGTCCACCTACCCACCAGCCAACTCGTTCGGAAGCTATGGTAGCCGCTTACCACAGGTTGTGATCAAGCGCCGGACGCTGCCTTGGGAAAGGCGTCTTGTCGGGGCGCCGGCTAAAACGCCCTGGTTTGCTCTGGTGCTGATTGCCGAGGGAGAAGCAAAACTGGAAACCTCGGTGGACGTGGAAAACTGTGTAACAGCGGATGTGGAACTGGAGGATCCGGAGGAATTGAAAGAGGTTGCCAAGGGCAATTGCCTGGTGGCAAAGAAATCATTGATTGACCGGGTTTTCCCCACCAGGAGAGACGTTGACCTGCTGGTTCATGCCCGGGAAGTCGACATCCATGACACTGAACTGATGATGGGTGATGACGACGGGTTCCTGGCGGTGGTGATCAGCAACCGTCTGCCGCTGCCGGGAAAGGACGCGGAAGGCAATGACGCGCCGGTGAAATACCTTGCGTGCCTGATCAACCTGGAAGGCCAGTACGATGTGCTACTGCCCCGATCGCCAGATCCGGCACCGGCATTTGCTACGGAGTTCCTGGCCAAAACTGTTTTGGTCCAGGCGCAGGCGGCGCAGGATGACCACCTGATTATGGAGACGGCGCTTGGTCCCGCGCGTGCTGGTACCAACCCTGCCGATCTGGGCGAGCTGACAAATCCGGTTCCGTTGGCAGCGGGCAGCCAAGGCTCCCATACCACCCGGTATCAGTCCGGTGCTGCAGCCGGCGCCGGGGCAAAGCCTTACGCGGGTAGCGGACAATGGTCGGCAGCTGCACTGGCCAGGAATACGTCGGCTCAGGTTGCCCTTCAGATGGCCGAGTCTTTTCGCATTGTCCATGACTATGGGGCAACGCCGTTCGATAAGGAATACCGCTTCCCGGTGCTTTTGCACTGGAGTTTTACCACTACCGGCGATACCACTTTCCGTTCCCTGATGACCAACCTCGATTCCCGGTTGCTGGGCGATGTGGGGGATCCCAAGCCTCTAAGCGGGCGGCTTCCCCTGGAAGTTGTTGAGAGCGGCCATGTCGGTCTGGCACACCAGACCCGTGAAGGCGACCGGGTCCGGGCCTGGTACCGCGGCCCTCTGGTTCCCCATCCCACAAAAAATACCGGTGCTGACCGGCTCAAGCTGGCCCATAGCTCGGACCAGCTCAGAGTGGTCATTCCCGATGGCAGGGAAGACCTCTCGCTGGCAACCGCCTTCGAGACCGGGCGGCTGCTGACGCTCTCGCAACCATCCATCATTGCCGCGCTGATGCGCTGGCGTCAGACGGATTATCACGCGGCACGACTGCACTCGTTTTTGGTCAGCAACCGGAATTTCTGGGAGGAACTGCTCGGTATCGGCTTTGAAAAGATCGACCTTCACAAGATAGGCCCTCTGGCAGGTCGCTTTTTGGCAGATGCCATCGTCAGGAATCCGGAACGGTTCCTCGGCAATCCGCGCCCCCGCGTCACCCCCGGACGTCCACTGGAATTCGATGGTCAGGCGACTGTGCTGCTGGCGCGCGGGCTTGGACTGGAGCCGGCGCTTTTTACGGGAGATCTGAACAAAGTCTTCAATGGTTTGCGGGATGTCCAGATTCCAAGGGATGACCTGGTGGCAGCGGACCTTGGGCGGATCGATGTCCGGGAAGCCCTCGAATCCGATCTGGACCGGCAACGGATTGATCTCGTGTCCAACGCGCTTTCAAACAAATTGCTGAACGACAACCTGACGGGTCCGGCATTTCCGGTGACAAATCGACTCCGGGTGGATCTTGTGGACGACACTCTGGACGTGATCCTGGGTGACTCAATACGTCCCGGTTCCACTGATGAGGACGGATCATGATTAACAAAAATATCGATGTTCTGGAGCATCTTGGCCTTGAGTTCGAAAAGGCAGCGCGAGCTCCCTTCACGGAATTCAGGCACGACGACAATACCGCTATGCCGGCAGAGCTCAGAAACTGGCTCGTGCGGCTGCGGCTACTGGAAGGCGTACCCTTTGCCAATTTGGTCGCGGACAGTGAGCTGCTTCCGCAGGAATCCATTCGCTGGTTTTACCTGGACCGGCGCTGGAGTGACGCTCTGGTGCAGGGTGCCCTCAGCGTTGGCACCGTCAACAGTGATGACCGAATACAACTCGATGCTCAATACACCGCAATTCGCGCAGAGCTGGACACCGAGGAACGTAATGTCCGACGAAGAAAGGGTGTCGCCCGGCTCACGGGTCAGCCCGGACCCCTCACCGGTTTTCTATTACGTTCCGCTGCCGTTTCCGGTTGGCCGGGCCTCCATGTCCGCGCGTTCAATGTGGATCCGGAAGAGGGCGATGATGCCCGGTTTACGGAGGATGACCCTCGTCGAATCCGGCTTCTGCGTCTCGAACGTCTGGCCCCGGCGGTTTTGCTTTGCCTGTTCGACGGCATCCCCAAGGTCGTTCACATCGAGGAGCCAAGGCAGGGCATCCAGTTCGGATTCATGCACCAGGACAACGGCAATCAACGCTCTGCCAGCTTGCGGCCCCGTGACAAAAGCAGCTTTGAGTACCTGGCTGGCGATGGCAGTAAGGATGTGGACGTGCCGTTCCGGGTTGGCTCCTCCGGTGTGGTGGATATTCGCCGTCTGTCTGATGCCCTTGCAGCCCATCCTGAAACCGGTGCCAGTGATGGCCTCGACAGCGCGGAATACGCGCTCCAGCTCATCCGCTTTCCGTGGCGGCAGGTATTTGGCGAAGTCCAGGTACCGCCGATCAGTGCCATGTTCCGGGCCACCATCGAGTATGAATCGATGGTGAATGCCACCTTCAAGCTGTGAGGCCCGACATGTTCAAACACTTGCTCAAAAAGAAAACACTCACCAGGGCCGTCTTCGACGAGCGCTGGGCATGGTTGGTCAGGGCGGATACCGACCTGGGCTCTGTGACAACCTGGGACCCGAATCTGCGCAGAAACAAACGCATACTGGTGCCCGTGGACGTTCAGGCGTATGTGGCTCATGAATCCAACCCGGAAGCTCTGGTGCCAGTGACCGGAGGGCCCGGTGATCCTGTGCCTTTTGCCGAAGGCAGCCTTCCTGAGCCCGGCATACACCTGCATTGGGCGCTACCCGATGCGCTGCTCAGAGGCGCTGAATCGTCATCGGGTGGGGAACTTGAGATGACCGAGTTGCCCGACTGCTGGGTTGTGATTCGGTCTCTGTTTCCCGTGGGGATCACCCGGCCCATGCTCAGGGGGTGGGTGGTGGATGCAAAGAAAGGGTCACTGACGCCGCTGGATCTGTATCGGGGGGTAACGAATGACAGTGAGGACAAACCTGCCTACGACCGACTCGACGGAACTGTTGGTGGATCACCATTATGGACGGCGTCCTACAGTGCAAGTGCCGGGCGGTTCGGCTTCCACGATGCCCTGGAAGACTTGCCAGAGCTGAAGAAAGTGGCGAAGGACGGCTTCGAGAGAAACGTCGCCACCTATGTGGTGGCGGGCTGGTATACCGACATCGAAAAGGATCCTTTAGGCGTAAGCAGAACGGCAGACCTGCTAGAGGTCATGGCAGAGCTTGGCTGGCACCTTGATCCGGAAGCCGAGCCGCCCAGCAACGAACCCGATCTTGCGGTGCTGGAGCGCTTACTCTCCAAAGGCCAGTTTAAACACCCGACTGAATCGACACCCACGAAAATCGTCGCCCGCGGCAGGGAAGAATCTTTTACGTATGCTGATATTGCCCCGGAGATGTCCTTACCCGTCGATAAGGCGGCCAACGTTCTGATTGCCCAGAAACCACCCAGGTTCCTGTCGCTATTTCACGGGATGATTACCGGTGTTCCTGTTGAAACCGCGTTACCCGGCGTTGATGAGCGGCCCCGGAGTGAGTCGCTGGCTGTTTCAGCGGGTTTTGATACGGATGATCTTGTTACCGGTCTTGGCGCAGAAACGCTGGGTTCCAGCCTTTCTCAGAGAAGGGCAGCGGAAATGCTGGCTGCCGCCTTTACCAGCGATCTGATTGATCGGGTTGGCACTCAGGACGGCCTGCGGGATATCGCCGAGCGGGAACACGATGACATGTTCAGTTCTTTACCGGGTAAACCGCTGCCTCAAGCCAGGTTCGATCACCTCAGGGCTGAAGACTCCGCTTCGGTGAATGCCACCACGGTAGGCCGCAAGGGTAGGGCCAGGCTCGCACGGCAGAGTAAGGGCGACAACTTGAGCCCTCGGCCAAAGTGGCGCGACAAGGTGGTGTTCAGGGAACCGGGCGCTGCTCCCAAGGCGTCCGAACTGAATATTCAGGAAAAGGTTGTTACAGGTGCGCTCAAGGACCGGCGCACCGTGGAACGTCCCGCGCCAAGAATTTTCATCCCTCAGCCGCCCTCAATCGCTATCAAGGGAGCCCGGCCAAGCTTGCGCCATCATTTTGATGGTTTATACGATGACGAAGGCCGCTTGCGATGCCGCTATCCCAATGAAGCGGTAAAAGGAATCAAGGGCGTCGTTAAAGCCCGCGACCTGGTGCCAACACTGGGGTCGGGTGCCGTTCCACCGGAGGTTCTGACGGTCGTGCGCGAGGCCATGGTGCTCAATCCCTATTGCAGCCGCTGGCTGGCTAATGCAGCCGCTGACAAGGCAGAAAACCGGCCGCAATATCAGCATCGCATCGAAGGCGAAATGCTCAGGCTGTTTTCCAGCGATGGTCGTTACGACGGCAGCGGGGAGTACACTCTGTCCGAGAGTGGGGTCAGTCCCCAGGCACCGGGACAGGAAGGCTGGCGGTCGGTGGCATTTTTCGATACCACCATCAAGAAACAGGCGGCAGCAGAATTGGCGCGGGCTTCCTACCTCGAGGGTTTCACCCCCAGCCCCCTGGGGGTTACGGCCTGGCGACAGCCATGGGTCCCCCTGTGGCTGGAGTGGCGGGTTGAACTGGAAGGTTCGACCCGGCTGAGCGACTGGGCGCTTGATGACCTGGAACTGATCCGCCGCGGAGATTCCGCTGACGTTCAGATGATCGAGATCATCGGTCGCAGCCCCATCAGCCGGGGGCTTGGCACCGCCCTTCATACCGGTATCGAGCGGTGGATCAAGGCGGAACAGGAACGAGAAGCCACCGGCGATTCACTCACGGCTTCGGAACAGCGATCGCTGGAGTCACTGGCCGATTTTCTGGAACCGCTGGACCTTGCTTCGGCTTCTCTGGATGGCATCCGTGAGCAGCTTTTGGGGCTTAATTATAGTGGTGGGTTTTTCTCGACCCCCGGAGCCGATGATCGTCCGGAAGTGGTCGCTGATCCGTTACCCCTGTTCGGTGGCACTCTGACATTCAGTGCGCTTCGGTTGGTAGACGCATTCGGGCGGGTGTTGAATGTTCCCACCGACAATATTCGCACGACCACACCATTGGAGATTGCTGACGCCCCGTCCTCCATAAAAATGTCTGCAAGAATACAGAGTGGCGCGCGCTGGCTGTTTCGGCTGGTGGATCCCGCCTGCCAGGGCGAGCCTTCGGTGGCGCCAGAAGCGTTCGTCAATCAATTAGAGCCGGACCTGGCGGTGAACCCCGTAGCGGGTTTTCTTCTTCCCGACCACATTGATGAGTCTCTGGAAGCCTTCGACATTCAGGGCAACCCTCTAGGCCAGATCAGTCACCATGAATTGACCAATGCCGTGCGTTGGGAACCCGCGCCCGGACGCCCTTTGCCACCGGGAGCTGGCCCGATGGCGGAGCTGCCAGCCAGTGCGACACCTCTGGGCAAGCTGGTGGTCGGGGTAATCCGCTCAGATGTCCGGCAGCGCGACGGCGAGTTGCCTCAAACCGAGAGTTCATTGACCGCGCTGCTCCGCGCGATCGATACCACACTCTGGACGGTGGACACCTACAGTACGCTTGGATCGGGGACCGTTGCCGGACTGGTTGGTCGCCCGATTGCCGTGGTGAAGGCGACGTTGAGACTGGATATTCCCGATGATCTGGACGACGTACGGGTGGATTCTGAAGCAACCGCTGAAGCCCGACGAGCCGCCTTCGATGCCTTGCGGGATGAGTCTTTTCCCGTGCGACTGGGCGACCTGCAGAGAAGCGACGATTCGCTGTTAGGTTATTTCCTCGATGACGATTACGACCACTTCCATCTGGTTGACAAATCCATCGCCGCTCTGGCCCGCGATTCGGGCCGCCGCCGTGGCCAGCTGGGCTTGCTCGGCCAGGTTCACATCCCTGACGTTCAGCCGCTGGACCATCCGTATCTGTTCAGCGAGGACACTCTCTACATCCAGCCGGGACAGGCCCGCCAGTTGACGTTGCTGATGCTGCCGGCAGGCAGAGTGCATCTGACGTCGGGCATATTGCCCAGAAAAGCTCTGGCGCTGAATGACGCATGGATTAATCAAGGATTGAAGCGTGTTATTCCTTCCGTGAGAGTAGGGCCTGTGCTGGTGGACCCGGAGGAAATCCGGTTGCCGAAGGTGAACTTGCTGGGAGAGAAACAACAGTTCACCCGACGCACCGGACCGCTGACATGGCGAGATGATCCGATTGTGTCAGCGAGTCAATCGGCCTTGCTGCCCCGAATGCCCCATGAATTCCAGGAGGGTTGGATCCGGATAATCGAGGAGGATGAATCATGACGGATGCATCCACAACCCCTCCCATTACCGAGGAGAAAGCCTGGGAACGCAGGCGGGATAGAAAAGCAAAAAAACAAAAGAATTCAGCGGCCCGGGAAGCCTTTCTCGAAGAAAGCGCGGGGTTTGTAGACCACCAGGCACTGTCAGCGTCCTTGCGTGCATTGATGACGCGGGAGGGCATCGGTGAATTCGGCGAGCCAGGCCCGGCTCCCGGTGTTTCACCGCTGTCAGCGCCTTTACCGATGGCCTTTCCTGTCAACAACACCAACCGTTGGGTGCCCATCGGACCATCGGTTGTCAGGCGGGGGCAGGCGGACGGTCGGCCCAGAGTGTCCGGACGGGTTCGCGATCTGGCTGTCAGCCCCGATGGTCAACGGGCCTACGCGGGGACGGCTAAAGGCGGCGTTTGGTACACCGGAGACGGCGGTGCAACCTGGGAGCCGCTTGGCGGCTGGGCCAACGAGCCCAGGCGGCTGGGTGGCAACACCAGCGCTTTTGCGTCCGGCTGTCTGCTGGTGGCATTCGGAGCCAATGCGGCGGCTGATTTTGTCATGGTGGGTACGGGGGAAATCGGGGCCGGCCAACGTGCGACCGGGCATGTGCCCACCCGCGGCATGGGTATCCTCGTGGCCCAGGGACCGGCAAACTCCGCCTTGAACGCAGACCCCTGGGAAGCGGCGACCGGCATTGGTGTTCTGGAAGGTGTTTCGGTCGCCCGCATGGTGAGAGTTCCCGGCTCTCCGGTTGGCGCTGATACGGATCAGGTCATTGCAGCGACATCCGGTGGTCTGTTCCGGGGCACCCGGTCCATGGTCGGTGGCAATCTGGCGTTCACCTGGACCGCACTGCAGTTTCCGCCCGCGCCGACAGTGCCGCCAGCACGAGGCGTTGCAATTTCGTTCTCCGATCCTACCGACCTTTGCTACGTCGGTAACCGGCTCTTCGTCTGCTTCAGGCACACAGGCGTTGCCTTTTCCGATAATAACGGCAACACCTTTGCCTGGGTAACGATGAACTTTCAGCCGCCTCCGGCCGTGCCTGCCGGCAGTCGTTTGCTCGGCCGGATGAGTCTGGCGGTGAACGACGACAACAATGCCCTCTATGTGTTGGGAGAGGTGGATACCAACCCATTGGTCAACAACGCACCCCTCGTCGCTCACGTCTGGCAGGTTGCCAATCCCGGTGCGGCTGGCCCCATCGCCAATTCACTCAATAATGTGCCCACCACGGCCAATCTCTGGCCGGGACAGCGCGATTACGACCAGGCCATCGTGGTAACGACCCGAACAACAGCAGCCGGGCCGCCGCCCGTCAGAACCGACCGTATCTACATCGGCGGTTCTCTTACCTGGTTGGCAAACTGGAATGCGTCTATCTGGGCTTTCGACGTCAATGGAAACAATCTGGTTCCTTCGCCTGGTGTTTCTGATCAACCTGCTGGAACAACCCATGGTGCAAACCAGCCAGGCCTCATAGGTAATGCTGTTCATCCCGATGTCCACAGCCTGCGCAAGGCCAGTAATCCTGACGGCTCCAGCCAGATCTGGGTGGGATGCGACGGCGGAGTTTTCGTTTCTCTGAGAAACGGACAAAGTAATACGTTTGCTGCAAAGAACGTCGGACTTGCCTCCATCGAATCCGTGTTCTGCGCGAATCACCCGACCTCCAGTCACTTTGCGATGCTGGGGTGCCAGGATAATGGCCGACAGGTGAGGGTGGGCAGCACAGTCTGGGAAATGAAAACCAGTATGCAGGGAGATGGCGGCGGTGTCGTTTTCCACCCGGTGCAGTCACATTATGTCCTGGGGCAGTTCACAAGAGCAGACTGGGCCTGTGATCCGTCCTCTCGCTATGTGCAGCCGTGCATCCCCCCGAATCCGAACAACGTGACAGGGAGCGACCCAGAGTTCGCCGCCAGTAACTTCTATTCAGGAATCGACGCTATACCCCGTGCGGCTGGTAACCTTGGTCGAATTGCACTGGGGACCAACCGAGTCTGGATCACAGACAACCTGGGCACCAGCAACCCCAATACCTGGCGGGTTCTGCCTATCACGGCGGCCGGTGTCTTTGTGCAGGCCAGAGATCCCCGTCCGGGCGGACGGGGGCCCAGCACCGCCGCCAATTTAGCCTTTGGAGTGCCTGCAGGCGGACTCGGATCAATTGTTACGGTGAAGTGGGCGAATGAAAGAACGTTGCTCGCACTGTTCAATCAAGGTGTCGTTCAGTACCAGGAGAGTGCAGCCAATCCCGGACGCTGGACATCGACGACCCTGCTGTCGCCGGGCATGGTGGCCCCGGCAGCGCCATTGGTCGTGCCGCAGGCCACGTTTTTCACCGATATTGAACCGGTTCCGGGTACCAGCGATTTCTATCTGGCAGGAACCGGCCAGACCAGCCAGTGGACCCCTGCGGTGCCTGCCTCGCCCACCACGGCGGCTGTCGCCGCAGTTCCGCCCATTCCCGCACAGGATAGCTGCTATTACTACGACAGCGCAGCAGGAGGATTTCGACTGACCGGGCTTGGGCAGATTCTGCCCCCGGTGCCTCCGTCGCCCAACAGTCCTATTGACCCGGCCTACTCGGTGGTAGTGGATCCCTCCAATGTAAACACGGTCTACGTGGGCACGGCCTCCGCCGTATGGCGCGCCAACAGGATTGCCGGCAATGCCCACAGCGCCTGGCAACTGTTTGTAAATGGTCTGCCGGAGTCCACTATTCAGGACCTGAACGTCTGGACCGATCCCGCCGGTGCAGCGGGTTCCCCGCGCCTGCTTCGGGCGGCACTGCAATCACGCGGAGTGTGGGAAGTCAATCTGGCGACAGCCGAACCGACCCGAACCTACCTGCGGGTGCATGCCCTGGACGACCGCCGAATGTTTCCGACGCCGATGCAGAACCCGAGGCGTCGACCGGCCGCGCCAGCGGAACCCTTTTTTGCCAGCCCCGACATTTGTATTCGACCGGAAGCCCCGGTTACCAACCCGCCGTCATTCCGTGGCTCCAATCTATGGAACGGCAACCTCCGCTACCAGCTTTGGACATTCCAGACGGCGTTCCGCTGGATCTATCCCAGTGTCATCCCTGACGGCCAATGGAATGACCAGTTTGGCGACCTGGTTGAACGGCATCGCCGTCTGTTGGCGCTTCCGGCGGCGGGTTCACGGCGCGTCGATGCGGCGTTATGGAATGCCGTGATGGCAGCGGCCCAGGATGAAACTGGCTCCCCCGGCGTCTATCGGGCTCCCTGGCAGAACGCTGCTGTACCAAACTTCCCCGGATCTGAAATTGATCTGATGGAGACGGTGGTACCCCGACGAAATACCGCTAATGTCTGGCAGGTTTATCGAGAGCGAAGTACCGTGGATGTTCTACTTCACCACCGTGACACCCGGCCAGTGGCTGCCAACGGCGCGTTCGTCGTGCTTTTGTGGCGCTCCGATGCCTCCCGGAACACGCTGTTGGGAACCGATTGCACCAACCTTGTGCCCTTCGCCAGAAGCCTGACGGGCGGCGCGGCGCAACCAACACCGGCGGGCTGGAATGTGCCGCTGGCCACTGATGGCACCCCTCTGCACAGAGTCTCGGTGCCTCTGGCAGCGCGCATGCCAAGAGCTGTTTCTATCAATATTGATCTTTCAGGGGTGCCCAACGGGCACCGCGTCCTGCTGGTCGCGATCGCGGGGTCAACGGCGGATCAATTTTCGGCAGCGCCCGCCGGTGCACTGGACCAGGTTGAACGGCTCGTCCGACACTGGCCCCACGCAGCAGCTCGCCTGATCAGTGTCTGGCGCAGGCCAGGAACTCAACTGTTCCCCTGAAGGAGGAAGCTGACCATGGAATTTGATGCATTAACTCTCGTTTTACTGGCGCTGGTTATCCCGGCGTCCTTTTTGCTGTCCGCAGCGGCTGGGCTTGGCGGATCACTGATCCTCGTTCCCGGCCTGATGCTGGCAATCGGCACCCGGGAGGGAATTGCTGTGGCGGCATTACTTCTGGCCTGTAACAACATCGCAAAAGTGGTCGTTTACAGAAAAACACTCCCGTGGGCTGCTTCTGCGTTATTAGCGGCTGCCGTCATTGTCGGGAGCGCCCTGGGTGCCACGCTGATGCTGCACATGCCCGAGGCCTGGGTTCGCTACGCGGTGGCAATCATGCTGCTACTCACCCTCGCCGGGGATTTTGTTGCCCAAGGGCCTGTTCGCAGGGTCTGGGCTGTTTTCCTGGCCTTCCTTTCCGGCAGCACCTCTGGTTTCTCTGGTACCTCCGGCCCCTTGAAAGGCGTTGCTATCCGGAGTCTTCAGCTGGAGCGTTTCTACTTTGTCGGGGCGGCTTCACTGGTCTCGATGGTTGGGGACCTGACCAAGGCTCTGGTATTCAGTCAGTCGGGTCTGATTACCATGAGCCATTTTTTACTGGCAGGTGCTTTGGTCCCGGTTATGGCCGGTTGCACTTTGCTGGGAAGAAAGATCAATCGTGAAGTGGGGGAGAAGGGGTACAGCGTGTTGTTCTGGACCGTAATGGGCGGGTATCTGACCCGTTTGATGGTGGCTTGAATGGCAGGCAAAAAGGAAGAGCGAAGCGTAGGGCAGGTCCATAATACCAGTGTGCAAACGCCGGAATGCCAACATGGGAAAGAAGATCGCACCGGTGAACAAGACACCTGCAAGCCTGATTTTGATGAAAAAGAGTCCAATATCTCGCCACGACGGAAAGCGCCGGGACCGGAAAAATCTTCCCGAAACCGAGCACAGGATTCTGACGAAAACCCCTCACAGCCTGCCCGCCATCAGACTGAACCCAAGGCCCCTGAGGCAAAGATTGACGACGATCTGCCACCGGATAGCGAGGGCGGATCATGACAGCGATCGTAGACCGTTTCGAGCTCGACCTCGCCGCGACTGGCAGCCAGGCCGGAACCATCACCGAACCCAGCGTTGCAAGTTCTGGGCAAAGGGTAATGCTGACTGGAAACTGGTTCTGCTCACGCTCAACAACAGGAGGCAAAACCTGGGCCTTCATTGACCCCTACACGGAGCTGCCCCCCGCGGGCGCTGGCTTCTGCTGCGATCAACTTGTGCACTATTGTAAATCGCGCCGCCTGTGGATCTGGTTACTGCAGTTTTCCAAAGACGGCAATGGCAACCTGATCCGCGTAGCTGTCAGTTCATCGGGCAAGCCGGGCACCTGGACCTGGTGGGACACACGCCCCCAGGATATTGAGGAAAACTGGACTCAGGTGTGGCTGGACTATCCGGATCTGGCCGAATCCGAGGCCCACCTGCTCCTCTCATTCAACGTGTTTTCAACCACCACCGATCGCTGGCAACGAGCGGTGGTTTTCAGGCTACCTCTGGATCAACTGAAAGCCCGCAAGCAACTCACACGCAAAGCCTGGTCAACAACCCAGTTCGGGTCATTGCGTTTTGCGCGGGGTATGGGCAACACCGCTATTTTCACAAGCCTGAGTTACGGCAGCCCGTCGCTTGAACTGTTCCGCTGGCCGGACTCAGAGAGCGAGGTCTCGCAGGTTTCAGTGCCAGTCACCCCCTGGAGCGACGGCCCATACGCTTCGAGCGCAGACTCTACCAGCGCCTGGATGAACCGATTGGACGACAGGATAACTGCGTGCTGGCACTGCGATGGCGTTGTTGGGGCTGCATGGACAGCCTCTGCCGACGCCGGGCATCCGTATCCCTACGTCAGAGTGGTGCGTGCCGATGAGGTCACCAATGAACGAATTGATGAACCGGATCTGTGGAACTCTGATCGGGCGTGGGCCTATCCGGCCATCAGTCCGAACCAGAGGGGGGATTTAGGCATAGTGGCATTTTGCGGAGCAGGGGGACGACACCCCACGTTGAGTGTCGGGTGTCTCGATCCATCCGCAGGACTCTGGAGTATGACAATGGGTGCGGCTTCAACTCACCCGCCAACGGCACAGGCCTGGGGCGACTACGTCGATATAAAACCTGACCCCCGGCGCAAAACCTATTGGATAGCATCGGGATTCATACTCAGGGGTGGCGGCGGCAGGGCCAACATCGTGCCACGGGTTCTGGTTTTCAAACCATAGCGAAAGAGGATTCAAATAAGCCCGCAACCGGTCGCAGGTTCCCCGAATAGCTCCGGCGCACTCTAACTGCTTAATGGGAACGGCTCTCATGTTGCGACAAGGCGGGCACTTGGGGTTTTTTACATTGACTTTGACCCTTTTATATTGACGCATACTCTCAAGCAGCCTTAACTGTTATTGATGTTCTCTATTTCGGCCACAGGCATGTGACCGGTGTGGTTTGGAGCGTGTTCTGGACCAAGTGGTAAGGGAAGAGATTAAAAAATCCTCCCGAGCGCATTATGAAGGAAAGAAATCCAGCCTCAGATGCCGAATCCGTATCTCCGGAATAGGCTGACGCGACGCCCCATTGAGCAGAGTATCGTCGCAAATGCCGGCTTTCTTCCTCTTCGGAAAACAAGAAAATTCAGGTGGGGTAACTCATCGTCCCTGTCAAAAGACAGGGTAGACAGGAGAAGGAAAATGAACGGAAAAATTCGCAAAACTTTAGGCTACTCCTTGGCCACGGCGGTTTTCCTGGCCACGGGCACAGCATCCGTCGCCGAGGAATCGAAACAAAGCGCGGGGAAAATAGGCGGCGAAAATCTCATGGAACTCGCAGCAGATCCCGCTAACTGGGTTATGTGGGGTGGTAATTACACCGGCCAGAGATACAGCAAACTTGATCAGATCAACGCCGAAAATGTGGCGCAGTTGCAGCCGACGTGGACGTTTTCCACGGGCGTCCTGCGCGGCCATGAAGGCGGACCGCTCGTGCTGGATGGCACCATGTATATTCACACCCCTTTCCCCAACAATGTATTTGCCATTGATCTGAAAACCCAGGGGATCAAATGGAAATATTCCCCGACCCAGGATCCGTCGGTCATCCCGGTCATGTGCTGTGACACGGTGAACCGAGGCCTGGCTTACGCCGAGGGCAAGATTTTCCTTCAGCAGGCTGACACCACCCTGGTCGCGCTGGATGCAGAGAGTGGCGAAGTGCTGTGGCAAACCATAAACGGTGACCCCTCCAAAGCAGAGACCAACACCAACGCGCCGCTGGTCATCGGCAATAAAATCATCACCGGTATCTCCGGGGGTGAATTTGGCGTCCGTGGCTACACTTCCGCGTACGATATCAACGACGGCAAGCTGATCTGGCGGGCCTACAGCACCGGCCCCGATGAAACGATGCTGATAGATCCGGAGAAGACCATCGATGTCGCAACCGGCGAGCCAGTGGGCAAGGATTCCAGCCTCAAAAGCTGGGAAGGCGACCAGTGGAAAATCGGCGGCGGCACCACGTGGGGCTGGTTTACCTATGATCCAGATCTCAACCTTCTCTATTACGGTACCGGCAACCCTGGAACCTGGAATCCGGACCAGCGCCCGGGCGACAACAAGTGGTCCATGACCATTTTTGCCCGTGATGCAGATACCGGTATGGCCAAATGGGCTTATCAGATGACTCCCCACGATGAGTGGGATTACGACGGTGTCAATGAAAAAATCCTCGTAGACCAGGAAATCGACGGCGAAATGACCCCCCTTGTCGTGCACTTTGACCGTAACGGTTTCGGTTATACCCAGAACCGCGAGACCGGCAAGTTGCTGAAGGTTGCCAAGTATGATCCTGCGGTCAACTGGGCAAGCGAGATCGACATGGAAACCGGTCGACCGGTGCTTAATGAAGAGTATGGCACTTCCGGCAAGGTCGAGGAAAACGTGACCGGGATCTGCCCGGCCGCATTGGGCTCGAAAGATCAGCAGCCCGCTGCATTCTCGCCAAAAACCGGGTTGTTCTATGTTCCTACAAACCATGTATGCATGGATTATGAACCGAACGAGGTCGCCTATACGGCGGGGCAGCCATACGTCGGGGCGACACTTTCCATGTATCCGGGTCCGGGGGACATCACTAACCCTGTGAAGGAGATCGAAGGTGAGCGTATGGGCACCTTTATCGCCTGGGACGCAACCACCGCCGAAATCAAGTGGTCAATCCCGGAGCGCTTCTCGGTCTGGAGCGGTGCTTTGGCAACGGCGGGCGATGTGGTCTTCTATGGCACGCTTGAGGGCCATCTCAAGGCTATCGATGCCAAAACCGGTGAGTTGCTGTACAGCTTCAAGACGCCGTCCGGCATCATCGGCAATGTCAACACCTGGAGCTTCGAAGACAAACAGTACATCGGCGTTTTGTCAGGCATCGGTGGCTGGGCCGGTATCGGCATGGCTGCCGGTCTGGAAGATCCGACCGCAGGCCTCGGCGCTGTGGGTGGTTACAAGGATCTGCAAAACTACACCCAACTGGGCGGAGTGCTGACGGTGTTTGCATTGCCTGACTCGGCGCTTGAAGGCCAGATGGTCGGCCAGAAGTAACGATCGCGGCCGCAATCAATGGATGTGCCCGCCGCCGTGCTTCGGGGCGGGCTTTTTTTCGAAAGGTTATCCTATGAGAGTGAAAAAACCCCTAATCGTTGGTTGTCTGGCCCTGGGCCTTGCGTGCACCGGACAGCTCAGTCTTGCCGACAGCCCTGAAAAACAGAATCAGGATAAATCCTCCGATGCCCGTTCGGAGCCAAAAATAAATGATTACAGCAATTTGGGTGAGGGCGGTTACTCAGGGCCACGACCCCAAGGTCACATTAACAAGAAATTCCGTAGTGCACCGGAGGCCCAGAAGGTCGCCGCCGCAGGCGCGGATCCAGTGGTGAATGACTATAGCGACATGGGCGTCGACTATAGCGAAGAACGGTCATCGCCTGAACCCAGCCAAGCCGAACGGACCACTCCAGCTGTCAATGATTACAGCAGCATGGGCGCAGAATATGGCTCGGAATCGGAAACAACCCAAACAGAGAACACGGACAGCGCTTCGGCCAGCCGGCTCGACCCACCACGGCTTACCTATGCAGACTTGGCCACCGGTTATGAGAAATATAATGGCAACTGCGCCCAATGTCATGGCCAGGATGCCGTTGGTAGCAGTTTTGCGCCAAGCCTGATAACGCGTTTGAAAAAGCTTGAATACGCAGACTTCGTTGACGTCGTCATCAACGGCAAGACCGTTTTTGACAGCGCCACCGGAGGTTATAGCGTGATGCCCGCCTGGAAAGGCAATACAGCGGTTACGTCACATCTTGATGAGATATGGGGCTATCTGAAAGCACGCTCCGATGGCAACCTCGGCCCCGGGAGGCCGGAATGATTCAGGCCTGGCGAAAGGCAGGGCCGGGGGGAGTCGCCGGCCCAAGGACCGTCAAAACGTCTCGCACCATTCGATCAATACCCAAAGCCGTCGTTTTTCTGCTATTGATGCTGCCGGCAATCGGGATGGGGCAGGACACAGCAGGCAAGGATGTGCTGCGGGTGTGTGCGGATCCCAGCAACATGCCTTTTTCAAACGCTGAAAAAGAAGGGTTTGAGAACAAGATTGCGGAACTTTTCGGAAAAGAGCTTGGTTTGCCGGTGGAGTATACCTGGCTCGCGGAACAGTTCGGTTTCGCGCGCAATACTCTGAAGCGATGGCTGGCAACGGAAAACCGTTACGCTTGCGACCTTATCATGAGTGCGACCGCCGGCTTTGAAATGGGTAAAACCACCTTGCCTTACTACCGCTCGACTTACGTACTTGCCTATGTGAAGGGGAGGGGATTAGACGCCGTGAAAACGCCGGCTGACCTGCTGGCGCTGTCGGAAGAGGAAAGAAAAAATCTGGTCATCGGCGGCTTTGCAGGCTCGCCTCCCATTGACTGGGTCGTGCAAAACGGCCTGAGCCAGCAACTCCGTGGTTATCGCGGGGAGTCCGGGAATTACACCGAAGATCCCGGCGACATGGTCTCGAAAGACCTCGTCAATGGTGATGTTGATGTCGCACTGATCTGGGGCCCCATCGGTGGATACTATGCTCAACAGATACAAAATGTCGACATCGAGGTTGTTCCTTTCACGTCGGCGGACGGCATGCAGATGGACTTTCCCATCTCAATGGCTGTGCGGTATGGCAATGATCAGTGGCTCGAGAGGGTCCAGACTTTTATCGATGAGAACCGTGGGTCCATCATGTCGATCCTGCAGGATTATAACGTTCCGCTAGTGCCCCTTCGGCCTGAGGATAAGGTGGTAGTAGAGGAGGAGGATGACGATGATTGATGAGCGGCCGGCATTCCTGATTCTCTCGTCGCATGGGAGGCGACAATTATGATAGTGAAACATTGCACTTCGACCTTGATACTTGCCGCGCTGCTATCTCTGTCAACCAGCTTGATGGCAACCCCCGAAGTAGCTGAACAACCGGAATTCTCAAGAGCGAATAGTTTATTGTTCCTGAACGATCACCTGACTCGACACGATTATTCCGCCAGGTACACCTACGTCTCGTCCCAGACCGGTTCACGGGACAGTGATTATGAAGATCGCATTATCATCACTGCTCACAGGATCCCGGGCAGCGATGCCAAACGGGTGGAATTCGACGCCTCGACCAGGATTGGACAAAATCAGATCCCGGTCGTCGACCAGGCAAGGGGAAATCCTTTGATCATGGTATTTCTCCAGTCGGATATGCTTGAGCTGGCAAAGGCCACCGGCGGACATTGGCGCTATTTCCAGAAACAGATGAAACTTGCACTGGAGCACGATGCCCAGGTTGAGCCGGTGACGATCGAATTCAAGGGAGAGCGCCTCAATGCCCAACGCATCACCGTCCGACCCTTCGCCGAGGAGCAGGTTCGTCGCAAAGAACTGGGCCGCTATCTCAACAAAACCTATGAATTCCTGCTCTCGGAGGATTTGCCCGGCGAAATCTTCGAGCTTCGCAGTGTCACTCCGGCTGAGGAAGAATCGGAGGGAATCGTGGTGGAGAAGGTCACTTTGCAGAAATTCGAGAAACTTCCCGATGAAGGCTAGCCCTCAGGTCTAAAGAATCTCTCCCCATCGTCCCCCCATCGGTTCGGGCCAGGCAAGAACCGATGGGGAGATTTTCAGAGCCCTATTTAACGCAAAACACCCGCAGCTTTTGCTTTGTGAGTGGATATTGCGTCCATAAGCGGAGGGGACAGGCAATCATAGGGGGGCAGTCCCATTTGTTCGAGCTGCGCTCTTATGTCGTCCATATCGTCGGGATTTGTGCCGCCTTCAATGATTGACGAAACGAATGCCGCAAATGTGGGAGCGGCCCACCCGGGCTCGTCCGAAAGCTCGGTATGAACAAAATCAAGTCCGTAAAACGGATGATTCTGATCCTCAATCCGGCCATACATATGCACTCCGCATTCCTTGCAGGCATGTCTCTTTATCACGGCGTTGGGATCGACCACCTGCAGCTTGTCCTCGTTGGCCGTTACCTCCACGGCATCGCGACCCACAACGGCAACCTGCGAGAAGATGGCTCCGTCCGGTTTCCAGCACTGGGTGCAACCACAGACATGGTTATGGGCAGTCTGGGCGCTTACCTTTACCTTGACCGGATTCTCCGAGCAATGACAGGTAAGTTCCCCACCAGCGAAACCTTCTTTGGTGGGGGGGATTCCATTGTCTACTGAGGGATGAATCTTAACTGAAGTAACCATGGTGTTTTCTCCATCATCGGCGTTGCTTTTATATTGCGCCAGATATCCGGAAACGATCTGTGCTCTTAAAGCATCGCCTGAGCAAAAGGAATTTCCATTAAATTCCACTATTCTATACTGTGGGAAAATTCGCTGATTAAATATTGTACAAAAGGACTATATGCAGGCCCTTGGGAGGCACTAGCGAGCGCTGTATGACTTATTGATGCCACACTGCTCGGCAGCACTGTTCTGGGTCTGTGCCAGCAATTGCCTGTAGCGGCTTGCCATGGCGCCTTCGCGCAGAACCTCCGGTCGCTCGCCACCCGCTTGTTGGCCGCGCTTGAACGTCACCATCGTCAGGTATTCGTCGTAACTGACTTCGTCTGCAATTCGGTCGATGCTGCAGGAACACTTGTACAGGCTCGTGTAATTGGCTCCGCCCAGCTCCTCCATGCATCCAAATACATACTCGACTCTTTCCTGAGTCGGGTAGTCATGTGCTGGCTCTGCGCTCACGAGGGCGGTGCCGAAGAAGCTCAAGACCAGCAGGCAGCCGACAATTTTTGTTCCACTCATGATTATCATGCCTCCAAAAAATTTCTGAAAGACTCATACCACAGCAATATCGGTGTCTGCATCTGTGGGTATTCAATAATTGATTCTAGCCCAACCCAGCTGCACTTTCCTCCCTGGGCGTCATTGTTCCGGACGCTCATATACTGCCCGGAGTGGCGAGGCCCAGCCATGCCTTTGAATTGGGTCAGTGCCTGTTGATCTCGTTAAACTCTCTAACCTGCTTTTCGGTTACCTGTTTTATAATAGCGTAAACCTGCCGAATCTCACCTTCCAGCCGGTCCCGTTTGGCAGCAATCCGATCAAGCCGGTCCTTGCTCAGCTCGCCCCACTGCTCTTTCGCCTTCCCCCTGAATGTAGCCTTATTCATCATTCTCTCCTTTGGCCCTGTCGCCATCGAGTGGAATCGTAGGACGGATACGCAAAACGGCTGAATCTGGGGCCGTCAATGAATATATGATGGTGTCTTTGAATCAAATGTCCGTCTGTGCGCTAACCCACGCAAAGTGCCAAAGAGACTTAAGGGATAGTCCGGGAAATCGAGGCCTGTCGAATTCCACTGAAAGTACCGGGTTTGTCGTCCGGGCCAGGCACCGGCGTGATCTTGACGTCAATCAAGTTGAGTCAACGCTGATCGGCTCAAAATATGAACATCAGATGTCAACAACAGCTGCCACTGGCCCATCAGGTGAAGCACGGATGACGAATTCTTTACGCCTACTATTATGTGGTGACGTGATGACCGGGCGGGGCATCGATCAGATCATGCCCCGGTCCGTCGATCCCATTCTGTTTGAATCCGTGGTGCGGTCAGCTGTGGATTACATCGTCCTGGCGGAAAGGCGTTACGGGCCGATTCCCCGCAATGTCGGGCCCGATTACATCTGGGGGGATGCCTTGCCGTTGATGCAGGCGATGTTACCCGACGTCAGCATTGCCAACCTGGAAACGGCGGTCACCACGAGTGACGATTGCCAGCCCAAGGGCATCAACTACCGCATGCATCCGGCCAACGTGGCATGCCTGCAGGCAGCGCAACTGGATGTCTGTACCCTGGCAAATAACCATGTGCTGGATTGGGGGAAGACCGGCCTGCTGCAAACGCTGGAGGTTTTGCGTGGTGCCGGGATCAAGACCGCGGGCGCGGGAAATGAACTCAAAGAAGCGATGACACCGGCAGTGCAGCCGACAGGCCAAGGACGGGTACTGGTACTTGCTGGAGGCCACACGAACAGTGGCATTGACCCCGGCTGGGCAGCCACCCCCCATCGTGCCGGAGTCCATTTACTCCGGGATTTTTCGTCGCGGACCGCAGCCGGAATCGCCGAAGCCATTCAACCCCTGCGTCGGGACGATGATGTTGTGGTCTACTCCGTGCACTGGGGCGGCAACTGGGGCTACGACGTACCGGAAGAGCATCGGGCATTCGCCCATGCGCTGATCGATGAAGCGGGCGTGGATCTGGTTTTCGGTCACTCGTCCCATCATCCAAAGGGTATCGAAGTCTATCGCAATAAGCTGATCCTTTATGGTTGTGGGGACCTGATCAACGATTACGAGGGGATTTCCGGATACGAGGTGTTTCGCCCGAACCTGCGGGTGATCTATTTTCCCCTGCTGGGTCACCGCGGCGACCTCGAACGCCTGGACATGGCGGTCCTGGAAACCAGGGGCTTCGCACTGCATCAACCCACAGCAAAAAATGTGACCTGGCTGGGCGATCGATTGGCGGCGGTCAGTCGGGAATCCGGAGTCGGTATACGAAGCAGTGGGGATAACTTGCTCGAACTTTACTGGTAAGGCGCCGCAAACTGCCCGAACTGGAACTTGACCGAGATCAATACAGCGTACCGAATTAGTGAAATGCTGGTTAAAAACAGGAGGATTGATCGATGTCCTACAAAAAACTGTTGTTCCGGTCTGCTGCCAGAGAAAAGATCCTCAACGGTGTCAGCCAGTTAGCCGACGCTGTTGGTATTACCCTGGGTCCGAAGTCAAAGTCGGTCCTGATCCAGCGTAAATGGGGAAATCCTTTAGTCTGCAACGACGGCGTCACCATCGCCAAGGAAATGCAGTTAGAGGACCCCGCCGAAAACCTGGGCGTGCAGATGCTACGCCAGGCTGCAGCGAAAACCGGAGACGTGGTCGGTGATGGCACCAGCACCTCCACCTTGCTGGCCTATGCCATATACGCTGAGGGGGTGCGCAACGTAACCGCTGGCGCCAGTGCCATCGATATCAAGCGCGGCCTTGACCGGGGTCTGGGTATTGTCGTCGATGCCCTGCATGACTTGTCGAGACCCGTTTCCACTGACCTCGAAAAGGAACAGGTTGCCACCATCTCGGCCCACAATGATCCCCAGATTGGCGCCTTGGTCACCGAAGCCATGAAGCGGGTGGGCGAGGAAGGCGTTATCACGGTGGAGGAATCGAAAAGTACCGAGACAGAACTGGATGTAGTAGAGGGGATGCAGTTCGACCGTGGGTATATTTCGCCGTATTTCGTGACCCAGCCGGAGTCGATGGAAGCGGTTCTGGAGGACTGCTTTGTGCTGATTTGTGATCAGAAGATTCGCAGCATCCAGGACATGGTCCCACTGCTGGAGCAAGTGGCCAAGACCGGCAGACCCTTGCTGGTGATTGCCGAATCCATTGAGGGTGAGGCCCTGGCCACGCTGGTGGTCAACCAGTTGCGGGGTATTCTGCGGTGCGCCGCCGTCAAGTCACCCGGTTTTGGCGACCGGCGGAAGGCCATGATGGAGGACATCGCCATCCTTTGTGGTGGCACCGTGATCGCCGAGGAAACCGGTGCGGCATTGGCAGACGTTCAACCTGATCAACTTGGCGAGGCGGAGCGTGTGGTGATCGACAAGGACACCACCACTCTGATTGGTGGTCGCGGTCAACCCGACCAGATTGCGGCGCGGGTAAAGCAACTGCGCCTCCAGGTTGATCAGACAAGTTCGGATTACGACCGGGAGAAACTCCGTGAACGCCTGGCCAGACTGAGTGGAGGTGTGGCCGTCATTCGGGTCGGTGCTCCGGCCGAAGCGGAAATGCGGGCCAGAAAAGATGCTCTGGACGACGCCATCAGTGCCACCAAGGCCGCGGTGGCTGAGGGAATTCTGCCGGGCGGTGGCCTGGCCCTGCTGCGATGCACGGGCAAGCTTTTGAAAGAAGAGGAGAGGGCGGCAGGCGATGAGCGCACCGGCCTGCAGATCCTTCGTCAGGCGCTGGAGATACCGGCACGACAGATCGCACAGAATTCCGCCGTGGACGGCGGCGTCGTAGTCGCCAAGATGCTGGAGAGCAAAGGGAATATCGGTTTCGATGCGGCGAAAAAAACGTATGTGGACCTGATGAAGTCGGGCATCATCGATCCCACCAAAGTTGTGCGCGTAGCATTGGAAAACGCGGTCTCGGTCGCGGGAACCCTGTTGCTCAGCGAGGCCACCATGATCGAAATCGAGGAGCCGGGAAAGGCTCAGGCCGAGCCTATGCCGGACCAGTTTTAGCCACCTCCATGATCCGCGTGCAATCACCTCCAGGTGGAAATCGTAGTGCAGCGGGCGGACAGAATGGAGTCCCTATATGCTCAGCAAATACGTGGCAAGGGATCATCTTCCAATTCTTCCAGGATACGCTCACCCCCGTAGTCTGTTGTCAGTACCACCTGGGAATGGCTCGACTGAATCTCGCCAACAATTGCAGCCTGTGAACCCGCGGGCAACGCCTGCCAACGTTTGAGTACCAACAGCGCATCGTGCTCCGAGACAACTGCCATGACACGGCCCTCACAAGCCAAATAATAAGGATCGTATCCCAGTAACTCGCAGACGCCACGAACCTGTTCGCTTACGGGAATTGTTTCTTGCCAGAGGTTTATCCCGAGGCCAGTGGCTCGGCACAGTTCACAGGCAACGGTTGCCAGTCCACCCCGCGTCGGATCACGCATGAAACGAACGCCACCCAGGTCTTGTAGGGCACGAGTCAGCGGAAGGACGTTGGCGGAGTCGGATAGCAGGGTGCCGGCCAGGCCAAACTGCTCGCGGGCCAGCATCACGGCAGTACCATGATCGCCGACGGGGCCGCTGATCAGCACTTTATCACCCGACTGAACAAAATCCATACTCAGGTTAGTGCCGGGAGACAGAATACCTATCCCTGTGGTCGCCAGATAGAGGCCGCTACATTGGCCGCGGGGAAGTACTTTCGTGTCACCGGCGACGACGACAACACCAGCCGCTTCCGCGGCCTCTCCCAGGCTCTTCATCAGCCTTGCCAGACGGCTTATCTCGAAGCCTTCCTCGATAAACAGGTTCAGAGTCAGGTAAAGCGGCACTGCGCCGCTGACGGCCAGGTCGTTTATCGTGCCATGTACGGCGAGCGAGCCAATGTCGCCACCGGGAAATTCAAGGGGCTGAACCGTAAAGCCATCGGTGGTTATGACCGGCGGCCCTTCAAGAACGGGCAGCTGCACCGCATCCAGTTTCGTATCCAGCATCGGGTTAGCCAGGGCAGGGCGGATGATATCCTCAATTAACTGATGCATCAGCCGACCGCCGTTACCGTGGCATAACTCGATCAAACCCTTTTCAGAAGTCGCCATAAAGAGTCTCTATTACCTGGCCAAAAGAAATGCCAGCGTCGTTACAGGGCACCTGTTCATTGAGCCGGACCGTAAAATTCTCCTCGTCGAGCAGTTCCAGGATTTTTTCGACCAGAAGACGGTTCTGGAAGACGCCTCCAGCCAGTCCGATATTGACTTCTCCATGCTTCGCGCGGATCCGGAGCGCCTGTTGCACCAGCGCCAGCGCCATGCTGGCCTGAAACAGGCCAGCTCGCGCAGCAGGGCTTTGCCTGCCATCCATCAGGAATGGAATCAGCGGTGCCCAGTCTGTGCGCAAGACGTTTTGAGCGTCTCGGTGCAATGGCAGGGGCAAAGCCGGAATATTCGGGTCGGCAATTGCTTCCAGACACATTGGTGCCTCGCCCTCGTAACTCGCTATCTCCATCAATCCGATCATAGCAGCGGCTGCATCGAAGAGACGCCCGGCAGAAGAGGTTTCGTGACAGTTGAGACCTTTCTGCCAGGCTTCTTTGGCCAGCAGGGAACTTTTCCAGTCAAAACCCGCAGTCCAGCATAGCGCCGCGGCGCTGCGCCAGGGTTCACGGCCGGCTCGGCTGCCGCCCGCAAGACGAAAAGGGCGGAATGAGCTCGCCCGACGCCATTGTCCCGGTCTGCCGAGAAGCGCTTCGCCACCCCAGAGGGTGCCGTCAGACCCCAGCCCTAACCCATCCCAGGTAAACACGAGCCAGTTACCGGTATCCTCGGGCCATTCGCCCACCAGCGCCGAGGCGTGTGCTTGGTGGTGCCCCACACGCTGCAACGGAAGTGCAGACTCCTTTGCCCAGCGGGTGCTGGCATAACCATCGTGGGCGTCACAAATAACAGCCTCTGCCCTCACGTTATAAAGTCTTTGGAGGTCCGATGCTGCGCGAGCAAAAACAGCTTGGGAGCGCCGGCTATCGAGATCGCCGATGTGCGGTGATATAACAACCCGGTTGTCCCAGGCCAGAGCCAGGGTGTTTTTCAGGTGGGCTCCGGTGGCCAAGGTGGGAGCGGCGATCGGCCACGGGAGTTGCAGTTCAAGTGGCGCAAACCCTCTTCCTGCTCGCGTGGCGCGAAGTTGCTTTGCCCGGGGCTGAACCACGGAGTCATCGATCGGACGCAGAATGGGCCGGTTATGATGCAAAAAGCCGTCCGCCACTTTTGCGAGGAGCGTTTCGGCCTCTGTTGGCTCGGTCACCACGGGTTCGCCACTTATATTGGCGGAGGTAGCGACCAGAGCTCCGCCAAAGTCCTGCAAGAGCAGCTGGTGCAACGGACTATGAGGCAGCATCGCGCCCAACTGACTGAGGCCCGGAGCAATGCAATCTGCCAGACTTGTTTGTGGCTGTTTGGGCAGGATTGTCACAGGCCTGCCTGGTGACGCAAGCACCGAAAGAGCCGGGTGATCTGCGATTACTGCCTCATGTAACGCGATTAAATCGTCCGTTAGAGGAAACATAACCGCGAGCGGCTTGTGGGGTCGGTGTTTGCGGATTCTGAGTCTTGCCACAGCGCGCTCGTTCCGCGCATCGACCATCAGGTGATAGCCGCCCACACCTTTTACAGCAATGATCAGGCCCGACTTTAGCTGAGCCACAGCGACCGCCAGTGCGGTCTCGTTGCCGTGAACCACTGCGCGCCCCGGCTCGCCATACCAGAGCTCAGGACCGCAGTCGCTGCAGGCAAGAGGTTGGGCATGGAAGCGGCGATCATTCGGATTTTCATATTCTGCCCTGCATGCACCGCATAACTGAAACCCGCTCATGGTGGTTTGGGAGCGATCATAGGGCATGGCTTTGATGAGGCTATAGCGCGGGCCACACTGCGTGCAGTTGATAAACGGATAGCGATAGCGCCTGTTCGAGGGGTCCTGCATTTCTTCGGAACAATGGGTGCAGACAGAATAATCCGGTGGAATATGAACATCGGCATCGCTGACGCTGCTTGCGAGGATTCGAAAGTCCTTATGAGGCCGGACAGGGACTTTCTCGCGGGAAGTGATGTCTGGTCGGGCCAGCGAGGGCGCATGCTGTTGCACCGCGGCCGCAAAAGCGTTGATGCTGCTGGCATCACCCTCGGTTACGACCTCCACTGTGCCAGACCGGTTTCGCACAAAGCCATGCAGCCCGAGTTCTCTGGCAAGGCGATAGATGAAAGGCCGGAACCCTACCCCCTGGACCCGGCCGGTTATCAGCCAGCGGCATGCGCTCCGTTCCTCTACTGGGGGCATGTCGGCGCTTCTTTCTGGCTCCGGACACCACTGGCCCACCATATCCGGCAAGCGCCTTCGTCCGAAACCATGCAGGGGCCGACCGGATTCTTCGGTGTGCACCCCCGACCGTAGAGCGGACACTGGCTGGGATAAATCTGGCCCATGACGACTTTGGCGCAGGCGCAACCGGGCGGCATCTCTTCCGCGCGACGACGTGGCTCGCTGGTGTGATCGGGAAAGCGATCCCGCGCATCATGTGAGGCGTGAGTCTCTCGCAATTTGAAGCCGGAGCGGGGAAGGGTGCCGATGCCACGCCAGTTGGCGTCAACAACGTCAAATGCGTTCTTCAGAAAGCGTTGCGCTGTCGGGTTGCCGTCCGGGAGCGCAACTTCAGCATAACAATTGTCCAGAAAGGACCGGCCCTCCAGTGTTTGTCGCAGGCATGAATAAATCGCCGCAAGCAGGGATTCGGGGGTAAATCCGGCCACGGCTGCTGGCAAAGCATGGCGTTTTGGAACGAACTGCCATTCCTCGGGGCCCATGATAGTGGCGACGTGGCCGGGCGCAATCAGGGCGTCAAACGCACACCTTTCTGACTCAAGCAGCATTGCCACAGCAGGCCAGGTGAGCCGCCCTGAAATGAGCAGGGAAAGATTATCCGGGAGGCTCTCCCCGAACAGCGCCGCAACCGGTGCCATGGTAGTCTCGAACCCCGCCGCAAAAAAGACGATTTCGCGCTCCGGATGTTCCTTCGCAATGGCAACCGCGTCCATAGGGCTGGCAATGGGGCGAATATCGGCGCCGGCGGCCCGCGCTGCATCGAGTGAGCGTGGCTGTGAGCGGGGCAGGTTAATGGGCACCCGCAGCATGTCTCCAAACGCTAACAACAGGACCTGCTCATCAAGTGCTAATCGCATGGCCTGATACAGGTCTTCTTCCGGGCAGATACACACCGGGCATCCCGGTCCTGGAATGATCTCGATTTTTCGCGGCAATAGGGTGCGCAGCCCAGCCAGGCTTAGGGACCGTTCGTGGCCACCACAGACATTCATAATCTTGATGCTGCGGTTCAGGGTCAGCCGGTGAATAAGATCCAACCAGTGCCTGGCTTCAGCGCTCACCCCGTGCCTCCATTCTCAACCGCCATGGCCCCATCAACGGACGATTTGGCTTTTTGTGCATGCACCCATGCAAGCCATTCGTCGAGGCCGAGTCCGCTTCGCGCAGACAGGGATATAATGGGAGCGGAGCTGGCCAGGTCGCGCAGGAAATTTTCGGCCCGGTCAATCCGGAAATCACCCACATAAGGGAGCAGGTCCAATTTGCTGATCACCAGCAGGTCGGCGGTTCTGAACATAACTGGGTACTTTGCGGGCTTATCGTCTCCCTCGGTCACTGACAGCAGAACAATATCCAGGTGCTGGCCCAGATCGAAGCTCGCAGGGCAGACCAGATTGCCGACATTTTCGATAAAAAGAATGTCAATTTCCGCCAGATTCATGCTGTGGAGGGCTTTGTGCACCAGTTGGGCATCAAGGTGACAGGTGCTGCCAGTGGTGATTTGAACGACCGGGATATCCAGGGCGCGGATCCGCTGTGCGTCCAGCTCGGTCTCCAGGTCGCCCTCCAGAACTGCGCATCGGTGATTCTTCTGCAACGTCCGGAGCGTGGCTTCCAGCAGTGCGGTCTTGCCGGCGCCGGGTGAGGACATCAGGTTCAGTACCAGTGTACCGGACGAACGGAAGTGCTCGCGATTGTGGGCTGCCAGGTCCTGATTCTGCTGGTGCAGGTTTTGGAATAATGAAATGGTCGCTGTTTCATGTGGTTCGGGAATTCCCGGGGGCTTGCCACAACCGCAGTCTACACACATGATCCGCTCCTTACCTTACGGGCACTGTATGGCCGATGGTTGGTCGAGAGTCAGCTCGACACTCTCCAGCATCAGTTCGTCACCGCTAACCAACTGGGTGGAACAGCTACCGCAAGTGGCGCAGCAGAGTCGGCTGGGTGTCGCCTGACATCTGGTATTGCAGCTTTTGCAATAGACCTCTATGCAGGTTGCCGTCAGGTTAAGTACCGCTGATTCAGCGATGGTACCGGCCGCTGCCAGGGGAAAAGCGGTTTTCAGCAGTTCGGGCTCGACTCCGGACAAAGGGCCAATCTGCAAACGCAACGCGGTTACGGCCACAGCCCGATGCCGCGCTGCTACCTCCAGCGTTTGGTGGAGCAGACTCCGGCAAAGACTCAGCTCATGCATTACCGCCCCGCGTCATTTGATCATGGAGCTCCCATGAGGTGCGAGCGTCTGCCTGGCCGATTTTCTGGATCGCATAACCCACATGCACCATCACGAAATCGCCGGGGCCCAGAGCCGTGCCGGCCATCAGCATCAGGTTCACCTCCCGGAAAATGCCTCTGGCTTGACAGCGGGCAACCCCGCCATTAATGGTTTCGATCTTCATTGGCACGCCTAGACACATGTTTTCACCTCGCGGTTGAGGCCCGGCCAATGGCTACGCCATGCGGTTAATGTTGCATGAATAAGAGTGCAGAGCTCGGGAACAGCCGCAGCAACCGCCGGAGATACATCCTCGGAGGGCGCTGATTCCGACATTTCGACGCCAAGAATTAAAAGATACCGTGGCAGCAGTTTGAGTTCATCCGCGAGGGCTAGCGCTTCGGCCACGCCGAAGCTGTGAGAAGAAAAGCAGCCATTAGCCTGTGTCAGTTCGGCCACAGACAAGCGATGAATACGTCCGGGTTCCCCCGTACCCTGAAGGGCATCAACCACGATCGCTCCCCGGGCCCCCGCCAGCGCGTGGATCAAGCCGGTGCCGGGTCTGTCGAGAGCCAACGCCGAGCATTGACCGGCCTCACCCGATGCTGTGGTCTTGTCCAGAGACTCCAGCGCTGCAACGAGGCGCCAGCCCACTTGGTCGTCGCCGAAGGGGGAGCCTATGCCCAACACCCGCCAGTTGCTCATAGGCGCTCCGTCGACAAACGGAGAAAGTGTGTGGCGCAGGAAATGCAAGGGTCGAAATTCCGAATGACCTGCTCACAGTGTAATTGCAATTCTTTGTCTGGCTTGTCCAGACCTAAGGCCATCAGGGAATAGTGCAAATCCCGCTCAATGCGGGCTTGATTCTGACTGGTCGGCGCCACGATGCGGGCGTTCCGGATCAAGCCCGCCTCATCCAGTTCGTACCTATGCCAAAGCAAGCCCCGCGGAGCCTCAGTAGCGCCATACCCAACACCTGCCGGGGGCTTGACTGGCACCGACGCTGCACCGGGCTCTCCGTAGTCTTTTAAAATCCGGATCGCATCGGTGATGCCATAGCAGATCTCAATGGCGCGTGCCGTCATGCTGTGGAACATGTTGCCGGATGGCCAGTCAATCCCGGTGTTTACAGCAAGCGCTCGCACCGATTCGGGTAAAGAGTCCAGGTTCAGGTTTAGACGGGCCAAAGGCCCGACCAGGTATGGCTGCTCGTTGAACAGACTGAACAGGGCGGTGGACCCGGCCACCTGATGTTCGAAAATATGCCCTTCAAAGTCCGAAACGGCAAAAACCTGGCCCCGGTTGGAGGCAATGTTGCCGCCAAGAATGGGATAGTTGCCCGGTTCTTCAAGAGACAGCTGAGTCACGTCCTGGTCCCGTTCTGGAACCGCAATGCCCGCCGACCATGCAACAAGATCCTGTGCATCCTGCAAGGCATCTTCGAGTTGGACTTTCAGTGCCGTTGCCTCGCGCACGGAAGGTGCCCGATGAAAGCCCCCCATCTTGACACCGACCGGATGAATGGATCGTGCCCCCAGCAAGCGAATCAGTGCATTGCCGAGATCCTGCAGGCGCATGCCGCGCCTGATGACCTGTGGATAGTCCTTGGCCATGGCGATAGCGCTGTCGTAGCCGAAAAAATCCGGCGCGGCCAGTAAATGAATATGCAGTGCATGGCTTTGAATCCATTCACCGTAATACATAAGCCGGCGCATGGCCTGCACCCAGGGGCCGGGGTGCGTCTCCGACAGGCTTTCAATAGCATTGATGGCGCTCATCTGATAGGCAACCGGGCATATGCCGCAGATCCGCGCCACCAGTTCCGGCAGTTCCTCATAAGAGCGGCCTTCAAGAAATTTCTCGAACAGACGGGGTGGTTCGTATATCTCCAGGCGTAAGTCTTCGATTTGACCATCACGGATCCGCAGGTGCAGGGCGCCTTCGCCCTCGACCCGGGCCAGAACCGGAACCTGCAGTGCGACGGTTCGTGTATTAGCGACCATGGCCGGCGTCCGTAGCAATGATGTTTGAGGCAGCATCCCGGAACTCGGGAGCACTGTTGTTCACGTGCCGGAATTGACGTGTGATTTCCTCCGGCAAGAGGCCCAGCCCTTCGAACCATCCGGCGAGCGAAGCACTGTTAAGTGCTTCTGCGGGCCCGTAACAGGAATAACAGCCGCGACCGAAGCACGGGCAGAGAGCTCCGCAACCAGTCTGTGTGACAGGCCCCATGCATGGCATACCCTTAGCGACAAGCACGCACACTGCGTGTTGCCGCTTGCACTCCATACAGACTTTGTCCTGGCTTTGCTCTGGCAGGGTGCCATATAGCCACGCCCGGATTGCACCAAGCACTTGGTCCCTGTTTGGGGGGCAGCCCCAAATTTCCAGGTCGACCTTGACGTGGTCTGACATGGGTGTGGATGTGGCGAGGCTATCGATATACTCCGGTGTGGCGTAAACCTCACTGAGCCATTCCCGTGCGTCCGAAAAATTCCGTAACGCCTGGACACCTCCCGCAGTGGCACAGGCTCCGAAGGCAACGATGAAGCCGCTGTGGGAGCGGATCTGCCTGATGCGTTCCAGGTCATGCTCTGTGGTTACCGAGCCTTCAATAAAGGCAATATCTACCTTCGCGTCAGGAGCCACGGGCCCGGCCTCTGCAAAATGTACCAGCTCGACCATGTCCGCCAGTTGCAGTAATGTCTCACCCATGTTCAGAAAGGTCAGTTGGCAACCATCACAAGAGGCAAACTTATGCACTGCCATGCGAGGTTTGATTCCCGATCTACTGGTTTCCATTAAAACCCCTTTATGCCCAACAAAGGCTTCACATCGGGATATTGAAAGATGGGGCCCTGGCGGCAGAGAAACTGAGCGCCGAACTGACAATGCCCGCAATGCCCCACCGCACACTGCATATTTCGCTCCATGCTCAAATAGATGCGCTGCTCAGGCACGCCACGCTCAAGGAGGTCCTTCGTGCCGGCGATCATCATGCCTTCCGGCCCGCACATCATCACAGTGGTGTCGTCAGGAGCAATCCCGGCATCATCGAATACCTCGGTCACGGGGCCGACGCGGAACGGCCAGAGGGGACCGCCATGATCGGCCGCCACCAGAACCTGTGTATTGGGAAAAGTACGCCAGTAATCGTAGCGCTCCCGCCAGATCAGGTCATCCGCATGCTTTACGCCCTGGATAATAGTGAGTTTTCCATAGCGATGCCGGCGCATCAGAACATAATTAATGACGCCGACGGTCGGTGCGCAACCAATACCGCCGGTGACTACCAGTATATCGCCACCCTCGGCCTGAATTAGCGGCCAGGACTGGCCGAACGGACCACGAAGCCCGATTTGTGAACCGACAATCAGTCTATCCATGGCTTTGGTAACCCGCCCGATCATCTTGATGGTATGGGCAAGAATATGGGGCTCATCCGGGTCGGAGGCGATAGAAATAGCGACCTCGCCAACCCCGTGCAGATAAAGCATGTTGAATTGGCCTGGCGTGAACCGGTATTCCTGCCGCTGCTCCGGATTGTGCAGGCTCAGGCGCAGGGTAAAAATCTTGTCCGATTCCTGGATGCGATCGATAACCTCCGCCACCATTGGCATACGAGACTTTAAAGAGGGCGAGTGGGGCGAAATATGGCCGCCGTGAGTCAGGGCGGCATTACTCATCACCGGATTCCCTGCAAATCGCCCCTACTTCTTCCGTCAGGTCAATGCCCACCGGGCACCAGGCGATACAACGGCCGCAACCGACACACCCGCTACGACCATATTGGTCAATCCAGCTGCCGAGTTTATGGGTAAGCCATTGGCGATAGCGCGTACGGGTGTCCGGCCGGATAGCGTGGCCGCTGATATAGGAATGTCCCTGGGTAAAGCAGGAGCTCCACTCACGGCTGTGTTCGCTGCTCAAACCGTCCAGAGAAGGCACCTCGTTTTCGCTCGCACAAAAACAGGTTGGGCACACGGAGGTGCAGTTGCCGCACGCCAGGCAGCGCTGGGCAACGTCATCCCATCGGGGGTGATCCAGATTATCGAAAAGTATCCGGTTAAGGGGCCCCTCTGGCAGCGCTCTTGTCTGGCCCGCTATCGCCGCGTCCAGCTCGCTACGAGTCTGATCAAGCTGCTCCTCGTTAACCTCTGACAAGGGAAGCTGATCCAGGATCAGTTTTCCGCGATCGCTGCCCGCATCGATGATGAAACCTTCATCCAATTCAGCCAGCGCAATATCATAACCTCGGGTTGCTGCCGGACCATCTCCGGTAGAAACACAAAAGCAGGTTGACGCCGGATGGCTGCAATCGACGGCTACGATGAAAAGTTGCTCGCGTCGGCGCGCGTAATGGGCATCCGGGGAAGGACCTTTCAGAAAATGCGCATCGTGTATCGCAAGCGCTGCCAGATCACACGCGCGCACTCCCAGCACGGCCAAGGGTTCCGGTTCGGTTAACCGTTCTTTAAAGCTGAGGCCACCATTCTCGTCTACAGTACCTTCCCAGAGTACCTCGCGAGAGGGGAAGAGATAAGGCTTTAGCGCCTGCGGCCCGTTGGCCCATGAGAACCAGCGTGAATCTCCGCCACTTTCCAACCGATAGTAGCCTGGGGCCTGGCGGTCGCTAACTCCCTGGGGTAACTGGCTAACCGTATCGAGCCGGTCAAAGATAATGGCCCCGTCCCACATAGTGGGGCCGACACAGCTAAATCCTTGCAGGGCCAACTGATCAATAAGCGACTGGAAGCTCTGTCGCGGCAGAAAATAACGATCCTGAGATTGAAGGGTACGATCCACTTTGACCCCCGGTAAGATTCTGTAGTCGCTCTATCCCTAAAACGCATTTGTCAACCTAACAGGTTTATTTTGTACAGAGAATGACCTGTGTCAAAAACAGCGGCTTCGAATGGAGGCAGCTAACTCCCTTGTTCTACTAAGGGGACACACTCCAAAATGGGTTGGCCCGGCAGCGAACTCAGAACAACAACATCGACTGTCTGTTACCGCACAGATGGAAGTCTGGCGTTATTGATAAATTATTATTAGCTGGGGCTTGTGAAGAATTTCGAGGGTCGGGGGGTTTTTTGCTCAAGTACTCTCCGGCATCTCACCCCCGGGGACGGTATCGATCGAACCATTGGTAGTAGCGCCTGGAAGCGCTGATTTTCCTGGAGAGGTTGCCCAGATCACGCTAGTAGCGAGTAGCTAATAGCATATCACTGAGGAGGCCTATCGCCTTGAAGCTAGCCCAATTTATCCAGACGAAAATGGAGCAACTGCTTGACGACCTGGAAGTCACCGCGCTGGAAGTAACCCCGGAATTGAAGGTCGAAGACAGCCGCGCCCTGAGGGATCATGCCCGTTCGGTACTGGAGTACATCACCGAAGACCTCTTGACCTCCCAGACTCGCGACGTGTCGGCACGAAAAGCCCTTGGCAAAGGCAAAATCGCCGTTTCGAGCATCGATGGAGAGCATCGCACAGACCGTTTGGAGCAGGGCCTGTCCATGCTTCAGATAAAGGAACTCCGGGGCCTCCGGACTCGGGTAACCAGGGCCTGGGGCAATGAACAGCGGGGCCTTACCGAAAAAGATATCGATGAACTGGTGCGGTTTAATGAAGCTATCGACCGGTTAATTGCCAACTCGGTGTCGAGTTACTCCGCCCGAAGAGAACAGGAGACACGGCCGCTCGAAACCATGCTGAGAGCCTCCATTGATCCCGCCGCCATATTCTATCCCTATGGCAGCCTGTTTACCGATACGGGGGTGGCTGATCTGGTCAATGCGTCGCACCGGGACATTATTGGTAAAACCCCACTTGAGCTGGTTTTGGACTTGAGCACACAGTTGCACGATGCGATCACCAAAACTGTTACCACCGGTCAGACTCAGCACAGGGAGTTTCATCACTGTTTACCCTTAAATTTTGACTGCCAATTTGTCCCGGTTTTTAACGACCGTAACGAAATTGAAGCTGTCGTCAAGACTTCGCGGGACATCACTGGGCGCAAACAGGCTGACTATCAGGTCTGGCGAAGCGCCAATTTTGACTCGCTCACCGGCCTACCTAATCGGTGGCTGTTCAACGATCGGCTTGATCAGACCCTTCTGGAGGCCAAACGAGAGGGCAGCTCCTTTGCTCTGCTGTTCATCGAGCTGGATTGGCTCGAACAGGCCAACGACCGGCTCGGTCACGAGGCCGGTAACCAGCTTCTGGCGCAGGTTGCTGAACGGATAAGTAGCAAGGTCCGGGCCATGGACACCGTGGCCCGTCTGGGCGGAGACGAATTCACCCTGATCCTGAAGGAGACCGGCAGGGTTGGTGCGAAGAAAGCCGCCAAGGCACTTCTGACCAGTCTTGAACGGTCGTTCGACGTTGATTCTCACCCGATACACATTTCCGGCAGCATCGGCCTGACTCTTTTCCCCGATGACGGCCAGAATGTCGATCAGCTGATGGACAATGCCGATCAGGCCAAATACGCAGCCAGAGAGCATGGAGGCCAACAGGTGCAGGTCTACGAGTCCTCGATGGCGCAGAGCGAATCGGAGCCTATGGGGTTGAGCAGGGAACTGGATGATGCTCTCAGGGAGAACCAACTGGAGGTTTACTCCAGGCCTATAATCGACATCCGCACTGGAGCCGAACGTGCTGACCGTCGAGAACAAGCGTGAGGCCGTTGGACGACCACTTGCTAAATTGGGCGTCCAGGGTTTAATTCAGCAGTCCCAGTAAGGCCGCTCGCCGATTTCCACGGACAAGTGCTGCAAAAAAGCAGCTACTTTGGATGAGCGCAAGCGGTTTTCAGGATAGATCGCATGGATTCCTTCGCGGGTCGCTCCACCCAGAGCTTCGTAGTGTTCCAAAACGGGAGCAAGTCGTCCATCGCGCAACGCCGCGAATAGCAGCCAGGTGGGAAATAGCACGATACCCTGGCCCTGGAGGGCGGCTTCCACCAGACTTTCTGCGTTATTGCTGTGAAAATTGCCTTTCACGGGGTAATGCTGAGCCTGATCGCTAGCTTTACCACGGAAATACCACCCTTGTACTCCGCGTGTGCCTTTATAGACGAGGCAATTATGTTTGTTTAATTCCTCCGGGCATCGCGGCGCAACATTGCGCGCCAGATACTCAGGGGATGCGCATGCCACAAAGTTTTGCGACGCCAATTGTTGTGCAACCAGGCTCGAATCGCTGAGCGCACCAACCCTTATCACGACATCTGCGCCTTGCTGCACAGGGTCGATAAAAGCATCGCTCAGCGTCAGCTCCACGTCCACACCCGGGTTGGCGTCCTGAAAGCTCGCCAATAAAGGCGCAATGTGCAGGCGCCCAAACGCAACCGGTGCGTTAATCCGCAATAGGCCCTGAGGGTGCCTGGCGCCGCCTATGACCTGTTCAGTGGCAAGGTCCAGGCTATCCAGCACATGTCGAACGTCCTGATAGTAACGCTCTCCGGTATCGGTCAGTCTTACCGCACGTGTGTGGCGGTACAGCAGTTTCTGCCCCAATGTTCGTTCCAGCCCTGCGATATGCCGAGAAACAGAGGAAGCAGGTAGATCATAGTAGCGAGCCGCCTCTGCGAAGCTGCCGTTTGTGGCAACGCGAACGAATAAGCGAAGAGCCAGCAAACGTAGTGAGTTGTCCAAAATGCAATAGTCCTTTGTCTGTTTGACGAATTGTAGCAATAACACGAACTCACTACAGTGCTGGCTCTCATTCTTTCAGCGGGACCATGTATGCAACACGCACTTATCTTGCTCGGCGTGCTTATCGCCGGGATGGGGTTGTCAGTCGAAGCTGGCTTACTGGGGCCTCTCGGCGAGCAGGTTGGCCATTTATCCGCCACCTTGTCCATTTTCATGGTGGGGGCATTGCTGCTTTCGCTGGCGTTAGTGTTTGTGCCACGCCGCCAGTTGGGAGCGTTATTTAAACAACCGCGCTGGTTGCTGACGGGCGGTATTCTGGGCCCGGTGTACGTCATCGTGTTGACGCTGGCCACACCGGTGGTCGGCGTCGGAATGACTATGGTTGGCATTCTAAGCGGACAGATAGCGGCCAGCATGGCCATTGACCATTTTGGTTGGCTGGGGAGCGAAGAGCGCAAAGTAGACGGCTACCGGGTCGCTGCGTTGGTCATGATTCTTGTGGCTCTGTGGTTAATGTAATTAAGGAGCAATACTGTGGTACTTCCTCTGATCTTTATTCTGTTGCTGGTGGGCGGCGCGGTATTGGCCGCCCAATCTTCTATCAATGGACGCCTGGGCGCCAAGACGGGCATCATCGAAAGCGCTTGGCTGACCTTTATCATGGGCGCCGTGCTGACCTTCTTGCTGATGTTCTTTTTTGAACCAGTCCAGCAAGCGACGCTCTTCAGCGTGCCTAAATGGCAGTTAACCGGTGCGCTGTTTGGCGTGGTGTATATGCTGGCTATTGTTTTCGCGGTACCCCGTGTAGGCACAGCTGCAGCGACGGTGGCGGTTATTTCCGGACAACTGGTTATGAGCCTGCTGATTGATCACTTTGGTTGGCTGAATAATGCCCAGCTGCCGTTGGGTGCCTCACGTTACATCGCTATGGCGCTGTTGCTCGGGGCTATCGTGCTGCTTTACCTAAGCCATCAACGACGTAACAGGCGGATGGCGGCTCAGCCGGGCTAGCAAGTCATCTTAACCATGTAAATCAGTTCCCGGGGAAGCCCGCGAGAGAAGAATCAATCCCTTTTGACTGGCCCGCTCAGGACTGCGGCAATGAGGCTGAAGTCGCCGGGTATCAGGGCAAGTGGCATAAACCGCGAAGATATTTTCGTAACGACCAAGCTGGCAACACAATTTAAGAGCTATGAGTGTGCCGCTTCGGCCATTGACGCTTCCCTTGAGCGGATGGGGTTTGACTACATCGACCTGATGATCATCCACAGCCCGCAGCCCTGGGACCACTTTGGCGAGGATGACCGGTTTGTGGCTGTAAACCAGGGCGCCTGGCGAGCACTGGAAGATGCCTACAAAGCCGGTAAGCTTCGGGCCATTGGCTTGTCGAATTTTCAGGCCCAAGACATCGACAACATTCTGAATGCCTGCACCGCAGCGCCGATGGTCAATCAGATTTTGGCTCATGTCACTAACGTGCCGGGTGAGCTGATTGAGTACTCACGTCAACAGGGCATGCTCGTTGAGGCGTACTCGCCAGTCGGCCACGGCGAGCTGTTCAAGAATGAGTCGATCGTCGCAATGGCCGAGAAATACAATGTCTCCGTGCCGCAATTGTGCATCCGATACGACCTGCAGTTGGGCCTGTTGCCATTGGCCAAAACTGCTAACCCCGACCACATGAAAAACAATGCGGACGGGGATTTCATTATTGACGACGGTGACATGGATGTACTGAACGGTCTGGAGACCATCAAGGATTACGGTGAAGATCCGGATCTGTACCCGATTGACGTGGCTCGTAAGCGGCGCGTGGTTGAACGGGCCACAGACGAAGCCGGCTGGGGCAAGGAAACGCCAAAGGGAAGGGGCCTTGGTCTGGCTTTCCACCACAGCTTTGTTTCCTACACCGCTGTTGTTTTTGACGTGGAGGTGGACGATGCCGGGGAATTCACCATTCACCGGGCCGACATTGCCTTCGACTGCGGTCCCCAGGCCAATCCTGAGCGCATCCGGTCCCAGATGGAGGGTGCCTGCGTGATGGGTATTGGTGATGTAGCAATCACTGGATTGAGTGGCTACGCCCCGGGTTGAAACCATGACAAAGTGCTGTTCGGGCCCATTAAAACATGGGCCCGAACTTCGTCGCGTCTATTCAGTGGTGAATATCACAACATCTTTTTCAACTGCCCGTAATCCCCTCCGGTACGAAGCACCAGAGTGATATCGTTGTCGTTCCGATTGCGGAAGAACCAGCCATGGTTGCCCGTAAAGGCGGCCACAAGTTCGCCTTCATCCTCAGGAACGCCCCGCCCCTTTTCGTAGGAGATGGATTGGCCACTGCCATCGCCATGGGTGTCGAAGTTGATAGGGCCACCCTCAGACACCCAAGAGAATCGGGCTACCGCACCTTTTTCCATAGTGAGCTTGAATTCGGTTCCCTCACCCGGCGTCAGAACCACGAGCACTTCATCCTGCCATTGCGGCTCAGCAGCTTCCGGCTCAAGCGCAGGCTTTGGCTCGGTCGCCGTAACCTCTGCTTCGGGAGCAGAGACCGGTTCTTCGGCAGATTCGGCCATCACAGTTTCTGAAACTTGCGGTGCCTTTTGATCAGCCGAGGATTGCACGGCAACCATCTGGGCAGCTTCATCTGCGGCGGCCTCTTCGGAAAGCTGTTCCTTGATTTCTCCCATCTCGGTCAATCCCAGCAGTCGGCCTGCTCCGGTCGGATCAAGGGCATACTCAGCGGGCATTACAGCGGTAACCAGCAGAACCAATGCCACAATAGCTGCGATGACAGTTGATCGAATCAGTTTGGCGGTGCTGGGCAGTTCTTCACGGTTTGGTATATCGGTGTTGTACATAGCGAATCTCCAGAATCAGGCGACAAAATAACCGGTGAGCTGATAACCAAAAAGCAGGAAACCTGCACTCATCATGGCCACATTGGCGGTGTAAGCGTGGCGGAAAAAGCCGTCGGTTTTGCGCCAAAAGCTAATGGCAATCAGGATCATGGCCAGGGCGATGAGCTGCCCGATTTCCACGCCCACGTTAAAGGCGAGGAGATTTGGAATCAGGCCGTCCGGCGAGATCTCGTATTCGATGATCTTGGTGGACAGGCCGAAGCCATGGAAGAACCCGAAAATAAGGGTCGCGGCCTTCGTGTTGGGCTGGAAACCGAACCAACGCTGATAGGCACCAATATTGTCGAGCGCCTTGTAGACGATCGACAGACCAATAATCGCATCAATGATGTAGCTGTTGATGCCGACGTTGAAGTACACCCCCAGTAGCATCGTGATGGAATGCCCCAGGGCAAACAGGCTCACGTAAATGGCGATGTGCTGCATGCGGTACAGGAAGAAAATGACACCCAGTAGGAACAGCAGGTGGTCATAGCCCGTGACCATGTGTTTGGCCCCGAGGTAGGTGAACGCAATGAGGTTTACACCGGTGATTTCCTGGATGTAACCTTTATCGCCCTGGGCAACAGCATGAGCGAGTGCATCGGTACTCAGACCCAGTAGGCCAAGTGTCAGAAATATCCAAAACAGACGACTGCCTGCGCCCATTGTGGACACACAACGGCAACCGCTAAGCCAGTTTGACAACATAAAGACTCCAATCGAATTTGTTTCCTGGGGCCGCATAAGCGGCAAGAATCAAGCGGGAAGGGCTGCTTTGGGGGGACGTTCGAGTCGATAGCGCAAACTGCGGGGAGAATCACCGGCAAAGGGCACCGGTTGCCGGAGAACAGTAAGATTTTGGGAAACAAGCGGAACTCTTAGCTGGTCCACCGTCTCATGGGTGTGATTTCCAGCGTCATGGTGCAGTGACGAAGTCTCTGGCTCTTCGCCAAAATCGTGGCTGTGCCCATGCCCGTCCTGACTGCCTGGATAGCCGCTGAGCTGTGACTCCCAATCGCCCGCCAACTCAGCCACACCGTGAGAGAATGACTCGCCAATCACCGACAGTGACAAGCCCGCCAATGCAAACAGCATGACGAGCGTCGGAAGCAGTTTTCTTTGGTGAACGGCCGAAATCATCAATCTCAATGTGTCGAGTCGGTGGTTGAATTTCAACGAAAGCAGAGAATACCATTCCCCCATGGGCGACAGGAATTAAACATGATAAATGATCACGCGACTCAGAACGCGCGTTTCCATTGCTCCGTATCTATAAACCAGCGCTCTTCGTAAATCTTGTCGTCCCGGAAGCGGAACAGCACCGACAGCTGGGAGCCACCGATCTTCGACGATTTCCATTCGACGATCGAGACCACCTCATTTTCGCCTTCCAGATACCGAAGCTCCGTAATCTCGAAACCCGGCGGGAGCATCCCGCCCAGACCGTCCAGGGCCGACCGAAACGCCTGCCGGCCCTCCAGAACATCGTCTTGTCCCGGCATCACCAAGACCATGTTCTCGACATAGTCTTCCGCCAGGCTATCAAAATCCCCGGCGCCAACGGCGGCCCAACCTCGTTGTACGATTGAAGTTAACGTCATTGTCTTCCCCTCCATCTGATGTTTTCGGACGCACGGTTGTGACTCACACGCGAGTGAACCAGAAGTCTCATCAAAGGGGCTTCTGTATTGACATTATAGTCTTTCCGATAAATCGCAAATGTTGGAATAAATCGCGTACCAGTGACGCCTTGGTAGAGGACTGTAAACATTTTTCTGACCCCGTGAAGCTTGCGCGGCCTATACGTTACGAAGTCACAGCAACGGCCGCCAGTAGCTGAATGCTTCGCGGTTCAACATGGGAATCAGGACTCTAACAATGGTAAACCAACGTATTTCGCCGATGTTAAAACTGGTGCTTTCAATCGGTCTTTTCTCCGGCGCCAGTGGTGTCACAGCAGCGCCGGGAGAAGACAGTATTGCCCGGGGAGAAGAGGTCTACAGCCAGCAATGCGCCGCCTGCCATCAGGCCGGAGGTGAGGGCATTCCCGGGTCGTTCCCGCCTCAGAAGGGGCTCGCTGCAAACATCTTCAATGCCAGTGGCGGTATCGGTGGGCGAGACTATCTGGCCCATGTGCTGCAATACGGCCTGACCGGCCCGATTAACGTCGATGGAACAGCGTACAACGGCAATATGCCCGCCTGGGGCGGTTCGCTCAGCGACCAGCAAATTGCGGATGTCCTGAATTACGTGTTAACGGCGTTTGGCAATCGGGAGCGAATATCCCCCGATTTCCAACCCTATACCGCCGAGGAGGTGAGCGCGCTCTCTGGCAAGGATCTCTCTGGGAAAGACGTCCACCAGTTGCGGCAGGCGGTCATGGCCACTGATGAGCAGAGTTCAGGCTCGGCCGCCTCTCAGGATGCGTCAGCTACTGGCACGGTGGCCAAAGTGTCATTAGAGCAGGCCGTTCCTGAACCGATCTATGCTGCAGTTCAGAATTCCGGTGTTGTTGAACGTTTCCCTTCAAAGTCCACCTGGCCGGGTGTGGAGGGCGCTCACTACACTGCGTTGAGCCCGGACGGTAAACAGCTGATGGTGTCCGGGTTCAAGACCGGCAATGTCTACATCATGGACACGGATAACGGCGAGATTCAGGCAAGCTTTCCGATCGGCAAGGTGGTGCAGGGCGTCAAAGTGTCCCCCGATGGACGTTATGGCCTTGCCGTGGCAACCACGCTGGGAGAAATTGCCGTCATCGATATGGAAACCCAGTCATTGGTCAAAAAGGTCAATGTGGGTGACACGCCCCACAACATCATTTTTAACGAGGATAGCAGCCTCGCTTACGTTACCTTACAGGGCGAGGGCGCGTTAGCCGTGGTGGATATGACAACGCTCGACAAACAGCGCGACATAGCCACGCCAGGGCTGGATAGCCCCCACAATATTGATATTTCCGAGGATGGCCGTCGGTTATGGATTCGTGATTTTGTTGGTCACGTGGGTGTGTTGGACCTGGACAGTGAGAAGGTTCTCAAGGTATTCAAGGTCGGCGCAGGCCACGGAGGCATCGACGTGATTCCGAATAGTCGGTATGTGGCCACGGGAGCCATCTCTGCATCCCGGGTGACGGTGATTGATGCTGACAGCCTCACTGTCGTGGCCAATCCGGAAGTCGGCACCGGGCCCCATGGCGTGCGCGCAAGTGCCGACGGCCGTTACCTGTATGCGTCCGTGACGGCAGACAATCTGATCACCGTTATTGATGTGGAGTCCCTGCAGGTGGTACGCCAGGAGCCTGTCGACGGCAAATTCCCGTTCTGGGTTGCTGTTCCCGGCAACCCCTGAAGTACGGCCCCATATTGGCACTCTTATAGGCACTCATACAGGCACTATGGATGCGCAAAGCCCGGAGTAAACAGCAGTTCGATGCCCTGACTCGCCCCTGGCGTGACAGGTTGTTCGCTGTCGCGCTGCGCCAGGCCCAGTCGCGGGAGGTAGCCGAGGACTGGACGCAGGAGGCCTTGCTTCGGGCGTGGCGTGACTTCGCGCAGCTTACCGATCAGGTGGCGGTGTATGCGTGGTTGCTGAAGATCCTGAATCGGGTGGTGGCTGATGACGTAAGGCGTAACGCACGGCGAGACCAACTGGCGCCGATGCTCACCACCGGCGACGCATTTTTGCAGCAGCAGGCCTGTACGTCCGCCGGACCGTTCGAGCAGGCCGTGCAAACGCAAAGCAATGACCAGTTCATGAAGGCGGTGCAGGCGCTACCGGATAATTTTCGCCAGGTTGTCTTGTTACGGGATATTGAAGGACTGAATTATCAGGAAGTGGGAGAGGTTCTGGACATTGCACAGGGCACGGTTATGAGCCGGTTATCGAGAGGGCGGCGGCTTTTAGCCAGCCTGCTTATCAGGACGGAATCCGGGGATGGATTGGCTGCAACCTCTATACACGGCGGTAAACCCACATGAACGATGTCGAAAAATCAGAAGCCGGGCGCTTTTCTCAACTCCACCTCGAACTTCAGGACTGGCTCGCAGGCTACGTGGATGGCGAGCTGGATGACCATCACACAGCCTTGGTCGAGGCGCACTTGGCCGGCTGCGAAGCCTGTCGTGCGGACGTTGCCCGTCAGCAGGTCATGAGCCGACGCTTCCAGGAGGTGCCGACAACTCGCATGCCGTTTGAGCTGCAAAAGCGACTGGATAAGGCGCTTGCAGACGCACCGGATTACTCCGCCCCGGCCCCGAGAACAACCTCCAGGTTCAATCTCAGGCAATGGCTGACCGGCTTGTACCGCCCGGCGGTGGTCGGTGCCGGAGGATGGGTAGTGGCACTGGTGCTCGCCGGGGTGCTGTTGTTGCCCGACGTGGGCCTCAGGAGTCACGACCATATCCGGATGGTGAGTGATGCGTTGGCAGACTATCAGAAGGTGGCTCTCACGGACCTGCCTGCGCCGGCAAATACCGCTGACATTTCAGCCCCAGCCAAGTTGGCAGGTGGTCGTCTACTTGCCACCTGGCAAACGACCGTGGGCGGTGAGCCCGCTCAGGCCTTTGCCATGCGCCGGGGCAACAGCCTGGTGATTCAGTACCGCATTTCGGAACACGTGCTGTTCAGAAACCCTGACGTGCGGCAGGCCATGGCCACAATGGGCGGCTACCGTACTCACGAAAACCAGCTCGAAGTGTTGGCCGTGCCGATGAAGGAAGCTGGTTTACTGATTGTCGGGCCAGCGAATGCGATGCCGGCCACCAGAGACCTGGAACTGGAATCTACTTAGACAGTGGACGACCTTAGTCTGCTAACCCTATTCGCCAGGGCACTGCTCCTGGTCGGGATTGTTGCAGAAGCCATCCTCCTCCGAAAAGGTCTGGTTACCGAAAGATGAAGTGATCGTTTCATAGTCCTTTCCTCGCGTCCTCTAAGAACTCTTCCGCCAAATCTTCCTCGTACACGGAGGCTCCAATGCTCGTGATTTCAGGAGAATGCTTAATTGGTCGTCGGAGACATCAATCAGATTCTCAGAGGGTCACTTGGCCTGCTCCCCTCTAGCTTAACCGTTTTCAGCTTAGTAATGTTCATCACAGCAGAGGACGATGAACATGAAAAAGCGATTTTCAGACGAGCAGATCATCAGCATTTTGAAGGAAGCCGAAGCTGGCTTGCCGGTGAAGGAGTTGTGCCGCAAGCACAACATTTCTGACGCCACCTTCTACACGTGGAGGAAGAAGTTTGGCGGCATGGAGATTTCAGAAGCCCGCCGGTTGAAGTCGGTCGAGGACGAGAACGCCAAGCTCAAGAAACTGCTGGCTGAGTCTCTTCTGGACAATGAAGCCCTGAAGGCCGCTCTCAACCGAAAGTACTGACCGTCGAGAACAAGCACGAGGCCGTGCGGGCGATGCAAGAGCAAACGCCGATTTCACAGCGCAGGGCCTGTTTTCTCGTCGGGTTATCCCGCGCTTCGTTTCACTACCGCTCCACCGTTGAGGCTGGCGACGGGTTTACCAACTGTTGCGACGGGAAGGCGTAGACGTGAATCATAAAAAGGTTTACCGACTTTACCGAGAGGCCGGTCTGGCCGTGCCAAAGCGCAAACGCCGCAAAGGTATCGCCATAGAGCGTCAGCCCCTGGTGTTGCCAGAAGCTCCGAACCAGACGTGGTCCATGGATTTCGTCATGGACTCACTGGAGTGTGGTCGGCGGATAAAATGCCTGACCATTGTCGATGACTTCACCAAGGAGTGTCTCGACATCCCGGTAGCCAATGGCATCTCCGGTGACCAGGTTGCCCGCACTCTGGATGCCATAGCAGCCTTCAGAGGCTACCCGCAGGCTGTCAGAACAGACCAGGGACCGGAATTCACCAGCAAGGCCCTGGACCAATGGTCTTATGACAACCGTGTGGAGCTGAAGCTGATCGAGCCCGGGAAACCTACCCAAAACGGTTTTATTGAAAGCTTTAACGGCCGCTTCCGCGACGAATGTCTGAACGAGCACTGGTTTCGTGATCTGGCCCATGCCCGGGAAATCATCGGTAACTGGCGACGAGACTATAATGAAAACCGGCCCCATTCAGCTTTGAGCTGCCAGACACCACTGGAGTTTGCCGCTGACTATCGAACTACGGGAAAAGGATCGAAATTAACCGAAATTACTAAGTAGTGATTGGGAGCAGGTTAATTTTACGAATAAAAACCAAAGCTACAACTCCTGGCCGGTGATCCCTATGCCTATCTGAACGATGTGCTGGCGCGGGTGCCAACTAATAAGAACAACACCATCAACTGTTCGTTGTCGCACAGATGGACGCCGGTCGCTGATGATAGAGAAGGATTAGCGGTCAGTTGAGAACAACTTCGGATATCGCGGGAATCTTTGAGGAAGCACTCTCCAGTACATCAGTGCTGGCAGTGGTATTCGACGGAACACTTAGTAATACGTAGAAGCGCTGGTTTTCCTGAAGTGGTTTGTGAGGCTGCTCAGATTAGTGTCAAATCTGTATTTAATGTGTAGCCTTGATTGCATATCCTGACACGCTTTACTGGCCCCATTTTTAATGGGTTGCCGCCCACTAAGCTATTTATGACTAAAGAACCACGTAGGCACCCGCCAATACATAACGGAAGAGATCCCTCGCTATGAAGCTGGCCCAATTTATCCAGACGAACATGGAGCGATTGCTCGAAGACTGGGAAGAAGCTGTGTTGGAAATCGCCCCGGAGCTGAAGGGTGAAGATAGCCGCGCCCTGAGGGATCATGCCCGTGAGATGCTGGATTTCATCACAGAAGACCTCTTAACCTTTCAAAGCAAGGAGGAGGTGGCACGCAAGGCCGTTGGCAAAGGCAAACACCTTGTTTCGGGGATCGGAGAAAAGCATGGTAAGCACCGTCTCCGGCAGGAAATGTCCATGCACCAGTTGGTACAGGAACTCCGGGCCCTGCGGGCTCGGGTCACCAAGGCCTGGGGCGATGAGCAGGGAGGCCTCACCACAAAGGACATCGATGAATTGGTGCGATTCAACGAAGCCATCGACCAGTTGGTTGCCACCTCAATGTCGAGCTTCTCAGCTCTCAAAAATCAGGTAACGCGCCTGTTCGAAACCATGTTGAAAGCATCCCCTGACCCCGCCGCCGTATTCGAACCGGATGGTAAATATCTGTTTCTTAACGATGCTATGGCCGGTCTGGTCGATGCGACGCATCGGGACGTTGTTGGTAAAACCCCGAAACAGCTGAATCTGGAGTTGGCCTCCGGAATACACGATGCAATCACCAAATCAGTTACTACTGGCCAGACTGAGCGTTGGGAGCATCGTCACTGTTTTCCATCAGGCGATGAGGCGTATTTAGAGTGCCAATTTGTCCCGGTTTTTGACGACCGAAACGAGATTGAGGCAGTCGTGAAGACTTCTCGGAACATCACCGAACGCAAACAGGCAGAACATCAGATCTGGCGAAGCGCCAATTTTGATTTGCTCACCGGCCTCCCCAATCGACGGCTGTTCATTGATCGTCTTGAGCAGACCCTGCTGGAAGCCCAACGGTTGGATAGCTCCTTTGCCTTGCTATTCGTCGACCTGGATGGTTTCAAGCAAGCCAACGACCAGCTCGGCCACAAGGCAGGTGATCAGCTTCTGGCGATGGTGGCCGAACGGCTTGTCACCAGGGTCCGGGCCATGGATACGGTGGCCCGTCTTGGTGGAGACGAATTTACTCTGATCTTGAAGGAAACAGACAGGGAGGGTGCGGAAGAAGCCGCCAATGCACTTCTGACCAGCCTCGAACGGACTTTTGAGGTGGATTCTCACCGGGTACACGTCTCTAGCAGCATCGGCCTGGCGGTCTTCCCTGGCGGCGGCACGGATGTGGACCAACTGATGCATAATGCTGATCAGGCCATGTACGCTGCCAAAGAGCAGGGAGGCCAGCAGGTTCAGGCCTACGATTCCTCGATGGCGCAAAGCAAAGCCGAGGATCTACGGTTGAGCAGAGAACTGGATGATGCCCTCAGCGAGAACCAACTGGAGGTTTATTATCAGCCGATCATCGATATCCGCACTGGAGCCATATACGGAGCAGAAGCTTTACTCCGATGGAATCATCCTCACAAGGGACTTTTGACTCCGGCTACCTTTCTCAGCACCACTGAACAGCACCGCATTCCGGACGAGATCAACGCGTACGTACTGGAGCAAGCAGTGAAATGCCAGATCCGGTGGCGTGACCTGCGTGGAGAGGCCCTTCCGATCCACATTAACGAATCACCAACGACCTTTGTTACCCAAAACCTTGTGGACCAATGGCGAGCGCGGCTGACACAAATTGGCCTTAACGAGAGCTGGATCACTATGGAACTGACCCCGGCCGCCTTTAACGTCATTCATGCCTCTGGGTTCAATCCAAGCAAGAGCCTGGGTTTGCCAGATGTGCGATTAAAATTGGCAGTCAACGATTTTGGTATCGAACCGTTCTCGCTATTGGCTCTTCAGGAGTTCGAGATGGACAGCGTCAAGATAGACAGAGAACTGATCAAGGACGCTGGTCAGGGTGGAAAACCCGATCGCATACTGAAAGGCATAATCGCTATGGCTCACGCGATAGACGTCCAAGTGATTGCAGTGGGCGTTGAAACGGACGAGCAGTTGCAATTCCTCTCCCGTGCCGGCTGTGACTATGCCCAGGGTTTCCTGTTCTCTAAGCCCCTTCGCCAGGATGATTTCGAGGAATTACTAAAACGGGACCGCCAGAAAACGCATTAAACCAACACTGGAAGCTTCACAAGGCTGCTGCGCGAGCAGCCTGGGAATTTGTAAACCGCAGCGAGCATTTAGGCTCATCTATCGACGTTGACGCCCAGGAACCAGATTTTTCTGCCAATCAGCGGTAATAAAACGGGGTCAGGGTCAATAACCGACATTACTAAGCAGTGAGTGGTTCAGTTATTGGGGGCAGGTCAGCGTGGCTAAGCATCCAGCCCTTATTGAACGATGAAGACGCCTTTGATTTCCCCGACCCTGACAGACATGCCAAATGGGTCCAAACGACAGACGGTACGGACCGTGTATACAAAGCTGCAAAAAAGCTGGGAGTAAAAATGGCTTTCGGTACTGACATAGTTTGGACCCCAGGGTTAGACGTGAAACAGGGCAAGTTCCTGGCCAAACTCGAGCGCTGGTTCACGCCCTACGAGAATTTGAAAATGGCCACCTACGACAATTCGCAACTAATCAAATTGTGTGGGCCCCGCGATCCGTACCCCGGCGAAATCAGCGCGGTGAAAGAAGGAGCCCTCGCTGACCTGCTTTTGGTCGACGGCAATCCGCTGGAGAACCTGGATCTTGTCGCAGACCCGGACAAGAACTTCGTCATGATCATGAAGGACGGCGTGATCTACAAGAACACTGTCAAATAAGGGTGGAGATGGCCATGGAAACGATCCAATCCAATCGGCGAGATCCGCCACATATTCACGTTCTATAGATCTGAATGAGGAGCGATTGGGGCCCGAAGCCTCAACATTGGGACATTTGAATTTTGCCCGAACACAGATAGCCCACTTGGCATTTTTTGCCCGGGATTCGAATCACCAGGGTAAGTCCTACCTAGAGGCGATCATTGAGGCGTGCCGCCTGCGGTTGCGTCCGATACTGATGACCTCCATCGCATTCACTGCGGGCATTGTTCCATATTCACGTCTGGGGTTGCTCAGGGAATTCAGTGGTCTTTGGAGTTATGCACTGTACGAGCAGATCAAAGACCAGAACACTTAAACTGCGTTTTCTGACACCCAAACCGGTGCGCCAGTATGTTGGCTTCAACTGCTTACACACTGATTCCTCCCTAGGTTCTTATTGGTGTTTTTGAAGGGGACGATTACAGTGCACCTCAACTGGACAGGTCCTGGCGCATAGTTCGCAATGCCTTGGCCCATTTCTCCAACTCGCGCAGCATCGCCTTTCCGGAGGCTTCGTGGTGTTCGTTCGGCAAAAAGGCTTTATTGTCATCCAACAAATTCCAGGGCATCTGCACCATCACCCCTTCCATCATTGGCATCATCTTTAACGCCGTAACCAACTGCTTCGCCAGTTGCGCAGAACGCAGACCACCGGAAACGCCGCCGTAGCTCACAAACCCACAGGGTTTGTAATTCCATTCGTTGTAGACATAGTCAAGCGCATTGGTGAAGGAGGATGGAGGGCAGTAGTTGTACTCGGGGAGAACAAATACGTAGGCGTCTGCCTTGGACACGCTTTTTGACCAGGCTTTCGTGTGATCGTGTTGGTACTTCTGCATCCTTGGATGGTTGGGTTCGTCATAAATCGGCAGGCGGAAGTCCATCAGGTCGACCAGGCTTGAGTCAAAAAGACCTTCTGCATTGGCGATACCATTGAACCAGGTTGCGACGGAAGGACCCACGCGCCCGGGGCGAGTGCTGCAGATTATGGTATGAAGTTTCAGTGTCACAAGATGTTCCTCCAGATGTTTGTTAGGCAGAGCCCTCGGTTCGACTTGAGCCTCAGTGAAACAACCAGCCGGCGACAAGTCGAACCACGCGGGGCATGATTAAATAAACCACAAGTGCAACGATGGTTGCGGCGACAATTCCATGGCGAATACCCCAGACTGAGAGTTCCGGAATGATGCCGAATATCGGTTTATACAGTACCGGAACGATGATGGTCAGGGGCCATATCACAGCTGTCGTGAGCAACCATTGTTTCCATCGAGTCGGCTGTTTGGCTTTCGATGCCGGAGGTGTGAACCAGAAATCGATTCCACTTTTTATTTCCACCTGCTCATCCGAAGCGAGAGCAGAGACAATAGAAGAAACCAGTTCCTTTCGAATGTCTGATTCTAGCCATGCTTCTGCTTCCTTGTTGTTGGAGAACCGAACGGCTATCTCGAAGGTGTCGTTCCCCTCCGAAGGACGGACAATATGGACGCCTTGGTGGCCCGGAAATTCAGCCGCAGCAGCGATGATTTGTCTGAGCCAGGTCTCATAGCGGTCCCTGAATTCGGGGCGAACAATATGTCGAATAATGATCGATCGACCAGCGTTATAGTGCGTACTTGGTGTAGGTTCCGCTGTTTCATTATCCATCGTGTCAGTCCGTGATTGTTACGACAGTCAGGGGCCAAGCATAGACAGCCGCTTTAAGCGCGGTGCGATTGCCAGTCAGTTGTGTTGCGAGAGTCCTTGATCTGTCCGCGCTCTGAGCAGTTTCTAATCCGGACATCCGCGAAGGGGACTTTATCTCTAAATTTAGTAGATGATTCGGTATGGTGGTAGGCGGAGTAGCTGAATATTAAGGCCTCTTGTTCATGCAAAACTTTTGAACATAAAGTGCGATAAAATGAACTTTCGTTGCTATTACTACCACTATATATTCATTTGGTACATCAGTCAGACTGATGAATTAATATGGTTAATGGGGAGGTAGCGATGATTAATGTAAGGTTTTCGAACGAAAGAGGACACGCTAAGCATGGTTGGCTGGATTCCCGTCATACCTTTTCTTTCGCCGAGTATTACGATCCGCAGTTCATGGGATTTTCAGACTTGCGAGTGATCAATGATGACTGGGTCGATGGAGGCGCTGGATTTGGAGCGCACCCGCACAAAGATATGGAAATCATTACTTATGTTCTCGAAGGAACCATCGCTCACAAAGACACCATGAATAATGTATCGCAGTTGCAGACCGGTGAAGTGCAAGTGATGAGCGCGGGTAAAGGCGTGTTCCACAGTGAATTTAATGCATCAGAAACGGAGAAGCTGAACTTTCTCCAGATCTGGATAATACCGAATGAAGCTGGCTCCGAACCGAGGTATGCGCAGAAAGATTTTTCCGGTGCAAAGGGGATTACCCTTGTGGTTTCACCCAATGGAAGAGCCGGCTCCGTTCCAATTCGCCAGGATGCTAATGTGTACCAGGTAAAGCTGGAAGGGGAGAAAGCGGTATTTCATCCCGGCGAGGGCCGAGTTTACTATGTCCAGGTGGCACGAGGTGAAATGACCCTAAACGAAACTCCGCTTGCTTCCGGCGATGGTGCTTATATTACTGGAGAGGAAGAATTGGAAATTGAAGCGGACAAAAGTGTCGAAGCCTTGCTGTTCGAACTTCGAGGCCGCTAGCCCCGGGAGCAGAAACGGCAAGTCGCTGCTTCATTGATTATTTACATAGCCAAAACACCCTGCCCAGCATGGACCGCAAGTCCGTTAGCTCGGCAGATTTTTTATGCTCGATTTCGCTAACCCGAGACAGGTTAAATCTAACGCGCCTGTGCCCTTTGCGACCGACCACAGGGTCCCATTTTTGTTGATTTCGGGCGCCGGTATAACGACCTTTCTCACAAGCCAAGCGAAGCACTCTGTGGCTATAATTATAAAACTCCAATGACCGGTCGACTCCCTGGCAGGATTCTCGATGAAGAGGCTCCCATGTCGTCCAGATGCCTTATTGCCTTTCTGCTACTTTGTCTTCTCGCCGGAGAGTCACTGGGCCTTCAGGTAACGTAATTTCGTCGATCCTTGAGGACAGTGGAGGCAACGTTTAGGTACGGAGCGATCGCGGACTGGACCGATTCAAAGGAACTTTTGCTGTCTCCTCCCGCTCCTTAGTTCCATGAGGAGTTGTCATATGACATCGACAATTTTATACAACGGCAGAATTACGACACTGGATCCCTCAAGTCCTGGAGCAGAAGCCGTCATGATTCGAGACGGTTTGGTGCGTACCATCGGTCGCGAAAACGACGTCATGCCGTTGAAAGAGGCGAACACAAAGCTCATCGACTTGAATAAACACACCGTTATCCCTGGATTGAATGACTCCCACACACACGTCATTCGAGGAGGCCTTCATTTCAATATGGAACTCCGCTGGGAGGGCGTCCCGTCTGTCGCGGACGCATTAAGGATGTTGAAAATCCAGGCCGACCGAACGCCTGCGCCGCAATGGGTGCGGGTAGTGGGAGGTTGGAGCGAATTTCAGTTCGCTGAACAGCGCATGCCAACGTTGGATGAGATAAACGCGGTCGCTCCCGATACCCCCGTCTTTATACTGCATCTCTACGACAGGGCGTTGCTCAATCGCGCAGCACTGGCAGCTGTTGGGTTCACGAAGGAGTCAAAAGACCCTCCGGGCGGGGTGATATATAAGGATCGTCAAGGTAATCCTTCCGGGCTTTTGATTGCTGAGCCCAGCGCTCTGATCCTTTACTCGACGCTGGCCAAAGGGCCAACACTCGGATTTGAAGACCAGTTGAACTCTTCACGGCATTTCCAGCGAGAACTCAACCGGCTCGGAATCACCAGCGTCATTGATGCCGGCGGCGGTGGTCAAAACTACCCCGATGACTACAGGGTGATAGGGGAGCTGCATAAACGTGGAGAAATGACCCTCCGAATAGCCTACAACCTTTTCGCCCAGGAGAAGGGGGCGGAATTCGCCGATTATGAGCGGTGGGTCGGCATGGTCAAGCCAGGTGATGGTGATGACATGCTCAGAATGAACGGTGCGGGCGAGAATCTAGTGTGGTCAGCGGCTGATTTCGAGAACTTTTTGCAGCCACGACCACGACTGGTTTCAGACATGGACGCCGAATTGGAACGAGTCACCCGCCTTCTGGTCGAGAACCGGTGGCCCTTTCGGATTCATGCCACTTATGACGAATCTATAGCGCGCTTCCTCAATGTCTTTGAAAAGGTCAATAAGGATTCACCGTTCAACGGGTTACGTTTCATTATTGACCACGCGGAAACGGTAAGGCCGGCCAGTATCGACCGCATCAATGAGTTGGGTGGTGGAATCGCAATTCAACATCGAATGGCTTTCCAGGGCGAGTACTTCGTGGAGCGGTATGGAGCAAGCGAGGCAGAAAGTACACCGCCAATCATCGATATGCTGGCTGCTAATATCCCGGTGGGAGCGGGGACTGACGCGACACGGGTCGCGAGCTTCAATCCGTGGGTCTCACTCTACTGGTTGGTGAGCGGAAAGACCGTTGGCGGCTTGCCACTGTATCCAAAATCTCGTTGTCTGGAACGTTCTCAGGCACTGAGTCTATGGACCCGCGGCAGCGCATGGTTTTCGGGTGAACAGGACCTTAAAGGTGCGCTTGCAGAGGGGCAATACGCGGATCTGGCGGTACTTTCAGCGGATTATTTCTCCATTCCCGAAGAAGAAATTAAAGATCTCCATTCGGTACTGACCATTGTTGGAGGAAAAGTCGTTCATGCCTCTGACAATTTCGTATCCCTGGCACCTCCAATCCCTCCCGCAAGCCCGTATTGGTCTCCAGTCAGGCATTTTGGAAACCAGGCCCACCCGAAGGCGGCTCATGTTGCGCCAATGAGTTCGGATTTCTGTTTAGCACACGGCCATTCCCATTGTGATCATTGGGATATGCATTCCCGTGCACTGAAAACCCCGTTTTGGGGAATCCTGGGGTGCGGTTGTTTCGCCTTTTGAAAAGCGTTGGCCGCACTGAAACTGCCCAAAAGAAAACAAGGAGTAAGAGATGACCGACCCCAAACTGGAAGTTCTCACACCTGCCAACAGTCAGTTAATCTTCATTGATCATCAGCCTCAGATGGCGTTCGGTGTGCAGAGCATTGACCGTCAGACGCTGAAAAACAATACCGTAGGCCTGGCGAAGGCGGCAAAGATTTTCAACATTCCGACAACCATCACAACCGTCGAAACGCTCACTTTTTCAGGGCATACCTATCCGGAGTTATTGGAGGTATTCCCGGAGGCTCCATTGCTGGAGCGCACCTCAATGAACTCGTGGGATGACCAGAAAGTTCGGGATGCACTCAAGCGGAACGGTCGCAGGAAAATTGTTGTGTCTGGCCTCTGGACAGAAGTCTGTAACTGCACCTTTGCCCTGTCAGCGATGCACGATGAAGGCTACGAGATCTACATGGTGGCCGATGCATCCGGAGGTACCTCGGTTGATGCCCACGATTACGCGATGCAACGCATGATCCAGGCTGGTGTGGTACCCGTGACCTGGCAGCAGGTACTGCTTGAATGGCAGCGGGATTGGGCGCACCGAGAGACCTATGACGCTGTCATGGCACTGGTCAAAGAGCATTCCGGCGCCTACGGGATGGGCGTGGATTACGCGTACACGATGGTTCACAAGGCCGAAGAACGAGTTCGGCATGGGGACCGACTTGACCCGGTTCCAGCAAACAAGTAACCGCTCAGTTTGTGGGGCCATAGGTTGGCCCCACAGGCAGTTGAAATTCCAGAAAAAGGATTGAGTGGGTGGACAAAGCGGCCGCGATGACACGGCCGCTTTTTACAGCGTTAATACACAAATCAAACGCTTGGGTATTAGACGTGGTGTTCTGGCTGCACTTCACCACGGATAACGACTTGGCCGCTATAGGGGCCGGCTGGGCTCCTGAAAAAACAGTTTCGTCGGATTTCCGGTCGGCTAAAGTCGCCTGTGCCGGTAGGGCAGAAATGGCAGTGATGTGTTGGTTTGAAGACATTCAGTACTTCGAACTCACATCGATTGCCTGGGTTAAATGACGATGGCTTTCTTCTCTCGCACGGCACCTCTTCCGCCGGCGTAAAGACCTTGGATCCTGCCATTGTGGTCAATTTCGAGCCGCACAGTTAGCACACTGGGAGAGGGCGAGGGCATCCAGCGACCCTGTTCTATGGCAAATTCCCCTTTTTCTACGCCAAGTGTATCGTACAGGTAGCACGCAAGAGGTCCAGCAGCCATGCCGGTTGCGGACTCCTCGCGTATTCCATACCGAGGGGCGAACATCCGGGCCCCGGCGTCCCGTCCATAAGCGACGCCGTCCAGGCAAAAAACGTAGAACCCGATCAGATCGAACGCCTTGCTCAGCCTCTCGATCATCGAAAAATCAGGTTGAAGGGCTTTCATCTTCTCGACGTCGCGAATGCCGACCAGTACAAAGCTGTTGCCCGTATTCACGATCGTCGGTTCGGTGCCATCAATGAGATCTGATTGTGCTAACCCCAGTGCCTGTAGAGTCAAATGAAGGTCAGGATCGCTGAGCGTCGTATAGAGAGGCGCCTTTTGTTCCATGAACGCAAAGTCGCCTTCCATCTTGATTGATCTGTACCCATCAATCGTCTCCTTGGATGACTGATCGTTTGCCAGCAAACCGTTTTGACGCAGATAGCTGAAGGTAGCGATGGTCGCGTGCCCGCAGTGGGCGATCTGCTGCGTTGGCGTAAAGAACTCCAGCTTTAGATCGGCTGAATCAGATGGAGAAACAAACGCCGTTTCGGACAAACCGACAGCTGCTGCAATCTTTTGCTTTTGGCCAGTACTGAACCGGTCTGCGTTCAGAACAATGCCCGCCGGATTCCCGCCAGAATTGCCGTCAACAAAAGCACTGACAATTGGAATCTCAATGTTCATGACCGTCACTCCTCAACGTTTCCAGATTGGTTTTTCGAATTCCTGTTCATCCTGACTTTTGGAGATGCCGAGATATTTCAGAATGAAATCGGACAAGCCTGCGAGTTCCGCAATGTTTGACACCGTTAGTTTTTCAATCGCAGTTCCATGGAACAAACGGGTAAAATTGAACTATGCTTAATCTCACATTAACCATGGACAGCTGGGATTCAGACGATGCAGAAGCTACCGCCACTGAGGGCGCTGCAGGCATTTCGTTACGCCGCGAGGGAACTGAGTTTCAAGGCAGCAGCGGAAACCCTGAATATTTCTCAGGCGGCCGTCAGTACCCACATTCGTGGCCTCGAGGATTTTCTTGGCTTGAAGCTGTTCGTTCGGTTGACGCGAGAGGTGAAGTTAACGCCAGAGGGCAGAAAGCTTTCGGGTTATGTAGAAATAGGCTTTCAAGAGCTTGAGAAAGGGATTGCTCTCTTTGCACCCGACTCCGATCCGGGCCATTTAACGGTTGCAGCGGTGCCTTCCTTTGCCAGCCGCTGGTTGGTACCCAGAATCGATTCGTTTCAGTCAGCCCATCCCGACATCCGATTAAGCCTGCAGCCGAATCTCCAGCTGGTGGATTTTCAGGGTGATGGTGTCGACCTCGCCATTCGTTTTGGAAACGGCAATTACCCCGGCCTGGAATGCCGTCCATTATTGGAAGAAAAGCTTTTACCGGTTTGCCACAGTCGGCTCATTGAGGTGGAGGCTGTGACACCTGAGTTTTTGGCCGGGCTGCCATGGCTCATCGATGAATCCATCGATATGGAAGTTTCGTGGAAGTCGTTTCAGAACAAACTCGGAGTGGTGATACCTGACAGCGCTATAAAGCTTCGGGTTACAGAGGGCACAACGCTGGTCGAAGCAGTCCTCGCTGGGCGAGGAGTCGCTCTCATGAGGTGCAGCCTGGTAGCCGACCTTCTGAAATCAGGCGTACTCCGGTGTCCAATCGATATTTCAGTTCCCGCGGAATACCAGTATTACCTTGTCGCTCCGGAGGCAAAATTTCGCACGGACAAAGTACGTGCATTCGTTTCGTGGATTAACCGGGAGGTCGCTCAAGTCCTGGCCTAAACGTTTGGATTGGGGGATTCGGAACAAAAGGGCAATTCAGCTGACGTGGCGCAATTTAGCCAGAAAAGCCTCGCCCGCCTATCAAAAAAACCACTGGGCTTCCAACAAACCCAGGTTGTTGAGGGCCCCGTATTCACTGTTGTCATTGCCGCCAAACAGCTGCACGCCAGCTGTCAGATACACCTCTATGGGCACCGGCAGTGTCCAGGTGGAGCGGGGATAGACCACCCAGCTGTGGTCGTCGGCGTTGCGGATGGCGACCACACGGTATTGCCAGAATGGATTGATGTCCTGCCAAACCAGGAGGCCGGTGTAGTGGCGGTCCGCGTATTGGGGCTCTCCGGCCGCCAGGCGGCTGAGAGACAGTCCCGGATCTGGCGCGGGCCGGCCGTTGTAGAAGTATTCCAGGGCAAGATTGACGCCGTTGCGGAACGACCAGTTGAGATCCGCCACCGCCTGCCAGTAGCTGGCTTCCTCGTCGGGCTCGCTCCACACCGCTTCCATGCGCCAGCCGGTGCCGGCCAGTGAACCACTGCCGCCAATACCAGCCTTAGTGACATCGGCGAAGGTTCCGGCCATCACACTGGCATCCACACCGGCCACGAAGCGCTTGACCCGGGCCGCGGTGCTGGCCTCGTCGTCCTCATGCTGCGGGGCATGCACGGCACTGATCCGGCCCAGGGCGCCCCAGGGCGTATCCCAGAGCAGGGCATCGACGCCGATGCGCTCATCCGGTTCCAGTTGCAGGGGGCTCACCGGGTTGAGGATATCCATGGGGTTCCAGATCAGCGCGGTGGACCAGTTCACCTGCTGCCGGCCGAGACGCCAATCCCCCGCCGGCGAACGCCACTGCACCGTGCCCCGGTACAACTGGTGGCGAGCCACAAGATCGCCGGATTCGGTCAGCTCTCCCTGCAGGTCCCAGTATCGCGGATCCGGGGCGTCCTTGAGCAGGGCGAACTCGGGGCTGTCGAGAAAACTGCCGGTGACCAGTTCCACATCGTAGGCCGCCTCCAGGGTCCAGTCGCCCTGGCGATAGCGCGGTTCCAGGCGCAGACGGGTGAGGTTCGACACATACGGATCGTCGTCCACCAGCGAACGCGAACCCACAGTGAGGTTCTTGAGGGAGCCCGAATGGCTGAAGTCGGCCCCGGCGGGCGACGCCAGCATCAGGCTCACCGCGATTGCAGTGCATGTGCGCTTAACCATGGCGAATCGCCTCCACCGGATCCAGTCTTGATGCCCGTCGCGCCGGATACAGGGCCACCAGCACGGAGCAGATGAAAAGCAGCAGACCAGGCAGCCAGACGTGGTCGAAGATGAGCACCGGGTAAATCACGTCCGTTACTCCGGGAACGGCTTCAAATGAATGAGCGACGGCCGAGAGGTCGATCCCCCTGCGGTTATACCAGGCCACGATCAGCGTTCCGACCATACTGCCGGCGGCCATGCCCAGTAACGCCAGGAAAAGCGCCTCAAAGAGGATGGTCAGCACTACCTGGGAGCCGCGCGTTCCCAGCGCCAGCATCACGCCCAGCTCACGGGTGCGCTCCATCACCGACATCACCATGGTGTTCATGACACCGATCGCAACCACGACGAACACCACCGACAGGATCAGGTAAAAGTCGATCCGGGTCATGTCGATCATCTGCATCACTACCGGTAACAGGGTTTCCCAGTCCTGGGCCACCAGATCGCCGGACAGGGTGCGGTTAAGGTCCCGGGCCAGGAGCGTGCTTTGGCTGCGGTCCTGCAACCGCAGGGCGATACGCGAGACCTGGTCAGGCTGGAAACCGAGCAGGGTCCGGGCCCTGGTGAGACTGGTGAAGACGTACTCACTGTCGAACAGGTCGCTCCCGGTGCGGTAAATTCCGGCGATCGGGTATGCACTGGAGGCGAGGTCACCGCTGGCCTGCTGGACTGTGACGACCAGCTTGTCGCCCAGGCGGGCGTCCAGATCGTCTGCCAGTTTCTGGCCGATCACGATGCCGTCGCCGGCGGGTTCCACATACTGGCCTTCAATGATGTAATTCGCCAATCGGGTCACCTGCCTTTCCCGCTCCGGGTCCACGCCCACCACCTCCACCGGGCGGCTGGTTTTGGGATTGGCGACCATGGCCTTGACCAGCACCCGCGGGGCGGCGGCTTCGACGTTGGGCCGCTGCGCCATCGCCTGCACGCGGGAGGCGGTATCGGAGATACGCAGGGCCGGAGACAGATCCACATCATGGCCCCGCTGCATCACCTGCACATGGCCACTCAACTGTTGGGTGGAGTTGCGGATCATCTGCTCGAAGAAGCCATCGGTGAAACCGTACAGGAACAGATAGGCGGCGAGCCCGAACGCGGTAGCTGAGGCGGTGATCAGGGAGCGGCGCGGATTGCGGAACACCGAGCGCAGGGCCATCTGGGCAAAAATCAGGAAACGATTGTTCGCGGTGACGTCGGCATGGACGCGGCGCAGACGGTTGCTGGCGCTGCGATGGGCATCCATGGCTTCCAGGGGCGTATGACGGCTGGCAATCCAGGCCGGCACAACAGCGGCCAGCAAGGCCACAATGATCACCACCACGCCAATGATCAGCCAACGGCCGGGACTGGTGGTGGGATAAACGATACCGCTCAGCCCCGGCATGGTGTCCATGGCCTGGATGTAGGCGGTAAAGTCGAGGCCGTGGCTGGCGTAATAGGTGGTCACGGCCAGGCCCAGGATCAGGCCGAGGGCATAGCCCACCAGGGCCAGCAGGGTGGTTTCCATCAGCACCAGTTGCACAATACGCGAACCGGACGTGCCCAAAGCCATCATCACCCCGAACTCCCGGCCGCGCTCCATCACGGACATCAGGATGGTGTTGACGATTCCGGCCGCCACCACCACAAACACCACGAAGATAACGATGTAGGTCACCACGTTGTGGAAATCGACCATTTGCATCAGCGACGGCATCAGGGCGGGCCAGTCGAGGACTTCCACACCACGCTCGCCCAACTGTGTCTCCAGGGTTGCCACGACACCGGTGAGGCGGTCGGGATCATCCACCCGGGCGGCGATTTCCGTAACCCGGCCCCAGAAGGCATACAGGGACTGGGCTGCATCAAGAGGGATCTGCGCCACACCGCCGTCTATGCGTTTCACGCCGGTTTCAAACAGTCCCACCACCTTGAAGCGGTCGGCGCCAATGGAACCGTCCGCTGCCTGCACCACCAGGGCCAGTTCGTCGTCCAGGGCCACCTCCAGTGCCCGGGCGGCGCCCGTACCAAGCACGATTTCGTTACCGGATTGCAGATAGCGGCCCTGGACGATGGATCGGTCCAGCCGAGTGACGGAGCGCTCCTGCTCTGGCGCGACCCCCATTACCTGCAGGGCCCGGGACTGGTCGGCGAGACTGGCCAGCGCGTGGCCGGTGACCCGGGGCGTGGCGGCGTCCACTCCGGGGACATCGGCGACAGCCTCCCTCAGCTGCCATTGCTGCGGCAAAGCGATGTTCATTTCTCGATCGTCGTGGAAGCCGCGTTTGTGCACCTTGAGGTCGCCGGTCACGTAGCCGGTCATGTTATTGATCATCTGGGCGTTGATGCCGTCGATAAAGGCCCACAGGAACACCAGTCCGGCCACACCGACGGTCAGGGAGAGCAGGGTAATGCCGGTGCGGCGGCGGTTGGCGCTCAGGTTGCTCAGGGCCAATCGCAGCCAGGCCATCATGACCGGTGCTCCTCACGTTCGATGCGCCCGTCCTTGAGGTGAACCACCCGGCGGGCTCGCTCCATCACCATGGGATCATGGGTCGAGAAGACGAAGGTAACGCCGTGTTCGTCGTTCATCCGCCGCATCATGTCCAGCAGGGCGGCGCCGGTTTTGGAGTCGAGGTTGGCGGTGGGTTCGTCGGCCAGAACGATGGCCGGCTGGCTGACAATGGCCCGTGCCACCGCCACCCGCTGCTGCTGGCCACCAGACAGTTCGTTGGGCAGACGGCCTTCCATCCCTTCCAGACCGACCTCTGCCAATATCTGCCGCGCCTTTTCGCGCCGCTCGCGGAACGGCACGCCGCGCAGCATCAGCACGTATTCCACGTTTTCCTGGGCCGAAAGCACACCGATCAGGTTGTATTCCTGGAACACGAAACCGATCTTCCACAATCGCAAGGCGGTACGCTTCCTGCGGTTGAGGCCGGTGATCTCCTGACCATCGATTTGGATACGGCCGGAGGTGGGTTCATCGAGGGCACCGATCTGGTTGAGCAGGGTGGTCTTACCGGAACCGGACGGCCCCACCAGGGTAGTGAATTCACCGGCCTCGATAGCCACGGAAACGTCATCGAGAGCTTTGACCGCCACGCTGTCCTGACGGTAGATGCGCGAGGTTTTTTCCACATTCACAATCGCCATGACGTGTCCTCACTGTGGATTGCGCAGGCGGCGCAAGGTGAAGAGCTCTTCCTCCAGGGGGACGTTAAACTCTATGGACTCAATCTCGATCACGGTGCGGGATTTGGCGTCGTCGGAATCCACCATGGTCCAGCGGGTCGGGATGCGGCGCCCGCCCATGGTCTCGATGGCGCTATAGGTCATTTCCTTCACCGACTGATCCCGCTCGCCGAAGTAGGTCACGGCTACGGGTATATGGTCATCGCGGATTTTGAATTCCAGGCGGCTCCACACGACCGGAGCGTCGGGCTTGGGGGTAGAGCGCACGAGGTAGACGGTCACCCCGTCCTGCTCCTCGCTGCCGGTGATTTCGTGGCTGTAGTCGTTGACGAACGAGCTTTCCTTGACCAGGTCGTCATTGCTGAAGTTGGAGCCCATCCAGGGTTGTAGCATCATCGAGGGCGGGATCTTGATGGTCCGATCCACCTTGGGCAGGTAGTTCCACATGGCATCCTTGATACGTAGCGAGCCGATGCCGGCTTCTTTCTTGGGCGCGTGGATGCGAATCAGAGTTTTTTCGGGCCGGTCCATCCATGCTTCCAGGTCCAGCTCGCGGGTCCAGTACTCAGTCTCGATGCGCATGGTAAAGCGGCCATGATTGGAATCGCCCCAGAGGGTGTCTTCCATTCCATCGACCAGCTCCTCGCCGCCAGGCGACGACTCGGCAGCGACCGCAAACAAAGGAAACAGGAGCAGGGCTGGGAGAAGCCTATTCATCACGAAATCCTTTGTCGTTACCCTGAGACACGACTACGTCCGACGATTACTCGACTCTTTTCTAGATTGAATCAAGTGACATTGCCCCGTAATGACCTCCATCAAATCTCGGGAGAATTATTACTGGCCGGTTAGACCGCTACTCAAAAAGCTGAATCACTTAAACCATTACCTTAATAGACCTTCCTTTTGGAAGGCCGTTCCTCGATCAGGATGGCAGCCAGGCCTCAAACGGCTCTACCTTTGTCCCGCTGAGCCGATAGATACAATAAAGTGTCAGAATGTTTTACATGTTACTCCCTCCACCGAACCACTGGTTGGCGTAACTCTCTAAAATTAAGCCGTAACTGTTGCATGGCATGCATGTGGCTTGTTTTTCGCTGGTCTAAAAAAACCACGCAACTCATGTCCGAGGGAATTATGTAGTCGTCGAGACAACAATAAAAAATGAGCATAGGGAAGGGCACTATGAAGCAATTAAAAGCGTTCAAGCTTGGTTTTATAGTCATTTCAAGCTTTATGACATTCTCGGTTTTAGCGGCACCGCCACCGGTGGTTACTGACGATCCCCACGACGAGTCCCATGACGAATCTCAACATCTACTAAGCATTTCGGACGGCTTTGTCCGCGCCGATCCGAGCGCCCCCCTCGTGGCACACGATGCTGCAGTGGCCGACATCATAAGTGATGCGCCGTTCGCCAAAGTTATCAAGAACCTCGGCGAAGCCGGCCGCGGAGAACGGCTTTCTGCAAACTCGACAACCGATGTTTGGGCGCTGGGTAACTATGCGTATACCGGCACTTTTAATAGCCCTTGTGGCGGCGACCCGGAGGCGGGTATCTGGATATGGGACGTGCGCAACAAAATCAAGCCAGAATTTGCCGGGATCATTCAATCACCAACTGGCAGCCGCACTAACGATGTCAGAGTCGCAACAATGGGCTCAGGGGATATCCTGGTGCATTCGAACGAATCATGCGACGGAGGACCTGGCGGGTACGAGGTTTATAACGTCGACGATCCGTTAAATCCTGTCTACCTGGCATCGGTTCGCATTGATGACCCGAACCCAATCACTCCATTAATCTTTGGGCCTGTGGAAGACGTTGGTGTGCACAACTTGTGGCTCTTCAGGCAGGCAGGAAATGATTATGTGGCAGTAACCACAGAAACAGCGTACGGCAACTTCCACATCTACGACATAACCGATCCTGCAAACCCTGTGTTGATGTCGTTTTGGGGGGCAGAAGAATTATTCGACCCGGGCGTTGTTGCCAGCGGCGATTTTTCCCGAAATCTGGACGCAGCAAGCTGGCTCATAAGTGGATTTGGCGCTTCGCAAAACCGTTTTCTGCATGACGTTACCATTACCCCAGATGGCCTGACGGCATACCTGGCGAACTGGGATGCTGGCCTGATCAGGCTCGACATCAGCGATGTAAGCAATCCACAACTGGTATCGATTGCTATTGATCCGACCAGCGAGGATGGAGAAGTAAACAGCCACTCGGTCTGGCCAAATGCAAACGGTACTATCGTGGTTGAAGGTGAAGAGGATTTCGCTCCGTTCGACTCTCAGTTCGCAATAGATACGGGGCCGAATGCCGGCACTTATGCGTCCTCTGAGGGATCAATCACGACACCCATTACCGATGAACCTGGCGCCGAAATGAGCGGGCAGACTACTTACGTAGGCTTGGCCTGTGACGTGGCTTCTGTGCCGCCGGGCACCGGGATTGCGCTGATCCAACGCGGGGTATGCGCCTTCACAACGAAAGGCGAGAACGTCATCGCCGCCGGTTATAGCGGAATGGTGGTCTTCAATGACGAAGCCCGTGGCGATGCACTGGTCACGATGGGCGGTTCCCCTGTTTCATTACCCGGCGTTTTCGTGGGGCACTCCACGGGCCTCGCGATCATGGGAGTGGCGAGCGCTGCTGAACTGGTGATTGGTGCTCCGGGAGAGACGATTACAGCTGCGGTGGTTCCAAATGGCTGGAGCGGCATGCGGATCTGGAGTTACGCTGACCCGGCCAATCCGATCCTGATGTCCACGTTTAACACCGTATGCAGTGCCAATCCGATCGATCCCAGCTGTGACCCACGCGGCACCTATTCTTCCCATAACGTGATTGTTGAGGATAACAAGGCTTATATCTCCTGGTACTCGGATGGCGTTGTGGTGTTGGATGTCAGCGACCCGGCCAATCCGGTAGAAGTTGCACGCTATCATCGAGCCGGCAGCGAGTTTGAGGCTCAAAACGGTGGTATCCAGGATGTCTGGGGAATATACAAGATTCCGGATCAACCATGGATTTATGCGTCCGATCGTAATGGAGGGCTTTATATACTGAAGGAATACGGTTCAGGCTCAGCCAAGAACGGTAAAAATTAACCGAAGTTGCGACTTTGTTTGCTGGGGGCGGTGCTCGGCACCGCCTCTTTAACAAAAAAGTCATAACAACTGATAGGGGTCGCAATCATGAAAAAAATATATGCCGGCGCAATTGGCGCTTTTGCAATCTGCGTAGCGTTCACTGCCGTCGCAGATACCGAGAAGGTCGACAGCACTCTCTATTGGATACAAACTGCCCCGGGGGAAGTTGTGGAGATGCCTAATGGGACAAAAGGTAGAACGGTCATCAGAAACCATGCAACCGTGGTTCAGGCAGACGGCGACGTATCTAGCCAATGGTGCACAGGACACCAAGGCGTCGATGGTTCAGGACAAGCTGGAGGCGCCGGCTATTGCACGAGTATCTCGGACAACGGCGACATGCTGTATATTTCCTATTTGCTTGGTTCAGAAGATCAGCCAGCGAATTGGACAGTAATGGGCGGTACTGGTGCATATGAAGGCGCCACCGGTAGCGGAACGTCGACCATTATGTCCCGTCGCGGCGATGGGCGCGCCTGGACCAGCCGAGCGCAGGGAAGCATCACGACCAAATAGTTAGTTTGGGAAGGGCGGGGCTTTCGAGTACCCGCTCACCGTTGAATCTAATACGGGGTCAGGGTCAAGATGAACAATTCAGTTTATCTTTTTCCTGAGCAGCGAAGAAAAATCCAGCATCTCTAAAAACTTTTGATGCTTATCCGGTTCCATAAGCTCAAATTTGCTATGCCAATTGGTCACATCTTCATCACTCAGACTCGCGGCTTTAGCTTCCTTCCATAAACGGCTCTAGATGTTTGGGCGCTGGGTAACTATGCGTATACCGGCACTTTTAATAGCCCTTGTGGCGGCGACCCGGAGGCGGGTATCTGGATATGGGACGCTCACAACAAAAACGAGCCGGAATTTGTCGGCATCATCCAGTCACCGGTCGGTAGTCGCACTAACGACGTCCGGGTGGCGACATTAAGTTCGGGCGATATCCTGGTACATTCAAACGAATCTTGCGCCGGAGGCCCTGGCGGATATGAGGTCTATAACGTTGACGACCCATCAAATCCGGTCCACCTGGCGTCAGTTCGAATTGACGACCCAAATCCTCTAACTCCATCTATCTTTGGGTCCATCACCGACGTTGGTGTGCACCATCTTTGGCTCTTCAGCCAGGGTGCACAGGACTATGTGGGCGTAACGACCGAGACTGCCTACGGCAACTTCCACATATACGAGATCACTGATCCAGCCAACCCAGTGCTGGTATCTTACTGGGGTGCAGAAGAGTTATTCGACCCGGGCGTAGTTGCCAGCGGAGATTTTGGTCGAAACCTGGATGCAGCCCTCTGGCTTCTGGACGGATTCGGTGCTTCTGCAAACCGATTCCTGCACGACGTCACCATCACCGCCGACGGCACCAGAGCTTACCTTGCCAATTGGGATGCGGGCCTGGTTCTCCTGGACATCAGCGACCCGGCTAATCCTCAACTCGTTTCGGTAGCCCTGGATCCAGCCAATGGCTCACTCGATGGCGAGGTCAACAGCCACTCAGTCTGGCCTAGTGAGGACGGCACGATCGTGGTCGAAGGTGAAGAGGACTTCAGCGCCTGGGAGGCCACGGTTGCCCCTGGCAATGTGACGTTCGGCAACGGCAACCCCATTCCGGGTGTGATGGCGGCAACCTCGACGGGCGATGCATTTGAAGCAAGCCAGACAGGCAACGGCGGGTTCATAACGGCCTCCAGCGTGGAAGTTACAAGTGGGCCGCTGACCGGCTCGGTCTTCGGGGCCAATGAATTCAGCGGAAACAACTCCCCGCTTGGCGAAGGTTCGTACGCAGGTAACTTCGTCTGGATAGGGCAGGCTTGTAACGGCGATCCGATTCTCAATCCGCTCGGAGCCGGTGATATTGCTGTCATTCGCCGCGGTGCCTGCTCGTTTGCGGAGAAGTCCGTGAACGCGTCAAACGGAGGAGCTGGCGCAATCGTCGTGACCAACAACAATCCAAACTCTACACCTTGGAGCGGAATTCGTATCTGGAACTATTCCGACCCGGCCAATCCCGTACTGGCCTCGATTTTCGACACCGAGTGTTCGGCTTCGACCGCGCCTGGTGGCAATTGCGACGCCCGAGGAACCTATTCGAGCCATAATGTCCTGGTTGAGACCAGTGGGAATAAGGTGAAAGCGTATATTTCCTGGTATTCCGATGGTGTCGTGGTAGTGGATGTCACCAATCCGTATGCTCCTGTTGAAGTTGCTCGATACCATCGCGCCGGTGCCGAGTTCGAAGCTGAAAACGGCGGCATCCAGGATATCTGGGGAATTTACAAGGTTCCGAATGAGCCATGGATTTATGCGTCTGACCGTAACGGTGGGCTCTATATCCTGAAGGAGTACGGTTCAGGTTCCGCCGAAAACGGTAAAGATTAACCGAAGTTGTGACTTTGTTTGCTGGAGGCGGTGCTCGGCACCGCCTCTTTTTTTTGGGGTAAACGACCACAGCAAGCACTTCACGTGATTTTGCATTCGGATTCCATGGTATTGCTGAGATTGCTCATGTTTTTGACCTCAGTTCGCTCGATATTGGTCGGTCAGTTTGTTTATCCAATTAATCTGAAGATTGAAGGCTAGAATAGCCGGATGGTATCGGGGGATGAGTGTGCCCGGACTTGCATTATAAATAGGTGCAGGTGTATGAAATTGCCGATGCATCAGGACAGGGTAAGGGCCATAAATGACTGACGAGTACCGCTATCAGCAACTGGAAGGCTGGTTATTGAAGGGAATCCTGGAGCAGCGTTGGCGGTTGGGAGAGCGCCTGCCTTCGATCCGAACACTGTGTGCCGAACACAAATTGTCCAAGGCAACGGTTCAGCACGCCCTGCAGCGACTGGAGACCCAGGGCCTGATCGAGGTTCGCCCTAAAGCCGGCTATTTTGTTTCCTTGCAGCCGGACGGAGTGAAGAAGCCGGTTAGTCGTGCCCGGATAGAAGCCCCACGCCCGGTAAATGTAAGCGATCTGCTGCTGGATATCATGGGCCGTAGTGCGGCGTTTGATTTACTGCCGGATCTTCACAGTGGCGACCTTCCGCCAGGAATAGTGACTCTGAACCGTTCGATAGGCCGGGCACTGAGGCGCCAAAAGGGCGAAGACTTCCAGTATTACGATAAGCCTGCAGGGTTTGTCGGCTTGCGGGAGCAGTTGGCGCTCCATCATGCCAGGCGGGGGTGGACCGTCTCACCGGAACAGCTTTGCATCACCTCAGGTTGCCAGCATGCCCTGTTTCTGGCGTTGATGGCATCCTGTGAGCGTGGGGTTGTGGTCGCTGTCGAATCCCCGGGATTTTATGGTGCATTGCAACTTCTGGAACAGCTTGGCCTCAAAGCGGTGGAAGTGCCCACGTCCATGGAAACGGGCATGGACATGGATGCCCTTGAGGAAGTACTGGAACGGTGGAAGGTAAGAGCTTGTATTGTATCTCCTTCGTTTTCGACACCCGGAGGTGCGTTGATGCCGGAGCCAGACAAAAAACGCCTGCTTTCGTTGGCGGAACGACATGACCTCGCGGTGATCGAAGACGATATCTACGGAGATACTGCACTTGATCGTTCTCCCGATCCGCTGAAGGCCCTGGATGTTGAGGACCGGGTGATCCTGTGCAGCTCTTTCTCCAAATCCCTGTCCCGGGATTTGCGGCTTGGCTGGATATCCGGTGCGCGTTGGCACGACAAGATCCTTCACCTGAAGCTGGTTACCCAACTGGTCAGCAGCCGGTACCTCCAGCAGGGCGTGGCGGACTACATGGCCGATGGCAGTTTCACCTCCCACCTTCGCCGTCAGCGCCATGAACTGAGGGCTAACAGGGACAGGTTGATTGCGTCGCTCCATACCTGGCCCCGGGAGGTACGCGTCAGTTCCCCGCAAGGTGGCCTGACCGTCTGGGTGGAGTTGTCGGAGACGGTCGACACACTGGCGGCATACCCGAATGCCCTGAAGCACGGCATGATCATCAAGCCGGGCCCGCTGTTTTCGGTATCTGGCCAGTTTGAAAACTGCCTGAGAATTAGCTTCGCCCATCCCTGGAACAAATCCCGAATGGCCGCTCTCCGGCAATTGCCCGGTTTACTGCACAACGAGTAGAAACGTCTGACTGTGCCTACATATCTGTACCCATCAAGATTATATTAATTGAGCCTGTGCCCATTAGGTGCTGAGCATTACTCTCCCTGACAGTCCAATTATTGTCGGGGAGAGTATCCGTTGAGTAACGCCATTCCTGTACGTAACCTTGCCGTAGGGCCTGATGACAACGGCAAAATCCACACCCGTAAGTTCCAGGGCTTTTTCAGACGCTTGAGAATTGCCGGCGGAACAATTCTGTTTACCCTGTATTTCGGTACCGTGTGGTTGTCCTGGGACGTCCGGCAGGCGGTGTTGTGGGATTTGTCCGAAAAACAGTTTCATATCTTTGGCAGCACCTTCTGGCCCCAGGACTTGATACTTCTGTCCGCTATCCTGCTCATTTGCGCGTTCGGACTGTTCTTCATAACGGTCGTTGCCGGTCGTGTATGGTGTGGCTACACCTGTCCACAAAGTGTCTGGATGTGGGTATTCATGTGGGCCGAAAGGGTGGCAGAAGGTGACCGAAACCAACGCAAAAATCTGGATAAGGCGCCCTTGTCACCGTCGAAGATCTACAAGCGGGCGTTAAAGCACGGAATGTGGCTGGCAATCAGCCTGGCAACCGCTGTGACTTTCGTTGGCTATTTTGCCCCAATCCGGCAGCTGGTTACGGATCTGTTCACCCTGCAGACCACTGGCATGGCCGCGTTCTGGGTGTTCTTCTTCACAGCCGCCACCTACCTCAATGCCGGCTGGCTTCGCGAAAACGTCTGCCTGCACATGTGTCCTTACGGGCGCTTTCAGTCCTCCATGCTGGACAGGGATTCCCTGGTCATCAGCTACGATGCCCAGAGGGGAGAGAACCGGGGGGCCCGCAAAGCCGGCTCGGATTACAAGGCTGAAGGCCTCGGTGATTGCATCGATTGCCAGATGTGCGTTCAGGTCTGCCCAACCGGCATCGATATCCGCGATGGCCTGCAGATGGAATGCATTGGATGCGCGGCCTGTATTGATGCCTGCGATTCCATCATGGACAAAATGGACTATGCTCCGGGCCTTATCCGTTATACCAGTGAGAGGGAGCTGGAAGGTGGACGACTGAGGATCCTCCGACCAAGGTTACTGGGTTACGGCGCTCTGCTGGTGTCGTTTATTGCCATCTTTTCCTGGGCTGTGATGGCCAGACCCATGGTCGAGTTTGACGTGGTCAAAGACAGGGGACTGTTCCGGTTCGACGGAAAGGGGAATATTGAGAACAGCTATATCCTGAAAGTGCTCAACAAAAGTCAGGATAGCCAGACCTTCCAGTTAAGTGTCAGTGGTATGGACGGACTGAGCCTGATTGGACATCAGAACATCCTCGTGGAAGCGGGCGAATGGCGTGAAATGCCGGTATCAGTAACTGCGGTGCCGGAGGCCCTTGATCGTGGTGTGACGGATATAGCGTTTCACCTGGACCCAGTAAACGACGGCGGCGAACGTCTGGTCGAAACCAACCGCTTTATCGGGCAGCCGAACCTGTAACTAATTTGTCGTCGGAGACCCCAGGCGTCTCTTTCGGTCAAGGCGTATGGGACTCACTACTCCAACGTTCGCAGGGGGTGCATTCCTTCAACCATTCCCATAAAAGGTGGATAAATAGAGTAACCCACCAAGCCTTGGAAGCCGTCTCCAGTTCCGAGCAATCAGGTCAATCGTGATGACTGGTATGGCTTTTACCCATCAGGAACAGCGAAGCCGCCAAGGCCAGTACCGAAAGAGCCAGATAGATGATGTCCAGCGGTGTCAGGAAGCGAATATCCACAACTGCTCTGAAGAACTCGATGATCACTGCCAGGATCACCACACGGACAATCTTATTCTTCAGCTCGTCAAACGACTGCACATTGAAAGGATGGCTCCTGCCACTCTCCTCTGACGCCTCGATGGGCGATACAAACAGCCGGTATATGCCCAGCCCGAAAATGAGCAGCACAACAGCAATCAGATAGATATCGATTGCAATGATGATGTCAGTCACCAGAAAATCGTGGATGTCTTCTTTACCTGAGCCGAGGTAATAATTAACGGTAGCCATCACCAGTTGGAAAATATCCAGAGTCCCTACAATAAATAACGTCAGAGAGCCCAGAAGACTGGCGAGCACCGCAATAAGCACCAGAAAACGGGAGTACCACAGAAACTGCTCGAACTTTTTTTCTAGGGAATTCATTAATGATCTAACCTTAAAGTGTTAATTTTGCAGTTGCCTACCGCAGTGATACTTCGGTCGTTTTTTAGGCGCTCGGTATACGAGCCGGGTAAACAGACACGACAACAGCTTCCTGAGTAGGGTAGCTCACGACTGGACACAGAACGAATCCTGATTGCGCCACTAACAGAATAAGAGGTGGATAAAATTGCTCGCCAACATTGTGTATATCGCGTTCGCGCTTGTCCTCCTTTTCATTGGAGCAGAGGGGCTTGTCAGGGGCAGTTCGTCACTGGCACTGCGAGCGGGTCTCAGTCGCCTGATGGTGGGTCTGACCATCGTTGCATTTGGCACCAGCTCACCGGAACTGGTGGTAAGCGTGGAAGCGGCGCTTTCTAACCAGGGTGATATCTCGGTGGGCAATGTGGTGGGCTCAAATATTTTCAACATTGCTGTGATTCTGGGAATAACTGCATTGGTGTGCCCGATACCGGTCCACCGCCAGGTTATCAAGGTAGACGCCCCTGTCGCCCTGGGGGTCGCACTTCTGTTGGTTTTGCTCCTATTTAATCAAACACTCAGCCGTTTTGAGGGGGTGCTTCTGTTTTCTGGAATTGTCGCTTACACCTGGATGAGCTTTATTTTGGCACGCAGAGAAGCTTCCCCCGCCAGTGCGGATAACGAGGACATTCTGGCTGTCACTCAGTCACGTCATTGGGGTATGGATATTGCGTTTATCCTCGCTGGTCTTGCAGTTCTTGTTGTTGGGTCACGCCTACTAGTTGAGCATGCTGTGGCATTGGCTGGAAGTTTCGGAATAAGCGAAGCGGTGATCGGTCTTACGATTGTCGCTGCGGGAACCAGCATGCCGGAATTGGCAACCTCTCTGGTTGCCGCTTTCCGCAAGCAGCCTGACATCGCCATAGGAAATATCGTTGGATCAAATATATTCAATGTACTCGGAATTTTGGGAGTGGCTTCGGTCATTTCGCCCATGGAAGCACCCGGAATTTCGGCGTTGGATTACGGAGTGATGATCATGTTTAGCGTGCTGTTGATCCCGCTGCTGTATACCGGGCGCAGGCTGCACCGGGTGGAGGGCGGCGTGCTGCTGGCACTGTATTTCGGGTATCTTTTTCTCCTGTGGCCCGAATAATGGCCGGATACTGACGCTACTCGATCCTCAAGCCCTGCTAGGTAATTTCATTAACCGGCTACACAAATCCGTTGACTTCGGTTGGTTCGCATTTCAAGATTCATTCGACATCTTGAGACCGCAGCATGACCAACGACAACCATCACCTTCTTCGCGCACGGATCCAAATGCCTCTTGTAGTGCTTCCACTACTGGCATTGCTGCTTGTTTTTCTCTCCTCAATTACCCACCAGCAGGCCTCATCTGCAAGGGCAGACCATGGGTTTGTTGGAAACCTGGATCACCTGGTTGTTACCAGTCATAACGAATCCATCAGGACTCCGAGCGGCAACCCCAAGAACGATGCCGTAGCGGATGGTGGTCCGGATCTTCCCGACTGGTGGCGTGACAGGCCGATGGTCTTGTGGGCCGGTCTTTGCCGCAACAGCTGCATCATCACTGCGGATGCGGGATATCCCCCTGCATCACCTCGTTTTCTGATTCCCCTTCTTCGCGCACCCCCTCTGGCGTAGTCCTCCGCTTATTCATGGCTGTGCATCTGGGCAGCCATGTCGGTTAGTGAAGTTTTTTTCGAGGATTACCCATGAAATCGTTGCATACACGGGCCGTCGTTTACGGCCTGGTAATTGTGCTCGGGTTGCTGAGCGCGTTGCCGAGCCTTCTTTCCCCCACTCTGTCCGATAAATTGCCGGACTGGTACCAGCAGAACACGGTGTCCCTGGGGCTGGACCTTCAGGGGGGCTCACACCTGCTGCTGGAAGCGGATATCCAGGAACTGTTTGCCAGCGAGCACGAAGCGATTGCCAGCGAGTTGACTGCTTCCTTGCGTGAGGCAGGCATTCGTTACGGGCGCCTCCAAATTACCGATAAAGGTACCGATAAAGGTATCGAGCTACCGGTGCGACAGTCCGAACGGACGTCCGAAGCAGTTGGCCTTGCCCGTGAACTGGCTTCGGAAACACCGGATGGCACGCGCCGGTTCGACGTCGATATCAATGGCGGGCGCCTGGTCCTGACGCTGACCGAGTCCTGGCGGGCGAGTGTCTCGAGGGATGCGGTAGAGCGAAGCCTGGAAGTGGTCAGGCGGCGGCTCGATGAAACCGGACTGGTAGAGCCCAGTATCACTCGCCAGGGCAGCGACGGCATTCTGGTCCAGATGCCGGGAGTTGCCGACCCAAGCGAGATTCGTGAATTGCTCGGGACCACGGCGAAAATGACGTTTCAATGGGCGGCCCGGGAAACTGCGGAGGAAGATGTAGCAACGATTACCCTGCCGGGTGCCCATGAAGACAGACAATACAGGCTGGAAAAACGGGTTGCCATGGCGGGCGAGCACATCCGCGATGCCCGCTTGGCTTTCAATCCGGATACGAGCGAGCCGGTGGTCAGTTTCAAACTGGACGACAAAGGTGCCCGGCTGTTTGGGGACATGACCCGGGACAATATTGGTCGGCCCCTGGCCATCGTGTTGGATGGTGAAGTGATTACAGCGCCGGTGATCCGCAGCGCCATTGGCGCTAGCGGAGAGATCAGCGGCGGATTTACCGCAAAAGAAGCCAGCAACCTGGCCCTCCTCCTGCGGGCTGGTGCCTTGCCCGCGCCCTTGCATGTGGTGGAAGAACGTACCGTGGGCCCCGACCTGGGCAGTGACGCTATCGCCATGGGATTAACCACTGGCTTGCTGGGCGCCGCCATGGTGATTGCCTTCATGATAGGTCTTTATGGACGCTGGGGGTTGATCGCCTGTATCGGGTTGACGGTGAACATCGGTCTGGTCTTCGGAATACTGAGCCTGCTGGGGGCGACCCTGACCCTGCCAGGAATTGCCGGAATTATCCTCACCATTGGCATGGCGGTGGATGCGAATATCCTGATCAACGAGCGTATCCGTGAAGAATCCCGCCTGGGGAAGCCAGCCTGGATGGCCCTCCGGGAGGGATTTGGCAAGGCCTACAGGACGATTCTGGATTCCAACATCACTACCTTGATCGCGGTCAGCCTGCTGTTCCTGTTTGGCAGCGGTCCGGTCCGGGGTTTTGCCGTCACCATTGGCATAGGTCTGGTGACTTCCCTGTTTACAGCGATAGCGGTTACCCGCCTGATCATGGAGTGGCACATCCGGGGCCGTGAGCGGGATCCGTTAGTGATTTCAGGTATTGCCTTGCTTGACCGCCTGAGCGAGCGGGGCGTAAATTTCATGCGCGGTCGCGTGATAGGTCTCGTGGTATCGGCGGTGCTTTCCATTGCGGCAATCGCTCTGTTTGTGCAGCCGGGACTGAAATACGGCGTTGATTTTACTGGCGGTACCGTTGTGGAGGTACAGGCCCAGGGGGTAACGGTGGATCAATTGCGAACCACGCTTCAGGCCCAGGACCTTATGGACGCAGCCATTCAGGAAGCTGGCGCTGATGGGCGTTTTCTTATCCGCCTGCCGGCAGAGCAGGGCACGCCGGGGGCAACGGGGGAGCAGGTGACATTGCTCAAAACCGCCGTCACATCGATCGCGCCGAATGCCGAGTTCCCGAAGGTGGATATGGTCGGGCCGAAAGTCAGCGGTGGCTTCAGTGATGCCACCATTCTGGCCATCCTGTTGGCCGGTACCGGTATGCTGGCGTACCTCTGGTTCCGCTTCGAGTCACACTTTGCCTGGGCTGCGACGCTGACCATTGCACTGGATCTCACCAAAACCATCGGGTTTTTCGCCCTCGCCGGCGTGGAGTTCAACCTGACGGCGGTCGCGGCGCTACTCGCGCTGATGGGATACTCGGTCAACGATAAGGTGGTGGTGTTCGACCGAATCCGGGAAAACATCCGGAAGACACCTGAACGTACCATGCTGGATCTGCTGAACAATAGTATTTCATCGACGCTTACTCGCACTGTGTTTACTTCGGTAACGACCTTTTTGGCACTGTTGCCCATGGGCATTGCCGGTGGAGCGGCCGTTGCGAGTTTTGCCTTGCCCATGCTGTTCGGCATTGTGATTGGTACCAGCTCTTCGGTCTTTATCGCGTCGCCAATTCTGTATTATCTGGCTCAGCGGCGGGCGAGGAGGGGGCTCGCCCAGTTGCGGCCGACCGCCGAGGAAATACGCAAGGAATTGGAACTCATACCCTAAGGAAGTTACTGATGCCAGGGCAGACACGGTCACACTAGAGAATTGGCCGAGGACGAGCCCTTTGATCAGGAAACCGTTGGACGACCACCCCACGGGCCGAGTGTATTCACGAGAGCAGTTGCGGGCGCTCGCCGATCTCCTCGACTCCGCGTCTAACCGCATTGGCGCACGCATCTGGCTGACGGAGCAGAGCGCACAACAGACCAAAAGGAATAGTGGAGAGCCCGATCTGGCATACTCAAGGTCTCGAAGTCGTCCAGCTGACGATTCGCCCCGATACTCCTGTCGGTCCGATATGTACGGTCCGGGTTTCCACGAGCCGCGCGCGACCTCCGGCCATCAGCCCGCGAATGCCATCGTTCCCAATATCCAGATCAACCGTGATGAGGCTTGGTGAAGCCGGGACCATGAACTCACCTTGCTTGATCTGGTAGCGGCGCTTCGCGACGTCCATGTGGTCATAAAGAAGGCAAGCCAGCGGCCCGGCCGCCATGCGCGATACGCCGTTTTGGCGTAAAAAAGTCGAGCCTGAAAGTCCCGCCCGCCGCATCCGATACGAAGGCAATCTCGGACAGTCCAAGGTGCGCGGCAGCGGCTAGCATTTCGGTTTCAGTCAAACCGTCGGCGTCCAGAACCACTCCGGCTGGGTTTCCCCCATGTCGTCGCCAGAGACAAAACTTTTGATGATCTGCACCTCGATAGTGGTCACATCATGAAGGTTTTGCATGACTGTCTCCTTGCGCTATACCTTGTGTTATCAAGTATGTCAGCAAAATTTGACGGTCAGAACTGCATCCGGAGTCATATGTGCATGAGAGAGCCTCATTAATTGGCCGAGATGAATGAACGCATTCCGCGTCTAGCGGCCGCTGCGCCGGTCCTGATCGCCATCGCCGAAGAAGGCAGCTTGTCGCGTGCGGCTTTGCGATTGGGGTTGCATCAGACAGCTGTAAGCCATCGCATCAGGTCTCTTGAAGACATGCTGGGGCATGTGATCTTCCTGCGGACGACACGATCGCTGACCCCGACTGAGGTTGGCCGAATCGTTCTGGAGGCAGCGCAGGCCACGATCGGCGAATGGGGCCGCGCGCTGGACCGTGTCGCGCACGAGTTTGCCGCGACCAGAGCCTACACCCACTTGTTGCAATGGCTGCGGGAGGAGGTGGCCTTGTCGGCTGCATCTCGGAGGCACTAAAGTGCGCGGGTGTGATCCAGCGTTATACCTAGGAGGAAGCAATGTGATGAAATGATACTTCTCGGGAACGCCGGAGCCGTAAACAGCGTATTGCCCAGGCAAATGCTGACTGGAGCGCGGGAAGACTTCCAAGGTTTCTGGAAATGAGGAAGAGTTCGTTCCATTACCTTAAACGACCCAGACAGTGCTAAATTTTCGAGATGCCCACGACATCCAGCCAGAGGATATTAAAATGAAGCGACCAAAGTTTCTTCAGGATTTGATCAAGCAGCTCTCGCCAAAACTGGACTCGACATCCTATGTCTACTGCACAGTGGCTCACGCAACGTATGGCGAACTGGAAATGCTGAAACCCATTGTCAGCATTGCCGAACTGGAAGGTCTTACCCTGGTCATTCCTCTGGAGCAGGCAAAGGCCGAGGGCCTGGACTACTACAGAGTCTTCCGCCGCATCACGCTCGAAGGCCACTCCAGTCTTGAAGCTCTGGGGCTCACATCCGTGGTGACGAGCCTGCTTGCCGAGCGGGGCATTACCACCAATGTCATAGCAGGGTTTTATCACGACCACATGTTTGTACCCAACGATCGAATCGATGAGGCTATGGAAGCACTGAAGGAGCTCGCCAGCAAACCCAACGGTTAGAGGTGGGTGGACGACCAGAGAAAGTACTGAATCACAGTAAAGGAAAATCAATAAATTGGGTTCAGGATTCCACACAAAGTGCTAAAGAAGCTTGAAGTAGATTCTAGAATATTGGGTTTATCTGATTTCCCACAGAAATACTGCAGGATTTTATTTTCAGGTAAGCTATTTTTAAATTAGGTCTAATTCCATCTCTTGGCAAAAATCATTGGAACGGCAGTTGGAATTTCGCAACATCGAGATAGGCTAATGTTCGATGGTGTTGAAGTCCTTCGGCAACCAGCCTCACCATTATAGCTTCTTGACCAGTTTAAGGAGAGATCATGGCTGGCATCGAGGAAATGATTGACGACATACTGCGTCGCGAAGGCGGCTATGTGGACCACCCCGCCGATCGCGGCGGGCCCACCAACTTTGGAATTACCCAAAACACCCTTTCCCGTTATATCGGCCGCGCCGCGTTAAAAAGCGAAGTCAGGAATCTCAGTGAAGACGTAGCCCGGGATATCTACGAGAGCAACTACTTCGAAGGTCCGCGCATCCACCGCCTACCGGAAGAAATTCAGCCTTTTATTTTCGATTGCGCGGTCAACCATGGCCCGCGCCGGGCGATAAAATTCGTGCAAAGCGTGATCAACCAGGCTGGTAAGGAGCCGCCCCTGGACGAGGACGGCGCCATGGGCCCCAACACCGCCAAAGCCGCTGCCTGGGCCCAAAACATCATGGGCGACTATTTTCTCAAGGCCTTATTGGAAGAGCGGCGCAACTTTTACCGCACCATCGTCGCTGCCCGCCCTTCACAGGAAGTTTTCCTCCGAGGTTGGATGAACCGTGTGGACGAATTTGAGCAGGAGGTAGCCTAATGGCCTGGTGGAGCGCAATCGGCGATATTTTCACGGGTGGCAAAGAAGTTGTCGAGGTTTTCAAGCCCAACGCCACCGAAAAAGAACAGCACCGACACGTCGAAGTCATTGCTGACCTCGACCGCGACAAAGCCGTGATGTCGCAATTCGCTGCTGAGTTCGTCGACCGAAAAAATCGCACCTGGTGGGATTCGCTAATCGACGGATTAAATCGCGCGGTGCGCCCGATCATCACCTTTGGCGTGCTGGCGTTTTTTATTATCGCGCCTTTAAGTCCGGAAAGGTTCCTCCTGATCGCCGAATCCTACAGCCTCATGCCCACCGGCTACTGGGCGTTGCTGAGTGTCATCGTCGGCTTCTACTTCGGCGGGCGCATGCAAATAAAATCCCAGGATATGGCGGTAAGAAAAGACGCCGTGCAAGCCGCAAAAAACCTGGTCGTAATGCGCAGGGAATTTCGGCAATTGGACGAGGAGGATGACAGTAAGGAATCGAAAATCTTCGAAGCTGCCGTGACCGAGCAGGGAACGCGGCCGAGCAATAAAGTGGTCGCGGAATGGTTGGCGATGAACAAGCCGGTGAATGATTGAGCGGTAGATCGCCTGGTTGCTTCTATCTACCAACAGGTCGTCAGGGTTCTGAAGCAGATGTACGCGGAGCTGAGCCTGGATCACAAACTGCTGAAGGATGTGATTGAAAAAGCTGTAAAGCCGGCCGTTCGATGAGAACTGGTGGATTACCTCAAGCAGGCTCATGGTCTTAGCACCCGCCGAGCCTGCCGAATTGCTGGCGTCAGTGACTCTGTGTATCGCTACCGACTGATATGGACGATGTTATTCAGAAAATGACGCGTTTAACCGATTTAGGCATAGAATTCTCGGTGGATGACTTCGGTACCGGATATTCCTCGCTCCATTATCTACGGCGGCTTCCAATCAGAGAACTTAAGATCGATAAGAGCTTCGTGCTCAATGCGCCGGATGACCCAATGGATACCGCAATAATTGCAACAATTTATAAACTTGGGGAGTTTTTTGGGCTTCGCATTGTAGCCGAGGGTGTAGAGACCAAGCAGCATGCTGAGTTTCTGCATGCGCGTTTTCCGTGTGCAATACACCAGGGTTTCTTTTATTCACTCCCGATACCAATGAAAGATTGGATAAAGAATCAACTGCTCCTATGATTAAAGCATAGGATGAATTGCCATTAGTAGCCAACGTTACCCCCCGCAATTCGAGGACCAAGCGGTCCGATAATTGCTGGAGGAGGGCATACCGTCGCCGTGAATGTTTGCTATGTTTCTATCGAATATGACCCAAGCTGCACTTGCAGGTGGTAGTCGGTTTCCTTCATGGATGCATCAAAAATGAACGCCACAAAGAAATGCCCCCGATCCACCGGTTTTTTGATCGCCACCATCCTTGCCTTCCTGTTATTTGGCGGGTGCGCCTATGGCCCGGAGGTAAAAAGCGTTCGCAAGTCACCCGACGTTTCGCAATCCCCCCGGAATCTGCTGGTGCTGGCGATCAGTTCCGATGAGGAAATTCGGGCGGTAATGGAGAAAGCCCTGGTGGCCCGCCTCAAAAATGCCGGATACCAAGCTGAAGCCTATGGCCCTGTGACGTCGATGCCCTGGGACGATCCCGAATCGCTGCAAAAGAGGGTTCAGCAACGGGGGCAGCCACAAGGGGCCGACGGGGTATTAACCGTTTCTCTGGTTAACAAGAAAAAACAGGTTGACCACATTCCCGGCCAGGTCGTGTTTAATCCGGTGGAAACAAGCATTGGACCGCTCGCGTCCGTTACCTATATGGAAACCATGGTGATACCGGAACGCTTCGAGGAATCAACCCGATACGTTTTGCGTACCACACTCTTTGACAGTGAATCCGGCGACTCCATCTGGCAGATGTTCTCCAGTACCGTCGACCCGAAATCCCTGGAACAGGCCACCAGCGAGTTTTCTCGCGTCGTCGTCCGCGAACTCCAAAAATCCTTCACCGAATGAGCGCCCCCATGACAAGCCGCACTCCCCAACCGTTTATTGCAATGATTCTGGGCCTGACCCTGACCCTCACAGGCTGCTCCGTTACCCAGAAGCTCACCCTGGGCGTGGACGATCCCTGCGCTTCCCTGAAGGCCATTATTGCGGACTATCCGTCGGGATTTGCCCAGTACCGCGGAAGCGCCAACAACTTCAACACCATGACAGTTTTTTCGGCAAAGGAGCAGATCATCAAGGGCCACTGTGAGATATGGTCCTGGGCTAACAACGATTCGGCCTATGTCTGCTCAGTCAATGCGCCCAATGATGAGGTGGCCGCCGCACGTTACGACACAGCGGTCAGCTCCACATCCCAGTGTATTGGAAACACCTGGCAATCGGCCGAAAGGGATCGCGTCCGGGACGGCGACAAAGCCGGTGTAGCAACCCATTTCAAATCACCAGATCCAGCCGATCCGGGTGTGTCGGTTCACAGGGTGGCGTTTCGGGGGAGCTCTTCGGTCTACGTCTACGTGGGTAAGTCGGGCCAGACGGGCGACTTCTGAACCGCGCGATCCGGAAAACGCCATGCCTGAAACCCAAAATCAACTGGTTAGGGCGGAATTTCCACACAAAGTACTAAATTCGTCGTCCTGATCAAGATTGACCATGACCTCGCATTAGGCCGACCCAGAGATGGAGAATTCGACCCCAGTTGTCTTTTTTGCTGTCCCAGTTTGGGTTTGGCGATCCGAATTAGGGGAAGGGTTTCGTGACTAGCCCGATATTATTCCATGTGTTCCTAAACCTTAAAAAGTGACCTAATCTGATAAGGCTATTGAATCCTTTGAAAATTATCCGAATTGCTGGAGATTAGCCAGATGAAAACAAAACCATCGACCTTACTCGGTCTTGCATTAGGCATTGGGCTGACCGGGTGCTCTGCAATGAAATCTTCCGAGCTCTCTGACACTGCCACAAAGACATCCGACTCACCGATAGCTCAGTTTAAATGCGCGGACCGTAATGGCAATGAATATATTGATCAGTCTGAGCTCGTATATTTGCGCCAATGCGGTATCGGAGAAGATCTCGCTTGTGGGAGTGTTCCAGAGTCAGGTAAAGAGCGACCGGCAAAAACTGACTTCGATCTTGGACTAAGATTTCTGCAGATTACAGACGCTGACGGAGACGATCGGATCAGCAAACTGGAATTTCGGGCTCATTGTAACGACGACGAATTTAGTACTTCTTGTGAAAATTCAGTACTTTCTGTGGCTACTCTTTAGCACTTTCTGTGGTCGTTCATGTCATGGACGACCACAGAAAGTACTGAATTATCCGAAAAAGAAATCAATGGGTTAGGACTCTAATTACGCATGCACCAATGCAGGAAACGGCCAAGGTAAAGAGAGGGATGCTTCGAAAAGTTCTGCACGGCCCGTAAAAAAGACTCCCTAGCCTTGGGGTGTGTACCAGATCGGCGACGTGTAGACCCGTTCTTGTTGAGTCTTGCGCTTTCCTTCAGGGATCTCAACGCCGAAAAAGACGCTGTCATACATCAGCCAGCTTGGGGTCGGGATCTCAAGAACACGGACATAGTAGAAGGCACGTTGAGCGGGATCAAAGTCCGGATCTTTCCAGAAAGTTTGAAGAAACGGCTCGCCGATTGAGTTGCTGTATTCCGCCTTTTCAAAGTCTACCGTGTTACCGACCGGGGGCAGTTTGCCATCCGCTCCTGGCTGTCGGTCGCCAGACCAGGCGACATCGTAAACCTTTTCCTTCGGCTCTCCCGCTTCCGTTGTCCATCCCTTGATAATTTGAACCCGATCGAGATTCGCTCCGTCGGGGTCACGCAGGGCGCGAACCAGCAATGTTGGTGCGCCACCGTCAGGAGCATCGCTGAGGTCACCTCCCATGGGGACGCCATTTTCATACCCATGGGCCGCAAAATTCGATCGCTGAAGGTCAATTTCCTCGAAGCCCCAACCGGCAAAGACTCTCACGCGCATCCGGGTGCCGGTTGTCGCAAAGGTCTCTTTGCGTTTCATGGCGTCCCAAAGTGCTTCGCGGGTGTTTTCACGAGCCCAGACAGCCGCGATTCCTGCGGCCAGCCCATCGCCGACGATCTGATCGTCAGAGGGATCATCAGGAGTAAAACGTCCGGTAATCTGCTCTTCAAAACGGATCGGATCGGCGGTTGGCTCGACAAAAGTTATCTTGCCAAAAAAATTATTTTCCTGAGCGGTAGAAAGGCCCGTATGTGCGTCGGTTGATCCCACAACGCCCATCTTGAAGGGATTCACGCCCAGTTCGGCCTCGTAGGTCAGGCCACGCTTCCAGGCAGACCGCGCATATTCACGAGGCAGCATTTCCGGTGTCTTGGGCTCTTCCCCGAAACTCCCCTTGTCCCAGGTGTAGTAGTCCGCGAACTCGTCATTTGGTGAGAGCATCGGGTGCGCCTCACCATCGCCCTTGATCTGCGTTACTTCGTAAATCGGCTCCCATTTCTGGCGACGTTCGGCATAGTCAGCACTCAAGGGTTCCCCGGACAAAGTGACGTCATCAAACATGAGTCCGTTCGACAGATTCCCGTTGTGGGGGATAGCCAGTAAGCGGCCACCTGTCTTTGCTTCGTAGTCTGCCATCCACTGCCAGAGGTCTTCCGGATCGTCACTATCATAGGTTGAGAAAGGCAAGATCTGGTCAGCGAGTTCCTTGCCGTCCCGGAAGATCACATTCCGGTGAAGGTTGTTGCCGTTTGGGCCGGATGTCCATTCATAACCGATGAACGCAGTGAAGCTACCAGGCTGATTGTGGCGCTCAGCCGCTTCTGTTACGCGTTTCCACATCGTCTCGTCAAGCCCTGTACCCTCCATTGGGTCGGAGCCTCCGACGGTGTTCACAGCACCAAACCATTGGACATAGGTTTCATTGCGCGCGTCGATTGTCTTGGGCGCGTAGGTTTCAGCCAGAGTTCGCCCCCAATCGTTGGAGTCGAGGATCGGGTTCTTTTCTTCAAGGGCAATGGCGATTCCGAGATTCTCAGAATGGTCTGCGACAACGAGGAAGTCGAGCGGCCGCTGAAGCCGGGCAGGAATACCCTGCGACGAAATAACCTCCTCACCTTTGGCAAAACGATAGGCATCATCTGGAGTGGTCGTTGCCATCGCAAGCCCCGCATCGGCGGAAAAGGCCGTGTGAAGATGGGTATCACCGAAGAAAACCTGATTCGGGAAGTCCTCTTTCAGGTACGGTGAATATTTTACGTCGCCTGAACCTATTGAATGCGGCGCAGGCAATTCCTGCGCGAATACGGGCGAAACAGTAAGCAGTGCTGCAGCGAGCGAACTTGAAACGGTTAAACCGGATAGGATTCCGTGGGTCTGCTTGATTTCGAATGGCATGGTAGCTCTCCACCCTGTGATGAGCCGACTGGCGGTTCGTGGGTTAACTACGTTTTTTTTGAATAATAGCCAATACGCTCAAAAAGACCAGACGGGACACTAGCTGCCCATTTTTGTTCTGGCCCATGTCCTCGACCGAACTCTCATGGTAAAGCGCCACTAAACAAAACTGACGATGCGCTCGATAGTCCAGAATGCCGCCATTCCACCAATACTGTAAACCGGTATCCGCCAGGCCCAGGAGGGCATCGCCAGGCGACTGAGCCCCATCTGCAACACGATCATGGCTAATACGAAAGCGATTTGCCCGGCCTCAACCCCAATGTTGAAGAAGAGCAGGGCCGAGGGAATCGCATGCTCTGGCAGGCCGATGTCTGACAACGCCCCGGCGAAGCCAAAACCGTGCAGTAGGCCGAACGCGAAGGCGACAACCCACGGCGCCTTTCGGGTGAGCCCCGGCCGCCCCTGACGCCAGTGCACGATCTCCATAGCAACGAACACAATGCTGAGAGCGATTACGGCCTCGACCGGCTGGCCCGGCACGCTGACCAAGCCCAGCGAGGCGCCCGCCAAGGTAACGCTATGTGCAAGGGTGAAACAGGTGATGGTAGCCACCAGCTTGCGCCCGCTTTCAACGATGAGCAGCAACGCCAGCACGAACAGAAGATGGTCGATGCCGAAGAGAATATGCTCTACGCCGAGTACGAAGTAGGTACCGGCGACCATGAAGAGACTCTCCGCCTCCGTCAGCGTAACGGCGGGCTGGTCGGGCGTCAGTCGGGCAATCTGGGTGGTTGCGTCGGCGCGCTCGTAACGGACAAGCACATCGGTGACAGTGGCCTCCAGACCTGCAATACGCAACTCGCCGCCGTCGATTCCGCCCGGACAGTTGGCCAGCCAGCGTGAAGTTTCGACGCCTCCGTCGAGCCAGGTCCTGCCTTCGCCGCGGCTTTCGCAATTAGCCGGTAAAACGGGGGCGATGAGCAGTTCTACCTCGCCGCCGGTGGGCCGGCGCCACAACACATCATAGGTCTCGGCAGGACCCACTGCGGAGTCATCCGAGTTTGCCTGGATGCGCAGGTAGGCGGGCCGCACCTCGTGGGCCGACGCGGGCAAGGACGTGAGAAGGAAGTTGAAGAGCAACAGCCATGTCGGCCAGCATCTCAGACAAAGCATGGGCTAGCGCCCCCTGTCGCCCATGAAGGGCTCGACGGTGATCCTGTAATTGTCGGCCAGGTTGTCATACAGGTCTGCTACTGCCTGCTGGCGTCGTTCGGCCAGCAGGTCGTTTCGCACGGTCTGCCAGACCTCCACAAGCGGAAGAATCTGGCTCTCGGTGTGGCCGGCCATTCTCACCAGATGCTGGCCGAACCCGGACTCCACGGGTCCAGCCCAGCTATCCTCTGGCAGCGCGGCGAGAGCATCAGCGAAACCGGTGCCGAAGGTGGCTGCGACTTCACGACGGGTGGCGTCACGCATGGCTCGCGGCAGGGAGATGACGTCAGCGGCGGTTTCCGCCTCGCTGCCGCCGGCTTCGAGCTGCAGCAGCGCGCCAAGGGCGTCCTCACGGGCTTTTTCGTTGCGGTGGTCGGCGCTGAAATAGAGCTGCTGGAAGGAATAGCGTGGGTCAGCTCGGTAGTCTTCTTTGTGCACCTCGTAAAAAGCAACGATCTCCTCGGTGGTGGGCGGCGTCATGGAGGCCAGATCCTCAGTCAGGAGTTCGAGTTTCTGCCTCAGGCGTCGGCGGATAACGATGTCGTTGCGGTCGAGCTCCATCGCGCTGGCTTCCCGATAGGCGATCTCCTGGCGGATGTAGTCCTCCAGCAGTCCCTGGAATTCCTCGGCCGTCGGGGGGCGCTGCCAGGTCTGCCTGAAGGTGCTAACCAGATTGTCCTGCTGGCCGCGGGTGACGACAATTTGCCCCGCGTCGTCGCCGTCGCCCAGCCAGGCGTAGGTCGCAAAGATGAAAACGCCGAGCGCCAGGAAGTGAAAAAAAGGTTCCTTCAGTATCGTCATGGTGCCTCCTGCGAGCCTGCCTCAAGGGTTGTACCAGATAGGCGAAATGTAGGCGCGCTCTGCATTGGCGCGAGGTGCTCTTGCAGAGAGTTCTGGGAGTAGGGGCCGCCTTGCTGATTCCGGAATTTTTGGATTCGCAGTTCAAGATTAGTGCTTATCTGAAGCAGCGCCAAGTTCTTTTCTGTGTAGCGATGTTCTTGGATAACCCTGTAGAGATGAACGAACTTTCGGGATGAGAATGCGTGCCTGACCGATAGCTTCTGGTAACACGTCAACGCAAAAGGAGAGGGCGAAGATATAATCCATAATAGTATTATTTTAAAGGATTTTTTTTGTTTGGACAGGAGAGGACGCTAAGGGCGGTTAGCACTGGCTGAGCCTCGACTAAAGAAAAGAAAGCTCTCGTGATTTGACCAACTCGGTCCATTTTTCGGATTAGCTGTTGGCGTTGGCTTTTTTGGGTCCAGTCATTGTCCAATGGCAGTTCAAGGCCAATGGTCGGAGGCCCTGAAGTCAACTTTGAAATAGTCATAACAAACCTCTTTGGACCTCCCTCTCGGGAGGCCCCTCAAGTCTCATGCAGTTGCTGTTCTGCGGTTGTCTAGCGATGCTGAAAGCCGGGTCAGGAGAAGCGCACTGAGGACGATAACTCCGCCAATCCAAGGCGTGTTCATCAGCCCCATATCCTCGACCACGTGCCCACCAAGCCAGGCGCCGCCGGCAATACCGATGTTGAATGCGGCGATGTTTAATCCGGATGCGACGTCAACGGAATGAGGCGTATACCGCTCAGCGAGCTGGACGACATAGACCTGCAGGCCCGGTACGTTGCCGAAGGCAAAGGCACCCCAAACAAGCAGGGTGATAACCGCTGCAATCGGATTGTAGGCAGTGAAGGTAAGCACAAAGAGGATGGCAGCCAGACCACCGAAAATGATGTACAGCGCCGAGGTCGGCCCGAGGCGGTCTGCGAGCCTGCCGCCCCAGATATTGCCGGTGGCCACAGAGATGCCATAAACCAGCAGCAGCACGCTGACCATGCCAGACGCAAATCCCGTGACATCCTCCAGAATCGGTGTCAGGTAGGTGAAGGCCGTGAAGGTGCCGCCATAGCCAACGGCGGTCATGGCGTACACCAGCAGCAATCGCGGATGGGTGATGACTTCAAGCTGTTGGTGGAGCGTGGCCGGCGCTGATTTCTTCAGGTTTTTCGGCACCAGCAGCGCGCTGCCAATCAGTGCAATGGTACCCAGGGCAGCGACGGTCAGGAACGTAGCACGCCAGCCGAAGGTCTGCCCGATAAACGTGCCCAGTGGAACGCCTGTAACCAGTGCCACCGTTAGACCGGTGAACATGATGGCTATTGCGCTGGCCTCTTTGTCCTTTGAGACAAGACTGGTCGCAATCGTTGAGCCAATCGAGAAGAACACGCCGTGAGCGAGCCCTGTCAGGATTCGGGCGGTCATCAGCGAGGTGTAATTCGGGGCCATCCAGGCAAGAACATTACCAATGATGAAAAGACTCATCAGGGATAGCAGCACCCATTTCCGATTCCAGCGACCCGTTAACGCAGTAAGTACAGGGGCGCCAACTGCGACACCGAGCGCATACAAGCTGACCAAGAGGCCAGCTGAAGGCAGAGTAACGCCCAGATCCTGGGCGATGGTTGGAACCAGTCCGACGATGACGAATTCGGTGGTCCCGATTGCAAAGGCACTTAATGTAAGTGCAAATAATGCAATAGGCATAACGTATCTCCATTGGAGTTGATTGACGTTGCCTAGTGTGGTCTTCCATACTTTTGCGATAAACGGCGCTTTGTGAAAATTACTTTTGCGGATATTGAAAATGAAAAGTCGGGCGGACGATCTGTTCCTTTTGCTCGCTGTGGTCGATAGCGGCAGTTTCAGTGCCGCTGCGGAACAGTCAGAGGTTTCTGTGACGAGGGTTTCGCGAGCAGTTACTCGGCTTGAAAAAAGCCTGGCCACCACGTTACTGAACCGAACAACTCGAAGAATCAATCTGACGGAAGAGGGTCGACTATTCGTCGAAAAGGTCCGTGCGGGACTGGCAAACCTGGAAGAGGCGGAGGAGCAGTTAAGCATTCGAAAACAACGCCCAGCGGGCCGCCTCAGAGTGGATGCCGCCAATCCGTTTTTGCTACACCAAATCGTGCCTTTTGTTAGGGAGTTCCGGGAAGTCTATCCGGAAATTGAGCTTGAGCTAACAGCAAGTGATCAGATTGTTGATTTGCTCGAAAGACGGATTGATGTGGCTATTCGAATAGGCCCTCTAGAGGACTCTACCCTGCATGCGAAATCTTTGGGGCGTTCACCGTTGTCCATCGTGGCATCACCCGAATATCTGAAAAGCAGAGGTGGTTGTGCTTCTCCAAAAGAATTAATGCATCACAGTATTGTTGGATTTACAGCGCCAGAGTCACTGAATGTCTGGCATTTGGGCGAGGGTGTTCGAGTCCAGCCAACAATCCGGGCCAGCAGCGGTGAGGCGGTCCGTCAGCTTTGCCTGGCGGGCAACGGCTTGGCGTATCTATCGCTGTTCATGGTCGAAGCTGATATCAAACACGGTAAGTTGATAGAAGTTCTCCCCGATCATTTGGTTCGTCCGAATCCCAGAGAATTAGTAAACGCAGTTTACTATCGGAACACGACTTTAGCCGCGCGCATTCAGGTGTTTCTGGATTTCTTTATGGGTCGCTGGCAGTTTGGCCGTCAGGAATAGTTAGCCGGAATGTGTTTTCGTGGGTTTCAAACGAATAAGATTTGCTATTTCCGGCAACCAAGGGCTTATCGGAGTGACTCGGGCGCCATATTCGCACTTCGTAGGACGATATGTCTGGAGCCATATTCCTGACCTTAGAGCTTTAAATTAACCTTTGCAGGCCAGGCGACGAGATACTTCCTAACTAAAGTTGATTACGTTTCGGCGGACGCCAAATTGAGCGTCTTGTGTGGAAATTGAGCACTTTTCGTTGGGAAATTGAGTACTTTGAGTGGGCATCCAGCTATTCTTTAGCACTTTCTGTGGTCGTCCATTGTAGATTTCAAACGTATGTAAGACTTGCTACTTCAGGAAATCAGGGACTTATAGGAGGGATTTGAAATGAGCGAATTTTGGCCTCAAATTCTTCACGAGATATTCCACCTATTTTTCAAAATTAGATGAGACTGATTTGAAAAGTAGTGTTTAGTGGACTGATTTTATTATTTAAATCCTAGTATTTTATAGCAGCACCAAAGCGAACTGTCTAGATTTATGAAGGTGCTTGGTCTTCCACATAAAGTACTAAATTCGCTGGCCAGATTTATGAATAGAAGGCAGATGGTTTCTGCAGGCAAACGTGTCCGTGCTTTACAGTCGGCAGTTTTCACTCTAACGCATAAAAACATGTAAAAGTGTCGATGGTGTGTTCATCGCACATCAGGCTCTTCACCAACATGCATGAATTCGCGGAAAGCGGAAACGGCGGTGTTTTGCTCGACATTGGTGGCCCAGGCGAGGCCGACGTCCATTTTCGGTATTCGGTCGGACAGTGAGGTGACCTCGACGCGGCGGCCGTCGAGTGACCATGGCCGATAAACCATGTCAGAGAGAATCGTGACTCCCATGCCGCTGGCAACCATTGAGCGCACGGCCTCGACTGAATTCGTTCTGAAAATTGTATGTGGTCGATAGCTCGTGCGATTCCAGTAGCGCTGCGTCGTGTTACTGGCTTCGTCGACCGTCAGCATGATGTAAGGCTGGGCAGCAACATCGGCCAGAGAGATCGATGGCAGGTCTAGAAGGGGGTGGTTCGCTGACAACCAGAGTCTGCGGCGTGATTGCAGCAGAATCTCATAGGATATTCCCTCCTGATCGACGATATTAGAGGTCAGCATCACTGCAAGATCGAACATTCCCGAAGATAGCCCGTCTTCAATCTCGGTTCGCGACGCTTCAGTCAACTGAAGATCCACACCGGGGAAGACGCGAAGAAACCGCTCGATGTAAGTTGGAATATAGTAGCCAGAAACCGTGTAGGTCATTGCTAAACGAAGAGTGCCCTTTACGTCATCGCGCAAGCGACGCGGCGACCTGACCGCCTCTTCCACCGCAGCCAGTATTCGCCGGGCGTGATCAAGAAAGATATTGCCCTCGTAGGTCAGTACCACACCACCAGCATGCCTTGCTAGCAGTGGGGTTCCAACGATTTCCTCGAGCTGTTTCACAGCCGTCGTCACTGCAGATTGGGAAACATTGAGTTCTAGGGCTGCACGTGAAATCTGTCCTAAATTGGCGACGGCAATGAAGTAACGTATTTGTCGAAGTGTAGGTATATTCATATTTTTTATAATAACTATTTAAAAAACTGAGTGAAAAATAATACCGCATTGCACTGAGGCAACGACGTCCTCCGTCGTTGCAGTCGCCGTACCTTTTCAATTTTCCCTTAATTTTGTGCTTATAGAAATACCCCCGTGACGGTTGAGCCACCGTGCAATGAAAACATTAGCCGCCGCGGAGCATAAATCAAGATATCAGTTAATAAGATATTGGGTCACCGAAAATCGTATTATACAAATTTGCTCTTCCGTCCTAAGGTTTTTAGATCGCCTTTCCAAAGGGGATTGGTGTTGCGGCATTACCGCTCCGTTCATATCAGGAGAAAAAATAATGAAAAGAATTCTCAGCGCGTCGACTGCGACCATGGTAATGGCATTTGCCGTATCTGGCAGCGCAATCGCCGAAGAATGGTACCCCTATCCCGTCGAAGTCTGGTCCCCGCCGTTCAACATGGATAGCCCACGCAGCAAGGCGGATTACGTTCCACTCGACGCAGCAGCACAAAAATGGAATCTCTGCGTTTCTTTCCCGCATATGAAGGATGCCTACTGGCTAGGCGTCAACTACGGCATCACCGAAGAAGCCAAACGGCTCGGTGTGGCAGCCACTGTGACTGATGCGGGTGGCTACACCAACCTGAATACCCAGATCTCGCAGATCGAGGATTGCGTTTCAGCAGGTGCTGATGCCGTTATTATCGGCGCCATCGCCTATGACGGGCTTAACAACGTGGTCGCTGAGATCAGTGAGAAAGGTGTCCCGGTCATCGACGTCATCAACGGCATGTCGTCCGACAAGCTCTCTGCCAAGTCGCTGGTTTCCTTTGGCGAAATGGGTGCCAAGGCCGGTGAATTCCTGGCCGATCTGCATCCTGCCGGGGGCGAGTCCGCGAAAGTTGCCTGGTTCCCGGGGCCTGCCGGTGCCGGCTGGGTCGAAGCGGGGAATACCGGCTTTCTGGGCGCGGTAGAGGGTTCCGCGATTGAGATGATAGAAACGAAATACGGTGACACCGGTAAGGAAGCCCAGGCCAGGCTCGTCGAGGATACCCTCCAGACCTATCCGGATCTTGATTACATTGTCGGCACTGCGGTCACAGCAGAAGCGGCGATCCCTATCCTGCGTTCACGCGGTCTGGCAGACAAAGTAAAGGTAGTTTCCTATTATTATGCTCCGGGTGTTGATCGGGGTATCGCACGTGGCCAGATCCTTGCTGCACCAACCGATTCCACCGTCATCCAGGGGCGCATCGCTGTCGACCAGGCCGTGCGGATACTGGAAGGCAAGGATTATCTGAAGCACGTCGGTCCCAAGCTCTATGTGGTAACACAGGAAAACTACGACGAGTTTGACCCGGCTTCGACCTTGGCACCAGACGGTTTCCGCCCTGTATTCTCGGTAGAATGAGCCATGTTGAATTCAATCAACAAACAGCAGGGCTGTGAGGAGGTGGGGGCAACCCCGCTCCCACTCCTCCAGACCCAGGCCATTACCAAGGATTATCCCGGTGTTCGGGCGCTCGATGACGTCGACTTCGAACTGCTTGCCGGCGAAGTGCATGTGCTGTTCGGTGAGAATGGAGCGGGAAAGTCGACTCTGATTTCCATTCTGGCTGGTGCCAACCAGCCGAGCACCGGTCAAATCACTTATAAAAGTGAGCCAGTAACACTGGCCTCGGTTCACGACGCTCGGTCCCTCGGAATATCTGCAGTTTTCCAGGAATTTTCACTGATCCCTCAAATGACTGTAGAGGAGAACCTGTTTCTTGGTGCCGAACCAAGACGGGCCGGACTACTCGACCGCGCCCGCATCAGCCGTGAGGCACAAGAGACGCTTGATGAGCTTGGCTTTGCGCTGAGACCCGACCAGCGTGTCGATCGCCTCACCCGTGCAGAGCAGCAAATGGTCGAGATAGCCAAGGCATTTCGCTCCGAGCTCCAGGTATTGATCCTCGATGAACCTACGGCCTCACTCACCACGCACGAGACTGATCAGTTGTTCGAATTGATCGCGGGTTTGAAGAAACGTGGGGTCGGAGTCATCTACATTACTCACCGAATGGCCGAAATTCGCCGCATTGGCGACCGCATCACTGTTCTTCGCGACGGCCGCTACATCGATACTGTCAATGCGGCGGAAGCGACGGAGGATGATTTGGTTCAGCTTATGACCGGTCGTGTGGTCGGCGCCATTTTTCCGGAGCTGAACCTGAATGCGCCAGGCGATGTGGTGCTTGAAGCCAGCAATGTCACGACGAACGACGGTGCAGTGGTCGACGCATCGATGACTGTGCGGGCTGGCGAGATTGTTGGGATGGCCGGCCTGGTTGGGTCAGGCAAATCGGAGCTGATGCAGGCCTGTTTTGGTGGTTTGGCAATCCGTACCGGGACTGTGATGCTGAATGGCCAAGGTATCACCGGCCATACACCAAAACGCAATATACGCGACGGTTTCCTCTATTTACCTGCAGATCGGCACAATGAGGGCCTGATGATGACGCGTTCGGTGCGCGAGAATGTTTCGCTCGCTTCACTCGATATTGAGCCATTTTCAAAAGGTATCTTTATCAATCGTAGTGGCGAAAAAAAGGCGGTCGAAGCCCTCACCACGCGGCTCAATCTGTCGCCGCCGCAGATTGAACGTACGGTCGAACATTTTTCCGGTGGCAATCAACAAAAGGTGATGCTCGCACGGGCCCTGACCCGAAAATATGACCTGATCGTTTTCGACGAACCAACAGTCGGCGTAGATGTTGGTACACGAGCTTCCATCTATGAGTTTATTGTTGAGCTCGCTCGCGGCGGCGTGGCCATCGTCCTTATCTCGTCTGATTTGCCAGAAATACTGCATCTTACTACCCGCGCCTATGTTTTTTTCCATGGACGGACTCAGGCCGAATTACAGGCCGATCAACTCACTGAGGAGAAGGTGCTTGCCCATTTCTTCGAAAAGGAGGCCTGTTAATGGCTGAGCAATCTGTTACTCCGACGAACGCGCCAGCTATCGGCGGCCTTGGGAACTTAACCAAGCGTCTGTTCGTCAAGCTTGGCATTCTGCCGTTTCTCCTGTTTATCGCCATGGTTGTGTTCACGCTGTTGTCGGAGAATTTTCTCACGCTACAAAACCTGATGAACGTGCTTCGCCAATCGGTCTACCTCATGATTGTTGCACTTGGCCAGATGATGGCCCTGCTCACCGGGGGCTTTGACCTGTCGGTTGGCACGGCCCTGGCACTGAGCTCAGTGGTCGGGGCGTTGGTGATGGCCACCATCTTCTCGATGGCTCCCGACATGGTCTGGTTGGCCATCGCCGTTGGCTGTTTGGCCGGCATTCTGGCAGGCGTCATGATTGGTGTCGTCAACGGTGCGGGCGTCGCCTTCTTCAACGTGTCGCCTTTCATGGTGTCGCTAGGCATGGCATCGGTCGGTTTCGGTGTCGCGCTATACCTGACCGGTGGCGTGCCTGTTTACGGGATGCCTCGGGCCTTCAGTGACACCTTTGGCTATGGTTCCCTGCTCGGTATGCCCGCGCCAGTCTTTGTCGCTGTATTGCTGGCGATTGCACTCTATGTGTTCCTCTACCGTACGCCTCAGGGCCGGTATTTCTATGCGGTCGGCGGTAATCTTAAGGCGGCATCACTGTCCGGCATTAACACCAAAGCCACGCTGTTTTTCACCTATGTTCTGAGCGCTTTTTTCGCCGCTGTCGCCGGTATGCTTTTGACGGCACGAATTGATACCGGGGAGGCCAACATTGGCGCTTCGATGCCATTGGAATCAATTGCCGCCTGCGTCATCGCCGGGGTAAGTCTGAGAGGTGGTGTGGGGCGCCTTGAGAGCGTCGTACTCGGTGCACTTTTCATCGGTCTGATTCAGAACGGCATGAACCTGGCGCAAATCGAATCCTACTTACAAACCGTAGTGCTTGGCACTCTGCTGATACTTGCGGTCATCGCAGACCAGATCAGGCTTCGCTACGTTGCCTCTCTCAAGAATTAAGGAGAACAAACAATGCATGTAGATGTGAATTGTGACATGGGCGAAAGCTTCGGCCTTTACAAGATGGGTGACGACGAAGGCATGATGCCGCACATCACCCAGGCCAACATAGCCTGTGGTTTCCATGGCTCCGACCCGAACCACATGCGTAGCACTGTAGAACTGGCGCGCAAGAATAACGTCAAAATTGGCGCACATTTTTCGCTTCCCGATCTGGCCGGATTCGGCCGGCGCGAAATGAAGATTGACCGTGAGGAAATGGCCAATATCATCCTCTATCAGATCGGTGCGCTAAAGGGCTTCCTTGACGCCAGTGGTGTCGCGCTGTCTCACCTCAAACCGCATGGCGCACTCTATGGAATGGCAGCGCGCATGGAGCACATCGCCCATGCAGTTGCCGATGCCGCCGAAGTCTATGGTGTACCCGTGCTTGGCCTGGCTGGCACCCAGCAGGAGATGGTTTACAAGGAACGTGGTATCCCCTTTTTGGCGGAGTTCTTTGCCGACCTGGAATACGATGATAACGGAAGTCTGATCATCACCCGGACGCATGGCGAGGTTGAACCAGGTTACGCGGCATCGCGAGTTCTCGACGCTGTGCGCAATGGCCACGTGAAGAGCGTCAACGGAAAGTCACTGATCGTGCGCGCTGAAACCGTCTGTGTTCACTCCGATACACCCAATGCCGTTGACATCGCCAAGGCGGTCCGCAAAGCAATCAATCAGCTTGAAACGGCTTGAGACAGCGCCAGAACAACAACAATCAGGAGGTATTACCGATGGCTATGCATGAAGTGAAATCACCAATTCCAGGAACTTTTTACCGTAAACCGTCACCGGACCAGCCGGCCTACTTCCAAGTCGGTGATACCGTCACCAAAGGTGACACCATTGGTCTTGTCGAGGTTATGAAAACCTTCCATGAAGTGAAAGCGGATGCCGACGGAACGATTGGCGACTTTCCGGTCGGTGATGGTGAACCCGTCATGGCTGGGCAGACTATTGCCGAACTGAGCTGAGGTGATCATGAAAAACAGAGGCATTCAAAAATTGCTGATTGCCAACCGGGGTGAAATAGCAATTCGAATCATCCGCGCTGCGCGCGATCTTGGTATAGCCACCGTGGTCGTCCACAGCGACGCTGACACCGAAAGTCGAGCCGTGCAGATGGCAGATGAAACGGTGAACATCGGGCCACCGCAAGCGGCAAAGTCCTATCTTTCTATCGATGCGATCCTGAGCGCGGCGAAGGAAACCGGTGCTGACGCTATCCATCCGGGTTATGGCTTTCTCGCCGAAAATGCAGACTTTGCAGACGCCGTAGCCGCCGCAGGCCTCCTTTTCGTAGGACCGGATGGCGATACCATCCGCCTGATGGGCGATAAGGCGGCTGCGCGGAGTGAGGCAAAAAAAGCGAATGTACCAACGGTGCCAGGCAGTGACGGCGTCATAGAGGACATGGACGCCGCGGCGAAAATGGCAGAGAAAATTGGCTTTCCAGTCATGATCAAGGCGGCGGCCGGAGGAGGAGGTCGCGGCATCCGTGTTGCCCACGACGCCGATGAATTCCGGAAGCTTGCTCCCCAGGCCTCCTCGGAGGCGGCGGCAACGTTTGGTGATGGAGGCGTCTATATAGAGAAAGTTATTGAGCGCGCCCGGCACATTGAGGTCCAGGTATTAGGTGATGGCGAAAACGTCGTTCATTTCTTTGAGCGCGAGTGCTCTTTGCAGCGCCGCCGCCAGAAGGTGTGGGAAGAAGCTCCGTCGGCCGCTTTGGATGATCGGGCTCGCGACGAACTGCACCGCTCGGCCGTAGCGTTGGCAAAGGCTGTCCACTATAAAGGCGCCGGTACCATCGAGTATCTCTACGATGACGAGACAGGAAACTTCTATTTTATTGAGATGAATACTCGCATTCAGGTCGAACATCCTGTGACAGAAATGATCTGCGGTTTCGACCTGGTCGCTGAGATGATCTTGATTGCTGGCGGCACAAAGATGCGAGTTACACAAGAGACGATACACAGAACCGGGCACGCCATTGAAGTGCGGTTAAACGCGGAGGATCCGGCCAACAATTTCATGCCGTTTCCAGGCACCGTCGGCAAGTTGATCACTCCAGATGGGCCGGGTGTGCGTTTCGATCATATGCTCTATCCGGGCTATGCCGTTCCGCCTTTTTACGATTCGCTGCTCGGCAAACTGATTGTCTGGGCCGAAGACCGCGACCATGCACTGTTGCGCCTCAAACGCGCCCTGGGCGAGTTTTATGTCGAGGGACTGCCCACCACCGCACCGCTGTTCCAGGCTTTGCTCGAGAGCGAAGAGCTGCAGCAAGGTGCAGTCCATACCCGGTGGTTGGAGCCGTGGCTGGAAACCAATCTTGATCTCATCAAACAAAAAGGGGCTCAAACTCATGAGTAGTCGATACACATTTGGCGGCGATGAGCACATTTTCGTAGAAGTCGACGAAGAAATGTCGCTTGAGGCATTCTTTGTCTCGCTGTCCATGACCAACGCTGTGCGCAATGCCAACATCAAGGGCGTTACCGAAATCTGCCCGGCCAACGCCTCGTTCCAGATCAAGTTTGATCCGGATGTGATTCACCCCAACGACATGATGAAGGAATTGAAGCGACTGGAAGCCGAGGCGGAGCAGGGCGACAATGTTCTGGAGACTCGCATTGTTGAAGTCCCCGTCTATTATCAGGATCCCTGGACGCACGATACCCTGATGCGATTCCGTGAACGCCACCAGGACCCTAGCGCGACCGACATCGAATATGCAGCCTCGATAAATGGCTATGACAGTGTAGAAAAATTTATTGATGCGCATTCTGGAGCACCCTGGTTCGTTTCCATGGTCGGCTTTGTATCCGGTTTGCCGTTTCTCTATCAGATGGTCGACCGGTCTCGTCAGATCCAGGTACCAAAATACCTTAGCCCGCGCACCGACACACCACGGCAGACGGTTGGCTATGGGGGCAGTTTCTCCTGCATCTATTCCGTTCGTGGCGCCGGCGGCTACCAGATGTTCGGCATTACCCCGATGCCGATCTATGACCCTGAGCAGAGTGTTCCCTATCTGAAGGATTTCCTGGTCTTCTTCAAGCCGGGGGACATCGTCAAGTTTAAGCCAATCAACCGGGAAGAGTATGACGCGGCGATTGCACAGGTGCAGGCGGGTGAGTTCATGCCCCGCACCAAAAACGTTCGTTTTTCGCTAAGCGAATTCAATGCCGATATGGATGGTACCAACGCCAAGCTGATGGAGGCCCTTTATGACCGTTAATGTTATCTCAGCCGGTATTGCCACCACGATCCAGGACCTGGGACGGCCGGGCTATTATCATCTTGGTATTCCAATGGGTGGGGCCATGGACCGTCTGGCGCTGAAAACCGCCAATCTGCTTGTTGGTAATGATGAGGGAGCGGCCGGGCTCGAATCCGTATTTGTAGGGCCGGAACTTGAATTCACCCAGGATGCGACCGTCGCCGTCTGCGGCGCGGAACTGCCACCGAAAGTGGATGGTGAGCCGCGTGATACCTGGACCGCCTTCACCGTGAAAGCCGGCCAGGTGTTGTCCTTCGATTTCCTGAAATCCGGCGCGCGCATCTACATTGCGATTTCCGGCGGTATCACCACCCCCATGTACCTTGGCAGCCGCTCGACCTATGCGATCGGGGCGCTCGGTGGTGTTAATGGCCGCCCTGTCCAGCCCGGCGATTCGCTGCCGCTCGGCACAAGCAGCAAAATGGTCAAAGACGGATTATCGGTACCCAAGGCGCTACGCCGCGGCCCGTCCAACCCGGCCGAGCTACGTGTGCTGCCCGGGCTTTACTGGCACCGACTCACTGAACAGGCCCAGAGCAACTTTTTTGAGGATACCTGGAAAGTCGCTAACGAAGCCGACCGCATGGGTTATCGCTTTCAGGGCGGACGCAAACTTGAGTTTGTGGAACGTAAACAGCCGTTCAGTGCCGGGGCCGACCCATCCAACATTACCGACGCCTGTTATCCATACGGCTCAATACAGGTACCCAGCGGGTCCGAGCCGATCGTGCTGCACCGTGATGCAGTGTCGGGTGGGGGGTATTTCATGTTAGGTACTGTTATTTCGGCTGACATGGATTTGATTGGCCAGTTACAGCCGAATATGTCAGTACGGTTCGTGAAAGTGAATATGGAGACTGCCCTTGCCGCGCGGAAGGAGCAGGCGGCAATTATGGATGAGATTCGCGAAGTATTGAGCTAAGGATGACAGGAACACGTCCTGGAATAGCTTGACGGTTTGCCACGAAATCAGCGACATACAGTCGCTGATTTCGTTAGTCGTTACCGAGGTTCCCGAGCTATCAAGTTGAGCTGATCGACCACAGAAAGTACTAAACCGGCTAAACCATAAATCAACTAGTTAGCGGCTCATTTCCACGTAAAGTGCTAAACAAACCTAAAGTAGATTCTAGAATAGAGCGCTCATTTCGGTTTCCACACAAAGTGCTAAAGTCGTCGTCCGGCTCGGTGATGGCTCTGGTCCAGGGTGTCGATTTCCATTGTTGGGCGTATTCTATTGGTCCAAATTGAGCCACGAGTTGTTCCACAAATTTGCTTCAACATTGCGATTGCTTCCGTATCGGCGGCATCTGTTTTCAAGTACGCCTCGAAACACAGTCCGTCAAAATGGTTCGCACCGTATATGTGATCGACGATTTGTTTGATCAGTCCTGTTAAGTCATCTGAGTCAATACCGTTCTGCGAGCTTGATTTGTCACCCGTCTTGATAAGGAAGTCAGCGGATGTGCTACCCGTCGTGAGTGCGGCTTGCCCTCGCGCAATTGCATCCTTGATCGCTAGTTCAGTATTCCGCTGCCGAGCAACTTCATCCTCGAGTTTGTTTTTCTGGGCTGCTTCGTCTTGCTCCAGCTCTGAAAGCGATTTGGTGAGTTCCTTTATCTGCGCCTGGGTGTTGATAAGCTGCTGTTCTAACTTAATAATTGACTGGCCAACTGAAGCCGCAGATTGTGCTGTCAGAGAAACCGCTGGTGCACGAATAGTTGAAGTGAGCGACTCGATTGCAAGAATGCCAACCAATTTTCTTTGGTACCGCCGCATTTGCCTGCGGCACGTCTTGCATTGGGCCTCCATCGTCATGTTGAAGCGTTCAAAATTGATTCTGGTCAAACGGATGCATGTTTCTCAACCGTTTTCAGGCTTGTTTCAGCTTGGCGTGGTGCACTGATCGTTAGTGAGCATGCCTATCCTGGGGCGCAGACACCGGGGGAGGCAATTTGACTGCAACCTTCTTACTTTAAAAGGCCATCTTATGAAACATTCGTTGCGCAAGCAGTGGCTTGCAGGAATCACGGCCAGTGTCGCTATGAGTTTTTCGCTGACGGTGGCCGCAGACACAAATCGGGCATTTATTCCGATGGGCACTGCGAATGCCGTCGGCGTTATTGATCTGCAAGACCGACAAATGACTTCGTCCATTGGAGGAACCCTGAATACCCACGGTTCGGCACTGACCCCGGATGGCCAATATCTGGTTGTGAGCAGTCTGTCTTCTTTTGATCGCCGGGAGCCGGTTACTCGCCCCGAAGGCATTTCCGAAGATGATCACGCGGCTCATCATGGTGGCGGGCAGGCTACCGAATCAGAAACAGCGAGTACCGGGCTGCTCTATATTGTAAATACATCTACAAGGGCGATTGACCGCAAACTGGAGGTGCCCGGGCCGGTGCACCATGTGCTGGTGACAGTAGACGGTCGTTATGCCGTTTCCACGCATCCCGTCAGTGGCAGCATCAGCATTGTGGATCTGGCATCCGGGAAACTGGTCAAAACCGTGGCAACGGGGCCCGCTCCCAACTACCTGGTGGCAACGGACGACGGCCAATCCCTGCTGGTCAGCAACAGCGGTAATGGTACCGTTAGTCTAGTGGATACCGGGCACTGGTTTGTCGAGCGCAACCTGCGGGTTGGCGGTAGTCCAGAGCATATGGTGCTGGCACCGGACAACGATCGGCTGTACGTGAATGACGTCGCCTCCGGACAGGTTCTTGTCCTTGAGCTTGCCACAGGCACAGTGGCAAACCGCTATAAAGTGGGTGAGGCGCCTCATGGCGTTGGCCTGAGCCCGAATGGCGAGACCCTTTACGCCACCAGTCAGGGCGACAATCAGGTGGTCAGGATTGAGCTGGCCAGCGGGACCCGCGAAACCTCGGCACTTGCTCCGGCGCCCTATCATCTCGCTGTTTCCCCCTACGATGGTGAGCTACTGGTGACCAGTCGCGCGGAGAACAAACTTTGGGTGCTCGACCCGGAATCCCTTGAAGTGGTTGATGAAATTGCCTTGGATGGGATAGGCCACCAGATCTCCCTCGAGGCCCAATAGTACCCTGTTCTGAAACTGCTCTTGGCGGAGGAACCGTTCATGGATCGACGCTTCAAAATCACTATGGCACTTTTTGCCGTTATCGCACTGGTTTTACTGTGGGGAGAGCACAAGGTTCACCTGCTTGGCGCCTTGCCCTGGCTGATACTGCTTGCTTGCCCGCTGATGCATATTTTTATGCACGGGGGGCACGGCGGACATGGAGGGCACGGCCACCACGGAGATCAACGTGGCAAGAGTGGAGAGCAGCGCGATGACTAATGGCGCATCGGATTATGGCCTTTGGAGTCTGGTGGTGCTGAATTCGGCGATTTTTATTTTCTTCGCCTTCAGTTTCTTTAAACCGCAGACCCGCCGGGATTGGCGTTCGTTTGGTGCCTTCAGCGCGTTTCTGGTGGCCCTGTTCACCGAGATGTACGGGTTTCCGCTGACGCTCTACTTTCTGTCAGGCTGGCTGCAGAGCCAATATCCCGACGTTAACTGGTTGGCTCACGACAGTGGTCACTTGCTGGAGATGTTGTTTGGTTGGCAAGGCTCGCCACACTTTGGCCCATTTCACTTGCTAGGCACGGTGTTTATTGGGCTCGGGTTTTACTTGATAGCTGCCGGCTGGCGTACCCTGTATGCCGCGCAAAAGGCAGGGCAGTTGGCCACAACCGGCCTGTATGCCCACGTTCGTCACCCTCAGTACGCCGGTTTCGTGCTCATCATGTTCGGTTTTCTGCTGCAGTGGCCCACGCTGCTAACGCTGGCCATGTTCCCGGTGCTGGTCTGGATGTACTCGCGCCTGTCTTTGCACGAGGAGCGTGAAACAGCAAAAACGTTCGGCTCCGATTGGCGGGTCTATGCAGCCAGAACTCCCCGTTTTATTCCGCGGTTGAAGAATTTTAGGCGCAAGAAAATCGAGGAACGAGAATAATGCATGTGGTAGCTATCTTAGTAGGCGTTCTTGCAGTCGCGCTAATCGGCGGCTGCGGTAAACAGACGGTAGAAGACCGCTGGTTCACTCAGGCCCAGGTTGAGCGCGGCGCAGAGGTATTCGAGGGCAATTGTGCAGGCTGCCATGGCAGCAATGCTCAAGGCGCCTTCAGTTGGAAGAAACCATTGACGGATGGCTCCTACCCGCCGCCACCGCTCAATGGAACGGGCCATGCCTGGCACCATTCTCTTGACACGCTGATGGCCACGATCAATCAAGGAGGGGCTCCCCTGGGCGGAAAAATGCCGGCCTTCGATGGCAGGCTCTCGACAGACGATCAAAAAGCCGCTATCGCTTTTTTCCAGAACAAGTGGGAAGAACGGATCTATGAGGCATGGTCTGAAAGGAGTGGGCTCTGATTTTTCCGGTGGTACAAGACGACTTTGAAGATCATTGCTGGAGTTTTCGAAAACCTGGACGGTATTGATTTAAGTGATGCAAAGCTTCTTATAAGAAAGGCACCTTGGCTTTCGGCGGATGAGAACAAGACCTAAACATCACAGGTAAGGGCAGTTTGACCTGCCCCAAATTACTGAACCACTCACTACTTAGTAATGCCGGTTAATTGACCCTGACCCCGTTTCAGTACCGCTCATTGCCAGAAAAATCCGGCTCTAATTGCGGTTCCAGGTGACCTGAAATAGCGTGTTTTGGACGTAGTCAGAGGATGTGGACCACCCCAGTGCGGAGTGGGGTCTGACTTGATTATAGAACGTTCTCCAGGTCTCAATCTTCTGCTCGGCACCTGTCAGTGACAGGAACCAGTTCTCGTTCAAGCATTCCTGGCGGAGTCTGCCGTTGAATGACTCCATGGAATCGATCAAACCCCGGCGAAGTTAACTGTGCATAAGTGCAGTTATAAGTGAAATCTGTGGAAATCTTCAGAATGGGCCTCGTTAAACCCGAAAACGCCGGGCGACAATAAGTCGAGGGGTATTTCTGCGAAGCCCAACGCGGTCTCGATAGCGGGTTTCTTGGCCTTAGTCAATTGAAAAGGTGGACATTTTTTCGATGAGGCCGCGGAACGATGATAACTAAAGCGTTGGAGTGCGAGTTAAAACTAATCATCTATAGTGATGAGTAAGTCGTACTACACCTACTGCTTGTTAGGGGGAAACCATGAAAAAAATAGTCCTTCAAGTCGCCACGTTTGTTGGCGCTCTTTTATGTTATGGATTGGTAAATGCGACAGAGACGAAAGCTCCTCTCGTTCCGCTTCCTTCTATCGACGATTTTACAAATGGCGATGGTTGGGGTGTTGGGCTTGGGCTGGGCGTTGAATATGAGTCTGCTTATGAGGGTTCAGACGAATTCGAGCTTGAGATCGATCCGGCTGGGGGTGTTCAGTGGCGAACTGGTGACCATATTTTTTTCTGGGCAGGTGAAGCAATTGGGTGGCGAACATTGGCCAAGGATGCCTGGTTGTTTCAAACCTCTTTAGGCTACGAAGAAGGCCGTGAAGAGGGCGATTCAGAAGATGGCAGACTGGATGGGTTAGGCGAATCGAGTTCTGGGGTGACATTTCTGTTGGAAGTGCGTCATGCCCTTACAGAAGATTGGCGCTACTTTTTAGATGGCCGTGTATTAACAGGAGAAATCGGCACACTCGGGATTTTCGGCGCAGGAACTTGTTTGGGTTGCCAACCTAACGGCACTGGCTGGGAAGTTGGCGCTGTTGCCACTTTCCACGATGGTAAGCTAGCCAACCGGGACTTTGGTGTGAACACACAGCAATCCATAGATTCAGGTCTTCCAGAAACCGATGTTGATAGCGGGTATAGATCAACTGGTTTCAATGTTAACTATCGAAATTACTTGAACGAGAGCTGGCAGGTCTTCGGTGAAGCTCTTTACGAAGTCTACGGGAGTGACGTTTCAGATAGCCCAATATCTCGGAATGATTATGAAGCGGAGATCGGTGTTGGCTTCATCTATGTTTTTTGATGTTTCTCAATAGAGAATTGGGTCTGTTTTCGTTCAAGCGGTTTCAACTATAAAGCCACCCTAGTGGAGTTGCAATTAGCGACCGACAAATCTGAATCAGCCCATTCAAGAGTCTAGGCTTTGAAAACAACTCCTTTTTGATTTTTCTTTGATGGCAACCACAGCCCTGCTTTTTGTAGAACTCCAATTCAGTCTGTCTCATTTCGGACATGTAAGCTTGGATTGTTTGCGGTCTTCTGACTCCATACTTCACAAGATTTCAATGTTCGCTTTGGCGACCGGAACGGCCGAGTTATGGTGACACTCTTCAGCTGTAATATGGTGGCATAACCAGAGAGATACATGCGGCTTTATTGAGCAGCTTTAAGGCTGTTTTCGTCGCGGACACTGTCTAAGAGGGTTTGCGATAAACGAGAGTTCTGAGCGCGGTCTTTGGGCAGCCCGAGGAACAATCGATAAATGGCGAAAAGATTGTAACAAAAACCGACACCATGCAGCTTCGAGCTACCAGACGCCACTGGAGTTCGCCGCTAGCTACCGGTAAAGGGTCGAAATTAACCGACATGACTAAGCAGTGATTGGGGCAGGTCAGGCCAAACTTGGTGTCCGGAATCGGGTGGCAGCTTCCTCACCTGGCTGGATTAGTTGGATTAACCGATCAGGTGAGAAGTTGATATCGGAGAGTGAACTGCCAGAGCCCATCAAGGCCATTGCGTTCGAACCTTGCAGGTTCGGACATCAACGTGTTCACCAGTGGCTCCGTCGTGAAGCTGTTAACATGAGAATGGTTGCGTAGAGAGTGTTCCGGAGGTGGAACCGGTAATGTTTTGTACATGCCAACAGTTAAAACAAAAGCATTACCGGTTCCAGCAAGGTCAATCCGTTTGCTAATCCTCTTCTTCAGGGCATAGCTCCTGGTCGGAGTTGTTGCAGAAACCGTCTTCCTCCGAGAAGGTCTGGTTCCCGAAAGACCCATTTGGCCGTCGCTCAATGGCCCCGACTTCCACTTTCAGTGGTGCATTGGCGGGAAGCGCGGCCAAATAGCTGGAGGGAACGCTCACGCTGTTTACGCCAGCGGGAACACGCACCGAGTATGTGAATGCGGCAAGAGCGTCATCGTCAGGTTCCATGACCACTTCGTAGGCCACAATGTCACCTTCGCCTGCCAATACAAATCCCTCCGGCTGGGTGGTGCATTCGCCGAGATCGTCACCATAGCTCCATGTGATGGTGGAGCCATCAAAATCGACTTCGGCCGGGGCTGCCGGAATGAAGTGAGATAACAGCGTCGTCCCCGCAAGGACTCCTCCGTTATCCAGTTTGACCTGGAATTCATAGAATCCGGCTTGGAAACGATCCAGAAACTCAGGAAGGGTCACTACCTCGTCTCCGGGCTCCTCAACCAGACCTGCTTCACACACGGGTTCGGCGCTCTCGAAAAAGTTTTCTGTCAACTTCTGATCCTCGAGCGCTTTTTGCGCTTGTTCCTGGAACAGCAGCTTCCCGTTTGGACCCACGATTCTTGCCTGCCGCCAGCCTTCTGCGTCGAATAGAACGTGAAAGCCGATATCGCCATCCGTGGCATTAATTTCAATCAGAACCCGGCATTCACCAAGCTCATTACAGGGGGCATCACCAAAACTTGGGATGGCCCAAAAAAACGTCACTAGAGCGGTTGCCAATAAACTGGCTAGTTTTGTTCGCAATTGTAGATGGGTATACATGAAGACTCCTCCGTTAGCCGAATTCCGCGCGACACTGAGCAGCTTGGAGACACTCTTACTGTGAGAAAACGTCTTTGGCCTTTTAGGCGCCGCGCACCTCGGCCGAGAACAGCTGTGTATGGATGAATCGAAAACGACGATGCGTCGCCTCTATCTTTGGATTACGCAAGCAACAAACGAGCCGTGCGTATAACATTGTGTTTTTACAAGGCTGTGGAAAAGTATGACAGGCGAGCTGTAAAAAATCCTGACGCTGTGTGGAGAGTTCCTCAGTTGCTCCATTGGAATCTGCGAGGGTCTCGCTGCCGATTTCGCTTCTCTGGAAAACATGATCCTGGCGGCTGATCAAGCTCTCTACTGTGCGAAAGATATGGGCCGAGATACGTTTGTGGTCGCCGAGCCGGGTAAGCAGCAGAGCCAGTGGGCGAGCATTGAAACCCTGGCCTCAGGATGAGCTGCCAGGAAATGGTTCGGCTTGGCGAGGACCTGTGCCAATAGATTAGCGCTACGTTCTTTCCTCTGGCACCCACCCGTTCTCCTCATGATCTACCATCGGTTCGATCAGCTACATCTCCGTCAGCTGCCGGGCCTTTTCTTTGTCATGCTCCTTCCAGTAACTGCATCATGCGTCCCTGGGTAATCCGGTGCTGATCTATCGAAATTCCAAGGATTACGGATAAGAAGTAACAATGGGGAATAAAAAACAAAGCCAGTGAAAACGGGTCAGAGTTGAAGAGGGAGGGGATGATCCACTGCGCGTAATCTGGGATTTATTTCTATTAGGGCAGACGCAAAAAAAACCGCCCCGGGGGACGGCTTTTCTGTCTGCCTCGGGAAGTGGCCGTAACCACTCCCGGAGGTCCAGCATCAGGCGCTGGTAGAGCTGCTCTCGTCTTCGCTCTTCGCTGTGGACGCCTGAGTCTTGGCGGTGCTGCTCTTGGCAGTGGGCGCAGACTTGGCTGTCTTGGCGGTGGACGAAGATTCGGAAGTCTCACCAGTCACTGCCTTTTTCGCGGACTGGGCGGTTTGTGACACCTCCTGACCTGCGGATTTGGCGGTGCGTGACGCTTCTTGTCCCGCATCTTCAGCGGCTTCAGAGACCGTGTCGGCCTGCTCAACGGCTTCTTTTTCCAGCTTGGAGACCAGATTACCGGCATAACCGCCTACACGGTTGTTGACCGAACGCAGCTGATTGAACAAAGTGCTGCTCAGATCACTGTAACGCTTGTGCAGGGACTTGACGCTGTACTCACGCACATCCGCTTCGAGCTTCTCAGCGTAGTCGAACGGCTTCGCAGACAGATTCTTCTGCGCTTCCTCAGCGGCACTGATGCCATTGTCGACCATTTCCTGAAGCTGTTCCTGCCAAGTTTTAAGCTTACCCATAATTGATCTCCCGATCATTGCTATATTTGACTGCGACAGCCGGCCGAGTGGTCGGCGTCTGTGAAGATTGAGGCGATGATAGGGCAAAAAATTAGAGTGTTCATACTAGTGTTGCGCCTCAGGCACGAAACCAACCGGATATCAGCAAAGGCCCCCAGCGAATCCCAATGGGATTTTACGTTGATATGAAGTTGATAAGCTCCGCTATGTATGAGGGTATGGATTACACAACGGAATGTTCGTGCTGGGCACACCAGGTGCAACGGATTATTGTTAATAGACATTGAACGGGAGGGACTCCATGTGTGGATACATTCGTCGCGTAACCGATAGTCCGGAAGTCGCTGAACTACTGGAAGAGCTTGGCCTGGGAGACCTGTTTGAGCCTTTGGTAAGCCAAGCACCGGCAGGGATGGAGCAAATCTATCCGGCTTTTGGGGGTAACTCGGCTCGCCAGATTCGGGGGCTGATCATTCAGGAAGAGGGTAAGCCACGTCTGGTCGATGCAACCTGGTGGTTCGATTGCACTGCAAATGAAGATCGGCTCGAAGTCGGAAAGCGCACCACCTTCAACGTCAGAAATCTTGATTCACCCTACTGGAAGGGAGCCTTGCGCCATCACCGCGGAATAGTGGTTGCGACGGGGATAGGGGAGTCGAAAAAAATCAATGGTCGGACGCATCTTGCGCGGGGCAAATCGCTCCAACGCGTCGTAAAAGCCGGTGAGAGGGCGCGGGTATCCAGTAAGGCTTGGGATTTGAGACGTCCTTCCCACCAATTCGCCGGGAGCGAATTGGCATGACCGAAGCGAGCCTTCGGTAAAGACCATGGATGGTCTTTACTAAACCGGCCCGTGCACTGGTCTTCTTTATTGGCGTCCCGGGCGATGCCCTCGTTCAATACCCGCATGAACCAACTGATGCTAGTGAGTTGTTCGCGCCATTTAGCGACCAGGTCTTTGACGACATCAAGCTCGGCCTCGGTTTGAAGGGTGTTGGCGAGGTATCGATGAGTCAGAACAGTACCTTTGAATAGGGTATGCCAGCGATCGATTACTTTGGGATGGGTGTCCAAGCATGCTCTAGGAACGGGTTATTAGCGAGATAGCTTTGAGTCAGGGCGCTACCCTTGAATAGGGTATGCCAACGGTCGATGACTTCGTCCATGCTCCAAGACTTGGCTTGCTCAGCCATGATATGAAGGATGATGTGGTGGTGGTTTGACATGGTTTTTACGGTCCATGTCCATGTCCATGTCCATGTCCATGTTACAAGGCCAGGGCGTCCATATATATCCTTGTTGGCGTGGTCATAGCTGACCCTGGAATTCGGACTCGGCCGTGGATCACGCGGTTGAAAGCTACCGAGGTGCGTTCTAAAATAGAATTGCTTTTAAGTCTTTGGTTTTTAGGGGCCATTGCACGACTGTTTTCCAAGAGCCTAGGGGGTACCCGTGCAGTTGATGGGAAGGCGCGGCATATAGGAATTAGCCGCCGATTGCAGTGGCCATAATCAGGCCATAGCCGACGGGTCCTGTCTGTGCCCCGCGGTGAGGAGGGAATCTTATGCGAAACGTGCTTCTCCGATGCAACGCGAATCTCCCCATTCTATTGCTGGCCGGAACGTTGGCTCTGTCGACGGTGGCCGGCGCCCAAGAAGCGCTGGACGATCCGATCCCCGAGCCGATAGGTTCGGGACAAGTGCAGATCGTTCTTGAAACGTCGGCCGTTGGCATGACGGCCCCGAACTGGGGTGGCGACGTGCCCGGCTGTACCAATCTCCAGGACCGGCTGGTGGTGTCAGACCAGAACGGTATCCTCTGGGCTGTCGACATCGACACCGGCGACAAGAGCGTGCTTCTCGACGTCAGCGGCCGACTGGTCTCACTCGGCGTCGCCGGGCCGGGCACATTCGATGAACGGGGCCTGCTGGGCTTCACGTTCCACCCCGACTTCGCCAACAATGGCCTGCTCTATACCTACACATCGGAGCCGGTCGCCGGCCCCGCGGACTTCTCGACCATGCCGGATGGGGTCGATGCGAACCACCAAAGCGTCATAAACGAATGGTGGGTCCCAGCGCCGTCATGCGAGCGCGGCGCCGTTGTTGATCCCACCTCCCGTCGGAACTGCTACGGATCGACGAGCCACAGTTCAACCACAATGGCGGTACGCTCGCGTTCGGACCCTATGGCATGCTCTACGTTTCGCTCGGCGACGGCGGCGCGGCTGACGATCAGGGGGTCGGCCACGTACCCGGCGGCAATGGCCAGGATCCGGGCAACGTGCTGGGCACCATCCTGCGTATCGATCCCCAGGGCAGCAACGCCGCCAACGGCCAGTATGGCGTGCCGGTGGATAATCCCTTCGTCGGCGACGTCGGCGCGGTCGGCGAGATTTTCGCTTACGGGTTCCGTAATCCTTTCCGTTTCTCCTTCGATGCCTACACCGGCGAGATGATGATCGCTGATGTGGGTCAGAATGACATCGAGGAGGTTGATGTCGGTGTTCCAGGTGGCAACTACGGTTGGCCCATCAAGGAGGGCTCCTTCTGTTTCCATCCCAACGGCACCGAGCCGGGGTTTGTATTCAACTGCGGGCCCGGTGACGCGCCGGCGGGTCTGGTCGAGCCCGTGGCCGAGTATGATCACGACGAGGGCATCGCGGTAATCGGCGGCTTTGTCTACCGGGGGTCGTTTATCCCGAACCTGATGGGGCGCTACGTTTTTGGCGACTACTTACAGCCATACATTGACAGTGGCCGGCTGTTCTACCTGGGTAAGAACGATCGCATCTTCGAGTTGGACCTGCGGGACCGAGACACCCTGGGGCTCGCACTGCTGGGCTTTGGCCAGGATGCATTCGGCGAGCTATACGTGCTGGCCAATGAAACCGGGACGCCGTTCGGCGATACCGGAGTCGTCCTGCGCATGGTCAACGGTCAGGGAAAAGCTCCCGACCGGTTCCGCACCCACCTCTCCGGCAGCGAAGAGGTACCGGCGATAGAAACGCGGGCGCAGGGTCAGGCCAATTTTGAAATGAACCGGACAACGAATCACTTGTCGTTCCGGCTCATCGTGGCCAATATCGAGGACGTCGTCGCTGCGCACATCCACTGCGCGCCCGAGGGTTTCAATGGCCCCATAGGCGTCACTCTGTTCAGCGGCGGACCGGTGAGTCCCGATGGCACGCTGGCCAGTGGGAATGTTTCTGAACCCGGCTCCAGTACCGGTAACGCCTGTGGCTGGGCGAGTATCGACGACGTGCTGACAGCGATGCGCTTGGGAAATGCTTACGTCAACGTGCACACGTTGGCCAATCCTCCCGGAGAGATCCGGGGGCAAATCCGTTGAGGTGCATACCGTAGAACGAATCACGGGGGACAGAGCGCATTCAGGAGTTATCAGGACAAGTCGTAGGGACTAAAAGGACACTCACTATAGTCGACTAGGACACGCACTATAGTCGACTATCAAAACCATAAAATTCATAGGTCGGTGCTTTCGACCATGATGGGTTTCCTTGTTTGAGGTTGGATGGGGTGGGTATCCCTCAGTTGATCAGAAAAACAGGTGATTGGGTAACTTATATAATTAATCACGCATTAAATGGAAGGCCATGCTAACAAAGAGTTGCACCGGACAAGCCGGTGAACGCGGCGTTATCCCCAAATCTGAATGTTCGCTTTGCGACCAAACCCAACTTCGTTCTTTCGTCACCAAGGCATCTCCAATTGCTAAGCAACTCACGCTTGCAGGGCCAGAGTCGTCGTAAGAGTTTATCCAGAGGCGGGCAGGGCAGCTATGCTTACATGCACGGTATTCCGAATCAGAGGCAGATCCAGGGCTCGGGATTGGAAAGTGTACCTTCATCGCTTCAACGCAAAGAAACCGAGGGCGTAGTGACCTGCTCCCCTCTGGCTTAACCATTTTCAGCTTAGTAATGTTCATCACAGCAGAGGACGATGAACATGAAAAAGCGATTTTCAGACGAGCAGATCATCAGCATTTTGAAGGAGGCCGA
>NZ_VZZZ01000005.1 GCF_009193265.1 Marinobacter changyiensis
GTTGAGGCAGACCACGCGGCCCTTGGCACACGTTTCGACGTCGTTACTCCTGGCGGAAAAACAACGGCCACCGTTGTCCAAAAACCGTTCTTTGATCCTAACAAGAAAATCGCGGCAACTTATGCCCAAAGCGCGATCAGCTGAGCGGTAATCGGTTTTTAAATAAACCAACCAGCTAAGGGCACTAAAAAAGGTAATTTGAGAAGAGGGTCACCTGAAATCCACTTCTCTTACAACGCCAGTATGGCAAACAAAAAAAGATTAAAGGACCAGCAAAATGAACCCAGATAAAAAAACCTATGTCCTTACCGGGAGCTCTCTCACCAAACTTGGTGTGCTCGATCTGATCATTAATACTTTGTATCGAAGCGAGTGCTATGCGTACGAGATGCACACTTTTGATGACGCCAAGACCGGGCGGTTTTTCTTTCGTGTGGAGTTCAATTTCATCGGCAACGGTGAGTTTGCTGAAGAGGAGCTGCGTAACCAGTTTACCCATAAGGCTGAGACCTTTGAAATGAGATGGGATCTGAGCGAGCTGTCGACTCCAGAGAAAGTGGTTATTCTGGTATCCCAGTATGATCACTGTCTGCAGGATATACTCCATCGCAGTAGTACCGGGGCACTTAATATCAAAATTCCGGCGATCATCTCCAATCACCCCGACCTGAAAAGGCTGGCCGACTGGTACGGAATCCCCTACTACCACCTGCCGATTAGTGCGGAAACCAAGGCGCAGCAGGAGGCACAGATGTGGGAGATTATTCAACAAGTCGAAGCTGACCTCGTTGTGCTGGCGCGCTACATGCAGGTACTGTCCGAGGATATGTGCAAAAAGCTCCACGGGCGGGCTATCAACATCCACCATTCCCTGCTGCCGGGCTTCAAAGGCGCCAAGCCCTACCATCAGGCTTACGAGAAAGGTGTGAAGCTGGTAGGGGCTACCGCACACTACATTAGCGAAGTTCTCGATGAAGGTCCGATCATCAGCCAGGGAGTGGAGCCAGTGGATCACACCTATACCCCTGAGCTTCTCGTGTCAAAAGGACGTGATACCGAACGCCTGGTGCTGGCAAGGGCGATCAAGTTGCATGTCGAAAAACGTTGTTTCCTCAACGGCAACAAAACCGTTGTCTTCCCGGGACACTAACCATCGCTGCAGTATGATGTGCCACTAGAATCGCATGCGGATCAGCCTGGTAAACCAGGCGATCCGCCAGACGCTTGACCGCCGGACGGGGAAACCATGGAAAGCTCAAGGCCGGTGGATTCAGCGCAGTCAACCACCTCGGCAGCCTGGTCTTAGTCACCGTGATGGAGGTTGTTGATGCTGATCTGATTGATCATCTTGATCAGGTTCTGCAGCAGTTGATCACTCATGCAGGTAGGCCATCAAAGGCCCGCGGCCATCAGCCCCTGCACGTCATCCAGTTCAACCGGGCCATAACCAATCCTGTCGGTGGCAGTCCCAATTTCCACCAGTGGCTCCAGCCAGAACAATCCTCGCGAGCCGTTGCGCACCAGTTCAATATCCACGCCCCGGGTGCTGGCGTGGTACTGAGGTTTAGACTAGGCCATTGAATCTGACTGGCTTATATTCTCAGCCTCGTACCTTCTGTACTTTTCCCGAGCATCGATCAAAACATCGCGTAACAGTTCTTCGGCGCTGGGGTGGTAGACAGGCATCAACAGTACCTGCTCCGCCGTCATGCCGTGTGTAATGGCCAGAGCAAGCAGATGTGCCAGGTGTTCGGCCTGGTACCCAAGCAACTCGGCGCCCAGAATTACGCCGGTTCGCGCGTCCAGATAGACTTGAATACGCCCCTCGACCTTGTTCCAGACCACATGACGCGGACTGGTAAACGGCAGGTCGCCGATAACAATCTCCCGACCTTCCAGTTGCTGAAAGTTCTGGCCGATGATGGCGATCTGAGGATCAGTAAAGAACACCATCAACGGCGGTCTGCGATCTGCTGGCACTGGTTCCGGGTAGCTCAACGCATTATCAGCGGCGATACGCCCCTCATCGAAGGCTTCGTGCCACACCGGCAGGTGGTCGGTTGCATCCCCGGCAATAAAAATGGGATAGGCGAAGCAGCGCATCGTCTGTGGATCGACTGCCACCCGGCCGACTTCGGCCAACTCCATGCCCGTATGCTCCATTCCCAATCGGTCTACGTTGGAGACCCTCCCCGTGGCCACCAGTACCCTGTCGAACACCTTAGTGACCCGCTGTCCGTTCGACTGCTCATACTCGATCCAGGCGCCTTCAGCGTCTTCCCGGGTGCTCACCACCTGCCCGCTGGGGTAGATATCCAATTCAGCGCCGAGGATATCGAGCGCTTGCTGCTGCATGGCAGGGTGAGTGAGGGCGTTGATCTTTCCGGAACGGCCGTAAATTGTCGTTTCGACTCCCAGTCGATGGAATGCCTGCCCAAGTTCCAGCGCAATAATTCCCATACCGATCACTGCTATCGAGCGGGGCAAGTCCTCCAGTTCAAAAACCGTGTCGCTGGTGAGGACGCGGGCCATTACTGGCTCGAATACCTCACTGACCGCTGGCCTGGAGCCGCAGGCGAGGACGAATTTTTTTGCATTGACCTCAACCGATTCGCCCACCATGAGTTGGCCTGGTCCGACAAACCGGGCGCGACCTTCAAGCTTGTGGTGGGCCGGAATCTTGGCGACGTAGCGGAGATTGTTGGCGACAAATCGATGGTCGCGCTCTCGGCGTAACCGTTCGAGAACTTTGCGGCCATCCACGCGACCCGAGGCTGTCACCCCGAAAAATTCGCTGGTGATCAAGTGGTGGGCGTAATCAGCAGCGGTAATCAGCAGCTTGCTGGGCATGCAGCCGACCCGTGCACAAGTGGTGCCGTAGGGACCGTCCTGAATCATCACCAGGCTGTCGGTCTTGCGGCTGATCTTCGAGTAGGCGCCCAACCCGGAGGTGCCGGCGCCGATGATCGCGTATTCAACATTCATGGTCTTCATAGTGGATTCGCTCCTGCCCCACGTTGCGGAAGTTTTATCAGCGGTGCCAGGTAAGGCTACGTTGGAAAATTGGCGCATTAAAACGATAGTTTCTAACCGTGAGGCCTACTATTTGTAATTCATGGTCCTGGAGATCCAGTTGCGGTAACCGACCTTTCCCAACGCTGGTCGCCAACAGGCAGAGGCGCAATTCAGAGGCCTTGACTTAGCCTGGCTAACCCTTCCGTTTAGTAATTGTCGTTTTACACGGCCCTGCCCTGTTTTTACGATGGAAGCTCTTAAACTCACAGGAGACGTAGCTATGTCAATCCATCAAGCAGTCATCAATTGGCAGCGCGCGCCTCACGAATCCGAGGCAAAAACCTACTCACGCAACCATCGCATTACGCTGAATGGTGGCCAGCAGGTCAAGGTTTCCGCGTCAGAAGAATTCAAAGGCGATCCAAACTGCGCCGACCCGGAACAGCTGTTTATCAGCTCGGTGGCCAGCTGTCATATGCTGTTTTTCCTGGCCATCGCTGATTTTCAGGGTTATCAGGTCGACTCCTATGAGGACAATCCGGTCGGCTATCTGGAGAGTAACGATAGAAAAGGCAAGGAGATGACGCGTATCGAGCTGTCGCCGCGCATCACCTTCCGCGGCGATAAGGTACCGGACCAGAAAACCATATCCAGAATCCACACCAACGCCCACAAAAACTGTTTTATCCGCAACTCGATCACTACCGAGGTAACGGTCAATCAGGTTTAATTAGCCAGCTCTGGCGGGAGAAAGTTATGAATCACAGCCAATCTTCGGACGACGTTCTTCTCAAGACGGATGTAGACATTCTTCTCAGGGAGGATGTAAACGGGTCCGTCTACCTCACATTGAATCGGCCGGATAAATTCAACACCCTTTCCGAATCAATGATGGACGCCTTGCAGCAGGAGTTGGATGCGATCGCAGCCGACCCCGCCGTCCGATGTGTGGTCATCGGTGCCACCGGGCGAGGATTCTGCGCCGGTCACGACCTGCAGGAAATGCGGGCAAATCCCGACCAGTCCTATTACCAGGCGTTATTCCGCCGTTGCAGCCGGCTGATGCAGAGCGTCGTCGCGCTGCCGGTGCCGGTCATCGCCAAGGTCCAGGGTATGGCCACGGCTGCAGGATGCCAGCTGGTGGCCAGCTGTGACCTGGCCATTGCCGCCCAATCGGCCAGTTTTGCGGTGTCAGGCATCAACGTGGGTCTGTTCTGCTCTACACCCGCCGTGGCGCTGTCACGCAACATCTCTGCCAAGCGGGCGTTCGACATGCTGGTATCAGGCAGCTTCATTGATGCGGATACGGCCCTGGAGTGGGGGCTACTGAGTGCCGTCGCCCCTGATTCCGAGCTGGATAGGGTCGTGGCCGATAAGGTGGAACAGATCCTGAGCAAGAGTCCGGCGGCCGTGCGCTTTGGAAAGTCCATGTTCCATCCCCAGCGTCAAATGGTTTTGGCCGACGCCTACGACTTTGCCGGCAAGGTGATGGCCGAGAACATGATGAACCCTGACGCGGGAGAAGGCATCGATGCTTTTCTCGGGAAGCGGAAACCCGCCTGGGCGCAACCTGGCAGCGAATGAGCATTTCGCACGATAAAAAAATAACAGGAAAAAGATCATGAATGATATCTGCGATTTCAATCAGGCCCTCGAAAAGACAACAGCCAATTATGTTCCGCTGTCACCTTTGAGTTTTATCAAACGAGCTGCCAGCGTTTACCCTGACAGGACAGCGTTGATCTACAATGAGACTCGCTATAGCTGGCAACAGACCTACGCTCGCAGCCGCCGCCTGGCTTCCTTGCTACAGAGTTCCGGCGTTGCACGGGGCGATGTGGTGGCCACCCTGTTGCCGAATGTCCCGGCCCTTTACGAAGCGCACTTTGGCATACCGATGGTGGGGGCTGTGCTCAATGCCATCAATATCCGTCTCGATCCGGAGGCAGTGGCCTTTATTCTTGATCACAGCCGTACGCGCCTGTTGCTGATCGACCCCGAATACGCGGATGTGGTGGAAAAGGCCCTTGGCCGGCTGAAAGGGCCGTCACCCATCATTATCAACGTATCGGACCCCAGCCAGGGCGCAGAACGCTTTATCGGCGACCTTGAGTACGAAACGCTGCTCGCCGATCAGCCGACGGGGGACGACTGGCCCTTGCCCGAAGACGAGTGGGATGCGATTGCGCTGGGCTACACCTCAGGCACGACCGGTAACCCCAAGGGGGTTGTTACCCATCACCGGGGTGCCTACCTGAACGCGATCAGCAACGTTCTGTCCTGGACCCTGCCTCCCACTGTGGTCTATCTGTGGACCCTGCCGATGTTTCATTGCAACGGCTGGTGCTTCCCGTGGACACTGGCGGCCATCGGTGGCACCAGCGTCTGCCTGCGGCGCGTGGATCCTGAGCAGATTCTCAAGCTGATCAGGCAGCACCGGGTAAGCCATTACTGCGGTGCCCCCATCGTCCACTCTATGATCGCCGACGCTGCCGTTGCCGCGCGGGAGCCGATTGAGCACAAGGTTTCGGGGCTGATCGCAGGTGCTGCGCCGCCGGCGTCGGTGCTGGAGCGGATGGAAAAGATCGGCGTCGAGCTCACCCACGTTTACGGGCTGACCGAAACCTATGGCCCCGCCACGGTTTGCGCCAAACAGGATGACTGGGATCAAAAGCCTCTGGATGAACGGGTCCGGCTCAATGGACGCCAGGGCGTCACCTATCCACTACAGGAAAGCATCGCGGTACTGGACCCGATCACGATGCTCCCGGTCCCTGCGGACGGCAAGACCCAGGGCGAGATCATGTTCCGCGGCAATATCGTCATGAAGGGTTATTTGCGCAACGAAGCAGCCACCCGTGAAGCCCTTGCCGGTGGCTGGTTTCACTCCGGTGACCTGGCGGTGATGGAACCGGACGGCTATGTCAAGATTCGCGACCGGCTGAAAGACGTGATTATCTCGGGCGGGGAAAACATCTCTTCACTGGAGGTTGAGGAAATTATTCAGCGCCATGAAGATGTGGAAATTGCGGCGGTCGTCGCGATGGCGGATGAAAAGTGGGGCGAAGTCCCCGCTGCTTTCGTCCAACTCCGCCCCGGCAGTGAGCTGAGCGAGGACGCGTTGATCAGCTTCTGCAAGGAGAATATCAGCCGCTTCAAGGCGCCCAAGAAGATCATCTTCGGCCGGCTACCAACCACCTCGACGGGGAAAATCCAGAAGTTCCTGCTGCGCCAGCAGCTTGACACCAGCCTGTCAGCCTGAGTCGATCGGGAACGAGAAGCGGGACCAATTCTGCGGTAGCTGCCTGTTTTTTACAAAGGCAGCGACTATAGTGACCATTAAACGGGTCACTATAGTCACGCAGACTCTCACCGCCGTTCTTGCGAGTATTGATCATGTCACGACTCCCACCCCTGATCGCACTTTCCTATTTCGAGGTCGCGGCGCGAACCAAAAGTTTCGCTGCAGCCGCCAAAGAGCTCAACGTCACACCGGCGGCGATTAGCCACCAGATCAAGGCGCTGGAGGAGCATCTCGGTGTTGAACTGTTCGTCCGCCACCACCGGCGAGTCAGCCTGACTCCGGCCGCGTATGTGGCCCTGCCGGAGCTGCATGAGGGGTTTCAGGCTCTGGGTCGTGCGGTAGACAAAATCCGCTCCCATGGCGAAGAGCGCCTGATTGTCACCGTCTGCTCCGAACCCCTGTTCGCCACCAAATGGATCGTGCCGCGCCTGCACCGTTTCTACGTACGTTGCCCGGAGGCCGAAGTGCGGCTGCAGGCGAGCCTGCATACGGTGGACCCCTCCCGTGATAGCGCCTTCGGTGTGACCGACCTCAAGCGCGCTGGCATCGACGTCTCCGTGCGCCTCGGTTACGGTCAATACACCGGCATTGAGTCGCAGCGGCTGATGGGTCTCGAGCTGGTGCCCATGTGCGCACCGGAACTGGCCGCCACCGTGGACGGTGTCGATACACTGCGTGGGCTGCCGTTGCTGTGTGACAGCACCCTCACCCGCTTCGACGAGCCCTGCGGCTGGAAAGAGTGGTTCAAGCAGCAGGGATGTAAAGTCGGAGGGTTTCGGGAGCTGCGATTTGGCAACGGACTGCTGGCGCTGGAGGCGGCCATAGCTGGTCAGGGCATCCTGCTCGGCAGTCGGGATCTCCACCAGGCGGAATTGCGCGTAGGAAAACTGGTGGTAGCGTTCGAAAGCCCGCTGAACTGCGACCAGGCGTACTACGTGGTCAGCACGGGCCCAGGCCTCGAGCGTTCGATTGCTGGGTTGTTTCGAGAATGGTTGCTGGTTGAGGCGGGATATACAGGGACAGACCACGGTTTTCCCATTTGAGTGCCTGAAAGCATGGCCTGTCCCTAGGCAAGCCTTGTTTGCTGCCCGACCGGGCCAAGCCAGATCCCCCCTATAGCTGAACGGCTTGGCCCATGAGCTCGGTTTTTTGATGTTCAAGAACCTCAGAATATACGATTGAGGCCGTTAAGTGCTGCCACACGGTAGGCTTCTGCCATGGTGGGATAGTTAAACGTGGTGTTGATGAAGTAGTTGAGCGAATTCGCCTCGCCCTTCTGGTTCATAATAGCCTGCCCGATGTGGACAATCTCAGCGGCCTGATCCCCGAAACAGTGAATCCCGAGGATCTCGCGGCTCTCCCGGTGAAACAGTATTTTCAGCATGCCGACGGCATCACCGGTAATCTGAGCCCGAGCCAGGTCCTTGAAAAAGGCCTGCCCGACTTCATAGGGCACTTTCGCTTCGGTGAGCTCTCGCTCCGTTTTACCAACCGAACTGATCTCCGGGATGGTGTAGATACCGGTGGGCACGTCAGACACGTAACGGAAATAATCGTCCTTGACGATATCCGAGGAGGCGGAGCGTCCCTGGTCATAGGCCGCACTGGCCAGACTCGGCCAACCAATCACATCCCCGGCTGCATAAACATTGGAGATCTCGGTCCGGTAATGATCATCAACCGCCAACTGGCCCCTGCCATTTGGCTCCAGCCCGACATTTTCGAGCCCAAGCTTGTCGGTGTTGCCAGTCCGGCCATTGCACCACAGGAACGCATCAGCACGGATTTTCTTGCCGGATTGCAATGACAGCACGACGCCCTGCTCATCACCTTCAACAGACTCGTATGTCTCATTATGACGAACCAGCACTCCGTTATTACGCAGGTGGTAGCTCAGCGCATCGGAAATTTCATCATCAAGAAAATTCAGGAGTCGGCTACCGGGATTGATCAGATCAACCTTTACCCCCAGCCCGGCAAAGATAGAGGCATATTCCGAACCAATAACACCGGCACCGTAGATGATTAACGTGCGGGGGGTGTGTGACAGATTCAGGATGGTATCGCTGTTATAGATTCTGCGATGGCGGAAATTGATGTCCGGCGGCAGATACGGGCGCGAGCCCGTCGCGATAACAACGCTCTTGGTATTGAGTATATCAGTCGATTTCTGGCCCCGGACTTCAATGCGGTTGGCATCCAGGAAATAGGCACGGCCATTATGGATATCTACCCGGTTACGGGAGTAGAACTGGGTCCGCAACTTGACCTGTTTACCAATGACTTTCTGGGCATTTTGAAGGACATGGGGGAATGAAAACCAGCGCGGCTCACCGATATCACGGAACATGACATTGGTGTTGAAGGTAATAATCTGTTTAACGGAATGGCGCAATGCCTTTGACGGGATCGTGCCCCAATGGGTGCAGTTGCCACCCACTGTCTGTTTGTCTTCAATAATTGCGACTCGTTTACCGCTCTTCGTCGCATTCATGGCCGCGCCTTCACCTGAAGGACCGGCACCGATAACGACGACGTCGTAATGATGGTCTGCCATTAGTGCAGTGACTCCTTATCTACGTCGTTTTTAAAAAACAAGAAAGGAGGCGGCAAAACATCACACCTCCGAACAATGAGCGGGAGCGGACCACCAGAGCGACGGGTTACTTTCTGGTCGCGTCGTAAGCCAGGGTTTTGGTCTGGGTGGCCTCAGTGGCAATACGGTCATTCTCTTCTTCACACTTTTTGGTGTTACCACCACAGATATCACAGGCCTGATCCAGTCCCAGCGCGCCTATACCGCCACAGGTGCCACTGATGGGTTTACGGCCCATAATCACTCCGACCGACATAGCGGCCAGCAGAAAACCCACAATCAGTAAAACCAACAGAAAGGTACCCATAGCACCTCCTAATTTGCCAAATAAGACGAGAAGGCAGGCGTGTAGTGCGCCTCAAAACCATTCTCTTGTCTAATAATAAAGTAAACGGCCATGTTTTTGCGAATTGCCAGCTCGTTGGCGCGTTCATACCCCATCACATTGAACGCCGTGGCCAGTGCATCTGCCCCCATGGTGGTGTCAGCGATAACCGTCACCGACGCCAGATTATGGGCGATCGGTTTACCGCTTTCAGGATCAATGGTATGGGAAAAACGCTGGCCTGCCGATTCGTAATAGTTCCGATAGTCGCCCGACGTCGCCATGGCCTGACTATCGAGCGCCACTACCCGGTTAACCTCCCGCCTGCCCGGCACCGGCTCTTCAATCGCCAGCCGCCAGGCCTCGTCACCGGGCTTGCGCCCGCTCACCCGGACCTCACCACCGATTTCAACCAGATAGGCCTCAATTCCGGTAGCCAACAGATACTCCGCCACCGCATCAACAGCATAGCCTTTGGCAATAGCAGACAGATCCAGATATTGCTTTATATCCGCTCTTATCGCCGGGGGCTCAGCCCTGAGCTCCAGTTTTTCGTAGCCAATCCCGTCAAGCCGTTGCTGCAACAGGGCCGCTTCAGGCACCTGTTCAGGCCGCGCCTCCGGGCCGAACCCCCACAGGTTTACCACCGGCCCTACGGTAATATCAAAAGCGCCATCACTGAGCTCGGACACTTCACGGGCAGCGGTAAGCACCTGGTATAGCGGTGGTGATATCTCAAACCACCGGGACTGGTCCTCGGCCCTGTTGAACCTGGACAGCTCGGAATCCTCCCGCCAGGTCGACATGGAGGCATCGACAGACTCCAGCACCGATGTTATACCTGTCGCCAGAGTATCCAGTTGCTCCGGATCCTCGGTCAATACCACCTTGATATGATACTCGGTGCCAAAAACCGGTCCGGCTATTTCCCATATCTCTTGTTCTGGCTCAAATGAACAGCCCGCCAAGGCCGCGATGAGCAAAATCATCGCAACCAGGGCGGGCCGGGTCATGCGGGATATCATGGCTTGGAACTAGCCTCCAAAGTCATCCAGCATGATGTTTTCGTCTTCCACGCCCATGTCTTTCAGCATCTTGATCACCGATGCGTTCATGATCGGGGGCCCGCACATGTAATACTCACAGTCTTCCGGCGCCGGATGGTCCTTCAGATACTGTTCGTACAGCACGTTGTGGATAAAGCCGGTAGGGCCTGTCCAGTTATCCGCCGGCAGCGCATCCGACAAGGCCACGTGCCATTCAAAATTTTCATTCTCTTCGGCCAGCTTGTCGAAGTCCTCTACGTAGAACATTTCCCGGACGCTACGGGCACCGTACCAGAAACTGATCTTACGCTTGGAGTTCAGGCGCTTGAGCTGGTCGAAAATGTGGGACCGCATCGGGGCCATGCCCGCACCACCGCCGATAAAGACCATTTCCGCTTCGGTCTTCTTGGCAAAAAACTCGCCGAAAGGTCCGAAAACGGTGATTTTGTCTCCCGGCTTGAGGTTGAAGACAAACGTCGACATCAGTCCGGGCGGATGATCGGTACCCGGAGGTGGCGTAGCGATCCGGATGTTGAACTTGAGAACCCCTTTCTCATCCGGGTAATTCGCCATCGAGTAGGCCCGAATAACCTCTTCCTTGTTCACACCCCGGAAGCGCCAGATATCATGCTTGTCCCAGTCTTCGTGGAATTCCTCTTCGATATCGAAATTCTTGAAATCGATATCATAAGGCGGGCATTCAAGCTGTACATAACCACCGGCGCGGAAATCCACTTCTTCACCTTCCGGAAGCTTGAGTACCAGCTCCTTGATGAAGGTCGCGACGTTATGGTTGGACTCGACGGTGCATTCCCACTTCTTGACGCCGAAGAACTCTTCCGGCACCTCGACTTTCATGTCCTGCTTGACCGGAACTTGGCACGACAGACGCCACCCTTCTTTCTCTTCACGATTGGTGAAGTGGGTTTTCTCGGTCGCCAGCATGGAGCCGCCGCCTTCCAGCACCTTGCACTTGCACTGGGCACAGGTACCGCCACCACCACAGGCAGAGGACAGGAAGATGCCATTGCTCGCCAGTGTGTTCAGCAACTTCCCACCAGCTTCGGTGGTTACGGTATGTTCCGGATCGTCGTTGATTTCAATTTTCACGTCACCGGTGCTAACCAGCTTCGAGCGTGCCGCCAGGATAACCGCTACCAGCGACAGCACGATAACGGTGAACATGACCACGCCGAGAATGATTTCTATATTCATGGTCTCGCCTTTTCCTTAAACCGAATCACCGGGTTGATTACAGGGAGATGCCCGAAAAGGACATGAAGCCAAGGGACATCAGGCCAACCGTGATAAAGGTGATGCCCAGACCACGCAGCCCTTCCGGCACATCGCTGTATTTGAGCTTCTCACGGATTCCGGCCAGCGCCAGAATAGCCAGCGCCCAGCCAACACCGGCACCGAAACCGTAAACAACGCTCTCGCCAAAATTGTAGTCACGCTCAACCATGAACAGTGACGCGCCCATAATGGCGCAGTTCACCGTGATCAATGGCAGAAAAACCCCCAGCGCTGCGTACAGGGCCGGTATGTATTTATCCAGAATCATTTCCATGATCTGGATCAAGGCCGCAATCACCCCGATATACGTCAGCAAACCCAGAAAGCTCAGGTCCACCTCAGGCAGGCCCGCCCAACTCAGGGCACCTTCACGAAGCACGTAGTTGTAGATCAGGTTGTTTACCGGCACCGTAATGGTCAACACGACCACGACGGCAATGCCGAGGCCTGCGGCGGCCTCAATTTTCTTGGAGATCGCCAGGAAGGTACACATCCCCAGAAAGAAGGCCAGAGCCATGTTTTCAACAAAGATTGCCTTCAGCAACAGGCTGATATAGTGCTCCATCAGAAGGCCTCCTTGGTCTTATGGCGTGACATTTTATAGTCCGGTGCTTCAACCTGCTCCGGTTTCCAGGCGCGAAGGCCCCAGATAATAAGCCCGATGATGAAGAACGCACTTGGCGGCAACAGCAGCAGACCATTAGGCACGTACCAGCCGCCCTCGTTGACGACCGGCATCAGACTGAAGCCCATCAGGGACCCGGAACCAAGCAGCTCGCGGCAGAACGCAACAATCAACAACAGCACGGAGTACCCCATACCGTTACCGATACCGTCCAGAAAGCTCAGCCAGGGGCCGTTCTTCATGGCAAAGCCTTCGGCGCGACCCATGACAATGCAGTTGGTGATGATGAGGCCAACAAACACCGACAGCTGTTTGCTGATCTCATAGGCGTAGGCTTTCAGTATCTGATCCACCACGATAACCAGCGATGCGATGATGGTCATCTGAACAATAATACGGATGCTGTTCGGAATCTGGGTACGAACCAGGGATACCGCCAGGTTGGAAAACGCCGTCACGGCAATAACTGAGGCGCACATAACCAGCGTGACGTTAACACTGGTCGTCACCGCCAGCGCGGAGCAAATGCCCAGGATCTGCAGCGCAATGGGGTTGTTGCTAAAAATCGGTTCAAAGAGAACCTGTTTGGCTGATGCGTCGGCCATATCAGACCTCCCCTTGGCGAAGTTTTTTCAGATAGGGTGCAAAACCACGATCACCCATCCAGTAGTTCACGAGTTGTTGAACACCCCGGCTGGTCAGTGTGGCACCAGAAAGCGCGTCAACCTTGTGCTCTTTTGCCTGTGCATTGGCGTCGACACCGCCTTTGACAAGCTGAATTTTTGGTTCTGCCTGCTCACCCTCATCGTAAAGCTCTTTACCCACCCATTGGGATTTCCAGCGTGGGTTGTCAACCTCACCACCCAGGCCCGGTGTTTCGGCATGGTCATAAAAACCTATGCCCTCAATGGTATTCGCATCACCCTCCAGGGACATGAAGCCATACAGTGTGGACCATAAGCCATAGCCGTGAATCGGCAGCACAACGCGTTTGAAGTCATCGCCTTCCGCTAACAGGTATATCTTGGCGACCTTCGGACGGCGCTTGATTCCGGCTTTATCCTGTGTCGCCGGAATATTTTCTGATAACTCCGGGTTGGAAGCAGCCTTGTACTGATCGTATTTCATCGGGTCGTTGACACCAACGGCGGACGGCTCAACGTATTCACCGGTGTCCAGGTCAACCAGTTTCACTTCAAACTGGCTGAACACAGACTCGATCTCGTCCGCACTCATACCCTGCTCATACATACCAGCAGCGGACAGAATATTGCTCTTGATATCGAGGTTCTGGTTGGTAATCTGGGCCGGGCGAAGCATCACCGCCGCGGCCGAGACAATAACCGAACATACGATGCACAGCGCCAGCGCCACCATAACGGTTCTGGAGACGGTTTCTTTAGCTTTAGCCACGTGCAAGCCTCCGTTTGATGTTGGCCTGGACCACGTAGTGATCCATCAGCGGTGCGAAAAGGTTGGCAAAAAGAATTGCCAGCATGATGCCTTCCGGGAACGCCGGATTGATAACCCGTATCAGAACAGTCATGACCCCGACCAGGATACCGAAGCACCAACGGCCGGTGTTTGTCATTGCGGCTGATACCGGATCGGTTGCCATAAACATCATGCCAAACGCAAAGCCACCGATGACAAGATGCCAGTGGGCTGGCACGTCAAACATCGGGTTGGTCTCTGAACCGACAATATTCAGCAGCAGACTCATTCCGATCATGCCGAGCAGAACCCCGCCCACGATGCGATAAGACGCTATCTTCATGACAACCAACACGATACCACCGGCCAACACCGCCAGGGTTGAGGTCTCACCCATCGAGCCCTGGATAGACCCCATGAACGCTGACAGCCAGCCAATCTGCTGTTCCAGCGCTTCAACACCGCCGCTGGCGGCCCAGCTCAGGGCTGTTGCGCCACTGAACCCATCAACAGCGGTCCAGACGGTATCGCCTGAAATCTGGGCAGGATAAGCAAAGTACAGAAACGCACGACCGGTAAGCGCCGGATTCAGGAAGTTCTTGCCGGTACCACCGAACACTTCCTTGCCGATAACGATACCGAAGGTGATACCCAACGCAACCTGCCAAAGCGGTATGGTCGGAGGACAGATCAGTGCGAACAGAATGGAGGTGACGAAGAAGCCTTCATTCACTTCGTGTCGCCTGACCGTGGCAAACATGACTTCCCAGAAGCCGCCCACTACAAATGTGACAAAATAGATCGGCACAAAGTAAGCGGCGCCATAGATCATGTTGTCCCAGATACTGCCGGCATCGTTACCCGCCAGGGCACCAATAAACGCGGAGCGCAAGGCGCCATCGCCCATCACGGCATCCGGATTGGAGGCCAGGAAACTGTTGGCCTGGAAGCCAATATTCCACATTCCGAAGAAAATGGCGGGGAACGTACACAGCCACACCGTAATCATGATGCGTTTCAGGTCAACGCCATCGCGAACATGAGAAGTAGTAGACGTTACTTTACCCGGCGTGTAGAAAATCGTGTCAACGGCTTCGAACAGGGCGTACCAACGCTCGTACTTGCCGCCTTTTTCAAAGTGATGCTCAATGCCATCGAGAAACTGTCGGATAGCCATCGGTTTAGCCCTCGATTTCGATACGGGTCAGATTCTCGCGAAGAATCGGACCGTATTCATATTTACCCGGACACACGAAAGTGCAGAGTGCGAGATCTTCTTCGTCCAGCTCCAGCGCGCCCAGCTTCTGGGCAGCCTCGGTGTCCCCAACAATCAATGAACGCAGCAACTGTGTCGGCAAGATGTCCAGCGGCATGACCTGCTCGTAGGCACCGACCGGCACCATCGCCCGTTCGCTTCCGTTAGTCGTGGTGGTGAAATCAAACAGCCTGCCTCTGGTGAGTCTGGACAGGTAGATGTTCAATACCGAGAAACGCTTGGTTCCCGGCGACAACCATCCCATGAACTCACGCTTGTGGCCTTCCTCCAGGATGCTTATCTGATTGGAGAAACGTCCCAGATAGGCGCAGGGGCCATCGCCACGACGGCCACCAAAAACCGAGCCCGAAATCACACGAACGGAACAATCGGTTGCGACCTCGCCCTCAAGCAGTTCTGTCAGGCTGGCGCCTATGCGGGTACGAAGCAGTCGCGGCTTCAGAGCTTTCGGGCCACCCACCGCGACAATACGGTCAACCGGTAATTCACCGGTTTCAAACAGTTTGGCGATGTCGATGACGTCCTGATAACCGATGCTCCAAACCACTTTGTGACCAGCGATCGGGTCGAGATAGTGGATATGGGTCCCGACATTGCCGGCCGGATGAACACCATCGAACTGGTGAACTTCCACGGCATCGGACTCTGGCACCGAGACATCGGAGCCGGGCTTGCCAGTAACAAAGACCTTACCGGTCGTCAACTTGGTCAACAGTTGAAGACCCTGCGCAAACGCTTTTTGGTTCTCGGCAATGATAACGGTCGGGTCAGCGGCGAGGGGGTTGGTATCCATCACTGAAACAAAAATGGAGTGTGGCGCCGAATCAATCTGCGGAATCTTGCTGTAAGGTCGGGTCTTGAAAGCGGCCCAAAGGCCGGAGTCAATCAGGTTGTCAACCACCTGCTGCCGTTCGAGACCCTCTAAATCAGCCTCGGAATAGCGGGCAAAGGATTCAGCTTCATCGCCATCAATCTCGACAACAATCGACTGAAAGATGCGACGCTCACCGCGATTGATTTCTTTGACCACACCCGCTGCGGGTGAGGTATACCGTACGCCCTCGGTCTTCTTATCCGTAAACAGCAGCGTACCGCGCTTGACGCGATCTCCTTCTTGTACAGCCATGGTCGGCTTCATGCCGATATAGTCAAAACCGATCAATGCCACGTGGCGAACGGTCTTACCATCTGAAATGGTCTGCTCAGGAGCGCCGCTGATGGGAAGATCCAGGCCTTTCTTGATTTTGATCATTAGCCGTACCCAGTCATCAGAAACTTTACGATGGATTTTCGCGTGCTGACACAACGGCCAGAACTTCCTTACGTGGCGATATAACCGACCTTGCCCGAACTACACCTGATCCAGATGATTGTTTACACGGTCAATTCCTGCGCCAACAAGAAGCAATGAGAGGCAGATGGCAGACGCACCCAAAATCGCGCCAATTATAGAGACTCGGGGCATCTATTTCCACCAGAACCACCCAGAGTTTGTACCTTAAAGTAACGGACAGAGGGCGGGGACTACAAGGGATCAGGCGCAAACAAGAAAACCCCCGGCAGCTCGCAGCCACCGGGGGTCGACGTCACCACGGTGACATGATGCCCGCCAGGATCACCGTGCCCGTGGTGGGAAAACAGGATAGTCGACACCTGCCATCTGATTGACCACGCGAATAACCTGAGCGCTATAGCCCGCCTCGTTGTCGTACCAGACGTACAGAATCAGGCGATGACCGCTGGCAATGGTCGCCTGGGCATCCACAATACCAGCATGCCGGGAGCCGACAAAATCGGTCGACACCACTTCCGGCGAGTTGACGAAATCGATCTGTTTCTGCAACTCGGAGTGCAACGCCATCTCACGCAGATATTCATTCACTGCCTCAACCGTAACCTCTTTTTTCACGTTCAGGTTGAGAATTGCCATGGATACGTTGGGGGTGGGCACCCTGATCGCGTTGCCGGTCAGCTTGCCTTTCAACTCCGGCAGCGCCTTGGCGACTGCCTTGGCAGCGCCGGTTTCAGTAATCACCATGTTGAGCGGCGCACTGCGTCCACGACGGCTGCCTTTATGGTAGTTATCGATCAGGTTCTGGTCGTTGGTGTAGGAATGAACCGTCTCAACGTGACCATCCTCAATCCCGTACTCGTCATAAATGGCTTTGAGAATGGGGGTGATAGCGTTGGTGGTACAGGAGGCCGCAGACAAGATACGGTCGTCAGCGGTAATCCAGTCATTGTTGATACCGTGAACAATGTTCTTGATATCGCCCTTGCCGGGAGCGGTCAACATAACGCGGCTGACACCTTTCGACTTCAGATGCAGCCCTAGGCCCTCTTCATCACGCCAGATACCGGTGTTGTCGATGACAATCGCGTTGTTGATGCCATAGCTGGTGTAATCCACCTTATCCGGGCCATCGGAGTAGATCACCTTGATGTAATTGCCGTTGGCAATGATCGCAGAGTCTTCCTGATCAATGGTGATGGTGCCATTGAAAGCGCCGTGCACTGAGTCCCGGCGCAGGAGGCTCGCCCGCTTTTCGAGGTCATTCTCGGCGCCGCCCTGGCGAACCACGATAGCGCGCAAGCGCAGATTGTTACCGCCGCCCGCCTTTTCAATCAGGATTCGGGCCAGCAGACGGCCGATACGGCCAAAGCCATATAGCACGATATCCTTGGTGCCGTTTTCAGCATCTTCCCGGGACTGTGTGCTGTACAGGCCTACTATGTCGCCGATTTCGGACTTCAGGAAATCCTCGATCGTACCCTGACGGCCACCGTTGATATACTTGACCGCGAGCTTGCCGACATCCACATGGGCACGCCCCAACTCAAGCCTGTCCATGGCCTCCAGCAGCGGCAGGGTATCCTGTACTGACAGTTCGGTCTGTTCTACTTGCCGGACAAACCGGTGTGACCGCAGAATGCCGATAACAGACTGATTGATCACAGCGCGCCCGTAGATCGAGGTAACTACGTTGTTTTTACGGTACAGGCGACCAATCAGGGGGATCATCGCTTCGGCGGTGGATTCCCTTTCCGTCCAGTCGGACAGGTGCTCATTCATCTGTTCATGACTCACGCTTAGACCTCTGCAGTTAGCACTCGAAATTGGTCGCATATTATCTTATTTAATCCCTACAATCGCAAATTAAGCGCCCGCCATGACACGGCCACAATCGGCCGCTAGAATGAGCGACCTGATCGCAACCTTACTCAACCGAATGCAGTCCCAGGAGCCCGCCGTCGCCCATGCCTCAAGACACTCTCAACGGTAATCTCAAGGGTAATCTCACGAACCCTGCCCGGAATGAACCCGCCGCCCGGCCGGGCTCCGCGCAGCATTCGCTGCTGGCGCCGCCATTCCCGGCCAAGGCGGCGGATCACCGGATATGGAGCAGCCTTTACGGTAGCAGCGAGGCCCTGGCGTTCTGCGAGAGTGCCCGCCAGCACCATGGTCTGACGCTGGTGATCACGCGCAGCACCGATGAAGCCATTCGGCTTGAGCAGGCCATGCGATTCTATCTCGGCCTGTCATTTGACGAAGATCAGCCCGCGATCACGCCAGATGGCCTGGAGCTGCTTTCGCTGCCGGACTGGGAAACGCTGCCCTACGACATGTTCTCGCCCCATCAGGACATCAGCTCAAGGCGGATACGCACCCTGCACCGGTTGCCCCGGACCCGTCATGGTCTGCTGGTGGTGCCCGCCCGTACCCTGATGCACCGCCTGCCGCCGGTGGATTACCTGCAAGGCAACACGCTGTTGCTGGAAACAGGCCAGTCCCTGAACATTGACAGTTGGCGCATGCAACTTGAAGCCGCCGGCTATCGTCATGCGGACAATGTCTACGAACACGGGGAGTACGCGGTCCGGGGCGCGATACTGGATATTTATCCCATGGGTGCGTCACTGCCCTACCGGATTGATCTGTTCGATGACGAAATCGAAACCCTGCGCACCTTTGATCCGGAAACCCAGCGCTCCGTTGACCGTATAGAACGGATCGAACTGCTGCCCGCCAATGAGTTTCCCTGGCACAAGGAAGCCCGCTCCGGTTTTCGCAACCGCTGGTTCGAGCACTTCCCCAATGCCGACAAAGACGCGCCGATCTATCAGGATGTCTCCCATGGCATCACACCGCCCGGGGTCGAGTACTACCTGCCGTTGTTTTTCGATAACACGGCTACCCTGTTCGATTACCTGCCCGGCGAGACCCAGTTGTTTACCGAGCCAGAACTTGAGACTGCCATTGATCAGTTCCAGGCCGACACCGCTAACCGCTATGAAGAGCGGCGCCATGACCGGTTCCGGCCGATTCTGGCGCCGGGGCAACTGTTCCTGCTGAAGGAAGAGCTGTTTGGTCTGTTAAAACACTTCCCCCGGGTCACCCCTTGCGAGCAGGCCCAGGATGCGGCTGGCGGACGGGAAATCTCCTGCAAAACCGCCCCGCTACCCGATGTTTCCATGGATGGCCGAGCGAGTGACCCGGCCCGACGACTGCGCAGCTTCATCAATGACTTTACCGGACGGGTGCTGATATGCGCCGAATCCTCCGGCCGTCGTGAGGCCCTGATTGAAAGCTTGCAGGAAAATCGGCTCAAGGCCCATACCGTTGACAGCTGGCAAGCCTTCCGGAATGACCCGGAATGCGCACTCGGCATCACCATAGGGCCGATGGAAGAGGGGCTGCTGCTGACCGAACACGGACTTGCGCTGATCACCGAGACCGCGCTCTTTGGTGAGCGGGTACTGCAGCGCCGGCGCCGGGACAAACCCACCGAGTTGAACGATTCCGGCTACCGGGATCTATCGGAACTGCGCATCGGTGCGCCAGTGGTCCACATTGACCACGGTGTCGGACGTTACCGGGGCCTTGAGACCATCACGGTCGAGGGCGACGCTGCCGAATTTCTGATGCTGGAATACGCCGGCGGCTCGAAACTCTATGTGCCGGTGTCCAGCCTGCACCTGATCTCCCGGTACGCGGGCAACGACACCGAGCACGCACCGCTGCACAAGCTCGGCACCGAACGCTGGAGTCAGTCAAAACAGAAAGCGCTGGAGAAAATTCGCGACACCGCAGCCGAGCTGCTGGATGTCTATGCCCGTCGCGAAGCCCGGAAAGGCTTCCAGTTTGATAACCCCGAGGAAGCCTATCGCGCCTTTGCAGCCGGCTTCCCGTTTGAGGAAACCCCTGATCAGCAGGCCGCCATCGAAGCTGTGCTCGACGACATGACCGGCGAACGCCCGATGGACCGCCTGGTCTGCGGTGATGTGGGCTTTGGCAAGACCGAAGTTGCCATGCGGGCAGCCTTTATTGCGACCTTTTCCGGTAAGCAGGTCGCCGTGCTGGTGCCCACTACCCTGCTGGCGCAACAGCATTATGAATCGTTCAGAGACCGCTTCTCAGACACCGCAGTGACAGTGGAATTGTTGAGCCGTTTTCGGAGCGCGGCCCAGACCAAAACCGCCCTGCAGCGCATCCATGAAGGCAAGGCAGACATCGTGATCGGCACCCACAAGCTGATCCAGGGAGACGTGTCTTTCAAGAACCTGGGGCTGGTTATCATTGATGAGGAACACCGGTTCGGGGTTCAGCAGAAGGAAAAATTCAAGGCGTTGCGGGCCGAGGTGGACCTGCTGACCCTGACGGCGACACCGATCCCGAGAACCCTGAACATGGCCATGGGACACCTGCGGGATCTGTCTATCATCGCCACACCGCCAGCCCGACGCTTGTCCGTCAAGACGTTTGTGCGTCAACGGGAAGAACCGATGGTAAAAGAGGCGATCCTCCGGGAGATCCTCCGGGGAGGTCAAGTGTATTTCCTCCACAACGAGGTCAACACCATCCAGAAAACCGCCGAAGATCTACGCCGGCTCATTCCCGAGGCGCGGATCGGAGTGGCCCACGGCCAGATGCGGGAGCGCGAACTGGAACAGATCATGTCGGACTTTTACCACAAACGCTTCAACGTTCTGGTCTGTACAACCATCATCGAAACCGGTATCGACATTCCCAGCGCCAACACCATCATTATCGAACGGGCGGACAAATTCGGGTTAGCCCAACTCCACCAGCTCCGGGGCCGGGTCGGGCGATCCCACCACCAGGCCTACGCCTATCTGCTGACACCGCCGCCCAAAAGCATCACCTCTGATGCCAAAAAGCGTCTGGAAGCCATTTCCGAAGCCCAGGACCTGGGCGCCGGGTTTATGCTGGCCTCCCATGACCTTGAAATACGGGGCGCGGGGGAGCTTCTGGGCGAAGAGCAAAGCGGCCAGATCGAAAGCATCGGGTTCACGCTCTACATGCAATTGCTGGACGAGGCGGTGACCGCCATCCGTGGAGGCAGGACGCCCAACGCCGAGCTTCCGCTCAGCCACGGCACCGAAATCAACCTGCGTATTCCTGCCCTCATTCCGGACGACTACCTGCCGGACGTCCATAATCGCCTGATGCTTTACAAGCGTATCGCCAGTGTCGACACCAAAGATGCATTAAAAGAACTTCAGGTAGAGATGATTGATCGCTTCGGGCTGCTGCCGGTGCCTGCCAAGAATATGATGCGCCAGGCCGAACTGCGCTTGCAGGCTGAAAGCCTTGGCATCACGAAAATAGACGCTGGCAAGGAATGGGCACGGCTTGAATTTGGCAGTGCAACGCCGGTGGACCCGCTGATACTGGTAAAAAAAGTGCAACACTCACCGGACCAATATCGCCTTGAGGGAGCAAACAGCTTCAGGTTCCGGCTGAAGGATACGTCGACCGATGGTAAACTCGACGGCGTTGCAAACATGCTGGGGCAACTGGCACCGAACTGAACCGCCAGCCCGCGAATTTCGAAAATACCGCCATACTTTTGCTGAACACCGGCATCCCGGGCGACTTTTATTTGGAGAACACCTTTGCGATTCTTCGGCTTTATGCACCCCAGTCAGATCCTCGGCGCACTTGTTACCGTCGCACTGATCTCATCTCCCGCCCTGGCACAGGACAGCAACGCCTACCGGGCGGAAATCGTGCTGCTCGAACGCAAGATTGACAGTGATTCAATCGAAGAGCAGATGGCCAGCAGGTATCCAGAGGTCGGGGATGCGGAAATGCGGCTCTGGGTTGTTGGTCAGGATGGCCAACGCCGGAGTGACCTGAAGCTGGTACCAACAAGTGAGTTGTCCCTGAACAACGCCGCTCAGCGCCTAGAGCAAAGTGGTCGCTATCGGGTATTGGCAAGCGCTGGCTGGTATGAATCATTTCCACCGGATTACAAGGGCGAGCCCCTACGGATTGAAGTCGGAGACTGGCTCGAAGAGGCCGGCCATCGCGAAATTGAAGGCAATATCCGGATTGAACGCCTGCGATTCCTGCACGTCTCAGCCGAGCTGAACCATTGGCAGCCTGCCACCGATGAGACCAGTGAGCTTGCGCAACGAAAACCAGACCAGGCCAACGGTGTGCCGGCGGGTGACGGCACCGGTTCCGAGGCAACCGGGCCGGGCAACACCCCGCCTGCAGAGGGTGCCATTGCAGAGGGTGCCATTAATGGGGGTGCCATGGATGGCCGCACCACGGAAGGAAGCGTCATGGCAGAGCATGCGCTGGCAGCCAATAGGATGCCGCAGCAGACCCGCAAAGAGCTGGTAACCTGGATCCGCGAAACCCGGCGGATGCGCAGTGAGGAAATCCACTTCATGGATTCCCCCACTCTGGGCGTGCTGATCTTCTTTAAAAAGATTGAAGATGACGAGAGTGCTAATAATGAGGGTGCTAGTGAGAGCGCTAACGGCCCAGTGAACTGACTGCCCGCTCAAGCACCGCTTTGACACCGGCCATGCCCTGATCGATGGCCGCTTCAATTTCTTCCATGGTAATGATGTGAGCGGATTTACCGGCGGCCCAGTTCACGACAAGGCCAAGGCAGCCGTAACTCATGTTCAGCTCAGCCGCCAATGCTGCCTCCGGCATACCGGTCATCCCGACAATATCGCAACCATCCCGCTCGAGTCTCAGAACTTCTGCGGCGGTTTCCAGCCTGGGCCCCTGCGTTGCGGCATAAACACCAACCCTGGAATGGGCCAGACCCAAGGATTCCGCTGCCTGAATCAGTGCGTGACGGACAGCATCCGTGTAGGGAAACGTGAAGTCGATGTGGGTGACGCCCTCAGCACCCTCTTCAAAAAAAGTGTGCCCCCGCCCCCAGGTGTAATCAATAAGCTGGTCCGGGATGACAATATGCGCTGGCACCATATCCGGATGAATCCCCCCCACCGCATTGACTCCGACCACCGTGTTAACCCCGGCTTGCTGAAGCGCCCACATATTGGCCCGATAGTTTACCTGGTGGGGCGGAATACTGTGGGGATGACCATGCCGGGCCAGAAACACCACCCGCTGACCCTGCAGGCTTCCGAACACCAGAGGCGCCGAGGGCTTACCCCAGGGCGTATCAACAACCTTCTCGCCGCTGATTTCCAGCCCTGACAGGGTGGTCAACCCTGTGCCGCCAATAATACCAACGCTTCGACCGTTAGATGGGATTTCAATAGCCATTAATCTGCCTCCCCGGCACCGTGTTCAGAATGAACGGACGCTGACGAATCCGTGACGGATGCGGTCTCTTCCCGCGCCGCCGGCTCATCCTCAGCATTTTTTCCGGACTGGTCTGCGTCTTTCGCTGCTACCCGAATACCATCCGGTAAATGCAAGGTGCGAGTCGGGAAGGCCACCTCTGCATCAAAGCCTTCTATGATGTCACTGATCTTGAGCAGTACATCCTGCTTTACTTTATGGAATTCAACCCAGTTCGTTGTTTTGGTGAAGGTATACACCATGATGTCCAGAGACGACGCATTGAAGCTCAGGAAATTTACGATCAGGGTCTGGTCGGCATCAATGTCGTCGTGGGACACCAGCATTTCGCGGATATCATCGACTATTGTCGCCATCTGGCTGACATCCGCATACCGGATGCCAATGGTCTCCGATATTCTGCGGTTGGTCATCCGGGACGGGTTTTCAACGGCAATCGTGGTAAAGGTTGCATTCGGTATATATAGCGGCCGTTTGTCAAAGGTTCGCACGGTCGTAATCCGCCAGCCAATGTGTTCAACGGTACCTTCGATGTTCCGGTCCGGTGAGCGCACCCAATCCCCTACTTTAAAGGGCCGGTCCATGTGAATCACAAAGCCGCCGAAAAAGTTGGCCAGCAGGTCCTTGGCGGCAAAACCAACGGCAATGCCGCCCATACCACCAAGGGCAAGCACACCGGAAATACTGTAACCAAGGGATTGCATCGCAATCAGCACCGCGGTAATCAGAACCACCGCACGGACGAGCTTGCTGATGGCGTTGACCGTGGTGTAATCCATCGGCTTTTTCATCTTGACCGGTGACGCCAGGATCTTTTCAGCTTCCTTGATCACCCCCAGCAAGGTCCAGACCATCAGCCAGATGAATCCGAATTCGAGCACCTTGTCGTTATAGGAGAACACTTCCGCTTCCGAATACCGGTAGGCGATTTCGGCAGCCCAGAACACGCCCTGTAACCAGACAAACACGATGGCAGGTTTGCGCACTGCGTGCAGAAAGGCATTGTCCCAAAGGTTGGAGGTGGCCTGGCATTTCTTCTCCAGCCGGTAAATAACCCTGCTCGCAATGAACGCGACTATCGCCGTCATCAACACCAGGGTAAATATACCGATGCTGGCCCGCAGGCCTTCTGACAAAACGCCCCAGTTACTGATCCACTCCGTCAACTTTGCCGGTAATTGCTCGTTCATTGATGTTCTCTGATTTATATGGAAACTGGCTGGTCAGGCAGCATCGAATTGGCTGGTGACGATATTCACCGGTACGCCGGCGGTCACGCGCTCGAACAGGTCAAGCACATCCGCATTTCGCATGCGAATACAACCGTGTGACATTGGCTCCCCCATGGGCTCGGTATCGGGGGTTCCGTGGATATAGATAAAACGGCGAAAACTGTCGACACCCACACCGCGGTTACGTCCGGATTCCCGACCACACAACCAGAGTATGCGTGTCAGAATCCAGTCACGATGGGGATGCTTGCGGGCAAGATCGGCGGAATAGATCTCACCGGTGGGACGTCGCGCCACAAAAACAGTGCCCGGTGGCAGGTCAGCACCAATGCAGGCGCGGATGTAGTGCCTGCCCCTGGGGGTGCAGCCGGAATCCTGACGCTCACCCGGGCCTTGCAGTGCTGACGAAACCGGGTAGACACGAGGCCCCGAATCGGGCGCGTCATATAATTGCAGAATCTGCGATGAAAGGTCTATTTCGATACGGGGAAAATGGTCGACGTCGGGTAGCATGACTGCAGCTCTCGTTGCGTTACCTGTGGTTTGCGCACAAGAGCGTAACCGACCGGCGGGAGTCAGGCAACCGAGGGTTTGCTGACCGCCAGTTGCATCGGGTCAGTGGCCTGCATACCGGCCGCCAGAAACGGCACTAAACGGGCAACCATTTCCTGCACGGTGGTTGCAACGCCCAATTTGTTTTGCAGAATATCCCGCAGGGCGTCACTGCTGGACATGGTGAAGGCGGTGGCACCCAGCATGAACTGAATCCGCCAGTAACGGTCCACCGCCGTGAGTTGCGGCGTCGCTTCCTTCAACAACCGCATGAAACGACCAAACGGCTGACTGTATTCCTGCTCAAGAAATTTGCGCAGATGACCCTGGGACTGGGTGTAGGCCAGACCCAGCAGTCTCATGAAAATCGAGATACCCCGGTCATTTCGCTGGGGCATGCGCACCGCGCTTTCCGTCAGCGCTCGCAGAGTCTGGTCAAGGGTAGGCGGCTTGCCATTGCAGCGTTGCTCGAGATCATCGAACGCCCGCTCTAAGGTATCTGAAAACGGGGTCAGGAAACGGGCAAAAACCGCGTGGATAAGGGCGTTCTTGGAACCGAAGTGATAATTCACGGCGGCCAGGTTCACACCGGCTTTACTGGTGATCATGCGAAGTGACGTCTCGGAAAACCCCCGTTCGGCGAACAATACTTCCGCCGCATCGAGAATACGATCAACCGTATCGGATTGCGCCATCTCATCCACCCAAATTGCCAAACAGTTGTTTGAAACATACGTTTGACAGGTAGCATTGTCAAGAATGGCGCAGATAGATGCACTATTAAAATGCAGACTCCGTCAATGTGCAACCCATCAAAGGTTACAGGTCCAGCAGTGGTAAGGTCTCACTCCCGTACGTCGGGGACGGCGGTAACTGTTTGCCACCCACGGTCAATAGCGGTTTGATGGCCTTCAAAGTAAGCATGCTGCAGGCGGTCATATGCCTTTTCCGCTTCCAGCAGATAAATCAGGTAGAGCCGGATGTGCTCCCGTTTCACCAGCGAGCGGGCAAGAATCCGTTTCTCCGACAGTCGCACCAGCCCGCTGAACCGGATCGATTTGAGTGTTGGATTGAATTCGGCCATCTGGGCACATTGCCACAGCAACCCTACCTCACCTTCGAGGTGCGCCACATGCTTACGGGCATCTTTCATCAGGCTTTGGCGAAGCATCAGTAGATCCAGACAGGAAGGTTTGGAGGCGTAGAGCCGCCTCACGGTCGGAATGCCGGCAATGACCACCAGCACAAAGACTCCAAACCCGCCGCCCGCAATCCAGGCTGGCACAAACCCCGTCATACCGCTTAAAAAAACCAGTGCTGCCAGGATGGCGCAGAATAACCAGATGTCCCGCTTGCGGCGAGCCCCGGCCAGAGCAAAGTTATCTGGCCAGCCTTGCATCGACAACGTGGAAAAATCCAGCAACAGCACCCGCTCGCATTGTTTCAGCAGACGACGCAAGCGACGCTGACGGGCTTCTGCCATGTCTGTGTCTGATATAACATCGGCCACTGGTGCAGCGTCTTCAGAATTTCGATTGTCCGGCTCAGCAGTGGCTTCATGAGCATCCGGCGCAGTCGGGGTGACAGAAACTTCAGGCACAGGCAGCGGATCAGCCGGCCGGCCAGGACGCAGCACCGGTTCCCTATCCAGAGTCCCGGATGGCCTTAGCTGACTGTCGTTGCCCTGCGCCATGGTATATCCAAGTGCGTGCCGTAACCCAAAAGCCAAAAACGATCGTATTTGGCGCCTGTTATTAGCTAGTGCCCCGTCTGGCTAATTCGTTAAGCTACTGCGAATTAGCCTGACGGGACACTGGTGTATCGCCCGCTGCCGGGTTTTCTTGAATCCGATGTTTAACCTGCTTGGCACTGGCAGATGCGAGGTTTATTCTGGGGCCACCAGATTGCAGGCGGACCACTGTTGAGTTGATCTCAAGCCACTGTCTGATCTCAAGCCACTAATCGAGGAGCAGGCATGTTTACAGGCATCGTCCAGGGCATCGCCCACGTCGAGTCACTGGAGTCCCGGCCCGGGCTGACGACTTTTCACGTGAAGTTTCCGCCAGAACACCTGGATAACATCACCATTGGTGCATCGGTGGCACTCAACGGTACTTGTCTGACAGTCACCCGCCAGCAAGGCGACTGCTTGAGTTTTGATGCCATGCAGGAAACCTTGCGCCTGACGACGCTGGGGGATTTGCAGGCCGGCAGTGCGATCAACTTCGAACGGGCCGCCCGTATCGGAGACGAGATTGGCGGCCATCTGCTTTCAGGCCATATTCATACCACGGCGGTAGTGAATGCGATTGAGCGCCCGGAAAACAATTGCGTGCTTTACTTCCGCGTACCCTCTTCCTGGATGCGTTATATTTTTCCCAAGGGCTATATAGCCATCAACGGGGCCAGTCTCACCATCGGGGAGGTCACCGACGACACGTTCAACGTTTACCTGATTCCGGAAACCCTGCGAGCTACCACGTTTTCCGACCTCAAAGTCGGGGACCGGATTAACATTGAAATCGACAGCCAGACCCAGACCATTGTCGATACTCTGGCCCGTATGGGTTACGACCGACGGAAATCCTGACCGGCCGTCGCTGCGAGCACCACGAATTTAGGGTTGGCATCAAGCTGGTTCACCAGGGGGAAAAAGCGTCTCAGACTGCGGTGGTAGCCCAGGTGCCGGTTCCCCACAATCAGCAACCTGCCCCCCGGTTTCAGATGATAGCTCGCCTGGTCAAACAGCCGCAAAGCAATGTGATCACCGACCACGCCACCTTCATGAAACGGCGGGTTGCACAAAATCAGGTCAAACAGACCCGCATCCGCCGGAATCCCGTCCGCAAAACGCAGTTGCGTGTCAGCACTGAACGAATTTTCTTCAATCAGCCGGGCCACGCTGGCAACCGCCTGGCTGGACACATCGGTAAAGGTCAGATCCAGAGCCGGGTTTGCGGTCAGCGCCGCAAGACCCAGCACACCGTTACCGCAGGCAAGATCAAGCACCCGGGCCCTGCCCGGAAGGTTTCCGGTGATCTGATAGACATGGGGCAGCAGCAAACGGGTGCCAATATCAAGGTGGTCCCTTGCGAAGACTGCAGGCAAGGATTCTATGACAAGGTCACTGTCAGGCAACGTATAGCCGCGCCAAAGATCGGGCCAATCATCGAGGCCACGGGTACCGGGTCGACAACTCACCACTCGTGACTTTTTCCGGGCAGGATACACCTGCTCAGGATTCATCAGCTCATTGAAGACTTCCACACTTCGGGCGGGTAAATGTTTGATCATACCGCCGGCGAAAAGCATCCCCTGGGGGCTCAAACCGGTACTGAGCCAGCGCAGGATGTAAGTCAGGTAAGCCAATTGCCGTGGAATACGCATGATCGCCAGGTCATACACGCCTTCCGGAGGGTTCAGCCAACTGAACAGATTGACCGGTGATTGTTGATTCACCGCTGCGTTATCGACGATGGCGGCATGGGCCAGCGCGCTATCTGCCAACACATCCGGGCTGAATGCTCCGAGCGCCAGAGCCAGGGCCCCGAAATTGTCATCGATCACCAGCACTCGCTGCCCGTCGCTCAAGGCAGAGGTTGCTGTCTCGATCAACTGTTCGTCCGCAGCATCCCAGGGTTTGAGCTGGCGGTCCGAAGCACCCGGGCGGGTCAGTTTCAGAACTGACCCGGACAGTTCAACTACGTTCGTTATCACATCAGTCAACCGGTTGAATCAGTGTTTTATGAAGAAGGCCGTCATTCTAGGCTGTTTATTCTAGAAATTAACTCTATTGTACTCGCCTAGGAATTGATTTCAGGTTGTGCTTCCCAGGTTGGTAGCATGACGTTCTTTGCCCCTGACCCCAGGGGCTTTTTTTTTGTTCAGAAAACCATCACGACGGAGATGTGACAGGCAATGGTCAATTCAGTGACGATTGGCGCTGTAGACAGAAAATCGGGGGGTTTTCATGAGTACACGACAGTTGCCGATGTACTGCTTGATCAGACGAGGATAAGGCAGGAAGCCGTTAGCCACCAGACGCAATTCGCCGCCCGGATTCAAATGTTTCGCCGCCTGTTTGAGAAAATCTTCCGTCATTGAGGTGTCAGTGGCGACGCCGGAATGAAAGGGTGGATTGGTTATAATGGTCTGATAGCGGCCAGTCACTCCATTGAGGCCGTCAGATGGCAGGATTACGCCGGAAACCTTCGCCCTGTCATAGGTCAGACCAGCGCAGGTCACCGCTTGCGCCTGCACATCAACACCGTCAACCGCCAGGCCCCAACGTTTCTGCAGCCAGGCTCCCATCACACCGGCCCCGCATGCAAAATCCAGTACCGGCCCCCTGGGGGCGACAGTATCCAGCGACGCCAGCAATAACGCCGTGCCCTCATCCAGCCGGCCATCACTGAAAATGCCGGGCAGGCCAGCTACCTCCAACGAAATGCCAGCAGAGTCCACCGTGTGCCAGCTAACCCAGGCGGCCTCATCGAAGTCAGTGTCAGCCTGGTCGGGCTTGCCCAGCCAGACCTGGCAATGCCGGGCACTGTCCATTTTTTCGGACTCCGGCGCAATTGCCTTCAGTTGTTTAACCGCACCAGCAATGCCTTCCCGCTTTTCGCCAATGAGCAGCAAATGCCCCCCTGGCTTCAGCAGTGATGCTGCCAGTCTCAACCGGAACGTCAGTTCTTCCCGGGCTTTGGGCAGGAAAACCACAGCAGTATTGCAGGGATCAGAAACAGGCCCGTTTGCGGGTGTTCCAAAAACACTCTGCCAGTTGGCTACCTGTTGTAACTGTTCGAACACGCCGAAATGATCGGTTATTGCCAGCCCGCCATCGGGCCAATGGTTTAACAGGTTGGCATCGCGAATCCCCACCAACACCGGACGACCGGTGACGAGATGGCGGTTACGGAGTAGCGCCTCGTATGCGTTGCTTAATGTCGACATCCGCTGGCGCTAACCTTTAACCCGACCGGTACGCACCGGCCGTTCAATCAACTCGGCGACACTGGCTTCCTGAATCGGCAGGCGTTCGGCGTCACTGGTAATACAGAGGCCGAAATCACGCAGCAGACCATCAGCCACGTCATACACCCAACCATGAACCGACAGGGATTGCCCCCTCGCCCAGGCCTCCTGAACGATGGAGTTCTGGCACACATGGCCAACCTGCTCAACAACATTCAACTCACACAGACGGTCGATCCTGTCAGCGTCAGAGGGCAGCGCGTCTAACACACTGGCGTACTTGTCCCGCACATCCTGCACATGACGCAGCCAGTTACTGATCAGGCCAAAGCCACTGTTCGTCAGGGCAGCCTTGACGCCGCCACAGCCGTAATGGCCAACCACCATGATGTGTTTGACCTTGAGCACATCCACCGCAAATTGCAGCACCGACAAGCAGTTGAAATCGGTGTGGACAACAACATTGGCGACGTTGCGGTGGACAAACAATTCACCGGGCAACAAATCAACAATCTGGTTGGCGGGCACCCGGCTATCGGCACAGCCAATCCACAGATATTCCGGAGCTTGTTGATTGGACAGACGCCTGAAGAACTCGGGGTCCTGCTTCTTGATTCCCGCGGCCCAATTTTCATTGTTCTCAAGCAGTTGCTTCAGTACTCGCATAAACAGATCCCTGACGTTAATCCCAGACCACAAATACCGGGATGATTATACCGGTTTGAAAGAAAATCGCCCGCCCGATGCCTGATATCCGGGAGGGCGCAATCGCCGCTGGGACACCGATCAGGGCATTGCGGTCTCTGACGGAATCAACGGGTTATATAACGTGGTCTGAGCCAGGTCCAAAAGCTCACGGAGTGCTACCGAGAACATGGCGTATTCCGGCGCGCGAACCCCACGAAGTTCAGACAGCATGGATTTCCAGCGCAAAATCATTGGCTCGTACTGGTCCATCCAGCTCTCGACACAGGCACCCACATCGCCCGGACTCCCTGCAAGCTTTAGCACCCCCGTCGTCAGGGCGCGCTGTTGCCAGTCGAGATCTTCCCGGAAGCTCTCCCTTGCCAATGCTTGCCAGTGGGAGGAGGGTGTAAGCTTGGCAATGGCAGTCGCAAACCAGTTGAGTTCCAGCCGATCACCCAGAGTGTAGTAGAGGTTTGCCACCGTCTTCAACGGCATGCCTGTGGATTCGTGAGCCTCGATAATGCCCAAGGCCGAGTAGAGGTGTGAGGTTCCGCTGACAACGGCGGCCAAATCATCCGGCACGTTTTTCTCGCGCATTTCATCGTAGTTCTTCTGCCACTCCGCTTCTGCCTGAGCGCCCAGATAGTCTGGAAGATTAGCGGTGATGCGGCCGATACTGTCCACAAAGCGCTCCATGTGGGATTGAACGTTGAGTTCACTGCGGCGATTGCGCAACAACCATCGCACGGCCCTGCGTATCAGCCTCATCAAATCATTCATTAACTGTATTTGCAGCTGAGCCGGCACCTTGTAGTCAAGTGCTTCAATCTTGTCCCACCAGACATCAAGCCGGAACACCTCCCGCGCGATGATCCAGGCCAGGGCAATGGCTGCGGACGAGGCCCCGGTAGACTGGGACAGGCGCTCAACGAAGGTAATTCCCATGTGGTTAACGAGATCGTTAGCCACCTGGGTCGCAATGATTTCACGCCGCAGCTGATGATTATTCAACTCCGCTGTAAACTTCTTGTTCAGAGCGTCGGGGAATACCTTATGGATTTCACCCGCAAGGCTCGGATCGTCAGGTAAATCGCTTTCGATCAATACTTGCTTGAGATCGCCTTTGACGTATGAGATCAATACCGACAATTCCGGCCGGGTGAGGCCCTGTTTCTTCAGTTTACGCTCGGCCAGAATTTCCTCATCGGGCAGGAACTCCAGTTGCCGATTGAGCTTGCCCTCGCTTTCGAAGGTATTCATCAGACGGCGGTACTCTTCAATGCGAGTGGCTGTGTCCACACTGGCTATGCTGATCGCCTGGGTCTGACGGTAATTGTTCTTGAGCACCAGCTCGGAAACCTCGTCCGTCATTTCCTCCAGCATAATATTGCGCTGCTTCTCGGTAAGGTCCCCGGAGGCGACCACCCGGTTGAGCAGGATTTTCATATTGACTTCGTGATCAGAGCAATCGACCCCGCCGGCATTGTCGATGAAGTCGGTATTCAGGCGACCACCCGCCAGGGCATATTCGATGCGACCCAGCTGGGTAATCCCGAGGTTCGCACCCTCACCCAGCACTTTGCAGCGCAGGTCCTTGCCATCTATGCGTAAGCCGTCATTGGTCTTGTCCCCCACATCGGCATGAGATTCGCTGGCGGCCTTGACGTAGGTTCCGATGCCCCCGAACCACATCAGGTCCGCCTGGGTCTTGAGGATATGGGAAATCAGCATATTGGGCGGCACCCTGTCCGATTTGATGCCCAACAGTTTTTTCATCTCCGCACTGACAGGAATCGACTTGGCACTGCGGCTGAAAACGCCACCACCGGCTGAGATCAGATCAGCGTTATAGTCCGACCAGGAAGAGCGCGGTAAATCAAACAGCCGCTGCCGCTCGGCAAAACTTTTAGCCGGGTCAGGTGTCGGATCGATGAAAATATGCAGGTGGTTGAATACCGCCACCAGGCGCGCTTTAGCCGAGCGCAACAAGCCATTTCCGAACACGTCGCCGGCCATATCCCCGACGCCAATCACCGAGAACTCATCCTTCGCCGGGTTAATGCCCAGCTCCCGGAAGTGCCGTTCCACCGACACCCAGGCACCTTTTGCGGTGATCCCCATCTTTTTATGGTCATACCCATTGCTGCCCCCGGAGGCGAAGGCATCCCCCATCCAGAAGCCGTACTCGGCGGATAATCCGTTGGCTATGTCGGAGAAAGTCGCGGTGCCCTTGTCGGCAGCCACCACCAGGTAATGATCGTCATCGTCGTGACGAACCACATTTTCCGGCGGCTTGATCAGGCCTTCCACCAGATTATCGGTAATATCCAGCAAACCGCAGATAAAGGTTTTATAGGCAGCAATACCCTCCTTCTGGAAAGCCTCCCGATCAGAGCCGTCCGGTAGTCGCTTGGCAACAAAACCACCCTTTGCACCCACCGGCACAATCACCGCATTCTTGACCTGTTGGGCCTTGACGAGGCCCAGGATCTCCGTGCGGTAATCCTCGAACCGGTCTGACCACCGCAGACCACCCCGGGCAACCCTGCCGCCTCGCAGGTGCACACCCTCCACCCGTGGAGAATACACAAATATTTCAAACATCGGTTTCGGAAGCGGCATTTCTGGGATACGGGCCGGATCGAACTTCAGACTGATGTAGGGTTTCGCATCCCCGTTCACATCAGGCTGGTGGTAGTTGGTCCGCAGGGTCGCCTGCATAAGTTCCAGATAAAGCCGCAGAACCCGGTCTTCGCTGAGATTTTCAACGGCATCCAGGCCGGCATTGAACTCGATTTCAAGCTTTTGCTGGGCTGCCCTGCTTTTGCCCTCACTCTTTGCGCGGGTCGGATTGAAACGGGCTTCGAAAAAATCGAGCAGCAAATGCGCCAGCGCCACATGGTTGACCAGGGTATTGGAAATAAACGTCTGGCTGTTGGAAATGCGGATCTGCCGCATGTACCGGGCATAAGTCCGCAGCACAGCAATCTGACGCCAGCTCAGATAGGAGGCCAGCACCAGCCGGTTGAAACTGTCGTTCTCGGCCTCGCCATACCAGACCCGCTGGAACAGTTCCTCAAAGATGGGCTTGAGACGGTGGATGTCAATAATTTTGCCACTGGCGGCCTGAAGCGAGAAATCATGAATCCAGACCGTTTTACCGTTCCGGTCTTTGACTTCAAACGGGTGCTCGCCGATGACACGAAAACCGAGCTTATCGAAAATCGGCATCACATCGGATAACGGCAACTGCTCGTCCGGGTGGAATAACTTGAAGTGAAGTGTGTTTTCATCTTCCTCCAGGGCCCGATAAAAGCTCATGGCGAGCCGGCCCGAGCGCGCTACCTCAATGATGTGATGAAGATCAATTGCAGCAAGCCGGGGTGAGAATATTTCCTTATAGCTGGCCGGAAATGCAGTTTCGTACAGCCGTAAAATATCGTTGCCCCGCTCTTCGCCAAAGCTTTCGTGCAGGGCTTCTTCCAGGCCGTCGCGCCAGGATTGCGCCAGCTCGATGATCTGTTCCTGAATCTCAGAAACCGGTAGTTGGCGATTTTCGGCTTGAGGCACGCGGATGGTGAACTGCACCCGGGCCAGTACGGACTCGGAAAAGTGCGTCACAAACTCGACATCTTCCGCCATCAGCCTGCTCACCAACACCCGCTCTACCTTCAGGCGCAGTTCGGTGTTGTAGATGTCACGGGGGAAAAACGCCAGGCAAGTCACAAACTCGCCATAGACGTCTTCTCGCATGAAGAGACGGATTTTTCGCCGTTCCTGGATGTAGAGAATATCCAGGGCGGTGCGGAGCAGTTCCTCCGAATCGATCTGGAACAATTCATCGCGGGGGTAAACTGCCAGAATCTGATCCAGAGCCTTGCCAGCATAATCGTCTTCGATAAAGCCTGAACGCTCGAGCACCGAACGCACTTTTCTGCGCAACAACGGAATCTTACCCGGATGTTCATGGTAAACCCGGGCGGTATACAAACCGAGGAAACGCCGCTCACCGACCACCTCGCCCCTTTCGTTGAACCTCTTGACCGCGATGTAGTCCGGATAAGCCGGCCGGTGTACCCGGGACCGCTGGGCCGATTTGGCAAAAATGAACACTTCATCAGTGCGGGTCATTTCCTGCCGCGTGCGCTGCGGCAGCTCATTCAGCCGGACCTTGTCAGGCCGCTCGTTGTTCACCCGGAGAATGCCGAGCTCGGAGCCGGCAACCCGCTGTACCAGTATGCCCTGCTTGGTTTTTACGAAATTGTATTCGTCGTACCCCAGAAAGGTAAAGTTATCTTCCTGAAGCCAGCCCACGAACTTGAGTGCCTCGGCGACATCTGCTTCACTGATATTAGCCTTGGACTCAGTGAGTTCGTTGACAATTTCTTCTGCTTTGCCCTTCATAACGGGGAAATCCGCCACCGCTATCCGGACTTCATGGAGTACTTCCTGCAGCACTTCCTCCAGATGTTTGAGATCTTTGTCGTCACTGTGACGGTCGATTTCCATCACAATCAACGCTTCCGGCGACGCCTTGGAGGACTTGCTATTACTGGCGTAAAGTTTTTTCAATTTGCCGGAGCGGTCCCGCTCGATCGGCAGGATGGAGTGGTGAATTGTGTGAGTACCAATCTCCATCTGGTTAATGGCAATGCGGATAGAATCGATCAGGAACGGTATGTCCGGATGCAGAATGAATATCACGGAGTGCGTCGATTGCCAGCCGTCACTTTCCAGATCGGCATTGAACACGGAGACCGGGGTCTCCTCCGCCCGGCGTTTCTGTATAAACTGCCAGGCGGCCAGTGCCGAACCGTAGACATCGGAAAAGCGACGACTCAGAAGCTCATCCAACGGAAGATGGGTAAAATGCTGAACCGCAAAATCGCTGATTTTTTTAGCTTCGGTTTTTTCGATCTTCTGGCCAAACGCTTCCGCCAGCTGTTCGAAAAACTGGTCCTTGCTGGACACTGTCAGCGCATTCATAGACACCCTCTATCTGTGTGAAATAATCGTAATAAAAAAGGCGGGTTGGGACATTGTTCCGGTCACCGCAGGCCCTTTGAGTCTTTCTTTAAGTTACATCGGTCGCGCTAAACGCAGTTACTATCACACCAGCATAGTCAAACCCTTGATTTTTGTCCCTCTGACACAAAAACTGGGCCGGTAATTACTTACAACAGCCCCAGTTCAGGAGCAGTATCTGCCAATGTCCCTACAGCATACGTTTGGTGAACTAAAAGCTCAGTTAGCGAAACGGATAATTGGTCAGGAAAAACTGGTTGAGCGTTTGCTGATTACCTTATTGGCCGATGGCCACCTGTTGGTGGAGGGTGCTCCGGGCCTTGCAAAAACCACCGCCGTCAAAGCCCTGGCAGACCACCTGGAAGGCGACTTTCACCGCATCCAGTTTACGCCCGACCTGTTACCTTCCGACGTTACCGGCAGCGAGATCTACCGCCCGGAAACCGGTCAGTTCGATTTCCAGAAAGGCCCGATTTTCCATAACCTGGTGTTGGCGGATGAAATCAACCGGGCGCCGGCCAAAGTTCAGTCCGCCCTGCTCGAAGCCATGGGCGAACGCCAGGTCAGTGTAGGCATGCGAACCTTCCCCCTTGACCGGTTGTTCATGGTGATGGCTACCCAGAATCCGATCGAGCAGGAAGGCACTTACCCGTTACCAGAAGCCCAGCTTGACCGCTTTCTGATGCACGTGACCATCGACTACCCTTCTGCCGGCGCGGAGCGTGACATTCTTCATCTGGCGCGGAACGATTACCGGCAGGGCCAGCCCGAAATCGCCATCAAAGTCACCGCAGCGCAAGTGTTCGAAGCCCGCCAGGCGATTAGCGAAATCTATATGGCAGAACCAGTCGAGGAGTATTTACTGGCACTGGTGTTAGCCAGCCGTGATGCTGGCAAACTGGACCCGGAACTGGGCCGCTGGATGGCTTTCGGCGCCAGCCCCCGTGGTACTATTGCACTGGATCGCTGTGCCAGAGCCATGGCCTGGCTCGACGGCCGCGATTTTGTCAGCCCAGACGATGTTCGGGCCATTGCTTTTGACGTGCTTCGGCACCGGTTACTGCTGACCTTCGAAGCGGAAGCCGAAGGCATGACACCGGATGCGATCATCCAACGGCTGATCGATTGCGTGCCGGTGTCCGCTTGAGACTGACCTTGAACCCATGATGGAAACCGATGACACTGCAATCCAGATCGGACTGCCCGGGTTGATCCGTTTGCAGGCCGACGCCCGGGCACTGCGCCTGCCCGGCGCCCGGCCTGTGCGCACCCGCCAGGCTGGTCTGCAACGATCACCCCAACGTGGCCGGGGCATGGCGTTTGCCGAGGTGCGACTGTACCAGCCCGGCGACGACATCCGGAGTATCGACTGGCGCGTTACCGCCCGGCGCCAGAGCCCCCACACGAAACTTTATGAAGAAGAGCGCGAACGGCCGGTGCTGTTGATCTGTGATCTCGGACCGACGCTGTTCTTCGGCAGTCAGGGTGCCTACAAGCAGGTACGCTGTGCCCAACTGGCAGGCATTCTCGCCTGGCTGGCGCTGGCCGCGGGAGATCAGGTGGGTGGTATTGTATTCTCGGAACAAGGTTTCCTGGTGCAGCGGCCCGCCCGGCGCAAGAAAGCGGTCCTGCAACTGCTCGATGCCCTCGCGCGGTTTCAGCACTCGCCCCAAACCCGCGCGAGCTTACAGAGGGAGCGCTCCCATAACCTTGATATAGCAATGCAGGAAGCTCGCCGGGTCGCCCATACCGGCAGCCGGATCTTTGTTCTCAGTGACTTCCTGGCGCTGACCGATGAAACCTCCCGATTATTGGGGGCCCTTACCCGACACAACAGTGTCAGCACTCTGAGAATTGTCGATCCACTGGAACAAAAGCTACCCGCCAGCGGTCAATTTGCAGTGGCGGGGCCAGATGGCCCGGTATGGTTCAATGGTGCCGATCGCCGGTTTCAGGAGGCATTCCAGGCTCGGGTAAGGGCCCACGAACAATCCGTTGAGCGATGCTTCAGAATGGCAGGGGTGCTTGATCAGGTGGTCAGTACCGCGGACGACCCGGCCCAAAGTTTAAGACTGATCCTCGGCCCGCGCGGCCGGATCGGATAACCGGAATGAGCAATATGGAACAGGACCCTCTCAGCGCACTGCGGGATATTCACCTGCCGGAACCCGGTGGTTTCTGGCCGCCCGCACCGGGCTGGTGGATAGTGTTTGCGCTGGTGATCGGGCTGACTGTCTGGGGAACCCTGGCGATACTCCAAAAACGCCGTCGTAATCGCTGGCTAAAGACCGCCCTTGCTGAATTGACGACCCTTGCGGCGGCGGAGCAGCGCGGCCCGGGATGGTTTAACGAACTGAACCGGTTACTGAAACGGGCAGCCCGGGTAAAGTTTCCGCAGCAGCGACCAGAGAGCCTGTCCGGAGAAGCCTGGGTCCGTTTCCTGACGGAAACCTCACCCGGACAGGCCACCGAGGATCAGGCGCTGTTTCGGTCGCTGGTTGAGAGTTGCTGGCGCCCGGATCCGGGCGGTGACCCATGCCAGGCCCTTGGTGCAGCACGGCGCTGGCTTGAGGCGCAACGATGCTGAACCTTGCTTATCCCTGGCTCCTGCTGCTTGCTTTGCTGCCGCTCCTGATCGGGTTAAAACGCCGGATCAGCGCCCGGGTTGAGGCGCCTGTCATACCGATCGGACACTGGCTTCAGGACCTGCCCGGAGTGAGCAAGTCCGGCAGCGCTGTGCCCCGTTGGCAAACACTGCTTTTGACCATTGCCTGGCTGTTGCTGGTGGTAGCCCTGGCGCGTCCACAACATGTTGGAGAGGCGGTCAATGTACCTGTCACCGGTCGTGATCTGTTGCTGGCGGTCGATATTTCCCCCAGCATGGATGAGCAGGACATGGTCCTTAACGGCCGCAGTATCAATCGTCTGCAAGCGGTGAAACGAGTGGTCTCGGACTTTATCGATCAGCGCTCCGGCGACCGCCTGGGGCTACTGCTGTTCGGCAGCCAACCCTACATTCAGGCACCGCTGTCGTTCGATCATAAAACTATTCAGACACTGCTTGAGGAAGCGGGCATCGGCATGGCCGGACGGGCGACGGCCATCGGTGATGCCATGGGCCTGGCAGTGAAACGTCTGCGCGACCGGCCCCAGGAACAACGGGTAGTCATCCTGCTAACCGATGGCGCCAACACCGCCGGGGAAGTCACACCGGACAAAGCCACTGAAATTGCCAAAGCCGCCGGAGTCCGCTTTTACACCATCGGCATTGGTGCTGAATCCATGGTGCAGGGCGGCTTACTGGGGTCACGCCGGATCAACCCGTCCCGGGATCTGGACGAAGCGCTGCTCACCCGGATCGCCGAACAGACCGGTGGGCGTTTTTTCCGGGCCCGCAGCCTGCCGGAACTGGAAATGATTTACGAAAGCATCAACCAACTGGAAACCATTGAACTGGAGGGCCAGCGTTACCGGCCCGTGCGGGAGCTATATGTGTGGCCTGTGGGGTCAGCGGTGGCCCTGTGGGCGATGTTGCAGCTGCTTCGCCTGAGAGCTAATGGTCGCAAGGAGGTGGTCCGTGTCTGAGTTCCACTTTCTCCGCCCAGTCTGGCTATTGCTACTGTTCGCCATACCACTGCTTCCGTTGATTGCCCGGCACGCCCGGCAAGGACAGAACGGCTGGCTGAAAGTTATGCCAGAGACACTTCTCCGACCGCTGATCAGCCAAACCGGTGCCTTGAAGGAGTCGGGTAAATCGCCTCTGGTGATGCTTTCCCTGGCGCTTGCCCTGATGGCGGTTATCCTGGCGGGGCCGGCCTGGCGAGAGGCGCCAACGCCCTTGCAGCAGCAGAATGACAGCCTGGTTATCGTGCTCGATCTCTCGCTGTCCATGCTGGCAACCGACGTCGAGCCTGATCGCCTGACGCTCGCCAAACGTAAGATCCGGGACCTGCTTAAAGAGCGGGAGGGCGCCTTTACCGGGCTGGTGGTCTACGCAGCGGATGCTCATGTTGTGACGCCGTTGACCGATGACACCGACACCGTACTGGGCTTGCTCGGGGTGTTGGACCCTCTTATTATGCCGGCCGCGGGCAACCGCCCTGACCTTGGGATTACATTGGCCAAATCCTTGCTGGACCAGGGCGCACCCGGCGCCGGGCGGATTTTGCTAATCAGTGACGATGTGCGGGCTGAACATCAGTACGCCATACGCGACACATTGATGGACAGCAACTTCAGCCTCAGCACCCTTGCGGTCGGCACCCCCGAAGGCGGACCCATCCCACTGCCAAAACGCGGTTTCATCCGTGATAACGGCGAGGTGGTGATCACCCGGACGGACCCGGAAGCCCTTACCTGGGTGGCGGAGCGGACCGGCGGCAAGAGCCACCGTCTGACCTTCGACAGCCGCGACCTCAGGGCCCTGGACCTTCGTGCGGCAGACAGTGATGACTGGCAGGACAGCGACCGGGAGCTTACTGTCAGCCGCTGGCAGGACGACGGCTATTGGCTGCTCTGGCTGGCGCTGCCTCTGCTTCTGATCTGCTGGCGACGGGGAGCTTTACTGGTGGTATTGCTGCTGGTGGCACCCATGGTTCCTAGCCCGGCCATGGCATTGGGCTGGGACGATCTCTGGTCCCGCCCGGATCAACGAGGCGAAGCGCTGATTGCAGAAGACCCCCAGCGCGCGGCTGAACAACTTGATCGCCCTGACTGGCGAGGCAGCGCGCAGTATCGCGCCGGTGACTACGAATCCGCCGCCAGTAGCTTCAGCGAATCCGCCGGGGCCGATGCGGCCTATAACCGGGGCAATGCGCTGGCCCGGGCTGGCGATCTGGAAGCGGCCATTGCCGCCTACGAGCAAACCCTGCAGATACAACCGGGCCACGAAGATGCCATCCATAACCTCGAACTTGTGAAGCAGTTGCTGGATCAACAGCAGGAACAGCAGCAGAACAATCAGCAATCAGGGGGTGAAAACAGCGACGGAGAAAGCGCTGAAAGCAACCAGCAAAACCCGTCACAGGAGCCAGGGGGCCAAAGCCCGTCAGACGGCCAACAACTCCCGGGCGAAGACAGTGAGTCTGACCAGCGTGAACAGGGCGGCGAAAGCCAGCCAGACGAGGGTGAAAGTGAGGGCGCAGGTCAGGTCGAAGGTCAGGTCGAAAGTCAGGCCGAGAGCGAGGCAGCAGCCAGACCCCGGGAACAGGAGTCTACTGACCCCCCATCCGCTGCCGGAAGCGAAACCGGGCAGGACCGGTCCGCAAACCAGACCCCAGCCCTTCCGGAGCTGGAGACATCACCCCTGTCCCAGGGTCAGGAACGCTGGCTCAGGCGAATTCCGGATGATCCGGGTGGATTGCTAAGGCGCAAGTTTCTTCAGCAATACCGTGAACGCGAAACTCAACCCAGCGAGAGTGATACCCCATGGTAGCCCGACTCATAACGGTTCTAGCGCTGCTGTCGATCCTTGCCACGCAAGCGATGGCACAGCAGACCTTGCGGGTGGAACCGGACCGCATAAGCCTGCATGAGAACGAAGCCTTCAACCTTACCGTTGTGGGTGAAATGGAGCTGTCTATCAATCTCGACACCCTGCTCAATCCCGGCAGCCTGGAGTTACCGGCACAGGACATCAAAAGGCTGGAAATCGACTTCAAGATCCTCGGGAAAACTCAGAAATACAGCGTGCGCACCGTCAACGGGGAAACCCAGGCCGAGATTACCTGGATCTACCAACTGGCACCCCGTCGTACCGGTTCACTGACCATTCCGGAGCTGAGTTTCAACGCGGCCCGCTCTGAGCCGATTACCATCACCGTCGAGGCCGGCAGCGCCCGCGATGAGGCAGGTGAGTCCCGGGACGCCTTTATCGAACTGGCCGCTGACAAGGACCAGGTCTACGTGCAGGAGCAACTGGTCCTGACCGTCAAACTGTTTTACACAGGCAACCTGATTCGCGGCGACCTTACGGAGCCGGAGCATCCCGATGCGATCATCGAATCCCTGGGCAAACAAACCGATTACAGCCGCTTCCGCGACGGTCAGCGCTATCGGGTCGTTGAACGCCGTTACGCCATCTACCCCCAAAGCCCGGGAGCGTTGTCTATCGACCCGATACGGTTTGAAGGCCAAACCCGAAGCACCCGCGGCCAGATGGTATTTCTCCGTGACAGTGCCCAGCTTTTTGAAGTTCCGGTCAAGGCACCACCCACCCGGTTCAGTGGCAATGTCTGGCTGCCCGCCCGGGAGCTCACGCTGGACGAACGCGGGCTGGATAACATCACCGAGGTCAGCATTGGCCAGAGCATGACCCGAACCATCGCACTGACCGCGGAGGGGCTGCCAGCGAGTGCGCTGCCGCCCCTCACACCGGGCATACCAGACGGCTTGCGCAGCTATCCCGAACAACCGGTAACTGAAACCGCCGTCAGCAATGAGACGCTTATCGGGTCCCTGACCCAAACCACTGCGCTGGTGGGCGTGCAAGCCGGCACCTTCACCATACCGGAAGTGCGCGTGCCCTGGTGGGACACCGAGGCAGACCGCGAACGGATTGCGGTTATTCCCGCCCACACCCTCACGGTATTACCGGTAGACGGCAGTGTTACAGCCGCGCCATCGTCGGTCCAGTCCGAGCCTGTGGAGGCCGAAGCCACCACACCACCGCAAGATTACCCGGACCAAAATCAAAGTCGTTACTGGCCCTGGGTGACAGCCCTGCTGGCAGCGGGTTGGATTATTACGTTGCTGCTCTGGCGGCAACAGCGTAAGCGGGTAGCCGCCGACAAGAGTGGTACCCAGAATCCCTTTGCCGGAGCGGAAAAAGACCTGTTTGAGGCCTTGGTTCACGCTGCTGACAAAGGCCAGGCAGCTACTCTGGACCTGTTGCCGCGCTGGATGTCGGCAAGATATCCCGGCGAAGTGTTCGGCAGTGCCTCCGAGGCTCTGCGCAAGGCGGGTGACCCGGAACTGAAAGCCCAGATTAATCGACTGGAAAGCCGCTTGTTCGGTGCCAAACAAGCGCGCAACGAATCCTCTCCCTGGGATGGCCGTGAACTCGTGGCGCGTCTTCGCCAACTCAGGAAAAACGCAGCCGCAAAAGATGAAGGTGACGGGGACCTGCCACCATTTTATCCCGACGGTCTGAACCCCGGTGTCCGTTAGCGCAGTTGCTGGTCAATCACCAGCTCAATGGGCTGACCATCAGGTACGTCGGTTACTGCCACGGGTACCTCCAGAACACCTTGCCAATCGCCCGGACGTGGCATAGCGGTGCCACCGGTTGAAAGCCGGGCGGCAATGACCACTTCCTCGGCGTCGGAGATTTTTGCCGACGGCGCCATGGACAACGCATCGGTTAACCGCAGCTCCAGGGGCAGCTCACCGGCGGTGCGACGGGCGACCGCAAGCGGTGCCGACCGCTCGCCGGGTCGGCGGGCATATATGAACAACGTGGTATCGGCCGGCACCTGGCCGTCAAACGCCGGACTGAGTTCGATGCGCACCGTCACACCCCGCTCCGATACCGCCTCTGCCTCACCGACGGCGGGGGCGGCCCGGCCAAGCCGCTGGTAGGCCTGTTCGATACCCTGCCGGAGGGAAGGCAGTTGCGGATGGTTCGGGGCTACCTCTGCAATGCGCTCCCAGTAACCAATGGCCTGTTCAAACTGCTCCTGATCGAAGGCATGAATACCCAATAAACCGAGAGCATTAACTTCATCCGGGTTGAGCGCACGGGCGGCCTCAATGGCGGCGGTCACAGTGGCATTCATGTCACCTTTACTCTCGAAAAAGCGGGCCTGGGCGGCCAGTCCCAGCGCGGTGGCGGCTTGCCCCGGCGACTCCGACATCTGCTCTGCCAGCCTTTCAAAGGCCCAGGCAGCATCCGGGTAACGCTCCAGGCTCATGTAAGTCCGGGCCAGCATCGCCCAGCCCTCCGGGTTCTCGGGGCTCGCTTCCAGACGTTCCCGCAGCTGTGTGGTGAGCTGATTCAGTTGTCCCGTCCTGTCATCGCCGGATGCCAGATCCTTCATAGCTACCCACTGTTCAACATCGTCCATCGCGCCCCAGTGCTGGTAGAGAAACACGGCCAGTGCCGGTATCAAAACCACGCTGCCCAGGGCGATGACCCAGGCACCGGTGCGCCGGGAATCCGCTTTTACGGTGGGGGGGGCCACGGGCTCTTCAGACACATCGTCCAGCAGACTGCCTGCAAGCTCGTCCCGCAGTTGGCGATAGTTTTCATCGTCCAGAATGCCTGCCTTGTGCTCTGCCTCCAGTTCGGCCATACGGCCTCTGTAGGCCAGCAGGTTCTGATTCCGCAGGTCCGTTTCAGCACGCTCCCGGGGCCGGCTGAAAAACAGGGGGAACAGAACAAAAGCCAGGGCCAGACCCATCAATGCGGTCGCAGCAAGCCAGAAGGTGGTCGTCATAACACGGCGATCCCGTCGTCAGTGAAGTAAATGTCGTTTGGTAGAACTTACCCGGGCGAGAGCCCCGGCAGGAACCATCAGGTTCCTGTTCCGGAACCACCGGTGGTATCAGGCTCGTCGGTTTGAAGTATTTTCTCTGCGCGCCGCCGCTGCTCATCACTCAGGGACGAAGCACCCTCGGTGTTGCGGCGGGAGCGGACGACAACACCAATAACCATCAGCACGCCACCAAAGACAACGATGGCAGGGGTAGCCCACAGCATCACCGTGCGGGGCTCCAGTTGCGGACGGTAGCGTACAAACTCTCCGAAGCGCCCGACCAGGGCCTCAAACACCTCCTCCTCTGTGGCGCCTTCCCGCACCATTCGATAAACTTCGTCCTTCATGTCCTCGGCAATGGGCGCATTGGAGTCAGCAATGTTCTGGTTCTGGCATTTCGGGCACCGCAACTCTTTGGTGAGGTTACGGAAACGTTCCCGATCCGCCTCTGAATCCAGCGGGTACAGATCATTCGTTGCAGCCTGAGCGAGCAGCGAACCGGTCAACAGCAGTGCGAGTGTCAGCAGACGTAGCATGTTGATCAACCCTCCCGGCTGTATTTGCGAATGAGCGGTTCAAGAGTCTCATACCAGACTTTCTCGTTCACAACACCGACGTGCCGGTAGCGCACGATGCCCTCGGCGTCCACCACGTAGGTCTCCGGGGCACCGTAAACCCCCAGATCAAACCCGAGGGACCCTGAAGGATCAAACAGATTGACGGTGTAAGGATCACCAAGGCTCTGAAGCCATTGCAGCGCCTGATCCCGATTGTCCTTGTAGTTGAGGCCGACAATAGGGACGCCTTTTTCTTCCGCCAGCCAGACCAGGTCGGGGTGCTCATCCCGACAGGCAGGACACCAGGTGCCCCAGACATTCAGCAGCGACACCTGGCCATTGAAGATGTCCTTCCGGAGCATCACATCCGGGTTTTCCAGTTGGGCAAGCTCGAACGCGGGCACCGGTTTCCCGATAAGGGCTGATTCGAGGTGCATCGGGTCTTTGCCAATACCCGCGTACATCACCACGCCCAGCGTAATCGCCAGCATAACCGGGATAAACAGAAACAGCCGTTTCATGACATGGCCTCAGGAACCGCTCTGCCGGCGTCAGGTTCCCGGTCCGGGAGCGCTGCCGGTTTTACCGGAACTTTTTCCCTGATGCGATATCTCCGGTCAGCGATGGCCAGTATGCCCCCCGCTGCCATAAACAGGGACCCCAGCCAGATCCACCTAATCAGTGGTTTGTACTGAATCCGCATCGCCCAGGCGTTGTCACCCACCTGCTCGCCGAGTGCAACAAACAGGTCTCTGGCCAGCCCGGCGTCGATACCAGCTTCTGTCATCACGCTTCTCTGAACAGTGTATTGGCGCTTCTCAGGATACAAGGTGGCAATTTTGCGGCCATCACGGGAAATATCGACCTGGGCGGTTTCGGCCCTGAAATTGGCGCCCTGGCGCTCACCGATCTGTACAAACGCAAAGTCGATATTCTCGATGCTGACGGTGTCTCCCGGTGACATCCGCACGTCGCGCTCGACCCCGTAATTGGATACGACCGTTGCACCGGCCATGGTCAATGCCAGCCCGAGGTGCCCGAGGACCATGCCGTAGTAGCTCCGTGACTGACGACGAAGACCATGCCAGCGGCCCTGCCGGGAAGCGGATTTGTCCAACAGGTCACGGGCAGTTGCCGACACGATCCAGGCCGCAGAGAAGCAGCCGGCAAAGGCCCAGGGTTCAAATTTGCCCATCCACAGCGGTACCAGCACCGCGACAATCAGACTTACGGCCGCTGGCCAGAGCAGTTTTCGGGCGAGCCAGCCACCATCGGTTTTCTTCCAGCGGGAGAAGATACCGGCACCCAATAACAGGCCAACCGCAATCGCCACCGGCGAGAAGGTCAGGTTGTAAAAAGGCTCACCAATGGACAGACGCCCCATGTCGAGATAATCCAGAATCAACGGATACAGCGTGCCCACCAGCACCAGCAGCATGGCGGCCATCAAAAGCACATTATTCAGCAACAGGAATATTTCACGGGAGGCGGAGCCATAGCGAATTCGACTGTGCACCACCGGCGCGCGGAACGCATAAAGTGTAAGGCTGGACACTATGGTTATAGCCAGCAGAGCCAGCAGAAACTGGCCCCGGGTGGGGTCAGAGGCGAACGCATGCACGGACGTCAGGACGCCCGAGCGCACAAGAAAAGCGCCCAACAGGCTGAGCGAGAAAGTCAGGATAGCCAATAACACCGTCCAGCTCTTGAACACCCCCCGCTTCTCGGTCACCGCCAATGAGTGCATCAGTGCCGTGCCTGCAAGCCATGGCAGCAAGGACGCATTTTCGACCGGGTCCCAGAACCACCAACCGCCCCAGCCAAGCTCGTAATAGGCCCACCAGCTGCCAAGCGCGATGCCAACCGAGAGAAAAGCCCAGGCAACCGTGGTCCACGGCCGTGACCAGCGCGCCCAGGCAGCATCCAGGCGGCCGTTGATCAAGGCCGCGATAGCAAAGGCGAACGCCACAGAGAAACCGACGTAGCCCATATAGAGCATGGGCGGGTGCACGATCAGCCCGAAGTCCTGCAACAGCGGGTTCAGGTCCGCGCCATTGGTTGGCACGTTGGGGAGAATGCGGTCAAAGGGGTTGGACGTCATCAAGAGAAACAGCAGGAAACCGACGCTGACCATGCCCATCACCGACAACACCTGGGAAGTCATTACGGCTGGCAGGCGCCGGCTGAATATTGCGACGGCCAGCGTCCAGCCCGCGAGGATCAGCATCCAGAGCAACAAGGAGCCTTCATGGGCCCCCCATACTGCACTGAACTTGAAATACCAGGGCAGCAGACTGTTACTGTTGTTGGCCACATAGGCCACCGAGAAGTCATCCACCATAAAGGCATAGGTCAGCACCCCAAAGGCGATGGCAACAAACACAAACTGCCCCGCCGCCAGCGGACGCGCAAAAGCCTGCAGGCTGGCACGCCCGGCGAGCGAGCCTGCCAGCGGCACGGTCGCCAGCAGGATGGCCAGCAGCAGCGAAAGTATCAGCGAAAACTGTCCGAACTCCGGAAACATCGAATTCTCCCCAGGGGATCTGGATTTAAATGCTTGTCTGTATCAGTACTCGGGTATGCTCTGGGCAGTATTGCTCTCAGCCCGGGCCGCTGCCTTTTCAAGGGAGTCCATGACTTCCGGCGGCATGTAGTTCTCATCGTGCTTCGCCAGTACCTGGTCCGCCACAAACAGTCGGTCTCCATTGAGCCTGCCGGTTGCCACCACGCCCTGCCCCTCCGCAAAGAGATCTGGCAGAATTCCAGTGTATTCCATGGTCACCGAGGATTCGAAATCCGTTACCCGAAAGGTCACCCGAAGCGAGTCCGGGTCACGCTGCACCGAACCTTCTTCCACCATACCACCGGCCCGGATACGCACGTCGCCCGGCGCCTCACCGGAAGCAATCTGGCTCGGATCGTAAAACAGGCTGATGTTCTGCCTCAACGCATAGGTGGTGAGACCGATAGCGATGCTCAGCCCGGCCATCAAAAACAGAATCAGCGTTAATCGTTTCTTTCGTTTCGGATGCATAGTCCACTCAGACAGATGAAGTTCGATGTCAATTTAACGGGTTGAACCCGGAAACTTTACGCTGCGAACCGCCGTCAGGTTCTCCCGGTTGCCGGTTTCGGGCTTCCAGTTGCCACTGACGGCGCTGATCCGCTTCAAGTCGGCGACGCTGACTGAAGGACCAGGCTACCAGCCAGCCCAACAATAAAAAAAATGAGATATAACAGGTCCATACATAAGGGCCGTGGCCTTCCATCACCATAAAAGCCTGAAGAGAATCAAAGGCCATGGTCACGCTGCTCCTTCCGGCCGGATCAGTGTTTTCACCCAGTGAGTCTTGCGTTCGCGGTAAAGAATTTCAGTCTGCATCCTGACAAAAGCCAGCCAACCAAACAGCAAATACAGTCCAAGCACCACCAGCAAAAGCGGCAACCACATTTCCACCGGCATGCTGGGTTTTTCAGTCAGCTTGAACGTGGCGGGTTGATGCAGCGTATTCCACCACTCCACCGAATACTTGATAATCGGAATATTCACGGCGCCGACAAGCACCAGCACCGCAACCGCCCGGGCCGAGGATTTCTCGTCGGAAATCGCTGCACCCAGGGCAATCACGCCGAAGTAGAGAAATAGCAGAATCAGCATCGACGTCAACCGGGCGTCCCAGATCCACCAGGTTCCCCAGGTCGGCTTGCCCCAGACGGCGCCGGTAAACAGGGCCAGAAATGTCAGTACCGCACCCACCGGCGCAACCGACTTAACAAAAACATCCGCCAGCTTCATTCGCCACACAAGCGTCACAATCGCGGCGGACGCCATCATGATATAGACGGACTGCGCCAGGAAAGCAGTCGGAACGTGGATAAAGATAATCCGGTAACTGTTGCCCTGCAGATAATCTTTCGGGGCGAAGGCCAGCCCCCAGACAATCCCCACCAGAGCCAGAACCAGTCCGCTCCAGAGCAACCAGGGCATCCAGCGACCGGCAATGCCGTAAAACCACTTTGGTGACCCAAGCTTGTGAAAAAATTGCCACATCAGGCGAATACCTTTTTCAACGTTTTATCAATTATTGGACAGACTGATCCGTAACGCAGCGGCTGAAGCAAACGGGGCCAGCGTGATGGCCAGCACCAGAAACGCGCCCATCAGGGCCAGATAACCACCAACCGGGGCGCCCTCTGCCGCGGCGGCCACGGTGCCGGTGCCGAATATAAGCACCGGTATATACAACGGAATAATCAGCAACGACAACAACACCCCGCCCGACCTCAAGCCCAGAGTCAGCGCCGCACCGATAGAGCCGATAAAGCTCAACACCGGGGTCCCGACCAGCAACGTTAGACACAGAACAGCGATAGAGTTCCCGTCCAGATGCACCATCACACCCAATATCGGGGCCAGTAACACCAATGGCAAGCCGGTTACCAGCCAGTGCGCCACCGTTTTCGCAAGTACCAGCCAGTATAGTGGCTGAGGCTGCAGAGCCAGCTGCTCAAGGGTGCCATCGTCAAAATCATGCCGGTAAAGATGATCCAGCGACAGCAACGTCGAAAGCAACGCTGCCACCCAAAGGATACCGGCTCCCGCCACCTGAAGAAACGATACTTCCGGACTGACTCCCAGGGGGAAAAGCGACACCACCATGACGAAAAACAGTAACGGGTTGAGGGTATCCTGCAGCTGTCGGAAATTAACCTGCAGATCCCGCTTCAGAACCGCCCACATAGCGGGCAAAATCGGAACCGCCCGCACCATCGGGCGGATGACAGGCCGGGCTTCAGAATTCACGGCCACCTCCTTGCCCCAGGCGAAGGCGGTCCATGCCTGGCAGTTCCGGTTCATGGTGGGTGGTGAGAATCACCGCGCCCCCCATGGCGGCACGGTTTACCAGCAATTGCTCCAACCCCTCCACACCTTGCTGGTCAATCGCCGTAAACACTTCGTCCAGTATCCACAACGGCTCGTCGGACAGCAGCAACCTGGCAAGCGCAACGCGGCGGGTCTGACCGGCCGACAGGTGCTGGCAGGAAACCTCCTCAAAACCGGCGAGGCCAGCACGGGCAAGCGCCTCTGAAAGCTGGCCATCGGTGATGGCCTGGCGGCCGGAAATCAGAAACCGGAGATTTTCCAGCGGTGTCAGCAAGGGTTTGACACCGGGTCGGTGCCCCATGAACAACAGGTTCCGCAAAAACGATTCACGGTCATCATTCCGGGGCCGGCCCTGCCAAAGCACTTGCCCTTCAAACCCGTCATGGAGTCCTGCCAGAATACGTAACAAGGTCGTCTTGCCAGAGCCATTGGGGCCCTCGACACGGGTCAGGGAGCCGGGCACTATGGAGAAATCAAGGCCTTGGAACAAAACTCTGCCGTCACGTTCGCATGACAAATCCCTTGCCTCAAGTAACGAAGCGGACTGTAGTGGCTCTGACATCGGGGCCCCAAACGCTGACAATACCTGGCAAACACTGGCCTGGATCAGGAATAACGGTCTCCCGGCAACAAACCACCGGGTACGGGGGAGGACAGAAGCCTCCAGCGAGCCGTATTATAACGAAACCGTGACAGAATTACTGTCTGGAAACATCAGAGTTGTGTTTCAACTCTGGCACCCTGAGTTTCGAACTCACCATGGGCTAAGGAGCGGTATGAAAGTTCCCGATAGCGGCCAGTCACCAACGCCCTCCGACCCGCCCCGCGCAGCTAAAAACGAGGGCTCGACGGTCAGCTCCGGCGCACGAACGGAACCCGCACTAGCCACCGGCGCGTTGCTTGACCGGCTTGAACTTGAAAACCGTCAGGCGGTAATGGCCCGGGTGGCTCAGGTGGTGACCAATCAAAAGGGCCAGGCCGACAGTCTGCTGTTGGAGCTCAGGGGCCGCAACCTGTTGGTTCAGCCGGCCCAGGGCGATGCCAAACTCGAGCCCGGTGACTGGATCAAGGTGATGCGGGCGGGTAACGAGCTTCAGTTAATGTCAAAGCTGGCGCCGGCTCTGGAGTCCCGGATTGCCCAGGCCCTGGCCCAACGACTGCCCTGGCAACAACGACTCGATACCGGTCTGGGCCAGTTGATGATCGCCTTGTCGACCGGGGCGAAGGCCAGCAACCCGATCGCTCCGGCCCAGCCGCTATCCGCGGCCGCTCAGGCAGCTATCCAGCAATTGTTCAGCCGGCTCCCTGCCAGCGACGTGTTTGTGCCGGGCATCACGGCGCAATCCAGCAGTGCTGGCGGTGTTGGCAACACCCCTGGCATTAGCCGTGCTGCGCTGCCGGGCAATCTCGCTGGCCAGGTAAAAGCCTGGATCCATGAAAGCGGGCTGTTTGCCGAATCCCGCCTGGCACGAGCCCCGGATGCCGCCCTGCCCGATCTCAAACTCGCTCTCACCCGGATTGTCACTGCTCTGCTGTCGCAACAGAATGCAGGCCCCGAGCAGTTCAACCGTTACACCCCGCTGGCCAGCCATGAACTGGTGCAGGCGCCGTTGCAGTTTCCCAACCAGCTGTCGCCTCCACCGCCAGCATCACAAACGGAACCGGTGACCGTCGGCCAGATGTTACGGTTGCTGGCCGGTATGCTGAACCGGATTTCAGTGAATCAGCTTCACAGCCAGATGCTCTCTAACCGGGGTACAGCGGATGCACCGGCCCCCTCCACCTGGCTGATCGAGCTGCCCTGGGTCACCCCGCAAAACGAGCCAAGAATCGCGCAGCTCAGGTTGGAGCATTACACTAAAGGTGACAGCGAAGAAAACCGGCATCGGAAAGCTTCGCCAGTCGCCGAATGGCGTTTCGCCCTGGCGCTGGATCTCGATGCTGCCGGCCTGGTTTACTTCGAAGTCTCGCTTCGGGAACTGCAGGTTTCAGCAAGAGTTTGGGCCGAGCAGCAAGACACCCTTCGGCAGGTGCAGACCGAACTTACCGACCTGCGCACCCGCCTGACAGAGCTCGGACTGGACGTGGTGGATCTGGAATGCCGCCGCGGCAACCCCCAGGCAGCCACCACGAAACTCGAACACCGTTTGGTGGATACCCGTGCCTGACGATCCAACGGAACCATTACAAGGGAAAATATCTCTCATGGCTGATGCCCACGACGCACTCCGACAAACCGCGGTGGCGCTCAAGTACGATGGCAAGCGGGCTCCCACGGTAGCCGCAAGCGGGCTTGACGATATTGCCGATGAAATCATCCGGATTGCCCGCGAGCATGGCGTTCCACTTTATGAGAATCCGGAGCTGGCCACGATCCTGGCACGGCTGGAACTGGATGAGGAAATACCGGACACCCTGTATCGGGTCATTGCCGAAATTCTGGCGTTTGCCTTCAATCTGCAAGGTAAAACTCCCGCAGATGCGGGAGTGAAGTCATCAGATAGCTGAACTCGGGGACGGGTCAGGCGGCGCGGCGATTTTTCAAAGCCGAAACCAGCTCCGCTTCGGGTCGTGAAATGCCGCAGGTGTTCATCAGATCATCGATATCGGCACCCAAATCGACCAGGCGGGAAGCCTCGTCATAGGATACCCGGAGCGGGTCATTCTGCCGCATCTCGTCCATCAGACCTCGCAGTTCATGGAGCTGGCGCTCACAGGCCACCACCCGGTGCCCGACACCCATACTGCCGCTACCAGTCGCATGAATTTCACGGCCGAGGGCGTCACAGCGCTCTTTGAGCTGAGCTTTGAGACGACCGACCTCCCGGCGCGACATCAGGGATTGAATAAATAATAAAACCAGTGCACCGGTGGTCAGTGCCCAGGGAGCCAGCGTGGTCAAATCCGTCATGATCGGGTTTCCTCATCACTCTGACCACTGGCTGGCTGCCATCACGCTCATTCCGTCTGCGCTATCGCTTGCTCAGATCAGAGTGATGAAACTTCAGCCCATTCGTGGTCTGTCAGCATCTTGTCGAACTCAACCAGAATGATGAGTTCGCCGTTCTTGTTGCACACGCCCTGGATAAATTTTGCGCTTTCCTCGTTACCCACGTTCGGTGCCGTTTCAATTTCACTGGACTTCAGGTAAACCACTTCTGCCACCGAATCCACCAGAATACCCATCACCTGATTGGCGGATTCCATCACCACGATCCGGGTGGCGTCGGTCACTTCCAGATCCGCAAGGCCGAACCGTCGGCGGGTATCGATGACCGTAACGACGTTGCCGCGCAGGTTAATGATACCCAGAACGTAATCCGGGGCTCCGGGAACCGGAGCTATTTCGGTATACCTCAAGACCTCCTGAATCTGCATGACGCCGATACCGTAGGTCTCGTCATCAAGCCGGAAAGTCACATACTGAAGAACCTGATCGTCCTGGCTCTGCTTCTTTTGTCCGCTCTGGGCTGCCATATTGCACTGTCTCCTAGGCAGGCTGCCCGAACGGGGCAACCTGATCGTCAAAAAACCATCATCAGTGCCCTTCACTAGAGTTCAGGGCACAAACCGTGCCAGCCTCCCATCCCGACATTCGGAATCGAAGCTGGCACACGAAATTCCGGGCGCCTAGTCCAGCGCCAACCGGTGTTCACTCTCCGCCCGCGCGAGCAGAGAGGCCATGGTGCCAACGTCAATCAGTGCGCACATATGTTTTATGACCGTGCCCGCCAGCCAGGGCCGCTTACTCCGGGTAGAGCGCCAGCGTACTTCGTCAGGGTCCAGCGTAAAAGATTGTGCAACCTCGTCACAGGCCAGTGCCCATTCACTGTTGTCCAGCCGAATGACAAAGCGGTAGCCGTCCCGGGCACCCGCAGGCACGCGTCCGGCCATGATCCACTCCGCCGTATCCACGATCCGGAGGTTCTGATCCCGGTCCGGCAGCATACCCATATACCATGGCGGCCGCCCGGGTATGGGTTTGACCTTGCGTTCGATCTTGTGGATCGCCCCCAATAACACCAGCGGCACCGCCAGCTGCAGCCCGGCGACACGGAAAATCAAACACTCGAATGGCTTTTGGGACCAGAGCGGACGCTCCAGTGGCGGCGATTCTGCGGGTGGCTCCTCGGAACGCTGCACCGGCGCGGGCGCCACCGCGGGCTCGGGCCTGAGGCGCACCTCGGGCTCGGCCAGCACCGTTGTCAGTGCGGGGGGCGCGGTCAGCGATTCGGTGCGAGCGGGTTCTGCGGCCGAGCAGTCAGTGTCCCGGGCGGCGCTGGTGGCTGTGTGTAGCAAATCGTCAAGATAGCTGGCCAATGCCGTGGTCGGATCAGCAAACTGTGTGTCGCGGCCCGGTTTCACTATCCGGTCTCCCGCTTGGTGCCGCACCGTGGCGCCAAGCCTCCGGCAGCTGTCAAAAATCTGACGACTGCCATCACTGGCTCCCCGGGGCACTGACACGCTCAATCAGGTCATCCAACAAACGCCGGTATGCCCTCACCCCATGGGTTTCGTTGTCAAGGGCGGAGGGAACGACACCGGCCTGGCTGGCGTCCCGGAATTTGGTATCAACCGGAATGGCAAAACGCCACAAGGTGTCCGGATAACTCTTGCGAAGGGCATTGAGACTTTTGACCGACGCCTGGGTACGCCGGTCAAACAGGGTCGGTACGATGGTGTAGGTGAGCTGGCTTTTTTGGGAACGCATGATCATTTCAAGCGTGTGCAACATTCTCTCCAGCCCCTTGATAGCGAGAAATTCAGTCTGAACCGGTACTATCAGATGCTGGGCAGCAGCCAGGGCGTTGACCATCAGCACGCCCAGGGACGGGGTGTTATCCAGTAGTACATAGTCAAAATCATCCCACAGCTGCGCCAGCGCCCGGGAAATTATCAGCCCCATGCCCTCTACACCCACCATCCGGCGCTCGAGCGTTGCCAGGGCCGTACTCGCCGGTAGCAGGGACATGCCGGTACAGGCCGTCTCCGTAATCAGCTGGGCAGGCAGGCCATCCGGGACTTTGCCCTGGTGCTGAAACAAATCAAAGACACTGTGTTGCAGGGTATCGGGATCATAGCCAAACCAGCTCGTGAGCGAGCCGTGAGGGTCCAGATCCACCACCAGCACGCGCTTTCCACGGGCAGCCAGAAGCCCACCGAGCGTAACCACGGTCGTTGTTTTACCGACACCACCTTTCTGATTGGCTACTGCCCAAATTCGCACTCTGGTTCTCCGACTGATAAAACACACTGTCTTTCTGTATCGGCACGGCTGGCATTATCTTGATAGCCGGGTGGCAAACTATTGCCCGAGCACAGCACTGAATTCAGAGCAGTACAGGATCCATGCCAGTTTGGAATTTTTCTAGCGCATGACGCCGCGAATGCTGGCATCCCGGGATATCAACAGCACCACCCGGCGGTTGCGGCTGCGACCCGCTTCGGTGTCGTTGCGGGCAACCGGCTGGAATTCGCCGTAACCGATGGCCGCCATTCGTGCCGGCTCAATACCTTCTATTGCCAGCACCCGCACCACCGCTGCCGCTCTTGCGGTGGATAGCTCCCAGTTGGAAGGAAAGGCTGCAGTCCGGATCGGGCGGTTGTCGGTAAAGCCTTCCACCCGTAAGGCGTTGTCCCCATTTTCGAGCACCCTGGCTATGGTTTCGAGAACGGTAAAGGCATCAAAGTGCGGTTCTGCATCACCACTTCCGAACAGCAGACTGTTGCTCAGGCTGAGCTCGATCCACTCATCACTGGTTTCCAGAGTGACCACGCCCTGTTCGATAAACTCCTCAAACTCCAGGGCAAGCTGATCCGCCATCACCCTGAGAGCATCGCTTCTGGCCTGCTGAGCACTTTCAGGGCTGCGGTGTGCCTCGATCACCGGCAGCAGGATAACGCCGTCCCCCTGACCTGTCCCACTGGCAGAAGGCAGCTCTCCTACGTCAATGGGATTAACAGTTCGTTGAGGCGCATTGAATACCCCGGTCAGGGTCTCCGACAACACCTTGTACTTGCCTTCATTTACGGAAGAGACGGAATACATCACGACGAAAAAGGCAAACAGCAGCGTGATGAAATCGGCATAGGAAATCAGCCAGCGCTCCTTGTTATGGAGATCCTCCTCAGATTGTCGCCGACGTCGCATCATGTCACCTCTTGCCCGTTCCGTTGTCGATTCCCTGGAGCATCAGTGCAGGAAACCACGCAGGCGCAACTCAATGGAACGTGGATTTTCGCCTTCCGCAATGGCAATCAGGCCGTCAATCATCATGTCTTCATAACGGGAGCGCACCCTGACCAGGCCCCGAAGTTTATTGGCTACGGGGAAGAACAACAGGTTGGCCAGCGCGACGCCGTAGATGGTGGCGACAAACGCCGTGGCGATGCCACTGCCGAGACTGGCCGGGTCTTCAAGATTGGTCATCACCTGGATCAGTCCCATCACCGCCCCGATAATGCCAATTGTGGGCGAATAGCCACCCATGGCCTCGAAGACCCGGGCGGCATCAAGGTCCCGCTGTTCCCGGGAATCCAGATCGACCTCCATGATACTGCGTATCGACTCCGGTTCGGCGCCATCCACCAGCAGTTGCAGGCCCTTTCTCGCGAAGCGTTCCGGCTCTCGCTCCGCCAGACCTTCCAGCCCAAGCAAGCCCTGTTTCCGGGCTTTAACGCTCCAGTCGATAACCTTGCCAATGCCATCCTCAAGGCCCACATAGGGCGGCAGGAAGACCCAGCGCATCTGCGCAAACGCAAGGCGAAGCACCGGCCAGGAGGTCTGGAGTGAGGTAGCCGCCAGAGTACCGCCGATGACGATGAGTGCCGCTGGGCCGTTAAACAGTGATCCGAGGGCGCCACCTTCCAGAAGGTTGCCGCCCAGAATGGCCGCGAAAGCCAGAATGATGCCAAGCAGACTCAGGATATCCATCAGCTGACGCCTTCCACCAGCCGCTTGCCAATTTCCTGCAGAGGAAGCACTTCATCGGAAAGCCCCGCCCTGGCTACCGCCATCGGCATACCGTAGATGACGGACGTTTTTTCATCCTGGGACCAGACCACGGAGCCGGATTCCTTCATCATCCGGCAGCCCTCTTTACCGTCCGCTCCCATGCCCGTCAATATAACGCCGAGGGTCTTGCCGGGAAAACTGCGAGCCAGGGAGCCAAACGTGACATCAGCACAGGGCTTGTAATTGAGCCGTTCGTCACCGGGCAAAATACGCACCCGGCCCTGGCCACCGCGGTTTTCGATCATCATCTGTTTACCGCCAGGTGCCAGCAGGGCAAGCCCGGGCCTGAGCATATCGCCCTCCACAGCTTCCCGAACTTCGATCTGACAAAGCTTGTTGAGTCGATCCGCAAAGGCCGGAGTGAAGCTCGCGGGCATGTGCTGGACCAGAACCAGGGGGGACGGGAAATTCGATGGCAACACCGTGAGCACCTTCTGCAAGGCAATGGGGCCACCCGTAGAGGTACCGATACTCACCACATCGTAATGCCGGGTTGGGGTCTTACGGTAACTGGGTCGAGCCGGTGCTTCCGGTGCTGGTGCGGCCGGTCTTGCGGCTGGACGAGGCGCCACCGGGCGGGCGGGCGTCGCCACTGCGGTAGTCGGGGTATTGGCAGTAGGCCCGGGCATGGCGCGCGCTACCGGCGCCGGGCGGTTGCTGCTGGGGCGACTGCGGGCCACATCCAGGATCCGGTCCCGAAGGATTTTCTGAAGCTCGCTGCTGTCCTTTGCGATGTCCTCGAAATTCTTGGGCAGGAAGTCCACGGCGCCGGCTTCCAGCGCATCCAGGGTCACCCTGGCGCCATCATAGGTCAGCGAGGAAAACATCAGCACCGGAACCGGACGGGTTTTCATGATTTCCCGCACCGCCGAGATGCCATCCATGACCGGCATCTCGTAATCCATGGTGATCACATCAGGCCGCAGCTTTTCGGCCATCTCGACCCCTTCGCGGCCATTCGAGGCAACACCAATAACCTGTATGCCATCGGACGCATTGAGGATTTCAGTCAGTCGCTTGCGAAAAAAGCCTGAATCATCAACGACCAGTACAGAAACCGCCATGCTCGTCTCCTTCAGAGGAATGGACCGCTAACGCATCAACCGTAGCGCTGGAGCAGGCTGGGAACATCGAGAATCAGGGCAATCCGGCCGTCGCCGGTGATGGTTGCGCCGGCCATACCCGGTGTGCCCTGAAGGGCTCGGCCCAAGGGCTTGATCACTACTTCTTCCTGCCCAACCAGCTGATCTACCACAAACCCGACGCGCTTGGTGCCCATCGCGACAATCACCACATGACCGTCTGTCGGGGGTGGTGCTCCGGCGGCGCCTTTCACCAGCCATTGCTTGATATGGAACAGGGGAAATACCTTGTCCCGAACCACAATACATTCGCGGCCGTCCACGATGTTTTTCTTGCTGAGATCCAGGTGGAAAATTTCCACAACATTCACCAGCGGCAGCGCGAACGATTGCTCGCCCAGCTTGATCATCAGCGTTGGCATGATCGCCAGTGTCAACGGTACCTTGATGACGATGCGGGACCCTTTACCCAGTTCTGATTCGACATTGATCATGCCATTGAGCTGGCCGATCTTGGTTTTCACCACGTCCATGCCGACACCGCGACCGGATACGTCAGAGATCTGCTCTTTGGTCGAAAATCCGGCGGCGAAAATCAGGTTATAACATTCGGTTTTGGTAAGACGGTCTGCCGCCTCCTTATCGTAAATACCTTTCTCGACTGCTTTGCGCCGGAGGATTTCCGGATCCATACCGGCGCCGTCGTCCTCGATCACCAGCAGAATATGATCACCTTCCTGTTCCGCTGACAGCGTGACCAGGCCGACACGCGGCTTACCGGCTCTTTCCCGCACGTTCGGTGCTTCAATGCCATGATCCACGGAATTACGAACAAGGTGGACCAGGGGGTCAGAGAGCGCTTCGACCAGATTTTTATCGAGACCGGTGTCTTCCCCGTGCATCTCGAGATTGATTTCTTTCTTCAGGGTGCGGGCGAGGTCCCGGACGACTCTCGGGAACCGGCCAAATACCTTTTTGATTGGCTGCATGCGGGTCTGCATCACTGCAGCCTGCAAATCAGTGGTGACCACATCGAGGTTGGAAACCGCTTTTTGCATATGCTCGTCTTCACTTTCCGAGCCCAGACGCTGCAGGCGGTTGCGCACCAGTACCAGCTCACCCACCATGTTCATAATGTCATCAAGACGCTTGGTGTCGACGCGCACGGTCGTTTCGGCAGCAGCCGTTGAATCCCTGGCGGGCATTGCCGGGGCTGCTGCCGCCGGATTGTCACTCTCGGGTGTTTTACCTGACTGTGGCGAGGGCGTGGTGGCCACCTTCGATTCAGTTTTTTCGGCCGGCTTTGCAGCAGCCCCGCCGGCGTCTTGGGTGGGACTCTTGTCTTGGGTGGGATTCTTGCCTTTGCCGTGGAGCTGATCCAGCAGATTTTCAAATTCGTCGTCGGTAATCAAGTCGTCGCCACCGTTGGCAGGTGCACTGCCCTCCGGAGTTTCCGGCCTGGCGGCTTCGGACTTTTTATTTCCGTCCGCCGGGGCGCCTACCGGCCCGGAGAACTTGCCCTTGCCATGCAGGTTGTCCAGCAAGGCCTCAAACTCATCATCAGTAATCTCGTTACTGTCGCTGGCCGACGCCTCCTGGGAGGTGGTAGACGATAACTGGGCACTGTTGCCCCCGTCATCAAGCGCGTTCAGCAGGTCTTCGAATTCGTCATCGGTGATGTCGCCATGCTCGCCTGTGCCGGCTGTTTCCTCAACTGCCGGTGACACTGTGGCATCGGAGCTCACTGCAGGAGCTTGCGATGCGGGCAGCGCAAACCCATCAAGTGCCCGGATCAGCTCTGGTGGAGCAAACGTAAGCGCTTCCTTGTTGCGAACCTGGTCAAAAATAACGTTGACGTAATCCAGGGTTTCGAGCACCACATCCATTAATTCAGCGTCTACCCGACGCTTGTGATTACGCAGGGTATCGAACACGTTCTCGGCGGAGTGGCAACAGTTAACCAACGCTTCCAACTGCAGGAATCCTGCGCCACCCTTGACGGTATGGAAGCCCCTGAATATCGCGTTCAGGAGATTACTGTCGTCCGGGTTCTGTTCCAGATCAACCAGTTGCTCTGACAACTTCTCGAGTATCTCTCCAGCTTCTACCAAAAAGTCCTGAAGGATCTCTTCATCAGCGTCAAATGACATGCAACACCCTCACCTTAAAATCCGAGACTGGATAACAGATCGTCTACGTCGTCCTGTCCGGAAACTACGTCTGCGCGCTCTGCAGCTCGCATTTGTGGGCCCTCACCTTTCTCCGGGGAGGTCTGTTCCTGCTCTGTAAGCTCATGCACGGTGCCGGTCATCTGGTCAACGTGACTTGCCATCACCACCAGGCTGAGCAGGTGATTTTCAACTTCCTTGACCAGCGTGGTGACTTTCTGGATCACCTGGCCGGTCAGGTCCTGGAAATCCTGAGCCAGCAATATTTCAGACAGGCTGCCGTAGATGGCATCGGTGGCATCGGCCGTGGTGGCAAAGAACTGGTCAATCCGGACATAGAGCTCGCGGAACTCCGCCGGGCCAATCTCCCGACGACGTAACCGTTGCCAATCTTCCCGCAGTGCTTTTGCCTGGTCGCGCATTGCAATCACGCGGGGCATGGCCTCTTCAACCAGGTCCATGGTCCGGTTGGCCGCCTTGCTGGTCATCTGGACCACATATTCCAGGCGGTCGGAGGCATCTGCCATCTTCGACAGCGCTTCCTGCTGTTCCTGATTCTGGGGGTCTATCTGAAAGTTCCGAATGGCTTCGTGGAGGCTACGAGTGAGGCGGCCGACTTCCCGATACAGACTCTGGTCCCGAACCTCGCTGAGATCGCTGATCAGAGCCATGGCTTTGCCATAATCTCCGGCGTTCACCTGGTCCATCAGCTCGGCGGCCTGACTGCGAAGCTTTTCCGTTACCTCGGGATCAAGAGTTGTCTGATTCTTTTTAATTTTGCTCATGAGCGCGAGCCCGACCCCGTTTACTGAATGCGCTCGAAGATCTTTTCGATCTTTTCCTTCAGCACAGCCGCGGTGAATGGTTTGACCACATACCCGTTAACACCCGCTTGCGCGGCTGCCACGATCTGGTCTCGCTTGGCTTCTGCAGTCACCATCAGCACCGGCAGGGTTTTCAGGTTTTCGTCAGCCCGCACCTCCTTGAGGAGATCAATGCCCGACATGTTGGGCATGTTCCAGTCCGTCACCAGAAAGTCGTACTTGCCACTCTTCAACATCGGCAGTGCGGTGTTGCCATCATCGGCTTCATCGGTGTTGGTGAAGCCGAGATCACGTAACAGGTTTTTGATGATTCTGCGCATGGTGGAAAAATCGTCCACGATCAGGATTTTCATGTTCTTGTCCAAAAGGGACCTCCAGTAAATAAAGCCCGGAATTGAAATCAATTCCGGGCCCTGTCGCTCAGGACGCTGACCGTTTTGCCAGTCGAGCAGCCTGCCAGAATTACACCGCTCATTGTCTTGTCTGCCGCGCCGTTGTAAAGCAACGGTTACCAAAAACTACAGATCTCAGGCCTTGGGGTTGGACCAGTCCGATAACCTGGCCCGAAGCCGCAGCGCGGCCTGGCTATGAATCTGGCTGACCCGACTCTCACTGACCCCGATGATCGCGCCAATTTCTTTCAGGTTAAGCTCGTCCTGGTAATACAGACTCAGCACCAGTTTTTCCCGTTCGGGCAGTTCACTGATCGCCCCCGCCAGACTTTTGCGAAACGCATCCGAGGTAATGCCATCGAGAGGATTATCCGACGCCCCATGTTCTTCTATCGGCAGCTCGCCGGATTCATTGAGCTCATCAAGACTAAAAAGTTTGCCGCTGCTGGCATCGTTAAGACAGGCGTGATATTCGCTGAGCGACATTTCAAGCTCTTCCGCCACATCGGCGTCCTGTGCTTCGCGACCGGTTCGGTCCTCCACAACCTTGATGGCACCGGCCACACGACGGGCATTCCGGTGGACAGACCGTGGAACCCAGTCACCTTTGCGAATCTCATCCACGATCGATCCGCGAATACGGATACCGGCGTAGGTTTCGAACGAGGCGCCCTTGTCAGACTGAAATTTATTGGCAGCTTCGAGAAGGCCGATCATGCCGGCCTGCATAAGATCATCCAACTGCACCGAGGCGGGAAGACGCGCCAGCAGGTGCAACGCGATTTTTTTAACCAACGGAGCATGGGTTTCGACAAGTGCATCGGCTTGTCGGGCGCCAGTTTGGTTATAGATTCCCAGGCGTTTCGCCAACGTCATGTATCCAGTTAGACCTCTAAAAGGCGTTCTACGAAGAATTCGAGATGGCCCCGTGGCGAAGAGGGCAACGGCCAGCTGTCGACTTTTTCTGCCAGGGCCTTGATGGCGAGAGAGGCTTTGGCTCGTGGATAGACATCCATCACAGCGCGCTGGCGTTGAACGGCTTTTTTAACTGCCTCGTCGTAGGGCACCATGCCCACGTACTGCAGTGCAACATCCAGGAAGCGTTCGGTCACCCGAGTCAGTTTGCCGAACAGGTGTTTGCCTTCCTGCTCGTTCCGGACCTGGTTGGCAAGAATCCGGAAGCGACTAACGCCGTAATCCCGGTTCATCAGCTTGATCAGCGCGTAGGCGTCAGTAATGGACGTGGGCTCATCGCATACCACAAACAACAGTTCCTGGGAGGCCCTGAGGAAGCTGACCACAGACTCCGAGATGCCGGCAGCGGTATCGACGATCAACACGTCGATCTGGTCACCGATGTCACTGAAGGCGTTGATCAGTCCTGCATGTTCCATCGGCGTCAGCTGGGTCATCCGCTGGGTGCCAGACGACGCCGGAACGATCTTGATGCCGCCGGGACCGTCGACCAATACGTCGCGCAGGTCGCACTCACCGGCCAACACGTCCGCAAGGTTCCGGTTCGAGGTGATGCCCAGCAACACATCGATATTGGCCAGCCCAAGGTCGGCATCCAGCACGACGACCCGGCGTCCCATCTGGGACAGTGCAATAGCAAGATTGACCGACACGTTGCTTTTACCAACGCCGCCCTTTCCACCGGTGACGGCAATCACCTGAACCGCATGTGGTTTAGTCATACTGACTCTTGTCTCTGTGACTCGTTAAAACTGGTCGGTCATCGCTGCGCAATAACGCTTCCGCTTATTACGCACCTTCTGCCAGGGCCAGCTCTTTCTGAACAGTTTTTAAACGTTCGACCGCCAGCCTCACCAGCGGAATGGCCTCTGCGTGATGCAAATCCTGGGGGATTTTCTGGCCGTCCGTATAGTAAGCCAGCGGCAGACTCGTTTCCATGACGAAGCCAAGTGCTTCACCCAGGGTTAACGCTTCATCAATCTTGGTAATGACGCAACCGGCAAGCTTCGCCATCTTATAGCAATGCCACATGGATTTCATAATGCGCGCCTGGCTGGTGGCCGACACCACCAGATGCGACTTGATGCCATGACGGCTTTGGGCCAACTCCAGAAGCTGCTCCTGATAACCCCGGTCGGACTGGGTAAGGCCAGCGGTATCAATCAGAACCAGATGCCGGTCCGACAGCTCTTCAAGAATAGCGTCCAGGGAGTGACTTTCATCCACCACCCGCACCGGAACATTCAGAATGCGACCGAAGACAAACAATTGCTCGTGAGCCGCCACCCGATAGCGATCGGTTGTCACCAGGGCCAGAGAATCGGCGCCGTGCTTTAAAACATAGCGGGCTGCCATCTTTCCAATGGTGGTGGTTTTGCCCGAACCGGTGGGACCCACCAGGGCAAAGACCCCACCCTGCTCCAGCCACTCGGTTCTGGTGGTCTTGATACCGGCTGCCAGGGTTTTGAGGGACTGCTTCCAGCCCTCGTCCAGACGACTCTTGCCATGGCTTTTCGATAATGCCATCGCCAGGGGCCGGGCCAGGCCAAACTCTTCCAGGCGCTCGGTCAGCCGTTGCTGGGAAGCATCAGGTGCCTGGGTAAGTGGCACCGCAGCAGATCCCGTGTTAACCCTATCCCGTGTAGTAACCAGGTCCCGTAATGACGTGATTTCCGCTCGCATTTCCTCCAGCGCGCTATTCGCAAAGGCCTCTGCTGCCGGGCCCGATGACGCCTCAGCCTGGCTGACAGCCCCTTGATAGCGCTGACCTTCTGCTGCCCGTAGTTCACGAACGTCGCGAATACGGTCTCTGGAACGGCTCAATTCGTCTTCCAGGCGACGGTGATGATCCGCCTGCAGTTCCGCCAGCCGGGAACCATTGGTGGCTTCAATTGCCAGATCGCCGAGACGTTGACGCGCCATATTTTCGTCATAGTCGAGGGCCGTCACAATTTCGACACCCCCATCCACGCGCCGATTCGACAGGATGACCGCGTCCGCACCCATATCTTCGCGGACCCGTTTGAGAGCTTCAGCCATGGATGGCGCAAAGAATCGTTTTACTTTCATACTGTTTCATCCTCCCGGTGGCGGTGGTTAACTGCCGCCCCTGCCTGGCATCTCCGGCACTTACTGACCGACTGACGCCACAATCGTAATTTGTTTGTTATCCGGCACTTCCTGGTAAGAGAGCACATGCAAACGCTCGATCCCGAAACTGGCAAATTTCGCCAGCACCGGCCTGAGCGGCGCTGAAACCAGCAGTATTGCCGGCTTGCCGAGCATTTCCTGGCGTTGCGCGGTGTCCTGCAGCGATCGTTGCAGTTTCTCTACCATGCCTGGCTCCAATACCAGCCCGATGTCATCCTGAGCGCCGGATTGTTGACTCTGTTGCATGGACTTTAGCAATAACTGTTCCAACTCCGGATCGAGGGTTATGACCGGGATTTCGGATTCATTGCCGCAGATGCTCTGGATGATCATCCTGCGCAACGCCTGGCGCGCGGCCGTGGTGAGCATTTTGGCGTCCTGGCTCTTGGGATGGACATTGACGATAGCCTCCGCAATGGAGCGCATGTCGCGGATCGGGACCTCTTCCCGCAACAGATTCTGCAACACCTTCAGCAGCACACTGATGGACACCGTGGTGGGCACCAGCTCTTCTGTCAGCTTGGGTGACAGCTTTTCAAGCTGATCCAGCCACTTCTGGACCTCTTCGTGACCGAGTAATTCGTGGGCGTGCTTTTGCAGAATCTGGTTCAGATGGGTGGCCACCACCGTGCTGGCATCCACCACGGTGTAGCCCAGGGTCTGGGCCTGATCCTTTTTCTCCGGTTCGATCCAGCTGGCGTCCAGGCCGAATGCCGGGTCCTTGCCCTCGATCCCGTCGATCTTGCCAAACACCTGGCCCGGATCAATGGCCAGTTCCCGATCCGGATGGATCTCCGCTTCGGCAATGGTGACGCCCATCAGAGTGATGCGGTATACGTTGGGCATCAGATCCAGATTGTCGCGGATATGAACCGAGGGCATCAGGAATCCAAGGTCCTGGGACAGTTTTTTGCGCACGCCCTTGATACGGGTCAGCAGTTGCCCACCCTGGGATTTATCCACCAACGGGATCAGCCGGTAGCCGACTTCAAGCCCTACGATGTCCACAGTCGACACGTCATCCCAGCCCAGCTCCCGGGTTTCACCAGGCGCCGGGAGCGACTGACCTGGCTCAGCACCGCTGCGGGTTTCAGCTCCCGGTGGTGCTGGCGTGGCACCGCCACGCACCGGAAAAACATCGTCTTCTTCTACCGTTTGCAGCTGTTTTTTCCAGATCCAGTAGGCCAGCCCGGCGGACAAAGAACCGAGGCCCAGAAACGCCACGTGCGGCATGCCGGGAATCAAACCAAGAATCAGCAATATGGTGGCGGCAATAGCCAGCGCCCGGGGGGCGGTGAACATCTGTTCCAGGATCTGCCCGCCCATGTCCTGGCTGGAAGTGACCCGGGTCACCATGATCGCCGCGGAGGTAGACAGCAAAAGCGAGGGAATCTGCGCAACCAGGCCGTCACCGATGGTCAGTAGTGCGTAGTTTCGCATCGCGTCGGTGAACGTCAGATCATGCTGCAGCATGCCAATGGCGACACCGCCAAATATATTGATGGCGAGAATCAGCAGGCCAGCGACCGCATCGCCTTTTACGAACTTGCTGGCACCATCCATAGAACCGTAGAAATCCGCTTCCTGGGCAATTTCCGCGCGCCGGAACTTGGCTTCATCCTGGTTGATCAGGCCAGCGTTCAGGTCGGCGTCGATGGCCATCTGCTTGCCGGGCATTGCGTCCAGGGTGAACCGGGCGCTCACTTCCGACACCCTGCCGGCACCCTTGGTCACTACCAGGAAGTTGATGATCATCAGGATGGCAAACACCACCAGCCCGACCGCGTAGTTACCGCCTATCAGGACCTCCCCGAAGGATTCGATCACTTTACCGGCGGCGTCGCCGCCTTCATGGCCGTTGAGCAGGACTATTCGTGTGGAGGCTACGTTAAGCGCCAGTCGAAGCAGCGTGGCCACCAACAGCACGGTTGGAAAGGCGGCAAATTCCATCGGACGCAGGGCGTAAACACAGACCAGCAGAATGACAATGGACAGGGTGATATTGAAGGTGAACAGCACGTCGAGCAGGAACGCCGGCATCGGCAGAATCATCATCCCCAGCAGTGCCATCAGCATCACGGGAATGCCCAGATTTCCGGCTGTCAGGGATTTGACGTTGTTGAAGATTAAAGCTCGATCCATCTTCCGGTGCTCTCCGCGCAGTGCGCTCTGTAACGTTTGCCGGTCGGTTTTTTGACGCCTCAGGGCCTGATTACACCCGTATCGCAAGAACCGTACCAGGCTGACATACCGCCAAACCCACTTGCGCCCAGCGCTCTATTCCGGACCTGACGCCGCCTCGGAGATGCGGTATCCTTGCGTCCTTTTCTGACCGCAAAAATAGGTGAGCCATGCCGATCCACGAGGTAAAACACCCCCTGATCCGCCATAAACTGGGCCTGATGCGCCGGGCAGATATCAGCACGAAAAACTTCCGGGAACTGGCCCAGGAAATCGGTGCACTGCTGACCTACGAGGCCACCAAGGATTTCTTGCTGCAGCAAGAAACCATCATGGGCTGGGCCGGCCCGGTGACGGTTGAGCGCATCACCGGCAAGAAAGTCACGATTGTGCCGATACTCCGGGCCGGCATGGGCATGCTGGAAGGCGTTCTCACGCTGATTCCCGGCGCTCGCGTGAGCGTGGTAGGCCAGGTCCGGAACGAAGAAACCCTGGAAGCCAGCACCTATCTGGAAAAGCTGGTGGGCGAACTGGACCAACGCATGGCGATGATTGTCGACCCGATGCTGGCTACCGGCGGCTCGCTCATTTCGACCATTGAACTGTTAAAGAAAGCGGGCAGTACCGAAATACGCGCACTGGTTCTGGTAGCGGCGCCGGAGGGGATCAAAAAAGTGCTGGACGCCCACCCCGATGTCTCGATTTATACCGCGTCGGTGGATGATCGCCTCAATGAGAAGGGTTATATACTGCCTGGCCTGGGCGATGCCGGTGACAAGATTTTCGGCACCAAACAGAAGGACGTATAAGCATGCAGGACCCTACACAGGGCGCCGTCTGGCGTCAGGCACTGGCAGGTTCGCAGATGTTGTTGGTGGCTTTCGGGGCGCTGGTTCTGATGCCTCTGATCACCGGGCTCGACCCCAACGTGGCCCTGTTCACGGCAGGCCTGGGCACCCTGATGTTTCACATCGTCACCGGCGGACAGGTGCCGGTTTTCCTGGCGTCCTCGTTCGCCTTCATCGCGCCGGTGATTGCAGCCAAGGCCAAGTTTGGCCTGGAGGAAACCCTTGGCGGTCTGGCGGCGGCCGGGGTGCTCTATATGGTGCTGAGCGGCGCGGTCAGGCTCAAAGGCACAGGATTTATCAACCGGCTGCTACCGCCTGTGGTGATTGGCCCGGTGATTATGGTCATCGGCCTCAGCCTGGCACCGGTTGCGGTTCACATGGCCTCCGGCAGGGCCGGCGATGGCAGCGCGGAGCTGGTGCCCTACACTACCGCTATCGTGATTGCGATGATTTCACTGTTGGTCACCATCTTCGCAGCGGTCTGGGCCAAAGGTCTGTTCCGACTGGTACCCATCATGTTCGGTATTGGCGTCGGCTATGCGCTCTCCGCCTTTGCAGGCATTGTGGACACCAGCGCCATCGCGGAAGCAGCCTGGTTCTCGGTACCGAATTTCGTGGCGCCGGCATTCAGCTGGTCCGCCATCCTGTTTATGCTCCCGGTGGCCATTGCCCCTGCGATCGAGCACATCGGTGACGTCCTGGCGATCGGTAATGTGACCGGCAATAACTACATCAAAAAGCCCGGCCTGCATCGCACATTGCTGGGTGACGGCATTGCCACCAGCACCGCTGCCCTGCTGGGCGGACCGCCGAACACCACTTACTCGGAGGTTACCGGAGCGGTGATGCTGACTCGCAACTTTGATCCCAAGGTAATGATCTGGGCCGCTGTGATCGCCATTGTGCTGGCATTTGTCGGCAAGTTTGGTGCAGCCCTCCAAACCATCCCGGTCCCGGTTATTGGCGGCATTCTGTGCCTGCTGTTCGGGTCGATTGCCGTGGTGGGGCTGAACACACTGATTCGTCACCAGGTGGATTTTTCGGAACGGCGTAATCTGGTCATTGCCGGCGTAACTCTGGTGTTTGGTATCGGCGGTATGGCCATCGGTCAGATCGAGGGTATTGCGCTTTGTGGCCTGGTCGCTATTGGCCTGAACCTGATCCTGCCTGGCAGTAAAACCGCGGCCTGGGGCGAAGCGGCCACCGAAGAGGAGTCACTGGACAAGTCTTTCTGAGGAGCGGGTGGCCTGTTAGCAAAAGCCAGACCGGACGCTAGGGATCGCGGCGCAGCTCAGTGGGTATCGGAAAGTCCGGCATGCCGGGCCTGGGCCCCTGGCCGCGCCGGAACCGCCGCAGCTGGAACAGATAGGCCAGTACCTGGGCGATGGCCATATACAGGCCGTCGGGGATCTCGCCCCCAATGTCAGTGTTGTGATACACCGCCCGGGTCAGCGGAGGCGTGCGAAGGATATCCACTTTGTGCTCCCTCGCAATCTCCATAATCTTGAACGCTATCTCATCGCCCCCCTTGGCTACCACGACCGGGGCGGCCATGGTTTTCTGGTCATACTTGAGAGCTACTGCGTAATGGGTCGGGTTGGTGATGACCACGTCTGCGCCCGGCACATCCTGCATCATCCGGCGCTGAGCCATTTCCCGTTGCAACTGACGAATACGGCTTTTTACCTCCGGTTTGCCTTCACTGTCCTTGAACTCGTCCTTGACCTCCTGCATGGTCATACGCAGCTTTTTCTGGTGATCGTAAATCTGAAAAGGCACATCGATGACCGCGATAACGATGGTCGCACAGGCCAGCAGAAAGAAACTCCAGCCCAGAGTCCAGAGCACATGCTCCATCGCCGGGATGGCCGGCTCTTCCGCAATACTGAGCAAATCTTCCGTGCGCAGATCGAGAATCAGGATGGCGATGATCATCACCAACGTGATTTTGGCAACAGCCTTGACGAGTTCAATGAGGGAGCGCGTCGAAAACATCCGTTTAAGACCTTTGAACGGATCCATCCGGTTCAGTTTTGGCGCGATCGCCTTGCCGCTGAACAGTATGCCGCCAATGCCGATGGGGCCGAGAATCGCCGCCACGAACAACAGGATCATCAGGGGCATCAGGGCTACAGCCGCTTCCCAGGCCGAATCCAGTAACAGCAGACTCATGGTGTTGGTATCGAACACCGTCTCGCGCTCCAGCGCGAAATTTTCCCGCATGATGTTCTCAAGGGAAGCCCCCAGACCGGCGCCGAACATCAGCAAACCCCCCGCCCCGGCCAGCAGCACTGACATGGTTGCGAGCTCTTTGGAACGTGCGGTCTGGCCGTCCTCGCGAGACTTTTCAATGCGTCGCGGGGTGGCCTCTTCTGTTTTTTCCTGACTGTTGTCGTTCTCTTCCGCCATCAGGGCACTCCCTGCAACTGGCGCATGAACTCGAAGGTCTCTTCGGCGTACTGCTGGAAATGTGGTAGAAAATTAGCCTGCAATACCCAGATGGAGAACAATCCAAACATCAGACCGATCGGAAAACCCAGGGCGAAGATATTCATCTGGGGTGCAGCCCGGGTCATCACCCCGAACGAAATATTGACGATCAACACTGCGGTAACCGCTGGCAACGCCAATAACATGGCCGACACGAACACCCAACTGATCCGGTGGGCAAGATCCCACACGCCTGCCTGACCAAGACCTTCCAGACCAATCGGCAGGGTTCGAAAGCTTTCCAGGAACACTTCAAACGCCACCAGATGGCCGTTCATGGCCAGATAGAGCAAGGTCACAGAAATGGTGTACAACTGGGAAAGCACCGGTACGTTGACGCCGTTCGCCGGGTCTACCATGGAAGCGAAGCCAAGCCCCATCTGCATGGCGATCATCTGGCCGGTCACCACAAAAAGCTGGAACAGCGCCGTCAGCGCGAACCCCAGGCCAACCCCTATCAGGATTTGCTGCAGGGTGATAATGACCGCATCCGCACTCAGGGCTTCCACCCGGGGCACCTCATCCAGCATGGGCACAATCAGTACGGTGATGAGCAAGGCCAGACCAAGCCGGATTCTGGCGGGGACTAACTGCGTACCGATGAACGGAATCACCATCATAAAACTGGCAATACGGAACAGCGGCCAGAGGTGCTGGCCTACCCATTGCCCGATCAGATCCGCGCTGATTTCATAGGGCATGGGTATCAGCCGATCAAATAAGGAATGTTGGAGATCAGGTTTCTGGCATGGTCAAGCAGCTTGGTGAGCATCCAGGGACCAGCAGCAATAATAACGATGAGCGTGACCATAAGCCGCGGCAGAAAACTCAGGGTTTGCTCGTTAATCTGGGTCGCAGCCTGAAACGTACTCACCACCAGCCCCACCACCAACCCCGGGCCGATGATAACCCCGGCCAGCAGGACAATCATCCAGAGCGCTTCGCGCATGATGTCGATAACGGTTTCCGGTGTCATGATCCAGAGTCCTCCCTAAATACCATAGCTGGCGGCCAGAGTGCCGATAATCAGGGCCCAGCCATCCACCAGGACAAACAGCATGATCTTGAACGGCAGCGAAATAATGATGGGAGACAGCATCATCATACCCATCGCCATCAGAACGCTGGCCACTACCATGTCAATGATCAGGAACGGAATAAACAGGATAAACCCGATCTGGAAGGCGGTTTTGAGCTCACTGGTGACAAACGCCGGCATCAGTATCCAGAAGGAGACATCTTCCGGAGTCTCGTACTGGGGCTCGTCCGCTATCCGCATGAACAGCGCAAGATCACTTTCGCGCGTCTGCCCCAGCATAAATTCGCGAAACGGTCGGCTGGCGAGATCAACGGCTTCCAGGGGCCCGATTTCCTCCTGAACATAAGGCTGCAACGCTACTTCGTTAACCTCTTCCAGCACCGGTTTCATAATGAAAATTGTCAGAAACAGCGTCAGACCAAGAAGAATCTGGTTAGAGGGCGTGGACTGCAAACCCAGCGCCTGACGCAGAATGGCGAACACCACGATGATACGGGTGAAGGATGTCATCATCATCATCATGGCTGGCAGGAAGGTGAGCGCGGTCATCAACGCCAGAATCTGCAGCGTGACCGAGTACTCCTCCACACCCTCGCCTTCCCCGGGCGTCATCTGGATTGCCGGTATACCGGGCAAATCCGCCAGCACCGAGGGTGCCAACACCAAGGCCAGAAAGCCAAGTAAAGCCACACCTCGATGGCCACCGCAACGCTTCACGAGCTGTCTCCGGGGGGCTCCGAGGGGGTTTTGGCCGACGCCCAGTGGCGCCCCATCAAGCCTTGCAACCGCTTGGCGAAATCGGTGTTACTGCCCTCGCCCGGCTTGACCACAAGCTCGTCGAACACGTGCAGAGTGCGGATAGAAGACGGCGTGATACCGACCAGTATCTGGGTGTCGCCAACCTCCACCAGAGCAATACGCTCACGGGTACCCAGGGCCATAACGGACACCACTTTCATGGCGTTGCTGTTCATCCCCGTCAGCCCGTTCATTCGGCGGACCAGCCAGGCACAACCCATAATCAGGGCAAGCACTGCCAGCAAGCCAAGACCGAGTGTGGCCATGGATATCAGCGTATCCGGCCCGCTGCCGGTGGCGGGTTTGGCCGCAGTCTGACCGGCGGATTCCTCAGCGCCAGCCAGGGTCGAACCCGTTAGCACCAGTACGCCAAAAAAAGCTTGTGACCGTTGCGCCCACCGAAAGGCCCCAAGGCCTGGACAGGTCACTTGGATAGCCGCTTGATGCGCTCACCCGGGCTCATCACATCGGTCAACCGGATGCCGAACTTTTCATTCACCATCACCACCTCACCATGGGCGATCAGGGTGCCATTCACCAGCACGTCCAGCGGTTCACCAGCCAGTCTGTCGAGTTCGATGACCGACCCCTGATTCAGCTGCAGCAGATTACGAATGGGAATCTGGGTATTACCGACTTCCATCGAAATGGTGACGGGAATATCGAGAATGACGTCAAGGTTCGGTGCCGGGCCGTCCCCGATCATATCCTCTATCGCGTCCTCAAATTCTTCCATGGGAGCGGGCTTGACCTGTTTCTTTTCGTCTTTGGCTGCGGGTTTTTCACCAGCCTCTTCCATGGCGGCAGCCCATTCGTCCCCCCGGTCTTCTTCACCGCTATCCCCGGACTCGTCCATGGCAGCTTCCCACTCGGCAGCAAGCTTTTCGTCTTCGCTCAACTCTTGCTCATCTTTCTTATCGTCGTCAGCCATAGCGTCCTACCTTACCTTCAGTTGTTTTTTCACGACGGGCTGCCTGGCCCGACCAGCAATCTTGAGTGCCAGTTTGCCGTCACGGGTGCCCAGGGTCGCTTTGTACACCGGTATGCCGTTGGCGGTGATGGTCAGGAAATCTGCCATTTCAACCGGAATAATATCCCCGGCCTTGAATTTGGCCACTTCGCGCAGGGAGACCCGTCTCCGGCACAGCATGGTGTTGATCGGCACGCTGACGTCTTTAATGTCTTCCTGAAGAGCATTCACCCAACGCTCATCCGTATCATCAATGTCACTCTGGACACCCGCATCCAGCACATCCCGTATCGGCTCGATCATGGAGTACGGCAGCGCCATATGCAGCTCGCCACCACCGCCATCAAGCTCGATATGGAACGTGCTGACCACCACCACTTCGCTGGGGCTGACAATGTTGGCCATAGCGGGATTCACCTCGGAACTGAGGTATTCAAAATCCACTTTCAATACCGCATGCCAGGCTTCCTTCATGTCACGGAAGACCTGATCGAGAACCATCTGAACGATGCGAGTTTCGGTCGGGGTAAATTCACGTCCCTCAATTTTGGCGTGCCGGCCCTCACCTCCGAAGAAATTATCGACCAGCTTGAACACCAGTTTGGCATCGAGAATAAACAGCCCGGCGCCCCGGAGGGGTCTTACTTTTACAAGATTGAGGCTGGTAGGCACGTACAGCGTGTGGATATATTCACCAAACTTCATGATCTGCACACCGCCGGTGGAGACGTCGGCATTGCGGCGCAACAAATTAAACAGGCTGATGCGGGTATAGCGGGCAAACCGTTCGTTGATCATCTCAAGAGTCGGCATCCGGCCGCGCACGATACGATCCTGACTTGCCAAGTCATAATCTTTTATACCGGAAGCATCAACATCGTCATAGGTGTCGATATCGCCATCGTCCACACCGTGTAGAAGCGCATCGATTTCATCCTGTGACAGTAAATCCTGCATACGTTTACCTGCCCATCAAGTCAGCCCGGGATCGGGTCATTTACTGCAAAACAAAATTCAGGAAAAGTACCTTCGCCACCGGTGGCGCACCCTCTTGTTCGAGTACCCCGTTAACCGACGCCAGCATGGCGTCAATCAGTTGGTTCCGGCCCTCAACGGTCTGCAAACCGGTAAAACTCTGACCACCAAGAACACTCAGAAGCCTGCTTCTCAGCAGTGGCAGGTGCTTTTTGGTCGCGACCAGCGGGGCCACATCCTGAGCCTCGAATGCCAGGTAAATCTGGGCATAACGGGTGCGATTTTCATCCTGTATGGTCGCTACCAACGGCTTCTCGATAACGTGATACTGGTTTGGAACGAATATCTCGACCGTTTCCACGTTATTGCCTTGAGGGGCGTCCGGATGGCCTTTGTTCAGAAACCAGAAAGTGCCGGCAATGGAGAGTCCGACCGCCAGGAGGACTACCAGCACCAGCAGGATAATGAGCTTGAGCTTGCCTTTTCCAGGCGCCTCCGCAGGAACGTCGTTTTCAGCCATAAGTCGCTTCTGTCAGAATTTTGTCAGCAGTGTCGCTGATTACCGGGGTTGATGCAAAGGGCGGGCCAGCTTGACAAGCTGCGCAGATTTGCAGATGTAAAGCAACAGATTGTCCTCGTGCGGAGACGTCGGCAAAATGGTGTTACAGAAAGCGGGTGCTTTAACCGTGGCAACAACAGCAGGAGTCAGGCATAGATGTCCAGCTCACCTTTCCAGCTCAGATCCAGGACACCCTGGGTGTCACCCGGTTCATTGTCATCCAGCAGGCTTACCACACCCTCACCGCTGACATCCTCAGATTGGTCGCCTGATTGTTGCTGGCCGGAGCGCGCTGAGGAATCTGACACGTCAAAACTTTCAAGTCCCAGCCCCTGGGCACCCAGCATGTCCCTGAGCCGGTGACTGTGCAGTTCCAGCTGATCCCGAACCGCAGAATTGGCGGTAAGGACCGTCACGGCCGCCTGTTCATTCTGGACCTGCACCCGGACTTCCATCGGCCCCATGCCAGGCGGTGTCAGATGTATTTCAGCCATCGACATATTCTGGGACGTCAGCCAGGCCAGCTTGCCCATCAGCTTGTCACCCCATTCGGCATGGCCGACAGGCAACTCGACACTGGTGGTGTAACTTCGTAACGGCATTGCGCCCTCCAGCGGCTTTTGGCCTGCCGCCGCAGTCAGCGACTGTCCGGCAAGATCCAGGGTGCCCTGGAAGCGGCTGGCCATCGCCGACCCCGGATCAGCGCTCTTGCCCGCGTCTGTCGATAGCTGACCGACCAGGCTTTCCATCAATCTTAACGTTGACTCTGCGGATGACTTACCCTGCCCCGATGGCGAATTGCCCTTGCCGCCCGTCATACCCTCGAACATGCCTGCCATCAGGGCCGAGGCTGACTGGACCTGGCCCGGCTGACCTGAAACCCTGCCCTGAGCGCTCATCAAGGGCGGGCTCTGGCTTTCGCTCACCAGAGCCTGCAAATCCGCAAAAGTGAAAACCACACCGGTATCTGTAGCCTGTGCTTCCAATGATGACGCCTCGAACCCCGCCGGCCGCGCACCCTCGGTAGCGGCCGTTTCGTCCTGCACGGGAGTCGTTGCCTCCGCGGCGGTTTCTTCCATGGGGGCGGGCCCGGTTGATGGGTCTGCCGGGGAAGTTTCCGCAGGCTCCGGATCAGCGGATCGGGCGGATTTATCGGCCTGGGCCTGATCGACCCGGCGGTCTTCGGCGCGCTGGTCCTGCCGTGCGCGGGTAGCTGCATGGGCGGTCTCACGGCGCTCCAGTCGTTGCTGCTCCTGGCGGGAAATCGATTCGTAATGACGGTTATCAGACGCCGCTCGATTTACCGAGGGGGACTTTTCCGCCGTCGCTCCCTGCATTTCAGGGGTCGGGCTGATGGGTAGTACCAATCCTGACATGGCAACCTCTTGCCGCTTTCTGGCTCAGATGTGTGTTTGATCTGAACAGAGCAAAACGGATGCCAAGGTGGCTGGCGTTCAATGCTGAAGGCTTCGTTCCAGCATGCGACTGATGGTCTCGAACTCCATCACTATGTTATCCAGTAAGGTGGCAGCGTCATCCAGCTGCTGCTCGTTACCGGCTTTCTCGGCCTCAATGCACAGTGCTCCCAATCTCGGCGCTCCAATATTGATAGAGCTGCCTTTGAAACTGTGGGCAGATTTTTTGAACGCGTCCGCGTCTGACTTCTGCAGAGCAGATCTGAGCGCCTCGATCCTGTCACGGGAATCTGCGATATAGGTTCGAATCAGCACGCCGAATTCATCTTCCATTACATCCTGCAGTTCAGCCAGTGCTTCCTCGTCGAGGTGTGGCTTGTCGTTCATAACAAATTCCCCTGTACTGATTGTAGGGACCGGCTCAATCCTGAGTCGAGGCTTCGGTAAAATCCCAATGATAAACCAGTTCAATATGATTGCCTTGCTCTTTGAACGTCAGCGAGCGGCTGAGCTGTTGCAGTAAAATCAGACCCCGGCCGGCATACCGAGCCTGGGGCTCGCCGCTCTCAAGCACCGACACCAGCCCTGCAAAATCAAAGCCTGAGCCGGAATCCTTGCACCGAATACGCAGTTCGCCACCTCGACGGGTGGTTTTGTGGTCCATAGTGAACCGGATGTAGTGCCCATCGATATCTGCCAGCCGACGCTCCCGCTCGGCATAGTAATGCCCGAAGCCTTTGGGCGAGTTCTTCCAACTTGACGGCAGCTCGAGGATGCCGTGCTCGAGTGCGTTGGTGTATAACTCTGACAGCAGAGTGTACACCTCACCACTGCGACGTCGAAGCCCGGGCACTTCCATACAAATATGCAACAATAACGGCAACGGGTTGAAGTGGCTCAACGTCTGATTGCTGATTTCGTAAACACAAGACCACTGTGCCGGCCCCTGCAGGGCTGACTGGGGAATGCGGTTTGGCAGGTCTGCCAACTCTTCCTCGTCAACCATCTCAAGGGTAACGACGGTGAGATCATCCTGAATCACCTGAGCCCCGGTAAAACCTTGCACCCCCCTCATCACCGCGTCAAAGGCAGTCAGCGAATCACCCACTTCATCAAGTCGCGCCAGCAGCCGGTCTTCTCCGAACATTTCTCCTTCCGCGTTTTCGGCCTCCAGAATACCGTCCGTGGCGACCAGCAAGGTATCACCCGGCTCGGCACGGAAGTGCTCAACACTGGCGGCAAACCGCTCCGGCGACAGCACACCGAGGGGCAAGTGATTGGATGCCAACACCACACGCTCGCCATTGCGTCGGATCAGATAGCCGTCCGGCAGACCACCATTCCACACTCGCAGGCAGTGCAGGTGAAAATCCGCTTCGATAAACGCGGCACAGCAGAACATACCCGTAGGCAAGATGCGTTTCAGTTTCTGGTTGATCTCCCTCAGTACATCACCGCAACCAAAGCCTTTGCTGGTCATACCGTAGAATATTTCGGCGACCGGCATGGCACCGATGGCGGCGGGCAGACCGTGGCCGGTGAAATCACCGATCAGAATATGCATACCACCGGAGGGCCGCGGACACGCAAACAGGATATCTCCATTGAAAATGGACATTGGCGAGGCGTGGAAGCGGATATTCGAGGCATCCAGACAGCCGGTGTGGGCCACATTGTCAAACACCCGCTTGGCCACTTGTTGCTCGCCCAGGAGTTGATGATTATGGGCGTGGATAAGATCCCGCTGATGGCTGAGAGTTCGATGCATCAACCGCATGCGGTTAAAGGCGTTGATCTTTGCCTCAATAATGATGCGGTTAAAGGGTTTGGAGAGAAAATCATCGCCACCGGCCTCGAGGCAGCGCGCCAACGCATCGGCATCCGACAATGAGGTCAGAAAGATGATCGGGACCAGAAGCTCCCCGGCTAACCCTTTGATAATCTGTGCGGCTTCCATGCCGTCCATCCGGGGCATCATAACGTCGAGAAGTACGATCTGAGGGTGAAAATTCCGGAATTCCCGGACGGCCTCAACGCCGTCCGAGACCCCCCGCACTTCGTGGCCCTGGCGCCGCACCATGGTTTGCAGAATCAACCGGTCACTGTCGCTGTCGTCAGCAATCAGAATTCTGAGCGGGCCGGTTACGGGGAGAGGTTCGTCCATAAAAAATCTCCCAATGAGGCATTATGAAAAGCCGTGCGAACGACTAGCGGATGGCAAACAACTGTTCAAAATTGGAAATTGTCAGTATCCGCCTGACGTCATTGTTGCAGTTCTCTATACGGATGCGAGCCGCGTCACCACCGGCGTAATCCCGCAATAGCAGCAGCATGCCGAGCGCAGAGCTGTCGAGGTAGGTGGTGTCACACATATCAATCACGTAATGGCTGACTTCCTGATCACCATTCTCATAGGCATCCCGGAACGCCTGGTGGGTACTGAAATCAAAACGGCCTTCAATCTTTATGGTCAGGGTACGGCCATCTTCGTGTAGCTTTGTCTGGATCGCCATCCGGCATCCTCCATAGTTCTGTGAGCAGGTGTCTGCAAGGCGGGATTTCGTTTCAGACAGTGATTACCATTCATTTCACGCCGTGATGGTCTTCCACTTCATATATCATTTCACGCGGTGATTACTAGGAGAATAGCTGAGCACACACAATTTGCATCGGGATTTTCATGAAGCTTTGGCCTATGTTGGTTTCAGATGACGCCTTGCATGGGCACGACCGGCCGTTTCATCCTGCTGCTTCTGGTCCCGCGAATCGGCGGCCCGCTGCTCCTGGGCCCGGCAGGCGTCGATATGCCGCGACATGCCCTGCCGGCGCTCATAAGCCCCGCGCCAGTCCTCGCGGCGCTTATCAAGCACTTCCATCGCACGGGCGACCTGCCCTTCCTGCTGCTGGATGACCTGGTCAAGCTGAGCGATAAAGGCCTGCCACCCCTGCAGCCGGCTGACGGAAATCACACCCTGCTGACTGTTCCGCATTTGGGCACGATAGTCTACCTGGTACTGACTCAACTCATCCAGGCGCTGTTGATGCTGCTCAACCTGCTGCCGGGCACGGGTCATGTGTTCGAGCGCATCGCTTTCCCGGCGTTGTTCCAGTGCCAGCACCACTTCGAGTCTTTTGGATCTCAGCATTATTCAGTCTTTCCGCCCCGGGCCGGTTTGAGCTCTGGCACGACCGCCGCCAACTGCTCCACGCTGGTGGACAGCGGAGCGCTTTCTTTGAGGTTCTGGCGCAGAAAGGCCCGCATATCATCGATATGGTCAATCGCGTAATCCGTCTCCGGGTCCGACCCCTTCACATAGGCCCCGACACTGATCAGGTCCCGGGCCTGCTGATAGCGGGCATATACCTGCTTGAAACGCTGGGCACGAGCGAAATGCGCCGGGTCCGTTACCTGCGGCATCACACGGCTCACAGAGGCTTCCACGTCAATGGCGGGGTAATGGCCTTCTTCCGCCAGACGACGGGACAATACGATGTGACCATCGAGAATCGCCCGGGCTGCATCGGCAATAGGGTCCTGCTGGTCATCGCCTTCCGTCAATACCGTATAAAAAGCGGTGATTGAGCCGCCGCCCGGCTTACCGTTACCGGTGCGCTCGACCAACTGGGGCAATTTGGCAAACACCGAAGGTGGATAGCCTTTGGTGGCGGGAGGCTCCCCCACCGCCAGCGCGATTTCACGCTGAGCCTGGGCATACCGGGTGAGCGAGTCCATCAATAGCAGTACGCGCTTGCCCTGGTCACGGAAGTATTCAGCAATCCGGGTCGTCAGCATAGCGGCACGAAGGCGCATCAACGGAGAATCGTCTGCAGGTGAGGCCACCACTACAGAACGGGAGAGGCCTTCTTCACCGAGAATATCTTCGATGAATTCCTTGACCTCCCGGCCTCGCTCACCGATCAGGCCGACCACGGTGACGTCGGCATCGGTGAACCGCGTCATCATACCCAGCAACACACTTTTGCCCACACCACTGCCGGCAAAAAGCCCCAAGCGCTGACCCTGGCCAACGGTCATCAGAGCGTTGATTGCGCGAATACCAACATCCATGGACTGTCGCACCGGCGCCCGGTGCAGCGGGTTAATAATCGTCCCGGCCAGCGCTACCTGAGCTTCCGCCCGAAGGGGGCCGTGACCATCCAGAGGATCACCCGTGCCATTGATCACCCGACCCAACAATTCAGGGCCCACGGGCACCCGGCTGGCGACCGACATCGGCACCACGAGAGCCCCGGGACGCAAGCCTTCGATGGCGGTCAGGGGCATCAGGTAAACACGTTCATCCTCGAAACCGACAACTTCGGCTTCCACCGTACCACCGGCCTGCCCCTGGATCAGGCAGCGATCCCCGACCACCATCGGGCAGCCAACACATTCAAGGGTGAGACCTACCATTCGGGTAAGGCGGCCGGACAGCTCAGGCTCCAGTTCGGGGGGAAAATAATCGGTCAGGCGTTGCAGGCGATCAGCCAGGGGACTGCTCATTTTCCTCCTCCTGACCCGATGGCTCTTGTTCTGGTTTGGGTTCCGAAAGAACGTCCCGGTGGAAATCGGTCAGGTCGCCCATCATGGCATCGAGCTCGACGCTGTCACCGGGCTGATCGCTCGAGAGCTGTTGATCGAGCATACCCTGAACGGCTTTCTGGAACCGTTTCTCGACTGTGAAGTCCACCAGGCTGTGCCGGGTTTCGACCTTACAGCCCCCTGGCAGAATAGTGTCGTCGTCAATAATGGACGTTTCGGCCTCAAAACGGTCAGCAACTTCCCGCACCCACTCGCTGTCTTTCGGGTTTACGCGCACTTTGACGTTTTCCCGTGTGGACGGCAGGCTGGCGATCGCCTGGCGAACAACGTTCCCGATATGGCAAGAATCCAGTGACAACTCCCTGAAAATAACAGCACGGGCCAGTACCGTGGTCAGATTGACCAGGGCGGTTTCCAATTCATCTTCATGACGCTGAATAGGATCGAGCAGCTCCGCCATTACGCACTCAAGCCTGGCCAGTTTGGCATTTACCTCTGAACGGGTCGTTTCCAGAGCCGCTTTATGGCCCTCGGCCTGGCCCGCTTCCAGGCCGTCTTTCCGGCCCAGGACGAGACCCTCGGCGTGGCCCTCCTTGACGCCTTGCGCCCGCCCATCGGCGTGGCCATCGTCCCAGCCAGCCTGCCGAATGGCCTCTATGTCGCCGGCGGTCAGCGGTTTGACGTCGCGCTCTTCTTCACGGCCTACTTCGTTGCCCTGCTGATCCAACAGCGGAAGTTCCCATTTTTCATAGGCGGTGAGATCTTCCTTGGGAATACGGTCCAGGCGGCTGCGGTCTTTCATCACATCATTTCTTCGCCGGCACCACCGAGGGTAATTTCACCCGCTTCGGCCATGCGACGGGCTATGGTGATGATGTCCTTCTGGGCGCTTTCCACTTCGCTGACACGCACCGGGCCTTTGGCTTCCAGGTCATCCTGCAGCAACTCACCGGCACGCTTGGACATGTTCTTGAATATCTTGTCTTTAACCCCATCGTCAGAGCCCTTCAGTGCAATCACCAGCACATCCGAAGACACTTCCCGCAACAACGCCTGGATACCCCGGTCTTCGATGTCCTTGAGGTTGTCAAAGACAAACATCAGGTCTTCGATGGTGGTGGCCAGGTCCGGGTCCATATCCTTGATGGAATCCATCAGGCTGCCCTCAATACTGCGATCCATAAAGTTCATGATATCGGCGGCACGCTTGATACCGCCGATGCGACTGGTTTTTGCAGCCGAACCGCCCGAGAACTGCTTCTCCAGAATGTCGTTGAGCTCCTGCAGGGCCTGAGGCTGGATGCTCTCCAGGGAGGCCACCCGCATCATGACGTCCAGACGCACTTTTTCATCGAGAGTGCGAAGTATCTCGGCGGACTGGTCAGGATCAAGATAGGAAATCACGATGGCCTGAATCTGCGGGTGCTCGTAACGGATAATATCGCCCACCGCACGGGGCTCCATCCATTTCAGGGTATCCAGCCCGGTGGTATTACCGCCGATCAGGATGCGGTCAATCAGGCTGGCGGCTTTGTCGTCGCCTAACGCCTGGGTCAGCATCGCCCGGATGTAATCATCGTTGCCCACCCCGAGACCGGTCTGGCCACCGACAGCATCAACAAACTGGTCCATCACGAAAGTAACGTCGTCTTTACTGACGTCCTTCATCTGGGCCATGGCAACACCCACACGCTGAACTTCCTTCGGGCCCATGTGCTTCAGTATCTGGGCCGCATCGGATTCACCCAGGGACATCAGAAGGATGGCCGCCTGCTCGACCCGGGGAATCTTGCGCTGAACTTTTCTGGGCGCTTCAGCCTGCTGTTGCGGCCGGTTTTCGTCACTCATCGACATTCACCCATTGGCGCATCACCTGTGCAACCCGGCCAGGGTCTTCAGCGATAAGGCCTTTCAATGCATTCAGGTGCCTATCATAGCCGTCGGAGGCACCGGGCAAAAGCAGATCATCGCTACCACCCATGGCACTCTTCATGGCGTCGGCTCCGCCCAGATCCTCCAGCCCGTCGTAGTCACTGCTCTCCAGAGCCTCGTCACGATCGCGGCGAGCGCCACCGGACAAGCTCTTCAGCGTGGGCCGCAACAAACCCAGCACCAACACCAGAATCACCAGCCCGGCCAGCACCTGCTTCATCAGATCCCAGAACCAGGGCTGCTCCCAGAAGCCCTGCTCCTGATATTCAATGGCTTCCGGCACGGCAAAGGGCGTATTCATCACGGTGACACTGTCACCGCGAGCTGCAGAGTAGCCCACGGCATCCCGTATCAGCAGGGTCATCCGTTGCAACGCTTGCTCTGTCCAGGGTTCGTAAGTTACTTCACCGGTAGCAGCATTGACCGTTTTACGGTCGTCAACGGCTACCGCCACGGTAAGGCGCTGGACACGGCCCTGCTCCTGCCGGACATAGCTCACGGTACGGTCCATTTCGTAGTTGCGGGTGGATTCCCGGCGCACGTTGACGGGCGGCGCGGCAACAGGCTCACCATTGTCACCATTGGCTTGTTCCGGAACCACCGGATCAGCGGGCGGCTGGTTGGATAACGCGCCCGGTATGCCACCTGCTGCACCCGTCGTTCTCTGGTCGGTCATTTCCCGCTCGCTTCGAACTGCCTGCTGGTCGGGATTAAACAGCTCCTCGGCCTGCTCCACGGAGGAGAAATCCAGGTCCGCGGTCACTTCGGCCCGAAAGCGGCCGTCGCCGATGATAGGGTCAATCATCGAGACGATACGCTGGGTCAGCCGCTGCTCAACCCGGGTAAGGTAGTCCTGTTGATCCTGCATCTGCTGACGACCACTGTCCTCTTCCTGGCCCGTCAACAGGTTGCCGGTCTGGTCTACGATGGTGACGTTACTTTTTTGCATCTCCGGAATACTACCAGCGACCAGATTCATGATCGCGGCGATCTGTTCCTGCTCCAGTCTGCGGCCGGCGTAAACCTCAAGAAATACCGATGCCGTCGGCGTGCGGGCATCGCGAACAAACACAGAACGCTTTGGTATGGCGAGGTGGACACGGCTGGCCTTGACGTTGCGCATGCTGCTGATGGTTCGCGCCAACTCGCCCTCAAGTCCGCGCCGGTAGCTGATGGTTTCCATGAACTGGGAGGTTCCCAGCCCGCGATCCTGATCCAGCAGCTCGTAGCCGATGGTCTTGGTGTCGGTCACACCCTGAGCAGCGAGGGCAAGCCGGGCGTCGTAAACATTCTCCGAGGGCACCATTAAGGCGCCAGACTTTGGATCCATGCGGTACTGGATGCCGCTTTGATCGAGAATGGCTGTAACTTCCTGGGGATTGTAGCTCGACAGGTCTCCGACCACCGGCTGGTAGTTCGGTTCCTGGGCCCAAAGCACCACCGCAAAGCCCAACGCAACACTCGCCGCCAGACCGACCATCAGGCCGATCTGGCGCAGCAAAGTCAGCCGGTTGAAACCGAATACCAGATCATTCCGGCCATCGAGCCCGTCAGGCTCTTCCGTTGCCGGCATGGTATTGCGATTGGTTTGTGCAGGTACACTGGCCATGGTTTAGCTCCGCTATCAAACCGGCATGTTCATAATGTCTTCATAGGCCCTGACAACCCGATTGCGAACCTGGGTCAACGCTTCGAAGGAAACTGATGCTTTCTGGGAGGCGATCATGACACGAGTAATGTCCATGTCAGGATCTCCCAGTTCGTAGGCTGTTCTCATGTCACCTGCCGTTTGCTGCAATTCGTTGACCTGGCCGACCGCCTGTTTCAGCACGTTACTGAAGCCGGAGGTCTCGTTGCTTTGTTCAACCCGTGCAGGCCCATCCATCCGGCCGCGGATGGAGTTATCCTGTGCGACCTGTTGGCTTTGCTGCATCTGGGAGCGCAGAGAGCGTATGTCTGACAGAACACTGTTGATGTCGGCGCGTTCAACCATGGCTAACCCCCTTGGCACACCAGCTGGCTTGGCAGGTGCAGTTTTGTATGTTCCTGACTCAAAGCAATTTCCCGGCCACCTTAATTTATCTTAGCTATTACAGCAGGTTAGGCTTATCTTTGATTCACTGATGGAGGCCTGCGCCGAAGTATTGACGCCACCGCCACGCCAATAAAAACGGCGCCAGAGGGCGCCGCATGAAAGCATCAACACAGGTCCGACAACAGAGCCTGAAAGAAATCGAGAAACTCAGGCCAGGGCCAGCTCGGCATCCAGATCAATACCGGCATCCCGCATCTGGGCCAGCTTGTAACGCAGGGTTCTCGGGCTGATACCCAATTTTTCCGCCGCCCGGTTACGGCGGCCCCGCTCGTGGCGGAGCGTATTGATGATAATCCGGAATTCCCGCTGTCTCAGGTCGTTGCCAAGTGAGGAAGCATCCTCGTCTGCCAAACTCACAGGCAGTTCAGTTTCGGTTTCGATATCCTCCTGCTCAGCAATGCCATTGTGGGGAGTCACCGGCTGAAAGCCTGCAGGTTCTGTAACCAGGCCGGACAAACCCGTGTTCAGACACATATCCGCCGCTTCGATCACGTTGCCCTGGTGCAACACCAAAGCCCGCTGGATTGCGTTGTCAAGTTCCCGCACATTGCCGGGCCAGGCGTGGGCCATCAATGCCTGGCGGGCATCAGGGCCAAAGGTAATGCCGGTCAACTTCATTTTCTGGCAATGCTGCTTCAACAACGTTTTGGCCAGGGGCAGAATATCCAGCGGACGCTCCCTCAAGGGTCGCCATTGCATGGGGAAAACATTGAGACGGTAGTACAGGTCCTCCCGGAATTTGCCTTCACGCACATAGTCGGCCAGATCCCGGTTGGTCGTCGCCAGCACCCGCACATCCAGCTTGATGACCTTGCGCCCGCCGACCCGTTCCACCTCCCGCTCCTGCAGAACCCGCAGTAACTTTGACTGCAGGCTCAGGTCCATTTCGGAGATTTCATCCAGCAGCAAAGTGCCACCATTAGCCTGCTCGAACTTACCCGGCGATGAGGCGTGAGCGCCCGTAAAAGCACCCTTTTCGTGGCCGAACAGTATGGCTTCCAGCATGTTTTCGGGGATCGCGGCACAGTTGATTGCCACGAAAGGCTGGTCCGCACGGCTCGACTGCTGATGGATAAAACGTGCCAGCACTTCCTTGCCGGTGCCGCTTTCGCCCGAGATCATCACGGTGGAATCACTGGTTGCCACTTTTTTGGCGAGCTGGAACAGTCGCTTGCTGATGGGGTCTTCCGCGACTGGCTCGTCGGCACGACTCTGACGGGCGCCGCCAACTACCTTATTTACCGCGTCAACCAGAACCTGGGGCTCAAACGGCTTGACCAGATAATCGATAGCGCCGGACTGCATGGCTGAAACCGCGTGGCTGATCTGACCGTAAGCGGTGATCAGCATCATCGGTAGTCCCGGATAATGCCGCTGCACTTCTGCCAACAATTCGTGGCCGGACATTCCCGGCATGTTGACGTCGCTGACAATCATGTCCACGGTTTCTTCCGCCAGCCGCACCATCGCCTGCTCGGCAGAATCCGCCTCCCGGACCCGGAATTTTGCCAGCTCCAGTGTGGTTACCAACGCTTCCCGCAGGTCACGGTCGTCTTCAACAATGAGAATCTGAGCCCTGGCCATAAAATGCCTCCGCTGACTGACTGATCGGATCTGAATGAATCCGGCGACCACCCGCCAATGGCAACCGGATGGTTGCCCGGGCACCACCGGATAACGGCGACTCCATCAAGAACTCGCCGTTATGGGCTTTGACCACCGCCTGAACCACGGCAAGACCGAGCCCGGTACCGTGGGATTTGGTGGTAAAAAAAGCCTCTACAAGCTGGCTGGCCTGGTCAGCGCTGAAGCCGGGGCCATTGTCTTCCACCCGAATTTCGAGAGACTGATCCAGTATTCCAATGGATAACTGAATATCGTTTGCCCCTGCCTCTATCGCATTGTTCACCAGGTTCATGCAGGCACCGACCAGGGCATCGCGATTACACATCAGGGAAACCGCCGACTCCGGCTCGGACAGGGCTATGTGTACGTTGTCCTGACTGCCGAGCCCTTCCGTTGCCGCTTTCAGGCCACGGATCAGCGCATCGGAGGACAACTCTTCCGCCAGCCGGGTTTCGCCACGGGCAAATATCAGCATGTCGCGCACCTGTTGTTCCAGATGGGTCAACCGGGACATCAGCTTGGTGGCGCAGCGTTCACGCAGTTCCGGCTCAAGATCGGGTTGGCAAAGATGACCGCCGTAAAGAATGGCTGCGGACAAGGGTGTACGAATCTGATGAGCGAGGGACGCCACCATCTTGCCCATGGCCGACAGACGCTGGGCATGGGCAAGCTGGGACTGAAGCCGACGGGTGTCGGTCAGGTCCGTGAGCAGAATCAGCTGACCGGGCTCGTTCTCCATGGAACGAATTTCGATGCTGACGCGGCGACCGTCTTTCAGGGAGACTTCATGACCGTCGTCCCGGCGCGGGGCGAAACAACGCTGGATCACGCTGACCCAGCGCTCGCCGTCCAACGGTTCACCCAACAGGTTGACCGCCGCAGGATTACACTGGCTGACCACCCCCTGACTATCCAGCACCACCACACCGGCAGGCATGATGGACAATAAGGTGGTCAGCCGGTCTGCCAGACGTTCTTTTTCTTCCAGTTCATGCTGTCGCTGTCGGGTTTCTGCGGTCAGCTCGCCGGACAACTGGTTAACCCTGGACTCAAGGGTGCGATAAGAATCGGTGATCTGACGGGACATCTGATTGAACAGTTCCAGCGCCGTACCGACGGTCTCGCCGTTGTCCTGATGCGGAAACAGGGCCGTGACCTTGTCGTTCACGTCCGCTGCAGCGTTGCAGTCTGCGGCGCCGGCATATTCGACGGTTTGCCCCGGCTTTCGCAATGGCGCTGCCGCCAGAAACTGTAATTGGTTCATCGTGCCCCCCCTGAGGTACTGCGGCAGTATGCCGTCGCGTTCAGATTCATTTAGGGGTAACTATGCCAAAGCTGTGCCAGGAAGGTTTTTTTGTTTTATATCAGCTAGTAAACAGAATCAAAAACCGCCAGGTGACGGTTTTCTGTCGGATCAGGCATCTTCCGATTCATCTTCCCGCAGACCGTACTTGCGGACTTTTTCCACCAACGTTGTGCGCCGGATACGAAGCTTCTCGGCTGCGCGCGCAACGACTCCGCCTGCTTCATCCAGTGCCTGTTGAATCAGCTGTTTTTCCAGATTGCCCAAATAATCCTTCAAGTCGATACCGTTTACCGGCAGCAGGGCCGGGGCATCCAGACCAATCAGGCCCGGTGCCATCGACGGCATACCGATATCGTCGACCGGGCGGTTCTCATCGATGTCATCCACATAACGGAACTTCTTGGGCAACTCCTGAACACCAACAACACCGTAGGGGTGCATGATGGCCAAGCGTTCAACAAGGTTGGCCAGCTCCCTTACGTTTCCGGGCCAGTCGTGGCGACAGAGATTCATGATGCAGGCTGAGTTCATTCGAATGGAGCCGCGCTTTTCTTTTTCCATCCGCGAAATCAGTTCATTGATCAATAGCGGAATATCCTCAACCCGCTCCCGCAGAGCGGGCATTTCGATCGGAAAAACGTTAAGACGGTAGTACAGGTCCTCCCGGAACTCGCCACTGACGATCATTTCTTCAAGATGCTTGTGGGTGGCTGCGATCACCCGCACATCTGCCGTCTGGGTGCGGTTACTTCCCACTCGTTCGTACGTTTTCTCCTGCAGCACCCGGAGAATCTTGACCTGCATATTGAGCGGCATATCGCCAATTTCGTCCAGAAACAGGGTGCCGCCTTCAGCGAGCTCAAAACGACCGACCCGGGCAGTAATCGCACCCGTGAAGGCACCCTTCTCATGACCGAAAAGCTCACTCTCCAACAGTTCCGCGGGTATCGCGCCGCAGTTTACCGGCACAAACGGTCGGCCCCGTCGTGCTGAGTGATAGTGAAGGTTACGGGCGACAACTTCTTTGCCGGTACCGGATTCCCCGGTAATCATGACGCTGACGTCCTTGTCCGCCACCTGCTCCATCAACTGCCGAACGTGCTGGACGCTGCGGCTGGTGCCGACGAGGCTTCGGAATAGCTGCACTCCTCGTTGCTGCCCCCGCTGCTGCCCCTGATCCCGGGAGCGCGCGTACTGATCACGAAAAACCTGGGCGCGATAGAGTGAATCGATAAACTTGGTGTAGTTGAAAGGCCAGTCCAGACGGGCAATAACCCGCTCAACGTCTTCTTCGGACAGGCCTTTCAGATTGGGATCGCCAATCAGCAGGATTGGCAATCCTTTTTCGGCGGCACACACTGACGCAATCCGCTCGCGAACGTCTGTATCCTGACCGTCAAGTATAGCCACCTGCAACGACGCCATCTGCTCCTTGTCCGCGTCCCGTATCATCGCTTCGGCGGCATCACCGGAAAATACGCCCTCTTCCCCAATAAATTCCAGAATAGTTTCGATGTCCCGAGCCCGCACTGCATCTCGGCTCAGGACAAGCACTTGGTTGTTATTCAGCATTCTTCTGGATCTCTTTAGTCTGGATGGAGCTACGGAAAATAAAAGCTCTCGGAAGTCAGATCTTACGCCACACAGCCGTTACCCAAAGTTCATGAAACGGGCCAGTGCGGTATTTAAGACGCTATGGCGATGAGAGTCAATTTAATGACACATATTTACGACAAATTGCAAAAGATGGACAAAATCGCGGAAAACTGTCTGATTTAAATTACTTTTTGTTATTCGCCACCACGAACCGATACGTCCTGATAACTCCGCGCAGCTTTACGGCTGCTGGCGACTTCTTTCAGGGACTGCAGGATATTTGCCTTTGCCTTCCTGGCACCCGCTTCGCCTTCGTCGCATAACCCACGCAACTCTTCCAGGCGCTCCTGGACCAGAGTGGGACTGACCCCACCCGCCTCAAGCTCATCCATCACTGATTCCAGTTGTGGCCGGACACTGTCATTGAGACTCGCAAGCGCCGTCCAATTTTCAGTGACAACAGCGTGGCGAAGGCCATCAATAAGCGTATCCAGCTGTTCAAGTGCCTGCGTCATAAGCCTCTGCCTGTTTCGGACATTCTGTGATGTTGCTCAGCAAACCCAGCGGCTCCATCAGAGTTCGGCGGGGTTTATCAATAGTATAGCGGCTTTAGTCCTGCGCCTGTATTTCCCGTATGCCGTTGAGTGTCCTGAACGAGATTTCCCGCAAGGTGGCGAGAAATGCCCGCACGTGCGGCGCTGAATAGTTATCATGACGCACAGCCGCATACAGGTTTGACCAGACCCCGCCTGCCCCAAGTGGACGGGCTGCCAGCAAACCGGATTCGGTATACTCCCGCAGCGCCAAAAGAATTTCAAAACAGAAAAGTGGCTCATAAACCAAACCGGCAATCGGTTGCGGGTCCGAAGTGACGACCAGGTCCAACTCTCCCCAAGCCAGCGCAGGCAGAGCATCCAGATGCCAGAAAACTGGGGCTTGATGTATTGGTCCATGGTGAACCCGATCGTAATGATATGGTGGAGTACTTGCGGATTCGCTCGCCGGCTTCACTACATCCCGGAACGGCTGGGGCCAGAATTATGGTACCCGCTGGTCAAACGACCCATCATTTACGGCGACGTCTATCAGGAAAAGCCAATAACGCTGCACTGGGCGAAATATGCTCAAAGTCTCAGCTTAAGGCCGGTAAAGGGCATGCTTACAGGTTCCACGACCATGATCGCTTGGGCGTCTGTCAGGGAAGATCTCGCCACTCCGGTCATGGCTGACCAGATTGCGTTGGCGCTGCGGGATGAAATCGCGCCTCAGAACCGGCGACAGCCGAGTAACTGACTCTGACACCGCTGGTTCTTGAGGGCCTGAAGCTGAAAAGCCCCGGTCATAAACGACTCGGGACTTTTTTCCACAAGTCATACCATGCACGTCGGCTACCTGCGGTTCAGCTACCTGCATCCCGGCGTACCGACGATGCCGTGAACTCACCCGAGCGGAAGCCGGGGTTGAAATCGTAAGGTCCCTGGCCGTCATCCAATCCGTCAATGAAGTAGCGCTCTGCTTTAAGGTCATAAGTGACTTCAATGGTTGTCCAGAACACCGGCTCCGTATAATAGGAAATATTGTGGGCTTCGGATACGCGCCACAGCTTTCCCTCATTATCATATTCTTCGGTTGCCACTATCTGCCAGCTGTCTTCATCCATGTAGAAAACCCGCTTGCCATAGATATGCCTCAGCCCGGTTCGCAACGTCGCCTCGACAACCCATACCCGGTGCAATTCGTAACGGGTTAACTCCGGATTAATATGCCGGGGCTTAACGATTTTCTCACCCGTGGCTTCAGGCTGGTGCAATTTGTAGGCATTGTAAGGGACATAGATTTCTTTTTTACCTTTGAGCTCCCATTCATACTGATTGGGAGCTCCGTTGTAGAGATCTTTCTGATCGACTGAACGCATGGAAGAACTGTTTGGAAGATCTGTCTCGTAGGCCAGATTCGGTGAACGCCGCAACCGACGAGAGCCGGACTCGTACCGCCAGGCCAGCCGTGGAGAGCGAACCTGATCCAGCGTCTCGTGAACCAGGTTGATGGTGCCGGCAAGAATCGAGGGCGCCATGATCCGTGTTTTCAGATAGAAAATCTTGTTATCAATGTCCGCCAACTCGGTATCCGGTTCGCTGTACGCAAAATAGTAACCGTACTCGGTCAGAATCGGGTTAAAGGATCCCTCACGGGTAGGCGTGGCAAAGGCAGAGCGAAAAGACACTTGTTCACCGCGGTAGCGCAAGATGTGGTTCCAAACTGCCTCAAGCCCGTTCCGGGGAATCGGGAATGGACTGGTCATAATCGTTTTGGTTACGCCATTGCCATTCTCGAGAAGCTCGGCATTCACCGCATTGGCGCGGGACTTCTCATAAACGGCCTCTGGGAACGCAGCAGTTCTGCGAGTCTGATACACCGGCATCACAAGGTCCGGACCATATTGCCGCAACATCGCCAGATGCCCGTCGGTCAGCTTATCGCGGTATAACCCCAGGTTTGCCTGGTTTATGAAAAACAGCGGCTTGTCATCAGAAAACGGATTGGTTTCAATTTTGCCGCGCTGCCAGCCCGCCGGCGGCGTCGATAACCCGCCTGTCCACGCCGGTATGGTGCCGGCGTCGTTACCGGCCCGGGTCGCACCAATCGGAGTCAAGTCTGAACCGAGCCTTGCGGCCTCAGTCACACTAACCTTGGCCAGCGCCACACCACCGAGCATTAACGACAACGTCGCCATAGCTGCAAAAAAGCAAATGCGCATTACATCTTCCTCCTTGTGGCACCAACTTAACCATTATCCGGCGATCTGCTTCCCCAGGGCCTTCGACCTGCAAAATCTGGAAGAAAGATAGGTGCCTATGAATGTGATATTCCGCGTGGCTTATTGCCTGAAAACAAAATATGGCACAACATTTATTTTGTTTTCAGTTGTTATGACACTGTTTTGACGAAAGAAAACCCACCCGCAGCGGTGGTAATTCGAGGGGAATTTATTTGCGGAATCTGATAAACTAACAGTTGTTTTTAAAACGGGATCCGCCATGAGTTCCGAATGGTACACACTGACCTCACAGAAATTGTTTTTGGCTGAAACACTTATAAAGATTTCACAACAAGCTCCCGACCGGGGCACTGTGGAGGCGACACTTCAAGGTGCGATCGAGCTTTCTCTCAGGGCCCGGAAATGCCTGTTGCTGATGATCGCCCGGTATTATCAGCACAAATCCGCCCAGCCGGAATCTCTGGATGAGTTAAAAGCGCTTATAGGTACAGATGCGCCCGAGTCGGTTCAACTGCTGGCCATCGCCAAGAAGCCAGGGAGCTGGTGGGATTATCTGGACCAGATGGAATTGAGCCAGGGCAAACCGCCGGGTAAGAAGAAAACCATTTCAGAAGACAATATTATTGCCGTTGCCATCGATACCGGCCCCGACCGGAGTGCAGCGTTGCTGGCAGACTCAATCGCTGCCATGAGGCAATACCTGACCATCCTGGCGGAAAGGCATGAAGAGTGGTGATGAAACCAGGCGCAGGGCGCCATACAAAGCAATTCATATATGAGCCATAAGGCTCAATTGACCAAAGGTTTGAGAAATGTCGGCTTCTTTTTTTGAGATTATTCAGTTAACCGACGGTGACTACGCCCTGAGGCGTATTGACGATGATGCAGCGCCATTGGTGCGCATCTCGTTTTCGGCTGAAGCCAAGGAAATGATGGAAGATAAAGAAATGTCAGTTGCGAAAGCCATGATTGCTGCTGGTATAGAGGCCGTTGGAACGGTCGGACATGACCTTGACTGGGATGAGGACGATAACGACCACACCCCGAGCCAACGCTCATACACGCTGCATTAATTTGGGTGCTTGGGGGAGCTTAACGCTGCCTCAGGACTACCCCATGGCTCCGCCCCCTGGCTGATGCTTGCTGAAGAGACTCCAGCGATGCAAGCCCGAGCTTACTGGTCCACATCACCACTGCGTGACAAGTGCCAGCGCTGAGGGCTCGCTCGGCCAGTTCAAGCGCTGGATAGTCGTCGGATGAACGCAGCACCAGAATTTCACCAGTGATGATACCGTGCATGGTCTGCCATTTGCTCACCAGAGCCTGGGGTGGATCAATCCATGCCAACCAGCGCCGCTCCTGGTTGAGTTGGGTCAGCATCGGTAACAACAACTGAAAGTTCTCCACCTGACCGGCCGGTAGAATAATCTCCGTCACGTTGCCGCTGCCCTGCTCCGTCGCAGTTCTGGGCTTGGGAGTTACTGCGGGCCTGGGACCAACTGGAGTGTCCTGCCGCATTTTGGCAGCCCCGACCGTTACGGACCCTATAATTCTTGGCTCCGAAGTCAAACCAGCTCTACCTGGAGCGCCCTGGCCATATGACAGGTTCTGATTAAAACTGAGTTGTTCCATGTTAACCCTCACTCGCCTTTCGGCAGCACAACGTCAAAGTCTTTTTGTTAGCTGAGAAACCCACTCGCAGTGGTAAGCCGCTCACGCCGCATCAGTGCATATCGGAGCGCCGGATAACACCGACACCAAGACCTTCAATGAAGAATTCCTGTTCGCCGAGATCGACCACAATCGGTTCAAACTCTTCGTTTTCTGCCATCAACATCACTTTGGTACCCTCGCGACGATAGCGTTTCACCGTCACCTCTTCACCGACACGCGCCACGACGATCTGACCATTATGAACATCTTGCGTGCTGTGAACCGCCAGCAGGTCGCCATCGAGTATGCCAATATCTTTCATACTCATGCCTCGAACCCTCAGCAGATAATCAGCCGACGGCGAGAAAAAGTTCGCCTGTAAGGTACAGTGATCCTCAATGTGTTCTTGCGCGAGAATCGGACTACCCGCCGCCACCTGGCCAATCACCGGCAACCCCAGATCGGCTTCCGACTCCGGCAACCTGATACCACGGCTGGCGCCGGGTACCATTTCAATAGCGCCCTTCCGGGCGAGGGCTCGCAAATGCTCTTCAGCGGCATTGGCAGAACGAAATCCCAGCTCAGCGGCAATTTCGGCGCGGGTAGGCGGATATCCGGTTTCGTCGAGATAACGTTTTATAATGCCCAGAACCTGGGACTGCCGTGCTGTGAGCTTCATCATATCGGACCCTGTTTTTATATACAGTAAACTCAATATATACAGTGTTTCATCCAGTGTAAAGCCAGCACCTGAACCCGATACATAATTGACCATCCGGTATCTACTGATGCCTGATCAGTCGAAAACCTGCGAGCATCCGGTATTACGCTTGAAAGAGAAGGTTTTCGGGTCAACCATTGCGAACAGCGATTACGCCAATGTCACTGCTCCGGCCGGTAACAGGCCAATATTGGCCCCTCTACGGGTGTGTTTGTAGGAGCGACTTCAGTCGCGAATTCCGGAGTTATCCGGGAACTCTATCGCGGTTGAAACCGCTCCTACCGGGCCAGGTAGTTGTAGGAGCGACTTCAGTCGCGAATTCTGGAGTTATCCGGGCACTCTATCGCGGTTGAAACCGCTCCTACACGGGTAGCGGAGTACTGACGCTTGGGATTATGGTAGTGTGCATTTTTACTTTTCAAGGAGATCACGATGACGTCCAAAGGCAGCTGTCACATGCCCGACATTCTGCGAACGTCCGATAACAAGGAACGCAGGGTCGGTGTGGAAGTCGAGATCTCTGGCCTCAGCTATGAGAAACTCGTAGCGCTGACTGCCCGATTACTGGATGGCGAGGCAAGGCAGACCTCCCGCTACGTCAGCTCGGTGACAACCCCTCTGGGGGAGTTCCTTATCGAGCTGGATTCTGACCCTATAAAGGAGATGGACCTGAAGGACCAGCGCCTGCCGGAGTCTATTCGCGAGCTTGGGGGCCACGCCATGGACATCATCGACGCCGCCGCGGAGAGAATCGTACCGCTCGAAATTGTGAGCCCGCCGATTCCTTTCACCAGGCTGGAGGCCATCGAGACACTCTGCAACGAACTTCGTGAAGCGGGCGCACTGGGCAGTCGAGAAGCGATCGTCTATGCCTTCGGTCTGCAATTGAATCCGGAACTGCCGGATCTCAAACCAGCCACCCTGGTGAATTACTTCCGTGCCTTTGCCACACTTTATGACTGGCTCAAATCGCGACACCAGCTCGACCTCAGCCGCAAGTTCACCAGCTATATCGAGCCTTGGGACAGTGACTACATTGATCTGTTGCTGAAAGACGACTACGAGCCAGACCAGCGACAATTGATGGAAGATTACCTGCGCACCAACCCGACCCGTAACCGGGCACTGGACTTGCTGCCCCTGTTTTCATACCTGGACGATGAACTGCTCAGGAAGCATGTGGAAGATCGCCGTATCAAGTCTCGCCCAACCCTGCACTACCGCTTGCCGGACTGTGATATCGACAATCCGGAATGGCACTTTTCAACCGTCTGGAATGACTGGGTTGTACTCGAGCAGCTAGTGGCCAACGCAGCGGACCTGAAAGAACTGGCGGGGCTTTATCGTGACAGTCGTAAACTCAGTTTTCATAATCTGACCAGCAGCTGGACAAATAACTGCCACCGCTGGCTGGAAGCGAAGGGCTATGTCTGAGCATCCCCTTCCCGGGCTGACCATTGGCATCAGCGGGCCGTCACGAATCCGCCTCAGTCATCGATTGATCAGTTTCGGATTACGGATTCACGGTGCCAGAACGGTCTATATCAGGCCCGGCTCCAAAATTGACGTTAACCTGCTGGACGGGCTTGTGTTGTCCGGCGGTACCCATGTGCATCCGGAGCGATACGGTCAGGAACCCGAGATAAAGGCCCGTTATGACAACCGTCGCGACACCACCGATATGGGGCTGCTCGAGAAGGCAGAGCAGCTTGGGCTGCCGGTTCTGGGCATTTGTCGGGGCGCCCAGCTGATCAATATTTATCGCAAGGGTTCGCTTTGTCAGAACGTCACGCCCCTGCGCGTCAATACGCGACATCGACCGCTCCTGCTGCCGCTCCAAACGGTTCGCGTGGTGCAGGACAGCCGCATCGGCAATATCATAAGAGGGCCCAGCATTGGCGCCAACCGAATCCACAGCCAGACCATAAAGCAACTCGGGCACCAATTACGGGTGGTGGCGGTGGATAACGATTTGTTCGTCCAGGCTATCGAGGATACAGAAGGACAATGGCTGATGGGTGTGCAATGGCATCCGGAGTACCTGCTGTATCATCCCCTGCACCGGCGGCTGTTCCGATGTTTTGTCGATGCCGCCCTTGCGCGGAAGCGCGCTAGACTGGCAGGTGACGACGAAGCACCGCTTTAATCTGCTGAATGTCTTCGGCGTCTTGAGGCAGTGCCTGTAAATGCCGGTCAACCCAGGTTTTCAGCTGGCTTCGGGTAGTCACATAGGAAGGGTCGGAGCCAGTCAGGCGGAACAGAATATCCCGCTCTCTGGCTGTCAGCCTTACCTGCTTATCATGTAATAGCATGGAGAATTATATATGCCCCGTAATCTTACAGGCCGCTTCGCAACCCTGTTGGGCGCCGTCGCACTTGCGCTCCCCGTCACCCTGCTGGCCGGCGAAGTCAGTCTCACCGGAGAAGGTTCGGTAAAGTATACGCCAGACAGCGCCCGGCTGCAGTTTACGGCTGCAGCCGAGCATGAGAGCACAAAAAAAGCCACTGAAGCCGTCAACGAGAAGATAGCAGCCTGGAACAACGCAGTGCGTGATTATCGTGCGCAACTGGATGACTACAACGACGCCAGCCTGACGCTCTATACCCGTAACCTGCCGGTCAGCGAGCGCAATGAAGAGCCCGAACAGCGGGCCGTAGCCTCCCAGTCGGTCAGCTTCGTAATAAAAGATCTGGCCCTGCTGAATCCCCTGATTGCTGCTGCTCAGAAACTTGGTATGGAATATCATCTCGGAGCCCATCAGTTCTTCCATTCTGACGAGAGCGGCCTGCATCAGCAGGCTCTTGGCCGGGCCATTGCCGATGCCAGGAAACGGTGCGCCTTTGTCGCCGGAGAGCTGGACAAAACCTGCGGCGACATCAAAACCATTAACGTCAATGGCGGCGGGCGCCCAATGCCGATGATGATGGCCGAAGCCCGGAGTGATAAAAGCGCGGTCTCCGAAGTCGGCCCCAGGGAAATCCAGACCAGCGTCAGCGCCACCTTCGAGCTGGACTGATGGATCAGAAATCCCGGGTATAGAAGAGATCCAGAGAGGCTGCAAGACCGCTCGCGGCCTCCAGGTAGAAATAGCGGCCCAGATCATAACGCAGAGCCACTTTGGTCACCGGTTCAAACACGCCGACGCCATAACGGATACTCAAGTCTTCCGTCAGATACCCGCTTGCCACGACGGCCGATGAGTCGCCAGAGCCCTCGGTTTCCAGAACAAAATTCTGTATACCCACTTCCTCGCCCAGGCTCCGGGTAAACCCGCTGGTCTGGGCAAGCCCCATGGACAATGCCGCCTGACTAACCTGGCCCTGCTCACCGCTGTTTCGTAGTGGCCGCCCGAATACCAGATACGCAAGCGCCTCACTCTGGGGCATGGCCGGCTCGGAAAATACTTCTGTTCGGGGCTCGGAGACCGGGCCACTGAGCCGGAGGCCCGCGGTCACGTTATCCACGACACGGACGGCCTCAATGTCCAGATAGGGTTCCGACACCGGCCCGGCAAACACCAGGCGCGCCCGCCGCAATTCCAGCTTCTGGCCGTAAGCCTCGTAATTGCCTTCGTTAAGCTGCAAAGCACCACGGGTATCGAGGTTATTACCGATCGCCAGAGAGCCCGCCAGGTCACCCGTTACCCCGAAGCCTTCAAAACTGACCCGGTCTTCACCGACATTGACCGTAACGTCCATATTCAGTGTTCGCAGGGCCGGCTCTTTCACTTCTTCGCCAACGATGACCTCATCATCGGATACCGACACCGCCTGCTCAGGCAATTCACGGATTTTAATGGTTCCCCGCGGGATATCCACCTGTCCGGTCACACTGAGATCACCATCCCCATAGGCGAGAGTAATATCGGGATTCATTTCAAGCCGCGCGAATGGCTCATAGCTGAAGGGCAGGCGATCCCCGGTTATCCTCAATTCAACGATGGGAGAGCCTGACCAGTCGACACCACCGCTCAGCTCACCCCGACTGCGCTCGCTGCTCCGCCAGCGGCCTTCAATAATGGCTTCACGCCCGGCCAGCTCCATGCTCAACACGATATCTTCCAAAGGAAGCGGTAGCGTGGGATCCAGTATGCGACCACGGCTCAAAATCAGCTCGCCGAATACTTCCGGGTTCATCAGCGGCCCTTCGATACGCCCTTCACCGTTCAGTTCACCGGCAATTTCCTCGATTTCAATAAAGGCACCTGCCAGAGAAACATCCAGATCGTTGAGACTATATCGACCTTCAACCGGAAGTGTTTCCTGTGACGGGTCCAGAACCATATCCAGGGTTAAGCCACCAAGGCCAGGGCCAGCCAGCGATAGCGCAAGCTTTGCACTATCAGGCTTGAGCACAAGCGAGGTGGTCAGCTCGTCGTATGGCAGCGGCTGCCACTCCTCACCTGCTAACACCTCTACCATGCCCGGCCCCGCATTCAGATTGATACGACCATCCGGACCGGTCTCTTCCATGGCCAACACAACATCGCCATTGATTTCAGCATCCCAGCGCAGTCCTTCCGGCATCAGCGTGGCAAGGGCAGACGTCGGAAAGCGGCTGATCTGGTAGTTCAGCTCGGGCATTGGCATCAGCACCTGTTCGGCGGCACACAGGGAACTTGTCTGCCATTCAAAGCAGTGCTGGCCCAGCAGGAGCTCACCGCTCGGCTGATAAACAAGGGTGGCGGGGTCTGCGAGCGTCCAGGTCTGGTTCTGCTCCAACAGCTCGAAACGGGCTGATGCCAGCATGCCGTCCCAGCCTTCCTGCCAGCCTCCGGCGAAGCCCAGACTTGCCGTCAGGTCGTCAGTAATTGCCTGAATGCGAACCTCATGATCCTCCAGTGTCCCGGTTACCCCTAAGTCCAGCTCTGAAACAGTCTGTCCGCCTGCTTCAAGGCCCCGGACGCTGGCGTCCCCTTTGATTGCAAGGCCCTCTTGCAGCTGTCCGTTCAGGGCCAGGGAATCAACGGTCACCAGTTCCTGCCATGCCAGCTCCGAGCCTTCGAGCTGAACGGTGCCAGCTGGATTATCCAGCTGTCCTGAGGCTTCGATACTGCCCTTCAAGGCCCCCGACAAACCCGGCATGAACGCCCCCAACCGTGGCAGGTCGAGATTGACGCTCGCGGTTAACGAATCCGCCCAGCTACCGGAGCCCTCGACAATATTCTCCCCCACCCTGAGCTCGAGATCTCTGACTTGCCACTGTTGATTGGCGGATTCCAACTCGCCCAGGATACGGGTGTCATTAGCTTGCCAGGTACCCGAGATATCGACGGCCGCCCTGGCCTCGGGAAACCCCTGCTCGTCCAGTCGACCCGCTGTTGAAACCGGCCCACTCAGACTGGCCTCCAGCTCTGGCACCCAGAAACCGGGATTGAGTCGATCCAGCTCGAGCCCGGCATCCCAGGCGATCTGGTCGGCAAACGCAATGTCTGCGTCCCCTTTGACACCACCCGCCCCGGTATCCACTATCAGGTTATTGATCTGAACCCGCTCCAGGTCTCCTTTCACATCAGCCTGCAATGAAGTGTCGCCAAGAGGGCCACCGACCCCCGCTGACAGGTTGGCCTCGTAGGCGCCATCGGTATAGGTTCCTTGGGCCTCCAGGGTGTTCAGGGTAACCGGCAGGGCCGCCATATCGGGTATCAGGTCGTACCAGGGGAAATGCTTGAGGCCAACGTCCGCCGTCGCCTCCAGTAGCCCAGACCAGTTTACCGACCCCGTCACCGCAAGCTCACTGATTTGCCCTTTGCGGTGGTAGGGTGCTGTCAGGGTCAGTGACAGGCCGGTCGCTTGTTCCGTTGTTACTCGCCCCTTCAGAGCCAGCTCAACATCGCCCCGGGCGCCGGGTAGCCGCGCGGAGGTATCAATCATGAAACCATTGGCAAGACTGCCTGCCAGGGCCAGTCGCCAGTTTTTCAGGGTCAGGGTCGGAGGTAAGTTATCGAGTGTGAGGAACTCGTCGGCCCTGAGCTTCAGCCGTGCCGGCAGGTCGGGATTCAAAGGCGCAACCTCGCCGTCAAACCGGGCATTGAGATAGCCCCGACTCTGACCCCGCAAGAGCAAGTCGCGGACATTACCACTGAGTGCCAGATCCACTGCCCAATTCTCGCCCGACGGTGGCGGCAGGCTGGTCTCCACACTCAGCGCAACTGGCCAGTCACCACGGGTATCGATGCGCCCCGATACAGTGACCTCCAGCGTGTCCCGGCGCACATAAAGTTCTTCGATATTGAAGTCTGCACCGGCAGCTTCGGCGCTCAGGGTCAGGGTATCCCAGATCAGCCCGTCATTGAGCCTGAACGGTCCGAGGTCGATATCACCAATGTCCAGATTGACCGGCAGGATCACCGTCGGGAGAGTAATGGCAGAGGAGTCTTCGGTGTCTTCTCCGGGCTGGGTTACCAGCTCAATGTTACTCACCCGCAGGGTATCGAGACACAAGGTTTTGCGCCACAGGCAGCCGGGAGACCAATCGATATGGGGGGTCGTCAGCACCAGCTGAACGCCGTAGCCCTGCCATCGCAAGGAATCCGCCTGCCAGACCCCGAGCAGCGAGCCTTGCCCGGCGTCCACCTCCAACCCGGGTACTTGCTCAATGACCCAGGCCGTGCCCGCTTCCGAGCGCAGCGCCAGTAACACCGCCGCTCCCAGCAACAGCGGCACCAGGATGATAATGGCCAGTGCTATCAATAGCCTTCGCACAATCACACGTTTCCGGCTCATAATTCCGGCCCCATTGAAAAGTGCAGCCGCCAGTCACCGCCAAGCTCCTCGTCCAGGCCCTTGGCAATATCGAACCGGATCGGTCCGACCGGGCTGATCCAGCGAATCCCGACGCCTACGCCGGTGGCCAGCGGATCGCTCAGATTATCCACCGAGTTTCCTTCATCAACAAAGGCCGCCAGCCGCCAGCTGTCTGACAACGGAAACTGGTACTCAGCCCCCGCCACAATCAGATACCGACCACCGATAGTGGCGCCATTGCCATCTTCCGGAGAAAGGGTTTGGTAGCCATACCCCCGCACACTCTGGTCCCCACCGGCGAAAAACCGAAGGGACGGCGGCACATCCGAAAACTGGTTGGTAGCGATACCTCCGACTTGTAGCCTGCCCAAAAACCGGTGGCCGTTCCCCACGGTAATAAGCCCCCGAGCCAATCCAATAACCTGCAAAATATCCGTGTCCGAAAACAGGTTTCTGTTAGCTCCGGTGACATCAACCTGAAGCCGGTAGCCACGGGAAGGATCGAGCGGAGAATCCGCGCTGAGCTTGGAAAAACCGACACCGGGTAACAGGAGCTTGCTGGTTTCCCTTTCGTCCTCACCAATTTTGAACCGTTCCCCCTCCCAACGCACGGACAGAATTCGCGTCCAACCGTCATCAAGCGCATGTTGCCATTGCTGGCCAAAGGTCAAAAGCTCGGATTCCACATCTTCGATATCTTCCCGCTGGTAGCCCGCAGTCAATCGAATCGAATCGGTCATCGGCGGGTCCAGGGGTAACTCATACCAGGTGCTCAGGCTTTGCCGCGGCGCCGAAAGTTCGGTTTCCGCACCCCGGCGATGCCCCATCGGATTGGTCCAGTGCTCGGTCCAGGTGCCCCGGAAGCGCGGCCCGACATCCGTTGAGAAACCAAGGCCGGCGGCCACAGAGCGCGGGTCACGGCGGGTCAGGCGAACCACCACCGGAATTTCACGCTCGGCTGCAGCATCAGGCCGGGCATCCACCAATACCTGGGAGAAATAACCGCTGTTGGACAAATCACCGTTCAGCCTGGCGAGTTTATCGGCGTGATAGGGGACTCCGGGCTCGAAAACCACAAACCGCTGAAGTAACTGTTCCTCGAAACCGTGGCCTTCCTCAAAGCGGACGTTGCCAAGACGATAGCGGGGGCCGCTCTCGTAGATCAGCTCGATAGTGACGGTACCTTCATCGGGATCCACCCGTAACTTCTGTTCGGTGTACGCACCCTCAAAGTAGCCGAGCCGTAAGGCCCGATTCTGAATGCTGGATTTTAGGCTACTGTAATAAGAGTGATTGAGTATCTCGCCCTCTCGCAGGCGCGTGGTCTGCAACGCTCCGAATTCTTTATCGTCCGCGGCGGGGCCGAGGATACGGATATTACTCGAAGTGATCCGCACCGGCTCTCCCGGCTTCACCGTCAACTCAAGCCGTGGTAGCTCGTCGTCAATTACCTGCCAGTCGATCTGGGGGCGGTAGTAACCCAGAGCCCGCAGCGCCTGGCGAACCTGTTCAGTAGCCGTCGAGGCGTAGCGCCGGAGGTTGCTGGCGCTGCGTCCCTCGACCTCACCAATAAACGCCTCGGCGTTTTGCTGTAACGCGGGGAAGTCACCCTCAATACGCACCTCAACCTGCCCCCACGCCATGATGGGAAAACAGAGCCAAAAGACGCCGGGCAACCAAAAATTGCAACGAAAAAAACACCAGCAGATCATCATCAAGAACGCGGACCGTTAGGGACTCCGTTATAAACACCGTGTGAGTTTACCGGTAACCGACCAGGTTAATCCATGGCAAGTTTTCCTCGTGGCCGGTTCGCCCGGGGCTGCTCTAAAAAACCGGGCGTTGCTCGAAGATTGCCGGACAAGTCGTCTGCGGAGCGGAAATGAGCTAGGCTAGAGCTCTGAAAAGCCAGCTGATTCGTCAACCCGCAGAACCAAAAAAAGGCCCTGGATGTTCACCATCAATCGTGCAAATCTGAAGTCGAGCCATCAGATGGTATGGCTCATTATCGATTTCCTGATGCTTGGGCTGCTGATTTTCAATCTTGCGCTGATCATCTTTGATTCCATTTACAATTTTGAGGCCATCCAGAAATTCCTCGAAGCTCACGCCGGAGGCTTCAAAGAGGTCTACCACCCGATCCATATAAACTTCATCTTCTACGATCTTGTCTTCGTCAGCATATTCCTCACCGAGTTCGCTGTGCGCTGGGCCTATTCGGTCGGAACGAAGGTCTATGACCGCTGGTATTTCTACCCGTTCATTCACTGGTACGATCTGGCGGGCTGCATCCCCACCGGTGGCTTCCGCTTCTTGCGGGTGCTGCGGGTTATTTCCATCGTCTACCGGCTGCACAAATACAACATTATCGATGTCACCAAAACCCGGACGTTCCAGTTTTTCAATTTTTACTACGAAGCCTTTATGGAGGAGCTCTCGGACCGCATTGTGATCAAGGTGCTGTCCGGCGCCCAGAACGAAATCAACCAGGGTTCGCCACTGTTTGACCGGATCCAGAACGACATTCTCTATCCCCGCCGGGAAATGATCTCTGACTGGATATCCGCCCGCGTCGCCCAGGCCGCCGAAGAAGGTTACGTACCCAATCGCGGGGCCCTGCGCAGCTACCTTGAGAACCGGGTCGACAATGCCCTGAAACAGAACACCGAACTCTCCCGGCTGCGCTTCCTGCCGGTAGTAGGGTCGACCATTCAGGAGGCTCTGGAAGAAGCTGTGGGCGACATCGTGGCAGACGTGATCCACCAGATCCTGGACGACCTGGCCTCGACCCGGAATCACGCCTTTATCGAAGATATCGTGACCGTATTCTTACCCGACCCGGAACACCGGGAGGCAGAAGAGATGGAGAACGAAGAACTGATCCGTTTGATCGATGAAATTATTGAAGCAATTAAAAAACAGGTGCGGGTGAAACGTTGGCGCAAGGAGCTTTGAGCCGACTGAATACCATCAGCACAAGGCACCAACCAACAGGACGGCGTTACATTATCGATCTGACCACACTCAGGTTTGCGCAATTATCAAAGGATAATGGGGGGGGCAGGATTCCGTGCGCCAGCGGAGTTTGCTGGCGGCAAGTTCACTACTCCCTGAGTTTGATAACCAGCAACCCATCCCGGACCTGAATGTGTTCGACGCCGTCGGAGAAACTTTGCCAGAACCCGCTGTCGCCACCGAACTCCCGGATCAGATCGACGTTTTTCAGATTGCCCAGCCAGGCATTCGGAATCGGCACCCCCATCAGACTGACACCTTTTAGCACCACAACAGGCTGACCGTTACGGTAGGCAAACTCCATCCCTGCGTTGATTCGCACGGTCTTGCCTCCCATTACGGGGAAATCCTCTTCCAGCGGCACTAACCATTTGGCACTGACCAGATCATCCGATAAATCGATCGCCAGTTTCTGCGCCAGATCGGTATTTGTCGCCAGCATGGCGTTGAGCTCCCGCTCATTGAAACGCACCTCCCGGGACGCCCCCACCTCACTGTAGGGTTCCGGTTCCAGCGCAGGGCTGGCGCCCTCACCCTGCATATCCAGACCAACCGCACTCAGTTTTCTATCCAGTACCTGTTGCTCACGGGTATTCAATTCGACAGGTTCAAACTCTGTCAGAAAAAGATAATTACTCAGCAGCCAATAGCTGAGCCCTGCGGTGAGCACCATGGTTGCCAGCACGATGAGCAAAACCTGGGGCCATCGTAGTTTGGTTGCCGTCTTTAATGAATTACGAGCATCGGGTGGTGTATTCATTTCAAACCTTCAGGATTCGGTAAGTAAGCTGTCCCGGATATTCCCCGTAACCGACACCAGCGTCACGCAGGTTGGTACAGGCAGAAATGCATGGGTGCATTGATCCTCCTCTCAGGCGGTCCCGTATGTATTAAAAAGAGGAGAGTCCACATGCACATGTCTGAGAAAAGCCTCAAATTGTCCCACAAAACCGGAATCGATAAACTTGAAATTGTTTCCATGGAAGGACGTTATTACCTAGCGCGCTTTGCTTTTGCAGGCTCCGACCCCACCACCTATCTTCTTACCGATGAAAGCGACAGCCCGGTACTGTTCACCGCCGCGTCGGGTGTAAAGGAATACTTCAAACGATACCATCCGGCTTCAACAGAATTGATACCGCCAACAGGTACCGATGAAATGGTTGGTATGCCGTCATCAGATATGGTCCAGATGAAAGTAAAAATCTGAGGCTTTTGCATCCTCTTGAGTTTGAATAGCAGCTAATTCTTGCTGTTCACTTCTGACCTGGCGCCGCAGATGTCGCTGCCTTTGTCTTCAACGCTTCCAGATCTCTAGCCTCAACCCCCAGATCCCGCCAGTTATCCGGGTGGCAGGTGAACAACAGAATCTGGTGCCGCTGGGAAGCGTCGAAGAGGATCCGCTTCATGCCGACCAGGCGGCTGGAATCGCTGTGAACCAGGGTGTCATCCAGAATTACCAGGGTTGGCCTGCCGGCTTCCTGGAGCAGGTCGGCGTAGGCCAGGCGGCTGATGAGGCCCATTTGTTCCCGGGCGCCGAAGCTGAGTTCGGTGACCTGACCCAGTTCGTTGCCTCGGGTGAAGGTACCGGGAATCAGCTGTTCGTTCACTTCCAGCCGAGCCTGGGGGAAGAGCACGCTAAGGTAATGGTCCAGATGTTTCTGCAGGGGCGCCTGGAGGCGTTTTGTCAGCGCCTGCCGCCTGGTTTGCAGCAGGTCGAGCAACAGATCCAGCGCCCGGGCGCGGCGATGCAGTTCGTTGTAGCGCCGGTTCACGTGCTCCAGCTCCGCCGCCAGTTCGTTGCGCTGCTCCTCCAGGCCTTCGGCACCCCAGGCTTCCAGGCGCCCACACAGTTCGTGGATTTCCAGGGCACGGCTATTATGGGCTTTTTCCAGTTGGTCGATGGTGGCCTTTAGCCGGGTCATGTCCTGCTGTAACAGCTCCGGACGCGCCTCGTCGATGGAGGCCTTACGCTGCGTCATGGTAGTTTCCAGCGCCTGCTGGCGTTTTTGTTCTTCGGTTATGTCGCGGTCCAGTTCGTCTTGTTGTTGTTGACGCTCCGGGCCGTTGAGCTCGGCCCTTAGCTCTTCCCACTCCCGCTTTGCGCTTTCGCAGGCATGGCTGGTTTTCAGGACGCCGGTTTCATGCTGACGGAAAGCCTGTTCCGCATCGTTCAGTCGTTGCTCGGCAGCGGCAAGATCTGCCTCCGCCGCGGCCAGGGTTTTTGGCGCCTCATCCGCTCCCGCTTCCAGGATAGCCTGCCAGTCCTTGCGTCGCTCAGCGAGCTCCTCGTTTACCTCTGTCTGTCGGCTTTTAAGCCGGTCAATCCCGCCCGGTGCAACGGACTTGAGCAACTCGTCCAGTCGTTCGACCTGGATGCTCGCGTCCTGATATCGGGCCAGCCGCTTTTCTGCTGCCACCGACGATTGAACGCTCAGGCCTGCGAGCTGATCCTGCAGGTCTTTTTCCAGGCGTTCTATCTGACGGCGCACCCGCCCTAAATCCTCACCGCCGGGCATGATGCCCAGGGTTCCTATGCCGGGAATCGCCAGCGTACTATCATCCAGCAGCCGTTCTGTGCCCTGCCCTTCCACCGGCTTTCCGTTCAGTTGCAGGATTTTGCCCGGCTCCAACTGCCAGCTCAGGCGGGTGGCAATGCTTTCTGAGCGGATGGTTTCCTCTTCCAGGGCACGTCGGGTTTTCTGCAGCTGTTCCACGCCAGCCTTGTCGATCAGGTTCTGCTGTTTGGCCTGCCGGGCCTGGTCGAGTCGGGTCTGGTAATCGGTGGCTTTGGCCACACCGGCTTCCAGTGCCCTGAGGTCATTCTCAAGCTGGGTCAGATCCCGCTGCAAGCGCTGGCGATGGTCATGCAGGCGAGCTTTATCCACCATCTGTCTGGCAGCTTCATACTGTTTGCGGGCGTCTTCAACGGCGCCATTCAGCACCGGGGCCTGAGCCTGTTGCTGCTGTAGGGCACGTTCGGCGCTTTGAAAGACGGCTTGTCGTTGGTCGAGTTTTCGGCGCTGATCGTCGAACTGTTCTCTGCTGCGCATCAACAGCTCGAGTCTCTGATGAACGCTGTTGAGCGCTTCATGGTCCCGTTGTTGCTGTTGCTGCAGGGTCTCGATTTCCCGGAAACGGGTTTCAGCGAGTTTCAGGTTGTCGCGGGCCCCGTCCCAGGGGCGTTCCCGTTCCGCCTTATTGTGGGCTTCCCGCAGGATTCCCAGCCGGTCCACCAGGGACTGGTAGCGCTCAATGCGCTCATCAAGTTCAACCAGGCGGGTTTCCAGCTGTTGCCGGTCCCGGTCCAGTTGCACGTAATCGCCCCGGGGTTTACCGGTGGTGGTAAGCAATTCTGCGCGTTGCTGTTCGACGGACTGGATCACCTCGTCGCCACCACTGCTGGCTACCTCGCCTACCAGGTTGTTCAAAGCAGACTGTAAATGCTCACTGGCGTTGCCCACGGCCAGTTCAATATCCTGCCCGGTGCCTTGCTCCACCCACAGCAGGCCGGGGATACCCCAGTGTTCGGCTTTGCTGGCGCCTTTTTTGGCGAACTGGTAGCCCAGCAGATCGGCCAGTTTCTCCTCGGCCTCTTCCCCGCTGAAGCTATCCGAGCCGATCTGGAGGTCACAGCGTTTGCGTTGCAGAAACTGTTTGGTCAGTTGCCACTGTTGCTGACCATGCTCGAAAGATATCTCGACCGTGGGTGCCGCGCCGGAGTCGCCCCAGGGGCGCAGGTCCTCAACCGCGCTGGAGCGATAACGCTCGAAGAAGGCGGCGCGGATGGCCCGCACCAGAGTGCTCTTGCCGGATTCGTTGGGACCGTGCACAAGATTGAGGCCCGGCTGCAGGTTATCCAGGGTCAGGCTGGCTCTGAACTGCCGGAGATCCTCAATGCGGACACGTTGCAATTTCATCGTCCGGCCCCCCCGGCCGCTGTGCCATACCCGGCAGCAGCAGACGCTTGTTCGGCACTCCCCGGGGAGCTTCTCGCTTTCAGAAGCCGGGCCAGGATCCCCAGAGCATCACGGGCCTCCGTCTGGCTTTCGCCGCTTTGCAGGGCTCTCAGTTCCTTGATCGCTTCACCCAGATACCCGTCCGCATGGAGGGCGGCAATATCCTCATCGGTGGGTTCCAGCTGCAGCCCGGCGCGATCGCAGGACACGCTCCGATATTTTGCTTCAGCGACAGACAGCGCTTCTGTCAGGCGCTGGTCGTCCGCCAGAGTGATTGTGCCCTCCAGCCGGCAATCGATCACGGAAGTCTCTGGCAGGTTCTCCAGGCGCTTCAGTAATGCGTCGAGATCGGATGCCACTGAAAGCTGCTCCCGCCACTGATGCCAGCGGTATTTTGCGGTGTCATGCCAGGTCACTTCAGGACGTGCACCCGGCTCCGCGATCTCCACGATCAGCGCATAGCCTGCGTCATTATTGCGGAACCGCTCCGGCTCAGGCGTGCCGCTGTACCAGGTGCGCTCATTGACTTCTTTCGCCCCGTGCCAGTCGCCCAGGGCGAGGTAATCCAGGTTTGCCCGCTCGACACGGTCTGGCGCGATCGGGTTGGTGGCGTCCACTTCGTCCGGCAGGATGCCCTGCACGCTGCCATGGGCCAGGCCCACGCGGATAAGGCCTGCAGGCGTTGCCATGGTATCGAAAGCTTCGGTCAGATCGCTGTAGGTATGGCGCTGGGTCAGAGGTGCTGCCAGAACTGCAATGCCCTGCTCTGCCAGCGGGATGATGCCACTCTCAAGCGCGAGTAGAACATTGGCGGGAACGGCACTGAGCCGCTGGGCCCGGGTCCACACACTTTCCACCAGCGCGGCATCATGGTTGCCAGGCAGCAAGACCCAGGGCCCCGAGAAACCGGCCATGGCGTTAAACACCCGTCGTATCGTCCGCTCCGACACCATCTGTGCATCGAATACGTCACCCGCGACCAGCACCGCGTCACAGCCTTGATCGGTGGCAAGTTCCGCCAACCGCTCGATGGCCCCGTAACGGGCTTCGGCTAAAGCGGCGCCGTCATCCGTATCGAACCGGCTGAACACGCGTCCCATCTGCCAGTCTGCTGTGTGTAGAAACTTCGGCACGTAACGTCCTTTTATCAATAGGTGAATGAGCCGACTGGTCGAAAGTATCCAGAACGGTCTGATCCGTTGCAAGCCAGAGGTATGAAACCCGCTGATTCCCGCCGACACCCGTGCCGTTTTTGGACGGCTCCATGTCGTATTGGATTTATCGGCCTTGCTGGATCAGAGCCACATTGAAGCAAAGCCGTGCCCGGCATACCGGAGCAAACAGGCGTTCATTGTGCAGAAAGGGGCGCAAGATGACACAACTACCGAAACGTGCAAAAGTCGTGATCATTGGCCAGGGCGGTATCGTTGGGTCCTCGGTCGCCCACCACCTGATCGAACAGGGCTGGGATGACATTGTGGGGCTGGAAAAATCCGCCATTCCCACTGATATCGGCTCGACTTCCCACGCCTCGGACTTCTGCTTCACCACCTCCCACGACAAACTGAACATCTACACCACCAAATACAGCCAGGTCTTTTATGAGAAGCGTGGCAATTATGTCAAGTGCGGCGGCATGGAAGTCGCTCGCGTTGATGACGATGAACGCATGGACGAACTGCGCCGCAAGGTAGGTTCCGGGAAAGCCTTTGGCACCAATGTCAGCATGATTTCACCCAGGCAGGCGAAGGCACTGTTCCCCCTTCTGGATGAAAGCCGGATCCAGGGCGCCATGTGGGACCCGGACGCCGGGCTTGTGGTGCCTCGCTCCCAGAAAGTAGCGGGCGACCTGGTGGCGGAAGCGGTCGCCACCGGCAAACTGCAGGCTTTTGCCTACACCCCGGCGATCCGTATCGATGTCCGGGATGGCCAGGTGCGCGGCGTTGACACCCACAAGGGCTACATCGAAACCGAATACGTGGTGCTTTCCATGGGTATCTGGGGCCCGTTGATGGCGAACACCGCCAAGGCACCCCTGCCGTTGATGCCGCTGGAGCACCCCCTGCTGTTCTTCGGCCCCTGCGAGGAATTGGCCGGCACCGGCAAGCAGATCGTCTATCCGCTGTTCCGCGACCAGGGCAACTCTGCCTACGTGCGGGACACCGGGGATCCCACCACCACCGAAGGTGGTCGTATCGAATGGGGCTACTACGAAGCCGAAAACCCACGGCTGGTCTACCCCGGCGCCATTGCCGAGCCCGGCGAGGCACGGATGTCACCCTCCATGCGGGACCTTTCACTGGATCAGGTAATGAGCGCCTACGAAAAAGCCATTGAAATGACCCCGATCCTGGGCGAGCTGGGCTGGGAGGAAAAGCACTCCTTCAACGGCCTGCTGTCGGTGACACCCGATGGCGGTTCCCTGATAGGGGAATCCCCGGAAGTACGCAATCTCTGGTTCTGCGAAGCGGTGTGGGTCAAGGACGGCCCCGGGGCGGGCAAGATACTGGCAGACTGGATGACCCATGGCTCGCCGGAGATGGATCCCCACAGTGTGGATATCGCCCGCCACTACCCGCTGCAGAAAACACCGGATTTCGTCTACAACCGCTGCTACGAAACCGCCAAGAAGATCTACACCCCGGCGATTCATCCTCGGGAGCCCTATATGACCGGGCGCAAGCTGCGCACCAGCCCTTTTTACCTGCGAGAGGCAGAACTGGGCGCCTATTTCATGGAAGTCGCCGGCTGGGAGCGAGCCCATGGCTACGCCGCCAATGAGGCAACCCTGTTGGCAAAATACCGCGATCGCATCCCGGTGCGGGAACACGAATGGGACGCCCGGCATTTCTGGGAAGTATCCAACGCCGAGCAACTGGAAATGAGCGCATCCGTGGGCATGATCAACCTGTCCCACTTCGCCATTTTCGACATCTCCGGCGCTGACGCGGAAGCGCTGCTGGAATACCTGTCGGTGGCCAGGGTGGGCGGCACCACGCCCCATGGCAAAGGCGTCTATACCCATTTTCTGGATGCCCGAGGGGGTATTCGCTCCGACCTGACCATCATCCGACGGAACGATAACGACTACCGGGTAGTCTGTGGCGGCGACACCGGTCACCGGGACTATTGTTGGATCACCCGCATGGCCCGGGATAAAGGTCTGCACAACTTCCGCCTGCAGGACCGCACCGACGAGTTGGCGACCCTGGGGCTCTGGGGACCGAAGGCCCGGGAAACCTTGGCGCAGTTCGTCACTGAACCCGAGGAACTGTCGCCAGAGAATTTCCCCTTTGCCACCGCACGGGAACTGGACATCGGGGGCGTGCCGGTCTGGGCCTTCCGGATCTCCTACGTCGGTGAACAGGGCTGGGAGCTTTACTTCCCGTTCAGCTATGGTGTGCGAATCTGGGACCTGCTGTTTGAGGCCGGTGTTACCCCGGTGGGCATCGAAACCTACGCCAATACCCGGCGCCTGGAGAAGAGCCTGCGCCTGCAGAACGTGGACCTGGAAACCGAATACAACCTTTATGAAGCCGGGCTGCAACGGCCCAAGGTAAAAGACGCGGATTTCCACGGCAAGGCCGCCTATCTGGAACAGCGGGGCTGGCCCAACCAGGCGGCGTATCTTTGCACCATGACCATGACGGAACACAGGGACGCCAATGGTGTACTGCGGTATCCGGTTGGCCAGTGGCCGATTCTCGACCCTCAGACCGGCGAGGTACTGGTGGACAGCCACGGCCGCCGCTCCTATAACACCAGCGTAGTCTGGGGCCCCTCTGTGGGCAAAATCATCCTGCTGGGATATATTCCGGTGGACTATGCCCAGGAAGGCCGGGAACTGGCCCTCGAGTACTTCCAGGAGCACTACCCAATCCGTATCGAGGCGGTGGGCTACCGCGCCCTGTTTGATCCGGACAACGAACGGGTCAAGTCGTGACCAGTTCTCGCCAGCCGCGCCTGACGGTCAGCATTCAATGATGTTGACCGCTAGCCCTCCCCTTGCAGTTTCCTTGTACTTGTCCAGCATATCGCGGCCGGTTTCCCTCATGGTGTGCAACACTTTATCCAGCGAAACGTAATGCTTGCCATCACCCCGCAGGGCCATGATGGCGGCGTCGATGGCCTTCACCGAGGCCATGGCATTGCGCTCGATACAGGGAATCTGCACCAGCCCGCCAATGGGGTCGCAGGTCATGCCAAGGTGGTGCTCCATGCCAATTTCGGCAGCGTTTTCCACCTGTTCAGGCGAACCGCCAGTCGCCGCAGCCAGACCGGCCGCAGCCATGGCACAGGCCGAACCAACCTCGCCCTGGCAGCCCACTTCAGCGCCGGAGATGGATGCATTTTCCTTGAATAGCACGCCAATCGCCCCGGCGGTCAGCATAAAGCGCACAATACCGTCTTCATCCGCCTGGGGGCAGAACTCCCAGTAATAGTGAAGTACAGCCGGAATAATGCCCGCTGCGCCATTGGTTGGCGCTGTTACAATACGTCCGCCGGCGGCGTTTTCCTCGTTGACGGCCAGGGCATATAGATTCACCCAGTCCAGGGCGCTCAGGGACGGTGAAATCAGATCCACCCGCTGCTTATCCATCAGCGAACGGTAGAGCGACGCGGCACGGCGTCGGACCTTGAGGCCGCCTGGCAACTCTCCTTCATGGGCAATACCATTCTGTACGCAGGCCCGCATCACCCGCCAGAGTTCCAGGATACCGCCGCGAATCTCATCCGGTGTGCGCCAGGCCTGTTCATTGGCGTACATGATATCGGCAATTGTCAGTCCCCCTTCCCGGCACAGGCTCAGCAGCGCCTTGCCGCTGCCGAAAGGGTATGGCTGTGGCGTATCGTCTTCGCGAATAGTGGGGATGCCTTTGGTGGTGGCATCCACAACGAACCCACCGCCCACCGAGTAATAGGTTTTTTCGTACAGGCACTGGCCATTATCATCGAACGCCTGGCAGATCATGCCGTTGGGATGGTCCGGCAGGGATTTACGCCGGTAATAGACCAGATCGCTATTCTCGCGGAACCGAATAGCGTGGTGCCCTGCCACCAACAGGGTTTCGCTGCCCCGGATTCGCTCAAGGCAATCCGGCATTTCTTCGGGGTCGATACGGTCAGGCCGTTCACCCTGCAACCCCATCATCACAGCCGGGCCAGTGCCATGGCCCTTGCCCGTAGCTCCGAGAGAGCCGTACAGGAAAACCCTCACCCGACACACAGACGCCATCAGTCCTTCTCTCGCCAAAGCGTCGGCAAACCGCCGTGCTGCCTCCATGGGGCCCACGGTATGTGAGCTGGAAGGACCAATGCCTACCTTGAACAGTTCAAACACACTGATGGCCAATTCCGGCACTCCTCCATAGGGGCTTGTTTCAACAATAGCTCAGCCAGTGTCCGGTCGCATGCTTGCCGGCGACACCGAAAAGATGATTTGCGACAGGTTTCAAAGTCGCGTGGAGGCCATCCTGGAACCCACAATGTCGCATATGGACCATTGGCGTCCTGACCACCACCTTAGAATGAAGCCACACTGTAACTGATCACTTATTGCACTATTGAGGTGCAACAGCTAGTGTTGAGGTTGTGGTGGTCGACACGGACATTCCGGGTACCGGCAGCCACAACAGGCCCAGGCGGGGCAAGGGGGTTGCACATGACCGCTGATACAGGCTCGCTCGCAAACAGGCCCACTCAAGTGCCCTACCGGGTAGGCTTTCTGCTGATCGATAATTTCACCCTGATCGCGTTGGCGACAGCCGTTGAGCCGCTGCGGATGGCCAATCAGTTGGCGGGCTCCGAACTTTACTCCTGGAAGTTGCTTACCGCTGAGGGCGAACCCGCCCGGGCCAGTGATGGCATTACCATGCTGCCGGACGCTTCCCTCCGGGAAGCTCACATTTTCGATCTGGTGATTGTCGTCGCCGGCGTGGATGTCGTTCACAGCTTCTCCCGTAAGGAGATCAACTGGCTGAAACAGATGGGGCGCAGGCGGGTGTTGCTGGGGGCCGTCTGCACCGGACCCTATGTCCTGGCCAGTGCGGGGCTGCTGGATGGCCACTCCTGCAGCGCCCACTGGGAATGTCTCGAAGCGATGCAAGAAGGTTTCCCCCGGGTCCAGACCAATAATCGGCTGTTTACGGTTGAACGGGAACGGATGACCTGCACCGGCGGCACCGTGCCCATGCACATGATGCTCAGCTTTCTCGCCCGCCGACATGGTCAGGAGCTCGCCAACGGGATTTCCCACATGTTTGTCTGTGACCGGGTGAGAGAAGAGCGCGAACAACAGCCCATGCCCATGCGCCCACAGTTGGTATGCGCCCAACCCAAGCTGGCCGAGGCGGCCCAGTTGATGGAAGCCAATATTGAGGAACCCATTGAGCTGCAGGAGCTGGCAACGCTGACACGCATTTCTCGCCGGCAGCTTGAACGTTTGTTCCTGAAACATCTGGGCTGCACGCCCTCCCGATATTACCTCTGGGTGCGTCTGAACCGCGCCCGCCGTCTGCTGAAACAAACCTCTTGCTCGATTGTGGAAATTGCCTCCATGTGCGGGTTTGTCTCGGCGACTCATTTCAGCCGCTGCTACCGCAAAACCATGGGGCAGGCACCCAAATATGAACGCATGACAGCCTGTGCAGCGGAAACTCCGGGTGACGCTCCTGAGGACATCCTGCAGAGCCTGCATTCCTCATCGCTGCAGGCGCTCAGACGCGCCCGCAGCGAACCGACCTACGGTACTTTCAAATCCTTCAAACATACCGGCGTAGGCGAAGAAACCACCTCAGGTTAATCCCACCACCAGGCCATTTTCATCCAGCGCAATATCCAGCGCAGCAGGACGCCGCGGTAGGCCCGGCATGGTCATGATGTCACCGCACACCGCCACCACGAACCCGGCACCGGCTGCCAGTCTCACTTCCCTTACCGGTAGCATATGACCGGAAGGGGCGCCCCGAAGCGACGGATCCGCAGAGAAACTGTACTGGGTCTTGGCGATACAGACCGGTAGATGACCGAAGCCCAGGCTCTCGTACTCCTGGATCTGTCGTTTGGCCAATGGCGTGAACTCCACGCTCCCGGCATGGTATATCCGGGTGGCGATCGTCTGGATCTTGTCGGCCAACGGCAGACTGTCCTCATACAGCAATTTTATCTCCGGCTTGCCCTTTCCGATCTGGTCGAGCACCGCCTGGGCCAGCTCGGTGGCGCCCTCGCCCCCACTTGCCCAGTGGTCTGCCGGTATCGCCCTGACACCCAGCCCCTCACTGATGGACTGCACGAGCGCGAGTTCCTCTTCGGTATCGTCCGGGAACCGGTTGATGCAAACCACCGGGGTCAGGCCGAACTGCTGCAGGTTGCGGACATGCCGCTCCAGATTGGCGGCGCCCTCACGCAGCGCCGCCAGGTCAGGCACTGCAAGCTGGCTGCGGGGTACGCCGCCCTGCATCTTGAGCGCGCGGACGGTACAGACAACCACCGCCGCGTCAGGTCTCAAGCCGGTGTGACGGCACTTGATGTCAATGAACTTTTCCGCCCCCAGATCGGCACCGAACCCGGCTTCAGTGACCACAACATCGTTCAGGGCCAGGGCGGCACGGGTAGCCGCCACGGAATTGCAGCCATGGGCAATATTGGCAAAGGGCCCCCCGTGGATAAAGACCGGATTGTGTTCAAGGCTCTGCACCAGGTTCGGCTGCAGCGCCTCTTTCAGCAACACCGTCAGCGAGCCTTCCATGCCAAGGTCACGGACGGTGACCGGCGTCATATCAGTGCGTCTCCCGACGATGATGTTACCCAGCCGTTGTTTCAGGTCCGAGCGCCCGTCCGCCAGGCACAGAATTGCCATGATCTCGGAGGATACGGTAATGTCGAAACCTGTTTCCCGGGGCACGCCATGGGCAGCGCCGCCCAGGCCACACACCATGTTGCGCAGGGATCGGTCGGTCAAATCCATGACCCGTCGCCAACTTATATAGCGCGGGTCGAGGCCGGTTTCATTGCCCCAATGAATATGATTGTCAATCAGGGACGCCAGCAGATTGTGGGCCGTGGTAATGGCGTGGAAGTCCCCATTAAAATGCAGGTTGATGTCTTCCATCGGAATCACCTGGGCCCGACCACCGCCGGCGGCACCGCCCTTCATTCCGAAACAGGGTCCCAGGGACGGTTCCCGCAAACACACCGACGAGCGCACACCGAGACGGTTCAGGCCATCGTTAAGCCCGACGCTGGTGGTTGTCTTACCCTCGCCTGCCGGGGTCGGGGTGATGGCGGTGACCAGTACCAGCTTGCCGCAAGGTGCAGTGTCGGAGGTGTCCACATACGCCATATCCAGCTTGGCCTTGTAATGACCAAAGGGTACCAGACTCTCGGCCGGCAAGCCGAATCGCTGCTGGGCGAGCAGCAGGATGGACAGGGGCTTAATCGATCGGGCAATCTCGATGTCTGGCGATCCTGGCGGCAGCAACTTGGCCGGAACCTGCGTTGCGTATTTTAGCTCACTGTACCGAAGACTCATGGAACCGCCCCCTCTGATCCTCCAGGGATCCGCTGTGCTGCTGAAGCCATTGCGCCGACTGGCGCAGGCCGCCAAATGGAAACAGGTGGATACCCCTGATCAAGGTATCCGGATTGTCCAGACAATACTGCACGAGCGCCCGGACCAGGTCGTCAAGGGTCCAGGGTCTGGCAGAACTGCCCTTTCGGCAGAAACGGCACATACACACAGGTACCCATCGGCAACAGATCCGGCAGGTGGCCCGCTGTTCGTATCTGCCGGGGTGTCGCTTCCACAGAAGCTGCACGCACCAACGCCTGCAGGCGGGCCTCCGTTTCGTCGTCCCGTGGACTGAACACTTTTGTTTCGCTCAACAGATTCATAACCCGTGGCCCGTCGCTAGTCGGCGAAATCGATACCTTTTGCCCGCGCCCGCTCACGGGCATTAGGATTCACCGACGGCCGGAAGGGCACGTCTACCACCTCAGCGTCCACCTCCGTTGCGCCGTCGGCAGCGGCATACTCCGCTGGCAGGTGCACGGTAAGACGGGTGCCAGGACTGCGCAGGTCAAAAGGCACAAACGCGAGCGCAATGTTGGTTTCCAGCTCCGGAGAGTACCAGGGCGAGGTGACATAACCCTTGGGATCACCGCCCTCGGGTGCGCTGATCAGCCAGAAATCGTTGGCGTAATCGGTCACTTTGCCCCCGCCGAAACGGATGCCCACCATGATGTGACTGAAGGGTGGACGACCTGCATCAAGCTGCTCACGCACTTTCTCCAGGGTCTGCTTACCGATGTAATCGGCCTCTTTATTGCGCGGTACCTGATAGGCCAGGTTGCACTGGAACGGCAGCGTTTCCTGATCCATGTCCTGACCCCAGGAGAGAATGCCCGCGGCGATCCGGCGATGATGGGCCGGGGCGATTACCCGCAGGTTATGGCGCTCGCCCGCCGCAAGCACCGCGTACCAGAGATCCTCGGCGTACCGGGTCGCATCCTTCAGGTAAATTTCATAGCCTTTTTCACCGGTAAAACCGGTCTGGGAAACGATGACATCGTGCCCGGCAACCTGACCGGTCATCAGGCCATAGAAGGGGATTTCCTTCACTTGCTCGCCGAACAGGTCGACCATCAGGGCTTCGGACTTGGGCCCCTGAATCTGTACCGGGGCCACGTCGATCTCTGCAATACTGACATTGAAGCCCATACCGATATTCACACCCCGCAGCCAGAATTCCAGATCACTGTCGGAGAGTGAGAACCAGAACTCGTCCTCAGCAATCCGCAACAGCACCGGATCGTTGAGAATGCCGCCATCCTCGTTACACAGGATCACGTACTTGCCACGCATGGGTTTTATCTTGGTGGCATCCCGGGTGATCACGTAGTTCACGAAGCGTTCGGCATCCGGACCCTTGACCTGAATCTGGCGCTCAACCGCCACGTTCCACATGGTGACGTCGTTGATCAGGGACTCATACTCCACCATGGCGCCGCCGTCCTCCGGACGGACATAACCTCTGGGGTGATACATACGGTTGTAAACCGTGGCCCGCCAGCAGCCAGCTTCATAAGCCAGGTGCCAGTAAGGCGACTTGCGAACCCGGGTGGAAATCAACATCTCCACCGGTGTCGGGCCGGACTGACGCAGGTTGATGGGCACGCGGCGATCAGACTGGTCGACGCTGTCGGGTTGCCGGGCGGCACTCGCCCGTTGTTGCAGATAATTCGGAAATTCCTGTTCGAATTTAACGGCCATTGCTATCTCCCCCTACCGGGTTGTCGATAGCATTAATGTGACCGTGTTTGCGATGGTCGGGTTGAACCATTACGACACCGAGACGACCAAAAACGCCACGGCCGCCTATTATTGCCGCTCCCGGTGCAGATAAAGGTGCTGGCTGTTTATACAGTGTTGTGAGGCGGGCAGATCAGTTGGTCAAGGTATCCCAGGCACTTTTTGCAGACAGATGGATTCGGTCAGCGGCCAGTTCCTGGCCAAAGCTGGTACGCCGCAGGCGATCCATCACCGGGCCTTTCACCTCGGCCAGATGCATCGTAATGCCCGAGGCACGAAGATCCTGTTCCAGATGTTCCAGCATTTCCAGGGCGCTGGCATCGATGTAGCTCACCGCCGACATCAGTAATACGACGGCGTTGATCTCCGGCCTCGCGTTGATATGCCGCATCAAATAGTCTTCAACGGCACCCGCGTTGGCGAAATAGAGGTTTTCGTCCACCCGGACAATCAATGCCCTGGGCAGCGTATCCACAATATGCCGGTTAACATTGCGAAAGTGCCCGGTGCCCGGGACTTGACCGAGCACCGCCATGTGAGGTTGGCTGGTGCGCCAGAGGTACAACGCCAGCGATAGCACGATACCAATGACCAGGCCGGACTCAATGCCCAGAATCAGAACGGCCATGGCTGTGGTAATCAATGCAGCACCGTCGGCACGGTCATAACGCCAGATAGCTCGCGCACCGGCAATATCGATCAACTGGGTGACCGCAACGACAATTATTCCCGCCAGGATCGCGTCGGGTAGAAAATAGAACCAACCGGTGAAAAAAAGCGCCACGATGGCAACCAGAAAAGCGGTGACAATGGCAGCGAGCTGGGTTCTGGCACCGGCTTCAAAGTTGACGACAGACCGGGAAAAGCCACCCGCCACCGGCATCGCGCCGGCAATCGCCGCCGCGATATTGCTGAAGCCCAGTGCCGTGAGTTCCTGATTGGCATTAATCTTCTGACGGCGCCTCGCGGCCAGAACCTTCGCCACCGAGACACTCTCGACGTAGCCCACCAGCGCGATCAGGACAGCCGACGGCAATAAGGCAGCCCAGCCTTCGGCGTTGAAAAAGCCCAGACTCGGAACCGGCAGGCCCGCCGGGATGTCTCCTACCACGGATAACCCGTAGCTATCCGCTTTGGTTAACGCAGCGATGACGGTTGCGCCGATCACAATGACCAGTGGCACCGTGCGCCCGGTGATGGTTGCCACCCGCTGCGACAGCCCCGCAGAGGTAAGCAGAGTTGTCAGAGGTTTGCGTGCAAGCATCAGCAATACAATCGCGCCGATACCAAACAACAGGGTCGGCGTGTGACTCTCATCCAGGCGCTGCAGGAAAGCAGCCACTGTCGTCAGCGCATCGCCTCGCTCAAGTCCAATCCCGCTCAGATGCTTCAGCTGACTGGTGATAATCAGAATCGCGGCGCCCGTGGTAAAGCCCGACAGCACCGGATGACTGATAAAGCTGACCAGCGCCCCGAGCCTGAGCACTCCCAACAACACCAGGATCAAGCCGGTCTCGGCTGCCAGGATCATCGCGCCGGCAAATACTGCACTCTGGTCTTCACCGCTGTAGTGCTGTGTCAATGCGTTAGCGACCATCAGTGCCGCGACCGCGACCGGTCCGACCGCGAGTGCCCGGCTGCTGCCAAACAGGGCATAAACAGCCGGTGGAACAATCGAAGCATACAGCCCCATCTCTGGCGGCAAACCTGCCAGCATCGCGTAAGCCATGCCTTGGGGAACCAGAAGAATGGCCGTGATGATGCCCGCAAGCAGATCCTCCGACCGGCTGGCTGACCCTTCTGCCCGCAATTGTTTTAACAGCGCAAAGTCAAACGCGGCCATTAGCGAACCATGGTAACGATGACCGGTGACGCAAAGGTGCTACGTCAAGGCCGGACTGCCGCTGTCCGACCTTGAGGTACAATCGCCCGTACACCTTCAATTTGCCTGGCCACACGCAAGGTTAGCGGGAACCGCCACATCCATCATCTTCGGGTCCGGCAGGTTGAGGTTGTTCATGATCTCGGCGTACTCGGCCTCGGATTTTCCCGCCAGCCGTGGATTGAAGTACTTCTCCTCGAAAATCGACGAGCACATCATACCTTTATAGTCATGTGCCGGATAAACCAGGGTGTCCTCGTCTAACTGGAACAGTTTGTTGACGATGGAGTCGTAGCTTTTACGGGGGTCCCCACCCTGGAAATCCGTCCGGCCGCTCCCCCGGATCAACAGCACATCGCCGGTAAACACAGCCTGCTGATGGCTCTGTCGCCACAGAAAGCTGAAGGATTCATCGGTATGCCCCGGCGTATAAATAGCCTCTAACTGGATGCCATCCAGCTCGATTTTATCGCCCTCCGATACATGCTCTGACACACAGTCTGCTTTGGTGAATTCGCCCATTACCGTAATGCAGCTGGTTTGATTTCGCAGGTCGCCAAGGGCCGTTACGTGGTCAGCATGGGTGTGCGTGTCGATAGCCCGAACCAACTTGAGATCCAACTGCTCTATCAGTCCGAGGTAAGCTGACAACTGCTCTTTGACAGGGTCAATAATGACGGCCTCCCGACCGCGACCGGACGCGATCAGGTAGGTGTAGGTACTGGAGGTTTTATCGAAGAGTTGGCGAAAGAGCATAAAATTATTCCTTGCACTGAATTTTTAATGATCTAAGCTTAGATCGTTATGTGATATAGGATTCGCCCATGTCTGTCAAGCCCAGGAGAGGTCAACCATGTCCAGTCAAACAAGCCCCGGTCACCATGTTGTTGTTATTGTTGGTGGAGGTGCAGCGGGGCTGTCAGTAGCCGCAGGACTGCTCAGGGCGCACGCGGATCTGGATGTGGCGGTCATTGAGCCCAGTGATGACCATTACTATCAACCCGGTTGGACACTGGTCGGCGGTGGCGCAATGTCAGCCGAGCAAACCCGTCACCCGGAGCAAGACCATATGCCGGAGAAGGCCACCTGGATCAAAGACGCGGTAACGTCGTTTGAGCCCGCCCATAATCAGGTCACACTCGGCTCCGGAAAAGCGGTTGAATACAAATATCTGGTTGTCGCTGCAGGCCTGCAGCTGGACTGGGATTCCATTGCGGGGTTGTCCGACACGTTGGGGGCTAACGGCGTAACCTCGAACTATCGGTTTGATCTGGCGCCATACACCTGGCAGCTGACCCAGGCATTCTCCGGTGGTAACGCTCTGTTTACCCAACCCCCGATGCCGATAAAATGCGCCGGTGCACCGCAAAAAGCGATGTACCTCAGTGCCGATCACTGGCGCCGAAAAGGCATCTCGGCGAACGTTCATTTTTACAATCAGGGTGCCGCGATGTTTGGTGTACCGGCCTACGCCAAAGCGTTGGACAAGGTCGTTGCCGATTACGGCATTAACACTCATTTTGGCCACAACCTGGTGGCGGTGGACGGGCCTGCCAAAACCGCTATCTTTGAAACCGCAGACGGTAAAACCGAACGCTCATTCGACATGTTACACGTCGTACCCGGGCAATCCGCGCCCGATTTCATCAAACGTAGTCCCTTGTCCGGCGATGCTGGCTGGGTCACCGTGGACAAGCACAGCCTGCGGCATACCGATTACCCCAACATTTATGGCCTGGGTGACTGCACCAACACACCGAATGCCAAAACAGCGGCCGCGGTGCGCAGACAGTTTCCCGTGGTTGTCAGTGCGCTGTTGCACGACTTGGGGCATGGCGGTGACGGAGAGCTATACGATGGCTATGGCGCGTGCCCGTTAACCACAGAGAACGGCAAAGTCATGCTTGCCGAGTTCCGGTACGACGGGGAAATCGTGCCGTCGTTTCCTCTGGACCCCCGGGTACCCCGCGCCGTGTACTGGCACATGAAACGCAGCTTGTTTCCATGGCTGTACTGGAACGTCATACTGAACGGCAAAGATTGGAAAAAACCGACCTACAAGCCTCGCCCGGATCTTCTGAGTTGACTTCAGGGCTGGCCGCTGCCCATCCTGGCAGGCGTTGGACAACTCGCCCATATGGACGTCGACCTGACGGCCTTCCGCGTCGTAAAACAGGGTCGTGGTTAAGGCGTGGCTGCCCGGCAAGCATCGCCATAGGCGAGGCCCTTATGGATATGCGGGGGGAGAACGAGTAAAACAGATGGTAGAAGAAGAGGAGGACGTTCTCGTCAGTGCGCCATATCCTATGGTGGTTATCGCGGTCATGGCAACCGGTGGCCACAAAACAGCCGATCGCCTGAACAGGGGCTCGGACTTACGATTGTGGAATTTATTGCAGAGCAGTTCAGTGGACGTCTTCGCGCAGAGGAAGATGCCATCGGTGGCATCGATTGGGAATTGGTATTACCAAGAGTTTTCTGACCCGGCGGGGCGCTGCTGAAAAAACAAAAAAGGCAGACCAGTAAACTGATCTGCCTTTCTTAAATATGGTAGCGGGGGCAGGATTCGAACCTACGACCTTCGGGTTATGAGCCCGACGAGCTACCAGACTGCTCCACCCCGCAACAAACTGTTTGTCTACCAAGGCCTCTTTCGAAACGCCCTTGATCAACGTGCGCGTATACTAAGGATTCGCCTCGCCCTTGTCAATCACTATCCGCAAACAGATCGGTCGAATAGGTCAGTTCTTCAGCTACGGGTGCGGCCCTCATTCCCATGCGATCAATCACCTCCTGCACCGGCCGGAAGGATTTTCGGTGGTGGGGGGTGGCACCCAGTTCATTGAGCGCCACCAAGTGAACCGGAGTCGGATAACCCTTGTGTTGCGCAAAGCCGTAGCCGGGATATTCCGCCTCGAGTCTCTGCATCTCCCGGTCCCGGGTGACTTTAGCGATGATGGAAGCGGCGCTGATGGCCGCAACCCGGCTGTCACCCTTGACCACCGCTTCGGATGCCCAGGCCCAGCGCGGGCAGTGGTTGCCGTCCACCAACACATGTTCAGGGGCAATTGCCAGGCCTGAAACCGCGCGTTCCATGGCCACCATGGTGGCCTGGAAAATGTTCAACCGGTCGATTTCGTCTGCTTCACAGCGGCCAAGGCTCCAGGCCGCAGCGCGTTCGATAATCTGATCAAACAGCGCTTCGCGGCGTTTCTCACTGAGTTTCTTGGAATCTGCCAGCCCCGGGATCGGGCGCTCGGGGTCCAGAATGACAGCCGCCGTCACCACAGCGCCCACCAGAGGGCCACGACCGACCTCATCCACGCCGGCGACTTTCCAGCCCTGGTAGCGGCTGACGAAAGGTGGCAGCACTTTTTTGCTGGTGTTCTTCACGATCCCGGTCACTGCGCTGATCTCCGCTCGACCAGCTCGCTGATGGCAGTGGCAGCCCGCTCGTCAGCATTCTGCCGTAGCTGGAGGTGTAAGTCGGTAAAGGCCACTTTGAGTCGCATGCGCTCAACCTCGTTTTCAAGCCGCTCGAGTACCGCAGCACCCAATGTTTCCGGGCTTGCGTCAGCCTGCAGCAGCTCCGGCACCAGGGCTTCCCGGGCCAGCAGATTCGGCAACGCCACATGGGGAATCCTGACCATTCTGGAAAGTATGGCGTGGCTGACTGCTGACAGTCGGTAGCCCACCACCATCGGCTTTTTAAGCAGCATGGCCTCAAGGGTTGCGGTGCCGGAAGCCAGCAATACTACATCGGCCGCACCCATGACTTCTCGCGAGCGGCCCAGTACAACCGTCACCGGCAACTCGACGGCAAGCGCCTCGACCAGTTCCCTGATCTGCTTCTGGCGTTCACGGTTCACACAGGGAATCACCAGCTGAAGGTCTGGCCGGCGGGTCTGGATCCAGCGGGCAGCTTCAAGAAACAAGGTGCCCAAGCGCTCGATTTCACCCTGTCGGCTGCCGGGCAAGATCGCCAGCACCGGCGCATCACTGTTGAGCTCGAGCGCGCGACGTGCGGCCTCGGTATCGGGTTCAAGGGGGATACGATCCGCCAGCGGATGCCCGACAAAGGCTACCGGCACGTTGTGCTCTTCGTAGAAGCGGGCTTCGAAGGGAAACAGGGTAAGCATCAGGTCAACGGATTTGGCAATCTTGAAAATACGCTTCTGGCGCCATGCCCAGACCGACGGGCTGACGTAATGGGCAGTCGCAATGCCGGCATCACGGCAGCGGCGTTCCAGCCCGAGAGTGAAGTCCGGGGAATCGATACCGATCACAACAGTTGGCGGAGTGGTCAGGAAGTAATCCAGCAAGCGATGGCGGATATCAAACAGTTCACGAATGCGGCCCAGCACCTCCACCAGACCCATAACCGAAAGACGCTCCATCGGCACCAGCGAATGGAAACCCTCGGCCTGCATTTCTTCCCCGCCGATGCCCGCAAAATGGGCATTGGGGTACCGCAGCTTCAGCGAGCGGATCAGACCGGCGCCCAGTATGTCACCGGATGCTTCACCGGCAACAATACCGAAGGTTATCTTCCGGCGACTGACAACTTCGGGGCTGGGCTCTGACTCTGACACTACCTGACAATGCCCCGATCCGCTCTGCGTAGGGAATCGATCAGCGGCTTGATATCAGCAACGTCGCCGTAGGCTTTTTCAAGCTCTTCCATGGCTTGCTCGGTCGTCAGGCCCTGACGGTAGATGACCTTATAGGCCCGACGCAGCGTCAGCAGAAATTCTTTGCCAAAGCCCCGGCGCTTGAGCCCTTCAACATTGATCCCGTGGGGAGATGCGGACTGGCCACTGGCCATAACGTAGGCGGGAATGTCTTTCAGTACGATGCTGCCGCCGGCGCTCATGCTGTGGGTTCCGATATGGCAGAACTGATGGACCATGGTGCCACCGCCCAGAATTGCCCAGTCCCCCACGACAACGTGGCCGGCCAACGTCGCGCAATTGGCGAGGATGGTGTTGTCCCCGATCACGCAGTCGTGGGCCACGTGCACATAGGCCATAAACAGATTGCCCGTGCCAATGCGGGTTTCACCACGATCCTGGGTGGTGCCACGATGAATGGTGCAGCTTTCCCGGATGATGTTGTTGTCCCCGATCACCAGTCGAGTCGGTTCGCCAGCGTATTTTTTATCCTGGCATTCCTCACCGACACTTGAAAACTGGAATATGCGATTGTTCCGACCGATCACCGTCGGGCCCTTGATGACAACGTGGGACATGATTTCCGTACCCTCGCCGATCTCCACATCCGCACCGATATAGCTCCAGGGGCCTACGGTTACGTTGTCTGCCAACTTCGCAGACGGTTCAACAATCGCCTGAGGATGAACTCCCGACCAATGTTGTGGCGACATCAAACGCCCCTCTCAGCGGTCATCACTTCTGCCACACACGCCACCTTGTCACCAATCAGGGCACGGCAGTCAAATTTCCAGATACCGTGCCTGCGGGAGAGAAATGTCGACTCGAGGATCAACTGGTCTCCGGGCACGACCGGGCGCTTGAACCGCACCTTATTGGTCCCGGCGAGCAAGTGTATCGCGCCATCCGAAGCTTTCTTGTCAACCATCAAAAACCCGAGAATTCCCGATATCTGGGCCATGGCCTCCACAATCAGGACGCCTGGCATGATGGGCTTGCCCGGGAAATGACCGTCAAAAAATGGCTCATTAATTGACACGTTTTTGTAGCCGACGATCGACTTCCCTTCCTCCACTTCCAGCACACGATCTACCAACAGAAACGGGTAGCGGTGTGGCAGATATTCCTTAATTTCTTCAATATGCATCATCAGGTTTGGCCTCAGCCCTCTATTTTCTTTTCCAGTTCTCTCAGCCTGCGTGCCATGGCATCGAGCTGACGGAAACGAACTGCATTTTTTCGCCATTGCCGGTTGGTATCAGCACTGGTGCCAGAAGAGTAAACGCCCGGTTCGGGAATATGCCCGGTTACCAGCGTCATTCCTGTTAACTGTACCTGGTCACCAATGACCAGATGTCCGGCTACGCCGGAGGCACCGCCAAAAACGCAATGCCGGCCTATTTTGGTACTGCCCGCAATACCGACAAAGGCGGCCATTGCGGAATGATCACCAATGCTGACGTTGTGGGCGATCTGAATCAGATTGTCCAGCTTGACGCCGTTGCCGATCACGGTGTCATCCAGGGCGCCCCGATCGATGGTGGTATTGGCGCCGACTTCTACGTCATCACCGAGGACCACCCGACCAATCTGGGCGATCCGGTGCCAGACGCCTTTGTCATTGGCAAACCCAAAACCGTCCGAACCGATCACGGCTCCGCTCAGGATATGGCAGCGGGCCCCCATCACGATATCGTGGGCAAGGGTAACCCGCGCCCGCAGATGGCAATCGTCGCCGAGACGGCAGCGAGCGCCGATGACTGACCCCGGGCCAATCACCACCCGCTCACCAACCACCACGTCCTGCTCGATAATCACCAGCGGGCCAATCGAAGCAGATTCCGGTATCGACACCGATGGATCAACAATCGCACTCGGATGGATACCCGGCTCATTGACCGGCGATGAATCAAACCAATGACTTATGTGAGCATAGCCGAGATACGGGTTCGCCAGTAACAGGACATTGGTCGGACAATGCTCCGCCATGGCCGGTGAGAGGATGACAGCCGACGCTTTGGTCCCGGAAAGGAAATGGGCATAGGACGGATTGGAGAGAAACGACAGCTGCCCCGGCTGCGCTGCCTGAAGGGTCGCCAGGCCGGTGATCTCGGTAGACGCATCACCCTGCAGTTCAGCGCCGAGCGCTTCGGCGATGGCCCCCAGCGGGTAGGAACTCGGTTTCATTGAATGCTCCCATTCATACTGGCTAACCGGGCATCAAACAAAGCGTCCGGACACCGGACAACGCAATTATTGATTCAGTTTTTCAAGCAACGCAGAGGTCAGATCCATATCCGGTTTGGCATACACCACCGCCTCGCTTGGCAGGATAAGGTCCAGATCGTTCTCATCGAGCAGTTCCTTCACGGCCGCGTCCACTTCCGGTCGGGCTTTCTCCAGGAAACTCTGTTTCCTGCCCGCTACCGTCGCGTCAAGGCGCTGTTTGAGAAAGTTGAATTCTTTCACTTTCTCCTGAAATTGCGAACCCAATTTTGTGCGCTCGGATTCGTTCATCATGGCACCGTCTTTCTCGAGCCGCTCCTTGAGCTTGCGAGCTTCATCCTGGGCAGCGCGAACCGTTGCCTCGTCGTCAGCAAAGTCCTTCTGTAGCTGATCACTGAAGACTTGTGCATCGGTGGAAGAAAATAGCGCCTGACGAAGGTCTACAACGCCAATACGCGTTTCAGCAAAAGCCGGTACCGCGCACAACACAGCCATTATGGCGGCCACTGTTCTCGGTTTGTTCATCGCTCCGATCTCCTTGTTATTGGGTTATTGGCTAATCACCACGTCTGTCAGCGATCAGAAACTCTGGCCCAGCGAGAACTGGAATATCTGGGTGTCATCGCCACTCTTATCGTTCAACGGCTGCGCCAGACTGAACGCCAGCGGGCCGACCGCAGTGATCCACTGGAAGCCGATACCGACCGAGAACCGGACTTCACCCACATCCGGATCAAAACCCCTGTCCGAGTCAAAAACCTGCCCACCATCCAGGAAGAACGCTGTCCGCATGGACCGGGTGTCGCCGGCAAAGGGGGTCGGGAAAATCAGCTCCAGACTGCCCTCAGTAAGGATACTACCCCCGAACGGGTCCGGGTCGGAAAAATCATTCGGGCTATTGGTCGCAAGCGGGCCGAGGGAATTGGCCCGGAACCCCCGAACAGACCCATAACCGCCCGCAAAGAAGTGTTCATAGAACGGCATCACATCGCGACCACTGTAGCCACCACCAAAGCCGAGATCACCGCGGGCCCGGAGGACCCAGGTCTGGTTGTCATTCAGCGGCTGATAAATTTCCGCCCGATGATTGAGCTTGTAGTAGGTCAGGTCACTGCCCGGTACGGCGACATCCGCTGAAAGGCTCAGACTGTAGCCATCGCTTGGCAACACGCCCCGGTTCAGGGTACTGCGACGCCAGGAACCGGTCAGGAAGTAATTGTTGAAGCTGTCGCCCTCATTCTCGATAAAATCAAGTATTTCCAGCGAGGTAAAGCTGCCAGCCTTGATCTTGGAGAGGGTGTATCCGACACCGAAGTTCAGTCGGGTGATGTTATCGATGGGGTAACCAAAGGTCAGACGGCCGCCATACTCATCCAGCAGGAAGGAGGAAATATCCTGCTCTTCAAAGTCGGTTTCCCGGGCAAACAGACTGAAACCGCGGCTAACACCATCAACCGTGTAATAAGGGTTGGTGTAAGAAAAGTTGGCGCTCTTGATGGAATCACTGAAGTTGGCCCCGATGGATACCCGCTTGCCGCTGCCAAAGAAGTTGTTCTCGGAAATATTGGCCCCGAGAATCACACCGGATACCTGGGAGAAGCCGACCGATGCCGACAGGCTTCCCGTGGGCTGCTCAACCACCGAGTAGTTCACGTCAACCATATCGTCGGTGCCTGGCACGGGAACGGTCTGGACGTCCACGGTCTGGAAATAGCCGAGTCGCTCGAGGCGGGTCTTGGAAAACTCGATTCGATCGGTAGAGGCGACACCCCCTTCCATCTGGGTCATTTCCTGACGCAACACCTCATCCCGGGTCGAGACATTGCCCTCGAAATTGATGCGGCGCACATAGGCGCGCTTGCCGGGCTCAATAAAAAAGGTAATCGAGGCGGTGTTGTTGGGACCGGTTTCCGGCACTGCGTTCACGTTGGCGAAGGTGTAGCCCTCCGTACCAAGACGACGGGATAAGAGCTCGGAGGTATTGGTGACCTGCCCGCGCGAGAAAATATCGCCTTCTTCAATCTTGATCAGCTTCCGGAATTCTTCTTCCTCGATGATCAGCTCGCCCCGCAGGTTGACTTCGGAAACCGTATACTGCGGCCCTTCGTTGACAGCCAGCGCGATGAATACCTTGCGCTTGTCCGGAGAGATAGAGACCTGACTGGATTCGACGCTGAAATCAAGGTACCCGCGGTCGAGATAAAAAGAGCGCAAGGTTTCAAGGTCACCGCTCAGGCGCTCTCGGGCATACTTGTCGGAATTGGTCAGGGAAGCCCAGAGGCCACTGGTCTGAAGCTCAAACAGGTCCAGCAACTGCTCGTCACTGAAATCGTCATTGCCAATGATATTAATGTGCTCGATGGCGGCGACATCGCCTTCGTTGATATCAAGCCGGACGGCGACCCGGTTCCTCGGCAGATCTTCCGCGGTTGCCTTGACACGGGCGTTGTAGCGGCCCTGCCCTACGTAGGAGCGCAGTATCTCAAGCTCGAGGCGCTCCAGGGTGGCACGGCGAAAGACCTGCCCTTCCTGCAGGCCGGCGCTGTTAAGCGCATCGGTCAGCATATCGGTGTCAATGGCTTTGTTGCCTTCGATTTCGATGGAACTGATGGCGGGACGCTCCCGGACATTCAGTATCAGCACGCCATCATCCCGGCTGGCTTCAACGTCGGTGAACAGGCCGGTACGGAAAAGGGTGCGGATGGCTTCGGCGAGTTCCAACTCATCAAGCGACTCACCAATATCAACCGGAAAAGCCGAAAATACGCTGCCCGCAGAAACCCGTTGCAGACCTTCTACTTCAATATCGGTAACCACAAACTCATCGGCGTGGGCCGGCTGGATAATCGAAACCGTTGCCAGCACACCAAACACCATGCCTATCAGAGAACGTCTCATTCAGTTAATTCGCCTGTAAACGCGCGTAGGAAGGTGGCAATTCTCACAACCGCATCAGGTCGTTGTAAAGAGCAAACACCATTAAAGTGAGAATCAGAGCCATGCCAATCCGCAAACCAAAGGCCTGAGCCTGCTCTGAGAGCGGCTTACGGCGGATAGCTTCGATTGTGTAATAAACAATATGACCACCATCAAGAACCGGTATCGGCAGCAGGTTGAGCACGCCAAGGCTCACACTCAGGTAAGCAAGGAAGCGGACAAAGTCTTCAAAACCGGAACTGACACTGGCCTCCGCCACCCGGGCAATGGTGATCGGGCCACTCAGATTCGTCGGTGACAACAGGCCTGTGATCATCTTGTGGATCGCGACAAAGGTCAGGCGGGTGTCGGCCCAGGTTTCCGAGACGGCATTGGGGATCGCTGCCAGCGGACCGAAGCTGATATCGCGCAGCATGTCATCGGGCCAGCCGACCTGACTGACACCGGCGCCCACAAAACCGGAAGGTTCGCCGTCTTCACCTTCCCGTACAGCGGGCGTCACCGGCACGGATATGACGTTGTCCTGACGGGAGATCGTCAGCGTCAGGGTTTGCTCCGGAGCACCCTGAATGTATTCCACCAGTTCAAACCAGTCCGCAACGGGGTCGCCATTGACCGCCGTCACGTGATCGCCTGCCTGCAAACCCGCCGCTTCGGCCCGGCCACCACTGACAATCTCACCCAGTACCGCGGGTACGGCCGGCCGCCAGGGCTCAAGGCCGAAGAGTGCAACCGGATTGGGATTGTCATCACTCAGGCGCCAGCCGCCGAGGTTACCGGTCAGGGCTCGCCGGGATCCGTCTTCGCCCACACTGAAAGCGACTTCGCCGTGTTCACCGGCCCGCTCCAGCAGGCGCATGTTGATTTCACGCCAGGAATTGACTTCGTGACCGTCGATGGCATAGATCTCCATACCCTCTGACAGGCCCATCTGCCCGGCGATGGAGTCCTGGCTGACCTCTCCGACCACCGGCGCGAGGGTGGTAAAACCGACCACGCCGAGCAACCAATAGGCAAAGATGGCAAAAATAAAATTCGCCGCCGGTCCGGCAGCAGCAATGGCGATCCGACGGCTCGGCGGCTTCGACGTGAAGGCTTCGTGGCGCTGGTCTTCCGGCACCGGGCCTTCCCGCTCGTCGAGCATTTTAACGTAGCCGCCCAGCGGAATAGCGGCCACGGCAAATTCGGTACCCTTGCTGTCATACCAGGAAAACAGCGGCTTGCCGAAGCCGACGGAAAAGCGCAGCACTTTCACGCCACAGCGCCGGGCGACCCAGAAGTGGCCGAACTCGTGGATGGTGACCAGTATGCCAAGGGTCACTATCAGGGCAAGAATCGTTTGTATCAGTTGCATAGTGCTCTCATGTCAGCCAACGCCCTGCTCAATCTGTTCGAGGGCGATAAGTCGGGCCTGCCGGTCTTTGGCAAAAATGGTGTCGAAATCATCCGCTGGCACCACAGCAACGGCAGCCAGAGTTCTCTCTATGATAAGGGCGATATCTGCAAAACACAGGTTACCGGCAAGAAAGGCTGCAACGGCCTCTTCATTGGCCGCATTGAGCACCGCCGGTGCCGTGCCGCCTGCCTCAAACGCTTCGGCGGCCAGCCTCAGACAGGGAAAGCGGGCGAGATCCGGCCGCTCAAAATGAAACTTGCCAAGGGCGAACAAATCCAGCGGGGCGACGCCTGCCTCGATTCGCTCTGGCCAGGCCAGGCCATTGGCGATGGGCGTCCGCATGTCCGGGCTGCCAAGCTGGGCCAGCACTGAGCCATCAAGGTACTCTACCATGGAATGAATGATGCTCTCGGGGTGCACGTGCACCTCTATTGCCGATGGCCGGGTGTTGAACAGCCAGCACGCCTCGATCATCTCAAGGCCTTTGTTCATCAGAGTGGCCGAGTCCACCGATATTTTCTGACCCATCGACCAGTTGGGATGAGCGCAAGCCTCCCGGGGCGAAACATGGCGCATGGCTTCAGCACTGTGCGTGCGGAACGGGCCACCGGAGGCCGTCAGCAGTATACGGCGCACCCCGGATGCGCGGACATCGCGGGCAGTCGCAGGCGGCAGACATTGAAATATCGCATTATGCTCGCTGTCTATGGGCAGCAACTCGGCGCCGGACTCGATCACCGCATCCATGAAGAGCTGACCGGACATAACCAGGGCTTCTTTATTGGCAAGCAGCACCCGTTTGCCCGCTCTGACCGCCGCCAACGTCGGGAGCAACCCGGCCGCACCCACAATGGCAGCCATGACGGTATCGGCAGCAGCCACCTCGGCCACCTCACAAAGAGCGTCCTTGCCGCCACGAACCTCAATACCGGGCTCCGAGGACAGCGCCTGTTCCAGCTGGCCCGCCGCCTTCTCATCTGCCATCACAGCGACCCGGGGCCGGAACTCCAGGCACAGTTTAGTCATCTCCGCGACGCTGGCGTTGGCCGTCAGGGCATAAATCGCAAACCGGTCCGGATGACGCCGCACCACGTCCAGGGTATTGAGACCTATGGAGCCAGTCGCCCCGAGAAGGGTCAGGTGGCGCATCACAGTTCGCCTGCCGCCAGCCAACCCAGTTGAGTGACCAGCAATGCGAACACGGGAATGGCCGCGGTGAGGCTGTCTATGCGGTCCATGATGCCACCGTGGCCGGGCAGCAGCTGGCTGCTGTCCTTGATGCCCCGAAAACGCTTCATCATGCTTTCCAGCAGGTCACCCAACACCGACACCGCCCCGGTTATCAGGCTCGCCACCAACAACAATACGGTGTTCTGCATCGTCGCTCCGGCTAACTGGCTTACGATCACCGCCAATGCTGCCACTGCCACCAGGCCGCCCCATACGCCTGCCCAGGATTTGCCGGGGCTGACATGAGGGGCCAGTTTGGCCTTGCCGAAAGCTCGACCGGCGAAATAAGCTCCGATATCGGCCACCCAGACCACACAGAAGACATACAGTATCATCAGGTGATTATTAGACACCTCCCCAAACAGGAACGGCCCGGTCCGCATGTGGTTAAGCCCCACCCAGGCCGGCACCAGCACCAGCAAGCCCATCAGTGCCCGCAGCGGAACCGCTTGCCACAGTTCGGTGTTACGGGGGTAACGGGAAACCAGCCAGAAACAGGCCAGCCACCACACCAACGCCAGCCACAACACAGGGAGCGCCTGGGTCTGAATCAGGGCATAGAGCACCAGAGCAACGAACACCCCGTAGGCCACCCGGGCAACCTGATGGGTGAGCCCGGCCATGTTGGCCCACTCCCAGGCACCGATGGCAACCGCGACACCGGTGAACACAGCAAACCCGAGGGGCGGCAGGAAGAAAATCCCTCCTATCGCGATCGGGGCAAGAATCAAAGCGGTAATGATGCGGATTCTGAGCACAGGCGTTTCGCTCTTTCTTGTCGTTATTGTTGGGCGCGTCGGCTCTGGATCTGATCGTCGGTCTGACCAAATCGTCGCTGTCGACCGGCATAAGCCCGCAATGCCTCAAGCATTTGCGGTTCGCGGAAATCCGGCCAGTAAATGTCGGAAAAATACAGCTCGGTATACGCCAGATGCCATAACATGAAATTGCTGACGCGCTGCTCACCGGCCGTTCGGATCATCAGGTCCGGCATCGGGAGGTCACTGATCGAGAGATGGGCCTGCAAGGTTGCGTCGGTAATATCCGACGGCGTCAGCACGCCCGCCTGAACCTTGGCCGCAACCTGGCGTGTCGCCTGGGTAATGTCCCATTGACCACCGTAGTTGGCCGCAATAACCAGCGTCATAAGCGTGTTGTGGCGGGTCAGTTCTTCGGCCTGTGCCATGCGGTCCTGCAGGGTGGGGCTGAACGCCGAGCGGTCGCCAATGATTCGCAGCCGGATGTTGTTCCGGTGGAGTTTCTTGACCTCGCGTTCCAGGGCGAACATAAACAACCGCATCAAGGCGGATACTTCTTCTTTCGGGCGGCGCCAGTTTTCACTGGAAAATGCGAACAGTGTCAGCACCTCGACACCCTCGCGGGCACAGGTCTCCACCACCGCCCGCACCGAATTAACACCCGCCTTGTGACCGGCAACACCTGCCAAACGGCGGGCCTTGGCCCAACGGTTATTGCCATCCATGATAATCGCTACGTGCCTGGGCCGGTTATCTGCGCTAACCGGCACCTCGGCGGATACACTTTCCGTCATGCCATCCCCTGATCAGCCTGTACACTTGCAACCACCGGCTGATGTATAAACGAAAGCAACCTGAGAGGTTATACCTCCATCAGGTCCTCTTCTTTGGCTTTGAGCATTTTGTCGATTTCGGCAATGTAGCGATCCGTCAGTTTCTGGATATCGCTCTCTGCGCTGCGCTCGTCGTCTTCAGTGATCTCTTTCTCTTTCAGCAGATCTTTAACGTCACTGTTGGCGTCACGACGGGCATTGCGTACGCTGACCTTGCCATGTTCGGCATCAGCGCGCGCCTGTTTGACCATGTCTTTACGGGTTTCTTCCGTCAGCATGGGCATCGAAATACGAATAATGTCGCCGTTGTTGGAGGGGTTCAGACCCAGGTCGGACGCCATGATGGCTTTTTCAATAGCCGGCATCAGATTCCGCTCCCAGGCGGACACGGCCAGAGTGCGGTTATCTTCAACATTCACACTGGCAACCTGCTTGAGCGGCGTATCCTGGCCGTAATAATTGACCATAACGCTGTCAAGAATGGACGGATGCGCCCGACCGGTGCGGATTTTGTTGAAAGCCGAGGCCAGGGCTTCCAGGCTTTTCTTCATTTTCTTTTCGGTGTCTGCCTTGATGTCGTCAATCACTTCAATATCCTCGATTCTTTCACTAAGCGTTGCTGCCGGGCGCCACTTTGCGCCTCAGCTCTCGGGGTTGTCGCCACCCTCAATCAGGGTTCCTTCGTTTTCACCCACTACGATTCGGGTCAAAACGCCGGGTTTGTTCATATTGAATACGCGTACCGGCATGCTCTGGTCACGACACAGGCATATTGCGGTCAGATCCATCACGCCCAGCTTCTTGTCCAGCACTTCATCGTAGGTCAGGCGCTCGTATTTTTGAGCCGACGGATCTTTCACCGGATCCGCAGAGTATACACCGTCCACCTTGGTTGCCTTCAGTACCACGTCTGCTTCGATTTCAATGCCGCGAAGGCAGGCCGCAGAATCGGTGGTAAAAAACGGATTGCCGGTGCCCGCGCAGAAAATAACCACATCGCCGTCTTTCAGATCACGCAAGGCCCGGCGCCGGTCATAATGCTCAACCACACCACTCATGGGAATCGCCGACATGACGCTGGTGCGGATATTGCACCGCTCCAGGGCATCCCGCATGGCCAGGCCATTCATGACAGTCGCCAGCATGCCCATGTGGTCCCCTGTCACCCGGTCCATGCCAGCGGCATTCAGGGCGGCACCCCGGAACAGGTTGCCGCCGCCGATCACCAGGCCGACCTGCACGCCAATACCGATCAAGGCGCCGATTTCAAGCGCCATCCGGTCGAGTACTTTGGGGTCAATTCCGAAATCGTGGTCCCCCATCAGCGCTTCACCGCTGAGTTTGAGCAAAACACGTTTGTATCTGGGCTGGGTGCCTGACTGCTTTGCCATGATGCTGCGTCCCCTTTGTTCATGGTGTCCTGACGGACAATGACTCAGTGGGCAGACCGGGCGGGGAAAACCTCTCTCCGACAGGCCGGGCCGGTATCTGACATCCCTCTCGGCCGGTTGACGGCAAAAAGGCTATCTCAGATACGAGCCCGCCACGAGGGCCGGGAGATCCCGACTCACGTGGCAGACAATATTGGCTGCCAGGCAGTGATGCCCTGCCAGCCAATCAGGAACATCAGGACTTGCTGGAGCCAGCTGCTGCTGCAACCTCGGCCGCAAAATCCACTGTTTCCCTTTCAATACCTTCGCCCACTTCAATGCGCACGAAGCTGGACAGCTCGCCGCCGTTGCTCTTGACCAGAGCACCAACGGTCTGCTCCGGGTTTTTGACGAACGGCTGGTCAACCAGGCTGTTTTCCTTCAGGAACTTGCCAATCCGGCCGGCCATCATCTTCTCGACAATTTCTGCCGGCTTGCCTGCCATGTCGGGCTGGGCACGGATGATGTCCTTTTCCTGCTCGACTTCGTCCTGGGGCATGTCTTCGCCACGGGCAACGCGCGGGTTAACCGCGGCGACGTGCATGGCGATATCACGGGCAACTTCAGAATCCCCGGCGGTCAGGGCGACCACGGCAGCGATCTTGTTGTTGCTGTGCACGTAGCCATCAACCACGGCGCCTTCAACCTTGACGACACGACGCACGGTGACGTTTTCGCCAATCTTCTGGACCAGGGCTTCCCGCTTGCTCTCAAGGTCACCGGCCATCAGCTTGGCAACGTCGGTTTCGTCATTGGCAAAGGCTGTGTCCAGCACTTCGCGCACGAAATCCAGGAAGTTATCGTCACGGGCCACGAAGTCGGTTTCGGAGTTCACTTCAAGAATGAACGCACGGGTGTTGTCGTCAGACACTTTCACCAGGGCAACGCCTTCCGCAGCGGTACGGCCTGCTTTCTTGGCAGCCTTGAGGCCGGAAGACTTACGCATGTTCTCGATTGCTGCGTCGACATCGCCCTCGCTCTCGACCAGTGCTTTTTTGCACTCCATCATGCCAAGACCGGTACGCTCACGCAGCTCTTTGACCATTGCAGCGGTAATTGCAGCCATGTTCAATCCTCTTATTTCAGAAATCCGGAATCTGCACCGGCGCGATGCCGGTACAACCTTTAATGATTGTCTGCTTAAAGAAAGGGGGACCGGAGAATACCCCTGAGCCCCCTCTCTGGCGCTGAAACAGAATCAGCAAACAACGCTCAATGCAGTGTAAAGCCGCAGGCCTTATTCGGCTGCAGGCGCTGCACCCGCAACGTCTTCGCTGACTTCAACGAATTCATCCGCGCCGGTGCCGGCAGTTGATGCTTCAATGCAGGTGTCGGCAACGGCTTTCACGTAGATCTGGATCGCACGGATAGCATCGTCATTGCCCGGAATGACGTAATCAACGCCGTCCGGATCACTGTTGGTATCGACAATGCCGATAACCGGGATGCCCAGCTTGTTGGCTTCCTTGATCGCAATCCGCTCGTGGTCAACGTCGATCACGAACAGTGCGTCAGGCAGGCCGCCCATATCCTTGATACCGCCAATGCTGCGCTCAAGCTTGTCCATTTCACGGGTACGCTCGAGAGCTTCTTTCTTGGTCAGCTTGTCGAAGGTACCGTCCTGGCTCTGGGTTTCCAGCTCACGGTAACGACGGATAGACTGACGAATGGTCTTGTAGTTGGTCAGCATGCCACCCAACCAGCGGTGGTTTACATAAGGCTGGCCAGCACGGTCTGCTTCTTCCTTGATAACCTTCGCTGCTGCACGTTTGGTGCCGACGAAGAGAACCTTGTTCTTGCTGTTAGCCAGCTTCTGAACAAAATCCAGCGCTTCGTTAAACGCAGGAACGGTCTGTTCAAGGTTGATGATGTGAATCTTGTTGCGGGAGCCGAAGATGAACTTCGACATTTTCGGGTTCCAGTAACGGGTCTGGTGACCGAAGTGAGCACCTGCCTTGAGCAGGTCACGCATATTTACCTGAGCCATGATATTTACCTTGTTAGCTTCGGGTTAGTCCTCCACACGTCCAATTGCCCAAACCTTTCTCCACTGCAATGGAAGCCAGGCACCCTGGAACAACGTGTCGACGCGTGTGCGAATTTGCCTGAGTGTGACCGGAAGATCACCGCTCGGCGGGCGCGTTTATACCATATTTGCAGCCGGGAGCGCCAGATTTTTTGGCCTGAACATCTTGGTCGGCTAACGGTAGGCCCGACCGAGTTGGTCCTTGTACCTCAGCCGCCCGCCCCCTAAAATGAGCGACTGATTCAAGTTAACGGGATTTCCCATGCAGGTATCGATTAAGACCCCGGAAGAGATCGAAAAAATGCGCGTAGCGGGCCGGCTGGCCTCTGAGGTGCTCGAGATGATTGGCGAGCACGTCAAGCCCGGCGTGACCACCGAAGAGCTCGACCGGATCTGTCACGAGTACATCGTCAATGTCCAGGAGGCCATTCCGGCCCCGTTAAACTATAAAGGGTTCCCGAAGTCGATCTGTACGTCCGTGAACCATGTGATCTGCCACGGCATCCCCAGTGACAAGAAAATCCTCAAAAACGGCGACATTCTCAATATCGATGTGACCGTCATAAAAGATGAGTTCCACGGCGATACCAGCAAGATGTTTTTTGTCGGCGAGCCCAAGATCGCTGCGGAGCGCCTGGTACGCATCACCCAGGAATGCCTCTATAAAGGCATCGAGTTGGTCAGGCCCGGTGCCCGCCTGGGGGATATCGGCCATGTCATCCAGCAGCACGCCGAAAAGAACCGATATTCCGTGGTCCGGGAATATTGCGGCCACGGCATTGGCCGGGTGTTCCATGAGGAGCCCCAGGTCATGCATTACGGTCGCCCCGGCACCGGGCTGGAGCTCAAAGAAGGCATGACCTTCACCATCGAGCCGATGATCAACCAGGGCAAAAAAGACTGCAAACTGCTGCCGGACGACTGGACCGTGGTGACCAAGGACCACAAACTATCCGCCCAGTGGGAACACACCATTCTGGTCACCGCAGACGGTTACGAAGTACTGACAAAACGTACAGAAGAAGCGTTTTAAGTGACTCAAGCCGCCCTGGAATCCCGTATTCGCAGTGAACCATCCCCCGTGGTTGCGGCCAGGGAACTGCTGCGGGAGGCCTACAATACCGATGCAGAGGCTTTCAGGAACGGAGCGGACGTTCGGGAGCTGGTCCGTCACAGGGCGGATACGGTGGATCAGGTGTTGCGTTTGATCTGGTGCCGCTACCCGTTTGCAGAATCCGGCGATATCTCGCTGATCGCAGTGGGCGGTTACGGTCGCGGGGAACTGCATCCCCATTCCGACATCGACCTGCTGATCCTGACCCGGGACGGCGTGCGCGAAGCCTGGCAGGAAGACCTGAGTGCCTTTGTCACCCTGCTATGGGATTTGAGACTCGACATCGGGCACAGCGTGCGCAGCATCGAAGAGAGCAAACAAGCCGCCCGAGACGACGTCACCATTCTCACCAACCTGCTGGAAACACGCACCATTGCAGGCCCTGATGAACTCCGGGCAACCCTGAGCGAGGATGTCTACGAAGACGACGTCAGCTCTGACCGCGACTACTTTATTGCCAAGCGTGAAGAACAGAAACGGCGGCATCAGAAGTACGGCGACACCGAATACAATCTGGAACCCAACGTCAAAGGGTCCCCCGGCGCATTGAGAGACATCCAGACCATCGGCTGGATTACCAAGCGCCACTTTGGCCTGCAAAGCATCGCCGATCTCACCCGTTTCAGCATCCTGACGGAAGAGGAATACCAGATTCTGTTTCAGGGCGAGACCTTTCTCTGGCAGCTTCGCTACGGGCTGCAGCTGATTGCCGACCGCAATGAAAACCGGCTGCTGTTCGATCACCAGCGGGCTCTGGCCGAAATGCTGGGCTACCGGGATGAAGGCAAACGTCTCGGTGTTGAGCTGATGATGCAGGCTTATTACCGCACCGTACTGTCCCTGGCCGAGCTGGCCGACGTGATTCTCCAGTATTACGACGAGGCCATCCTGGACACCGAGGGCCAGGAAGTTATCCGGCCCCTGAACAAGCGCTTCCAGACCCGCAACAACTACATCGAGGCGGTCAATAATCAGGTGTTCGCCTACGCGCCCTACGCCATCCTGGAAATTTTTGTGCTGATGGCCCAGCACCCGGAAATCAAGGGTATTCGGGCGACCACCATCCGTTCACTGCGGGCACACCGGCACCTGATCGATGACGCCTTCCGCTCCGACCTGGCGGTCACCTCCCTGTTCATGGAGCTGCTGAAAACACCCCATGAGCTGGACCAGACCCTGTCCCACATGAAGAAGTACAGCGTGCTGGGTCGCTACCTGCCAGAGTTCGGCGACATCATCGGTCAGATGCAGTACGACCTGTTCCACATCTACACCGTCGATGCCCACACCCTGAGGGTCATCCGGAACATGGTGCGACTTGGCAGACCGGAAGCCCGCAAGGACTGCCCGCTCGCTTCCCGCCTGGTTCACAGGCTGCCAAAACTGGAAGTGCTGTACATCGCCGGTCTTTATCACGATATCGCCAAGGGCCGCGGGGGTGACCACTCGGAGCTGGGCGCGGTTGACGCGATAGAATTTTGCAAGCGCCACCACCTGAGTGCACGGGATACCCAGCTGATCGCCTGGCTGGTGGAAAACCACCTGCTGATGTCCATGACCGCCCAGCGCAAGGACATTTCAGACCCGGACATTATCAACGGGTTTGCCCGCGCCGTACCCAGCCAGGTGCACCTGGATTATCTCTATGTGATGACCGTGTGCGACATCAGCGCCACCAACCCCAAGCTCTGGAACACCTGGCGCGCCTCTCTGCTGAGGCAGCTTTACATTGAGACCAAACTGGCGCTGCGTCGGGGCACCGAGACCCCCGTGGATCGCCAGGAATGGGTCCGCGCGACCCAGTCCGAAGCCCGGGAAATCCTGCACGCCCAGAACATGTCCGACGAGCAGATTGATCACCTGTGGGACACCCTGGACGAGGAATACTTCCTGCAGGATTCCACCGTCGATATCGCCTGGCAGACGGCCGCGATCATCCGCCATGGCGATGATCCGGACCCCCTGGTACTGATCCGCGACACCAAAGGCGGGCCGACCGACGGCTATTCCCAGATCATTATCTATGTCAAAGACCGGGTAGCACTGTTCGCCGCCACCACGGCCGTACTGGAGCAACTGAACCTGAACATCGTCGATGCCCGCATCAGTTCCAGCGAAGGCCCCTATTCCATCAGTGCGTATGTGGTGCTGGATGAACAGGGCCAGCCTCTGGGCAACGACCCGGCGCGCAAAGAACGCGTGCGGAAACGGCTGATTGAGGAGCTGGATGACCCGAATGATTATCCGGACATTATTCATCGGCGCACGCCCAGGCAGCTCAAGCATTTTGCCTTCCCGACCGAGGTGACGCTCTCCAACGACACCTTCAACCAGCGTACCGTTATCGAGGTCATTACCCCGGACCGGCCCGGTCTGCTGGCGCGGGTTGGACGGGTATTACTGGAGCACCGGGTCAAACTGACCAATGCCAAAATCGCCACCCTCGGCGAGCGCGTGGAAGACGTCTTCTTTGTGACGGACGAGCACGGCAACGCGATCAGTGACCCGGCGATCTGCCAGGCCCTGCAACAGAATTTGTGTACCATGCTGGACGACACCCAATGAACCCCAATCTGTCCCGTCTTCACCCTTATCCGTTTGAGAAACTCGCCAAACTCAAAAAAGAGGTGGTGCCGCCCTCACACCTGTCAGCGATTTCATTAGGCATTGGTGAGCCAAAACATCCGGCACCGGAATTTGTCAAACAGGTGATTGCGGATAATCTCGACCGACTGTCCAATTATCCCACCACCGGCGGCATTCCCGAGCTGCGACAGGCTATTGCCGACTGGGCGACACGGCGCTTCCAGCTGACGGCGGGCACACTGACGCCGCAAGCCCATGTCGTGCCTGTGAACGGCACCCGTGAAGGCATTTTCTCGCTGGTCCAATCGGTGATAGACAGCAGCAAGCCCGCGACCGTGGTGAGCCCCAATCCGTTTTACCAGATCTACGAGGGTGCCGCTCTGCTCGCCGGTGCGACGCCTCACTATCTGGCCTGCGATGGCAGCAACGGTTTTATTCCGGATTTTGGCGCAGTGCCGGCGTCGGTATGGCAAGAGTGCCAGATTCTGTTTCTCTGCTCCCCCGGCAATCCCAGCGGAGCGGTTATTCCCCGTGAGGTGCTGGCCCAGGTGATTGAGCTCGCCGACCGGTACAATTTCGTGGTGGCCTCAGACGAGTGCTATTCGGAACTTTACCCGGACGAAAGCCACCCGCCAGAGGGCCTGCTGCAAGCCTGCGCCGCCCTTGGCAGGGACGACTACGCCCGCTGCATCGTCTTTCACAGCCTCTCCAAGCGCAGTAACTTGCCAGGCATGCGTTCCGGCTTTGTGGCCGGAGATGCCGGCATTCTGAAAGACTACCTGCGCTATCGGACCTACCACGGCTCCGCCATGCCGGTTCAACACCAGCTGGCCAGCATTGCCGCCTGGCAGGACGAAGACCACGTGCGTGAAAACCGGGTCGCCTACCGGGCAAAATTCGAAGCCGTCGTTCCCATCCTGCAGCGGGTCATGAAGGTGGACTTTCCGGACGCAGGTTTTTATCTCTGGCCGGAAACCCCGGGCCTGGATGATGAAACCTTCGCCAAGGAATTGTCGGCGCAGCAGAATGTCCACGTGCTCCCGGGCCGTTATCTCTCCCGTACCGTTGACGGCTACAATCCGGGTGAGAACCGGGTACGGATGGCCCTGGTGGCACCGCTGGAGGAGTGTGTCGAGGCGGCACACCGCATCGTGACCTTTGTAAAAGGGTTTAATCAGGCATGAAACTTTACGGCATCAGGAACTGCGACACCGTGAAAAAAGCCCGCAAGTGGCTGGATGAGTCTGGCGTCGCCTATGAATTCCACGATTTCAAAAAAGACGGCCTGAGCCCTGAATTGCTCGAACGTTGGGAGCAGGCGGTCGGCTGGGAAGGGTTAATCAACCGCCGCGGCACCAGCTGGCGTAAATTGCCGAACGAGGTTCGTGATAACATCAGCGCCCGGTCAGCCCATGACGCCATGCTTGCTAACCCGTCCATGATCAAACGGCCGGTGGTGGAACTGGGCAATGACGTGCTGGTCGGCTTCAACGCTGACGAGTGGGCCGGGCGTTTCTGACACGGTCCGCCGCAAACCATTTTATTTTTCAGACAGACCATTATCTATCTAACTATTGAGGAGCAACCCCAGCTATGAGCTTTGCATTCGGAATCGGTATCGGAACCCAGAACAATCAGGGCGAATGGCTGGAAGTGTATTACCAGCAGCCGGTGCTGATGCCCGATGCGAGCCTGGCAGAGGCAGCCCGCAAGGTTCTGGAATACTCAGGCGGCAATCAGGCGATCCAGGCCACCGCGGCGCAACTGTCCGAGCTGGCTGACGCCTTCGAGCAATGCGGCCAGCATGATCAGGCCAGGCTCGCCAAGCAGGCGGCAGGCAGCCATCGCCCGGTCGTGGTGACACTGTTGGAGACCGACGATACCGCCTCCAGCACACCCGAGGTTTATCTTAAACTTCATCTGATTTCCCATCGCATGGCGAAACCCCACGGTTTGAAACTGGATGGCATCTTTGGCCAGCTGCCGAATCTGGCCTGGACCAACGAGGGCGCGATCGACCTCAACGAGCTTGCAGGCCGCCAGCTGCAGGCACGCCTTGAAGGCCGCCTCCTTGAAGTGAAATCAGTCGACAAGTTCCCCCAGATGACCGACTACGTGGTGCCCAAGGGCGTTCGGATCGCCGACACTGCCCGGGTCCGTCTTGGCGCCTACGTGGGCGAAGGCACCACCGTCATGCATGAAGGCTTCATCAACTTCAACGCCGGCACCGAGGGCACCAGCATGATCGAAGGCCGCATCTCGGCGGGCGTTATGGTTGGCCAGGGTTCTGATCTGGGTGGCGGCTGCTCCACCATGGGCACGCTCTCCGGCGGCGGCAACATCATCATTTCCGTGGGCGAAAACTGCCTGATCGGCGCCAACTCCGGCATTGGTATCCCGCTTGGGGATCGCAGCACCGTCGAAGCGGGCCTGTACATCACCGCCGGCACCAAAGTCGCGCTGCTCGATGATAAGAACGCGCTGGTGGAAATCGTCAAGGCCCGTGACCTGGCCGGCAAACCGGACTTGCTGTTCCGCCGTAATTCCCAGACCGGCGCCGTGGAGTGCAAGACCAATCGCACCGCCATCGAGCTGAACGAGCAGTTGCACGCTAACAACTGATCAGGCACTCCCCAATAGAAAAGCCCGCTGCGCCAGGGAAGGCGCAGACCAAACATTCCGCTATCTGGATAACCCCATGCCCAACTCCCCCACCCTCGACCTCGCCATTGACCTGATCCAGCGCCGCTCGGTAACGCCGGATGACGAGGGCTGCCAGGCCTTGATGATGTCGCGCCTGGAGCCGCTCGGATTCATCGGCGAGTCCATGCGTTTTGGCGATGTCGACAACCTGTGGGCACGTAGGGGCAAGGCAGGCCCGGTACTGGCGTTTGCGGGGCACACCGACGTGGTGCCCACCGGCCCGGAGAACAACTGGTCGCACCCGCCGTTTGAAGCCGCCATTCGCGAGGGTTACCTGTTTGGCCGCGGCGCCGCCGACATGAAAGGCAGCCTGGCGGCCTTCGTCACCGCCTGTGAGCGGTTTGTGGCCAGGCACCCGGACCACAAGGGCTCTATCGCACTGTTGATTACCAGCGATGAAGAAGGCCCGGCCCACAGCGGCACGGTCAAAGTGGTGGAAGCACTGGAAGCCCGCAATGAGAAAATGGACTGGTGCCTGATCGGCGAGCCGTCCAGTACCCATCATGTGGGTGATGTCATCAAGAATGGCCGCCGGGGTTCCCTGCACGGCTATCTGACAGTGAAGGGCATCCAGGGTCACGTGGCCTACCCCCACCTGGCGGAAAACCCCGTTCACACTGCCGCGCCTGCACTGACCGCGCTGACCAGCGAGCACTGGGATGAGGGCAACACTTTCTTCCCTGCCACCACCTTCCAGATCACCCGGGTCGAAGCCGGCACCGGCAGCAACGTGATCCCCGGGGAAATGCTGGTGCACTTCAACTTCCGCTACTGCACCGAGAACACCGCCGACACCCTGAAAGCCCGCGTGCTGGACATCCTGGACAACCACGGCGTCAAATACGACCTCCAGTGGCACCTGAGCGGCGAACCCTTCCTCACTGACCGGGGCGCCTTGGTAGACGCCGCCCAAACCGCCATCAAAGCCGTCACCGGCCGCGACACCGAACTCTCCACCTCCGGCGGCACCTCCGACGGACGTTTCATAGCCCCCACCGGCGCCCAGGTCGTCGAACTCGGCCCCATCAACGCCACCATCCACAAAATCGACGAATGCGTAAAAGCCGAAGACCTCGACACCCTGTCCGCGATCTATGAGCAAATGTTGGCGGAGTTGTTGGCGTAAAAAATACCCCAGGTCAAAATTGAAATTCCCATTGTAGGAGCGGTTTCAACCGCGAAAAATGCCCGCGGCCTCGCACCGATTCGCGACTGAAGTCGCTCCTTCATTGAGCACTTATTTCCTCTTTCAATAATGCGGCGGCGGGCCTTCCTCTTCTTCGCTTCGGATATTGGAGGGTGAGATCTCCGAGAGTTGCTTGTTGAGGTGTTGTTTGGCCTCCCAGAGCTTGCGGATGTCCAGCTCCTGCTGGGCTACTTGGTGATTCAGGGCGTTGATGGTGTCGTCCTGAAAGGCCAGCCGGGTTTCCAGCTCGTCCAGCCGTGCTTCTATACGGTCTTTATTCATGGCGCTTTTCAACCTCTTGCCAGATTGGGAAGAGGTTCCTTGGTCAGTGTTTGGGGTTATCTGGTATCATGCCGCTTTTGCGCCGCCGGCTCTTTCGCTTATGCGGACGATAAGGCGGTTTTCATCGACCGTGTAGCCAGGGCAGCTTTTTGATTCTCCAAGTTTACCTGATACACGGTTTTTATTGTTTTTTGTCGATTTATGGAGAGTACCTCGTCAATGCGTAATCCAGCTAAAGCGATCCTTTTAGCCATTCTGATCGCAATTCCCGCACCTTTTATCCTTGGTTTTTTGTTGGTGAATTTCACCCCCGAAGTTTTCCTGGCGCTTTCCCAGTCCGGCTCAAGTGATCAGGGCGGCAGCACAACCTATGTTCTTGGCAGCGCCCAGGGCATTGCCGCCTATGTTATTACCTTCGTTCTGTTCGCTATTGCCGGTTTTCTGACCTATGCCTTTACCCAACGCAAAGCGTCCGTATCCGCGCCAGCTTCCGCCAACGCTCCTCGGCGCCAGGCTCAGGCCGCACCGGCTCAGAGCGACGAGTTTTATGATGACGAAGGTGACGCTGACTACGACGACGACAGCCCGGAAGGTGATGAAGAAGGCACCGTGAAGTGGTTCAACGTCAAGAAAGGCTTCGGTTTTATTGTCCGTGACAGTGGTGATGAAGTATTCGTACATTTCCGCGCGATTCGTGGCCGTGGGCGTCGGGTGTTGCGTCAGGGCCAGTTGGTCCGGTTTACCGTGGTGGAGGCCGATAAGGGTCTGCAGGCGGATAATGTGTCCATTTTGAGTGACTGAATTGTGGTTGGAATTGCTCCAGCATCCCAGACTTTGGGGTGGCTGGGGGAATTTCGCGGTTGAAACCGCTCCTACCAAGGCGCCTCTGACTTTGGGTTGGCATGGACTTTTCGCGGTTGAAGTCGTTCCTACAGGGGCCTGTTGGGTGATGTAGGAACGGCTTCAGTCGCGAATCTTTCCGGCTAGTTCCAGACCACTCTCTGCTCTCCGCGCTCATCCAGGCGCCACCATTTGTCTTCTTCTACCGGATCACCTTCTTTCCAATCACCCGGGCTGCATCGGATTTCTGTTTCCATGGCGCGCCAGGCGCTGCGGGCGGCGTCGAGGTCGGTTGACCAGGGTAAGTGCGCGCCTTCCAGTATCAGGCAGGTAAAACGCTTACCAAAGGCGCCCGGATAGACGCTGATTTTTACCTGTTCCCCATGATATCGCCCTGCCCCCACAACCGCCTTGCCAGATACCACCTCGTCAGCCAGAGACAATTCTTCAAGATGGGCTTTCAGCCACTCTGAAAGGCTGTTGGCTTTAAGGTCACGAATATAAATTTCCAAATCCTGCACTCGGTGCATCTCCCGGCGTTTTGTGTAAGGGCGTCAACGTGTGAGTTCGTATTTTAAATCATCCACCGTCACCTGTCGCAGGGTGCCTGCTTCGCGGCGTTCATGCCAGCTTACTTCGGTTGCGGCCCGCTCCATGGCGGCCTGCTCGATGGCCTTCTCGAGCTCCCCGGTGAGTTGCTTACGGGCCATGGCGACCAGCAGCTGTCGTTGCAGGGTTTCCATCTCCGCTGCCAGGCGCTGGCTTTGCACCAGCCCTCGCTCCGCAACCAGGGCAACCCGTGCTGCGGCCTGGGACACCCACCCGATCACCTGGCCCGGAGTGAGTACCCGCTCCCTGTTCACGCCTACGCAACCGGCCGCGGAACTGGCAAATCTCAGGGCCGTTAGCGGGAGTTCAACCTGCCACTGGTGTTCAATGACTGACTGATGAGCCGACAGAATCGCCAGGTTCTGAAAGCTGTTCGCCGGCGGCATGACAATCGTCGTCAGGCGTCGCCCGGTCCGGCATTCCAGCTCGTCGACACCATTATTGCTCTCGCCCTCACTGAGTAACAGAATAGCGCCCTCGTGGGCCGGGAGCAGTTGGCTGGCGACGCTCTGGCCATCGGCCATGAGCAAGGCGAGATCCGCCGGGGACATGTTGTCGAGGATCAACACCGGTTGCCGTGCGGCGCCATTCGCACCCGGGTAAGCGCACAGGCCAGAGGCCATGATGTCCGCCTCCCGCCGCAGATCCAGCATGATGAAGCCCTGATCTAACAGCCCCGTAAGGGATTGCAACCAGCTGGTTTTACCGCTACCTGTCGGGCCGGTGAGCCAAATCATGGCCCGGGGCCGGGCCGCCAGGGTAACTGCCACATCCTCTGCCAGCTGCAGCCAGGACGCGTCGGTGACCACCACAGGCACGGGAACCTGCGCGGTCGGGACCTCCTCCTCACCCGGCTCCAGCACTTCATCAAACGGCCAGTGACCCACTTGCTCCAGCACGGCCACATAGGCCTTACCGGCCAGTCGGTCGGCATCATTAACCAGGGTTTTCAGCAGCAACGGCCAGTCGATCCAGGGCGTATGGGAGAGTTCGTTTGCGGTGGCAAACCAGTACTGGATCTGGGAAGACAACAGGCCTTCGCCGTTTACGGCGGTCACGATGGGCTGCTCACACTGCACCGTGCGGGTCAGCTCATCAATATCCACGCCACGGCGACGAAGAAACGAGGTGATCGACACGTCGCTGTCTATCAATGCCAGCAAAAAGTCTTCTACGGTGATTGCGAGGCCGCCCCGATCCAGCACATGCTTTTTGGCCTGCTGAAGCGCGGTTTGGCATAAGGGGCTGAGGCATCCTTGCCAGTCTTCCATAACATCTCCCTGTCAGTTTCCTATGGAGCCACCTTCCTGGCGGCCCCATTATCGTTTATTCAAAACCGTTAAAACGGACTCACACCCGGTTATAGGTATCCTGGAACCGGACAATATCATCCTCGCCCAGATAGCTGCCGGTCTGGACTTCAATCAGTTCCAGCGGAATCACACCGGGATTCGCCAGCCGGTGGGTCACGCCCAGCGGAATGTAGGTGGACTGGTCCTCGGTGAGCAACGTCTCACTCTCGCCACGGGTCACCATCGCGGTGCCTTTGACTACGACCCAGTGCTCGGCGCGATGATGGTGCTTCTGCAGAGACAGGGTCCCGCCGGGATTCACTACAATACGTTTAACCTGGAAGCGTTCGCTCAAGGCGATGCCTTCGTAGGTGCCCCAGGGCCGGTGAACCTTCTTGTGAAACCGATGTTCCTGACGACCCTGGGCCTTCACCTGGGCCACCAGCTTCTTAACTTCCTGCACCCGCGACCGGTCGGCCACCAGCACCACATCGTCGGTCTCGACAATAATATGGTCGCTGACCCCAAGGGCTGCAATCAGGCGGCCCTCAGAGTGGATATAACAGCCATGAACGTCTTCGGTGATGACATCACCCCGGCACACGTTGCCATTCTCGTCCTGGGGCTGTATTTCCCAGAGCGCGGACCAGGAGCCCACATCACTCCAGCCCGCATCGAGAGGCACCACTACAGCGTCACGGGTTTTTTCCATAACCGCGTAGTCGATGGAGTCATCCGGGCAGGCTTCAAAAGCCTCGCGCCCTACCCGCACAAAATCCAGGTCCGCCTTCTTCTCGCTGAACGCCTTGCGGCAAGCTGCCAGCATCAGTGGCTGGTGGCTCTCCAGTTCCTGCAGATACCGGTCCGCCCGGAACAGGAACATGCCGCTGTTCCAGAAGTAGTCGCCTTCGTCGAGATACCTCTGGGCCGTGGCCTCGTCCGGTTTTTCAACGAACGCTGCTACGTCGGAATAACCACCTTGGCTGGTGCCACCGCGAATATAACCGTAACCGGTATGGGGAGAGGAGGGAACGACGCCAAAAGTCACCAGTTTGCCGACCTTGGCCGCCTTGGCTCCGACGTCTACCGCCGCACGAAAAGCGTCCAGATTGCGCAGTACGTGGTCCGAAGGCATCACCAATAACAGCTCTTCCGGATTAACCTCAGCCGCCGCCAGGGCAGCCAGCGCAATAGCAGGCGCGGTGTTGCGACCCACAGGCTCAAGGATGATACCCGCTGTGCGACCTGAAGCCTGGGCCTGCAGGTGAGCGGCTACCACGAAACGATGGTCTTCGTTGGTAATGGCCATCACCCTGGCATCATCACTCAACGCCAGGCCGCGATTGATCGTCTCCGCCAGCAACGTCTCATCAGAAACCACAGGCAGAAACTGCTTGGGATAAGTTTCACGGGACAGCGGCCACAAACGGGTACCGGACCCACCGGATAAAATAACTGCGAGCATCAAGATCGTCCTTGGTTATGCGTTTCGAAGATTTTAACCGAAAGAGAATGAGAATTCCTTTAATCACCCGTAAACAAAACATAACACGCCGGCAAATATTTTGGGAAGGCGGTCTCGGATACATTGTAGAAGCGACTTCAGTCGCGAAAGGGGCATCGGCCTTGCAGAGATTTCGCGGTTGAAACCGCTCCTACAAGGGAAGGACCTGAGTGTAATGGTCCGATGAAAGCGGACACCAGCGCAAGTTGTAGTGGTCTGATGAAACCGGACACCAAAGCAAGTGGCAATTATTGTAGGAGCGACTTCAGTCGCGAAAAGGGTCTCGGCCTTGCAGAGATTTCGCGGTTAAAACCGCTCCTACAAGGGAAGGACCTGGTCATTCGAAGACTTCGCGGTTGAAACCGCTCCTACAATATATAGAGAGGCTTAGTCTAGCTGCCAGCTTTGGACTGTTTCCTTGCCGTGCTTTTCGCGCCACTCATTCAGGGTTTTGTGATTACCGCCGCGGGTTTTGACAATTTCACCGGTGTTCGGGTTTTTGTAGGTTTTCAGGGGGCGCTTTGGTCGGGTGCCTACGGTGCTGTCTGCTTTGGCGCCACTGATAGATGGGTCAATCGCTCCCAGAACCTGCAATACGTCTTTGGACGACTTGTCATACTCTTTCATCAGTTTGCGAACTTTTTCTTCAAACTCCAGTTCTCGCTTCAGAGAATTGTCCTGCTCAAGCTGATGCAGTTCTTCGGTGAGCTTTTCCATAAGCTGTTTTTTTTGATAGTAATCGTTAATCTTCGCCATGGATATTACCTTTGATCAATTAAAGCATCGAGAAAATGAAAGCGAGAATAAGATGCCCCGGTTGGCATAAATAAAAAAGGGGGCTCATCAAGTATCTGGCTGAACGGAATGATAAAACAATGGTTTTTATATCGCAATTTTAATTAACAAGACTAAACAAGATAGCGGACAATAAAAAAGGACAGGCGCATTAACGACTGTCCTTTTTACCGAGCCAACACCGCTGCCCCCACTTTTACCAAATCATATCAACGGGCGCACAATAAATAACCATTACTCAACTACAAACGCAAATCTGCGTCTCCCAACGGCAATATTCCTTTCAAGTCAAAAAGCACGCCCTGAGGCTTCAGGAAATCCCTGAATTCCGCCGGGGTCATTTCTGCGTATTCACGGTGTGGTACCGCAATAACCACGGCTTCGTACCCGCCCTTCTCCGGCTTGTCGATTAACGTCAAACCATATTCATGTTGTGCTTCGGCGTTATCCGCCCAGCAATCGGTCACGACCACATCACATCCAAATTCTCTCAGCTCCCGGATAACATCCACCACCCGGGTATTTCTCAAATCGGGACAATTTTCCTTGAACGTAAGCCCCATGATAAGAACCCGGGCATTCGCAATTTTCTGGCCCGATTTGATCATCGCTTTTATCAGTTCTGATGACGCATAAGCGCCCATATTATCGTTCACACGCCGGCCGGCCAGAATCATTTCCGGGTGGTAACCCACCGCCTGGGCTTTATGCGTCAGGTAATAGGGGTCGACACCGATACAATGCCCGCCAACCAGGCCTGGTTTGAAAGGCAGGAAGTTCCATTTAGTGCCCGCAGCGGCAAGAACTTCGTGAGTATCGATACCCAGTCGGGCGAAGATCATTGATAACTCATTCATCAGGGCGATATTCACATCCCGCTGGGTGTTTTCAATAACCTTGGCCGCTTCTGCCACTTTTATCGAGCTCGCTTTATGGGTACCTGCGGTGATAATACCCGCATATAAAGCATCTATTTCATCAGCGATGGCGGGGGTGGAACCGGACGTCACTTTTTTAATGGAAGTAACCCGGTGCTCCTTGTCCCCCGGGTTAATACGCTCCGGGCTGTAACCGGCGTAAAAATCCTGGTTGAACTTCAGCCCCGAGATTTTCTCAAGAATGGGCACACAGACTTCTTCGGTTGCACCGGGATAAACCGTGGATTCATAAATAACGATATCACCGGCTTTAAGCACTTTTCCTATAGTCTCACTCGCCTTGACCAGCGGTGTCAGATCCGGGGTTTTAAACTCATCAATGGGAGTCGGTACCGTCACGATATAAAACTGGCATTCACGAATTTCTTCCAGGTTGTCGGTAAACGACAACCCCGTGGACAGAGCCATTTCCGCTGTTGATACCTCACGGGTAAAATCAAAACCCTGCTTGAGTTCTGCTATACGCTTTACATTAATATCAAAACCGACCACCGAGCGTTTTTCACCAAACGCTGCAGCGAGCGGCAGCCCAACATACCCCAGGCCAACTACGGCAATATTCTTCATTTAACGGATTCCCTTTCTGTGAATAGCAGCCTTTGTATACTCAATGATCAAAGGCTGTCATAAATCTGTGCGGATTATCACGCATTTAAATGGTCAGATGCATTGCTATTCATTCATCTGCGGCGCTGAATGATCGTTTCATTGAGGTATCAACACACGGGAGGATACCGTTTCGTCAAAGCACTTTTTCAAGGCCTGCTTGGCGCCCACGTCCCCATGGACTATGCGAATTTCACCAGGAGCCTCGGCCATACCCGTTACAAAGCGAACCAGGTCTGACTGCCCCGCATGGGCCGAATAGCCGCCGACCTGATGAATGCGGGCGCCGATATCATAACGCTCATTATCCAGCATGACCCAGCCACCGCGAGGTCCATATTCAAGAATATCCCGCCCGGGCGTGCCAGCCGCCTGATAGCCAACAAAAAGTACATCGTTGCGGGGTTCATCCAGCATGGCCTTCAAATAGTTGACCACCCGACCCCCGGCACACATCCCCGATCCCGCCAGCACCACGCAAGGGCGATGAGTGCGCGCCAGGTACTCTACCGCATTCAGATGGTCCTTGTGATCATCAATCACCGTCAGCTGATCGAATGACAACGGATGCCGCCCACGCTGAACACGCGCCAGCGCTTCGGCATCCCAGAAATGTTTCAGCCGATCGTATATCCGGGTGAAGTTCGCCGCCAGCGGCGAATCCACCACGATTTCAAGTTTGGACCAGTCCAGAGGGGCTGCCGCTGATTCGTCGTTTGGGCCCGAATTTGCGGGAATAGTTTTCGCGACTGAAGTCGCTCCCGCAACACCCTCAGGGAGCTGGCCGAATTCGTGAATAATGCCCTCGATCTCGTAGAGCAGCTCCTGGGTCCGGCCAATGCTGAAAGCGGGGATGAGCACGGTGCCGCCATCGGCCAGAGCGTGTTCCAAGATGGCTTTCAGGCGCAGGCGGCGGGTTTCGCGGTCCTCGTGGTCTTTGTCGCCGTACGTGCTCTCGATCACCAGGCGGTCGCATCTCTCGGGAGGCGCCGGCTCGGGCAGCAGCGGCGCATGGGGTGCACCCAGGTCTCCACTGAATACGATACGCTCGACAGCCCCACCGGATTGAGCCTCACATTCCACATAAGCGGACCCCAGAATGTGCCCGGCTCTTTGTAAGCGTACCGACAGCGACGACTTGCCATTATCTGCTGAATCACCGAACACCGAATGCCACTGACCATAAGGCACCGGCACCACCCGGGAGCGGATCAGCCCCAACACCCGCTCAATCAGTGCGCGGTCCCTGGTGAAGCCAATCTTCAGGGCGTCCTCCAGAATCTCCGGCAACATCACGGCAGACGGCTCGGAACAGATTATCGGCCCCTCAAAGCCCGCCGCCAGCAAATACGGAATGCGTCCGACGTGGTCGATGTGGACGTGAGTTACAACCAGAGCGCGAATATGATCTATGGGGAAATCAATAGCCAGGCTATCAGCCCCGGCGCCGTTCCGTTCTTCCTCGCCCTGGAACAGGCCGCAATCAATCAGAACGCCGGACTCCCCAACCAGCAATTCATGACAGGAGCCAGTGACGCCGGAGGTGGCACCGTGGTGTTTGATGGTTATCATATTTAACGATCCTTGTTTAACAGGGTAAGTCCAGGGCTCCGCACGCTTATTTGTTTTTGTTACTTTTCGCGACTGAAGTCGCTCCTACAGGGAGGCTGGCGGTTATTGTAGGAGCAACACGGATCTTGGAAGTTGTAGGAGCGACTTCAGTCGCGATCCCACCCATCACCGAGCAACGCGACAAACTCGCGAGGATGTTCTTCAGGAATTCAACCTGCGAACCACCCCTTCACCAGTGCCGTCGGTCACCAGTGGCTGGGTTTCCACTGAGCCATTGCACCAGACCAGGTCGGCCATGTCGCTGGTGGGGGCGTAACCGGTGGGGGCATTGCGCAACAGGTCCACTACCTGGCGGCAATCGAAGTTGTGGCTGGCCAGGGTCAGCCGTTCAAGCAGGCTCTCCACTTCATCCCAGGCCATGGAGGCTTCCCGGGCCATCATTATGCGGGGGTGGGCGGTGCCCTGGGGGTTATCTCCGATCAGCAGCTCTTCGAACAGCTTCTCCCCCGGCCGCAGGCCCGTGAAGGTAATTTCGATATCGCCATCGGGAATTTCTTCGGTTTTCTCGGTCAGCCCCATCAGGTGGATCATCTTGCGGGCCAGGTCGGCGATTTTCACCGGCTCCCCCATGTTCAATACAAACACGTCACCCCCCTGTCCCATACTGCCGGCCTGCAGTACCAGCTGGCTGGCTTCCGGAATGGTCATGAAATAGCGGATGATATCCGGGTGGGTCACCGTTACCGGCCCGCCATCACGGATCTGATCCCGGAACAGCGGCACCACCGAGCCGGAAGAGCCCAACACATTGCCAAAACGCACCATGGAAAACCGGGTACGGGTCTGGCGCTGGGCAAGACCTTGCAGCACCAGTTCAGCCAGGCGTTTACTGGCACCCATTACATTGGTGGGTCGCACTGCCTTATCCGTGGAAATCAGCACAAAGCGCTCGACACCGGCCGCAACAGCCGCCTCTGCCATGTGCCAGGTACCAAATACGTTGTTCTGAACGCCTTCGATAACATTCAGCTCAACCAGCGGTACATGCTTATAGGCCGCGGCATGGTAGATCGTCTGAACGCCAAAGGTACGGATGACGGCCATGCAGCGGCGACGGTGAGTCACACTGCCCAGCAGAGGATGCAGCTCAACCCCCAAATCTTCCAGCCTGTTGACGGAAATCAGCTCCCGCTCGATGGCGTAGAGGGAAAACTCGGATTGCTCAAACAGCACCAAAGCCTTCGGACGATGGCGGATAATCTGCCTGCAGAGTTCCGATCCAATAGAGCCTCCGGCGCCAGACACCATAACCACCTTGCCATACAGACTGGCCGCCACCATGGCGTTGTCCGGACGCACCGGGTCCCGCCCCAGGAGGTCCTCCAGTTCCAGATCCCGAATATCATTGATGCGGGCCTGCCCGGCTATCAGCTCGGTCATGGAGGGGACGGTCTGTACAGGAATGGATAACGGTTCAAGCTGCTTCAGCAGCTCCCGGCGGTTAACCCTCGAATCCGGGTCCAGCGCCAGCAATAGCCTGCGAACACGAAATTTGGTCAGGTTTTTTTCCATGTGCTCAATACTGAACACCGGCACGCCATTGATCAGGGATTTGTGGTTGCTCTTGTCAAAGGTCAGGAAGATCACCGGGTCATACTCCATACCCTGATCCAGTGCCAGCGCCAGCTGACGCCCGGTTTCACCCGCACCAATAATCGCGACAGCTTCTTTTGCCCGGCGTCGGGGCCGGTTAACCAGCATCCGGATACTCAGGCGAGTGCCAGCCACAAAAATAAACGCCAGCGCTCCATAGATCACCGGAACTGACCGAGGCACGAAAACCTGAAGCAAATAGCCGAGCACAATCAATATCGTACTGGAGGCGACCACACCGTAAATAATCGTAAGAAAGGCTTTATCACTGAGATAGCGGATAACGGCTCGGTAAAGGCCTAGCCGCATGAAAATAACCAGCGTAAATATAACGGTAAGAACCGACACAAGCAGCTGCCCGTAATTGGGCACCCAGAACTGCTGCTCGAAACGAAGAGTAAAGGCAGCCCACAGGGCAAACAGCAGGAAAAAGCTGTCCGACGCTAGTGAAATAAGGCGTTTGTAGACTCTTGGAAGACCGAAAAACTTATGCAACATGATATCCGTTCACACTAAGCATTGAGTAATGAGAGCACCCCTAAAACTGCCACGTTTATCTGAGCCTAATGTAGCTGCGCCCAAAAGGCACATTAGGTTTCGTTAAGTTTCTCATTGAGACAATTACGGGGTGTAAATTGAAAAGGTGTAAAGCTCAGTTCGTAGCGTTCGTCATTACTTCAGTGAGTACGCGGCACGTCAGTTCAATCTCAGCGTCGCTCAACGTGGGATGTACCAGAAACATCAAGGAGGTTTCACCCAGTTCCTTAGCATTATCCAATCGTCTGGGCGGTGCCAAATGTAAATTCTGGAATGCCTTCTCCAGATAGATCTCCGAGCATGAGCCCGAGAAGCAGGGCACTCCGCGCTCAATGATATCCGACAGGATCCTGCCCCGCGTCCAGCCTTCTTTTAATTCACCAGGCTCAACAAAGACATAACACTTATATCCGGCATGACCAATATCGGATGGTACAGCCGGCACCCGCAGCCCCTTGCAAGCTCTCGCTGCTGCCCAGATGGCTTCGCAATTCTTTTGTCGTCTTTCAGACCACTTAGGCATGCGCCGCAACTGAATGCGACCAATAGCGGCCTGCATCTCCGTCATTCGCCAGTTGGTACCAATGCTCTCATGCAACCAGCGAAAACCAGGCTCATGCTCCCTTTCATAAACAGCGTCCCAACTTTTCCCGTGGTCTTTAAATGCCCACATTTTTGACCATAAATCACGGTCATTCGTGGTAACCATGCCGCCCTCGCCACCGGTTGTCATGATCTTGTCCTGACAGAAAGACCAGGCAGCCACATGCCCCAGAGAACCCACTGGTTTACCTTTGTATGCTGCCCCATGGGCTTGAGCACAGTCTTCAATAACCGAAATACCGTGCTCACACGCCAATTCATTAAGAGCATCCATATCACAAGGCCAGCCTGCCAGATGCACTGCGACAATTGCCCGAGTACGGCTGGAAATCAACGGAGCGACCGTTTCGGCAGTTATATTCTGGGAATCCAGGCTTACATCGGCAAATATTGGAGTGGCTCCTGAATTTACAATGCACGATGCCGATGCCAGAAAGGTGCGAGAAGCAACAATGACCTCATCACCCGAGCCAATACCAAGCCCCTGTAGAGTGAGATCAAGGGCCACGGTGCCATTGGCAACAGCGATGGCATACTCAGTGCCGGCAAAACCGGCAAACTCGCACTCAAAGTCTCGGCACTCGCGGCCCGTCCAGTAGTTCACTTTATTGGAAAGCAATACATCGCGTACTGCGTTTCCTTCTTCTTCAGTATAAGAAGGCCAGGGGGAGAAAGGTCCGTTAAGCACTGAAGGCTCCTGATGCTAGTGTGCGGGGATATATTTCTGTTTCATTTCGAACCCTGATTTCAAGACCAACTGGTCACCCTTTTAGAGCAGGAACAGTGACCTTCGAAAAACTGAGAGTCTAGGAACGCGACAACGGCTTAGCTGGATTGCCCACCACAACTACTCCAGCCGGAACATCCTTTGTTACGACAGCCCCCATACCGACAACGGCGCCCTCACCGATAATGAGCGGCTTACCAGGCTTTCCCTGCTTTAATATAGCGCCTGTACCTATATACGCATGATTCTCAATAACTATGTTTCCATTACACTTTACCGACGGACCAAACGTAACATAATCCCCAATGGTACAGTCGTGAGCAACGTAACTATAAATATTCGCATGAAATGACTTACCAATAGTGATGTTTGAGGTAAGGGTGACAAATGGACACAAAATGGAACCCTCCCCTATCTCAACCTGGTCCAACACAACCGTGTTAACGGCATTGAGTGACCAGATTTTCAACCCATCTGCCACGCAGCGGTTTGTAATCTTCTGCCTTAAACCTGCATCAGCAATCGCAACAGCGACAAATTTTTCTCGCGACTCCAGATCCAAAAAAGCATCATACTTGATTACTTGATGTCCGTTTAGCTGGCTAGAGGGCGGATTATCATCCACAAAAACCAATTCAAAGGCTTCCGATTCAACCATAGCCCTCGCCAGGGGCATTACTTCCCGCCCAAAACCACTGGCACCAAAAATTGCATAAATTCTCTTAACCATGATCCTCATGCCTTTCTTTAGTGCCAGTAAACCTCGACATCGTGACTTCCCCCTCCCCTGAAATCCCTTCCTTTACAATCACCTTCTTTATCGTCAAAAACAGAATCTTCAGATCGAGCCAAATAGACTGATTATCCACATACCAAACATCCAGCTTGAATTTATCCTCCCAACTGATCGCATTACGACCATTGATCTGGGCCCAACCTGTGACACCCGGGCGCACCTCATGGCGGCGGTATTGTTTTTTCGAATAGAGCGGCAGGTATTCCATCAACAACGGACGAGGACCAACCAGGCTCATATCTCCTTTTAACACGTTCCAAAGTTCAGGAAGTTCGTCCAGACTGCTTGAGCGCAAAAATTGACCGAAAGGGGTCAAACGCTCCGAATCTGGTAGAGCATTACCTTGCGCGTCTACAGCATCTTTCATAGTGCGGAATTTGGTCATTTGAAAGGGCTTGCCATGCAAACCGGGGCGGGTTTGTCGGAAGAATACGGGAGCGCCAAGTTTTCGCTTTACCTGCCACGCCACGATCAGGATAACCGGAGCCAACAGCAAAAGGCCAACGGTAGCAGCCACGATATCCAACAGTCGTTTCCACATTAGCTTTAAACTCCCATGGCTCCTAGCATCACACGGTTTACCTTGTGTACATCGTATTTCTCTTCCGCAATCTGGCGCGAGCGTTCCCCCATTCGGGTGACCAACGCGGGTTCTTCAATAAGCCGTTTCATTGCCGCCACCAGTTCTTTAACCGATTTTACTGGCACAAGAAACCCGTTATCACCATTTACCACTGTCTCCCGGCAACCTGGCGCATCTGTCGTGATGATCGCGCGCCCCATGGCCATGGCTTCCAATACCGTACGCGGTGTTCCCTCACGATAAGAAGGCAAAACGTAAACAGAACAGTTTGCTATCGCAGAGCGCACATCCTCAAGGCGACCAAGATACTCAATATTTCCGTCGCGTTGCCATTGGGCTATCTCATAAGTATCAACAGAATCGGGATTGTCGTCGACATCGCCAACCAGGCGAAAAGCAACATCCGGATATTGATCTCGCACCTGCTTGGCTGCTGCTACATACTCCCGGATTCCTTTATCTCCCAATAGACGGGCAATCAAAAGGAACACCAAAGGCTCATTGGGAAGAGGAGTTTTTTTGAACTGACTAAGGTCGATGCCGGAACCATTCACTAGTGTTGAAGGTACGTTTTCTGGCATCAGGCCCAAATGCCGGAACAAGGCTTCGTCATCAGGGTTTTGAAAAAAAACACGTTTGGCGCGCGCAAGTCCCAAGGAATACAAGCTTCTGGCTATTTTCTGGACAAGTTTACGTTTGCCAGTCGCTTCACCGGTAAAGGCATACCCGAGACCAGTAATCAATACAAAGCGGTGTGGTACACGTGCGAGCCATGCCGCGAGGGTACCGTAAATTACCGGTTTAATCGTGTAGCCAAGAACTGCATCGGGATTGATTGATCGTATCAGGCAATAAACGCTAAGCAAACTACGTAAATCATAAAGCGGGTTAATTCCCGCGCGTTGAAGAGAAACATTTTGGCAGGTAACACCCCACTCAGTGAGCTTCTTCACAACATCAGGATTAGAGGTTAATTCAGGCGCCGCAGCATGCACGTCAACACCCGCTTCACACAGGGCCTTAATTAATGGGCCACGGAAGTTGATTAGTGACCGACCCAAACCGGCAAGAACCAGAATTCGGCTAGGTCCATTACTGTTTTGTGAATTCATAGAATAAATACTCGAAACTGCAGTCCACAAACTAAAATCACTGCGAGGTTATCCATCTCAACTATCAGGTCATTGCATCGGTAAAATTAGGACGACTTCTGATACAATAATTCTTGATATACATTTAAATACCCACTCGCCATCGTATCCATATTAAATTTTTCAGCCTGATTTCTTGCACTACTGGCCAATACTGCGAGCCCCTTTTCCTCAGCTCGTACTATGAGTCGTCGTATAGCCGCATTCCAAGCTTCAGGATCCTCAAAATTATCGACGAGTTCGACAGAAATGCTGGAAGGATCAAGCACCTCTCGTAATCCGTCTAAGTTTGAAGCGACAATTGGTAATCCCGTAGACATTCCTTCAACAGCTACCAATCCAAATCCTTCCCATAACGAAGGAATAAGCTGAATGTCTGCATCTTGTAAATAGGTCTCTATGGAATCTGACCATCCGACCAAGCTAACCTTACCTTCAAGATCAAATTCACGGACTAGTTTTTCGAGTCGTAATCTCTCAGGACCCTCGCCTACAATAATATAACGCTCGAATTCGTCAGTTACATAGGAAAGGGCACGAATTAACGTTATAAAATTTTTTTTGTAAGTTAATGAGCCAACAGATACGAGTCTTGGCAATCTACCTTTTAGTGCCGGACGGGACCTAAAGCTAAAAATCCTCGACCCATTGGGTACGATAGTGAGCCGCTTTTGTAGGATATTACCGACCCAAGAGGCTAATGATGAAAAAACACCCTCACTTATGCAGATAATGCGAGAATATCGAGAATAGAAAAATCTCTCTAGATATTTTAAAAATGGAACACGTCGTCTTCTATTTGTCGTATTATGCTCAGTGTAAATAAAAATAACGTTTTTAAGGCCTAGTGATGCCAACGCTACATAAAAAAAAGGCCATGTAAGATGAGCATGGACAATCAACTTTTTATCTACAAATAGAAGCTCTTTTTTTATCTCTCTCCTAATCCGAAATATATTTAATGGATCTCGGGTGCGCACACCCATTATCTGCTCATCTGAGTCTAGATCACGAAGTATTCCGTTAAAATAAAAAACTCTAGATGAAAAACCTTTTGATTTGTATATTTTATGCAATTCACGAACAAGAAGCTCTGCGCCACCCCCAGACGGTGAGGATATAAAACTTAATACTGTTATATCTGATTTCATGTGCTTCTCTAAACCCTAATAATGTCTAATGCTAAGTTATGCCAAGAGTAGCGCTCCAAAAAACTCTGGAATTCTATTCTAGATTCTTTAAGCTTGAATGTTCCGATAGCATCTAAGATAGCATTAGCTAGGCATTTAGCATTGTTACCTTCAGAATAAAAAATTAATGATGGATAGTCTTTGTAGATAAAATCTACGGATGTATTAGTAGTATTTGATTTCGGATATGCAACGATGGGAACACCGCTGCTTGTAGCCTCTAAGAGAACCTGTCCAAACGATTCATATCTGGATGTCATCACGAACGCATCTGAAACTTGATAATATAACTCAGGTTTCTTAGTAGATGGAAATATCTTAACCTTGCCTGACAAATTTAACGTTTTGACTAATTCTTCGTATCTGGCCCTCTCAGGCCCATCTCCGACCAAGAATAAAACAACGTCATCATCGAGATACCTCATGCATTCTATAGCATGATCGAACTGCTTAAGCTCAGAGAACCGCCCTAAACCTAATACTATTTTTTGATGACTCAAAACTCCCAGCTCGTTCCTATACTTTTGTTTAGTCGCCAAGCTAATCGGCTTAAATCTTTCACTGTCAACACCGGGACTAACCAAGTAAGCAGCTTTAATTCCGAGAGAAGCTTTTTTTACTTGTTCGATCATAGATGTACTAAACACAAGGTTTTTGGATACTAACAAGGCAAGAAGCTGGACGATAGAATTAAAAAATACTGATAAAAACTTTCGTAAAGAAGACAGTTTGAAAATTTGTTCCTGGAAAAAATAGATCGATGGCACCAGGTACTTTATATCGCTTACGCCTGCGAAAAATGCCGACATGGCAGGAACTGCACTGCGTGCCATAACAATGTCACAGCTAACTAGATCATTCTCTTTTAAAACCTTAAAACAGCCGGTAAACTGATAAAAATATCCAAGAGGCCTACTTGGGTACTTATATCGATAAATATTTAATCGATCATTCTTATCCACCAAGGGAAGCTCAGAACCATCAATATAATTTCTGTTTGAACAAACTATATTTACCTCATATCCTAACTTAATAAATTCTTGAGCCAGCGCATTTATAGAGTTTTCTACGCCACCAATATTTGGTGCAAACAGTGAAGAAAGTATAAGAACCCTAGGCATGGTTGGAACACCTTGCATAACACAAAATCGAAAACTTAATATTCAGCATATTTTTTCCTGAGGCGCTCAAATAATGAAATTGAAACTAAACCCCCAATAAAATATGCGCTAAATACAGAAGGAACGAATTGAAGTCCAAAAAAAACAACAAGCAAAGCAACTTTTATAGGTGGCGAATTATTAAGAGCAGAGATACCGAATAGGACAAGCCAAGCCAAAAATAGAAGTAGAACAAAAACACCGCCCATCGAAGTAATGTACAAAAACAAGTTATGCGGTATGACTCCCGTCGTTAACTTATAGAGATCTGGAGCAAACATAGCACCAAAATAAGGATTTTGTGAAACGAACTCAAGAGATTTCAGATAACCTTCTAAGCGACCAGATCCGCTTGCAACAAAATCTCTACTGGAAAACTCCAACAGGTAAAAATAGCCAAAAATAGCAATTACGACAGAACCACTAACAATACTCACAGAACCAATATTTATTTTATTTACAAGGAGTCGGCTCAAGAAGACGTATACAGAGTAAGCCCACAAAATTACTATCATCGCAACTATGCCCGTTCGAGCAGTAGTGATCAGAGAGCCTATAACTAGAATCAGCACGCCTGAATAACGCCAGAACGACGAGAGCTTTATTGCATATAATAATGGAACCGCAGAAACTAAGAAAAGTGATAAGTAGCTATAATCCAGCCATACAAATCCAAATCCAATTCTTCCACCTCCATAACGGTCGATTTTACCAACCTCAAGCCCAAGGAACTCGAATATAAATCTCTGGGATATCACACCAATAGAGCAAAAAAGTGCGCTAAAAATGTATGCCTTGATGAGCCGGAATTGTAAATCCTCATTTAATTCACTCTTGGACAAAAACACTGGCCACAAGCTGTACACTAAAAAAATAACTAAAGAGACAGAAATATTAGAGCGTGAAACAAAAGATAAAGCAAATACATAGAATATAAAAAATAGATATAGTGTCATATCCATCGTAACATTCACTCTATATTTCTTTAACATCACAACTAAATAAATGAATATAACTGGACCTAATACGATAGGCCTAGCGCCCTGCACTTCAAAATAGGAGAAAGGCAACATTAAAATTAAAAATACGCCAATTGACGGAAATTTTAACCTGCTAAAAGCTAAGTTTTTAACGCCCACGGAAATTCCTAGTTCTGCAACACTTGGCTTTGACAAATAGAATCTTTAAATGTTGACGCTCATAAATAAATATGAAAATTTCACTTATTAGTCCTGTACATTTATAGTTAGAATAGGTCATGTTTTTTTATAGGCTACAGCGAAGAACCGAAAGGGTTTTAAACACTACACCCATCCTTGGTGCTAATTTTCACCAAAGACATTCAGGTTCACTTTTCTGGGCTACCCTGTCTTTCTGAGAAGCCGGCTAGCAACAAAACCCCATAATTCTCTAACTTCCACAGAAAAAACAAATAAAGCACTCAATAAAACGGTTCCCCAGAAAGCATGTAGAACCCAACCGGCTCTATCCGCTAACAACGTACTTAAAATTGCTCCAGTCACAATAAGTATTGTATAGGCATAGAGAAGTTTTCTCGGGAGGGGCTTCCATAAGTAGCAAGAAAATTCAGTTCTGAGTATAAAAAACAATAGAAACGCTCCGCAGGTGCTTACAGCGGCGCCCGCTGCACCAAACTTAGGAATGAGCAGCCAATTACCTATTAGATTCAGACCAAATGCCAAAACCGCTGCCAACATTGCAAAGGCGCTGCGTCGCGATATCCCTATTCCGACTACGGTTGTTTCTGAGAGTGTGTATAGCAACGGATAACCCAAACAGGATATGACAATCCACTGAACGCTCGCATATTCTCGTGGCAGTATAAGCGTTACAATCCATGAAAGCAGGCCGGTGAGCGCGAACATGATAATCACACAAAACAGCACATAGCGGGTAACGCGCTGTATATTTTGCAGCCCTTCTCCTTTACTTGCCCACTTGTAAACTATGGGCGCCCATATTGTAGAAAAAACGCTCTGCAAGATAGTTGCTGCCGCAGCGAAACTGACCGCCACAGAATAAACACCCAATTCTTCGTAGTTTGAGAGTACTCGAAGAAAAACCTTATCTATCGCCGTCAGCCCCCAGAATGCAAGACCGCCGAGTATTAAGGGCAGACCAAATCTAAGCAGATTCTTAAGTTCGACCAGGTCCAAACTCTCGGCTAGACCTTTAATCCACTCCCTTCGCGTGTTCCAAACAAATATCATACATACAAACGTGAGCGCTGCAGTATTTGCAACAACAAGATTGGTCAGACTTTTTTCCGCACCAAAGATGACGTAACTCCCAATGATCACCAATAACAGAAGCTTTGGAAGCACCTGGCTCATGGAAAACGCCAGGCCTCGTTCGTTCATTCTTAGAACTAGGGATAAAAAGCGTGAAACGAATGTCGCTACAAGTGCCAACGCAACCAAAAAACTGAGGTGTAACGCCGAATTCTCGAATAACCACTGCGCAAGTTCGCTGCCCATCGACAAGAGCACAGCGAGAACTAAAATCAGTAAGATCAAACCCGGCAGCATTACACTTTTTAACAGCGCCGGTTGGTTATCGGTTTCGTGAAATTCCCTTACATAAGCCTGATCTAACCCAAGGCTAAAAAGTAAGGTGCTGAAGCTCAGTGTTACCTGGAACATCGCCAAACGGCCTACATCCTCTTGGGAAAAAAACCAGGTGATGATAGGTAGTGATACCAGGCCCAGCAATGCGCCACCTAGTGGACCTATTGCGAAATAAGCTATTTGTTTTGGGGTCACATGTAGAACTCGTTCACCGCCCTAACCACTTCATCTTGCGCTTCGGGAGTGAGCCCGTACCAAATTGGCAATCGCACGAGTCTTTCACTTTCCAATGTAGTGTACCGATCTTCGCCGTGGAACAAGCCGAAACGTTGGCCAGCCTTGGCGGTGTGTAGCGGCACGTAGTGAAACGCAGCAGATATTTGTTTTTCTTTGAGGTAATCTATTAATGCACTACGCTCTTCCAATCCTGATGTTTTGATATAGAACATATGGGCATTATGAGTGCAGCCTTCAGGAATAAATGGTAGTTTAATCCGCCCCGTATCGGCTAATGGCTGCAGACGGTGCAAATAGAAGTCCCAACTTGCTATCCGAGCGTTGTTGATGGCATTAACGTGCTCCAGTTGGCCCCATAAATACGCTGTTTGCATCTCGCTTGCGAGGTAACTGCTTCCAACCTCTATCCACTGGTACTTGTCTACCATTCCATGGAAGAACTGGCTCCGATTGGTTCCTTTCTCTCGGATTACCTCTGCCCGCTCAGAAAATCGCTCATCATTGATAATCAGCAGGCCCCCTTCTCCGCCGCTGGTATAGTTCTTGGTTTCATGAAAGCTGAAGGCCCCGAGGTGCCCTATCGTGCCCAGGTGCCGGCCCTCATAACTGCTCATCATGCCTTGGGCCGCATCTTCAATGACATACAGGTCGTGACGTTCGGCAACCGCCATAATCTTATCCATCTGACAACCCACCCCCGCGTAATGGACAGGAACGATGGCCCGGGTTTTGGGGGTAATTGCGGCTTCAATCAAGTTTTCATCAATATTCATTGTATCCGGGCGGATATCCACGAATATAATTTTTGCGCCACGCAAGACAAAAGCATTCGCTGTGCTGACGAAAGTGTAGCTTGGCATGATCACTTCGTCGCCGGGCTGAATGTCTATTAATAACGCAGCCAATTCCAGCGCAGCTGTGCATGAAGGCGTGATCAGTGTTTTATAGGCGGGTAAATTTTCTTGAAACCAGGCTTGGCATTTTTTGCTGAAGGGTCCATCACCGGAGAGTTTCTGGCTTACCAGCGCCTCTTTAAGGTATTTGTCTTCCGCTCCGGTGTATGCTGGAACGTTAAATGAAATCATGCTTGATTCTCGTTGAGAAATTGCCTTTCCAGTTCGAGCAGATTTTTACTGCGATCTTTGATACGACGAGCTGGATTGCCAGCGTATATCCCCCAAGGTTTCGTGCTTTTGTTCACCAAGGTCATCGCACCAATCGAACACCCCTCTTCAAGAGTTACACCGGGAAATATTACCGATCCGGCCCCGACAATAACTTGCCTCTTGAGCAGAACAGCAGATAAATACTCATTTTTATATGTTTTTGGCACCAACGAATTAACCATCGTGCTACCACTATAATCGTCAGATTGAGCAAACACCTTCACTCCGTAAGCCAAGGTGCAGAAATCTGACAGGGTAATACCTGGTTTGCCACCGGCCACCAGGCACATCGGAGTAATATGGCAATACTTCCCTATTGAAACTTGACCAGAAACGACGCAAAAGTCATCAATTCTCGAATGATCCCCTATGGCGATCGTCTCAGGATTATAAATTTTCGCGCAGTCGCTGATTTTTACATTTTTTCCTAGGGCCTTAAAACCCATTGCTTCAAGAGCTTTGCTTGAAAGATAGGCCATCTGATTCCTCAAAGATTTCTGAAAGTTGGCGCTTTAACGTTTCCCTTGAAAAATAGGACTGAACAATCCTTGAATTGTTAGCCGCTGAGTCGCTTTCTAGCAGTTGCAATGAAAACCTTGAAACATCTTTCAACTCAATTCCTAGGCCACGCAAGAATGTCCATGAACTAATATTACTGCGCATGAATACGGTTTTTCCCATTCCAAGCAGTGTAATTATGTTCCCCATTGCCTGTTGCCGCTCGTGGTTGAAGATCGCCAAACTCAGGCTGCTCAAAAACCTTAGATACTGATCAAACGACATAAAACGGGTCAAAGGAACAAATTTATTCCCGAACCACTCGTCACCTTGAGCCATAAGCTGAGCAGCGTATTTTTGATCACCATAAGACAAAGGAGCAAAAATTTTGATGTTTTCATTTTTATAAGGACGTAACTTTTCCAACACATTAATATGGTTATTGCTGGGATCGGCAGAGTTACCAACCAATATGTTCAATCCATCGGGTTTTCTACTTGATTCCTCCGAAGCTTGTACCAGTGAGGGGTCAAATATGTTACTTAAATACATCAAACATTCATGAAACTCGCCTTCAGCGCCATACCACTTTCGGGCTAAATCCAAATCACCTTTAATATATGTAACTAGGTTACCGATTCTACGAATCACAAATTTCCTGAGGCCCTCGTTAATGTTTTCACGAAGGCCAGACTTCTTTTTCTGATACCGATGCAGGTCGCCTCCCCATATCACCCAATAACACTTGGGAAGCAACCAAGGGCAAAATGAAAGAATATTAATGATCCACGTATTGAAGAGCCCGTGAAGCACTATTTTCTTGGCTGTATGCAGCTTTATCAATAGAAGCGCATATGCAATTAGTTTTCCTAGAATCGTATTTTTTGCAACGTATACATTTGAATAGCCGCTATCAGAAAATTCACGCTTCGAATCTAACAACCAAAATTGATGATTTTCTTGATTGAACTCTTCATTAACAAACTGAACAAATGAGGGTATAAATTTGTCAACGGTTGAGACGTGTAGGATCATATTGGTTCTTTTATATTTTTTCCGAAATCAGAGAGGTAAGATACTCACCATACCGATTCTTACTAAGCTCACTAGCCTGCAATTTCATCTGATCTACAGTCAACCATCCTTGGTTAAATGCAATTTCTTCCAGACAAGCGATTTTATAGCCTTGGCGCTTTTCGATTGTTTCCACAAATTGAGCGGCTTCCAGCAAGCTTTCATGGGTACCGGTGTCCAACCAGGCGAAGCCCCTGCCGAGTAACTCTACTCTCAAATTGCCCTGCTCCAGGTAGGCGCGGTTTACATCGGTTATTTCTAGTTCACTCCGTTTGCTAGGTTTTACCTGCTTGGCGATCTCAATTACTTTGTTGTCGTAAAAGTACAAGCCCGTTACGGCAAAATGAGATTTGGGTTTGGCCGGCTTTTCCTCTAGGGAGATGGCCCGATGATTTTCGTCAAACTCTACTACGCCGAATCGCTCGGGATCTTTCACCTGATATCCAAACACCGTAGCGCCCTCTAATTGGCTAGCAGCCTGTTTCAGCTTAGGAGTGAAACCATGGCCGTAGAAGATGTTGTCGCCCAACACCAAGCATACGCTGTCGTTACCTATGAACTCTTCACCGATGATAAAGGCTTGTGCCAGACCATCCGGCGTGGGTTGTATGGCGTAGCTGAGATTAATGCCAAACTGTTTCCCGTTGCCCAAAGCCCTCTTGAAGTTGGCTTGATCTTCCGGGGTGGTAACAATGAGAATATCCTGTATGCCCGCCAGCATGAGGACAGAGAGCGGGTAATAGATCATAGGTTTATCGTATACCGGCAACAACTGCTTTGAGGTGCCTAGAGTGATGGGGTATAGGCGTGTGCCGGAGCCGCCAGCCAGGACGATGCCTTTCATGAATTTACTCCCAAACGTTCCCTCTGATAACTGCCGTCCTGCACTCTTTTGCACCAAACCAGGTTATTCAAGTACCAGAGAACTGTTTTTCGGATACCGGTTTCGAAGGTTTCTTCGGGGAACCAGCCGAGCTCCGTCTGGATTTTGGTGGCGTCTATGGCGTAGCGCATGTCGTGGCCTGGGCGGTCTTTGACGAATGTGATCAGATCCTGGTAGTGGTTTTTCACGACTGAAGTCGCTCCTACGGTTTGACTCAGCTCTGCGACTTCTAATGGGGGTGCTAGTTCCTGGAGAATGTTGCAGATGGTGCGGACTACCTCGATGTTCTGTTTTTCGTTGTGGCCGCCGATGTTGTAGGTTTCGCCCACCTTGCCTTCTGTGACGACTTTATAGAGTGCTCTGGCGTGGTCTTCAACGTAAAGCCAGTCCCGAACCTGGTCGCCTTTACCGTAAACGGGTAACGGCTTGCCTTCCAGTGCGTTCAGGATGACCAACGGTACGAGTTTTTCCGGGAAATGGTACGGGCCGTAGTTATTGGAGCAGTTCGTGATTAACGTTGGTAAGCCGTAGGTTCTGAGCCACGCCCGCACCAGGTGGTCTGAACTGGCTTTGCTTGCCGAGTAGGGTGAGCTTGGAGCGTAGGGAGTTTGCTCTGTAAAAAGCTCTTCTGGGCGCTCCAGATCACCATAAACTTCATCGGTACTGATGTGGTGGAAGCGAAAGCCATGTTTCTTATCCACACCTAGCGTGTTCCAGTAATGACGGGCTGCTTCAAGCAAGGTGTAGGTTCCAACTATGTTGGTTTCTATGAACGCTGCCGGACCGTCTATTGATCGGTCTACATGGCTTTCTGCAGCCAAGTGCATTACCACGTCCGGTTGATGTTCGATAAATACACGGTCAAGCTCGGGGCGGTCGCAGACATCCACTTGCTCAAAGGTATAACGGGGAGAGCTACTGACATCGGCCAGACTCTCCAGGTTTCCCGCGTAAGTGAGCTTGTCTACGTTAACAACTCCATCATCCGTGTTCGCGATAATGTGGCGGATTACAGCAGAACCTATGAACCCTGCCCCACCTGTTATTAATAGCTTCATCAAAACGCTCGCCTGTTCAATTGCGAATTCAGGATCACTCTGCCGTTTCTTCCGTCAGCTCAGATCTCACCAACGCTGTGAATTGCGTGAAAAAGACCATGAACACTCCAAACATTCCACCCAGCACTGCAGCAAGAACAACAATCAGCGCACGGGCAGGACCGGTTTTGTCCGCACTTTGACGGCTCACCACCAATACCTCGGGATCTTTTAGCGACTCAAGGTCACTCTCCAGATCTGCTTTACGCTCGTATGCCTCCGCTATTGCCGCTCCCGTATCTTGACCACCCTGAAGAGTTTCAATTGTCCGTTCAGTGGATTCAATGCGGTTTTGCAGGCTTTTTCTCTCCCGTTCCATCAGCGCTGTTTGGCTCTCCTGAATCTTGGCGATTAGATTCTGATGAACGGTCTCAGCAATCTCTTTGTTCTTTTTCGAAGTTTCAGAAACAAAACGTATTAATCCGGTGTTATCGGGATTCGAAAACGATACGCTCAAGGGTAACTTCCTGTCGTTTTCGGCGCGAAATAAGGTTTCCTGTTCCAGAAGCCAGCGGTTTTCCAATGTGGCGATAGTTTTGGCAGGCTCCTCAATGGATTTCCCGGAGTTTTTCTCCGCCACCTGAACCAGACTGGTGTACTGGTATGTCTCTGTGGCTAGCAGTGCGTATGCCAGCCCACCTAATGTAATAACCAAAAACACCATATAAAAAATCCGGCGTCGTCTTATAAAAGTTGCAGCCAGATCAACCAAACTGATTTCACCGTCGTATTGCGGTCGCTGCCCAGGAGTGCTATTCATTTAAAAGTCCGTACTTGGTCATTTTGTTTGTTCGGGCACGCTACCGCCCTACCGGCCATGTTTGGAGGATCAGGCATCGGCGGCCAGCGAAAGGTATTCAGCCCGATATGCTAGGTTTCGAAAATATTGCGCGAAGTCTACTGGAACCGCGAGTTTTTTTCAGTTACTACTTGTTAGGGTCATAGAATCATTCTGTTGCCAGACGGGCGTGAAAACCACTGAAACGGCGTTCGCGAACGGGTTCCGCCTGACCTTGCGTAAATTTACTTTATCGGATTTGGCAAACAAGGGAGGAAGGGCCTGGCCTATGAAAGCCAGTCACCCCCATAGCGGCAAGAACTACCTGTGAGGAAACGCAGGAAAACAAACAACAAGGCAATTACGTAACAGCTTTTCTCTTCCGGAACAAAACCAACAACCGCCAGGCATGGCTCAACACCCAGTCATACGCGGCAAACGCCACCACAAAAAGCGTCAACATCAGCCATTCCGGAACCTGGAAATACTCCCCCACCAGCCCAGTGCCGGCAAATATCAGCGAAACCAGGGTGATCACCACCAATGCCTGACGGTCGGTAAACCCGGCCCGCTGGAAGATATGGTGCAAGTGTTCCCTGTCAGGTTTCATCACCGACTGCCCCTTGCGGGCACGGCGCATCATAATAGCCACCATGTCCATCAGCGGGATGGCGATGATCCACAGGGTCGTCACGGGCCGCAGTGCCTGGGTTTCGGGCTGGGTACCTTTCACCAGCAACCAAACGATGGAAAACCCGATGAACATGGAGCCTGCGTCCCCCATGAAAATCCGCTTTCTGAAAGGTGGAATGCGAAGATTTGCCGCCATATAGGGCAACAGAGCAATAGCAATCGAAAACGCCAGCGCCAGCGCCAACTGGTTTCCGGGAGCCAACAGGAAAAGAAGTGATAACGATAAAAGCGTCACCAGACTCATACTGCCTGCCAGGCCATCAATACCGTCAACCATGTTGAACGCATTGGTCGCGCCAATGACAGCAGCAATGGTGACCAACGGTCCCAACCAGCCCAGCTCGATCACGCCCATTCCCAGAAGATTGCCCAAGTCTACAAGGGACACACCAGAGCCATAAGTTAACAGCGCTCCCAGAGCCACCTGTGACCACAAGCGAAACCGGGCGGACACATGTAGCGCGTCATCCACAGCGCCCAACACCACCAGTAACAGAGACGCGAGCAAATAGATCCCATAGCCTCCGGTCAACGGCATGGAAATCATCCAGGCCGCAAACAACCCGATAAACACACTCAAGCCCCCGATCAGCGGCACGGCGCCAATGTGCACCTTTCGGTGGTCAGGCAAATCCAACAGACGTATCCGCGCAGCCACGGGCTTTAACGCCATCAGGGAAAAATATGCAATAAGACCAGCGAAAAGGGCCAGAAAGCCTGCAGATTCCATGTGTTCCCCTTAATGCTGAGTAGAAAGGCATAAAAACGAGAGGGGATATTAACTTACGGATAAACTAGAAGAATACTAGCAAATACATCTTTTAACATTTTATGACACTTGTTGGCATTAAGGTGGCTCAGATGTGGATTTGTCAGATTAGATAGAGGGCAAACATCATAAGTGCCCACCAGTCCTCAACTCTGACAATGTCCTCTTCACCAAGATACGACCCGGACTGGACGTCAATCAGCTCCAGATTAATCACCACGGGATTTTCCAGCGCATGGACCTGACCTATCGGGATGTACGTCGATTGATCTTTCGGCAACCAGATAGCCTTCCTCGGCGCCTGCGTTTGATTCTGCTCTTCTGGATGGCGAGAGCTGCGTACGGGCGCTCGTGGAATACGTGGCAAACCGCACTACGAACCGGCAAATTTCCAGGATCCCTACGCACCGATGAGGAGGTGCGCGCAGCTTTCGAGCTCTAAAATCTGTCAACGACTACCCCCGACCCCGCCTCCCTCGAACATTAATTTCACGGCAGATTCGGGTCAAAGATGCGTATTTGGCCTGACTTTGTAGCCACTAGCATTCGGCTGTCCGGGAGTTCGGTCAGATAAACAGGCTGGTTCAGGCCGGGAACCACGGTTTCCAACTGAAAGTTTGGCGGCAAAGCCTGGGCATGAGCAGAAAAGAAAACGGCGCCTACCACTAAAAAAGATAAAAGCAGGCTGAGAACGCCATTCGCTGAGATCCGAACTGCACGAGAATAAATGCGCTGCATTTAGCATGTCCCTGCCACTTGAACGGCATTGGCCAACAAGTTTACCTCTTCACATTAAGGGCATGGGCTGGACTCCGATATAGCCTAAAGGAGCTACAGGGCATGAGTACAGGTGCAGACTATGCTGACTTTATTTCGAATAATGAAGTTCATGCGGCGAGAATGGCTCTTTCGTTAATGCCCGAGTAGAACAGCACCCGGGCCTCTGCGGTATGGCCCCTTGAGACCATCCTGGCCCCGCTGTCGATCAGCACACCATCCAGATATTGGTCATGTTGTTTTCCCTAATCGTCGGACGCGCGGTTATGGGGTTCATTGGCCGTTTACGAAGGTTTGACGTAAGGGCGTCTTGGGAGAACGCCTGAAAATGAAAAACGCCTCTCGGGGCGTTCAAAAAGTTTGACAAAAGTAAGTGAACCCAGCAAACCGGCTGTTCAGAAACTCCAGACAAGAGGTATCAATCCAACAGCAACACAGCCCACCAAGAGACTTAACGGCAGCCCGATCCGCACATAATCCACAAACTGATACCGCCCCGGGCCATAAACCATCAAATTCGTCTGATACCCCAACGGCGTGATAAACGAAGCCGACGCAGCAAACATCACGGTAACCGCAAACGGAAGAAAATTAACCCCAAGTTGTTCGGAAAGCGCCAGCGCTATCGGGAACATCAGCACCGCCGCCGCATTATTGGTAATCAGCTCGGTGAATACAGCGGTCAACACATATATGAGCGCTAACGCCATCCAGGGCGTCCATTCCCCGAAACCCAGCAAACCATTGGCGACCCAGATTGCGGCACCCGTTTCAGTCATGGCATTACCCAGCGCAAATGACGCCGCAATCACCACCAGCACTGGCAAATCCACACTCCGTCTGGCCCGGCTTGCCGTAATACAGCCGGAAACAATCATGGCTCCTGCGGCGAGAAATGCGGCTTCCATGATCTGCAAAAGCCCGGTTGCACTCACCAGCACCATCAGCGCCAGTATTCCCAGCGCCCTTGGGGCCTTATGGAAGTCCGGCGGCGTAGAATCATTGAGCGCGCTGACCAGCAGGAAGTCCCTTCGAAACCGGTACTGCTCCACAAACTGCTGGCTGGCCTCCAACAACAGGGTATCCCCCATCCGAAAAGTGATATCACCCAGCTTACCCGGCACCCGCTTGCCTTCGCGGGACAGAGACAGAATCACCGCATTAAAGCGGGTTCGGAACCGGCTATCGCGAATCGTTTTGTTAAGCGCCGGAAACTCCTGCCCGATAACCACCTCCACCAAGCACCGCTGATGGTTCGCTACCTCCAGCTTGTGCACACTGCCGCTGGCCGATTTCAGGCCCTGAATACGGCGCAGCTCACTGGCACACTCCGGTGCGCCTACAAAATACAGTCGGTCACCGGCCTGCAGTGTCCGGTCAGGCTCTACGGCAGTAATCAGCCGGCCTCCGCGGTCAATCTCGGTGAGGTAGCCATAGCTCAGCGCCCTCAAGCCGGCCTCGGCAATGGTTTTGCCTACCAGTGGCCCCGGAGCCACCACCTCAACCTCAACGCCGTATTCCCGCACCAGGTCCAGTTCTTCGGCGACGCCACCACGGTCAGGCAATATTCGTGAAGCAAAAAGCACAAGAAACGTTCCGCCGGCCACCAATAACGGAATGCCAACCCAGGCCAGCTCGAACAAACCCAGGTTAATACCAAGCTGGCTCTGGAGCATGCCATCCACCACCAGATTGGTGCTGGTGCCGATCAGAGTGCAGGTGCCGCCGAGAATGGCTGCGTAGCTCAAAGGTAACAACAACTTGGAAGCAGGAAAACCGAGGCGCTGGGCCCAGTCCTGAATGGCGGGGATGAACATGGCGACCACAGCCGTGTTATTCATGAAACCGCTGAGAATACCGGTGGGCGCAATCATTCGCAGCTGGGCAGCTCTCTCCGTTTTCGGGTGCCCCAGCAACCGGCGGGCAATCCACTGCACCGCCCCGGTTTCCTTCAATCCCGCCGCCACCACGTAAAGGGTGGCAATGGTAATGACGCCTGGATTGCCGAACCCCGCCAGAGCCCCTGCTGGTCCCAGAACCCCTGAAATCAACAGGAATGCCAAAGCCGCCATCAGAACCAGGTCAGCGGCAACGCGGGTAAGCGCAAGTGCTGACAACACCGAAAACAGTGTGATCAGCGTTACTATGCCTTGCCACTCCATGGATTCAATCCTTACGGGCGATCATTTCCCGCTCAAGCAGGTAGGCAATCAGCGACTCAACACACTCCTCCACCGTGTGCCGGGACGTATCCAGCCGGATCTCAGGGTGTGCCGGCACCTCGTAAGGCGAATCGATGCCGGTGAAGTGCTTAAGCTGGCCGGACCGGGCCTTCTGATACAGCCCCTTCGGGTCGCGCTCCTCACAGATAGCCAGCGGCGTATCCATGAACACTTCAATGAACTCGCCCGCCGGAAACAACTTCCGCACCAGGCGTCGGTCGCCGGTGAATGGCGAAATGAAGGCGCTCATGACAATCAAACCCGCGTCGGCAAAGAGTTTGCACACCTCGCCCACCCGGCGGATATTCTCTTCCCTGTCGTCGTCCGAAAAACCCAGATCCTTGCACAAACCGTGGCGAACGTTGTCACCATCCAGCAGGAACGTGTGGTAGCCACGTTTGTACAAGGCGACATCCAGTGCGTTGGCAATGGTCGACTTGCCAGAGCCACTCAGGCCGGTGAACCAAAGCAGGCACGGTTTCTGGTTTTTGTTAACGGAACGCTCGGCACGGGTGATTTTGTGATCGTGCCAGACAATATTATCAGCCAAAGTTCTTCTCCCTTTTAAACCGGCTTACAAGCCCACTCCGGGTAATTCTCCCGAATAAACCGATTCAGATTGCGCTCCGCTTCGGTGTATTCCCGATCAGTCATGGCACCGGCGCCATCCAGAGCCCGGGCCACCATGCCGGCCGCCACGGTCACATTGGTCAGCTTGTCAATCAAAATGAAGCTGCCAGTACCGGGATGGCCCTGGTAATCCTCGACAACCACCGGCTCGGAAAGCTCAATATCACAGAGGCCAATAGCGTTCAGATCAAGGCCACCCTGGGCGTCCAGATTGCGCTCCAGCGTGTTGACATCAATTTCTTCAAGAACCTCATTGACATAACAGTTGGTTACCCGGGTCCCGATCTTGATGCCGTACTCACGGCCAGGCTTAAGCGCCTTTTCGTTCATCCAGACGATATGGGCCGCAAAACGGTTACCCAGCGCAGGCCGATTGTTCGCATGCACCAGCAGATCACCGCGGGAAATGTCCACTTCGTCTTCCAGGGTCAGCGTGATGGCATCCCCCGGCCAGGCTCGTTCGATCTCGCCTTCGTAATCGTGGATACCCTTTACGCGGGAGATTTTACCGGACGGCAGCACCGCCACTTCATCGCCCTTGTGCACCACACCGCTGGCGAGAGTCCCGCAGTAGCCGCGGAAATCCAGGTTCGGGCGGTTGACATACTGCACCGGGAAACGCAGATCCGTCAGGTTCTTGTCTTCTAGAACCTCCACCTGCTCCAGAATAGTCATCAGGGTTTCGCCGTGGTACCAGGGCGTCTGCTCGCTGCGGTTCACCAGGTTATCGCCATTCAGTGCTGAAATCGGCACATAATGAACGTCCTCCAGCCCAAGCTGAGTCGCCAGCGTCTGGTATTGCTCACGGATGTTGTTGAACACCTCCTCGGAGAAATCCACCAGGTCCATTTTGTTGATGGCCACCACGATGTGCTTCAGCCCCAGCAGGCTGACGATAAAGCTGTGCCGGCGGGATTGCGTAAGCACACCTTTGCGGGCATCAATCATCACCACCGCCAGATCACAGGTAGACGCACCGGTGGCCATATTGCGGGTGTACTGCTCATGGCCCGGGCAGTCGGCGATGATGAACTTGCGCTTATCGGTGGAAAAATAACGGTAGGCCACATCAATGGTGATGCCCTGCTCCCGCTCGGAAGCCAGGCCATCCACCAGCAACGCCAGATCCAAAGACTCACCGGCATTGCCCTGGCGCGCGCTGTCTTTGTGCAACGCCGCCAGGTGGTCTTCGAAAATCAGCTTGGAATCAAACAGCAGGCGACCAATCAATGTGGACTTGCCATCATCCACGCTGCCGCAGGTGAGAAAGCGCAGCAGGTCCTTGTTTTCATGCTGGTCCAGGTACGCGAGGATATCGGATTCAATCAATTCGGAGGCGTGTGACATCAGAAATACCCTTCCCTTTTCTTCTGCTCCATGGACGCCGCCGAATCGTGATCGATCACCCGGCCCTGGCGCTCAGACGTTTTGGTGAGCAGCATCTCCTGGATAATCTCCGGCAGCGTGGCCGCCTCGGACTCCACCGCGCCGGTCAGCGGGTAGCAGCCCAGGGTACGAAATCGCACCATCTTGAGCTCCGGCTTCTCGCCAGTTTCCAGCGGCATCCGGTCGTCATCCACCATGATCAGGGTGCCATCGCGCTCCACCACCGGACGCTCGGCGGCGTAATACAGCGGCACAATGTCGATGTTCTCCAGATAGATGTATTGCCAGATGTCCAGCTCGGTCCAGTTAGACAAAGGGAAAACCCGGATGCTTTCGCCCTTGTTGACCTTGCCGTTATAGAGTTGCCAGAGCTCCGGGCGCTGGTTTTTCGGGTCCCAGCGATGAAATTTGTCCCGGAAGGAGTACACCCGCTCCTTGGCCCGGGATTTCTCCTCATCCCGGCGGGCACCGCCGAACGCGGCGTCAAAACCGTAATGGTCCAGCGCCTGTTTGAGTGCCTGGGTCTTCATCACATCGGTGTGCTTGGCACTGCCGTGGGTAAAGGGCCCAACGCCCTGCGCCACGCCTTCCTGATTGGTATGCACAATCAGTTTCAAACCCAGCCGCTGTGTCAGTTCATCCCGGAACTTGATCATCTCCCGGAACTTCCAGGTAGTGTCCACATGCATCAGCGGGAACGGTGGCTTGCCCGGGGCGAAGGCTTTCATCGCCAGGTGCAGCATGACCGCGGAATCCTTGCCGATGGAATACAGCATCACCGGGTTATCAAACTCGGCGGCCACCTCACGGATGATGTGAATGGATTCCGCCTCGAGTTGTTTGAGGTGAGTTTTCTTTGGAGGGATTAACGTCATAACTATTCCATTTATATGTTTTCCCGCGGATTCCATGGCACAAAATCAGCTCTTCCAGAATGCCGCCATGGTATCCAGAAACGCCTGCAGCTCCTCCGCAGGCAACGAGTTAATCCCGGCTGCCGCCTTACGCCCACCACCGGTGGGAAAACTGCGAGCCACTTCATCAGCACCACTGCGATTATTCAGGGGCGCACGAATACTCACCAGATAGGTATTGTCGGCTTGCGCGGTTACGATCGCACAAGCCTTATCCGGGTTGCGATTGGCAAGCTCATTACCCAATACACCACTCACCCGGCGAGCCCAGCCTTCATCCGGCAACTTCACAGCAAGTGATGTCGCGGATTCCGAAAGCATGTGCGCAGCTAGTCCCCGAGCCATGTCCGCCTCATAGCCATCACGCAACCGTTGCCAGGCAGCGGGCTCGGAGGCAATCAAATCCAGCGGGTCTGCAAACTTCACAAACGCCCGGTACAAATCCGCCGGATGGAAGTGCAAATCCTCAACCGTGGAACCATAACCATTGTAGTTGGTACACACGCCCAGCGTTTTCAGCGCCTGGGTTTGCTCAGACGACAAACCGGCCTTCTCCGCCAGTTCTTCACCCACCGCATTCAGGTTATCGCCAAAAGCAGCCGCAATGGCCCAGTTATGAAAACGGCCACCCAAATGCTGATCTACCAGCAAGCTGGTGCAAGTGGTAGGCTGGGTATCGATCAAAGCCGTAAAGCCAGGCGCATCCGGCAGGGTTTCCCCGGGGAAGTGGTGATCCACATAAAACACCGAACAGCCGGCGGCCAGCAGCTCGTCCACCGCCTCACGGTTTTTATCAAGGCTGATGTCGAGAATGTTCACCTGAGCAGGCGACTCAACCGGCACCTGTTGGGCCAGGGCTATGTCGCGTTTTACGCCGGTGATAAGGGTAGATTCACAAGGCTCCGCCAGGCGGAGCTGGATCAGGGCGCAAATGCCATCTGCATCACCGTTGAACACGTCATAATTGTGCATCATTCACTCCAAAGCATTTCCACGTGGGCGTAAAATTAACATCATGAACGCTCATAACGGTCTTCATACCTTACTTTATTGTCTTCCCCAAGATAAGCACCGGCTCTGCCAAGAATTTGGACAGCAATCACTCTGGGTGGCCGTTACAGCGCAACAATTACCTTGGCCGGCCCGGACAAGATCAGAATATTGGAGTCGACAATGGCCCGAATCAGGTTGTTAGGGAGCTCCTCCTAGTGGGCCAACTGCTGCTTGCTATCGTTGGGCAGACAATAGCCGCCATCAGTATCCGCATCTGGCCCCATTTTTCGGTATGCGATTGTTTCCCCGGGCGTATAAAGGCTATCCGTCACCTATTCCACAGTGACACTCTTCGCTAAATTCCTGGGCTTATCCACGTCCGTGCCTTTCACCAGTGCGACATGGTAGGCGAGTAACTCCAGGGCGACGACGTGAAGAATTGGAGACAGGGCACCATAGTGTTCAGGCATTTTCAGTACCTGCACGCCCTCCTCCGCCCTGACCTTGCTGTCACCGTCGGCAAACACGAAGAGCTTGCCACCGCCGGCCCGAACTTCTTCCATGTTGGACTTTAGCTTTTCCAGTAAATCGTCATTGGGGGCGACGACGACCACCGGCATGCCTTCGTCAACCAGTGCGAGGGGGCCACCCTGCCCGATGGAACGAGCCCGGTGAAGAGAGCCATTCAATAGAGCAACGCCGGCAGAGTCATAGCCCTTGTGCTCCAGGGCTTTAAGGCCACTGATCAGAAAAGGAGTAACTTCTCAGTGGCATACAGCAGCGACGATTCCGCACATAAAAAAGAAAAATCCTGGTTAATAAAGGAACTGGTATTGAGAGGGTGCGCTGTTACTGGTACGAACGATACAATCAACAAGTGAGTGGATATTAAGGCTGGACTCGAAAATTCATAGAGATTAAAACGGTGGTTTTTCGTATCATTCGATATATTACGCGGCAAAAAATTTACAGGCAATCCATTATCTTTCCAGTGCACCAACGATCTGTTTAACAGCCGTCTCTGGCGAAAAAAGCCGCTTGTACACGGCCCGGCACCGTGAGGGTAGCTCCGCATCTACTTCCCGCTGCTCGATGAGAGATTCCGCCATTCTTTTCAACGAATCCACAGTGCCATCGGTTGCCACTGCCCCAACCTGCTCTTCCTGGATCAGGTTAACGAGATCATTGCCTTCATTGATGTTTGCCAGGACGGACAACCCACTCTGCATATAGGTCAGAAATTTACCGGGAATATTGTGAGTCTTGTGGCGCGGGTGGAGCGCCACCAACCCAACATCGCACTGAGCGTATAGGCCGGGAATTTCGTCCGGGTCGATTTCATCGTGAAAAAGAACATTGTCGAGATTTCGACGCTTTGCATCTGCGGCCAATTTTTGGACATCACTACCGCGGCCAACAAACAGAAAACCAATATCTTGACGATCGCCAAGCGATTCCGCCAGATCGAGCAGAATATCCATACCCTGCGCAACCCCCATGTTGCCCGCGTAGACAAACACCTTTCGTCCGGCTAGAACCGTCTTGGCAACATCAATGGAACAGTGCCCCGCCGGTGCATCTGCCAACCAGTTCTGCAGCACTTCCAGCTTACGGCTCTCGTCCTTGCGCCACTCATCGAAGTAGACTGCATTTCCCGGTGTCTGAATCCCGATAACATCGGCAACAGAATACTGATAGTTGGCCACTGCACGAAAAAAACGATAAGGAAGGCCCCGGCCCATCAAGCCCATATCTACTGCCCATTCCGGGAAAATATCCCGAATAATAAGATAGCCTCTGCAGTCATTCGCTTTCTTCAAGGCGTTCGCAATAGGGCCAAAGAAAATGCTGGGAGCGTACCACACCACACCGTCCCAGGAAGTATCTGCCAAGGGGCTTTTTCGGAGGTTACGAAGCATCGCAAAGGGCATTAAGAATTCGCCCAAAGTGCGCTGCACGTACCCAATATCTTTGGTTTTGGGCGTTTTCAACCTGAGTACCTGAACACCATCCCGGTTTTCCAGCGCCCAGGGTTCCTGCATATCCGGGGTGGGCAGCATCACCGTTAACGAATGGCCCTGCCTTAAAAATTCCCTTGAGAGATCCCGCAACTGCACCGCCCCCGATGTCCGCAACGGGGGGAAGGTATCCGCAATCAGCACAAACTTCATGATATTTCCTGAATCAGTATTTCTTCCACACAACCCGGTTCACGTAGTCCGTGTAGCTGTGAATAAGCCTAACCACCTTGTCTGATACATTCGGCATGCTGTAATCAGTCACCAGGCGCAGGGTGCGTTCATCGCCACGGCCCTGGCTTTCCAGAATGGCCAGGCCCTGCAGCACTCGTGCCCTGCTCAGGCCCACCATCATAGCGGCGGCTTCTTCCATGCCTTCAGGGCGCTCGTGGGCTTCACGAATGTTCAGAGCCGGGAAGTTGAGGATGGAGGCTTCTTCGTTAATGGTGCCGCTGTCAGACAACACCACCTTGGCGCTTAACTGCAGCTTGTTGTAATCCTTGAATCCCATTGGTTTCAGCAGGCGTACATTTTCATGAAATTGCACACCCATGGCATCCACCCGTTTTTGGGTTCTGGGGTGGGTAGAGACAATCACCGGGTGGCCGTACTGCTCCGCTACGGCATTCAGGGTGTCGACCAGGGCCTGAAAGTTCTTGTCGGAATCTACATTCTCTTCCCGGTGGGCGCTGACCACAAAGAACTGCCCTTCCTTTAGTCCCAATCGCTCCAGAACATCGGAAGCATCAATGCCCTCGCGGAAGTGATTCAGCACTTCAAACATCGGGCTGCCGGTTTTGATCACCCGGTCTGGCGGCAAGCCTTCGCGCAGCAGGTAATCCCGGGCAATGGCGCTGTAGGTGAGGTTGATATCCGCCGTGTGGTCAACAATGCGGCGGTTGATCTCCTCCGGTACCCGCATATCGAAACAGCGGTTGCCGGCTTCCATGTGAAAGGTAGGGATCTTGCGGCGCTTGGCGGGGATAACGGCCATGCAGCTGTTGGTGTCGCCCAGTACCAGCAGGGCTTCCGGCTGCACCTCGGCCAACACCCGGTCAACGGCGATAATCACGTTACCGATCGTTTCCGCGCCACTGGCACCGGCGGCATTCAGGAAATAATCCGGCTGGCGAATGCCCAGGTCCTGGAAGAAGATTTCATTGAGCTCGAAATCGTAGTTCTGGCCGGTGTGCACCAGAATATGCTCGCAATGCTCATCCAATTTGGCCATTACGCGGGAGAGGCGAATAATCTCTGGCCGGGTCCCCACCACCGTTATCAGTTTCAGTTTTTTCATAAAGTCACTCTGCTGTTCCTACTGGGCGGGCAAACGTATCCGGGCGTTCGCGGTCAAAAATCTCGTTGGCCCAGAGCATGCACACCAGCTCGCTGTCGCCTTCGTTGGTGATGTCGTGGGTCCAGCCCGGCACGGTTTCCACAATCTCCGGTTTATCGCCGGAGGTGCGCAGTTCGTAATACTTGCCTGTCAGCATGTGGCGGAAACGGAAACAGGCCTCGCCTTTGATCACCAGGAACTTTTCAGTCTTGGAATGATGGTAGTGCCCGCCACGGGTAACGCCGGGGTGGGCAGTGAAGAACGAGAACTGGCCGGCATCAGGGGTTTTCAGCATTTCCACAAACACACCACGCTCATCCCCATGCTGGGGAACGGTGTAGGTGAAGCTCTCCGGTGGCAGGTAGCTCACATAGGTGGAGTACAAGGCACGGGTCAGGCCGGTGCCTACGGGTTCGGTGATCAGGTTATCCCGGGTAGCTTTGAATCGCTCTAACTGCTCCGCCAGTTCACCTACGGTAATCTGGTAAATCGGTTCTACCTCGGCAAAGGGAGTGGGCTCCGCCCCGCCATCCAGCAAACCGACAAAATTGGCCACTACATCATCGATGTAAACCAGCTGAATCACTGCATCCGGAGCATTAATCTGTACCGGCAAATCCCGGGCAATATTGTGGCAGAAGGTAGCCACGGCCGAGTTGTAATCAGGCTGTGCCCATTTACCGAATACGTTGGGCAGGCGGTAGATGTAAACCGAGCAGCCGGCAGATTGATGCAGTTCCAGCAGAGCGTCTTCCGCTAAACGTTTGCTGGTGCCGTAGTCATTATCCCGCTCTACCTGAATCGACGAGGTATAAACCACGGAAATTTTGCGACCGGTTTCTTTTACCGCGTCACACAGGGCCTGGGTAAGGCCAGCATTGCCGGTCACAAACTCCGAAGGGTTTTCCGGTCGGTTGATCCCCGCCAGGTGAAACACCCAGCCCACGCCTTCCAGCAGACCGGTTAAATCCGCCACAGTGTGCTCGCGGGTGAATGGCACAATCTCGACACCGCCCCGCTCACGCAAATGCATCTGCAGATTCTTGCCGATAAAACCGTTAGCGCCGGTTACCAATACCCGCATGCTTCACTCCTCCGTGTTGAGGTATTCACCCCGTTCCAGGGCACGAATGAAATCCAGCTTCCGCAACAAGGTTTGCATGCCGGCTACATCCAGACGCTCAGTATTGTGGGAGTTGTAATCCTCGGTGTGAGAGATTTTCTCTTCCCCCTGCTCCACAAACTTGCCGTAGTTAAGATCCCGCAGATCGGGCGGTATCTGGTAATAGCCACCCTGATCCTGCGCGCAAGCCATTTCTTCCCGGCTGAGTAGCGCTTCAAACAGCTTCTCGCCGTGGCGGGTACCGATGACGTTAATGGGGTGATTTGGCTTATCCATCAAATCGGTAAGCGCCCGTGCCAGGGTTTCGATTGTGGCGGCCGGTGCTTTCTGCACAAACAGATCACCATTGGCGCCATGTTCAAAAGCATAAAGCACCAGATCCACCGCATCCGCCAGGGTCATCATGAAACGGGTCATGTTCGGATCGGTAATCGTTATGGCCTGACCGGCACGAATCTGATCTACAAAAAGAGGAATAACCGACCCACGAGACGCCATTACGTTGCCGTAGCGAGTACCGCAGATAACGGTCTTCTCCGGGTCCACATTACGGGACTTGGCCACCATCACCTTCTCCATCATCGCCTTGGAAATGCCCATGGCGTTGATGGGATATACGGCCTTGTCGGTACTCAGGCAAACCACACGCTTCACTTCGTTCTGGATTGCTGCTTCGAGGACATTTTCGGTGCCTAGAACGTTGGTTTTAACTGCTTCCATGGGATGGAATTCGCAGGACGGCACCTGTTTGAGGGCTGCGGCGTGGAAGATGAAGTCCACACCTCGGGTGGCATTCAGAATGCTCTGGTAATCACGCACATCGCCAATGTAGAACTTGAGTTTGGGATTGGTGTAGCGCTTGCGCATGTCATCCTGTTTTTTCTCATCCCGGCTGAAGATGCGTATTTCATCGATGTCGGTATTCAGGAAGCGTTTGAGTACGGCATTTCCGAAGGAGCCGGTACCGCCGGTGAGAAGAAGAGTTTCCCCAGTGAACATAGACCAAATCCAATTTGTGAAGGCAACAAGAGTTAAAGAGAGTCGTTACTCGTAGAAAGGAACCCGGGCATCCGGTTCGCCAGGATAGGACGGAATGCTGGCGGGAAGCCGCCCGGTTTGCTCGATCTCAAACCGCTTGTACTCCCACTGCCTGTATACCTCGGTGCGCAAATGGGACCAAATCCAACCCACCTTGCCGGCTCTCCAAGCACCAAGAGCCAGAAAATGGTAAAGAAACAAAATCAAATAACGGCCGGGAAACTTCCAAAAGTAACGCTTTAGCCACATTCTTCTTTGGAGTGCATTCCCAAACAATGCCGGATCAACTGCCAGTGGCTTGTGCATAGCCTGGCTCACAGCTTCTGCAGTGGTATATCTATTTTGCTTAACCACCCAATGATCCAAGCCTGGGCTGTCATGATGTTCTAGAAACCCCGAGGCAAGTACCATTTCACCTTCAACTTGCGGGTGTTCATTAACAGCGACATCGGTGAACTTGCAGCTACCGGTTTTCCATAATCTAAGAATTTCTTGATTCACCGGTAGAATTTTTCCCATAAACCATAGCCGCCGATTCACAACGATTCCCTGACTTGCGGTGCGCTGCGTCAGCTCCCGCAACGAAGCTTTGAGCTCATCAGTCAACCTTTCGTCAGGGTCCAGCTTCATAGTGTAAGGAGCGACAATCGGCAATTCTCGAAGCGCAAAATTCCACTGGTCCCCAAACCCCTTAAATGGCCGCTGAACCACATGTACACCATGCTGTAGAGCGATATCCACAGTAGCGTCCGTACTGCAGCTGTCCACCAAGAAAACCTCTTGGGCCCACCCCTTCAGGTTTTCCAGAACAGCCTCCATGTTATGCGCTTCATTTAAGGAGATCATAACTACCGCAACCCGTGCATTTCCCGGCTTCCAACTGGAGTTATTTGAAGTCATCTATACGGCCTTGCTCATTGACTAATGAATTTGATCAACAAAAACGTTTTGGCCGATCATGCAGCCTCGAAACCACGAATATCTTTCCTGACAATGGCTCAAACACCCGCACATCGACAGAGAACCTCCCAAACGTCAAGGTCCACCCCCGCGGGTAAATGCTTTTCAAGCGTGGTATCAGTGCCTTCTCTTATCGAAGTCAGCGTCGTATCTTTCTGCAACTTGATAAGGGTGAACACTGAGAAGAAATCAGATTTTCGTTGCCAGAACTGTTGGTAAACTGGCGGTAATCAACTTTTGATTGAGAGAGATGATGACAACCGCAACAGGAGCCGCACCACCTGACGAGTGGCTGTTGCCTGCTGTTCGCTAGGCGGGTGAGCTGATGAATAAGTCAAACTCCGTTCTACGCCGACGGTATAGCTACGATATTCGAGGTCGTATCGGTGACTTGTTCACCAAATCCGTGGCTATATCCCTGGCCGTCTCAAACGACATAGCCAAATCCTTCAAACAACTCGCACACTTGTTCTCTGGTCTTGGCTAACACCTCGCAGTAAACCTTGGGACGTGCCTGCTCCAGAATCTGTTTGGCGCCATTCAGAACCAGAATTTCGGCGCCTTTAACATCGATTTTCAACACATCCGGTGCAGGTAAGTGTGACAGCAGACTATCAAGTGTCATGCAAGGCAGGGTTCGTACTTCGCTCACCCCCCCCCCCGTCTGAGTCGAACCAAACTCCTCGATGGCATTAGCTGCGCGGGCCCTGCGGGCAATTGCGAAGCTCAGTACTCCTTGTCGATCTGCAATCTCTACCGGTAGGACGGTCATTTTTGCCTCACTTTCAGAACTCCGTCGTGCCGTAGCATGCAGCAATGCGATAACATCAAAGTCGGCTTCAATCGACAGCACGATTCCCTGTGTGCCTGCATGAAATGCGGCGGCTTTTGAAAACAAGCCGACGTTGGCACCGACATCCCAGACGCTATCGTTGCGTGACACCAGGGTCCCCGCGATGTCCAAAAGCTCTGGATCCCAGCGATCCGACGCCTTGAACAGGTACTTCAAACCACCAACCCTCGAGCTTACCCGGATCAGCCCGCCACCGGAGCCTTGCGGAAGTCGGCGGCTGAAGCCCAGTGGCCCGAGAACGATTTCAGCGATTCGTCCGATGTTTGCCGCATTCATGACGGTTTCCTTGATGATCGGATGCCTGTGTAATCAGCGATCAGCCCAACTAACAAGGGCCAAAGGAGTGTATTCTCTGTTCGCGCCTCAACATGATTCATGGCGGTTGCGTCATTTGATTTTTACGCAATCGGGTGGCGCGCCGCCTTCCAGCATCCAGCGATAACCCGCCTCCATCGATGCTGCGATGGCCTCCCAAGAAAAATCCCGCTCCATCCATGCCCGGCCCCTGGCGCCCATAGCGTGAAGTTCTGTCTGCGGAAGGGCCATTGCAGATTCCAGTGTGCTCCGCAAGCTGTCGACACTATTGGGAACCCACCAGCCGCAACCTTCCTTTTCGAGCCCGGCCCAAGGCGCGCCGTGACTGACGATGGCGGGGCATTCGTGCGATAAGGCCTCCGCCACGGCCATGCCGAAGTTCTCGGAATGGGTCGGCAGCACGAAGAAATCTGCATTGCGGTAAGCAGTATCCTTTTCGGCACCGTACAGCGGTCCAGCAAACTCGACCCGGCGCGACCCATTGCGTGACGCCCGTGCCCTCAACTCCTCCATGTAATCGGCATCACCGGGGCCAACGATGCGTAGCTGCCAGTCGGCATGCTGCCGCTCGAGACCGGCCCATGCGTCAAGCAGGTTCTCGATGCCCTTGACAGGGTGAACACGCGAAAGGAACAGTAGTGAGCGTGTGTCCGGATTGGACCGGCGCTCATGGAGAAAAGGCAGATCGATTCCGTTCGGCGCAATCAGCACCGGAGGCTTCAATCCGAGCTTCCTGATTTCCGCATACTCTTCCTCGCAGGTGGCGTGCAGCAAGTCGGCGTGTTCCAGAACGCGCCTCTGCAGCGGCCACAGCAACTGCTTGCGCCGTTTGCTGTGCAACAGTGCCCACTCCGACAAGGTACCGCGCGGAGAGGTCACCAGCTTTGCGCGCTTTCCCGGCACGATCCAGCCAGCTGCGACGTTTACCATCGACCACAGGCTGTGGTTATGCACGATATCCACCTCATTCGCTGCCTGCCACAGTGCCAGTGTATGACGGGGTGACAACGCGAAACGCTGCAATACTGGCCAAGACGGGTGAATGGAAAGCGCCACACCTGGAATCTCACGCCCGGCGGCAAGGCAGGACAGCGTGACTTCATGATCAAGCCCGGCAACCGCCCGACAGAGCCGTGGGACCGAATAGGAAGGTCCGGATGCTTCAGCGCTAATGTGGGGAACGATGTGGGTGATTCTCACTGAGCAACCTTCCTATAGATCGCAGCGTAGCTCTCGGCGACCGCTGTCGATTGAAATCGCAATGCGTTCTGGTAGCCGGCAGCAATCAGGCTTTCCCGGTAAGTTGAGTCATTGACGATTCTCGCCACACCAGCGCGGATATCGCCTGGATCGTATGGATCGATCAGACAGGCTGCGTCGTCTGCAACCTCCGTCATAGGTGAAAGATTGCTAGTAATGACGGGGCGTCCGACGGCATTGGCTTCAACGACCGGCAGGCCGAAGCCCTCATAGGTGGAGGCGAACATCAGCATGTCTGCCTTTACGTACTGGTCAAGTAGCGCTTCACGGCTCAGGCCCACATGATTTTCGTAGTCGATCTCGTGTCTCGCTAGAACCCCCCCCAGTTCCGAGTTCAGCGAGCCGATGATTACCAGCTTGCAGCGGATCCCGGCGAGAGCCTCGGCAACGCGGGAGACGTTCTTATTGAATTTCGTGCCGACTTGGAGAATCCGGGGGATTTCTGTGTTGAACGTCTTCGCCGCCGGCTGGAACTCTTCGGAAACAGGGTTGTGGATGACCACCACTTTGTCCGGGCTGCAGCGCACAGACTTCAGTAATGCCTGACGGGTGGCCTCCGAGACCGTGATCACCATGCGGCTACGCATGACGGGCAGCCAGAACCAGAAGAACCATAGCACCAGACGCTTAAGCCCTTTAAAACGTTCGATGGTCACCAGATCATGCACGGTCAGAACCGTGCGCCGGCGATCGAGAAAATACGTCAGGTAGTGCGTATCCCCAGTGATGTGATTGATATCACCCTGTGCCTTTCGCGCTGACCAGGCATCTCGCAACCTCGGCCAGAAACCGGTCGATGGATTTCGGCACACCCACTCGACCGCCTCGCAGTCGACCGGCAAGGCATTGCGGACGTCTTCATACAGGCGTTCGATGCTGAAGACGTTGGGGCGAGGGTCGCGCATGAAATGGACAACGCTTATAGCCATTGACTTGAATCACCTTTCACGAGGGTCTCGATATGAGTAAGTACTTCATGAGCACGTGCAGGTACTGAATAGGCTGGTACCGTCCGCCGGCGAGCTGAAGGCGCCATTGTCTGGCGCTTGCGCTCAAGCGGCAGGAAGTGTCGGATCTTCTCCGCCAGTTCCGCCGCATCGTCCCAGAAACCGCACTCCGTGTCTTCTTCGTACACTTGCTGTACAAACGGCGTTCGCCGGTGCAAGAAGAAAGTGCCCGCGGAAGCCAGTTCACAGGTGCGCGTCGTATCCTGATCACCTGGTTGTTGTTTGCCGTCAATCACTACATCGGTGTGCACCGGGGCGATGACGATCCTCCCACGGCGAACAAACTCACCGTAGGCACGGCCGAAGATAGGCCCAGGAAACTGCCAGCGCGAGGGAAAATTGCTTTTTTGCTCAGCCCAACCAAGTCCGGCCCGCGCAACCGACACCGTCCGATCTGGCAGCAGCCGGCCAACTTCGACTAACAATTCCTCACATTAGGGCCGGCAGCTTGCTGGCGGCGATCACAACATTGCCATCTTGCAATTCGGTAGGATCCGCCCAGCAATGGACCTTCGGATCGTATCCTTGTGGAACAAAAACGCAATGATTGGTATATATCCGTAAGTTATATGCCAATGTGATCAGGCTTGGTAGAGATCACCAGGTCGTATTGACCTAGGACCTTTAGCATGCCTAGATTATAAATGTGAGGCGTGGGGAAACACATTGACTTTATTTGTGACTATGGAGCGTACTGCAAGCAATTTGCTTGCCGTCATGAAATTTCGTTTATAAGCAATTACAACGTCGGTCTTGAGAGCGAGGCATCACCTGAGAATCTCAGCAGCCAATTCTCATTTGTAAAGTGGTTTCAGCAGCCGATTGACATTAGGTATGAACAGGCTGCGTACCTTAGGTCGGTAATGATCTTCACCTATATCGTCCAACTCAACACCTTCAAGGACGCTCATAGCGACAGGGCGGAAAAACCGTTCCAAGTTTCGCTTACGAAGAGCAGTTTGAGCTTAACAGTCATGTTCGTACCTCTTTTAGGTACAATCCCGTCAATCTGGCTGGATCGCAAAAGTGGAAGACTGGCGAAGCTCCTTTTGGATCTGCAGTTCCCCGCCTGCCGCACTGGAAAGCCTGTTTTTTTTCAGTGCGGTTGAAGATTAGACTTATTGTGCGGTGGCGTTTTCCTAACGACTCGTTAAGGTGTGCCGGATACCAAACACCGTTGCTGTCTTGACAAGCATCCAGATAAAAATGGTGACGAAAAGAATGGATGTGTACGCGTAAACGACGTGCTTCTCGTCAAATCGAAGCGTCCAATAAAGCGCGACGAAACACAGTGTTTGGTGACCGAACCCTCTGCCAAACCGATGCGCCCATTGCTGGGCAGTTGCAAGCAGCCAGCCGAAAGTGATTGCTCCAAGCAGCACCCCGATCCACCAGCCACCGAGATAAAGTTCAGTAGCAAATCCGGCAGCCGTTGACGAGCTGATTTCAGAGAGAGGACCCGGAATGCCAAGTATCCTAGCTGTGTGCATGGCGCCGGGTTGCATGGTGGGCTTCCCGGGCCAAAGAATGCGTGGTACCACGCTCGCCGGGATCAAGCCGAATACAGCTCCGGGCTCATATCCATTTTGATCTGCAAGGGTTACCGTTATGGCATGAGCTGTTGTCATGTTGACCCTCGAACTGATGTCATCGAGCGCGTCCATGAGCTGAGCATCCTGTAGGTTGTATACAAAACTCGCCACCAGAACTGTTGTGGGGATGTCTAGGTCCCCTGTACTTCTCCAGGAAAGTTCGCGAACGTTATGCACATAGAGCTGAGATATGGCAAGAACGATCGCCGCAGCACAGATCACGAAAAGTCTTGCACTCAGCTGGCGAAAATTAATCCAGTAAAGGATGCCCGCGGGTACAAACGGAAAAAAAATCTCTTCTTTCATTCCGCTATCCAACGCAAGTGTTGACAAGGGGAGTGCCAGCAGACTTGCCAACACCACTTGACCTATTGCAGACTGCCGGCGCGCAGCTATGAAGTAGGTAGATGCAATACCCGTCACAAAAAACAAGGACGCAACTTGTTCGAGCGGCCCGAAAGATACCCCTGTAACTCTTCTGAGGACATCAACGGCAAAAGCAACACCATAGACTAAAACCGAAATTTTCAGTGGTACAGCTCGTGCACTGAACAGAAACGAATAAAGTTCCACCCCCCGCCCGACCTTCAGGCGCCAACTGCAGGCTATAATCAATAATCCTGCTACGGTGATCAATTCGCCTTTCAGTAACAAATCGAAGACAGGGTCCGGGAGCGGGACATTGCTATATTTGTATATATTCTCGAGCCGGGCGCCATAGAAGAGTGCATCCAGTAATGCATGAACTCTGAACCCGCAGCCGACAAGCAGCAGAGCTGCACCGAAAGCGCTGTAACGTGCATTCCCCCACCGACCCAGCTTCCAGAAAAGAAGCAAAGCCGTGGCACCTGCTGCATGCACCAACGCCAGACAAAATTGATCTTCGACGCCAACCCGCGACAACAAGAGTGCGAGGAGCACAATGATGGCGTATATAGAGCCGGCGACCAGCAGAGCCTTGGCTGCATGTTCGATACTGAAAGAGATCGGCCGACAGCTTGGTCCATGAGCTGAGCCAATGCATTTACGCGGATTCATGAGTTCTTCTCTGCGCAATTATGTATCTACGTTCAGCCTTGCGTGATAGGAGTTTAGATAGCGCCAATTCGATTCCGAAGCGGACAGGGACCGCAAGAACAGCACCATGGAGTCCGTAAAAAATCGCTGCCGGGATCAAGACAGCGATGCCGATCAGAGACCCCGAAACAGTGAGTGCGAGAACATATCGAGTGGCGTCGAATGCATAACAGAATCTTGTAAAGATTGAAGAAATGCAAAGGAGAGCATAACCTAATGCGATCCAAGGCATCAGGTCAATGGCTGATCGGTATTCTTCTGCCAGAAAAACATATCCGACAGGATCTTTCAGAAAGACGAAAGCAGTTACACCGACTGTTGCACCGATGCTGCTTGTTATCAGCATCCGCCTTTTGGCGATATCTATTTCTTTATTTGAGCCATCAGCGATTGCGTTCTGCAGTATCGGCCTCAAGGTTTGTTCGATTATGGTGGATAACATCAGGAAGGGCCTACTCGCCAATCCGTATACCGCCGCGTATAAACCAACTTCTGACAAAGACAGAATCCCGGCAATGATATAGCGATCTCCCATGCCACTGAGCCACCCGAAGACTGCCAACGGCGCAAGGGGCAAAGCGTAGCGCTTAATAGCCGTCGAAAGTTCAATCTGGGCTTCCGACTCAGAGGGAGTAATGATGCGAGGTTCCGGCAAGGACCCTTCGAACCGAACAAGGCATCTTGAGGCGATTAGAATCAAACCTGAGCCAACGATGTAACCGGCAAGTGCAGCCTCTGCATTGTATCCGAATAACCACGCTGAACAGATCGCCATCAATGGCCTGGACCATGCGTTAGCTGTTTGCACGATTGCTGCGGCGCGCTGCCGACGGGCAGCGTTAAGGAAGGCCTGTTCAAACGCGTAGAGTGAGTCAATAACAAGCATGGCAGCGATCAACAGCCCTATGTGCCACAGTTGGTCGCTGACCACTGAAATGATGCCACCACCGAGCGAAATCAGCAACGCGGCCACCATGACAAGGCTGTAAATGAGGCTTCCTGCTGCTCGGCGCAATATCCAGAGGCGCTCATTTTTGCTGCATTCTGGGTAGAACCGGATTACCGCCTGAAGACGGGGTGTAGAGACAAGGCCAAGCGCCAAGGCGGCAGCGCCAACCAGCAATGTAAGGCGTCCAAATTCTTCGGGAGAGAGCAGCTCAGTCATGATGCGGATGGATATCAGTGCGGCAGCCGCGCTGAGAACTTGCCCGAGAGCAACCCACCCGCCGTCACGAAGTATTCGGCTGCGATTAAAAATACTCATGTTACGAAAGGCTCTATAGCTTGGTCGGGGAAAGTCAAACCTTGAAGCATTCAAACCGTCCGGGCGAATCTTCGTGCTGGATTAACCAAATTCGGTGATCTCGCCCTAACGAGACGTCATGCAGATTGCCGTAGACGGACGAGCATCAGCCCGATATACAATGCGTTCAGATGATCCATTGCAAAGCGTTTAGTCATTAGTCGTGAGAGGGAACATGCTACAAACTGAGGCAGCGCAGACAAGCTTATTGCCAGCCTGTCGATCCACTGTGACCGGCCGCAGCGCTTACCAACTGGCGCCCTAACGTTTTCCCTGAAAACAAGCGTCCGCAGGCAACTTAGGTACGAAAGGTCAGTAAGGTTACCAACGTTAAAGCCCTCACCACCCCTGGTTTTGGCAGGTATCACAGCAATTGGCAAAGGACAGTGCTGTGCTGACCTGTCGCTTTTACGCTTTTTCCGACTTATATTCATAGTTGTAGTAACCATAACCACCATATCCATAGGCAGACGCCTTCTTCACCACCGCATTCAGTATGGCCCCTTTTACTTCCACACCATTCTGCTCGAAGCGGCGCATCGTCAGTTCTATTTCCTTGACCGGATTCACGCCAAACCGGGCCACCATCATGGTGGTACCGGCGTGCTTGCCGACGATGGCTGCATCCGTCACGGCCAGGAGAGGCGGCGTGTCTATGATCACCAGGTCATAAAGGCTTGAGGCCTGCTCCATGAATTCCCCAAAGCGTTTACTCATCAGCAGCTCCGACGGGTTGGGCGGCACCGTGCCTCTTGCAATGAAGTGGAGGTTGAGGACTTCGGTCTGGTGAACGGCGTTTTCGAGGGTGGCTTTGCCGGCCAAGATATCGGACAGGCCGTTATCCTTGGTGACGTCAAAAACCTCGTGACAGAAGCCTCTACGCATGTCGCCGTCGATGAGCAGCACTTTTTGATCGGCCAGCGCCATGACGCCCGCGAGATTGCTGGACACAAAGGTTTTTCCCACCCCGGGGCTGGGGCCGCTGATCATCAGGATCTTGTTGTTGGCGTCCATCATGCCGAAGTGCAGGCTGGTGCGCAGGCTGCGCAGGGCTTCCACGGCCAGGTCGGCGGGGTTTTCGAAGGCGAGCAGGCGGGTGATGTGCTCTTTATCGCGTAGTTCCCGCCGCGTGCGTTTTCGTTCCAGTTCATTTTGTGTGACCGACAGCGGGATGCTGGCGTAGACAGGAAGTCCGATGTTCTCGATGTCTTCCGGGTTTTCCACGCCGCGGTTCATCATGGCGCGCACCAGCACGATGCCGGTGCCGACCATGCCGCCCAGCAGCAGGGCCAGGGCTGCAATCAGCGGGCGTTTCGGCTTTACCGGTTCGTTGATGTTGACGACGGCTTCGTCGACGACCCGCACGTTGCCTACGGTGCCGGCCCGGGCAATGTCCAGCTGCTGGATGTTGGAGAGCATTTGCAGGTAGATTTTGTTGCCGACTTCCACATCCCGGCGCAGGCGCACCAGTTCCTGCTGGGTTGCTGGCAGGCGGCCCAGGCGCTGGTCCAGTTCGGCGCGGCGGACTTTGAGTTCGGCCATCTGAGACGCCCAGGCTTTGTAGCGCGGATGGGTGGGCTGGAAGCGCTGTTCAATCTCGGCGCGCTGGAATTCCAGTTCGGAGATGCGGGTTTCCAGGTTGACGATCTGCTCCAGCACCGCAGAGCCTTCGGCGGTGATATCGATGGTTTCTTCTTCGACCTGGTACTGGTTGAGCTTTTTCTCGGCAACGTCCAGGTCCCGCTTGACCTCCGGCAGGGACCCGCGCAGGAACGCCAGGGATTTGGCCGCCTCGGCGCTGGCCCGGTCAACGTTCTGGCGCACGTAGTTCTGCCCCACTTCAGACAGCACGGCCTGGGCCAGGGCTGGTTTGGTGTGCTCGTAGGCCAGCTCGATGATGCCGGAGCTCTTGCCTTTTTCCGAGGCCGATACCGCGATCTGGAGATCCATGGTGGCGGCGTAGTGGCTACGCTTGGTGATGTTGAAGCGGGTGCCGGGGCGGGCGACCAGTTCGATCACCATGACGCCAAAGCCGTTGGCTTCGGCCGGGGTGTTGATTTCGCCTTCCAGCACCTGTTCTTCATCTTCGTTGAACAGTTTCCAACGGCCGTTCTCGCCGGTCTCCAGACTGTAATCACCGGATCCGCCCGGTACGTCCATGCGGGTGATGGTGAGCTTTTCGCCACCCCAGGCGTAGCCTTCGCCCCACCCTTCGCCCTTCTCTTCACCCCACAGGGGCTCTCCGTTGAAACGGCGGGCGAGTGTGGCGCCCACCACAGGGAAGTAATCCGGGGTGGTGATGATGTCCAGGTTCAGGTTGTCGACCACTTCACCCAGTACCCGACGGCTTTTGATCAGCTCGATTTCGGTGACGGCTTTGGAGGTGGATTCCAGCAGGCCGCCCAGGTCTTCCATGCCGGGCAGGCCGCCCTGTTTTTCTTCCACCTGGATCAGGGCGTTGGCCCGGTAGACGGGGGGCTGGATCAGGGCATAGAACACGCCAACAGCGGTGAACACCAGGGTGACGGCGGCAATCAGCCATTTGCCATCCCACAGGGTGCCAAACAGGGCCAGCAGGTCGATTTCGTCGTTATCTTGTTGGGGCGGGAGCTTGGTGTCGGTCATTAGCAGTTAGTTATCCAGGTACTTTTATTAATCGAGATACTTAAGCCAGGCCGTGGTGGCCTGGTCGATCAGGTTGAAGGCGTGTTCGAAAGCCGGGCGCTGTTGCCGGTAGGGGTCCGGTATGGGCTGGCCGTTTTGCCATTTGCCCAGCAGGAAGGCGCGGCCGCGGATTTGCGGGGCGATGTCGTGCAGGCGTTTCAGGTGGCGTGCTTCCATGGCCAGTATCAGATCGGCTTTGGCCAGCATATCTGTGGTTACCTGCCGGGCCCGGTGGGCGCTGGCGTCTATGCCCTGCTCTTTCAGCAGTTCCAGTGCGGTGTCATCCGCCGGTTTGCCCACCAGGGCGCCGATGCCGGCGGAGTGCACCTGTTTGCTGGTGTTTTCCGCCAGGCGCGCCCGCAGCAGGTATTCCGCCATGGGGCTGCGGCAGATGTTGCCGACACAGATGACAAGAATGTTGTTAAACATGGCCGCTTCAATCAACCCTGTTGACTTCGCCTTCGGCGCGGCCGAAGAAGTAGACGGCCTGGGCGGTTGGCAGTATCTGTGCTATCACCCGGTTCCAGCGCGCGATCGGTGCGGCTGTGACATAGACGATGTCCCGCTGCTGCAGCTTGAATTGGTCGGCCAGCACCAGGGCGGTGGCGTTACGGGCGTTTAGCTGAAACACCTGGGCCAGCTTGTCGCTGCCGAGGGGGGCTTTACGTACGACAAAGATACCGCTGGCATCGGCGGTGGCCTGAACAAAACCGCCGGCTTCGGTGAGCGCCTCCGCCAGCGTCAGGTCGGACCGACCAAAGCGGATGGACTGCGGGTCCTCAACTTCACCGAGGACAAAGACTTTGGCTGCGTCGTTACGGGCAACATGGACGATATCGTTGGAGAGCAGCAGGATGTTCTGGCTGGTATTGCCGTGCTGGTAGAGTTCCCGCAACGAGTAGCGCTGGGTCTGGCCGTTACGGGTCAGGGTGACATCGCTCCAGTCGGCGGCCTCGGTGAGGCCGCCTGACTGGCTGACGGCTTCCAGCAGGGTCAGGGGGACGTTGCTGATCGGCTGGGTACCGGGTTGGTTGACCTCGCCCGTTACATAGATGCGCTTGGAGCGGAATGCGGCCACGGTGACATCGACCTGGGGATCCTGAATGTACTCTCTCAGGCGCTCCCGGAGGATTGCCCTGATTTCCGTGACGCGCAGCCCAGCGACCTGAACTTCGCCGACGTAGGGGTAGAAGATGGCGCCGTCGTGATGGACCCAGTTGCCGGCTTCCTGGGGGCTGCGCTCGGACCCGGCGGGAATGGTCAGTTCGGGATGGTCCCAGACCGTGATATTGAGGACGTCGCCGCTGCTGACGATGTAGTCGTAGGCCTTCATTTGCGCGTCGAGATCGGCATTGAACGTCGGCGTCGGCTCGCCCCTGGCCAGTAGATCGCCAATCAGCGCCGGGGTGATCTGGTAGATTTCCACCTGCTCTTCGATATCGAACTCTTCGCCGTCGTCGGAATACCAGTCTGAAGAGCCGTACGGAATATGCGACCCCGGTATTGCTGAGCAGCCACTGAGGGTAAATGCCAGAAGGGCAGCGAGGCAGTATTTCATCCGGATCCTTTGTGTTGTCGGGTCTTGCTCTGCGCCTGATGATCGGGCAGCCAGCATACCAGGGAAAGAGGTTCTGGGGGTCAGGTTGTTCGTTTTCATCAATCGGGTGTACACATTGCTGCGGCTTACTGGCTTGGCTTACGGTAGGGGGGATTCTGGGTCAGACCCGTTATACGGGGGGAAATGCCCCGGGGTCTGACCCCGGGGCTTACGGCTTAGTTTACCCCGCTAGTGCCACTGGCGCCGGTTCCGCCGGTTGCACCGGTAGCTGGGGCGTCTTGTGCTTTTTCGATGGTGTCCAGGATCTTCTGCTTAACGTCTTCTCGCAGATCAAGTGCTGCAATAACGGCAGCAGCAGTGACGAGGCCAACCTTAACCGACGTATCCTGGGCTGTGTCTCGAGCAATGCTTACCATCTCTGCAACTTCAATATCGATGTGGTTTTTACCGGCCAGCTTGGTTTTCACCAAACTCTGGGTGTCAGCCATTTTGGCATTAACGTTTTGAGTTGCAACGTAAAGCGTGGCTGAGGGATCGCTACCTGCAGGCGCGCTTTTCACAGTTCTAATCAGCTGTTGGGTAGCAACCTGGTTCAGTACCCGCAGTTGCAGCGCCACGTCGGAATTCTTCTCATTGGCCTTTGAGACCGCCACGGCATCAAAGTCGGTCAGATCGATATCGGCTGAAATGCCCAGATCTGTTGCCAGCTTGGCCTTGGCGGCGGCTTGGGCTTGAGCGGGAGTTTCGCCAGCCGCAATGCGGCGCTCGGTTTCTCCCTGAATGATGGTAGAGAACGCGGAAACGGTTTTGGCGCCGGCCGGGGCTACGTAGATGAAGCCATCGCTGACGGCTTCACCGGTGTCTTCATCAAGGGTGACGTCGGCTTTGGCTTCCAGAGCCAATGGGTAAAGCAACTGGGAGGCATCCAGGCCGGTGAGGCGGTAGACGCCACCTTTGATGGTGGTGGTAGACCGTTGGTCATCACAGGCGTTATTCAGGTTTTCGTCGACACACACGGTAGCGCCGCGCAGGTAGCCGTCGTAGGCCACACCCGTTGATTCACCCGTTGGTTCGCTGGGTGCGTCGTCCGAACTGGAAGAACTGCCGCCGGAGCACGCTGTCATGGCCATGGCCGACGCCAGTACCGCAATGGCGAGCAGTTTCTTTTTGAATGTTCCTTGCTTTACATTAGTCATACTTGCCTCTTCTCCTGAGATTGACTCTTGCTGCACGCGCTTTTCTGATTATTTGCCGCACGACGATGTGCCGTGCAGCGGTGGAAAACCCTGATTTTTGTGAAATTTTCGCTAGTCACTATATGTGACGACTATCGAAACACAAGTTTTATACCCTTATAAAGTACATATTTTTGTTTGGTTTTCGTTACCTGCCGGTTTATTGAGCCGCTCGGCCGCGGTTGAGATAGACCTCCCGCAAGGGGTTGGATGAGTTCACTATGCCGGCGCCGCCGAAGGAGACGGTATTGGCGTCTTCGTTGATGCGGGTTTGTACGGCGTAGTTGAAGTCGGCATCGCCTTTGATTTGCAGGTATTTGAACTGGCGGCCTTTGGTCGGGGTCAGTGGGATCACCCAGCCCAGGCTGACGAATTCGGCGTCGGTGTTCTTGTATTGCAGCGTGAGGGCGTAATCACCGAACCAGAAGCGCGAATCAAGGCGAATGCCTTCGTCTTCGGCGAAGAACTGGCCGCCGTACACGGTAAATTGCGCGTCCAGCCCCGGGTTGTAGTAGCTGTACTGGGCCAGGGCCTGGGTTCTGTCGTCGCCGCGGTTATTAGTGTGGCTGAAGCGGCCGGCCAGGATGCCGACGGCGTGGCGGCCACCCGGGCTGAGCAGCAGGGTTTCATTAAAGCCACCGTTATAATCCAGGGCGTAACGGCCGGCGTGAAAGGCGGTGAGCAGCTGCGGGTGCAGCTTGAACGCTTGCTGGATGTCCGCTTCGACCAGGCCGGTTCGTTGCCGGCTGTTGTAGAATACGCCGCCTTTGTCGAAGTCGTCGGTCTGGTAGATTTCCGCATCGTAGCGGGCGGACGCCAGGGCGCCGGGCCAGAGTGAAAAGGCCAGTTCGGAGCTGAGGGCAACGGAGGCATCCCACACGCCGTATTCAGTGGCGACACCGCTGCTGATGGACGGGCTGAGGGTGAGGCGCGGCTTCCAGCTGGGGCCGTAGCTGCCTTCGAAATCCCATTCCGGTTGCTGGCTGTTAAACAGCGTGGTTTCCGCAAACTGGCCCTTTATCCGGTACGGCTGCTGTTCGCTGAGGGCGACGGTTTGGCTGAGCACCGGCAAGCCCTGGTTGAGCAGGGTGAGTTCAGCTTGCTGGTGGCTGCCAACGGCGTTGTGGGCCGTGCGGGCGACGTCGAGAATGCTGTCGCGCTCGTCCCGGTTGTAGAGGTTGTTCTCCCACCAGATGTGCAGGGTGTCGCCGTCGCTTGCGGTGCGTACGCGGTCGTAACCGGCGTTGACCAGGTGTTCGCCGATTTGCCGGGCGGTTTGTTTGCCGGCTTCACGGGTGGATTTGGTGCTGGTCTCGGTTGTGCTTGCCACTTGCCCGGCTTGTGGCGGGGCATTCTGAGCCTTGTTGGCGTTTTCTTCGGCCGGGGCTGCTGGCACGGGTTGCAGGCGCTGTTTGCGCGGTGCGTTGCCGAAGGGCATGGACAGGCCGAGGGAGGCGAAGTGACGATCGTTGTCGGTGTCGCCTTCGTCCCAGGCCAGGACTTTGCCTTTTACCTGCAGGCCATAGGGCAGCCAGCCCTGGGGACTGGTGGCGCCGATGCCGAGGCGGGCGTCCAGGCTGTCGTGTTCCGCCATGATGCTCAGCCAGGGCAGCGGCCGGTAACTGACGGCACCGAAAGCACCATCCAGGTAACGGGGTGTTGCTTCCGGCTTGCCGTAGCCCAGGGCGACTTCCACCGGGCCTAACTGGCGGCCGGCGACCAGGTAGAACGCTTCGAAATCGCCGGTTTCACCGCCCAGATCCTGAGCACCTGCGGCCAGGGTGAACCACTCTTCCGGGATGAACGGGGCCTGGATTTTTACATTGGCGGAGAGATCGCGAATGCCACCAAATTCGACAAAGCGACCTGCGTGGGTTTTGTCCCAAGTGAGACGACCACCGAGTTCCACATTGGGGAAAATGCCAAATGTCCCAGATACGTTGTTGAGGTGGTGATATCCATCCTCATAATGGTACCTGGTATTGATATACGCCTGATCCGACCACTGCACAGCCGCCTGCCCGCGGTTAAGCACCGTGGCGGAAGGCACGTTCAGAAAGCCGCTGTAGCCGGGAAAGGCCAGGTCTCTCTGCGGCGACTGCGCCTGCGCCTGCAGGCTGAACAAACCAAGGGATGTGATAACCGCAACCGGCGTCAGGCACGCTACCGCCCCACCGACCAGAGTCCAGTGCTTTGAGGTCATAGATTCATTTTGTGACACAGGTTTAACTTTGGAAGGGGCGCAAGTCTACGTGATCAAGCACGGGACACAACCGAAAAAGCGTGGAAAGACGCGGCTTTATGTTGTGCAAACGTAAAAGTTTGTCAAAGGCGTCGTGTTGCTATACGCATGTTGGTCTAAACAAGCTACGTCCGGTGCTGACCATCGGGTAAAACACTGATTCTCTTTTGGGTCATAACTGATAGGCTCGCGGTTTATAATCCCTGACCGGCTTGACCGACTTACGGGCAGGCCCATCGGTTAGGGCTATCGGAGCTCCTCATGTCATGGTATGCCATCCAACATAAACCGGGCCAAGGCGACCGGGCACTGGACAACCTGCAGTATCAGGACGCCCAGTGTTTTTATCCCAAGATTGCGGTGGAAAAAATCAAGGCCGGCAAGCGTACCAGCCGGCTTGAGCCACTGTTTCCGGGTTACCTGTTTATCGACATCGAGCAGAGTGATCCCCTGTGGGCCAAGCTTCGCTCGACCCGGGGCGTGTTGCGGGTGGTGAGTTTTGCCAATAAACCGGCGCTGATTGCCAATGAAGTGATCGACCACATCCGCCAGAGCCTTGATACCGTGGCTGAGAGTGGCGGCATCAAGGCCGGCGAAACCATCCAGTTGCAGGACGGCGCGTTTGCCGGGCTGGATGCCGTGTTTCAGGCTTACGATGGAGAGGAGCGGGCCATTGTGCTGATCAGCTTTATGCAACGAGCGCAGCGGGTGAAGGTGCCGGTTTCGGCGCTGAAGCGTTAAAAGCCGGAGCTAGCAGCGAACTTGCGAGGGCGTTTTTTGTGCCAGGTTGTGCCTGTCCATGGTCATTTTCGTCCATGGTCATTTCGGGAACGATCAGTACCACTTTCCCGAGGCCACAAAGTGCGGGTTCAGAACCTCTTCTTTGCCATAGCGCAACGGCTTGCGATCGAGTGTTTCCACTTTGCCCCCGGCGGCGCTCAGAATGGCGTGGGCTGCGCCGGTGTCCCATTCGCAAGTCGGCCCGAGGCGCGGGTAGATGTCAGCCTGGCCTTCGGCTATTTTGCAGAATTTGAGTGAGCTGCCCGCCTTTACGAGTCGATGCTCGCCCAGCGTTTCGATGAAGTCTTCGGTTTCTTTATTAAGATGGCTCTTGCTCGCTACTACGCGCTTGATGGACGGCGGCACCACCACATTCAGGCGATGCACCCGTCCCGCCTTGTCCCGCTTGAAGGCGCCCTCACCTTTCGCACCCCAGTAAACCTCCCCCAATGCCGGCGCCGTCACTACGCCCAGAACAGGAATCCCGTGCTCGATCAACGCGATATTGACCGTAAATTCCCCGGTGCGACCGGTAAACTCCTTGGTGCCATCAATCGGATCCACCAGCCAGAACCGGTACCAGTGCTTGCGCTCGGCCCAGGGGGCGCTGGCAGACTCCTCCGACAGGATCGGTATGTCATGACTCAGCTGCCGCAAACCATCCACAATCATGTGATGGGCCGCCATATCCGCTGCCGTGATCGGCGAGTTATCCGCTTTGAACTCGACGTTGAAATCCGTGCGGTAAATTTCCAGCACTTTCTTGCTGGCGGCTTCGGCAAGGGTGATGACATCGGGCAGGAGGGAGGCGAATTGCATGGGGGACCTTTTTTGTAGGTGTCTGGCAGAAACAGGATAGAGCGTGGAGACCGGATATTAAAGCAACACCGGCAGTTGTAGGAGCGGTTTCAGTCGCGATTCTCCTTTCGGGCACGCACGGCATTCGCGGTTGAAACCGCTCCTACTAGGGCCAGGTTGGGCTATGTTGTGCCTGTCCTTTATCATTGTTGATCATTGACAAGCTCCAGAACCATCACAGGTGATCGTGGTAGCTGCGGAATCTTTAGCCGTGGCTGTTGTCCAGCTCGTAACTGCGGCACCGTCAGAAGTTGGAGCGACGGAAGGAGCGTTGATCGTCTCGCAAGAATCCACTTTAGCTGCAGTTAGGTTGGCAATAGTAGGATCTTGAGAATATTCAATCAGCCAATCCTTAGTTTGCGCTTCCACTTCTGCCAAACAGGACTTAACGTGGTTTTCCTCAACATAATCCTGATAAGCCGGAATAGTAATCGCCGCCAAAATACCAACAATCGCCACAACGATCATCAGTTCGATCAGAGTAAAGCCTTGCTGACCACTCTTCATTTGAATCTTTTGCAGGTCTGCGTTGTGCCTGTCCATCGTTGTGCCTCTCCCTCATCACGACGACAAATTAAAGCATACCATGGTTCCCCGAACGCCTGACACCAGAGGCCTTTAGCCGCGCTAAAAAACCTGGAAAGCGCGAGCGAACCATCCGGTTTGAGGCCACCTACCAGCAGCCAGCAGCCAGCAGCAGTACCGGCACGATCGAAGGCGGGCCGCCTAGGTGGGTGCATGTCCATGCGTTCCTTTGGCTAATCGATTATCCAGTTTGCCAGGCGCTGCTGCCGATCCGGGAGACGACTGTCAGAAACGGCATAAGGGCAATCTGACCGGCATGCTTCATTGCCAGCGTCATGCCGCGTGGGGCTTGGCGACGATGTCGATATCCAGGGAGGCTTATAGCGCCTGTCCATGATCAATCGAGCGCGAAAACTCATGTACGCGATCTCATCGCGTTCGTTGAAGGTCTCGATGCCGGCCCGGTTCACCTGGTGACCTGGTCCTACAGCGGTGGGATCGGGGCGCATGCAGCGCTGAGACGCCCGGAACTCTTCCGCTCTATTGTCCACTATGAACCGTCCATCGAGTCGCTACTCACGGGTCTGCCCGGCAGCGACAATGCTACGAAAGAATTGCGTAGCCATTTTGGGCCAGCCGTAACGGCCGCCAAGGAAAATCGACCGGAGGAGGCTGCGCTGAGACTCATTGAAGCGGTATTCAAACTGCCGGTGGCGGGCGCCTTGGCGGAGTCGGAAATGGCAGTGAAGATGTGGCGGGAAAACGGGCGCACGGTAAAGCCCTGGCTGGCGATGGACCCCGCCGAGCCACTGAGCTGCGAGGCTTTCTCCAAGCTGGAAGTTCCGACACTGGTTGTGCAGGGCACTGACACCTATACGTGGTTCTCGATGATAGCGGAACAACTCGTCAACTGTCAGCCAAATGCGACGCTTGCGACCCTGCCCGGTGTGAACCATGACGGCCCATACCGAGCTCCTGATTTGTTCGCACCCGTCATCGAAAGCTTTATCTCCAGTGTTCCGGTGACCCCAGGCAACTGAAGGCTGAGGAGTGCCTGCATAGAAGTGCCTGCCCATGCTTCCGCTTTGTGGGGTTCAGGTCAGACTATATTGTGCCTGTCCATGGGCTAAGCGGTGGCAATTTCCAGTGTTTATAACCACTCGTCAGTCGTGGTTCGTTCTTGGTTATGTTGTGCCTGTCCATGATCAACCTGCCAACGAGCGGGCGAAAGGCATGGCCGCAGGATCGGCACTCGTAGTTGTCGAGAAAGGCAATTAGGCAATTAGGCAATTAGGCAATTAGGCAATTAGGCAATTAGGCAATTAGGCAATTAGTGTCTATTCACACTTCGCGCATGTCCATGCTTTCCTTTCATTGTGCCTGTCCATGATCAATCTTTTGGGAATCAAGGCAGACTATGCAGTGCCTGTCCATGATCAAACTGCGGGGGTCGAAACCTCCAGGCCTTTGGGGATCAGGTCAAGCGATGTTGTGCCTGTCCATGATCATGCCGGTTATGTTGTGCCTGTCCATGGCGATCCATGCCAAACATAAACTTGGAATAGGCGCGCCACAAAAAGCAAAGGCCCGGGGCTTAGATGCCACCGGGCCTTTGGGGATCAGGTCAGGCTATGTATGCCTGTCCATGATCGATATGATGATTGACCCTGTCCATAATTATTATGTTACGGGGCTGCTGGGGCTACACATCCATTCGGAACATACTCAGGATCAACGGTTGTAGTACATGCCCAACTGCCGTTGGCAGAACGAGTCCAAATCAGCTCGTCACCTTGCAGAATTGCAGCAGCGTTGTTACCAAACGTGGCCGTGATAGCAGACGTCGCTATCAAATTAGCCTCCACTGTCGGTACGTCAGTTCCTGCAGGAAGAACCGCACCAGGCGCTGTGTTACCGGCACCCTGCTGCAAATTTGAACCTGTCGCACCTGGATCACACTCACCGGCAGCAGCACCAACAACTAATCTACCATTCAGAATACAATCTTCAACGGAAGTTTTAAGCGAACCAGTCTCGCCCATAACCCGATTAACCTGCGACCGAGCGATGTAATCCTGGTACTGAGGAATGGCTATCGCAGCCAAAATACCAATGATCGCCACAACGATCATCAATTCGATCAGCGTGAAACCCTTCTGGGCGTGATTGATTTGCATGTTTTTCATGTGTGACCTCTGTGTTTGTGTCGTCTTTATATTTCCCGGCCCGGGAATCGGCAGAGCGTTCGCCCCGAACCGTTTGAGCCTAAACACTTATAAGCATCACTCATGCCAACCAACAAAATTTAAATTATATCGTTTAATAACAATAGATAAATCCTAAAACATAGTCTCGAAGACCGCCCTTACCAATAGAGGCGTGACGCTCCCCGTCGCCGACTGACACTTTTGGTCATCTCCCCGCTAACATTCAGCGACAACCCGTAACCAAAAACCCGAGCCTGGCCTGAGGTTCGGCTTTTAAATCCGCAGAGAGCCATCTAAACTCTGGGCAATCTTCTGAAACACCGTTTCAACCACTTACGGACCGATCTTCAACGTCTATGGCAACCAATAAAAGCAATGTAACCCTGACCGGCCTGGCGCGGCGGTTTGTAGAGGACGGCTTGCTGGATGAAGCAACCGCCAAAGATGCCTTCCTCCAGGCCTCCAGCAACAAGATCCCGTTAATTACCTATCTGGTTCAGAACAAACTGGCCGACAGCAAAGGGCTGGCGTTTTCCGCGGCTATGGAATTCGGTGTTTCAGTGCTGGACCTCAGCGCATTCATGCCGGAGATGCTGCCGGAGAAGGTGGTAGACGAAAAGCTGATCCGCAAGCACAACGCCCTGCCCCTCTATAAGAGAGGCAACCGGCTTTTTATAGCGGTATCTGACCCGACCAACATCCAGGCACTGGATGAGATCAAGTTCAATACCGGCCTTAGCACAGATGCTGTGCTGGTGGACGATGCTCGGCTCCGGGAGGCCATCGACAAATTCCTGGAATCCCAGGACACCTCGATGGGGGACTTGGACGATGCCGATCTTGAAGGGGTTGAGACCGAAGGGGGCGATAAAGACGACGACGGCGCCGTTGTTAGCTCGGAAGTCGATGACGCGCCCATTGTAAAGTATGTGAACAAGATGCTGCTGGATGCCATTCGCGGCGGAGCCTCGGATGTTCATTTTGAGCCCTATGAAAAAGTTTACCGGGTGCGTTACCGGACTGACGGCATTCTAAAGGAAATGTCACGCCCTTCTATCAAGCTCGCCCCCAAGATCGCGGCCCGAGTGAAGATCATGGCACAACTGGACATTTCAGAACGGCGGGTCCCCCAGGACGGCCGGATCAAGATGAAATTGTCCAAAACCAAGGCGATCGATTTTCGAGTAAACACTTTACCGACGTTGTGGGGCGAGAAAATCGTGCTGCGGATCCTTGATCCAAGCCAGGCGCAAATGGGCATCGATGCATTGGGGTACGAGGAACACCAGAAAGAACTGTATATGGATGCCCTGGCTCAACCCCAGGGTATGATTCTGGTGACCGGGCCAACGGGGTCCGGCAAGACGGTGTCGCTCTACACCGGCCTGAACATACTCAACACCCCCGAGCGGAACATTTCAACGGCGGAAGACCCTGCAGAAATCAACCTTGAAGGTGTTAACCAGGTCAACGTGAATAACCGAGTCGGGCTTGGGTTTGCCGAAGCTCTCAGGGCGTTTCTTCGACAGGATCCCGACATCATCATGGTGGGTGAGATCCGGGACCTGGAAACCGCCAATATCGCCATCAAGGCTGCACAAACCGGTCACCTGGTGTTGTCTACCCTGCACACCAACAGTGCCGCCGAAACCCTGACCCGTATGATGAACATGGGCGTGCCGGCGTTTAACATTGCCACCTCCGTCAGCCTGATTATTGCCCAGCGGCTGGGCCGTCGGTTGTGCAATGGCTGCAAGGAGCCTCTGGATGTTCCAAAGCACATCCTTACTGAGGAAGGCTTCACAGACGCACAAATTGAAACAGGGTTCACGTTGTACCGCCCCAAGGGCTGTGATAAATGCAATATGGGATATAAAGGTCGCGTCGGTATTTACGAGGTGGTCAAGGTTACGGAAGCGCTGGCGAACATGATTATGGAAGAAGCCAGCTCCATCAAGATTGCAAAACAGGCCCAGGCGGAAGGCTTCAGGAATCTGCGACAGTCTGCGCTTGAAAAAGTCATGCAGGGTGTCACCAGTCTCGAGGAGGCCAACCGGGTAACCGGCTGATGTAAGGATTAACCATGGCAGCAAAAACAGAAAAGCTTTCGGCATTTGTCTGGGAAGGGAAAGACCGCAAAGGCAACAAAACCAAGGGTGAGGTGTCAGGCACCAATCTGGCCCTGGTGAAAGCCCAGCTTCGCAAACAGGGCATCATTCCCGGCAAGGTCAGGAAAAAGCCCAAGCCGCTTTTTGGCGGCAGCAAGAAAATTACCCCCTTCGATATCGCGATGTTCACGCGGCAGTTGGCGACAATGATGAAGGCGGGTGTGCCGCTGGTTCAGAGTTTCGATATTGTTTCAGACGGCCTCGAAAACAAAGGCCTGCAGGAACTTGTCACCGCCATTCGTAACGATGTTGCGGCAGGTACCAGTTTTGCCGGTGCGCTGCGCCGGCACCCGAAGCATTTTGACGATCTCTACTGCAACCTGGTGGACTCGGGTGAGAAAGCCGGTGCTCTGGAGCACATGCTGGATCGTATTGCCCACTACCTTGAGAAAACTGAACTTCTGAAGAAAAAAGTCAAGAAGGCAATGACCTACCCGATTGCGGTCGTAGTCGTCGCACTGATTGTAACGGCTATTTTGCTGGTAAAAGTGGTGCCACAATTCGAGAGTCTTTTCCAGGGCTTCGGTGCAGAGCTGCCGGTCTTCACGCAAATGGTTGTCCGACTGTCTGAATGGATGCAGGCCTGGTGGTTTGTGGTGTTACTTGGAATAGTTGGTACAATTTTTTTGTTCAAAGAGGCCAACCGCCGCTCACGGAAATTCTCGGATGCCATGGACAAACTCACCCTCAAGCTACCGGTGATGGGTGAGATTATTGACAAGTCCGCCGTGGCCAAATTCGGACGCGTGCTATCGACTACCTTCGCAGCCGGTGTGCCATTGGTGGATGCCCTGGATTCGGTCGCAGGCGCCACTGGTAACGCGGTTTATCGCGACGCCATTCACAAGATCAAAGACGAAGTCTCCAGCGGCACCCAGCTTCAGGTAGCCATGAAGCAGGTTGGCGTCTTCCCGGTCATGGCGGTGCAATTAACGGCCATCGGCGAAGAATCCGGCAACCTGGATGAAATGCTGTCAAAAGTCGCGGACCATTATGAGAATGTTGTGGATGACATGGTGGACAACCTGACCGCCCTGATGGAGCCGATGATCATGTCGGTACTGGGCGTGCTGGTGGGTGGTTTGATCATCGCCATGTACCTGCCGATCTTCCAGATGGGCGCTGTTGTTGGCTAACACTGGCTTTTCAAAAAAGGCGGAGCCCACCCCGCCTTGTTCCACCCCCTATCTCCGGCTCGCTCCATGGCAAACCTAGACTTCCTGATCAACACACCGTGGTTTCTCTATACGGTGGTCGCGATTTTTTCCCTCTGTGTAGGCAGCTTTCTGAACGTGGTCATCCTGCGCCTGCCCAAAATGATGCAGCAGGACTGGCGTTGTCAGTGTGAGGAATACCTGGAGGTTCCGGACACTGAGCGCAAGCCGGATGACAAGGTCACGCTCTCCAAACCGGACTCCACCTGCCCATCCTGCGGCCATGAAATCAGGGCCTGGGAGAATATCCCGGTAATCAGCTACCTGTTTCTGCGGGGCAAGTGCGCTTCCTGCCAGAGCCCGATTTCAGCCCGTTATCCGGTTATTGAAGCGGTCACGGCGCTGTTCTCGGTATTCACGATCTACCTGATGGGGCCGACACTGGCCGGGGCCTTTTCATTGCTGCTGGTCTGGGCGCTGGTGGCTCTGACGATGATTGATTTCGATACCCAGCTGTTGCCGGACAGCATTACCCTGCCCCTGTTATGGCTCGGGCTGATTCTCAACTCTTTTGGGATTCTTACGGACTTCGAAAGTGCGTTCTGGGGTGCGGTGACGGGTTATCTGTCGCTGTGGTCGGTGTACTGGCTGTTCAAACTGGTGACCGGCAAGGACGGCATGGGCCACGGGGATTTCAAGCTGTTGGCGGCCCTTGGCGCCTGGCTGGGCTGGCAGATTTTGCCGGCGGTGATTCTGTTATCGTCAGTGGTTGGGGCCGTGGTGGGGATCAGTCTGATTGTGTTCAAACGCCAGGGCCGGGAAGTTCCTATACCTTTTGGCCCTTACCTGGCCGCCGCCGGTTTGCTTTGTCTGTGGTTCGGGGCGGAGATTCAAGGGGCCTGGTATGCGTATTTGGGGGTTTAAATGAGCGACCCGGCAATTATCGGTCTGACCGGAGGCATCGGCAGTGGCAAGTCCACCGTGGCGGGTCTGTTCAAGAGCCTCGGTGTTCATGCGGTGGATGCAGACGATGTGGCCCGGGACGTGGTGGAGCCTGGCACCGATGCGCTGGCGCGTATTGCCGGGCACTTTGGTGAGCAGTTACTCTCCAGCGACGGCACCCTGAATCGCGCCGCTCTTCGAACCCTTGTGTTCAAGGACCCGGCCGAACGAGAATGGCTGGAAGCCCTGCTACACCCGGTGATCCGGCTGGAGCTGGCGCGCCAGTTGAAGCCCCACGAATACACCCTGCCTTACGTCTTGCTGGTGTCGCCGTTGTTGCTGGAAACCGATCAGCATACGATGGTGGAGCGGGTTGTGGTGGTGGATGTGCCGGAAGCGGTGCAACTGGCGCGTGCGATGGCCCGGGATAACAACCCCCGGGATCAGGTTGAGCGTATCATCGCGGCCCAGATGCCCCGGGAAACTCGCCTTGAGAGAGCGGACGATGTGATTGATAATAGCCTCCCCCTGGATCAGGTGCGTCAGCAGGTTGAAGCGCTGCACCGCCGGTTTTTATCACGCCATTCCTCACTCGACCGGACCTGAAGTGCGCCCACTCTTCTCAGTTTACATCCCGGCATTGTTGCTGCTGCTGCCCGCTCTGAGCTGTGCTGAGTCGCTCATTCTCATGCCCGATGCTCACACCGATCTGACGGTCGAATCCCTGCCACCGGCTTTTTATGACTTTCATCCGGATGAGTACTGGGCTGAACCCGAGGACTCCTATTGGACGGAATTCTCAAGCTGGGTGCTGAGCCAGCACGACCCGCAATCCGAGCGGGTGCAGTGGCTGGGGGAATGGGCTGACCGAACCTTGTCGGGCAACCCTCGGGCTGCGCCGAATAATGAGAGTTATCTGCGTATCGGCTTCGCTGCGGAGTCCGAATATAGTGAACTTGCCCAGTTCAAACCGGAGGCACGCTTCAGGCTCGACGTTCCTACGGTTGAAGAAAAGCTTCGTCTGGTGATTGAAAGCGAGAGCGACGAGCTCATCCCCCTCAGTGAACGCCGCCGTGATCGCCAACTGACGGAAGATCAACGCTCGGACACCGAGGCCACCGGCGCCTTCCGGTATCTCTCCGAGCTTGGCGACTCGATTAACCTGTCCAACGATGTCGGGGCCCGCCTGCGCTTTCCGCCGGATGCGTTCTGGCGGGCCCGTGCCAAAGGCAGCTGGCAACTCGACCAGCACTGGCGTGCCACGGTTGACCAGCGGTTTTACTATTTCCACGTGGACGGCTGGGGCGAACGCAGCTGGCTGGGTTTTGACCGGCTGATGTTCGATGGATGGCGTTTTCTCAGCGCCTCCGAGGCCGCGTGGGTGCACAGGGACCGCAATTTCGAGCTGGCCCAGGTGTTCAGTTTCTACAAAAAGCTGAATAACCGGGCGGAACTGAATCCGCGGCTGGGCATTCTGGGTGAGAGCAACCCGAGCTGGCGCACCACCAACGTGTTTGCGGACCTGACGTACCGCTACCGATTGTATGAAGACTGGCTGTATGCCGAAATCATCCCGACCATTGAATTTCCCCGGGAGCACAGTTTCAAGGATCGCGCTTCCGTGGTCTTCCGGCTGGAGCTCTATTTCTCTGGCAACCTGGATCTATGAGCCGTCATCCCTCAATGAGCCGACATATCGCAAAGTCGTCCGCCGAGGCACTGACCCTCACACCGATCGCGATTACCCGCTCGTGCTTTCAGGACAAGTTTGGCGTACCCCGGCAACCCGGGCTGACCCGTCATGCCTGGGCCGATCTGATCATTCAGTCGCCGTTTGATCGCGAAGATGCGTTCCGGGGGCTGGAATCCTGCAGTCACCTCTGGCTGACGTTTCAGTTCCATCAAGCGATCCGGGCAGAATGGCGACCGGTGGTGAGGCCGCCACGACTTGGTGGCAATCGCAAGGTCGGGGTATTTGCCAGCCGGTCGCCGTTCCGGCCCAACAGCCTGGGGCTGTCGGTGGTGTGCAATGAGGGGCTGAGCCGGCGGGACGGTCAACTGATATTGCGCATACGGGAACACGATCTGATCGACGGCACCCCGATTCTTGATATCAAGCCCTACCTGCCATTTGCCGATGCGCTGCCCGACGCCCGGATAGGCTGGGCAGAATCGCCCCCCCATGAGCGCATGCCGGTCAGTTTTAGCGCCGAGGCGGAACAGCAACTCGCGGCTCTTGATGCCAGTGACTACCCGGATTTTCGGGCGCTGATCGAGGATGTGGTGAGTTACGACCCCCGGCCCTCCTTCCGGCGCGGTCGAGAAGAAGAGCGTATTTACGGCGCGCACCTGTATGATTGCAATGTGCGTTTCCGGTTCACTGCCGGGCACGTGGAAGTATTGACTATCGGATAAGACCTTCCGCGATGAAAGTCGGTGGGCCAGTCTGTTAAACTGGCGATCCTACTATCGACTGAACTACCGAAAGCCGGAATTGCCAACACACAGGGAAGACGTGCTTTGCCGCTGCCGTCCATTGTAAAAAAGCTGGGAGTGCGCCCACTCGCCGCTCGCCTGCTCATCTATGTGCTGCTGTTCAGCCTGGTGCTTTCTTTTATAGCGACAGGCCTGCAGATGCTTGGGGAGTTTGATCGCCGCCAGGACGACCTGATATACACCCAGGAAAAAGCCGCGGAGATACTGGCCAACAATCTGACCAATCACATCTGGCTGATGAACTTCACCGACTTGCGCACCAGCCTTGAGGACCTGCTCGCTTTCCCGGTTATCCAGTTCGCCCGCGTTACCACCGCCAGCGGTGAAGAGTTCAGCGCAGGTAACTACCCCGCCGGCCGGGTCATCAAACATGATTATCCACTGATTTTTGACCGCACCGGGTCGGGGCGCCCACCGGAAACCCTGGGCCAGCTGACGCTGGTGTCCTCCGTTGAGCGGATTCACCAGGACATTCTCGACCGTGCCCTGCTGACGCTGTTGTTCCAGTCGCTGGTGGTTTTGCTGGGCGCCTTCGGGCTGCTGGTGATCGTGCGACTGATGTTGTCCCGGCATCTGGAAACCATCGCGAGCTACACCACCCGGCTCAATCTGGACGCCCTGATCGAACCGCTGAAACTCAATCGCCGAGAGCCGAACATACCGGATGAACTGAGCGAGATAGAGCAGGCTCTCAATACCGTGCGCCTGAAGCTGCTGGAAGAGGCTCGCTCTTTGCGCGAGTCGAGCCTGCAGTCCCGGGGCGAGCGTGACGAGGCCGTCCGGGCCAACACGGCCAAGAATCTGTTTCTGGCCAACGTCAGCCATGAGCTACGGACACCGCTGCAGGCCCTGCTCGGCTACGCCAGCTTGCTGGAGGATACCCGGCTCGACCCCGAGCAACAGGAGTACGTTCACACCCTGCAGCACGCCGGCGAAAACCTCGCGGCGATCATCAATGACCTGCTGGACATTTCCAGTATGGAAGCCGGCAAACTGGTACTGGACAGCATTCCGTTCGATCTGAGAGAAACCCTCAATGATGTGGTCACCATGCTGGGCGGGCGGGCCCGGGAGAAAGGCCTGGCCCTGGAACTCCGGGTCGACGAGAACCTGCCTTTTGCCCTGCGGGGTGACCCGGTCAGGCTGCGCCAGATCTTACTGAACCTGACCTCCAACGCCATCAAGTTTACCGATTCCGGCCATGTGCTGGTCAGCATCGAGGTGATGGGGCGGGACGGTGAAGAGGTGCATTTGCGACTTGCCGTGGAAGATACCGGGGTCGGGATCAACGCCGACGATTTGCCGCTGATTTACGAGCCCTATGTCCAGCTGGGTCAGCGCTTCCAGCGCCAGTTACCGGGGGCCGGTCTGGGCCTTACCATTTGCCGGCAACTGGTAACGTTGATGGACGGGCGGCTGGATGTCGAAAGCCGCCCGGGTGAAGGGACAACGTTCTGGCTTGAAGTGTCACTGCCAACGGCACCCAACGAAGCCACGCGCATTCGCCCGGATACCCGGATGATCCGCGGCAAACGGGTGCTGGTGGTGGATTCTTACGAGTTGTCCCGGAAAATCACCCTGGAAATGCTGTCCCGCTTCGAGGTCGATATTGACGCCGTCAAATCCGCCGCCGAAGCCCTGACCATGCTGCGCCAGGCCTCGGACAACGGCCAGGCCTACGATGCCGTGATACTCGATGGCTTCGTACCGGATATGGACAGCGATCTGCTGTGCCAGCAGATCCATGACAACACCGACTGGCAACAGACCCGCACGCTGATTCTGTCGTCTAACCCGCAACGGGGTGATGCCGAACATTTCCGCCAGGCCGGGGCCGATGCGTACCTCAGCAAGTCCCTGCGGGATTCCTGCCTGATGTCCATTCTGCATCAACTGTTTGTGGATGCGTCCCATGGTGAGCGCTCGTTCCTGACCCGGTTCTCCCTGCTGTCCAGCACCGCTCAGCCACCCGGTAACGCCCTGCCCTGCAGCCGCATGCGGGTGCTGCTGGTGGAGGATAATCCGGTCAACCGCACCCTCACCCGTCGACTCCTGGAAAAGCTTGGCTGTGATGTGACCACCGCCAACGATGGAGAAGCCGCATCCGGCCTTTGGCAAGGGCAACGCTTTGATCTGATCTTTATGGATTGTATGATGCCCAAAGTAGACGGCTTTGAGGCCACCCGGCGCCTGCGGGAATATGAAAAGGCTGAAGGCCTGCCCCCGGTGCCGGTGGTCGCGTTGACGGCAAGCGCCATGGAAGAGGACGAGGAACGCTGTCGACGTGCGGGAATGGACTCCTTCGTGGCCAAGCCGGTCAATATGGACATGCTGCGGGCAGTGCTGGAACAGTACTGTCAAAAATCACCAGCCAGAGACGCCTGAACAGCCCATGATTGTCGATTGCCCAACCTGTAAGAAACCCGTGGAATGGGTGGAACGTAATGAATATCGCCCATTTTGTTCAGAACGCTGCAAAATGATAGACCTCGGCGCCTGGGCGAACGAGGAATATCGGGTACCCGCAGAAAACGCGGACCCGAATGATCTTGATCAGGGTGGTGAGGAAACCGACCATTCCAGTCATTGAGGGCATTGAAGCCATGGACGCCATAGAAAGAAGCGCTCAGGCCAGACTTACCGAGATGTAAGTTGAGCGGGCTATCCGCGCCCGCTATCATATTGTTCGGTAACTGTTTACTGACTATTTACTGCCGATTATCAGTTACCGGTCACCACCGCGAACCATCCAAAGAATAAGGGTAATAAATGAAGTACTCCCGCGTACCGCTTATCGTACTATCGCTCGCCGCCGCACCGGTATTCGCCAGCGATTTTGATCTCTCGCTGACCAATGATTCGGTCAAGGGGCAGGTGAACTTCCTTGATACCAACGCCGACATGCAGTTTGGCGCAGGTTATACCTACCACGAAGGCAGCCGTCATATCGGCAATGTCGATTTTCATGCCCAGGGCCGCACTGCACTGGGCAACCTGCCAGCCACAGCGGGCCTCGGCCTGCGTGCGCTGGGCTGGGACGATGATCGCCTTGATGGCGGCGCGATCGGCCTGGGCGGTTTCGGCACGGTGAACATTCCGATGGTACCTGGCCTGTCTCTGCATGGCGCCCTGCACTACGCCCCCAGCATTCTCTCGTTCGGCGATTCCGAAGACATGACCAGCCTCGAGCTGCGTGCCAGCTACCGCATAATCCGCAACGCTGAGCTGTTTGGTGGCTATCGCTACCTGAACACCGATCTGGACGACCGCAGTGGTGACATCAATCTGGATGAAGGCGTCATGGTTGGCATGAAGTTGTTTTTCTGAAGCTCTGACCCTATCGCGAAATTTGGGTCGCGGTTGAAACCGCTCCTTCCGGGAAACGAGCCAATCACTGAATACAGCGTATAACCTGTTACAATTGCGGCCACGTGTTCAGGAATGAGAGGCTTTATGACTGCGGGAATCCGGCTGTTAGGGTTTGTTTTACCATTGATTTTTGTTGGTCTTGCGGGGGCTCTTTATAGCCCTGCTCCGATGGATGACAGTGATGCGGATGATATTGCGCTGAGCACTCTGCCAGCGCTGCCGGGGTGGGCTACCGCGAGTCTGCCGGATTTTACGACCTACGGTGACACCACCGAAAAAAAGGCCGCTTTCTTTTCGTTTCTTTACCCCCGCATCGTCCTCGCCAATGCCCGGATTCTTATCCAGCGTCAGTATCTGATGGCGTTGAGTCAGAAAGAGGAACTTACCGCCGAGGAGCTACGCTGGCTTGAGCAGCAGTCCGAGCGCCTGCGCGTGGATGCGGCCCCCGGCAGTGCCGAGATGTTCGACATGCTTGCCCGCCGGCTGGATGCCATTCCCCCGTCGCTGATTCTTGCCCAGGCGGCCAACGAATCCGCGTGGGGCACTTCGCGGTTTGCCCGCAGCGGAAACAATCTGTTTGGTCAGTGGTGTTTTTCCGAAGGCTGCGGCCTGGTGCCTGAAAGCCGGGTGCAAGGTGCCAGTCACGAAGTGGCGAGTTTCCAGGCGCCCTATCAGTCCATCCGATCCTACATCCAGAACCTGAACCGGCACCCGGCCTACCATGGGCTGCGCACTACCCGTGAACAGCTCCGCCAGGGCGGGAGTAACGTGACCGGCCATGCCCTGGCCCAGGGCCTGATCAGCTACTCCGAACGTGGTGCCGAGTATGTGGAAGAAATCCGCAGCATGATCCGGTACAACAACCTGGCGTATTACGATAAGCAATACCGTGGCAAAGTCGGGGATGGCGCGGACCCATCTACGCTGATGGAGCTCTCGACAACTTCCGAAGCGGACCTGCTTACCAGCCGCGGGACCTTAGCAAAAGCGGGCAAGGAGGGTTAACTCCTTACGCTTTCTGCCTCTTGGGTTCTAGCGGCTACGGACGTGTTAACCCCCTACGCCCCACGGACTCTTGATCAGAGCAAACCCAGTTCTCTGGCTCTTACGATCGCCTGGGTCCGGGATTTTACTTCCAGTTTCGCATTGATGCGTCGGGCATGGGTTTTCACGGTGTGCAGGGATATATGCAGCCTGTCACCGATATCCTGGTTTGACAGACCCATAGCGATCAACTCCAGCACGCCCTGCTCACGGTCACTGATCGGCTCTGCCAGCGGAGGTGCCGAGCGCGTCGGCACTGGTGCCCCGTCATTAAGCTCGAATATGGCTTTCAGGGAAGTCACCAATCCCGAATCCGGCAAGCGCTGCAACGCCGGCCGGATCAGCTCCACCAGCTCCTGTTTGAGTTCCACAAACGGACTCAGGTAATGCTCCTCCGTAGCTTTCGCAATAGCGGCTTTGAGGCGGCCCCAGGCTTTGTCTGGTTTGCCCGCCTGATGGTAGGCAATGGCATCCAGCAGATCCCCGTACAGGTGTATGCCGAACGGCTGTGATGACGTCCCCAGTAATTCCCGCAAGCGGTTATGCTCTGGCTGGGCGCCAGACAGCTTGCCGCTCGCCAGCTCATACCGAACCTGGAGAGTGTCGAGCAGACCCGGCAACATCGGGAACAGCTCCGGTACCCGCTGCTGGCTCCGGAACTCCTTCAGCTTGAGCAGTGCGGGCTCTGCGCTTTCGTGCTGGTTCTGGCTCAGCCAGCAGGTGGTTTTCAATGCTTCCAGCACCGGCACATACACGGCGTCATCCACATGCCATATCTGCATGGTGCGCTCCGCCTGCCCGATCCAGGAGAATGCCTCGACCATGCGTCCCCGGGCTTTCGCAATCAGCGTGCGCAAGGCCATCGCCATCAGAAAAGCCAGATCGCGGCTCTGTTCTGCATAGCGGGCGCAGTGCACCAGCAGCTTCTCGGCTTCGTCATTGCGGCCCTGATGCCAGAGCACCAGGGCCAGGCTGAGCTGCAGCCGGCCCTCGCCGATACGGGGTGGGCGGTTGGGGTCACTCATGGCGGCGTCCAGACCGTGCCTCAACAGCAGCTCTGCCCGGCGCAAATAACCTTTGCCTAATTCGATTCGGGCATGATCGTACACCGCCAGCATCTCACAACCGGTATCGCCGGATTCCCGCGCCAGCCTGGAGGCATTTCTGTTTGCGCTGCGGGCCTCACCAAACCGGCCATCGGCGCAAAGCGCACTTGAGCGCACCAGCAAGGCGATCAGCCGCGCGTGCAACGTCAGGCCGGGGTCATCAATGGCCTGATCGGCCTCCCGGAGCGCCTCGTGGACATTGCCCTCGCCCCGCAAGATAAACGCCCGCAACGCGGATAGCCGGCCATGGAGAGGTTCTTCATCCGCATGGGACAACGCCTCGATCAGCTTGCGGGCCTCTTCAAACTGGCCGCCAACCGCATGCACCCAACCATAAACCACCCGCAAGCGGGGGCTTTGACGGATAAGGCTGACAGGAAGGTTGCGACGAAGCTTGAGCAGCGAGGCGGTATCCTGGCTTACCAATAGTGCTTCTGACCCCTCTGAAGCGATCGACAGGGCGTGCTCAACATCGTTGCTGATCAAGGCGTAACGTAACGCTTCCGAGAAATCTGCGCGGGCTTCAAACCAGTGGCTGGCGACACCGGCGCGCGCTTTGGTACCGCTCAGACCACGATTGACCAGCCAATCCCGTGCCAGCGGATTAAAACGGAACCAGCGCCCCCGCCCGGATACCGGGTAGAGCGGCAAACCGCTGTCGGAGGCTGCCGAAGGACAAAACCCCCGGTCACAGGCTGCATCGGCAATGTGGAAAAACAGATCGTCGGAAACAACCTCAAACTCCGCCATAAGGCACAGACAGCGTTGCTGTCCGGAGGTCAACCGGCTGAACAGGGAGTCCTGAACGAAGCGCTGCACGCTCTGGGTTTCCTGGATTGGCAGACGTTCGTTGTCGGATGCGAGCAGTTCCTGGCGATACAAGGCCAGCGGTGTTAACCAGCCTTCGGTCAGCGTATGAAGGTGTTCTACTGCCAGCACCGTAAGGTGGCCAGCTACCACACAGTCATCAAAAAACGCGTGGGTCTCCCCCCGGGATAAGGCCAGAGTTTCCATGGTCAGACGATGAAAGCGACCCGCCAGGGCAAAGACGTGGGTCTCAATCGGTAAAGGACGACGGGAAATCAGCACCAGGGTAATCGCCGGGGGCAGCTCCTGCATGAGTTGCTCCAGCAGAGCCAATGCCGGCGCGGTCACCAGTACATCCGTCGCATCCAGTACCAGTACCAGCGACTCACCCGGGTAATCCGTTGCCCTGAAGCCAGACAGCAATATTGTCATGGTATCGGTCAAAGACCCGGAAACTGGCTTGGCCAGGGACTGGTGCCGGAGCTCCGGACGCTTCAGTGCGAGCATAAGCAACGCCAGCAGCCTGGAGGGATCGTTGTCCTGGGACGTCAATGAAATCCAGCTGACCGACCCGGAAGGACGGTCAGCCACGGCATCGCACAAGGCCTGTGATTTGCCGTAGCCGGCAGGTGCTTCAAGATGCAGTATCTTGCCCGGCAGGAGTGCGGAATTCACCTTTTTGGCGACCTGGACGCGTTCAATACGCCAATCTGAGGAGCCATGTGGCGTTTTGATGCGGTGTTGTAATAAATCCCAGATCAATTCTCCGGTCTGCGCTCCCCCGGCCAACGCCAAGTACTCGTCGTTGGCTGCACAGCCTTCGTCAAATGGTTTCAATCTTGGCCCCGTTTTGTTTTGATTACTGCTTTAGTCGTATACGCCTATCTACGAGAGGGAGATTAAACCAAACCACATGCCCGGCGCAAAACATCGGTGAAAAAAGTCAGTTTTCCAGCCTAACTACAGGTTTCCGGGCACAAAAAAACCGGCGCAAGGCGCCGGCTTTTCAATCACGTTAATGCACTTCTGGCGAGTACCCGCTTTATCGGGTACCTGCCCGGCGCAAGGCCGCAGGGGTATAGTCTCTTGAATTGTACTCCACACCAAACTGGTACGGGTTCTGCTCTTCATTGGTCAGACCCAGTGCGAGGTACCGGCCAGACAACAGGTCGTACAGGGTCTCAATGGCGTACCAAGGCACCTTGACATCATAGAAAAACATATTGTGGGCTTCGGCAACGCGCCAGAGCTCACCGCGACCATCGTAGTGATCGATGATCGAGGCCTGCCAGGAATCTTCGTCAATGTAGAGGTCACGCTGACCATAGATATGGCGCTCACCGTCTTTCAATGTAGCGCGAACGTGCCACACCCGGTGAAGTTCATATCGGGTGAGGTCCTGGTTAATATGACCAGCCTTGATGATCTCATCGTAACTCAGACTGCGGTCTGTCAGCTTGTAGGAATTGTACGGAATGTACATTTCCTTTTTGCCAACCAGCTCCCAGTTGTAACGATCAGGTGCACCGTTGAACATGTCGAAGTTATCTGTGGTGCGCATGCCGTCTGCCGCTGTACCCGGTCCGTCATAGGCGACCTGGGGAGCACGACGAACACGGCGCTGACCGGCGTTGTAGACCCATGCCCGGCGTGGTTCTTTTACCTGGTCAATGGTCTCGTGAACCAGCAATACGTTACCGGCCAACCGTGCAGGCCCGGTGATGGCCTGCTTGAAGTAGAACAGGACGTTCTCATCTTCCGTTGGAGAATAATCCTCCAGCGAGGCGCGCCAGGTCAGTTCGTCCTGGAACTTCACGATGCTGAAATTGCCGTCAGCGGTCGGAGTTGCCTGACCAACATTTCGGGTGACAGAGCCACCCCTGTATCGGGTGATGTGGTTCCAGATCACTTCCAGGCCGTTTTTTGGAATCGGGAACGGTGTCGCCTCCTGATAGTTTTTCAGACCGTTACCACCGGCAATCAGTTCGACCGTCGTCGCATTTTCTACCGTTTCATCCATGATTTCCTGGGGATAGGTAGAGGTGCGATGAGTTTCATAAACCGGAAGCACGTACTTATCGTACTTCCTGATCATCGCGATCTGGCCCGGGGACAGGTTGTCCGCATACTCATCAACGTTACTCTGGTTGATCGTAAACTTGATCTGCTCATCGGCAAACGGGTTGACGTAGATGCCGTCACCTTTATAGCTTGCCGGAATTTGATCCTCCGTCATACCGCCATCCCAGGCAGGGATGGCGCCGCCGTTACCGGCTTTTTCAGCGCCCATCGGCGTCAGGGTGTCGCCTAGCTTCGCAGCTTCTTCAGCTGATACTGCAGCGAAAGCGTTGCCAGCGAACAGGGAGGCCGCAAGGACCCCCGTGGCAATCAGTTTCTTGTTCAGTTTCATTTAGTGTTACCTCGTTAAACGAATTCAGGCCCGATCAGAACGAGTAAGAGACACTCGCGCTTATGAAATCACGGTCGGTCAGTTCGTTATACGGCTTGCCGCCGAAAAAGTTCGTGTAGCCGATCTCACCGGTATATTTGTTCTGGTAAACGCCAGCCAGGGAGACACCGATCGACTTGTTGCCTTCATTGAACGCTCCGCCGGGTTGTGGCGCATAGCCTTCAACGTCATGGGACCAGGCCAGTTGTGGCTGCAGGTTGACACCCGCAAAGGCATTCGGGTAATCCCACACCAGACGTGCACGGTAGCCCCAGGAGAAGTCTGTTACAAACCCGTCCTGAGTACAGTTGCTGGCGTTAATGTTGAGGGCTGCGCCAGTTGCGCCGGTGCCATCACAGGCGCCACCAGGCAAAGTGCCAATACCGAAGGTGCCGGAGCGGCCATAGCGCGCTTCGTCCTGACCTGGCAGGTCATGAACGTAGGTGGCACCGACTTCACCGATGAAGGACAGGCGGCTGGCGCCCATCACCTGATCGAAGAACTTGATCAGCGTCATCTGGGCCTGGGATACGCCAAAGCTGTCATAGCCGTCAACCCGTGTTCCACGAATATCGGCGCCACCGGCTTCCGCTTCCCGCTGCACCTGCAGCAAACTGGCCGGCTCGCCAGTCTCGGGGTTAACCTGCTGAAGACCGCCGTAAATCAGTTCAAACGCGTTCCACTGGATCGGAAGCTTGTCACGATAGCTGTACTCGGCACCCAGTGACCAGCCACCCGGAGTTGTGGTGTTGATACTGATACCGTAGAGGTTGATATTTTCGGGGTATTCAATGAAGTAGGACGGGAACCGCTCACCTTCACGATCATCCCGTACGGTGCCGCTGACATACGGCAGCCGGCTGTTGTACTTGATGTAGTAGAAGCCAAGCTCGGAATCATTCAGCGCAGGCACGTACCAACGCAACGCCACACCGAACTGGTCTTTTTCGTCTGCATCCTGGTCTGCCAGGCGCGGAGCTACGAATCCCTGAGCCAACGCCTGGGAATCCGGTAGCTGGCCGGCCAGTAGTACCGGACCACAGCCGTCCGCGGCAAAATCGTTGGTTGAGAAGAAGGTACCGCAGTCGTCCGGGCGGATCGGTTCCCAATCGGTTTGAACGAAGGCTTCAGCCGTAACGTTCTGGGTCAGACCGATGGAGGTATAGAGCATCTCGACCGGCAGCAGCGCTTCTTTCAGCTCCGACCCTGGTGCCCGGAAGGCGGGAACGTCAATCGGGTTGATGGTGTTGATACCACCCTGGATAAAGGTACTTTCACCCCAGCTGACAACCTGCTTGCCATACCGCAGGCTGACCGGGGTGTCACCGAAATACCAGTCAGAGAAAACGTAGGCATCGAGAAATTCAGCGCCGGAGGCATTGTCATCGGCTTCGTCGTTCAGGGACCGGCGCTGGCCAACGTCATCGACCGCACGCATTTCATCTTTCAGCTCGAAATCGTAGTAGTAGCGACCGCGAACAAAGGTACCCACACGGGTCAGGTAGTCCGAATTCACATCGTAGCTCAGGAACAGATCGGTCGTGCCCTTGACGATTTTGGAAACGGTGTCGCCTTTATCAAAATTCAGGTTGCCGTCGTCATAGTTGTTGGTTGATGCGCCAACATTGGTGTTCGCAAATTCGGGGCCGAGGTTACCCTGGGCAATAAGACGACGGTCGGAATCCTGGGTCCGCCAGGTCGCACCGGCTGAAATGGTGGTGTTTAGCGATGCTTCCACATCCCCCATATAAAATGAAAATGCTGATGCCTGACCGGATATGCCCGCGGCAATAGCCACAGCAAGAGGCAATTTGGCCCATTGCTGCCACTGTTGATTTTTTCTTGTCATTGGAAGGCTACTCCATTGTTGTTCTGAGTCGCTGCTCTAGTTATTGGTCTTAACGAAGTTGGAGGCTTCACGCACACAGTGCTCGTGATGCTGGCACTATAGCTAAGCCGGTCCGACGCTTTGATCAGTCAAAAGTATGATTTTGCGAGCATCCGACTTTTTAAACGTAATTCAGGTTTGGTGACCCGTGATATTCAGACCACCCCGGCGGCCTACCCCACCGGAGCTATCGCACTGAGTCACTATAGACAACAATCAGAAAAGCAACCAGTTGGTTTTCAGAGCATTTCGATGGCCATAGCCGTTGCTTCCCCGCCGCCGATGCACAGCGCAGCAATACCGTTTTTCTTGCCATTCTGCTTGAGGGCGTGCATCAGGGTGACCAGCAGCCGCGAACCTGTGGAACCTACCGGGTGACCCTGGGCGCAGGCGCCACCGCGGATGTTAACCTTCTCCGGATCAAGTCCCAGCTCCCGGATGGGCATCATCGCGACCATGGCAAAGGCTTCATTGATCTCGAACAGATCAACGTCGTCTTTGGTCCAGTTGGTTTTCTCAAACAGCTTGCTGATGGCACCCACGGGCGCACAGGTAAACTCGGAGGGATGCTGGGAGTGAGTGGTATGGCCAAGGATGCGAGCCAGCGGCTTGAGGCCACGCCGCAGAGCCTCGGACTCACGCATCAACACAAGTGCCGACGCACCGTCAGAAATCGACGAAGCATTGGCAGCGGTAACCGTTCCATCCTTGCTGAAGGCCGGGCGCAGCGTCGGGATTTTCTCGAGGTTTGCGTTTAGCGGCTGCTCGTCATCTTCTACCACTACCTCGCCCTTGCGGGTAGTTACGGTCACGGGAATGATTTCTTCCTTCAGCAGACCGTCTTTGATGGCCGACTGGGCGCGTTTCAGGGAGCCAATTGCGTACGCGTCCATATCCTCACGGGTATAACCTTTCTGGTCGGCGACATCCTGGGCAAAGGCACCCATCAATCGTCCTGTTTCGGCGTCTTCCAGACCATCAAGGAACATGTGGTCCTGGGCCGTATCACCCGGGCCCATGCGATAGCCCTTGCGGGCATCAAGCAGCAGGTAAGGCGCGTTCGACATACTCTCCATGCCGCCCGCGACCATGATGTCGTTGGTTCCGGCCTTGATCAGATCGTGGGCCAGCATCGCCGCTTTCATCCCTGAGCCGCACAGCTTGTTAATGGTGGTCGCGCCGGTACTGTCCGGAAGTCCGGCTTCCCGCATGGCCTGCCTTGCTGGCCCCTGCTTGAGGCCAGCGGGCAACACATTGCCCATGATCACTTCCTGCACATCGCCCGCCTCGATACCCGCACGGCGAACCGCTTCGGCGATCGAAATGGCGCCCAGACGGGTGGCGCTGACCGTGCTCAGGCTGCCTTGAAAGCCACCCATGGGAGTACGTACGCCACTGACAATAACAACGTTTTCCTGACTCATGCTTTTAGTCCTCGGTTTCGGTATTTTTATCAGGCTTTGTGAGCTGCTTCCAGATATTCCCTGGATTGCATTTCCAGCAGCCGCGATTCGGTGCGCTCGAATTCGAACGACAAGCGACCGCCGGTATACAGGCCAGTAATGGGTGCGGCCGCTGAAATGATGACTTTGACGTTGCGATCATAAAACTCGTCAATCATGTTCACAAACCGGCGCGCCTGATCATCCTTGGTACTGCCCATGACCGGCACGTTGCTGATGATGATGGCATGGAACTCTCGCGCCAACTCGATGTAATCGTTCTGACTGCGCGGGCCATCGCAGAGCTCCCTGAAATCGAACCACACCACATCGTCCGCATGGCTGATGGCCCTCAGCTTGCGCCCGTTAATGTCGAGGTCCAGCGTATGGTTACCGGCATCTACTGCCAGATTGTGATAACTGGTGCGCAAGCTGGTGTCGGCGCCATCGTCCAGGGGGTGGTGGTAAAGCTCCGCCTGCTCAAGACTGCGCAAGCGATAATCCACCCCACCGTCCACATTGACCACTTCGGTATGTTTCTTGACAAGCTCGATCGCCGGCAGGAACCGGGCCCGCTGCAAGCCGTCCTTATAGAGGCCGTCCGGCACAATATTGGACGTGCACACCAGGGTGACACCGCGCCTGAACAGCCCGTCCAGCAGTGTCGCCAGGATCATCGCGTCGCCGATATCCGAGACAAAAAATTCATCGAAGCAGATGACCCGGGCTTCCTCCGAAAACCTTGCGGCCACATGCTCCAAAGGGTTCTTCTGGCCTTTAAGGTTTTTTAACTCCTTGTGCACCCGCTGCATGAAGCGGTGAAAGTGCACCCGCATCTTGCGTTTGAAAGGCAGGGACTCGAAAAACGTATCCATCAGATAGGTTTTTCCTCGACCAACCCCACCCCAGAAATAGAGGCCTTTGACTGGTTGCTCCCTGCCCTTGTTCAGCTTCAGACGGAGTTTCACCATTGTCTTCCGGCTCTGGCTTTCGGCCTCAATCAGTTTGTCGTACAGTGACTGTAAACGGCGCACAGCATCTTCCTGAGCTGAGTCTTTCTGGAAGCCTTGCTGGGCAAGGTCTTGCTGGTAGCGTTCCCAGGGTGTCATCAAGAGCATTCTCGCTGTGAGTGAACGACAGAGGATTTTCAGGCGCGATATTGTGGCGGAATCTGATAAATTTCGCCATTATGCCTCAAGCGTAGCCGTTTCGAAGACTCCGAGCATCCATTGCCGCCAGAGCAATACGACGATTGGCTCACACCCGGACCATGGGCCTGAGGGAAATCGGACGCTATACTGCGGTTTGAAGGAATACCATTTTGCCAACCACAGGACGAATTAACCTATGACGAACCTGATCCTGATTGCCGCCGCGGCACTGATCATCGGCCTGATTGCCGGCGTGCTGATCGGTCGTTCAAACCAGAGTCCGAACCTGCGCCAGCGTCGCGTGGAACAACAGATTGACGAACTGAAGAGCGAATACACCCGCTATCAGGCTCAGGTGAATGAACACTTTATGGAGTCTGCCCACTTGCTGCGCCGCTTTAACGATACTTATCGGGACGTAAACCAGCACATGGCCCGCGGCGCCAACCGGCTCTGCAACGACGAAGACTGGCTGGAAGAAATCGAGAAGACGACGACCAAGGCGCGCATAGAGGCGGATCAAGCCGATGGTTTTGAACCGCCCAGGGATTACGCGCCCAAGAGTGACCCGAAGGAAAAAGGCACGCTTGCTGAAGATTTCGGGCTGCCGAAGAAAGAGAAGGAAAGTAGCTGAGTCTGGGGATCAGGGTTTCGCGTTCCCTGTAGGAGCGGTTTTAACCGCGATTCATGAGCCTGAAAGATTCGCGACTAAAGTCGCTCCTACACCGCTAAACCGGGTTGTCGCAATCGACAAACTGGTGTGTAATTCCAAATTCATTTGCCAGTGCCTCACCCAAGGCTTTCACACCGTAGCGCTCGGTGGCGTGGTGGCCGGCGGCGAAGTAGTGGATGCCGCATTCCCGTGCGGTGTGGGTTGTGGGCTCTGAAATCTCTCCACTGATGAACGCATCCACGCCGGCGTCCAGCGCCTTGGTGATATACCCCTGCGCTGCGCCGGTACACCACGCGACGCGCTTGATCAGGTCCGGCCCGGTTCCGACCGCCAATGGCGCACGGTCGAGGCAGAGCTGAAGGTGCGCCGCAAACGCCTGGGGCGAAAGTGGCTTGGCAAGAGTCCCGGCCCACACCAGGCCGTCGAGCGGTACCGCATCCTGGATGTCCAGGATCTTTGCCAGCTGACGATTGTTGCCGTACTCGGGATGGTCGTCCAGCGGCAAGTGATAGGCCACCAGGTTGATATCGTAGTCCATTAACGCTTTGATTCTGGCCCGCTTCATGCCCTGGATACGCGGATCTTCACCTTTCCAGAAGTATCCGTGATGGACCAGGATCATATCGGCGCCTACGTAAATGGCCTCGTTGATCAATGCCTGGGAGGCCGTGACACCGGACACGATGTGCCTCACCTGGGATTTTCCCTCCACCTGCAGACCGTTGGGGCAATAGTCCTGAAACCGCTCGGGCTCAAGCCACCGGTTCATCGTTTGCATGAGGTCGTTACGGCTTACTGCCTTTGTTGCCTTTGTTGCCTTTGTCGCCATAGCTGATTCTCCAGATCCAGGCTTCTTCCAAACCTCGTCCATACCCGGTTCAAACTCTTTCCAAACATTGATCAGACAATATCCCCGAGCGCATCAAGCAAGGCGTCGTTCTGCAGCGGAGTGCCGACGGTTATACGCAGGAACTCGGAAATTCGGGGTTTCTGAAAATGCCGGACGATAATGCCCCGCTCCCGCAACGCCAGGGCCAGGGTTTCACCAGCATGTGCCGGATGGCGGGTAAATACAAAATTCGCTTTTGACGGTAATACGTCAAAACCCTGTTTCTGCAGGCCGCCGGTCAACCGTTCCCGCTCGGAAATCACCGCCTGACGGGTATGTTCGAACCAGTCTTCATCTTCAAAGGCTGCCTGAGCGCCGACCTGGGCCAGCTTATCCAGCGGGTAGGAATTGAAACTGTTCTTGACCCGTTCCAGGGCCTCGATCAGGTCCCTGTGGCCAACGGCCAGCCCGACCCGCAGACCCGCCAGCGAGCGGGCTTTTGACAGGGTCTGGGTGATCAGCAGGTTCGGATAACGGTCCACCAACGCAATGGCACTGGCTGTGCCGAAGTCCACGTAGGCCTCGTCAACGACGACAACGCTGTCCGGATTGGCTTGCACAATCTGCTCGATCAGGGCGAGTTCCATGGCCACACCCGTGGGCGCGTTGGGGTTGGGGAAAATAACGCCCCCGTTGGGTTGAGCGTAATCACTCGGTTCGATCTGATACTTATCGTTCAGCGGGACGGTCTTGCCCTCAATTCCGAACAGACCACAGTAAACCGGGTAGAAACTGTAGGTGATATCGGGAAACAGAACCGGCGCGCCGGGCTGGAACAAGGCCTGGAATACATGGGCAAGCACTTCGTCCGAGCCATTGCCGACAAAGATCTGGTCCCTGGTGACGCCGTAGTAGTCGGCGATGGTTTGTCTGAGCTGTTCGCTCTCCGGGTCCGGGTAAAGGCGCAAGTTGTCGCCGATCTCGCCCCGGATGGCTTCAATGACTTTGGGCGAAGGACCAAAGGGATTTTCGTTGGTGTTGAGCTTGACCAGATTGGCCATTCTCGGCTGCTCACCCGGCGTGTAAGGGGCGAGGCGGGCGATCAGAGGGCTCCAGAATCGACTCATAGGACTTTCCTCAGGACTTGATACGGTATTCAGCGGAGCGGGCGTGAGCAGTCAGCCCTTCCCCCCGGGCCAGCACCGAGGCCACCCGGCCCATGCGATCGGCGCCGGCCGCGGAGAACCCGATAATCGACGAGCGCTTCTGGAAGTCATACACCCCCAGCGGTGAGGAAAACCGCGCGGTCCCCGAGGTCGGCAAGACGTGGTTTGGCCCTGCGCAGTAGTCTCCGAGGGCTTCAGCTGTGTAGCGGCCCATGAAAATGGCACCGGCGTGACGAATCAGCTCGATGAGCGCCTCCGGGTCCTCCACTGACAGTTCAAGATGCTCCGGCGCGATACGATTGGACACCCTGGCCGCCTCCGCCAGATCGGCGACTTCAATCAAAGCCGCCCGGCCGCTGATTGAAGCGGCGATGATGTCGGCACGCTCCATGGTTGGCAACAAGGAGCGAATACTCGCCTCAACCTGATCCAGAAAGCCCTTGTCCGGGCTGATCAGAATTGATTGCGCCTGCTCATCGTGCTCGGCCTGGGAAAACAGGTCCATGGCGATCCAGTCCGGATCGGTTTTGCCATCGCAGATCACCAGAATTTCAGAGGGTCCGGCGATCATATCGATACCCACGGTACCGAAAACTTCCCGTTTGGCGGTGGCAACAAAGATATTGCCCGGCCCTACGATTTTATCGACCGCCGGCACCGTCTCAGTGCCATAGGCCAGCGCACCGACCGCTTGCGCGCCGCCCAGAGTGAATATCCGGTCGACCCGGGCGATAGCCGCTGCCGCCAGTACCATGTCATTGACCACGCCGGCAGGGGTCGGCACCACCATGATAATTTCGCCCACGCCGGCCACTTTGGCGGGTATGGCATTCATTAGCACTGAGGAAGGATAAGCGGCCTTACCACCAGGCACGTAGATACCGGCGCGATCCAGCGGGCTGACCTTCTGGCCCAGCACTGTGCCATCGGCATCCTGGTACTGCCAGGAGGTCTGGAGCTGGCGCTCATGGTAATCACGGATTCGCTCGGCAGCGGCTTCCAGTGCTTCCCGCTGCTCCTTGGGTATGGATTCCAGTGCCGCCTGCATGCGCTCCCGGGATACCTCAAGGTCCGCCACACTGTTGGCTTGCAGCTGGTCAAATTTTGCCGTGAACTCCAGCACCGCGGCATCGCCACGAGTCTTGACCGAGCGCAGGATATGACGAACCGATTCGTTAACCTGGTCATCGACGCTGTCTTCCCAGGCCAAAAGCCGGGAAAGGCAGGTATCAAAGTCAGCTTGTGCAGCTGACAGGCGCTTCACTGCGACATCGGTCATCGGTTGTCCTCTTCAATATCCGGTTATAGGGATGGTCCAGTGCTCGCCATCCGCTTTCAGTTACGTGCCAATCTCTCACTGTAGGAGCGGTTTTAACCGCGAAAAATAGTCGCGCCTCGCACCGATTCGCGACTAAGGTCGCTCCTACAAAGACCAGAACAAGCGCCATGCTCCTTGTAGGAGCGGTTTTAACCGATCCGGGTTGGTCTGGCTCAGCGCCGGCGTTCTACGGCTGCGCTCATCTGCTCAATGATGGGTTTCAGAGCGCTGTGTTTCATTTTCATGCTGGCTCGATTAACCACCAGGCGGCTGCTGATGTGGTCGATCAATTCTCGGGCTTCGAGGCCGTTGGCCTTCAGGGTGTTGCCGGTATCGACAACATCGACAATTTCATCGGCCAGCCCGAGTATCGGAGCCAGCTCCATGGCACCGTACAGCTTGATGATATCCGCCTGTTTACCCTGAGAGGCGTAGTACTGACGAGCAAGTTTTACGAACTTGGTGGCTACCCGGATTCGACCCTCTGGCGCGGGCTGCCCGACCTTGCCCGCGGTCATCAGCTTGCAGCGGGCTATATTCAGGTCCAGGGGCTCATAGAGCCCTTCGCCGCCATGTTCCATCAGCACGTCTTTGCCGGTCACCCCCAGGTCTGCCCCGCCGTATTGAACATAGGTCGGCACGTCGGTGGCGCGGATAATCAGCAGCCGGACGTTCGGGTTGGTTGTCGGGAACACCAGCTTGCGGGACTTTTCGACGTCGTCGAGGAGCTCAATCCCGGCCTCCTTCAATAGCGGCAGGGTTTCCGTGAGGATTCGCCCTTTCGACAGCGCGATGGTGATGGTCTCTGTCATGATCCCTTCCGGTAAGTTAATTTCAGGCCAACAGGGTTCGTTCTAGCCTGGTATGCGCCGTATCGTCGCGCCCAGCAACTGCAGCTTTTCTTCGATACATTCGTAGCCACGATCAATGTGATAGATACGGTCTACAATGGTGTCGCCCTCAGCCACCAGCCCGGCAATAACCAGGCTCGCCGAGGCACGCAGATCCGTCGCCATGACCGGCGCCCCGGTGAGGTGGTCGACGCCCTTGATAATGGCGGCGTTACCTTCCAGGGTAATATCGGCGCCCATGCGAATCAGCTCCTGCAGATGCATGAAGCGATTTTCAAACACGGTTTCCACGATGGTCCCGGTGCCCTCTGCCACGGCATTCATCGCCGCAAACTGGGCCTGCATATCGGTCGGAAACGCAGGATAAGGCGCCGTGCGCACACTCACCGCTTTCGGGCGATTACCCTTCATGTCCAGCTCGATCCAGTCTTTACCGGTGCTGATGTTGGCTCCGGCTTCGTCAAGCTTGATCAACACCGCTTCAAGCAGCTCCTCGCGGGTATCCTTGAGCTTGACCCGACCACCGGTCGCGGCCGCAGCGACCAGGTAGGTACCGGTTTCAACCCGGTCCGGCAGCACGTCGTAGCGGCAACCGTGCAGCCGTTTCACACCGTTGATCTCGATGGTGGCGGTGCCATGGCCTTTGATATCGGCTCCCATGGCGATCAGGCACTCCGCCAGATCCACCACTTCTGGCTCCCGCGCGGCGTTTTCCAGAATGGTTTTGCCATCGGCCAGGGCCGCCGCCATCATCAGGTTTTCTGTCCCGGTCACCGTGACCATATCCAGGAAGATGTGGGCGCCCTTCAGGCGGCCATTGCTCTTGGCCTTGATATAGCCGTTTTCAACCTTGATTTCCGCACCCATCATTTCAAGACCGTGGATGTGAAGGTTGACCGGCCGGCTGCCAATGGCGCAGCCGCCAGGCAAAGACACTTCCGCCTCGCCAAAATGAGCGACCAGGGGGCCCAGCACCAGGATGGAGGCGCGCATGGTCTTGACCAACTCATAAGGCGCGTGAAAATGCTTGATGGTGTTGGCGTGAACTTCAACACTCAGCTTTTCATCGATCATCATCTCCACGCCCATGCTTCCGAGGAGCTCAATCATGGTGGTGATGTCGTGGAGGTGCGGCAGATTCCCGATGGTGACGGGTTCATCCGCCAGCAGCGTCGATGCGAGTATGGGCAGCGCAGAGTTCTTGGCGCCGGAAATCCGTATTTCTCCATCCAGCGGCGCACGGCCACGAATCAGTAATTTATCCAAAATTGAAGTCCTGTAATGTTCAAGGGCCGGGCACCGCAATTGCAATTGCGATAGATAGAACCCGAAGGGCTGACTGGCAGGCCGCTCTACTGACCCTGCTGGGCCGCCCACTCTGCAGGCGTGAAGGCTTTTATGGTCAGCGCATGAATCGTATTCTCAGCCAGTTGGGCGTTGAGGATGCCGTAGATCAGCTGGTGTTTTTTCACCCGCGACAACCCTTCAAAACGGTCCCCGATGGCAATGACCAGAAAATGGTTGCCTTCGCTGCGCACTTCAATCTCGCAATCAGGCAGCGCTGTCTTGACCAATTCGGCCGCTTCTTGGGCTTCCATAGGATAGATCCTCGGGTTTGTTATAAATCAGGGGCGGAATTGTAACCAATTACGGACGCGGGCTAAACAAAGGGACAAAAGAATGTTCCTCAGTGCTCCTGAACACGCTGCTCTGAGGGAACATCCGGGAGCGCATCCGTGCGAACAGCCGGGGCGCGATCAAAGCCTGGCAGGTGCTGGTTCAGCCCGCTCAGTGTGCTCAGTGACAGCAAGCGTTCGCTGATGCCGGAGTAGATCAGGGTCTGGTGGCGGGCTATCGCTGCCCGCTGCCAACAGAGCAGCAGCGACAGCAGAATGCTGTGGGCGTTTTCAACCCCGGTCAGGTTGATCTCGACCTCTCCATGTGCGCTATTGATGGCGCCCAGCCGCTGCTCACCCTGGTTCCTCAGGCCAACCACGTTATCCGCGGTGACATATCCGGAAACCGCCAGCGTACCACCACCCTGCTGGCTGATAGACGGGGCGGCCCGGTCTGTCATGACTTTGCTGCGCCGTCGTCAAGGTCCAGCGACCCGGCCGCCTTGCTCCAGTCATCAATGACCGCCTGAACATCGCCCCGTTTTGCTTCCATTTCCTGAGCAAAACGATCACGGAATGCCAAACCGATATTCACGCCTTCGACGATCACGTTTTCCATCAGCCACTGACCCTCATCATTGCGGTACATGGAATAGCTGACCGGGTAACGGTTGCCCGCGGCGGACTCCACTTCCATAGCCACCGATGCGCGACTGTCGTTGGAAGGATCAACGGTGGCCTCTTTGACCGCAATAGTGAAATCCTCTGCATCGACCAGGGCCTGGGCATAACTGTCGAACAGGCTGCGCTTGAACTTCTCAACAAATTCATCCCGTTGCTCGGGCGTTGCCTGGCGGGCATAACGTCCCATGACACGGGCGGCTATGCGACGAAAATCCACGAAGTCCCGCAATTCCTCGTCCATGCTTTCGTAAAACGCTTCCTGATCCTTCGAGTAGAGGCCACGCTCGGAGTTCAGCCTGTCAACCAGTTGCTGGGTGTTCTTGTCAACGTAGCTGCGCAGGTCCTCATTGGCACTGGCCTGCACCGACCCCAGCAAGGCGGCGATAACCAGGGCGACAACCGGCAGCAATGTCCGTTTTAAAGCCATGCATTTCTCCTGTCCGAGCGTTAAGTACAGGTGCTTCCGGTGTCTCGGTTAACCAGCCGGAAACTGTGTCAGGGTTAGGGAGCCTCTGAATCAGCGACCCGTTGCAAAGTTGGTGATCATCCGCTCGAGATTCATTGCCGACTGGGTTTCATAAAAATCATCACCAGCGGACAGCGAATCGGTGCCCGCACCTACGGAAATGTCAATATACTGGTCTCCAAGCAGGCCCGATGTACGTATTACTGCGGAACTGTCTGCCGGAATCGAACTGTACGCCGCGTCGATGTCGATGGCGACCCGGGCCTGAAAAGTCTCGGGATTCAGGGTGATGTCACGGATCCGGCCGATCGTCACGCCCGCCATGGAAACCTTGCCCCGGGGAGCCAGATTGCCGGCATCGTTAAAATCGGCGTAGACGGTGTAGGTATCACCCGCCGGTTTCAGTGACAGGCCGCTCACTTGCAGGGCCAGCACTAACAAGGCCGCAAACCCTGCAATCATAAACAACCCGACGATAATTTCCGTAGTTCTTTGCGCCATGTCACTCTCCCGGATACAGCTTTAACTGCCTCAGAACCCACCAAACATAACGGCCGTCAGGATGAAATCCAGCCCCAGCACCGCCAATGAAGAATACACTACTGTTTTCGTTGTCGCGGAACTGATCCCGGCCGAGGTGGGCACACAATCATAACCCTGAAATACCGCGATCCAGCTGCAGACGAAGCCAAACACCACACTTTTGATCACCCCGTTCATCACGTCCTCGGTAAAACTGACCGATGACTGCATATTGGACCAGAAGGCGCCTTCAAATACGCCAAGCCATTCAACTCCGACCAGCATGCCACCCCAAATGCCCACCACCGAGAAGATCACCGCCAACAACGGCAGCGAAATGAAACCGGCCCAGAATCTCGGCGCCACCACCCTTCGCAGCGGATCAACGCCCATCATTTCCATACTCGACAGCTGCTCGGTTGCTTTCATCAAACCGATTTCTGCGGTCAACGCCGAGCCGGCCCGCCCCGCAAACAACAGCGCCGTTACCACCGGGCCCAATTCCCGGACCAGGGTCAATGCCACCATCTGCCCGATGGCCTGCTCGGAGCCAAAATCACTGAGAATGGTATAGCCCTGGAGGCCAAGCACCATCCCGATAAACAGCCCGGACACCACCACGATCACCAGAGATAGCACGCCAACGGAGTACAACTGGCGTATCAGTAAAGGCGTGCCGACCCGCGGGTTTGGCACACCCACCAGCACCCGCCATAAAAAAGTGCCGGAGCGGCCCAGCGATCCGATTGCTGTGAGGCCATTTCGGCCCAGACGTGCGATGGACTCCATCATCGGGACATCTCGCCCAGACCCCAGTCACTGGCGCTGTCCGGTGCCGGGTAATGAAACGGCACGGGCCCGTCTGGCTGCCCGGTCAGGAACTGCTGAACGCGCTCGGAAGGGTGTTCGCGAAGCTCGTCCGGGGTGCCCTGGCCAATAATCTTGCCGTCAGAAACAATGCAGGCAAAATGACAAATGCTTAGACTTTCCGGCACATCGTGGGACACCAGCACACTGGTCAGCCCCATGGCGCTGTTGAGGTCACGGATCATCTTGACCAGTACGCCCATGGCAATGGGGTCCTGACCGGCGAACGGTTCGTCGTACATGATCAACTCAGGGTCCATGACAATGCTACGGGCCAGCGCAACCCGGCGGGTCATGCCTCCGGATAATTCGGAAGGCATCATACTGCGGGTACCCCGAAGGCCGACAGCCTCAAGCTTCATCAACACGATGTCGCGAATCATTTCCTCCGGCAGCCGGGTGTGCACCCGAAGAGGAAACGCCACGTTTTCAAAGACGCTGATATCGGTAAACAGGGCACCACTCTGAAACAGCATGCCCATTTTCTCGCGAAGCTCGTAGAGCGCCTTGCGACTCAGGGTCGAGACGTCATGGCCTGCCACGGTGACCTTGCCGGATGACGGTTTTAACTGGCCGCCAATCAGCTTGAGCAGAGTGGTTTTCCCGGTGCCGCTGGGGCCCATAATGGCGGTGATCAGGCCACTGGGGATATCAAGCGTGACACCCTCAAATATGGTGTGTTCGCCACGGGAAAAACGAACATTGTCAAAGCTTATATAGGGAGAGGACGCCATAACGTATCCGGCTTGCCTGTGAATCTCCGCTTTGAGCCAGCCGCGGGCGGAGCGTTGGTGGTTGATCTGTGGCTCTTAATGAGCGGTACATTATGATAAGTTCCACCCGAGCTCAATGACCGCTCCACAAAATATCCTGTTTGCAACGGTCAGTTCACCTGAAAGACATTTCATCCGGACAATCAAGGCTTACCATGACTTTTGGCCTTTATATCGGCGCCATCGTAATTGGCCTGGCGTTACTGACCTGGAGCGCCGACCGTTTTATCAACGGCGCGGTGGGCTGCTCCGACGTGCTGAAACTGCCGCCGATGGTGACCGGACTTGTTCTGGTCGCCTTTGGCACCTCGGCGCCTGAAATCCTGGTCTCCACCCTGGCCTCTCTGACCGGGTCACCGGCGCTTGCGGTGGGCAATGCCCTTGGTTCAAACATTGCCAATATCGGCCTGGTTCTTGGCTTTACCATCCTGATCGCCCCCATTCCCCTCAAAAAAGCGGTGTTATACCGTGAGTTGCCGATTCTTTTGGCTGCGACGATGTTTGCCTGGCTGTTGTTTCTGGATTACCGGCTTTCGCCCGTGGATGGCATGCTGTTGCTATTGATGCTGGCCCTATCGCTGGGGTTCCTGGTCTGGCGTAACCAAACCGGCGCTGAAGACATCTTTGAAATCCCCGAACAAGGCCACCGTCTATCCCACCGCCAGGCTGTCTTTCACTTCCTGAGCGGCCTCATCATTCTGATTGCCAGTGCCCGTTTGCTGGTCTGGGGCGCGTCGGAGCTGGCCATCGGGTTGGGCATCGACGAGCTTATTGTCGGGCTGACGATTGTCGCGATTGGCACCAGCCTGCCGGAACTTGCAGCCTCCCTGTCCGCCGCCTTGAAAGGACATCAGGATATGGCACTGGGTAACATAGTCGGTTCAAACCTGTTTAACCTGCTGGCCGTCCTTGCCGTGCCAGCCCTGTTGGGACCCATGGACCTGTCAACCGAGATAATTCTCAGAGATTACGGCACCATGGCCGCACTGACCGTGTTGCTGGGCGTATTCGCCTACAGCATGCAACGAAAGGGAAAACTGGCCAGACTCGAGGGTGGTATACTGCTGGCCATCTATGCGGGCTACACCACCTGGCTGGTGGTTTCCTTAGTCTGACATAAGGCATTTACGGAGCACCCGGTATTTGCCATTGTTCATTTCAAGACGCATTAACTCAGGACCGGTATGAACCAGCGCTACATTGAATTCGCCCTCAAGGCCATCACCATCGAACGGGACGCCATTGACGCCTTAAGAACCCGGATCAATGAGGACTTCGTTCGGGCCTGTGAAACCATCATGGCCTGCAAGGGACGTGTGGTTGTCACCGGTATGGGCAAGTCCGGGCACATCGGCAACAAAATCGCGGCCACCCTCGCCAGCACCGGCACACCCTCTTTCTTCGTGCATCCCGGGGAAGCGAGCCATGGCGACCTGGGTATGATCACCAACCAGGACGTGGTGCTGGCCATCTCGAACTCCGGTAATACCGCCGAAGTGCTGACCATATTGCCACTCATCAAACGCATGGGGGCTCCGCTGATCAGCATGACCGGCAACAGCGAGTCCATCCTGGCCCGGGAAGCGGTCGCGAATCTCGATGTCAGCGTGGCGCTGGAAGCCTGTCCACTGGGGCTGGCACCCACCTCGAGTACCACGGCGACACTGGTGATGGGCGATGCATTGGCGGTGGCCCTATTGGAGGCCCGCGGGTTCAGCGCTGAAGATTTTGCGTTTTCTCACCCCGGCGGAACACTGGGGCGACGCCTGCTGCTGAGGGTGTCTGACATCATGCATACGGGTGACCGTATCCCGAGGGTCTCACCGCAAACGACCCTGGGTGGCGCCCTGCTGGAGATTTCGCAAAAAGGCCTGGGCATGACGACCATTGTCGATACCACTGGCCACATGCTGGGGCTTTTCACAGACGGCGATTTGCGACGAACTCTCGATCATGCCATTGATATTCACAACACACCGATAGCAGACGTGATGACGCGAAACGGCAAGACTATTCACGATGACCAGCTCGCCGCCGAGGCATTGAATATGATGGAAGAGCTGAAAATAAACGCCCTGCCGGTCATCAATCGGCGAGGTGAGCTGACCGGAGCGATCAACATGCACGATCTGCTCAGGGCGGGGGTTATCTGATGTCGCTCTCCATAGCCCCTGATTCCGTGCCCGCCAACATAGCCCGTAAAGCGGCCAGCATCCGTTTGTTGGTGCTGGATGTGGACGGCGTCATGAGCAATGGCCAGTTGCTGTTCAGTGCGCAAGGGGACGAGCTCAAGGCCTTTAATATTCTGGACGGTCTCGGCATCAAACAGCTGATGACCGCCGGAGTGGACGTAGCCATCATCACCGGGCGCAGCTCACCGCTAACCGCAAAACGGGCCAGCGATCTTGGCATCAAACATCTGCTGCAGGGACGGGAGGACAAACTGGACGCGCTTGTTGAGCTCGCCACCCAGCTCGGGCGCACGGCGGATGAAATAGCGTATATGGGCGATGACCTCCCGGACCTGTCCGCGATCCAGTTTGCCGGTCTTGGCGTTACCGTGCCGAATGGCCACTGGTTTGTCCGACAGCACGCCGATTATTGCACCACCGCCGGCGGAGGCACCGGTGCCGTGCGGGAGCTGAGCGACCTGATTCTGGCCAGCCAGAACCGCCTCGACGCCCTGCTCGCCGACTATCTGCTGGACGCCAAGGTGACGAGTGGCCAATGACGATCACCGGTCTGTTCTCTCTATTGATGTCTCACCGTCTCACCAGAATGGCAGCCCTGGCGGGCACCGGCCTGGTGCTCGGATCCCTGCTCTGGCAGAGCGAGGAAAGCCGTGAGCCCTCCGACGCCCTGGCGCTAAGGGGCCCCAGCGAGCCGGATGGCTTTGTGGTGGACGGGCGTTATCGCTCTTTTGATATCAATGGCCAGCTTGAAACCGTTATCTACAGCCCCCGGATCGAGCAGTTCGAAGCCCGGAACCTGGCTACGATGTCACAGCCCGACGCCACCCTCCATGACCCCGACTCCGATACCACCTGGCGAATGACTGCGAATCGGGGAGAGTTCCAGGAAGACAAGGACATTATCGATCTGGAGGGTGATGTATTGGTACGCAGACCGCTGGCAAATGGCGAGGTCGCTACCCTCGAAGCAGAGCACCTGACTCTGGATAATAAACAGCGTACCGTATATACCGATACGCCCGTAGTGCTTACGGAGGCTCATGGCGTGACGCGAGCCACCGGCATGAAGGCCTGGATCAACGACCGGGTTCTTGAGCTTCACTCACAGGTTAAAGGACGCTATGACACGCCCCAATCAAACTGACTTGACCCTTAACCCGTTTCTCAGCCAGCGCCACTTATACAGGCTGGCAATGCTGTCTTCGATCACTGCGGCGCTGTGGCTGACAACGTCCCCGGCCGTGGCCTTTGACCTGAATTCTGATAGCCCGATTTCGGTCAGTGCCGACAGCGCCCGGCTGGATGACAGCAAAGGCGAAGCAACCTACACCGGTGATGTGGTGGTGACCCAGGACCAGACCCGCCTGACCGCAGACCGGGTGGTCTTGTACCGGGATCAGGCAGGTGTACAGCGAATCGAAGCGTTTGGAACCCCGGCCCGCTACAAGCATCCTGCGATGGGCGATCAGGCCGAGACCGACGCTCAAGCCCTGGAAATCACTTACACCGCCAAAGACAGTCAGCTCACCCTCGAGGAAGAAGCGGTTATTGAACAGGCCAGTAACATTTTCCGCGGCGACCGCATCGAGTATGACATTACGGCCAGAATTGTGACGGCCGAAGGCACAACTCGGGACGGCGAGCCCCAAGGGCGGGTAGAAATGGTTATACAGCCCCGCAGCGGCGCCGCCAGGCCGGCATCTTCATCCGACTCATCCACGACCGGGGATAAGCCCTGATGGCAGTATTGCGAGCGAGCAACCTGGCGAAAAGTTACAAACAGAAAAAGGTCGTTATCGACGTTTCCCTGGAAATCCACAGCGGTGAAATTGTCGGCCTGCTGGGCCCCAACGGCGCGGGCAAGACCACGTGTTTCTATATGATTGTCGGGCTGGTGCCGGCAGACAACGGCCGGATATCCATTGATGCTGACGATATCACCCCGCTACCGATGCATGGGCGGGCCAGAAAAGGCATTGGTTATCTGCCGCAAGAGGCCTCCGTCTTTCGCAAGCTCACGGTGCGTGACAACATCATGGCAATTCTGGAGACCCGCAAAGCACTCAGCAAGGCCCAGCGCGAATCAAAGCTGGAATCGCTGCTTGAGGAGTTTCACATTACCCATATCCGTGACAGCTTTGGCATGGCCCTGTCCGGTGGCGAACGGCGGCGGGTGGAAATTGCCCGGGCACTGGCAGTGGAGCCGGCGTTCATTTTGCTGGATGAGCCTTTCGCAGGGGTAGACCCGATTTCTGTCAGTGACATCAAGCAGATCATCCGGCACCTGCGCGACAAAGGCATAGGCGTACTGATCACGGATCACAACGTGCGGGAAACGCTGGATATCTGCGAGAACGCCTACATTGTCAGCGGCGGCCGTATTATTGCCTCAGGTCCGGCCTCTGACATTATCGCCAACGAGCAAGTCAAGGAAGTTTATCTGGGCAACGAATTCAGGCTCTAGGTGTGAACAGATGAATTGTCTTGCACCCCATCAAGCAAGTACACTTCGGCAGAGATATTGCTTGTATAGCCAAGTTGCCAGCAAGTAACACTTTTTTCATTGTCGCAGCACCGGACATCAACGGGTGACGGAACTCAAACCATGGTAATGAAAGCCTCTCTGCAGTTAAAGCTGGGTCAAAGTCTGACCATGACACCCCAGCTGCAACAGGCAATCCGGCTTCTTCAGTTGTCTACCCTGGACCTTCAGCAGGAAATCCAGCAGGCGCTTGAATCCAATCCCATGCTGGAAACCCCTGAAGACGAAGAACAAGCGGAAGCCCAGCAGGAAAACGGTCTCGATCACAGCGAAACCAGCACGGAACGTTCCGACCCGGAACCGGCGGATACCAGCTGGGATGAAGTCGAAAATGGTCCCGACTGGGCAAGCGAAACCGAAATCCCCAGTGACATACCGGATGACCTGCCCGTCGACACCGCCTGGGATGATATCTACCAGTCCGCCCCTGCGTCGTCCGCCCGTAACGACGACGAAAACGATCACGATTTTGAAACCCGTAACTCGCCTACTGAAACCCTGCAGGATCACCTTGAATGGCAGCTCAACCTGACGCCCCTCAGCGATCGGGACCGGGCGATTGCCTACGCCCTGATGGATTCTGTAGACGAACGCGGGTATCTCACCTCCAGCATTGAGGATATTCACTCAGGCCTGGTGGATGAAGCCGAAGACGACCCACTCGAACTCGACGAGGTGGAGGCCGTGCTGCATCGTCTCCAGCATTTTGACCCTGCGGGCGTGTTCTGCCGAAATCTCCAGGAGTGCCTGCTCATACAGCTTCAGCAGATGCCTCCAGAGACGCCCTGGTTACCCCAGGCCCGGCTGGTGATTACCCATTACATCAATCTGTTAGGCAACCGGGACTACGCCCAGCTCCTGCGCCGCAGCCGGCTCAAGGAAGATCAGCTAAAATCGGTACTTGCACTGATCACCGGGCTGAATCCCCGCCCTGGCGACGCCATTGACCGGGCTGAACCAGATTACGTCATACCTGACGTGATTGTTCGCAAGGTCAGTGATCGTTGGCGGGTAGAGCTCAATCCTGAAATTGCTCCGCGCATTCGTGTGAATGCCAGCTATGCTTCACTCATAAAGCGCGCAGACAGCAGTTCTGATAACACGTATATGCGCGATCAGCTGCAGGAAGCCAAGTGGTTTATCAAGAGCCTGCAGAGTCGCAATGAAACGCTGTTAAAAGTGGCAACGAGAATTGTAGAGCATCAGCAGGGCTTTCTGGATCAGGGTGAAGAAGCCATGAAGCCGCTGATATTGTCTGATATCGCCCAGGCAGTCGAGATGCACGAGTCGACGATTTCACGGGTAACCACCCAGAAGTTCATGCACACTCCGCGCGGTATTTTTGAGCTCAAGTATTTTTTCTCGAGCCATGTCAGTACCGACGAAGGTGGGGAGTGTTCCTCGACCGCAATCCGTGCCATGATCAAAAAACTGATTGCGGCGGAAACGCCCAAGAAACCGCTAAGCGATAGCAAAATAGCCGCCATGTTGGGTGATACGGGCATCAACGTAGCCCGACGGACCGTCGCGAAATACCGGGAAGCGATGCATATTCCGCCATCCAATGAGCGCAAAAGACTGGTTTAAAGAACTGCAGCCCGCAATGCCTGCGGTGTCTGACACGGAATCATCGCCCGTCGCCACAATGGACCGGGCAACCCGCCGGGCACACTACGTGCTGGCATTCCGATAATAGGAGAAGCCTATGCAACTCAACATTTCAGGTCACCATGTTGATCTGACTCCCGCACTTAAAGAGTATGTATCTGGCAAGTTTGAGAAACTCGAGCGACACTTTGACCACATCAGTAACTGCCAGGTCACGCTTGAGGTCGAGAAAGTACGACAGATGGCGGAAGCCACCTTGCATGTGATCGGAGGCGAGATTCACGCCAAGGCGGAAAACGAAGACATGTACGCAGCAATAGATGCCCTTGTGGACAAGCTGGACCGACAGGTCCTGAAGCACAAAGAAAAAAACGTTGATCGTATGCATGGTGCGGCTGCCCGCTAGGCGACCGGCCCACCACCATACGGCTGATTCCCGCTGCGGCATCCGAAACGTGTCGCAGCTTTTTTACGGAAATACTGTCGATTCATGACGGATACATCACTGACCATCGAAACCATACTGAGCCCGGATCTGACCCTCTGCCGGGTACCCGGAACCAGTAAAAAGCGCATCCTGGAATTTATCGCAGAGCAGGTCGCGCAACACGATCCTGAACTTAACGAGACCCAGATATTCAATAATCTGGTGTCTCGCGAGCGGCTCGGCAGCACCGGCATTGGCCAGGGTATTGCCATTCCTCACTGTCGGCTTGAAGGTTGCTCCCACGTTGTAGGGACTCTTATAACGCTTGAGGAGGGTGTCGCATTCGACGCCATCGACAATCAGCCCGTCGATCTCCTGTTCGCGCTCATCGTGCCTAAAGAAGCTACCAGCGAACACCTGGAGCTGCTCAGCCAACTGGCAGAAAAGTTCAACGACAGAACCTTCTGTGACCAGCTGCGACAATGCACGGACGCAAGCAGCCTTTATCAACGGATGACCGGCAAGACCTGATTGTGCGTCGGGGTAACCCCCGGCCTGTCTCTGTTGTCCAGACACCGGCGTTTTGAGGACGGTTACCATGAAACTGATTATCGTAAGCGGCCGATCGGGCTCGGGGAAAAGTACTGTCCTGCACGTACTTGAGGACCTCGGCTACTACTGCATCGATAACCTGCCGATTGGCCTGCTGTTTCCGCTGACCCGGGAGGCCATCACCAATTCGTCAGCCAGCCGTCTCAGCAAGATTGCGGTCAGCATTGATGCCCGAAACCTGTCGGATGAAATTGCCAATTTCGAAAGCATCTACGAGCAACTGCAACAGTCTGGGCTGATTGTCGAGATTGTCTTTCTGGATGCCACCGACCAGTCTTTGCTGCAACGTTTTCATGCCACTCGCAGAAAACACCCACTGAGTGACGACAGGACGTCGCTCAGAGAAGCCATAGTCAATGAAAAACTTCTGCTCGAATCGCTGGCTCGTCTGGCCGATTTGCATATTGATACCACCGGTCTGTCGATGTACGAACTCCGCGACATGGTCAAGCAGCGCATCGCGGGGCGCCGGGAACAGGAACTGGCACTGCTGTTCCAGTCCTTCGGGTTCAAGCACGGAGTGCCGGTAGATTCCGACTACGTCTTCGATGTGCGGTGTTTGCCAAACCCCTATTGGGACACCAGCCTGCGAGGCTTTACAGGGCTGGACCCCGAAGTCGCCAGCTTCCTCGAAAGCGAACCTGCCACCCGAAGGATGATTGACGACCTCACCCGGCTGCTGGAAACCTGGTTACCGGATTTTGCCCGCAACAACCGCAGCTACATGACCATTTCAGTCGGATGTACCGGCGGTCAGCATCGGTCGGTTTACCTGTGTGAGCAACTTGGCAAGTATTTCTCTGACAACTACAGCAACGTCCAGGTTCGCCATTCTGAACTCCCGCACCTCAAGCCTTCTGAGTCCTGATACCGGTTATGATTCGTCACAAAGTTTTGATTGTTAACAAGCTCGGCTTGCATGCCCGTGCCGCCGCCAAACTGGTCAGTACTGCCTCCCGGTTCGACAGCCGCATTCTGCTCGGAAAGGATGGCCGCGAGGTGGATGCCAAAAGCATTCTATCGGTCATGATGCTGGCCGCGAGCAAGGATACCGAGATAGAACTGATCCTCGATGGTCCTGACGAGGAAGATGCCAATGCGGCCCTGGTAGAGCTGATCGCCGACTATTTCGGTGAGGGCGAGTAGGTTTCATCCAGTCTACGGAATTCACCTACCCCAATGGCTCACGTTTCTGCTATAACTCCGCTATAATAAAACGGTTTTCAAGCATCGGCCTTTTCGATCAACGCTGGCAAGCTCTGTTCCCGAGCTAACCTGGCCAGTTTACACCGTGGGTGATTCATGGCAGAGATTCTGGAAAAAAGCCAGGCCCGCCAGCGGCTGCGTTCTCTTGGCGAAGCCCTCGACAGCGGTGCTTTAAAGCAGGTTGCCCGTATCCTGAACGGGGGCCTCAGCCCCAGTGATATCGCTCATCTGCTGGAATCCTCTCCGCCACGTCAGCGCGCGCTGTTGTGGAATCTGGTCGACAAGAATCTCGAAGGCGAAGTCCTTCAATATCTGAACGATGATATTCGTGGTTACTTCCTGAGCAAGCTGAATGCCCAGGAACTCGCCACCATCATCGAGGATTTCGAGTCGGATGACCTCGCCGACCTGTTGCAGCAACTCCCTGATACCGTAATTCAGGAAGTGCTCGACACCATGGACGAACAGGACCGCCAGCGGGTAGAGGAAGTACTCGCTTACCCGGAAGACACCGCCGGCGGCCTGATGAACACGGACACCATTACGGTGCGCCCGGATATCAGCATTGATGTGGTGTTGCGCTACCTGCGCCGTCACCGAACCCTGCCACCGATGACCGACAGCCTGATTGTGGTCAGCCGGAGAGACGAATACATCGGCGTTCTGCCCATCACAAAGATGCTCGTTTCAAACCCCGGGGCGACGGTTCGCGAAGTCATGGACACCAACATTGAGCCGATTCCGGTTGCTATGTCAGATACCCAGGTCGCGACCCTGTTCGAACGCTATGACCTGATATCATCCCCGGTGGTAGGTGACGGTGGCAAGCTGCTCGGTCGCATCACCATCGATGACGTGGTCGACGTTATCCGGGAGGATGCGGATCACTCCCTGATGAGCATGGCAGGTCTGGACGAGGACGAAGACACCTTTGCGCCGGTGATGAAAACCACTCGTCGACGCGCGGTGTGGCTTGGCATCAATTTGATGACAGCGTTCATTGCATCCGGCGTGATCGGGTTGTTCGAGGCCACCATTGAGAAGGTGGTGGCGCTGGCTGTGCTTATGCCGATTGTAGCCAGTATGGGCGGCATTGCGGGCAGCCAGACCCTCACCCTCGTTATCCGTGGCATGGCCGTCGGCCAGATCAGTGCGACCAACGTCCGCTGGCTGCTGAACCGGGAGTTTATGGCAGGAGCCCTCAATGGGCTGTTATGGGCAGTGGTTGTCTCAATAGCCGCCACCGCATGGTTCCAGGATGTGCTGATTGGCGCTATCATTGCGTCCGCCCTGATTATCAACCTGATTGCGGCGGCTATCGTTGGAACCGTGTTGCCACTTTTCCTCAAATCCCGCAACATCGATCCCGCTTTGGCCGGAGGTGTTATCCTCACCACCGTGACAGATGTTGTTGGCTTTTTGGCTTTTCTGGGACTGGCCACCCTATTTTACGCTTGACGCTGACCCAGTCAGACCAAATACAACAGGCCCCTGAATGATTGATCAAACCAATACTGACGAGCTCGAAGACGAGTCCGGCAAGAGTAAATCCCAGCTCAAGCGGGAGATGCATGCCCTGCAGGATCTGGGCACCCACATCATGGACCTTCGCAGCGACCAGATTGCTGCGCTGCCCATGAGTGACCGCCTGCGGGCCGCTATCCTCGAGTCAAAAAATATCAGGCAGAACGAAGCCCGGCGGCGACACCTGCAATATATGGGGAAAATTATCCGCCACGAGGACGATCTCGACGCTTTGCTCAAAGCGGTTGAAGCCTGTGATGCCGGCAGTAATGAACACACCCGTCGGCTCCATCTTGCCGAGCGCTGGCGCGATCGCATGGTGGCCGAAGGGGACACTGCGGTAGGCGAGTTTATGGCGTACTGTCCGGTGGCAGAAGTCCAGCACCTGCGAAACCTGGTCCGCAACGCCCGCCGGGATGCGGAAAAAGAGCACAATACCGGACATTCCAAAAAGCTGTTCCGCTTCCTGCGAGAGCGTATCGACGAGCACGAAACCCGGCAACCCTGAGGCTGCCGGTTAAAGCGCGGCCAGACGGGACACTAGAGCCGTCTGTGAGTCCAGACCGGCATGCGGGTGCGCACTTCCTCAAGGAGCTCGCTATCGAGTTCGGCTAGCACCACGCCCGGACCTTCCTCTTGCCGCTCTTGTACAATTCTGCCCCACGGATCCACGACCATGGAGTGCCCGTAGGTTCGCCGGCGCGCACTGTGCTGCCCTCCTTGCCCCGGAGCAACCATCCAGAGCTGATTCTCGATGGCCCGGGCCCGCAACAACGCGTGCCAGTGCGCCTCACCGGTATGATAGGTAAAGGCACTGGGCAAGGTTATCCACTCTGCGCCTTTCGCCCTCAGGGCACGAAACAGCTCCGGAAATCTCAGGTCATAGCAGATAGCCAGCCCCAACACACCCACCGGCGTCTCAACCGTCACCACGGAACTACCGGGCTCAAAGGTATCTGACTCCCGGTACTGACCTTGAGCATCTTCCACTACGGCATCAAACAGATGGATCTTGTCATACCGGGCCACCTCGGCGCCGGTATCATCAAAGACCAGACAGGCGGCCCGGACCCGGTCATCGATGATGTGGCCATCAGGCCGGGCAGCCAACGGCATGGAACCCGCCACTATCCAGAGACCCAACCTGGCGGCCTGTTCAGCGATAAAAGCCCGGATCACACCTTCGCTTTCGGATTCCCGGCGGCCCTGGTCAAGCATTTGGCTGGCACTGAGAACGGCAAAGTTCTCCGGCAGCACCGCCACCTTTGCGCCGCCCCGGGAGGCGCTTGCCAGCAGCTTCCCGGTTGCTTTGAGGTTGTCCTGAATATCGGGACCACTGACCATCTGAATTGCAGCAACCTTCCCCGGCTTACGCTCAACCTTACCCGACTTACTCTCCGTCATAGCAACAACTCCACCCAGGAATCATCAGGGCACTGACTGTGCATTGCCCAACATTGGTTATCGGGTATCGGAAATGTCTAATTACCCGTATCAAAGACGCTACGAAGCCGCACATCCGGCTCCTTCCAGCTTCCCCCTACACTATAGGTGGCACTGGTCAGTTTACTCAACGGATCACCCAAAACTTTGTCCAGCACGAACAGGGCCCCGCCGATGGGCGCGGACGCTCCCAGCAACAGCGCGGCCAATGGCAGATTCTGGGTCAACGGAAGCACCACCACCAGTCGCATATCGAGAGACTCAGCTTCCAGATTCGAGGTGCCGGAGAGCTTGAAGGCTCCCGACGGACCGACGATTTGTAGCTCCGGGTCCCAGGTCAACGTACCATGAGCGAGCCTGGCCTGACCTGAAATCGCATCGAAAGCCACACCCGCCTCATACAAATCCGAAAAATCGAGTTTGAGCCGCCGCATCAGGGTATCCGAATTGAGGAGATTGAATATCCGGAATAACTGGGCCGTGTTGTTGCGCTCGAGGATGACGCCATCGTCAAACCGCATACTGATGGTCCCATCCAGCTTCTCAAGAGCGTATTCGTCCGGTCGTCCGGCCCAGGTAACATCCAGTGCCATCTGGCTTTGCTGGTTACGAAATGGCACGTCACCCTCGACCAGCGCCGACAGATCTTCCAGGCTGCCACCCTTCATTTCGCCGTTCAGTCGGGTCGTCGCTTTATCGCCCTGAATCCCCCAACTCATAAAGCCAGTAAACAGCAGTGAATTCAGACGCCCATTGAGATTCGGCACCTCCAGCTTGTCCTGTTCCGGTTCAAGCCGGAATGACCAGGCGCCATAGTCACTATCGCCCACCCCGAAGGAGTCGATGCGAACCGCCACGTCCGGCCAATTCTCCAACCCCAGCGCCCGGAAAGCCTCAACCTGGCTGAGCACAACCGGTGTCTCTTCCGTTGCTTCAGGAGCAGGGGCTACCGGTGTTAGCTGCAGCTTTTCCATACCGACCTGAATCTCACTGTCAGGGCCCGATGGAATCATTACCCGGCCGGTCAGGCGCTCGGACACCGCGTCGAATATCCAGCCATAGGCCTCCGGTCTGGCCCTGAGCGTCACTTGCGGGAAGCTGTTACCGGCAAGGACGAACTCATCAATTGTGAGATCAATGCTGTCCAGCCAGGTATAGAGGTCACCGGAGCCAGGCCCGGCATTATCGCCGTTGCCTGCAAAGCGGGAGAATGCTGCCTGCCAGCGCTCGGTATCGAGCTGCCTGAGCGGACCTGCGATGTTAAGGCCGCTATCGCGGGGCAACTCGGTGGACCGGGCGGCCAGAGCAATACGCCCGCGGTCAAACACACCATCCTGCCACTTCAGACGATAGGCAAGACGTTGGTGCCAGTCGCCGGCAAGCTCTATGCCGTTGTCTGTCCGCCAGTCAACCATAACGGTCAGGGGCACCTCCGTGCCGGCAGACTTCGCCAACGGCTCGGGCCAGTCAATCGCTATATTCTTCAGGCTTGCCTTCAGCTCCAGGGTTGCGGCGGCATCCTTCGCCACCACCAGGGTGACACGATAATCGGTGGCGCCGGTGATGCCGAGGCTGTCGGGCGAGGCCACTCCCGCTTGCTGCAGCAGCGTGGCAGCCGGGATGCTGCCGGTCTGGACAATTTTCAGGCCCTCGCCCGTCTCACTCAGGCGAACCTCTACCGGCTCTCCCAAAAACCTTGCGGTAACCGCTTCCGGGGAGAAGCCCGAGGCCGTGTTATAAGCCAACCGTCCGCTGAGGCCGGTCCAGAGCAAATCCGCCTCCGGGTAACGTACTTCGCCGTTGCCGGTGGTAACCGAAGCATCAACACTGATGGGCTGTTCGGAATCAAGGGGCAACACCAGTGCGAGACTGAGATCATAAGCCCCCCCGAACTGTAAACTTCGGCCAGATGCGCCTGCCATCTCCCCCACGGGTGTCGTGTCCAGCCAGTGATTGATGGCCTTACCCGGCACTTGCGCGGCGGTATTGATAGAAATCAGAACACCGCCATCGCCGTCCTGCTCCGCAACCATCACATTGCTGGGAGCCAGCGTCAGCCCACCGGTTTCACCCTGGTTCAGCAGGACATCGGCACGGCCATTGTGGACCACCACCTCACCACCGGCGTTGGTCACCGCGGGCCAGGCCGGATCGTATTTCACCGTGGCATCCGCGAATCGGAAATTCATTGACGACGTGAAAGAGCCTGCAGGCCCGCCGCTACCGATCAAGCCATGCCCGTAGAACACACCCTCGGTGATGGTTGCTTCAGTAATCGATTCCGTCAGCCAGTTGTATAGCTCTTTACTGACAACCTTTGACGGAACAAAGTCTGCCAGCATACCGGCGTCACCCTGCCGGACCCCGACCTGCAAGCCCAGCGTATCCTCCCCGGTGCGATCGAGGCGGAGGTCAAACCCGCCTGAGAACGCGGCCGCCTCTTGATAATCCATTCGTATATTGTCAGAAAAAACCCGGATGACATCGCCTTCCAACAGCCAGGCCACTCTGGCCGTCAGCGCGTTGAACTGCCAGGGTGCGCGAAACAGATCCGGAAAACCCACGGTGGGTACCTCGCTGTCAACATCCACCCAACCCCCACCCTGAGTCATGTAGAGTCGGCCATCGATACCCGAAACGCCCGGTGCGCCGTTGTGGGCTACGACACTGATCTGAGACAGAGCGGCCTCCAGGCGAAAGGCCTCTCCCGCCGCAGAGGGCACTGTCAGCATCATGGTTCGCAGCGTGCCCTTGGGCTGGTAGCTGGTCAGTGCCCGGCTGGCGACGCCCGGCAGCAACTGCAAGTCGGCGCTGAGCCGCTGTAGCGGGCCCACAGGAATATCCCGACCGATGATTTCCAGTTTGCCGTCGGTCAGGGACACCCTGACATCGAAAGGTGGCGCATTGGTGGTCGTCCATTGCCAGGCCAGATTCCGGACGTGAAGCTCTCCAAACGTTTTGCCCCCAGCTTCTGCATCGTTACCCGAACCTGCGGGGCGCCAGCCAAAATCAGCACGAATATCTTCTATCGGCGCGAGGGTCTCCTGGTCGGCTTCCAGCTGAAGGTAAGGTACCTTGACTTCGCCCTGCACCCGGGCCAGTTGGCCGTCTTCGAAATCGAGCCAGGCTTGCCCTACGACGTCAAAACCCAGCACGGTCAGATGTTGCCAGCCGAACCCCTGGACCAGGCCATCGAATAGCCGGCCGGAATTGACGTCAAGATACAACTGACCGTCAAAACCACCGCGAAAGAAGTGATGGCCCGAAAGGTTGAAGCGGGCCACCTGGATAGTTGTCCCGGACCGCATCGCCCGGCCACTGGCATGGAAAAGCCCACGCTCGTAAATCAGATCCAGTTGGGGGATGTCCAGATATCGGATATCTTCGCCCGGCACGTTAATGCCAAGGTTGATCCGGGTAATGCGAATATAGGGATCAGACAGCCAGATCCCGAGCCGGTCGATCCACACCTGAGCGCCGCCGGTGTAGATTTCGGGTTCGGTTGCTCCGGTGCCAACGGCGGCCAGCTGCCCCACCCCATCAACAGAGACTTCGCCAGCTTCAGTACGGGTAACGGTAAGATCCAGACCGTCGGCTTCGAATTCCCGAAACACCGCCCGGAATCGCAGCAAGGAAGCCAGGCTATCAAGACGGAGCCTCAGTTGGCGCAGCCGCATCACAGGCTCCGGGTTCGTGTTCGATGCCTTCCCATCCGCCTCCACCTGGGAATACAACGCCAGGCCATCGGCCGTCACTACCGGGTCAAGCCACTGCCAGTTGACGCTGAGTCCGGAGATGGTCACGCGCTGCCCAAGCTCTTCCGTGAGCCGTTGCTCAAGGGTGGTGCGGTGCTGATCGATATCTTTGGTGAGCTGGCGCCCGAGACCGGCATAAAGCGCCAGCAAGATCAGCACAACAAGCACCAGCCACCAGACCAGACTCGCAACACGAAAGAGCCCATTGACCAACGGGCTGCGTGAGCGGGACTCAGCGGGGAAACTGGACATGCAAGAAGGTAACCCTAGAGTAAAACCACATCATACTGTTCCTGGCTGTAAAACGCCTCAACCTGGAACCGAATCGTTTTGCCGATAAAAGTTTCGAGATCCGCCACATTATCGGACTCTTCATCCACCAGCCGGTCGACAACACTTTGCGACGCCATCACCAGATAGCTTTCGGCCTCATAGGCCCGGTTTACGCGCAGAATTTCCCGGAAAATTTCGAAACAGACGGTTTCACCGGTTTTGAGGAACCCTCGGCCGTCGCAAATCGGGCAAGGCTCGCAAAGCAGCTGGCCAAGGCTTTCCGTGGTGCGTTTGCGGGTCATTTCCACCAGGCCAAGCTCGGATACCCCGGTTATCTTGGTCTTGGCATGATCCCGCTCCAGCATCTTCTCCAGCATCCGATGGACCTGACGCTGGTGCTCAGCATCCTCCATATCGATAAAATCAATGATGATGATACCACCCAGATTCCGTAACCGGAGCTGGCGACTGATGGCCCGCGCAGCTTCAAGATTGGTCTTGAAGATGGTTTCTTCAAGGTTGCGATGGCCAACGAACGCGCCGGTGTTGATATCGATGGTGGTCATAGCTTCAGTCTGGTCAATAATCACGTAACCACCCGACTTGAGCTGGACCTTTCGGCTGAGGGCTTTCTGGATCTCGTCCTCGACGCTGTATAAATCGAAAATCGGACGCTCACCGGGATAGTACTCGACCTTGTCGGAAAACTCGGAGACAAACTCGGCCACAAACTCCATCACCCGCTGGTGACTCTCCCGTGAATCGATACGCACCTTTTCCGTTTGAGGCCGGATAAGGTCCCGAATGGTGCGGATGAACAACGGTAAATCCTGATAAATGACGCCCGGTGTCGAGACTGTCTTGGTGCGCTCCAGAATGGAATGGCTGAGACGGTGGAGATACCTCATGTCGGCGATCAGATCTTCCGCTGGCGCAGCCTCTGCCGCCGTGCGGATGATGTAACCACCATGAGGCTCGCCCTGGGCGGCGGAATTCTCTTCCAGAATGGCTTTCAGGCGGCCCCGCTCAGCCTCGTCCTCGATGCGCTGGGAAATGCCGATGTGGCTTACCCCTGGCATAAATACCAGATAACGGGAGGGTATCGACAACTGCGTGGTTAAACGGGCGCCTTTGGTTCCGATCGGGTCCTTGGTGACTTGCACAACCAGGGACTGCCCTTCCCGGAGCAAGGTGCGAATATCCGGCACCGACCGGGACGCCTCCGCTGCCGTTTCTTCTGACATGCTGCCACTGAGGACATCGGAGGCATGGATGAAGGCTGCACGCTCAAGCCCTATATCCACAAATGCCGCTTCCATACCCGGCAGCACCCGGACCACCTTGCCCTTGTAAATGTTGCCGACTATGCCCTTGCGACTGGTCCGCTCAATGTAGACCTCCTGCAGCATGCCATTTTCGACCAGTGCTACACGGGTTTCCACAGGTGTTACATTGATCAGGATCTCTTCACTCACAGCGGCTCATCCCCAGACTGATTCCAGTGCATCCAGACAGGCTCGCCCGCCTCCGTCAGTAGTGCGGCGGTCGCATCCAGAGGCAGACCCACCACAGCACTGTAACTTCCCCACAAACCATCAACAAAAATACCACCCTTACCCTGGATACCATAGGCTCCGGCCTTATCCATCGGTTCGCCGGTTTGACAGTAGGCGTCAATTTCGACGTCAGACAGCACCCTGAAACGTACATCCGTAACCACAAGACGAGCGAAACATCCGTGTCCGCCAGCCAGCGCCACCGCGGTCATCACTTTATGGGTCTGGCCGGAAAGGCCCGCAAGCATGGCTGCTGCATCCGCAATAGTCCGGGGCTTACCCAGAATTGCGCCAGCCAGGACAACCGACGTATCAGAGCCAATAACCAGACAGTCCGGGTGCTCCGCCCGGGCGAAGCCTACATTGGCTTTCTCCCGCGCCAGCCGCTCGACATAAGTGACAGCAGGCTCGTCAGGACGGGGGGTCTCATCTACATCAACCGGCAATACAGTAAAGCTGAGGCCCATCTGGCGCAGGAGCTCAGCCCGACGCGGCGATGCAGAGGCAAGAACGAGTGGTCGCACAGGAACATCCTATCCCAGTTTTCGGTTGAGGTTATCCAGCAGCACACACAGCACGGGCCAGATCAGAGCACCGGTCAGTGCAGGCCAGAGATACTCGAAACCGGTGTTGTCGGCACCCAGAGTTTGCTTGATAAAGTGCACCAGCATCTGATTGATCCCCAGCAGCAGGAACACCATAAGGCACTGCTGGGGCATCGGAAACATGCGCAGGCGCTGGTGAACGGTCAGCACCAGAAAGGCGATCAACCCCATGGCCAGAGCATTCACCCCCAACGGGGTTGCTTCCAGCACATCGAGCAGCAATCCCAGGCACCAGGCCAGCAGAATGCCAAATTGGGCCGGCGCCCGAAATGTCCAGTAAAACACCATGAGACCGAGCCATTCAGGCCTTAACTCGAAATAGTCGACCGGAAACAGCGAAACACTTAACACCAGGCTCAGAATAATACTGAATCCGAACACCGGGTAACTGATGACCGATAGCATCAGGGCTCCTCTCCCGCATTCATCTGGCTGGCCGGCACCGCGTCGTCCAGCTCCGGCTCGGCCTGGAACACCACCAGCACCATCCGGCTCCGGCTAAGCTGGGCCCGTGGCGTGGCCTCGATCCGGATAAACTGCTCCCCCGGCACTTTCTCTATGGTGGCGACTTCTGCCACCGGATAGCCCCGGGGGAAACGCCCACCCAGACCGGAGCTGACCAGCATGTCGCCCTCGCGTATGTCTGCGGTGTCTGGCACGTGAACCAACTCCAGGCTGTTGGCATCACCATTGCCCAGCAGAATAGCCCGCAAACCATTGCGGTTAACTTCGACCGGAACCGCATGACTGCTGTCTGATATCAGCAACACCCGTGACGTGAAATTGCTGGTGCTCTGGACCTGCCCCATCAGCCCGTAGGCATCGAGAATCGCCTGGCCAACTTTGACGCCATCCCGGTCACCCTTGTTAATGATCACTTCATGGGAAAACGGGTCCGGTGAAACGCCCACAATCTCGGATACAATGACCCGGTCATCCAGTGTGCCAGAGGCATTCAGCAACTCCCGCAAGCGATTATTCTCAGCTGCCAGGGCCGCATACTTGAGTGCCCGTCGCTCCAGAATCAGCAGCCGGGCGTTGAGGGATTCATTTTCAGCCTGCAGGTCATCCCGGGTGGTGAACAGGCTGGCAACCCAGCCGGAGAACTGATCCGGTGCATTACCCAACCACACCACCGGCGCCAGTGAGGTGCTCAGAGCGCTGCGCAGGGTTTCCAGTTTGTCGAAACGGGTATCCAGCACGATCAGGGTGGCGGAGAGCACGATAACAAGGAAGAGGCGAAAGCCGGGAATGGGGCCTTGCACGAAGATGGATTTAATGAGCAAACCTCCCCGCGCTGATACCCGCACATAAACGACAACCGCCGCTGGGGAAGTCCACCAGCGACGGCTCGGGCCGGATGATCGCTAAGCTGGCAGCCGGTGCCACCACGCTCAACTCTCCGGAGAAAACATACCAATACCACCGCGATCAATGACTTCGAGGGCTTTACCACCGCCCCGGGCCACACACGTCAGTGGATCTTCAGCAATGATAACCGGCAGACCGGTTTCTTCGCTCAACAGCTTATCAAGGCCGCGCAGCAGGGCACCACCGCCGGTCAGGACAATGCCCCGTTCGGCAATATCAGATGCCAGCTCGGGGGGCGACTGCTCCAGGGCACTTTTGACAGTCTGAACGATCTGCGCCAGAGATTCCTGCAAGGCATCCAGTATTTCTTCGCTGTTCAGGGTGAACGCCCTGGGCACACCTTCTGCCAGGTTGCGACCACGAACGTCGATCTCGCGAATCTCGACGCCTTCGTGGGCACAAGCGATTTCGTGCTTGATACGCTCCGCCGTGGATTCGCCAATCAGGCTGCCATAATTGCGGCGGACATAGGTCACGATGGCTTCATCAAATTTGTCGCCGCCAACCCTGACCGATTCCGCGTAGACGATACCGTTCAGGGAAATAATCGCAATTTCCGTAGTGCCACCACCGATATCGACAATCATCGAACCGCTGGCCTCTTCTACTGGCAGGCCGGCGCCAATCGCGGCTGCCATAGGCTCTTCGATCAGCAGGACTTCCCGGGCACCGGCGCCCAGGGCTGACTCACGGATCGCTTTACGCTCGACCTGTGTCGATTTGCTGGGAACACACACCAGAACCCGGGGGCTGGGCGTAATAAAGCTGTTTTCGTGCACCTTGTGAATAAAATGCTGCAACATTTTCTCGGTTACGACAAAATCCGCAATCACACCGTCCTTGAGGGGGCGAATTGCAGTGATGTTGCCAGGAGTGCGGCCCAGCATACGCTTGGCTTCGCCACCTACGGCTGCAACCATCTTTTGGGAATTATGGGTGCGGATGGCCACTACGGAAGGCTCGTTGAGCACAATGCCTCGGCCGCGGACATAGATCAGCGTATTCGCTGTACCCAGATCAATGGACAAATCGCTGGAAAACAGACCTCGAATTCTTTTAATGAACATTCGTGTTTTTTCAACCTGAGAAAAGCAGTCGCTGAAGTGTTGCGGCAACTTTATCAGTGAGCACCCCCACAGGCAAGGCGCGATGAGGCCGGAGTTGCTTTCATATCAGGTAATTGCCCCTCCCGAATCGGGTCGAATCTGTTACCATACCGGGCTTGTTCGCTGATGGTCCGCCGGTGCCAGCCCTTCGGCTTCGGTGGCCGGTTATTCGGCGACCCGTTACAGTTATTTCATTCATATGGGAGACAAGGCGTGGCAATTTCCCGGAACGACATCGAAAAGGTCGCCCTGCTGGCGAGAATCAAGGTCGACGACGACCAGGTAACGGCGCTTGAGAAAGACCTCGGCAACATTCTTGACCTGGTGGACCAGCTCAAGAGCGCGGATACCAGCCAGACCGAGCCCATGGCTCACCCCCTCGACGCCGTTCAGCGCCTGCGCCCCGACGTGGTAACCGAGTCCAACCAGCGGGAAGCCTTCCAGGCGATTGCCCCGGCGACCGAGAACGGACTTTATCTGGTGCCACGCGTTATCGAATGACCTCTGGCCCACTTGAAAGCTGACCAGACTCTTATTCAGGAACTTCCCCATGCATGACAAGACCGTCGCCGAACTTTCAAGCGCACTGGCATCCGGCCAGGTTTCCAGTGTTGAACTGACCCAGCATTTCCTGGACCGAATCCGGCAGGACGACAGCCGCTACAATGCCTTTATTACCGTGACGGAAGAGGCGGCACTGAAGGATGCCCGCGCCGCGGACGAGCGCCGTCAGCAGGGCGACGTCACACCCTGGACAGGCATTCCGTTTGCCCACAAGGACCTGTTCTGCACCAACGGCGTCCGCACCACCTGCGGCTCGAAGATGCTCGAGAACTTTGTGCCACCCTACGATGCTACGGTGACCAGCAAACTTCGTGAGGCCGGTGCTGTGTGCCTCGGCAAAACCAACATGGACGAGTTCGCCATGGGCTCCTCTACCGAGTCCAGCTACTTCGGCGCAACGACCAACCCCTGGGGCGAACGCCGCGTACCGGGCGGCTCGTCTGGCGGCTCCGCGGCAGCCGTGGCCGCCCGGCTGGTACCGGCGGCTACCGCCACTGATACCGGCGGCTCGATTCGCCAACCGGCCGCCCTTTGCGGCATTACCGGGCTGAAGCCAACTTACGGCCGGATTTCCCGCTACGGCATGGTAGCGTTCGCCTCCAGCCTCGACCAGGCCGGCACCATGACCCGCACAGCGCAGGACAGCGCAATGATGCTCAACGTTATGGCAGGGCATGACCCAAAGGACTCCACCTCTATAGACCGGGCTGTTCCCGACTATACCGCCGAGCTGGATCAGCCCCTTAAAGGCCTGCGAATCGGCCTGCCCAGGGAGTACTTCACGGCTCAGCTCAGCGCGGCTATGGAACAGACGGTGCGCAACGCCATCGCAGAGTATGAAAAGCTTGGGGCCACCGTGCAGGAGATCTCCCTGCCTCACGCCAACCTGGCAATTGCGGCCTATTATGTGATCGCCCCGGCGGAATGCTCCGCCAACCTGTCGCGGTTTGACGGAGCCCGCTACGGCTACCGCTGTGACAACCCGAAAGACCTGCTGGACATGTACACCCGCACCCGGGCAGAGGGTTTTGGCAGCGAGGTCAAGCGCCGTATTCTGGTGGGCACCTACGCGCTCTCTGCCGGGTATTATGATGCCTACTACCTGAAAGCCCAGAAAGTGCGCCGGTTGATCCAGCAGGACTTTATCGAAGCGTTCGGACAGGTCGATATCATCATGAGCCCTACTTCGCCGTCGCCCGCGTTTGTCCAGGGTGAGAAAACCAATGACCCGGTCACCATGTATCTGGAGGACATCTTCACGATCTCCACCAACCTGGCAGGCCTACCTGCGATGTCGGTACCAGCGGGGATGATGGACGGGTTGCCGGTGGGCTTGCAGATGATCGGCGATTATTTCTCGGAAGCCCGGTTGCTGAATGCGGCACACCAGTTCCAGCAGGTAACAGACTGGCACCAGATGACGCCGGCCCGCTAACCGCCACCGCATACCGTTTTATCTGGAGCCGGCGACGCCGTCTTCACCAGGAGGATACAGAGCATGCAATGGGACGTTGTGATCGGGTTGGAAATTCATGTTCAGCTCGCCACCAAAACCAAGATCTTCTCCGGCAGCAGCACCGCGTATGGTGCCGAGCCGAACACCCAGGCCAGCGCTGTTGACCTGGCGATGCCGGGCACCTTGCCGGTGCCCAATGAACAGGCGTTCCGCTATGCCGTAATGTTCGGCCTGGCCGTGAACGCTGAAATCGCCCGCCGGTCGGTGTTCGAGCGCAAGAACTACTTTTACCCGGACCTGCCCAAAGGCTATCAAACCACGCAACTGGAACGCCCGATTGTCGGGCCCGGGCATGTGGATATTGAATTGGCCGACGGCAGCCAGAAACGGGTTCGCATCCACCATGCCCATCTCGAGGAAGATGCGGGCAAGTCACTGCATGAAGACTTTCATGGCATGACCGGCATTGATCTTAACCGGGCAGGCACCCCGCTGATTGAAGTCGTGACTGAACCGGATATGCGCAGCTCCGAGGAAGCGGTTGCCTTTGCCCGCAAACTTCACGGCCTGGTGACGTCCCTGGGTATTTGCGACGGCAACATGTCCGAAGGTTCCCTGCGCTTTGACGTCAACGTGTCCGTGCGCCCGAAAGGCCAGGAAGCACTCGGCACCCGCACCGAGACCAAAAACCTCAACTCTTTCCGCTTCATGGAGCAAGCTATTCACCAGGAGGTGGAGCGACAGATCGATATTCTGGAAGATGGCGGTACCATTTTGCAGGAGACCCGGCTCTATAACGGTGACACCAATGTCTCCCGCTCCATGCGCAGCAAGGAGGAAGCCAATGATTACCGCTACTTCCCCTGCCCCGACCTGTTGCCGGTAGACATCGACGAGGCTTTCATCGAAGACGCCCGCAGCCGCCTGCCGGAATTACCCGATGCCCGCAAACAGCGCTTCATGGAACAGTATGGCCTGAACGACTACGATGCCGCCCTGCTCAGCAATGAAGCCAAACTGTCTGCCTTCTTTGAGGATACCGTCCGACATGGCAAGGATGCCAAACTGGCCGCCAACTGGATTCAGGGCGAGTTCTCGGCACGACTGAATGCCGAGGACAAGCAGGTCGCGGAATCGCCCATCAGTACCGAACAACTGGGCGGCCTGGTGATTCGCATTGCTGACCAAACCATTTCATCGGCGGGCGCCAAGAAAGTCTTCGAGGCCCTGTGGTCCGGTGAGGCGGGCAGCGCAGACGAGGTTATTGAAGCCAAGGGCCTGAAGCAGGTATCGGACACCGGTGAGCTGGAAAAACTGGTGGATCAGGTTCTGGCGGAGATGCCGGAGCAGATTGCCCAGTATCAGGAAGCCGATGAGAAGAAACGCAAGAAGCTGATGGGCGGGTTTATGGGCCCTCTGATGAAGGCCTCCAAGGGCCAGGGCAATCCGAAGCTGTTTAATGAGATTCTTCAGAGGAAACTTGGAGGTTAATGTTGCTGGCAGCATTTGCTCAGGCGGGGTCCTCCTCCCAAAAAACGCCCGTGAATATGTCCATGTAGGGCTCGGGGTAGGACCTTCCTTCCAGAACCGTGCGGGGCCATGGATGGCGGAGCCCGAGCCTACAGGGACGTACTCGTGGCGTGTTCTGGAAGGAAGGTCCTACCCCGGGCCGTTAACACTAGTTTCAATAGCCCAGATCAGGCAAGCCGAGCCCAAAGATCATGCTCATCCGCGTTTTCAACGATAACCCGAACGATCTGGCCGGGAACCAAACCGGTTTCGTCATTGAGATACACCATGCCATCTATTTCCGGTGCATCGGCCTGTGAACGACCAATCGCGCCCTCTTCATCGACTTCGTCAATCAACACCTCAATAGTCTGACCGATCTTGGCCTGCAGGCGGGCAGCACTGATCTCCGCCTGCTTTGTCATAAATCGTTCCAGGCGCTCTTCCTTTACTTCTTCCGGCACCGCGCCCTCGATCTCGTTGGCTTTTGCGCCTTCTACCGGGCTGTACTTGAACGCGCCGACGCGATCCAGCTGGGCTTCGTCGAGCCAGTCCAGCAGGTATTGGAATTCTTCCTCGGTTTCGCCCGGGAAACCGACAATGAACGTTGAGCGAATGGTTAACTCGGGGCAGATCTCACGCCATTTGCGAATGCGGTCCAGGGTCTTGCTGTCATGGGCCGGGCGTTTCATCGCCTTCAGAATGCGCGGGCTGGCGTGCTGGAACGGGATGTCGAGGTAGGGCAGGATCTTGCCCTCAGCCATCAGGGGAATCACGTCGTCCACATGGGGATAAGGATAAACATAGTGCAGTCGAACCCAGACTCCCAGAGTGCCGAGCGCTTCACACAACGCCAGCATCCGGGTTTTCAAGGGGCGACCCTGCCAGAACCCGGTACGGTATTTCACATCCACGCCATAGGCACTGGTGTCCTGGGAGATGACCAGCAATTCCTTCACGCCGGCATCCACCAGGCGCTGGGCCTCATCCATCACATCGCCAACCGGCCGGCTGACCAGGTCTCCACGCATGGAGGGGATGATGCAGAAAGTACAACGGTGGTTGCAGCCTTCCGAAATCTTCAGGTAGGCGTAATGCCTCGGAGTCAGCTTGATACCCTGGGGCGGAACCAGATCGAGAAAGGGGTCATGAACCTTTTTGGGCGGCAAAAACTGGTGAACCGAGCCTACGACTTCTTCATAGGCATGGGGACCGGATACCGCAAGCACTCCGGGGTGAGTTTCCCGGATACGATCCGCTTCGACACCCATGCAGCCGGTTACGATCACCTTCCCGTTTTCATTGAGAGCTTCCCCGATAGCGTCAAGGGACTCCTGCTTGGCGGCGTCGATAAAGCCACAGGTATTGACGACGACGACATCCGCATCGTTATAAGTGGGCACCACTTCATAGCCATCAAGTCGCAACTGGGTGAGAATACGCTCGGAATCCACCAGAGCCTTGGGGCAACCAAGACTGATGAAACCGACCTTGTTGCCGTTTGAACGATTGCCGGTTGAAAGCGGGGCTGACGTGTCTGACATAAAGCGAGTTGACCTATTTGCGATGTAGCATCCCAATGGGTAATATTTTTAACACCCTTGGTTCCGGGCGGCAGTTTACCCTACTGACCCCCTCGGCAAAAAGCACAATGCAACGGATACAAGAGCTGAGCAAAACCTGACACGACCACCATGGCGACAGTTTTCTTGCCGATCATTTAACAAACAGTTAAAATTTCAGGCGGTTAGATGTAAGTTGCCAAAACAACAATCAGATAGAGCAATTACTACGAGGTCATATAAGGCACCATGAACCCAGCCGTCAGCAAACAGAACTTGAGAAGTCAGCAACGGGTAGAAACACAATTGGACGTCACGGTGCGCCTGCCTTCCGGTGAATCCGTTCAATGCCGCACCACCAACCTCTCCCGGGCAGGCATGATGCTCTGTTGCGATAACAGGACTCTGGAGCAATTGGTGCCCGGGCAGAAACCCCTCGTGCCGGGGCAGTGGATCGATGTGCTGGCAAAATTCTCGGTGCCCGTCGTTGCCGCGCAGAATGTCGTTATATCCGCCGACTGCCATCTGATTCATTTTCGGCGGGTATCCCGGGACGAATTCCAGGTCGGATTTCAGTTTTTCGGCTTCGAAGGCAATGGCTACAATTATGTCGACCAATACGTAAGCCGCCAGCTCTCAACTTTCCCCTAGCTCGCCAATCCCGGAAACATCGCGCCGCGATGTTTCTGCATATTGTTATAGCCCCAAACTCTATCTTTTACACTTCTTATGCCATTGGCGTCTCTGGTATAGTATCCCTCCAATTTCTGATGGCAGTGAGCCTGTAAACGCGGACCACTTCCTGCCACCTCCATACGCGCCCACGGCAAGCGGTAACAGGATACGATGACCACTTACAACCTGACGCATCTGAAACAGCTGGAAGCGGAAAGCATCCATATCATTCGGGAAGTTGCTGCGGAGTTCGATAACCCCGTGATGCTTTATTCCGTCGGGAAAGACTCCTCGGTAATGCTCCACCTGGCCCGGAAAGCGTTTTTCCCCGGTAAGCTCCCGTTCCCCCTGATGCACATTGATACCACCTGGAAGTTCCAGGAGATGATCCGCTTCCGTGATGCGCAAGCCAAAAAGTTCGATCTGGATCTTATTGTCCACATCAATCAGGAAGGTGTGGATAAGGGCGTCGGGCCTTTTACTCACGGCAGCGCCAAACACACTGACATTATGAAGACCCAGGGCCTGAAGCAGGCGCTGAACAAGTACAAATTCGATGCCGCCTTCGGAGGCGCCAGACGGGATGAAGAAAAGTCCCGGGCCAAGGAACGCGTCTATTCATTCCGGGATGAATACCATCGCTGGGATCCGAAAAACCAGCGGCCCGAACTCTGGAATACCTACAACGGCAAGATCAACAAGGGCGAGAGCATACGTGTGTTCCCGCTGTCGAACTGGACCGAGCTCGACATCTGGCAATATATCTATCTCGAGAATATCGAGATCGTACCCCTGTATTACGCCGCAGAGCGCCCGGTGGTTGACCGCGATGGCACCCTGATCATGGTGGATGACGACCGCATGCCGCTGAAGGAAGGCGAGACGCCGATGAAGAAATTCGTCCGCTTCCGCACGCTCGGCTGCTACCCGCTCACGGGCGCCATCGAATCCCGGGCTGACAAGCTGACCGACATCATTCAGGAAATGCTGCTGGCCAAAAGCTCCGAGCGCCAGGGCCGGGTCATCGACCACGATTCCGCCGGCTCCATGGAGCAGAAAAAACGCGAAGGCTATTTCTAGGCCGCGGCCACCGTATTTACAGGATTTTTACCATGTCTCACCAGTCAGATCTGATTGCCGAAGATATCGGCGCCTACCTCAAGCAGCACGAAGACAAACAGCTTTTGCGTTTGCTGACCTGCGGCAGTGTCGACGACGGCAAAAGCACGCTGATCGGTCGACTGCTCCACGACACCAAAATGATCTATGAAGATCACATGACCAGTCTCAAGGCAGACAGCGCCAAGCTGGGCACCACCGGCGAAAAGCTGGATCTGGCCTTGCTCGTTGACGGCCTGCAGGCCGAGCGCGAGCAAGGTATTACCATTGACGTTGCCTACCGCTACTTCTCGACTGACAAGCGCAAGTTCATCATTGCGGATACCCCGGGCCATGAGCAGTACACCCGCAACATGGCGACCGGGGCGTCCACCGCACAGTTGGCCATTATGATGATCGACGCCCGGCACGGAGTTCTGACCCAGACCCGGCGTCACTCGTTCATTGCCTCCCTGCTCGGTATCCGGCATATCGTGGTGGCCATCAACAAGATGGACCTGGTGGATTTCAGCGAACAGCGCTTCGAGGAAATCAAAAAGGATTATCTGGCGTTTGCGACCAAACTGGGGCTGAAAGACGTGCGCTTCGTGCCGATTTCCGCGCTGGAAGGGGACAACGTGGTCACCCGCAGTGAAAATACCCCCTGGTTTACCGGCCAGCCGATGATGGAAATCATGGAAACCGTGGAAGTCTCCCGGGACAAGAATCTGGAGCATTTCCGCCTGCCGGTGCAATACGTTAACCGCCCGAACCTGAACTTCCGCGGGTTCTGCGGCACCATCGCATCCGGAGTTATCCATCCGGGTGACACGGTGATGGCGTTGCCCTCCCGCAAAACCAGCACCGTTAAAGAGATTGTTACCTTCGATGGCAACCTGGAGGAAGCCTACATCGATCAGGCGGTCACCCTGACCCTGAACGATGAAATCGATGTCAGCCGGGGCGACATGCTGGTCAAGCCGGAAGACGAGCCCCTGGTCAGCAACCGGTTCAACGCCAACGTGGTGTGGATGATTGACCAAGCCCTTGAAACCGGCCGTTTGTACGACATTAAGCTGGGGCCCACCTTTACCTCGGGCTCTATCCGCAAGGTCGCTTATCGCACCGACGTCAATACCCTTGAACGCCAGGATGATGTGACCTCTCTGGCCCTCAACGAAATCGGGCTGTGTGAGCTCACACTCAGCCAGCCGGTAGCCTTTGACCCCTACCCCCGTAACCGGGCAACCGGAGGTTTTATTATCGTCGACCGCCTGACAAACGTTACGGTCGGCGCGGGCATGATCACCGGCCTGTCTGCGGAAAGCGGCGAGCAACTGGCGCCGGTCAGCACTGAAGAGCGCGCCAGACGCCTGGCCCAGCAGCCACTGATCATTGCCTGTGGCGGCAAGCAGTCGGTAGAACTGGCCCTGGCCGTCGAGCGCGCCTTGTTTGACCTGGGTAAAACCTCCGTTTTACTGACCGAGGAGAATGGGGGCACCACCGATGAACGTTGCCGCACCGCCCAGTTGCTGACCGCTCACGGCCTGATCGCAATTGCGGTAAACATCGGTACTGACGTTGCCAGCGCTTCGGCCCGGGCAGACGAGGCCTCCGGGATCGCCGCCGCCGTCAGCGAACTGATCCAGACGCTCACCCAAGATAAGCGCATTTAAACTATGTCTATCCGATACCTTCGAACCGCATTTGCCAGCCAGATGCAACCGGGTCAGCCTGCACTGATCAAGTCCGGCGAGACCCTGAAGGAACCGGGGGGTGATTACGAGGCGCTTCATAAACAGATGAAGCGCCTGTTCAACAGCAAGCCGGGCAAGAAATACGGGCGCTTTTCCGAAGACGTCGGTGACAGCCCGTTCAGTGCGTGGCTGAAAGACTATCTGGAAGACAAACAAACCTTCGCCTCCCTGACCGACCGCTTGTTCAGCCAGTGGCAGGACCATCTCAATGGCAGCCAGGACGAGCATCAGGGGCACCTCATGCTGGTGCACGAAGCCCTGGCAGACAGTGATGCCATCTACCTGCTGATCGTGGAGAGCGACAGCGCGATGCGTTTTGATGGCAGCCAGGCCCTGGATGGCACCGACGTGCTGAGCCTGTCCCGGCTCAACCTGGCGCTGCGCATCGAACTGGATGACTGGCAGTCGGATGCTCGCGGTGAAAACTACCTGACATTGGTACATGCCCGCGGTGCTGGCGAAACAGGTGACCTGTTCATCCGCCTGTGCGGCTTCACCAATCAGGTGGATGTGGAAAAAGAAACTCTGACCTTCCTGGACGCCGTCGAAGCCTTTGCCCGTCAGTCAGACGGGCCAGAAGACGCTGGCAAGGTTCGCCACCGCGCCTACGAATTCTGCAAAGAGCAACACGCCCTGGGCGAGCCGGTGGCCGTTGAAGCCCTGTCCGGTTACCTGGACGAAGAGCAGCCCGAGCGCTTCAAGCAATTTGCCGCCGAAGCCCGGGACCTGCCGGAGGGCATGGTGCTTCACCCCGATCACCGCAAGGTCAAGAAACTGGTTCGCATCGCCGGCTCCGGCGGCGGCATGAGCGTGTCGTTTTCCTCGGACCTGGTAAACCAGGCGATCTACTACGATCGAGAGAAAGACGCCCTCACCATCACCCGCCTTCCGAAAGCGCTGCGGGAGCAACTTCAGAAATATCTGGAAGCCAGGGACGACGCCTGACCAAATCCCGGAATCCCAAGAATCATCTGGCCTTGACCCCTAGCCGGATCGGCAATGAAAAGCGCTCACCGCTGGTTACGGATTGATCAGACCGTTATAATACCCGGCTAATTAAAGAAGCGCCCGCTCCAACGCTCCGGGTGCTGACATCCATCGACGACTATTTGAGACTCATGGCCAAGAAGCTGTTTATTAAAACCCATGGCTGCCAGATGAACGAATATGATTCATCTCGCATGGCGGACCTGCTACAAGTTGGCGAAACGGTCGAGCTGACTGATTCGGCCGACGATGCGGACATTTTGCTGCTTAACACCTGCTCAATTCGCGAAAAAGCCCAGGAAAAGGTGTTCCATCAGCTTGGTCGCTGGAAAGGCCTGAAAGCCAAGAATCCGGATCTGATCATAGGCGTCGGAGGCTGTGTCGCCAGCCAGGAAGGCCAGGCAATTATCGATCGCGCGCCCTATGTGGATATGGTGTTCGGCCCCCAAACCCTGCACCGTTTGCCGGAACTGATCATCCAGGCTCGCAAGGGTGGGGTCGGCGTGGTCGACATTTCGTTTCCGGAAATCGAAAAATTCGACAACCTGCCCTCACCGGGCGCCGATGGTCCGTCTGCATTCGTATCCATCATGGAAGGCTGCAGCAAATACTGCACGTTCTGTGTCGTGCCCTACACCCGCGGCGAAGAAGTCAGCCGTCCGGTTGACGATGTGATTGCCGAAGTTGCCCACCTGGCCGGCCAGAATGTGCGTGAAGTTAACCTGCTGGGCCAGAATGTAAACGCCTATCAGGGCGAAACCCACGACGGCGACACCATGGATCTGGCGGAACTGATCGCCATGATCGCGACCATTGATGGCATTGACCGGATTCGCTACACCACGTCCCATCCGGTGGAGTTTACCGAATCCCTGATCAAGGCTTACGAGCAGGTGCCCGAGCTGGTCAGCCATCTCCATCTGCCGGTACAGAGCGGTTCTGACCGCATACTGGCTCAGATGAAGCGCGGCCACACGGCGCTGGAATATAAATCCAAGCTGAGACGGTTACGGGCGATCCGGCCGGATATCAGTTTCTCGTCTGACTTCATCATTGGCTTCCCGGGCGAAACCGAGAAGGATTTCGAGGCCACCATGAAGCTGATCAACGACATCGGTTTCGATGCCTCGTTCAGCTTTATCTACAGCGCCCGCCCCGGCACTCCGGCAGCAGACCTGCCGGACGAGACTCCGATGGATATCAAGAAGCAGCGGCTGAGCATCCTGCAGCAACGAATCAACCAGCAGACATTCGAGATCAGCCGCAACATGGTCGGCACCACCCAGCGCATTCTGGTAACCGGCCTATCCAAAAAGGACCCGGGCGAATTTGCTGGCCGAACCGAGAATAACCGCATCGTAAACTTCCGTTCGGAAAACCCGGATGTGGTCGGGCACTTTATCGATGTTGAAATAGGGGAAGCATTGCCCAATTCTCTCAGAGGTATGCCGGTTAACGATCTATTATACTGATTTGAGATGGCCTGGATGGTTGCGGAGCAGGAGCGCAGTGGGTAGCTAGTTCCAAAACACGCCCGTGAATACGTCCCTGTAGGGCTCGACTGCAGCCATCCATGGCTGCAGACGGTTTTGGAAATAGCTACCCACTGCCCTCTTGCAAACTCTGTCGCCAACTCCATTGAACGCTAAGAACCGCCCGAAAGAGTTTTAAGCAGCCGCAACTGATAGACAGGTGGTGGTCAGACAGGATTTTCCAGACCGTGGAGCGCCAGGGATGGCGCGACCGAGCCCTACATGGATGTATTTACGCGGCGTGTCTGGAAAAACCTGTGTGACTGCCGACCAGGCACCGTTGATTTAGACACGAAACGATGCCACCGCCCAATCTCAACGAATGAGGAAAATTTGAAAACCACAGAAGCCAAAGTATTTGACCTGTACCCTGCTGACCAGCGCCGGCTGACCACTCTATGTGGTCAGTTTGATGAACACCTGAAGCACATTGAGCGTCGCATGGACGTTCGCATAGGGCGCCGGGGTCACCATTTCAAAGTCGAAGGCGAAGCTGAGCACGCCACCGCAGCGGCCGAAGTCATTCGTCACATGTTCCGCGAAACAGAAGCCGCCGACGATATTTCCCCGGATACCGTCCACCTGTTTATCCGGGAAGCCGGCTACGAGCGCCTGCCGGAAGAAATCCCCTACGATGGCAGCCAGATCGTCATCAAGACGCCAAAATTGCAGGCCAGACCCCGGGGCGCGAACCAGCAAAAATATGTGCACAGCATCCGCAGCCACGACATCAACTTCGGAATTGGCCCGGCGGGTACTGGCAAGACCTGGCTCGCGGTAGCGTGCGCCGTGGAAGCCCTCAAGGATGAGCAGGTAAAACGTATCCTGCTGGTACGACCCGCGGTGGAAGCCGGCGAAAAACTCGGCTTTCTGCCCGGTGACCTGGCCCAGAAAGTGGACCCTTACCTGCGCCCGCTCTACGACGCTCTCTACGAGATGCTGGGGTTTGATCACGTCACCCGGTTGATCGAAAAAAGCATTATCGAAATAGCCCCTCTGGCCTTTATGCGAGGGCGGACCCTGAACAACGCGTTCATTATTCTGGATGAGAGCCAGAACACCACCCGGGAGCAAATGAAAATGTTCCTGACCCGCATCGGCTTCGGCTCTACTGCGGTGATTACCGGCGACACTACCCAGGTAGACCTGCCCAAAGGCCAGAATTCCGGCCTTATACATGCCGCAGGCGTGCTGAACAATGTTGCCGGTATCGGGTTTACCCGCTTTGAATCCAAGGACGTGGTCCGTCATCCCCTGGTGCAGCGCATTGTCGAAGCTTATGATGCGTTTGACCTGGGTAGTGGCAAGTCGCAATGACAGCACTGACCGTCGATATACAGCGAGTTCTGGAAGCCCCCGGCCTGCCCGGCGACGATGACCTGACCCGGTGGGCCAGCGCCGCCTGGCAACAAGATCACGGGTCAGAAGTAACTGTACGCATTGTGGGTCGCGAGGAAAGCGCCGAGCTTAATAGCCAGTATCGTCACAAATCGGGCCCAACCAATGTCCTTTCCTTCCCATTTGAGGCGCCAGCCGGTATAACAGTTCCGTTAGCCGGTGACCTTATCATCTGTGCTCCGGTAGTGACCGACGAGGCCCGCGACCAGAGCAAGACCCTAACGGCCCACTGGGCACACATGATCATTCATGGCATGCTGCACCTTCAGGGATTTGACCACCTGAACGACACAGACGCCGAGATAATGGAATCCCTGGAAATCCGGCTATTGGACGGGTTGGGTTTCGGGAATCCATACGAATCAGAGGAAACGGAACAAGACTCATGAGCGACGATCAGTCGAGTCGCAGTCAAGGCAGCAAGTCTTGGCTGGAACGCATTTCACAGGCTTTTTCCAACGAGCCTGAAACCGTTGAAGACGTGCTGGAAATTCTTCGGGACGCAGAAACACAGAACATCATTGATGCCGACGCCATGAGCATCATCGAGGGGGCCATGCAGGTCATCGATATGCGCGTCGATGAGATCATGATACCCCGCTCCCAGATGGTTACCGTCAAGGCTTCCCAGGATCCCAAAAGCTTTTTGTCAGACATCATGGAGTCGGCCCATAGCCGCTTTCCGGTGATCGGCGATAATCAGGATGACGTTATCGGGGTGCTATTGGCAAAGGATCTGTTGCCGCTGGCCCTCGAAAACGACCTCACGTGGACCAAAATCCGCGAAATTCTTCGTCCGCCCTCCTTTGTGCCTGAAAGCAAGCGGTTGAACCAGTTGCTCAAGGAATTCAAGGAAACCCGTAATCATATGGCGATTGTCGTCGACGAATACGGTGGCACGGCAGGTTTGATCACCATTGAGGACGTCCTGGAGCAAATCGTCGGCGAGATCGAGGACGAGCACGATTTCGACGAGGAAACCCATATCAAGGCCCGCGGTGATGGCAGTTTTGCCGTCAAGGCAATTACGCCGGTCGAGGATTTCAACGAATTTTTCAAGACCGAACTTGATGAAGAAGAATTCGATACCATCGGAGGCGTGATCCTTAAGGAGTTCGGACACTTGCCCCGGCGGGGCGAAGCCGTTGAAATCGCAGGTCTGCTGTTCACTATCGCCAATGCTGACAACCGGGTTATTCGTTTGCTCCAGGTAACCCGTAGTGACGAATAGGCTCCACCCGACATCGCTGTCCTGGTTCCATCTGCTGGCGTTGCTGGTGGCCGGGAGCCTGCAAACCCTCACCTTTTCACCGTTTAACTGGTGGTGGTTGGCACCGTTCTCCATCGTCATCGCGGCCTGCATCTGCCTGTCACTTACGCCCCGATTGCTGTTTCGTGCCGGTTGGGCGTTCGGATTGGGGCTGTTCGGATCCGGGGTATCCTGGGTCTACGTCAGCATCAGTGAGCACGGTAACACCTCCATACCGGTTGCCATTTTGCTCACCCTGGTTTTTGTCGGCGGCCTGGCATTGCTCCATGGCGCCGCCTTCTGGGCCTGGGGTAAACTTGCGAAAACCAGCCAGTCCCGGCGGCTGCTGCTGTTTCCGGCGGTCTGGATTATCGGCGACTGGGTCAGAAGCTGGCTGCTAACCGGTTTCCCCTGGCTCTACCTCGGAACCGCGCAGGTCGATGGCCCACTTGCCAGCTTTGCGCCCGTTATCGGTGTTCACGGCGTGACCTTCTGGATTGTGCTCTCGGGTATCGCCATCATCTTCTGCTACCGGTTCGCCCGCGCCGCACGCTTCAGCGCCGCAATCGCCATTGCCTTCGCCGTTGCACTGCCCTGGATGAGCGGCCCGTTAATGACCAACGTGCAATGGACCATACTGGCGGATGAGCCTAAAACCGTTGCGGCCATGCAGGGCAATATCCCGCAGCAGATCAAATGGGACCCGGAGTTCCTGAAGGAACAGATCTATACCTACCTCACTCTGACCCAGAACGACTGGGACCAGGATCTGATTCTCTGGCCCGAAACCGCCATACCGATTCCCCAGGATCAGGCCGGCAAAGTGATCGAGCACATCCAGGCCGAGTTGGGACCAGACAGTACCCTGATTACCGGTATCCCCTGGTACGGATTCAGCAACTCCCTGGAGGATTTCACCTTCCGCAACAGCATCATGGCCATCGGTAACGGTGATGGCATCTATCACAAGCAGAAACTGGTGCCATTCGGGGAATATGTGCCTTTACAGCAGTGGCTGCGGGGAGTGATCGGCTTCTTTGATCTGCCCATGTCGAGCTTTTCCCCGGGACCGGAGAATCAGGCACCGCTTAAAGCGGGCGACCTCAGGGTGATGCCCTTTATCTGCTATGAAGTCGCCTATCCGGATTTTGTTGCCTCCTACGCCCGCAACACCGATTTGCTTCTCACCGTCAGCAACGATGGCTGGTTTGGCCATTCGGCAGGACCCCATCAACATATGCAGATTGCCCGCATGCGAGCCCTGGAAACCGGCCGCTATATGCTGAGGGGCACCAACAATGGCATTACCGCGGTGATTGACCATAAAGGGCAGATCACCGATACCATCGAGCAGTTTACCCAAGGCACCCTGCGCAGCAAGGTCTATGCCGCATCGGGTCATACCCCTTACATGCAAACAGGCTCCTGGCCGGCACTTACCCTGGCACTCATACTGATTGTCTTTGTCAGGGAGCGGGTCATACCCAAGCTGTCCTGACGGTGTTATCAGCTCTCCTCATCAGTGGGCAGCGTTTCCTCGTCTTCACTGTGGGGCCATCTGCTGGTCACCCTCTCAAAGTAGTGGGAATTACAGACTTCGCAGGGTTCAATGTGGCTGGTCGCGGTAAGGCAGCGCATATGGCCGCATGACAGACACCTCAGCACCCCGGCAGTCGCTATTTCACCACTGATGTAATGCCCGACATCGTGGTTGTGAAGTTTCTGGTCCAGCTCCAGCGTATCCAGCTGGCTCTTGTCTGCAATGGAGAACAGCAGGTCCGACAACTGGCGTTCAATCAGCGACAGGTCCAGCCGCAACCACTCGCCAACACCCTCCCCGGTTTCATCAACAAACTTCATCAGATGTTCAAGATCACGGCGCAGGTAAGTCGCCAGCAAATCCACTTCTTCCCGGGTCATCTCCTCGAGCTCATTCTCGAACTCAACAGCGTTGGCGATTTCTTCCCAGAGAGTTTCCCGGGTTCGGGTTTCCATTTCACCAAGCCGGGCCTCAACCCTGGCAAGCATACGGTTGTAAACTTTAAGTGCCTGACCTGAAAACTTGGGTCGCTCGGAATCCGTCATGGCGTCACCTCTTCGTGTTGGCTCACAGTTAGTCTGGCACAAGTCGTGTTTCCTTGCAGACTACCTGTAATGACCCCGTTACGTTAGAATATCTGACCTCTTGACCACTCAGTGAAGGACAGTTCCAGGTCACGTTTTCACTGTCAGTTTTCACGAACAGCTTCCAACTACAGGCAATCTCAGCAATGGCAGGAATGGATCAGCAATACAGCCCCCGCGACATTGAGCAGGACGCACGCAAATTCTGGGACGACAACAAAACCTTCTGCGTGAAAGAAGAGCCGGGCAAAGAAAAGTACTACTGTCTGTCGATGTTCCCCTACCCCAGCGGCAAGCTGCACATGGGCCACGTTCGCAACTATACCATCGGTGACGTGGTTTCCCGATACCAGCGCATGCAAGGCAAGAACGTCATGCAACCCATGGGTTGGGACGCGTTCGGATTGCCTGCAGAAAACGCCGCCATCAGCAACAAAACGGCACCCGCCAAATGGACTTATGCCAACATTGATTACATGAAAACCCAGCTCCAGCAGCTGGGTTTTGGCTATGACTGGGACCGGGAGCTGGCGACCTGCAAGCCGGATTACTATCGCTGGGAGCAGTGGTTCTTTACCCGGCTTTATGAAAAAGGTCTGGTCTACAAGAAGATGGCCACGGTCAACTGGGACCCGGTTGACCAGACCGTACTGGCCAATGAGCAGGTAGTGGATGGCCGCGGCTGGCGCTCCGGTGCCCTGGTCGAGAAGAAAAAAATTCCCCAGTGGTTTATCCGCATTACCGACTATGCGGAAGAACTGCTGGCAGATCTGGATCAGTTGGATGACTGGCCGGACCAGGTCAAAACCATGCAACGCAACTGGATTGGCAAATCTGTTGGTACCGAGCTGACGTTCAGGTTCAAAGGCCGTGAGGATGACATCACGGTTTATACCACCCGGCCCGACACCCTGATGGGCGTCAGCTATATGGCACTGGCGGCAGAACACCCACTGGCTCTTGCGGCAGCGGAACGCAGCCAGGAGGTCGCCGAATTTATCAGCCAGTGCCGGACCAGTAAAACCGCCGAAGCCGATATGGCGACGATGGAAAAGAAAGGCGTGGATACGGGCATGAATGTCATCCACCCGCTGACCCAGGAGCTGATTCCGGTCTGGGTAGCCAATTTCGTGTTGATGGATTACGGCACCGGAGCCCTGATGGCGGTGCCCGCCCATGACGAACGGGACCACGAGTTCGCGCTCAAGTACCGTCTGCCCATCAAGCAGGTTATCGCGCCCACCGACACCCGGGAAATTGATACCTACGAAGAGGCCTTCACCGAAAAAGGTACGCTGGTTTCTTCGGGCAAGTACACCGGGTTGAGCAGCGAAGAAGCCTTTGAGGCCATTGCGGACTTTCTTGAGCAAGAAGGCATTGGCAAGCGCACGGTCAATTATCGGCTGCGAGACTGGGGTGTATCCCGGCAGCGGTATTGGGGTGCGCCCATACCGATGATGACCCTGGCGGATGGCACCGAGCGACCGGTGCCCGAGGACCAGTTGCCAGTACTGTTGCCGGAGAATGTGGAGATGGATGGCGTAAAGTCCCCCATCAAGGCCGATCCCGAGTGGGCGAAAACCAGTTTCGAGGGCCAACCGGCAACGCGTGAAACCGACACCTTCGACACCTTTATGGAGTCCTCCTGGTACTACGCCCGCTTTTGCAGCCCCAACTACGACAAAGGCATGCTGAACCCGGAGGCAGCCAATTACTGGTTACCGGTAGATCAGTACATCGGGGGTATCGAGCACGCCATCCTGCATTTGCTCTATGCACGCTTCTTCCACAAGCTGATGCGGGATGTGGGGCTGGTGACCAGTTCGGAGCCGTTCAAGCGCCTGTTGTGCCAGGGTATGGTGCTTGCGGAAACCTACTACCGCGAAGACGGGAACGGCGGTAAGACCTGGATCTCCCCGGCCGATGTCACGCTGGAGAAAGACGATCGGGGTCAGGTCATTCAGGCCACCCTCAAAGCCGATGGTCAGCCGGTGGAAATCGGCGGAACCACCAAGATGTCGAAATCAAAAAACAACGGCATTGACCCACAAGCAATCATTGACCAGTACGGTGCCGATACCGTGCGGTTGTTCATGATGTTTGCCTCACCGCCGGAGCAATCTCTGGAGTGGTCTGACAGCGGTGTAGAGGGCGCCCACCGTTTCCTCAAGCGGCTCTGGCGCATCGTCCATGAGCACGTCGTCGTCAATAGCCCCTGCCCGGCTCTGGATGTTGGCAGCCTTAGCAGTGCCGAGAAAGATCTCCGTCGCAAGACCCATGAAACCATCGCCAAAGTGTCTGACGATGTCAGCCGGCGGATCACCTTCAACACCGCCATTGCTGCGGTGATGGAACTGTTGAACGAGGTCAACCGACTGCCAGAGGACGCCCCCCAGGGCAGGGCTGTGATCCAGGAGGCTCTGGAAACTGCCGTCCTGACGCTGTCTCCGATCACGCCTCATATCTGCCACTCACTCTGGTATGCCCTGGGACATGAGACCGCGGTGGTGGAAGCAACATGGCCGGTGGCGGACCAGCATGCCATGGTGAAAACCAGCATCCAGGTAGTGTTGCAGGTGAACGGCAAAGTGCGCTCCAAAGCCGATGTACCGGCGGACATTGACAAAGCCGGGTTGGAAGCCCTCGCTCTGGAAGACGAAAACGTCATCCGCTTTGTGGATGGCAAAACCGTTCGCAAGGTGATCGTGGTGCCCGGCAAACTCGTCAATGTGGTGGCTAACTGATATGACGCCTGACCGCTCCGCAAAGCTTCATCCGAAGGCTATCCCCGTTGCGTTGATGGCACTGTATCTTACCGGGTGCGGCTTTCAGCTCCGGGGTGCGCCACCGGTTTCCGATGCCCTGCAGCCCCTTGCGGTGGTCTGCGCAAGCAATATCCCGGAAGACCTCTGCAACGCCGTGAAGGATCAACTTGAACTGGGGGACATCACGCTGGTCAGCAGCGAAGAGGCCGCCTACCTGTTACGGCTGAATGATTTCAGTCAGCAGCGGCGGGCCAGCGCGATTACCCTTGAGGCCGCCGCGGCCGAATACGATCTGCGGCAAACGGTCACGATGGATGTCGTCACCTCGGACCAGATTCCTCTGGTGGCTGAGGTGGACGTGCGCAGCAGTGAAACCTACCGGTACGATGAAACCAATGTACTGGCCAAACAAAGAGAAGAGCGGGAGTTGCAGGAAACGCTTTATCAACGCCTGGCCCAGCAGATCATCTTCCGCCTGGTTCCGCTCACCGAATCGCGCATCGATGTATTACGGGACGCCGCTGAAGCTGAAAGCAAGCGCGCGGAAGAGTCCACGCAATGAAAGCCACTCCGGCCCAGTTAACCCAGCTGCTCGGCAAAAAGCTGGCACCGGTGTATCTGGTGTCCGGGGACGAGCCCTTATTGGTGCAGGAAGCCTGTGATGACATAAGAAAGGCGGCCCGAGCCGCGGGTTTCGAGGACCGGATCACGTTCCATGCTGACAGGCAACTTGCTTGGCGCTCCGTCGCGGAAGAATTCGGGGCGCTGTCGTTGTTTGCCGAGAAGCGGCGCATCGAGATTCACCTCCCGACGGGCAAGCTGGGTGACGGTCGGGATGTCATCGAACAATTTATGGCATCCACACCCGGCGATGTTGTGCTGCTGCTGATAAGCGTGAAGCTCGATCCCGCCGAACTCCGTCGTAAATGGTACAAAACGTTCCAGAATGAAGGTGTGCATGTCACCATATGGCCTATCGATCCGGACAAGTTTCCGGGCTGGTTGCAACAGAGGGCTAAAGCCCGGGGCCTTACCCTGACACGGGGAGCACTGGATATGCTGGTGCATCGGCTCGAAGGCAATCTGCTCGCCGCCAGCCAGGAGATGGACCGGCTCGCCCTGTTCAGCAAAAGTAAAACCATCGATGAGGACGTCGTCGAACAAGCGGTGCAAAACAGTGCCCGATTTAACCTCTTTGAATTGGTCACCGAGCTGTTGATGGGTGACGTTCCCAACGCCCATAAAATTATCGGAGCACTTGAACAGGAGGGCGACAACCCCCTCGGTTTGCTTGCGGTGTTGAGCCGGGATATTCACCTGGTGGTGGAACTCCAGCAGGCCATGGCTCGCCGGGAAACACCGGCCGGCTTCCTGAAGTCCCGGGGTATCCGCCAACCCCAGCGCATGAAGGCGCTGGAACGCGCCGCCAGGAGGCTATCTCCTGAGCAACTTCGTGACGCCATCCTTTGCTGCAGTGATATCGATCGGGCATCAAAAGGATTCCGGGATCTCGGCCCCTGGCATTATCTTCGCTCGATGGCGACCGCACTCGCCTGACGCCAGGCCAGTTTCTCCTCCGGCCCTGCCCCTTGACAGTTTCTGAGCTTCAGTCGCATTGTAAGCACAGGCAGAGTCGTTATTGCCTTTAGTGCCAAACAGGAATGGTTGAATTTTCAAGTTGCGTCAAAAAGGAGGCGTTTAGCATGACCATCAAAGACGATCTGAACAAATTATCCGAAACCATCCGTCAGCATCGAGATGAAATTCGAGTCCAGCTTCATCTGGCCAAAGAGGACGTCAAGGACGAATGGGACGACCTGGAAGTCTATTGGGACCGTTTCCGGCAAAAGCTGGACGATGTCTTCCACGATGCTGAAGATGCCTCAAAGGAAGCTCGCAACAACGCCTACGAAATGGGGGACAAACTCAAACAAAGCTACGAGCGCCTGAGGAACCGCCTGAAATAGCGGACCAAAAGCATCGCGACTGAAGTCGCTCCTACAATCAACGCCGAACCCGTCGTCAACCCGTAGGAGCGACTTCAACCGCGAATGGAGTTCAGCTGACCGCCCTAGAACTCCTCAGCAGTCAGCGCCATCATCGAATCACTGCCACTACGAAGCCCTTCCGCCAGAGCCACGGTTTTGGGCAACAGGCGATCGTAATAGAATCGAGCGGACTTGAGTTTGCCAGTGTAGAAGCCCGACGTATCCCCTTCAGCTCTGGGCAACGCGGCCTTTACAATTTTCGCCCACATATAGCCCAATGCGGTCAGACCGAACAGATCCAGGTAATCCACTGAAGCGGCACCCACCGCGTCGGGGTTGTTCTCGGCCTGGTTGATCACGTGCTCGGTCACATCCGACAGCCGCTCCAGCGACGCTGCCAGCGTTTCCAGATAGGGGCGCAGTGCGGCATCGGTGCTGTTCTCTTCAATAAAGGCGCCGACATCCTCGGCGAACAATTCATAGAGCCGCCCTTTGCTGCCGACTACTTTCCGGCCCATCAGGTCAAGGGCCTGGATGCCATTGGTACCCTCGTAAATCTGGGTGATGCGAACATCACGGACCAGTTGTTCCTGCCCCCACTCACGCACGTAACCGTGACCACCGAACACCTGCTGCCCCATCACACAGGCATCCAGCCCGCGATCGGTCAGGAACGCCTTGGCAACCGGTGTCAGCAGTGCCACCATGCCTTCGGCGTGCTCGCGACGGGCGTCGTCATCGGCATACTTGGCGACATCCAGCCACTGTGCAACATAGGTTGAAAACGCGCGCCCGCCCTCGATGTAACCCTTCATGGTCAGCAGCATCCGGCGCACATCCGGATGCACGATGATGGGATCCGCAGCCTTGTCCGGTTGCTGGGCACCAGTGGGCGCACGGCTCTGGACCCGGTCAAGGGCGTATTCCCGAGCACTCTGAAGCGACGCTTCTGCGGCGCCAACGCCCTGTATGCCGACACCGAGACGCTCGTAGTTCATCATGGTGAACATTGCCGCCAAGCCTTTATTGGGCTCACCCACCAGCCAGCCTTTGGCGCTGTCAAAATTCATCACACAGGTCGCCGAGGCCTTGATGCCCATTTTCTTTTCAAGGGAGCCGCAGCTGAGTGTGTTGCGCTCGCCCAGGGCGCCGTCGTCCTTCACCAGAAATTTGGGCACCAGGAACAGGGAGATACCCTTTGGCCCCTTGGGGGCATCAGGCAGTTTGGCCAACACCAGGTGAATGATGTTCTCGGCCATGTCGTGCTCGCCCCAAGTAATAAAGATCTTGGTACCTGTTACGTCGTAGGAGCCGTCATCATTGGGTTGGGCTTTGGTGCGGATGATGCCGAGATCGGTCCCTGCGTGGGACTCGGTCAGATCCATGGCGCCGGACCACACACCGGAATACATGTTGGGAAGGTACTTTTCTTTCAATTCCTGGCTGCCGTGGGCATCCAGCGCCAGACAGGCACCAGCGGTCAGCATGGGTGCCAGGCCAAACGCCATGTTGGAAGCCTGGAGCATCTCTTCAAACTGCGCCACCAGAGTCTTCGGCATGCCCATGCCCCCGAACTCCGGGTTGCCGCCAAGGCCGTTCCAACCACCTTCTACGATGGTTTGATAGGCTTCACGGAAACCTTCAGGGGTAGTGACTTCACCGTTATTCCATTTACAGCCTTGTTCATCGGCCTCGCGGTTCAGAGGCGCCAGTACTCCGCTGGTAATTTTGCCCGCTTCTTCAAGAATGGCATCAGCGGTGTCCGGGTCGATGCGCTCTGCCAATCTGGGCAGTGATGCCCAGAGCGCGGGCGCGTCAAAAACCTCGTTGAGGGTGAAACGGATCTCGCGCAGGGGTGCCTGATAGTCAGCCATTGATTAACTCTCCAGAAATCTTCAGAACGACATCGAAAATGCCAATCCGGTTTATTTTTCAGACCACCAGTTTACCTGAAAGCGAGTGCGCACTCATGTTGTCCCGGTGACATTATAAAAAAAGCCCGTCTCCTGAGAGCCCGGGCTTTCTTGCGATCATCAATGCATGTCGCCTCAGAAGGCGAATGCGTCTTCCTGCATATCCATCAGCGAGTCCGCGCCGACCAGCATGCTTTCCGCATGGGTGCGGGTGCGGGGCAACATGCGCTTGAAGTAGAACCGCGCAGTCTGGACCTTGGCGTTATAGAAACTCTCTTCCGTGGTGCCATCTGCCATCTTGTTCAGTGCAACCCCGGCCATACGTGCCCAAAGGTAGGCGAACACGGCGTAGCCGGAGTACATCAGATAGTCGACTGAGGCGGCGCCCACTTCGTCGCGGTTCTTCATGGAGTTCATGCCCAGTTTCATGGTCAGGTCACCCCACTCCTTGTTGATCGACTGCAACGGCTCAATGAATTCCTTCATTTGTTCGTTGTCGGCGTTTTCTTTGCAGAACACGTGGACCAGCTTGGTGAAGCGTTTCAATGACTCGCCCTGGGTCATCAGAACCTTGCGACCCAGCAGATCCAGTGCCTGAATACCGGTGGTGCCCTCGTAAATCGTACCTATGCGGGCATCCCGCACCACCTGCTCCATGCCCCACTCGGCGATGAAACCATGGCCACCGAATACCTGCATGCCCAGGTTGGTTGCTTCGCAACCGATTTCCGTCAGGAAAGCCTTGGCAATAGGCGTCAGAAAACCCATCAGTTCGTCGGCCTCTTTGCGGGCTTCTTCAGTCTTGCCCTGGTGGACAATATCGCCCTGCTGGGCGGTGTAATAAATCATTGCACGAGCACCCTCGGCAACAGCCTTCTGAGTCAGCAACATCCGTCGAACGTCAGGATGCACGATGATCGGATCGGCTGGACCCTCCGGATTCTTCGGGCCGGTCAGGGAGCGCATGGCCAGACGGTCTTTGGCGTAGGCCAGAGAGCCCTGGAACGACAGCTCCGCAGCGCCCAGGCCCTGAATCGCGGTACCCAGGCGAGCCACGTTCATAAAGGTAAACATGCAGTTCAGACCTCGGTTCTCCGGCCCGATCAACCAGCCTTGGGCACCGTCGAAGTTCATCACACAGGTGGCGTTACCGTGGATGCCCATCTTGTGTTCGATGGAGCCACAGGTGACGGCATTGCGTTCGCCCACTGAGCCGTCCTCGTTCGGCAGGCACTTCGGGACGATAAACAGGGAGATACCCTTGGTGCCTTCCGGCGCACCCGGCAGCCGGGCCAACACGATATGAACGATGTTATCCGCCATATCATGCTCACCGGCGGAGATAAAAATCTTGGTGCCGGTGATGCTGTAGGAGCCATCGGCGTTCGGCTCAGCCCTGGAACGCAGAGTACCCAGGTCGGACCCACAGTGGGCCTCGGTCAGGCACATGGTGCCGGTCCACTCGCCACTGATCATCTTGGACAGGTAGGTGTCTTTCTGTTGCTCGGTGCCGTGCATTTCTACCGTGTTAATCGCACCGTGGCTCAGGCCCGGGTACATGCCCCAGGACCAGTTGGCGGTACCCATCATTTCACTCATCACCAGGCCGACAGATTCAGGCAGACCCTGGCCACCATTCTCCGGTGACGCTGTCATGGATGGCCATCCGCCTTCTACATATTGCTTATAAGCTTCTTTGAAGCCCGTCGGTGTCCTGACGCCGTCTTCGCTCCAGGTGCAGCCTTCCTTGTCCCCGACCTGGTTCAGTGGCGACAGTACCTGCTCACAGAACTTGGCGCCTTCCTGGATAATGGCATCGACCATATCGGGAGTTGCGTCTTCCGCGCCTTCCAGATTGGCGTAGTGCTGCTCGCTGTCCAGCAGTTCACTCATTACAAACTTGATGTCACGCAGGGGCGCTTTATAGTCGGGCATACATCCACCTATGATTTTCGGTTTCGCCTGCAGCTATTGCTGCATTGCGCTGGTCTTGGGTTTTACTCTGGCATGACAGCAGGGAGCGTCAGCATTAATTAAACAGGTGTTTGAAACATACGTTTGTAACAGAGGTATTGTCAAGCAGAGGCGCAAACATTTGTGTTGCTTTACGCAACCAGACGTAATCGAAAACAGGGAGAATTCGCCAGTCTGTCGGGTGGCATCGGCATGTGTTGGGAGGGTAGACAAGGTCTCGGGGAGAGTGCAGTTGAGGAGAGTGCAGTTGAGCCTGCTATGTTCACGACAGCGTCGGAGATTACGCCCGGATATCGAGCAGCGTACCCAAGGTTTCATCCGCCGTCTTTACTATCTGGGCGGAGGCCTCAACGCTGCGCTGATACAGTTTCAGATCAATGATCGGTTCGATCAGGTCGCCGGCACCGGTGGCCGAACCCTGGGGTCCGTCAACGCCACCACGAGCTATTTTCCGGGCCGCGCTTTCCATGCCCTGAAGACCATCCTGTCTGCCCTGGATACCAATACCGAGTATATTACTGATCATAAGCCGACCACATAACAGCTAATGTAGACCGTGATTAGGCCACACTGCTGTTTAATTTTCAATCAACGACGTGATGTTGATCTGGCCCGTCAAGGCGGCCGGATCCGGTGAGGCTTGCCAGGGCACCACCCCAAGGCAGGGAGCGCCCATGTGCTGAATAAGATAGTCCAGGGTCTCGGCCTCATTGGCCATGGCCTCCGATTCCGGACGGTTTGCGACCCAGCCTGCCAGTTTCAGACCATCGGCTCGAATGGCTTCGGCTGTCAACAGGGCATGATTGATACAACCGAGCTTGAGGGCGACGACCAGTATGACCGGCACTTCCAATGCCCGAGGTACCTCAGCGTAGGTTTCACGATCATTCAGTGGCACCCGCCATCCGCCTGCCCCCTCAATGATAAGGAGATCTGCCGGCCGAAGCTGCAGCCCCCGGCAAAACCCCACCAGGCGTTGAGCACTGAGCTGGCGATTTGCCTGGGCCGCTGCCACATGGGGAGCGATCGCCGGGGCCATGGCAACCGGATTAACCTGATCATAGGCCACTGATTCGGACATGGCGTGCTGCAACATCAGGGCATCCTCGTTGCGCAGCCCCTCCGGGGTTTGCTCGCAGCCGGAGGCAATCGGCTTGATGGCAAGGGTTCGAAGGCCAACTTTATTCGCGGCGTGAAGAATCGCCGCCGAGATCAATGTTTTACCGACCCCTGTGTCGGTACCGGTGACGAAGTACGTTTTTTTAGCCAAGGAGTGGGTCCTGATGGATCAATGGGGGGTAACGATTGCGGGCTGGACATCCGATCGGGTCACCGGCGCACACGCCGCAAAGGCTTCAATCAGGCGGTCCAGATCAGCCTCGGTATGACTGGCACTCAGGGTGACCCGTAACCGGGAGGTGCCCCTGGGAACGGTTGGCGGGCGAATCGCCGTGACCAGCAAACCGCGCTTTTCCAGATCGGCACTTAATCTCAGTGCCGCCTTTGCGTCCCCGACCATAACCGGTTGGATAGCCGTGCTTGAGGGCAATAACGAGTATCCAAGATCCTTCATGGCAGACCGGAATCGCTCAATCAATCGCTGCAGGTGCTGCCGCCGTGGGTCTTCATGTTCGACCAGATCAATGCTTGCATGACTGGCCATCGCAAGGGCGGGCGGCATTGCTGTAGTGTAGATATAGGTGCGGGCCTTCTGGACCAGGTAGTCCATCAGTGGCGCTGGCCCCACAACAAAGGCGCCGCTGGAACCAAAGGCCTTGCCGAAGGTACCAATCACCAACGGCACTTCATCCTCGGTAAGGCCTTCAGCGAATACCGAACCGCGACCCTGAGGGCCGACACAACCAAAACCGTGGGCGTCGTCAACCACCAGCAGGGCGTCATGTTGCTTGCACAGCCGGGCCAGTTCCCGCAGAGGCGCTATGTCGCCGTCCATGCTGAACACCCCGTCTGTCACCACCAGCTTGTGGCCCCCGGTTTCTGCGAGTTGGTTTGCCAGGGTGTCGGTGTCACCGTGAGGATAGGTTCGGATAGTGGCCCGGCTCAGCTTGCAGCCGTCGATAATCGAGGCGTGGTTGAGCGCATCAGAAAAAATGGTATCGCCTCGGCCAGCCATCGCCGAAATCACACCCATATTCGCCATGTAACCTGTTGAGAAAAACAGCGCGCCGGTCCGGCCCGTGAACGCCGCCAGCCGTTCTTCCAGTTGGTGATGCGCCTGATGATGGCCGCAAATAAGGTGGGAGGAGGCGCCGCCCAGACCGTTGGTCTCCAGCCCTGATTTCGCGGCCTCAATCAATGCCGGATGATTCGCCAGGCCAAGATAATCATTGCTGCAAAACGCCAGTACTGTTTCCCCGTCCGCCGTCATTCGGGGTTGCTGGGGCCCACTGACCACGCGTCTGGTCCGGTACAGCCCAAGCGCTTTTCGTTCGTCAATTTCCCGGATGAAATCACGCATACCAGAAACCTCAGGCGGATTGTCGGGCGGCATCGTAGAACAGATGCCGGGTGCGCTCGGCCTCCACAGCCTCGGCAAGCGCTGCTGCACGCTCATCTTCGGTATGTTCGGTTTCACGCTGCTCCGGGCGGATCCCCAGGCGACGAAACAGTTCCCGGTCCTTATCTGCTTCCGGATTTGCGGTGGTCAGCAGTTTCTCACCGTAGAAAATCGAGTTGGCACCGGCCAAAAAGCACAGCGACTGCATCTGCTCGTTCATGTCTTCCCGACCTGCGGACAGACGCACATGGGAGGCAGGCATAACGATGCGAGCCACCGCAATGGTACGAATGAAGTCAAAGGGGTCGAGATCTGCCACGTTTTCCATCGGGGTGCCAGCCACTTTCACCAGCATGTTAACGGGCACACTTTCAGGGTGATGTGGCAGGTTGGCCAACTGCATCAGCAGGCCGGCCCGGTCATCGAGGTCTTCACCCATCCCCATGATGCCGCCACAGCAAACTTTCATGCCGGCTTTACGGACATTCTCCAGGGTATCCAGGCGGTCCTGATAGGTCCGGGTGGTAATAATGTGACTGTAGTATTTCTCGGAGGTGTCAAGATTGTGGTTGTAATAGTCCAGCCCGGCATCGGCCAGTTCCCGGGCCTGGTGCTCTTCCAGCATGCCGAGGGTCATACAGGTTTCCAGGCCCAGAGCTTTGACCTGGCGAACCATGTCCACCACATAGGGCATATCTTTCTTCGACGGGCTGCGCCAGGCGGCGCCCATGCAAAACCGTGAGGCGCCCTTTGCCCGCGCCGCTTTCGCTTCTGCAATGACCTTGTCAATCTCCAGCAGTTTTTCCTTTTCCAGACCGGTATTGTAATGACCGCTCTGAGGGCAGTATTTGCAGTCTTCCGGGCAGGCACCGGTCTTGATGGAGAGCAAGGTACTGACCTGGACTTCATTAGGGTCAAAATAATTCCGATGGGTGGACTGGGCCTTGAAGATCAGGTCATTGAACGGCATCAGGAAAAGGTTGCGAATTTCTTCGAGGGACCAGTCGTGGCGGAGGGCGGTGGCAGTCATCGGGGTATCCTGTTAGTTTTGTCGGTTCGCGGATTAGGCCAGGTTCAAGGATTGAACAAATGATAAAGCGCTTGAAACTGCTGTCAACCCAAATCGTTCAGAGGGTTAACAGCAGCCTCACTCTTCCCGGCCAATGCGTCGCTTGCTGTGCCGGGTTTCAAGGCCAGGGGCTTTGTCCTGCCTGCCTGAACGCTCTGCCTTACAACCACCAGCATTGCCGCCAGTGTGCCCTGCCCTTGCCGTTTGCACCGGACCAGCCGGTTCTGTGTGGCGAGTGCCTCAAGCACCCGCCATCGTTCGACCGTGTGATTACACCGCTACGCTATCAGTTTCCGGTCAATCGCCTGATCAGCCGTTACAAATACAATCACCAGCGCTCGCTGGGGCGCCCCCTGATCCGTATTCTCGTTAACGCGGTCAGCACACACCTGGCCTGCGCACCGACGCAGCGCCCGGACATTCTTATCCCAAGCCCGATGCATCCGGCAAAACAGCGCAAGCGTGGTTTCAACCAGGCCGAGGACATTGCCGAACTCCTGAGCCTGTCCATTGGCGTGCCCTGGTCCGTAACGCTGGTAAAGAGGCAACGTGCCGGCACGGCGCAATCGGGCCTGAACCGGCAACAGCGGCTGGCAAATCTGAAGGGAGCGTTTGTAATAACGGGCCGACCCCCGCCACGGATCGCCATCATCGATGACGTGATGACGACCGGTGCCACCGCGCGAGTGCTCGCCCAGGCACTGAAAACTGCAGGGGCGAAGGAGGTGGAAGTCTGGGCTCTGGCCCGGACACCGGGTTAACCAACACCGGGATTCACTCCAACCTGGCGGCCACGTAGTCTGCAATCGCCAGGCTCGCGGTCAGGCCGGGGGACTCGATACCGAAGAGCTGAATCAGGCCCGGCACCCCATGCACGCTCTGGTCCTGGATATCGAAATCGCAGAACCCGCCCTCCGGTCCCAGCAACTTGGGGCGCACGCCGGCATAGGCGGCCTGCAACCGGGTCGGGTCCAGATCGGGCCACCAGTTTCTGATCGCACTGGCAAAGGCGTTGCGACGCGCCGGATCCACGGTGTAATCCGGGTGGTCAATCCATTCAACGTCCGGTCCGAAACGTGCCTGACCTGCCAGATCAAGGGTCAGGTGCACACCCAAACCGCCAGGTTCGGGTACCGGATAAACCAGAGTATTGAACGGGTGGCGCCCGGAATAGCTGAAGTAATTTCCGCGGGCAAAATGTAGAGTCGGACAGTGGGTTCGGGGATACCCCTCCCACGCACTTGCCAACGGCACAGCAGCCAGACCTGCGGAATTTACCACCCGTTGGGCAGTGATTTCACAGGGGTTGGCGCCCCCCACTTTGAGCAAATGCCGGGTCCCATTGCTTGCGGCTGTTTCGACAGGGGCACGACAAACCAGGGCTCCGCCATGGGATTCCAGCTCGCCCAGCAGCGACAGCATGAGACCGTGACTATCAATAATTCCGGTCAGGGGCGAATAGAGCGCGGCGGTAGCGCGGACACCCGGTAACGCTTTGGCAATCCGCTGGCCATCCGCATGGCCAAGCGCTACGCCATTTTTCTCGGCCTGGTTTCGAACCCTCTCCAGCGCAGACTGCTGGCCCTGGTGACAGGCAATGATCCATTTACCCGTTTGACGGCAACGAACCTTGTAGTGCTCACAGTACTGATACAACATCTGACGACCCTGAACACACAGGGTCGCTTTCAGGGACGATTCCGGGTAATAGAGTCCGGCGTGAATAACTTCGCTGTTTCGCGATGAAATGCCTTCACCAAACCGGTCGCCCGCCTCCAGCACGATGACTTCCTGCCCGGACATCGCCAGCGTTCGGGCCACGGCCAGACCAACCACCCCCGCGCCAATCACCACAACATCGGCGTCAAGCTGCTCCCGTTTTGCCATTCAGCTCTCTCCCCTCACCGACCGTCCGGTGCTGCAAAAAATTGAAGTCGTTACCCGACATTACCTTTTACACATTGCTCTGGATACAAACTCCGAAAGCCCTTCAAAAACCGTTATACTGGCGGGCGGTTAAACCGAAGAACAAGACCAGTGCACAAGAGAGTCACGTGACTCCGTAACAGGTCGATACGCAAGGAGCCCGGAGCAGATAATGTCGGATAGGATAATGTCGGATAGAAAGGAGTTTATGATCGTGATGCTGGTGGCCGCAATTTTTGTTGGTTGGTTAGGCTGGCGCGGCTTCGAGGTTATCACGCTCAATCAGCATCTTCGGTCTGATAGCGTGGTCGCAAGTTATCCGTATCAGCACCGGGTCCTGCGGGTGGACGGAGAAACCGCCGTGATGAGCTCGCTGCGCTCCTACGACATGTCGACCCGAGACGCTCTTGTTGCTATTTTCCCGAGCATGCGATCCGTGAACGAAAACCACCGTGACTGGCAACGTGCAGAGCGGGAGTTCGCCCATGTGCAAGCCCGAGCGGGCGACGTTGTGCTCAGTACCCCGGGTATTTCCCGGGTGCGCTGGGAACTCGATGAAAACTGGTACCACCTCAGCGATATGCGCCAGAAAGCCCAGGCACTGCGCTAACAGGACTTTATGAACTCCAACGCACACCCGTACGATGATTTGAAACCGGACACTATTCTGGATGCTATCGAGGCCGCCGGCTTTGTCATCAACGGCCGGTTGTTTGCACTCAACAGCTATGAGAACCGGGTCTACCAGATCGGCATAGAAGACCGTCTGCCGGTGATCGCGAAGTTTTACCGTCCCGGTCGCTGGAGCGAGGCCCAGATTCGTGAGGAACACCGGTTTTCACTGGAGCTGCGAGATGCCGGCATTCCTGTGGTTGCGCCACTTGTCATGCCCTCTGGCGACACTCTTGGCCAGCACGAAGGTTTCCTGTTCGCTGTTTTTGATCAGCGCGGCGGTCAGGCTCCCGATACCAGCATGCAGGCTACGCTCTATCGGCTGGGGCAATGGTTGGGGCAGCTCCACAACGTGGGTGACTGTTCGGCCTTCGAGACCCGCCCCACCCTTTCGATCCTGTCCGGGATCACCGATTTCAGCCGGTACCTTACCGATAATGGCTGGGTACCGGATGATCTCCGCCCGGCCTGGGACAGCCTGATCCCTGACTTGATCGAAAACTGCAAACGGCGTATCGACGATGCCGGTGACGTTCACACGCTTCGCCTGCACGGTGATTGCCACGGTGGCAACATTCTGGTCCGTAACGAACAGATATTGTTTGTCGACCTGGATGATTGTCGCACCGGGCCGGCTATTCAGGACCTGTGGTTACTGCTCAACGGCGATGAGTTTGAGCAGGGCGCCCAGTTCGGGGAGTTGCTGGAAGGCTACGAGATGTTCCGGGATTTTGACCGTCGCGAACGCCACCTGATCGAACCCTTGCGCTGTTACCGGCAAATCGCCCATTGCGCCTGGCTGGCGCGACGTTGGGAGGACCCGGCATTCCCGCGCTTCTTTCCATGGTTTACCCAAGGGCGCTTCTGGTCGGATCAGATTCTGGCATTGAGGGAACAGCTCGCCGCACTGCAGGCCCCATCCATAGCGATACCTGGCCAGATTTGAGACCGACCAGTGAACCCATACTGAATACGAGAGATTTGCCATGAGCCAGCCAGAAGCCCGCTTCACCATCCGTAGCCTGTTTGTCACTGCGGCGGTAACCATTGCCGTAACGGTCATCGCCCTCCAGGTCAGCGGACGCATCAATCATCCCGGCGACCAGTCAGATGGCCCCATTGGTGAGTTTACTGCCATTCATGTCACGCCCGGTGACGAATTCCGGATGTCACCCAAGCCCTCGGAACTCCACGCCGCCTGCGAGCAGGGTTTCCTGGCGGTCGCCTCCGATGCAGACCACGAGTTCCGGGGCATTCTGGTGGATTACAAGAATCGCGGGGTACGCTGTCGACCCGCCAATCAGGCGGCGCCTTCGCCCGCCACTGAAGCGCGCTGAGGACGGCCCCATGAGTCCCTCCCCAAAAAAACCCGTTACCGAGACTGACATCCTGTTTGCCGATGCCCGCCCGGCTGCCGAGTTCCGCTTTGACGCCTCGGTTGCACGGGTCTTTCCGGATATGATCCGACGCTCCGTGCCCGGCTACACCACCATCATTCCGATGATCGAGGTGATTACCGAGCAATACGTCCAGCCCGCTAGCCATTGTTATGATCTGGGTTGCTCCCTGGGAGCCTCCACCCTCGCCATGCGGCACGGCATTCGCCATAGGGACTGCGTACTGACCGGCGTGGATAACTCAGCTGCCATGCTGGAGCGCTGCGAACATTATATTGCGCTGGACGATCATCCCCTACCCATAGCCCTGCGCTGCGAAGATATTGCTCAGACAGCCCTTGAAAACGCTTCCGTCACCACGCTGAACTTTACGCTGCAGTTCATTCCGCCGGCCCAGCGCAGCACACTGCTGGCCCGAATAGCGGCAGCAACCCGCCCGGGCGGTGTGCTGATACTGTCGGAGAAAATCTGTTTTGACGATGTCTCAGAGCAAGAGACCCAAACCCACCTGCACCACGAGTTCAAACGGGCCAATGGCTATTCGGACATGGAAATCAGTCAGAAGCGCTCAGCTCTGGAGCAGGTATTGATACCCGAAACCCTGGCAGTCCACCGTGAACGGCTGCTCAGTGCCGGCTTCACGCAGGTCGTGGTCTGGTATCAATGCTTCAATTTCGTTTCCATTCTGGCAATCAAGGCATCCTGAGCAACCCATCATGTTTGACTGGCAACACTGCTATCGCACGCTACTGACGACCCTTGAACAACAGCGCCATCAATCCTGGGCAGATCAGTTGCGAGCGCAATTGACCCGGCGATTCGATGAGTTGCCCCATGGTGATATTAAACGCTGGCAGGGCGCCCTTGAATCGCTACCCACCATTGCTGGCGCACAGGCTGACCTCAACCAGCCGGCCATTACTCTTTACTCTGACCAGCCGCTCGGCACGGATGTTCTCAGCGCACTGGAATCCGGGCTCCGGGGGCTTATGCCCTGGCGTAAGGGGCCGTTCGATTTTTTTGGCGTTGGCATCGACACCGAATGGCGCTCAGACTGGAAGTGGGATCGCATAGCGCCCTGGTTGTCGGACCTCAATGGGCGCAAGGTTCTCGATGTCGGTTGTGGCTCCGGCTACCATTGCTGGCGCATGGCAGGCGCAGGTGCCAGGCAGGTGATCGGCATCGATCCGGGCTTACTGTTTCTGTTCCAGTTTCTCAGCGTAAAAAAGTATCTGGGGGACGTGCCGGTGGATTTGCTACCGATTCGCATGGAGGATATGCCCCGCAAGCTTGAGACTTTCGACACGACCTTCTCAATGGGCGTTCTTTATCACCGTCGATCGCCCCTGGACCACCTGATGGAACTTCGGGAAACGCTTCGGGAGGGTGGCGAGCTGGTGCTTGAGACCCTGGTAGCGGACGGTCCGAAAGGCTTCAGCCTGATGCCTGAGGATCGTTACGGCATGATGAGGAATGTCTGGTTCTTACCGAGCTGCGACACCTTGCTCCTGTGGCTGGCGCGGGCGGGCTTCCGGAACGCCCGGATCGTGGATGTCACCGACACCACGACCCGGGAGCAACGGACGACGGACTGGATGAGGTTCCAGTCCCTGGCGGATTTCCTGCATCCGGAAGACCCCACCAGAACGATCGAAGGTTACCCGGGCCCCAAGCGTGCAACCGTGATTGCAGTGCGTTAGGAGAGCTGCCAGTCGCGCAATCAGGCCGGTTGCAAGCCCGGACCAGGCCGATGAAGCCCTATCCGGGAGCTGCCCTCAAGCGCCGAAAGGATGACGCAGGATAATGGTTTCAACCCGGTCCGGACCGGTTGAAATGATATCGATGGGCGCTTCGATCTGCTGCTCCAGGAACCGGATGTACGCCAGGGCGTTCTCGGGCAACTGGTTCATGCTGGTCAGACCCACAGTGCTGTCCTTCCACCCCGGCAATTCCTCATAGACCGGCTCAATATTGCTGTAGTTATCACAGCCAATGGGCGGACGGTGTAATTCCCCGTTCGGAGTCCTGTAACCCACGCATACTTTAACCACGTCCAGCCCATCCAGCACATCCAGCTTGGTCAGGCAGATACCGGACACGCTGTTGATCTGAATCGCATGGCGCAAGGCTACCGCATCAAACCAGCCACAGCGGCGCGCTCGACCGGTAGTAGTGCCGACTTCATTACCCTTGACCGCCAGATGTTGACCGAACTCGTCAAACAGCTCGGTAGGGAAAGGCCCGGAGCCCACCCGTGTGGTGTAGGCTTTGGTAATGCCCAGCACGTAATCCAGAAACAGAGGCCCGAATCCGGTGCCCGTAGCAGTACCGCCGGCCGTGGTGTTGGATGATGTCACGTATGGATAGGTGCCAAGATCGATGTCCAGCAGGGAGCCCTGGGCGCCCTCAAACAGGATGTGCTCGCCCCGCTTGCGGTAATCATGCAGCAGATCCGTGACGTCGGCTGCCATTGGCAGGATCTCGCTGCCCATCGCCTTCAGATCAATGAGCGCCTGGTCTATATCGACGGCCTCTTCCTTGAAGTACTGGGTCAGTACGAAGTTATGGTATTCCATGATATCCCGCAGCTTCTGCTCGAAGGTCACTTCGTTGAGCAGGTCACCGATACGCAAGCCACGACGGGACACCTTGTCCTCATAGGCGGGGCCGATACCCCGGCCGGTAGTACCGATTTTGTCGTTGCCACGGGCACGTTCCCGGGCCACATCAATGCGGATGTGCGTTGGCAGAATCAACGGACAGGCATAACTGATCCGAAGCCTGTCTCGCACGGCAACACCTCGCTCCTCAAGCTCGCGAACCTCTTTCAGCAACGCCTCGGGCGAGACCACCACACCATTACCAATCAGGCAGGCGACGTTGCTTCGCAAAATACCGGAAGGAATCAGATGGAGCGCGGTCTTGCGTCCCTCGATCACCAGCGTGTGGCCGGCATTGTGGCCACCCTGGAATCTTACAACCGCAGCGACCTGATCCGTCAGCAAGTCAACGATCTTGCCCTTGCCTTCATCACCCCATTGGGTACCCAGTACTACAACATTTTTGCCCATGATTCTCTCTCGATGCTCCCGCGCACGTAAAAACGACAACGACGCATTTAACGGATTGGTTCAACGACCCACTGGTCGCCCTGTTTGACCAGTTGCCGGTCACATTCCCGGTTCTGGGAGCCGGTCTTCGGATCGTCTGGCATGGCCTGAATGACGGTCTCGGTTAACCTGAGCCCGGCAATAACCCCTGCCAGGCTATTGTCTTCACTATGGGGCGCCCAGATCGCACCGTTCATCGACTGCCGACGCTGGCCCAGAGCGACCAGCGCCCGGATGTCCACGCTGAAACCGGTAGCCGGACGGGCGCGCCCGAAATCCTGCCCGATGGAGTCATAACGACCACCTTTCGCGAGTGCTTCGCCATGTCCGGGGGCATACACAGCAAACACCATGCCGGTATGGTAGTTGTAACCCCGGAGCTCACAGAAATCGAAACCCAGGACGACCTCTGGATAGCTCTCTGTCAGCATGTCAGCTATTCGCTCGAGCTGATCAAGGGCTGCCATCACTTCCACAGCTGACCCTTCCAGGGCCGACCTTGCCTGCGCCAGGGTCTCCCGACCACCGCTGATGCGGGCCAGCGCTCTCAATCGGGCTCCTGCTGTCTGATCCGCGCAGCCCCCCAGCAGAGTGTCCAGTTCCGGAACCGACTTACGCCGCATGGCGTCGAAAATTGCGGCTTCCGTTTGCGGATCCACGTCGGCTTCCCGGATCAACGCCTGGTAGATTCCCACGTGGCCCAGATCAAGGTGGACAGACGGCAGGCCGCCCATCCGCAGCACATCCAGCAACAGACTGATGATCTCACAGTCTGCGGCTTCGGACTTGCTGCCGAACAGCTCGCAGCCGGCCTGGATCGGCGTCCTGCCGGTCAACATGTGCTCGGGTCGGGTGTGGAGAACATGGCCCGCGTAACACAGGCGGGTCACGCCTTCCCGTCGCAGGGTGTGGGCATCGATCCGAGCCGCCTGAGGCGTCATGTCGGCCCTGACCCCCATCATTCTACCTGTCAGCTGATCTGTCAGCTTGAACGTCTGCAGCGCCAGATCATGGCCTGTACCGGTAAACAGCGAATCGAGATACTCGATCAGCGGAGGAATGACCAATTGATAGCCCCAGCGCTGACAGGTATCCATTACATCACGGCGCAGAGCTTCTATCTGTCCAGCCAATGGCGGCAGAATATCTTCCACCCCGTCAGGCAGTAACCAGCGGTTAGAGTCTGTCATGTATCTCTGATGTCCTTTGGGGAGCGGAAAATCAATCCAAAACCGGCGGAATTTTACACTTTTGGCGCCCACAAAAAAACCGGAACAGCAAAGCTATTCCGGTTTTGTGTCAGACCAGTGCGTGCTAGTTGCCGCCCATAGGATCTTTCAGATAACGCAGGAAGTCGCTGTTGGCGTCAATCACCATGATATCGTCTTTGCTTGCGAAGGTATTCTGATAAGCTTCAAGGCTACGATAGAATTTGTAGAACTCTCTATCCGCAGTGTAGGCATCGGCGTATATCTGGGCCGCCACACCATCACCTTCACCCCGGGTTTCTTCGGCTCTGGCAAAGGCTTCCGCCAGAACAACCGTGCGCTGGCGGTCAGCGTCGGCACGAATGCCTTCTGCAAGCTCGCGACCACGAGACCGGAACTCCTGAGCCAGTTTTTCGCGCTCGGTCGCCATACGGCGGAAGACGTTCTCGCTCACCGAACCCGGAAGCTCGATCCCCTTGACCCGGATATCGACAACCTCTACGCCAAATTCCCGGATGGTTGCCTCGGTTACCCGGGTTTTGAGCAGATTCATCAATTCATCACGCTGGCCGGACACCACTTCGTGCATGGTGCGCACACCGAACTCGTCCCGCAAGCCGTTATCCACGCGGGAGGACAACAGCGACCTGGCCCTTATCTCATCACCGCCAGTCGAGCGATAATACTGATCAACGTCGCGAATCTGCCAGGCAAGATAGGAGTCCACATCCAGCGGCTTCTTCTCGATGGTCAGATACTGCCTGGAGGGCAGATCCGTTGTCAGTACCCGAACGTCAAAGCGGCGAACCTGATCAATCACCGGTACCTTGAAGTGGATACCTGCCTGAATATCGGTTTCAACCAGCTCACCAAACCGGAGCAACACACCCCGGTGGGTTTCCGGGATAATGTAGACACTTGACAGTACCAGCAGGACAACGACGAGGGTCCCTGCAAGACCCAGAATAGCTTTAGGTCCCATAATTATCTCCCCCTCCGAACGCCGGTGTTATCCTGTCTGGTGCGAATTTCCTGAATGACCTGGTCCGTCAACGAGCCAATGTCCTGGTCCATGCCAGATGAACTGTCCTGCCCCTGGGAGGAACTGCTGCCCGCGGAGCGACCTTCACGATTCATCAGCCTGTCCAGAGGCAGGTACATCATATTGTTGCTGCTGCTGGTATCCACCAGAACTTTGCTGGTACTGGACAGCACGTTTTCCATCGCTGCCATATACATGCGTTCCCGGGTTACCTCAGGAGCAGTCTGGTAAACCGAAAGCAATTCGGTAAAGCGAGCGGTTTCACCCCGTGCACGTTCAGTGACTTCTTCCTTGTACGCCATCGCTTCTTCGGTCAACCGCTGAGCCCGGCCACGGGCTTCCGGAACCACCTTGTTGCGATAGGTTTCCGCCTCTTCCTTGACGCGCTGCTCATCTTCACGGGCCCGCTGTACTTCGCGGAAGGCATCCTGAACCGCTTCGGGCGGCTGAGTACTTTCAACGTTCACACGTACAATCTGCAAGCCTGTTCCGTACTCCTCCAGGAAACGCTGAAGGCGCTGCTCGACCCTTACGGCCAGCTCTGCCCGGCCTTCTGTCAGCACCTGATCGAGGGATGAGCTGCCTACCTCATGCCGCAACGCACTGTCGGTGGCAAACGCTAACGCTTCATTGGAATCACGTACATTCAAAACGTAATCCCGGGCACTGTCGACGCGATACTGAACCTGCAAATCGACCGAAACCAGGTTCTCGTCCTCGGTCAGCATCTGGCCGCGAGACTGGGCGGAACGAACGTTGGTGACCCTTACCTTGGTGATATCGTCGATCAGGGGGACCTTGAAACGCAGGCCCGGGTTCTCGGTCAGATGATATTCACCGAATCGCAGCACAACCGCTCGCTCCTGTTCATCCACGGTGTAAAAGGACTGAAAAATCACATAACCAACGAAGACAATACCGGCGACCGCCAGAATAGCCCCAAAGCCACCCTTGCTACCGCCTGAGCCGGACGAACCGCCACCTGAACCGGACTTGTTGCCTTTTTTACCACCCAGCAACTGATTCAGTTTATCGAGGCCTTTCTTCAGCGCCTCATCAAGATCAGGTGGCCCCTTGTCATTGCCGCCACGACCACCGCCCGTGCCCCACGGATCATTGTCGTTACGGTTACCACCCGGTTCATTCCAGGCCATAGTACTCTCCGTTCTCAAGATATCGAATGGCTGCAAATACTAGGGATTTATCACCGCCCCGGCAAGAGCAGGCCCTATCTAAACAACTATAACCGCGCTTTTGGCCAGCATTTACGCTAAAAGTTCCACCAACTGCATGGTTCCGGGCGGGCTTCAGGCGTGGTCAAACCGGATAGAGTCTGCCTTTACCCCGGCCCGGCTGAGCAACTGAAACCAGTCCCGGCTCTGAATCCTGACTTCCACTACCGTATCACCGGTGTCGTGCTGCTGCTCGGACAACACCGACCCTGACTGGTGCAAAAGCGCCCTGAGCTTGGCGTCTGCGGGACCCAGAACGACAAACTGATGGATGACATCTTCCGCCAGACGTTCAACAATGGCATCAAAGAGCTCCGGAATGCCGGCGCCAGTGACGGCAGACACCCACACACGTACCGGCACGCCTTCTTCATTACGCTCAACTCTCGGTTTGAAGTCAGTCAACAGATCAATTTTGTTAAAGACCTGCAGGACCGGAACCTCCTCGGCACCGATTTCCAGCAACACATCCTCGACCTGAGCCATATTCTCGTCACGGCGATCGTCGAAACAATCCACCACATGAAGCAACAGAGAGGCCTCGCTGGTTTCTTCCAGGGTTGCCCTGAACGCTTCCACCAGCTTGTGCGGGAGGTGACGTATAAACCCTACCGTATCGGCAACGACCACCGGGCCGATATCGGGCAACTCGAGCCTTCGCAAAGTTGGATCCAGAGTCGCAAATAGCTGGTCTGCCGCATACACCGAAGACGTTGTAATGTAATTGAACAAGGTGGATTTGCCCGCGTTGGTGTAGCCAACCAGGGAAACCGTGGGAATATCCGCGCGCTTGCGGGCCCGACGGCCCTGGTCCCGCTGACGGCGAACCTTTTCAAGGCGCTGATGAATGGACTTGATCCGGGCTCGCAACAGTCTGCGGTCGGTCTCGAGCTGGGTTTCACCCGGGCCCCGCAGACCTATGCCGCCTTTCTGTCTTTCAAGGTGCGTCCAGCCCCGAATCAGCCGGGTGGACATATGTTCAAGCTGGGCCAGCTCTACCTGCAATTTACCCTCATGGGTCCGGGCGCGCTGGGCAAAAATGTCGAGGATCACACCGGTTCGGTCCAACACCCGGCATTTCAGTTCGCGCTCTACGTTGCGCTCCTGGCTGGGGCTGAGCGCATGGTTAAACAGCACCACATCTGCGCCGGATTCTTCCACCGCCTGGCGTACCTCCTCCAGCTTACCCTTGCCGACGAAAAAACGAGTGCTCGGCTGATTGCGACTACCGGTAACCGTGGCAACCGCCTCGACGCCGGCGGAGGTAACCAGCTCACCAAATTCGCCCAGGTCTTCGGATTCACCGTGGGACGAAAACTCAATGTGAACAAGCACTGCCCGTTCACCCACATCAGGACGCTCAAACAATTAGACGAGACTCCCCGGAGTAAGAAATGAATTCACCAAAAACACAAATACCCGCGAGCTCTGACGACCGGGTTTGCCGATATCAGAATTCGCGGGTGTCTGAAAAGCATAACTGTCAACCGTTGACGACCCCTCAGATCAATCCTCGGCTTCGACTTCGTCTTCTCCAGCAGGGTTCTGCTGGGGAATGCGAACGTTACGGGCAGGCACCACCGTTGATATGGCATGCTTGTAAACCATCTGGCTCACGGTGTTCTTCAACAGGATAACAAACTGGTCAAACGACTCGACCTGACCTTGAAGCTTGATGCCGTTTACGAGAAAAATGGAAACCGGAATACGCTCCTTGCGCAATGCATTGAGGTAAGGGTCTTGTAGAGAGTGCCCTTTTGACATTTGTGTTCTCCTGTTATGAAAAAGCAGATCGTCATTTTTTTAACGGTTCAGGTGCAGCCGGCATCAATCGACACGACGGCCCATTGCATCCACGCAAAGCCTAAAACCAAGCGGTACGGTATTCCAATAGGAAAACCGACTATTTCAATGTGGCGCGAAGACCGGTAATTTTCAAGGCAGCTGTCACATTTTGGTCGGAATCAGCTTCCAGCCAATGCAAACCCTGCCACTTTCGCAGCCAGGTCAGCTGTCGTTTTGCCAGTTGCCGAGTTGCTGCGATACCCTTTTCCACCATGGCATCCGAATCACAAACACCATCAAGGTGGGCCCAGACCTGGCGATAACCCACACAACGCATGGAAGCCATATCCGGATTAAGGTCGCCCCGACTCTTGAGCTCCTCGACTTCGCTTACGAAGCCTTGCGCCAGCATTTGCAAAAATCTCAGCCTGATACGCTCATGAAGCTGGCTGCGCTCAATTGGAGCCATCGCTAGTTGGACAACAGTATACGGAAGAGAATCACTTTCGTCTGCCTGCCACCGCGTGAAATAAGGGTAATCCTTGATAGCCCTGTTATCACCTGAAACGGTTTTACCGGCTCGCCAAAGCTCAGAAATGGGCACACCACTCAAACGGACGACCTCAACAGCCCGAAGCACCCGCTGGTGATTATTCGGATGGATCAGCCTGGCCGCAACCGGGTCGAGTCGAGTCAGCTCCTGATGCAGCGCCGGCCACCCTTGCTCAGCTGCGAACACCTCAAGCTCACGCCGAAGCGCCGGATCAGCGGCGGGCATATCGGATAACCCGTTCAGCAAGGACTTGAAATACATCATTGTTCCACCGACCAGCAGTGGAATTCGTCCAGCGGCGGTGATGGCGGCCATTTCACGGCGAGCATCGCGGCAAAAATCGGCGGCAGAATAGGTATCCGCAGGATCGCAAATATCAATCAGGCGATGGGGCGTGCGAGACTGCTCTTCCGGGCTCGGCTTGGCGGTGCCGATGTCCATACCACGATACACCATGGCGGAATCCACGCTGATGATATCGCACGGCAACCGCTCACATAACTGCATCGCCAGGTCGGTTTTGCCGGAGGCCGTGGGGCCCATGAGGAAAATGGCAGGCGGGCGGTTCTCCTCAGCGTCCGGGCCGATGGCAACCTCATCTGTATTCGACACTAACGACCCCGCAGGAAGAGCTTGTCCAGCTCGGTCATGGTCATGAGTGTCCAGGTCGGACGACCGTGATTGCACTGTCCGCTGCGCTCGGTGGCCTCCATGTCCCGCAACAGGGCATTCATTTCCGGTATCGTCAGCTGCCGGTTCGCCCGCACGGACCCGTGACACGCCATAGTGCCCAACAATTCGTGGGTTACCGCTTCTATCCGGTCACTCTGGCCGTGCTCGATCAGATCAGCCAGCACGTCCCGAAGCAGTTGTTCGGTGTCCGCACCCCTGAGCAGCGCCGGAACCTGCCTCACCGCCAGGGTCTCGGGGCCTATCCGCTCTACAATCAACCCCAGTTGCTGCAACCCCTCACCGTGGGTTTCGGCCAGAGCGGCTTCCTTCTGGCTCACCGCCAGCGATACCGGAACCAGCAAGGGCTGACTCTTGATGTCCTGCTGGCTCAGAGCGCGCTTCATGCGCTCGTAGGTGATGCGCTCGTGGGCCGCATGCATGTCCACCATGATGAGACCCTGACGGCTCTGGGCCAGAATGTAGATACCGTGCAACTGGGCAATGGCGTAACCGAGGGTTGGCTCGCCACCGTCGGCCATCGGGGGTGTAGGCAATGCTTCGCTGCCTATAGCCGGAGCGGTTGCAGTGGCATGATCGGTGACACCACCGCCCTGATTCAGGGCCTGATAGAAGGCCATCTGATCCCGGGCCTGCCAGTCTTTGTGTCCGCTGTAATGCTGGGGCTGCGACGGAGCTGATGAATAGGAAGCCGCTTCGCCGGAGCCCTGTACCGCTCCAGGCCACACTCCTGCGCCCGCCCCGTCGGACTGAATTCCAGAGGCGTCACGGCTGAAGGACTGGGCTACTGCTCCGCGGAAATGATCGTCCGGTTTGACCTCGGCAAGGGTGCGGTGCAGAGTCCTGAAAATAAAATCGTGGACCAGACGTCCGTCACGGAATCGAACCTCATGCTTGGTGGGGTGCACATTTACATCGACGTTGGCAGGATCTACCTCCAGATACAGCACAAAGGCAGGATGACGGTTATTGTAAAGTACATCCCGATAAGCCTGCCGGACCGCGTGGGCCACCAACCGGTCACGGATAACCCGCCCATTGACGAAGAAATACTGCAGATCTGCCTGACTGCGGGAAAACGTTGGCAGTGCTACCCAACCCCAGAGTTTCAACCCGGTGGCTTCGGCGTCGATCACCACGGTGTTGTCAATAAACTGCTGGCCACACAGCGACCCGACCCGACGCTCTCGATCTACCTGGGTTTCAGCCGGTCGCAGGCTCTGCAGCACCTTCTGGTTGTGACGCAGGGAAAACCCGGTATCGAACCGGCTAAGAGCCTGACGGCGAACACACTCCTCGACGTGGTTCAGCTCGGTTTTCTCGGTTCGCAGGAATTTCCGACGGGCCGGTGTATTGAAGAACAGATCCCGCACTTCCACGGTGGTGCCGACCGGATGAGCCGCCGGTGAAACCCGGGCGTCCATTTCACGCCCCTCGACCTCTACCCTTGAGGCAGCCTCCTGAGTGACGGTCCGGGAGGTCAGTGAAAGGCGGGAAACAGAACTGATACTGGCAAGGGCTTCACCCCGAAACCCGAGTGACAGAACTGTCTCGAGATCTTCAAGGTCTGCAATCTTACTGGTCGCATGACGGCTCAGCGCCAGGGGCAAATCGGCTTCATCGATACCGCCGCCATCATCCCGCACCCGAATCAGTTTAGCGCCACCCTGCTCGATATCGATATCTACTCTGGTGGCACCCGCGTCCAGCGCGTTTTCCACCAGCTCTTTGACAACCGACGCCGGGCGCTCGACGACCTCACCCGCCGCAATCTGGTTGGCGAGGCGGGGCGACAGAAGTTTAATCGATGGCATAGTACGAGTAGCCTCTTGCGGTGCGATCCGGATTACTGCACCGCATCATACCAGAACCGCCGAGCCCCACTCATCCCCTGCGCACTTATCCTCGGTACACTTTGCGCTGGAATTCCTGGCCCCGGCGCGCTCATCCCCGGTACCGGTAGGCTCATGCCATGCAAAAGAAGGCCGAACCCTGCTTACCGGTCATGAAGCCGGTATCTGGATGGTCTGGCCAACAAGTACACGGTCATCACTCAAACCATTGTGCCGCATGAGTTCATTGAGGCTGACCTGATTTTTGCGCGCCACTTCCGACAAAGTGTCGCCACGCTGGATTCGGTACTGATCACCCGCAAGATTGTTGTTCTGCCGCTTCTGGTAGGCCAATAAGGTGCCCGGCGGAGGCGTGTGGTTGAAATAGGAATCAATGCCGTCAAAAACTGCCCGGGAGATTTTCTGCTGGTACGCCGAACTTCTCAGATTCCGCTCTTCGCCGGGATTTGAAATAAAACCAGCCTCGACCAGAATCGAAGGAATATCCGGCGATTTCAGTACCGCGAAGGCAGCCTGCTCAACCCCGGACTTATGCAGCTTCGTCACACCACCGAGCCTGCGCAGTACGTAATCGCCCACACCGACGCTGGCGTTGATACTCGCGGTCATCGACAGATCCAGCAGTACACCGGCCAGCACATCATTCTTGTCCCCCAGGGATACTCCGCCCACACCTCCAATCAGGTCCGACCGGTTCTCACTGCGGGCCAGCCAACGCGCGGTCTCACTGGTGGCCCCTCGTTGGGATAAAGCAAACACCGACGCGCCACTGGGTTGGGAGGTGCGGAACGCATCCGCGTGAATGGAGACAAACAAATCCGCGTTGTGCTTGCGCGCCAGCAATGTCCGGCTGCGCAGGTCAATGTAGTAATCCCCGGTTCGGGTCAATTTGGCGGTGTAACCAGGCTTGCTGTTGATCAGCGACTCAAGGGTTTTCGACATCCGTAAAACGACGTCTTTTTCATGGGTACCACTGGGGCCGATAGCGCCGGGATCCTCACCACCGTGACCGGCATCAACGACCACAATGATGTCCCTGCGGCCATTCGGATTGTCATGCAGGATGGGTTCACTGGGCCGCGGCAGGGCCCGGCGGTTTTCCTCGATCAGATCAACCACCAGGCGATGGCCGTACTGCTGGTTGGGCTCAAGCTGGAAGCTTCGAGGTTTGATCGGGGCTTTGAGGTCCAGCACCACGCGCAGGTCGTTGCCATTTCGCGGTGCGCTCCGGATGCGACGGATCGGACTGTCGCCCAGATTCAGCCCGGAGAAGTCTACGCTCTGATTAACGTTCTTGATGTCGATAACGAGGCGGGCCGGATTCTCCAGGGCGAATATGCTGTGTTCAACGTCTGCCCCGGTATCAAAAACCACGCGGGTATGATCGGGCGCGGGCCAGATTCTGGCACCTTTCACCGTGGTTGCCGCCTGTGCAGCAAGCGCCACACTGGCCCAGAGCAGCATGATCATAATCAGCTGCCCGCCATTACCTGTCATCAACCGTTTCATCATCAACATCCTGCAACCTACCGCCTTTCAGCCGTCTGTGGGCATCCTCAGTCGGTTCAACGTATCAACCAACTGCGAACCGCGATCTGTTCGGGCCAGAATGGCCGCCGATCGCCCCTCGTCCTGTGTTTCCAACCGGATAACCAGATCGGCCTCCGGTAAAATCCCCTGACCACGCTCGGCCCACTCAATCAGACACACGTTATCGCCTTGAAAATAATCCCGGATACCCACGTATTCGAGCTCTTCCGGATCTCCCAGGCGATACAAATCAAAATGATAGACTATCGGACTGAGGTGCTCATAGGGCTCGACCAGGGTATAGGTGGGGCTTTTAACTGACCCCTGGTGCCCTAGTCCCCTTATCAGCCCGCGACTAAGAGTGGTTTTCCCCATCCCCAACGTGCCTTGTAAAAATACGGTAAAGCCCTGCTTTACCGCCAACATAGCCTGCGCCAGATCATGGCCAAGCCGCTCAGTCTGGGCTTCGTTGGCTAAAAAGCAGGTTTGCGAGTGCCTGGATGCCATCACGTAGACGCCCCGCCAGCGATTGCTCTGACCACTGAACCCTCTGCCTCGCCAAGAATCGTTGGCAAGGTGTCGATAATGTCGGTAGGCAACAGCCCCATATAGCCCTTACTCATAGCAGCGCGATTCGCAGCGGCCAAATGCAGGGCAGCGGCGAGTCGAGTCGAATCCGGCAACCCCAGGCCCTGAACCAACAACCCGCCGAGCACACCGGACAGCACATCCCCCATGCCCCCGGTCGCCATACCCGGATTGCTGCCGCCGAGTACGCCGGGCAGTTCTTCCCCGGAGTCGACAACAGTGCCGGCACCTTTTAGCAACACCGTACCGCCAAACTGGCGCTGGATATGGCGCGCGGCAGCAACCCTGTCGGCTTCAATCTCAGGCACTGTCAGCCCCAGCAAGCGTGCAGCCTCGCCCGGATGGGGCGTCAGCACGTGGTTATCCGCTTTCATCGCAACCCGCAACGCCATCAGGTTCAACGCATCGGCATCCAGTACCAGCGGCTTTCCCGACGCCAGCACCAACTGCAACATCTGCTGACCCCAGGCGGCTTTCCCCAGGCCCGGCCCGCACACAATGGCGTCAGCGGCTTCAATCAGGGGCGACAACTCGGAACCGTGAGTGACGCCATGCACCATCAGTGAAGGACACCTTGCCAGCGCCGAGCTGACATGCTCCGGGCGGGTTGCCAGTGTCACCAAGCCAGCCCCGGTGCGTGCGGCTGCCTCGGCTGCCAGCAGGCCGGCACCACCAAAGCCACGATCACCCGCGACCACCAACAGATGACCAAACCGGCCTTTATGTGCCGTCACCGGGCGTCTTGGAAGCATTGACTGTACACCATCCCAGTCAAACTTCACCGCCAGTCCGGACTGTCCATGGCTTTCGCCATCCAGGGCATCCACCAGTGGTTCAAAATGAATCAAACCACTGAACTCGGGTCCCTGAGCTATATACAGCCCTGCCTTCAAGGCGATAAACGTTACCGTGACATCCGCTTTTATAACTGCCCCGGGGGTAGCACCCGTGGTGGCGTCCAGGCCCGACGGCACATCCACGGCCAGAATCGCGCAGCCAGACTGGTTACAGGCTTCAATGGCCTGACGGAATGGCTGACGGGGTTCACCGGTAACACCGGTGCCAAGCATGGCATCGACAATAACGGGCCCAGCTCTGAAAAGCTCGGCCCTCGCGTCTTCCGGATATCGCTCCCAACGGGTTACTTCAACACCATCGGCCAGAGCCTTCTGATACGCACTATCCGCATCGCCCTTCAATTTTTCAGGGGCGGACACCGCTACACATCGCACCTCCAGTCCGTGACGTTTCGCATTGGCTGCAACCAGGTAACCATCGCCACCGTTGTTACCTGCTCCACAAAACACCACCACCTGCTGCACGTCGGGCCACTGCTTCATCAAACGGCGGAAGGCCGCACCGGCTGCGCGCTGCATCAGCTCAAAACCGGAAACTTCTGACTTATTAATTATATAGCCGTCGATCGCCCGCACGGCGTCTGCAGAGTAAAGGGTTTCTGTTAAGCTGGTAGCCTTGGGCAGTGACATAGAATACTCGGCCCCGTACAGAATTCAGTTTAAGTGTTATGGCCAGACATCTGTAAAGCATAGCAAAACAGTGAAAAAGGTCATAACTTAATCAATGTTAATTTCATATCTGCCCTCCTATGACCGACACCCTGATACATCTTACCGCTGATATTAGACGCTGGGCGACGGAACTGGGCTTCAATGAGCTCGGCATTACCCTGCCCGATACCGGCACCCACGCTGACCGTCTGCAGCAATGGCTGGACGCAGGCCTGCACGGCGAAATGTCCTATATGGAGGATCACGGCGATAAACGGTATACCCCGACGTCATTGGTGCCGGGCACCATGCGGGTGATTTCGGTCCGGATGGATTATCTACCGGGTCCGGACAGCCCGAAGGAAGCACTGGCAAATCGCGAGAAGGCCTATATTTCCCGTTACACCCTGGGCCGGGACTACCACAAACTGATCCGTAAGCGGCTCGCCACGTTGGCGAAGCGTATTGATGAAGCAGTCTCGGGTTTTGACTACCGGGCTTTTGTGGACAGCGCCCCGGTGATGGAGCGTGCATTGGCCCAGCGAGCCGGGCTCGGATGGATCGGCAAAAATACCATGCTGCTCAATCGCAAGGCAGGCTCGTTCTTTTTCCTGGGGGAAATTTTCACCAGCGCGCCACTGCCCGTGGACCAGCCCTATGAGGCTGAACACTGCGGTCGCTGTTCGGCGTGCCTGACGCTATGTCCCACCAACGCGTTCCCCTCCCCCCACGTGCTGGATGCCCGGCGTTGTATCAGTTATCTCACCATTGAACTCAAGGGCAGCATCCCCGAAGACTTGCGCGCCCTGATGGGCAACCGCGTGTTTGGCTGTGACGACTGCCAGCTGGTGTGCCCCTGGAATCGCTTCAGCAAACCCACGCAAGAAGATGATTTCCAGCCTCGTCACCAGCTCGACAACTCCGAACTGGCCACCTTGTTTCTATGGACCGAAGACGAGTTCCTCAAGCGCACAGAGGGCTCCGCCATACGCCGTACCGGTTATCAGGGCTGGCTGAGAAATCTTGCGGTAGGCCTGGGCAATGCACCCTCAACAATTCCCGTCATTGAAGCCCTGAAAGCCCGCGCCGACCATCCCTCGGAACTGGTGAGGGAACACGTGCAGTGGGCGCTGAAACGGCATGGTTTGTGAGGGCGGTCGCCCTGTTAACAGACGCCGTTTACTCTCCTTTTTCAGTAACCGCCCTGTAGGAGCGGTTTCAACCGCGAAAGAATTACCCGCCCGCTCGAAAATTCGCGACTGAAGTCGCTCCTACAGGGCGAATGACGCTAAAGGTGAGGGTCGGGCTTTTCGCGACTGAAGTCGCTCCTACAAGTCGCCCCTGCAGGGGTAAGCGAGGAGACCAGGCACTAAAGCCTGAAAAAATGTTCCCGGTAATGGCGAAGTTCATCGATGGAGTCCCGGATGTCGTCCAGGGCGAGATGAGTGCCCTTTTTCTGGACGCCTTGCAAAATATCCGGGCGCCAACGACGGGCCAACTCTTTAATGGTACTCACATCGAGATTCCGATAATGGAAAAACCCTTCCAGTGCCGGCATGTATTTCACCAGGAAACGACGGTCCTGACCGATGCTGTTGCCACACAGCGGTGACTGCCCGGGCTCCAGATGCTGGCTCAGGAACGTCAGCGTCCGCTGCTCTGCTTCCGCTTCGGACACGGTGCTGTCCCGGACCCGCTGGGTCAGTCCGGTCTGACCATGGGTCCGGGTACACCACTCGTCCATGGCATCGAGCAGGCTGTCGGGCTGGTGCACGGCAATAACCGGACCTTCGGCGATCAGATTAAGATCCGAGTCGGTGATCAGCGTGGCCATTTCAATGATCCGCTCCTGCTCCGGATCCAGGCCGGTCATTTCCAGGTCAATCCAGACCAATCGATCAGTTTCTGCCATATTCCTCTCCACGTTTAAGCTAGCGGGAACCTGAAAGGCATCGCTGCCAACCTCTTGCGACGGCAGATTCAGAGGTTCCTGTCGTTTGATTCCCGTATGATGTTACATCAGACTGTGGCCCACAATGGATGATTTGACACAATGATGACCTGCCATGAGTAAACGCCGTCTCAACAAGCAACAACAATGGCGAATCCAGAAAATTCAGGCTGAGCGGTCGGTCCGGGCGGAGCGCAAAGAGCGCCAGATAGACCAGCAATTGGATGCCAGCGAGCTGGGCGATGAGCAGGCTGGCCTGCTGATTGCTCACTATGGCCAGCAGCTGGACGTGGAAGCGCTGGAGGGTGAGCGCAAAGGCCGGGTCGTACGCTGCCATATGCGCGCCAACATCGATTCCCTGGTCACCGGTGACCGGGTTATCTGGCGCCCGGGCTCGGAGGAGACCGGCATCATCGTGGCCCGCTCCGAACGCCACTCCTTGCTCCAACGGCCCGACAATTTTGGCCAGCTCAAGCCCGTTGCTGCCAATATCGATCATATCATTCTGGTCATTGCCCCCGAGCCGGAGCCCCATGACAACCTGATCGACCGTTACCTGGTGGCCGCCGAAAGCACCGGTATTCCCGTTATCCTGCTGCTGAATAAAAGTGATCTGATCAACGAAGAGAATGCCGCAGCTATTGACGAATTGCTAAGCCGCTATGAGACCCTGGGTTACCCGGTGGTCAGGACATCCGCCCGTGCCGATGATGACAGCCAACGCCACGCCGAAGAAATAGAGGCATTGGTGAAGGCGAAAACCTGTGTATTCGTGGGGCAATCCGGGGTTGGCAAATCCTCCATCATCCAGACTCTGATGCCGGACATTGCCATTCGTGTTGGTGCTCTGTCTGAAAGCACGGGCAAAGGTACGCATACAACGACCACCGCCAAATTGTTTCACCTTGCCTGCGGGGGCAACCTGATCGACTCGCCGGGGATTCGGGAATTCGGACTCTGGCACATGAATCCACAGGAAATAGAGTACGGGTTTCGGGAAATTCGGCCGTTGATTGGCGAGTGTAAATTCCGCAATTGCCGTCACCTCGGCGAGCCTGGCTGCGCCATCGTGGCAGCCGCCGAGGATGGCCGCATCAGCCAGGCTCGCATGCACAGTTTTCGGCGCATTCTGGCTGATATGACTGAGCAGCAGGCCCGGGGCCTTACGCTCTGATCCGTTAACCTGGCGAGGACGCCGGACCGGGCTGTCGGGCGGTTACCAGTTGACCTCGTCAGGATCAGTATCCGGCGTATTTTCGATCACTTCCCCACTCTCGAGCTGCGCCCGCGCTGCCGCCTCGTCTTCTGGCGGCGGCGCCGTCAAATCAATAAGCGGCTCGCCACTGCGGCTCGCATTCTGCTGGATACTGTCCGCCGATTTTTTGTTAAGCACGATGATTGAAATACGTCGGTTTACCGGAGCATTCGGGTCCTCGATATCGAACAAGACAGAATCACCCAGCCCAACCACCCGGGCAATCTGTCCGCCACCCACACCCCCTGCAACCAGGGCACGCCGCGCCGTATTGGCTCTATCCGCTGACAGCTCCCAGTTGGTATACCCCGGACGACCAACAAACGGTGTGGCGTCAGTATGACCGGTGATACTGAGCTTGTTGGCCACTGCGCTCAAAGGCTTTGCCAGCTCGAAAAGGATGTCCTGGGAGTAGTACTTGAGCTGGGCGCGACCACTGTCAAACATCGGGCGCTGAGAGCGATCCACAATCTGAATGCGCAGGCCTTCATCGGTGATATCGATCAACAGCTGATCTTTGAATTCCTGCAAGGTTTCACTTTGCTCGATTTGATCCTGCAAATCCTGGAACAGGTCTTCCATCTGACGTTGCTCAAGAGTATCAGCAAGCTGCTCTATCCTTTCATCTTCAATGCGGATCTCGTTGTCAGCTATGTCGGCGCTGCTCGACTCGACCACCGAGGCACTGCCGCCAAGATCAACAGGGTTGGGCACCCCGCCCTCGGTAAACCCGACCGGGTCGCGAAAGTAGCCTTCCACTGCTTTCAATTGCTCCGGTGAGGCGGTCGAGGTCAGCCACAGCACCAGGAAAAAAGCCATCATTGCCGTAGCAAAGTCTGCAAAGGCCACTTTCCAGGAGCCACCGTGGTGGCCAGCAGCTACCTTTTTAACTCTCTTGATGATTATCGGTCGGTCTTCCAAACCTTCACCTGCGGCCGGTTAAAGAATTACTTCGAACGAACATGGTCGTTCAACTGCTGAAACGATGGCCTTTTCTCGGAAGGCAATGCCTTACGTCCGAACTCGATCGCCATTTGCGGAGCCTGGCCGGAGACAGTGGCTACAATCGCGGCCTTGGCACATTCATAGGATTTGAGTTCGTATTTGGCGTGGTGCTCGAGGGCGTTGGACATCGGTCCCACAAACCCGTAACCCATAAATATTCCCAAAAAAGTCCCGACTAACGCCGCCGCCACACTCAGTCCGATTCGTTCCGGTCCCTCCGACATAAAATTCATGGTAATCACAATACCCAGCACCGCCGCCACGATCCCCAGGCCGGGTAGTGCATCTGCCACCTTGTTCACAGCGTGGGCCGGCTCTTTAAGCTCGTGCTCGCGGCTGTCAATTTCGCTGTCCATCAGGCCTTCGAGCTCATGGGGCGCCATGTTGCCGGCACTGATGATCCGCATATAGTCGGTAATAAAGGCAAGCAGCTCGTGAGATTTGATGATGGCCGGGTAACGAGAGAAAATCTGGCTGGACTCCGGGTTGTCGATGTCCTCTTCTATGGACATCACACCCTGCTTTCGGGACTTGTCGAACATGTCGTACATCAGGCTCAGCAGGTCCATATAAAATGCTTTGTTGTGGGGCGATCCGGTCAGCAGTCTGAGTACGCCGCCACCCACTTCCTTGATGATATGCATCGGGTTGGCAATGACAAATGCCCCCAACGCTGCGCCGAAAATAATGAGAATTTCTGTTGGCTGCCACAAGACCGCCAAGTTACCACCGTGCAGTACGTAACCGCCAAGCACACTGGCAAATACCACAATAACGCCAATAATCAGTGCCATGAATAGTTTCTGAGCCCCGGATAAGTGGAGAGAGATCGCCCTGTGGGCGATGCGCCAAGGAATCATAGCAAGCGATCGCTCTGACAGCGAAAGAGATAAACGATTTCTCCGCGTCCGTCGCAATTTGCTAAACTCCGCTGCCAACAATTCGACTTCACCCAAAGGATGTACCGATGCTGGACAAGCTTTTCATTTTCAGCCAGTACCTGGCCCCACAGCTGGCCATTTCACGCATAGCTGGAAAACTGGCCGACAACGAGCACCAGCCTGCACTGAAAGACCGTGTCATAAAATGGTTTATCGACCGCTATGGCGTAAACATGAATGAAGCAGTCGAATCCGACCCGACACGCTACCCCAGTTTCAACGCGTTCTTTACCAGAGCCCTCAAACCCGGCCTCCGACCGGTTGCCCCCGGCGATTCAGTCATTGTCAGCCCCGTGGACGGAGTGGTCAGCCAGCTTGGCCAGATCAACAACGACCGCGTGTTCCAGGCCAAGGGCCAGCACTTCAGCCTGGTCGAGCTGCTCGGAGGCGACAGCGAGCGTGCGAAGGATTTTATCGATGGGCAGTTCGCGACCATCTACCTGGCCCCGAAAGACTATCACCGCATTCATATGCCTCTGGCAGGCAAGCTCCGTGAGATGGTGTATGTGCCGGGCAAGCTCTTCTCGGTAAACCCTGTTACCGCTGAGAACGTGCCAAACCTGTTTGCCCGTAACGAGCGGGTCGCGGCCATTTTTGACACCGAGTTCGGCCCCATGGCCCTGGTATTGGTTGGTGCGATGATTGTTGGCAGTGTAGAAACCACCTGGGCAGGCGTGGTGGCGCCCGGCGGCATCAAGACGGTGCGCTACGATGGCAGTGAAGCGCCGATAACATTTGAAAAAGGCGAGGAAATGGGCCGCTTCCGTCTTGGCTCAACCGTGATAATGATTTTGCCTGAAGGCATTGCAAAATGGGATGAAGAGCTGGGTGCGGCTGCAGGCGTCAGGATGGGACAGTACTTCGGCGTTGCCACCAAAACTTAAGCACTCTCAATAGGCACCCGCAATAGGCATTCTCAATTAGTCCCAAGCACTCTCCAGAGCTCTGCAGAGCTCTCAAGCCCGCTCAACAGGAAAGCTGAGCACCTCCGCTATGTCGCGGGTGCCCAGCTTCAGCATCAACAGGCGGTCGAGACCCAATGCTACTCCGGCGCATGCCGGCAGGCCTGACTCCATCGCCGCTAACAGCCGCTCGTCAATTCCCATATCGGGCTTACCCGCAGCTTGTCGACTCTGGTTATCCAGCTCGAACCGTCGACGCTGCTCGGTGGCATCGGTCAGCTCCCAATACCCGTTGCAAAGTTCCAGCCCCTCGACGTAGAGCTCGAACCGGTGGGCAACGGTCACATCTTCACTGACTGAAGTTTTCGCCAGTGCAGCCTGGCTGGCCGGGTAATGGCACAGGAAGGTCGGTGGCAGTTGGCGCAATGCGGGTTCTATTTCATGACTCAGCAAAAGATCAAGGCACTCGTCCCGACTCAGCCTCGCCGCCAGTTCGGTCCCAACCCAGCGCTCGCACTTTTGCGCCAGGGCAGAATCGCTTGCCGTGAAAGCATCAACTCCAGAGTACCGGCGGAATGCTTCCCGGTAGGTCAGACGTTCCGGCATTGGCAATTCAAGCCAGCCACACACCAGCGCCGCCACCTCTGCCATCAGGTCAAGGTCATCAAAGCCGGGACGGTACCACTCGAGCAACGAAAATTCGGGGTTATGTCGGACACCACGCTCGCCGTTGCGGAACGCGCGGGCCATTTGATAAATCGGCCCTGCTCCTGCCGCGAGTAACCGCTTCATGTGGTATTCGGGAGAACTCTGGAGCCAGCCTTTCAAGGTATCAACTTGCGGCAACGGCGCAAGATCCACCCTCAGACTGTCGATATTGAGGTCATTCGCACCGTGGCTCGCCAGTGCGGGGGTTTCAACTTCCAGCACGTTTCTGGCGGCGAAAAAGTCGCGCACGTAGCTTGACTGCCGGGCGCGACTTTCAAGCGCAGCCAGCGAAGCGGTTGGCTTCCAGCTGTTATCCGGGGTGCTGGACACCGGTTCAGCTTTTGACGCGGTTTACGTAGGCACCGCTGCGGGTGTCTACCTTGAGCACTTCACCGATAGTGATAAAAAGAGGTACGTTAACGACAGCGCCGGTAGACAGCGTGGCCGGCTTGGTGCCACCCTGAGCGGTGTCGCCTTTCATCCCGGGGTCGGTATCCACGACTTCGAGCTCAACGAAATTCGGCGGCGTTACAGATAGAGGTGCGCCGTTATAAAGAGTAACAACGTACACGTCCTGCTCTTTCAGCCACTTGAGTACATCGCTTACTGCCTTTGCATCTGCGGCGTATTGCTCGAAGGAGCCGTCAGTGAGCATGAAATGCCAGAACTCGCCGTCGGTATATAGATACTCCATTTCCTGGTCGATAACATCAGCGGCTTCCAGGGAATCCCCGGATTTGAACGTACGCTCCCACTGACGGTTGGTGGTCAGGTTTCGAAGCTTTACCCGGTTAAAAGCCTGACCTTTGCCCGGTTTTACGAGCTCGTTCTCAAGAATGATGCATGGATCTCCCTCCAGCAAAACCTTGAGACCACTGCGGAATTCATTGGTAGAATATGAAGCCATGAAAATATCACCTGAAATTGCGCTGTTGAGAGTTGAAAGCCCGCTATGATACAGCGAACCCCTGCTCTGGTAGAAGCCCACCCTGTCGATATAGGCCAACAAAGCTGGCAGCAGCTTTTGAGTGACTCTACCACCACTCCCGAGGCACTCCTTGAAAGTCTTGGCCTTGACCCTGGCAAATGGCTTGCCGGTGCATCCACCGGCCACCGGTTGTTCCCGATCCGCGTCCCGCAACCTTATCTTGACCGCATCGAGTACGGTAACGCGCAGGATCCCTTGCTGCGCCAGGTCTTACCACTGGCTGCCGAAGGTGAGTTGGTAGCAGGCTTCGTTCGTGATCCACTGGCCGAAAAAGCAGCCACACCAAGCCCGGGATTGATCCAGAAATACCGCAGCCGTGCGCTGCTGATGATCACTGGCCAATGCGCCATTAACTGTCGTTACTGTTTTCGCCGACACTTTCCTTATGAGGACCACCGGTTGTCGCCCGAGGAGCGGGCTCAGGCGATTGAGTTACTGCACAATTCGCCAGAAGTAAATGAAGTCATTTTCAGCGGCGGGGACCCACTGGTGGCCAATGACCGCCTCCTGTCCCGCTGGGCCGATGCACTCGTCAGCATTCCCCACCTGAAACGTTTACGCATACACACCCGCTTACCTGTCGTTATTCCCCAGCGTGTCAATAACGCACTGCTGGAATGGCTATCACGTAGTCGATTGCAAAAAGTCATCGTGCTTCACATTAATCACCCTAACGAAATTGACCGACCCGTTGAAGAAGCGATCGCACGACTCAAATCCACCGGGGCGACGCTGCTCAACCAGAGCGTCATTCTCAGGGGCGTCAATGATCATGCGGACACACTTGTCCAACTGAGTGAGACATTGTTTGAGGCAGGTGTACTGCCTTATTATCTGCACGCCTTTGACCCGGTGGAAGGCGCTCATCATTTTGAGGTCAGTGACAACGACGCTCGCAACCTGATGCGCAGTTTGCTGGATCGGCTGCCGGGATTTCTGGTACCTCGACTCGTGAGAGAGTTGCCTGGCAAGGCATCAAAAACACCATTGGATCTGTATATTGATGACGAGCGCTGACTCCACCCACGCATTATCCATGCACTATCCATGTACTCGAGGCTAAAACCACAACCTTTGTGAAAGCTTGTCAATTCGTAGAGTTCTGACTTTTTGTTCGCACTTTGCTATTTTAGAGTTCAATTTTAGAGTTCGATCCAGGTGCTTCCTAAAGATCTGTAATCACGGCGAAATCATGAATGGAAGGTAAGACCCTGAAACCCGACCTGACCGTAACGGAACAGAAAATCGCAAGCCTTTCATTCTGCGAAACTACCCCTAGAGGTTTCGGAGCCTGGATTGGGCGTTTGCCCATGGCAAATATCGGTGAGGTTTCACGTCAGCTTTACCATGCCATTATCGAACTCAACCAGTTGTTTCTGGCGCCCCCACAGCGTTTGCAGCTACTTGAGCTGATTCGCCCGAAAATTCACTTCGTCTGTAACGAACTTTCCCGCCATTATCTCGGACTCGCAATTGCCCTGCCCGAAAAACAACGGAAAATCGCTAATCTGTCCCAGGCTCTGCGACTGCACCTGGCGAATGGCTATAAGGCCTGCCTTCTGGAACTACTCGATGCCGGCCCGGCAGAGAAAAACCGTAAACTGATCGGCATCTGCTGCCACCGGGCCTTGTCGGATCTGGGGGCAACCATCGTTCGGGCTCACCAACTTTATTGTCCCAGCCCGGCGAAAAGCTGGCTAGAGTGCCACCGGATATACCGCTTTGCTTACCGTAACAAGCTCCTCAACATCGTTGTTGAGGATGACACGCTGCTCTATCGCAAAAGCAGCACGGTCAGCGACGCCTACAACAGAATTCTGCTGCTCGGTTGCGCCCGGCCCAACCAGCTGCGGCAAAACGAGCTGATGCGGGCTTATGAGCTATTCGAAGCCTGGACCGACCTGGTCGTATGCAGACCGGACCTCCAGGACCCTGCGCTGTTCGTTATCAATATGGAGCGGGACTCCGCCCCGATCTACCGAAGCCTGCGGCAACAGGAGTCCAACGGAGACTGCTTTGGCTTTGACACCACCGAACTTGCTCAACGCATTTCAGAGTACCTGCACGCCCGGACAGACCGAGGACAACCAGACACCAAAACAGGAATCCCGCTGCCTGCTGCCGTCAGTGACACCTTGCTTGCTCATCTCAGCCAGGCGCTGGGCATCCTCACCAAACGCAATTTCAATCGCATAACCAGTCAAGGCAGGCTTGAGGTCTGCGTCGGATTAACCGCGGCGCATTATTTTATTGCGGGAGAGAGGACGTTCAACCGGTTTGTGTCCGGCAATAACACGGCACCCGAAGACGATAACAACGTATTCCTCAGCGGAGCACGACAGCGAAACGATGCGTGGGCTGGCGCCCATGATGCCGGACCAGATGACGTGCGAATCTCAGCAGATACACCCATCACTTTCCGGGGTAGCGGCGGTCCCGCCGAGACGGGAGTACCCGAGAAAAACCGGCCGCGGTCCTATCAAACCCTGCTTATCAACACCAGTCCAGGCGGTTACTGCGTGGGCTGGGAAGCGGACGTACCTCCGGCACTGCAAGCAGGTGAGATTCTGGGTGTCCGGGAGCAACGCTCTCATCCCTGGAGTGTTGCGGTGGTGCGCTGGATTCGTCAGATCCGCAATCAGGGCACCCAGGTGGGTGTTGAACTGTTAGCACCAAGCGCCTCACCCTGCGGCGTTCGGCTGATCCAGAAAGTTGGCAATAGCAGCGAGTTTCTCAGGGGGCTCTTGTTGCCGGAAATCGGCGCCGTCAAACAGGCTGCCACCCTGATCACGCCGAGGCTGCCGTTCCAGAGCGGAAGCCGCATTGTCCTCCTGCACGATGGCAGAGAGGATCAGGGCCAGCTATCACGGAGGGTCTCCGCGACCGGCAGCGTCAGTCAGTTTGAACTCAAGCTTCAAAACAGTGGCGAACGTGACAACATTGTTGCTGAGGCTGCCTCGGGCACCGCCTGTGAAGACGAGTTCGATTCACTCTGGCCGTCACTGTAGCTAACGGATTTCGAGAGCAAGGACGCTCCCACTTCAGTCTGCCTCCTCACCATCAATTACGACTCCGATTCAGACGACAGTCCCGGGCTGTGATGCCAAGGGTTGTTATTGGCTAACATCCGCTGCATCATCCATTCAATGTGAAGAGCATGGTGAATGCCCGATGACAGAGTTAACTGTCACCGCCACAATAACGAACAGCGTATTGCGAGAGATACTTCAGGAATGCAGAAAAAAAACGCCACCGTCCACCTGCTGATACTCGACCCCTCCCAGAATGATGCGGAAACCCTGGTCAGCCTCCTCAGAAACTCGGGCAGGGCAACCCGCGCCCACCGGATAACCTCTGAAGAGGACCTCGAAGAGACCATCAAGGCCAGCAACTGGGATATTTTGCTTGCCCGAGATGTGGAACAGGAGTTCAAGCCTGAGGATGCCCTTGCCCTGATCCGGCGACTGGACAAGGATATCCCGTTTATCCTGATGACTCAGGAATTCGACCGCGACCGTACTGTCTCGTTTATCCGTGCCGGCGCTCAGGATACCGTGCCTTTCGAATATTCCGACCTTGTCGTACTGACTGCGAAACGGGAGCTCGCAGCGCTGGATGAGCGACGCCAGCGCCGCGCGCTGGAGTCTCACTTGCGCGAGGCTGAACAACGCTGCCAGTTGTTGCTCGAAAGCTCCAAAGATGCCATCGCTTACATAAATGACGGCATGCATATCTATGCCAACCAGTCCTACATGGACTTCCTTGGTTACGATGACATCGATGAGCTCATCTGCATTCCGCTGCTCGATACCCTCGCTACGGAAAGCCAGGGGCCCTATAAAGAATTCATGAAAGCCTTCGCGGAAGTTCCAAAAGATGGCGCCACTCTGGCAAGTGTTGCCAAACGCAGCGACGACCATCAGATGAACATCGTCATGACGGCGTCATCGGCAACCTATGACGGCGAGCCCTGCACCCAGATCGTTATTCAACCCGAGCAGAACGATGCGGAGCTGGAAGAAAAGCTGCGCAAAATCAGCAGTCAGGATTTGCTTACCGGCCTTTATAACCGTCAGCACCTGATGGATGCCCTGGGCAAAGCCATCATCGTGGCGGGCGACAAGCAAGAAAACGGCGCCCTCGCCTACATCGCGCTGGATGACTTCATGACGATGAAAAGCCAGGTTGGCATCGCCGGCGCGGACCTGGTTCTCGGTGATCTCGCAACTATGCTCAAGGCGCAAGTTAACGACCAGATGATTCTCGCACGGATGAGCGATGACGCCTTTGCCATTCTGGCCCAGCCTTGCGATGAGAAGCGCCTGGCAGACCTCTGCGAAACGATCTGTAAAAAAATCGAAGACCACCTCTTTGATATCAGCGAACGCACGGTGCAGATCACTGTGAGCATCGGGGTCGCCGCCATTACCGAGAACTCGCCCAAAGCCCCTGACCTCATGGGCCGCGCCCATACTGCATCGGCGGAGGTCCGGAAGCTCGAGGGCCACGAGCGTGGGAACGGGGTGTTGATCTATAACCCTGGCCAGTTTGAATCCCTCGATGAAGGCAACTCCATAGAAGCCATCCAGAAAGCGCTCGATGAAGACCGCTTCCGGCTCCTGTTCCAGCCCATCATTAACCTGCGGGGCGAAGGCGAGGAACATTATGAGGCTCTGGTGCGCATGCTGGACAGGGACAACGAGGAAATCTCACCCTATGACTTCCTGCCACCAGCGGGACCGTCTGACATGGCCTGCAAGATTGATCGCTGGGTTATCCTCCAGACCATCAAACAACTCGCCAACCATCGCTCCAAAGATCATGACTCCCGGCTGTTCCTGAATGTGACCGGTGAGACCATCCAGGACAAAACGTTCACCTCATGGCTCAGCGTTGCACTGAAATCTGCCCGGCTGCCCGGTGACGCACTGATCTTCCAGCTTCGCGAAGGCGATGCCAACAGTTACATGAAGCAGGCCAAGGAGTTCTCACGCTCACTTCATGAACTGCATTGCAAGGTGTCCATTTGCCAGTTTGGCTGCGCCCTGAATCCATTCAACACGCTCAAGCACATTGATGTGGATTACGTGAAAATCGACGGTTCGTTCACTGAAGAGATTCAGAAAACCGAAAGCGCCAAAGAAGAAATCAAGGCAATGGTCAAGTCACTCCAAAGCACCGGGAAGCTTACCATTATCCCGTTGGTGGAAAACGCCGCCGTGCTGGCAACGCTCTGGCAAGCCGGCGTCAACTACATCCAGGGGTACTACCTGCAGGCACCGGCGCCGGAAATGAACTACGACTTCGGGGATCAGTGAGTCTCACTTTCCCGAAATCCGATCAGGTACAAAATTGCGTCCAGCCCGAGCGTTGAAATTGAATGCCGGGCGGACTCCTTGACCACAGGCTTGGCTCGAAACGCCACCCCCAACCCGGCCTGACTGAGCATTGGCAGGTCATTGGCGCCATCGCCCACGGCAATCACCTGCTCCCGGGATACGTTTTCCCGGGCCGCAATTTCCAACAATAATTCTGCCTTGCGCTGGCCATCGACAATACGGCCCGATACCCGACCGGTGACCTTGCCGTTCTCAATTTCCAGCTCATTGGCGTAAATGTAATCGATACCCAACTTCTGCTGCAGGTGCCTGGCGAAATAAGTAAACCCTCCGGACAGGATGGCCGTACGATAACCCAGTGATTTCAGACTCTTGAGCAAATGCTCCGCACCTTCCGTCAGTTTAAGGCGTTGCGCGATACCTTCGAGCACCGACTCATCCAGCCCCTTCAACAACGCCAGACGCTCCGCAAAACTTTGGCTGAAATCCAGCTCACCCATCATCGCCCGTTCGGTTATTGCCGCCACCTGATCTCCTACTCCCGCTTCCCGGGCCAGTTCGTCGATCACTTCCGCCTCAATCAGCGTGGAGTCCATATCGAACACCACCAGGCGCCGGTTGCGGCGGAAAATGGAATCCTCCTGGAAGGCAATATCCACATTCATTTCGCCGGCAATATGGAGAAAATCGGACCGCAACTGCTCGGGGTCCGACGGCGTCCCCCGCACCGAGAACTCAATGCAGGCAATCCGGTTATCCGTGGGGTTCAGGGAAGGCCGGGCGGAAAGCCGGGTGATGTTGTCGATGTTGAGACCGTGGCGCGCAGTAATGGCTGACACCCGCGCAATCTGCTCGGCTTTGATGTCACGGGACAGCAGCGTCACGATGTAACAGGCGCGATTTCGGCCCGCCGCCCACTGCTGGTATTCGCTTTCCGTGATGGGCGCAAAGCGGACCTGAAGGTCCAGGGCGTGGAGCCGGAACAGCAGCTCACGGATAACAGACGAAGCCTTTGACTCATCCGGAATTTCCGCCAGAATGCCCCAGGTCAGGTGGTCGTGGATCACCGCCTGGCCGATATCGAGAATCCGGACGTCGTAGCGCCCCATGATGCCGGTAATCTCCGACGTCAGCCCCGGTTGGTCCCGGCCTGACACATTAATCAGTACCAGTTCACTCACCGTTGTCCTGCTCCTCGTCCGCCGCCAGTGAGGCCGCTGATCTGACCACTTCGACCCCGTCTACACGTTGCAGCCCTCGGGGCAGTTTGTGGCCACGCCGACCACGCTCACCCAGATAATGCTCCAGATCATTGAACTGGAGATTCATCTTGCGCTTGCCCGCCAGAATCTGAAGCTGGTCGGTCTGGGCAAATATCGCAACTGCCACCACATACTCTTCACGGCTCTGAACCCGGGCAGACGGAATGCTGATGATCTTGTTGCCCTTGCCTTTCGCCAGTTCCGGTAACTCACTGAGCGGGAACACCAGCATCCGGCCCTCATTGGAAATGGCAACCAGATAAAGCACTTCCTCACCCTTGGGCACAACGAGAGGTGGCATAACCCGCGCGCCTTTCGGCACGTTTACCAGCGCTTTGCCGTTGCGGTTCTTGCTGATCATTTCCTCCAGCGACGTCACAAAACCATAACCTCCGTCAGTGACCAGCAGGACTTTTTCAGACGGATTCCCGATCAGCAGCCCTGCGAAGGTGGCTCCCGGCTGGGGGTTGATCCGGCCCGTCAGCGGCTCACCCTGCCCCCGGGCCGACGGCAGCGTGTGGGCCATCATGGAGTAGGCGCGCCCGGTGGAATCCAGAAAGATCGCCTGCTGATTGGTGCGGCCACGGGCCGACATCGCAAACTTGTCACCGGACTTGAAGCTGAGCCCCCCGGGCTCAATATCATGACCTTTGGCAGCGCGCACCCAGCCTTTTTCCGAGAGCACCACGGTCACCGGGTCATTGGAGATCAGGTCCAGCTCGCTGAATGCCTTCGCCTCTCCACGCTCGACGATGGGCGAACGCCGGTCGTCTCCGTAAGTTTCCGCATCGTCTTCAAGCTCTTGCCTGATCAATGCGGTGAGGCGCTTGTCAGAGCCCAGAATCGACTGTAACTCGTCCCGCTCAGCAGCCAACTCGTCCTGCTCACCCCGGATTTTCATTTCTTCCAGTTTTGCCAGGTGACGCAACTTCAATTCGAGAATGGCTTCTGCCTGGTCCGGTGACAACCCGAACCGGGTCATCAACTCCGCCTTTGGTTTGTCTTCGGTGCGGATAATCTCAATCACTTCGTCGATGTTCAAATAGGCTATCAGCAGGCCTTCAAGCAGATGCAGGCGGGCCAACACCTTATCGAGCCGGTACTGTAGCCGACGGGTGACCGTCACACGGCGATAACTCAGCCACTCGGTGAGGATAGTGCGCAGGTTTTTGACTGCCGGGCGGCCGTCGTTGCCGATAACATTGATATTGACGCGGTAGGTTTTCTCGAGGTCCGTGCTCGCAAAAAGGTGCGTCATCAGCCCCTCGAGGTCCACCCGGTTGGAGCGTGGAATGATCACCAGCCGGGTCGGGTTTTCATGGTCAGACTCATCGCGCAAATCCGCCACCATTGGCAGCTTCTTGATTTGCATCTGGTGAGCAATCTGCTCCAGCACCCGGTTACCGGAAACCTGGTGAGGCAAATCGGTCACCACGATATCGCCCCCCTCATTGATCCAGCGGGCGCGCATACGAAGCGAGCCGCGGCCGGTTTCATACATCTGGAGCAAATCCTTCCGGGGCGTGATAATTTCAGCGTAAGTGGGAAAATCCGGCCCTTTGATGTGTTCGCAGAGTTGCTCAGTGGTGGTCTGCGGCGCTTCCAGCAGGCGAATACAGGCGGCTGTCACCTCCCGCACGTTATGGGGCGGGATGTCCGTCGCCATGCCCACCGCAATACCCGTGGTGCCGTTCAGCAGCACATGGGGCAGCCGCGCCGGCAACGTCGAGGGCTCGTCCATGGTGCCATCAAAGTTGGGCACCCAGTCTACCGTGCCCTGCCCGAGTTCACTGAGCAGTGCATCCGCGAACCGAGCCAACCGGGATTCGGTGTATCGCATCGCCGCGAAGGATTTGGGATCATCCGGCGAACCCCAGTTGCCTTGGCCGTCCACGAGCGGGTAACGGTAGGAAAACGGCTGCGCCATCAGCACCATGGCTTCGTAGCAGGCACTATCCCCATGAGGATGAAACTTACCCAGCACGTCACCAACAGTCCGGGCAGATTTCTTGTATTTTGACGTCGATTTGAGACCCAGCTCCGACATGGCGTAGATAATGCGCCGCTGGACCGGTTTCAGACCGTCTCCCACATTGGGCAGGGCCCGGTCGAGGATGACGTACATGGAGTAATCAAGGTACGCCTTCTCGGTATATTCCTTCAGCGCAACCCGTTCAAACCCTTCATCCGTAGTCTGAAACTCTGGCATGGAGGCCTCTTGTTAACTGTGGTGAATTCCGTTAGCTACCCATGGGCAGCACATCTGGGGGGACATTATATGGAGCACGGGCGTCGGACACCAATCTGTTGCACCCTTCAGCCCGGATCAGGTTTAAATAGCGGAATTCACGAATGGAGGGGCTGAAGCACACCCCGTATTCTCGGTAACAGGTAATAACACTACTGTTCAGCTACCGTCCATTTTCCACTCGAGCGTTTACGATGAGAATGACCTTCAAGGCTTGTCAGCAGGCAATGTTAACGGCCCTGATCAATGCCACCCTGGCGCTGGCACTGATGTTTCTGGTTGAATTCGCGATCAGTGGCACACTCCAACTTACCGGGCTTTATCTTTGGGCAGGCATGCTGATCTGGCTGGTTATCTTCAGCGCGCAGTTCTATCGTCAGCTCAAACTCTGCCGCTGCGACCAACAGCGCGCAACTGTAGAACATTCCAAACCGTTATAGCTTCCCTCCCCTGCGTATAACAACTCAATAACCCGGCTGGCCGGTTCCGGGTGCAATAGCCCGGCCGGCTCCGGTATCAAAGTGACGTTACTGGCGAATACCTTCGACTGACATGATAATCTCGACGGTTTCAGACGCCTTGCCCAAATTGGTCGGAATTCCAAAGTCCGCCAGTTTCAGTTCGGTTTCAGCTTCAAAGCCCATACGATAGCCGCCCCAGGGGTCATCACCGTGGCCGAGCATCTCAACGTCCAGAGTGATTTCCTTGGTAACTCCCCGGAGAGTGAAATCGCCGGTAATCTCTGCTTCGTCTTCGTCATCCAGTTTTACGCTGGTGCTTTTAAAGGTGGCCTGCGGGTAATCATCCACAAACAGGAAGTCTTCACTGCGTAAATGCTTGTCGCGCTCGCCATGATTGGAGTCCACGCTTGCGGTCTTAATCGTTACATTGACTGTGCTGTTTTCAGGATTTTCAGCATCGTAAAAAAACTCTCCGTCAAAATCGTTGAAACGGCCGTAGAGCCAGCTGTAGCCGAGGTGTGAAATCTTGAAAGTAATAAATTGGTGCGCATCTTTTTTGTCGAATGCATAGGTGCCGCTGTGCTCAGACGCGTGCACACCCGCAATCATTGCAACTGATATGGCTGAGGCGAGCAATTGCTTTTTCATCATAGGTCATCTCCTTTGTTGGCCTTTACAGACCGGGTTTGAAAGTTGTACGAATCAAATAGCAGGCCCGACCGGCATTTACCTGCGGTTAAAATCCCAGCATCCGGCGCAGCGTGTTGTCTTTATCAATCACGTGGTGCTTCACTGCAGCCAGACCGTGCAGCCCTGCCAAAACGACCAGTGCCCAGGTCGCCCAGTAATGAACCATGCCTGCGATCTCTTCGAGAAAACGCATCGGGCCGGTGACGGATGGCACAGAAAACCAGTTGAAAACGTCGATGGAGGAGCCATCCAGCGTGGAGATAAGGTAACCACTGACCATCGCAACAATTAACAACAGGTAAAGCAGACCGTGAACACCCTGCGCAGCCACCACCTCCCAACGCTGATGATTGCTGAGGGGCGCCGGCGGGGCATTTGCCAATCGCCAGATCAGACGGAGTATCACCGTCCCGAGCAACAGCAGGCCAACACTCTTGTGGATATGGGGCGCGGAGCGATACCACTGATCGTAATAGGTCAGATCGACCATGTAATAACCCAGCCCGAAAAGTCCGAACACAGCGATGGCGATTATCCAGTGCAAAGCTATGCTGATGACGCCGAAGCGAGTGGGCGAGTTGCGTACCTGCATGAGTTGTAAGGCTCCGTTATGTGAACGCCATTAATACATCAGCAATTCGAGTGTAAGAATCCGCCCCTCAAAAGCCAATCGAAATGTTTTGGCCGCCATGATCAGAAAAACTGATGCTGGACTTTTGTCGAATACGGGTTTTACGGATTGAGAAATACCAGCAAGAAGGTAGTCTAAACACATATTCAAGGCTGAAGCCTTTAAGATCCAAGGAGAGTGAAATGGAAGTTGAATTCGACGAAAACGTCGTTGTTCCCAGCAACAACTGATTAGTCTGGCCGCTTTGCAGCTCGTCCGGCCGCTCTGAAAACAGAATCGCACTGACAGACTTGTTTTCACTAACAGGTCTGTTAAACGCGTTGTTCTGCCCCTCTTACAATCCTTTACATATTACCTGCTGGTAACTTACCTGAAAATTTGGCATTCTTCCTAGCTATTCGTTCGGCGGCAAGACATCCAGCAACCCACTGTCCGGACCTTAAACAGGTTGAATGTCTGCACCCGGCAGGGACTTTCTGACGACACCTTTCCACGACTCCAGTGATGAGATATGTCGAAATACGTGCCGTACCAACTGGCCGACCCGGAACTCGATCTTATCGGCCCGATGCTCAATCAGCACGATTATGGCTGGAGTGCCAACTTTCAGGGACTCCTTCTTCGGACCGCTTTACAGCCCATTTTCAGCATTGCCCACAAACGCGTCGTCGGCTATGAAGCCCTGATCCGGGCCTTTGATACCGATAACGCAAGTGTCCTGCCGCTGCACCTGTTCCAGTTACCTGACAGTGAGCCAGAAAACGTCCTGCTGGACCGTTTGTGCCGCTACCTTCACGTTCAGAATTATTCATCTTTCAGCGATCAGGTGAACTGGCTGTTCCTAAATGTCTCGCCCAAGGTAGTGGCAAACGGCAGACATTCCGACTCGTTTTTCGGGCGATTACTTGAGCGTACCGGTATGCCACCCCACCGCATTGTGGTAGAGATTGTTGAGCAGCCCACGGATGACTCACAGCAACTTCGGGAAACGGTCGCCTATTATCGATCCCTGGGATGCCTGACGGCCATTGATGATTTTGGCGCCGGCCATTCCAATTTTGAACGCATCTGGAATCTGTCACCGGACATTGTCAAGCTCGACCGGACACTGCTAACGCGCGCAACGGATGACAAAAAGGCGCGTCAAATTCTTAACGGCATTACCTCTTTGCTTCATCAATCGGGTTGTCTGGTGCTGCTGGAAGGCGTCGAAACCCACGATCAGGCCATGATCGCCTTTGATGCCGGTGTGGATTTTGTCCAGGGCTTCTATTTCTGCAAGCCAACACTTGACTTTGACGGCATACACCGGGAAATCAGTGATCTTGAAAGATTACTGACGGATTACAAGAGCAGGAATCGGGTACAACTGGATCCCACCCGGCAAATCAGTGACTTTTTCAGTGGCTACTTTCAGTCGGCCGTTGACCGGTTACGCCTCGGAGCCAGGCTGGAGGCCAGCTGCGGGGATCTGCTGGGCCACCATACGGTGTCACGGTGCTATCTTATTGATGCCAACGGCGTCCAGATTGATAACACCTTGATCGCGCCGACCACCGCAAGCAACCTGGACCCCCGATTCCTGCCCCTGGAGAACACTCTGAGCGCAGACTGGTACCGGCAGCACTACCTGAAACGCGCGCTGGCGCAACCAGACCGCATACAGGTCACCCGCCCCTACCTTTCACTCGCGGGGGCCCATATGTGCGTTACCCTGTCACTGGCGTATTGCCACAACGGCAGCCTCAAGGTGCTGTGTTGCGACATACTGGCCCCCTGATGTCCGCCTGGCTTCAATTTAACGGAATGTCGTAAACCTGCGAAATAATCGTCACCGTCACCACTCCGATAAACAGGTTCATCGGTATACCCACCCGGACAAAATCCATAAACCGGTAACCACCCGGACCAAAAACCATCATATTGGTCTGGTAGCCCAACGGGGTCGCAAAGCTGGCGGACGCCGCCATCATCACGGCAATAACAAAAGGCTCGGCGGGAACCTTCAGGACCGAAGTCATAGAAAGCACCACCGGCAACACCATCACAGCCGCTGCATTATTGGTCACGATTTCGGTCAGCACTGAAACCGAGATGTAGACCAGCAACAGGGTAAACAACAGATGACCGCTGCTCACCGCGAGGATCGACTCCGCCGCATAGCTGGCTGCGCCGGTAACTTCCAGGGCCGCACCCAGGGCAAACGAGGCGGCTATGGTCAATATGACCGGCACATCGACCGCTTTCTGGGCCTGACCCACCGAGCAGCACCCGGTCATAATCATCAAGGCCGCACCCATCAGGGCGGCATTGAGCATGCTGAGCAGGCCGGCGGCGGCGGCACCGACCAGCAATAGCAGAATGGCCCAGGACAGGTAGGCGCGATCGTGGCGCGGGGTTTCGGTTTCCAGATCATTGATCAGCAGGAAATCCTTGGCATAACGCTGGCGGCTGACAAATGCCGGGCGGGCTTCCAGCAGCAACACATCGCCGGGCTTTAGCCGGATATTACCCAGATTACCGGAGACCCGCTCTCCGCCCCGGGCTACCGCCAGTACAACGGCACCGTAGCGGTCCCGGAACCGGGCGTCCCGAATAGTCAGTCCCAATACATCCGACTGCGGAGACAACGCTGCCTCCACCAACCGACGCTCGGCCCGGTCCTTGCTCAGGCTGGGCTCGTCATCGTGCACCGAAGGCACGATGCCATTGATCCGTAACAGGTCGGATATTGCCTGGGTGTCCCCCGCAAATACCAGGCGGTCCCCACCCCGAAGGCGCTCTTCCGAGGGCACCGCCGTAACGACGCTGCCATCCCGTTCAATCTCAACCAGATAAAGTCGCTCGAGCTCCCGCAGGCCCGCTTCACCGACGGTTTTACCTACCAGCGGACCATCCAGCGCCACCGCCACTTCCAGGGTAAACTCCCGCATCGCCCCGAACTTTTGCTGGTCTTTCCGGTCCGGCAACAGACGTGGCAAGAAAACCAACATGGCAATCAGGCCAATGATCGCCACCGGCAAACCGACGGCAGTAATGGAGAAGATTGAAAAACCCTCCTCTCCGGTCAGATCCCGATACTGACCGTTCACCACCAGGTTGGTGCTGGTGCCGATCAGCGTGATCGTGCCACCCAGGATGGCGGAGTAACTCAGCGGTATCATCAATTTGGACGGTGCTATGCCAATCTTCCGGGACCAGGCGTGAATGGCAGGAATCATGGTGGCAACCACAGGGGTGTTATTCAGAAAACCACTCAGCAGGGCTACCGGGAAAGCAATACGGGCCTGAGCGCCCCGGACTGTGCGAGGCGAGCGCAGTACATGCTGGACAAGCAGATCGACCCCACCAGAATGGTGGATGCCGGCCGCCACCACAAACATCGCCACCACCGTTATGAGACCGCTGTTGCTGAAACCGGCCAAGGCTTGAGTAGCATCGAGAATACCGGTAGCACTGAGCACGATCAGCACGCCCATCATCACCAGATGGGGACCAAAGCGTCCGAGACTCATTAATAGGAGCGCTGCACCCGCCAGGCCCAGCGAAAACCACCCCTGCCATTCCATTCCAGTTACCCGCGGCTAAAGGGGTGCAGATTAGCGAACTTCAGGAAGATGAAGAAAGAATAAAGAGTGCTGTTGATAGGCTTCAAACGCATAATAAAGCGACGGTACAACCTCTCTCTCACCCGGGTCAGCCCGCCACATCCGCCATATTGCCATACTCTTCCAGCCAGATCCGCCGATCCGACGCCCGCTTCTTGCCCAGCAACATGTCCATACGCTCATCGGTTTCGTCGCCGTCTTCCAGCGTCAGCATGACGAGGCGACGGGTATCCGGTGCCATGGTAGTTTCCCGAAGCTGCAGCGGATTCATTTCACCGAGGCCCTTGAAGCGCGTAACGGAGATTTTGCCCTTGCGATTCTCCGCGGCCAGCCGGTCCATAATGCCCTGCTTCTCGTGCTCATCGAGGGCGTAGAAGGTTTCCTTGCCAAGATCCACGCGATACAGCGGTGGCATCGCAACAAACACATGGCCAGCCTTAACCAGCGGCCGGAAATGCTTAACAAAGAGAGCGCAAAGCAAGGTTGCAATGTGCAGGCCGTCGGAATCGGCATCAGCGAGGATACAGATCTTGTTGTAACGCAGGCCCTCAAAGGTCTCCGTGGCAGGGTCCACCCCGATGGCGACCGCGATATCGTGCACTTCCTGGGAGGCCAGGATCTCACTGGAATCCACTTCCCAGGTGTTGAGAATCTTACCCCTCAACGGCATCACCGCCTGGAACTCACGGTCCCGGGCCTGTTTGGCAGACCCACCGGCGGAGTCGCCCTCAACCAGAAATAGCTCGGAGCGGTTAGTGTCGGATCCGGAACAGTCCGCCAGCTTGCCGGGTAAGGCCGGGCCGGAGGTAATCTTCTTACGGGCGACTTTTTTGCTGGCCCGCAACCGGCGCTGGGCGTTGTTGATGAAAAAATCTGCCAGCACTTCTGCCACGTCGGTGTGCTGATTCAGCCACAGACTGAAAGCGTCTTTGACGACTCCGGAAACAAACGCGGCGGCTTCCCGGGAGGACAACCGTTCTTTGGTCTGGCCGGAGAACTGCGGGTCCTGCATTTTGAAGGACAGCACATAGCTGCAACGGTCCCAGATGTCTTCCGGTGACAATTTGACGCCTCTGGGCATCAGGTTACGAAACTCGCAAAATTCCCGCATCGCCTCCAACAAGCCGGAACGCAGCCCGTTGACATGAGTGCCGCCCTGGGCTGTCGGTATCAGATTGACGTAACTTTCGAGCACCGCTTCGCCACCCTCCGGCAGCCACTGGATCGCCCAGTGCACCTGTTCACTGTTGCCGGAAAACTCGCCGGTGAAAGGCTCAAGCGGCACCACCTCGATATCTGCCAGGGCGGTTTTCAGGTAATCCCGCAGGCCCTCTTCATAGCACCATTCATCTTTCTCACCGGTCTGCTCCTGCAAGAAGGTGACCTCCAGGCCGGGACACAGAACCGCTTTGGCACGCAGGTTATGACGCAGACGGGTAATGGAAAACTTGGGGCTGTCAAAATAGCGGATGTCGGGGCGAAACCGGATTCGTGTGCCGGTGTTGCGCTTGCCAACGGTATCGATCACTTCCAGGTCGGTCAGCTTGTCACCGTTGGCGAAGGTCATGCGGTGAAGCTGGCCGTCACGCTTGATGGTCACTTCCAGCTCGGTTGAAAGTGCGTTTACCACCGATACACCCACCCCGTGCAAGCCGCCGGAGAAACTGTAATTGCCCTGGGAAAACTTACCGCCCGCGTGCAGGCGCGTCATGATGAGTTCGACCCCTGATACACCCTCTTCTTTATGCATATCAACCGGCATGCCGCGGCCGTCATCCTCAACGCTCAGTGAGCCATCGCTGTGCAGAATCACATCAATACGCCGGGCGTGTCCTGCCAGCGCTTCATCCACGCTGTTGTCGATCACTTCCTGAGCCAGATGGTTCGGGCGGCTGGTATCGGTATACATACCCGGGCGCTTGCGCACCGGGTCCAGACCAGTCAGGACTTCAATGGCATCGGCGTTATATTGTTTTTGACTCATAGAGGTACACGGACTCCCGGGCGAATGTCGCAAGAACAGGCCCATAGCTTAGGGATTCGGAGCGAAAGATCAACGGTTGATTTGTGCCGTTGGGGCGCAGGCTACCGGGTGCGGGTCATGTTGGTGAGGCCGTCTCCGCGCACCACCACCCTGTTCCAGTCATCAGCTTTCACCGCCAGCACTACGCAGGGTGTGGTCAGGGCCTGGGTGACCATGGAACCCGGGGCCGGAGTTCGCACACGGGCAGTTACCGCCAGAGTAGAGCCCTCCATCTCCGCGTCTGCCAGAGTCAGACCAAAACCACCGGTGTTTTTGCGGCCCATGGCCACAACCAGCAGGTGCTCACGCTGAAAGTCGAGGCTGGCCGCAGAATCGAGGCTGAGCATTTGCCCGTTCAGGGACCGGAACGCTTGCAAGGCTTGCAGACTGTCCAGATAGACCAGGCCGGGCGCGGTCAGTCCGCAATAATCGGAAGCCGTGATTTGTCTTGCCAGGGGAGCCTGTTGCCTGGTCTCGACATCCTTGCCGGTTCCCACACTCTGGTCTGGATTTCCGTTCTTGCCAGCGCAGCCTGCCAGGATCAGGAGGGTGGATAACATGACGGGCAACAACATCTTCATGGGGCGAATTCCAGTTGACGGACCGGGGTCAATTTATCAGAGGACCCGGTCATTAGCCGGCAACCCTCAAAGCCATAACGCGGCAGCCCCATGGATGCAATGGTAGGCCACCGGAAGCTGGTGGTGAGTTTTACACCGCTGATGGGCTCGTTGCCAATGACAATTTTTTCAGGCCTGCAATCATCGAGCTTTCTGGATGCTGTCGAACACTGTCCGGTTCTGATCTTTCAGCCTCAGCCTGTACCCTTCAAAACCGGGCCTCGGCAAATGAGTCGGAGACGACGATGTAATGGTTGGTCGACTGTAGCTGGTTGTTATCTCGACGCCGGAAAGCGTCTCATCAGAAGTAATCAGAATTTCCTGCCTTAACCCGGAAATAGGGTACTCTGCACACGCCTCTCCGGCCTGGCAAATCAGATTGTCATTGTCAAAATCGGACCCCGCAACCAGTAAATATTTTCCGGCAGGTACCTGATCGACAGGCCTGGGCTCCGTTCCGTCTGCATGTAAAAAGGTAAAACGATACTGGCCGTCCTCCACCGTGACAGTGGAAATGGCGACGCCTTCATATAGCCCTTCATCGTTGGGTTCTGGTTCGACCAGAAGCACAAAGTGACGACCGGCGTTCCGGGCTTGCTGATCGGTTATCCGCTGACCTGCTACCGGGATATCCACGGTTCTGGTCATATCCGATTCGTAGGTGACCGTAATCATGCCTTGCTGAGCGACGCCCGGCTTCAACTCCTCGGGGATCAACTCAACCTCAAAAGTAAAGGTGTCATCACCAGCAACAGTGGCCTCGCTACTGACGCTGAGCCAGACCTGTTCTGAGTTTATTGACGTTATGTCTACTAATTGCGTCTGGTCACCCAGAACGGTGAGTGTGACCGTTTCAGACAGTTGAGTCTCGGAGTTGAGACTGACCAGGGACGGTGATGAGGACAAAATGGTCAATGCCGGATCACTGATCGCGGTGAACAAGGCTTTGCCCGCGTCCAGCACACCAAAGCCCAGATCGTCGGTTCGGCTCGCACTTGTTGAGTCGGTCAGTGCGCCGGTTGCCAGCCACGGCGCTACAACTTCGTAGTTCAGATCAGCCTTGACACCTTTCATCAGCGCCAGCACGCCCGAAAAGTGCGGTGCAGCCATGGAGGTGCCCTGCAACCCGATATAGACTGGATCTAACCCCCCATCAATAAAGGCCGCGCTGGCGCTCAGCACCAGATCTGCCACGCCATCACTGTTAGCGTCCCGTGTGGCATCCCCGCCGGGGGCCGCCAGATCGATCCAACCGCCAAAATTGGAGTAGGACGCTCGATCGCCGGCACCGTCCACAGCACTGACTGAAAATACCTTGTCGAAAGCGGCAGGATAGCTGGGCACCGACGTGTTCGAGTTACCGGCCGCAGCGACAAAAATGACGCCATTATCAGACGCAGCGGTAATCGCATCCTGCATTGGCTGAATAAATGGCAAACCGCCCAGGCTCATATTTGCAATATCAGCTTTTGGTTCGCCCCCATTATCCAGTCCGCCTACCCAACGAATCGCATCCAGTAAATCGGCCGAGGATCCGGACCCGCCCTCTCCAAGCACTCGCACAGGCAGGAGGCTGCTACCAAACGCCAAACCCGTGCCGCCGGAGCTATTGACCACTGCGGCCACCGTGCCTGCGACATGGGTGCCGTGGTAAACACTGTTACCGACAGAGTTCCCCGGATCGGCTGGAACATTATCTCCATCAACAAAGTCCGAGCCTACAAGCAAATCGCTTGTTAAGACATTGGCATTGAGATCGGAATGCCAGCTCGTGGCTGACTGTCTGAACAAACCGGTATCCAGCACGGCAACTGTCACGCCTTCACCGCCATCAGCCACGAGCTGCCAGGCTGTAGGCGTGTCGATCAGACTGTAATGCCACTGCCGTGGGAACAATGGCTCGGCAGTCGGAGCCTGACTGGACATAACGTAATTAGGTATCGCTGAAGAAACTCCCGGCGATTTACGCAATGATTCGACCCAGCGCACGGTGGATTGCCGAGACGCTTGCTGCTGCATCACGGTTGATGGCGCCTTTGCAAGCCAGACATTGCCACCGAGCGCCCGGCTCATGGTGGCACCGGTGGCGGACAGAGCTGCGCTAACGTCCCCCTTCCCGGGCGCCATGGCGACAATGGCCTCGCCCGGCATGAAGTCATGGTCTGGCCACTCGAAACTCTGGCCCACCGCCATAATGTTTGCCGGCGAGGTCATCACATAGCGCACGGGAACTTCTCCCCGGGCTTCAATCACCACCCGATAGTCGCCGTCAGCACGGTCATTGGGCAGGGTTACACGGACCTCTGTCGCCCCCGCTCCCGGATCGGTCCTCGCTTCCGAGAGAAGATCTCCTTCAAGGGTAAATATAGCGAAGGTTACCGGCGAGCCAGGGTCGCTATCTGCCGCTCGGGTCGCAAAGGTCTGCAAAACCAGCGTCTCGCCAGCCTTTAAGGGAAGCCTGAAGTCGTCAATCGGGTCCGTTACGTAACTTGACGCCTGCAGCCCATCAATCGGGGGGTAAAGCCCTTCACCGTCACTGACATAGCCTGCCAGAACAAAGTTCGCAGGCAGTTCCTGAGGGACGGACAGGGGTTCTTGTCCAAACGCAAGATTCTCACCGGTGTCCAGATCGACACGGGTATTGGCTTCAATATTGATAATTCCGGCTAAAGCCACGTTCGAAGGAAACGGCTCGGAGGACGAGTCATCCGACGAACCACAACCGGCCAGCAAACCCACACTCAGTGATGTCAAAAACAAAAATTGAGCCGAAATTCCCATCGAAGCACTGCCCCACAAAGTTGCCTACCGAGATTGTAGCCAGCATACCTTACCAATCGATGGCAGCGACTGACTGCTTACGCAAATACGCTCATCTCAATCCGTTAGATGCAAAAAGCCCCCTTATGGAAAGACGGCTCGATACCCGGCCTGAAGCTTCCACCTATTGCAACAAACTCTAGTCAAGCCTGAGCATGGCGATCACCTGGTCGGTAAGGTCGGCCAATGTCATGCCCCCATCGGGTCGGTACCAGGTAACGGTCCAGCTCAGCGCGCCGGTCAGCATGCGCCGCATTATAAAAGGCTCGGCTTTTACCACGCCCTGTTCCGCCAGGGCTTCCAGCACATCGAGCCACAGCCGTTCATAAATATCCCGCAACACCAGCACCCCGGCCTGGGCGGCCGGTGAGAGGCTGCGCCATTCATAGACCAGTACCGCCATGGCTTCGCCGGTCTGGCCTGTGATGGACTCCAGCTCACAAAGGATCAGTGCCCGCAATTTGTCTCTGTCGGTATCCGCGGCTTCCATTGCCTGCTGCATGATAGCGGTATTGAGCCGGATGGTTTCTACCATCACCGCCTTGAGAATTTCTTCCTTGGTGCGGAAGTGATGAAACAGGCTACCGGACTGAATACCCACCGCCGCCGCCAGATCTCGCACCGTGGTGCGCTCATAGCCTTTCTCCCTGAACAGGCGTGCGGCTTCTTTCAGCAGACGGCCTCGCGCTCCGGCGGGGTCTGACACGAGATTTTCAGCTACCAGGGCTCTCAGGATCGGGTTTTCATTCTTGTTCTGGGTCACGGGTTCAATCACGCAGGTGTCCGGGTCGGGTGAATTTAACAGGCTGATTTCATATTACTCTTTCCAGAGTGCTTTACAAACCAAGCGCTTGCTTGGTATTGTCGATTCAACAGTCCCGGAACCGCACAAGGAACCCCCATGCCCGCTCCCGGCACACCAGGCAAAACCATTCGCATCGGCTGCTCATCGGCCTTCTGGGGCGACACCGAAACTGCCGCCCAGCAGCTCGTCAGCAAAGGCCAGCTCGACTACCTGGTGTCGGATTACCTGGCAGAAATTACCATGTCGATCATGGCTGGCCAACGAATGAAAGACCCGTCGGCAGGCTACGCCCGGGATTTTGTTCAGACCGTGATGGGACCGCTCCTGGGCGAATTCAAGAAGCAAGGCATCAAGGTGCTCAGCAATGCCGGCGGTGTTAATCCGGTAGCGTGCCGCGATGCGCTTCAGGCGCTGTGCGATGAAGCCGGGCTAGACCTGAAGATTGCCCTGGTGCTGGGGGATGACTTGTTGCCCCGGAAGAAACCTCTGGCCGCCGCTGGGGTCACCGAGATGAGCACTGGCGCACCCATGCCCGGCATGATGGTAAGCCTGAATGCCTACCTGGGAGCGCCCGGGCTGGTAGCCGCTCTGGCAGAAGGTGCCGACATCGTTATTACCGGCCGGGTGGCAGACAGCGCTCTGGTGCTGGCGCCGCTGATCCACGAATTCGGCTGGCGCTGGGACGATTACGACAAACTCGCCCAGGGCAGCCTGGCGGGTCACCTGGTGGAATGCGGCGCCCAGGCTACGGGCGGCAACTTTACCGACTGGCAGGACATCGCCGACGGCTACGCGGATATGGGCTTCCCCATCGTGGAAGTCGGGGCCAATGGCGACTTCATCATTACCAAGCCGCCACAGACTGGCGGTCAGGTCAGCTTTGGCACCGTCGCAGAACAGTTGGTCTATGAAATCGGTGACCCGGGCGCTTACCTGCTTCCGGACGTCACCTGTGATTTTACCCGGGTCACCCTGAATCAGACCGGCACTGACCGGGTCGCGGTCTCCGGAGCCCGGGGTACGGCGCCCACCGATACCTACAAAGCCTCCGGCACCTGGCCCGACGGCTACAAATGTACGGTAACTTTTCTTTTGGCGGGTATGGACGCCAAAGCGAAGGCCAACCGGGTCGCTGGTGCCATCCTGGACAAGACTTCTGCACTGTTCCTGGACCGGGGCCTTGAGCCCTACTCCGAGACCAGTATTGAGCTACTGGGCACCGAAGCGACCTATGGCGAGCACGCCCGGGCCGGTCAATGCCGGGAGGTGGTGGTCAAGATCAGCGTCGCCCACCCCAACAAAAAAGCCCTGGTATTGTTCTCCCGAGAGATTGCCCAGGCCGCCACCGCGATGGCGCCGGGCATCACCGGCATCGTCGGTGGTCGACCCACGGTATGGCCGAAGATCAGGCTGTATTCCTGCCTGGTTCCGAAAGCCGAGGCGCAAATCAAAATCAGCTGTGCGAACGAAGAACGTAATATTGCACTGCCCGAAACCCCGGCCACACCGCCGCCTGTAAGACCTGGAGCGAAAGACCCGCACGCTGCTGCGGATTTACCCGTGACCAACACCCGGGTACCCCTGATTGAGCTTGCCTGGGCCCGCAGTGGCGACAAGGGCGATGACAGCAACATCGGCGTCATCGCACGCAGGCCCGAATACCTCCCGTTTATCGAAGCCGCCCTCACCGAGGCCGCCGTGGCAGATTGGATGAAACATACCCTGAACCCGGAAACCGGCCGGGTAACCCGCTGGAAACTGCCCGGCCTTGGCGCCTTCAACTTTTTGCTGGAACACAGCCTCGGGGGAGGTGGCGTTGCCAGCCTGCGCATTGATCCCCAGGGCAAAGCCTTCGCCCAACAACTTCTCGAAATGCCGGTGCCCATCGCACAGGCAATACTGAGCACAGGAACCCAGTTATGAGCTATCAATCGATCCTTCGACCGGACCTGTTCAAAGGCCAGACTATCATCGTCACCGGCGGCGGTTCCGGCATCGGCCGCTGCACCGCCCACGAACTGGCAGCGCTGGGCGCAAGGATCGCCCTGGTGGGACGCAAGGCCGACAAGCTGGAAACGGTAAAAGCGGAAATTCTGGAAGATGGCGGCATCGCCTCTGCCCACCCCTGCGATATTCGCGAAGAAGAAGCCGTCAAGGCAACCGTCCAGGCCATTATCGCCGAACACGGCGGCCTCAACGGGCTGGTCAACAACGCCGGGGGCCAGTTTCCAGGGCCGCTGGCCTCAATCAACCAGAAAGGCTGGGAAACCGTGGTGCGCACCAATCTTACCGGCGGGTTCCTGATGGCAAGAGAAGCCTACAACCAGGCGCTTTCCAAAACCGGCGGTGCCATCGTCAATATTGTTGCCGACATGTGGGGCGGGATGCCTGGCATGGGCCACTCGGGAGCGGCCCGCGCCGGCATGGTGAACTTCACCCAGACGGCTGCAGTGGAATGGGGTGCCTGCGGGGTTCGGGTCAACGCGGTTGCTCCGGGCTGGATTGCCTCCAGCGGTATGGACAGCTATCCGGAATCCATGAAGCAGTGGATTCGCAGCCTCAAGGACGCGGTTCCCGTCAAGCGTCTGGGCACCGAAGCCGAGGTCAGTGCGGCAATCTGTTTTCTGCTCAGCCCCGGCGCCGCGTTCATCAGCGGGGACACCTTGCGAATTGATGGCGGCGCCTCCCAGGGCGGACGGGTGTGGCCGCTCCCTGCGGCCAAGAACAACCAGCCCTTTAACGGTTTCCACCGCAGCAGGACCCCGAAAGTTCTCGGCGATGATTAAGGAACTCTTCCATGCAGCCACTTGAGAGCACATTTAACCCCCGATCAGATGAATTCCTGGCCAATGTCGACGCCATGCAGGCTCACATCAATACCTTTCGCGAGGTGGAAAAAAAGGTGCTCGACCTGGCCGAAGCCGCCCGGGAAAAGTTCACCCAGAAAGGCAAACTGCTGCCCAGGGAACGCCTGAACCATTTGCTCGACCGGGGTTCGCCGTTTCTGGAACTCTGCTCTCTGGCCGGCTACCGGATGCATGACGACAAAGACGGCAGCATGGCCGGTGGCGGAATCATTGCGGGCATCGGCTATGTCAGTGGCATTCGCTGCATGGTCGTGGCCAGCAACAGCGCCATTAAGGGCGGCACCATTACTCCGGCGGGGCTGGACAAAACCTTGCGGCTGCAGGCCATTGCCCGGGAAAACAAACTACCGTTAGTGTCGCTGTCAGAAAGTGGCGGCGCCAACCTGAACTACGCTACCGATATTTTTGTGCTCGGTGCCCGTGGCTTTGCCAACCAGGCCCGCATGTCAGCGGCGGGCATCCCTCAGATTACCGTAGTACACGGCAACGCCACCGCCGGCGGCGCCTATCAGCCCGGTCTGTCCGATTATGTCGTGGTGATCCGGGAGAAAGCCAAGATGTTCCTGGCCGGCCCACCCCTGCTCAAGGCCGCCACCGGCGAAGTCGCCACCGATGAAGAACTGGGTGGCGCCCAGATGCACAGTGACATCGCAGGTACCGCTGAATATCTGGCAGAGGACGACAGCGACGGCATCCGTCATGCCCGCAATATTCTCGACGCCCTACCCTGGAACGAACAGTTACCGCCACTGCGGGAGCCGCAATGGCAGCCACCAGTTTACGATGCGGAAGAACTGCTGGGGGTGGTCCCGTCAGACCCGAAAAAGCCCTATGACGTGCGGGAAATACTGGCCCGCATTGCCGATGGCTCCGGCTTTATGGATTTCAAGTCCGGCTACGACGGCCAGACCGTCTGCGGCACCATCCGCATCGAGGGTCACGCCGTCGGCATCATCGGCAACAACGGCCCCATCACTACGGCCGGGGCCACCAAAGCGGCCCAGTTCATACAACTCTGCGACCAGGCGGGAACGCCGCTACTTTTTCTCCACAATACCACCGGGTTCATGGTCGGCACGCACTCGGAGCAGAACGGCATCATCAAGCACGGCTCCAAGATGCTGCAGGCGGTCGCCAATTGCCGGGTGCCAAAAATCGCGATCGTCATCGGTGGCTCCTACGGCGCCGGTAACTACGCCATGTGCGGCCGCGGCCTCGACCCCCGCTTCATTTTCGCCTGGCCGAACAGCCGCACAGCCGTTATGGGTCCGGCCCAGGCCGGCAAGGTGATGCGGATTGTTGCCGAGGACAAGCAGCGGCGCAGCGGCATGGAGCCGGACCCCAAGACGCTGGATTTTCTGGAGCAGGCAACGGCCAAGAAGCTGGAGGAAGGCTCTACCGCCTTATTCGGTACCGCCCGGTTGTGGGACGACGGACTGATTGACCCCCGGGATACTCGGCAGGTGCTGGCGCTGGTGTTGTCGGTTTGCCGGGAGTCCGAGATTCGTGTGTTGAGGCCAAATTCTTTTGGGGTGGCTCGGTTTTAGGGGGCTGATATTGGGGAGTGTGAGCTGGGCCGGGAGGCCTTTCTAAAACACGCCGCGCGAGTACATCCATGTAGGGCTCGGTCGCGCCATCCATGGCGCTCTACGGTTTTAGAAAGACCTCCCGCCCCGGCTCCGATGGACCACGAGTTAGCGCTTGTTAAAGCAAAACCAAGCATCGTTATTGAGGCAAATTAGAACTCTCAGACATTGGCAGATGTGGGGTGCGGCTTTAAGAGACCGTGTATGGCCATGGATGGCCACACCCGAGCCCTACAGGGATGTACTTGCGTGGCGTGTCTCTTAAAGCCGTACCCCATAGCTGCCACCGGGGCTCGATATAAGCACCCGCGAACAAGGCGGCATAGAGATTTTCGCGACTGAAGTCGCTCCTACAATTGCACCAACGGCAAGCGGCAGGTGTCAGGGGCGACTCATGCGGCCAGGTTATGCAGATAATTATAAAGAGCAGGTATCCCTTTTATCAGGAGTAACAAGAATGATTTTTACCGAAGAACACGAAGCCCTGAGAAAGACCGTTCGCGATTTTGTTGAGAAAGAAATTAACCCCTATTGCGACGAATGGGAGGACGCCGGGGAGTTTCCGATTCGGGATATTTTCAAGAAGCTTGGCAATCTCGGGATCCTTGGTATCCAGAAACCCGAGGAGTACGGGGGCATGGGGCTGGATTACAGCTACAACCTGGTGGCGGCTGAAGAGTTCGGCACTGCCCAGTGTGGGGGGGTGCCGCTGGCGATCGGGGTGCAGACCGATATGTGTACACCGGCTATCGCCCGCTTCGGCTCGGAGCAGCTCAAGCGGGAATTCCTGGCGCCCGCCATCAGTGGCGACATGATCGGCTGTATCGGGGTCAGTGAAGTGGGAGCCGGTTCCGATGTGGCCGGGTTGACCACCAGCGCCAGGAAAGATGGCGACGATTACATTATTAACGGCTCGAAGATGTGGATCACCAACTCTCCGAAAGCCGACTTCATCTGCCTGCTGGCCAACACTTCCGACGGTAAGCCCCACTCCAATAAATCCCTGATTATCCTGCCTATGGATACCCCGGGCATCAGCTTGTCCAAACACCTGAACAAACTCGGCATGCGCTCCTCCGAAACCGCCCAGGTGTTCTTCGATGATGTGCGGGTGCCCCAGCGCAACCGCATTGGCGCAGAAGGCACAGGCTTCATGATGCAGATGGTGCAGTTCCAGGAAGAGCGACTCTGGGGCGCTGCCAATGTCATCAAGGCATTGGAGGTGTGCATTGAAAAGACCATCGAATACTGTCGCAAGCGCAAAACCTTCGGAACGCCCTTGATCAACAACCAGGTGATTCACTTCCGCCTCGCCGAGCTGCAGACCGAAGTCGAAGCCCTGCGCGCCCTGACTTATCAGGCCTGCGAACTCCACGTCCAGGGCAAGGATGTCACCAAGCTGGCCTCCATGGCCAAACTCAAGGCCGGGCGCCTGGGACGGGAAGTCACCGACAGCTGCCTGCAGTACTGGGGTGGCATGGGTTATATGTGGGAAAATCCGCTGTCACGGGCGTTCCGGGATGTACGGCTGGTGTCCATTGGCGGCGGCGCCGATGAAATCATGCTGGGCATCATCTGCAAGCTTATGGGCACTCTGCCCAGCAAGCGCAAAGACTGAGCGAGGCCACGATGACCGACTTTCCCCAAAGCGACACTCTGGCTCTTGAGCAACACAGCCACGTGCTCCACGTCACCCTGAGCCGGCCCGAGGCCCGCAACGCCATGAGTCTGGCTATGGTGGCAGAGCTGTCGACAGTGTTCAGCGAGATCGAACAGGACCCGGGCATTCGTGCGGTGGTACTGCGGGGCACCGGCGGGCATTTTTGTGCCGGTGGCGATATCAAGGACATGGCGGGTGCGCGCAATCAGCCAGCCGACGCTGGCGAACCCGATCCGTTCTACCGGCTCAACAGGGCCTTTGGCGAGATGATTCAGCAGGTCAACCAGTCCTCCAAAGTGGTTATTGCCGTTCTGGAAGGTGCAGTGATGGGGGGCGGTTTCGGCCTCGCCTGTGTGTCTGACCTTGCATTCGCCGGCCCGACCGCCCGTTTTGGTTTGCCGGAAACCAGCCTGGGGGTGATACCTGCCCAGATAGCGCCTTTTGTGGTGGAGCGCATCGGTCTGACCCAGACCCGCCGACTGGCGTTGCTGGGCTTACGTTTGGACGGTGCCGAAGCCTGCCAGCTGGGGCTGGTGCACCAGTTCTGCAACAGCGACGAAAGCCTGACCGAGGCATTACAGACCGCGCTCGACCAGATCCGTCGTTGCGCCCCCAATGCCACCGCAGCTACCAAAGCACTGCTTCACAGAGTCGGACACGAACCCATGGGCGGCCTGCTGGATGATGCAGCCAAACAGTTTGCCCACGCTATCCGCAGTGATGAAGGCGCAGAAGGCACCCTGGCCTTTATGCAGAAACGGCCACCTGTCTGGGCAGAGACTGACCACCCGGAAGCGGCCGACCCCGCCAGAGGACACTGACATGCTGACCAAACTCCTGATTGCCAACCGCGGTGAGATTGCTGTCCGGATCATTCGCACGGCCCGCCAGCTGGGGTATCGCACGGTGGCGGTCCACTCGGCCGCCGATGCCAACGCACTGCATGTGGAGCTGGCAGATGAAGCGGTGGCGATTGGCCCGGCCCCGGCATCAGCGTCTTACCTGAGTGTGGAGGCGGTTCTGGAAGCCGCTCGCAAAACCGGAGCCGATGCCATCCACCCGGGCTACGGTTTCCTGTCAGAGAACGCTCACTTTGCGGTTGCCTGCAAAAAAGCCGGCCTGGTGTTTATCGGGCCGCCGGAGGCCGCCATTGAACTGATGGGCAGCAAACGGCGCTCCAAGATTGCCATGCTACAGGCTGGCGTGCCCTGCGTTCCCGGCTTTGAAGGCGACAACGCCAGTGATGAAGAGCTGAGGGCCGCGGCCGGCGATATTGGTTATCCGTTGATGATCAAAGCCTCCGCCGGTGGCGGTGGCCGTGGCATGCGACTGGTGCATGACCAAAAACACCTGCAGGGCGAAATCCTGCGGGCGCGATCCGAAGCCCGGAACGCGTTTGGCGATGATGAGCTGATTCTTGAAAAGGCGATGATCGAACCCCGCCATATCGAAATCCAGGTCTTCGCCGACCAACACGGCAACGCGGTTTATCTGGGCGAGCGGGATTGCTCTATTCAACGCCGTCACCAGAAAGTGGTGGAAGAGGCACCCTCCCCGTTCATGACCCCGGAGCTGCGACAGGCCATGGGGGAGGCGGCAGTGAAGGCAGCCCTGGCCTGTAGATACGAGGGTGCGGGCACCGTTGAATTCCTCGTAGACCAGGACCGCAATTTCTATTTTCTTGAAATGAACACGCGCCTGCAGGTGGAACATCCGGTAACCGAGCTGGTCACCGGACAGGATCTGGTGGCCTGGCAACTGGCGGTGGCGGAGGGCGAACCTCTGCCTTTGAGCCAGGACGATATCCAGCTGACCGGTCATGCCATTGAAGTGCGGCTCTACGCGGAAGACCCAACCAACGGGTTTACCCCACAAACCGGTACACTCCATCGGTTTGTACCCGCCATCTCCGACGGCATCCGGATCGACACCGGCGTTCGCAGTGGCGATACCATAACGCCCTATTATGACCCTATGCTGGCCAAAGTGATTGCCTACGGGCAAAACCGCAACGAAGCCCGCCGGCGACTGCTTCGGGCGCTGGAGGACACCGTCATCTTCGGCGTCACCACCAACCGGTATTTCCTCAGCCGGATTATTGCCGATCAGACCTTTGGGGCAGGTGCTGCCACTACCGCCTTCCTGGACCAGGCCTTTGCCGCCGACACCAGCCTGGCGCCAGCCGAGGCTACCATGACGGAGATCGCTCTGGCCGGGGCCATCCTGAGTGCGGGTGGTAATTCTGCCGCGCACTGGAGCAACAGTACTTCTTCGGCGGTGCCTTTATCGTTCGATATTGATGGCACCACCTGCTCGGTCAGTGTGAACCGGCGCGGCCACCGTGTCGAAATCCTTCGAGGCGAGGATTCCCGTTCGCTTGAGATCCAGTGCCTGACTGAGACCCAGATGGACTTCGTCGCCAACGATGTCCGGCAGGTTTGCCAGTATCAGCGTCGGGGGAATCAGCTGTATTTGCAGGCACTCGGGCGCTCGCTTTGCATCACTGACCTCTCACACCAGCCGCCAGCCGCATCGAATAAAACCAGCTCTGGCCGGCTGCTGGCGAGCATGGACGGTGGCATTGTCGACGTGCTGGTTACAGCAGGAGATGAGGTCAGGCGGGGCGACACGCTGGTCATCCTGGAAGCCATGAAAATGGAACACCCGGTCAAAGCTGACCGGGATGGACAGGTCGGCACCGTACTTGCCGCCCGGGGGGATCAGGTTCGCCGACACCAGTTACTGGTGGAACTGGTGGGGCTTGAAGCGAAGGCGTAGGTAATTGAAGCGCACTTCAGCGTCACGGGGTAGCTTAACGAATTAGCCAGACGAGGCACTAGTCCGCCACTTTCAGCACAATCTTGCCCTTGGCCCGGCGCTCGCTCAGTGCGTTCAGGGCACGGGCGTAATCTTCAAAGGCGAACACTTCACTGATCCGGGGCTTGATTTTGCCCGCCGAGTAGAGCTTGAACAGATCCATCATATTCTGGGCGCTGGTTTCAGGTTCTTTCTGGGTAAACGCGCCCCAGAAGACACCCACGACGGAACAACCTTTGAGCAGGGTCAGGTTGGCGGGGATTTTCGGGATGTCACCCGCCGCAAAACCGACGATCAGATGGCGACCGTTCCAGGCCATACCTCGTAAAGCCTGCTCGGTAAACTCTCCGCCCACCGGATCATACACGACGTCAACGCCACGATTATTGGTCAGTTTCTTGATGGTGTCTTTAAGTGGTTCATCCGTGTAATTGATCACCTCATCGGCACCGGCCTGCGTTGCCACCGCCAGTTTGTCAGCGCTGCTGGCGGCTGCAATGACGTGGGCTCCCATGGCTTTACCCAGCTCGACCGTGGCCAGACCGACACCACCACTGGCGCCCAGCACCAGCAAGGTCTCGCCCGGCTGGATATTCGCCCGTTGCTTGAGTGCGTGGTAGGAGGTGCCATAAACCATGGTAAAGGCAGCGGCTTCTTCATCACTCATGCCTTCGGGCACCGGCAAAAGGTTGGCTTCTGCCACCACCACTTCTTCTGCGAAAGCGCCATAGCCGGTCAGTCCCATCACCCGGTCGCCGGCCTTGAAACGAGTCACCTTCTCGCCTATGGCCAGCACTTCCCCGGACATTTCGCCCCCGGGGGAAAACGGCATAGTCGGTTTGATCTGGTATTTACCCTCAATAATGAGGGTGTCGGGGAAGTTCAGGCCAGCAGCACGCACCCGGACCTTGACGCCGCTACCCTTGGCCTCGGGGCTTTTGGTGTCTTCGATAACCAGCGTATCCGCCGGGCCATATTCCTTGCAAAGAATTGCTCGCATGGTGTCACTCCAAAGGTTGAGGTTGCGCTACACCGGACCGGTAACGACCGCTGACACTTAACCTAACTCCGGACACGCCATGAATCAAATAAACAGCTGTAATGGTTTATGATAAGTCCGGCGAATAGCTCACCCCAAGGCTGAACTCCTGAAAAACCGACCCTAGAACAGGACGATGCCTCCGACCATCACAGCGGCAACTAACACCACAGCCGCCGCAATCAGGCCATTGCGAATGCCCTTGGACACGATATCCGGGTTGGTGCGATGGGCCCGTGACTCTCTGGTGCCGTAGTTGACCAGTTTGTCGTCGTGGCTCGAAGCGCGCACGAGTTCAATCATTTGCTCGCAAAGGATGCTGTCGAACTGGTAAGGGTCAAATTTTGACAGCTTGTTATCCCTGAGAAAGCGGCCCACGTCCCCGGCTACTGGCACATACTTCATTGACCAGTTAGAAAACGTACGGGTCTTTAAGGGCTCCTCAATAAGGGTCTTGACGTCTTTGTGCCGGTCATCCCGCTTGATCCGGTCATAAAGCTCGTGAACAGCTGACTCATCGCCTTCCAGATACTGGAAGAAGTGGCCGTCGCCATAATAGAGGCCACCAACCAGACCCTTTTTCGGGTTGTTCCGGCGTGACGAGAGCAGAATTCGGGAAACGTTTGGCTCGATACCCTGCTCAAGCGGCATAGCTTTGAAGGTCGCTGTACTGGCGTAAGCAAGACGAATCAATGACATGAGATAATCTCCGTAACGTTGGACAGTTGATTTTTGTAACCATTAATACAGACTATTGATAAGAGTGGATCAATACATATCTGGCGCTACACAACAGTTTGCTTTCCGGTTACCGAAAAACAACAACCCGCCCCACCGCAGTGGATGAATCAGCCTGTCAATTCGGCTATCCTGCGACGCTGCTCCCGGCTGACCCCGGCTCATCCCACTGAGTAACAGAGAAACCGTGTTCGACATCATCTATAGCCTTGAAATGATCGGCGTCATTGCCTTTGCCATCTCCGGCATGATCGCAGCGCGGCGGCAGAATATGGACCCGGTGGGGGTGTTCACCATCGGTTTCGTGACGGCTCTGGGCGGCGGCACCCTGCGTGATCTGATGATGGACAACCATCCGCTGTACTGGATCCGACATCAGGAGCAACCCATTTTTATCCTGGTGCTGGCCATCATCTTCAGCTACTGGCATCCTATGGGCCGAATTCGCGAATCCCGTATTGTGCTGCCGGATGCCATCGGACTGGGTGTATTCAGTATCCTGGGAGCACAACTTGCGCTGGATCTGGGCCACTCCTGGTTTATTGCGTCCCTGCTCGGCGTTATGACCGGCACCTTTGGTGGCGCTCTGCGGGATACCCTCTGTAACGAAGTACCCTTCATCTTCCGTAAGGACCAGGTTTACGCCTCCATTTCGTTTGCCGGGTGCTGGTTGTATTTCCTGTGTCAGTGGTTGCTGGATAGTGAAACCCTCGCCCTTGGCATCGGTTTGTTATTCATTGTGGTGATTCGCCTGTTGGCGGTGCGGTTCGACATCCGCCTGCAACGGGATCCACACCATTCGTGAAAGTGTCCCTGAACAACGTTTGATAACTTGGCCTGACTGACAGCAGCCAGTACCATTGCGGTTTTTTCACAAGGCAGACCCCGTCATGCTTGAACGACTTTTTAAACTGGAAGCCCACGAGACCACGGTACGCAAGGAAGTGGTGGCCGGGTTTACGACCTTCCTCACCATGGCTTACATCGTGGTGGTCAACCCCAGCATTCTGTCGGCGACCGGCATGGATTTCGGCGCGGTCTTCGTTGCCACCTGTCTGGCGGCGGTCATCGGTACGTTGATCATGGGACTTTGGGCTAACTATCCGATTGCGCTTGCCCCGGGCATGGGCCTGAACGCGTTTTTCTCATTTACTGTCGTGGGCAGCATGGGGTATAGCTGGCAGGTCGCGCTCGGCGCGGTTTTCCTCTCCGGTTTACTGTTCTTTTTGCTAAGCCTGTTCAAGGTACGGGAATGGATAATCAACAGCATTCCGCTGTCGCTCCGGTTCGGTATTTCCGCAGGGATCGGTTTCTTTCTGGCACTGATTGCTTTCAAGAATGCCGGTATCGTGGTCGACCATCCGGCCACGCTGGTGGGGCTGGGAGACGTCAAAACGCCCCAGGCCCTGCTGTTCTTTGGCGGTTTCCTGCTGATCTGTGGGCTGTCGTTCAAACGTGTTACCGGAGCGGTAATGATCGGCATTATTGCCGTTACCCTCGCCGCACTGGCATTGGGCCTGATTGAATACAAAGGATTTTTCTCGGCACCTCCGAGCCTTGCCCCGACTTTTATGCAGCTTGATATCGCCGGGGCTTTTAATATCGGTATGATCAGCGTGATCTTTGCCTTCCTGTTCGTGGATCTGTTTGACACTTCCGGCACCCTGATCGGCGCCGCCCAGCGTGGCGGACTGCTGGATAAAGACGGCAAACTGCCCCGCCTTGGCCGGGCCCTGATGTCGGATTCGGTGGCCACCATGTCAGGCGCTGCATTGGGTACTTCTACGACCACCAGCTATATCGAATCCACGGCGGGAATTTCCGCAGGCGGTCGCACCGGTCTGACCGCCGTTGTCGTTGCGCTACTGTTTCTGGCGTGCCTGCTGCTGTCCCCGATCGCCAGCATTATCCCGCCCTATGCAACGGCCCCGGCCCTGCTGTATGTGGCCGTGCTGATGACCAGTGGGTTGAAGCTGATTGACTGGGATGACGTCACCGATGCCGCTCCCGCCGTGGTTACCGCTCTGATGATGCCGCTCACGTTCTCGATCGCAAACGGTATTGCCCTGGGCTTTATAACCTATGCTCTTTTGAAAGCCCTCAGCGGGCGCTGGTCTCAGCTCAATGTCAGCGTGGTGCTGATTGCCTTGATCTTCATTCTCAAATTCATTTTCCTGGACGTCGCCTAGACCGCCCGGTTAAAAGACTGGAAGACCTATGGATTATTTTGCAGAGACCATCAAAAATGCCATCCGGACCGTGCCCGACTGGCCCAAGCCTGGTGTGCAGTTTCGTGATATTACAACGGTGTTGCAGGACCGCACGGCGTTTCGCAAGCTGATTGACGCGTTTGTGCACCGCTATCACGGCCACCAGATTGATGCCGTGGCCGCCGTCGATGCCCGGGGCTTTATCATCGGCTCGGCGCTGGCTTACGAGCTCAACGCCAGCCTGGTGCTGATCCGCAAAAAAGGCAAACTGCCCTTTGATACTCTGGTGGAAGACTATGAGCTGGAATATGGCACGGCGTCCGTAGAGCTTCACAAGGATGCGTTCAAACCCGGTGACAAGGTGGTGCTGGTTGACGATCTTATTGCCACTGGCGGTACTATGCTCGCGGCCTCGCGTCTCATCCGCAGGATCGGTGCGGAAATCTTCGAAGTGTCGGCAATGATCGACCTGCCAGATCTTGGCGGTTCAGAAAAACTGCGCGCGGAAAATCTCAAGGTTTATACTGTGTGCTCATTCGAGGGCGATTAACCCGATACCTGTTAACACAATGAGAGGATGGTTTATGGCGGCTTACGAACATCACTGGAAAGACGGCACAGCCATCCACTTGCCCCTCGGCAAGATCGTTTGTGTGGGCCGCAATTATGCCGAGCATGCCAAAGAACTGAACAATCCGATTCCTGCCATGCCCCTATTGTTTATCAAGCCGGCAACCGCTGCCGTGCATCTTACGCGGCCGCTGGCACTGCCCCAGGGCCAGGGCACGGTGCATTTCGAGACCGAACTGGCCGTGTTGATAGGCACCCCCCTGACTAACGCCACGGAAGATGAAGCAAGCCGGGCCATCCTGGGTTTCGGCCTGGCCCTGGACCTGACGCTCCGCGACCTGCAAAACCAGCTCAAAAAAAACGGCGAACCCTGGGAGCGCGCCAAGGGATTTGACGGTGCTTGCCCGCTGTCACCCTTTGTGTCCGCCGAACACCTGAAGCAGGCCAGCCGTCTGGGTTTTAGCCTCGACATTGATGGCAGCCGCCAGCAGACCGGTGACACCTCAGACATGCTGACCCCTGTTCTCCCGCTGCTTGCCCATATCAGTCAGACCTTTACACTGCTGCCGGGAGATGTTGTGCTGACCGGCACACCGGCTGGCGTCGGACCGCTGGTTTCCGGACAGAAACTGCAGTTTCAGCTTGAGGACGTCCTGTTTATCGGAACAGAAGTGTTGTGATAGCTTCCTGACTCATAAACGTACAAACATTATGGCAAAAAAACCGGTCACATCCCGTAGCGGGCGATTCTTCAAACTTGCAGGCATGACAGCCTCCGTGGCCAGCCAATACGCAGGCCAGCGGGCACGGCGTATGTTCGGCCAGGAACAGGACGAAGCCGCCCGCAGTGAACACTATTCCCGGATGGCGGGCCAGCTCGTCGATACCCTGGGGGAACTCAAGGGTGCCGTGATGAAGGTCGGGCAGATCGCCTCGCAAACCCAGGATTTCCTGCCCCGGGAATTTTCAGACGCGCTGCAGAAGCTTCAGAAAGAAGCGCCGCCAATGCCCTTTGATGTCATCGTCGGCCAGGTGGAAGCAGAACTGGGCAAGCCCCTTGGGGAGTTGTTCGAATACCTGCAGGAAGCGCCTTACGCAGCCGCGTCCATCGGGCAGGTCCACAGGGCAAGAATGCACGATGGCGAGGATGTCATTGTTAAAGTGCAATACCCGGGCGTTGATGACTCCTGTGACTCCGACCTCAAACAACTGCGCATGGCCCTGCGGCTGGGCGGCTTGCTGAAAATGCCGAAGGACCACGTAGACCAGCTGTTTGCCGAGATTCGCGTGCGGCTGAAGGAAGAGCTGGATTACGAAAACGAAGCCCGCAACCTGGACGCGTTCCGGGAGTTCCACAAGAATGACGAGTGGATTCGTATTCCCCGGGTGATCAGCAGCCACTCCGCGCGGCGGGTACTGACCATGGAATTGCTCGAAGGCGACCATATCAGTGCCATCACACCCGAAAAATACAGCCAGGACACCATCAACCTGATCGGTCACCGCATTTTCACCATGATGGCAGACCAGCTGTTCCGGTTTCAGTGCATCCACGGCGATCCCCACGCTGGCAACTTTGCCTACCGCCCCGACGGCACCATTATCCTGTACGACTTCGGTTGCGTGAAAAAACTCAAACCGGAGATCGTTGAAGCCTACCGAAAAGCCCTGACCTCAGCGTTGGCAGAAGACTACGCGGCGCTTGACCAGCACTTGATTGATCTGGGCGCTCGGGTGGAATCCCAGCCCGCTGTCGATGAAGCCTATTACGCCATGTGGCGGGACATACTGGTCAAACCCTTCAACAGCGATACCCCCTACGATTTCGCAGAATCCGACATCCACAAACATGTCGCTGCCAAAACCACCACGGTGTTCAAGTACCTGGATTACTTCAAGCCACCGGTGGAAAGTATCTTCATTGACCGCATGATCGCAGGCCACTACTGGATGATGAAGCGGTTGGGCGTACAAGCAGCCTTCAGGGAAGAACTGGAGACCTATCTGATGCCAGGCGCAGAGTAGTCGGGCGAAGCACCATCCGGGTACGCACTGCACGGCCCGGATGATGCTGATGATTCAGGCGCTGGCGCCAGTTATTACCGCTCAGAGAGTTTTCTGCTTGAGCAGATCCCGAATCTCCTCCAGCAATTTTTCCTCAACCGTAGGCGCAACCGATGCCGCCGGCGCTTCCACTTCTTTGCGCTTCAGTTTATTGAGCATCCGCACGACGACAAACACGGCAAAGGCAATGATCACAAAATCGAACACAGCCTGCAGAAAGACGCCATATCGCACCGCTACGGCCTCTGCTCCCTCCGTCGCGGCTTGTAACGTTATCGACAGATTGCTGAAGTCCACCCCACCAATCAGTAAACCGATGGGCGGCATCAGGACATCCGCCACAAAAGAAGACACTATTTTGCCGAACGCTACACCAATGATAATACCGACGGCCAAATCAACCACATTGCCTCTGACGGCAAATTCCTTGAACTCACTCATCATACCCATGGGACGTCACTCCGTTGTCATCAGGACCCCACCCCGGCGGGCTCCGGGGGCCGCTCAACTGAGCGCAGGTAAAGTCTAGTCCAAGACAAGGGAATACATAATCTATTTCATCAGGCAGGCTTAATCCGCCCGGGGTAGACAATTCCTGACGTATTGCGATATACCAATACCGACATGCTAGCGGAACAGGTCATACCGCGATTTGATACTGGCAGGGACCATGGACCCAGACACCGTAATCCGCCGCAATATTGATAACATCTATCAACAGCAATCCCGCCGTGTCCTGGCTACCCTGATTCGGCTACTCGGCAGCTTTGATCTGGCAGAACAGGCCCTGCAGGACGCCTTTGCCGCTGCCGTGCAGCAGTGGCCGGTAGAGGGCATACCTGATAACCCGGCGGCCTGGCTGATCAAACCGGCCAACGGAGAGGCATCGACCAGCTCCGCAAGAAGCAGACGGCCCGCAAGCATCTACAGCAACTGCCACCCGAAGAGGGCGAGACCCAGCCTACCGACGCAAACAGCATCGACGAAGACCAGCTTCGGCTTATTTTCACCTGCTGCCACCCCAGCCTCGCACCGGAAGCCCAGCTAGCGCTGACACTGCGGGAAATGTGCGGCCTTACCACAGAACAGGGGGCCAGCGCTCTGCTGCAGAAACCGTCCACCGTTGCCCAGCGCATCGTCCGGGCCAAACGCAAGAGCCGGGACGCCGGTATTCCCTATGAAGTGCCGGAACCCAAGGAGTTGCCCGGGCGCCTGCAGAGTGTTCTCAAAGTCATCTACCTGATGTTCAACGAAGGCTATTCCGCCAGTGACGGTGAGGCGGTGGTGAACGTCAGCCTGACCCGTGAGGCTGTTCGCCTTGCCCGATCACTCGCCGACATGGTTCCAGATGCTGAGATCTACGGCGTACTGGCATTAATGCTGCGGCATGATTCCCTGCCGCAAGCCCGACAGGATGCCAACGGTGATCTCATCACACTCGAAGAACAGGATCGCACCCTGTGGGACCAGACCCAGATTAAAGCCGGCATTGAAGTCAGACCGGTGCGGGAGTTACCCCCCAAAGATTGATTTACGGAGGATCTGAAGGGATTCTGGCGGAATAACAACCGATAGCCATGGCCGCATGAAGCGCAGGTTTAAACGACCTGCGGCCTGGTATCAAAAACTGCTTACTGAACGCACACCCCGATTTCTCAAGATTTTCTTGGCCTCATCCAGTTGCTCTGCCGAGGACGCGTGAACTGTCAGAACATATTTGCCCTTGCGCAACGCCGACTGGGCCAATACCAGATAAGGTGTGTGGTCTGGCCGCAGCGTTACCATACCTGCCAGTAAAAGCCCGCCCACAGCACCGAAAACGGTGAGCACAATGACAGAAACCACCAGATTCAGCGTTATAAAGGCAACATCCGCAGAGTAAAGCACCAGAAAAAGAACAAAACCGACCACCGCGCCCGCAATGCCCAGGCCCACATGGGAGCGTACCAATGTACGCCAGATTCCCTGGCTCTCCGGCTCGAGTGCCCGCCCTGATTCGGGATCATCCGGGCTGATCACGATGATCTGCTCTGAAGCCAAACTGGTTTCTTTTCGCAGTGCCAACGCAGTATTCTCGGCTTCGGTGCTCGATGCAAAGATGGCAGCAATCTTGTGATCAACCACTTCTCCCTTCAATCTCGCAGCATTTTTCATAATAAAGCCTCCTATTCATATTGGAGGAGTACTGCGGTTTTACTCTCCTTATCTGACCAGCCTACAAAACCGGAGATTGGATTCCCAATGACGTTCCCGTAACCGATCCAGCAGGCACTGCTTTCCGACAGCGAATGTTGCTGCGGGATCTGAAACGATGGATGGGTTACGTTGGCAGACAAGGGTTGGCGGCTTTGTTTTAATGCCGTGTTATGAATAATTAATGAAAATACAGGATGGCTCGCCCCGGGCTATCGAGGCATACGTCCACTCTGCTCCAGCCGTTTACTGACCATTCGGTGATAAAGTTTTGCCAATGCCGGACGAACCACCGGCAAGCTGATCAGCCAGGCCAAGGGTTTGAGCAGCCACACCCTGGACATCAGCAGAATATAGGCATCAAGCTCCCGGTGAATCTTGCCACCGGCATCCTCGACGTGAAGCTCCTTTAAAGCATCCCGGGGCTCGATGCCTAACTGCCTGAGCTCGTCGTCACGGCCAGTGATGTCGACCCATTCAACGGTTTTCCCGGTCCTGCCCGCCAGCCGCTCATACATTCTGCGGTCCTTGACGCAACTCGGACAGGCGCCATCATAGAAAACCCGGAGCCCTTCCTGCCTGTTGCCCATGGTGAGACCCTGTACCCTGTCCGGAGGTTTCTCAGCGATCGAAATGAATACCGTGCCGAGTGAATATCTCCTGAATTTCCCGTTCGGTTTCAGCCGGCACACTCACCTTGATGACCTGATTTGGCTTATCCCGATAGACATTATCGCGAGGGATGCCGGTCGCAATCAGATCCTCTTCGGTATTTCGAGCCTGCTCATCACTGTCGTATTTTCCGTTGATGGTTTTATTCATCGGATAATGCTCCTTGATTAGTGAACCTCTTATTTCAAAGATAGCATCGCAACTGTCCGATTGGTCGAAATTCAACCAGCCATCAAGCTAAACTTCATCGGTATTTGACTGTCCTCAAAAAAACCGTAATCGCTACAGCCCCCTCACCGGCCGCCGGAAACATCCAGCAGGGCACCGGTAGTGTAGGACGCGGCACCCGAAAGCAGCCACAGAATAGCTTCCGCCACCTCTTCCGGCTGCCCGCCCCGTTGCAAAGGTACGCTTCCCTTGACCCGTTCGATTCGACCCGGCTCGCCACCACTGGCGTGGATATCGGTATGGATAACGCCGGGCCGTACCGCGTTGACGCGAATACCTTCGCTGGCGACCTCCTTGGCCAACCCGATCGTGAAAGCATCAATGGCGCCCTTGGCAGCCGCGTAATCCACATACTCACCCGGAGCGCCCAACCGCGCAGCCATGGAGGACAGATTCACAATGGCTCCACCTTTGCCGCCATGAAGCGTAGACATGCGTCGAACCGCTTCCCGGGCACAGGTAAAGCTGCCAATCACATTGGTGGCCAGTACGCGCTGCAATCGGGCGGCGTCCATTTCATCCACTCGCATCTGGCGCTCGAGAATGCCCGCATTGTTCACCAGAGCGGCTAACTGACCGCGGGCGTCAACAGCCTCGAACAATTGGACCACCGACGCCTGGTCCGCAACATCCGCCTGAATTGCCCACGCGCCTCCTCCCTTAGCTTCGATATCCCTGACTACCGACTCTGCGGCCTCCCGGTTGTTCAGGTAACTCAGGCATACGGAGTAGCCCCGGGTAGCGGCAAGCCGGGCAGTCGCCGCACCAATGCCGCGACTACCGCCGGTCACCAGTAGAATGTTTGAAATCATTCATCCTCCAGAGTCGTCGATGACAGGCTTGTTGATATACTTTGAGAGACACCAACTGTCGAACAGACCTTAACGCAACTGGCTATCCTTGCTGCCCCGCCGGTTGTAACCACCGGACACCGATTGCTGTTTGTCGAGTTCGCTCTGGCAAGCAACACACAATCGCACGCCCGGTAATGCTTCGCGCCGCGCTTCGGGAATAGCCGCATCGCACTCTTCACAATGGGTCAGACTCACCCCCACCGGCAGTTGATCCCGCGCCCGTTTCAGTGCATCCTCCACGGTGCTATCAATCTGTTCTTGTACCGCGCCTTCTTTCGCCCAGCCGCTGGCCATAACGCTCACCTCTCTGTTGTTTAGGTGCTGCTCAATACCTCTGTTTGTTCTGCACACGGTCCTGTCAATAGCTGGTCAACGTAAGTGTAAAGTCGCCATCCACTCTGCAACACCCTCACAAGCCCCCTTACGAATCACCCGGGCTCGGGATACGCTGGCCGGCTCACCCGGGTCAATTACGGTGACCGGTAAGTCAAAGCCTACCAGATCGACCAGCCCGGCGGCGGGATAGACCTGCAGGGAGGTGCCGACAATCAGCAGAAAGTCTGCGGTCGGCACTATTGCAGCGGCAACTTCGATCATCGGTACTTCTTCGCCAAACCAGACCACATGGGGACGAAGCTGGGTGCCGGATTCGCAGTGCTGGCCCAGTTCAATTGCTCCGTAACCGATGTCATAGATGTGACCGTCCTCTTTGGAGCTGCGCGCTTTGGTAAGCTCGCCATGGAGATGAATGACCTCCCTGGAGCCTGCGCGTTCATGCAGGTCGTCTACATTCTGGGTGATGATGGTAACGCGGTGGGCGCTTTCCAGCTCTGCCAGTGCCCGGTGAGCTGCATTGGGCTCGACGCCCTGAAGCTGTCGACGGCGCTCGTTGTAGAACCGCAAGACGAGCTCGGGGTTGCGGGCGAAGGCCTCGGGTGTAGCAACGTCGTACACGCTGTGTTGTTCCCACAGACCGTCGTTGTCACGAAAGGTGGAGAGGCCACTTTCGGCGCTGATGCCAGCGCCAGTGAGAACTACGATGTGTTTTTTCATAGCCGTGGTTACCCCCAAATAAGCCAATGCCCGGCTGCTGAGCCACTGGAGGAGCCACCAGGGCTATGATCGAATCGCGCCCAACTGCACTGCAAACAGGCATCAGTCTGAATCTATCGCATTACATTGAATGAGGAAAGTGAGCCAGAGCTCTGTATGTCGATCCCCGTGAACCCTGGATGCTCTGGAAAAGCGTGATGCGGTCCACCAAAAAAGTACCGGCATGGGCCTCCCGAGGTTCCCGCAATAGTTCCCGAACAGAACCCGACTCCTTCCTGAAACGGGACAGGGTGATGTGAGGCCGAAAAGTACGCTTTTCTTGCCCGAGTCCACACGCGGCCAGCCTTTGATTGAGCACGTCATGCAACTCAGTCAGTTCTTCCACGGGCTGCACATCGGCCCAGAGGTTCTTCGGGTGATCCGGATCGCCAAAACAACCGATCCCGCTGACCGTAAGATTAAACGGTTTAACCGGCAAATTCCGGGCTGCCTCTCGAACGTCTGGAAGCAGTTGCGCTTCCACACTGCCCAGGAACGCCACTGTCAGGTGCAGCTGATCCGCACTCTGCCAGCGCGCACCGACGATCGGTCGCTGAACCGACAACAACCGTTGTCTGACGGACTCCGGAAGTTCCAGTCCGAAGAACAGGCGAAGCGTGACTGGCTTATCCAACCCGCACCCCGAAGAACTGCGGAAACCGGCGCAGGCAATACAGTGCAATCATGTCGTACACGCCATGCCAGACCATCACCAGGACCAGACTGTCGGTTAGTGCATAGGCTGTTCCCAGCACCAGGCCCAGTCCGGTCGCCAATACAAAGTAGGTAAAAGAGAGATAGTGCACCAGCCCGAACAGCACCGAAGCTGCCACTACCGCGACCGCATCGTGGACGTGCTGGGCCAACCAGCCCTGGATCGCGCCCCTGAAAAGCAACTCCTCGCCTACCCCGGCGAATGCCGACAAGGCAATCAGAGCCGGCCAGGAATAATCACACGCAAACCGGTGCAATTGCACCATCTGGGTTTCCAGTGAATCCCGGAGCAAGCCCGGCAGCCAGCTCAGCATCATGATTAGTGCGTAGGTCGCTACACTGCCGGCGATACCTCCGAAAACAGCTACTCCCGGGCTCACTCCGTCGATATCGACAGGAATTCCAAACACAAAGATCGCCACCAGCCCCACCACTCCGATGCTGCCCTGAAACATCAGCGCCGTATAGGGCGACATCTGCGAGCGCTTCCCAGCCATGACCCCTTAGCGATCCCGCTTGCCGGGAGGCATGACTACCCACTCAGGGTCTTCGAATTCACCCAGGGGCGTAATATCGCAGAACGGTGCGGCACTGCGGATAATGCGGGCGACCTCCGGATTGTGTTGCCCTTCCATCGCGTCCCGTTCTGCCTTGCTGTCCCAACTGGCAATGGCGATCAACACTTTTGGGTCGTCGATCTTGCGGTGCAGTTCGGTGCCTTGCGCACCCGGTGCCTGCTGGATGATCTCACTGGCACGCACCCAGGCGTCGGCGTATTCCTCGGCGGTGTGTCCATCCCGGATGCGAACCTCAAAGATGTATTTCATCAATTCACCCTCCGTTGATTTGGCTGCTTCGTATCCAGTGTCCGTCAGAACCATAAGCCCGTATAGGGTTCTCGCCGTCGCTGAACTGTTAGCCCTTGGCCTTCCAGAAGGCCAACCAGTTTTGCCGAGTCGTCAATGTTCAGAAAGTTTGCAAGGTCCACTTCCGTATCGCGATGGCTCAACGTCAGTTTCAGCGGCACCCAGGGATGCTTGGGCGAATCAATAAAAACCCGGGTATAGCGCTTCGGCATGTCCCACTCGAATTCTTTGCGGTAGCGGCCTTTTTCAAGATGCAGGGTATCAGCGGATATCAAGAGCACTTCCTGCTGCTGACATTTCCGGGCCGTGTAGTACAGAGCCGCACCCAGCGCCGTAAGTTCCAGCCCGGCAAAGGGCAGCACCACCCAGGCTCCGAGCCAGAGCATGCCAATGACGATCAGCAATGAGACCGCGCACAGTGCCAGCCATATCCGGATGTTTGCCCGCCAACTGAGCGAGCGGTTGGGCGTAAGTAATAGCCGGAGGCCGTTGTCACATTGTAACTGTTCAACCATGGCAACCACCCTTACAAGATGCCTGCACCGGGTAAAAGCCACCCGGACGCTTGTTCAATTTACGCGCCAGAGCTGGTTCTGTATCTACATTCAGTCGAAGATCTTGCCGGGGTTGATCACACCGTTAGGATCAAACACTTGCTTGATAGCCCGCATGTAAGCAATCTCCTGCTCGCTGCGGGTATAGTGCAAGTAGTCCTTCTTTGTCATACCGACGCCGTGTTCCGCCGAAACGCTGCCCTGGTAGCGTTTGACGATGTCGAACACCCAGGTATTCACTTGCTTGCACTTCTCGAAGAAGTCTTCCTTTGCCAGATCATCCGGCTTGAGAATGTTCAGATGCAGGTTGCCGTCACCAATGTGACCGAACCAGATGATCTCGAAATCCGGATAGTGCTCAGTCACTACGGCGTCGATTTCCTGCAGGAAGCCGGGGACTTTTGATACCACCACAGACAGATCGTTTTTGTAGGGCGTGCGCGGAGCAATGGACTCCGATATGCGTTCACGAAGCTGCCACAAATTTCTGGCCTGGGTCTCGCTCTGGCTGATTACGCCATCCAGTACCCAGCCGCTCTCCATGCACTGCTCAAACAGCCCCATGGCGTCTTCCATCACCTGTTCGGACACGGCTTCGAACTCCAGCAGTGCGTAATAAGGCGCCTCGGTATCAAACGGCGCCTGCACCTGGCCATGGGCCAGCACATGTTGCATGGCCTGATGGGAAAAGAACTCATAGGCGGTGAGATCAATCTGCTTCTGGAATGTCTGCAGCACATCCATGGTGTTGGTGAGGTCGTTCAAACCCAGCACCAGCACGGTAAGATCATCCGGTTTGCGGCATAACTTCATGGTGGCTTCGGTGATGAAACCCAGCGTGCCCTCGGCGCCGATAAACAGGTGGCGCAAATCATAGCCGGTATTGTTCTTGGCCAGGCCCCGGTTAAGCTCCAGGATATCGCCCTTACCCGTGACAACCTTGAGACCAGCCACCCAGTCCCGGCTCATGCCGTAACGAATCACCTTGATGCCTCCGGCATTGGTGGACAGGTTACCGCCCAACTGGCTGGAGCCTGCCGAGGCGAAATCTACCGGGTAATAGAGATCCTTCTCTTCAGCAAACTTCTGCAGCTGCTCGGTAACCACACCAGCCTGGCAAGTCACTGAGCGATCACTGGCACTGAACTCAAGAATCTGATTCATGTAGTCAAACGCCACCACCACTTCACCATTGGCCGCGACGGCACCGGCACTCAGGCCCGTGCGTCCGCCGGAGGGCACCAGCGCAACCTGATGTTCGTTGGCAAACTTTACCAGCGCCTGCACCTGCGCGGTGGATTTCGGAAACACGATGGCCACGGGTCTGGGCGGATAAATTTTGGTCCAGTCCTTGCCATAGGTGTCCAGGTCGGTGGCATCAGTCAGGACTTTGCCATCGTCCACCAGGGTCTTGAGTGTGGCAATGATCTGTTCGGCAGTCATGGGTATCCGGTCTCTGAAGGGAATGGGCGCAGGATCATGAACCTGACGTGATCCAGGTGATCCGACGCACTGTCAAAAGGTACGTTTATGTTATCATACCGGCCCCGTTCTGTGAGCCGGGCTCTGCCTTTGGCATGGTGCGAATCTCACGGGTCATCTCATTATCCCTACGACGCGACGAAAGGTCTGGAAGCAAGCCCATGTCAACGAAGTCTCTCGAAAAGAGCAAAATCCGGATCCTGCTGCTGGAAGGTGTGCATCAATCTGCTATTGATACGCTGAACGCAGCCGGCTATAGCAACATCGAGTATCTGACCCACTCCCTGTCGGAAGAAGAGCTGATCGAGAAAATCTCGGACGCCCACTTCGTCGGTATTCGTTCGAGAACCCACCTTAGCAAGGCAGTCTTTGAGGCTGCCCAGAAGTTGGTTGCTGTGGGTTGCTTCTGCATTGGCACCAACCAGGTTGATCTTCAGGCTGCCACCCGTCGTGGTATTGCGGTTTTTAACGCGCCCTTCTCCAACACCCGCAGCGTGGCTGAACTGGTGCTGGCCCAGGCTATTTTGCTGCTGCGCGGCGTGCCGGAGAAAAATGCCAAGGCTCACCGGGGTACGTGGCTGAAGTCCGCCAAGGACAGTTACGAGATCCGGGGCAAAAAACTCGGCATCGTCGGCTATGGCAACATCGGCACCCAGTTCAGCGTGCTGGCCGAGGGCCTGGGCATGGACGTCTATTTCTACGATGTGGTGTCCAAACTCTCGATTGGTAACGCCACTCAGGTAGGCACGTTGCAGGAGCTGCTGAATATTGCTGATGTGGTGAGTCTGCACGTACCAGAGACCCCGGCGACCCGCTACATGTTCGGCCCGGAGCAGTTCGCCCAGATGAAGCCGGGCAGCATTCTGATGAACGCTTCCCGAGGTACGGTGGTGGACATTGACGCGCTGGCAGAGAACCTCGGAAGCGCCAAGTTGCTGGGCGCTGCCATTGACGTGTTCCCGGTCGAGCCGAAATCCAATAACGAGGAATTCGTCTCACCGCTGCGTGAATTCGATAACGTTATCCTGACCCCCCATGTGGGTGGTTCCACGATCGAAGCCCAGGAGAATATTGGTCGTGAGGTCGCCGAGAAGCTGGCCATGTACAGCGATAACGGCACCTCGGTGTCTTCCGTGAACTTCCCGGAAGTCGCTTTGCCATCGCACCCTGGTCAGCACCGCCTGCTGCACATTCACGAGAACATTCCCGGCGTCATGTCCGAGATCAACACTGTGTTTTCCGAGAACGGCATCAACATCTGCGGCCAGTACCTGCAAACCAAGGAAGACATTGGCTACGTGGTGATGGATGTGGACAAGGCCTACGGGGAACTGGCCCTTGAGAAACTCAAGTCCGTCAAGGGCACGATTCGCTGCCGCGTGCTGTTCTGAATAAAGTTCAGCCTGAACAGAGTCCGCTGATTTGAAACAAAAAAACGCCCGCCGGTTTTAAAACCGGCGGGCGTTTTCGTTTAACCTTTGGCCGTTACTGCATCGGTACCAAGGTCAACTCAACGCGGCGGTTCTGCTCGCGTCCTGACGCTGTGTCATTAGAAGTAAGAGGATAGCGGGGGCCATAACCCACTGCACGGGTACGGCTGGCCTGAATACCCTGGTTCAGCAGGAAGTCACGTACCGAAGCCGCTCGGCTCTCACTCAGCAACTGGTTGTAGCTCTGGGCGCCAGTGCTGTCCGTATGGCCCTCAATCTGGATAATGGTTTTATCGAATTCGTTCAGTACCAGCCCGACAGACTCCAGAGTGTTGCTGAACGTCGGCTTGATTGTCGATTCGTTAACATCAAAGGTGATATTACCCGGCATGATCAGTTCAATCTGGTCGCCGTCGCGGACAACGCGAACGCCGGTGCCTTCGAGCTGCTGACGCAACTTGGCCTCCTGACGGTCCATATAATAACCGATACCGCCACCGACAGCTGCGCCGGATGCAGCACCAATCAGCGCGCCTTTGCCGCGATCGCTTTTACTGGAGGTGGCTGCGCCCACAGCGGCACCGCTCAGAGCGCCAATAATGCTGCCTTTGGTGGCACTGGAGGTTTTCTCTTCTCCCGTATAGGGATCATAGGTCATACAACCACTGAGGCCTACCAGAGCAACAGAAACCGCTACAATTGTTTTTTTCACATCCTACTCCTTACTACTACAACGGGTTATGAAGAGTCAGCCGGCCTTGGAAAGAGCGCCTGCTTCCTCATTGAACACATCAATAATTGTATTGAAGACGGTCGCCTGCAAATCCTGGGCTTCGTTCACAAGATGGTGACGCCCATCCGGGATTCTGAGTTCCGTTACCCGGGAAAATTTATTTCTCAGGATTCTCAGATTGTGCCGCCAATCCACCGTCAAATCCTTCTCACCCTGCACAACGGTGAGCGGAAAATCCACCGGGCGGGCCGACTCGATATGCGGGACCCACTGGCGCAGCGCTGTAACCCAGTCCACATGAACCGCGCGAGCCTGCAGTGGATCCACCTCTTTCAAGAATCGCAGGAACCGGGAATTACCACTGTTCTCGGAAAACAGTCGTCGCCAGCGCCGTATAAACGGTTTGGCGAAACTGTGCAGCACCTTTGCACCGAGCCAGCCCGCAGGCCTGATCAATGGTGCCAGCAGCACTACGCGACGGAAGGCCGAGGTTTCACAATTGTGGTGGTTGGAGAGCAGGTAATCGATCAATATACCACCGCCTGTGCTCTGACCCACAGCGAACCAGGGCCCGCGTATTCGCCCACGCACAGCGGCCATGACATCGGTCAGCACCGCCTGGTATTCCACAAAGCTACCAATTGCCGCTGGCGTGCCGCTTGAGAGCCCGTGGCCAGGTTGATCGTAAGCCATAACATCGAACCCGGCAGCAAGACAGCGGTCAATAAGCTGGCTATAAAGCCCCACATGATCAAAATAACCGTGCAGGATAAATACTGTGCCCCGGGCTTCCGGCATCCGGTAATAGTGCGCCACTACACTGTGCCCGCCCGCCTCAAGACTACCCTGCTGGTAGACAACATTCGGATGCTCTACCCAGAGATCAAGACCGTAAAAACGACAATATTCCTCGGCTTCCGGCACAATGCCTTGATCACCTTCCGGTTCAAATACACGGACTTGCGTGATCAACGATGCCCGGTCCCAGCCGGGAATATCTATGGTATCCGTTTTCCAGTACACGTAGTGTCAAGCGCCTGTCATTTGCACGGTAAGTTGGATGGTTTGCCAATAGCCCGGGGCACCCTGTCAACGGCACCCGATCAATGCCAGCAGGTTAGCATATCCGGGCGTTGCCATGGGACGTATCACACCCTTTATTCGGAGATAAACAGGATTCAGGCGGTGCTTGAATCTGGCCTGCGACAAACCATGCTACGCGTGGTCCGGCCGATGCTGTCACCGAGCGTCGGGATCGGGCGTCAGCGGCTGGCAGTCACATCAGGCCTCACCTGGTAAAATGATCCTGCCGCTTACCAGGTCTTCTTTTTTCTGTCGGGACCATTGTTTGACCAGCCATTCCAGACGGGACGCCTGCGCCCGGTTTCCGACCGGAACCGAAAAAGCCAGCGTCAGCGGCCCCCGGCCACGCAGGCTTTTCGCCCCTTTTGGCCAACCGGCCTGGTGTTCCCCAAGACGCCGCTCCACATCCGTGGTAATGCCGGTATAGAGGGAGCCTTGTCGGGTGCGAACAAGATAAAGTGACCAGTTACTCATGGGGCACCGCGCCCGGAACAGGTGCCGTTGCTTTGCGATGTTGCTGGAACCACAGCCCGGCTACGATTAGCATCAGACCAATGTAGGTGGAGGGCAAGATCACTTCACCCAGAATAAAATAGATAAACACCAGAGACACAAACGGCGAAATAAAAATAAGGTTGCTGACCTGTGCGGTGTTCTCTGCCTTTTTCATTGCATAGGACCAGAACACAAAGGCAATCCCCATCTCAAAAATCCCCACATACAGCGCGGCGACCACACCCTGCCCCAACCCGAACCCGAATCCGTCCGTTAAGCCGCAAGCCAATGCAATGAAGGGCAAGCCACAGAGAAAATTCAGAAACAGGCCCACCACCGGGTCACGGCGGTCCCGTGTGGCGATAATCCAGTAGGACGCCCAGACCAGTGTGCTGCCCAGGGCAAAAGCGACGCCCAGAGGGTCCGAGAACGTCAATGACAGCACATCGCCACGGGTTGCGATGACCACCACCCCGCTGTAGCAAATAAGCCCTGCGACCACATCAACCTTGCGCAACCGATGACCGAGAAAGGGCACCGACAGATAGGCCAGCACCAGAGCCCAGGTGTAGTTCAGGGGTTGGGCTTCCTGGGCAGGCAAACGGTCAAAGGCGCCAAATAACAGAAAATAGTAGAGACAGGGATTTACCAGCCCCATGCCGATGGACTGCAGATACTGGCGACGGCGAAGGGCAAACACCAGATGCCAGCGACGCTGAACAACCAGCACCAGAGCCAGTACCACGACCGAGGCAGCGCATGCGATGAACAGCAGCTGGACCGGAGAAATTTCGCGCAGTGACAGTTTGAACGCCGTAGCGACCGTTGACCAGAGCAGCACAGTAGCCAGGCCGTAAACCATGGCCTGGGACTGGTTCTTCATGAGGCTTCGCCCTCGTCAGCGGCGAGCCAGCGGTAGAGCGTACGACGGTTGATACCCAGAATCTGGGCCGCCCGGCGCTTGTTGCCCTCAACGGCTTTGATGACCTGACCAACGTAATCCTGTTGAATCTGGTCAAGGGTTGGCCACTGCGCGATGTTGTCACTGTCGCGGCCGCTGACAGGCTCCACCACTCCGGCCTCACGCTTTCGTATGCGCACCGGCAAGTGCTCCGGCTGAACGGTATCACCATCGCAGAATGTCACCGCGCGTTCCATTGCGCTGGCAAGCTCTCGTACATTGCCGGGAAAAGGATAGTCCGCCAGCACCTGGGACGTTATCTCACTGAGGCGCAAGAAACCCCGACCGTGCCGCCCGGCAGCTTCCCGCAGGAAATGCATGGCAAGCAACTCGATGTCTTCACCCCGCTCCCTGAGCGGCGGTACGCTGAGAGTAAGAGTGTCGAGGCGATAATACAGATCCTCCCGAAAGTCGCCCTGCTGAACAGCTTTCACCAGATCGACATGGGTAGCCGCAATCACCCGGACGTCGACGGGTTCCTCATGGTCAGCACCTACCGGTTTGATTTGACCTTCCTGTAGAACCCGCAACAGTTTAGCCTGCAGGGCAAGGGGCATTTCCCCAATCTCATCCAGCAAGAGTGTGCCGCCATCGGCCTCGGCAAACAGGCCTTTACGGGCCTGCTTTGCCCCGGTGAAAGCGCCGGCTTCATGACCGAAAAACTCACTCTCCATCAACTCATGGGGAATACCCGCACAGTTGACAGGTATGAAAGGCTTATCACGACGGCTGCTCAGGTGGTGGATTGCCTTGGCAACGAGTTCCTTGCCGGTGCCGCTCTCGCCATTAACCAGTACCGACGCCTGGCTGCGCGCGATGCGCTCCAGCTGCTTGCGCAACTCGGACATGGCGTCACTCTGACCGATCAAGCCGTGGTCAGAGTCGATCTGATTGCGGGATTTATATTGCGCCAGCTCCGAGGTAATGGCGGCATGGGCCAACAGACGCTTTACCTTCAAACGCAAGTGATCAATAGAGAGCGGTTTGGTAAGGAAATCATCAGCGCCGGCTTTCAGCGCCTCCACCGCCTGGTCCACGGTGCCAAACGCGGTAACAACTATAAAGGGTACGGCTATGCCCTCCGCCTGCAGGCGGCGCAGTATCGCGAGTCCGTCCTGATCCGGCAGTCGCAAATCTGACACCACAAGCGCGGGTCGTCGTGCCACGGCAGCGGCTACGGCCTCCCCGAAAGAGCCGGTTGATTCAACCTGGTAGCCGTCGATTTCCAGCTCTTCGGTGAGCAGAGACCTCAAACTGGCGTCGTCTTCCACCAGCAAAATTCGCGATGATTGCTCCGTCATTCTGCATCTCCCGCTGAACGTGATTGAAACTCAGGCCAGAACAGGCGCATGCGACAGCCGCCCATATCGCTGTCAGCCACATCAATGGTGCCACCGTGCTCCTTTAACACACTGCCCACCACAGCAAGGCCCAGCCCGGTGCCTTCACCCGCTGCCCGGGTACTGTAAAATGGTTCAAATATGCGCTGGCGTAACGACTCTTCAATACCGCTGCCGTTATCATCTACCAACACTTCCCAGCCACCGGAGGCTTTTGAAAGACGGACCTCCACCCGCGACCGGGCGGCCTGGCAGGCATTGCGAATAACATTGAGGCAGGCCAACTGCAGGCGAGTCGGCTCCGCCAGTATCCATGCCAGCTGGTCCAGACCATAGACCGCCAGTTGGCGATCTTCCTTGCGCCGGTCTGACAGCACTTGCACCACCACCTCGCGTAAGGCCTTACCCAGATCAAGCGGTCGGCGCGCATCGGGCACGTGGCGAAAACAGTCGAGTAGCTGTTCGATGATCAGCGTCATTCGCCTTACCTGGTAAGTGATATCACTGAGGTGACGCTTCTGGCTGTCGCCAGCCAGCGATCGAGCCAGAATGTTTGCCCTGCCCTCGATCACACTCAATGGCGCCCCCAGTTCATGAGCAACACCACCGGCCACCCGACCGATCATCGCTACTTTCTCCTGATACTGAAGCCGGTCTGCCAGATCCCGCTCGCGCTCCACCCGCGTAAGAATTTCCTGTTCCGCCGACGCCATGCGCTGCGCCATTGCATCAAGCCCCTGGTGAATCTGGCGAATTTCCCGCGGCCCGGAAGGCGAGTGCGGAATTCGCCACTGCCCGGGGCCAAGGGCTGCCATATCCGCCAATAACTGACTGACATGGCGACCGATAGAGCCGTAATGCCCGATCACCACCACCAGAATGACAATCAAAGACAGCGCACTCCAGATCGCGATAGCCCGAAATCGAGTGGCGGTGAGCTGTTCCTGGAAATCACTGCGCTTGCGGGTAATCTGGAGTAGACCCTGTATTCTGCCGTCTTCTGCAATTAAAGGCGTAAATTGCGAAAATACTGCTTTGCCGTCGACCCGGCGAAAAGCACCCCCCAGCTCACCGGTTTCAATGGCTTGCACTGCGCTCTGACTGCGGTTAACGCTGCTATCGGCCACGCCCAGACTGGCAACCAGATCTCCCTTGGCATCATAAACAGAGGCCCCGAACACACGCCCGATGCGGAAGATCGATTTCAGGGCGTCATCCAATACAATGGTATCCCCCTCCGACATGGCAAGGGAGAGTGGGCCGCTTGCAGCTCTGGCAACCAGCTCCAGATCCTCCCTGAGCCTGTCATCCAGGCTGCTTTCAACCGCTGACAGCCCCCAAACAATCGCCCCACCGCTTAAAACCAGCAACGGCACAACAATGCTGAGCACTAATGTCAGGCGCAATGAATTAAACACCCGCTTGGGTGTGGGTAATGTCACGGGCACGTCGTGGTCTCCTGCAAAAATGTCCCACAGTAATGCCACATGTGGCATTACGCCTCAATCAACATTGCTCAGCTTTCATTTTACGAATATATTAAATTATTGTTTTTATTGATTATTTTGTTATTTTTCGCTGAAAAAAATGACTTGGCACGGAGGTTGGATAGTACTTGATACGAAACAACTGGTACGAAACAAGGTAAGCCGTTCTACAGATGTCCAACCCAGAAAGGAGAAGACCATGAAAAAACTTCTGACCTCACTGTCATTGTCCATGGCCCTGTTGGCCGGTGGGCCGGCAATCGCTCAGCAGGCAACCGAAAGCGTTGACAAGGAAAGCTACAGTGATCCGGCCTCAGCAGGCACCCAGAAAACCAACTACAACGATGCTGAACTCAAGCAGTTTGTAGAAGCTCAATCAGGTATCAATGAAATCCGCGAAGACTATATGAAGAAGATCGAATCGTCCGACTCTCAGGAGAACGCTCAGGAGCTTCAGATGGAAGCCAACGATGAGATGGTAACCGTTATTGAGGATGCCGGTCTGGATATCCCGACCTACAACGCCATCGCCACTGCCTACAACAGCGAACCACGGGTTCGTAACCGTGTCGATGCCCTGATGTAAACCCGCAATTCAGAGTGCATTAACCCTCTTGACCCCGCCTTGTGCGGGGTTTTTTTATGACTCGGGAACGAGCCAGTCGAGTTGATGCCGGGCATCCAGTACCTCCGGCCGGACAGCATCCCGGATCATGCCGGCATATCGTTCCTCAAACCCCCACGGCGGATTGATCACCAGTATTCCAGAACCGAACATGCCCCGATCCGGCGGACGATTCAGCAACACTTCACTGCGCAATACCTTGCTGATCTTGCCCGCTGCAATGGCGGATAGCAGGGTCTGATGATCCTGCTTTGGCAGCAATGGATACCAGATCAGGAACACGCCGTGGCGGCAGCGGTGCCAGGCTTTGGCGAGCGTCTCGGCTACCTGTTTATACTCGGCTTTCACTTCATAGGATGGGTCAATCAACGTGAGCAGGCGTGGCTTGTCAGGCGGCAGACAGCCGAGCAGACCTCGCAGGCCATCCTGATGACGCACCTGTACCGGAGTCGAACCGGCCCAACGGGAAAGCGCCCCGCTTTCTGAGGGATGAAGCTCGAAGCAGGTTACTGAATCCTGACTCCGACACCTGTCCGCCAGCCATGCCGGTGATCCCGGATAACGGATCAGAGCACCGCCACCCTTGTTCACTCGCTGAAGATGATCCATAAACCCTTGCCAATCCGGCGACGCCAACGCGCGGCGCTGTGACCAGAGCGCCTGGATGCCTTCGGCCGCCTCCGACGTCTTGAGCGCCCGCTCGCTTTTCAGGTCATACAAGGCGCTGCCGGCGTGGGTGTCGAAACACGCAATGGGCGACGACTTTGCCTGCATCAACTGAAGTGTAAGAAACAACGCGCTGTGTTTTTGCACATCGGCAAAATTACCGGCGTGAAAGGCGTGGAGGTAACTGAGCATGTATGACTCCCGGAAATCGGCGTGCTTCGGATTCAACGTTATAATTCAGACTGCTATGCTTTGGGGCCCTCAGCGCCAAACGCAAGCCCGAAGATAACCCCGAGGAAGCCGTTTTGTCACAAAAGAACGTCAACACTGCAGACCAACTCTATGCCCTCATCGCCAACGAGGAAGACGCGCGAGCCTGTAAGGACATCCCTGAGGACGCTTGCCGGGAGGTGCCCAGGAATTTTTTCCTGATCCTCGGCAGCCTGGTGCTGACCAAACTCGGCGATTTACTCATCAGCCCCAAGACCGTACTGGCATGGCTGCTGACAGCCCTTGGTGCCGCAGGGCTGGTGGGCTGGCTGGTGCCGATTCGGGAAGCCGGCTCGATGATTCCGCAACTGGTCATTGGTGCCTGGGTTCGCAAAAAACCCGTGCGCAAGTGGTTTTGGGTGCTGGGCAGCCTCGGCCAGGCCGCCAGTGTGACAGGTATGGCGGCAAGCGTTTGGTTGCTTGAGGGCTATCCGGCTGGCTATGGGGTCATCGCTGCGTTGATCGTCTTCTCACTGTCCCGAGGGTTTTGCTCTGTCGCCATGAAGGATGTCCAGGGCAAGTGTATTCCCAAAGCACGTCGTGGCAGGTTATCCGGCTTGGCCAGCACCCTGGGTGGCGCAGCCACAGTGGGGCTCACCATCTTGCTGTTCTGGGACCGCGGTGACCCGTCGGTACTGTTCTATACCATCCTGCTGCTCTTGGCGGCCGGACTCTGGCTGATAGCCAGCGCATTGTTCGCGGTGGTGGACGAATACCAAGGCGAAACCGGGGGCGGCGGCAATGCCATGGGGGAAGCCGTGGCAAGCCTGTCTCTGCTGCGGGACGACAAACCCTTCCGGCACTTCGTGATAACCCGGGCACTGTTACTGTGCTCGGCCCTTGCCTCGCCCTATTTTGTGGTACTGGCCCAACAGCAGTCTGACAACGGCTGGCTACTGGGGGTATTCCTGCTTGCCAGCAGCCTTGCCAGTTCTGTCAGTGCCAGCGTGTGGGGCTGGATGGCGGACAAATCCAGCCGACAGGTGATGATCCGCGGCGCCGCAATTGCAACTCTGGTTTGCCTGGGGATTGGCATTACCAATATTGTCACCGGTGACGGGAAGATGTCGATCTGGTTCTACCCTGTTGCATTTTTCCTGCTGAGCATCGCCCACGCGGGGGTGCGGCTCGGCCGCAAGACGTACCTGGTAGATATGGCAGGGGGCAACAAGCGGACGGATTATAATGCGGTCAGCAACACGGTGATCGGTGTACTGCTGCTGGTGGCTGGCGGCTTGAGCGTTGTTGCCTCACTGATTTCCACCGGCGCAGTCATCACCATGCTGGGGCTGATGGGGCTGACCGGTACCCTTTGTGCTTTGAAATTGCGGGAAGTCGAATAGGCCCGGCCAGAATCAAGGCCTGCCGGGTCGTGCCTGAAATACCTAAACGGTTTTGCCGTCGTTCAGAGCCAACGCGCCCTTGACGATCCGGAAGATGATCCAGATGGCAATCCCGAGCAGAATAAACCAACCTATGATGATCATGGTGGTCACCACTCCGATGACGGTCCAGAGCAGACCGATCCAGAAGGTGCGAATCTGCCATCGAAAGTGGGATTCGATCCAGGTGCCCTGGACATCGTCCATCTTCACGTAGTTGATGATAACTCCGACCAGACCGCTGATACCGCCCAGAAAAAATGACAGGGCCTGCAGGATATAAACCACCACCGCAAGATTACGGGCGGCGTCACTTCTTCGGTCGATCGGGTCCGGGCTTGCCGGACGGAATTCGGGTTCAGCCAAAATTGTTTACTCCCATCCTGATAATATCTTGTCGCCAGTATATAAGATGAGAGCATTCTTTGGTTGCCCGCCACTCACCCCAGCCCGTTAAACAGCAGATGCAGGGCAATAAACAGCATCATGAGTGAGATCGCACCATCGATAATACGCCACGCCAGGGGCCTGGAGAGCAGCGGGCCGAGCGCCGCCCCGCCCCAGGCTAACAGGGCGAACCAGAGTATGGACGCGCTGGTGGCGCCCGCCACAAACACCATAGGCTCGGACTGCTGCACGCCGATTGAGGGAATCAGCAACAAAGTATCCAGATAAACCTGGGGGTTCAGCAGCGTAACCGCCAGGGTCGTCAGTAACACCCCGCCCAGACTTCGCCGGGTCTCAACCTGCGCGGTCAGCGACGAGCGCCCCTGCACCGAGCGCCTGAAGGCTGTAAAGGACAGCCACAGCAAAAACGCGACACCGGTCCACCTTAACACCTCAAGCGCCGAAGGTACGGCCATCAATGCTGCACTGAGGCCAAGCATGCCCGCAATAAAAAGCAGGGCATCGGTGCTCATACACAAGACCGCGGACCACCAGTGATGCTCTCTCCGGAACGCCTGCCCCAATAAATAGGCATTCTGGGCGCCGATAGCCATTATGATGCCCCCGCAAACCACCAGCCCCGTCAGATAACTTTGTAACATGTCCACCTCGCCGATTTGGAGAAGGCCAGCATAATCCGGCATTGCTATACCTAAAAACCATATTCCTAAAATAGGTTTTACTTATGCCGGACTACAAATTGGTTCAGGCCTTGGTTACCGTCATCGCAACCGTGGGAAAGTGCGTTGCTCGCTAACGGGGCCTGGCAACGTATGGTGAGGCCCGGTTACGCTGCTACCACACGAGGACGGTAACCCACACGGAAGCCTCCCCAATGGCGGCCTTTCACATAAATCGGCACGGACATGTCGTGCATGATTTCACCGGTATCCCGGCGGTAGGTTTGCAGCAGCATGGTTTGAATATGGCTACCGCACCGGGCGCCGGTGCGGTCATTGAACAGGCGCTTACTACGGCTGCGAACCAGGTCTTTTTCCGGATCACCGGTGGGTTCATGGGCAAAATCACGGTTGTGGGTAGGCACGTAGCCGTCCGGCGCGCAGGCAATGGCAAACACGACCGCTTCGTTCGAATCCTTTACGGGCTCCTGGATGCCATGCAGCTGTTTATCGGTGTAACTGTCAAAGGCGGAACGGAATTTGGCAGGCGTGGTACCAGGCACTGGTGTCCGGGATTTGTCGAACAGTTGCGTGTCTGTGAGGTCATTGGTTTCCAGCGCTCGTTCGAACATGGCAGCAATGCGATCGGCACCTTGCCTTGCCTGTTCATAGAAGAAACGGTGATAACTTTCACTACTGTTGAGGGCAAACGCCGCATTGGCTTCTTCCGCCAGCTCCATCAGAGTCGCAGCCTGCTGGGCAAGTGAGGTGACACTGGAATCGCTCTCTGTGATCTGGTCGCGAACCGTTTCAATAGCAGAGGACACCTGCCGCAGGCTCTGCTCATTATTCTGATCAATCTCGGCAATACGCGCTACCTGTTGCTGAACCCGATCGGATTGATCGCGAATCTGATCCAGGCGCTCTCCAACACCTTCAACAGATTTCAGGCCGGTCGCTACGCTTTTGGCAAGGTCCTCAATTCGCGAGACGATCAAGGAGGTGTCAGACCGTATTTCCTGGAGCGTTTCGGCCACTTCCCCGGTTGCCTGTGCTGTCCGACCGGCCAACTGCCTGACTTCATCAGCAACAACCGCGAACCCCCGCCCCTGATCGCCTGCACGGGCTGCTTCAATCGCCGCATTCAGGGCAAGCAGGTTGGTTTGCTCTGCGATGGCCTGAATGGTGGTGGTCACCCCCTGAATCTTGTTGGATTTCTCGTTCAGCTCCTGAATCAGCCTCAGATTCTCACTGGACTGCTCATGCACAGCCCGCACGCTGTCTATTGCGAAGGTCAGCGCCTCGCGCCCTTCTATGCTCACCTGACGATTCTGCAAGGCCATGGTGGCAGCATCCGTGGCCTGCTGGGCGGATTCACGCACACTTTCGGTAATTTGCCCGGCATACTCCGACATCTGAGCGGTTTCGCTGACCTGGCGATCCAGACGAATCTTTAGCTGGTCCGCCGCGAAAGACACCTGGGCGGCGGAAATGGCATTCTTGTCGGCGCTTCCAGAAAGTGTTTCTACCAGGGTACGACCGACTTTGGCTTCTGCCAGAAGACTCTTGCATTGTTTCCCGAGCGGACTGCCGGCTGGCAGTTCGCCTGCGTTCAATTGCTCAAGGGATCGCTCTACCGGTTCAAGCACACGCAAAACCAGATAGGCGGTAGCCACCACCAGGCCAATGACGAGCCCCACCAGAACCGACGCACCATCCAACCCCATCAACGGCGCCACCACCATGGCCGCAATGGCGACAACAAAGGCAACCGAAACCCCCACCAACAAAACAGGTCGACTGAGCAAACCCATAGCAACCTCGTTATTATCATTATTAGTGAATACATCCTTGACTTATTATCACCCGAGAGATTAATGAACTGACCTGTATTAATACCTGCCACTTTAGTTCATCAGCAAGTGTTTTACGGCTGACTGCTACAAATCTGATACAAAAAACCGCAACCCGGAAACTTCTTTTCAGAAGCGCCCAGCGTTGCGGTCGGATTCAGTCGAGAACGTAAGAGCCTGTATCAGGCCCCGACGACACCTCCGTCATCCTTCGTTACGATGACGGTCGCATCTCGGGGACGATCCTCCGCCGCGTTCGGCCAGTTGCCGGCCGGATGCTGGATGTTGACGAACATGGTCTTCACATCCGGCGTGGAGACAACGCCCGTCACCTCGCAGCCCTGGGGCCCAACGAAGAAACGCTTGATTTCGCGGGTTTCCGGGTTCGCAGCCAGCATCATGTCGTTACCAAAAGTCTCTTTTTTATAACCGTTGTCAGTCTGGATCCACAGGCGACCGTTGTAATCGAACCAGAGACCATCCGGGCTGCTGAAGATGTTGTCGTCAGTCAGTGACACGATCACTTCATCATCAACGACAGTCTCGGTGCCTTGCTCGCCGGCAAAGACGAAGATATCCCAGTCGAAGCTGGTGGCGGCGTGATCATTGCCTTGCTCACTCCAGCGGATGATGTGACCGGTCCGGTTCTCTACAATCGGGTTCGCGGCATTCGTCTGTTCTTCAGTACGGTTGCTGTTGTTGGTCAGGGTGAAGTAAACCGCACCAGTGTTCGGATCAACAGCACCCCACTCCGGGCGGTCCATCGTCGTAGCGCCCGCGATATCGGCCGCCAGTCGGGTGTTCACCAGAACATCGGCCTGGTTTTCGAACCCGTCGAACAGAATGCCGCTACGCCCCACTTCATTGCCCTCGGCGGCAGCGACCTTGGCAGCGAATTCTGCCTCGTCGAGAGACAGCGCCAGCCAATCGCCAGTTCCGTCCTCATTGAACCGGGCAACGTACAGCGTACCGTCTTCCAGAAGCGAACCATTCGCGGTAGAGGCATTGTAGGCCTGGGCAGACACGAACTTGTAGATGTACTCGAATCGTGAATCATCGCCGGAATAGCAAACCACAGGTTTGCCTTCTTTGGCCGGTGCGAAAATCACACCCTCGTGACCAAAGCGCCCCAGGGCCGTGCGCTTCTGAGGCTTGCTCTCGGGTGCAAACGGATCAATCTCGACCATGTAGCCGAAGGTGTTGGCTTCGTTGCGGTAGTCAGTTTCGGCAGAACCACCATCCATGGGCGTTACGTTGAAGCGAACGTACTGGTCAAGCCCGCTGTCAGCCAGTTCCCAGTCATACCGGGAGCTGCTACCCACACCGTGACGAACGTATTCCCGCGGACGCTCTGCCGCGCTGGTGGTGAAGTAGCCATGCCAGTTCTCTTCGGCTGCCAGATAAGTACCCCAAGGGGTCGGCCCCATGGCGCAGTTATTCAGGGTGCCACGGGTTTCCGTAGCGCTCAGGCTATAGGGAGTTACAAGCTTGCTGTATCCACGCACCGGACCACGGATGTCCATCGGGGTGCCGCCGGTGATGCGACGATTATAGGGGCTTCCGAAAACGACGTCCCACTTACCTTCACTGTCCTGCTTGATATGAATGACAGAAACGCCGTGAGCCGCGATTTCCTTGCGAACCTCGTCCGCCGGGCGAACGCCGCCGTTGTCAACAGCTTTAGTCGGGCCATTGGCATGCAGCGCACTCTGGTTGATGTACTCATGGTTCATTACCAGCAGACCTTCGGTAGAACTGTTGCCACCGGCCTTCTGGTCGATCGGGAAAAAGTGCACGCCGTCGTGATGCATGCCTACCTGCTGCTCCTGATCAGCACCGGTATTGGTGCCATCGGCGCGGTACTCCGGGTAGCTCCCGGTAATGGGCGTGCCCCAGGGTACGAAGGTAACAGAAGAATAACCTTCCGGAACGGTCACGCGGTTTTCGCTGGAAACCGCGACAGCCTTGAACCCGAGCTCTGTGTCAGCCTGGGCATTACCACTGGTGGTGCCGTTATCATCGTCATCGTCACTGTCAGAGCAACCGACGAGGCTCATTCCCATCACACTGACCAGAGCAGCGCCAACACTGCCCTTCATCAGAGTGCGCCGCTGCATCCTTGCTGTCAGCACCGATGCGAAGGACGTATTGCCCGAATGATTTACAACGGGTTCGTAATTGGGATCCAGGTAATTCGGATCCAGGTCATGCTTTGCCATGGTCCTGCCTCTCTCGGGTGTTTTATCGGTTTTAGAGAACACAGTGTCGATGGCTCAGGTGACAGATTGCAGACAACCAGAAGTCAGTTTCTTTAAGCTTTTTTGACAGTTCAATCGAGCAGGGGGACAACGTACGTTGCACCGAGGCAGAAAACCCGCCTTTCCAGGGTAAGACGCGAGACATTCATACTTATACCTGCCGCATTTACTGCCACACCTTCCGTACAAATGTCGGGCTGCTACGCGCCCGTGCCGGGCGCACAAAAAAGCCCGCGCTAGGGCGGGCTTCGGACTAAGACACCAACTAATTAATTAGTAGCTTCGTCGGCGCTTTCTTCCATGGATTCACCAACATCTTCAGCAGTGTCGCCCATGGAGTCGCCGGCATCTTCCATGGCTTCACCGGTTTCTTCGCCGGCGTCTTCGATGTCGTCACCTACCGTATCCTGGCCAGTAGCCTCTTCGTAAGTTTCTTCGACCGAATCACCTGCATCGTCCAGCATCTCGCCAGCGTTATCAGCGGCTTCATCAAGATCGACGCCTTCGTCCGGCTCATCGCTGCATGCGGCCAGCCCAAGAGTCATGGTCAGAGCCAGCGCACCAAGTGTTAATTTTTTCATAAGGAATCCCTTCTGTGAGGTACATTCAACATCAATCATCGAACGTGTAGTCTACGACCCCACCTCGCAGCTCCACAACATGCCACAGGTTACAGATATTTTAATAATGACAGGGCGTTAGGGGTTTCAGGGCCGATTTGAGGGTTGTTCTCACAAGTTTGATCAGGCCACGCCTGTTTGGCCAATCGCGTAACCATTGACCATTAACACGTGATCCAGCCGCACTAGCTGTCCCCGACCCAACAACAGAAATTCCTCACCCGCCCGAGAGAACAGATCACGGATGACATCATGGTAATGCTGTATCTGGCCAGACTCGTCCCTGAACACCACCTCAACCACATCACGGGACATCAAAACACGAGTCAGCAATGTGCGGGTAGCGCATTCAACAGGCTGATATCCATTACTTACGCTCATACCCGTCCCTGAAGCCAGACTGATGAATTATCAGTCTGGCTTAGAGGCGAGGGTTTCGCCAGCTCTTAGTGGCAGGCAAAAGATGAACTTCTCAGAACCATTCGGGCTTCATATTGAGGCAACTGTCGTCCTGGTTCCGCAGCAGTACGATATCCTGCGCCACCGCCGGCAGCTCCCAATGAAAGAAGTACTGAGCAGCCTGTAGCTTACCCTGATAGAAGTTACGCTCGTGGTCGGTGTTGGCCGCTTCGAGGCACTTGGCCGCCACATTGGCTTGCCGCAACCACATCCAGGCCACGGTAATGTGTCCAAACAAGTGCAGGTAACAGGAGGCATTGGCCAGCACGCCATCCGGACCTTCGCTCATCAAGGCCTTACCAAGCATCTGAGTCACCTGCACCGCCTGCTGCAGCGTTTCACTCAGTGACAGGGCCCATTGTTGACAACGGGGCGTGGTGGCTGCCTCCAGATCCACCTGCATGGCTTTCATCAGCAGTTGAAGCCCATGGCTCTGATCCTGCCAGATTTTGCGGCCCAACAGGTCCAGCGCCTGAATGCCATTGGTGCCTTCGTGAATGGGATTGAGGCGGTTGTCCCGCCAGCACTGCTCCACCGGGTATTCCCGAGTGTAACCAGCACCGCCGTATACCTGAATTGCCAGATCATTCGCTTTCGGGCCAAACTCCGAGGGCCAGGCTTTTATTACGGGGGTCAGCAGGTCCAGCAGTTTGCCAGCTTCTTCACGTTTCTGGGCGTCGGGATGGGTATGCTGGTCATCCATCAGGCGCGCGCCATACAGGCACAGGGCGAGACCGCCTTCACAATAGGCCTTCTGTGCCAGCAGCATACGCCGCACGTCTGCGTGCTGGATGATGGGCACCTGGGGAGACTCCGGATTCTTCTCCGACGCCTTGCGACCCTGTAACCGGTCTTTGGCGTATTCCAGGCTGTGCATGTAGCCTCGATAGCCGATGACTGCCGCGCCAAAACCAACCCCTACCCGGGCCTCATTCATCATCTGAAACATATATTTGAGACCCTGATGCGGCTCACCCACCAGATAGCCATGACACGGCGCGTCATCACCAAAGCTCAGGGCTGTCGAGGTGGTACCCCGATAGCCCAGCTTATGAATCAGGCCAGCCAGGGATACCCCGTTGCGCTCGCCCGGTTCGCCACCGTCGTTGACCCGGAACTTCGGCACTATAAACAGGGAGATGCCTTTAACGCCTGCAGGTGCGCCCTTGATCCTGGCCAGCACCATGTTGACGATGTTGTCGGTGATCGACTGCTCGCCGCCGGAGATGTAAATTTTTGCACCCTTGATCAGGTAGTGGCCGTACTCCGTAGGTGTCGCGGACGTGCGAATGTCGGCCAGCGAGGACCCGGCGTGGGGCTCGGTCAGCGCCATGGTGCCGGAAAACTGACCCGCCAGCATCGGTGGCAGATACCTGTTTCTCTGCTCGTCGTTGCCAAAAACGCGAATCAGATTGGCCGCGGCGGTGGTCAGGAATGGATAACCCGCAGTACCGGGGTTGGCGGCTGTAAAAAAGCCATTGCAGGCCGCCATCACAGATTCCGGTAACTGCATGCCCCCCAGCTCATAATCGTAACGGCCAGCAATAAAACCTGCCTCGGCGTAAGCATCAAAACCCTGCTTTACCTCAGGCAGCATTTCCACCTGGCCGTTAACGAATTTCGGCTCATCCTTGTCAGCTGCGCTGTTGTGATTGGCAAACTTGTCCCGGGCGATCCTGTCGGCGGTTTCAATGACCGCATCATAGGTGTCCCGGTTGTGCTCACTGAATCGCTCGCGCTCAGTCAGAATTTGGGTGTCGAGTACTTCGTAAAGCTGGAACGCGAGATCACGGCGATCAATCAAAACATCGGACATGGAGACCCTCCTTATAAATTGGCGACAGATTCTCACACTGGAGGCGCGGCGGAAACCGCCAGGTTGCATTTTTCAACTGGTCAGGAGCGCTGCCCCCCATATGGCCACGACGCATTGGGGCTCTATAGTGACCCGTTCCGTCAGCGTTACCCTGACGTACTGTGTCACCCCGAGAAGCTGATTGCAGTTGATGGTCCTATTGCGGGTGCCGGAGGCGGGCTGGCCTGGTGGGATCTGGGGGAGCCTAGTGGTCCCGCTTTGGTCGCTGGTGTCCTGTCTGATTCCCCGCCCGTCACTTGGCCCGGCTTATGCTTAGGTTCTCAGTAAGGCCGTCGGCTGATCCAGAACGTAAAATTTTTCGACAGGGTGTTAGATTGGGGAGATATGCCATGAATGCACCAGCAAGAGCAGGTCAGGTAGCGCTTCTATCCCGGCTTTATGATCTTAAACAGAAGCAGTTAACCGGGGTGTCCCGACAGTCAGACAATTTGAGGTATCGGGTGCTGGAAGCCGAAGCCCAGGCCATCCAGGATGCCATGAAGTCACTCAGATAGCTTATCGGGCCGCTTCGAGGCCATTTTTTTGAGCCGTCGGCTCCACCGTTGCCGGGCGTAACGCTGGAGATTGGAGACATTGTCTGTTTCATCCATGATTTCTGTGCCCAGCAGCGTTTCAAGAATATCTTCCAGAGTCACTATCCCCTGCCAGACGCCAGTCTCGTCATACACCGCCGCCAGATGCTGTCTGTCTCTCAGCATGTCTCCGAACACATATTCAATATTGGATCGTGCCCGGACGCGCTTGATCGGGCGAATCCTGTCTTTCAGAGTGGCGTCTTCCGACAAGCCGATAAGATCAGATTTATGAACGAAACCTATCACCTCACTCTGTTCGTCGATTACCGGGTAACGGGAAAACGGTAAGGGCCGGACATAGTCAATAAGTGCCGCTATTGAGCTGTCCGCTGCCACAGACTTGCAGACAGTGCGCGGGGTAATGATGGAGTTGACTTTGATTCGGTGAAACTGCAGCACATTCTGGATGATTTTCCTCTCATCTTCGTCAAGAGCCATCTGATCCCGACCGATTTCCGCCAATGCGCTGATTTCACCACGTATATCAACATCGGCATCCCCTGACCCCAGGCGGCGGGTGATCTGCTGGGACAACCAGATAAAAGGGAAAAAAGCCTTCATCATAAAATTGAGCATCCCTGGCAGCCTGGGTGCCAGTCTTCGCCAATATTTGGCGCCGATCGTTTTAGGAATGATCTCCGAAAAAATGAGAATGGCAAGGGTCATTATGCCTGAGGCGAGACCCAGCCAGGCTTCACCGAACACCACCGCAACCTGGGCACCAACCCCGGTCGCCCCGGCGGTGTGAGCAACCGTGTTTAGAGTCAGAATAGCCGACAGCGGGTCGTCTATATTGTCCTTCAGTTGCCTCAGTCTGACGAACAGGTCCGGATCACTGGTTTTGATCGAGGCAATGTAGCTCGGCGTAATTGACAGCAACGCGGCTTCCAGAATCGAGCACAGAAACGAGAACCAGATTGACACCAGGGCAAAAATAACAAGAAGAGTCATAGCTTCCGTATAGTGAGTCAGCGAGCACACTACCCTGCCGCATTGCTATTCTGACGTCCAGTTCCCGCACATTAACGTCACGGGATCAACTGACAACATTTTACTGTCTGCCGGCCTCTTACGGTGATGTTGGGCATTTTCGTTTGCGTGGTAGCATAGCCATCCTACGACCACGGGAAACGGAATAACCATTATGGCTTTGCGATCCGCCGATAAAACCGCCACTGACCGGGTACTTCTCAACATCGACCAGGGCATTGCCACCGTAACCCTGAACCGGCCGGACAAGCTTAATGGTCTCGACATGCCGATGTTTGACGCCATCACCCGAGTGGCAAAAACGCTGAAAAAAGAACGCCAGGTGCGGGCGATCGTCATGCATGGCTCAGGCGATGCGTTCTGCTCGGGCCTCGATGTGAAAACGGTGTCAAAAAACCCGGTCAATTTTCTTCGTTTACTGGTCAAACCCGGGCGCAAAATCAGTAATCTCGCCCAGGATGTCGGCTATCTCTGGCGGGATGTACCAGCGCCGGTCATTGCGGTTACCCACGGCTATTGCTTCGGGGGAGGATTCCAGATCGCCCTGGGCGCGGACTTCCGCTTCAGCACTCCGGGTTGTGAATTCTCGATTATGGAAAGCAAATGGGGGCTGATTCCGGATATGAGCCTGGCGGTCACCCTGCGGGAATTAATCACCATTGACCTGGCAAAAGAACTGACCATGACAGCGAGGCAGTTTACCGGTGACGAAGCCAGGACCATGGGCCTGGTGTCCCGGGTGTGCGACGACCCATTGGCGGAGGCCTATAAGTTTGCACAGGAACTGGCGGCCCGTTCTCCTGATGCTGTCGCTGCGAGCAAGCTGCTGTTCAATCGCACCTGGAGCGCTCCCGACAAGGTTGCACTAGACTGGGAAACCCGCCTCCAGAGGCGGATTATCGGGCGGTCCAACCAACGCATTGCAGTGACCCGCAACACCACCGATCCTGATCGGGCGTTCGAAGATCGCCGCAATCTTTAGTGGGCTGCGGGGGCCCCATCGTTCGAGCGGCTTGACCTGAGAAGTCGTGCACGTATGATCTGTCTTCATATTAATTTTACGGAGCCTCCATGACAGCACAGCCCCGTGCTCATTCAGCTGTTCCGGCCGCGTCCAACCCACCGCACTGGCTACGTTGGGGCAGACTGCCTTACTTTCCCGACCCGCCACGGCTGATCTGGTCCGGCATTCTGTAGAGGGCGCTCCGCGGATACGCTTTACCGGCGGCAATAGCAGGGAAAAGGGTCAATCGTCCCCGCATCCGAAAGCTGTCCCGAACGACTCGGGGAGCTGCAACTAAAACACAGATAAAAATGACAAAAGAGGTTGGGATGACCCTATCGCTGGTCGTTTTACTGCCTTTCATTGGCGCCCTGGTTGCGCCATTTTTCGCGCAGGCAGGCAGGACCGCCATCGCAATTGCATCGTCCATACCGGCGGTGGTTGCTCTGGCCGCATTATTCCCGCACTGGAAGACACTGGCAGCCGGAGAAGTGCTGGTCCAGACTTACGAGTGGCTGCCCTCGATCGGGCTTTCCCTGAGTTTCCGGCTTGACGGCCTTTCCCTGCTGTTCGCCTTACTTATTCTGATCATTGGCCTTTTGATCATTCTTTATTCCCGTTACTACCTGAAGAAACAGGAGAATATTGGCAAATTCTATTCTCTGCTCTTGCTGTTCATGGGTTCAATGATGGGCATCGTGATGTCCAGCAACCTGCTACTGATGCTGATTTTCTGGGAAATGACCAGTCTCTCGTCATTCCTGCTGATCAGTTTCTGGAACCACAAGCAGGATGCCCGCCGTGGCGCGCGTATGGCGTTGGCGGTCACCGGAGGTGGAGGCCTCGCGTTGCTGGCGGGCATTCTACTGATCGGCAATATTGTCGGTAGTTTTGAGTTGGATGACGTGCTCGCAGCGGGCAATCAGATAAAAGCTCACTCCCTTTACCCGATCGCATTGACTCTGGTTTTACTGGGCGCCTTCACCAAATCCGCCCAGTTTCCGTTCCACTTCTGGCTGCCCCATGCCATGCAGGCCCCCACTCCGGTCTCAGCGTATCTGCACTCCGCCACCATGGTGAAAGCGGGGGTTTTCCTGCTCGCCAGACTTTATCCGGCGTTGGCCGGAACTGACCAGTGGTTCTACATGGTCAGCTTTACCGGCATGGCTACGTTGTTGATCGGCGCCTATGTGGCACTGTTCAAACACGACCTCAAAGGTCTGCTGGCCCATTCAACGGTCAGCCACCTTGGTCTGATTACCCTGTTGTTTGGTATGGGCACGCAGCTGGCCGCAGTTGCGGCGGTATTTCACATTATCAATCATGCCATCTTCAAAGCGTCGCTATTCATGGCTGCAGGCATCATCGACCACGAAACCGGCACCCGGGATATGCGTCAGATCAACGGCCTGTGGAGGTATATGCCCCATACTGCAACGCTGGCTATGGTGGCAGCGTCATCGATGGCGGGGGTACCTTTGCTCAACGGTTTCCTGAGCAAGGAAATGTTCTTTGCAGAATCATTGCAGCTCAATCTTCCGGGCCTATGGGCTTACCTGCCGCCCGTCGTTGCGACCCTGGCAGGCATTTTTGCCGTGGCCTACTCGGCCCGCTTTATCCACGACGTTTTCTTTAACGGGAAGCCGTTGAACCTGCCGATTTACCCGCCCCATGAACCACCCCGTTATATGAAGATTCCGGTCGAAATATTGGTCTTTGCCTGCCTTATGGTTGGCATGTTTCCGGCGCTTTCCGTGGGCCCCCTGCTCTACGCTGCTGCTGCCGCAACACTGGGGGGGCCGGTGCCGGACTACGAACTGGCCATCCTGCACGGTTTCAATCTGCCATTGATGATGAGCTTCTTCGCTTTCTTTGGTGGTCTTATCATGTACACCCAACGTCAGCGGTTCTTCGATTTCCACGCTCGTTTCAAGGAAGTTGACGAGAAAGCCGTGTTCGAGGCCTGTGTCAAATGGGCTGGTGATAGGTCCGAACGCCTTATAAACAGGCTGGAGAACGGTTCGCTGCAAAGATATGGCTTACTGTTGCTGTTAACGGCACTGGTGGTCGCTTTCATGCCGCTACTGGATCTGGGTGTATCGATTGGCAGCAACGGCCTGACCCCGATTGATTTACCGACCACACTCGGCGCCCTGATTTTGATCAGCGCTGCGATTGCGACGGTAGTCATGCACAGAGAAAGGCTCACGTCATTGATACTTCTGAGCGTGGTCGGTCTTATGGTCGCGCTGGCATTCGCCCGGTTCTCCGCACCGGACCTGGCCCTGACCCAACTCTCGGTTGAAGTGGTCACCATCGTGCTGCTGATGCTGGCGCTTTACTATCTGCCCTCCTGGACACCGATAGAAACAGCCCCCTGGGTGCGCTGGCGAGATGCAGCGATCGCGCTGGCAGCAGGGCTGGGCATGACGCTGGCGACGCTGGCGATGCTGACGCGACCGTTCACCTCGATTTCCGAATTCTTTCTTGAGAACAGCAAACCCGGTGGCGGTGGCACCAATGTGGTCAACGTGATCCTGGTCGACTTCCGGGGCTTCGATACCCTGGGAGAAATCACCGTTCTGGCCATTGCGGCACTGGGCATTTATGCCATGATGAAAAACGCCAGGCTTCTACCACCCACGACAGACGGCCAGGGACACTCCTGGACCAGAGATGCCTACCCAACCATGCTGGCGCAGATATCCCGCCCGCTGTTACCACTCGCCTTGATGGTTTCGGTATTTATCTTCCTCCGCGGACACAACATGCCAGGCGGTGGATTTGTTGCCGGCCTGGTGACTGCGGTTGCGCTGATATTGCAGTACATCGCTAACGGCATCGAATGGAGTGAGAAGCGCATGGCGCTGCCTTACCAGATCATGCTTGCGCTCGGTGTCGCAGCTGCCACGTTAACCGGGGTTGGCAGCTATGCCTTTGGCTATCCGTTCCTGACCTCCTCCTTCACCTATGTCTCGCTCCCGGTGGTCGGTAAATTCGAACTTGCGACCGCGATGATTTTTGATCTCGGGGTGTATCTCACGGTCATTGGCGCAACCTTGCTCGCCCTGACAAGCCTCAGCAAGCTGTCAGTACAACCGGCCAAGTCATTCGGCAGCCGCAACGCAGGAGGAGCCTGACATGGAACTCGTATTCGCTTTGATCATCGGCACACTCACCAGCACTGGTGTATACCTGCTCCTGCGCGCCAGAACCTTTCCGGTTGTGGTCGGCCTGACGCTATTGTCCTACGGAGTGAATCTGTTCCTGTTCTCCACCGGTCGTTTGAGTACCGATGGGCAACCTATTATCGGGGGTGCTGAAGCTTATAGTGACCCGCTGCCCCAGGCTCTGGTGCTGACCGCCATAGTCATTGGTTTTGCGATGACTGCTTTTTTGGTGGCCCTGGCACTACGAAGCCTCGCCGATACCCGCGTTGATCATGTCGATGGAACAAGAAGGCAGGCAACGCCACCAGAGCAGACAGATGCAGGGGAGAACAACCAATGAATCATTGGTTAACCGCTCCCATTCTTATCCCGCTGCTGGGCGGTGTACTGCAGATATTCATGTCTTATGCCCCAATGCAGCTGCGCAGAACGCTGGCCTTGGGCACGACTGTGATGATGTTGGTTGCCGCCGTCGTACTGTTAGGGCTTGCCGACGATGGCGCCTACCGGATGTACGCATTCGGTAACTGGCAGCCTCCCTTTGGCATCGTGTTAGTGCTGGATCGCCTGGCGGCACTGATGCTGATGGTAACCGCAGTCCTTGCACTGTTCTGCCATATTTACTCGATATGTAAAACGGATACCCAGGGTCCCCACTTCCATACCCTGTTTCTATTCCAGCTGGCGGGTCTGAACATTGCATTTCTGACCGGGGATCTGTTCAACCTTTTTGTCGCTTTCGAAATATTGCTGATAGCGTCCTACGGCTTGCTGCTCCATGGCGGCGGGACTACCCGCACCGTGCCTGGCCTGCACTACGTGGTGCTGAACCTGATCGGCTCTGCACTCTTTCTGATCAGCGTTGGCATGATCTATAGCGTGACCGGCACCCTGAACATGTCGGACCTGGCGGTACAGGTGCCGAAAATAAGTAGTGAAGAGTTGCCGCTCGTAAAAGCCGGAGGCATGTTGTTGCTGGTGGTCTTTGGGCTGAAAGCTGCCATCCTGCCCTTATGTTTTTGGTTACCCCGGGCTTACGCCAGTGCAACAGCGCCCGTCGCTGCGCTGTTTGCGGTGATGACCAAAGTCGGTATATACGCCATCCTCAGGGTATACACGCTGATATTCGGTGATGATGCTGGCGAGCTGGCTAACCTGGGTATGGACTGGATATTTCCGTTTGCCCTGATCACGCTGACTGTGGGTGTCATTGGATTGCTGGGCTCCAGAACGCTGAAAACACTGATTGCATGGCAGGTGATTATTTCTGTCGGTACGCTACTGGCCGCCATCGGCCTGAATACCTCCGCAGGAACCTCAGCGGCACTTTTTTACCTGATCAACACAACCTGGGTGGTTGGCGGATTGTTTCTGGTTGTCGATCTGGTTTCCAACCAGCGTGGCTCTGCCAGCGACAAAATCGTAACGGCACCGCGGATGCGTAATCGCGGGCTGTTGGGAACCCTGTTTTTCCTCGGTGCAACCGCCAATGCCGGACTGCCGCCTCTGAGCGGGTTCTTTGCCAAGCTGCTGATTCTTCAGGCGGTCACGCCCGGCATCGAGATGGCGTTTCTATGGTCAATTATATTGATTGGCGGCTTCTTTACCCTGATTGCCTATAGTCATGCTGGCAGCATCGTATTCTGGCGGAATAATGAAGGGCATATCGAATCTGACAGCAAGCTGACTTTGCCGGTAACGGCATCGGCGACCGCACTGATCGGACTAAGCATCGTGATCGTGGCACTTGCTGGGCCCATCAGCCGGTATACCGACGCTACTGCAGCCCAACTGCACAACCCCGCAGGCTATATTGAGATTCTACAAATGCCTGTTATCACGGAGGGTGAATGATGAACCTGCGCTTCGGCTTTCCCCAGCCCTTGCTGAGCTTTGCGCTTTTACTGGTGTGGCTGATGCTGGCAGGAGCGTCCGCAGGTAACGCTGTACTCGGACTTATTCTTGCCTGGCTGCTCCCACTGTTTACCCGGGCATTCTGGCCCGACAACCCGGCCATCCGAAAGCCCTGGAAACTGGCCGCGTATGCGCTCAGAGTTATCGCGGATATCGTAGTGGCCAGCGTTATTGTCGCACGCCTTGTTTTGAGCTTCCGGCGGAGCCCTAGATCTGCTTTTGTCTGTTATCCCCTGACCCTGGAGCACCCCCTCGGAATTACCATGCTGGCCAGCACCATTTCCTTAACACCCGGCACCGTCAGCGCAGATGTCAGTAATGATCACAAGATGCTATTGATCCACGCCCTGGACGTGACGGATGACCAGGCGCTCATCGACGGGATTCACAAGCGTTACGAGAAGCCGTTACTGGAGTTATTCCAATGATTGCCTTTGCCTTGTCTCTCACTATCGCCCTGGTCAGCCTTGCGGTCGCGCTTAACATATACCGGCTGGTGAGAGGTCCGGACGCTCCGGATCGCATACTCGCGCTGGATACCCTGTATATCAATGCCATTGCACTGATTCTTCTGTTCGGCATGATCCTGGGAACACGATTGTATCTGGAAGCAGCACTGCTTATCGCCGTCATGGGTTTCGTCGGCACGGTGGCGCTGGCTAAATACCTCAAGCGCGGGAGTGTAATCGAATGAGTAAAGCACACCAGACTGTCCCTGACAGCAACCAGCGACCGACCGAGAGGGCCCGGGTATGACTTTTGCTGCAGAGCTGATTGTTTCGATATTGCTGGTGACCGGTGGGGCATTTGCGCTGGTGGGTGCTATCGGTCTGGCCCGCTTTCCGGATTTCTTCACCCGCCTGCATGGCCCGACCAAAGCAACAACGCTGGGCGTCGGCAGCATCGCGATGGCCTCGATTGTGTACTTTTTCAGTCAGGGCCAAAGCGCGGGGGTGACAGAGCTACTGATCATGGTGTTCCTTTTCCTGACAGCACCCATCAGTGCCAACATTCTTGCCAAGTCGGCCATGCACATCAAGGTAGGTATTATGGAGAATACTCGCGGCAAGCCCTGGGACCAGTAAGAGCCCTCACGCCAGAAACAGTGCCTGGAATACCAGTACCGCCAGAGTCACCAGCAGCAGACCAAACACTGTCACCAGTCCATAGGACAGCCAGCGCTTGCGCGGTCTCGATGGTGTCAGGTGCTGCTGGATATGGGTTCTGAGCAGAGCCGCATTGCGGTCATTTGCCTTCCACAATAAATCAAAAACGTCGCCCAACAACGGCACCAGGCCAATCACGAATTCAATCAGGACATTACCCATCATTTTCGTGATGGTTTTGGGCCCGGCCCCGATTTTAATGGCTTCGCCGATCAAATAGAGCGACAACCCGAGCCCGGCCACATCCCCGATACCGGGCAACAGGCCAATCACCGGATCGAGGCCAAACCGGATCCGGGTGAAGGGAACCCGGAACCTGCTATCCAGCATTCGGGCGTAACGATCCAGTCGGCGCAGCGAGTCCACATATTTTTTCTGTTCCGGATTTTGCGATTGGGTCTCGCTCTGAACCTTCTTCATATTTGCCATTTTCACAAGATTAAATTGCCGTATAGTAGGCCTTCCAAATTTCAGGAGATATCGTATGTTGAAAGTAAACGAGTACTTTGATGGAAAAGCAAAATCCATTTCATTTCAATCATCTACCTTACCTGCGACCGTCGGTGTCATCAGCCCGGGCGAGTACGAATTCGGTACCGGCCAGAAGGAAACCATGACCGTCATCAGCGGCGCTCTGACCGTTCTGCTGCCAGGCATGTCCGAGTGGATGGTCTACGGCGCTGGTGAAGGCTTCCAGGTCGCTGGCCAGTCCAGCTTTCAGGTCAAGGCTGATATCGATACCGCCTATCTCTGCAGCTACGAATAAGATCGTGTAAACCGCAGTAAAACACGATTACCATCCATTCTGCTAATCCGCCGGGAAACTCTCTCGCCCTGCGGATTTTTGCTTCTTGAACGGTTCCGGTTTTGGCCGAACTGTGTCAGATTGGCCCCAGTCTCGCTACAACTCCAACACACGAGAATCAGAGGTATTTTCACAATGGCTCAGACCAAAATTCTTCCCGCCGCGGATAACGCTTACCAGTACCCGTTACTGATCAAACAGCTGCTTTTGTCAGCGCCGCGGTACGCGCCGGACCAGGAAATCTGTTACGCCAACCGCAGCAAGTACACCTATACCGACCTTGTAGATCGCATCCACCGTCTCGCCAACGCGCTGACCAATGCCGGCATCAAGGCAGGCGATACCGTGGCGGTTCTGGACTGGGACACCCCCCGCTACCTTGAGTGTTTCTTTGCTGTCCCGATGATCGGCGCAGTGCTTCACACCGTCAACGTGCGGTTGTCGCCAGAGCAGATCGTATACACCATGAACCACGCAGAAGACGATCTGGTGATGGTTCATGATGATTTTGTGCCGCTGCTGGAGCAGGTCAGCGACGAGCTGACAACCATCAAAAGCTACATCCAGTTGACTGACGAGAGCCAGGCCAAATCCACCAGCCTGAAAAGCCATGGCGAATACGAAGCCTTGCTGGCTGACGCTGACACCCATTTTGACTTCCCGGATTTTGACGAAAACAGTGTTGCCACCACCTTCTACACCACCGGCACCACCGGTAATCCCAAGGGTGTATTCTTCAGCCACCGGCAGCTGGTACTGCACACGCTGGTGATGGCAAGCGCCCTGTCGACCTACGACGAGCGACCACTGATGCGGTCCTCAAGCGTGTACATGCCTATCACGCCCATGTTCCACGTGCATGCCTGGGGCGTTCCCTATGTAGCGACGCTGTTGGGCATCAAGCAGGTCTACCCGGGAAAGTATGAGCCCGAGATGCTGGTAGACCTGTTAAAACAGCACAAGGTGACCTTCTCCCACTGCGTACCCACTATCATGCAGATGCTGATGGCAACAGAATCCATCAAGACAGCGGACCTCAGTGGCTGGCATGTTCTGATTGGCGGCAGTGCACTCACTGAAGGCCTTTGCAAGGCGGGCGCCAAACTCGGCATTCACATGTATACCGGCTACGGCATGTCTGAAACCGGTCCGCTGCTGACCACCTCGCACCTGCAACCGGAAGACCTTGACCTGCCGCTGGAGCAGCAATCCCTCAAACGCACCAAAACCGGCATACCGGTCCCCCTGGTGGATATTCGTGTTCTTGACGACAGTGGCAAAAGCTTGCCCATGGATGGCGAAGCCAAAGGCGAAGTGGTCACCCGCGCGCCCTGGCTGACCCAGAACTATCTGAAAGAGCCGGAGAAAGGTGAGGAGCTGTGGGCCGGAGGGTGGCTTCATACCGGTGATGTCGCCAGCATAGAACCCGACTACACGCTCGTCATCAAGGACCGCATCAAGGATGTCATCAAAACCGGCGGTGAGTGGCTGTCATCTCTGGATCTTGAAAACCTGATCAGTCAGCATTCTGCCGTGGCCGGCGCTGCAGTGGTGGGCCTGCCGGACGAGAAGTGGGGTGAGCGGCCCCACGCTCTGGTGGTGCTCAAACCCGGGCAAGAGGCCGATGCAGCCGTGATTCAGAAGCATCTGCAACAGTTTGTCGACAGCGGCGAAATCAACAAGTGGGCGATTCCTGAACACATTGATTTTGTCGACGATATACCGAAGACCAGCGTCGGCAAAATCAACAAGAAGCTGATTCGGGACCAGTTGAAGTAAGGGTTCGATCAAGGCGGCGGGGGTATGGCAGAAGACACACCCCCGCCGCCAACTACTCAGGCAAAATCGTACTTACCACCCTTCTCAAGGGCCTTCTGGTAAGCGGGTCTGGCGTGCATGCGCTCTACGTAAGCCGTGATATGAGGCCGGGTCTTGCCGACAATACCCCGGGCCACCGAGGCTTCCAGCGGAAAGCTCATCTGAATGTCTGCCGCGCTGAGATTATCCCCGAGAAACCAGGTGTTTTTCGCCAGGTGGGACTCCACGAAATCCATATGGGTTTTGATCATCGGACCAATGAAAATCTGGTTGGTCTTGTCGGCAATGCCTTTTGCCACGGGCCTGATGAAAAACGGCATCGGGCTGGTTTTTACTTTTTCAAATACCAGGCGCATAACCAGCGGCGGCATCAGGGAACCTTCGGCGTAATGCAGCCAGTAGGTGTAATCAAGCCACGCCTGGCCGCCACTTTCGGGCAGCATGGTGTCTTTGCCATAGGTATGGGCAAGATATTCTACGATAGCGCCGGACTCCGCTACCACCAGATCGCCATCGGTGATCACCGGTGATTTGCCGAGCGGGTGTACTTGCTTGAGACTTGCAGGCGCCAGCATGGTTTTGGGGTCACGCTCGTAACGCTGGATTTCGTAAGGCACGCCCAATTCTTCCAGCATCCAGAGAACGCGTTGTGAGCGGGAATTATTAAGGTGGTGAACTGTAATCATGCAGAAACTCCGTTCGCATCAAAAGAGTGGGCAGGTTAACAGAGTAGGCTGCAAATAACTTTTTGGTTCACCACCCTCGTGCTTTGGGTCGCATTCCGGCTACGAAGTAGTCAGCGGGTGAGACCGGTGAAGGCAAAGTCCACTTCCGGCTTCCGGCCCGTAATGATGTCCGCAATGGCCGCCCCCGAACCGCAGGAATGCGTCCATCCCAGTGTGCCGTGACCGGTATTCAGATAGAGATTTCGGAAATGGCTCTTGCCGATGTATGGCACGTTTGAGGGCGTGGTCGGTCTTAGGCCGGTCCAGAATGAAGCCTGATCCCAGTGTCCTGCCTCCGGCATGATTTCAGCGGTGCGTCGCACGATCGCCTGACACCGGATCATATTGAGATCCCGGCTGTACCCGTTAAGTTCTGCGGTCCCGGCTATCCGCATGCTGTCGCCAAGGCGTGAATACACCAATTTATACTGGTCGTCAGTCAGGCTGACGTTGAATGCAGCATCGGCATTCTTGACCGGCACGGTGATGGAATAGCCCTTGGCGGGGTAAATGTTCAGCCACAGCCCCAGAGTTTTCGCCATCGGCGCACTGAAGCTCCCCATACTGAGCACGTAACCATCGGCACGAAGGGTCTCATAAGAACCCTCACACACAGTATGAACTCCCAGGATGGTATCCCGGGTTTTATCGAACCCCACCACTTCGGTGCCGTAGCGGAATTCCACGCCCGCGCCGGCGGCTTTTTCGGCCAGCGCCTGGGTGAATTTTCGGGCGTCCCCGGACTCATCTTCCGATGTATAGGTTGCACCGGTAATGCGATCACGGGCAGGGGCCAGCGCAGGCTCCAGCTCCACTGCCCTGGCCGCATCGATTACCTGTCGGTCACAACCGAGTTCACGCATTTGACGGGCCGGTTCCAGGGCGCTCTGGAATTCAGCTTCGTCAGTATAGAAATGCAGGATGCCTTTCTCCAGGTGATCGTATTCCACCCCGGTGTCCTTGCGCAGCGCCTGCAGGCAGCTTCGGCTGTAGGTGCCCAGATTAACCATCTGACGGATGTTATGAGCGGTGCGGGCCGGCGTGCACTCCATCAGGAATCGCAGGCCCCAGCGCCACTGGGCCGGGTCCAGCCGAAACCGGAATAATAGCGGTGCATCAGGCTGGCTGAGCCATTTGAGCACTTTAAAGGGTGCAGAAGGGTTTGCCCAGGGCTCCGCATGAGACACTGAAATCTGGCCACCGTTGGCAAAACTGGTTTCAACCCCGGCCTTGTTCTGACGGTCAACAACGGTCACATCGTGCCCCGCCTGTCTTAAATACCAGGCGGTTGTAATACCGACAACGCCCGCGCCCATGACCATAATATGCATGCCTGTCCTCCGCCTTTGGTTAAAATGCACAAATGCTCATTGTAGTGGGTAAGTCTGCTATTTGCGCCCTAGGGAAGCGCAGGGGAATTGATCAGCGCGTCCCTAGACCTTCTGAGTGACCAGATACTTATGAAATCGAGGACTCTTACCCCAAACTCAGCCACCGGAACGGCGAACCGTCCAGCCCTTCTCCTGAAGCAGCGGCACCAGCACATCCCGCTGGTCACCCTGAATTTCGATTACGCCGTCCTTCACCGTACCACCAACGCCACATCGGGCCTTCAACACTTTGGCGAAAGCCTTGAGCTCATCAGCATTCATCGGGACGCCGGTAACCAGCGTGACGCCCTTGCCCTTACGGCCCTTGGTCTCGCGACTTACCCGCACGACACCGTCTCCGGTCGGCTGGGACGCTTGGTTGCAGGTACAGTCGTCTACAGGCTGGCTGCAACCGGGGCACATGCGGCCCTGTTCGGTGGAGAAGACCAGGCCGCCCTGGTTGCGGTTTTTCATACTGCGTTCCTGTCTGTTTCGCCCGCCGCCATGGCATAACGCATGCGCCATGCCAGCATTATGCGATGGCTGGCGGCGAGATCTGGTTTTGGGATTAATACCCGGAGATGGTGTAAGAACAGCACTATAGCAGCGTTCAGGAGCCGATAAACAATGCCAGCAACATCGCGAAAAAACCGCGCTTGCGACGTTTTGAGGCTAACGCGGATAAACCGGACCGGTTATCGCCCTGTTCCCGGGCAGGTTCGGTTTCGGGGAAATCGTCGATCAGACCCGAGCGATCCTCTGCCAGGATTTTCCGGGCGCGGTACAAATCGTCTTCCTGCACCTGCAAGCGAACACCTCCGATGGCATTCGACAACATCCATTGCATGTTGACGGTGTGCTCATCGGCCACAAAGGCCTCTATACCTTCGGATTCCAGGCGCGAGCGAGCCAGGTGCGCCTCAAAAGGTAACGAATACCGGCCAAGCGTGACCAGGCTCATTGATCAGTGTTCCAGACGTCAGACACCTGCTTTCACATCCCTGGCGGATACTTGGCGAACATGTCAGCGACAACCTCATCTATCAACTTGCGCCGATACTCAGTGCTCTGGCTTTCATTCAGGTAGCGCCTGCTGGCACCGCGCCACACCACCCGAGAGGTTGCGGAGTCCACCAGTTCAACCACCAGTTTGCCTTCCTCGATTTCCCGCACCGGAGGTACTGTGGAGAAACCAAAACCGAAAGGACTATGTCCGAAACCGAGTCCGTAAGACAGACCCGTAGTATCGAGACGATCTACTTTTTCGACGCGATAGGACACCAGGAGATCCGCCTCTTCTTCGACCACCTTATTCAGGGCCTTGCGATTAAGCTCACGCTCAACCGCGCTTTGAACGCGGGCGCCATCGAGAGACACAAAACCGGAACCGTTGTTATTGTCGGCAAAGGCCCAGGAACTGTAATTACCGAATACGGTTGCCGAGTCATAATCTGTCACCACATTGCTGGCGCAACCAGATAGCAAAAAAATCATCAGGGTGGCGATTAGTACACGCATGATTGTTCTCACTCCAATTCAACGGATCGTTTTGACAGTATACGCACGGATGCCTGTTTATGAGAGGCATGGTGTGTAGGTCGGGTTTCAGAAGGGTAATCCGGTTTTTGACCCGTACAAGCACTGCAAAAGTCGTTATTCCGGCCCGGTAAATACCGGCCAGCTCAGTGACACCACCAGACCACCCTGCTTACCGTTGGTAGCGGTGATGCTGCCGTCATGGGCCTTGATGATATCTTTCGCAATCGCCAGCCCAAGCCCCCAGCCCTGCCCGCTGCGGGCTTCGTCGGCCCGGTAAAACGGCTCGAACAGCTTGGGTAATACCTCGGACGGCACACCGGGGCCATTATCCGAGATATCACAGGTCAGGGTTCCAGCTCCCGCCGTCAGTGAAATACTGACCACTTGCCCCGGCGCGGTATGATCCAGCGCATTCTGCAACACGTTGTCCAGCGCCCGCTGAAGCAGACCTTCATCTCCGAGCACAGTTACCTGCTGACAATCCGGCGCGGTCCTGAGTTCACAGTCCACCTGGCGGTGTTCGGCATAATCGGCCGCATCCTGAAGGACTCTGGTGAGCACAGCAATCAGGCGCACCGGCGTGCGTGCGAAATCCGATCCCTTTTCGGTTATCCGGTAGAGCGTCAGAATTTGCGCCGTCATGGCCTCCAGTCGCTCATTCTGGCGCAGGATGCTGGCCATCAAGTCGGGCTCGACGTCACCGTTCTCGCTGGCCAGTTCAATCGCGATCCTTTGCCGTGTCAGGGGGGTTCGCAAATCATGGGAAATATCCCGCAACAGATGTTTCTGCCGCTCAAGCAGATCGCATAGCTGCTCTGTCATACCGTTGAAGGCTGTTGCCAGTGCGCCTATTTCGTCCCGGCGACCAGCGATACCTGGGCTGACACGGAGTGATAGATCACCGCCGGTGATGGCCCGGGCAGTCGATTCCACATGGCGCAGAGGTTTCGAGATACGGCGCGCCACCCACCAGCACGCGAGCGTGATGATCACAAACCCCAGAGCCATTTCCAGTAACTTGAATAACCTCGGATCCAGCCAGCCCTCACTGCCCAGCCGGGGCCAGGCTACCAAGCGATAGCCATTGCTGATTTCAATGACTGCCGGACGGGCCCGGTGCCAGCCTCCGCCCATCCGCTCTCTGATTGAGCTGGGCAGGGCGTCGCTTTGGGCCTCACCCTTCTGATCAGACGAATCGATGAGAATCAGATGCAAATCGAGATCTCTGCCCTGCTCTTTCAGAAAACGCCAGGCCGGGCCCCGGCCCTGGTCTTCTCCCGTGCCTTCGCGGATGGCAATGGCTTCCAGTGCGAGCTCCCTCAAACCTTCCTGACGCTCAATAGACAGTCGTTCCCGGTCCATCAACTCTCGGGTGGCGATATTGCTCACCACGACGGTCAACGCCATGGCCAGCCAGATCAACAGAAAAATCCGCCAGAATATCGGGAGTGAGAACCTCGGCTTCACACCCCACCCCGAAAGCTGTAACCCAGGCCGCGAACAGTCTCGATTCGGGGCGAATCATCACCGCCCAGCTTGCGGCGCAGGTTGCTTATATGCATATCAAGCGTGCGGTCATGGGACGCCAGACGGCGGCCTAAAGCCCATTGCATCAGGTCAGTCTTGCGAACCACGCTGCCAATGTGAGCCAGCAACACCTGGAGTACCTCGTATTCCGTGGCTGTCAGGTCCAGCGGCTCATCATTCTGGAAAATCCGGCGTTGAACCGGCTCCACTCGCAAGTCGCCATATTCACGGGAGGCGTCCACATCCGTGGCCTGATCCCAGGCGACCCGACGCAGAATAGCCTGCAGGCGGGCGACCAGTTCACGGGGGTTACAGGGTTTGGGAATATAATCATCAGCACCAACCTCAAAACCGACAATTCGGTCGGTTTCGTCTCCCCGTGCGGTTAACAGAACCACGGGTAAATGCGTCTGTGCTCTCAACTGCCGTAGCACTTCTAGGCCGTTAATATCCGGCAACATGATATCCAGCACCACGATGTCGCAATGGTTCTCAGCGGCCAGGGACAGACCATCCCGACCATTGGCCGCCTCACGAACCGTAAAGCCCTGGCCGGTAAGATAACGAGCCAGCAGCTGGCGAAGCTCTTCATCATCTTCTACAAGCAGGATACGGTTCTGCATGGGCGTCCTCTCACATGAATGCACGAAGTCTAGCACGGGCCCAAACAGCGGCCATCCGCTCAATTTTGCGCTTTACACAACCTTTACACCGTTCTGACGGCTGTTGACGCAGGCGCCAGTATGCCGGGAACCGTAAAGCTATCCAATCCCGACAATCCTGGTGATCGCCGCCGGGGTTCTCGCGTATGGTATAGAGTGTTAAACACACTCAGGAGCATTACCCCACCATGGCAGAGTCTGTTGCCACTCCCCTTACAATCCGGACCGTTCGCTCCATTGCCGAGATACCTGCCCACATCTGGGATGGTTTCAGTGGTACCGGAAATCCGTTTTTACGCCACAGCTTTTTCAAGGCACTTGAAGACAGCGGATGTACCGTTACCGCCACCGGCTGGACACCGTCACATCTGGTTTTTTATCGGGGCGAGAAGCCGGTCGGTGTGGCGCCGGCATTTCTCAAATCCCACTCCCGGGGCGAATACGTGTTTGACTGGGCCTGGGCAGACGCCTATCAGCGCTATGGCTTCGATTACTATCCCAAGCTGCTGATCGCCGTGCCATTCACGCCCTCAGTCGGCGCCCGGTTGTTACTCGACAAAGATGAGCGTGACCGCATCCGCCCGGAGGACCTCAATGACGCCCTGGATCGCATAGCGTCAGATCGCGGCGCGAGTAGCTGGCACCTTCTGTTTCCCGACCATTCGGACCAACAACTGCTCGACACGCCGGAACGTCTGCATCGGCTGGGCTGCCAGTTCCATTGGTTCAATCGTGAATATGAGGATTTCGATGCCTTTCTGGCGACGCTCACCTCCCGTAAACGCAAATCCATACGCAAGGAACGGCGCGATGTGGCAGCTCAGGGTATTGAATTCCGGCACTTTTCCGGCGCCTGCCTCCCGGATCACGTGTTGTCCGCCTTTTTCGTGTTCTATCAGGCCACCTATCTGAAGCGTGGCCAGCGCCCCTACCTCAACCGCGAATTCTTTCAGGCCTTGCGACAGCACCAGCCGGACCAGCTGCACATCATTATGGCCATCAAAAACAATGAGATGATTGCCGGAGCGCTGTTCCTGACCGGCACAAACACACTCTATGGCCGCTACTGGGGATGCCTGGAAGAGTACAATCACCTGCACTTCGAGGCCTGTTACTACCAGGGTATAGAGCTGGCCATTGCGCAGGGTCTGCATTGTTTTGATGCCGGCGCCCAGGGCGAGCACAAGCTGGTCAGAGGGTTTGAGCCGGTGTTGACGCATTCCTGGCACTGGGTCGCCAACCCTGCCTTTGCCGACGCCATTGCCCACTTTACCCGGGAGGAAGCCCGCGAGGTTGAAGCGTATCGGCAAGCCGCACTGGAGGCGCTTCCCTACCGGCAACAGGAAAAGCCATAAACAAATACGGTCTGATTGTGGCACTATGGAACGTCGATAACCGAACACCCAAAACCAATCTTACATTCATCGTCGCCAGGGGAGCCCCGTCGGTCAACATGCCGGCCAGGGCTGAGAAACAGCGCCACCCATCAGTGAGTCGGGGAAGCGCTTAAACCCTGGAACCTGATCCGGTTAATACCGGCGGAGGAAGCGCGACATGCTTTACACCACCGTTGCGGCGTTGGCTGCGGCACTGCTGTTGTTTACCTGGCTTGGATTACGAGCGCGCCTTGCGGATGGCGGTCTGGATGATTACGTGACCGCCCGCAATTCCCAGGGGGCCAGAGCCCTCGGTTTATCTTTTCTCGCCTCAGGAATGGGGGGCTGGATCCTGTTTGCGCCGCCCGAAGTCGGGGCGCTGGTAGGCCCGGTTGCCCTGGCCGGTTATGCCATCGGCGCGGCACTGCCCTTCATCGTATTTGCCTACTGTGGCCCCGCCATCAGGCGCTACCTGCCCGAAGGCCGCAGCATCGGGGAATTTGCCCAAGCCTGCTACGGTAATAGCGTGCGGCGCTGGGTGTCGCTGATCTCGGTACTTTACATGCTCTGCTTCCTGACCGCAGAACTGACCGCGATCGGCGCTATCACTTCGTTGCTGTCCGGAATTAACGGCGGAATTGCCGTGATTGGTGTTGCGGTTACCACACTGATCTACACCGCCTGGGGTGGCCTCCGGGCCAGCCTGATGACTGACCGCTGGCAAGGGCTGCTGCTGATTCTGCTGCTTATTGTGGTGGGCTTTGTAGCGCTCCGGCAGCTTCCTGACATGGCCAATACCGCCGCCTTGCCCTCCATTCCCGTTGGCAGTGCACTGAGCGTGGCCCTCACCCTGATCATTGCCGTTACCGCTGCCAATCTGTTCCATCAGGGCTATTGGCAGCGCCTTTGGGCCGCCAAAAATGACGCGGCTTTGGGCCGGGGTGCCTTGCTGGGCGGCGCCATAACCGTGGTTGTGGTTGCTCTCGTGGGTGGCCTTGGCATCACCGCCGCCATGAGTGGCCTCGACCTGGGGACCCCGCCAATACCCTTTTTCGCACTGCTCAACAATGCCCCCCCGTGGCTGACAATTCCTGCCCTTGTACTGGCGCTCACGCTGGTGGCCTCTTCGGTGGATACCCTGCAAAACGCCATGGCGTCGCTGGCAGTGACAGAGAAAAAAGGCTTGTCCCTGACCGGCGCTCGCTGGGTAACGGTGACATTGATGGTGCCTGTCGTTATCGTTGCACTCCAGGGTGTTTCGGTACTCCGATTGTTCCTGATTGCCGACCTGCTCTGTGCCACTGCGGTGGTACCGGTATTAATGGGCCTGTGGTCGAGGATGACCACGAAGGCAGCCATTGCGGGCGCTCTGGCCGGACTTGCAGGAGCAGTGTTACCGGGTTGGGTCGCGGGGGGCACCCTGATGTCAGGTCTTGTGGTTGCCAGTTTCCCCGGTGGCATTCCAACCCTGGGGCCGTTTGCCGGTGCCCTCATCGCATCTGCTGCGGTCAGCCTGCTGATGGTTTTGCTGCTGCCACGAAGGCAGCCACAATAAAACCTATCGGTAATGCTTCCCCTTGATACCCGGGACTGCATGAGACGTATACTGGTTGAGTTTTGATCACCAACCAAACCATGCAGCTCGAGGTATTCCAGGAATGATCAAACCCCTTCGATGGCTTATCAGAACCACCGTATTTTTGCTGGTTCTGCTGGCAGGCCCGGCATTGATTGCTGCCTGTAGCAGTCAGGCAGGTCAGAGCTGGCGTGACATGGATCGCTCCAGCGCCGGCATTGCGCCGCTGCCCGGGCATGCGACCGAAGCCATCGTGCAGGTGTATGGTGCTCGGGCCTTCAACTGGCGCGGCCATTTTGCGGTTCACACCTGGATTGCAACCAAAGAGCGCGGAGCCTCCAGCTACGTGGTTCACGATGTCACCGGCTGGGGTTATCAGGCTGTACGGTCCCGCCCCGGTGAGCCGGACACCGCCTGGTATGGCAACCCGCCAATGCTGCTGGCAGACCTTCGCGGTGAAAAAGCAGCTGCTGCCATCATCAGTATCCGGTCGGCCATTGCTGCCTACCCCTACCCGAACGAATACACCGCCTGGCCTGGCCCCAACAGCAACACCTTTGTCGCCTGGGTAATCCGGCAGGTACCGGAGCTGGACGTGGCCTTGCCGAACATCGCGATCGGGAAGGACTACCTGAGCGACGGAGTATTCGCGAAAGCCCCCAGTGGTTCGGGCTATCAGTTTTCCCTGAACGGTTACTTCGGTCTTATGGCGAGCATTCGGGAAGGTGTTGAATTGAACATCCTCGGCCTCAACATCGGAATCGACCCCCTGGCCCTGGCGGTCAAATTGCCGGGATTGGGGCACATCGGCCTGCGGGACCCCTGGATCGATCGCTCGACATGGAGCACAACCCCTGTTACGAAGCAGGTATCAGACGCCAACTGATGCGGCTAATATCAAACTGGCCTCAGGCGCCCGCTTTGCGGAAAGTCAGGTTAATACGGCATTCTCCAACTAACTCGTGATGCCCGGGTTTCAGCGGGCTGACCCCGTGGTACCGCAGACGGTCAACCCCGCCCCACACCACCACATCCCCGTGGTTCAGCGGCAGCCGCGCCGGTTTGTCCTTGCGGGTCAGTCCACCGAACTGAAATATCATCGGCAGCCCGAGTGACACTGACACAATAGGGGCCGAGTAATCTTCCTCGTTCTTGTCCTGGTGCAGGGACATCCGACTACCGGGCAAATAGCGGTTAATCAGGCAGGCATCTGGCACAAAGCCGGTGTAGCCAGCCTCCCGGGCCGCGCTGGTCGCCAACGCCATCAGACACTCCGGCATCGCAGGCCAGGGGTGCCCGGTCTCCGGATCAACCTCGCTGTAACGGTAACCGGTGCGATCGGTAACCCACCCCAGACGCCCGCAATTCGTCATCGCCGCAGACATCAGGAAACCGCCGGGCGTCGTCATCTGACGGAACGGCGCTTGGCGGGCGATACCCGCTATCGCCGTCATCAAGGCATTGGCGGAAGCGCAAGCAAAGCCGTGAAGCCAAACCGTGCCCTCACCGATGCTCTCTGCCCAGGGCTCATTCTGATCTGTTGCAAACAGATCACCGGTCACCCGAACACCTTCTTTTCCCGATATCTCTGAGTGTTCATCTACTTTAACAACCTGCGGGGGGAGTCTTTAACTACCAATCTCTATTTTGGGCCAGCACTACTTTTGCTCAACACTATTCTGGTCATTACTACCTTTGGTCAATATTACGCTGCTCCAGAATCTCCTGCGCTTGCTCATCGCCCTGAAGAGCAGCGCGTCGATACCAGGCCTCAGCTTTGGCCGGGTTGGACTCGACGCCGATGCCCTGGTCAAAAGCGCGGGCAACTTCATACATGGCGGTGCCATTGCCTTGATCTGCCGCTTTTCGGTACCACTCCAGGGCCTTACCCTGATCCTTCGGTGTTCCCTTTCCGTCGCCGTACATACCCGCCAAATTCAGCATGCCCTGGATGTTGCCATTTTCGGCAAGCGCCAGGTAGCGTTCATAGGCCTGGTCATACCGTCCCATTTTATAAACGGCATAGGCCTCCAGCACCTGAACCATCTCCTTCGCTATCCTGCGCTGATCATCTCCCATTGCTGGCGTTGAGAGGCTCAGAACCACAACCAGTCCCACACAGCCCCGGAGAAAAACAAGCCGGTTGCCCTTCATAACCATTTACCTCCGAAGTCGCTACTGTTGGTCGGAATACTCCAACGTTCACACTACCAAGGGCAATTGCCGGCGTCTCTGGTCCTAAAGTTCTGAATATCTCCAGCCCGGGTGAGACCCTGGCGGGTCGTTGATCCGTAGTGAAGATTAATACCTTGTAATAGCGTAGTATTCTGCCGATAAGACACGACACGGCGGAGTATTGAGGCCATAGTGTTCATGGCCTGTCAGTCAGGCCGTTTTGACGTGCGCAATAACAACTCAAACGGGAGCAGTACCATGCAGTCAATCAGATCTTATCTTCGTCAGGTATCCATCGTAATGGCCTTTGCCATGATGATGACCACACTCTGGGCCGTCCCTGCATCAGCAGCTATGGTGGGAACCGGTGAAGTACTTTCCGAACAGCGGGCCGATATTGATCGCGCCTCCCTGATGACCATGCTTGAAAAACAGGAGGTCAAAGACGTTCTGGCCAGCATGGGCGTGAGCGAAGCGGAAGTCGAGAACCGCATCCAGAGCCTGACCCCGGCTGAACTGGCTGACTTTGAGCAGCAACTGGCCACTGCCCCCACCGGTGAAGGCGTGGTTGGTGTAATAGTACTGTTTCTGGTCATCTTCATCGTCACCGATTTACTGTGTGCCACCAATATCTATCCGTTTATCAACTGCATACGCTAGAACAGCAGGTTGATAGTGATAGTTCCGCAATGGGCTACGGTCAGCATATTGCTGGTCGTGGTGGTGCTGGCCGGTTGTGCCAGCACGCCCCAGTGGCCTGAATCCCGGCAACCTGATGCGGTCGGTTTTAAGGAGCGGCACCTGCTCACCGAAGTGCCGTTTTATCCCCAGGAAAAATACCAATGCGGCCCCGCCGCACTGGCCACCATGCTCAACAGTCAGGGCCACGATACCGACCCGGACGCACTGGTGGAAAAAGTTTATTTACCGGAACGTCAAGGCAGCCTCAAAGTGGAGCTCGTAGCGGCAGCTCGCAGCCATCAACTGCTGGTTTACCCTCTGGAGCCGGAACTTAAGGACTTGCTGACCGAAGTGGCCGCCGGCAATCCGGTGCTGGTCATGCAAAACCTCGGTTTCGGCTGGTGGCCGCAATGGCACTTTGCGGTAGTGATGGGCTTTGATCAAACCAAAAACGTCGTGATCCTTCACACCGACACCCGCAAGGCCCACGAACAATCGCTCCGGATATTCCTCGCCACCTGGCAGCGTGCCGACCAATGGGCAGCCGTCATGTTGCCACCAGACCGTCTACCGGCCACCGCCAAGCCCTTGAAGTATCTGACCGCGGCCAGTGACCTGGAGTCTACCGGGCAACTTGACGCCGCTCGCACTGCTTACAGCATCGCAGCGAAAACCTGGCCCGACCAACCTGCGGCCTGGCTGGGTCTCGGTAACGTGGCCTACCAGCGATCGGACTGGCAGGCTGCCGCGAAACAATACAGCATGATGGTAGAGCGGTTTCCAGACATGGCGGCAGGGTGGAACAATCTGGCCCATGCATTGAAAAAACAGGGATGTGACATCGAAGCCAGCGCGGCAGCGGAATGCGCATATCAGCTGGACGATACAAGATTTTCAGGGATGATTGATGCGAAGCAGGACACCGAAAGAAAATCCAGACAGTGCCCTCAATTGCAGTGTCCTTTGTAGGCTAGCAACTAAGGTCCGCAGGAAGTAAGCAGGGGATTCTTTCCAAAACCGTGCGGAGCCATGGATGGCGGAGCCCGAGCGTACAAGGGTGAGGCAAATGTATTTGAAGCGAAGCTTCATGCGCAGCCGAACGACCGCAATCTGCGATTGCGGGCCGGGCCCCGGAGGGGTATTTACAGCCTGTTTTGGAAAGAATCCCCCGCTCACTTCAGCACGGTGTCAGAAAGATACACCTCAGAAGTTAAGCCGCTGCCAATCAGTTCGATCTCGATTTCAAAGAACTGGCATGCGAACACTATCTGTTGCTTTGCCGCGAGCAAGGTCTGAATCAGAGCAAGATCTCTCACTTGCTCGAGCTCATGCGCTCAGAAGCGTTCCTCAAGCGCATTCAGGATCTACCCGGTTATGAGCCGGACAACCCCGGCCAGATCACCACCTTTGAAGAGCTCCTCGCCGGAGATGCCTGAGTCCGGGCATTATCGGAGTGCTTTCGCTTCTGTCGGACGGCTTTCGGCCAACGCCCATCCGAAAACTAAATCGCCAAAGTGTTTGACAGATTCCAAGGTATGACAAATTCTCTAAGGGAACAGGGAGGCTTGAGTGAACGATCACCAGAGCAACACCGGACCCGAAGTCCCGATCCCATCCGAGCGGAGTGCGCCCGTAAGACTGATCAACAGTCAGGGAAGTTCTCCGTTTTTGCTGGTCTGTGAACACGCCTCCTGCTTGATACCGCCTCAGTTCGATGGTCTTGGCTTGCCCGAGGGGTTGCGCGCCGCCCATATTGCCTGGGACCCGGGAGCACTGGCGGTTGCCGAGAGGCTCAGTGAAACCCTCGATGCCCGGCTTGTCGCGGCTACGGTGTCCCGTCTGGTTTACGACTGCAACCGGCCGCCGACCGCGCCGGATGCAATGCCAGCCCGAAGCGAGGTATTCGACATACCCGGCAATGTGCACCTGAGCGAAACCGACAGAAATCGACGAATCGAGGAATACTACCAACCTTTCGAGGCTCTGCTGACCGACGCTCTGGTGGTCACCCAAAGCACCCATACCGTGCCGGTTCTGGCCACCATCCACAGTTTCACCCCGGTTTATCGCGGGCAGCAACGGGCCACGGAGATCGGCATCCTTCACGATAGCGATACCCGCTTTGCCGATACCCTGCTGCAGCGGGCGCCCCTGCATAGTCCGCTTCGGTTTCGACGAAACGACCCCTATGGTCCGGCCGACGGGGTTACCCACACGTTAAAGGCTCACGGCCTCAGAACCGGCGTGATGAACGTGATGATTGAAATCCGTAATGACCTTATCAGCACCCCGGATCAGCAAAATGCCATGGCAGCCATGCTGGCAGGTCTTTTGCTGGATGCATGGAAAGCTTTGGAAGCTCGAGACGCGCCGACAACCCGATTGCCCGGCAAAGAGGGATTTTGATGCCCCCGATTATCAGCGGTTACGTTCGTGTCGTGGATGCTGTGAACTACCGCGTTGGACGGATCATGATGTACGGCATTTTCGTCATGACAGGCATCCTGCTTTGGTCGTCCGTTTCCAAAACCTTTTTCCTGCCTTCGCTCTGGACCCTCGAGGCTGCGCAGTTTGCCATGGTGGCCTACTACATTCTGGGCGGGCCCTACTCGATCCAGCTCGACTCCAACGTGCGTATGGATCTGTTCTACGGGAGTTGGTCAGACCGGAAGAAAGCCTGGTTCGACGCCTTCACTGTTTTTTTCCTGATTTTCTTCCTCGGAGTGCTGCTGTACGGCGCTTACGACAGCACCAGCTATTCGATGCAATACGGTGAGCGCAGCCCGACCGCCTGGCGGCCGTATATGTGGCCCATCAAGCTGGTGATGTGCATCGGTTTTTTCCTGATGCTGCTGCAGGCGTTTTCGGAGTTCTTCAAGGATATTGCCCGTATCCGGGGAGAGGCGATCTGATGTCCCAGGAAATGATCGCCGTTTTCATGTTTTCCACGATGATGCTGATGCTGATGACCGGCCAGCGGGTATTTGCCGCCATCGGGGCTGTTGCTGCGGTATCGGCCATTACCATGTGGGGGATTGGCGGCTCGGACATACCCTTTTCAGCCGCCATGAAGCTGATGAACTGGTATCCCTTGCTGACCCTGCCGATGTTCATCTTCATGGGTTACGTACTGTCAGAATCCAAAATTGCCGATGATCTCTACCGCATGTTCCATGTCTGGATGGGCCCGGTTCACGGTGGTCTGGCCATCGGCACCATTGGTCTGATGGTGCTGGTGTCCGCGATGAATGGCCTGTCCGTGGCGGGGATGGCCATTGGCGCTACCATCGCACTGCCGGAACTGCTCCGTCGCGGGTACGACAAACGCATGGTGACCGGCGTGATTCAGGCCGGGTCCTCACTCGGCATTCTGGTTCCACCCTCGGTGGTGCTGGTGCTCTATGCCATGATCGCTCGCCAGCCCGTGGGACAACTCTGGCTGGCAGGGGTGTTCCCGGGCCTGCTCATGGCCGGAATGTTCATTCTGTACATCGCAGTACGCTGTCGTATCCAGCCTCATCTGGGGCCGGTGCTGCCGCCGGAAGAACGGCAGGTCAGCATGGCGGAAAAACTCCGTCTGCTGAGGGCAGGGGTCCTGCCGGTGGTGATCTTCGCGACTATGATGGTGCCGTTCATCAACGGCTGGACCAGCCTGGTCGAGAGTTCAGCCATTGGCGCCATGGCTGCCTTTGTCGCCGCCATTCTGAAAGGCCGCATGAACCGGCAGGTGTTTGAGGTTTCAGTGCGCCAGACCCTGGCGATCTCCTGCATGTTCATGTGGATCATTCTGGCGGCCCTGGGCTTCGGTGCCGTCTTCGACGGGCTCGGCGCGGTTGACGCCATTGATAATCTGTTTACCGAACAACTGGGCCTCAACCCCTGGATGATCCTGATCCTGATGCAACTGTCTTTCCTGCTGATGGGCACCTTTCTGGACGATACCGCGATGCTGGTCATCGTCGCCCCGCTTTATGTGCCACTCGTTGCGGTTCTGGGTTTTGATCTGGTCTGGTATGGAATCCTCTACACCATAACCACCCAGATTGCCTACATGACGCCACCGTTTGGCTATAATTTATTCCTGATGCGCGCAATGGCCCCGCCGGAAATCACCCTCAGGGACATTTACAGTTCCATTCTGCCCTTTGTGGGGGTCATGTTGCTTGCCCTGACACTGATCATGGTGTTTCCGCAGATTGCCCTGTGGTTACCCGAACACATCTACAACAAATAAGAAATGTTAACAAAAGGATTTCTGAAACAACAAGTTATGACCATAACGAGCAACTGAACCGGTTCGGCCGCGATAGGCATGCTGTAACGCCAGAACAGGCTGGGGCCGGAACGCCTGGGAGCCCTCAAGGCTTCCAACTAGAGTGTTTATCAAGGAGAGAACCATGACCTCACGTCGCAAGTTCCTGACATCCGCGGCCGCCCTCGCCGGGGCTGCCGCTATTGCTCCCAACAGCCTCTACGCCGCCGACCCCAAGATCAAATGGCGAATGCAGACCTACGCCGGTCCCGCCCTGGCCGAGCATGTCATCAAACCCGCCATCGACAGCTTCAACCGCATTGCCGGCAACGAGATGCAGATCGAGCTTTACTACGCCGATCAACTGGTGCCCACCGGCGAATTATTCCGGGCCATGCAGAAAGGTACCATCGACGCCGTGCAGTCCGATGACGACTCCATGGCGTCCCCCACCGAAGTTACTGTGTTCGGCGGTTACTTCCCGTTTGCCAGCCGATACTCCCTGGACGTACCGGTGTTGTTCAATCAGTACGGACTCAATGAAATCTGGGACGAGGAATACAGCAAGGTCGGAGTAAAGCATCTATCCGCCGGGGCCTGGGACCCATGCCACTTCGCCACCAAAGAGCCGATCAACAGTCTGGAAGACCTCAAGGGTAAGCGGGTCTTTACCTTCCCGACGGCGGGCCGTTTTATGGCCCAGTTCGGCGTCGTGCCGGTGTCCCTGCCCTGGGAAGATATCGAGGTGGCGGTGCAAACCGGTGAGCTTGACGGCGTCGCCTGGTCTGGTATTACCGAGGATTACACCGTGGGCTGGGCGGACGTCACCAACTACTTCCTGACCAACAACATTTCCGGCGCCTGGGCGGGGTCCTTCTTTGCCAATATGGACCGCTACAATGAACTCCCCGACCACCTCAAGGAATTGCTCAAGCTCACCATGGACAGTTCCCACTACTACCGGCAATGGTGGTATTGGGGCGGTGAAGCAGAGCTTCGGGTCAGGGGCACCAAAATGCAGCTCACCACCATACCGGATAAAGAGTGGGCGGAGGTCGAAAAGGCTGCACTCACCTTCTGGGATGAAATCGCTGCGGAATCTGAAACCAAGGCCAGAGTTGTCAAAATTCTTAAAGACTACAACGCCACTATGGAAAAAGCAGGGCGGCCTTACCGTTACAGCTGATGGCCCGGGAGCCGGCATTCCTGATCCGGAACGCCGGCTCTCCCGATTTCAGGCGCCTGCGCGCGCCGGTGACTCACAAGCGGAGTGGTTATGGCGGGGAATCTGACGTTTGAAGAACTGAGCGAATGCGTGCTTGAAGGCACCATCGACACCGTGGTGGCAGCCATCCCGGATATGCAGGGACGGCTGATGGGTAAACGCTTCCAGGCCCAGTACTTTATCGAGACCGCCTGGCAGGAAAGCCATTGCTGCAAATACCTGGTCGCCACCGATCTGGCCATGACCACGGTGGAGAATTACGCGTCCACCAGCTGGACCGCCGGCTATGGCGACTATGTCATGAAGCCCGACCTGGGCACCCTCAGAAAACTGCCCTGGCTGGACGGTACCGCCTTTGTCCTGTGTGACCTGCTCGATCATGCCAGCCACGGCCCCGTACCCCACTCACCCCGGGCGGTACTGCAAAAGCAGCTGGCCCGGCTTGCGGGAATGGGGCTGACCATGACCACCGCCACCGAGCTGGAATTTTTCATTTTCCGGGAAACCTTTGAGGAGATGAAAGACCAGAAATACCGGGGCATGACCCCGATGAGTCCCTACAACGAGGACTATCATATTTTCCAGACCACCCGCGAAGAGGACGTCATGCGCCCGATCCGCAATGGTCTGTATGGCGCCGGCATCCGCGTCGAGAGCAGCAAGGGCGAAGCCAGCGCCGGGCAGGTAGAGCTCAACATCCAGTATTCGGACCCGCTCGACATGGCCGACACCCACGTGCTGGTGAAAAATGCGGTTAAAGAAATGGCCTGGCAACACGGGCGCAGCGTGAGCTTTATGGCCAAGTGGCATCACCGGTCTGCGGGCTCCTCCAGCCATATTCATCAGTCCCTGTCCGATATGGAAGGCAACTCGGTGTTCTTTGACCCCGATCGCAAACATGGCATGTCGGAGACCATGGAGCATGCCCTGGCCGGGCTGCTTGCCCATGCCGCTGAGACCACCTTCTTTCTGGCGCCTTACGTGAACTCTTACAAGCGCTTCGCGCCGGGGACCTTCGCCCCCACCAGCACGGTCTGGTCAGTGGATAACCGCACCGCCGGTTACCGGGTGGTGGCGCCGGATACGGATGCCGTCAGGGTCGAGTGCCGGATCGGCGGTTCTGATCTGAACCCGTACCTCGCCCTGGCCTCACAAATTGCCGCGAATATTGCCGGTATCGAGGGTAAGCTGAAGCTTGAACCCGAATTCAACGGCAACGCCTACGGCGCCGAAACCTCCCGCGGCATTCCGGCCACATTGCGTGCGGCGACAGAGGCGTTGAGGCATTCCACCATGCTCCGGGAAGCCATGGGCGACGACGTAATAGACCACTATGTGCGCTCGGCTGAGTGGGAGCAGGAAGACTTTGATCGCGTGGTCACCGATTACGAAGTCAAACGCGGATTCGAACAGGCATAGGACATTTATGAGCCACTCTATTCAATGCATCTCTCCCGTCGACGGCAGTGTCTATGCCGAACGTCCCACCCTCTCACTGGACCAGGCGCGCCTGGCAGTCCGCAAGGCCGCTGGGGCGCAAAAGTCGTGGGCGCAGCGCCCCCTTGCGGAGCGCATCCAGCTGGTCCGGGCCGGTATTGAGAACCTCGGTGCCATGAACGCGGAAGTCGTTGAAACGCTGGCCTGGCAAATGGGCCGACCGGTGCGCTACGGCGGCGAATTCGGCGGCGTCAACGAACGCGCCAGCTATATGGCAGATATTGCCGAAACCGCCCTGGCACCGATCGAAATTGAAAACAGCGACAAACTGAAACGCTATATCCAGCGCGACCCCCACGGTACGGTACTGATCATCGCACCCTGGAACTATCCCTACATGACCGCCATCAATACCGTTGTTCCCGCCCTGATCGCCGGTAATGCGGTGTTTCTCAAACACGCCTCGCAAACACCGCTGGTGGGCGAACACATTGCCCGTGCGTTCCATGACGCCGGCATTCCGGAGGCGGTCTTCCAGAACGTCTTCCTCAGCCACACCACCACGGCCGACCTGATTGCGGAAAAAGCCTTCGGCTTCGTCAACTTCACCGGCTCCGTGCCCGGAGGCAAAGCAATCGAGGGTGCGGCGGCAGGCACCTTCACCGGACTCGGACTTGAGCTGGGAGGCAAAGACCCCGGCTACGTGATGGACGACGCCGACCTGGATGCTGCTGTGGCTACGCTGATAGACGGTGCCATGTTCAATGCGGGCCAATGCTGCTGTGGCATTGAACGGATTTATGTTGCCGACACGCTGTTTGACCGTTTTGTGGAAGAGGCCGTCGCCATCGTCAGTGCCTACAAGCTGGGCAACCCGCTGGAGGAAGCCACCACCCTCGGCCCTATGGCTCACACCCGGTTTGCGGAGGTCGTCCGCGAGCAGACGGCGGAAGCGATCGCAGCCGGGGCCAAGGCCCTGATCGACCCGGCGCTGTTCCCGAATCAGGGCGGTGCCTACCTGATGCCGCAGATTCTGGTGGATGTAGACCATTCCATGCGCGTCATGCGGGAAGAATCCTTTGGCCCGGTGGTGGGCATCATGCGGGTCGGCAGTGACGAAGAGGCTGTCGCCCTGATGAATGACAGCGATTTCGGCCTGACCGCTTCGCTGTGGACCCGGGATATTGAACGCGCGGAGCGGATTGCCAATCAGATCGACACCGGCACTGTGTTCATGAACCGCTGCGATTATCTTGACCCGGCACTGTGCTGGACCGGCTGTAAACAGACCGGGCGCGGCGGCGGGCTGTCAGTGATCGGTTATCACAACCTGACGCGACCCAAATCCTTTTATCTGAAGAGGTCCTGATATGACTCTGACCGCCAATTGGTCCTACCCGACCGCCATCCATTTTGGCGCGGGCAGAATCGCCGAGCTTGCTGAAAGCTGCGCGACTGTCGGTATCAAAAAGCCCCTGCTGGTCACGGACAAGGGGCTCGCCAGCCTGCCCATCACCCAAGCCACCCTGGACCTGATGGACACCGCCGGTTTGGGCCGGGCACTGTTTGCGGAGGTTGACCCCAACCCGACCGAAATCAATATGGAAGCGGGTGTTAAGGCCTATCGGGATGGCGGCCATGACGGCGTGATCGCCTTTGGTGGTGGCTCCGGGCTGGACCTCGGCAAACTGATCGCGTTCATGGCCGGGCAAACCCGACCGGTATGGGACTTCGAAGACCTCGATGACTGGTGGACGCGGGCGAACGCCGATACGATAGCCCCCATCATTGCCGTGCCCACTACCGCGGGCACCGGTTCCGAAGTCGGCCGCGCCAGCGTTATCGTCAACAGTCATACCCACGTGAAAAAGATTATTTTTCACCCGAAGATTCTGCCCACCATGGTGATCTCGGACCCGGAACTGACCGTTGGCATGCCCCCAGTGATTACCGCCGGCACCGGCATGGATGCCTTTATCCATTGTTTCGAGGCGTTCTGCTCGCCAAATTTCCACCCCATGAGTCAGGGCATCGCGCTTGAAGGCATGCGATTGGTAAAGGAGAACCTGCCAAGGGTCTTTGCCGATGGCACGGACATCGAGGCCCGCGGTCAGATGATGGCTGCCGCCGCCATGGGGGCGGTGGCGTTCCAGAAAGGGTTGGGTGCTACCCATGCGGTGTCCCACTCCGTGGGCGCGATCTACAATACGCACCACGGCCTGACCAATGCCGTGGTGCTGCCGGCAGTTATTGCCATGAACAAGCCCGCCATCATCGCCAAGGTGGAGAGCATTGCCCGCTATCTGGATATCAGCGGCGGTTTTGACGGCTTTGCCAGCTACATTCTGGAACTGAGACGCGAGTTGAAAGTGCCTGACAAGCTCGGGGAACTTGGCGTAGGCAGCGATCGTATTGACCAAATGATCCGGATGGCCCTGGAAGACCCCAGCGCGGGCGGCAACCCGGTGAAGATGGACGCTGACAATACCCGAGCGCTGTTCGAGACTTGTATTTAAACGGGCGGGCAACGGCTCACGGATTCTCAATCGCCAACAACTGGCGCTTACGCTCGATCCCCCAGCGATAGCCGCCGAGCCCGCCATCGCCACGAATCACCCGGTGGCAGGGGATAGCCAACGCAACCCGGTTGGCCCCGCAGGCGCTGGCGACAGCCCTGACCGCCTTCGGGCGGCCGATCGCTTGCGCAACCTCTTTATAGGTTCTGAGTTCACCCCTCGGAATCTGCCGTAAATAATCCCACACCTGCACCTGAAAGGCGGTGCCGCGGATGTCCACCGGCAGCTCCGGGCTGCTTCCGGACGCCTTGCTTCCTGTCGCCTGCTTGCTTCCCGACGCCTGGAGAGTGCCGCACAACGCGTCCATCCACTGCCAGAAGGGTTCTGATCCACCCTCAGGCATTTCAGAGACGACAGCTTCGGGAAATTCTTCTGCCAGATGTAAGTGCATCACCTCCACCTCATCCCCCAACTCAACGAAACACAAGCCCCGGTCAGTCGCTGCCATCAGCAATTGACCGACGGGAGTAGCGGCACTGGCCCAGGAGATCTCAAGATTTCGACCTCCAGCCCTATATTGTCCGGGCGTCATACCCAAGCGGGAGGACGCCCGTTCGTAGACCCGGCTGGTGGAGCCGAATCCCGCCGCGAATACCGCGTCTGTAACCGAGTTTCCTACGCGCAGATTTTGCTTGAGGGCTCGCAGCCGACAAGCATCCGCGTACTGCTTCGGTGTCACCCCGATCACCTCCTTGAACCGGCGCTGGAAGCGGTCGGGACTCATGTGGGCGAGCCCACTGAGGTGTTCCAGGGTGAGACTTTCGCTGCTGTTGGCCTCGATATAGCGACAGAGCTCGTGGAGGCGTTGGTCTTTGGTCATCACGGCTATTCCGGGTCTGCTTGGTATGGCGTCAGTATGCCATTCTGGGGCAATATCACTATCCGATTCTTGTCGTCTCTGGATGTTCCCTATGACCGCAGCCCGACTACCCCCAGCAACCTGGCCGATCATTGTGTGCGCGTCGCTCCTGTTGATGTTCGCCTTCGGGCTGCGCTCCAGCCTTGGGCTGTTTGTCGCCCCTATTGCGGACACCAACGGATGGGGGCGGGATGTCCTGGGTCTGGCACTGGCTATCCAGAACCTGGCCTGGGGCGTTATTGCGGTGCTGGCAGGAGGGCTGGCTGACCGCTTCGGCAATGTCATCGTCATTATCGGCGGAGCCGTACTGTACGCTCTCGGGCTCTGGCTGACCTCCGGCGTCAGCGACATCTGGGTCCTGCACAGCAGTGCCGGGCTGCTGATTGGCGCGGGCGTTGCCGGCACCGGTTTCGGCGTGGTCCTGCCACTCATGGCAAAAGCCGTCAGCGAGTCCCGGCGCCAGTGGGTGCTGGGCGTGGGTACCGCCGCTGGTTCCATGGGCCAGTTCCTGATGGCGCCTCTGGCGCAACAGTTCATTGAACTTTTTGGCTGGAGCGGCGCCCTCAACGTGATGGCGCTGATGGCGCTCGGGATGGTTTTGCTGGTAATGCCATTGGCGGCCAAGACGGGCAACCCGGCAACAGGCGGCCCTCATCCGCCCGGTGTCGAAACCCTGCGCACCACGGTCACTCTCGCCCGGGGGCATCTGTCCTACTGGCTGCTGACTGTCGGCTTCTTCGTGTGCGGGTTCCATGTGGCGTTTATTACCGTGCATCTTCCGGGGTATCTCACCGACAAGGGGTTTGATCCGTCGGTGGCGGCCTGGTCCATCGGGCTGATCGGACTGTGTAATATCTTGGGAGCACTCGGCGCCGGCTTTCTGTCCGGGCGCTTGCCCATGCGATTGATCCTGATCGGCATCTACTCGGGGCGAGCCGTGGCAATCACCTGCCTGCTGCTGATTCCCATGTCGATCGGCTCGATCATCCTGTTCAGCTGCGTGATGGGTTTTCTCTGGCTTGCCACCGTGCCGCCGACGACCGGGTTGGTCGCAGTAATGTTTGGCACCCGTTACATGGCAACCCTGTATGGTGTGGTGTTTCTCGGCCACCAGCTGGGCAGTTTCAGCGGCGTTTACCTGGGCGGCTGGATTTATACTGCCACCGGCTCCTACGACGGTTTATGGTGGATTGGCGTTGCCCTCAGCCTGGTTGCGGTTGCCCTGCACTGGCCGATCCGTGAAGAGCCAGCCAGTGCGCCCCGATTACAAACGTCCTGAACCTGCTCAGCTGGCAGATTCTTCGCTCACGTCGTATTCCCCCCGGCGGGCCAGGCTGTTCAATCTGGCCCGTTTGAGGAAGGCTGCCTGGGCCTGTTCCCGGTTTTCAGCTTTGCCGGCCCAGGCTTTCATCGCGGGCTCCTGCAATGCCCTGCCATAAGACATACTCAGCCGCCAGGGGGCGTTGCCACGCTGTCGATTGATTTCATTCAGGTTGGCGGTAGCCTCTTCCGGGGTCTGGCCACCGGACAGGAAATTGATACTGGGCACAGCCACCGGCACGGTGCGACGAAGGACTCGCAACGTCATTTCAGCGACCTCAGCCGGTGAGGCTTTACCGGAGTCTTTACCAGGGGTAATCATGCTGGGCTTGAGAATCATGTGCTCCAGGCTCACCTTGTGCTGGAACAACGCGTGGAAGACCGCGTGCCAGACCTGCTCGTTCACCTCGGCGGCGCGAGCCATGGTGTGGTCGCCATCAATCAGCACTTCCGGTTCGACGATCGGCACGATACCCGCCGCCTGGCAAGCGGCAGCATAGCGGGCCAGCATTTCTGCATTCGCTGTCAGGCCAAGCAACGTCGGGTTATGATCGGAAATCGGGTAAACCTCTCGCCACTTGGCAAAGCGCGCACCTTGCGCCTTGTAACGGGCGAGCCGTTCAGGCAGGCCGTCAAGCCCATAGGTAATCATGTCCCCGGGTGCCCCAGGCAGCGGGCCTTTACCGAGGTCGACCTTGATGCCGGGAATAATTCCCTGACGGGCAGCAAGTTCGGGCAGCAGGGTACCGTTATCATCTTTCTGGCCGAGGGTCTCTTCGTAGAAAATCACGCCGCACAGGTATCGCCCTGCATCTGGTGAGGAAAGCAGCATCGACCGGTACCACCGCCGGTTTTCCTCCGTAGAGTCCACCCCTACCGCCTGCAACCGTTTTGCTATCGTTCCTGTGCTTTCATCAGCAGCCAGTATTCCCCGATCATCGTCGATCATATCTTCGATGGTCTGTTGCAGCTCAGCAAGAATTGTCATGTCAAACCCTCCTTAGTTATCCAGATAAGTTATGTTTCAAAACCGATATTTGCTGATTTAACCATTGCGGGCAAGAGCTGGTAATTTTTTGTAATGCTGCGGTTTTAACGCAGACGGCGTTCCGGCCCCTGGCAGGGGTTCAGGCCTGAACCGGAAACCGGTTTTGCAGCCAGGCTTTGATGGCATCGGACTCGTAGAGCCACTCGGGTTGGCCCGCGTCATCTTTAATGAGCAGGCAAGGTACCTTGATACGCCCTCCGCCAGCCTCAAGGGCAGCCCGGTGCTGGTCGTCATGCTGGGCATCCCGGGTTTCGATATTCAGGCCTAGACGGGCGATTTCCTTGCGGACCTTGATGCAAAACGGACAGGCACTGAACTGATAAAGCGCCAGCTTTTGACAGGCACGGTCGACCCTGGCCTGATCTGCGGCGTTTCGTGAGGCAGCTTTTGGAGTACTGAGTTTTTCACTGAGCAGCATAAACGGGGTAAGGACCAGCCGAAGGGTACGGAAGAAATAGCGGATGAGGAATTTCATGGTTTTACTGGGTGCTCCTGAAATTAACGGGCGCCCAGCATAACATTTTCAGCGCCGGTCCGGACCGGCCGGTACCTGCGCTGACAACAACACCGGCTACCAGGCCAGCCAGATAACATGCCGGGCGCCCTTGCCGGGGCGATGAGCCCGAACGGTGATTGCTTCGGCTGCGAATCCGATTTTGCGCAAGCGCTCGGTAAAGGCAGGGTCCTGCCCGGCAGACCAATAAGCCACAACACCCTCGGGGCTCAACGCTGACTGGGCGGCGGTCAACCCGGGGACCGAGTATATCCAGTCATTCTCTTTGCGGGTCAGGCCTTCGGGTCCATTGTCCACATCCAGCAAAATAGCATCCCATGCCCCATCAGAGGCTTTCAACAACTCGCCGACGTCACCAATGTGAACCCGTGCCCGCGGGTCTGACAAGGGATTACCTGCTGCCGAGCCGAGCGGACCCCGGTTCCACTCCACCACCTCAGGCACCAGTTCCGCCACCGTTACCTCGGCACCCTCGCCCAACGCCTGCAAGGCAGCGGCCAGGGTAAACCCCATGCCCAGCCCTCCGATCAGAACCCGGGGCCGGGCAAAATCGGCAATGCGCTCACAAGCAAGCGTTGCCAACGCATCTTCAGAGCCGTGCAGGCGGCTATTCATCAGCTCGCCAGTATCACCAGCGATTTTGATGGAAAATTCGTCATTGCGCTGGAGCAGGCGCAATTCGGTGCCCTGACCCGGAATTTTAGCGGTACCTATCTGATTAAAACGGGCCATGGAACCTCGTAAGCGGAATCATCGGGATGAGGATATTAGCGCGTGAACACTGGCACATACCAGACTCAACAGGAATGTTATCACTGTGAATCGGGACAGACTGATTTAATCTGGCAGCAAGAACTTATAAATCATCTCGTCGGCCGAAAATCTAACCCGGACTCGGACATGATCCTGCGCAGCATTCTTGTATTCTTTTTTACAATCGGCCCAGCCGCAGGAAAAACCCTGACCCTGGCAGCAGAAGACAATTATTATCCGTTTTCCGCGGAGATTGACGGTGAATTGGTGGGATTCGTGCCGGAACTGGCCGTGGCGGCGTTCAAGGCAGTCGGAGTCGATGTCAACTTCCGGACAGACCCCTATCCAAGAGTGCTTCTGCTGGTTGAACGCGGTCACGTGGCTGGCGGTTTTACCGGTGCTATTGATGAGTCCAATGAGTCTGCCTTCCACTGGCACTCAACCCCACTGAGCGTCGTGCAATTGGCAATCTGGGGGCGAACGGGCCTGGACAAGGAAGGCCTGACCGCAAAAGACATGCACGGCGAACGGGTCTCGGTCACCCGGGGATTTTTCTACACTGACGCAATCGACACCAATGACAAGATCCTGAAAATTGTCGCGCCATCGGATGCGAGCAGTCTGAAGATGCTGGCGTTGGGTCGATCAGACTATGCCCTGGTCACAGAAAACATAGGAAACACGATTGTTCGCGAATCCGTCCACCCCCTACTGGAGACAAGAGTTGAAATAGTGGGTCTTATCGCTGAAGTGCCGTTGTTTGCTTTCTTCTCAAAATCGCACCCCGAAGGCAAAGAGGCCTCGGTGCTCTTTCAGCAGGGTATTGAAATAATTATCGAGAACGGTACCTATAGCGAATTAATGGAACGCTGGCAGGACTAGTTTTCCAACTGCTCCCGAGACCGGCCTTCAATTAACGGCTGACGTTCGTGCAGTTTTTCGGAAAGAAATTCCAGCACCATTCTCACTCGCGCCATCTGACGTAAATCCTGGTGGGTCAGCAACCAAAGATCGGTACCTTCAGCTTTCAACGGTGCTGATAATCGCCTCAAATCCGCGGTGCTATCGCCCATATAGCACGGAATCACGCCCACACCGCTGCCGGAACAGATCATTGAATACATCCCGTACAAACTGTTGCACCGAATAACCGGCTGAGTATCTTTCAGGTGTTTGCGATACCAGCGGTTGGTTGCCAGATGACTGAAACTTTCATCGGGCACCACCCAGGCTTCCGCTTCGGGATGGTCGGGATCAAATGGCGGGTGGCTATCGATGTAGTCATCCGAGGCATAAATGGCAGATTCGATCACGCCAATGCGCCGGCCAATCAGGGTTTCCTGTGGCTCATTCGTTGGCCTCAAGGCAATATCCGTGTCCCTGCGACTGAGACTGAGCACTTCATTGCCGGTTGTTACTTCAAGCTGAATGCCCGGATGAAGCGCTACAAATTCGCTGAGGATCGGATTTATCAGGCAGCTCAGCAGAGTGTCCGTGGTGGCCAGCCGAACTTTCCCGACCGGCCTGGCGTCCTGCCCCATCAGCTTTCGTTCCAGACTGTCCATGTCCTGGCTCAGGCGCTCAGCCTCATTGAACGCGGTTTCTCCCGCCGGAGTCAGTTGAACACCATCCCGTGTGCGCTCGAATAACTGCACCCCAAGCTGCTCTTCCATCTGGTCGAGACGGCGCAAAACGGTGGTCTGATGGACACCGAGAATGTCTCCCGCCCGGGCCAGTGTGCCGCCCGTCGCTAACGCATGTATATACCGAAGATAGTCCCAATCCATTTGTCGCTGCATTTTTGCAAGTTAGGTATGAGTTTTAACGTATTTAGACTGCAAAAATAAACCTTTAAAGTACCCATAACAAGTCGATGACGACTTCAACGCAGCGAGAAAGGAGGTAAACCACCATGAACTACCAGAGCCAAAGCACCCCTCAACCTGTACCCTCCAGCGTCCTGCACAATAGCGTGGATGTCCGGGCACAGCATACCAGGGCAGCGGCTCGTCAGGCGGCGGGTTTCGCAAATAGAAGCCTGAAGTCGGTATATCGGCAGGTTCGTAACAAGCTGGCCTGGCAGGGCCCGGCAGCACCGCAGAGCTGAAATGAAAAATGGGTTGCAGACTTTATAAGCCGCAAACCCATTTTCTAGTCAGGATCCATTGAAGGGAGGAGTCTACCGGGGCTCTTCCCTTTTTCATGCCTGACGCCATCCACATCCGGTAAAACCTAGGACAGTTGCTTTCCCGGTTTTACGTAGCTCTTGATCAGTTCCTGCAAGGCGACTGCGTTCAACGGCTTATTGCAGAAGCCGTTCATTCCGGAGGCAAGGCAACGTTCCCGGTACCCGTGGCAGGTATTACTGGTCACTGCGATAATCGCGGTATCCGCATTTATCCGGGAGTGAGCTCTTATTTCCCGCGTTGCCTCAATCCCATCCATATTGGGCATCTGACCGTCCATCAGAATCAGATCCCAATGCTCATTCAGCGCGGCCTCAACGGCGGCCATACCGTCCTGGGCACTTTGGGACTCCACCCCAAGTTGCATCAGCTGTTTCCTGAGTATCATCCGGTTACAGGCGTCGTCATCCACCACCAGAACTTTCAGCTGCATCTTGGGCTCTTGCACCGCAGAAAACGGCGTTTCACTCTGAGGACTGGGCGCCATAAAGACCGATGTTTCCTTGCGCCGACCCAGCTCCGTGTCCGGAGGGTTCACTCTTGGAGGCGTGGGCATGGTGCAATTCTCCGGCGTCAGGGCTCTCGTCACTCGCTGCCGGTGATAGATCCAGCCGGCAAAGGCCAGCAACATTGCCATGACCGCGATAAAAATACTGGCCGGCACGTAAAATGATAACCAGGGCTCTGCTCGCGCCAGACCCAAGTTTTCAAAACTCGTCCAGAACAACGCCGAGACAACGGGAACTCCAATTATTAGCAAATAAAACATAAAGTTATAATACTTATCCAACCATTTTTTACCGGTTGATTGGTCTATCGAGGAGATGAAGTTGAATCCTTGCCGATGGGATCTGGACTTTTTAAATAACTGCAGCGAATGCATTATTGTTACCCCCGGTAGTGCAAGCGCTCAGTGTTGGCGAAGCATTGATCAGCGGCTCTCCATTGCAAATGGCGCTTACCTCTGGAGAATACCAGCCTGACTTTTTGTAACATTGCGTCAACACTCCACTTCGTTTCGTAAACTTCTTGTAAAGTTAAACTTAGCATCGTGATAAATTCGGCGGCATGACATAAGTTAAGAAACAAACGGAATCGGGGGCTCGGAGGGAAAATTTATGGGTGCCAGCTGCATCATCAGGCATTTTGAGTTCTATTCACCGCTCACCGACCAGGACAAGAAATTACTGGATTCCCTTGAAAAGGCCCCAAGATGCGTAGTCAAAAATGAATCCGTTTGGCAGGAAGGCGCCTCGACAGACCATTTCTATACCGTCAGAAAAGGATGGATGTACGCTTATCGAAATATGGAGGACGGTACTCGGCAGGTGCTCGATATTTTTGTACCGGGGGACATTGTCGGGCTTCGGGAGTTCGCCTTCAGAAAACGTATCTCCGGATTGACCGCACTGACCGATGCCGAAATTTGCCCGTTTCCGAAAAAAAGAATGCTCGACGTTTTTTCCCAGTCGCTACTGCTGTGCCACATATTCTTCATGATTGCCTCGCGGGACCAGTCAATATTGCTGGAACGGCTGGTCAATCTCGGTCGGCGCTCTGCCAAGGCAAAGCTGGCCCACTTTCTGGTGGAAATATCACGACGACTGGAAAAAACAAATGTGGATATCGGTAACCATTACCGGATACCGCTGAGTCAGGGCCTGTTGGCAGACGCATTGGGGCTGAGTGCTGTGCATGTCAACCGTACATTTCAGGAACTCAAGGAGGAGGGTCTGGTCAATCCCCGGCACGGTGGCATCGAGCTGCTTGATCTGGAGGGGCTCAAAGCGGTGGCGGGCTTTGATCCGAGTTATCTGGAGGAGGATGTCCACGGCCTGCTGGCGGAAGCCCGGGCACGACATATAGCGACCTGAGGCATGCTGCGCTGGCCAAAAGTGGAACCGCCGGGCCAGCACAGTATGAACCTTCGAAATCAGGACACTTCGCTAAGCGCCTCTTCAACGATTTTCAGGCCTTCTTCCAGCACATCGTCCTCGATGGTGAGGGGCATCAGAAACCGGATGGTATTACCGTACATGCCACAGCTCAACAGGATCAGGCCTTTCTCTTTGGCCTTCTTGGTTACCGCTGCAGCCAGGTCGGCGCGGGGTTCGCAGCTGGCCTTGTCAGTCACCAGCTCAAACGCTGCCATGGAACCGACGTTACGGGCATTGTCCACATGACTGAATCGATCCTGCCAATCGGCAAACCGGCTTTTGAGTTTTTCACCCAGTCGCTGGCTCATACCGAGAATGTCATCCTCTTCAAAGACTTTCATCGCCGCCAGCGCTGCAGCGCAGGCCGTGGGGCTGCCGGTGTAGGTGCCACCCAGGGAATTGGGGCCGGAGCTGTCCATAACCTTGTCAGTGCCGACAATCGCCGATATCGGCATACCGTCAGCCATGCTTTTGGCCATGGTCATGATGTCCGGTTCAACACCGCTGTGCTCAATGGCAAACATCTTTCCGGTCCGGCCAAAACCACTCTGGACTTCATCCGCAATCATCAGGATGCCGTGCTCGTCACAGATCTCGCGAATCGCCTTCAGGAAGCTATGAGGTGCGGCATAGAACCCGCCCTCACCCAGAATAGGCTCAATCACGATCGCCGCAGTGTCTATCGGGTTGGCATCGGTTTTCATGACCATTTTCAAGCCCCGCAACGCTTCGTCTTCGCTGACACCGTGGTAAGGCACAGGGTAAGGCGCTCGGAAGACAGTGCCCGGCATCGGACCAAAATCCGTCTGATAGGGGTTGACCTTGCCGTTCATCGCCATGGTCATGAACGTACGGCCGTGATACCCACCGTCGAAGCAGATTACATTGGTCCGGCCGGTTGCGGCGCGGGCAATCTTCAGGGCATTTTCCAGTGCCTCGGCACCGGAGTTCGCCAGCATGACTTTGCCGTGGCCACGAACCGGTACGATCTGGCTCAGTTTCTCCGCCACTTTCACATAACCCTCGTAGGGCATAACGGTCTGGCAGGTGTGCATGACTTTATCGAGCTGGGCTTTCACCGCTTCAACCACCTTCGGGTGGCGATGGCCCAGATTCAACACCCCGATGCCGCCGGCAAAATCAATCATCCGTTTGCCGTCGGCATCCCATAACTCAGCGTTCTTCGCGTGATCAGCAAACTGCTCGTTGGGGCTTGCTGCACCAGCGGCGACGTATTTTTCCTTCAGTGCCTGCAACTCTTTGTTGCTGCTCATTCGTTCGTCTCCATTGGTCGTGTCGTTGTGATAAGACCAACAGTATGGCGCTTTGCCGGGCTTTTTTCCAAGGCTTGAAGCCAAAGTCCGGCCCTCCGGTGGCTTTTTTTTTGCAGGCGACTTCGACCAATCGCTAGCTTTCTGCCGTCTGTCCCGGCATGACCAGATTTGAATCAACTTCCAATTCATCAAACCGCCCAAGCTGTGACGTTTCCCGGGTGACCATCGCCGCCCGAATCAATTTACGGCTGGACGTCCCCATGGCCGGGAACACCGACTGGCCAACACGCCACTGAATCGGATTCCTACCACTGCCAATAACTGCAGGCAGGCTGCGCAGGCGTTTGTACATAAAGCCGTGTTGTTCATTTTCATGATCGCGCACAATAACGGTAAACGCGCTGTTGGAGTAACGCGCCATAAAAGTGCCAGCATCAAGCCTCGCCTTCAGTTCGTTGCCAACCTCAAGAACAAAATCATCCAGCGCATCGGCGTCCAGGGTGTTCGATAATTCACGAAAATTTCCTATATTCAGATACATTAAAGCGAAGGGGTGCCGGGCGGCATTGGGACGGGCCAGCACCTTGAGCAGTTCACGCTCGAGACCCGAGCGGTTTGGAAGCGCTGTGACGCCATCGAAGAAGGCCACTTGCCGGGCTCGCTGCTCAAGCAATTCAGCCTCTTCACGCCCGGCTTTCACAGCTTTCAGATCGAGTGCAGTAACAGCAATAGCCACCAGCAGCAAAGCGCTGCAAAGCAGGGCCAGTGGAATACCCATCCAGTCTCCGCTCAGGGTGTTGCCGGCGCCCGGCACAGCACCCTCCGGATACATTAACGCGAACATACCGGTATAATGCATGCCACAGATTGCCAGGGCCATGATCAGGGCAGCTGAAAGCTGCATGATAATTGCCTTGATCCCGGTGACCTGTCGGACCTGCCGGCAAATAGCCAGAGCCAGGCCAGAGGCGGTCAGGGCGATCACTACCGAGATAGCCAGGAATAACCCATTGATGACCGGGGGCGCAGACATTTTCATGGCATACATGCCAATATAATGCATCGCAACAATACCACCACCCATCAATACGCTCGCACCGATCAATTTACCTGCACTCAGCTGTTTTCGCCCGATCATGTTGAGCGCAATGCCAGATGCCACTACAGCCGCAAGCCAGGACACCAGTGTCCACAAAGCATCAAAACTCATCTCGGCAGTCATGGTCATCGCGCTCATACCGACAAAATGCATGGTCCAGACACCTGTCCCCATGGCAAGGGCGCCGACGACGAGCCAGCGTACCCGGTGCCCGCCGACGTCATCCGCCAGGCGGGCACCAAAATACAAGGCGTTATAAGACGCTAAAACTGCTACCACATAGGAAGCAACAATCAGGGCTACATCGTATTCGGTCATCATTACTCGATCTCTTTTCCAGTACCTGCGACGTTTTCCCCGTCAGATCAAACTGGCGGATAAACACTAAAATTCACGAATAGATACGCAAGTAATGAGAACAGATTCACGGAATTTTGTTATTGATTTGTAAGCGATTTGTGAATTATCGTCGAAACCGGACTTCCAACACCACGGCCGAATTCGTCCGCTCCACCCCTTCCAGGTTACCTATCTGGTCGAGCACAGCGCTCAGCGCCTCAAGGGACTGCGCCTGCACTATGGCTATAAGGTCATACTCACCGCTGACCGAATACAGTTGCGCTACCTCACCAATCTGCTCCAGTGACGAATTGGTGCGAGCAGTGAGCTTCTGATGAACCTTGATGGAGACATGAGCCTCAACCTGATTGGCAGAATATTCACCGCCCACTTCCAGCGAATAACCCCGGATAACACCGCCGGCCTCCAATCTTGCGATACGGTTCTGCACCGTTGAACGCGACATTCCCATTGCCCGGGCAAGATTCGAAATGCTCATCCGGGCGTCCTGCCGCAGCAGCATAAGCAGCTTTTGATCTTGTTGATTTATCATAATGATCAATACTTCCGTTATTTTGATCAATGGTCTCACTATTTCGACTAACCTGGAACTGCAAAACGACATTGAGACCGTTCATACTGGCGCCATACAGGAGGCCAGCCATGATTATTCGACCTATCTCCCATCAGGATCTGCCAGCGTTACATCAAATTGCGATCGAATCAGGTCCCGGGTTTACTTCCCTGATGGCGGATATAGACTATCTGGCCCAGAAAATTCAGCGGTCGATCGACAGCTTTGGCACCGACATCCAAAAGCCCGGCAAACAAAGCTATCTGTTTGTGCTGGAAGATGAACGGACCGGCGACATTATGGGGATTTCCGGTATTACCGCCGCTGCTGGTCTGGACAGCCCGCTCTACCACTATCACAAGAGCCAACTGGTGAATCATTCCCGTGCACTTGGCATCTTCAAGCGCTTTGATGTGCTGAACATGTGCAACCACTACACCGGCTGCACTGAGGTCTGCACGCTTTTCCTGCGCCCGCAATTCCGCCGCGCTCATGCCGGCAAGCTGCTGTCAAAGGTCCGCTTTCTGTTCATGGCGCAGCATCCTCAGCGATTTGCCCATACGGTCATTGCGGAAATGCGAGGGGTTTCAACCGAAGAAGGCCACTCGCCCTTCTGGAACTGGTTCAACGAACATTTTGTAGATCTGGACTTTGCCGCGGTTACCGAACTGGTGGGGACCGGCAACAATGGTTTTATCGCCGAACTGATCCCCAAATACCCGCTTTACACCCAATTGCTCAGCAAAGACGCCCAAGAGGTTATCGGTCAGGTTCATGAGCAAACCCGGCCAGCACTTCATATGCTCGAGTGCGAAGGTTTTCGCCACAAAGGTTATATCGACCTGTTTGATGCCGGACCAACGGTCGAGGCGGAGTTCAGCCAAATCAGCAGCATTGCAACCTCGGTTCAATGTCAGGTCCAGGCGGTTAGCGCCAGCACGCCCCTGCTCAGCCGACACCGAAATCAAAACCGGTCTGAGTTGCTCGCCATTGCAAACACCCGAACTGGCGATTTCCGGGCAACTGTGACGGATCAGGGCACTTACCTGCCCCAGCATAATCTGCTACAACTACCGGCCACGCTGGTCGAGTCCCTCGGTTTGCAGCACGGCGGATCGGCACGGTGTCTTAAGCTGACCGCAACCGGGGCCCGCATCCTGCCGGAAGCTGTCGACGCATCGGGGACTCAAGTGAACGCAACAATATACGCCAATTAACACGCCGATTAAGGAGTGATGGTATGCACTCGGACAGAACCACCCTGTTTCGCCACCTGTGGGAAAGCTATCGCCAGGTCACCCCATCCGCTGAAGAGATCCATCGCTTGCTCGGAGACACCCAGGGTGACGAAATTGTCAACGACCACATAGCGCTCCGCACTTTCAATCTTGAAAAGGTCAATCTGAGCAAACTCGCAGAGCATTTTCTGGTCTTGGGCTACACCGAAGGCGGTGACTATCATTTTGAGGGGAAAAAGCTCTACGCCAAGCATTTTGAGCACGAGGACCCGACCGCCCCGAAAGTGTTTATTTCAGAGCTCCTGGTCGAGCAATTCTCGCCCGAATTACAAGCCGTTGTTCGTAAGCTCGTCGATCAGGTAGACCCGGCTTCGGTCTCCGCAGACAACTTCCTCTATTCGGGCACCCATTGGCAGGTGGACTATGAGACCTATCAGCAATTACTGAACGAGAGCGAATACGCTGCCTGGCTGGCAGCCTGGGGCTACCGCGCCAACCACTTCACTGTCAGCGTCAATCACCTGGCCCGCTTCCACTCGGTCGAAGACGTCAACAAGGCGCTTAAAAATGAAGGTTACGTGATAAACAGTTCCGGTGGCGAAGTGAAGGGGTCGCCCGAGGAATTACTGGAGCAGTCATCTACCATGGCTGACCGAATCGAAGTCCGGTTCAGCGATCAGACCCGAACCATTCCCAGCTGTTTTTATGAGTTTGCACGACGTTACCCGAAACCCGACGGCCAGTTATACTCCGGCTTTGTTGCAGCTTCTGCGGACAAGATCTTTGAAAGCACCAATGCGGGCATGTGACGCCCTGGTCCTCGTGTCCTGCCTTGCCGCTCAAGCGTAAAACTCGCCGTAACGGCTGCGGATAAAGCCTTTGAGTTGTGGCAGGTTGGGGTCACTGCGGTCGAATACCAGCCCGGCGGTATGCCCTTGCCGCCAAACCACATCGGCCTTGATGTTGGCGAAGGGGAACCGGAGCTGCAGTTGCTTGACCTCTCCACTCATGCCCCGTGCCCGAACCCTCAGGCCGGTGCGGGATATGTTGGTAATGATCAACGAGAGTTCCCTCTCGCCGTCACTGGCAGGAAGTTGAGCCAGATGACGACGTCTGGGCGAACGGCGTAATGCAGCCACCAACTGGCGGCGTACGTTTTCCTGAATGATATAAGCAACCCAGATAGCAATAGCGCCACCTCGGATAAAGCCATATCCGAAACCAGCCGCCAGCTGTTGCCACTGGGCACCACCCCGGGCCATCGAAAAACCATAGATAGCCACCACTTGAAGCGCACCACTCAACAGACCCAATATCAGACCCATCTTGACGGCGTGCTGGAGAATTTCCCGTTTGTCGCCAAAGGTATCAGTACTCAGGCTGTTGATCACCACCACTGACATTGACCCGAAGGACATGGCCAGGGCCCAGAACGCGACGTGTCGGCCAATTCGGTCACCGGGGTCGGTAGCGATAATATTGAAATATAAATAGGAGGCTATTGTTGCCGTCAACATGGCCACCACATAAACCCAAAGGCCGGGCGTGGATTCCTGGGCCTGGGAGACGCGGTCAAACACCAGCCCGGTCAGAATAGCGGCAAGATAGGAGAGCAGACTTCCGACACTCCAGCGCAGCCAGGTATCCAACGGAATGCCCCCTTCACTACCGCCATAGGTAGACCTGTAACCCAGATACAGGAATACAGTGACCGCGCACACTACCGCAATACCGGCTACGCAGATAACCGCGGGTTCCAGGAGCTGAATATCACGGCTGTCTGTCGCATCAAGGAACAAGCCATAGTTTTTGAGCACCGTGTACTGGTCCGAGCGTTTGCTGTACTTGCGAACCACGAATTTACACAGAGCCTCATAAAGCCTGGCCTCCAATGCATCCAGTTCGGCCAGTGTCTTGGCGTAAAGATCTGAATTTTCCTCCAGCCGGGGTAATACGTGGGCAATATTGTCCAGACGGCTTTCGGCATCCAGAGAGTCCTCTCGACTGAAATAACTGACACCGATACCTTTAATGACCAGCAGCAGGTAGGAAGCTTTGACGAATCGCCAGGTCAGCGAGTCCCGTTTGCGTTCTTCTGCCAGGTTATCGGCCACCTGCTGCCAATACTCTGCATCCGGAAGACCTCGCATTTTCTGGAACAGTCGGTCGAGATACAGAGGCTCGGGCTGAAACGATTCCTCACGGGCGCGAAGCTGATGCATGACATCTTCGACCGCCTTGGGAATTCTGGCCCAGGTTTGAAGCTTGCTGCGCCATATCTCGTCGTAGTGATTGACTCGGGGCACATTCATCAGGGCAATCAGGGCAAGCGCTGTAAAAGTGTAACTCTGCTCCCCCATCACGCCCTGAACCAGCCCAACGGGCTCCGCCCCCGCCAGATCCATCAGCTGGAACACCACGTTGGAGCCCAAATTACGCAGCACGGTAATGAACAGCAGGAAGGTCAGCAGGTACAGAGCAAGGAAAAGCGAATAGCGGGCGCTGTCGATGTATTCCCGCGGAGAACCGGAGAATTGGCCTTTGTCTGCCTCTGGCCATTGTGCAAATCGCTCCGCCACAACAAACAGTAGGATCAGTCCGAAAAAAAATATATCAATCAGGAGGTTGGTTGGCGTACCCAGTGTTTCAGACATCACAATTACTCCGTATCCGCAGGTTTCTGGGGAATCCGGAAGACTGGCTAATACTTCAACGACGCTCTGTAACAACAGACTTCAAAGCGGCGGGATACCGCACACCAACCGATTTAAAACCCTGATTCCCAGGATGGCTTTACCAGAGAATCCTGTTTTATTGATTAATTGTCAGGCCAAAAAAATCATCTGTCAAAAGGTCCCGGCAAGAACGGTGTTTCCACGGATTACCCAACAGACACTTACCTCACTTTACTACCTGTTACGAAGCGCAACCGTTTTACAATTGAACGAAAGTGTAAGCCGGCCTACTTTCGGAGGTAGGTCTCTGGCTAACCGCAACAAGGGGCTTTTCGAACAATAACACTATTGGCTGCGTGGATTGTCCGGACAGCCATGCCGATCATGCGAGGAGTGCGTGATGTCAGCGTCGATTAACCATCTTGAGGAACGTATAAAAGAAGAGGGTGACCCTCTTCTTGAAATCTTGCCGGCTGCGATTACCCTGGCGATGATGCTCCGCCATCGCAAAATGGCTGCCTGGCTTCGAGTTGAGTTTGAGGGCTACCCGGAAGACGAGTCACTGCCGCCCTACCGTCGCGAGTTCCCGGGCCACATCATGGCCAAATTTCCTCAATACGGCTGGATACCTGCACCAGTCGACGAACAACAGAATCTTGACTTCGGCCGCGTTGACATCAGCGAGGGCGTGAAAGTTGCCGAGCGCGTATGCATGAACTGCAAGAAGGGCACCGGTAATCAGATTACCCTGTCCCGGGAACGACTGGCCTTGCTTCGGTCTCAGATCAACCAGACCGGGGATCTGGCGATCACCATCAGCCGGGTTTCTTACTCCAAGATGCTGCGTATTATCCGTTCAGCCGTTTATCTGTGGAGCCTCGAGCTCATTGAGCTCGGCCTGGCCGGTGACCATAATTCTTTTAAAGAAGCCGACAAGGTGAAAGCGGCCCATCTGGATGACCCTGAGGTGTTCTGGCGGCGGGCGATGGAAGAAGAGGCCAACTTGCCCATTCCCGATGTCCGCTCCTCCGGCTTTTTCGAGCGCATGTTTGGCCGGACCGGCTGAGATTGGGCCGTATCCTAGCGTTCGGGTGTTTCTTTATTCTTGAGAAATTTCCGGACGAAACGATCCGTCAGAAAAAGCTGGGCGAGAGCCGGGTAAGGCAGGAAGTGCAGCAGCAGAATGGCAACAGCTGCGCCGTCAAACCCGGCCAGTAATGAGACATAAAGCCCCCACGCCAGAAAGAGCGCCCCGAGAAATCCGATGTAAAACCACAGGGCACGGGAGCGCTCTTCGCTGGTTGGAACCCGTCCGAGAGCTCGCGCGACTGACCAACTGATATAGGCTGCAATGACCACCGCAACAATCAGGGAAACGGCGACTCCTCCAAAACCCAGAAGGTAACGAACAAAGAAGTTAATCAGAAAAAACAGGACGATGGCGCTAACAACGATGATCGTTACCCGCGAGCGTTTCAGATCTTCCATAAACAAACCTTTAATGGCTTAAACTGGTCAGGCGGCACAAGGATACCAGCTTTTAAGCCCGGTTTATCTCATCCGCGCCCTACCGGGCACACAGTAATCCTGACGGTCATTGGGGGACGTCCCTAGGGCACCGGTTGTGTTTTTGCTGCCAGATCTCCAAATGTAGTGGCATAGTGAATCTGGCCACCGGTGGTCGTTCACCTTCGGCGCACGTAAACTTTTGGTATTCAGGACAAAGGTGGGAGTTAATGCAGCAGAATGCGAAAACAAAATCAGTAAAACGTCGGTGGTTAATGCAACTACTTGCCGTGCTGATCACCGCCTTTATGGTCTTGACGGGATATCTCTGGTTCACCTTCGTCAGCCCCTTTGGTTACCAGGCACCGGATGATCTCGCGAAAATAGGGTCCTCGAGCACTCACCGGGTTTTTGTTTATGGCACGCTCCGGAAGCCCTGGGTCCGATGGCTGGTTACCGGACGGGCGGGTGAATCAGAACCCGCATTATTGCCCGGCCATCGAAAGCAGGACCTCGATGTAAAACCCGCCCCGGGCAATATGGCTGAAGGTGAGGTGATAGAAGTCAGTGCGGATGAACTCCAGCGTCTGGACCGATATGAACGTCTGGGCGTGCGATACGAACGCATCCGGTTAAAACTTCACGATGGCAGTGAAGCCTGGGTGTACAGGCTGATGGAGACTGTATCCCTGTTGGCAGAGCCCCTGCCAGAACAGCCTTAACACCACGGTAGTATTCCCTTAATACCCGCTTTCACAGTCTTCTTGCTAACTTGAAACCAACCGGCAACGCCGGCGTGCCCCACTGACAAGTACAAGGAGACCGATATGAGTGGCAAGAAAATACTGATGATTACCGGCGACTTTACCGAAGACTACGAAACCATGGTGCCCTTTCAGGCCCTAATGGCGGTAGGCCATACCGTGCATGCGGTCTGTCCTGACAAAAGCGCCGGCGACACCGTTGCAACAGCAATCCACGACTTTGAGGGCGACCAGACCTACACCGAGAAACCCGGCCACCGCTTTGCACTGAATGCCACCTTCGCCGACATCAACCCGGCCGACTACGATGCCCTGGTAGTGCCTGGCGGCCGGGCGCCGGAATACCTGCGCCTGAACAACGACGTCAAAACCATGGTGCGGCACTTCTTTGAGACCGACAAGCCGGTCGCAGCGATTTGCCACGGCGCGCAACTACTGGCTGCTGCAGGCGTTCTGGAAGGACGCACGTGTTCCGCCTATCCGGCCTGCCAGCCAGAAGTTGAGCTGGCCGGCGGGAGCTTCGCCGCCATCGACGTTGACTCGGCAGTAACCGATGGTAATCTGGTGACAGCACCGGCATGGCCCGCGCACCCGGCCTGGCTGGCACAGTTTTTCGAGCTGTTGGATCAATAATGGCGTGATCCGTAATCCAACGGGGCCGTAACTTTTCGGCCCCTGCCTGCGAGGGCACCGTTATGTGCAAGCTCTTTATTCAAGCCGACCCTGAACTCTGGGTCAGTCGCACGCACTCGCTACGAATCGATGGCATGGTTACGAGTGTACGGATGGAAAACGTCTTCTGGCAGGTATTGACTGAAGTGGCGGCCCGGGACGGCATGAACCTGCCGCAGATGATCACCCGCCTGTATCACGAGTCCATCGATGCAGGCCATGACCTGGGGAACTTCACCTCATTCCTGCGTGTATGCGCAATACGTTACCTGGCCCTGCAATTGAGCGGTGATATCCCACGAGATACCGCTGTGCCAATAGCGTCCCTTGATGCCAACACCATTCTGTCCCGAGCGAAAGACCACCTCCTGGATCAGCGCACTATCGACAAACCGGCTCACTGAATGAAGCTATCCTGATGAATTCGGTGATGTATTGTTAAAAACGATCAAATCTATCCTTTTCGGTAGCCTCGAGTAATCCAATCCCCGGTTCAATCAGTAACCACTTGCCTATGAGCCTCCGCCTGAACTTCGGGCCCAGCACACAATTTTATTCAAGCGGTGCCTGGAAGCTCCCCGAAATATTCGAATAATTTCCTTTTGCCGAGGTTTATTTCTAATGCCCCAACAACTGACGATTGCCCAACGACTGGGCCTGAGCTTTGGTCTTGTTCTCATTCTGATGATTGCGATAGCTCTCATCGGCATCAACCGGGTGGCCTATATCGACACAACCTTGACGGGTGTCAGTGAGGGTGCCGCTGAGAAGCAACGCCAGGCCATCAACTTCCGCGGCAGTGTTCATGACCGTGCAATTGCCATTCGTGACGCTGTCCTGGTGCGAAACGACCAGGCTTTGAACATGCACCTGAGGGAAGTCGACCGACTCAAGGGCTTTTACCAGGATTCCGCGCAGTCCATGGCGCGGCTTTTCCGGCAGCAACAGAATACGCGGGAAGAACTCAGTCTGCTCCAGCGCATCGAAGCCATTGAAGCTACTACCCTGGCCCTGACTGCAGAGCTGTTTGAACAGCGGCGGGACGGAGAGATTGAAGCCGCAAGGGAGTTCTTACTGGAGGAAGTATCACCCTCCTACACCGAGTGGCTCAAGCGCATCAACGCCATGATTGATTACGAGGAATCCCTGATCAGGGCCGAGCTCACCAGCGTTCGCGAAGTTGCCAGCGGGTTCCAATGGACCATTCTGGTGGCAACCGCACTGGCTATTCTCGCCAGTATCGTCGTGTCCCTGCTGATCATCGGGAAACTTAAATCCACCCTCGGAGCAGAACCTCAGCATGTGGCGGATGCCATCCAGCGGCTGCAGGTAGGCGAGTTGACCCAGAACATCGAAACCAGCTATCCAGACAGCGTCATGGGCACCCTTCGAAACGCCCTGACCCGACTGGCTGATACGATCGGGGAGGTACGTTCTGGCGCCGATGCCCTGAACAATTCCTCGGCTGAACTGAATACAACGTCGGAGAATAATAGCGACCAGATCCGGTTACAGGCCAAAGAAGCCGAACAGATGGCTGCGGCCATCAATGAAATGGCAGTGTCGGTTGCCGAAGTGGCGGATTACGCCGCCAAGGCGGCCTCCGCCACCCAGACTGCAGACCAGGAAGTCAAGATAGGTAGCCAAGTGGTGCAGGACACTGCCAGTGCTATCAACAGTCTCGCGGAAACGCTGGAAGATGCTGCCGAAACTGTTGAAGGGGTATCAAGGGACAGCGCCAATATCGAGCGAATCGTCGAAGTGATCAACGCTATTGCGGAACAAACCAATTTACTGGCACTCAATGCGGCTATTGAAGCAGCAAGGGCCGGTACCCATGGCCGAGGATTTGCTGTAGTAGCAGACGAGGTTCGCTCGCTGGCCACCCGCACTCAGGATTCAACCCGAGAAATCCAGGGAATGATTGGTAAATTGCAGGTCGGCGCCGGTCAGGCCGTTGCTGTGATGGAGAGCAGCCGTGATCTTGCACGAAAGACGGTGCAACAGACCAGGCATGCCACCACAGCGCTCGCCAGCATTGGCCGGGAAGTCGGCTCCATCAACGACATGAACGCCCAGATCGCCAGCGCCGCCGAACAGCAAAGCTCGGTCGCCGAGGAAGTGAACAGGAATATCACCCGGATCCACGATGCCACTGTCGAAACTTCAGCTGGGTCCGATCAGGTATCCGCCTCCAGCCGCGAGCTGGCCGAACTGTCAAATCAACTGACCAGAAAAGTCAGCTTCTTCAAAATCTGATCGGTTTTCGATGATTGTAAGATGACCAATCACCTAAGGGGGAGGCGCTGTAACCGACCTCCCACTAGCGGAATCGACGGGCCCGGGTGTAGCGATTTTGCCAGTACCGGTTGTTCAGGGAGGATTCTGTCACCCCGGCCGAGGAAGAGGCATGGATAAAACGGCTGCCGCCCATGTAAATGCCGGCATGCTGTTCTTTACCACCAATCCGGAAAAACACCACGTCACCCGGTTCAACCTGATCACGCCTGACCTCCCGGCCAGCAGTCAGCATCTGGCTGGTGGTGCGGGGCAATTGCTGGCCCAGCGCTTCACGGTATGCAGTCAGGATAAAACCGGAGCAATCGAAGCCATCGGATGTCATGCCGCCATAACGGTAGGGTGATCCTTCGTAGCGCTGGAACACCTGCTCAAGCTCATTGGCCAGGGCCGAATCAGCTTCCTCGGGCCACTGGACAGGAATCCCGGTAGCATAGCCATAGCGGCCCTGGTCCATAAGCGCCTGATTACTGGCACACCCGCCAAACCCCAGCGCCGCCACAACCAGCACCATTGATAGAGCGCGGCTCCGGGTACCTATGGGAGTTCTGGACAATATTCCGGACCGCCCTGGCATCAATAAACTCATGAAAAACGACCTTGCGTTGCAACCCTGAAAGCTTGAGTCTAGTCGTCCCATGAACTGATAGACAGGCTTTAATCATTACGCTGGCAAGATCTGACAAGGCCCGTGGACCGATACGGCGAGGGCCATTATACCGACATCATCGACGACCCCGGCTCGGTGGAAAAATCCACCAGGTCGCAAGCACAATCAAACCAAACACCGTATAAGTCACGGTAAACACCCAGGCAGGCGCCTCATAATATAATAAGCGATTCAACCAGTGTTCGATGAAGCCTCCGGAATAGCCAACACCCCCGGACTGGGAGCGTAACCACATCTCCAGCGTGGTAAGCGGGCACACGATCTCCAGCCAGACTTCTGCCACCACCACACCGATCGCCAGCAAATGTGACAACCGGAACCACGGATTGTTAACCCAGCGCCAACCGCAAGCGTTGCCCACAAACACCAACACCAGCCCGAACAACACAAACAGCACAATCGTGAGGTGCAGCAAGAGCACCAAATTCGCCATTATCTGATAGAGGTTTGTCATTGCCACACCTTTGGCCGGCCGGGTCGGACACAGTGGATTTTAATACACCTTACTGAATGGAGAGGACTTCCTCCGCCGACAGCGCCCGATATTGTCCGGGTGCCAGCGTCTCGTCCAGCCGGATATTGCCCATACTTTGCCGGTGCAACGTCAGCACCCGATTGCCAACCGCATGAAACATACGCTTAACCTGATGGTACCGGCCCTCGTAGATCGTCACCAGCGCTTCATGGCTGGAAAGCTGTGACAGACTGGCCGGTGAGGTGGTGAGGCCCTCATAGGCAAACCAGATACCCTCAGCAAAGCTGGCGGCACTCTCTGCCGTGATCGGCATGGCCGTGGTCACACGGTATACTTTCGGGATTTTGACTCGGGGCTCAGTCAGCCGTCGCGACCATATACCGTCGTTGGTCAGGATCAGCAAACCGGAACTGGCCCGGTCCAGCCGCCCGCCGATATGCAAACAGGTCCTCAATTCCGGCTCGATCAGGTCCAGCACCGTCTGATGGTTAAGGTCTTTCGTCGCACTCAGGTAGCCTGCCGGCTTGTTCAGCATCAGGTAGTGTGCCCTGTCCGCTTTTTGTACTATCGCTTCGTCTACAGTGACCGACCTGAATCGGCTGACATCGAGCCCGGGATCACGGCACACCTCGCCATCCACAGCTACCCGCCCATCGGCGATAACCTGGCTGGCGGTCCGGCGGCTGAATCGGGAATGGTTGCTGAGAATTCGAGTAAGGCGCATAGGCTGCTATTTATAACGGTTTCATCCACCTCACGACAAGTACCATCCCCCGGCTCACATCCTGCATTGATTATGGTTACACTAGGGCGGCACCCAAGCACAGGACGCTGTAGTCATGCCCAACCGAACCCGGAACCATCCCCTTTTTACCCGTATTCTCTGGTTCCTCGCTACCGTCCTGCTGTTTTCCATTGTGATTCCCTCTCATGCTCACGGCGAAGAGGAAGTACCGGAAAAGGCGGTATCAGAAGAGCAACAGCAACCTGCGGAAACCTCGAAGCCCGCCGTCCAGCCCGAGATAGAGGAGGACGCCTCCGAGCCCCTGACTGTGGATCTGCCCTCGGCATCATCCGCAGGTATTCGCCAGCAACTGCAGAGCTTGCGAGAATCCCTGGACGAGCGGCTTGCGGCACTCGCCTCGAGTAAGGAACGCCTGGCCTATGGCGAATCGGTGCTGGCACGACTGAACGATGAGTACGAGAGTTTCGAGCTGCGACTTGAGAGGGCCGGGCTCAACCTTACCGAGGAGTATGCCCAGCTGCTGCGGCAGAGACTGGACCGTCTGCAAGAACAGAGCATTACTGACAGCCTGATTACCGGAATCCGGGAGCGACTGTCCAACGCCCGTAAAGAACAACTGCGACTGGAGGAATTCGAGGCCATACTCGGCGTTTCCGATGGGACGAAGGAGCAACTGAGGCGCCAAAGGGCCTCACTGGTAAGGCAGCTACACAAGGCAATTACCGAGCACATTGACGTGCTTAATGAATACTTTAATACCGCCGAGACGCTACAGGCACGCATCCTAGCTTACCAAAAACTGCTTCGTCAGCGCCTGTTCTGGCTCCCCAGTGCCGAAACCGTGGGGCTGGACACTGCAGACAAACTGGTTCAGGCAGTGGCCTGGCTGGGGCGGCCTGTGCATTGGAATACTTTTATCGACGCCGTCAAAGACTCCTTTGCAGAACGCACCCTGGAAATACTGCTGATTGGGGTGGTACTGCTGCTTATCCTGAGCCGCCGCAGGGCAATTCGTGAGAGCCTTGTAGCCAGCGGTGAATCGGTAGGAAACGTGGGCAAAGACCGATTTCAGATCACCCTTTATGCCTTGGGGTGCAGTGCGCTGCTGACACTGCCTGTGGTCATGCTGCTTGCTCTAGGTTCGTTACTACTGATGGAGGGCAATGATTTTCTGGCGGCATTGGCTGACGGATTTACCACTGCAGCTTTTGTCATGTTTTTGCTCAGCTTTGTCCGCCAGGTGGCCCGAAGGGACAGCCTCGGCGAGCGGCATTTCAAATGGAATGCCACCACGCTGGATGCCCTTCGCCGCGAGATACCGGTTCTGCTTTGTGTCCTGGTGCCGGTTGCACTACTGTCGGCCTCGTTGCAAGCCCCCGGAGGCGCTGACCACCGGGACAGCTTGGGCCGGCTGCTGTTTGGTGTCGCCTCCGCTGCTCTGGCGATCTTTGCCCACCGGATCATGACAGCAGTCAGAAGCGGCATAGTCGATCGCAAAATCCTGCAGACCCTTCACCTGCTGGCAGTTACCATTCCCATTGTCCTGACCGTCGCCTCACTGCTGGGTTATCACTACACGGCAGTGCAGCTGGAACGCAACATCTTTATCAGCATTTGCTGGCTGGCGTTCAACATGCTGCTTTATTACCTGTGCCTGCGAGCGCTGTCCGTGCGGGAACGTCGCTTGACCCTTGAACGGCTCCGGGAACAGCGGGCGACCGAACGCAAGCAAGCCGAGGCTAAAGAAGCAGCGGACAATTCCGGAGAGGGCTGGCCGCCGTCGCTCGATATGCCGGAGATGGACCTTGAAGATATCAGCCAGCAAAGCAAGTCGCTGTTTCGAATCCTTGCGTACGTGTTGGCCGCGACCGGGCTATGGTTACTTTGGGCCAGCGTAATACCTGCGTTGCAGCTTTTCGACAACATAACCCTGTGGACCATTGCAACCGGCATTGAAGGGGCTGAATCTTTACCGATTACCCTGGGAGACCTGATCCTGGGACTGATTGTGATCGTCGGAACCATTCTGGCTGCCCGGAACCTGCCGGGCACACTGGAGGTGATGGTCCTGAGCCGGATGCATCTCGAACCCGGCTCCGGCTATGCCATTACCACCATCGTCACCTACCTGATTGTGTTCTTCGGGGTCATTACTGCGTTGGCCGTACTCGGGGTGCAATGGTCCAAACTGCAATGGCTGGTGGCCGCACTCGGGGTTGGCCTCGGCTTCGGGTTGCAGGAAATTGTCGCTAACTTCGTGTCTGGCATCATCCTGCTGTTCGAGCGACCAATTCGGGTAGGCGATACCGTAACCATTGGCGGCACCACCGGGACAGTGTCGCGGATACGCATCCGGGCCACAACTCTGGTGGACTGGGACCGGAAAGAGCAGATCATCCCCAATAAAACCTTTGTGACCGAGGATCTTACCAACTGGACTCTGTCTGATCCTATCGTCCGGGTCATCGTGTATGTGAGCGTCGCTTACGGCTCGGATGTGGGGGCGGTGCACGATATCCTGCTCAAGGTCGCGGAGGATAACCAGCGGGTCGTTAAAGACCCGGCACCCGCCGTGTTCTGCGTAGGGCTGGGGGACAGCAGCATTGATTTCGAAGTGCGGGTGTTCATCGAAGACCTGCTGGATTACATGCCTCTGTCCCATGAACTGCACGCCTCAATTATCGGGGCATTGAGTGAGGCTGGCGTGGTTATTCCATTTCCCCAACAGGATATTCATGTGCGCAGTCTGGTGGAGTCAAAGCCGGCAGAATGAATTATTCTGCGAGAACTTTCTCCAGATAGCGCAGGCCCGACAGCTGTTTCATCTGGCCCTCAATCCAGTTGACCCGCTGCCAGACGTAGGTCGATGGGCTCCCCGCATCAAATACTTTCGGATTCGGTAACACTGCCGCCAGCCTTGCCGCCTGCCCTGAGGTCAGGTGGCGGGCACTGGTCCCGAAGTAAGCCTGACTGGCTGCTTCTACCCCATAGATACCTCGGTCGAATTCGGCCACATTGAGGTAAACCTCCATAATCCGGCGTTTCGGCCAGATGGCTTCCAGCGACACTGCCAGCCCCGCTTCCAGCGCCTTACGGGCAAAGCTCCGGCCATTCCAGAGGAACAGGTTTTTGGCCGTTTGCTGGGTAATAGTGCTTGCACCGCGCAGACCGTCACCCTGGCGGAAGTCGGCAACCGCCGTCTTTATTGCATTGACGTCCACGCCCCAATGCTCGGGAAAGCGCTGATCCTCACTGGCCACCACTGCCAGCGGCATCCACGGGGAAATATCAGACAGCCGGACCCATTGTTGCCGCACAGTGTCGCCGGAAAACTCCAGCTGGTGGGCAACAATAAAGGCCGTGGTGGGTGGGTTGGCAAAACGAAAAACCACTAGCACGGCGACAACAAACAGCAGCAACCCTGCCAGGCTCCAGGCCAGCATTCCAAGACCGCGTCTCAACATTGAACGTCTTGCCACCGTAAACTCCTGGCTCAGGCCCCTGGTTCTCTTCGCTTGATAACGACCAGCGCAACACCGGTGATGGAAATCACGCCACCAGCCATGGCCAGCAGGCCCAAGCGCTCGTCAAACAGGATATAGGCCTCAAGCGCCGTCACCGGCGGCACCAGGTAAAACAGACTGGCTACCTGGGACGCCGCACCCCGGCGGATCAGCAGCATCAGCAACAGGATGGCACCAATGGAAACCCCGAACACCAGCCAGGCCATGGACAGTATCAACTGAATATCCCAGATCACCACCCGGGTCTCCAGGGTAAACGCACCAATAGCAAACAGTACAGAAGCGGCGCAATACTGGATGAAAGTGCCGGTCAGCAGGTTTGTGCGCTCACCGTGACGCTTTTGATAAACCGTGCCCACGGAGATGCCCAGCAGCGACAATGCCGCCCACCACAGTGTCCATAACGGAAAGCCCGCCATACCATCCCCGCCCCCGAGCTGCTCAAACAATACCAGTGCAATGCCTACCAGGCCGAGGGACAGACCCAGCCACTGGCGCATGGCCACCGGCTCTCGCAACATCACAACCGCCGCCACTGCGGTGACCAGGGGCTGCAAACCCACAATCAGCGAAATGATACCCGCCGGCATTCCACCCTGGATGGCGTAATACACACCGCCCAGATAACAACCGTGCACCAGAATACCGGTCACCGCTGTGTGGGCTACCCCTTGCCAGGAAGGCCAAGGGGCCTTCATTACCCGTATCAGCACCGCCAGGACAGCCAGCGTAAACAGCATCCTGATAAGCAACAGGGTAAACGGCTCCGCATAAGGCAAGCCGTACTTGGCTCCGATAAACCCGGTGCTCCAGAGCCAGACAAAAAGAACCGGCACCAGATACAGCCCGACCGGCTTTGGAGGTTTGGCGGTAGCAGAAGCTCGGGTGGCGGCGTTCCTAGTCATCTGGACAATGGCTTTTTTGACCATGGGGGCGTTCACGCATCCGTATTTATCCCGCTATAGCAATGCAACGTTCGTGGTAATATCGATGCTCCTTCCATGCGAATCCGGTCACTGCGCAGAGTTTGCCGCACCGGCCTCACTGGAGGGTAGGACACGCGCAGGCGTGAAGTGTGCTACCGACTGGTTGGAGTGTTGAGCATGAGCAAAGAACAGAAGCGTATCAAAGAGACGAAGAAGAAGCCTGCATTAACGCAGAAAGAGAAGAAAGTGGCAAAGAAGGAGAAAAAAGACTCACAAAGCTGAGCATCAGAATTTTTTTACACCGCCAGCCAGCGTTAGCAAAAAATCGGCCCGGCTGGCGGTATGATATGAGCCTCGAGCTCACTTCTTGTTGTTCATGGCGTCTTTCAGCCCTGCGAAGGGGTTAAACGTCGCCGCTTCCCTTCTGGAGTCCGCTCCGCCGCCATAGCGAACGAATGCCTCGAATTTGCTGTGCTCCTCATCGTGACAATAAATGCAGAGCAACTCCCAGTTACTGCCATCAGGGGGGTTATAGTCATGATCATGATTGACGTGGTGAACCGTAAGCTCACTCAGGCCCCTGCGATCAAACTCCCGCGCACAGCGACCGCAGATCCAGGGATAAAGCTTGAGGGCCTTTTCCCGATAGCCTTTTTCACGCTGGGCGATGTACTGGCGTTGCTCTTCCAGCAATCGGTCAAGTTTGCCTGTATTGGTCTGTGATTTTGTCATGATCCACCTGCCACGGTACTGAACGAACGATATGCCACTACTTTAATGCACAAATCAGCTGGACGGAATGGCCGTGATGCGATGGTTATCAACGTCCCAGATGGTGTTTCTGAGTGCGGCGGGAATTTCCCGGAGACGGATTCGCGTGACCTTGGTGAAATGGTGCGCGTTGGCCCGGTGACACGCCGCGAGATGGTAGTTGGGAATGGAAGCAGAGAGGTGATGTATGTGATGGTAGGCGATATTGGCGGTGAGCCAGTTGAGCCACGCGGGCAATATCAGAAAACTGGTGCCCTCTACCGCAGCACGATTGTAGTCCCAGCTGGCCTTGTCTGCCGCCCAGGCGTCCTCGAAATTGTGCTGCACCGCGAACAGAATAATACCGCCAGCACCCGCCAGGGAAAGGCTGATGAGATAGACGATGAAGAAGATTGCCGGCCCGACTGTCAGGCACATCATCGCCCAAAGCGACAACAGCACCAGGTTGTTGCCGGTCATATGACGGTACTCGGCGGCTGTTTTCCAGTAGCGGCACTCAAACCCCTGGGCAATCGAACGAAGTGACGCCCCCGGATTGGCGCGTTTTTCTTTCAGCAGGTGGCCAAGCAAAGCAATGTTGCCCTTGATCCAGGTGAGGCGCGGATTGAAGAACAGGTAGAGGAAACCGCCGACCGGTGCAAACGCTATATTACGCGTCAACCGATACTTCCGTTGCTGTTTTGGGGTAAGCGCATTGAATTCGGCCAGCGACAGTGTCGCCAACGGGCCCCGGTATTCATCCCAGTTACCATTGGTGGCGTGATGAAACGCGTGATTTTTGGACCAGACATACTGCGGCATGCCACATAGCACCCCCAGACAGAAACCGGCCACCTTGTTGTATTTCGAACTAGCAAACAGGGAATTATGACCGCACTCGTGCATCAGCACAAAGACCCTGAGCAAAATCAGGCTCAAGGCCAGAATACACAGCGCTGTAAGCCAATAGGACACAGAGACGCTGACGATAGCCAGATACCATAAAACCGTATAAGGGATAACCGTCGTCAAAAGCTGGCCGGCAGCTTTAACATCGGATTTTTTTGAGTAACGGGCAACTATCTGTTTCTTTTCAGCTGCCAGCGTTTTTATACAACTCATTAGACAGGCTCTCAGGCCGGAACACGGAAAGTTAGGGCCTGCAACTTAACAGCCTGACACCTGCCTGGCTACCTTCACCTGTCTATTCTTCGGATACAATTTGTTAACGGCGGTGCGCCCGCGACATTTGCTCTGTCAGCACAACGCCCCGTTCACTATGGCCCGCAACTCTTGCCGGATCGGGTAAGACGAGGATGGAATCAGCTGAGTCATGAAGATCATTACCAGCTCCTCCACTGGATCAATATAGAAATTGGTGCTCGCCAAGCCACCCCATCCGTACTCCCCCACCGACCCGTTGATCTGTGACCTGGCCACATCCGTCTTGACCGAGAATCCGAGCCCGAAACCACTGCCGGCATACGGAGTCTCACTGAAGGCGCCGACAGATAGTCCGGGAAGGTCCTGATTGCCCGGCAAATGGTTTTGCCGCATGAACTCGAGGGTCTTACGTCCTATGATGCGCCGGCCACGGAAGCTTCCGCCCTGACAGAGAGCCTGGGCAAAATGAAAATAGTCATCGATGGTCGACACCAGTCCCCCGCCGCCGGATTGAAAGCGGTCCTGCCGCCGATAGTTGGAAGTCTCCGGCTCATCCTGCAATTTGAAGCGGTCCCCGGTTTCATAGAGGTAACAGGCAGCGAACCGGTCAAGCTGGTCATCTCGTACATAGAAACCGGTGTCTGACATTTCCAACGGATCAAAAATATGCTCCTTCAGATAGTCATCAAAGGGTTGATCTGCGAGCAGTTGCACAAGGTAGCCCAGCACATCCGTACTGACGGAATAATTCCAGGCGGTTCCGGGCGAGAATTCCAGCGGCAGTTCCGCGAGCCTCTCCACCAGGGTTTCCAGGGTCAGGCTCGAGCTGCCATCCAGTGCCAGTTCCCGGTAGGCTGCATCCACATTGGTGCGGTTCATAAACCCGTAAGTCAGGCCCGACATGTGAGTAAACAGGTCGCGGATGGTCATGGTGGTGGAGGCCGGAACGGTCAGAAAATTCGGATAGAGCCCGCTTTTGTATACCCGCCGGTTTTTCCAGGCTGGAATGTACTTGTGCACCGGATCGTCCAGCAGGAATCGCCCCTGCTCGTACAATTGCATCATCGCGATCGACGTGATGGGCTTGGTCATCGAATAAATACGGAAGATCGTATCGCGGCTGACAGCTTTACCACGCTCTACGTCCATCAGCCCCTGAGCTTTCACACAGGCAATCTCCCCACGCCGGGCAACCAGTGTCAGCGTGCCTGGTAGTTTGCCGGGCTCAATATACCGGCGTTCAAGGTGAGCATTAATGTGATCGAGTTGCGCCAGCGAGAGGCCTGCGATCTGGTCAGTTTCCGCCATGAATGAAGTGCCTTCTTGGTTTTGAGATACAGCGCCTTATTCTGATTGACGTACGGAAGTCAGGCAAGCTCACAGGTCTCTATCACCGGTGGTAATCAAATGCTGTCCTGGCGGCGTTCGGTGTTTTCTTCGTTCACCTCTTCGGCTTCCTCCCAGCTTTCCGACAATTCGTCGTAAGCATCAGAAAAACCCTTTTTCATCCGGTCCCAGGCACTCGCGGTACTGTCTTTCAGGCGGTCATACCATTGCGCAACAGTGCTGCGCTGCTCTCGCAGGGAGTCAATGCTTTCCTGGCTGCGCTCGCGGGCCAATTCACTCATGTCGTCCCAGTTTTCCGCAAGCTCCCTTTCGAGCTGATCTATGCGTTTATCCAGGGCTTCCAGGGTGTTGTTGATCGATTCAATGGCCTGGTCCTTCTGGTCGGCGCTGAAATCCTTCAGCGTACGGCCCAGTTCCCGGGTGTCCTGCTTGAGTTGTTCCACCGTGATTTCATCTTCCTCGGCGACCACTGCAGGAGCCTGGCCAACGGTCAACAGCGCCAATAACGCAAAAGACAGTAAGCGGGGCAATGGATGTGATGACATGATGCTTCTCCTTGAACAGACAGGTTGAACCGTTTGCCGGTCCCACCGGCAAACGGTAACGGGTATGGCTGCCTATCAGATCTACTGGCCCAGAATGCCCAGAACACCCACCACAATCAGATAACCGGCGACGATGTAATTCAGCAATTTCGGAAACACCAGGATTGCGATGCCTGCACCGAGACTGATTAAGGGAGCAAGTTCAAGATGAAGTGTCACTGGGCAATACCTCAATAGGACAACGTGAATTATTACAACGTAAAAGTCGGACCTGACTCGGCCACCGTCATCACAATAGCAGATTGGTTTTGCCAGACCATCAACACAGGCTATTTCTCTGACCGTTCCCGCTCGAACGTGGTTAGCCTGACGTCCACTGTCACAGTCAGCCGCTCCAGTGCCGCCGCTCGCGCCCGCCCTTCTGCATTGGCACGGTACAGATGCGGTGTCATGGCGAGCAAGTCAGCTACCGGCTCGGCCCCGCTGAGCTCAAGGTTATATCGAAGCGTGTCGGTGGCCAGCCTGACAAAGTTACCCGGTGCTTCGGGATCACGCTTACGCTCCGGCTTGAGCTCGGGATAAATTATCTCCCGCAATTCCCTGAGGTGATCAGGCCCCGCGTCCACCTGTATCAGCCGACCACCGGGTTTGAGCACACGAGCAAACTCTGCATAGACCGGAAACCCGAAAACACACAGCACCCGGTCAAGAGTTCCCGCCAACACCGGAAGGTTGGCGTTGCTACCCACCAGCCACATGGGTTGCTGTTCCTTGTCGGTGCCTGCCTGTCTGGTAGCGGCCAGTATCGCCGCTTTGGAGATATCCAGACCGACCAGAGCCATGGTTCCTTCATATCCGGATTCTGCCGCTAGCTGACGCAGATAGTAGCCCTCACCGCAGCCTGCATCCAGACAGCTATGCCCGTTCGAGGCAGGCAAATCCGCCACCGTCAGACGGTTTAACTCAATGGCAATCGGTTGATAATAACCGGCGTTGAGGAAGCGCAGGCGAGCCAGAACCATCGCCTTGCTGTCACCGGGATCCAGCGAGCGTTTTTTCTGCACCGGCAGCAGATGGGTGTAACCCTGGCGGGCGACGTCAAAGGTATGACCTGCGGCACAACGCCAGGACGCACCCTCCCGCGCGAGGGAGTCGCCGTCCAGCGGGCAGGCCAGAGCCTGGAATGGCGTGATATTCATAACTCGGTAATCCTGAAGCGGTGGTCAGTGTATGGTGACAGGCAATTGTACTTGTTTCGCGAGGTGTCCAGAATCGGAGATCCTATGCCGATCACCATCAGACCGGACGAACCACACCGAGGATAACCTATGAAAACCCTTAAAATAGATATTGTGTCCGACATCGCGTGCCCCTGGTGTGCGATCGGCTACGCCCGGCTGGAACAAGCCATGGCCGAACTGGCGGAAGAGATGACTTTCAACATCGAGTGGCATGCCTTCGAGCTCAACCCGGACAACACCTCGGACGGCGAACCCATCCTGCAGGCCCTGAGTCGAAAATACGGCCGCAGTACCGCGGAGATGCAAGCCGCGCAAACCGACATGATGCGTATTGCCGAAGACCTCGGGCTGAACTTCACCAGAATGCAGGAGCGTCACACCCGCAATACCTTTGATGCCCACCGGCTGGTGAAATGGGCAGCGGAACATGGTCGCCAGACCGAAATGAAGCAAGCCTTTTTTGAGGCTTACTTCGGCCATGCGGCTGACATCTCGGACCACGAAGTGCTCATCGAATGGGCTCAGACCACCGGGTTGGACGGCGCCAAAGCACAGAGCATTCTGGCATCGGACGATTATGCCGACGCGGTACGGGCCGATGAGGCAACCTACCAGCAAGCCGGCGTTTCGGCGGTACCCGCATTCATTATTAATCAGCAGTACATGATCTCAGGTGCCCAGGAGCCGGACACCCTGGTTCAGGCATTCCGGGAGATTGCAGAAACAAGTGTCGACTAGTCCCCAGGCTGACAGCGCTCACGCCCGCACACGATTACGCCGGGTAATCGCCGTGGGGCTGGAATGCCAGGCAGACCATGAATAGAGCGCAAGCGCAGTCCAGATCATGGCAAAGCTGAGAAGCTGGATCTGGCTCATGGGCTCATTGAATACGAACAGGGCAATCAGGAACTGCAACGTCGGGTTGATGTACATCAGAAAACCCACCGTTGCCAGACGCAGGCGGCGCGCTGCACCGGCAAACGCCAATAAAGGCAGCGCAGTGATGACACCGCTGGCGACCAGTAACAGCGATGCCCTGGTATCGACCACAAAGTGAGACCCGCCAGCAGAGCTGATCCAGGCCAAGGCCAGTAAAGCCAGCGGCAGTAACAGCAGCGTTTCCACAAACAGTCCGGATAGCCCATCCAGCATCACCTGCTTGCGCAACAAACCATAAGTGCCAAAGCTGACAGCCAGCACCAGACTTATCCAGGGCACGGTGCCCAACAGCACGAGTTGCAGCAGAATTCCTGCGCCTGCGATGACCACTGCCACGCCCTGCAGGCGTGCCATTTTCTCGCGCAATACCAGCATGCCGAGTGCCACATTGACCAGCGGTGTCAAAAAATAGCCCAGGCTCGCCTGCAGCACGTGATGGGTTTCCACTGCGTAAATGTAGATCCCCCAGTTCGTCGCGATGAGCACCGCGCACCCGAGTACCCGCCACAGTTTTCGGGGATGGGCCAGCGCCGTTTTAACCGCCGACCAGCGGCGAAGAATGGAAATAACGATGGCAAGAAAAACGCTCGACCAGATAATCCGATGGGTCAGTACTTCGAAAGCCGGCACGCCTTCAAACAGCGCAAAGAAAAGCGGAAAACAGCCCCACACAGTATAGGCGCCGACGCCGTACAAAACGCCTTTGGTGGCTTCGGGGGTTGTCGTAGTCATTACAGTCTCGCAGGCAAAGACGCTTAATCTAACACACCTCGCCCCTGACGGACCGGGACAGTTGCCGACACAACAACCGGTACAGATGCCTGCATTCGGAACACTCCGGCACCCCCAGCCATAGAGTAATCCCGGCAATCGGCAGCCTGTGGGATGACACCGGCTTAATGAAAACCAGTGAGCAACCTGGTTAGAATAATCGTAATGGTTCTAACTTGGACGCACTAAGCGACCCGACTGACTGGGTCTTCGTGAATTTAAACCGCAAGGAAACTGACGATGAACGCAATGACAATTCTGAACGGCCTGATGAAGCAGGCTTCTGGAGGTCAGTCACCAGGTGGCAGTGGCGGCTTTGATGTCAACAAGATGGTGGGTGGGCTGGCGTCGCAGTTTCAGGGCAACAAAGGCAGTGCGGGCAGCCAAAGCGGATTCGATGTGAAAAGTCTGCTTGGCGGCGGAGCGCTGGGAATGATGATGGGTTCCAAGCGTGGCAGAAAAATGGGCGGCACAGCCCTTAAATACGGCGCTCTGGCCGGTGTTGGCGTGCTGGCCTGGAAGGCCTACCAGAATTATCAAACCAATAATCAGGGCGGACAACAATCCACCGATCAACAAGGTCAGCCGCTGGAGCAATTGCAGGGCCAGGCCCAGGAACAGCGCGGCCTGGAAATTCTCCAGGCGATGATTATGGCAGCCCGCGCCGATGGCCACATAGACGCCAACGAACGCGCCCTGCTGACCCAGGAAATCGAAAAGCTCGGTGCAGACGACGAGCTTCACACCTGGATTCAGAGCCAGTTCGACGCCCCACTTGACGCCAATGCACTGGCCAATAAAGCTGACTCACCTCAGGCCAGCCGGGAAATCTACGTTGTCAGTGCTGCAATGATTGATGAACAGAATCCGATGGAGCGGGCCTGGCTGGACCAGCTCGCCCAGGCACTGAAACTGGACGCGGGTCTTACGGCCGAGCTTGAACGACAGGTAGTCGCTGTTCAATAGCGTCTGAACCAGGAGTAACAGAACTCTCATCCCTGAGAGTTCTATGTGACCGAGAAACGCTTACTCGGACGCTGCAATCAGGCTGGCGTTACCGCCGGCTGCAGTCGTATCAACGCAGAGGTGGCGCTCGATCACGAAGCGCTGATCCAGTCGGTGTTCAGTGATCAGAGGCACTATAACACCCTCGCGTTTTGACAGCGCCAGTCGGTATTCCTTCAGCAATGATGGCTCGGCACAGCTCACAACCGCGTCAAAGCCCTTGGCCATCGTTAGTGCTTCTGGCTCAAGAAGTCCCTCAGCTCCGACAATCGGGAGCCCCGCTTTTGCAGCCGGCCCGACAACATCATCTGCTCCCGGTACAATCACCACGACCTTGTTGCCTTGAGACAACGCCATAGCGGCCTGCTCCCGGGCTGATTCCCTGTCCGGGCCAAGGCACAGCACCACACCACGGGCGTGATTGGTCAGCCGGTTCAGTTCACCCGTCGGCCCGGGCATTTCCTCAGGATGCGCATCCAGCGGGGCCGGAACGTGGTTGAACGCCGGCTTCATGGCTTCCACCCGCTGCTTCGGCGTGAGGGTTTTGGCCTCAGCCAGTTTGGCAATCAGTCCCTCCAGTTTTTTGAGTTCAACCTTCTTGCATCCAGACTCCGGCGCGCGCTCCACGGTTTCCCCTCGCATGAAGCGGCGCACATACTGGGGGCCACCCGCCTTGGGACCGGTGCCGGAGAGCCCTTCGCCACCGAAAGGCTGGGAACCGACTATGGCGCCAATCTGGTTCCGGTTTACGTAAGTGTTGCCAACCCTGATCCGTGCTGAAATACGATCAACCCGGCTATCTACCCGGCTGTGGATACCAAAGGTCAGGCCATAGCCCTGGGCGTTGACATCATCAACCACCTTGTCGATATCCTTGGCAGCAAACGTGGCTACATGCAGTATCGGGCCGAAAATTTCTTCTTCCATTTCGTCGATGCCGCTGACGCTGATTACCGCTGGGGAGACAAACGTGCCCTGCTCGGGAACCGCCAGTTTCTTCAGCAAACGCCCTTTTTTCTCGAACCTGTCGCAGTGGTCGACTATTTTCTTGCGGGCGTTTTCATCGATCACCGGACCCACATCGGTGGAGAGTAACCAGGGATCACCAATGCCAAGCTCTTCCATTGCGCCGTAGAGCATTTCAAGCAGGCCGTCGGCAATGTCTTTCTGCACATACAACATACGCAACGCGGAACATCTCTGGCCGGCACTCTGGAACGAGGACGCCAGCACGTCACGCACCACCTGCTCGGGCAGTGCGGTGGAGTCGACAATCATGGCATTGAGGCCACCGGTTTCCGCAACCAGCGGTGCATCGGGCGCCAGGTTCTCTGCCATTGCCTCATTGATTTTCCGGGAAACCGGCGTTGAACCGGTAAAGCAAACCCCGGCGATACCCGGGTGCGACGTCAACGCGCTACCCACGGTCGCACCGGTGCCTGGCAATAGCTGAATGGCGGCCCTGGGGATGCCTGCCTCATGCATCAACTCGACCGCGCGATAGGCGATCAGCGAGGTTTGCTCCGCCGGCTTGGCAATGACCGCGTTGCCGGCTGCCAGATTCGCAAGTATCTGACCCGAAAAAATGGCCAGGGGAAAATTCCACGGGGAGATACAACACATCACTCCGCGGGCTTCGCCACTGTCTTTGTACCGCAGGCCTTCATTGGCATAATATTGCGAGAAGTCCACCGCTTCACGAATCTCCGCAACACCGTCCAGCAAGGATTTGCCCGCTTCCCGGGTAGCCAGGGCAAATAGCTCGTAGGCGTGCTCCTCAAACAGATCGCCCACCTTACGGATGCACTCGGCTCGCTCTTCAGCAGGCACCTGGGACCACGCCTTGAAACCTTCTTGCCCAGCGGCAACAGCTGCCTCGACGTCGTCCTCGGAGGCCTGGGTAACATGCCCCACCAGCTCGTCAGTATTGGCCGGATTACGCACCACCTGAACTTCGGTGCCGGAAACTTCAGCGTCCATAATCGGCCCGCCCTTCCAGCGGTAATCGCGGAAGGCACCCCGTCCCTCTTCAATTTCTGCCACCGTTACCGGATCGGTAATATCCCAACCTTTCGAATTCCGGCGCTCTTTCCCGAACAGGTCATGAGGGTGGACAATCGCCTTGCTGGAGATGTTCTCGCCCATTTCTTGCACCGCGTCAATGGGATCCCTGGCAATCTCCTCCGGGGTGATGCGGGTATCTACAATCTGGTTAACAAAGGAGCTGTTGGCCCCGTTTTCCAGCAGGCGGCGAACCAGATAAGCCAGAAGATCGCGGTGAGGGCCGACCGGTGCGTAGATGCGACACGGAACCCCGCTTACCTTGAGAACCTCATTGTGCAGCGATTCGCCCATGCCATGCAGGCGCTGAAACTCGTAGTTGGTTACCCCTTTCGCTTTCGCCAGTTCAAGCACCGCGGATACGGAGTGGGCATTGTGGGTGGCGAACTGCGGATAAATCCGGTCCGTCATGTTCAACAATTGGGTGGCGCAGGACAGGAACGCCACATCACTGCAAGCCTTGCGCGTGAATACCGGAAAACCGTCCAGGCCCATCACCTGGGCGCGCTTGATCTCGGCGTCCCAATAGGCGCCTTTCACCAGCCGAACCATGATGCGGCGGTCGAGCTTTTCAGCCAGGCCGTACAGCCATTCCAGGGTATGGCCAGCCCTTTTACCAAACGCCTGCACAACCACGCCGAAACCGTCCCAGCCTTTCAGCTCCGGATCCGACAGGATAGCTTCGATCACATCGAGCGAAAGATCGAGCCGGTCCTGCTCCTCGGCATCTATATTGAAGCCCATATTGGCGGCGGCGGCTTTCTTGACCAGCTTCATCGCCCGAGGCACGAGCTCATTCATCACCCGCTCTTTGTTGCCGTATTCATAGCGCGCGAGCAATGCAGACAACTTCACCGAGATACCCGCGTTTTTGCGTACATCCCCTTTGCAGGTCTTGGCAATGCTGTCTATGGCGTTGGAGTAGGAGTCAAAATAGCGCTCGGCATCCTTATCCGTTCGCGCAGCCTCGCCCAGCATGTCGTAGGAGTAGGTGTAGCCTTTAGCCATATACTCTTTGGCTTCATCCTGGGCTTCGTCGATATTACGGCCAAGCACGAACTGGCGGCCCATCTCTTTCATCGCCTGGCCGGCCACGGTACGAACCACCGGTTCGCCAAAGCGTTTCAGGAGTCGCCGGAGCGTGTCGCCCAAGCTGTGCCGGTCAGAGTCCTTGAGCAGGTTGCTGGTCATCAATAACGCTACTGTGGCGGTATTGATCAGCGGAGATGAGGCCTTGCCGATGTGTGTCCCCCAGGCACCAGAAGTAATTTTGTCTTCGATCAGGGCATGGATGGTGGTGTTGTCCGGTACGCGCAGCAACGCTTCGGCCAGACACATCAAAGCCACACCTTCTTTGGTAGTAAGGCCATATTCCGCCAGGAACTTTTCCATGATGGTGGACTTTGCACTTTTGCGGACATCCCGCACCAGCCCGGCCGCCCGAGCGGAAATAGCCTCCCGCTCGGTCTGGGATAGCTGAGCCCCGGCAATCATCTCGCGAATCACCGTGTATTCATCAGCCAGGTAGTGATCACGAATTGCCTGTCTGCTATCAACAAGTGCGGGAGTTACTGATTGCTCTGGTCGCATAGCTGTACCCTCTAAGTTGTTTATCCCTGACATTTTACCGAGAATAAATAAGGCAATTCGGCCATTAAATCCCACTAAACCTTGCTTAACGTCTTTTTTTATTACCGTAAAATTGATTTTATCTAATAAAAATCCAAAAATAAGGCAAAAGACCTGATATCTTTAGCGTTGACCTGAATTCAAGCGCCCGCAAAACTCTCAGCAGACCTTTCCAGCATAGTCTGTTTGTCACGGACTTGCAGAGCCCGGCGTCAGTTTCGGGCACCTGTCCCGTACCGGGACCCATGATAGAACACATGATTTGCAGGAAAATTTACGTTACGTATCCGCAGGGAGATCAGGCTTGCGGCGGCTGATGCCCGGCCTGTTTGGCAATCGATCTTTCTATTCAGTGAGGAAACCAACATATGATGGAACTGGACAGAATCGACCACTCCATTATTCGAGAACTTCAAGGCAACGCCCGAATTACCGTGACGGAGCTTGCCTCCCGGGTGGGGCTATCCAAAACTCCGTGTCAGGTCCGCATGCGGCGACTTGAGGAGCAAGGTTTCATCACCGGCTACACGGCACAGGTCAACCAGACCAAGCTCGGGCAAAGCCATATTGCCTTTGCCCAGGTGACCCTGACCGACACCAGCAGCAACGCCCTGACCGCCTTTAATGCTGCTGTAAAGAAGGTCTTGGCGGTGGAACAGTGTCACATGATTGCCGGTAATTTTGACTACCTGCTGAAAGTCCGGACCCGGGACATGGCAGAGTACCGACAGGTGCTGGGCGAGCAGATTTCAGCACTGCCCCACGTTCTGCAGACCAGCACATTTGTGGTGATGGAGAGCGTCAGAGATGCACCGTTCTGAGCGGGTGGCTGTTTTGCCTGTCCTATCCCGCAGTTGTCCCCACATCCTCAGCGCCAAACTTTTTATGGGTGCCATCACAGTAAGGCGCGTTGCCGGTGTGTTTGCAGCGACACAAGAATGCATTGCCGCTCTCTTTTGCAGTGAACATTTTGGGTGTGATACCGGTTCCGGCGTGTGAACCATCACAAAAGGGCTGGTTATCCGATCGCCCACAGGCGCAAAAAGCGTATTTTTCACCTTCGGTGAGCTCTACTTTAATCGGCTTGTTATCCGCTACTATCGGGTCGCTCATGGTTGATCTCTCATCTTGTTGGTTTATGTAGCTGTTGCGCCTCAGGCGCTGCCTTCACCTTGTATGTTCGGTAGGACCGGCATTCTGGATGAGCCAATCACCAATCAAGAACATGTATTCTCAATAAATTATGCTACATCCCACTTTTATGGCAAGTCGGTGACCTGATGAACATTCGAACGCTGGAAACTTTTGTCTGGATAGCACGGCTGGGGAGTTTCAGAGCTGCAGCCAGCAGGGTTTATGCTTCGCAGCCCTCGGTTTCAGCGCGAATAGCCGGGCTGGAAGACCAGTTGGGGGTGGAGCTTTTTAATCGTAGCGGCAAAAAGATAGCACTGACGGCCAAGGGCCGGGAATTCCTTATCTACGCGGAGAAAATGCTGAGCCTGTACGGCGAGATGCTGCAGACCGTCGCCAAGCCGGCATCAATACAGGGGACCATTCGCCTCGCGGTATCAGAAACCATCGCCCACACCTGGCTGCCTCAACTCATCGAGAGAGTCAGCGAAGCCTACCCAGCAATAAACCTTGAGCTGGATGTCGACATCTCCATCAATCTGGCCGAAAAACTGAAGAATCATGAGATTGATATCGCTTTTCTCATGGGCAGCGTCAATCAGCCAGGCATCATCAACAGGGGTCTGTGCAGGTACTCACTGATCTGGGTCGCAAGCCCAAGACTCGGTATACCGGACAAACCCATGTCACTTGTCGAGCTGGCAACATGGCCGATCGTCACCTATCCAAGAAAGAGTGAACCTTATGTGGCCATCCGCTCTCTGGTAGACCCGATGAATCACTCTACGCGGATCCACTCCAGTTCTTCGCTCTCCACTATTATCCGCATGACAGTTGATGGCCTTGGAGTAAGCGCCCTGCCCCGGGAAATTCTCCATCGGGAACTGGATTCCGGAGTGCTCCGTGAGTTCGACGTTGATGCAGCGGTGCCCGATCTGGTGTTCAGCGCAGCTTACCGGGCTGCCCCCGGCGGTGATGTGGTACACGCAATTGCCGAATTGGCCTTCATCACTGTCGCTAACCGAATAGGTGCAATGCCTAAGTTATCGGGAACATTAAACAAACTTTAATGATCAGCTTTTTGGATTAGACCTGATACTAAATTTCGAATTGTATAAATCAGTCTTTCTGCCTTAAATGTAACAGTTCGTTCATTTTGAGGCAGCGTTATGTCAACGACCAATCAGCTCAATGCGCAGTCGACACCGACCGCGGTCCGTCTGGCTGCCCGCCAGGGCTTGCTTACCGGGCCGACCTCGGGTCTGGCCAGCGGATACGTCCAGGTAAACCTGGTTGTTCTGCCGGAATCCCAGGCCAGCGGATTTCTACGCTTCTGTCAGGCCAACCCCAAACCTTGCCCCGTACTCGCCGTCAGCGAGCCGGGGGCACGGCATTGTGAGGCCCTGGCATCCGAACTCGATATCGCCCGGGACCTACCTGCCTATCGTATCTACCTTGACGGCAAGGTGAGCGAAACCGTGCCAGACGTAGCAGAGATCTGGCGGGATGATCTGGTCACCTTTGCCATTGGTTGTTCCTTCACGTTTGAACACGCCCTTATCCAGGCCGGCTTGCAAGTGCGGCACATAGACGAAGCCCGCAATGTGCCGATGTTCAACACCAAAGTACCCCTGACCGCGGCCGGTGGTTTTGGCGGCAACCTGGTGGTATCCATGCGCCCCTTTTCAGCCGCAGATGCCATCAAAGCGATACAGATAACCACTCGCTTCCCCCAGGTGCATGGGGCGCCGGTACATTTTGGCAACCCGGCCCTGATCGGCATTCCTGACATCACCTCTCCCGATTATGGCGACGCTGTGTCTGTGAGAGAAACCGAAGTTCCGGTGTTCTGGGCCTGTGGCGTGACACCCCAGCAGGTCATTATTGATGCCGGTGTCGAGTTCGCTATCACCCATAGCCCGGGTCATATGCTGGTTACGGACATCCCGGACAGCACGCTGGCGCTTTTCTGAGCAAAAACCAACCCTGAAACTGATAATGAGGAAAAAACCATGACTATAAAAAAATGCCTCGTCTCCGCCACTGCAGCGGGTATGGTAATCGCAGGCTCCCAGGCAGTTGCACAAGACCTCGACAAGACCAGCATCAACTATGTGGGCAGCTGGAGCAGTCTTTCCCTGTACAAGAACTTCGAACGCCCATTCTGGCAGGACCATATTCCGGAGGCCTCCGACGGTCAGATTTCAACCGCAGTCACTACCTTTGACCAGATGGGGCTGGGCGGCGGTGAAGTATATCGTCTGATGGACCGGAACGTCATTGAAGTCGCCTCTACGGTCGCTGACTATGCCGTTGAAGACGCGCCGGAGCTGGAAGGCCTGGACATGCCGATGATTGCCCCGGACGTAGAAACCGCACGCAAGGTGGCCGAGGCCTACCGTCCGGTGCTCGCCGACGCCTTTGCCGAACGCTTTGGTGATGCACAATTGCTGGCCATCGTGCCTTATCCCTCGCAAATGGTGTTCTGTAATACCGAAATCGGAGGCCTTTCAGACCTGAAAGGCAAGAAGGTGCGTGCCAGCGGCCGGACCACCGCTGAGTTCCTCCAGGCGATCGGAGCCGAGGGCATCACCCTGAACTTCAGCGAAGTACCGGGCGCCCTGCAACGTGGCGTTATTGATTGCGCCGTGACTGGCTCATTGTCTGGTTACAGTTCCGGCTGGAATGAGGTGTCCACCCACCTTTATCCGCTACCCGTCGGGGGCTGGGACCACGTTGTCACTGCGATGAACGGCAAAAAGTGGAACTCGCTCTCCTCTGAAACCCAGGAGTGGCTGATGACCGAAATCAAGGAGAACTATGAAGAACCTGTCTGGGAAGCTGCCGTTGCGGAAACCGAAGAAGGCATTGCCTGCCTGACCGGTGAGGGTGAATGCACCCGGGGTGAAGCTGGCGACATGATGTTGGTGGAAGCAACCGACAAAGACTTTTCAGAAGCCTCCCGACACCTGGAAGAAACGCTGCTCCCCAATTGGGCAAATCGGGTAGACCAGAAGTGGGTGGACCGCTGGAACGAAACCATCGGCTCCGTCACGGGCCTCAAAGCTGCCAAATAAGGCCCCTTTAACCGGTTAATGGCGAACGGGCTGGATGCCAGTCCGTTCGCCCTGGAGAGTGACATGTTTAATCAGGTGAACTCGATTTTGGACCAAGTGCTGGATGTCGTCCAGGTTGGCTCGCTCTGGTTGGCCCGGGCTGGCGGCGTGCTGATCCTTCTGACCGTAATACTGGTTACCTTTGAGGTACTGTCCCGCCATTTCGTAGGGCGATCGGCTGTTCACGCCACCGAAATTACCGGCTACATCATGGCAATCAGTGCAAGCTGGTCGTTCGCCTACACCCTGATGTGCAAAGCGCACATCCGCATTGATGCCCTATACCTGAATTTCCCCCTGAAGGTCCGTGGCGTGCTCGACCTGTTGGCCCTTCTGGCCATGGCGCTGTTCTGCGTGCTGGTGGTCGGGGCGGTTTTCGACGTTGCAATGCACTCCTATTCCGGCGGCTCAACTGCCAATACTCCATTAGGCACACCCTTGTGGATACCCCAGGTACTCTGGCTGCTTGGCCTGACGTGGTTCAGCGTTGCAGTTTGCCTGCTCTCCCTGCGGGTATTTTTCGGCGTACTGAGCGGGGATACCGAAGGTGTCCAGAAACGAGCCGGCAGCCCCACGCTGGATGAGCAAATAGACGAAAGCAACAAGGAAGCAGCACAATGATCCTGACTGCACTGATTATACTGTTGGTCCTGCTAGTCCTGAGTGTGCCAGTAGCAGCCACACTGGTTGCACTTGCGTTATTGCTTGCCGAGTTGTTTTCCCCTTTCCCTCTGATCAACGCCATGGGCGACGTGCTCTGGTCGGCATCCGACAGTTTTCTGCTGATTGCCATTCCACTCTTTATTCTGCTGGGTGAGATACTGGTTCGTACCGGCATTGCCAAAGGCACCTACCGGTCTCTCGAAAGCTGGCTCTCCTGGCTGCCGGGCGGGTTGCTTCATGCCAACATCGGTACCGCCACCCTATTCTCGGCGACATCCGGTTCAAGTGTCGCCACGGCCGCCACCATCGGCACCGTGGCGATTCCCCAAGGCAAGGAAATGAAGTATGACCCCAAGCTGTTCACCGGCTCGATTGCGGCTGGCGGGACCCTCGGCATCATGATTCCGCCGTCGATCAACCTGATTGTGTATGGCTTCCTCACCGAGACCTCAATACCGCAACTGTTTGCTGCTGGCCTGATCCCCGGGCTGATGCTGGCAACCATGTTCATGTTGGGCACCGCGTTGATCTGTATGTGGCGGCCCAGCCTGGGCGGACCCAGCATCAATCACAGCTGGAACGACCGGATTTCCGGCCTGCGCCACCTGGTACCGGTGCTGCTTTTGTTCGGGGTTGTCGTCGGATCTATCTATACCGGTCTTGCAACGCCTACCGAGGCCGCCTCCCTTGGTGTTCTGGGCGCGATGCTGATTGCCTTGTTCATGGGCAAGTTGTCGGTGAACGTCATTATTCAGGCCCTGGATGGCACGATGAAGACCACCGGCATGATCATGCTGATCATTATGGCGTCCTATTTTCTCAACTTCGTGCTGGCTTCCGCCGGCGTTACGCGGGAACTGACCGGTTTTCTCGAATCCGCTGGCATGGGCCCTTATTCCACCCTGATGCTGGCGATTCTGATTTACATCGTGCTCGGTTTCTTCATTGAAACCCTCTCGTTGATGGTGATCACCATTCCGATCGTCGCCCCAATCATCATTGGTATGGGATTCGACCCGGTCTGGTTCGGCATTCTGCTGATCCTGCTGATCGAGATGGCACTGATCACACCGCCTGTCGGCCTGAACCTCTATGTTGTCCAGGGCGTACGCCAGGGCGGACCGTTCAGTGACGTAATGCTGGGGGCCCTGCCCTATGTGGTCATCATGCTGCTGATGGCCATCGTGCTGGTGATTTTCCCCTCGGTCGCTATGTATCTGCCGAATTTGCTGAGCTGACTGAACCCAATCATCTGAAAACCGGAGCTGAGCTATGACCACATTCCATCTAGCGGATACCGATGACACTCTGGACGTTGAAGTCCGGGAGCTGATCATTGCCGGCTGGGCCGGGCGAGAGCAAGCCGGCATTGATGAGCACATTGCGGAACTCAAGGAAATCGGTGTCAAGCCGCCTTCAAGCACACCTCTGTTCTACCGTGTGGCCGCCAACCAGTTGACCACAGCACCGGATATCCAGGTACTCGGCGACGCGTCCAGTGGTGAAGCGGAAGTCGTATTGATCGGCACGGCTCAAGGCACGCTCGTGGGCATCGGCTCTGATCATACTGATCGCGAAGCCGAAGCCTGGTCAGTGGCCCATTCCAAGCAGGTCTGTGCCAAGCCCGTCAGCAAAAAGGTCTGGCAGCTGGACAGTATAATCGAGCACTGGGATGATTTGCAGATGGCCTCCTACGCCACCATCGACGGTAACGAAGTACTCTATCAGGAAGGCCCGGTAACAGGCTTACTGCATCCCGCGGACCTGCTACGCCGTTTTGGCCTGGAGCAACCACAACTGGCACCGGGCCAAGCGATGCTGTGCGGAACCTTGCCGGTGATCGGCGGCGTGCGCCCGGCCCAGGCCTTTCGCATGGTACTGAAAGACCCGATGACCGGACGTGAGCTGGAGCATCGATACCGCATCGAGAGTCTGCCGGTGGTCGCATGAGCAGGGCCATCATGTCGGGACTCTCAAACGCTGAGGCTGTCGCTACAGCGACACTGGGTGAGCTGTTGACTGGCATGGAGGAAGGTGAATGGCGGTCGTCAGAATTGCTCGATGCCTGTGATTCAAACGCTCTCAGCAAAGACGACCCCCAGGCCCGGATATACACCAGGCGGTTCGAGAATACCGCCCGCGCCGAAGCTGAAGCGGCGGACCGATTGCGAGCCGGTGGTGTACCGGTGGGACACCTCGCGGGCATGCCTATTGCTCTGAAAGCATTGTTTGATGTCGCCGGCGAGGTCACCCATTCCGGCTCAAAAGGCTGGCAGCAGCCAGCAGAGCAAGACGCAACCATAGTGAGCCGTTTGCGGCGCGAGGGTGCCGTGATCACCGGGCACACCAATATGACCGAATTTGCTTACTCCGGTCTGGGTCTTAACCCTCACTACGGCACGCCGGATAACCCCCTGGCTCCCGGTCGGATTCCCGGTGGTTCCTCGTCCGGCGCCGCGGTGGCGGTGGCCCTTGGCATGGCGGCTGCCGCCATCGGTACTGACACCGGTGGGTCCGTTCGCATTCCAGCAGCATGTTGCGGCCTGGTGGGTTTCAAACCATCGCAGTATCGCGTGCCCCGAGAGGGCGCCTTCCCGCTTTCGGACAGTCTCGATTCCATCGGCCCGATTGCCCGGAGTGTCGCCTGCTGCGCCCGACTGGATGCCGTGCTATCAGGCCAGGCCCCACGATCTCTGGCCCCAATCAGTCTGCGTGGCCTCCGCTTCGTGGTTCCCACGGACCACGTCCTCGACAGCATGGACAGCGCAGTAAGCGAAGCCTTCACACGCAGCTTGCGCCTGTTGCAAGAGGCCGGAGCGTCCATCATTGAGGCGCCCGCACCGGTGCTCGCCAGCTTGCCCGAACTCATGGAGGGCGGCGGTTTTACCGCAGCGGAGAGCTATTTCGTTCACCGGCAGTGGCTCGCAGACCACGGGGAAGAATATGATCCGCGTGTACGCAGCCGCATTGAAAAGGGTGCCGCCCTGAGTGCCGCGGATTACCTGGAACTGTGCCGCCGACGGCAGGCTAAAAAGCGCCAGGCGGACGAATGGCTGCAGGCATTTGATGGCCTGCTCGCCCCCACTATTCCGGTGGTTCCTCCCCGCATGGAGGAGGTAGCGAAGGACGGTGACTACGCACGCCTTAACCTGCTGATCCTGCGCAACCCCATGGTGGCCAACCTGCTTGACCTCTGCGCCATTACACTCCCGAACCACCAACCGGGAGCACTTCCGAGCGGTCTTATGCTGGTCGGGCGCAACGGGGCAGACGCCGATTTGCTGCGTCAGGCACAGGCTATCGAAGCCCTTTTGTGAACCGGAAATTGGCCATCGGCTGAACCTGCCGCTGATATAAAGAGGAACCTCTGAACATGTCTGACAATAAACCGGATAGCGTCACCGACTCCCGCTCTGGCGGCGAGAACGCTCGTCGAATCCTCAGGCGTGACCCTAACCCTCACCTGTTCCGGCCAATCAGATTCCGCTCCGTGGAGGCTCGCAACAAAATCATGTTGTCCCCGATGTGTCAGTATTCCGGGCAGGACGGGCTCTCCAATGACTGGCACTTCGTCCATCTGGGCGCCCGGGCTGCGGGTGGCGCCGGGTGGGTGTTCACCGAAGCGGTACACATCGAGCCCAGGGGCCGGATCACCCCGCACTGCCTGGGCCTTTGGAATAACGAGCAACGAGACCGGCTTGCCCGCATTGCCGAATTTGTCGCAGCTCAGGGGGCCGTGCCCGGCATTCAGCTCGGTCACGCTGGCCGTAAAGCCTCTGTTGGTCGCCCCTGGGAAGGCTCACGCCCACTGCAGGTCAACGAAGGCGGCTGGAACAACCTGATATCCGCCTCTGCCCTGCCCTATGCCAGCCAGTGGCACGTACCGGAAGCTATGTCGACAGGTCAGATCGCTGAATCTCAGGCGGCCCTGAAAGCCAGCACCCGCAGGGCACGGGAAGCCGGTTTCAAAGCACTGGAATTGCACGGGGCCCACGGCTACCTGATCCACCAGTTTCTGTCACCGTTGAGCAACCTGCGTGAAGACGCTTACGGTGGTATATTTGAGAATCGGATCCGCTTCTTGCTGGAATCCATTGCGGTGGTCCGTGAAGAGTGGCCGGATGACTTGCCGCTGTTCCTGCGATTGTCCTGTACCGATTGGGTCGACGGTGGCTGGAGCCTGGAAGACACCGTGCAGCTCGCGATTCTATTGAAATCACAGGGCGATGTGGACCTGATTGACTGCTCATCCGGGGGCAACGACCCCAGGCAGCAGATCCCGATTCACCCGGGCTATCAGATCCCCCTGGCACAGGAAGTACGCGCTAAAGCTGAAATCGCCACCGGAGCGGTCGGCCTGATTCACAGTCCGGACCTGGCAGAAGCGGTTATCGCCAACGGTCAGGCCGATCTGGTGATTCTCGGGCGGGCTTTACTCTCTGATCCGGCCTGGCCGCTCAGGGCAGCTGCCAGCCTCAAAGCCGAAAACGCAGAGTGGCCCAAACAGTACGAGCGTTCGAACATTTTTTAAGTAATCCCGCGTCATTCATGCCGCGAAGAAGAGGGGACAACCATGAAACCTATAAAACTGAATGCAGACATGGGCGAAAGCTTCGGTCCCTGGGTAATGGGGCTTGACCACGAGGTGATGCCTTTTGTGGACCTCGCCAATATCGCCTGCGGATTCCACGCTTCCGATCCCGATGTGATGCGCCGGACCGTTCAGATGGCGAAGCAGCATTCGGTCAGCATTGGCGCCCACCCCGCCTACCCCGACCTGGTCGGGTTTGGGCGACGCTCAATGGCCTGCTCGCCCGGGGAAATCGAAACCCTGGTGCTCTATCAACTGGGCGCATTGGCGGGCATCTGCCGGGCCGAGGGCATCGAGGTGTGCTACGTAAAGCCCCATGGCGCACTCTATAACGACATGGCCAAAAATCCCGAGATATTCAACGCCGTCGCCCGGGCCGTCCTGGCATTCGATCCGGCTTTACCACTGATGACCCTGGCAACCCGGGATACCACGCCGATCCGCCAGCTGGCCGATGAGCAGGGTATTGCACTCTGGTTCGAAGCCTTCGCTGACCGCGCCTACGATGCTGAAGGCCACCTGGTGTCCCGGTCCAAAGCGGGGGCCGTTCATCACGCGCCGGAAACCATCCTCGAGCAGGCAAAACGGATTGCCACAGGGCAGCCCCTGACAGCGAGTGACGGCAGCGACCTGGTGCTGGACGCTGACACCCTCTGCGTTCATGGCGACAATGAGGAATCAATCGCTGCCGTGCGTGCCATCCGCGAGATGCTGAACGCACTCAAAGAGAGCTCATGAACGGTATGGCTAACCCGACCCTGGAGCGTGCTGGACTCGATGGCTGGATGGTCAGGCTGTTCGATACCATTGAGGAGCAGAATCTGTTGTGGCTGACGGCTCTGAGCCACGAGTGCGAGGTGGCTTTCGGAGCCGCTCTGGTGGATGTAGTGCCCTCCTATACCACCTTGCTGGTGATCTTCGATCCGCTGCAACTGACACCCTGCGACGTGCGGATACAACTGGTCAACATTCTGGCAAGACTCGAACCGGACGAAGCCGGTGCAGAGGGTGAGCTTCACGAACTGCCGACCTGGTATGACGCAAGCGTCGGACCCGATCTGCAACGGGTCGCGGAGCTCTCCGGCATGACGACCGAATCGGTCATTGAAACCCATTCCCGGCAGCAGTACCGGGTTTTCGCCCTCGGCTTTTCTCCTGGCTTCGCTTTTATGGGGCTACTTGACGAATCCCTCAAATGCCCGCGCCTGGCTACCCCTCGCGCCAAAGTGCCCACGGGCAGTGTCGCCATTGCTGGCCGCCAGACCGCCGCGTACCCGGCGGTAACACCCGGCGGCTGGAATCTGATCGGCCGAACCACCGCCCGGTTGTTCGACCGCAACCGGGAAGGCTTCAGTTTGCTCAAGGTAGGTGACCGGGTAAGGTTTGTCGGCGTGAGTCGCACCACCTTCGAGAAACAAGGCGGGGATGTGACCCCGGTGAAAGATAAGGTAGCCCCATGAACGCCCGCAGCGCTATCGGATTTCGCGTCGAACGGGCCGGGCCGCTGGCATTGCTGCAAGATGCAGGGCGCTTCGGTGTTCGCCATCTGGGCGTGACACAGGGTGGCCCGGCCGACCTTCATGGTTGGGCGTGGGCCAATTATCTGGCGGGCAATGCCTGGGGCACACCGGCCCTGGAAATCACTTTTGGCGGGCTTGAACTGGTGGCCGGGCAAGGGTTGACGGTTGCCATTGCCGGCGCGGACCTGGCGGCAAAACATAATGGCAAGCCCCTGTCCCTGTGGCGCACGATCAATCTCAAAAAAGGTGACCAGCTGACGTTCGGCACTCCCGCCAATGGGCTGCGCGCCTACCTCGCCGTGGCCGGGGGCTTTGCTGCAGAGGCGGTACTGGGAAGCGTATCCTGCGTTATGCGTGAGCAGCTGGGCGGTTTCGATGGACAGGGCAACCGCCTGGCTGACGGGGATGAATTGACCATTACAGGCCCCGGGTCAGATAATCCTGAACGGGAAGCTCCCGCCAGTGAGCGACCCGACTATTCAGCTCCGGTGACCCTGAACCTGCTGACCGGCGCCCAGATTGCCGCCTTCACCGGAAAAAGCATCTTCGATGCCTTTAACGCTGAGTGGCGGGTGGATAACCGGGCGGATCGCATGGGTGTCCGCCTTACTGGACCCAAGTTGCGCTGCACTATCGAGTCACTGATATCGGAAGGCATTTCCCTGGGCGCCATTCAGGTACCTCCGGACGGCCAACCCATCGCACTTCTGAACGACCGGCAAACCATTGGTGGCTACCCCAGACTGGGTAACCTCACCCCGTTGGCAGCTTCCAGACTCGCCCAATGCCAGCCTGGCCAGGTCGTGAGATTCAGGGCTGTCAGTATAGAGCGAGCCTTACCCGAATACCGGAGCTTCAGGTCGATGTTTGATTGAAACAAATCACTGACCTGCAGCCTCCGTGTTGCGGACCGGCCCATCAGCTCCCAATCTTGAACTCATGAGCCAGGTCCTGCAGCTGCCGGGCAAGCCGGGCCTGCTCATCAGTCACGGTGCGAATTTCGTGGGAGCCGGCCAGGGTTAGAGTCGCGGACTCGCTGACCGATTCCATGCTTTGGGTTAACTCCCGGGTGACGGCGACCTGCTGTTCGGCTGCGGTGGCAATTTGCGCTGCCATGTCCGAAATCCCGTTCACTTCGGTGAAAATCTCGGCAAAGGTACTTTCAAGGTCGGATGCCCGTTGGCTGGTATCATCCGCCAGGGTGTAACTGGCGGTGATGGACCGGCTGGCACTGCTGGTCATTTCCCGGAAGCTATTGATGATACTTTCGATGTCGGTGGTGGATTTGTGGGTCTGCTGCGCCAAGGTACGCACCTCGTCCGCCACCACCGCAAAACCACGGCCATGCTCACCAGCCCGGGCTGCTTCAATGGCTGCGTTAAGCGCCAAAAGATTGGTCTGATCAGCGACCTGACGAATGACTTCGATCACCTCGCTGATGGAGCCACTGCGCTGCTCCAGTTCGGCAATAACCGTATTCACTTCCTGAACCGACTGCGCCAGATTCCGGATACTCTTGATACTGGCATGCAGGACCATCTCACCTGCGCGGCTGCGCTCGATGGCGGTGTTGGCTGCATCGGCAACCTGCTGGGTGTTACGGGAAATGTCTTCGGAGGTGGTCGACATCTCCAACGTCGCTGCCGCCACCTGTTCAATCTGTCCCTGCTGGGCTTGAATTTGGGCACCGTTCTGGCTCGCTGTAGCGCTGGTCTGCTCAGTGGCGGTTGCCAGCTGCACGCTGGCACTGTCGATGTGCTTGAGCGCCTCCCCAAAGCGTCGGTATAACTCATTGATCGCGGAACTGATGGTACCGATCTCATCCCTGGAGGTAACAGGAATGCTTTCGGTAAGGTCTTTGTGCTCCATCGCACGGCGAACGCCGCCCAGCAGATTGCCAACTTGATGATTAATTGACCGGATTATCAGAAACATCAGTACCAGTGCGGTTAACACCGACACCAGGCCGATGCCGGCGTGGGTCATCAGATCGGTTCTCGCCACTCCGACCGCATCGTTCGCCAGCCCGGAAACCCGGGCCAACATGGCGGTACGAACCCCATTCAGGGCTTCAATGCGACTGGTCGCTGCCTCGAACCAGGTATCTGCTTCCAGGTCGTAAAGTCCGGAGGGACTTTTGAACAGAGTTTCTCTCTGGGCCTGAAGCGCCTTGTTAAGGTCACTGATCAGGAAGTCTTCGATGTTCTGGCGCAGAGGGGAATCCTGGGGCTGCATCGCCAGGGCGGAATCAAAAAATGCCACCTGCTGTCCGTACAGCCGGGCAATCCCCTCGGCGGCTGGCACATCGAAACTTCCCCGCCTGATCAAACTGGCAGCGGCAGCCCGCTCCAGCCTGGCTTTTTCAGCAGCCTCTGCAAGTGCAAAATAGGCATTGACCTGACGGGTCAACTCGGCATCGGTTGAGCGGCGAATGATCAAAGGAATCCGGTTGATCAGCCCGAGAATAGTGCCGGTGTATTGCTCGGTGGACTCAGCAACATTCATGCTGCGGGAAAGTACCGCCTCACGAAGTGCCGTCAGACCCTCAATCTCATCGGAAAACGCTTCGACATTCAGACGGATTTCAGCGTCCAGATAAACATTGTCGATCAGCCCGGCAATGCGCTGCCTGTACTTCTCGATGCGAGCGTCTGTGTCTGCGTGCTGGCCAGTCAACTCCCGGGCTGCGTCCTCCGGAGCATAGCGACTTGCGAAGAATACGGCCGAGCGGTCGCGTTCTTTCTGCAAAGCCTCAACCAGGGGGTCGCCCACGTCCGCAAGTGCAACCATCAGTTGCAGTTCGCGCATGTGTGTCAGATCGCGATAGTTCTTGGAAAAACTATCGAAAGCAAAATAGATAACGACCGCAAGTGCAGGCAAGACAAGTGCGAGGAGTTTTCCACGCATGGAAAAATTATTGATTAGATTCATGGGTATGAGTCACGCCGATAATTATTATTAGAATTTTCAAGACATGCCGGCCACAGCCAGAGTGTCATTTAACATGACATGCAATTAATGAACCGATTAGAATTTAACTTAAAATTCAATTAATTAGCATAAAACAAGAGAAAGGAAACCTGATCGGTGTCCGGAATTCGGGACTCCGCCACACAATGTTCCGGGCATATCCGGATAAAACCGCTCTCCGGGTCACCCCAGGCCCTATCGAAAAAAATCCTGACTTCAGGACATCTGTCCGGTTTACCGGACAAGCCGCTGCACAATTCCGCTTCACCAAAGAATCTGCACAAAACCACGGCACCGAACCTTTTTTGGCCTTGTTCTGCGTATCCTGAATCAAAAACGACGGGCAGAGGACTGTTTCAGGAGGCATGCGTTAAAATCTGGCAGCAAGCCGAGCGGTTTGGCAGGGCCGCTCTGCGGCCCTGCCACTCAAGCGCTTACTAAATCTGCTTGTTAACTACCTCTGACAGCTGGCTGCGGTTGCCGTCCGTGTCCAGTGTCCGGATGGCAAAGTACCAGGTGCCTGCGTCGAGCTGATCCACCAGTAACTCGTCAATCGATGCATCACCAATGGCAAGGGTCTGATTCAGGGCTTCCGCGTTGGTGCCGTAGACCACCTCGAAGCCGGCAATCTCACCCATGCTGAGACTTTCACCATTCACCCGGGTCATCGGGGCTGTCCAGCTCAGCAACGCAGTATTCGCCGGGAGCCCCTCTTCCGAACTATTGTCACTGGCGGGGGACTCGTCAACCGTATCCGCAACGCTGGTATCCGATTCTTCATAGACATCGGCGATGGTTTTAAACCGGTGCACATTGCGGGACACAACGATGGCGAGCTTTTGGCTGACAATGCCTGAGTCGGTCATCATCTGGAGTTCAGACGCTTGCAAAGTAGCCACACTGATGATATCCGCCATCGCCAGGTTAACGCCGTCACCCAGAATATCGATCTGCCCACTGTCGACTATCTGTGCCGACATGTCGTTCAGCACATCCGCAATGTTTTGCCATTGGGCATTATCGTTGACCAGTGCCAGAAAGGCGGCATTGGCAATCGCCACCTGAAGACCATCGGCAGACACTTCATTCAATTGGTCAAGCTGAGTAAGGTCGGGTGGCGCCATAGCAAGAGCACCGGCGGTCAGGCCGAACCAGCCCTCGACAGCCTCATAGGCGTCCGTAAGCGCCGTCGGGGAAAGCCCCTCGCCACCAGTATTACGCTCTGCCAACGTCACTGCCAAATGGGTCAGCGGTGTCAGGTAGACGGTTTCTGCAGTCAGATCACCAGCGCCCCGTAGAATGAAATCGCTCTCCAGGGTCAGAGTTTCACCAAAAAGCACCGGCTCACCACCAGCCTGATAACAGCTGGGAACGACATCGCATACCATACGGGTAGACTGGTCAGCCCGAATCTCCACGAGAGCCCAGCCTTCAGCCTTACCCGGCAGGCGCAACTGGTAACTGCCGTCATCGGCGGTTCGTACCGCTTTCGCCGCCAGTTTACCGGGACTGTAGCGGCCAGATTGATTCACCATAAGACGCTTTGCAGTCACAATGCCCTGCCGTATGACCCCTTTCATGGCACTGCCTGCGATCTGCACAGAAGGCTCATTTGTCTCCTGAGCCTGGGCACTGGCGTTACTATTATCGTCCTTACCATCCGGACCGCAGCCCGCAAGCAAAGCCACCATGGGTAGAATCAGCAGTCCGCGCTTTAACATTTTATTGCCGCAATATGACATGATTTTGCACCCGATTATTGACAACGTGTGCAAATGATACCCAGTCAATTTAAAGCTTAATGCGGCATAGCTCCCTGTTTCTCCCTAAAAACTCGTCAGTAAATTGGCACTTATTTAGCAATGTTTAGATTTTTAATTGCCGACTGAATAAGTAACCAGCGAAATCAATAAGCTGTTCGGAAACCGCTCATTGCCCGCTGTCAGGAATTATTGTTAGCTATCTACCTTCCAAGGAGGTAGATCTTGTCCCACTTTCAGCTTGCGTTATTACTGGGTATGACTGTCGCACTAGGGCCGCTGGCGCTGGATGCCTATTTGCCGGCATTCCCGAGCATTGCAGACAATTTGGGCATTGCCCATGGCGAGGTCGGGCTGACCCTGAGCGCTTATGTGGCAACACTGGGGCTGGCCCAACTGGTCGGTGGCCCGTTGTCTGACCGCTATGGTCGGCGCCCGATTTTACTGGCCGGCCTGGCCGTATTTGCCGCTGCGGCGGTGATGATCTCGCTGGCGAACACGCTGGCAGACCTGGTGATCTGGCGGGTTGTCCAGGGCGTCGGTGGGGCATTCTGTGCGGTCTCGGTGCCTGCCATCGTGCGAGACCAGGTCGGCGGGCAAGATGCGGCGCGGTTATTCGGGCTGATCGGCCTGATCATGTTTATCGCACCAGCCGCCGCCCCGTCGTTGGGTGCCCTGATGCTGCTGCTGGGTGACTGGCACTGGATCTTCCTGATGCTGGCTGGTTATGCGGTGTTGCTGGTGCTGGCACTGCAATTGGCCCTTTTCCCCCGGTTGCAACCGCGACCACCAGCGATCACCCCCGTCCGCACCCTGGTGACCAACTACCTGCTGGTACTCCGGCATAAAACCACCATGCGTTTTGTGGGCATTCAAGTGCTGTGCTTCAGCACCATGCTGCTGTTTATTACCCACTCCTCCTTCATCTACCAGGAATGGTATGGCCTTTCCAACGGCATGTTCTCTATGCTGTTTGCCGCCAATATCGCACTGATGGCGATACTGAACCTTATCAACCGGCCGCTCCTGCGCAGATTCTCATCGGTGGTTTTGTTGCGGGGACAGGTGATGCTGCAGTGCCTGGCATTAGTCGCGCTGGTAACCGTTGTACTAATGGAAGGCCCGTTCTGGCTGGTCGCTGCCTGCATTATTGCGGCGATTGGCTTCCAGGGCGGGATTATTCCCTACAATATGGCCAACGCACTGGAATTCTTTCCCCATCTGGGCGGCACCGCGGCGGCCATGCTCGGAGCATCACAGTTCACCATTGCGGGCGCCATCAGCGCGCTGTCATCGTTATACGAGGGCGAAGCCTTGCTGCCCATTGCGGCCACCATGCTGCTGTGCTCCGCAGGTGCCGTCCTGCTGGCGCTGGGCGCGCCTCAGGCGGTGGCACGAGAAATGGCAGCGGACGCTTCAGGGGCCTCTGCCACGGCAGGTTGAAGCAGGCAGGCTACCTCGCCATGTGCCCGGCGTAAGCCACGATAAAGGCGGTTTCCTGAAATATCTTCAAACCCGTGTCTGCAAAAGGGATGGGTAACGGATGTGCCGCAAGTGTCGATTTGATCAGCGCCGGCGAGAGCAGAGTAATCTTGAGATTCGTATCCGCGATCAATTGTATAGCCGCCTCCAGCTTGAAACTGAGGGCACCGCCGGCAAACTTACCCTTGGGCATACGCTCCTTGATCGCGACCTGGTCAACGCCGTAATCGGCCATCAGCGCCGCGAACGCCACCTGAAACTCCAGCAAATCTTCCCGTGTGTGATTCTTCTTGAGAGTCAGTTTACGTACCTTGCACTCGGGTATCGTGAACTGCCCCTGATCCAGGTTCAGCAAACAAACAACAGCATCGCTGCCGGTGAGTTCAACACCGCAAATAATCATAATATTCCTTAGATGGAATCAATTGGACAGTCCAGAGCATCGGCAAGCTCTGTCTCACAACCCTCATAACTGAGTTCCAGGCACTCAGCGTGGCAGGGTTGATAACCCCGCCACCCAGTCAATCATGGGCGTAGGATAAACCCCCAAAACCAGGATTAACACGGCGACGACCAGTAACGTCAGGCCACCGATCCGGCTGCCCCAGTCATTGGTGGCGTCTCGCCGGCGCATACCGGGTTCGGGCAGGTAGAGTGTGACCATAACGCGCAGGTAATAGAACAGGCCAATGGCGCTGCCCGCCACGATACCACCCACCAGCCACCAGCGGCTCTCGGAAACGCCCAGGGCCAACACGTAGAATTTGCCGATAAAGCCGGCAGTGAGAGGAATACCCGCCAGGGACAGGAAGCTCACTGTCATCACTGCAGCCAGCCAGGGCCGGCGCCAGAACAGGCCACGGTAGTGGTGCAGCCCGGCTGCGTCCTCACCCCTGAAGGGGCTGGATAGCTGGGTGACCACGCCAAAGGCCGCCAGAGTGGTGACCAGGTAGGTAATCAGGTAGACCCCAACAGTTTCGACTGCCAGCGTGCCCCCCACGACGATTGCCACCATCAGGTAACCAAAATGGGCAATTGAGGAGTAGCCCAGCAGGCGCTTCAGGTTGGACTGGAATAACGCCAGCAAGTTACCGCCCAGCATGGTCAGCAACGCCAGTACGGTAACAAGGGTCCGAAGCCAGTTGCTATCGAAAACCGGCGCTACCATCACCAGGCGCAGCAACAGCACGAACACCGCCAGCTTGCTGACCGTGGCGAGGAAGATGGTGGCCGGCGCGGGCCCACCCTGGTAGACGTCCGGGGTCCACAGATGGAAAGGTATGATGGAGAGCTTGAAACCGAGACCGACCAGCATCAGCACCGCCCCGGCCAGGGTCCACACATCGAAGCTGGTTGCCAACCCTGCCAGGCTGGCCAGATCCAGGCGACCGGTGCGGGCGTAAATCAGCGCCATACCGAACAATAGAAAGGCGGTGGCCGCAGCGGACAGGATCAGGTATTTGATGCCGGCCTCCAGCGACCGTTCTGCCCGAAAACTGTAGGCAAGCATGCCGTAGAGCGGCATCGACAGCAGTTCCAGGCTGATGAACAGGGTAGCCAGGTGGTTGCTGGCCACCAGCCCCAAAGCCCCGGTGACCGCGCACATCAGCAGCAGGTAGAACTCCTCCCGGGGGCCGATGTAGCCGGTCAGGTAGTGATGACTCAGGGCCACCGTCACCAGTGCGCACAACAACACCAGTACACTGCCCATGACGGCGAGGTCATCCATGATCATCAGCGGTGGCGAGCTCAGCGCCGTGGCGGCCACCGGCACGCAAATCAGGGCCAGCACCAGGCCGGCGGCGGATAGCACCGCGGTAAGTCCGTGATTCCGCTGCCAGGCCACGCCCAACATGATCACCACGGCCGTAGTGCCGACTACAATCAGCGGCAGCAGGGCGATAAGGTTTGCCAGGGTCAGCATCAGTTCACCTCTCCCGCCCGAGCTGCCAGATCTGCACTGTCGGTGAACAGTTGCGAGACGGGAGCAGCTACGGCGGCGGTGGTATCCAGCAGGGGTTGCGGATAGAGCCCTACCACCAGCGTCAGTACCAGCAGCACCAGCAGCATGCCGTATTCCCGGACATCAGGCCCGGCCAGCGGCCCCGGGCGGTATTCGGAGCCAAAGTGCACCCGCTGCATCAGCAGCAGGGAATAGATGGCCGCCAGCACCAGGCCTGCGCTGGCAATCACCACTACGACCGGCGCGCCGGGGAAGGTGCCGAACAGGATCATGAACTCCCCCACGAAGTTGGCGGTAGCGGGCATGCCCAGGGACGCGGCGACAAAACACACGGTAAAGCCGGGTAATACCGGTATGCGCCCCCACAAGCCACCCATCATACGCATGTCACGGGTGTGGATACGTTCGTACAGCTGGCCGCTGAGAATAAACAGCCCGGCGCTTGAGAGGGCATGGGCCACCATCAGTACGATGGCCCCCTGGATCGCCAGTTCCGAGCCGGAGTACAGGGCGATCAGCACGAAACCCATGTGGGAGATGCTGGTGTAGGCGATCAGCCGCTTGATGTCCTGCTGGCCACACGCCAGCACCGCCCCATAGATAACCCCCACCAGCCCCAGGGTCATGGCCACCGGCGCGAAGGCCTGGGACTCCTCCGGGAACAGCGGCAGCGCGAACCGCAGAATGCCATAAGCCGCGGTTTTCAGCAGAATGCCGGCCAGGTCGACGCTGCCGGCAGTGGGCGCCTGGGCGTGGGCGTCCGGCAGCCAGCCATGGAAGGGCACTACCGGCAGTTTCACCGCAAAAGCGACAAAGAACCCCAGCATCAGCCACGGCGCCAGGGCGTCCGGGATGTCGGTTCCCCGCAGGGTGTCATAGCTGAAGGACAGCTCTCCGGTGTTGCTTAAATGCACAAACACCAGCGCAACAATCGACACCAGCATCAGCAGGCCGCTGGCCTGGGTATAGATGAAGAAACGGGTGGCCGCGCGAATACGGGTCTGTCCCGCCGAGCCGCTGTGGCCCCAGAGGGCGATCAGGAAGTACATCGGCACCAGCATCATTTCCCAGAACAGGAAGAACAGGAACAAATCCAGCGCCAGGAACACGCCCACCACCCCGCCGAGGATGAACAGCAGATTCAGGTGGAAGAAACCCACCCGATGGGCAATTTCGTGCCAGGAGCAAAGTACCGCCAGGGCACCGAGGAATCCGGTCAGCGCCACCAGGATCAACGACAGACCGTCCATCGCCAGATGAATCTCGATGCCGAAACGGGGAATCCAGGGCGCTCGCCATTCCAGCATCCACTGGCCGCCACCAGCGACCGGCAGACTGACATCGTCGGTCAGCCATACCACCACGCTGATGACCAGCACGAACAGCATGGTACCCAGGGCGATCCAGCGGGGTGCCTGATCTCCCCACCGCTCAGCCTGCCAGCACAAAAGTCCCCCCAGAAAGGGAATCAGAATCAGCCACACCAGGATCATGGGACCTCTCCCGGCAGCAACGCCAGCGTCAACAGGATCACCGTCACCCCGAAGACCATCACCAGAGCATAGCTGCGCACCCGACCGTTCTGACTGCGCACCAGGCCTGCGTTCAGCATTCGTGCTGTCAGCGCCGGCAAGTTCATCGCCAGATTCACCAGATCGACCCGCAGGTATTTCACCAGCAGTTGCCAGGGCCGCGCCAACAGCCGGTCGAACAGGGCATCAAAGCCCCAGGCGTGGTGCCACAGGGTCCAGATGCGCGCACCCATGCCCTGCCGGGTCCTTTCGGCAAGCCAGTCCCGTTGCCACAGAAACAGCCACACCGCCAGCAACAGGCCGGCGATGGCCGCGCCTATGGCCAGCACTTGCAACAGCGTGTGACCGGAGTCGGTAGTCTCCCCGGGCGCGGTGGGAAACATTTCTCCCAGCCCAGGATAAAGCCACGCTCCGATAAAGGTGGAAAGCATTGCCAGCACCACTAATGGCAGGTGATGGGTCAAAAGGTTGCGACCGGGCTCCGGGTGGCGGGCATGGTCGCTGCCGGGCTCACCGTGGAAGGTGCCGAGAATCAGCCGCACGGTATAGAGTCCGGTAAGCACTGCGCCCAGCAGGCCTACCAGTAGCAACCCGGTCTGGTCCGCCGCCATGGCCTGCCACAGAATTTCGTCCTTGCTGAAGAAGCCGGCACTGACCAATGGCAACGCCACCAGTGCAGCGCCCCCCACAAGGAAGCCGCCGTAAGCCACCGGCAGTTTGCGCCAGAGACCGCCAAGGTGACGCATGTCCTGCTCATGGTGGCAGCTGATGATTACTGCCCCGGCCGACAGGAAGAGCAGAGCCTTGAAGAAGGCATGAGTCACCAGGTGGAAGATAGCGGCATCAAAGGCCCCTACCCCCAAAGCCAGGAACATATAGCCGATCTGACTCATGGTGGAATAGGCCAGTACCCGTTTGATATCGGTCTGGGCCAGGGCCGCAAACGCTGCCAGCAGCAAGGACACCGCGCCAATTACCCCCACCAGCAGGAGCACGCCCGGCGCCAGCAAAAACAGACCGTTCAGGCGGACAATCAGATAGACCCCGGCGGTGACCATGGTGGCGGCGTGGATGAGTGCCGACACCGGAGTGGGCCCGGCCATGGCATCCGGCAGCCAGGTGTGCAGCGGCACCTGTGCCGACTTGCCCAGGGCGCCACCAAGCACCAGCAGGGCCGCCAGGTTGGCGGTGGTACTGCCCTGCGCCCAGGCTTGCGGAGCCTGATCCAGCACCGTGGCGATATCCAGGGTGCCGAGCTCCATGAAGATCAGGAACAGTCCCAGGGCCAGGAACACATCGCCGATACGGGTCACCACAAAAGCCTTGAAGGCCGCCTGGCCGTTGGCGCTGTTCTGGTAGTAGTAGCCGATCAGCCCGTAGCTACACAAGCCGACACCTTCCCAGCCCAGGAACAGCAACAGCAGGTTGTCCCCCAGCACCAACAGCATCATGCTGAAAACGAACAAGTTCATCCAGGCGTAAAAACGGGTAATGCCGACCTCTCCTGTCATGTACCAGGCCGCAAACAAATGGATCAGAAAGCCCACGCCGGTGATCACCGACATCATCACCAGGGCGAGGCTATCCACCGCCAGGCCAATGGTGGGCTGGAAGTCCCCCACCCTGATCCAGGTCCACAGGGTCACGACTTCGCTGTCCCCGGAGTGCGTCATCACCAACCATGCAGTCGCCAGTGCGGCCAGCCCGACGCTGCCCACTCCGATGAACGAACTGGCCCCGGCGCCCAGACGTCCGGCGGAAAAGGCAAGGATCAGCGTACCCGCCAGGGGAAACAGGAACGAGAGAATTACCGCCAATGCCATCATCCACGCATCCTGCTGGCCGCATCGAGGTTAAGGGACCGGAACCGCGGGTAGAGCTGGATCATCAACGCCAGCCCGACACTGGCCTCCGCTGCCGCCAGAGTGATCACCAGCAGGAACATGGCCTGCCCCTCCGGCTGATTCCAGGCCGTGGCGCCCACCACGAAGGCCAGCGCGGCAGAATTAAGCATCACTTCCAGGCTCATCAGCACAAACAGCATGTTGCGGCGTAGCATCAGCCCCAGCAGCCCGAGGCTGAACAGGATGGCGGCCAGGATCAGTCCATGTTCCATGGGGATACCCGTCATGAGTTGCCTCCGCGATCGGGAGAGCTGGGAGCGTTAGGAGGGCTGCGAAGTTTGCGCAGGGGGTTGCTGCGCCGGCCCACATGGGAGGCGGTAACCAGCGCCGCCAACAGCAGGATGGCCGCCAGCTCCACCACTATCAGCCATGGCCCGAACAGGGTCAGTGCCACCGACCGGGCGGTGAGCAGTTCGCCATCGATGACCTTTTCCAAACCGCCCTGGCTCACCAGCGCCACCAGAGCGCCCAGCAGTACCAGTACCAGCAGCGTCGGCCCTGCCCAGTAGCGGGGGTGCGATAAGATCTGGTCGTATTCCGCGTCCGGCCTGAGGTTGAGCATCATCACCACGAACACAAACAGCACCATGATCGCCCCAGCGTAGACGATGATTTCCAGGGCACCGGCGAAGGGCGCACCCAGGGCAAAGAACACCAGCGCCACCGCAATCAGCGAGACGATCAGGTACACCACCGCATGCACCGGGCTGGTGCCAGTGATCACCCCAACGGTGGCCAGCACTGCCACCAGGCCACTGAGATAGAAAGCCAGTTCCATCAGGGTCTCCTTGTCCGGTCAGGGCAGCAGGGTACGCACATCTTCCGGGGCCTCCTCGTTGCGGGCCTCGCCTTTGTCCTTGCCACCAATGGCCAGGCCCGCCACCTTGTAGAAATGGTAGTCATGGTCCTTGCCGGGGCCATTGATCAGCAGGTCCTCTTTTTCGTACACCAGTTGCTGGCGATCGTATTCGCCCATCTCGAAATCCGGTGTCAGCTGAATGGCGGAGGTGGGGCAGGCTTCCTCGCACATGCCGCAAAAGATGCAGCGGGAAAAATTGATGCGGAAGAACTCCGGGTACCAGCGGCCATCTTCCTGTTCCCCCTTTTGCAGCGAGATGCAATCCACCGGGCAGGCCACCGCGCAAAGGTTGCAGGCCACGCAGCGCTCCTCACCGTCCGGGTCACGGGTCAGCACGATGCGGCCCCGATAGCGGGGTGGCAGATAGACTTGCTGTTCCGGGTAGTTCACCGTCTCCCGCTTGCGGAAGCTGTGCATGAAAACCATGCCCAGGGTGCGCAGCTGAGACCAGGTGGCCGGTACCAGCCGCAGAAAAGACTTAGAGAGAAGCGTTCTGGTGACCGGGACGCTGGTTTTACCCATAAGCCCTCCTTATGAGGCAACCAGGAGCATCACCGCTCCGGTTGCCAGTAAGTTGATCAACGTCAGCGGCAGACAGACCTTCCAGCCAAAGCTCATCACCCGATCATAGCGGGGTCGGGGCAGTGACGCCCGTAGCAGGATGAACAACATCAGGAAGAAGCCGGTCTTGAGCGCAAACCACAGGATCGGTGGCAGCCAGGGGCCGTGCCAGCCGCCAAAGAACAGCGTCACGATCAGCGCCGACACCAGAACCATGCCCACATACTCGCCAATGAAGAACAGGCCGAATTTCATGCCGGAGTATTCAACGTGATAGCCGTCCGCCAGCTCCTGCTCTGCCTCCGGCTGGTCGAAGGGGTGCCGGTGAGTGACCGCAATACCGGCGATCAGGAAAGTGGCGAATCCGAAGAACTGGGGAATGATGTACCAGAAGCCTTCCTGGGCGTTGACGATATCCCGCAGGTTGAACGACCCGGCCATGGCCACCACCCCCATTAACGACAGTCCCATGAACACCTCGTAGGACAGGGTCTGGGCCGAGGCTCGCATGGCGCCCAGCAGGGCGTATTTGTTGCCGCTGGCCCAGCCGCCCAGCAACACCGCATACACATTGATGCCCGCCATGGCCAGGAAGAACAGCAACCCGATGTGCATGTCCGCCACGCCCCAGCCGGGGGTAATCGGGATGATCACGAACGACAGCAGCAGAGAAGCGAACGCAATAATCGGCGCCAGCACGAATAGCGGCCGGTCGGCAAAGGGCGGTACCCAGTCTTCCTTGAAAAAGATCTTGATCATGTCGGCCACCAGTTGCAGGGTGCCGAAAGGCCCTACCCGGTTGGGCCCGTAACGGTCCTGCCAAAGCCCGAGCAGGCGGCGCTCCACCACGGTCAAGGCAGCGCCCAGTAGTACTGCGCCAAGCAGGATGACCAGGGCCTGGAACATGCCCCAGAGGATGGCGGCCAGTTGCGGGGTCCACCAGCTCATGGCTCACCTCCCGCTGCCTTGTGCAGTGTGATGGACTTCCCCGGCAGCAATCCCGCGATCAATCCGGCCGGCAGACCTGCCCAGCCCGCGGGCCAGTCTTGCTGCTCCAGCACCGGCACCGCCGGCCCCTCACCGATGTTCACGATGTCTCCGGTTGCCACCGCCAAACGACGGGCATCGTCAGGGTTCAGGACGACAGAGGGCGCGTCTGTCCTCTGCTGGATGGGCGTCGCCAGGGCGGAAGTTTCCTCGCCCCCGAACAGCCGGGGCAGGATCAGGGCCCGCAGGACATCAGTGCCTTCGGAGTTTTGAGGGGGCTGGCGGTAGCAGCCCTGTCCGGGTTCTGGGTGAATCAGTCGTACCCCGGGGTCACCGCCGCGCAGGTGCCCACCCACCTCATCGGTGAACTTGTTCCAGGCCTGAGGCGAATTCCACCCTGGAGCCCAGGCAAAAGGCACCTGCTGCCGGGGCTCTCGGTGACCGCTGTAACCCTCCATGGAATAAGCAAAGGCCGAATCCGGATCCTGGGGCACCCGCGGCTCACTGACATTCTGATTCGCTCGCATGGAGGTGCGGCCGCTGTACCGGTGTGGCTCCCGGGCCAACCGCAAGCCGTCAATCCGGTAGTTTGATCCCGGTGCCGCGTCAACCATGCCGGCCAACGCCGGATGAGCTTCGGCACAGGCCCGAACGACGGTATCCAGGTTAATGTCGCTGGTCTTCTCGCCCCGCAGGTTCACGGTCAGGGCGTGCAACCAGCGCCAGCTTTCGTGAATTCGGGTTTCCGGCCGCAGATAAGTTGGGTCGTACACCTGAAAGAAGCGTTGCGCCCGGCCCTCCAGGTTCACCAGGGTGCCATCGGACTCGGCGAAGCTGGCAGCGGGTAACAGGAAGTTTGCGCGGGCGGTTGTCGCTGTGCGCTGATGGTCCAGCACAATGCGGATCTCTGCCCGTGCCAGTGCCGCATCCACCCTTTGGGAGGGCAAGCGCTGATAAAGGTCGTTTTCCAGCACCACCAGGGCGTTGGCGCTGCCCTGGGCCAGTTCGTCCAGGGCCCAATCCAGGGGTTGGCCGCCCATCAGGGCAAGCCCGGTGCTGTTGGCCTCCCGCCGGATCAATATCAGCCCTCCCCGTTTCGCCCGCCGGGACAGGGCCCGGGCAATATTGCCGGCGGCCTCAAGCACCGCCTCGGACCAGAGCGAGCCGCCGCTGACCACCAGCGGTCGTTCTGCCGCCATCAGCGCTGTGGCAATGCGTTCAGCGGCTTCGGCTATACCGGGCGGCAAATCTCCTACTGCCGGAGCAGCCGGGTCAATGGCATGGGCCACGGCAAAGCCGAGTTGCGCAATACCGTCAGGTCCCAGGGCATGGCGGAACTCGGCCACATCATCCAGGTCCGTGGGCGCGGGCCAGGCGATAAACAGCGGGTGGCAGCGGTCCTGGGCCAGGGTCTTGAGGGCCTCGGCGTTCCAGGCCGGGACACCGATGGCCTGGCCCAGTGCTTCACGGCGGAAAAGGACCGCCTGACGCAGGTTCAGGCCCAGACGACCAGCACTCTGCACCGGGTTCTCCCCCAGCACCAGCACGGCGTCGTGGTCTTCAATCTCCCGGGGTGACGGGGTTGGCAGGCCGGCGTTGCGTTGCAGGTCATTCATCAATTCCAGGCAGGCCTGTTCCCGGGCTTCAATGCCGGTGGAGAAATTTTCTTTCCCTACCAGCATCTGCAACTGATGATTGCTCTCCAGGCTGGCCCGGGGCGAGCCGATACCAATGACCCGGCGGGCGTGGTGCAACGCGTCGCTAACCCGGGCCAAGGCATCGTCCACGTCAAAACTGACCGACTCGCTGTCCGGCGATTCCCGCCACTCCGGCAGGCGGGGCCGGTCGGACCGGTTCACGTAACCGTACCCAAAACGGCCACGGTCACAGAGGAAATAACCGTTTACCTCACCATGGTAGCGGTTCTCGATCCGGCGCAACTCGCCATAGCGTTCGCCCGGGCTGATATTGCAACCCATCGAGCACTGGTGGCAGATGCCGGGGGCAAACTGCAGGTCCCACTTGCGGGTGTAACGATCGGAATGGCTCTGGTCAGTGAACACACCGGTGGGGCACACTTCGGTGAGATTGCCGGCGAATGGGCTCTCCAGAATGCCCTCCTGATAGCGGCCGAAATAGACATTGTCCTTGGTGCCAAAGGCGCCCAGGTCGATGCCGCCGGCATAGTCATTGTAGAAGCGCACGCAGCGGTAACAGGTAATGCACCGGTTCATCTCGTGGGCAATGAACGGCCCCAGGTACTGGTTGCGACGGGTACGCTTGCGGAACCGGTACCGACGGCGGTCGTGGCCGGTCATCACCGTCATGTCCTGCAGGTGGCAATGGCCGCCCTCCTCACAGACCGGGCAGTCATGGGGGTGATTGATCATCAGCCATTCCACCACACTGGCACGGAAGGCCTTCGCCTCCTCGTCGTGGATATCAATCCGGGTCTGGTCCGCCGCTGGCGTCATGCAGGACATCACCAGCATGCCCTGGTCATCCTCCTGGTCCTTGTACTGGCGCACAGCACACTGGCGACAGGCACCGACACTGCCCATGGCGGGGTGCCAGCAGAAATAGGGGATGTCCAGGCCCAGGGACAGGCAGGCCTGAAGCAGGTTATGGGCTCCGTTGACCGTATAGCTTTGTCCATCCACATGAATCGTTGCCATGATCCTGCCTATCCTTATTCAGACTTCCCCAACCGGAATCGGATCCTGGTGGGCCTTGCTTCCGGGCTTTCTGACGCCCTGCTCAAACTCATGCCGGAAATGTTTCAACGCAGTCTGCAGCGGCATGGCGGCACCGGGCGCATGGGCACAGAAGGTCAGCCCCGGGCCGCAGTCCGCCGCCAGCTTGTCCAGCAGCTCGATATCCCCTTCCTCGCCTTCACCCCATTCCAGGGCCTGCAGCAGTTTTACCACCCAGGGCAGGCCGTCCCGGCAGGGGGTGCACCAGCCGCAGGACTCCCGGGCGAAGAATTCCTCCAGGTTGCGCATCAGCGCCACCATGCTCTGATGGTCCGGCACCACGGTCAGCAGGCCGGTGCCGAGGCGACTGCCTTCCTTCCCTACGGTGTCGAAATCCAGCGGCAGCTGGAGATGCTCGGGTAACAGAAACCCGGTACTGGCGCCGCCGGGCAGCCAGGCCTTGAGCTGCCGGTTCCCGCACATGCCCCCCGCCCGCTCGAGGATCTCAGCACCGGTGGTACCCATGGGCAGTTCCCACAGGCCGGGGTTTTCCACCGGACCGGAAATGCCGTAAAGCTTGGTGCCGCCGTCATCGGTGCGACCGCCGGAGAGTGTCTGGTACCAGTCGGCGCCGTTAAGGATCACCGCCGGCACATTGCACAGAGTTTCCACATTGTTGACCACCGAAGGCTTGCCCCAGGCCCCGGACTGGCCGGGGAACGGCGGTTTGGCCCGGGGGTTGGCGCGTTTGCCTTCCAGAGAGTTGATCAGCGCGGTCTCCTCGCCACAGATGTAGCGTCCGGCTCCGGTGTGTACGGCAATGTCAAAATCGAAGCCGCTGCCGTTGATGTCCGCGCCCAACCAACCCGCCTCCCGAGCCTCGTCCAGGGCCAGATTCAGCACCCGGGCTGACTCCACGTATTCGCCCCGCAGAAAGATGTAGCCGTAACAGGAATTATTGGCATAGGCACCGAGGATCATCCCCTCGATCAACAGGTGCGGTTGTTGCTCCATCAGCAGCCGGTCCTTGAAGGTGCCGGGCTCCATCTCGTCGGCGTTGCAGACCAGGTAGCCCCGGGGCATCTCGCCCCCCTGCAGGGTCAGGCTCCACTTCAGCCCAGTGGAGAAGCCGCCGCCGCCGCGGCCACGCACATTGGCCGCCTTCATGGAGGCGATAACGGCCTGCGGATCGCCGTCGTCCAAGGCCTTGCGAACCGACTGATAACCATCCTTGCGCAGGTAATCGTCCAGCCAGACCGCTTCGCCATCGTCCCGCAGCCGCCAGGTCAGCGGGTGGGTATCGGCGTGGCGTTCCGCCTCCGGCTGCAGCAGCCGGCTACGATAGCGCCTCGAATCACGCTGGCCGGGAATGGCCTGCCTCATGGGTATCCCTCCAGCAGGTCCGGCAGATCGCCCGCTGACACCGGGCCGTAGGTGTCAGCGTCAATCATCAGGGCCGGTGCACCATCGCAGGCGCCCAGGCAGCACACCGGCAACAGGGTGAAGCGGTCATCGTCGGTGGTCTGGCCGTAATCAATTCCCAACTGGCTCACCAGCGCCCGCTTCAGTTCATCGAACCCGGTCAGGAAACAGGAACTGCTGTCGCAGACCAATACCACGTGGCGCCCCACCGGCTGGCGGAAGATCAGACTGTAGAAGGTCGCGACGCCTTCCACGGCCGCCGGGCCAATGCCCAGCACCCGGGCGATGGCGACAATGGCCTCATCCGGCACCCAGCCGTGACGACGTTGAACAATCTTCAGGGCCTCGATACAGGCCGCCTGGGGCTGTTCGTAGTGCGCCATTTCTTCCAGCATCGCGGCCTCGTCTGCCGGATGCAGATGGAAACCGTCGGAGCCGATCAATCCGGTTGTCTGTGGTGTCGTTGCCATCGTCAGCGGTCCACGTCTGCCATCACGAAGTCGATACTGCCCAGGTGGGCAATCAGATCCGGTACGAACCCCCCGCGCATCACCGCCGGTATCTGCTGCAGATGCGGAAAACTCGGCGTGCGGATGCGGGTGCGGTAACTCATGGTGTTGCCGTCACTGGTCAGGTAGTAACTGTTGATGCCCTTGGTGGCCTCCACCATCTGCAAGGATTCCTGGGGCTTGAGCACCGGCCCCCAGGACACCTGCAGGAAGTGGGTGATCAGGGTCTCGATGTGCTGCAACATGCGCTCCCGGGGCGGCGGCGTGGTCAGCGGATGGTCCGCCTTGTAGTCGCCGGCCGGCATATGATCCACACATTGCTGGATAATCCTCAGGCTTTGGCGCATCTCCTCAATACGCAGCTGGCCCCGGTCGAACACGTCGCCGTTGTGGCCCAGGGGCACCTCGAAATCGAACTGCTCATAACCGGAATAGGGTCGTTGCTTGCGCAGGTCGAAGTTGCAACCGGTAGCCCGCAGGTTGGGCCCGGTGACACCCCACTCCAGCGCCTCGGCGGTGTTGAAAGCGGCCACATGGCGGGTGCGCTCGCGGACAATGGCGTTTTCCATCATCGCCCGCTCGTACTCTTTCAGCCGTGCTGGCATCCAGTCGAGGAAGCCCTGCATCAGCTTCTCCCAGCCCTGGGGCAGATCCTGCATGACGCCACCGATGCGGTACCAGGCCGGGTGCATGCGAAAGCCGGTAATGCCTTCGATCACCTCATAGCCCCGCTGCCGGTCGCTGAAGGTGAAGAACACCGGACTCATGGCCCCCAAATCCTGCAGGTAGGTGCCCAGGAACAGCAGGTGGCTGGTGATGCGGAACATTTCCGCCATCATCACCCGGATCACCTTCACCCGGCACGGTACTTCGATACCGGCCAGTTTTTCTACCGCCAGCACATAAGGCAGGTTGTTCATCACCCCGCCGGTGTAGTCGATGCGGTCGGTGTAGGGAATAAAGCTGTGCCAGGACTGACGTTCAGCCATCTTCTCCGCGCCCCGGTGGTGATAGCCAATGTCCGGCACGCAGTCGACAATCTCCTCGCCATCCAGTTGCAGCACGAGGCGAAAAGCGCCATGGGCAGAGGGGTGGTTGGGGCCCAGGTTGAGGAACATGAACTCGGCCCCATCCCGCTCCCGCTCCATACCCCAGGCTTCCGGCTCGAACCGCATGGCTTCCTGCTCCACACTCTGGCCCTCCACCGTCAGGGTATAGGGATCAAACTCCGTGGCCCGGGCCGGGTAGTCCTTGCGCAGGGGGTGGCCAGACCAGGTCAGTGGCATGAGAATACGCGCCAGGTGGGGATGACCGGCAAAGGTGATGCCGAACATGTCCCAGACCTCCCGCTCGTACCAGTTAGCCACGGGAAAGACTCCGGTCACGGTGGGCAGGCTCAGGTCATCGGCCGTGAGGGCCACTTTCAGCATGACGTCCGCGTTGCGGGTGATAGACAGCAGCTGATAGAACACCGTGAAGTCGGCCGGTGGCAACCCTTGGCGGTCGCTGCGCAGCCGCTCGTCGACAGCAGAAAGATCGTAAAGCAGGTTGAAGGGCGCGGTCAGGCTTTTCAGATAACCGAGCACATCCTTCAATGCGTCCCGGGTGATCCAGATCACGGGCATACCGGTGTGGGTGTGCTGCTCGTGGAGCACACGGTCACCGAATTCCCTTCTCAGGATGTCGGCCAGGTTGTCACCGGCGGTGGCCGGGGTACTGACGTAATCCAGGTTCATGCTCGTGATTCAACTCCTGATAACCAGTTGTGGGCCAACGCCGTGGTGAATCGACAGCGACCGGGTCAGAGCTTGTCCGGTGGTCTCAGCTCCGTGGTCTGGATGCGCTGATCACGCCACATTCCCCGCTGGGACGGCATCTCGGCCCGATAGACGCCCTGATCGCCCACCACCCAGGACAGGGGTCGGCGCTCCTCCTGGATCGAATCCTGCAGCAACTGCAATCCCTGCAGGAAAGCCTCGGGCCGGGGCGGGCAACCGGGTACATACACATCCACCGGCAGGAACTTGTCCACCCCCTGCACTACCGAGTAGATGTCGTACATACCGCCCGAATTGGCGCAGGAACCCATGGAGATCACCCACTTGGGTTCCAGCATCTGGTCGTATAACTGCTGGATCACCGGTGCCATCTTGATGAAGCAGGTGCCAGCAATGACGATGAAATCCGCCTGCCGGGGCGAGGCCCGGATCACCTCGGAGCCGAAGCGCGCGATGTCATGGGGCGAAGTGAACGCGGTAGTCATCTCCACATAGCAGCAGGACAGCCCGAAATTGTAGGGCCACAGGGAGTTCTTGCGGCCCCAGTTCACCGCGGAGTTGAGTACCTCGCTGAGCTTGCCAGTAAACACATTGCGCTCAAGCTGTCGCTTGAGCGGGTCCTTCGACGGCTCCTGGCGACCTGTTGGGTAGCGGCTGTCGCCTTTCGGCGATTGCTCTGCCCTGGTCAGGGTGTAAGACATGTTGCGCCTCCAGGGGCGCTGGTCCCAACGGTGAACCCACCGCCGGGCCGCGCCGTATTCGGGTACGTTAGATCAGCCTGCCGGACTACGGGGCCTGCCGTTGGATGATTCCGGCGCCCAGTCCAGGGCGCCGGTACGACTGTCATAAAGCAGGCCGGCCAGCAAAATCAGGATAAAAACCGTCGCGCCCCAAAACCCGGTCCAGCCCACGTCGGGGATGACAATGGCCCAGGCAAACAGGAAAACGGCCTCAATATCGAAGATCACAAACAACATCGCAACCAGATAGAATTTGACGGAAAAACGCTGGCGGGCATCGCCGGTGCCGACGATGCCTGACTCGAACGGGAGGGATTTGCTGACACCCTGACTGCGGCCTCCCAGCACGCTGGAAGCGCCCACCATAAAGGCACAAAGGCCCAGCGTGGCAACAATAAAGAAACCGGTGGCCCAGTAGCGGGCCAGCAAGTCAGTGACAGTATCAGCCATGCGCTCTCCCTGGCAGCGTAGCGGCTGCCGCTGAGAAAACCGGTGGTGCTAAAGGATGAAGACCTGTCTAAAAACCTAACAGTGGATCGGCGATTGCGCAAATAATGAACGGTGATAATGAATCACCTGAGCCGGCTCAACTACCCCTCACCCCCGACCTGTCCGGACACTCCGGAATTTCCGGCCGGGGGCGTGGCAGCATTTCTCCCTAGTTATCGGGCAGACTTTGCTTTGCAGGTTTTTATGCCAAACAATGAGTAAGCTGGGCAACGGCCAACCAGGGCGGTGGCCAGCGGAATAATGCCTATCCAGCCCCAGGCACTCTGTGGGGCACTCTGTGGGCCGATCAAGACCAGGGCGACAAGTACAATACCTACAACAGCTGACCATGAAGATCAATCATCGTCGCTACCCCAGGCCCGGGCCATGATCAGATAACTGAACGAGGCTGACCAGGTAATCATCATGAACCCCACCAACGCTTCTGTACCTGCCAGAAACCGGACATGCCCGGATGCCACCAGATCCCCCCACCCTGCAGTTGTATAGGTGGCCGCGGAAAAATAAACACTGTCCAGCAAGCTGAGGTGGGAGTAACCGGTAATGGTGCCATAGTCACCGTGATCCAGAAGGTACCAGAACGCCGCGCCAAACAGCCAGATCTCGACCACATGGGCCATGAGCAGTGCGAACATGTTTCCGAGTATAATGGGCCGGTTTCGGAACTGCCGCGATGACGAGAGTTGCCGACTGGGACAAAAACGGTTCAGCAGCTGAATGACTTCGAAATGAAAGACAACAACCAAACCTACTACCAGTGCTGTGACTAACACCACAGTCAGCTCACCGCCCACCAGAAGTTCACTCATGCCTTACTCCGTGCTTCGAGTATAACGTTTACCCCCTCGAACCCAACCTGTGCAGGTAAACATGAAGCTCCACCGGGCCCAATGTCAATTCAACGTACTCCATTCAGTCTGAGGTGCACATCATAAGCATCAGTATGCCACCACCTGATTCAAGACAAAGAAGTCTATGATGACAGTTTGTACTATAACCTTCACCGCCGATAAGACTGCGCCGATTTCGGCCACGGCCACCTGATTCCGGGCGACGACCGAATACATGAATAGACCAACCTCCGACCTACCGGTATTTCACACCTCGGGACTCACCAAGACCTATCGTCAGGGGGAGGTCGAGGTGCATGCCTTGCGGGGCGTGAACCTGGATCTTTTCGCAGGTGAACTGGTGGTGATGCTGGGTGCTTCCGGGTCTGGCAAATCCACCCTGCTCAACATTCTTGGCGGGCTCGACGTGCCGACCAGTGGTGAGGTGAAATACCAGGACATTGATTTAACCAAGGCCAGGGATCGGGACCTGACCCGTTATCGCCGGAACTACGTCGGATTCGTGTTTCAGTTCTACAACCTGATACCGAGTCTGACAGCTCGGGAAAACGTTATTGCCGTCACCGAAATCGCGCGCAATCCGATGAGCCCGGAGGCAGCACTGGACCTGGTGGGACTGGCAAACCGCATGGACCATTTCCCCGCCCAGCTGTCCGGAGGCGAGCAGCAAAGGGTGGCTATCGCCCGGGCCATTGCCAAGCGCCCGAAGGTATTGCTCTGCGACGAACCCACCGGTGCGCTGGATTCCGCCACTGGCGTACTGGTACTGGCCGCCCTGGATACCGCCAACCAGGAGACCGGAACCACGACCGTGATCATCACCCACAACGTCTCTATTGCACAGATGGCGGATCGGGTTATCACGCTGTCTGATGGCACCATCAGCGGCGAATACCGCAATTCAACGCGGCAGGACCCGCGGACCCTGAGCTGGTGACGCCATGTCATTCTTTCGCACCAGCACTCTTCACCTCAGCACTCTGCACACCAAACTGCGCCGCGAACTGTGGCAGATGCGGGGTCAGACCCTGGCCATCGCCCTGGTGATCGCGGGCGGCATTGCAGTGTGCCTGCTGTCGCTGGTGAACTATTCCTCGCTTACAGCCACCCGCGAGCAGTATTACCAGGAACATCAGTTTGCTGATGTATTCGCCGACTTGAAGCGCGCGCCGCGGCATGTATTACAACGGGCGGCAGACCTTCCCGGCGTTACCCGCCTGAGCGGGCGGGTAGAGGGCGTGGCCAAGCTTGAGGTGCCTGGTTTCAGTGATCCGGCATCCGCGCGCCTGGTCTCGCTGCCGCCGGTCGGCCAGCCAGACGTCAACCGCATCTTTCTGCGCAACGGGCGTTTGCCCCATGCCGCCCATAGCGACGAGGTCGCAGTGATCGGCAGCTTTGCCGACGCTCACGACCTCCGTCCGGGCGACCAGCTGGGCGCCATCATCAACGGCCGCCGTCAGACCCTCACCATAGTAGGCATTGTCGAGTCACCGGAGTTCATTTATGTCATTCCTCCCGGCGCGATGCTGCCTGACTATGATCGATACGGCGTGCTCTGGATGCCCGAGGAAGCGTTGGCGTCAGCCATGGACATGCGCGGGGCCTTCAACAGTCTGGTATTGCAGGTAGACCCGTCCTTTCCGGTGGCCGGTGTGATCGACTTGCTCGACCGGTTGCTGGCCCCTTACGGGAGCACCGGCGCCTACGCCCGGGAAGACCAGTTTTCCCACCGCTTCCTGAGCGACGAGCTGAACCAGCTGAAAACCATGGCACTGGTATTTCCGACCATCTTCATGGCCGTCGCCATGTTCCTGCTCAATGTGGTGATCACCCGGTTGATCAGCACCCAGCGGGACATCATTGCGGTCTTGAAGGCCTTTGGTTATGGCAACTGGCAGATTGGCTGGCATTACAGCCAGCTGGTACTCGCGATCGCCCTGATCGGCTACGCGATTGGGACGGCTGCTGGCCTGTGGCTGGGCCGGGCCCTGGGCGTGCTCTATATGGAATTCTACCGGTTTCCGGAATTGCTGTTCCGCATCAGCCCCTGGTGGCTATTGCTGCTGGGTCTGCTGACTCTTTTGGTAGCCTGGCTTGGGGGCTGGCGGGCCATTCACCATGCCGCTTCCCTGCCGCCGGCGGAAGCCATGCGGCCGGAAGCCCCGGCCAGTTATCAGGTGACCCTCGCAGAGCGCCTGTTGTCGTGGATACGCTTCAGCCAGCCCTCCCGCATGATCGTCCGGCAGCTGGCACGGCGCCCGGCCCGCGCCGCCCTGTCGGTGACAGGCATCGCCATGGCAACCGCCATTGTCATGGTGGGCAACTTCCAGTTCAGCTCGGTCTCCCTGATGGTATACACCCAGTTTGCCAAGGTTCAGCAACAGGACCTGACCGTCAGCCTGACCGACCCGGTGCATCAGTCTGCGATGTATGGCATGGCACGTCAGCCGGGTGTGCGTTATGTCGAGGGCCGGCGCGTAGTGGCCGTGGAATTGGTCAATAGTCATCGACAGTGGCGCACCGCTTTGACGGGAATTCCGGACCAGGCCCGACTGCAGTTCGTGGTGGACGAACACCTCAATCAGGTTCCAATACCCCCGGCAGGGCTGTTGCTGACCGATTTCCTGGCGACACGGCTGGGACTCGCCGCCGGCGACACTGTTCAGGTGAAGGTACTGGAAGCCGAGCGTCCGGTGCTGGACCTGCAGGTTGCCGGAGTGACCAGCGAGTTCCTGGGCGTGGGTGCCTATATGAACCTGGCGGCCATGAATCGGGCGCTGAAGGATGGGGCGGTGGTCAACCAGGTGCTGATGAACCTGGACCCGGACCAGGCGGAAACCGTGTATCGTGACCTGCGGGACACCCCAAGGGTGATGGCCCTCAATGTCCGCCAGGCAATGCTGGACAGTTTTTTCGAGACCCTGGCAAAAACGTTCCTTACCTTTACCTGGGTCATCAGTGTGCTCGGTGGCATCATCGCCTTCGGCGTGATCTACAACACCGTACGGATTTCCCTGGCCGAGCGCGGGCGGGACCTGGCGAGCCTGAGAGTGTTGGGCTACAGCCACAACGAAGTGGCCCATATTCTTCTGGGTGAGCTGGCCATCCTGCTGATACTGGGGATACCCCTGGGCTGGGCCATTGGTCACGGGCTGGCCAGCCTGGTGGTGACGATGATGCAAACCGAACTGTACCGGGTACCCTTGATTATCAGCGGCAGAACGCTGGCTCTGGCGGCTAATGTGGTGATCGTGTCTGCCCTGGTATCCGGATTCATTACCTGGTGGCGCCTGCGCAACCTGGACCTGGTGGCAGTCCTGAAAACCCGGGAATAATCTGAGCAAGGAAATCGGTAATGGCAGAGGGTAAACACATGGCTGGCAAATGGATGTTCTGGTCGGTCCTTGGGGTGCTGGCCATCGTTGTGGTGGCTTATGTACTGCGACCGGAGCCGGTGTGGGTAGACCTGGCAACGGTGCACCGGGGTCCCATGCAAGTCACCATCCTTGAGGAAGGCAAAACCCGGGTGAAAGACCGTTATGTGGTCTCCTCGCCGGTTACCGGTTATCTGCACCGGGTTGAGCTCGACGTGGGCGATCCGGTGATTCCCGGCGAGTTACTGACCGAGGTGGACCCGATGCCAGCCAGTGTCCTGGACGCCCGCAGTCGGGCCGAAGCAGAAGCGAGAATCGAGGCCGCGCGCTCGGCCCTGAACTCCGTCCGCCAGAAAACCCAGGCGGCGGCGGCTGACGCCGAACTGGCTGAAACAGAGTATCAGCGACTGCGTAGCCTTGATCGTTCGGATTTCATATCCCGCGAGCGCCTGCAACAGGCCCAGTCTACCGCCGCCCGCACCCAGGCCATTCTGCGATCCGCCCGCTTTGATGAAGAAGTCGCTGCCCACGAACTGGCTGCAGCCCGAACCCGGCTTGAGGTTTCCGCGGCGCGGTCCGAAGGCGAAAAACCAGCGGAGAAGATAGCGGTGCGTTCGCCAGTCAACGGCCACGTTCTGGGCATTCTCCGCAAAAGCGAAGGGGTCATCCAGGCTGGGGAGGCCATCCTTGAGCTTGGCGACCCGGGCGCCCTGGAAGTGGTGGTGGATGTGCTCAGCTTCGATGCGGTTAAACTGGCGCCCGGCGTTGAAACGCGGCTCGACGGCTGGGGTGGTACGGTACTGGACGCGGTGGTTCGCCGCGTCGAACCCGTGGGGTTTGAGGATGTCTCTGCTCTCGGCGTGGAAGAGCAGCGCGTCAGGGTCATAGCGGATATGGTCACCCCCCGAGAGCGCTGGGAAATGCTGGGGGACGGATACCGCGTGGATGCCGAGTTCATCCTGTGGCAGTCCTCAGACGTGCTCCAGGCCCCGGCATCCGCGATCTTCCAGCACAATGACCAGCCCACCACCTTTGTGGTTAAAGACGGCCGGGCAGTGATGCAGACGGTGGAAACCGGCCAGAGTAATGGCCTGATGACGGTGGTAAAAAGCGGGCTGGAGGAAGGCGATCAGGTGGTCCGCCATCCCGGGAGGGAGCTCAGTGATGGTGACCGAATTCAAGTCAGGTTTCCGGTCACAAGTAATTGACACTTGATCCTTGCAGATCCGACTGCCCGGAAATTTGTCGTCCCTGACATATGGCCTGAACAGGCTGGAGCTCTCGACGTGAGTCAACGACCGTTTCCGCCGCCTGGCAGAATCCCGCCTGAGCCGGACGGCTCTTCTGCGGTTCCGCTAAGGTATCGTGGGCATCGGGCATAAGCACCATGGCGACGACCAGCTGCACTGAAAAGACGTTGGTACCAGGATAAAGCCTTGTATAAATGAAGATTGCCGCTGCCATGAAGGCTCCTGGAGTTCGTGCCGTTTCTCGGGCGGTGGCTGAGCAGGTATTACTTCCTTTTTGAGCCGCCATATCAGAGCCCTATCCAAATAAATGTGGAAGATCCCTGGAATTCTATCTCACATAAAATTTAAAAAAATATAATAAAATACAAAAATTTATCAATTTTTCGAAGCTTTTGAGGGAGCGTGACCAAAGCATACCATAGCAAGGATTGGGCCAGACGGGTGGCTAATTGCTTCCCTGATTGTCGTACTGCTAGGCTTGAGGCAAGCACTCGCCAGGGAAGCTGCGTTAATGCTGATAAACACGCCAGTAACGGCAGCAATTGCGATCATCGCATTATGGCTCGGGTTCCATATCAACCGGAAAGTCGGCTTCTTGCATACCTACAACATCCCCCCGGCAGTCTCCGGCGGCCTGCTTATAAGCTCGTTAGTAGCTGTCATCGAGGCGACCACGGACCGCGAGATCCGGTTTGATCTCCAGGTGCGGGACCTGCTTCTGATCACGTTTTTCAGCACCATAGGACTCTCCGCACGCCTGCGCCAGATGCTTGAAGGTGGTAAGGCGCTAGCCATCCTGCTGGGGCTGGCGGTAGTGCTGTTGTTGATTCAGAACCTGACCGGGACCCTGATGGCCCTGGCCGCTGGTGAAAGCCCTCTTTTAGGCCTGATTGGAGGCAGTGTATCGTTGGCAGGCGGGCATGGCACCGCCATCACCTGGGGCCAGCTGTTCGAGGAGCACTTTGATCTGACCAACGCAAGCTCCATGGGCATGACCTTCGCAACCGCGGGCCTGATCTCAGGCGGGCTGATTGGTGGACCGGTGGGGGCGTGGCTTATCCGCCGGAACAATCTGCATTCAGAAGAGCGAACGCCCGAGCTTCCGCACATAGAGTCCGGGCAGAACATCACTTACATCATTGAGCTGAACAGCGTGTTGACCGCCGTGCTGCTTATTGCCCTGTGCTTTGCCCTCGGCGCCACCGTTTATGGGTGGCTTTCCGACGTTGGCATCCGTTTACCGGCGTTCCTGACTGCCATGTTCCTGGGCATCTTGCTGACCAACGGCCTTGAACTGTGCCGCATCAACATCGATTATCGACCAATTCAGCTGGCTGGCGACCTGAGCCTTCAGCTTTTTCTCGGTATGAGCCTGATCAGCCTTCCACTCCTTTCCCTGCAGGGCGCCTTCGGCCTGATCAGCCTGGTGATGGTGATGCAGGCGATTGTCATCACCCTGTTAACTATTTTTGTCGTATTCCCAATGCTCGGCCGGAGCTATGATGCAGCCTGTATCTCTTCAGGCTTTATCGGCATGGGTCTGGGCGCAACCCCCGTGGGCATCGCCAACATGAACGCCCTGACCAACCGTTTCGGCCCCAGCCCCAAGGCCTATCTGGTCATCCCCTTGCTGGGGGCTTTCTTTATCGATATCGCCAACGCGAGTCTGGTACAGCTCCTGCTAGGGCTGGATTACCGATGGATGACCACTACTTCCCATTGAGAATGCCAAACACCAGGCGGCCAGCCAGTCCTACCAGCACCGCGCCGAAGATGCGCTCGAACCAGATGGTGTTCTGGCGCAGCAAGTGAAGCCAGCGCGGGTTCGAGAACAGCCAGGTGACGAACAGATACCAGCCTCCGTCAATGACCATAGCCGTGGCGGCATAGCCGAACCTGGCAAGCATGCCGGTATCAGTGCCCACGACCTGACTGAACAGCGCCAGGAAAAATACCGCGATCTTCGGGTTCAGAAGCACAACCAGAAACCCGTCCCTGGCGGCACTCGCGGTGGTAGGAGCTTCCGGTAACGGGGCCTCGCCCTGGGGTTTTGCCATCAAACCCTTCACCCCAAGCCATGCCAGGTAGGCCGCACCGCCCCATTGCAGAACCGAAAAGGCCACCGGGGAAGCGGTAATGATGGCAGCCAGGCCGAGAATGCTCAGAAAGGCGTAAATACCCACGCCAAGGCCGTGGGTGAGAGCAGTAATCATGCCGTTACGGCGACCGCCGGTGAGCGTCTGCTTCAGAACAAGGGCCAGTGACGGCCCCGGGGACATGGCGCCAAGTACGCAGATTGTCACAACGGTTAGCCAGGTGGCCAGGGTCATCGGGGATTGATCCTTTTACGCTGTTGCGAAAGCGGAGATTATACAGAAACCGGGACAAAACTAGTTCACCACCACGGCGATTACCAGTGCGCCACAGGCCGCAAGTGATAATGATTCTGTTTTAAAGCCCAGGGAAATCCGCTACCCTTGCCACCCTTTTGCCTGCAAATTCCAGGGGAGACAAGCGACGTATGTCCTCACACAGCCATCACGACACCAGCAGTTTTGCCGCACTTGGCCGCCTGCTGAAGTACGCCCGGGGTTACCGCAGGCAGATTATCGCAGCGACCACCTGCTCCATTATCAACAAGCTGTTCGACATTGCACCCGAGATTCTGATCGGTATCGCTATCGATGTGGTGGTGAACAAGGAAGAGAGTTTTGTCTCCGGTCTGGGTTTCGATACGGCCCAGGAACAGATCACCATTCTTGCGGTCCTCACCTTTTTTATCTGGGCCGGTGAATCCATCTTCGAGTACCTGTTCCAGATTCTTTGGCGCAACCTGGCCCAGCGCCTGCAGTCGGACCTGCGGCAGGATGCCTACGAACATGCCCAGAAACTGGACATGAGCTTCTTCGAGGCCCGCAGTTCCGGTCAGCTGGTTGCCACCATGAACGATGACGTCAACCAGCTGGAGCGATTCCTGGATGGCGGCGCCAATGCCATGATCCAGGTGGTGGTGACCGTGGTGGCGGTGGGTGCGGTGTTCTTTGTGCTGTCACCGCTGATTGCCCTGCTGGCATTCTCCCCGATCCCGCTGATCGTCTGGGGCGCCTTCTACTTCCAGCGCAAGGCCGGCCCACTCTATGCGGATGTGCGGGAAAAAGTGGGCGATCTGTCCAGCCGGCTGGCCAACAACCTGGGTGGCATCGCCACCATCAAGAGCTTCACGGCGGAACAGCGTGAAGCCGAACGCCTCAAGGCCAGCAGTGAGGCCTACGTCGAGGCCAACCGCCGAGCCATTCGCATCAGTTCAGCGTTTATCCCGGTGATCCGCATGGCCATCCTGGCGGGTTTCCTGGCCACCTTTACCGTCGGTGGCATGATGGCTCTGGAAGGCACCCTGAATGTTGGCGCCTACGGAGTACTGGTGTTCCTGACCCAGCGCCTGCTGTGGCCATTGACCGGGCTTGCCGAAGTGATCGACCTGTTTGAACGGGCCATGGCCAGCACCCGCCGCATCCTCGACCTGCTGGCCGAGCCGGTGCATGTGCGGGACGATGCCAACGAAGCACTTCTGAAGCCGGTAAAGGGTGAAGTCACCTTCGAGCACGTCAGTTTTCACTACCCGTCCAGCGGCGCTGGCATCGACAACATATCGGTTCAGGTTCCGGCCGGAAATACTCTGGCACTGGTTGGTGCCACCGGCTCCGGCAAGTCGACACTGATCAAGCTGCTGTTGCGGTTTTACGACCCTTCCGGAGGGCAGATTCGCATCGACGGCCAGCCCATTCAGTCCGTCAGTCTCAAATCTCTGCGGGAGGCTATCGGGCTGGTCAGCCAGGATGTTTACCTGTTCGAGGGCAGCATCCGTGACAATCTTGCCTATGGCTTCCCCGGCGCCAGTGATGAACAGATCATTGAGGCGGCAAAAACCGCCGAGGCCTGGTCCTTCATCGAAGCACTGCCCGAAGGGTTGTCCACCGCTGTGGGCGAACGCGGAGTGCGTCTTTCAGGCGGTCAGCGCCAGCGACTTTCCCTGGCCCGGGCGCTGCTGAAAGACCCACCCATCCTGGTATTGGACGAAGCCACCAGCGCCGTCGACAACGAAACCGAGGCCGCCATCCAGCGGTCCCTGAAGCGCATCGGCCATAATCGCACGGTGATCATGATCGCCCACCGGCTGTCCACCATTGTGGAGGCTGACACCATCGCCGTGGTGGATGGGGGACAGATTGTGGAGTCCGGGCGCCACGAGGAGCTGGTGGCGAACAACGGACCCTATGCGGCTCAGTGGCGGGTTCAGACCGGTCAAGTGTATAGCCCGGTGGTCACGTCGCTTCCAAATCCCTAAGATTTATTGATAGTAATTATCATTTAGATTAACATGCAGGACCTAAGAATCACGGGAGCCTGCATGTCTGCGTTCTTCGAAGTGTCCGGCCTGGGCATGAACCTCGGCGATGCCTCTATCCTCCGGAACATCAACGCCCAGTTCCGCGAAGGCGAGGTGACTGCGCTTCTCGGTCGCAATGGCTCCGGCAAGTCCACACTGCTGAAGATTCTGGCACGGCAGATGTCTCCCACCTCGGGCGATGTCAGCCTGCTTGGCAGCTCTTTCCGCACCACCGGCGCCCGGCAATTCGCCCGCACGGTGGGTTACCTGCCCCAACACCCACCCGGCACCGATGGCCTCACCGTACGGGAACTCGTCGCTCTTGGCCGCTATCCCTGGCGCGGGCCCCTGGGCCGCTACAACGAAGAGGACCACCGGCTGATCGACCAGGCCATTGTCGATACCGGGCTTACCCAGTTTACGCATCGCTCCGTCGACACCCTATCCGGCGGAGAACGCCAGCGTGCCTGGATTGCCATGCTGCTGGCCCAACAAACCCGCTGCCTGCTGCTGGATGAGCCCATCTCCGCCCTCGACGTGAAACACCAGGTGGAAACCCTGCGCCTGGTGCACCGCCTGGCGGAAGAACGGGAACTCACCGTGGTCGTGGTGCTGCATGATGTAGACCTGGCCGCCCGTTTCTGCGACCGGCTGGTGGCACTCAAGTCGGGACAACTGATTGCCGACGGCAGTCCCCGGAACATTATGGATTCAGGGATTCTGGAAACCATCTACGGTGTACCCATGGGCGTGATGGAGCGGGCGCCGGGTCAGTGGGTGTCTTATGTCCATTGAGTCGGATGCCAGAGCCTTTATGGCTCTGCTGCTCACCAGCCTGTTGGTGCTGCCGGCCAGTGCCGGAACCTGGCAACATGAGCAGGGCACCATTACTCTGGACAAACCACCGGAACGAATCGTTGCCCTGAACTGGGCAGCCACGGAAGCCCTCCTGCTGCTTGGCGTGACGCCCGTGGGCGTGGCAGACCGTGATGGCTATGACGTATGGGTAACTGAGCCGGCGCTTCCAGGCCAGGTTCCCAATATCGGAACCCGGGTGGCGCCGAGCCTGGAGGCCATCGCCGAACTGAACCCGGACCTGATCGTGACCAGTTCGGAAATGGCCCCCGCCTCCGGTCTGCTGGCAAGCATCGCACCGACATATGCAGTCAGTGTGTACAGGGACGGCAACAGACCGTTCGAAAAAGCCACCGAGATGCTGACAACGCTCGGCGAAATGCTTGGCCGTGAAGACCGCGCCAACGCCATTCTGACAGACATCGAGCAGACCCTGGAAGCCCAGCGCCAGCGGCTTGAAGAATCAGGCATGACAGACAGACCTGTTGCCCTGGTCAACTTCCTGGATGACCGTCACGTGCGCATATACGCACCCAACGGCCTGTATCAGAGCGCCCTGAGCGCCCTGGGGCTTGAAAATGCCTGGCCCTGGCAGGGTAATTTCTGGGGTTTTTCCGTTGTCGGGCTGGAAGCCATCGCCCCTTTCCGGGACAGTCGCATTGTGGTGATGTCCCCGGTTTCGCCCGGCCTTGCCGATACCCTGGACAACAGCCCATTCTGGACCTACCTCCCCCCGGTCACGCGAAACCAGGTGTATCAGATAGACGCAGTTTGGCCATTCGGCGGTGTTTTCCCAGTAAAACGACTGGCGATCATGCTCACCGATGCCCTGCTGGAAGGAGGCTCCGATAATGTACGCTGACGCTTCCAGCCTACCTGTTTCACGCCCCGCCATCCCCGCAAAACTCCCGCTCGCGGCGGTGATTCTGTGGCTGGGGGCCCTGTTCGCCAGCTCTGCGCCCTGGCTTGGTGAACTCGATGCCGAGGCGTTGGTGTCCGCCTTCTGGACCTTTGACCCGGATAATTATTCGTCGGTACTGGCCCATTATAGCTGGGCACCCCGGGTGTCCATCGCCATCCTGATCGGCTGCGGGCTGGGGCTGGCCGGGGCCGTCACCCAACAGGTATTGGGTAACCCGCTGGCCTCTCCCACCACCCTTGGCGTAGAAGCCGGTGGTCAATTTGGCATCACCATTGCAACACTGTTTGTACCGGGCTTATTGGCCTTCAGCCCCGACCTGGCAGCCATTGCCGGAGGTTTGCTGGCTATCGGTTTGGTCATCGTCCTCACCTGGCGGCTTGGGTTCTCACCGGTAACCGTTATTCTGGCCGGGCTGGTCACTACCTTCTTCCTGGGTGCCATGAACATGGCATTCCTGCTACTCAAGGGAGAGTGGCTGGGCAATCTGTTTATCTGGGGTGCCGGTTCCCTGGTCCAGAACAACTGGGGGCCCTTTACGGAGCTCTGGCCCCGCGTGGCTATTCTCGCCATTCTGATGTTGCTATTGATGCGGCCGCTGCAGTTGCTGCAACTGGGGCAGACTTCCGCCAGTGCCCTCGGTGCCAGCGTTGGGCTTATTCGCGCACTGGCGCTGTTTCTGGTGGTTCTGATGACGGCCACGGTGGTCAGCCGGGTTGGCGTGGTGGCCTTTGTGGGGCTGGCTGCACCGGTGCTGGCCCGGCTGTTGGGCGCCCGCACCCTGGGCAGAAGGCTGCTCTGGAGCACCCTCATGGGCGGCGGGTTGCTGCTTCTGGCAGACACTCTCGCACACTGGGCCTCCACCTGGGGTGATGGTTCCCTGGTGCCCACTGGCACCACCACCGCCCTGATTGGCGGCCCGATCATCCTGCTGGCCCTGCAGAGTTTTCGGAACACCCACCACATGCCGGGGCAGGAATCCGGCCCGGCGGGTTTTCTGCCCAAGCGCCGGCCTCCCGTTCTGGTCACCGGCATCATTACCGCCCTGCTTTTCATCACCGTGATTGTGTCCATGGGCTGGGCTCCGGGCCTGGAGGGCTGGAACTGGACGGCGATCACGCAATGGGACCAAGTCTGGGTATGGCGCGGCCCGCGGCTGTTGGCAGCCATGCTTGCCGGCGTGGCGCTGGGGCTCGCCGGCACACTGATTCAGAGGATGACGGGCAACCCCATGGGCAGCCCGGAGATGCTGGGCATCAGCGGTGGCGCCGCACTGGTCATGGTATTGATTGTACTCTCGGGTGCAGAAGTCAGCCGGCTTGGCCAGCTTGGTGCAGCCACACTGGGGGCCGCTGGTGCCCTTGGCCTGTTGATACTGCTCGCCCGCAAGCACCGGTTCGCGGGTAATCAGCTGCTGCTTGGCGGGCTGGCCCTGTACGTGTTCATGGACGCCGGCCTGCGGCTGGTGATGGCCTCTGGCGGAACCGTTGCCTCGCAACTGTTGAACTGGATGTACGGTTCCACCTGGCTGATCTCCGAGAGCGAGGCTTTCGGCCTGCTGGGCTTCGTGGTGCTGGTCAGTGGTTTGCTGCTGTTGATTGTGCGCCCACTGACGATTCTGCCCCTCGGCGATACGGCGGCATCGTCCCTCGGGCTTTCGGTGTCTCGTGCCCGGCTGCTGCTTCTGCTACTGGCGGCGGCGCTGACCGCCTCGGCGACGGTTGTGATCGGCCCACTGAGTTTCGTGGGGCTGATTGCACCACACCTGGCAAGAGTACTGGGGCAACAAACGGTTGGCCGGCAGTTAATCGTCGCAGCTTTGGTAGGCGGCCTGCTGCTTGCCGTGGCGGATTACCTGTCCCGAATCGTGGTCTTTCCCAACCAGTTGCCGGCCGGCTTGCTGGCCGCGCTGGTTGGTGGCGTTTATTTCCTGTGGGGATTAAGCCGCCATGGCCACACGTGACAACGCCGGAATGACAGCCCCATGGGCCGAACGTTACGCCCGGCTCCTGGCGTCGGCCGGAGTGGATCAGGAACCCCTACTTGCCCAGGCTTCTCCGGCTGCTGCCGGCGTGCGACGCGGCCTGTTTTCGCTGGCACACTGCCTGGAATACCCGGCGCTGCTGATCAATCAGGTAAACGCCGATTACCCCCACGCCTCCGAATCGCGCTCAGTCCGGGCCCGGGTTTCTGTACTTCAGCAGGATCTGGCGTTAAATGTGATTGCCCCACTTACCGTAGCCCTGTTCCGGGACGGCCAGGCTCCCCTGCCCGATCCCCAGCGTATTTTTCTCGCTCCTGCAGAGGATGGAGAGACGACCACCTCACGCTGGTTCCAGGCACCAGGTGTGCCCGCCGTCGATGAGGGACACTTTGTCCGCTCGGTCGGGATGCAGACAAGGGCGTGGTATCCCGTGTTCAGGCAGCAACTGGGGGTAAGCCCCGGAGCCTACTGGAGCAGTATCGGGCTTGGATTGGGGGCGCCATTTTCGATGGTGTGGAATCTGGTAGAGCCTGATCAAACCTGTGATCTGGCCCAGCGCTGGCTCGCGGAGTTCAGCAACGACGCCAACCAGTTCATCGACTGGATTCCGGCTGTGTTCGGCGGGCAGACGACAGCCATTCCGCAGCGGAAGGGGTGTTGTCTGAAGTATCTGTTGCCGGGAGGTGAATATTGCGGCACCTGTGGTGTCTATCGCAAGCAGCGCCTGGCAGCCCTCAGGCAACAAAACCCGAGCCCAGGACCAGGCCAATGGCAACCAGGCCGTTAACCACGCCAGCACCTGCGGCCAGTTTTAATCCTTCGATAATTTCCTGTTCAGGTGTCATTCCTTTTCCTCCCTTCTGTCGTTGGGTCAAAAGGGGGCGGGAATGATTCCCCGCCCCCAGCTTTCCGGTCAGTAAACCCAGGAAACCGTCAGGCTGGCGTTTGCCGGCTCTCCGTAGAAGCCCTGGGCAGATGCGCCAAACTTCTTGAGACTCTCGATGTATTTTTCGTCGCTGACATTGTTGACATTGAGCCTGGCATTCCAGTCGGGGGCGAAGTCGTAGCTGGCCATCAGATCCACCACCGCATAGCTTTCCTGCTCGGTAACGATCTTGGCTCCGGCGTTGGGCCCGGTTGTGGCCTCGCCCTGATCCTGGCTGATAGACGACTGCCAGCGCACCTGACTTCCGACCTCCAGGCCTTCGACGCCCGGCACTTTCCAGATTCCCCGTAGCTGTGCCAGGTGCTCCGGCACAAAGGATCTGGCAGAGTTGCCACCGGCGTCTTCAATGTCCACGTAGGTGTAACCGGCGAACAACTGAATTCGATCGGTCACGTCTCCGACAAACTCAAGTTCAACACCCTGGCTCTGGAGACCGTCTATCCCCCGGTAATAAGGGTCTTGAGTACCCGGGAAAGTTCCGGCAGCCTCGGCGACGTTGTGCTGCTCAGTCTGGAACAGAGCCACAGTGGTGTTCACGCGGTCATCCACGAACTCACTCTTGAGCCCCAGCTCATAGTTGACGCCATCAATCGGGTCCAGCCGGCCGCGGTTGATGTCCAGCTCGGTTTGTGGGGTGAAGATTTCGGTGTAACTGGCGTAAACGGAATGGTCGTCGTTCAGATCGTAGATCAGCCCGGCGTAGGGTGTTTCAACCGCATCATAACTGGTTGTTTTTGTGAGGCCGTAGCTGGTGCCTTCGCTATCGAGCCAGGACAGACGAAGCCCGGTAATCGCCGTAAGGTTATCCGTCAGGGTCCAGCGCGCGGCGGCGTAGGTTGAGGCCTCACGATCCGTCCAGTCCGATCCATCAACGCCGTTATTGAAGGCCGGCCGGGAGTAGTTACCGTCCCACTGATTCAGGGGCGGAAGTGGGTTGCCAATGCCTTGACCATAGCGGGACTCGTCCACCGTTTCAGAGCGCGACCAGGTCGCACCGAGTACCAGTTCGTGGGTGCGATTGGCCAGGTTGAAGGGGCCAGTTGTATAGGCATCCACCACCCACTGCTCTATGTTGAGATCATACTGGCTCGGGTAGGCCATTAACCCTTCGCCGGTCTGTGGATCCGGAGTACCGAACTGGTAGAACAACTCTGAATCACTGTCATTCTCCAGCCGGAATACAGTGCCCTTGGCCTGCCAGCCCCCTGCCAGCTCCTGTTGCAGTTCCACAAAACTGTTGTGCTGGGTGTTGTCCCAATAGGACCAGTCCGACGCGGTGCTGGTTGAGCGGGCGAAATCTGTTGCGGTGCCGTCGGTGTAGAACAGCGGCAACGCGCCCCACAGCGGGCTGTCGGTATCCGAGGTCTGGATGGAGTGGCCCAGCGTCAGCAGCGTGGTGTCCGTCAGGTCGGCCTCAAGCACGCCGTAGAACATCTGTTTCTCATTGCTGTAGCGGTCCAGGTAGGAATTTTTGTCCTCGTAACCGGCCACTACCCGGCCACGGACGGCACCGGATTCCGAAACCGCGCCAGACAAATCCCCGACAATGCGTTTCTGGTCCCAGGATCCTCCGGTGACAGCAACCGAGGCATTGGTCTCTGCTGTCGGGCGTTTACGGATGAAGTTAACGGTTGCTGACGGATTACCGGTGCCGGTCATCAGGCCATTGGCGCCCCGCACCACCTCGACCCTGTCAAAGAATGCGGTGTCCAGTTCGCCCTGGACGTTATCGTAGACCGCCGGCAGGCCGACGCCATCGTACTGGAAGTTGTTGATATCAAACCCGCGAGAGGTGTAGTAAGTGCGATCCGTCTCGACCGACTCCACCGTCACCCCGGTAGTGCCTTCAAGAACGTCGTTGATATCATTTTGGGCAAAATCGTCCATCTGCTCGCGGGTCACCACGGTTATTGCCTGCGGCGTTTCCCGGTGCCCGAGTTCCATCTTCATGGAGGTCGTGGTTGCGCCACTGGTGTAACTGCCGGTGGACTCAGAGGACACCTGGCCACGTTCAGCGGATACCTCCAGTGCTTCCAGGGTTGTGGCCTGGTTTTCCTGGGCTGAAGCGAAAGCCGGCAGGGTTGCACAAACGATTGCTGTGAACAGTGTCTTGCGGCGGAATACGGGTTCCGGAATTCGGGACATCTTTTTCTCCGTTACAGGGTTCGGTGTGGGCTTAGATCTTATTTGCGCATATTAATACGAATCATTATCATTTGAAAGACAGAAACACTGATTCATCAAGTTTTTATCGTCCTATCTATTTCTCTGCAGGCAGGACTCCTCGTGGGAGCCCTGAAGATGCGGAAACTGGTACGCCTGAGCATCGAATACGAGGAAGTCAAAGAGGAAGAGGATCTTCTGGAAAGCCTGGCTGAACGTATCCGCGATGTACGGATGGACCCTGACGGTGCCCTCTGGTGGTTTTTTAAGGCAAAATCATCCCGAGCGCCATCAGCACAGGGGTAAGCAGGCAAACAAGGACGTTCGCTGCCATCGTTCCCGCCAGGCGGCCGGGTTGTTGAGGGAACCTCACAATCCGGTACGCGCTCCAGACGGCAGCCGGTGCCGTCAGCAAACCGACAAGCACGGTTAAAGGGAGTAGCTGCACCACCACGGCGATTACCAGTGCGCCATAGGCAGCCAGCACCTGGCCTGCAAATACGCGGGCGCCGGTGTTATAGCCATAGCGGATAAGCAGATGACGCCGGCCTGCTGCCCTGTCCGCCTCCACATCCGGGAACTGGTTGAGCAGTAACAGGTTGTTGACCAGAAAGAACACGACCAGCCCAGCCGCCAGCGCCTCGATGGAATAAGTCCCGGTTAAAGCATAGTCTGTCCCGGGAATCATCAACAGCCCGAAGCCGGCCCCCGGCGCCCACAGGCAAAGCAGCGGGCTTCGTGTCAGGTAGCGCGTATAGGCAAGCACCAGGGCCAGTCCGGTCACCCCGAACGGCAGAATTCCGAGCCGTGTCTGCCAGAGAAACCACACGCCGACAGCGACCACTGCCAGCAGCATCAAAACGCCCATAGCCAGCACCAGGGGCGCCGTTTGCGGATGACCCGGCAGAAACCCACTGCCCCCACTGAAAGGCGTGCGCCGGGTGCTGGCATCCAGGCCAGAGCGGAAATCCTCATACTCATTGAACACATTCACAGCTGCATGAGCCGCAAGAGCGCCGACCATAACCAGCAACACATTCAGCCCGAGCCAGTGGCCACCGAAACGCGCTGCCGTTGCCCAGCCCAGCAGCACACAAACTGGCGCCAACAACAGGAAAGGCGGACGCGCCGTTCGCCATATACTCATAGTTTTTGCTTCCATGACTCCGTCAGCGATTGAGCCAACGTTGCGTAGCCATTTTCGGGCGCAGAGCTACGCCGTTCAACAGGATTAACGACTGTAAAGAATATCGACGGAATGAACTCCCACAAGAAAGCCCTGCCTTACGACCCGGTATTGATCTTTGAAAACGACATATAGCCTTAATCGACATGGCTGGCGCAAAAAAAAAGACCAGAATTTCTTCTAAATGGAGATCATATAAATCGGCCTTGCTTTGTGGGCGTCAGCATAATTTACGTACCTTGAGGTCGGTTTGGTGTCTAAGTACCTTTTAAATGCAGGAATAACTATAAAACGACCTATTTAAATGTTTTTATTCCGATCACCCTGCTTAAAGCCATCGCTGAAATAAAACATGACGCCTAAGGCGATGCATTTAGGCGCCGTCAATGTCGAAGATGCTTACACCTGCATCTCTACATCAATTAGGTTTTTATTATATCTCATTGAAATATTGGAATTTTAAATAAGTGGTATGGATGATGCTTACTACTTGGTACCGCTGATGTGCGTATTTGTTTACCGCTACCAGCGTCCATAACCAAGGAGAGACAACTATGAACACTACCTTTAAAAGAACGCTTCTATCATCTCTTGTCGTGCCCTTTGCACTGGGCGCCTCAGTTGCCAACGCGGAGCTGATTACCGATTGGGGTTACTCGACCACTAACGTGTTTGAGAATGCTACTTTCAGCAGTGGAAACGGCACCACTACCGAAAACCCCCAAAGCCTGT
>NZ_VZZZ01000006.1 GCF_009193265.1 Marinobacter changyiensis
ATTCAGCGTTGAGCTACCAGACACCACTGGAGTTTGCCGCTGGCTACCGGACTACGGGAAAAGGGTCGAAATTAACCGACATTACTAAGCAGTGAGTGGTTTAGTGATTGGGGGCAGGTCACTACCTCACTGGCCGGATGTTGGCTGATGCGTTGCAGCACGTCCACCAGGTAAGTGTACGGGTTGAGGCTATGGAGTTTGCAGGTCGTGATCAGGCTCTGGATGATGCCCAGGTGTTCGGCGTCCAGTTCGGTCCAGCAGAACATCGGATTTCGGCGGTTATGGAAGTGTTTCCATAACCGCCGCGCATGGTTATTTGCCGACACCACCCAATGCGCAAATGCCAGCGCCACCACCTGCTCACGCATATTGCCGAGGCGGATACGGCGGAGAAACTGGAAGCGCTGTTGCCTTGGAACGTGGAGCTGGTTCGGGCCTGACATCTCAGTGCGGGTGATGCAAGTGGGTCAATTTAAGGGCTTGCCCTGAGGATGCGTTGCATTTCCGATGCCTCGGACTATCATCTCGTGCCATACGTGTGCACCGTCGTAGCTCCAGGTTCCACTGTTCGCACTGACGGTTGGAGTGGATACAACGACCTGCCGAAGCACGGTTACACGCGACAGCGGACTGTGCTGTCTCATCGTCCGGGGATCCGGCTCAGGTCCCCATGCCGGGTGTCCATAGGGTAGCCAGCTTGCTGAAGCGCTGGATCCTCGGCACTCGCCAACGTTCGGTCACATCCGACCACCTACAGGCATATCTGGAGGCACTCACTTTCCGGTTCAACCGCCGCACCTCGGCTAGCCGCGGCTTCGTATTCCGTCGGCTGCTCGAACAAAATGCTGTCACCGGGCCCGTGACGGAAGCGCAAGTGATCCATGGCTACAACTGGTGACCACAAAATGTAAGGGGTGGAGGAGCAAACCGTCCACCCCGTTAAATCTATTCCTCAATTCAGGGATGAGTGGTTCAGTGAAACCACTACAAAGAATCGGATCTTAGAAAGCTAGCATGGCCCAATAACTTTCCAATTCACGCTCCCCCGATTAAAACCCGCATTGTCTTGGATGACGGGCACACCATTCCCCTTGGCGCATCATTTCGTTCAGCGATGGTATTCCATTGTCATCATCTCTTGTATCCGGTAACGCGTCCCAACCTGCCCTTACTGCCATGCCACAAAATTGACCAAGAGTACCAAAAGTATCAGGTAGTCCATCGGTGGGGCAATCTAATCCGAGCCCTCCACAAAATCCCAAGATAAAGGAGACAGTCGGTGGCCCATATATGACTATCGGTATTATTATCTGCGGCCAAGTCCCTTCGGGATCCACCATATTTACTGGGTTATTTTGTGCATATTGATACGGGTTTGGACTATCGCCAAACAAAAGCAAAGGGTCTTTAGTCGTCCACCGCCCAGAGAACGGGCTATAGTCTCGTGCACCAAGACGCACAAGGCCAGTGTCTCGATCATGAAGTCCGCCAGTGAAACCGAACGGCTGGAAGCCAGGGTTGGTATCTAAAATGATACGCCCGAAAACATCGTATTGGAGACGCTGAACCATCTCACCAGTGACCACGTTTACCACCATCTGTGGGCTGCCGAGAGAATTGCTGACAATGCGATATACCTCTCCATTTTTAAGCATATAAGCTGGTGTATTCTTTTTTTCAGCATAAACGAAGCGACTGACAATCGCTCCGCTGGCATCAGTCTGTGCGATAGGATTGAGTTGATCCTGATACAGAAATCCTTCTACCAGCGTTCCATTGACTGCCTTTCCGATTCTTCGACCTTCGCCATCAATCAGGTAGCTGATTTGCTTACCGTCAGGCAGACTTACTTTTCGCAGGTTGCCAAGTACATCATATTGATAAGATGTCTCTCCTGAACTGGATGTCTTACTGAGTAACTGTCCACTTTCGGTGTAGGTATAATTGTCTCCACCGTAGCTTAACAGCCGGTCCTGCTCGTCATGGGTTGCGGTTTCGCTGCCGTTGGGAGTTACCCTAAGCGTTCGATTACCATTTTTATCATAGGCGTAAGTTGAAGCTGTAACGCCATCAATATTTACCGATTGCAATCTCCCAGCAGAGTCGTAGAGATAGCTGTATGTGCTTGTCACTCCATCAACAATCTCTGTCTTACCGGTAACTCGGCCAAGCACATCTCGGACATATTCGACCTGATATAGTGAACCTTCATTGGCGTCCGCGTTGTGGCGGATAACCTCGCCGAACACGTTATATTCGTAGTGATCTTCAACAATTCCGAGAACGGTACCCAACAAAAGACCATTTCCACTGTCATATCTCAGATCGAGACTTCCTGCATTGATCAATAGATTGTCTTCGTCGTATCCGAAGACTACGGGCTCGCCGGAGTTCACCTGCTGCTCTATCATTCTGAAGCTACTATCATATTTAAAGCTGACCTCGCCATTTACCGGTCCACCAAACGCAACGTTCGTCAGCAGACTTCCAGAATAGCCAAAATCAAGTGTTACGCTGCCGGGCGCTGTGATTCGAGCAATTTCGCCAGTTTGTGCCGAATATGTGTAGCGGACGTCGCCACTGGGCGTACTCAAAGTAACAAGCCGGCCTGCTCCATCCCTGCTGAAGATCACGCTTTCTGAAGCTGAATAAATGATCTCAGAAAGCTGGCCATCGAGATTGTAAAAGTAGTTGATCGCGTCTCCGCCAGGAGGCTGGTAACTCGCCTTTTGATCCAGGTCGGTATAAGTAAAGGTATGAGCGAGACGCCCTGGCGGAGTCAGTGCCTGAATGTTTCCGTTGGCATCGTACTCAAACAGGATCTCCCGTTCTCCTGGCAGTACCCGTTTGATAATACGACCAGCAGGGTCGTACTCATACACCTCGTGGCCTAGCGCATCAGCATATTGACCCAGGTATCCATCGGCATTGTAAGCGTAGGTGCTTAATCTCTCGTTGGCTCCCGCGCCTTGGCGGATAGCGGATATTCGCCCACGGGAATCGTAGTCTGTGAACACACTTGCGAGGTCAGGAAAGTTTATTTCCGTAAGACGTCCTTGCGCATCACTGGCCGCAGTAAGGAGCCGACCCGCTGGAGTGGTGATGACCTCGGTTCGATCAGCTGCTGTATACCTACTGGAAGTCATGCGTCCATTGACCCCCCTAGTCTCAGTCAATGACAGAAGGCTGAGTGGATCAAACTCATCCAGAAGTTCCACACTTCGACTATGCTGCACCGTCGAAACCAAGCTCCCATTTGTCGTCACCGTGGACTCTGCAAACGCAGCCTGCATGGAGAATCTTGGATCGGGCCCGGGCACGGATTCGACCACTGAACCATCTGCGAGTTTTAAAGTGACAGTCCCCGTGGTTTCAGTATCGGCAACAGCCTTGCTGCCATCAGGATGAGTCACGGTCCGACGGCTAGCGCCCGCCGCGAAATTTTCAACTTTATAGACAGTTTCTCGGTTCTGAGCCGTTGTCCGGCTGACAGTGTAATTGCCATCACCCAGTTCCGTCCGGCTAAGCGTCTGCCCTCCACCTTCGGGATTTATTTGTTGCAGCAGCTTTCCTGAATCGTTGTAGCTGTAAGAAGAGGCATTGCCGCGAGGGTGAGTGAAACTGGTCAGTAGTCCGTCTTCTGTGTACGCGATGGCGTGCGTTTCTCCAGCTGGATTGCTGATACTGGCGAGATATCCGTCTGCATTCACGGCAAGCTCCGTGCGCTGCCCAAAGGGTGCGACGATAGCGGTAGGATTTCCATCATCATCTCTTTCGACTGTCGTGATATTATTATCAAAATCGACAATCTGAACCAGGCGGCCTGCAAGGTCGTACTTGAAGCGGTAAATTTCGGTCTGGGTCCTGCTGGAGATGGTACTGATAAGACGGCCAAAGGGATCAAAACGGTAAAGTCTTTCTCCGTTACTGGACGCCAGTACGAGATCACCAGCATTAAACGCCGGCATGCCATTGCCGAATTCGCGAACTTGGTCATTACCCCTGTCCGCCAAGAGAATCCTCCCGTCTGGCATAATTGCCATATCGGTCACCCATTTTATGGTTGCCAATCCAGCTGGGCCACCATTGCCCGAGAAGCCGCTTACGCCTGTGCCGACAATGGTATCTATAACTCCAAACTGATCAATTTTGCGGACACGGAAATTATTTGTATCCGCGATCAGCAGAGTGCCTTGGGATGTTTCAACGACTGCGTTAGGGCAGTTAAGCACTGCGTCCGTCGCAGAAAATCCATCGTTAACAAACTCTTTACTAGTAAACTGACACCCCAAAACGGAGCCTGCAATCGTTTGTATGATGCCATCGGTTCCAATTTCCCGGATCCGGCTATTGCCAGCGTCTGCGAAACGAATCCTGCCGTTTTCTGTTACGGTAATACCTTTAGGAGAAGACAGCTTAGCTTTAGATGCCAGCCCGCCATCTCCAGAAAAGCCAGCACCAAACCCTCCAGCAATTGTAGAAATGATGCCGTCAGGACTGACTCGCCGAATACGAGAAGCATCATTTTCTGCAATAAGTAAACTGCCATCATCGGTGACAGCGACCGAATCCGGGTTACGCACATATGCATCAATTGCCGGAATTTCATCTCCAACTTCTGTTAAACCACCTCCAGCCACGGTACTTATGTAACCGTCTGGGTCGATTTTACGTATGACATGATTGGCCCTGTCCGCAATAAAAATGCTTCCGTCGGGCGCAGTTGCGAGTCCATGAGGTTGATTGAGCTGGGCCTCGATTGCTAGCCCCCCATCTCCGCTATATCCGTGTTGCCCAGAGATTCCTGCAATAGTCGTTATTATTCCGTCGGGGGAGACCTGACGAATGACCGCCCTGTCAGATATCAGCACGTGCCCATCGGGAGTCACTGCAAGCCCTTCAGGCTTAATATTCACATCTTTACTGGTTGCAGGTCCTCCATCGCCGCCGTTTACAGTTCCTGACCCTTGAACTGGAGACCCTGCAAAAGCTTCAATTCTGCCAATCGCTTCCTCTGCGCTTTGGCGCTTTCCATCGCCTAAGTACAAAACCTGTCCTACTGGATCATAAATATGATGAGGATCTAAACTCCACCCCCCAACAGCAGCATTCCTGAGATCTTGGGACCCAGTCTTAAAGGTCCGTGTCTGCCAATAGATAATGTTTGCGTTATCACGCCCGGCGCTCATATCTCTCTGTGTTTCAGCGCCACTGAAGCTTCCAAAACTCTGCTGGAATTCAGCCGGCTCAAGATACACGAGCGGATAGACGTAACCAATCCGAACAGTAACGGGCTGAGAGCCCTGGACTCGTCGCCCGTAGGCATCGTTACCGTCCCAGACAAACACATGCCTCAGATTTTGCTGAGGCTGAAAGGTTTCCGTGATCCGGCGTCCAGCCACAAGGATCTCAAGCTCTATTTTGCTCAAATTCGCAGGCACAATAGTGTTTGTCAGAGGAATATCTAAGGTTCGGGCTGCGGCATTTCCCTTTACTCGATCACTTCGGTAATTTAGTGAAAAAGGTGTGCCAACTATGGGAATTCGCTCCCCAAGAATCTGGCTTTCGCATTCTATAATCGAACCAGGTTTTTCGCAGGAGTTATCGGGAGAATTGTCCTGACTTGGTGAAGCTTGGTTGGGACTTACTGCACCCTCTGGCGGTCCAAAAGGCCAATTGTAATCCCAGGGTGTAAAGTGAGGCACGAGTACCCGCCACAATGTTTGTCCCGGCTCGTAAATGCTCGCAAGTTGTTCTTGCTCCACCGTTGTAATGCCGAGCTCCGCCACTTCTTCGGCAGTATTGGGCTCGCCATTGCCGTCGAGGTCCAGCTGCGCCAGCCCTCCGTTTATACTGATTAATTTGATCACCAGCCCGTTATCCGATGCAATCCACTGACCGAGCTGACGATCAAAATAGCCTGCAGGCACAGCCTCGCCGACCGGGAAATTCAGAAAGTTCTCCAGATGAAAAATGACCGGCTGGTTAAAATCGACGCGGGTGGCATTGGCGGCAATCGCCTGGTCGACAGAAAACTCCACCGCGTAGGTGTAACCCGAATTCGCTGGCAATGCCGCAGGCATAGCCTCAGGACCGTTGTCGCCGACCGTGTATTCGGTGGCACGTACATCCATCGCCGTTAGCGGCACGACTGAGCCATCAGGAAGCGTCATCGTCGCCGTCGATCCCGGCTGGAAAAGGAGGGTTGCCTGCCTTGCCCCGTCTGAATCGTTAACGGTCCCTCCCCTTGCAATCTGCAGGGTATCGGATCCGGGCATAATGGAGGTTACCTCCGAGTCTAACTGCACCAAAACCACGTCAGGCGGAAGCGCGAAATCTTGCCAAGGGGCGCGGATCTGGCGATGAGCGGTAAGGTAACCATCCTTTTCGTAGCGCAAAGTCAAAAGTCCACCGCCGTTAACAGCCATGTCGAACATTCCGTCAGCGCGGCTTAGCGTCTGGCCAAATTCCGGATGATCCTTAACAGTCAGCTTTACACCGGCCAAAGGCTGATTTGAGCGATTCAGCACCCTTCCGCGCAACACGGCGGCACGTTTGGCCTCAATGGTGTCGGGTGCGACACCGGTTTGGATGGGGGTTGAGCCGGTATAGAGAAACTCGGTTGCTTCAGACAGTATTGTGCTGGCAACAGTGGTGTCGACAGGCGGCGCAATAGATCCGGGATCAGGTGGCAGCGGCTCCTCTGGTTCTTCATTGGAGCTTTCCACCGCAATGCTAAACGACTGCTGGGCCTGCCCGCCCCGACCATCAGTGACCTGAACCGAGACGGGCACAGTTCCGGCCTGTTCGGGAAGCCAGGCGATTTCGCCAGACTGACTATCAAGAGCCATGCCACTGGGTGCCATAGCCAGGCTGTATACTAGCGGATCTCCATCGGGATCGATCGCCTGAACAAGATAAGAATAAGGTTGGCCGGTAGTTGCCGTGACCACCGGTGTGGAAGTGATTTGGGGATCTCCGTTTACCGGAGGAATTTCGCTGGCTTCCACCTGCGTTGAATCCGGATCGCTCAGGAGAATACCGTCGCTGACGATGAGCTGGAGCACATAGAGACCCGCAATATCCGGCTCGAAACTCGGCTGCGCACTGACAGGGTCCGTCAAGGTGACGTTGCTGTCCTGCGGGGCACTCATAATTGACCAGGCAAAGCTCAGGTCATCACCGTCGGCATCGTTTGAGCCAGTGCCATCGAGCTGCACAAGGTCAGCTACAGAGACGGACTGATCATCTCCGGCATTTGCGACCGGCCGGGAGTTGCTCGTGCTGATGGTCGCGACGGCAGGGAGGCTGTCCAGGAAACCATCGTTAACAATCAGTCTTACCTGGTAAACCCCGGGCTGATCAACAGTAAAGCTGGCTGCAATAGAATCTGCGTTATTCAGCACGGCCACACTGTCAGTCGGCCGTTGGAGCAGGGTCCAGTCGTAGGTCAAAGGCAGGCCCACAGCACTTGTCGACCCGGAGCCGTCCAGAACAACAGTGTCGCCGATGAAGGTGGTCTGATCAGGCCCGGGATCGGCCGTCGGGGGAACATCTTCCGTTACCAGACGAACACGGTCCGGAAGGCTGTTGAAGAGCCCATCGCTGACTGACAATTCGGCGAGGTAAATTCCCGGCCAGTCAATTTCCAGGGAAGGGCGAACAGTAGTGGGATCAATCAGCTCAGCAGTGCTGCCGGCAGGCTTATCGATCAAAGTCCACGCATAGGTCAAGGGGTCCCCGTCCCGATCACTTGACCGGCTGCCATCCAGTTCGACACTGCTGTTAATAAATACGCTTCGGTCATCACCTGCATCTGCAACCGGCGGCGTATTCGACTGTGGGACGACCCCCATTGGGATGTAATCAAACGCGAACCCCACGGGATTCGGGTTCTGGAACCGCAAAACTGCCTGCACCTCCTCGCCGGGAGGCAGTTCGCCGGAAGGCACGGGTAAGAGAACATAAGGGTCCCCGGCAACGGTGTTCCCATAGGCATTTAATAAGGTGAAGGTGACAGCCGGCTCCGGCGCAAGAAACACTACAGTCAGTGGTTCGCGGATGCTCTGATCTGAAACATTGCGCATGGTCATGACGGTATCGAAAGTGCGGGTTGCATTATTGAGCCGCAGCCCTGTGAAAGCGACATCCACGCGATCGTCAATATTGATACCTTCCTGCGCCAAACCGGGACCTGAGCCCAAGACCAGCGTCAGGGTGAAAATCAAGCCCATTAAAAGGTTCGCAGCGAACCACCGCCGAAACTGATCAAAAAGGCCCAGCCAATAAAAGGAAATACGCTGTTGTTGTTGGTAGTGACGTGCACTCATCTCAAACCCTCCAGATACGGTGTATGGCGCTTGCCTACAGCCTCAAGGTTCACTGACAAGTGCTTCTTTTTTATGTCATATCTTTTTGTATCGTTTAAAGCCTCTGAGCAACATCAATCCGTAGAACAAGAGAACTATGCTCTGCGGTTCAGGAACGGATACTGGTTCAGCCAATGTCACGTTCCAGTTCACGAAAGGCTCAGCTTCTGCGGCAAATACATCCAGGCCACCCGCTGCGCTGCCCGTGTAATCAACTCCAAGTAGTTCATCCGCGTCGGTTGGATCGGAAGTAGATACCAGGAACGAGAAGCCCGAGTTATCGAGCAAATAGACAGAAACCGATCGGGATAGACACCCGCGGAAGAATCATTCTCTGAAATATCGAGATAGAAATTTAAGCTGTCGCTAAATGTGAGGAATTGCGTGTAGGAGCTGAAGAAACTTGAGTTCGTCAGAATCAGCGAGTCGTCCAGCGCTCCGGATACTGTCCCTGTGGCAAAGCTACTATCAAAGACTTCGGTTGGGCTGAAATTCTGAACCACGGCTTTATTCTCGATCCCGGCATCACCTGCGACCAGATCAAACGCAACTGCGCCATTGACACCGGAAATTGCCGACGTATCAATCTGTACATCGACGAGATACGCATGAGTAGAGGAAGAGAATACAAATCCAATCAATAAAACAAAGCCAAAACAGATGCCCCAATGTGGGCGAAAAAGATGTGAGTTATTGCTGGTTAAAGTTCTCATTATTATTCAAATCCATTTGTTGAGAATACATTTAAAAAGCAACAATTATTCCATCGTGTTACAAGCAATTGATACTAAGGCATTAGGGGGGCTATATTTATAAGCTTGCTTATTTTGTTACTCACGGTTTGTAAAATATTTCGACACGCACTTTTTTACTATAAGCGATCTTAGGAATCTCAGTGAGACCTTGTATTGCTTCGCGCCGTCCTCAGCCAGAACGATCGCGCTCTTACGGTTGATCTTGGTAACTATCCCCAACACCGGACCCTCCCTCCCGACCGTCGAATGTCAATTTTAGTCCCACTCGCAATTGGCTGAGGGCTTCCAGGCTTTCCTGGTCTTGCAGTTCATCAATGCGCCGGCAGATCATTCGGTTCAGTTCCAGCAACTGGTCAATGGTCATGTCTTCAATGACATGGCTCGCCAGATCAACCCTCTGCTCGTGGTGAAGCTCAATACTGTTGTGAACCTTCTGAACGCGTGAGAGGACCTGAGCGGTTTGGTTGAAAAGGTTCGTCCAGAACGCTGGAAAATCCTACGCGCGCTCCCTGTAATTGACGATTCTTTAGCAATCAGCGACAAAAAGTTTTTCGCTTTTGTTCAAAGACATCGCTCTTTCGAATCGATCCAATGCATCGAAGACCATCGAGAAATGTGTGAGTCGTACCTCATGGTCGACTCCTTCGGTCGCTTCTTCCAAAATCACCCCTCATTAGCCGGATGGTACCTATGCAGCGATCCCATTTTATCCGTTGGCGCACACGCCGCATTCTCAGAAATGGCATTCAATTCAACCAGCTTTCAATCCCGCTATACAGGTGAACTGGGAGGGAAGCAGTGAAGAAGTATATTTCGAACAAAGAATGGAACGTCGTCATTAAAGGTCTCGTCAAGCTCGGCTGGAGTTATCGGCGCGGTGGTAAGCATGGCCGACTAACCCATCCCGACTTCTCTCGAACACTCATCGTTCCAATCTCACCGAGTGATCATCGAAGTTTGCAAAACTTCATGCAAACTCTCAGGTCAACTCGAATTTACGCTGGAATAGACAAGAGCCAGATCTGACAAAAAAGGCAACCAGGCGCCCGCTGGGCATCCTTTTAAAGTAGGTCCAGCAGCAACCTGCAGCCGACGTGACATTACCGAATCAACCGGTGGCGAGCACACTTCTTAGTTTAACCACAGGTCAATGGCAAAAATACTTGCCATTTGGGCAAAGGGGGTAGAAGACGCCGGTGAAACTAATTAATCGCTCATTACTGCCGCACAAGCCCATTAAGCCAGGAAATCGCCTCGGGATAAGCGGCAGTTTCAAGAACAAACTCCTGATCTCTAGAAGCACTCATTAGGTGACAGTACTTCCCAGCCTTAGTCCAGCGCGACGGGTTGCTATGGAAGCTCAATGTGAAACCGGAACTATTGGGATAGAAGAAACTCGGCAAGCGCCACAGTGTTGGGGATGATATCCCTGGTGCGGTCAGTCTATACCGGTCATGCATTTGTCTGAATGTTCCCGCCCCCGGCAACCCAGTATCCATTCCACCCAGACGGAGAGTCTCAGACGCAAGATATAGGGTGTTGCTTGCGTCAATTTGACCGTGAAAGTGGGGGTGATAACGGGCCCAGGCCAACTCCTCCTCTGCTAACTGGTCAACCTTGTGGATCTGCTCTATCTGGAGCCAGCCCCACAGCGCATGAAACGGGGGTGCCGACTTGATGAACCTCCAATCCTCACCACATTTCTCAACAGGTCTAAATAATCCGAAAAACAAGAAGACGTCACCCATGCCTACTTCTTGCTTACGCAGATGCCCTTGAGCGCTACCCGACTGCCCAAGCAGAGGTCGCCAGTCAGTATCTCGCGGGTAAACATCTGGAATGAGATCAGGATCAAGGTGGGCGTAATGCGCGACGCGCCGGGGATCGCTCGTTAGGTCAGCAACGAGCTTACCGATATTTATCCCGTGATAGTCCAGCTCTTGATAGGTAATGCGTGATTTCTTGTCCGGGATAGGTAATGCATAAAAAGAGCCGTCGGGAAATACCGGACTGGGACATCCACCTGCGGATGAATCAAATCCCTTTCGGCTCAAGATCAGCTTCATCCGCGCGCTCCGCAGGAAGACCTATGCGCAGTTAATTTAGCCGGCCAGCTATGAGGCATTCCATTCCTGCCAGGTCTGCATTGGCTTCGAACAAAATCAATGAATCTTCGTGCTTGCGATTCTTCCGTCTGAGCACCATGAGCAAATTGTCCCCGGGGAACAGTTGGACGGAGTTCTGGTGGGACAACCAGGGAATCCCTGCCAAAATAGTAGAACTCACCTGCAACGAGGACGTACTGGCCGGATATGTCGCGCTTCAAATCATCTTGGCTGGGCATATTGTTCCCCCAATGATTTGCGTTCGGGAGTTGTTCAAAATGCTCTCCTTCAAAGGCACCGACAACGCAAGGCCGATAGATATTGTCTCCTGCTTTAGCTTCCGGACCTTTTGCGGTCATATCAGGAATCTTGCTTTGGAACCGAGGGTCCTCAAAGTACTCACGGATATGCAGCTTCTCAGCGACCTGCATAAGGTAGATAAGCCGCTCCTCACCCACTGGATCACCCACCAACGATACTGAAGTAAATCCAGCTATCCAGTCACCCTTTCCCTTACACCGACGTATCTGGGGTTTACACGTCGCCAATGTCAGCGTTTTGCCAAAAGGGTTAGGGGCAAACCGGTATCGCTGACTAGCTTATAGGCGAAAAGACGCATCCTTTTCCTCCGTAGAATAATCCGCGTAGATCTGCTTCAAATACATACCCGGATAATGCCAGCCCACAAGATTGACGGCTCCAAAGGACGCCCAGACCTAGATCACGAAGCGACCGAGGCCTGTAAGCCCACCTTTTTTAGGTCAGACTCGCGCCCTGGATCATTAACTCCCTAGTCTCCCGTTCCAGGTGAGACAGACTTCTATGCAGCAACTGACGACATGGAATCTGACAGTGAAATAGAGAAAAGGAACTACTCACGACCTGTCTGTGGCTGGTCCCGTTCTTCCATGAAATCGTCGGTCACACCTCCGTCGTCTGAGTCAAAATAGTCATCCCAAACAGAGTCGAGCGGCCCTTCATAGCTTATGACAGAACCCTTGAGCCGCTCTAATGGTGTGAGTTCATCCATGGGCGGTTCGGCCACCTTATCGGCGCGGACCGACTCAGCATCAGGCTCCTCGAAAAGCTCTTGCTCAGTGGACGTTTTCTTGTCCATAGAACCCTCCCGGTCAAGGGACTTAATACAACACCCTTCATTTTATCAGGCGGTCACCTGCTACAGCTATCAGCGATCGCTCGTCGAATTCTGAGCATAAGCCTAGATTTATTGCAGTCCGTATCAGCGCACTTTAAACGGGCTGATAAATCACGCGACAGGCACAATGACCCTCAACGAGCATTAACACGGTTTTCGAGGTTCCGGATTGAGTCGACAATTTCCTTGAAGCTCGGAGGTGCTGAGTACATCATGCCCGCACCCACCATTTTCTCATAGTCAGCCCGCAAGATCTCCAGAGTGCCCGTCTGCGGCAATAGCTTCAGCTGCCCATCCAGACATGCGTCATAGTTTGCGTAGCCCGTATGGAAGAACACTTTCTTATGGCGGACAACCTCCTCAAATAGCTCCCGGTTTTCAACGGCTGACTGGCCGGCAGGATGCTCTGCAAGCATGACCAAGTCGTACCAATGCCTGGAAAGCCTTTCAGCACTCTCCCTGAGCTTGCCCCTGTTGCACTCGACATGTATGAGCGTGGCTTTCTCCCAAAATGTCCGTTCCGGGGAGAGAACCACGACCTCACTGCTCGGATAGACGAGGCCTTGCGTCAGCTCGGAGATGTACGGGGAGACCGTATGAGTTTCGTTGGGATCGATAACGTTCCTGCCACCCAGCTCAATGAGTACCTGGGACCGGATGTATTCGCCCGTACGCTCTACAACGGATGGGTAAGTGACCCAGATCTTTTCACCACCATCGTCCAACTCAACGGTATGCTGCTCAGCCGTTGGCAATTTGGCCAGCTCACTTTCGAGGTATGGGACGACCACTTCGTTCGCATAGGCCAAGACATAACTTTTCAGTCGATCACTGAACTGCTTGGTTTTGGTCCGACTCACTCCCTCCGCGAAAGGATCAAAGCCCTCATCGAAGGCCCGGTAATCCAGCGTGATATCGACGTCCTCGGAAAAGCGATCAATCACACCGTAAACCTTGGAGAGCGATGTACCTCCTTTGAAAGCCATAGGGTGTGCGCCGGGCATGGAGAACAGAGCCTGCAAGGTCCAGCAGACCCATATATCCTTCTCCAGCACCGAGGCTCCGCGAGCCAGTTGAGGCGCAACAGTTTGAAGGATATCGCTTTGTTCTTCTGCGGATAGTTCGAGAAACACCTGCTCAGCTATGGACACGCCCTGTCTCATATTGCCTGAACGCCTCGCTCATCCACGCCGGCATACGTGAGGAAAGCAGCGTCTCGAACTCTTCTTCGCTCAGCCCTTCCTGGATCCGCTTCACTACCTCGGTGCTGATATTGTTTTTACCCAGATACCAAAGCGCGGAGAGGGCCAAACCAGGCCTCTTGCCTGCATGCTGAAGCTTCCGCTGACTGCTAGTGTGCATGAGCTTCACCTTAAGGTCTCCGATGCGAATTTCACGGGTAGGTCCATTGGTGTAGTAGACAGGTGTCGTTGGCATCTGCGTACTGAGCTTGAAACGGCGAGCCGCTTCGGCCCCATGGACCTGAACGGTCTCTCCATGATCTCTCGCGATCACCTCGACCACGCGCGAAACATCCGGCATAACATTGCCGACAAACCGGCTTTGTTTGGGCCTGACGAAAACCCCACGTGCGACCCGCTGGATAGCGCCTCCTTCTACGAGCCTGGAGAGAGCCTTATCGACAGCAGCACGCGACCCCAGCCTCAGGAAACGGCTGTTGGTGAACGGTTCCCCTTGGGGAACCTTCGCGATTTGCTGCTGGACAGACTCTTTAACGGACATGAAACATATCTCCATTGACTGTCAGAAAAACTACCATTTTTTCTGACACCGTTCAAGTTTTGACCACGGAGCAGCCCCCGCCTTAGCCCCCCGGTTCATCTGGCTCCAATCTTGCCCAAATCAAATTGGGTTGTACGGAGCACCCGGTTCGAAGTATGATTTTATCTCGGCGCCGATGGACGCCCGCCGCTTGCACTGGCGAAGCTCCGCACCATCCTGCATTACTACTCTTTTCCCTGGCCTTATTCCAAGACGCGGCCGTGGTGAGCAAGCAACCAGATCAGATGCCGCGTTGTAGGAATCTGAGCTATGCCAAACTATACCTATCTCGATCTCTTCAAACGTCGTGCGAAGCTATTTTCTCAAACTAAAAACCTCAAACTGTCGGTCGCCCAGGAGCAATTGGCCAGAGAGAGCGGCTTTACAGACTTTCATGAGTTGCAAACTGTCTCCAAGCGCTCACCCGGGGACCCTCGACTAGCAAAAGCCGGTCTGGGTGTTACTGAACCAGGGGACATACTCTACGAGCAGAAGGTCTACGCTGCCGTAGAACAGGAGATCGAAGAGGCACTGGCTGGTGAAATCGCCGAGACCAATGCTTCGAACTTCACCCTTGAGAACCTGGAAGTCCTTGAATCGAACTACTGTCAACGCAGCGGCGTGGGTACAGTTCGCTTCAGCGGCGACTACATCGGTGAGCAAGATTCCGATCGCATTTACCATGACCATTCATTTCCTGTGCATGCGGAGATCAGGGCTCGTAAGTCCAACGATCAATGGGCTCTATCCGATGATGAGGGTTTCGAAATACAAGGTATCTGCGTTGACTGTGAGACGGTTATGAATGTGAGTACTGTCCTGGATGATTCCGGGGAGCCAACTGCCAGACACATTTGTGACCGATGCCTGGAGCACAGCGAAAGCTATGGGACCTGCGCACTTTGTTCCGAAGTGTTTGAGCTCAAGGACCTCAAACCCATCCCTGGCGGTCAGTTGGCGTGTTCTGAACATATAGATGACTTCTATCTCGACCCAGAGGAAGAGGAGGGCTGGGAAGGGAACATCGAGAGGGGGAACGATTTATAGAAGTGGGCATACCTCAGCGGCTCGGTCATGCCATGCAAGGCCGAGCAAGCTTTATTGACCTGAACCCCTCGCGCTCAAACGGAAGCTGGGCAGATAAAGATAAGCCTCCCGAACTTTGCAGACTCAGCGAGCTGAACCTGAACAGACTCCTCCTCCCACCCAAAGAGGGTGAGCAGGATCCACTGCAGTCATGTAATGAAGATGTCATTCTGCACAGGGGATCCGAAATGGCTCAGCTGACAGTGAACGCATGGCCAGACACCGCAGGAAGTGGCACGGAAGCAGAAGACTGTTGGGCTGAGCCAGAACCCGCCGACCGCCCTGTTTGGAACGGATGTCCAAACCATCAATGAGCGCACTGGCAACGTATTCGATAAGGGCGAATTGGAGAAAGCGTTCAACTATCCGGAAACTCCGGATAGTTCGCCAGGAGGGCGAACGATAGGGTGGTTCACGATCAGACCTTTATAGTGGATCTCGCCAACCTGATCGCCAGCCAGCACCCAGGCCATCAACTAGTTCACCCTCGAAGGCTCCAAGCAACTGCGCCGATTGGGTGGTCTCGCGGTCAAGCATAACGTAAGCTCAGCCGCTCTGCTTGCCGTCATGGCTGAAGGCGGCGCTCTTCTTTTGGGTTGATCTCTGGGACCTGGCAGCTCCCGCCCGAAGTCGTAACGATTAGCCATGCCAGACCACCTTTCGGATAGCGGACGGTTCACCGAGTTAATTTGTAAAGTGGGAACAGCTACCTTACACTTTACACGAACTCGACAAATGGACCCGCAGGCATGCCGACTCAGAACTCAGCAGGCAAGCTCAAATATGCTCCTCTGGTACTGACTCTTGCGTCAGTTCAGATCCAGCCTGTGAAGAACATGGAAAAGTACATTCCTGAAATTCAAGACGAACTGAGGGATGAGTATCCTGAAATCGTCGCACGGAAAGTACAAAAGAGAAGTTATAGTGACGACGCCCCTCCCGAAATAACCTATGAAATCGACAGTTGGCAAATGGCTACTGCCAAGCGCGACTGGGTTGTCGTCATCGGACGAAATAATGTGACTATGGCGACAAGCGCGAATTACGAACGATTTTCCATTTTTGCTGAGAGATTCAGCGACATGTTGGAAAAGGTGTCACGAATTGTCCGCTTAAAGAGCTATCGCAGGTTCGGACTACGTCAAATAGATAACATCAGCCCATTTGGGGGGCATGGCATTGACGAACTTGTCGACAGCAGATTTCAACCTCCAAAAGAACTTGATGATTTTACTAGCGACTTTAGCCAAACCGAAGTCCACTACCGGACCGAAATAGGACGGCTCGTGCTAAGAGCTTTATATTCCTATAAGGAAAGCTCTATCCCTTCTGTTCCGGAAAGCCTTCAACCCCTACTGATGAGCCTTCTGTCACCAATAGAGCAAAAAAAAGTTGGAGAGGTTGTTCTACTGGACATCGACCACTTTGTTGAATACGGTGAATTGAAGGAACTCGACCTCGAAGACATGAAGGAACAACTTCAGATGCTTCATTTAGGCGCCAGAGATCTATTCTTTAATGCCGTTACCCCTGATGCTCGCAGGCTATGGAAAGGTGAGGAAGTATGACTGCTTTTGCAGCAATTGGACCAGAAGCGGCCCCAGCAACCATGCATCCGGAACCCGTCAGGGATCAATCTGAGTACGCAATCGTAGGTGCCCCACCGGCGCACTACGCAACAATGGACGACCGCCTAATTCCGGTTTGGGAAGGGTTCACAGGAAACCTGGCCACACGCGCCCGAATTGTGCCTTTCGAATCAGATGCAGCCAGACACAACCGCTTTGTTCACGACATCCAGACCCTGCGTGAGAAATTTGGCTTGAGCAAACTACAAACGTCGAAATTGCTGCTTGTTTCCCGTCAAACAATTTATGATTGGGAAGCGAAAACCCCGCGTCAAATTCGACCAGAGCATGAGCAACGACTTGCGGTGCTTACTCGGGCGCTTGGACATTTCGACGGAGACTCTACTCATCACTTAGGCAAGCTCCTTAAGCAAAAAGCAGATCCTACGATCCAAGCCCTATGGAACACTCTTACTGACGCCACCCCCTCGGAAGATGAATTAAATACTGTCGTAAAAACAGTCTCCCGCAAAATGAAAATGGCTGAAAAAGCACGGCGCCTGAGTGAAAACACCCAGGTTTCCAGTCAGCATCACGAGATCGACCCCCTTATTCATGGCTAGGAGTTCTCCGCAGCGCTATGAACACCAGAGCAGCCATTAAAAGGAAGGGGTGGACCCAAGGGGCGTGTTTCACTACCAGAGACCTACCCGATCCATCAGTGCTCCCAGATTGCTATCAAGACGACGAGTTCATTTTTATTGTCGTGACTCACGCCTGTACGGTTGTCTATGAAAACTTTGAAGAAGAACCCTATATTGAAGTTCTTGCCGCACGACGCATAGATAATCCCGTTGGCATAGATACCAACCTTAAAAACACTCGGCGCCTATCAACCACACTCTTTATATCAGAAGAGGAAAACCCGATACATTTATTTGCCCGAGACCGGTTCTTCCTCCCTAGAAGGCTGCTACTTGAGTTTGAAAGCAACCCTGTAATTCACATCCCACCTGGGCGGTTAACAACCATAAAAAATTGGCTAGTGCTTCGTTTTACAAATCTCGCGCTCCCCGACTCATTCAACGACCGCGTAGACGGGCGCCCCATGGAAAAACTGCGAAAGCTCCTCAGCAAAAATCCTGGTCACGCCTGCGAAAATTTATACTTGAAGCTCAACTACTGGGATGAACTTGATGAGCATTCGGATTACAGCCTAGCCGTGTTAATCGTGTACTCTGAAGAGATCTATGCTGAGCAAGAAGAAGACATAGAAATTTGTGCTGAACGCATGAATAACATACTGGACGACATACCAGGCATCAATCTTGAGTCATGTGATGTCCTCACGGATGACGCCGTCACACTTAAAATGCTCCGTATGGGTTGGAAACGATGGAGCTTGTTTGACCAAGTATCCGTTAAAAAAGACACTCCCGCAAAATTTGAGCCTTGAGGGCGCTTCGAATGAGGAGTTCCGCGGCGCGGGCCTCCTGATACTCTCTAGAGCAGAGATGCACCGGCTAACCTGTATTTGACTCGTAACGAAAACGCCTCTAGTCTATTCCAACGCTTATCTGCGGTCGGCTACCGAGCTTGATGCTCACTTTTCCGCTCCCCTCTGCTGCACGGGAGGTTTCAACTGCAGGCCAGATGTATGTCTGGTGCGTGATCCCTATTGTGAAACCTCATCCTACAGAGAGGAGAAAACCATGTGCAGGATTGATGCGCCCTACGGCGATCGCTCCCTTGATGAAAAATCCGACCCAACTGAACGCTTTATTCAGGCGCTAGATGAGCGCGAAATCGACGGTAATTTCCGGGCGTTGCTTGTTAAACATTTTTGCGAAAACTGGTGGCGCGTGTTTGGGCGCGTGTCTGCCTTGGAAGATGACCTAGATACTGTTCAGCAGGAAACCTCCGACGCGGAGAAGGGAACGTCATTCCTTCGCTCCACTTCGTTGGCAGGAAAGCTGAATATCGAATTACTGGAAAGACACCCCTTCGTGCCCCAGCACATCCGTGTGGCCGATCGTGATTCTGCAGTGTACGAGTTTGCGCAAGATGTGGCGCAGACGTACTTTTCAGATTCGCCCTACGCACTGTATGGCGCCCTCACGAACTCTGGCGCAACGGCTACCTTACCACCGTCCTTCGATTGGTTTGTAACGGCACTTTTCGGCGAAGAATTCTGCTTCTCCCGCTCACTGTTCGACGACTCTGCGCTCATCGCGGAAGGAGAAATAACAAGAAACGACATGCTCTGGGGATTCTTCGACACTCTGTCCCGTCATGACGATGGCAACCAGAATGAGCTGGCGGGCATATGTGAAACCCAAATCAGGAACCTGATTTCCGTTGCCTCGCTGCAGTTTCATGAAGGCCCGCCAACCCTCGCTTCACACAAGTTCCTGCAGGGAATCAGGCTCCTAAAAGCGTGGGTCGCATCCGATGCCGCAGCCGGCAGATTGAGCAGTGTAAATGAGGGAGTGTTCGATAAACTGGATTTCGAGCGGTCGAAACTCTGTTCGAGGATACGCTTGATAGGTTCATCGAATTGCGCTCTACGAGAGCAGTCGGACGCCGCCACCGCTTGGATAGATAAAGTCAAGATCAAACTTGAGGAGACATTCTACATCCACGTGGATCTGGCGGCGGCTGATGCCACTCAGGTTGAACGGTGGGCTTCACAACTGAACACCTGCTTTCAGTCTCTCAGCTTTCGTGACCCTGACATCCTGAAGCAATCTCCGGAGGAACGAGACGCCACTGAGAGCGAATACCTAAAGCTTCTCTGCTCACAACTCACTGACCACCAGATCGAGGCCTGGATTCAGTGGTCAATCCGAAGAGATATTGAGTCAGTATTGTCACAATCCGGCGGGCTGCTCCCCAGCAGGGAATTCCCTGGTGACAAAAGCAGGAAGTGGTGGGCTTCGGAATATCCGGCCCTCTGGAAAGCTAGATTCGAAGAAGAGCTCAACAGCCGAGATATCGAGACTAAACTGACAATCCTCTCAGGTGCTTTATGCCGCTTACCTCATGAGGCCGCTGCTCGTGAATACCTGGCGTGGTGGGACGGGCTGCTCGAAGGCCTGATTCACGACCCCGAGTTCCCGCCTTCTCTAATCCCTCAGTGGGCGATTATTGCCGCTGATAGATTGGATAAAGAGTTAGTGACCCCCTACATCGATAAAAGCCTAGGGTTGCTTCGTGGTGAACTGTCGAGTGGGGCTCAGCCTTACCATCACAATCAGCTTGAGGAGTTGTTGAAAAAACTGTCCTTTTTCAAACCTTCGAAAGCACTGCGGCATCGCCTCATGCTAATGCGTTCGTCAAACATCCCACTTTCTGACGAGTCGGTTTCTCCCTTCAACTCAGTGAACAGAGAGAAAACTATTAGCTGGTACTGCCCTCTGAAGGACGTTGCTAGGGATCGGCTTTCTAAAACCCTGCACTTGAGGCGTCCGCAGAGCCGTGAAGAAAGCGAGCAGGCCGAATTGGCGTGCTACGAGTCTTTTGCACTCGAATTGGTCGAATTCTGCCTGAGCCGCCTTCGTCTCCGGAAAGGAGAAAAGCCCAATAATGGCAAGTACGATGCTACCCAGGTAACCGAACCATCACCCACCTGGCGCCAGGGATATTTGAAAGCACTACTGGAACTCGGCCTTGATCCAAGCGGGAAGGCCCACAAAACGGTCCACTTCACCAAACAGTTCGACCCTGATGAAAGTGTCCGAGCGATTGCCAAAGAGTGTTACCGGGCTGTCCGCCGAGAAGCCAAAAAGAACCGAAGCATCCAGGATTTCAAACGTGGACTGATTGCCGCTGAATGGTGGTTGTTGATGAGTCAACGGCTCGAACTCAATCTCGATGTGAACCACGAGGAGGCACTCAAGACCCGGCGCAACTCGTTGCGCAATCCGTAATAAACCGAAAACCTGAACCCAAATCGAAGTGGTGTACTGGAGCCTGATGCTCCTCCCCTGACGCCCGCGTCCGCCATGTAAAAACTTCACGGTCCGTTAAACGGATTCCGTCAAGGAGTATACGCATGCATACGAACGCCCTTATTTTTCCAACAAACTCAGCGGCGAAACCTCCCGCCAAGATATCCGCGGTAAATGAGCTCACCATAAACTGGCACGTTACGGAAGCCTGCAACTATCGCTGCCAGTATTGCTACGCAAAGTGGAAGGACTATCCCAATCCACGAGAGTTGTTTCATGATCGCGGCCGCACCCGCGATCTGCTGATCGAGTTATTCCGTTACTTTCAACCCACGAACACCAGCAATCCTTTACGTGAAGAGCTCTCTTGGAAAGCACTCCGCCTGAATCTCGCCGGCGGCGAACCTTCGATCCTTGGTGATCGTTTGTTGGAAATTGTTCAAGTAGCCCGGGAAGTCGGATTTCAGCTTTCCATTATCAGCAATGGCTCACGACTGACGCGTTCCATGATCAAGGAACTAGCGCCGCATTTGACATGCCTCGGCATCAGCCTGGATTCAGCAGATCCGACCACGAACATGGAGATTGGCCGAGCCCTTAAAAGTGGGAAACTGCTCGACCTTCAAGAGCTGACAGCCAATGTGCATCTGGCTCGCAAGATCAACCCGCTACTCACAGTAAAAATCAATACTGTCGTGAACCTCCTGAATGCCGGAGAGGATCTGAGCGGTCTGATTCAAGAGATCCGCCCCCAGCGCTGGAAGATCCTGCGCATGCTTCCGATTATTGACGCCTCGTTAGCGATAAGCGACGAGGAGTTTGCCGCCTTTGTTCAAAAGCATCGCGCTTTCCAGTCGGTTCAATGTGTCGAGGACAATCAGGATATGTGCGAGTCCTACCTTATGGTCGACCCATTCGGACGCTTCTTCCAAAATCACCCCTCATTAACCGGCGGATACCAATACAGCAAACCCATTCTATCCGTTGGTGCCGGCACCGCATTCTCCGAAATGGCATTTAATTCGACCAGCTTTCAATCCCGCTATACAGGTGAGCTGGGAGAAAGTCATGAAGAGGTTTAGTTCGAACAAAGACTGGAACGTCGTCATCAGACGTCTCGTCAAGCTCGGGTGGAGGTATCGACGCGGTGGTAAGCACGGTCGACTAACCCACCCCGACTGCTCTCGAACACTCATCATTCCAGTTTCACCGAGTGACCACCGGAGTTTGCAGAACTTCATGCGAACGGTCAGGTCGACTCGGGTTACGCAGGCATAGGCAAGAACTGCATTTAACAAAAAGCTCGCTGGACCTCATTTTGGAGGAGGTCCAGCGGCAGCTTGCGATCGAGGTCTTATCAATGGATCAACTCGCTGAGAGTACTGACGCAACCCAATTCATTGAGAGTCAATCTCGACTCCCAGCTTCTTTCCGGCCGTTTTCAGCCCTGTAATGCTAATAAAATTAAGGGGCTATTAGCCCACTATTGTTATTTCCTTCTAACCAAAAGCTGCACATCCGATTTCACCGATGTCCGGATTTCGGACACGCATTTCCTAACAGTTGCGGACTTATATCCAACGCGTAAAATCAGCGCATTCATGATCAAAAGCGTGCTTAGGGCAACGATCAAAGTCCGGTTTCCGGACACTGAATCCTTATCAGCCTTGTGCCCAAAGTCGTCGTTAATCGGTCATAATATTGATATATCGGATTTTTTTAGCGTTCATATTTTTGGATTAAGTAATTGAACATACAGGTTTTCGCCGATTACGACCGTTTACCACCGGGGAGAGAGGGTGCCCTCCGGAGGCAGAGGTCAGAGGTTCGAATCCTCTCGGGCGCACCATATTCCACAAAAAAGCCCACTTTCATAGTGGGCTTTTTTGTGGAACTCTTGTTTGCTCGAGGGCAGATACAGAACCTCCGGTTCGACAAACTGCGCCAGCAGTTTGGGCGCCGCAGCAAAGCGAAGGCGGGGCAAAGCCCCGAAGATCGCCCCCAAGGCGATCTGAGTCCATCCTCTTTTCGCAGCCCCCTTAATCAGACCATATCGGAGCACGGTCCTTTTTTATTGGCCGTGTCCAAATTGTGCCCTGAAAGTGCCCATGTTTTTCAGGTTTATGATTAGCTGACAAACAAAATGACCTTTAGCCGTATTCGGCATCCTCTCGTTTAACTCAAAAAATACTGCCCCGTCGCCACCCACAACTGGCAAACTCTCTACACTATTGATCAGGAGACGCTTTAAAACATCCAAAAGAAATGAAAGCTCTGAGGTAGCATGCATGGGCAGCGAAAAGGTCACGCTTGAAAAAAGGTGGGGATTTATTTATACCTACATATCTCCGCTCTCAGAGATGTCGACAACCGAATACCTAACAACAGATGAGTTTGCTGATCGAATTCGCTATGACGCGCGAACCTACGGGAGCGATTAAAGGATTCCGTTCTGATAGAGAGGATCCACTACATTCGTCCTTTTGGGGGGACGAAAAATCCTATACATGTGGGAGCCAATCGAGCGCGACATGGGAACACAGTGGGCAATCAAACGCTTGTAATTCCAATGGCTAACGTAGGACGTATGAATGGGTAGTATCCGAGTGCGTGAATCTACGCAAAAACTGTTCTTCGATTTTCACTACAAGGAGACCTCATATGTGGTTCGGCTAATAGCATTATCGCCACTGTCGTTGAGCGCCAGACACGGTTCACCGTTTTGGTGAAAGTGGATGGTAAGGAAACAAAAGCTGTTGTTAATGCTCTAGCTCAGTAGATGGGCAAGTTGCCAAACTTGCTCCAACAGAGCCTGACCTGGGACCGAGGAACAGAAATGATGGGCCATCGCGCATTTACAGTGGCAACCAAGATGACCGTGTACTTTTGTGACCCCCAGAGCCCGTGGCAGTGTGGAACCAACGAAAATACCAATGGGCTTCTGCGGCAGTACTTTCCCAAGGGCAGCGGACTCTCAGATTATTCTCAAACTGACCTAGATCGTTTTGCCGCGAAACTTAACCATCGGCCCAGAAAAACTCTGGGCTTTTGCAGTCCAGCGGATAAGCTGACCGAGGTGTTGTCGTGACCGGTTGAATGCGTCCCCGTTGTTTTAAGGGAGGATTACCAATCAGCCTACTCCTTTAGTGTCAAGACCTCTTTGCCGAGAACCTTGCGCGCAATCACTTGCTCAGCAGCTTGCTCAAATTCCGAGAGGGAAAATCTGGCGGTGACGATAGCTTCGAGATCGGCAGTCGGTATCTCAAGAAGGATTTGCTCAAGCGCTTGCATCACGCCAGCACCCGAAATCTCTAGATAGTGTTCGAGGGGCGAACCCAAAATTGCGATATTCTTGAGCAGGACATAGTTTGCCCGCATTTCGGGAATGCGCCCAGAGGTGAAACCGATCACAACAAGGCGCCCTTCGGGCCGCAGAACACGCAAGCTGGCGTCGAACACATCACCGCCAACTACATCCGCAACGACGTCGACCCCGTCGAAGCCCTCGTCGCTCAGCGCTAATCGCAGGCCATCGCGGAGGTCGTCAATAAGATCAGAGCGGATGACCACTTCGGCTCCGTGTCTCCGGGCGAACGCCGCCTTTTGTTCGGACGATACCAACGCAATTGGTATAGCGCCACGCAGCCGACAGAGCTGCAGCAACGCAGTGCCGACCCCACCAGCCGCACCGGTGACCAAGACATGTTCGCCAGGCTGCAAGCGGGCCCGAATGTCGAGCGCCACATGCGCCGTAGCAAAAATGGTCCCCGAAGCCGCACCACCCGCAAAACTCAAGGCATTGGGAAGGCGCGCCGCTCGGTTGGCGGCCACCACGACCCGATCGGCGAAGGCGCCGTGCGGGGTTTGGACTGCAACACGATCGCCCGCGCTAAGACGGGTGACTTCCGCCCCACATTCACGCACCACACCCGCAGCATCGCGCCCTGCGATAAATGGCACCTGAGGTCGGGTCTGATACTTCCCTTCAATAAGCAAAAGGTCAGGAAAGTTCAACGATGCCGCCTCTACATCAACTAGGATGTCGCAAGGTCCGACTGGTGACAATTCGATGTTACCCATCTCAACATTTCTCCAGTCACCAAACGCCTTCACCAAAAGCCCGCACGCGTTCATATTACCTGCTTCCTTATGTTAGCCAAGATAACTTTCAACCAACGCCTTGTCCCGGCGCAACTCAGAGGCAGTACCGGAAAGCGCGATTTCACCGTTCCGCAGAACGTGAGCATTGTCGGCAACGGACAGCGCGGCCATGGCCACCTGCTCGACTAAAAGAACCGCGAGCCCCTCGTCAGCAAGTTGACGCAACGCGTTGAGAATAGTCTTGACGATTTGCGGCGCGAGACCGAGCGAGGGCTCGTCAAGCATAAGGAGTTTGGGTCGCATCATCAGGGCCCGAGAGACAGCAAGCATCTGCTGCTCGCCGCCGGAAAGGGAACCAGCAGCTAGATCTTTTCGCTCCCGCAGTACCGGAAAGCGGGAGTACTCCCGTTCCAGGTTCTCGACGAGGGTCTCGGAATCAACGATCTCCGAGCGTTCGGCTCCGATGATCAAGTTGTCGAGCACGCTTAGTGTTGGGACAATCTGTCGGCCCTGCGGAACGTGGATAAGTCCGCGACGAGCCAAGCGATGCGCTTCAACTGCAGTAGTGGGTGCACCATCAAACTGAACCAGGCCTACGCTCGGCTTCAGGAGGTTGGAAATCACCCGTAGAAGAGTCGTCTTGCCAGCGCCATTGGCGCCAATGACGGTTACCAACTCACCAGATGAAACCGACAGTGAGACGCCATGTAGAATATTGATCACACCGATGGAGGCGTCAATCGCGTCCACCTGTAGAAGCGGTGTTGAACTCATGTCGTCTCCTCTTCCACTCCTAGGTAAGCTTCGATTACTTTTGGGTTAGCTCTAACTTCGGCCGGATCGCCATCGGCGATCACCAGGCCATAGTCGAGCACAGTAATGTGATCCGATATACGCATAACGAAGTCCATATTGTGCTCCACCAAAAGCACGGTTATCCCTAACTCGCGCAGCTTCAGAATCGCCTCCCCGATCTCCTTCACCTCATGGGTATTGATCCCGGCAACCGGCTCGTCGAGCAACATCACCTTTGGTTGTTGGGCGACGGCGCGGGCCAACTCCACCAGCTTGCGGTGACCGTAGGACAAATCAGCGGGATAGTGACCGGCAAGTTCTTCGATGCCCAAGAACTGTAAAATCGACATCGCTTGCCCGCGTGCAATGCGCTCGTGGTTCGTATCGACCAGCCAGCGCCAGAAGCCGCCGGCGCGGGGGACATTACGTTCCATTCCAAGAAGCACATTGTCGAGCACCGGAAGACTTCCGATTAACTGAAGATTTTGGAATGTCCGTGCAAGGCCAAGTCGCGCCCGTTTGTGCGCCGGGAGCTTAGTGAGATACGTCTCACCAAGACGAATCCGCCCGCTGTCGGCGCCGTAAAGCCCTGCAATCACGTTAATCACTGTTGACTTGCCCGCGCCGTTCGGTCCGATCAGGGCGTGGATCGTGCCGGGTGCGACAGACAGGTTGACGTTCTGAGCGGCAAGGATGCCGGAATAAGACTTGGATATAGCCTCTATTGACAGGCCGACGGATTCGCGGCGTCGATTTTGGGAAAACACCTCTTCCAGGGGCGCAGCCGCGGGGGAACTTGGAACTGCCATGAGCGCGCGACTCAGAATCGACGGCATAAGCTTGCGGACGAGGCCTATCGCGCCCTCAGGGAAACCCAAGAGGACGAACAGGAGGATACCACCGTAGATCATCAGACTAACATCATGTAACGAGGCCGTTCCTTCATCGATCGCCAACAAGATGAGCGTGCCAAGCACAGGACCGTAGCTTCGCCCCAGACCACCGATCACGACTGCCACCAGCAGGGCGATCGACAGCTGGATGGAAAAGGCGTCGCTGCTGATAAAGCCGTTCTGATGGGCGAAAAATGTTCCCGCCAAGCCCGTCAGAACGGCACTGAGAACAAACACCCCAGTACGCCAGATTGGCACATTCAAGCCGACCGTCTGAGCGAAACTCTCACTATCCTTAATGGCTAGCAGACTACGACCCCACCGAGAAGAAAAAACGTAATCGCTCCCAATTTGGACGAACAACCATGTGAAACCAGCCACCCAGAAGAAATAGATCGGACCCATACGGAAATTACCGAAGTCGAGAGTCGGCACGCCCATGAGCCCCATCGTGCCACCGGTCAGGTCCACCCAACGCTGGCTCAGGATCTCGACGATAAAGCCGAAGGCAAGCGTTGCCATGGCAAGGTAGAGCCCACGCGTTCTCAAGGCCACTAACCCTACGAGCGTGCCAGCTATTCCTGACACTATCAGTGCGAACGGGATCGCTGCATAGAGCGGCCAGCCGTAGTTGGTAGCGAGAATGGCGCTGGCATAAGCGCCCACCGCATAAAAGCCCGCCTGTCCGAGCGACATTTGTCCCGACAGGCCAAGCAGAATATTCAGCCCAATAACCGCGATCGAAGTAAAAGCAACGGTTTGAGCCAGATAGATGTAAAAGGTGTTCTCAACAACCAATGGAAAAACGCCGATCGCGATTGCCATCAATATGTAAACGTAACGCTTCATCCGAATCTCCCTTAGCGGACGTCGGCCTGTGCCTCGCTGAACAACCCGCTGGGCCGAAAAACGAGGAAGACGAGGACGAAGATTAGCGGATAAAGGTCACCAAAGGCGGAGTCGTAATAGTTGGAAAAGGCCTCTGCCACACCGAACAATACGCCTCCAATCAAGATACCGAGCGGATTCGAAAAGCCGCCAATCGCCGCAACCGCAAGCGCCTTGATCGTGAACATCAGTCCGATGTGGGGGTGAATAGTGATCAAAGGGCCAACCAGTATTCCCGAGATGCCGGCGAGCAGCGACGCCAATACAAAGACGAGGACCACCGTGCGCCGAACGTTGATACCCAGGAGCATCGCTGCCTCTGGATTGAAGGCGACGGTATAAACGGCGCGACCCCAACGGGTGCGAAATAACATATAGTAAAAGAAAGCAACCACCACCGCGGCGAAACCGATGACGAGAATTTCCTCGACAAACATGTTGATCCCAGCGATCTCGATGACGTTATCCCGTCCTTCTGAGAAAAGTGGCGGCGAGTAATGAGACGACTTCCCCCAGACCAACTCAGCAATGTTTTGCAGGATGAGTGCAACACCTGCCGTCGTCAAAATCCAAGAGTAGGTGCTCCCCCCACTTATGCCAAACCGATCCAGCGGGCGAATGACCAACCGCTCGAGACCCCACCCTAGCAGGCCCAAAGCAATAAGCACCAACAGAGCTGCGAGCAGCACTGGAATCCCCGCGATGATGAGCGACATGGAGAGAAAAGCCCCGACCATAAGGAAATCCCCCTGGCCGAAGTTCAGCTTGTGCGTGGCAAGATGCGCAATGAAAAGGCCCTTGGCCGTGAGTGTATAGATTGCCCCCATAGCCAACCCGCTAACCAAAATCTGAAGATATGTATCTAGCATCTGCGCCCACGCTAATCGATTCATTGACAGGGAAGTCGATAGGGCCCCCATCGGGCGAACCCGATGCAGGGCCGATCAGCCGAAACTTGCAAGCTTATTCGAGTCGGACGACCCGACCGTCTCGCCACACGCCGAGGAAGACGTGTTCAGCATCAAGGCACTCGTGGTCGTCGGCCGAGAAGGGTTCGGCTGGAGTCGACGAGACCGCCTCGACGTCCTGAATCGACTCGATAGCGTCACGGATCGCTTCCGGATCATCTGAGCCGGCATTTTCAATCGCCTGAAACATGATGCGACCGCTGTCATAGCCGAGGGCGGCCAGCACAGGCCAGCGATAGGCATCGCCGAATTCTGCTCGCATCCGTTCGTCAAACGCAGCGGCCTCGGGATCGCTCAAGTCTAGCGCCTGCCCCATCACCGTACCCTCGATCGCGTCCTGGCCAACAATGTCGATGACTTTTTGAGACGACAGGCCCCAGTTGCCCGCGAAGGTTGGTTTGTAATCGATGCGGGGCAAAGCGCGATACGGAAGTTCAAAGGACTCGTGGAAGTTCAACACCAGGCCCGCACCTGCGTCACGTAGGCGGATCATCTGTGGTGTCAGGTCGTTAATGCCGGGAGCTGCCGCCTGAATCTCAACCAATTCCTCGCCACGCTCTTTCATACCTTTCTGGATCTCGTCAGCGGCGAAGCTGCCGTAGCCAGTAGTCGAATGGAGCAGGCCGATCTTGTCAAAGTTCTCTATACCCCAATCGAGCATCTTGTCGATCTGGAACTTCTCAACCATTGAGCAACGAAAGATGTAGCTCGGGTCTTCGTCGATAAACTCGGCTGTGATACCCGTCGCGATTGAGGGACCAGCGATGAGCGGAATGCCAGCCCGCTGTAGGATCGGGGCAAATGCCATGACGTTGCCGCTACTGACCGTTCCCATCACAGCCGAGACATTATCGGACTGGATAAGGCGTTGCGCATAGCTCACAGCTCGCTGCGGATTGGCTTCGTCGTCATAGACGATCAACTCAACATCCACAGCACCACCTGCTGCTTTGTATTCCTTGAGAGCCATCCGGATTCCCTGCAGGTAACTTTCGCCGAAATCCACAATCGCCGGGGGGCCGCTAAGGCCTTGGATGACGCCTACTTTGACGTCCATTGCCAGCACCTGAGCTGAACCCAGGACTGTGGCAACGCCGATAGCAATTGATTTCACTATTGACTTCATATTTTTCTCCCTTTTTTGTTGTTTGTCTCTTGGACGCTTCTGCTCCACGAGCTTTTTTAGGATTACAAGCACAAAATCAGTGGAATTCATTTACCTTGGAAGTTCGCATCCCGCTTTTCACGGAACGAGGCCGTGCCCTCAGCTATGTCCTCGGTTCCACCGAGATCATAGAAAGAGCGCGATTCCATTCGAAGAGCCTCTTCCATCGGCAGGCCAACAGATCGCTTCATTACTTCCTTTGCAAACCGCTGCGGCAAGGGGGCCCGTTTAGCCAGCATTTGCGCGTACTGGCGGGCCTCCTGCAGCAATTGATCCAGCGGATAGATCCTATTTACGAGCCCGATGCGCATCGCGTGCTCCGCATTGATGCGCTCACCCGACAGGATTATCTCCATTGCATTGCCGTGTCCGACGATTTGCGGCAACCGGATCAAGCCACCATCGCAGGCATGAAAACCCCACTTGACGTCCTGCAGAGCGAATTCGGCGTTCGGAGAACAAAAGCGGATGTCAGCAGCTAAGGCCAGCTCGAGGCCGCCTGAGATCGCAAAGCCGTTTATGGCCGCCACGATCGGCTTGTAGATTTCCATGCCCCTAGTGATGCCGCCAATTCCGAGCCCATTAGTATAGCGGGAGCGAAATTCGGGGGCGGGTCGATTAGCGAAATCCATGGTGTAGGTTTTGAGATCGGCGCCGGCGCAGAATGACTTGCCACCCGCCCCGGTCACAACCGCGACCTGCAAGCCGTCATCAGCATTGAACTCGCGCCAAGCCTCGACCAGCTCATCGTTCGCTGCAAAGTCGAGGGAGTTCATCTTGTCCGCACGGTTAATCGTGATGATCGCAACGCGGTTGTCACGCTCGAAAAGAATGTCTTCGCTCATGCATCAATCTCCTGAAAAACCGGAACGTCGTTTCTGGTGCCGACGCATAGAACACGAGCACCAGGCGCGATTCCGGGCGATGGCGCCGTCAGTCGCGCCGTCACCCGCAGTTTCGCATCCAAATCAACCACGGCGATGTGATATGGACCTTCTTCGCGGAAAGCAGTTGGAGGGCGTCGGATGGTGGTCCAAGAAAGCAATGTTCCAGCCCCCGGAACGGCAATCTCAGCCAGTTCCGCAGAATGGCACTTTGGGCATAAACTGCGCGGGCCCGGGTCGAGCGTCCCGCAATTCTCGCAGTGCAGCACGTTGATCTGGCAGTCTTCTATCTCCCGCTTAGGCATCGTACCTCCCCAAGATGTTGACGGTGCATGCAACGCCAGTTCCACCCAGGTTATGTGTCAGACCAAAAGCTGCGTCTTTCACCAGATTTTGATGGTCGCCGCGCAGTTGTAGGACCGTCTCATAGATCTGCCCGACCCCAGTCGCCCCGACGGGATGGCCTTTGGCAAGCAGGCCACCGCTCGGGTTGATCGGTAGATCGCCCCCAACGGCGGTCCTGCCTTCTTTGGCCCAATGCGCCCCATGGCCGCGAGGCATGAACCCCAGATCCTCACTGTCGAGGATCTCCGCGATCGAAAAGCAGTCGTGCAGTTCAACTACATCGATGTCCGAACGGTCGATTCCAGCCTCCTTGAAGGCAAGATGTGCAGCCGCCACGGTTGCGTCGAAGCTACAAAGGTCGCTGTGCCCGGCAATACGGGCTGCACCACGCGTCTGCGCCGAGGCAAGCACGCGCACGGGCACCGCGCCGCCCGTTTCAATTAGTTCATCTGCGGCAAGCACCAGAGCTGCAGCACCATCAGACGTTGGACAGCAGTCGAACAGGCGCATCGGATCGCAGATGAATGGTGATTGTTCTATCTCATCATCGGTTAGATAGCGCCCCATCTGAGCAAGCGGGTTGAGCAAACCGTTAGCTTTGTTCTTGCGAACGACAGCTGATACTTGGGCGCGCGTCAGCCCATATCTCTGCTCATAAAGCCGCCATGCCATACCGAAAAGCCCAGGGAAAGTCAGTCCTGAGACGCCGTCACTGAGATTGTCCATTGCACAGTTCAGCGCTGCCGTAATCATTTCAGTAGACGCTTGTGTCATTTTCTCTGCACCCACGACTAAGGCGGCATCGCACTGCCGGCTTTCCACGGCAAGCTTCGCGTGTCGGAAAGCGATACCGCCCGATGCGCATGCGCCCTCTACCTTGGTGCAGGGGATATTCGCGAGACCAAGATGGTCCGCAACGATTCCTGCCAAGACCTCCTGCCCCGTAAGTGGTCCGCTGATGAAGTTTCCGAAGTAGAGCGCGCCAATGCGCTCACGTTCGATGCCGCTTTCGCGGATGGCAGCTTCGGCTGCCTCGACGGCAAGTTGTACGATTCCTTTGCCCGGTTGTGGGCCGAACCGGGTAGAGCCGATTCCTACGATGCTAACCCGCTGGGTCATGGGGACTCCTCCTGGTGCGTTGCACCCTCCTGAAGAAGCTTTCGCAGTTCCGTCTTCAGGACTTTGCCGTAATTATTTTTCGGAAGGCTCCCAACGAACCGGTAATCCTTAGGCCGCTTAAAACGGGCAATGTGCTCAATGCAGATCGCGTCTAGGCGTTCCGGCGTCACGCCTTCACCAGGGTTGGTTACGACGAAAGCCACCACCTCCTCGCCCCAGTCCTTGTGCGGGCGGCCTACCACAGAAGCCTCCACGACACCTGGATCCTGCAGCAACACCTCCTCGACCTCGCGCGGATAGATATTGGAGCCGCCGGAGATAATCATGTCCTTGGAGCGATCGCGTAGGGTCAGGAACCCGCTCTCGTCCAGCGTCCCTAGGTCGCCAGTATGAAGCCAGCCATCTTGCAGTGCGTTCTCAGTGGCATCGGGGTTACCCCAATAGCCGAGCATAACGCAGTCGCTACGCGTCAGGATTTCCCCAATCTCTCCATAGGGCAGGTCTCGGTTGTTCTCATCGACCACGCGTACTTCGACGCCGGTGCGTGGGAATCCAGTCGATGCGAGGAGTGCTTCGTGACGGGGGTGCGTCGTGTCGGCGTGTTGGGCCTTCGAAAGCCCGGTAATTGTCATGGGGGACTCCGCTTGACCGAACAGTTGAAAGAGCTTGGAGCCGAACACCGACTGGGCTTTTTTCAGATCTGCAAGGTACATCGGGCCGCCGCCGTAATAGAGCGTTTTCAGGTTTCTAGTGTCTAATTGTATCGTCTCTGCCGCGGTGACGAGTCGCGAAACCATCGTCGGCGCGCCGAATAGCGTGACGTTTTCATATTTCTCGAGCGCCTCGAAAATACGCGCTGGGTCGAAGCCGCCGGTCAGTATGACTTGATGGCCTCCTCGCGCGATATGAGGTAGGGCATAAAGTCCGGAGGCGTGAGATAGCGGCGCTGCGTGCAGTTTTGTGTCGCGTTCATCCAGATAGTCGATGTCGGCGTAGTAGCAGTAAGACATGGCGAGCAGTGCTCGGTGAGTTAGTATCGCGCCCTTTGGCCTGCCGGTGGTGCCGCTGGTGTAGAAAATCCAAGCCGGATCTTCCGGCGCACACTCGACAATACCCGTCGCCGTTCCGTCCAAAAGATTGCGGTAGTCAGCTCCCCTGGTGACGATGATTTGAACGCCTTCGGGCATCGCCGGGCGCATGCCAGATTCCAAGGAAGGACTGGTCACGCAAATTCGCGCGCCGGCGTTCTCCACGATGTGACGCACTTCCAACGGATGGAGCTTCGCGTTAGCCGGCACGGCGCAAAGCCCTGCAGCCCAAATACCGTAAAGCATTTCGAAAAACTCAGTGGAGTTTTCCATGCACAATACGATCCGATCGCCGGGTGCAAATCCCCTCTCACGGAGACTAGCTGCGATTGCGAGTACTCGCGTCGCTAGTTCCTCATAGGTCAGAGTGATTTCATCCTCTGTCACAGCTGGTTGGCTGGGCAGGCGCTTTGCAACCGTTAGTAATGTAGTAGCAAGGTTCATTGCTTCTTTACTCATTAGTCAGTTGTTATACTTGTTAGTAACATTCCACTACTAGAACGTAGTCCAGAGATTTTCTGATGGCAAGGAAATTCTGTATAAGCATAATATTTTTAAGCCGAGAGCGACTCAGGGGACTGTAGACATGGCGAACAAGCCAAAAATAGAGCGGCACCTCACTCAAAATCAAGCAAACCGGTCCCCCTTCGACCGGGAGCAGTTGCGAGAGAGCAAGCGTGATGCCGTCCTGCACGTTGCAGCATCGGCCTTTAACCGCCGGGGCTACACTAATACATCGATGGATAACGTGGCGGAAGCATTGCAAATCACCAAACCGACTCTCTATCGGTACTTCAAAAACAAGCAGCAGATCCTTTTCGAGCTCCACATGCATGCCATGAACCACGGTGAGGAAGCATTGCGGCTAGCGCATGCGACCGGCTCCAACGGCCTGGAGAAGTTTTTGATTTACTGCCGGCGATATATGCAGGGTATTTTCGGAGAATTTGGCACCTGTCCGGTGCTGGTGGATGTCGACTCGCTGAAAAATCCCGACAAGGGGCATGTGATCGAGCGGCGCGCAAAGATCTCAAAGGCGACTGTGGAGATTATTGAGGAAGGAATCGCCGACGGCAGCATTGACGCGTGCGACGCCCAGCTCGCTGCGCTTTACACACTCGGCGCCCTCAACTGGATGCCGCTCTGGTATCGCGAAGACGGGAGAAAAACAGCCGAACAGGTCGCTGACGAATTTGTAGGACTCTTCGAGCGTACACTGGCCAAGCCAGTAACTCGCCAGCGTTCGCTTGCGGACTCCAGCAGCTGACTGGGAATGCGGGAGAACCCTGACAAATTTTTCAGCTTTACGTTCAATACTTTAGTATTAGTAGAGGAGTTCTTCGAAGGTGAAGGGGTGACCGGTTATCATATGGATGATTGTGTTCAACCACTACAAGACCGCTTGCTATCGGGTAGTAGCGGCGCCTTCGGAGTCAGAGGTTCGACAAATCGCGAACGCGATTTGGGCGCCGCAGCAAAGCGAAGGCGGGGCAAAGCCCCGAAGATCGCCCCCAAGGTGATCTGAGTCCATCCTCTTCCCCACCAGCTACTCCCCAGCTGAATTTTGCAATCGAGTACGCTTTTCGTAGAACGCAGGAATGTTCGGCGCAGTGACGACGGCCCACAAGGCTCTGAGCCCACCCTTCTTTTCTCAAATCCCTGAATCAGGCCCTATCGGAGCGCAAATCTTTTTTTTATTGCTTGTGCCCCGAGACTTAATCCAACCTGTCCCCAGGGATGCCTGCTACAGATTTCATGGTCGTTACCCCGCCTCTGAAGACAACCATGCGAACGGATCGTGAAGTGGGCAGGAATCAAAAGTAGGACAAAACGTTACGTTCGGAAAAATGGATGGGTGATAACTTCATTGACTGGAGACGGGATTTCCGTTGATGTAGTCAATCCCCATGGCCACGCGCCCTCGGAACAGCTGGCCTGCTATGAATGAAACATCGTCCGACCAGAACGAGGAGTCAGTCTATGAAAGGAAAGGTTTTAAAATTCGATACGGATACCCGAGCCGGTTTGATAGAAGATCATCGAGGCGCAGAATTTCCTTTCTCCGAGGACCAGGTGGCCAGCAGCCAGGACATCCGGGCTGGTGACGAGGTTAACTTCCGCCCCAAGGGCTCCAAAAAAGGGCCGTTTGCTTCGCAAATTGTTCTGGTGCAAAGCGGGCGTAACTCAGCAGCAACCGGGTGATGCTGTGTCCAAATGGTATCCATGGAGTCCTGGTCAAGACTCCGCCCCAAAACCCTTGCGAATCTGAGGCAAAGAGCGTTCAATCGTCGATTCACTACTTCAGGACTCCAACGATAAATGGACGCTGTGACTGAAGCCTTTCGACTTATTATTGCGCTGGACGCAGACTTATTCGAAATTCTCTGGCTGTCCATTCGTGTCAGCGTGATCGCACTGGCCATTTCCGCTGTAATCAGTTTACCTCTGGGGACCTGGCTGGCGATCACTGAATTTCCGGGACGGAAATTCTGCATCCTTTTGTTAAACGCCCTGATGGGGATGCCCCCGGTGGTCGTGGGATTGATGGTATATTTGCTGCTGTCACGATCTGGTCCGCTGGGTTGGCTGGGGCTACTGTACACCCCAACTGCCATGATCATCGCGCAAGTGGTGCTGATCACCCCGATTATCGCGGCTCTGTCGAATCAGGTGATTGAGAATCTCCATCAGGAGTACAGCGATACGTTTTACTCGATGGGTGTCACCGGACGCCGTGCAGTGGTGGCCTACCTGGTAGATGCGCGCTATGCGCTAACCACCTGCATTCTGGCGGGCTTCGGTCGAGCCATCGCCGAGGTTGGCGCCGTCATCATCGTCGGAGGCAATATTGATCATCTGACCCGTGTCATGACCACCGCCATCGCACTGGAAACCTCGAAGGGCAACCTGTCCCTGGCCTTAAGCCTGGGCACGGTCTTGCTAGCGCTGTCATTGCTGGTCAATTCACTGGTGATAGGCGTTCGTGAATACGCTGCGAAGCGCCAATATGCCTAATCCACTCCTGCCCATACGCATCAGCAATCTGCGCCTGATTAAAGGTGATCGAGCCGTGCTGGCCGGTGTGAACCTGATGATTGACGAACCCGGCATCACTGTTTTTATGGGCCCTAACGGCGCGGGCAAGACCTTGCTGCTTCGTTGTTTACACGGACTGATCAACCCGGATCAGGGCCAGATTACACTGGGTGATCTGACCGTGGCTGATAGTCGCGATCAGCAGGCCATGGTCTTCCAGCACCCGGTATTGCTGCGCCGAACGGCTCTCCAGAATTTAGCCTTTGCGGCCCCCGGGATTGCCAGATCCGAACCGCAGCGATTGATTGAGGCGCTGGAGTCCGTCCACCTGGCTGACCGAGCCGACCAACCGGCTCGTATGCTTTCAGGTGGAGAGCAACAACGACTGGCCCTGGCGCGCGCCTTGTTGAGTAAGCCTGCGTTATTGCTTTTGGACGAGGCGACGGCTAGTTTGGATCCCGCATCGGTTCAGGTGATTGAAGCCCTGGTCAAGGCCCAAAGCACCCAGGGGACCAAGGTTATTTTAGTCAGTCACGACCAAGGTCAGGCTCGACGTTTGGCCGATGATGTCGTATTTATATCGGCTGGGCAGGCAGCCGAGCGAAGTCCGGCGAATCAATTTTTTATTGCGCCCCAAACCCCGGCGGCTAAAGCTTATCTAGCCGGTGAACTCTTGTTGTAGAGGCAGCTAATATGAAACCCTTTCTAGTCTTCGTTGTTTTAGCTTTTAGCGCTCACACACAGGCCGATACCATCATCGTTCAGTCCACCACCTCGACCCAGAATAGTGGCCTGTATGATTACCTGTTACCGATACTGAAAAAGGATACCGGTATTCAGGCCAATATCGTAGCTGTGGGTACCGGACAGGCGATCAATAATGCCAGGCGCTGTGATGGTGATTTGCTTCTGGTCCACGCCAGGTCTGCCGAAGAAACGTTCGTTGCTGACGGCTATGGCGAATACCGCCGCGACCTGATGTACAACGACTTTGTTATCGTTGGACCCAAAGCCGATCCGGCAAATGTGGCCGGAGCCCGCGACGTCACTGACGCTTTGCAGCGAATCAGGCAAGCCGGTGCTAAATTCGCCTCACGCGGTGATGATTCCGGGACACATAAAAAAGAACGCTCATTGTGGCAAGAAGCAGCTATCGACCCTGTCGCCGGATCGGGTCAATGGTACCTTGAGACCGGCAGCGGCATGGGCGCAACCCTGAATACCGGCGTGGGCCTCGGCGCCTATGTGTTGACCGACAGAGCCACCTGGATGTCATTTGCCAACAAACAAGACAGCACCATTTTATTTGAGGGAGCTCCCCCCCTGTTCAACCAGTACGGTGTTATCCCCGTCAGTGCGGCCAAGTGTCCCAACGTGAATAGAGAGGCGGCGGAGACCTTTGCACGGTGGTTATTGTCCGAAACCGGACAAGCCGCTATTGCTGCCTATCAGGTTGACGGCAAACAGCTCTTTTTCCCGAACGCCAACGATAGGCTCAACAGTTCGATTGAGTTGAAATGATGATTGAACCCCTTCTGCCCAACCCTAACGATCCTCGGCTATCCCGCACTGTTGAGGGCGTTGATGAAACCGGTCAATCGAAGTCGATCAGCGTAATCGAAGAGCGTCCTCTGACCATCTATCTGAACAGCCAGGAAATCGTCACGGCAATGACCATTGGCGATCACCCGGAGTACCTGGCGCTCGGCTTTCTCCTGAATCAGGGCATGCTGCGCGAGACCGACCAGGTCACCGGGATTGATTACGACGAAGAGCTGGAAGTCGCTGTGGTCCGCACCAAGGGTGTCACTGATGTAGAGGACAAGCTGAAAAAGAAAACCCGCACCTCGGGCTGCGCCGTGGGCACTGTGTTTGGCGATATGATGGCCGGGCTTGAGGGGCTGTCATTGCCGGATACACCGGTGCACACCAGTACCTTTTACAACCTCTCGTATCAGATTAACCACACTCCCAGCCTGTATATGGAAACCGGTGCCATCCATGGCAGTGCTCTGTGTCAGGGGCTTCAGGTCCTGGCCTACATGGAGGATGTCGGACGCCATAACGCGGTCGACAAGATCGCAGGCTGGATGCACTTGAATGACATCCCGTCGGCCGATAAGGTCCTCTACACCACTGGCCGTTTGACCTCCGAAATGGTTATCAAGACGGCCCTGATGGGCATCCCGACCCTGATCAGCCGGTCAGGCTTTACGGCCTGGGGCGTCGATATTGCCCAGCAGGTCGGATTAACACTGATCGGACGGATGCGAGGCAAGAAATTCACCTGCCTCAGTGGCCAGCATCGCCTGGTGTTCGACCAGGACTTGTCGCAGATTCCGGATGACGACAAAAAAATGCGGCGCAAAGGCGCTCAGCATGATTGACGGAGCTTCAGCATGATTGACAGAGCTTCTACGTTATTGAGGGAGACGGAGCATGACTGAGTGTGCGGTCATTCTGGCGGGCGGCCAGGCAAACCGGATGGGCGGTGGTGACAAAGGACGATTGATGCTGGGTGATCAGTCATTGATCCAGCGTGTCATCGATCGAATCACGCCGCAGGTCGACGCCGTGGTGTTGAACGCCAACGGGGACCTGTGTCGTTTTGACGATCTGGGTTTGCCTGTGGTGGCTGACTCTATCTCCGATTTTCCCGGCCCACTGGCGGGTGTGCTGGCGGGCATGGACTGGGCCGCCGAGCAGGGGCATGAGTGGCTGATCAGTGTCGCTGCGGATACCCCGTCGTTCCCGTTGGACCTCGCTGAAAGACTGGCCGAGTGCGATACCCCGGTGGTGTTGGCGGCCACGCCGGATCCGGAGCGCGGCCGACTGCCCCAGCCAACCTTTGGCCGTTGGCAGGTCGCGTTGCGGCATGATCTGAGAGCTGCCCTGAACGACGGTGTGCGCAAGATTCGTCAATGGACTCAGGCCCAGGGCGAGTCGCTGGTGCTGTTTGGACCGGACGACTTTTTCAATATCAACACGCCGGAAGATCTGGCCTGGGCGGAGCAGCACCTGAAGTGAACGTCATCGGCATTGTGGGCTGGAAAAACTGCGGAAAAACCACCCTGGCAAGCGCACTGATCCGTGAGCTATCCAGCAGAGGCTTTACGGTTAACTCGATCAAACATGCCCATCATGGGGTGGATGTGGACCAGCCCGGTACCGATAGCTACCATCATCGTGACGCCGGCGCCCGGGAGGTCATTCTGGCAGGTGGACAGCGCTTCGCCATCATGCACGAACTGCGGGGCGCCGACGAGCCGACACTCGATCAATTGCTGGCCCGACTGGGCACCTGTGATTGGGTCGTGGTAGAGGGATTTAAATCACATTCACATCCCAAGATTGAAGTGCACAGGCGGGTGTGCCAACGCGCGCCCCTGTATCCGATCGACGCCAGCATTATTGCGGTGGCGGCGGACTATGCTTCGGATTTTGCGGGCCCCGGTTTTGATTTGAACGACATACCCGGGATCGCTGACTTTGTTATAAGTTTAGGAGAGTCATGAACGAACTCCGTAACGACTGCTTTGCCCTGCCCCCCGGGGTGAATTGGACACCGGTGGACGAGGCCCTGAAGCGGTTACGTTCACGTCTGCATCCAGTGGTGGGCGTAGATCGCGCTGTCCCGCTCTCACAGCTGAACGGCCGAATATTGGCGAGCGACGTTTATGCGCCTCGCGCTCATCCCCCCTGCAGCAATTCTGCAGTCGATGGCTATGCTTTTGCAGGACCTTTGACCCAAGTGCCCTGCACCATGCCCCTGGTTGATGGCCGGAGCGCCGCCGGGGAGCCGTACCTCGGTCAAGTGGCCGAGGGTCACGCAATTCGCATCCTGACCGGCGCGGTCCTGCCGGCCGGCACTGATACGGTGGTCCTGGAAGAGGACTGCGAAGTCATAGATCAACAGCTACACTTGAACGGCACCCTGAAAGCCGGCGCCAACGCACGCAAAGCCGGTGAGGACATCAAGATACAAGATCGAATCCTCACCGTGGCAACCCGCTTGACACCTACCCAGATTTCAGTTCTCGCCAGTGTCGGAGTCGAGTCGGTCGATGTCTATCAGCGGCTTCGCGTCGGAATCCTGTCCACCGGTGATGAAGTGAAGCCGGTCGGTTCTGCTGTCACCGACTGGCAAATTTATGATGCGAACCGCCCGATGCTGAGCGCTCTGGTCGCACAGCTTGGCTATCAGGTGGTAGATCTGGGCCATGTACTCGATCGAGCCGAGGACGTCAGAGCGGCGTTAGAGCATGGCGCTGAGCAGTGCGATCTGGTCCTGACCAGTGGCGGTGTTTCCGCAGGGGACGAGGATCATGTGTCGAAAACACTAAAAGCCCATGGTGACATCAGCAACTGGCGCATCGCGATCAAACCGGGTCGACCCCTGGCGCTGGCCATGTTCCAGGGCACGCCGGTGGTGGGTTTGCCGGGAAATCCGGTTGCGGCCTGGGTCTGCGCGCTGCGATTTGGCGCTCCGGCGATGGCACTGCTGGCAGGGGGGGAGTGGTTCGAACCCCAGGGCTATGTCATGCCCGCCAACTTTTCCAAAAACAAGAAACCGGGGCGCAGCGAGATGTTGCGCGCCAGGGTCCGTGACGGGCAGGTTGAAGTATTCGGCTCTGAAGGCTCGGGCCGGGTGACCGGCCTGGCCTGGTCCGAGGGTATGGTGGAACTGGATGAGAGTGCTCAGCTGATCGAGTCAGGAACCCCGGTGCGCTTTATCCCCTACTCCAGCTTCGGGCTGTAGTCATTCATAGCCGCCATGTACGGCAAAGGCCTCCAATGAAGCGTCTTGCGGGGCGCGGGAGCGGTAGGTTTCCTCTACACCCAGCTCGGTCAGCGTACGGCTGACCATCATCAGGGTGTTCTCTTCAAAGTCTTCACACATCCGGCGCATCTGGTCGATTTCTTCGCAGGCAACCGGATAGGCTGCGTCGATATCCGGTGCGCCGTAGAACTCGACAAAGGTTTGCGCCAGCGTCTGCTGCAGCTGCTCCAGTTCGGCTTCGGTGATGTTGCAGACACCAACGAAACTGGCGCGGCCACCCGATTCTATGCTGTACCAGCCGTTGGTAAAGGCCTGACGCGCCTTGCCCTTCAGGTCCGCTTCGGCCCAGTTGGAGAATTCGAATCCGCCCGAGATGGCCCATTCGCCGCTGGGGGCCGGCACTTCGTAGACATTTTCATCGGATATATCCAATCGCAGGGTTCGTGCCAGTTTCATGTGTGCTCCGCGAATTCAATCAAACTCACTGTTTCGGTCATGGCACCCTGGCGCAATAGCATCCGGCCTTTTTCATCCAGCCCGACAAAAATGCCGGGCCTTGGTTGCTCGATCATTTTGCCCAGGGTGTCGCAGCGTGGTCGCCATTCATTGTGTACGCGCTCGAACCCGCTGTCCATGAAGTAGGTCAGCCACAAAAGCGTGTGTTTGGACCAGCTTTCCAGTAGCGCCATGGGCTCGATCTCGCCGCAACCTTCGTCAAGCAGACAGGTTTCATTCGGGTTTTTTCCTGGCTCGTCGCTAACAGGTATAAAAGGCACATCGATGCCGATGACCAGCCAGCTGGGCTGCGCCTCAGGATCTGATACATCCGCTGCAAAGCGAACGCCACCGCAGACCGCACCATTGACCTTGATGCGATTGGGCCATTGAAAATGCACGGGCACTTCGGGTGGGGCCAGTGCGCCCAGACTTTCGGCCAGGCCTATCTGGGCAACGTAGACCGCTTGAATAGCCTCTTCCAGAGGTGTTTCCGGCGCCAGCACCAGGGCCGCGCGTAAGATGTCCCCCGCCTCGGAGTAAAGAATCGTGCCGGAATCGACCCCTGCAATGGCTCGGCTGACGGCCTTGTCAAAAGGATCCGTGTGCTTGGGCACCGCTTCGCCCGAGAGTAGCGGCGGGAAATGGGGTGACTCGATCATAGGATGGCTCGGGCGTAAACGTCAGAGGCGACAATTTCATCGGCAATGCGCTGGAAAGATCGGGACTGAGGGCTATCCGGCTTTGACACCACAATCGGAACGCCGCCGTCCGAACCGATACGAATATCCAGATCCAGGGGGATTTCACCCAGGAAGGGCGCTCCGAGCTTTTCTGCTTCAGCCCGGGCGCCGCCAGATCCAAAGGGGTGGTGTTCTTTACCGCAACCGTCACAGACAAACGATGCCATGTTTTCAATCAAGCCAAACAACGGCACGTCCATCCGGTTGAACATGTCGATGCCTTTGCGCGCGTCCATCAGGGCAATATCCTGGGGTGTCGAGACCACAACGGCGCCCGCAACAAAGAATTTCTGGCTCAGGGTCATCTGGACGTCACCGGTACCCGGGGGCAGATCCACCAGCAGCACGTCCAGCCTGCCCCAGTCCACCTGATTCATCATCTGTTCCAGCGCGCCCATCAGCATAGGCCCGCGCCAGATGATGGCTTCGTCATCCGGGGTCATCAGACCCAGGGACATCAAAGTCACGCCATGATTGCGCAGGGGCAGGATGGTATGTCCGTCGGGGCTGGACGGGCGGCCTGAAACACCCAGCATGCGAGGCTGGCTGGGTCCGTAGACGTCGGCGTCCAACAGACCCACTTTAAGACCTTTCGAGGCCAGCGCAACCGCCAGATTGGAGGCCACTGTCGACTTGCCGACGCCGCCTTTGCCCGAGGCGATGGCGATGATGCGGTCAATGCCCTTCGGATTTTTGTCCTGTGGCCGGGGCGCGTCGGTACCGATCAGGTTGGGTTTTCCAACCTCAGTATATTGATCCATGTTGTGTCCTGTTTGGTTTTTAGCTGTCCAGGTAGTCGTCACTGGTGCGAACCCGAGGACGCTCGCCACCCGCCATGGGCGCATTGTCCCCATGGAATTGGGCGTTGACTCGACAGTCGTCACACATCTTGATGAGCTGAACATTGTCAGACTTGGTGTACATCCAGTGTTTGTTTTCCAGTTTTTCAACGATTCGGTTAATGGTGCTGGCGACGCCGAAGGGCGTGCCACATTTTATGCATTCGAAAGGGTCTTCACCATGCAGCGCCCGGGCACTCAGGGCGTCTTTTGATACATCCAGCTGGGGTATCAGCGTGATGGCCGTCTCCGGGCAGGTACTTTCGCAAACGCCGCATTGAACGCAGGCGTTTTCCGTGAATTGAACTTCTGGCCGGTCAGGGTGGTCGCCGAGAGCACCGGTGGGGCAAAGTGATACGCAGGCCAGGCAGAGCGTGCATTGGTCGGAATTGATCTCGATCGCGCCGTAAGGTGCGCCCACTGGCAGGGGGATCGGCGCTTCGATCCTGTCAGCCATTGCACCGACGGTGACCCGCGTGATGTCCCGGCGGCCGCCGACCAGCAGAACCGGTTCGCAGACTCGCCCGGCGTTGTCTCCAGCGGCGCTGAGTTCGTCGGCTGCGATCACCCGGACTCGGCTGGGGGCGTTATGGGTGCCCTTAAGCAGGGCCTGAGCCAGTTCAACTTCCGCGGTAACGGCCCGCCGGTCGGTCTCGTTGTCCGCCAGGATCAGGACTTCGGCGTAGCCCGCGCCAAATGCGGCCATTATCTCGGCATGGCCGACACGATCGACATGCTCCAGCCCCAGCGGGATCAGATCGTCCGCCAGTCCATCGCCGTATCGTGCCAGGTGGGCAATGGAATCAGTACCAGCGCCCAAGGTGTGAAAAACCAGGCGCGGGGATTCGTCGGTATGCTCGCGATAGACCCTGGTCATAACGGCCATGACCTGGGTCAGGGCCTCGAAGGGAGTTTCATTCATGGTCACGGCTGAAGTTGGGCAGACCGCCGCACAGGACCCGCAACCGGCGCAAATATCTGAGTCGATTTGTACGTGGTCCCCAGCGGAAAAAATGGCCTCGGTGGGGCAGACGTCCAGACAGCGGGTGCAACCGGTCTGGTTCGCTCGGGAGTGCGCACACAACGAGGTTTCCAACCTGAAATACACGGTTTTCTCAAACTCACCGACCCGGTCCCTGGCAGTCAGAGCGATACGCTCTAACTCTCCGGTTTTGGTCGGGTCGGCCCAAAAGTAGCCGTTGCGTTTTTGATGACTGGGAAACGCTGGCTCGCCGCCGCGCAGGTCGATGAACACGTCGCACTCACTGCGGGCGGTGGCGCTAACCTCACCATAACCGAGTGCGCCGCGGCCAGCGGGATTCAGAGTTTGCAACTGAGCAAACTCCAGTTTGAAGCAGCCCAGCGCGCCCTGGGCGGTGGTCAATCGGCCTCTGGCCATGTTGTAACCGGCGGAGGGCAGTTGTATCGGCCCCGCATCATTGACGATACACGTGACGCCCAGCTCGTCCTGTACCAGCTCGGCCATCCTGATGGCCTGTTCGGTGGGGCCGACAATGCAACACACCCCGCTGGACTGAATGGTTTTCACCGGCGCCATGGAAGCCGGTAACTGGGCCGCGGCAATCAGGGCCGCCTGCTTGGCGTGCACGCGCTTGGGCTTTGCGCTTGATGCGCTCCAGCCAGCGCGATCCCGGATGTCGATGGCACTCAGCGGTGCGGAATGCTCAATTTCAGCGTGTACGTCCTCGCTTAACCGCTCGAACAAGGCCGCCTGTTGGCCACAAGCAATGAGCAATTCGTTACTGCCGCCCAGGTGTTCGGCAGCCGTCTTCATATCGTTGCCGCACAGTTGATCCACCGTGATCACCTGCGCCGCTGCTGCGGCCGTTTGCAGTGCCTTGGAATTAAAAGACTGGGTTTTATCGCAGGTGCATAACAGTAGGGTTTTGTGTGCCGTCATCAGAATATTGACTCTTTTAGTTATTTTTATACGTATACGCTTCAGTTACCGATTGTCGAGCATGCCACACCCGTTTGCCGTTCGACAATTGGATAATTGATTGCGCTCTGCTAACTTAATGAAAAAAGAGAGCTGTCATGAGCCGAAACATCGAAAGCTGGAAGCGCGAGTTACAAATCGGTGCCGTCGTTCGCCGGTCGCCCGGTGTAACCCAATGGGCAAGGTATATCTGGAAGCCGGTGGCTGTTATACCCGGCGCGCCCGAGGCGTTCTGGAAAGAGTTGGTCCGCGAGGGCGAGGTGGTCGATTATCACGCGGGCACTGTTGCGATGGAATTATTTCGCGCCGATGTAGAAGGTTACCTTGTATCCCTGAATATGGCCGCTCCCTCCGTCTGGGTCGTGATGGATAAGGATCAGTCCAGCCGCTCTCCATCAGGATGGGTTGTCAGCACCATTACGGCCAGTGCCCATGAGGCGCTTGATGCTCTGGACAGTGGCGAGAGCATCGTCGAAGCTGTTCCGATTCCGGAGTCCCTGGCGGCCTGGATCAAAGAATTTATCGACATGCACTACATCGAAGAGCCTTTCAAGAAACGCCGTCGTGACGAGATCAGTGTTGATGGTATCGAGGACGGCAAGGGCGATGCACGCATCCGTCAGGATAGCGACGTTTACCGGCCCCCTCCCAACAGTAAAAAACCGAGAGTGCACTGATGGCTGAGTCACGCTTACAGCGTTGGTCGCGCAAAAAAACCAAAGCCAGCAAAGAGGTTGAGCTTGCCCCTCCTTCGACTACTGAGACCGAGCCATCATCCGAAGAACGAGACCTCACCATCAATGAGGCTTTGCCTGAGCACGAGGTGCTGGAGAAGTACGATTTGCCGGACCCGGATGCCATCGAGCTCGGTACCGACATTACAGGGTTCATGCGAAAAGAGATTCCTGAACTCTTGCGCCGCCGGGCCTTGCGCTCGCTCTGGAAATCCAATCCCGTTCTGGCGGTGCTGGACGGGCTCAATGACTACGATGAAGATTTCACTGACGCTGCGACTGCACCCAGGGTCATAAAGACCTTGTACAAGGTAGGCCAGGGTTTTGACAGAACCCCAAAGGTTGACGAGCAAGTCGAGGATCAGATTCAGGAGCAGGCCGAGACTTCGGAAACTATTGCCCCTGCAGTGGAAACCGAGAGAATACCCGAGAGAGTAGCTGAGAGATCAGAGCCCGAAATCGCTGTTGAATCCTTAGTCACTGTTGAGTCCACAACTCGCCATGTCGAACCTGTGGTTGCCGAGGCTGAGGCGGAACCTGCACCGCGCTATCGTCCCCGGATGCGTTTTGACTGTTAGTGTCAGGAAGCACAGTTGCGCCAGAATCAGATCGGGGCTATAAAGAACAATAATGAAAAATTATTAATACTGAAAACGCCAAACCATAACACGTCAAACAATAATGCTAAGGACAACGACTTGGCCAACGCCGCAGAAATCCAGTGCCCTCGCTCTATCACCGACGAAGATCGCTCGCGCGCCCAAATGTATCAGTTGCTGGGTGTCTTGCTGGGCGGCCCACCTTCAAGTGAGCTACTCCGGGGCTTGGCATCCTTGCAAGGTGATGACACCGTTTTGGGGACCGCCTCTAAAAATCTGGCCGCTCTTGCGAAACGCACCGCGCCAGATGACGCCAGGCAGGAGTACAACAATCTGTTCGTCGGAGTCGGCCGTGGTGAACTGCTCCCGTTCGCCAGTTATTATCTGACCGGTTTTCTGAACGAGAAGCCCCTTGCGGATTTGCGTGGCGATCTGATGGCCAGGGGCATCAAAGCCAGTGACGACGTTAAAGAACCAGAGGATCATATGGGCACGCTGTGTGAAATCATGGCGGGCATCATTACGGGCGCGTTCGAATGTGACAGTGATTTGTCTTCTCAAAAAGCCTTTTTTGACGCGCACCTGGCAAAGTGGGCGGCGTTGTTTTTTACCGATTTGGAGACAGCGCAAACCGCGATTTTCTACACTCCTGTGGGCTCGCTGGGTCGGGCTTTCATGGACATAGAAGCCGATGCGTTTGCACTTCAATAACCGGGATCTGCCCGATCCCTTAACCCAGGTGGAGGTGTCCGATGGACAACCAACAGCGTGAAAACAGCCGTCGCCGTTTCCTGCGGATGGCAGCAACAGCAGTGCCGGCTGCCGTTGCCTTGGCAGTAGCACCGCACGCCGCAGCCGAGGTCGTTGTCAAAGACGTCCCTAAAAGCCGCGGTCTACGTGACACTGAGCACACACGAAAGTATCTGGAATCGGCTCGCTTCTGAGGAAGCGTGAGTCATTCAAGGTTGCGAAAGGCTCTTGGGTGACCGCATTTCCGGGAAAACGAGAATAAAAAAAAGAGAGAGGTACGAGACATGTTGAGGAAGAAAACCAACGGGGTAGCGAAAGGCTCCCGTGCGGGATCTTTACTTTCATCCCTCGCTGCAACGACCATGGACCGCAGGGGGTTCCTGACCGCCTCCGGTGTCGCAGTGGGCGGCCTGGCGGCTTTATCGCTGCCGTCCACGCGCGTCAAGGCTGCAACCCCGTCGACGGGGGGTGGCGAAGTCGTTCGCAAGAAGTCAGTGTGTACGCACTGCTCGGTCGGCTGCACGGTCGAGGCTGAGGTTCAGAATGGCGTATGGACAGGTCAGGAGCCCGGCTGGGACAGTCCCTTTAATATGGGCGCTCACTGCGCCAAGGGCGCCTCGGTGCGAGAGCACGGTCACGGTGAACGCCGCCTGAAATATCCCATGAAAATGGTCAACGGCCAATGGCAGAAGATTCCCTGGGAACAGGCGATCAACGAGATCGGCGACAAGATGTTGCAGATCCGCGATGAGAGCGGTCCTGACTCGGTCTACTGGCTGGGAAGCGCAAAGTTCAACAACGAACAGGCGTATCTGTACCGCAAATTTGCCGCCTACTGGGGCACCAACAACGTCGATCACCAGGCCCGGATCTGTCACTCAACAACGGTCGCCGGCGTAGCCAATACCTGGGGCTACGGTGCAATGACCAACTCGTACAACGACATCCACAATTCCAAAGCGATCTTTCTGATCGGGGGTAACCCCGCGGAAGCGCATCCGGTATCGCTGCTGCACATTCTCAAAGCCAAGGAACAGAACAACGCGCCGCTCATTGTCTGTGATCCGCGTTTCACGCGAACTGCGGCTCATGCTGATGAATATGTGCGCTTCCGGCCGGGTTCAGACGTCGCGTTGATCTGGGGCCTGTTGTGGCACATTTTCGAGAACAGCTGGGAAGACAAGGAGTTCATCCGCACCCGAGTGTATGGCATGGACGACATCCGTGAAGAGGTGAAGCGCTGGAACCCCGAGGAAGTGGAGCGTGTTACCGGTGCACCCGGTGCGCAACTCGAGCGTGTGGCGCGTACTCTGGTCAACAACCGGCCGGGTACTGTGATCTGGTGCATGGGTGGTACCCAGCACACCAATGGCAACAACAACACCCGTGCGTACTGCGTATTACAGCTGGCACTTGGCAACATGGGCGTCCCCGGCGGCGGCACCAACATCTTCCGCGGACACGACAATGTTCAGGGCGCCACAGACCTTGGTGTCCTTGCAGATACGCTGCCTGGCTACTATGGCCTGGCCGCTGGTTCCTGGGCTCACTGGGCCCGAGTCTGGGAGGAAGACCTGGACTGGCTGAAAGGCCGCTTTGCGGTTTGGGACAAAGATGGCAAGTCCCGCGCGATGATGAACGAGAAAGGCATTCCCGTGTCCCGCTGGATTGATGGTGTTCTGGAGGCCAAAGAAAACCTGGACCAGCCCGACAACACCCGAGCGATGGTTCTGTGGGGTCACGCACCCAACTCGCAGACCCGTATGCTGGAAATGAAGGAGGCCATGGAAAAGCTGGACCTGTTGGTCGTAGTGGATCCTTTCCCCACCGTGTCAGCGGTGCTACACGATCGTAAGGACGGCGCCTACCTGTTGCCTGCAACAACCCAGTTCGAGACATTAGGCTCAGTAACCGCTTCCAACCGATCGCTCCAGTGGCGTGAAAAGGTCATCGAGCCGCTATTTGACTCGAAAGTCGATCATGAAATCATGAAGCTGTTTGCTGACAAGTTCGGTTTTACCGATCGCCTGTTCCGCAACATTGCTCTTGAAGGCGACGAACCGGTGATTGAGGACATCACTCGCGAATTCAACCGGGGCATGTGGACCATCGGCTATACCGGTCAATCGCCTGAACGTCTCAAAAAGCACATGGCGAACCAGCACCACTTTGACCGGACCAGCCTGCGTGCGGTGGGCGGACCCTGCGATGGTGATATCTACGGTATGCCGTGGCCATGCTGGGGCACAGCCGAGATGAACCATCCGGGAACACCAAACCTGTACGATATGTCATTGCCGGTGTCCAAGGGCGGCCTCACCTTCCGCGCCCGTTTTGGTGTCGAGCGCGACGGCGAGAACTTGCTTGCTGAAGGGGTCTACTCGAAAAACTCGGAGATCAAAGACGGGTACCCCGAGTTTACCATGCAGATGTTGATGGATTTGGGCTGGGATGGGGACCTGACTGCCGAAGAGCGTGCCAGTATTGATGGCGTTGCAGGTCCAGAGACCAACTGGAAGACAGATCTGTCAGGCGGTATACAGCGTGTTGCGATCAAACACGAGTGTGCACCCTTTGGTAACGCCAAAGCGCGTACGGTGGTCTGGAATTTCCCGGATCCGGTACCGCTACACCGGGAGCCACTGTACACTAACCGTCGCGATCTGGTGGAAGATTACCCGACCTATGCCGACAAGCATTTCTGGCGCGTCCCGACCCTGTACGAGTCCATTCAGAAGAAGGACTTCAGCAAGGACTTCCCCCTCATTCTCACTTCAGGCCGTCTGGTTGAATATGAGGGTGGTGGTGACGAGACTCGCTCGAACCCATGGCTGGCGGAGCTACAGCAGGACATGTTCATCGAGGTGAATCCGTACGATGCGAATAACCTGAACATTCGTGAAGGCAACGACGTCTGGGTTTCCGGGCCTGAAGGCGCGCGCATCAAGGTGAAGGCGATGATCACAGAACGCGTCGGCAGAGGTGTGGTCTTTATGCCCTTCCACTTCGGGGGACACCTGGAAGGTAAGGACCTGAGGGACAAGTATCCCAAAGGTGCGGATCCCTACGTCCTGGGTGAATCCAGTAACACGGTTCAGACATACGGGTATGACTCGGTCACGCAGATGCAAGAGACCAAGTGCACCCTGTGTGCGATTATGCCGGCATAACAATAAGAGGTGTACAACATGGCACTTGAAGGACAAGCACGAGCAAAGTTTCTTTGCGATGCCGAACGCTGCATTGAATGTAATGCCTGCGTTACAGCCTGTAAGAATGAACATGAGGTCCCCTGGGGCATCAATCGTCGACGTGTGGTGACCATCGAAGACGGTAAGCCTGGCGAGCGTTCGATCTCGGTAGCTTGCATGCACTGTTCAGACGCGCCCTGTATGGCCGTCTGTCCGGTGGACTGTTTCTACCAGACCGAAGACGGCATCGTGTTGCACTCCAAGGATCTGTGCATCGGTTGTGGATACTGCTTCTATGCCTGCCCCTTCGGCGCGCCCCAGTTCCCGCAAGCGGGCAACTTCGGCAGCCGGGGCAAGATGGACAAATGCACATTCTGTGCAGGTGGTCCTGAAGAAGACAACTCCACGGCCGAGTTCTCCAAATACGGTCGCAACCGTATTGCCGAAGGCAAGTTGCCGATCTGTGCGGAAATGTGCTCAACCAAAGCCCTGTTGGCCGGTGATGGCAATGAGGTGGCGGACATCTATCGCCAGCGCGTGGTGAACCGGGGTTTCGGTTCCGGCGCCTGGGGATGGGGCACAGCCTACGAGAAGAAGGGCGCTTAAGCTCGCCTGATTGTTCCGGGGTCTAGGCCTAGAGGGGCCCCGGAATTCCTTCAGGCAACGAGTTCTTTCTGTTGATTCCGCTGGAGTGCTCTCATGAACTTTAAAATATTCGGTGCCGCCGTTTTTGTACTGGCGACACTGCTTTTCAATCCTGGCTGGGCGGAAGAAGCCCCCGAGGTTGATCGAACCAGTACCGGGGGCGCTCAAACCCTCGAAGATATAATGGCTCGTCAGGCGCAGATGGAAGTTGACGAGACCTTTCGATCTGAAAACCTGGGGGATCCAGCCAACGCGGCGCCGATCAGTGATGAACTGGGCACTCTGGGAGGGCGCTCTGATGCAGACGCCTGGCGCGGCATTCGCTACAACGAGCTTGACCCCAGCACGCAGGTACGGGGTCCTGCGGTCGACGTCCTGATCCAGGACGGAGGCATGTCCTGGTATCAGTTACGGGAGGGGCCGGTCATCGCCTATGGCGGTGGTGCAATTCTGGGCTTCGTGTTACTACTGGTGGTATTTTACTTTGTTCGCGGCAAAATCAGGATCGACGGCGGCCCTTCAGGCACCAAGATTGAACGATTCAAGGCCATCGAACGATTTGGCCATTGGTTGTTGGCGGGCTCGTTTGTCGCCTTGGCCCTGACGGGCCTGATTACCCTTATGGGACGCAGTTTCCTGATCCCTGTCATCGGGCTCGAAGCCTTTTCTACTCTGGCTGTCGGCGCCAAGTGGATTCACAACAACATTTCCTGGGCCTTTATGTTGGGTCTGGTGCTGACGTTCTGCATGTGGGTGGTGCATAACATCCCCAACAAGCTGGATTGGCAGTGGCTTAAGGCGGGCGGCGGTATCTTTACCAAGTCCCACCCTTCGGCAAAGAAGTTCAATGCCGGCCAGAAAATTGTTTTCTGGACTGTAATGATACTGGGCTTTTCAGTGTCATTGTCGGGCCTGTCGCTGTTGTTTCCATTTCAAATGCCCATGTTTGCTGACACCTTTGGCTTTATGAACAGTATCCTGGGGACCAATTTCCCGACAGCCCTGGCACCGCATGAAGAGATGCAGTTGTCCAACATCTGGCACTCGGTTGTGGCGTTCCTGATGATGGTGGCTATCATCGCACACATTTATATCGGTACCGTCGGTATGGAAGGTGCGTACGATGCCATGGGCAACGGACAGGTTGATCTGGAATGGGCGCGCCAGCACCACGATCTGTGGGTGGACGAGGTCCAGGCTAAACAGGGCAAAGGAGAATCATCATGAAAGTTATGGTTTCCGCATTCGTCGCAGCCCTGGTGATTGCCTTTCTCGCCCCGGTAGTTCTGGATCAGTTCGGGTGGTCTTCAGCCGAGCAATACAGCAGTGAGAGCGTGCGGCTTGACTGATCAATCAGCCACAGATCAAGAGGCACACCAGAAGGTACACCAGATCGATGCCGTCGGTCTGGTGTGCCCTCTCCCCATTCTTCGTTTAAAGAAACGCATCCAGAATTTGCCTAGCGGCACGCAGGTCGAGTTTTTGGCCGATGACCCGAGCGGCCGCCGGGATTTACAGTTACTGTGTGAGCTGACCGGTCACAGGATTGAGTGGATCCGCGAAGAAGATGCTGGCATCCTCCGTTATCGTATCTGTTTAGCATAGTCCCACCCTCCCCAGAACGAACTCTAACGAACTTCACGCTCATAAGACGACTGTCCCGAGTCACTACCCTTAGGGAACAGCACTTCCTCTTCGTACAGGTCCTGCCCACGCCCGGAAGTGTTCTTCGTCAGTTCGGCCATTTGGAGCAGGCATGGAACTTCGTCCCGCCCCTTATGGATTCAGAGCCGTTTAACAGTCGCTGAGGTTCAAATAGCTTGACAGCGGAAAAGGACCAACTAGCTTAAAATTAGGCAGTCCGTCGGATAAGAAATTTTCGCTGGGGGAGGACATAAACATGGCCGAACAACCACGCCAGCAGGAAGAGCATGATGAATTGGCCGGGGCTGAAGGGCCCGGCGGTCGATCCGCCACGATGACATGGAGCCTGCGCGCCTTCGGGTTGCTCATGGCGCTGCTGGTCTGGCTCGCCATGGGCCTGGCCGACGGGCTGTCGTCGGACGCGCGCTGGGTCGCAACGATCGCCACCTTGATGGCAATCTGGTGGATGACCGAGGCGATCCCGCTCTCGGTCACTTCCCTATTACCGATTGTGCTGATTCCGATGCTGACGGCGCGAACGGTCGGCGAGGCCACAGCGCCCTACGCAAGTTCCATCGTGTTTATGTTCCTCGGCGGTTTCCTGATCGCCATCGCGATGGAAAAATGGAACCTCCACCGGCGTATTGCACTCCTGACGCTCGCCCAGGTAGGTGTCGAGCCGAAGCGGATCGTGCTCGGCATGATGCTCGCCACCGGTTTTCTCTCGATGTGGGTCTCGAACACCGCGACGACCTTGATGATGCTGCCAATCGGGCTGTCCGTACTCCGCCTGGTCGCGGAGCGCAGCGGTGAGTCCGTGGTTTCGGCGACACCCGGTCACGACCCCGCAGGCCACGCGCGCGACCACCACCGGGCCGGCCACGTGGATTTCATCTTCGACAACAACATCAAGCAATTCGGTATCTGCCTGCTCCTCGCCATCGCCTGGTCGGCGAGCATGGGCGGCCTCGGCACCCTGCTCGGCAGCCCGCCGAACGCCATCGTTGCCGGCTACGCCGCCGACGAACTGGGTCGCACCATCGGTTTCCTCGAATGGATGATTGTAGGCGTACCTCTGGCCGTCGCCTTCATCCTGGTAGGCTGGGTGCTAATGACACGCGTGCTATACCGTTTCGATGTCGCGGATATTCCCGGCGGAAAGGAGATGATCGAGGGCGAGATTCACAAGCTCGGGCCGCTCAGCCAGGGCGAGAAGATGGTGATGATCGTTTTCGGCTCGGCGGCGTTCCTGTGGGTTGTGCCCGGACTGCTCGCCACCCTCCCATGGGTGGGAGATCTGTTGGGGCCGCTCGGCAATCTCAATGATACCGCCATCGCCATCGCCGCTGGCATTGCGATGTTCATCCTGCCCGGCAGAGGTCGGGGCGAAATGGTACTGAATTGGCAGGACGCCGAGGATGGGTTGCCCTGGGGTGTACTGCTGCTGTTCGGTGGCGGCCTGAGCCTCGCCGGTGCAGTGGCATCAACCGGCCTCGACAGCTGGTTCGGCGAGCAGATTACCGGGCTGCAGGTACTGCCGATCCTGTTGCTGGTCGCCGCCGTGACCACGCTTGTGCTTTTCCTCACGGAGGTGACCAGCAACACGGCCACGGCCGCGACCTTTATTCCCGTGCTCGGAGGCGTGGCGGTCGGAATTGGCGCCGATCCGATGACGCTCCTCATTCCGGCCGCCTTTGCCGCGACCTGCGCCTTCATGCTGCCGGTCGGCACGCCGCCGAACGCCATCGTCTTCGGCACCGGAGCGGTCACCATCGCCCAGATGGCCCGCGGCGGGGTGGTTCTCAACATCGTCGGGATCGTCCTGATCACCTTCTTCTGCTATATGCTTGGCGGTATTGCCCTCGGGTTGCAGTTCTGATTCCCGGGCAGTGCTGTGCCGGGCCCTTGCCCGGCACATTAAAGTGGGGCACGGAGCAGTTTCCGCGCATGTGCTGGCCATTACATTTTTGTTAAACCATCCGTCGGACGATACCATCTTTTCGGAGCATATGGCGGATAGCTGCCGCGATATGACCGACAATCAGTACACTTAAGGTGATGGCAAGCCATCCGTGTATATTAAACAGGGTGGCAGCCAGTTCTTTGTCCTCTGGTACGAAAGGCATGGCAGGCAGGTGGTAACCACCCAGCGTGACCAGAGCCGGATATGCCGTCACACCGGCCCAGCCAAACAACGGTGTCACCACCAGCAGAATATAAATCAGGTGATGTAAACTCTTGGCGGCAATCTGCAATTTGCGCGGCATGTGATCCGGATAGGGCGGGCTCTTTAACCGTATTTTCATCGCGATCCGCAGGATCATCAGTAATAGCACGCTGAAGCCAATTGCTTTGTGCCAACTGAACAGTGTATTCGTCAGGTCGCCCCAGATGTCAGCCTCCGCGCGTGAAGCCATCCAGAGCCCAATGGGTATCAAAGTCAGAACCATCAGCGCCATTACCCAATGCAGTACCCGCCAGCCTGCGGGGTATTTCTGAATCTGCGGCATACGCTCACCCTCCACTGTGGTTGGCCATAGCTGCCACGGGATCAGGTAGGGCTAATCCAATACCCTTGAAACAGCCAGGTTATTTCCTGTCACTTCGCTGCTGAATCCATCATCGAATTTATTAGAGTGCTCCGCAAGAGCCGTATTAATGTGATTTCTAACGAGCATTGCTAACGGGCAGTGACTGAGACTCAGGAGGCAAGCCGGGCATAGATATCCCCCGAGGCGATCCCGTCAGCTCCTGCATCAAGCCATTGCCTGAGTGAGCCCGGATCTTGCCAAGATCGCCAGATAAAACGGCGTTGCTCGCCGACAATAACATTGAACTCGTGCCGGCCCAGCCTCTCCAACTCCTCCAGGCATAGCAATGCCTGATCGAGAGTGCCGTTCACGAACTCGAAGGACAGTGCCGGCAGCGGGTGGCTTAGTCCTGCCAGCACTTCCACCTCAAAGCCTTCCACATCAATCTTGCAGAAGCTGGGCTGGCCAAACTGTCGTATCAGTTCGTCCAGGGTGGTAACAGACACAACGACCGAGTCCTCCCAGCGCACATGCCGGAAACCGGGATTGGATGTGCCCAGATGCTGGCGCCACCGGCTGTCCAATGAGGCCACCGCAGGGTTGCGCAAGCTCAGCGCCAGTTCGGCGTTGCCCGGGGCCCGCCCTACCGCCAGTGGCAAGCACACTACCCCGGGTTGGTGTCGGGTCAGCCACCGCAGCCACCGCAGCAGTTGTGGCTGCGGCTCCAGCGCCACCACCCGTGCGCCCAGAGCGGCAAACGCGGAGCTGCGGTCCCCCAGGTGGGCGCCAATATCGTATACCAGATCCCCAGGGTGAATGAACTCACTGTAGAGTTGGCGTAAAGACCTCTGGCGGCCGGGACGTCGATAAATGACAAAGGACTGTAGCAGTCCCAGACCGCGGTTCAGTTGACCGAGAAGGGCAACCCGCAAGTTAGCCTCCTTTTGGTTTCAGCCCCGGGCTTTACCTGGAGTGATCGGGCAGCGCACATCCCCGAAACCCCTTGGCCACCAGATACACTTCACGGGACCGCGCCCTTGAGGAATCCGGCTTGCGTACCACCACCTTATCAAAGACTTTGCGTACGGCTTTGACATAGTCGTCATAGCCCTCACCGTGGAACACTTTGGCCACAAAACTGCCCTTGGGCTTGAGAACCTGGCAGGCCATGTCCAGCGCCAGCTCCACCAGATACATGGACGCGGCCTGATCAGCCACATTTACACCACTGATGTTGGGTGACATGTCGGAGATGACAACGTCCGCGAGGGCGCCATCCAGAGTGGTCATGATCTGGTCAAACACCGCTTGCTCGGTGAAATCGCCCTGGATGAACTCAACCCCGGCGATGGCGTCCATGGGCAGGATATCCGACGCCACCACCCGGCCCTTGTGGCCCACCAGTCTGGCGGCCACCTGGGACCAGCCCCCCGGCGCCGAGCCCAGATCCACCACCAGCGCGCTGGGTTGGATCAGACGATCCTTGTCATTGATTTCCAGTAGTTTGTAACTGGCGCGGGAGCGGTAGCCGTCCAGCTGCGCCTGTTTCACAAAGGGATCGTTGACGTGCTCTTCGAGCCAGCGGTTACTGCTTTTGGAACGGGCCATGGGGTGCCTTTTGCTCACTGCGGGAAAGACCGCATTGTACGCCGCCGCCTGCCCTACCGCAAAAGCAGCCCAGCGCCTGACAAGCCCCCTGCGCGGCAGTACAATGGGCACACTTTTCCAACCGCAACCTGCCGGGCCTCAGTCCGGCGGCCAGGAAATATCATGATTCGCGTTACCGAACTGGCATTACCCCTTGAGCACCCGGAGCAAGCCCTGCGGCCCGCTATCCTGCAGCGCCTGCAACTCCGCGATGCGGAACTGCTGCACTATACCGTCTTCAAACGCAGCTACGACGCCCGCAAAAAAAACAGCGAGATCAAGTTCGTCTACATCGTCGATCTGGCCGTGAACGACGAAGCTGCGGTGCTGGATCGGTTTGCGGGCGATGCCCATGTTCGCCCGTCGCCGGACACCTCCTACCACCCGGTCGCCCAGGCGCCTGCCGGATTGTCGGAACGACCGATTGTTGTCGGGCTGGGTCCATGCGGGTTATTCGCGGCCCTGCTGCTGGCTCAGATGGGCTTCCGCCCCATCGTGCTGGAGCGGGGCAAGGACGTGCGCCGTCGCACCAAAGATACCTGGGCGTTGTGGCGTAAAAAGCAGCTGTCGCCGGAATCCAATGTCCAGTTCGGTGAGGGCGGCGCCGGTCTGTTTTCGGATGGCAAGCTCTACAGCCAGATCAAGGACCCGAAATTTTACGGCCGCAAGGTCATGGCGGAATTCGTCAAGGCAGGCGCGCCGGAAGAAATCCTTTTCGTCAGCAAGCCTCACATTGGCACCTTCCGTCTGACCGGCGTGGTGTCCCGCATGCGGGAGGAGATCATCAGCCTGGGGGGCGAGATCCGCTTTGAGCAAAAGGTCACTGACCTGCTGCGGGAAGGCGGGCAGGTCCGGGGTGTGGAGCTGGCCAGTGGCGAACAGCTGATGAGCCACCATGTGGTGATGGCGCTGGGTCACAGCGCCCGGGACACCTTCCGCATGTTGCACCGGCGTGGCGTTTTTCTGGAAGCCAAGCCCTTTGCCATCGGATTCCGGGTCGAGCACCCACAAAGCCTCATCGACCATGCCCGGCTGGGCAAATACGCCGGTCATCCGGCACTGGGAGCCGCCGATTACAAGCTGGTGTATCACGCCAGCAACGGCCGCGCTGTTTACAGCTTTTGCATGTGCCCGGGTGGTACGGTGGTGGCCGCAACTTCGGAGCCGGGACGAGTAGTGACCAACGGCATGAGCCAATACTCCCGCAACGAGCGCAATGCGAACTCCGGCATCGTCGTGAGCATCCATCCTGAGCAGGACTACCCTGGCGACCCGCTGGCAGGAATGGAACTTCAGGAACAGCTTGAAGCCAAAGCCTACGTTCTGGGCGGCAGCGATTACTGTGCGCCCGCGCAGCTGGTGGGGGACTTTATCGCGGGTAAACCCTCAGAAAAACTGGGCGAGGTAGAGCCTTCCTACCAGCCCGGCATCCGCCTGGTCGATCTTGCGCCTTCCCTACCGGATTACGCCATCGAAGCCATTCGCGAGGCTCTGCCTGCGTTCGGGCGACAGATCCGGGGCTTTGATCGGGCTGATGCACTGCTGACCGGCGTCGAAACCCGAACCTCTTCCCCGGTCCGACTCACCCGGGACCGCGAGAGCCTGCAAAGCCTGAATACCCGCGGCCTGTATCCGGCCGGTGAAGGTGCCGGATACGCCGGCGGCATCCTGTCGGCCGGAGTGGACGGCATCAAGGTGGCGGAGGCCGTCGCCAAAGCGATGTTGGCCGACCTTGAAGCGGGTTCAGATAACAAAACGGGAACCAACCCGTGAAGCTGGATGACATCAGGAAGCTGCATCAGAAGAAATATCGCCAGTCCCTCGGGCACTTTCTGGTGGAAGGCGAGCACCTGGTACTGGAGCTGGAAAAGGCTGCAAAAGCCAACCCCCACTGGCAGCAGGCCCAACTGTTTGTCACCGGCGCCTATCAGGACTGGCCCAGCCCCTGGCCCCGGCATCTCATTAGCGACCGGCAGATGGCCCACCTGGCCGATACCAAAACCCCGCAAGGCATACTCGCGGTCGCGCCCTTGCCAGCGGCGGCCAGCGGCGCCTCAGCAGGGGTTGGAAAGGCCGTCTATCTGCATGAAGTCCGGGACCCCGGCAACCTCGGCACCATTTTGCGCACGCTGGCCTGGTTCGGCGGCTTTCGCTGCCTGCTCAGCCCCGACAGTGTTGATCCCTACAACCCCAAAGTCGTGCGCTCCAGCATGGGTGCCATCTTCCATATACCGGTGGAAACCGAGGTCAGCCTGGACACGCTGGCCAGTCGTTTCCCCCACATCGCCTGCCTGGACATCGGTGGAGAAGCGATCACCAGCCCTGATTTCCAGAGCCATGACTGCTACCTGTTCGGCAATGAAGCCCGAGGTGTACCCACCGAAGTACTGACCAGGCTCAGCGCCCACCGGTTCACCATCCCCGGCGCCCGCGCAGTGGAATCCCTGAATCTGGCGTCTGCCGTTAATATGGTTGTGTATGAGCTGAATCGGGGACTGGGTCGGTAAGGGCTGGGGAGGATAGAGTGCTTCAGTGGCCGCCCATATAGATTGACATCAAATGATCGTCATCCCTGATGTCCCTCTGGGTGCCTGCAAATTTGCGCTTTCCACCCGCAAAGATATAAACACTGTCGGCGACGGGTAAGGCTTCACGAATATTCTGCTCCACCCCCCCCCCTCGCCCTTTCATGCGCTACTCCTTGAAATAGACCACCTGGTGCGTCGTGGCAAGAAGCGCTCCTCCCCTGCTCCAGACTTCTGCGCTTTGATCAAAGAAGCCCTTGCCAAAGTGATTTGCCCTGGCAACACCCAGAATATGGTCACTGCCTACCGAGGCCAGCTGCTCACCACCTGCATGGAAATAGGTGGTCAGGGAGACAGTGCCAATAGGCACCAGCTTCGGCCGGCGGATGTAGATGCGGGGGAAGAAGGCATCACACAGCGCCGACAGGGACACGTAGTCCAGCGGGCGTGATGGCTGGTCCCGCATCCACACCCGGCTCCTGGATGGATAGTCCTTGTCTGGCTCGCCCAATAGCTCACCATCCACAAACCGCATGTCGTAATTCCGGGTCCAGGGTGGCGCTGCATCCCTCGTGAACGCCGGCAGGTCGGAAGCCAGCGGAACGTCTGGAAAAGCGGCCTCCGTCTGCTCCCAGGTATCGCGCCGGCGAGCGGTCACCGCTGTGGCAAAGGCCACCACTTGCCCACCCTGGACCATTTCCGCCCACCAGTGCTGGCTGTTGCGGTTGGTTCGAAGGGGGCGGACAACCACTTCAAAATTGCCGTCAGCCACCGGCGCTGCGAAGTTGACAGTCAGGGAAACCGGCTCACCCAAAAGCTCATTATGGGACAGCGCGCCCTGGAGCAGGGTGGCGCCAGTGGTACCACCGAACGGTCCCACCATATTGGCGTACGTCTGGCTGGTTGTTCCCTGCCAGCGCCCCTGATCGATTGGCTGCAGGGCGACCGCCTGATCAAGGGGATGAAGGGGTGATTCCTTGTTTTTCATGAGCGCCTCGTGAACGGATTGTGTGCCGATGCGGAGCCGGAGTCTTGACGACTGGGTTTGCTGGCTGAATAAGGCTTTTGCACGCCTTATTCCTGGGCCGCACGAAAGTACAGAAACGCCTGCTGAATATGTTCGCGAATTTGTACGTCGTCCCACGGCTTGGTCAGGAACTTGTATATGGCCCCTTCGTTAATAGCGTCCGTCACTGACTTCAGGTCAGTGTAACCCGACAGTACAATACGGACGGTACCCGGATAAATGGCCTTTACTTCGCTGAGAAACTCGGTCCCTGACATTTCCGGCATGCGCTGGTCAGAGACGATAACCTGAACGTCGTTGGTGGCAAGCAGACTGAAGGCTTCTTTAATGCTTGTGGTAGAAAGGATTCGGTAGCCATCGCGCTTAAGCACTCTGGTAAGCGCTTTGAGAATGTTCGGCTCATCATCGAGCAACAGCAGTGTCGGTTTTTGCTGAATGCTTACTTCCGAGCCAAGTTCGCCTTTATTGTCAGACGCACGCTTTGTCATAAACGTGACCAGCTCGTCGAACGGCATCGGACGCGCAAAGGCAAATCCCTGTAGGAGGTCGCATTGATTTTTCCGCAAGAAGGCCGCGTGAGCCTCGGTTTCTACGCCCTCGGCAACCACTTCAAGGCCCAGGTGATGTGCCATGGATATCACGCCCTGGGTGATCGCGGCATCACTCCTGTTTTCGATAACATCTTTAACAAAGGCACGGTCGATCTTGATCTTGTTCGCCGGTAACAGCTTGATGTAACTGAGGCTGGAAAAACCCGTGCCGAAATCATCAATGGCAATATGAACGCCGAGTTCCCGAATGGCATGGAGCGTGCTGATCACCTGGTCAGTGTCCATAAGCAACACGGACTCAACCACTTCCAGTTCCAGACATTCTGAAGGAAGACCCGAGGCCCGGAGCGCGTCAGCAACGGTATTGATAAAACCGTCCTTGCGTAACTGGATCGGCGACACATTGACCGAGACCGAGCACTGTCGGAAGCCCTGCGCATGCAGATGCACAGCGTCGCGACAGGCCTTTTTGAGGATCCACTCACCAAGCGCGTTGATTTGCCCTGTTTCTTCCGCGAGCGGTATAAAGTCGGCGGGAGAGATCAGCCCCTGGGTCGGGTGTTGCCAGCGAGCAAGCGCCTCAACGTTGCGAATTCGTCCGGAGCGGGCATCGACCAGCGGTTGGTAATACACCGAGAGCTGTTCATGGTCGATGGCATTCTGAAGCTCATTACGCAACTCAACGCGATAGCTGGCTTCCTCATTGAGTTCCTGAGAATACCATCGGTAGGAGCTGCGGCCATGTTGTTTCGCCTGGTACATCGCCAGGTCTGCCTGCTGTAACAGACTCATGGGTTTATCAATATTGCCCTCTGTGGCCGAAATTCCAATACTGGCGGTGAGATGAATGGTTTCAGAGTCCAGATAGTAGGGGGCTGCAATTTCGGTGATGACGGTTTCCACGACGCTGATGGCATCTTCGGTTTTGGCAAGATCCGGCAGTAAAATAATGAACTCGTCACCACTGATTCTCTGGGCCCGAGGCCGGGCACGACCCCGACCCTCCCGTTAAACCCATTTACAGCGGGCCAGCGTGTAGTAAAGCAACGGCACCACCAGGACGGTCAGCAAGGTGGACATGGCCAGACCAAAGATCAGCGAAATGGCCAGACCGTTGAATATCGGATCGTTCAGGATGAAGTAAGCACCCACCATCGCCGAGATGGCCGTCAGGGCAATCGGTTTGATCCTCACCGCGCCGGCCAGCACCACGGCCTCGTCCAGTTCCACGCCTTCCTCGATCAGTTGCCGGATAAACACCACCAGCAGGATGGAATTGCGCACGATGATGCCGGCCAGGGCAATCATGCCGATCATGCTGGTGGCAGTGAATTCGCGCCCCAGCAGGGCATGGCCGGGCATGATCCCGATCAACGTCAGCGGGATGGGCGCCATGATGACCAGCGGCAGGAGGTAGGACCGGAACTGCGCCACCAGCAGCACGAAAATCATGAATATGCCCACACTGTAGGCGGCGCCCATATCCCGGAAGGTTTCATAGGTGATCTGCCACTCACCGCCCCATTTCAGGGTGCCTTTTTCTGGCAGCGGTGGCTGATCGATAAAGTATTGCTCCGGAGCGCCTTCCTGCTGGTTCAGGCGGTCCACCATGTCAAACATGCCATACAGGGGTGAGTCGGTCTCACCGGCCATATCGGCTGTGACGTAGGTCACCGGCAGCAGGTCCTTGTGATAGATGGCTCCCATCCAGTCCGCTTCCCGAACCTCGGCAATGCTTGCCAGCGGGACCAGATTACCGGTGCGACTGCGCACATTAAGGGACAGCAGCACCGATGGCTGAGCCTTGTCCCCTTCCCCCAGAATCACCCGGATCGGCACCGGATACTTGGCATGATCATCGTGCAGGAAACTGACGTTGGTTCCGCCAAGAGCCGTCTGCAAGGCACCGACGGCCTGGGCCTGGGAGACCCCGAGCCGCGCTGCGCGGTCCCGGTCCACCACGACTTCCCATTGCCGTGTCGGCGCTTCGAGAGTGGTGTCGATATCCACCAGCCCGTCAACTTCCGCCATACCCTTTGCCACCTGGCGGGCCAGTTCCGCCCGGCGGGCTTCTTCCGCGGCGTAAATCTCGGCCACCACCGGCGACAGCACCGGAGGTCCCGGGGGCACCTCCACGATTTTCACGCTGGCACCGTACCTGTCACCAATCTCGGTCAACGGCGCCCGTAAGGACTGGGCAATGTTGTGGGACTGGCGATCCCGGTTTTCCTCGTGGCTGAGGTTGACCTGGATATCGCCCTGGTAAGGATCGCTGCGCAGGTAATACTGGCGCACCAGGCCGTTAAAGTTGATGGGGGATGCCGTGCCGGCATAACTCTGCCAGTTGGCCACTTCCTCGACCGTTTCCAGGTAGCTACCCATTTCCATCAGCACCCGCTGGGTCTGCTCCATCGGGGTGCGCTCGGGCATATCCACCACCACCTGAAACTCGGACTTGTTGTCGAATGGCAGCATTTTCAGAATCACGGCCAGGAACACCGGCAATGACGCAGCGGCGATAGTAAGCCCCACCACACCCAGCCCAAGCAGGCGTCGGCGCCAGGGGTGATCACCCAGGAACGGGCCCAGCACCGTGCGGAAAATGCGCAGGGACAACGGGCTGACGCCGTCCGCAGAGCTGGAAGCCGCATCGGCTTCGGCGGCCAACTCACCCTTCTTGTGTTTCAGTAACCGGAAGGCCAGCCAGGGCGCTACCACGAAGGCAACGATCTGGGAGAACACCATACCCGCCGAAGCATTGATCGGAATCGGGCTCATGTAGGGCCCCATCAGGCCGCTGACGAACGCCATGGGAATCAGCGCCGCCATGATGGTCAGACTCGCCATAATGGTAGGTGTACCCACCTCGTCTACCGCTACCGGAATAATGTCTTTCACCGGCCACCGGGAATTCTGGATCCGGCGGTTGATGTTCTCGGTGATCACGATACCGTCATCCACCAGTATGCCGATGGAGAAAATCAGCGCAAACAGGGAGACCCGGTTGAGGGTAAAACCCCAGGCCCAGGAAAACACCAGGGTCAGCAACAGGGTAATCAGAACGGCAAGACCCACAATCAGGGCCTGGCGCCAGCCCATGGCTGCCAGCACCAGCAGCACCACGCACAGGGTCGCGGAGATCAGGTCCGTGATCAGCTTGCGGGCTTTCTGGGAGGCGGTGTCGCCGTAGTCCCGGGTGACCAGCACCACTACCCCCTCCGGCAGCGCGCGATTACGCAACTGCGCCAGCCGCTCTTCAATGGCGGTGGTGATGTTGACCGCGTTTTCACCGGGTTTTTTGGCGATGACCAGGGTCACTGCCGGGTACACTTCGCCGGGCTGGCCAGCTTTCCCGGCCTTGTGGGCCGGCCCGAAACCGGTCATCACGCTCTGATCAGCCACGGTACCGCCCCGGCCGATGTCGGCCACATCCTCCAGGTACACCGCCGAGCCATTGTGCATGCCCACCACCAGGCGGCGGACATCTTCTACGGATTTCAGCAGAGTGCCGACCTGCACCGGAATCGACAGATTATTCCGGGTAACCCGGGCCTCCTGGCTGCTGGTATTGGCAGCGGCCAGGGCGTTGCGCAAATCGTCGATGGTCAGATTGAAACCCGCCAGCAAGGCCGGATCAAAACGGATATCGACCCGGTCAGGAATGCCGCCGGTGGTATAGACATCCCGGGTGCCCGGAACCCGCTTCAGGGCGACTTCCAGCATATGGGCCAGGCGCGTAAGGTCCTCGCCGGTGTGTCCGTTGACCGGGTCGTAGAGGGTCAGGGTCATTACCGGAACATCATCAATTCCCTTGGGTTTGATCACCGGCTGAGTCGCGCCGAGATTGGCTGGCAACCAGTCCTGGTTTGAATAGACCTGGTTATACAACCGCACCAGTGCTTCCTGGCGGGGCACGCCCACTTCAAACTGAACGGTGATGACCGCCTGGCCCTGCCGCGACACCGAGTAGACATGCTTCACGCCCTGGATCTCGCTCATCACCTGTTCGGCGGGTGTGGCAATGGCGCTTTCCACCTCGCGGGTGCTGGCGCCGGGAAAGGCCACCATGATGTCGGCCATGGTGACGTCAATCTGGGGCTCTTCCTCTTTCGGGGTGACCACCACGGCCAGAATGCCCAGAATAATCGCCAGAATAGCGAGCAATGGCGTGAGATGGTTATTCTGGAAAACCCGGGCAATGGCACCGGATGGCCCCACAGGCGGCAATGCCCGGCTCACGGATTGGCCTCCGTGTCCGGCTCGGTGACAAGATTCAGTCGATCACTGCCAACCAGCTCCGAGGGGTTGGCCACCACCCGTTCACCGTCGCTCAAGCCCGCCAGAATCTCTAAGCGGCCATTGTCCCTGACCCCCGTACGCACCTGGCGGAGCCGGGGTCGGTCCTGATCATCAAGCACAAACACCGCCCTCAGTTCGCTACGGTGGATCAGGCTGCTGGCGGGCACCCAGAGAGCCTCGCGACTGGTGACCGGTACACCGACTTTCACCAGCATGCCGGGAAACAGGGAGCTGCCGGGTTCATCCAAACGCATTCTCAGGCGGAAAGTATGGGTTTGTGGATTGGCGTAGGGATAGAAGGTCATCTCGCCGGTTTCCAGCACCCGGCCGTCTGCCAGGGTAACCCGGGCCTGGCGCTCGGTACGGGCCAGTTCCGCGTACTTCTGCGGCAGCTCAACCACGACCCGGAGCTGCTCCAGGGACAACCCGCTGAGCAGGGGCTGGCCAGGGCTCACGGACTCACCCAGCTCCACGTGGCGCTCGGTGAGAATGCCACCATAAGGCGCCACCACCCGAGTATAGGACAGCTGCTCCTGTGCCTCGGAAACCGCCGCCCTGGCATGCTCCATCCTGGCCCTGGCGGCAGCCAGATTGTTGCGGGCCTGATCAAACTCCTGGCGGGACACCAACCCCCGTTCGTGCACCGCCTCGATGCGCTGGAATCGCTGCTGCGCATCCGAGAGCGCCGCTTCCGCCTCTTCCAGCCCGGCCTGGGCCTGGCGCAACCGGGAGCGCTGCTCACTGTCCTCCAGCTGGACGATCAGGTCACCGGCGGCAACCGAATCATCAACATCGTAGGGCAGGCTCTGGACCGTGCCACTGGTCTGGGCAGATACCGTGCTCTGCTGAACGGCTTCGATAACACCATCAAGATGGACGGTTTCATGAAACTCGCTGCGCTCTGCGACCGCCGTCATCGGCGCTCGATCGCTGTCCTGTCCCTGGGCCATTGCGGCCAACAGTCCCAGAGCTATTATAAAACCTGCAGCAGCAATCCGCCCCATGATGCACCTCCGGGATAACACAATGGTTATTAGCTAATAATTAAAGGTTATCAGCAATCTTCCCTGAAAACATGCGAGGGTTGCTCATAACGCAGGTGATCTCTTTTTCAGCGCCTCAAAACCGATAATGATGTCCATAAGCTCGTTGGTAATCTCATCCTGGCGCACCAGCCTGAACTGCCCTCCAACCGCCTCAAGACGTTCATCGACGGCCTGCTCAGCCTGTTGCATCAATGCCAGCCTGGCCGCGTTCTCGGTGACCATCGCTTCCGCAGAGGCTTGAAATACACTGGCAAAGATATGGTTACGCAGCAGCGCTGCAAGCAGCGGCGTTGCCTGCATCGTATAGTCGGAGAGGGACCGGGACTGCCAGCCAACCTGGCCGGCGTCCGACAGCAGCGAGGGCGCCAACGGCAACAATGGAATCAGTACCGGTTCGCGCTGCCCCTTCCCGGCCCGCTGGGTGAACGCCAGGGTAATGGCAATCCGGTTGTGCACATCGCCGCCCCCGATCTCGTCCAGCCGGGTCACGATGTCACTCGCCAGGCGCCCGATGCCATCGGCCGACGCCGGGGGCAGGAAGGTAACTTCCGGGCTGAGCCCCTGATCGCTGAGGGCGTCATTCATTCGGCAACCGACGCACAATACGCGGTTGCCACTCCCCGCGTTCGAAGCCTCGGTCCCTGCCTTCAAAGCAAGCACCTCGTTGTAATTGCCACACAGGCCGTGGTCCGAGCCAAACACCACCAGAATTTGTTCAGCCTGCACCGCGACAGGCATCGCAATGGGTCCGGTTTTGGCAACAAATGCCCGGAGACCGCTCAGCACGGTCTGGTGATAGGACTCAATAGACTTCGCCGCATGCTCATAAGGCACCGCGTTGATCGCGGACATGGTTTTCATGGTGTGAACAATTCCGCGAATGCTGGTGAGAGTGGCGGTGCGGCGGGACAGTGTTTCAAGCGTCTGGGTCACGGGCATCTTCTCCAGGCAACTTCAGCGCAGTACGAGCCACCTGCAGGATGGCGGCCTTTTCGTCGTCCTCCAGCGCACGGTTTTGCCTGATGCTCTCGGCAACGTCTTTAAGGGAGTCACCAACGCCTTTGCGCATCCTGGCCATAGCGGTAACAATCTCGCTTTCGGACAGGTCGTCGAACAGCCCCTCCATTGCGGCCATCAGGATCAAAAGCTGCTCCACCACCGGCACCGGATCCCGCTCGGGCTGGCGCAACGCGGCGCGCACGGCAGCCCCGCGGTTCAGGCGGGCCCGGGTGTTATTATCCAGGCGGGTACCAAAACGGGCAAAATCCTCCAGTTCCTCAAACTGGGACAGTGTGACACGCAGATTGCCTGCCACATCCCGGAATGCCGGGTGCTGCGCCTTACCCCCTACCCGCGATACGGATAGCCCGATATCCACCGCCGGAAACTGGTTTTTGCGCACCAGCCGAGGCGACAGATAGATCTGGCCGTCCGTAATCGAAATCAGATTGGTCGGGATGTACGCTGACAGGTTTTCCGCCTGTGTCTCTACCACGGGTAACGCGGTGATGGAGCCACCCCCGGCTTCCGGCGTGAACTGGCCTGCCCGCTCCAGTAGCCTGGCGTGCACATAGAAGATGTCACCCGGAAACGCTTCCCGCCCCGGCGGACGGCGCAGTAACAGGGACAGTTCGCGATAAGAGCGGGCATGGTGCGTCAGGTCGTCGAGAACGACCAGCACATCCCGCCCCTGATTTGAAAAGTATTCGGCCATGGTCATCGCCGCATAAGGTGCGATGTAGGCCAGACCGGGTGCGTCCTCATCGCCGGCCGCGACCACGATGGTGTTGGCTATCTGACCGCTTTGCCGCAGGGTTTCAATGACCCGGGCAACCGCATCTCCGCGCTGGCCGATGGCGCAATAAATACTGAGGACGTTCGTGCGGGCCTGGTTGAGAATGGTATCGACAGCAATGGACGTTTTGCCGGTTTGCCGGTCACCGATAATCAGTTCCCGCTGGCCCAGCCCGACCGGCACCGCGCCATCAATGGCCTTGATGCCGGTGGCCAGGGGACGGGTGACCGGGGCACGACTCAGTATCCCCGGCGCACTGGCTTCCACCGGTCTTTCCGCAGTCGATGCCACCCTGCCTTTTCCGTCCCGGGGCTCTCCGGTGGCGTCGACAATACGGCCAATGAAGCCTGGCCCGACCGGCACGCTGAACACTTTGTGAGTACGCCAGACATCCTCCCCGAACGTCACCCGCTCCGAAGGCCCAAGCAGGATAACACCCAGCCGGCCTGGCTCCAGATCAAGCACCACACCCCGGACGCCCGACGCGAAGACCAACAGCTCATCGGCCAGAGCCCGGGCCAGACCCGACACTACGGCGATACCATCTCCCACCTCAGTAACCGTGCCCACTTCGGTCAATGCCAGTGAAGGGGTCGGGCTGTCCAGCACGGCACCAATAAACTTCTTCGCCGGGATCAATGCCGGTTCTTCAGCCATGATTGTTTACCCTGCCGGATCCACCGGCGGCCAGCCGGTCGGCCAACAGACCAATCAGCTCGTCGGTGTAACTGTCGACTGTCCAGGCCACCTGGACACTGCCAATACGCAGAATCAGGCCCGGGGCCTGACGGGCATCTGTGGTAAAACTCAAGGGAAGTCCCGGCGCCAGCCGCTCGAGCGAAGCCCTCATTTTTGCCTGTGTGTTCTCCGGAAGAGGCGCATGAGTAGTGACCACGGCGTGTTCAGCATGATCAGCAGCTGAGATCAGCTCTTGCGACATCGGCTTCAGCTTGCTGATCACATTCAACGCAATGTGTTCTTCCAGGTCCTCATCCGCCAGATCACGAAGTGCCCGGCGGACCAGCTGATAGAGGGTTTCAGCGCTGGCCAGGTGCAACTCCCTGATGAACCTTTCCCGCTCTGCCTCCAGGTGCGCCTGCCAGTCCTGTTTTTCCCGTTCCAGCTTCTCGCGGGTGGCGGCCAGCAGGGCATCTTTCTCTTGTTCCGCCTGCTCGCGAACCCGCTCTGCATTAACGGAGTTATCGGCCAGTAATTTCTGCTTCTGTTCCAGAAACCGGGCTTCTGCTGCAGCGGCCTTTTTTTGGGCAACCTCCGCCTTACCCATTTGTGTTGCGATTTCGGCCTCGCGAGCGTCAATACCGTTCAGAATAGGCTTGTACAGAAAGCGCTTGAGCAGCCAGACCAGCACCAGAAAATTGCCAATCTGCGCAACGACCGTAACCCAGTCAACAGACATGGCTCAGCCTGCAGCTGACTGGGCGGCCTGCAGAGCCTGATCCCAGAACGGATTGGCGAACAGCACGATCATCGACACAACAAAACAGTAGATTGCCGTGGACTCGATCATTGCCAGGCTGACGAACAGGGTCCGCGACAGTGTCGATGCCGAATCCGGCTGCTGAGCGATGGCGGCAAGGGCCGCCGCTGCGGCCCTGCCTTCTCCCAGAGCAGGGCCGATTGCACCAAAGGCCACGCTCAGGCCAGCGGTCAGAATCGAGACCGCGGCAATAAGTGCAAGATCTGTCATTTGTCTTTCTCCTTGCTCAAGGGCCGTCCAGCGCTGGCGGTGGCCGTCGCCGATGAGATATAAACCGTCGCCAGGATGGCGAATATATAGGCCTGAATCAGGCCCGTCAGCAATCCGAGTACGTCCATCACGACAGGGAAAAAAAACGGCGCAACACCCAGCAGGATGCCTGCGATAACCGCACCACTCATGACGTTGCCATACAGACGGATAGCCAGGGATATGCCGCGAGAGAACTCACTGATGATATTGAATGGCAGCATAATGACGGATGGCTGGACGTAGGTTTTCAGATAACCGCCGATGCCCTGTCGGGTAATCCCGAACAGCGGTACTGCAATCAGTACTGAGAAAGCCAGGGCGGCGGTGGTGGAAAGCGAGGCAGTAGGCGGCGTGAAGCCCGGCACGACGAGTAGCAGGTTCGAAAACGCAATGAACAGGAACAGTGTTCCGGAAAAATAGAGCACATGGCGCGAGGCACGCGGTGAGATTTCCTCGATCTGGCTCTGGATGGCCGTCACAATCACTTCGAGGGTGGTGCGCCAGCGATTCGGCGGCACATCCGGCCGCAAATTGCGGGTAATCGCAATGGATGCGACCGTCAGTAAAATTATCACGATCCAGGTATTGGCGACCGTCTCGTTGATCCCAACGTTCCAGATCGTGAACAGCGTTGTTTCATCGGGGGTCAGTTCCATCAGACATCCTCCGGGCGCGGCATGCGAGCACGCATGGTGGCCAGGGAGCGCACCAGAAAAAACGCCAGGCCGTAGCCGGCAAAAGCCCAAACCAGGGTGGCCCCGCCAGTCACCAGCCACCCGACCGCCAATAACAGTGCAATGCGCACCAGGGCACTGGGCAGAAGGACCGCAGTGGGGCGGGATGAGGTCATTGCCACACGCACACTCACTGCCAGGCCGGCAAAATACAGAGTGCTTGCCGCCACACCGACACCAAAGCCCATCAGCGCGCCCGGCCAGTCAACGATCATCATTATCATCCTCTTCATCTTCCCTGCTTTCTTTGCCGATCCAGGCCCACGCGATAAAGCCGCCCAGGACGACACCCCCCAGAATCAGCGCAATAACCCACTTGAAATCCTGGGGCATGGCGCGATCCAGCCAAAGTCCGAGAAAGGCGCCACCGACGGTCGGAACCGCTATGGCCCAGCCGATCATGCCGAAAGCGCCCAAACCGCGCAGTGGGCTCAGGCCTGCATTCTCTCGGGCCTTCTTCATCCGTTTTGCCCGACGGCCGATATCGTCCTCCGGTGATCCACGCCCCTGGCTCATGGCTTGGGCCGCTGCAGATCAGCAAACCGGCGTACCATACCGGCCTCCAGCCTGGACAGGGCAGATCGGGCAACGCGTTCATCTTCATCCACCTCGATAAAGTTCCTCCGGACGCTCTCCTGCAACGAATCAAGATCCTCACCCGGGACCCCCCGCCGGATTGCAATATCGACCTGGTGGCCTTTTTTCACCAGAATGCCCTCGTCAATGCCGAAGATCTGCTCACGGCCATCTGCCAGTGTCAGAATCAGCACCGACGGGACCAGCGCAGTGACAAAATCAATGTGATTGGGCAACATTCCGAACGCCCCGTTTTCCGCCACGGCGAACAGCTTGCGGGCCATACCCTGATACAGCACCCGGGTCGGCAGCCTGAGGCAGACGTCCATCTCCGCCGCCAAAGTCATGCCACCGCCTCGGGCAGCGCGCCAACCATGTAGTACGCACTTTCGTTCTGCTCGAAGGCTGTCTGCTCAAGGATGGTTTCACAGCCACTGAGCGTTTCGGCGATGGTCACACGCTTGCCCTCGGTACCGGTAAATGCCGCGGTGGTGAAAAACGGCTGGGTGAGGAATCTTTCCAGCCGGCGGGCACGGGCAACCGTCGATCGGTCAGCCGCCGACAGCTCCTCAATACCCAGCATGGCGATGATGTCCCGCAGCTCTTCGTATTCCGCAAGGGTGCGGCGCACCGCCCGGGCAATGTCGTAATGTCTCTGTCCGACCACTGAAGGCGTGAGCATGACTGACGACGACGCCAGAGGATCTATCGCCGGGTACAAGCCTTCGCTGGCGCGTTTACGGGACAGCACCACGGAGCCGGACAAATGGGAGAAGATATGGGCGGCAGCAGGGTCGGTAAAATCGTCGGCCGGCACGTAAACGGCCTGAACCGAGGTAATCGCCGCACTGCGGGTTGAGGTGATTCTCTCCTCCAGTTCGGCCAGTTCAGTGGCCAGTGTCGGCTGATAGCCAACCCTGGAGGGCATACGGCCCAGCAGCCCGGACACTTCGGAGCCGGCCTGGACAAAGCGGAAAATATTGTCGATGAGCAACAACACATCCCGGCGTTGTTCATCGCGGAAATGTTCCGCCATGGTCAGTGCGGTTTTACCGATCAGGAACCGGACGCCCGGAACCTCGTTCATCTGCCCGAACAGCATGACGGTGTTATCGAGCACACCGGCCTCGCCCATTTCCCGGTAGAGCTCCTCCGCCTCCCGTGACCGTTCGCCAATGCCGCAGAAAAGACTGACGCCCTTGTGTTGCTGCACGGTGTTATTGATCAATTCGGTAATCAGCACCGTCTTTCCCACACCGGCTCCACCGAACAGGCCGGTTTTTCCGCCGCGCTCGATGGGGGACAGCAGATCAATGGCTTTGATACCGGTTTCCAGAATCTGGCTTCGGACCACACGGTCTTCCAGCAATGGCGGGAGCTGGTGAATGGCGCGGCGTTCACTGGTGGCCGGCGCCGGTTTGTTATCCACAGGCGCACCAAACACATTCAGCATGCGGCCAAGGATGGCATCACCCACCGGCACGGTGATCGACGAACCGGTCGCCCGAACCGGCATGCCCAAACCCAGCCCCTTCACTGGCGCCAATGCCATGCAACGGACCACGCCCTTGTCCTCGAGCGCGGCCACCTCCAGAGCAATCTTGCCGGCGTACAAGAGCTCGCGAATACGGGGCACCGGCTCCGGAAACCGGACGCTCACCACACCGCCCCGGATGGCAACGATGGTGCCGATAACAGCACCCGGCCACGCATCCGGATTGTTCTGACTCATAACAGCGACCGGTTACCCGGCAGACACGCGAGTGCCTGCCGATCCTCCAAGAAACCGGGAGGCAACATTATTCCCGGGATGTTCTGGCGGCTTTTCGTCTTCAGTCACGATCCGTCTCCTGTCCTCAGTCGCTGGGCGCATTGGCTCAGATCTGCATAGCAACAGAATAGCTCATGAAGTCCTACCGGGATTTGAGATAGAGCAAGGCTTACCCAATTACCATTACACGGCGCCTCCTACTCCATCTTCCCGGGAAACCAGAGTGCGATCGCGGGGAACAGGATGCACAGGATCAGCCCGGTCAGTTGCAGCAGCACAAACGGTATGATCGACCGGTAGATAACGCCGATACTGACATCACCGTGTGCGATGCCCTTGAGATAAAACAGCGCATAGCCGAACGGTGGCGTCAGGAAGCTGGTTTGCAGGTTAATGGCAACAAGAATCGCGAACCACAACATCAACCCCGAACTGCTGACACCGTCAAACTGCAGCCCCTCCACCACTGGCATCAGCAGTGGCAGCACCACGAAGCTGATTTCAATCCACTCCAGGAAGAAGCCCAGGACAAAGATAAGCGCCATCAGCAGGAGCAGCAAGCCGTAGGGACCCAGGCCAGTACCGGTAATGATATCGACGATCATGTCGTCGCCACCCAGGCGCTTGAACACCAGGCTATAGCAGGTGGCGCCGATCACCACGAACAGGATCATCGCCGATGTTCGGGAGGTGTCCCGGCAGACTTCCCGCAGCGCCTGGATGTTGAGCTGCCTGAGGCCAAGGGCAAGTATCAGTGAGCCGGCGGCACCAATGGCGGCGGCCTCGGTCGGAGTAGCGATACCAGCCATTATGGAGCCAAGCACCGCGACAATCAGCACCACGGGGCCGAACAGATCCCGCAACAGGGCGATGGCCAGCGGCGAATGCTGCCCTATCAGATGCGCTTCATCGCCTTCACTGGCCAACGGTGCCCATTCCGGTTTCAGGTGCGAGATGATCAGCAGATAAATCACGTAAAGGCCGCCCAACAGCAGGCCAGGAAATATGGCAGCCTTGAACAGATCACCCACCGACAGGTTCATGATCGAGCCCATCAGCACCAGCATGATGGAGGGCGGAATCAGAATTCCCAGGGTACCCGAGGCGGCGACCACCCCATAGGCCATTTCCGGTTTGTAGCCCTGGCGCATCATTACCGGCAGCGCCAGCAGCCCCAGCATAACCACCGAAGCGCCAATAATGCCGGTACTGGCCGCCATGACGATCCCCAGGAAAGCCACTGAAATGGCCAGCCCGCCACGGACCCGTCCAAACAGCCGTTGCAGGGTCAGTAACAGATTTCGGGCCACACCGGATTTCTCCAGCATCAGGCCCATGAAAACAAACAGGGGAATGGCGATCAGCAGCCAGTTTTCCATCACCCCGCCAAAAATGCGAGAGGAAATGAGGCCCAGGTAACCGACGGGCACATCACCTATAAACGCAAACAGAATACCCAACCCGCCCAACAGAAAAGCCACCGGATATCCGCTGAAAATGCCCACCAGCAGGGCAAGCACCATGGCGATGGCCAGGCCGTATTCATCCAGCATAGTGGGGCTCCTTCGCCTCGCGGCGTGGGTCGAGGATTTTGGCCAGGCGGTCAAATACCTGCCCCAGCGCACTCAGGGCGAGCAGTACAAGCCCCGCCGGTAGCGCGCCCTTGATTAGATAGCGGTCGGTCAGCCCGCCGTAGTTGGACTGTTCCCCGGACACATAAGCCATGCTCACAAAGTGCTTGGATAACCAGGCCACCAGTACACAGAAGGGAATCAGGAATACCAGATGCCCGATGATATCGACCCAATGCTTACCGATGGGGCTGAGATGATGATGCACCATATCCACCCGCACATGGGTGTCCGAATGCAGGGCGTAGCTGCCGCCAATCAGGGTCAACAAGCCAAACAGGTGCCACTGCATTTCCGTAACCGAGTTAATGGTGAGGGCGTTGCCCAGTAGGAGGACTTTATTTTCCCAATGAAGCAGTTCGTTCCAGCCTAAGGCGTTCATCAGCACTGTGGTGAGCACTACAAACATGATCGCCAGCACCAGCCAGCTGGAAACCCGGCCGAGCCAGTTGCCGATGGCGATCAAGGGGATGGCAATGGTGGCAAGAATTCTGGCAAGTCCGGTTCGCCAGGGAGGAAGGGAGTGCGATAGACGACCAGCGTTGGAGTTCATACGGCTGCGATATCCGTCAGATCAAAGTCCGGATGGAAAACCGGCGATGGTCTCTGCCACCGCCGGCACTTGTACCCCTTTAAATTACAGCCTCATTCACGGGGAATGGCCTGCAGTTCGTACCAGTCATCGACCAGTTGGGTGTGTTCCATCAATGACTCGTAGGCTTTCTTGAACATCGGGTCGTTCTTCATCTCCTCATCACGCACTTCATTCCAGCCCGTGCGCAGCTCTGAAACAACCTCGTCCGGGAAGCGTTTGACTTCAACACCTTTCTCCTTGAGCTTGGCAATCACGCGCATCTGCTCCGGGGGAGCCTCGGCCATGGACCATTGCAGAGTGGCCCGGCACGCCGTTTCGAACTTGGCCTTGGTGGCGTCGTCGTACTCGTTCCATACATCCTGGTTAATGATGAATGAGAACCAGCTGGCGGACTGATGCCAACCGGGGAAGTAGTAGTATTTGGTGATTTCCTCGAAGCCCATGAGTTGATCCACCTGGGGCACCGAGAACTCGGTGGCATCGATACGTCCGCGCTCAAGAGCCAGGTAGATTTCACCACCGGGGATCAGCTGGGTGGAGGCGCCATACTTGTTGAGCACTTTCGCGCCCAGACCGGAAATCCGGATCCGCAGACCATCAAAATCCTTGATGCTGTTGATTTCCTTGTTGTACCAGCCACCAGTCTCCTGCGGTGAGATAAAGCACGGCAGGACTTTGACGTTGTACTGATCGTAGGCGCTCTGGAGGAGTTCAGTGCCCTCGCCGGACCACATCCAGGACGCGAACGCCTCGGGCGTCGGGCCGAAAGGCAGCGCACCGTACAGATTGGTTACCGGCACTGTGCCGGCCCAGTAACCGATCCAGTCCCAACCCGCGGGAATGGCGCCGGACGAAACCGAGTTGAAGACTTCAAACGCCGGCACCAGGTCTCCGGGGTTGTGCACATCCAGTTCGACCTTGCCATCGGTAACCGTGTTCAGTTCTTCAGCAAAGCGCAGAGCGCCCTCGCCGATAAAAATATTGGTGTTGAAAGTGCTGGCCACATCGAGCTTCGCGGGGCCAGCAGCATGAATGGCAGAGGACAGTGTCAGCGCGGTGAAACCTGCTGCCAGCAGAGTGGGCATTCCAAAATTTCGACTCATCGTTTCTCTTCCTTTCTTGTTTGGTTTTCGGTGGTTTTCGAAACATGAAGCCTTGCACCGGTCGTTGAGCGCATTGTTTATCTAGCTCATTGCAATAGTAGTATTGACCTCATTCGACAAATTGTCAGGTTCAAACCAGCGGGCGGTTACCTTTTTGGTGTGGGTCCGGAACTGAATGGCCTGTTTGCCGCCGGGGCCATGATCTCCCCGTTTTGATCCCCGGGGAACCGGTGAAGATGGAAGAGCCGTTACCATTGGGGGGTTCGATTGACGAAGTCGATAACCTCCTCAAGAGTGTCGACTTCAGCCACTGTCGCAAAGGGCACCCGGCATACCACTTCCCAGGTGGAAGGGTTGATCACATCCCGCCACTCTGACGCGAGTAACGCTGCTCTGGGAGTTTCTGAGGTATGCCGTGGAGATTAACGGGAGTTTCTGCTGAACGACGCTGACAGCGACCTGCAATTACCCTGTTGAAATTCTGGCATAAGCGACGTCGGAGATCATTTGGCGAGTGCCAAATTCCCCGGACAGACGCCTAAACCAATCTGGCATTTCAGACCGGGTCAGGCCACCGCGCCATAAGCCACGATTTCCACCAGCATCTCCGGCCGCGCAAATCCTGAGACGATGATCGCCGCGCGATTCGGATAGGGTTCTGACACATATTCCGCGTAAATCTGGTTGACCACGGTCAGGTGCTCCCGGTCAGTCACATAAATCAGTGCCTGGGTCAGACCTGCCATGCCTGTTCCGGCGCAGTCCAGAGTGTGCTTCAGGTTGGTCATGGTTTGTCTGGCCTGGGCCTCTATGCCCCCGGAGACAACTCGGCCACTGGCGTCAATCGGAATCTGCGCAGTAAAAAGGATACCGTTGGCAGAGACAGCCCATTCCAAGGGCGCTTTAGAGCGCGGCAGCTCTGTTGCAATGGGTGTAATGGTCGGTGCAGTCGTCATCCGTTTCTCTCCGGTCAATCATTATCGCTGGCACCAGCGCCTGCGCCGCTGCGGGAGGCCGCAGAGGCTTCAACCAGCAACCGGTCGGCCAGGGATTTGAGGGTTTTCCAAAGCTGCTCGTCCACCTCCAGCCCCTCCACCAGGGCCCGGTCCCGCTGCTGTTCCAGGTCCTCCTCGGTTTGCCGCATCAGGTTGGTCAGGGCATAGTCCGAGCGCAGGCTCGGCAGCAGGTCGACATGGTTGGCCATGATCAGGGTAATGCCATCGTTCTTTTCAGTATCGTCGGGGATATCCTCCAGGCTGTAGACGCATATTTCCGGAACCGGGTGGCCGGCTTTGAATCCAACCACTTGCTCAATCAACGGCTCGTGGGAGTTGCGCCAGAAAGCGGTGACGTTCATACCCCGGCGTGCCAGCCGGGACAGGTAGCCGATCACCAATACCCGGTTGTGGCAATGCCGGATTTTGGTGATCGACAACCCCCGTGCCCGGGCCCTGGCATATCCCAGTTCCACCGCCAGGCTGGCATTGCCGAGAATGCTGTGGTTGTGGGCGTCCAGCACACTGAAGTCGGCGTCCTGATACACCAGGGTCGGGGTTTCGCCGGGGTTCTCGGTCAGCAGATAATCCAGGCCTTTCTTGAGAGCCGCGACACCACCGAGGCCATGGACTTCCATCCAGGCAACCATTTCGGCCGCATCAATGGCATCACCCTCGGCGAAACCGATACCCATGAACGCCTTGCGGCCCATCCCTTGCAGCTCGTTGAACGAAACTTTCATAACGCTCCCGAATCCGGTTGAACGGGGAAGCTCCAGTCGTCCAGTGCCGCCAGCCGGGCCTTGTCGGTGCCGTGATCGCTGAACAGCTCACAGAACAACGGCGCACCCTGAAACAGGGTGATCCGTACCCAACGATCGGACTTGGGATCAAACCGGCTGGCACCGAAAAACGAGAGTTTGGTGCGCAGCAGGTGCATGGGTTTCATATCCCGGTGCCAGAGGTTGGCCTGGATCTCCCCATAGGGCGTAGCACCCATGGTCTGGATACGTCGGACACATTCCTTCTGCCCCGGGTGCGCCATCAGAAATTCCACCACCGAGCCGCGGGGACTGCGATCCAGGAATGCATCCAGCAACCGGTGTGTGCGGTGTATCCGTGGGCCGATGGCCAGCGACACTTCCTTTTCGGCACCGGGTTCTGCGGCACGCACGCCCAACCGGGGCTCCTCTTTTTCCGCCGAGCGATACCAGAACCAGTATTGATGATCCGGATTCTTGGGGTCGTAATCCAGCGCCCAGGCAAACCTGGATTCGATCATCTGTTTTAGCGCGGATGCCCGCATTTCCGGCTGCAATTCCAGTATTTCCTCACAGCCCAACTCGTCTTCCGCCGCATCAATAAGGTCGGGATAGAGTTCGATCAGCAGGGTGTTGATCAGCTCCTGGGCTTCCAGCGAACAGTGGTCGTCGGCCCAATCCAGCAAGTCATCCCAGAGGTTTGAGGTGGCGTGTGTCTGGTCCAGCCAGCGAATGACTGCGTCGATGGAGTCTACAGTGGCGGCATTGCGCCGGGTCTGCTCGGCATTCTCGGTCACGGTCTCCACAAAATGCTGGTGAGCCCGGCGCAACAGCGTCATCAGTTCCAGGCGAGAGCTTTCGGTGGGCGGCTGCTCGCGGGCCCAGGCCAGAGCGCGCTCGCGACAATAGACCCACTGCTGGATCAGCTGCGGATGATTGATCAGGAAAGGCGCCATGCCCAAACCGGTGGAGTTACCAACGCCCAGATAACGTTGCAGTGCCGGAGCCAGGCTGACCGCATGCTCCTGCGAGCGACATTGGGCGAGGTGTTCCACCTGCTGAATGGAAAAATGGCGCAGCAGATATACCGCAAACATCTGGGCCGAAAACGGTCGGTTGAAGTCCGGATTTTTCTGCAGGCGGGCGTAATCTGCAATGCCAAACTTTCCGTTTCCGTAGACCGCTGTGGTGCGGTACAGATAACCCACCCGGGTAAGCCAGGCAGGATCCGGTTGGCGCCCCGACGCCAGAGCTTCGACAAAGTGGTCGAAGTTTCGCAGGCTCTTGTTGGCCCGCGACAGCACCAGCAGCCTCGGGTGCTGCCGGCCGGCCTCCTGCAATGGTACGTTGGCAGCCATCTGGGCCAGCAAGCTGTCCTCGACCACACCTTCAACCAGCGCAAAGGTGACGTCCCAGGCCTCCGCGATCACACGGTCGGATCGGCGTTCGGGGTCCAGATGCTGGGAAAACACCACACCGTGGTAAGTGTGGTGGGGCGTCTGCAAACGGTAGATCACTACGCCATGCCCCTGGTCATCCAGCTCGCTTCGGACGGTGGTGACCGTCCAGTCCTCTCGTGCCATCTGGCGAACCAGGCTGCGCGCGAAGCTCAGGCGGCTGGCGTGCAGGCTACCCAATCGTACCAGGTTCATGACCCTGGCGGCGGGGCGCAGTTTCAGCTGAGGTTGCACGTCCAACTGGGTAGCCATCTCCTAGTTCTCCGAAATTGAGTCAGCCGAGCTGGTGGTTTGACCCACCAGGGCCACTTCGCCCTTGGGCGGCACAATGCCCTGCTCCCTTGCCATGGCAAAGGCGGATTTCGGGCCAAGGTACAGCGACGGCAGCAGAATCAGCGAGACAGGTATCGCCGTGATGACGATGAACTGTTGCAGCGCGCTGATCTGACCGGCTCCCATATAGAGCAGAACAGCGGCCATCAGCGCCATGGCCACGCCCCAGAAGGCCCTCACAACCGGTTCAGGGTCATCATGCCCAGCGCTGACTACGGCGATGGCGTAGCTCATGGAGTCCCCCGTGGTCGCCACAAAAATGGTGGTGAGCACCAGAATGGCAAGTGCCATCAGCGATCCGCCGGGCAGCGCCTGGGCGATGGTGAGCGTGGCGACGTCAAACTGGAAATTGTTGAGGGCTTCGGTCAGGTCGATGGCACCCGTCAACTGGTAAAAAATGCCAGAGCCACCCAGCAGGGTAAACCAGATGGTCGTCGCCACCGGCGCCATCACGCCCACCGCAAGAATCATCTGGCGGATTGTCCGGCCGCGGGAGATTCGGGCAACGAAAATGGCCATCAAAGGCCCGTAACCCAGGAACCAGGCAAAGAAGAACACCGTCCACCATTGCATCCACCAGCCTTCGGCAGTGCCGGCAGTCACCGTTGCCATGGCAAAAAAGGAACTGACGTATTCCCCGAAACCCTGAGTATAGGAATTGGTCAGGAACAGCGTAGGACCGAAGATAAAAATCACCGCCGCAATAGCCAGTGCCAGAAAGACATTGAACCGACTCAGTAACTGGATGCCCCGGTGGATCCCCGTCATGGCCGAGGTCACGTAAACCGCCGCCAACACCACCAGTATCACCAGTTGGGTACCATAACCCTGGGGAAATCCAAACAGTTCATGAAGGCCAAAGCTGACCTGGGTGGCCAGGAATCCGATCGGCCCCACGGTACCGGCAACCACCGCGATCACACAGGCGGCATCCACAAGGCCGCCAAACCAGCCGTGCATCACCCGATCACCAAACACCGGGTAAAGCAGTGTTCGGGGCTGCAGTGGCTGCCCTTTCACATAGTGGGCGTGGGCCAGCACGATGGCCGACAATGTGCCCAGGATTGCCCACGCCAGAAATCCCCAGTGCATGAACGACTGCGCCAAGGCAGGCGCAACGGCTTCCGCCGTGCCAGCCTCAGTATCGAACACCGGCGGCGTCACCACGAAGTGATACACCGGTTCACCGGCTGCGAAGAAAACACCCCCGCCGGCCAGGAGCGTGCACATGATGATGGACAGCCATTTAAAGGTGCTCAGCTCCGGAGTACTCCGGTTGCCTACCTTGGCACTGCCCGCAGGCGAGACGGCAACGCCCATGCCAATCAGGAAGGTCAGTAACAGCAGCAGCTGAAAGTAGGAACCCAGGGTCTTGGCCGTCCAGGCGAAGCCGCTGGAGATCAACCCGGCCGTCCACTCGATGTCATACAGGGAGAGGCCGAGAAAGAGCAGTATGAAACCCACGCTCAGGCCCAACACGATTGGGTCCCCCAAGCGCTTGATACCCACTTCCGGAGTCGCGGTAGAACTGGCTGAGATTGTCATGGCGTTTACCTGTTTTTGTTGTCGGAACAGTGATGACTCAGAACACGGCGCCTGGCTGGGGCCGCGTACCCTCGGTTAATTGCCGGAGCCAGTTTCGGCCCATGATCTTTTCGATCTCGTCGTGATTGAACCCCTTCAGGCGCAAACCGTCGGCGATGTTGCTAAAATGGCGGTTATCGCTGAACCAGGACAGCGGCTTTGGCCAGCCGGCATTCGCCTTATCGCCCTCGCCATAGTCCGTGGCCTTGGTCCAGCGGCCATTGCGCATCCAGGTCAGTACTGACTCCGGCTGCGCCTGGCACAGGTCGGTGCCCATGCCTATGTGATCGACTCCCATCAGCTCCGCGGTATCGGCCACCATGCCGCAGAACTCATCCAGCGTGCAGTCCGGGCCATTTTTGAGGTGGAACGGGTACACCGAAAATCCCAGAATGCCGCCGCTTTGCGCTACCGCACGCAACACCGCATCGGACTTGTTGCGCTTGGCGGCATGAAAGGTGGCCGGATTGGCGTGGGAGATAATCACCGGCCGCTCCGATAGCTCAATAGCGTCCAACGTAGAGCGCTCTGAGCTGTGAGACATATCGATCAACATGCCGACCCGGTTCATCTCCCGAATCACCTGCTGGCCGAAACGGGTGACGCCACTGTCTTCGGCTTCGTAACATCCGCAAGCCAGCAAACTCTGGTTATTGTAGGTGAGCTGCATGATCAGCAACCCCAGCCGGCGCATAATGGCCACCAGATCAATATCGTCTTCGATGGGCGAGCAGTTCTGGGCTCCGAAGAAAATACCCACGCGATGGCTTTCCCGAGCCAGTTCGATATCGCTGGCCTGGTGCACCGGCATGATCAGGTCATCATGCGCCTCGAATCGACGCTGCCATTCCCCGAAACGAAGCAAAGTCTCACGGCAGTTCTCGTGGTACACCAGGGTGGCGTGCACCGCATCAACGCCGCCTTCGCGCATTTCCTCGAAGATAGTCCGGGACCAGTTCGAGTACTGCAGCCCATCAATGGTCAGAACAGACTGTGACATGGCAGAGTCCTCAGGCCTTGGTGTAACAGGTTTTCACCACGGTGTAGAACTCGCGGGCGTTTCGGCCCTGCTCCCGTGGTCCGAAACTGGAGTCCTTGCGACCACCGAAGGGCACGTGATAATCCGTACCGGCGGTAGCCAGGTTCACCATCACGCAGCCGGTCTCCGCACGGGCCTTGAAATCCGTCGCCCAATGCAGGGAACGGGTGATCAGACCGGCGGTCAGGCCATAGTTGGTATCGTTCAGGGCCGCCAGCGCCGCTTCGTAATCCGGAACCCGGATCACACAGGCCACGGGGCCGAACACTTCATCCCGGTTGATGGTCATGTCGTTGGTGGTATCGGTAAAGAGTACCGGCTGCATGTAGTAGCCCTCGCTGCCGGCATTGACATCCTTGCCGCCGAACACCAGCGTGGCGCCCTCCTGCAAGGCCACATCCACCCAGCGACGGTTGGCTGCCAACTGGCTGTCGCTGGCAATGGGACCAATGACCGTACCGTCCGCCAGTGCCGGGCCCACCGTCGCTGCGGCGAGTTTTTCAGTGAGCTTCGCCACGAATTGATCGTGCACCGCATCGGTAACAATCAACCGTGAGGACGCCGTGCACTTCTGCCCGGAGCCGGAATAGGCACCGGCGAACGCCGCTTCAACCGCCACATCCAGATCAGCGTCGTCCAGCACGATCAGGGCGTTCTTGGAGCCCATTTCCAGCTGGCACTTCACCAGGTTGGCGGCAGTCGCGGCAGCGACACGGCGTCCAACCTCCAGCGACCCGGTAAAGGTGATGGCCTGAACATGGGGGCTGGTGATCAATGCCTCGCCCGCTTCACGGCCACTGCCGGTGATCAGGTTGAAGGTACCCGGGGGCAGACTCTGGCGGCTGATGATTTCCGTCAGCGCCCAGGCGCTTGCCGGCACCAGATTGGCGGGTTTGAAAACCACGGCGTTACCAAACGCCAGGGCCGGGGCGATCTTCCAGACGGCGGTCGCCATGGGGAAATTCCAGGGGCTGATCACCCCGACAACGCCCAGTGGCTCGCGACGTGTTTCGATCTCAACACCCGGGCGCACCGATGCCACCCGGTCATCGATCTGACGCAGCACTTCGGCGGCGTAGTAATGGAAGAACTGGCCCGAGCGATACACCTCGCCCTTGCCTTCTGCCAACGGCTTGCCTTCCTCGCGGGAAAGCAGCTCACCCAGTTCGTCCTTGCGGGCAATCAGCTCATTGCCGATGGCCATCAGCACGCTGTAGCGGGCCTCAAGCCCGGTTTCGGCCCATATCTTCTGGCCTTGCCGGGCGGCGTCAATGGCCTGCTTCACCTGCCTGGCACTGGCCTGGTCATAATGGCCGATGGTATCGGAGAGATCAGACGGATTCTGGTTGGGCTGGGCAGACGGTTCACCCTTGACCCACTCTCCACCGATGTAGAGTGCGTGTGACTGTGACATGGGTTCCTCCTTAATGATTACCCATAGCCTAGACGCTTTTAATTTATAAGGGTAATCAAAAATATCGCAGTTTTGATAAGTTATTCTTATACTTCATTGCTGATCAGAAACGGACGGAAAACGAATGTCGCTCGAACTCAAGACTCAACCGCTGCGCTATGTGCTCGCGGTGCACGAAGAAGGGAGCTTCCATGGCGCTGCCCGACAACTGCACCGCAGCCAGCCGGCGTTGTCCATGGCCATACGGGATCTGGAGGAGCGGCTCGGACAGCCGCTATTCGAAAAGAACCAGAAGGGGCAGCTAACCCCCTACGGCGAGTATTGTCTGCCCCGATTCCGGGAACTGATAAAGCAGCACGACCGGCTCGCCAACGATTTACAGCATGTCGCCCTGGGCCAGCAGGGGCGCGTCACCCTGGCGACGGTGCCATCGGTTGCCAGTCGGTTGATGCCGGAAGTCCTGGCGGCGTTCATTGCCGAGTTTCCGAACCTCAACATTAACCTGCACGACGAAAACGCGGAGTTCGTCTGCCGGATGGTCGCTAGTGGCGAGGTCGATCTGGGGATCAGCAGCGTCTGGGCACAGGATGAACACCTGAGTTATACCCACCTGTTTGAGGACAACATAGGGGTTGTATTGCATCGCGACCACCGGCTGGCAAATTGTGACAGCCTGCAGTGGCAGGAACTGCAGAAAGAGCGGTTTATCGCCAACGGCACTTCGCGGCTATTAAAAAAAACCGCAGCCGCCAGCCTCGTGGATAACAACGACTTCTATATTTCCAACATGATCTCTCTGCTCGCCATGCTGGAAGCGGGCAGTGGCATTACCACTCTGCCCAGTCTGGCCTTTCCGGTCGATAACCAGAAATTGCGTTTTATCCCTCTGCGCGAGCCCAAACTGGTGCGCCAGATCGGCATCATCAAGCTGGCCAACCGGTCGCTGTCACCGTCGGCCCAGGCCCTGGAGCAGGTTATTCTCAGGCGATTGAAGGGAGCGACTGCTTTATAGCCAGACAGTCTATTAAGCTCAATAAACTGATCCGACTGGAGCTGGCCCAATCACAACTACTCGTTCAGATTACTGAGAGAGTCGGACAAACGCTCGATCCGCTCATTGGATGCGGTCACCAGCTCGTTGATTTCGCCGGCCGAATCACTTGATCGCTTCGCCAATTTGCGGACTTCGTCGGCGACCACCGCGAAGCCCCGTCCCGACTCCCCGGCCCTTGCAGCTTCGATAGCCGCGTTCAGCGCAAGCAGGTTTGTCTGGTTGGCAATTGCGTTGATGACCTTGATGATGTTGCTGATTTCCTTACTGGACTCCAGAACCTCACCCATTTCTTTGTTGGTCACTTGAGTCGCAAGACGCTTGTCGGTGATATCAATTCCGTAGGACACCACCAGACGAACCTCATTAGAGAAGTTCCGGATCGCACAGGATGACATTTCCAACCACACAGACTTCCCTGTTTTGGTTTCCAGTTGCACCGTGTTTTTCTGGTCGTTGCCTGCCAGGATCTGCTTGAAGTTGTCGCCACCGGACAGCTGTGGGAGCGTTAACCGCTGGGACAGTAACTCCTGTTCACTGCCGAATCCCAGGCGTTCAACCAGGTAATGATTGGCTGCGATCAGCTGGCCGTCGCGGTTCCACTCAGCGATGGCGGCTGCACGACCTATAGCCTCAAAGCGCCGGGCGTTGGCCAGCCCGGTCTCTTTTGTGGTGGTGACGTCGGCCTCCAGTGCCACAAAGTGCGTCAGTTTACCGGCACCATCCACAATCGGGTTGATGGCCAGTGAAATCCAGTAAGGTTCACCGTTCTTGTGATAGTTCAAAATTTCATCATAGAACGGCGTGCGCGCATCCAGGTGCTGGCGGATACGGCGTCGGGTTTCTTCGCTGGTGTCAGGGCCCTGAAGCCGGTCCCCCGGTTTGGTCCCTTTGACCTCCTCAAGCCGATATCCGGCCAGCTTCTCAAATCCCCGGTTCACAAAAACGATCTTGCCATTCGGGTCAGTAATCACGACAGCGTTTTCAGTCACCCTCGCAGCCGCGGCCAGTAACTGTTCTTCCGGATCTGGCTGGGGCAAAGCGGAAAGATCTTGAAGAATCATGGTCTTATAGCGTTGGCCATCAAATTTGCTCCCGAGCAGGGTAACCCGGCATCGCCATTCACGGCCGCCGTTGTCTGTCAGGCAATGGTCTCCCGCCATAGCCAGCTGCCTGGCACAAGGTCAGCCCCGAACACCGACGTCATCGGCTGACCCGCTACGACCCCGGAGCCAATGCCGAATCGTTTGCGCATTGACTCATTCATGAGCAATACGCTCTGGCGGGAATCCATTGTGACAAAAGGCTCCGATACATCGGCCAGCAGTTCTGCAAGGCGGGCTGAGATGTATGTTGACGATTGCTTGTCGCGATTGTCCTGGCCCGGTTCAACGCCTACGGATGAGACTGCTCTTTCACGTCCCCAGGATAACCATGCCGGCATTGGTTCTGACCTCTAGTAAATATGATAATTATTTAATGCTTGGAGTATACGCAGATACCCTTGAAAAGTTCTCCTGCTTTAGAGTGTGGCCTCAAGAAGTGCGCCGGGGAATCTGCGGGGCAGAACGCCCACGAGCGAGATCGAGTTCAGGGCCGGTCATCGGGCGGCGTGCCCTCATCACATTTCCGGCAGTCCAGCTCAAACCCCAGCATCGACTCCCGGCCTTTCACTGTGGTAACCCACGGGCGATTCACCCAAGGCGGTGTGTGGCGCACGTGCTGGTTGTGACCACAGGCCAACCGGGCGACCCAGTGGTTTTCTTGATCTTTGTGGTAGCCGGTAATGGGTTGCATCATACACCCCAGTCTAGAACCGGAATTCCGGCCCTGCCGAGAACACGTGTACATCGGATTTCAGATTCTGGACGCCTGAGCTGTCGTCACCAATATCCTGCAGGTAATCCCATTCCAGGCGAAGACCGAAAGATTCGGTAACACCGATTTTGGCGCCGGCGCCGGTGCGGAACGAAAGGCCACTTTCGTGATCGCTGGCACTGCCAAGACCGTTGATCGTGAAACTGCCTTCCTGCCGCCAGAATTGATCACCCACCTTCGCGAACAGGCGCACCGGGCCAAGCTCCGGTGTGAACACCAGCAGAGAACTGTCAAACATATGGTAACCAACGTCGATAGAGCCTGCGCTGCTCTTTATTGTGGTGTCATCAACGAAGCGATAACCACCCTCGAACGCCAGGTACCTGTCAAAGAATCCGCCCGCGTATATGCGCCCGGTCAAAGCGAAGTCATCACACTCGATTAACACGTCGTCACAGAAGTCATTCATCTCTGCCTGCCCCACAGAGAGCCCTGTGTGGCTACCCTGCGCAGGTGCGATGCTGGCCAGAGCCAGCAATGAGCCAACCGCAAACACACAAGACAAAGCATTTCCTGCCTTCAACATCCTGAATTTCCTCGTGTTGGCGAAGATCTTGAACGTCTTGACTGGATATTACAGAGGAGCAACTCGCTTGAGGTAAATCATCGGCAAGCTTTTGCAATTCTTAACATTTGAGTCAACCAGGCTTTTTAGCACACCTGAAACCTGCCTGGATCTGTCTCATGGATCCGGGCATTCGCCTGCTCTTTTCATTACGGCGTCCGGTCGGCGTTCAGAGCCAGAATCCGCCGGATCCTGGCTAACAAACCGCAAGAACATCAGATTTGTGTTAAGGTCCCGTCTCTGATTTACCAAAGCAGTCCAAAAGACAGCAACGCGCTGCCTTTCCCGACCACTTCGAGCGCTCCCCTTTCTGGCGACGCTTCGACACCTTGCAGTACAGCCAACACGGCTAGCACGACGATTTTCCGCCCTGAAGCGAATTGCCTGCAGTCCTTGGCAAACGGAGCCTCCGGTTTATTTTTACGCCCGCAGTTAATCCTGCATTTGGCGCGCGCCTGCGTGGACCGTTTTCACCGGGCGATGGGACCGTATTCCTGACGGAGCGGTGCCCAGCCACAACTATTTTTTCGTCGAACGAGCACGCTCTCGCTCGTTCGGACGACGCACATCCTGACAATAGAGGAACACTATGAGCTTTAGAATCGCCATCCTTGGGGCCGGCCCTAGCGGACTTGCCCAACTACGTGCCTTTGAAGCGGCACGCCTCGCCGGCACCGATATTCCCGAAATCGTCTGCTATGAAAAACAGAGTGATCTGGGCGGATTATGGAACTACACCTGGCGCACCGGCCTTGACGCCTACGGTGAACCCGTGCACGGCAGCATGTATCGCTATCTCTGGTCGAATGGACCGAAAGAATGCCTGGAGTTTGCGGACTACAGCTTCGAGGAGCATTTTGGCCGGCCCATTCCCTCCTACCCGCCCCGGGCGGTGCTCCGTGATTACATCATGGGGCGCGTCGAGAAAAGTGGTGCGCGACAGTACATCCGCTTTAATACCGCGGTTCACTGGGTGGACTATACGGAGGACACCGGCAAGTTTGCGGTCACGGTCAGAGATCTCAAAGAGGACGTGCTCTGCACCGAAGAGTTCGATTATGTGGTGGTGGCCACCGGTCATTTCTCTACGCCCAACGCGCCTTATTTCGAGGGTCTCAACCAGTTTCCGGGCCGCGTCATGCATGCCCATGACTTCCGCGATGCCTGTGAATTCGCTGGCAAGGACCTGCTGCTGATCGGTAGCAGTTATTCCGCCGAGGACATCGGCACCCAGTGTCACAAATACGGCGCGAAATCGGTCACTTTCAGCTACCGCAGCCAGCCCATGGGCTTTGAATGGCCGGACTCTTTCAAGGAAGTGCCACTGCTCACCAAGGTGGTCGGCAAGACGGCTTACTTCAAGGACGGCAGCAGTCAGGATGTGGACGCCATCATTCTCTGCACCGGCTACCAACACCATTTCCCGTTCCTGCCGGACGAGCTGACCCTGAACACCCACAATCGGCTCTATCCAGAGGGTCTGTACAAGGGCATCTTCCTGGAGCAAAACCCGAAGCTGGTATTCCTGGGAATGCAGGACCAGTACTACACCTTCAATATGTTCGATGCCCAGGCCTGGTACGCGCGGGACGTCATACTCGACCGGATCACCCGGCCGGATGAGTCAGCCATGGCCGCCGACAGAGCGCACTGGGTCAGCCAGGAACAAAAGGTCGAAAATCCGTTCCAGGCAATCGACTTCCAGGCCGCCTACATCCGTGATCTGTTGCAGCCCACCGATTACCCCACCTTCGACGTCGAGGGCGTGGCGGAGATCTTCAAGCAATGGGAGCACCATAAAGAGGCGGACATTCTCGGTTATCGCAATCAGAGCTATCGCTCAACTCTCACAGGAACCCTGGCGCCGACCCACCATACGCCGTGGATGCAGGCCATGGACGACTCCCTCGAAACCTTCCTCAGCGAAGAGCCGGAAACCGAACGTCGGACCGCCATAAAGGAAACGTCATGACCAATACCAGCCTGGCCCAGGCTCGTTCACGCTTTACCGCCAGCAGCATCCGATGGGGCTTTATGTGGGCCCTCTGGTGCGCCGTGCTCTGGGGCGCCTGGTACATACCCGGCTCCGCGGTCTGGTTTGAAGCGCCTTACGTCAACCTGAGCTACGACACCAATGCCGAATTTCTGTTGGCGGCAGCGGTGCTGACGACGTTCAACGCCATTGCCGTACTGTTTTTCCTCTTCGTCTGGAATGGGGTATTGGGTAAATGGGGTGAATACGGCCGCACCATTCGGCAGATGCGCAACATCTCCAAATGGTTCTTTATCGGTGCCATCTTTGGCGGCCCCATGGCCATATTCGGTTCCTATCTGGCCATCGGCTACATTGGCGGGGCCTTCGCGGCGATCGCCGCGTTAATGTATCCGATCATCGGCGCCACTCTGGCACGTCTCTGGTATCAGGAAAAAATTACCAAGCGGGCGGCCATCGGTATCTTCATCATTCTCGCCGGCGGTGTAACGGTCTATGCGCCGGGGATCATTGGCGAGCTGACCGGTACCGGCGAAAGCGGCTGGCTCGGCTACGTCGGCGGCGCCATGGCGGCCCTGGGCTGGGGCGTTGAGGGGGCCATTGCCGGACGAGGCCTGGATGTTGCCGACCCGGATGTGGGTATCACCGTGCGCTTTTCCGCCGAGGTACTTTACTGGGTCGCGCTCATTCTGCCGGCTATCTACCTGTTCACCGACCAGCCCGTTGTCGAGTTGGTTGTAGCCACATTCAACTGGGCCGCCATGGGTTGGCTGATGTTGGCCGGGGTCACCTTCGCCTTCTGTTATGTCTCCTGGTACAAGTCCTTCCCGCTCATTGGTGTGGGTCGCGGACAGGCCATTGCCGCGCTGTATGGTCTCTTCGCCGTGATCTTCCTGGCTGCCTTTACCCTGCAGCTTCCAGAGTGGAATTTTCTGGCCGGGCTGGCGCTGTTCGTAACCGGCGGCTTCGTGATGTACACCGAGAACGACGAGGTTCTTGAAGTCGTTCGCGCCGTGTCGAAAAACACCGACGCCGTGCCTGCCCCCTCGCCCGCTCATTGATGTACCGGAGTACCAACCCATGAAAAAATTACACATGAAAGGCCGAATCCTCCAGCTCATCAGCGCCAGACACGATGAAGGCGTCTGGGATTGGGAGCTGACAGACGCTCTGATGAGTGAGTACGGCCTCGCCGGTCCTTACTGGCGGGGCAACACACGGGTGACCCTGACGGACCTGTTTTCCACCGGCATTATCGAAAGCGTGGAAGAAAAACTGGACGATCAGGGCTACTTCGGCGTCGGCCGGGTCCTGTTCAAGTTCCGGCTCAATGCCTTTGGCCGGCAGCGCATGCTGGACACCGAACTGGCCTGACAGATGGGCTTTGCCTGATCATTCAACTTCACGAGGAAATAACATGTCTGAATTCTGGGGATTTCCAGGTGCCGATATCCTGGCTGTAACGGTAATCATTGTCTTGAGTGGCCTGGCTTTATACCAGGCCCGCACGTTCGTCACCAAGATCTGAGGCAATACGGCAAAAAGGCCGGTACTGATTACCGGCTTTTCAGGCGTAAAGGGATTCAATCGCGTCGGAGTATTTTTCGTAGACTTTGCTCCGGCGCACCTTCATGGTAGCCGTCACCTCGTCGTCGTCGTGGTCGAGTTCCTTTGTGAGCAAATGGAAACGCTTGATCTGAGCCACCGGCGGCAGCTGATCGTTGCCTTTGTTTACTTCTGCCTGAATCAGTTCGGTCACCCGCTCCTGCTCGGTCAGGCTGCGGAATGTCGTGTAGGCCATCCGCTCCTGCTCGGCCCATTTGGCAACCGTGTCGTAATCAATCTGGATCAGGGCGCAAACATACTTCCGGGCCTCGCCAATCACGATGCATTCCTTGATATAGGGGCTGGCCTTGATGGTGTTTTCGATCTCGGTGGGTGAGAGGTTCTTGCCACCTGCGGTGATCATGATGTCCTTCAGGCGGTCGACAATTTTTAGCTGGCCATCCCGCCATTCGCCCACATCCCCGGTGTGCAGCCAACCGTCTTTCAGGGTTGAAGCGGTGGCTTCGTCGTTCTTGTAATAGCCCTTGAACACACTGCCGCCGCGCATGATGATTTCATTGTGTTCACCGAGCTTGACCTCGACGCCGGAAACGGCGACACCCACGGTTCCGAGATGCACGTCATCCACTCGCTGGGCGGTGGCGACGCCGGTGCTTTCGGTCTGGCCATAGACTTCCACCAGGGGAATGCCGATGGTCCGGAAGAATTTCAGAATGCCCGTGGAAATCGGCGCAGCGCCGGTCAGTGCAATGGTGCAGCGACGCAAGCCGATGAAGTTCTGCAGCGCCCGGAGCACCAGAAAGTAACTGAGGCCGAACAGGCATCTTTCTTTCAGGCTCCACTGCGTTCGGGGCTTGGTGGCCATGGGGGTACAGACCCGGATTGCCCAGTTAAACAGCGCCTGCCGGAACCGGCCGGTTTCCTGGATTTTGATATAGATGGACGAATGCAGCTTTTCCCAGATTCTCGGCACCCCCAGGAAAAAGGTCGGGGCAATTTCCCTCAAGTCTTCCTGGATTGTCCTCAGGCTCTCGCCAAAGCTGACTGCACTACCCACGTAGACTGGCGCAATGTTGGTGAATGCCTGTTCCGCTACGTGGCAAAGTGGCAGGTAGGACAGGCTGGAGCCATGCTCATCGGCCCGCAACAGATCGATCAGTCCGGGCGCCGCCGCGTGGAGATTGCCCCAGGTGACCATGGCGCCCTTGGGCCGCCCGGTCGATCCCGATGTGTAGATCATCAGGGCGGTGTCATCCATGTGCTGGCCGTCCAGTAACTCATCCACCAGTCCGGGGTGCGCCGTCTCATATTCCCGGCCCCGGGCTTCGATGTCCTCGAACGCCGCCGGTGGCTCCGGATAATAGCGCAGGCCCTTCATATCCATCGCAATGCTATGCTTTAGTTTGGGCAGCCTGGGCCAGGCTTCCAGCACCTTGTCGGTCTGCTCCTGGTCCTCGCACACCACAAATTCCGCATCACTGTGCTCAAGGACGTAGGCCACCTCACGCCAGGGGCTGGTCGGGTACACGCCCACACAGATACCCCCGACAATTCCTATGCCCATCTGGGCGATCACCCACTCCACCCGGTTTTCCGAGATGATGGCTACATGGCCGCCCTGTTGCAGGCCAAGGGCACGCAGCCCCAACCCGAAATGCCGGGCACGCGCGTAGTAATCCTGCCAGGAATAGGCCTGCCAGATACCGAAGTCTTTCTGGCGCAGGGCCAGCGCCTCGGGCCGCGCTTTGGCATGGGCCCTCAGCATCTGCGTCAGAGTAAGATCGGGGATGAAAGGTGTTGTCATGAAAGCCACCGTTTACGGCGTTTGTAGTGCTTGATATCCCGGTAACTGCGGGTCTCGCCTCCGGCGCCGCCAACGCCGAGGTAGAATTCCTGCACGTCCTCGTTGGCCATGAGTTTGTCGGCCGGGCCGTCAATCACGATCTTGCCGCTCTCCATGATGTAGCCGTAGCTGGCAATCGCGAGCGACACCGCGGCATTCTGTTCCACCAGCAAAATAGCGGTGCCCTGCTCGCGGTTGATCCGGGCCACGATGGTGAAGATTTCCTCCACCAGCAACGGCGCCAGGCCCAACGAGGGCTCATCCAGCATGATCAGTTCCGGCTGGGCAATCAGCGCCCGGCCGAGAGCCAGCATCTGTTGCTCACCGCCGGACAGGTAACCTGCCAGCTGTTTTCGGCGTTCCTTCAAGGCTGGAAAGTAGTTGTAAACCATCTCATAACTGTCGCTAAGGGATGGCTTGTTGCCCGTGAGCGCATAGGTGGCGGCAATCAGGTTTTCCTCAACGGTCAAATCCTCAAACACCCGACGACCTTCCATCACATGAAACAGCCCGTTGCGCACCAGTTTCTCGGGCGGCGTGCCCTTCACATCCTTGCCCCGGAAACGCACTTCCCCGGCGGTCACTTCGCCGTCTTCCAGCGTCAATAGCCCCGAAACACTTTTCAGAGTGGTAGATTTGCCGGCGCCGTTGGAGCCGAGGAGCGCCACAATAGCGCCCTTCGGCACCCGGAGTGACAGGCCCCGGAGGACCTGCACCGACTTGTTGTAAACCACCTCGATGTTATCGATTTCCAGTAAGGCTTCCATACTGCCCCTCAGTCGAGGTGAATCCACTCCGATACCGGCTCGTAACGGCCTTCTTCGGCATTGACCCGCCAGATACGGCCAACCGGGAAAGACATGTCCCGGACAGTGACCGGAATACCGATGATGCCACCGGTGTCCCAGTCCTTGATGGAGGCCAGGGAGGCGGCCATATTGTCAGCCGTCAGTTCTTTGCCGGCATCCAGGGTGCGCTTGATCACCTCGGTCCAGACCATGGCATTGAACCAGCCCTGCATGTAACCGGTGGGGCGATAGCCAGCTTCCGGATCACTCTTCTCGGCCTGCGCCCTCAGGGCATCCAGCATCGGCCCGCTTTCCTCACTGTCGTAGTAGTTGTAGGGCATCACGCCCATGTAGCCGTCCGCATCCGCACCCATCTTGTCGATAATCAGCTTGTCCGAGGACCAGAAAGTACCCATGAACCGGGTATCCAGGCCCATCTGGCGCATCTGCACCATGAACTCGTTGATCGGCGACAGCACGTAGCCGTGGAATACTACGTAATCCGGGCGCACCCGGCGCAGCTTCAAAATTTCTGCCGACACGTCCACGCTGCCGGGTTTGGTGACGATCGCCTCAACCACCTCAATGCCAAGTTCGGCGGCCCGGGCCTTGCCGTTCTCGATGGGGTCCTTGCCAAACTCGGTATCGCTATAGACGAAGGCCACCGTCGGCATGTCTCCACCCTCACCCTGGGAAGCTATGTACTCCAGGATGATGCCGAACATCTGACTGTAGTTGGGGCCGGGAATGAACTGGTAGGGGTATTGCTCATTATCCGTCAGTGCCGTGGCAAAGGAGGCGCCGCTCATCAGTGTGGTGCCCTGGCTGTTTAGCTCCGAGGCGATGGTCTTCATGAAACCGGTACTGTCACCGTAGTAGGTGGCCGGTGAATCACTGCCGGAAATCTTCTTGAAGGCCGCCACCGAGCGGTCCACCTCATAGGCAGTATCTTCCATCACATACTTCACCGGATGGCCATTGATACCACCCTGGCTGTTGATCCAGCTTGTGTAGTCCGTCAGGCCGGCATGGATGTGAATGCCGGCAAAGGCGAACACACCGGACAGCGGTATGGAGCCACCGAACACGATGGGTTCCTTGTCCTGGGCCATGGCTGGTCCGGCCAGGGTTAACGCCGCAACCAGGCTGCCAAGGCCGGCGAGCCGGCGACCTTTTTCGAGGATGTTTCTGAACATGTTTGTTCTCCTTGCTGCTTCTTGTTGTTGGTGTTGCGCGATTTCTTGGTGAAAGGCCCGTTGAAATTCTCGCTGGAAAACCGTTAATTCCGGAAGGGCCACAGGCGGAAAAAACGGCGAATGCGATGCCAGATCTCCGCGAGGCCATGAGGTTCAAAAATCAGAAAGCCCACAATCAGGGCACCGAAAATAATCTCCAGCATCGGCGACATGAACACAGGCGCATTGGGGTAGAAAGGTGTCAGGGCTGCGGTCAGCAGTTTCAGGGCTTCCGGCACCAGGGTCATGAAGGCGGCGCCGAGTATGCCCCCAAGCAGGTTGCCCATCCCTCCCACGATCACCGCCGCGAGATAAAAAATCGACATCGACAGCGGAAAACTCTCCGGCGTCACCACCCGGAAGAAATAGGCGAACAGGCCACCGGCCACCCCGGCATAGAAGGAGCTGAGGGCAAAGGACATGAGCTTGTAGCGCAACAGGTCTATGCCGAGAATCTCAGCGGAAATATCCCGGTCCCGGATGGCAATGAACGCCCGACCAATCCGGGTACGGAACACGTTGCGGGCGGCAAACACCATCAGCACCGACAGCGGCACGATGATGAAATACATCATGAAATCACTCTGGAAGGCCCACCCGAACAGATGCGCCGGCTCCAGGCTCAGGCCGCCCATACCGCCGGTGACCGACTCCCACTCGGCGAAGATGAAATGCAGGAACACACTGGCCGCCAGGGTGGCGATGGCCAGGTAAAGTCCCTTGACCCGCAGCGAAGGCAGGCCTACCAGAATCCCCACCGCGGCGGCCATAAGCCCTGCCAGCATCAGGGTTACCGGGAACGGCAGACCCGTATTGAGGGAGAGCCAGGCCACGGTGTAGGCACCCACGCCCATGAACCCCGCCTGCCCCAGGGAAATCAGGCCGGTAAAGCCGGTCAGAATGTTCAGGCCTGTGGTGCTGATCACCGCAATGCCTACCAGGCACCCGAGGTACAGCAGGTAAGAGTCGGCCATAAACGGGAATACCAACAGAATCACCAGAAGCAGCCCGAACCACAGTTTCTGGGTCTGGCTGGTCCAGATCGCCTCATCGGCCCCGTAGCTCTGTTTTGCGTCACCGATGCGCATCTTACACTCGCTCTATTTCGCGGGTGCCAAAAAGGCCGTAGGGGCGAATCACCAGAATCACGGCCAGCACCAGGAAGGTCGCCGGCATCCGGTATTCGCCGCCCAGGTAGGCGCCGGCCACGGTTTCCAGCCAGCCAATAAAGACGCCAGCCACCAGGGCACCCAGAATGCTGTCCAGGCCACCGACAATCACCACCACCAGCACACTCAGCCCGATAATCCCGAACTGGGGACTGAGGCCGCCGGTCGCGGCTACCAATACACCGGCCAGTGACGCCGCCAGCGAACCGAATACCCAGGCCATGTTGAACACCCGCCTCACGTTGATGCCCATGGAATAAGCGGCGGCCTGATCCGAAGCAGTCGCCCTCAACGCGATACCGCCCCGGGAGAACCGGAAATAGAGCAGGTAAACAATCAGCAGGGCGGAACCGATCAGGAAACCATAGGCAATCTTGGGAGCGAGATAGAGCGGGCCGATAAACACCGGCTCCCGGGGCAGGAAGCTGGGCAGCAGCTGCGGGTTGGCAGTCCAGATGAACTCCACCAGGCCGACCAGAATACTGGCAACGCCGATGGTCACCATCACCACCGAGATGGGGGATTCACCCAGCATTGGCCGAATCATGGTTTTCTCGATCACGCCGCCCAGTATGCTGCCACCGATCACCGCCAGCGGCAGTGCGATCCAGGCCGACATTTCCATACCGCCGGCAAAAGCCAGGAACAGGTAGGCCGCAAACATCATGATTTCGCCGATGGCAAAATTGATTACCCGGGTGGCCTTATAGATGATCACAAAACCCAGGGCAATCAGGGCATACAAGCCACCCATGGCCAGGCCAGCCAGGCTGATTTCGCCGAAGAACAACCAATCCATCAGGCAGCCTCCCCTTCCGGATTGAGTTTCTTGCGCAAACTGTCGATATCGCTATTGCCCAGATAGGCCCTGATCACCTCCGGATTTTTCTGGACCTCGGCCGGCAAGCCCTCGGTAATCACCTGGCCGAAATTGAGCACTGCAATGTGGTCTGAAATATCCATCACCATGCCCATGTCGTGCTCCACCATCAGCACGGTAATGCCCCACTCTTCCCGGATATCCAGAATAAAGCGGGCCATGTCTTCTTTTTCTTCCCGGTTCATGCCAGCCACCGGTTCATCCAGCATCAGCACTTTCGGCTGCATGGCCAGGGCCCGGGCCAGCTCCACCCGCTTCTGCAAGCCATAGGAAAGACTCGCCACCGGCTGGCGACGGATATGGTCGATTTCCAGAAAGTCGATAATCCGCTGTTCCACATTTTTGCGGACGGTCATCTCCTCCCGACGGGCCGGGCCGAAATAGGCCAGGGCGCTGAGCAGGCCGCTTTTCATGTGAACGTGGGCGCCGAGTTTGATGTTGTCGAGAACAGTCATACCCCGGAACAGGGCAATATTCTGGAAGGTGCGGGACAGGCCCAGCGCGGCCCGCTTGGGCGGTTTGATCCCGTTTGAAAGCACCTGACCCTGATAGCGGATGGTACCCTGCTGGGGCTTGTAGAATCCGGAAATGCAGTTGAACAGGGAGGTCTTGCCGGCACCGTTCGGGCCGATGATGGTCGTAATGGTATTTTCCGGCACGCGGAAACTGACGTCCTGCAGGGCCTTTACACCACCAAAAGACAGAGACAGGTTGTTGATCTCGAGGATGCTCACTTCACCTCCCGGCACCCTTGGCGCCGGACACACGGGCATCCGAAGACACTATGCTCATACCCACCCTACGCCCAAAGATGATTGTAATTTTTGTTTTTCTGACGCCGGGGTTCACCCCGAACCAAGCTTAAAGTAATCCATTCAGGCAACAATAGGCAAACCGCTCTATCCTGTTACCTGACCAATAGCCACAAATGCTACGCAGGGCGCTGGCCTTCAGACCTGCGGCTGCAGGGGAGCACGCAACCATGACAGATCAACTGGTCACCACCGGACTGGACGCCGAAACCGGCGTGGCAACCCTTACCTTCAACCGGCCAGAGGCCCTGAACGCGGTCAATGTGCCTATGGCGGAAGCCTTTCTGGCCGCTGTCCAGAAGCTTAAAAACCAGACCGGAGTGCGTTGTGTGGTTCTGACAGGGGCGGGACGCGCCTTTATGGCCGGTGGTGACGTATCCAGCATGGCCGGCACACCGGAGCAGGCGGGCAGGTCGATCAGCGCCATCCTGAATGCGGTCAACCCGGCCATCCTTCTGCTGCGCAGCATGGACGCTCCGGTGATCGCTGCAGTAAAGGGGGTTGCCGCCGGCGCGGGCCTGAGTCTGGCACTGATGGCGGACCTGGTTGTGGCCCGGGAGGATGCCAGATTTCTGGTGGCCTACAACGGTATCGGCGCGGTTCCCGACTGTGGCGGCAGCTGGTTTCTTACTCACAAGATTGGCGCCGGCAGGGCGGCGGAACTCATGCTGCTGGGCCGCACGCTCAGCGCCGCCGACGCCAAAGTCTGGGGCCTGATCACCGAATTTGCTCCACAAGACCAGTACGAAAAACTGCTGGCCGACATCATCACCAGGACGGCCAGCGGCCCAACCCGGGCCTTTGGCGCTTTCCGCCGGCTTACGGACAGGGCAAACGGCAATCAGCTCGCCGCACACCTGGAAGCGGAGCAGGCGGCGTTCCTTGAAATGACCCGTACCGCGGACTTTGCAGAGGGTGTCGCGGCCTTTCTAGCCAAGCGAACCCCGGACTTTCGCGGGCGGTGACCGGGATTTACTGAATCAGACGGAACGCTAGCGGTAACGCCTTTGATCCAGTGTTGTTAACCGGTCGGGGTGGAACACCATCAGGCCGGTAACAAAGGCACCATTCACAAAGCCCTCGGGAATCATGAACAGTGGCAGATAGCGCAGGTAGTCGTGCACCAGCTCGTCAAAGGTGTAAACGCCGCTGGACCAGAGCATCAGGCACATGACGGTTCCCGCGACGGCCACCGCAATGCCGGCACCGAAAAAACCGCAGAAAAAGATATATGCAAAGAAATTCCGGAAATCTCTCCGACGCTCCCAGAGCATGATCCAGTGGCTGACGAGTGCCGGCACCATCACAGTAACCAACCCGTTTGCGGCAAACATCAGCAACGGCTCCCGACCGGTAATCACCGTTATCACCAGAGCAAGCAGACCCGCCATTACGGCTAATGCCCAGCCCAGCATCAGCGTTAAAACAGTGATACCGAAAATATGGATGGCCAGGCCCGGGGAAATGCCCGCACGTAACTGCCAGGCAAAACCCAGCACAACCGCCGCGCCGAAAAAGGAGTGCTGCAGTGCGTTGTCCTTGCGCAGTGCCTGCCAGTCAATGGCACGCAGGGCCTGGGCCAGAATCACCAGGAAAAGGACCAGAGTAACCAGCCACTGGCTGGTGGACAGCAGGTTGTCAGTCATACCCATGGCAAGGTACCGCTGCAATCGGTTCTGGAACTGACATCATAACGGGGTACTCCCCTCACCGCCCACTTTTCCCAACCCCCGCCCTTAAGGTTAATTTAAGGTTACACGCCAATACTGCGGGTCCAGATCACTGAGGGCCTGCAACCCGCCCCGTTGATGTTCTGCGTTTGAGGATGTCTTGATATGGGCAAGGAAAAAACACTGTCGCTGGTGATTCCAGCCAAGGATGAACAGGAAAGTATCGGTCATCTGCTCACAGAGTCCTTTGACGTTATGGGGAATTACCCTGGCTTCGAGGTGGTTCTGGTGGATGACGGCAGCAGAGACCAGACACTGGACACCGCTGTGCGGACGGCCAGGGCCATAGGTGGCCGTCTTGTTGCGGTTCGCCATGATCAGAGCATCGGCCAGAGTGGCGCCCTGGCCACAGGCATCAGGCAGGCCAGAGGCGATCTCATTGTGACGATGGATGGCGACGGCCAGAATGATCCCGCGGACATCCCGACACTGCTGCAAACAGCAAACACGATCCGCGCTTCGGATTTCTGCATCGCCGGTTACCGCAAGAGCCGCAAAGACACCGCCTGGAAACGGTTCCAGTCGCGACTGGCCAATCGAGTTCGCGATGCGCTACTGCACGATGGCGTGCCGGATACCGGCTGTGGTCTCAAGCTGTTCCCCCGCTCCACATTTCTCAAGCTGACCTGGTTTGACCATGGCCACCGCTTTATACCGGCGCTGGTTCGGGGTATTGGTGGCGAGATCGCGATCGTGGAAGTAAACCACCGGCCACGTGCAGCCGGGGTCTCCAAGTACAACGCGTGGAACAGAACCTGGGCCGGAATACTCGACCTGTTCGGCGTGTTATGGCTGCTGCACCGCACGCGCATTCCTGTCATTGCCAACCCTGTCATCGCCGAGCCTGTGTATTCCGACACCCGCTCATCGGTAACGGAGCGGTCCTGAGATGTTCAACTGGTCCCGCTGGCTGGTGTTTACCGTGCTGGTTCTGATCGGCTATATGGCCATTCACAATGGCTGGTTCGATTTTATAGCGGACAGAGCTCAGGTAGCCAACTACATACACAGCCACGGGCTTGAGGGCCTTATGGCTATCATCCTGGCAGGCGCACTGTTTACCGGCATAGGCGCACCCCGCCAGCTGTTTGCTTTTGTGCTCGGTTTTGGACTGGGGGGCATCAACGGCACCCTGGCATCAACGCTGGCAGCCGCAATAGGCGCCACAGGTTGCTTCTTCACCGCACGCTGGCTGCTGCGGACATCCTTGACCCGCCGGTTCGGTCGGCGCATGCGCCAGTTCGACGAGCTGTTCCGGGAACAGACCCTGCTGAAGGTGCTCATGGTCCGCTTGCTCCCCGTCGGCAGCAACCTGGCGACCAACCTCGTTGCCGGTTGTTCTGACATCCGTTTTCTGCCGTTCCTGGCTGGCAGCACGCTCGGATACCTTCCGCAAATGCTGGTGTTCGCACTGGCGGGCGCCGGCATTGGCACCGCCGACGAATATCAGCTGATCCTGAGCGTTGGGCTGTTCATCGTGGCTTCGATGATCGGTGCTCTGCTCTACCACAATCAAAGAGCCCGAACTCTGGCCAATTCCGTTTACGATCATCCCTGAGACCGAACCATGCCTGCATCACCCTTCGTTCGCCATCTCCCTGAAGATCTGTTCAGCCTTCACCGTAACCAACTGCTTCTGTTACTGCTGGCGTTTGCCGCCGTGATGATTTTCACCGGTATCGGCCTGCGATCCCCGTGGCCGGCGGATGAACCCCGCTTTGCCGAGGTCGCCCGGGAAATGGTGGCGTCCGGACAATGGCTGATTCCCATGAGAGGTGGCGAGTTCTATCCGGACAAACCTCCGGTTTTCATGTGGAGCATTGCCCTGTTTTACTGGCTAACCGGAAATCTGAAAGTCGCCTTCCTGCTGCCCAGTGCGTTCTGCAGTCTTCTGACCCTGGGGCTGGTTTTTGATTTGGGCACGCGGTTATGGAATCAGCGTACCGGCACTATCGCTGTGTTGCTGCTCATGATCGCGCCCCAATTCCTGATCCAGGCACAGACGGCCCAGATAGACGCCATGGTCGCCTGCTGGATTACCGTCGCCTGTTATGGCCTGATCCGGCATTTTTTTACCGGACCGGCCTGGGGCTGGTACTTTGCAGCCTGGGCCTTTATGGGGCTGGGGATTATCACCAAGGGTGTCGGGTTTCTACCCGCCCTCATGGTTATCCCGATTCTGGTACTCGGACTACGGGACCGCCAGCTTTTTGCAGACACCCTCACCTGGCGCTGTGCGCTGGGGCCATTCGCCATGATGGCCGTGGTCGCGGCCTGGCTGGTTCCTATGGAGCTTTATGTAAACAACCTGGGCACTGAAGAAGCGCTCGCCTACAGAAACAACATACTCTTCAAGCAAACCGGGGAACGCTATGCCGACTCCTGGGGCCATATTCAGCCCTGGCATTACTATCTGGTCAGCGTCATTCCGTCCCTCTGGTTCCCGCTGCCGTTATTGTTTCTGGCCCTGATTCGGCCAGTTAAAGAAGCCATCCGGCAGCGCCCGGTCATTCTGGTTCTGCTGGCCTGGACGGCCCTGGTGGTGGTGTTTTTCAGCATCAGCCCCGGCAAGCGTGGGGTATACCTGCTGCCGGCATTGCCCATGTTCGCCCTTTCCATTGCTCCGGCACTCAGCGCCCACCGGCCAGCCCGATGGTTTCCCCCACTTCTGACTGGCCTGCATTTGCTGTTTGCCATAGCCCTGATAACCGTCGGTATCATGGCCTGGAGCGATCATCCCAAGCTGGTCGAAAAAATTTCTGACTATAGCCAAGACCCGGCGCGCCTGCATGAAGCCGGAACAATGGTCTTCAGCGTTGGTATGGTATGGCTGGCGAGTCTTGCTGTGCTCTGGCGCACTTATGCGCTGGGACGTTTCTTTATTGCTCTAATGATCAGCTGGCTGCTCTACACAACCTGGGGTTACCGCATTCTGGAACCCCTGCGTACCCCACGTAATATTCTCGCAGCAGCCGAACAAAGCGCTCCTTCCGATGCGCAGCTGGGTATGATTGATTTTAAGGAACAATTCATCCTGTTCTCCAGACTCGACTTCACTCACTTCAGCTATTTCAGCAACCGTGAGCAGGAAGAGCGCAACGCGTGGCTGTGGATGGCCAAAACAGCGGGCAGCTACCTTATTGTCGAAGACCAACCTGGCTATCAATGCTTCACCAGAAATGGAGCGATTTTTCTGGGTACAGCTCACAGGGACAGCTATCTTTTATTTGGTGATGAACAAATGAAGACCAGCTGTGCGCCTCCGGATAAGATGAAATGGTATACCACTCCAACTCCCGGCACCTGGCTGGATTGATCTGGCAGCGTATTAAGGCTGACCCCTAGCATCAACAAAAAAGTGGACCATGAAAAAACACGAAATAGAAGCCCTTCGGGAAAACAACCGCGTTGACGCGGTGAAAATCGTGAGATCCCCTTCAAATGCACGCGAATGGGTTGTGCTCTTCAAGGAAATTGAAGGGAAAAGCTTTTTCCTGATCTCTGACGAAGATCAGGTGTGTAGCTACGTAACTCTGGACGCGGCAGTCGAGACATTGGATGCGTTGGGATTTGCACGCGCGGAAATTCTGTTTTGATCAAGACAGGAGATCGTCATAAAACATACGGAGCACCATAAAACCCACCGGACAGGTTGGCTCAGAGCCGCTGTACTCGGTGCAAATGACGGCATAGTCTCCACTGCGAGCCTTGTTCTTGGTGTTGCTGCCACGGGGGCGAGCGTCGAAAACATCCTGGTCGCTGGAGTGGCGGGCCTCGTTGCCGGTGCCATGTCGATGGCCGCCGGAGAGTATGTCTCGGTCAGTTCCCAGGCCGACACCGAACGCGCCGATCTAATTCGGGAGCAAACGGAGTTGGAAGACAATCCGGAGCATGAACAGGCGGAATTAACGGCGATCTACGTCAGGCGCGGACTGGATGCCGAGCTGGCCTCCAGGGTTGCTACCCAGCTGATGGAGCACGACGCACTTGGTGCCCATGCACGGGATGAGTTGGGTATTTCCGAGGCCCTGGCTGCACGCCCGGTGCAGGCGGCACTTGCATCGGCCGGCACGTTTGCCGTGGGTGCCGCCCTTCCGTTGTTGATCGTTGTATTATTGCCGGTTTCCCTCCTCATGTGGGCCGTCTCGGGGAGTTCGCTGCTGTTTCTTGCGCTGCTGGGCTCGCTGTCAGCAAAAGCCGGCGGAGCCCCTGTGTTTTCGAGCCTCAGACGAGTGACCTTCTGGGGAGCTCTGGCAATGGCGCTCACAGCCGGGGTTGGAGCGCTATTCGGGGTGGTTGCTGGATGAGGCTCCAGCCCATCCAGTTCCGGCTGGGTTTGTGGATTCTTTATGATTAACAGTAGTATTAGTTATGTTGCGGGATGGCCTCAGCATTAAAGTCTGTCAACAATCCTCGCTTTGTAAACATTGGTGAATTTTTAAACCACCAGACTGTTTTGTATCTGGGCGGAGCTGCTAACAGCCGCAAGCGGTGGGACAGTTTGCCGCATAGGCCTCGCTCTCCGGCTGCAGCACGGTGTGATCGATCTCGAAACGCTCGCGCAACATCTCTGTCGCCAGCGTCAGCAGCCGGTCATGGCCGATGTCGCCGTCCGCCATAACCAGGTGAGCGGTTACGGCGTTGTCCCGGGTGCTCATGGCCCAAACGTGGAGATCGTGAACGGACACCACCCCGGGCAGCTCCAGCAGCGCGGCCTGCACTTCTGACAGATCAATCTCCTCCGGTACGCCATCAAACAGCAGGTGCAGGGAACGCCGGAACAGCGACCAGGTGCCCACCACGACCACCAGTGCGATCACCAGGCTCATAACCGGGTCAATCCAGCCCCAGCCCTGCCACAGATATACCGCACCGGCGACCACCACACCCAGGGACACCAGCGCATCGGCCGCCATGTGCAGGAAGGCGCCGCGGATATTGAGATCGCTTTTGCTGCCGGCCAGGAACAGCCAGGCGGTCACCGAGTTGATCACCACACCCATACCGGCAACCACCATAACGGTAACCGCCGCCACCGGAGACGGCGTTTGCAAACGTTCAATCGCCTCCCACGCCAGGTACCCCATGGCGGCAAGCAGTATCACCGCATTGACAAAGCTGGCCAGGATTGAGCCTTTGCGCCATCCATAGCTGTGGCGCATATTGGGGTGCAGCTGCGCCGCACCAAACGCGGCCCAGGCCAGCAACAGACCGCCCACATCACTGAGGTTGTGGGCCGCATCCGCCAGCAATGCCAGCGATCCGGCCTGCCAGCCGTAAAAGGCCTCGATCACCACAAAAGCCAGATTCAGTGTCACACCAATGGCAAACGCCCGGCCAAAATTCCGGGGTGCGTGATCGTGTTGGTGGGTGCTCAGCATTTGGAACCATCCGATTCGCCGTGACAACAGACGTTGCCCGCATCATCCAACACCACATCACAACGCGGCACCGGTACCCGCTGCTTGCGCAGACGATGACTGTCGGTCAGCGCGTTGCGGGCGACCCGGAACAGCCAGGCCCGGAGGCTCTGCAAGTCATAGATATTCATCCCCTCGCGCATGGCCTTGAAGAACACGTCCTGCAGGACATCGTCGGCCATCGCCGGCTCCTTCATTTGGCCGAAGAGGAATCCGCGAAGCTCCACCTGATGTTCGTGCCAGGCCTTCAGTACACAGTCAAAGGTCATATCTCCGCCTCAGCGCTTATTCTGCTGCCATAATAACCTATGCACTGTCCCCGTCACGAGGCGCGCGGACCCACACCGCTCATCGACTCACTGTTTCAGCCAGAAACAAGTATCTTTTCCTGAGTTCTCTCGTCTTCCTTCCAAGATATCCTGATAACCTCTCAAAAGGGTTGCTCTCGAAACATGCTGGAACTCCTCCGACTTGCCCGGCAGGCACCACTGGCGATACCTCACTCAGGGCGCCAACACTGACGTTTTCCAGCAAAAGTTCTGTCAAAATAGGTATACCAGGGTCGGCAGAATCCATAATGGTGACACCATTGCAGAGGATCTTGCCAGCAACCAGCCACACAGAGCGGGTATGTATGAACCTTCGAACCCTCACAGCGGTCCTGTCCGCCCTAACCCTGCCCGCGCCACCGGTGGCGGCGGAGGTTGGCTTGTCGCCGTTTGCAGGCTTTCGCATGAGCAGTTCCGTGGATATCGAGACGGCCGGTGCCAGCGCCGACGATCAGATCCACTTCCGGGATTCCCCGAGCCAGGGGCTGGCACTCAATTTTGACCTGGCCGAACCTGGCAAACAGGGGGAACTTTACTTCAGCCGGCAAAGTACCTCCGCCAGGCTGGACAACGGCCTGTTCGCCCCGGGCATCGAGTCCATTGATCTTACGATTTACCAACTCCAGTTCGGCGGGCTCTATTTTCCGGGCGGGAAGAGCTACGGAGGGTTTGTCTCCGGCGTACTGGGCGTTACCCGCCTGGAGCCGGAGGACTCGAGATACGATTCCCACCACCGGGCAGCGCTGTCGCTCGGTGGCGGCTATCAGTTTTTCCTGACCGAACATCTGCGCCTGAGACTGGATCTTCGCGGCGTTTATACCGTCCTGAACTCGGGAGGCTCAGTGTTCTGTTCCGGCGGATGCGAGCTTAGATTTCGCAGCGACGGCTACCTGCAGGTGGAAGCTGGCGCAGGATTGGGCATGCGTTTCTGACGCCGGCTCACGCCACCACTTGCCGCCGCTCGGGCAACAATACCGAGAGTAACGATGCCATGGCCACCAAACCCGATGATATCCACAGACAGGCCTCCAGCCCGAAGGCCTGGTAGATCCAGCCGGACAGAATCGTCCCCAGCAGCCGGCCGGCGGCGTTGGACATGTAGTAAAAGCCCACATCCAGGGACACGCCATCCCCTCGGGCAAAGCTGACAATCAGGTAGCTGTGCAGGGAGGAATTGATGGCGAACAGCACCCCGAACAGCAGCAAACCGCCGACAATAACCAGCTGTGGCGACCACCCCGCCATCAGGCCACCGGCAATGGCCGCAGGAACCACCGCCAGCGCTGCCGCCCAGAGCACCGCAGGTTGCTTGCCTTCCATGGTGCCGGTAATGCGCGGCGCAATGGTCTGAATAAAACCGTAGCCAATGATCCAGGTGGCCATGAAGCCCCCCACTTTCCAGAAATCCCAGCCAAACACCGTGTGCAGATAGACCGGGAGCGCCACTACGAACCACACATCCCGGGCGCCGAACAGGAACATTCGCGCCGCCGACAGCACGTTAATGGCCCGGCTCTTGGACAGGATCTCACTGAATTTCGGTTTGGCCTTGCTTTTACCCAGCTCCTGTTTGAGCAGGAACAGGCTCGCCAGCCAGACCACGGCAAGGGCAACGGCCATGATAATGACCGCTCCTGTGAAGCCAGCGGCCACCAGCAGCACACCACCGAGGAAGAAACCTAGGCCCTTGAGGGTATTCTTGGAACCGGTCAGGATCGCCACCCACTTGTACAGGGTGCCCTGCTGCTCGTCCGGCACCAGCAACTTGATGCCGCTCTTGGCGGACATCTTGTTCAGATCCTTGGCGATACCGGAGATGGCCTGCGCCGCCATTACCCAGGGTACGGTGAGCATGGCCGCCGGTACCGCCAGCATGCCGAGCGCCAGGATCTGCAGAAACAGCCCGATATTCATGGTGCGGTTCAGGCCCATGCGAGCGCCCAGATAACCGCCCACCAGGTTGGTCACCACCCCGAAGAACTCGTAAAAGACGAACAGCAGGGCGATTTCCAGCGGTGAATAGCCCAACTGATGGAAATGCAGCACCACCAGCATCCGCAGAGCCCCATCCGTCAGGGTGAAGGCCCAGTAATTGCCGGTGATGACCAGGTACTGACGGATGGCGGCGGTCATATCAGGCGGAACCTACCTTACGCGCCAGCTCGGCGGTGCGGTTGGCGTAGCCCCACTCATTGTCATACCAGGCGAAGATTTTCACCTGGGTGCCGTTGACCACCAGGGTGGACAGGGCATCGACGATGGACGAACGCGGGTCGGTCTTATAATCGATGGACACCAGCGGGCGTTCCTCGTAGCCCATTATGTCTTTCAGTTCACCTTCGGCCGCTGCTTTCAACAGCTGGTTCACGGTGTCGCGATCGGTCGGCGTTGCTACTTCAAACACGCAATCGGTCAGCGAAGCGTTGGTTAACGGCACGCGCACCGCGTGGCCATCCAGCCGCCCTTTCAGTTCCGGGAAGATCTCGATAATCGCCGTCGCAGAACCGGTGCTGGTCGGGATCAATGAACTGCCACAGGCCCGGGCCCGACGCAGGTCTTTGTGGGGCGCATCCAGGATGGTCTGGGTATTGGTCACGCTGTGAATGGTGGTGATGGAGCCGTGTTTGATGCCCAGTTTCTCGTGAATGACTTTGACCACCGGGGCCAGGCAGTTGGTGGTGCAGGAAGCCGCGGTGACGATACGGTCCTTGGCCGGGTCGAAGATATGGTCATTGACGCCCAGCACGATGTTCTTGGCACCGGCTTCCTTGACCGGGGCAGTCACAACCACACGCGTCACACCCTGATCCAGATAGCCCTGCAGCACCGCCACTGTCTTCATCTTGCCACTGGCTTCGATGACCAGATCGCAGCCGGACCAGTCGGTGTCGCCTATGACCTTGTTCCTGGTGACGCGGATGCGCTGGCCTTCAATCACCATATCCTGGCCATCCGCGCCGGCTTCGTGATGCCAGCGGCCGTGCACGCTGTCGAAGTTCAGCAGGTGCGCCAGGGTACCGGCGTCAGCACCCGGATCGTTAATGGCCACAAATTCCATCTCCGGCCATTCCCAGGCGGCCCGCAGAGCCAGGCGGCCAATGCGACCAAATCCGTTTATTCCTACTTTGATCCTGCTCATCTCTTGTGCTCCTGAATAAGTCTTCAAGCTGTCCAATCAAACTGACTTCACAGTAAACGTACAACAGGTCGGTCGGTCATCGCACGCAGCCTCTCCATTTCCTGTTCTACCAGCGCTGTGTTGCTGTCTGAAGTCCCATTCAGCACCCTGGTCAGCCATTGCGGCATCTGCGGGTGGAGAAAATAATAGATCCATTGGCCCTGGCGCTCCGTGTCCAGAAGGCCCGCTTCTTTCAGGTTTGCCAGATGTCGGCTGACTTTTGGCTGGGACGAATCAAGCGCCGTGGTCAGCTCATACACACAGAGTTTTTTCTGGTCTCGAATCAGCATCATGATGGCCAGCCGCAACTCATCGCCAAGCGCCCGGAAAACGGTGAGCGGGTTGGCTCAGTGCTGGCGCTGGCCACGTCAAAACGGTCCCCGGCCATATGCTTATTAATAAATATGTGGTTTTTCGGATATTAAAATGGGTAACGGCAAAGTAAACCCCTGATCGATAAAAATCACCCGGTGCGACAGGAACAAAAACCGCTGTATCTTTAATACCTTTCATTCGTCTGCTTTCCAGTTATCCTCTGCACTTCAATCCAGGTCCGCACCTTGTGGAGCAACATGACATACCCAGATCTACCAAACATTGATGCAGAGCTGTTCGCCGCCCCCACAGCCGACAACGTTTTCGAATCCAAACCGTCCACCCACCCACCCCGGATTCTTCTGCTTTATGGCTCGCTCCGGGAACGCTCTTTCAGCCGTCTGGCGGTGCAGGAGGCTGACCAGCTGCTGGCGGTCATGGGCGCCGAAACCCGCATCTTCAATCCGCGCGGCCTGCTCCCAGTCCTTCAATGCGGTGAACCAGCTTCGGCTGCTGGATGCGGATGGTGACCATTACCAATCTGTCATCGGTGCCCAAGGCGTTTACGGAATTCGATGACAATGACCGCATGATGCCGTCGCCTTATTACAACCCCATCGTGGATGTGATGGAGGAACTGGTGAAATTCACTATTCTGATACGGGATCACAGCGACTATCTGACGGACCGCTATTCCGAGCGAGTGGCAAGTGCCGAGGAAGTATCAAAACGCGTCAACCAGCGTTCCATGTGAGAGGTAGGTAATGAGCAGCAATGCAGAAGTCACCCAAGCGGAAGACACCGGCGGCGGCATGGACCTGTTTGGCAGGTATCTGTCGGTCTGGGTCGCCCTGGCCATCGTCGCCGGTGTGGCCCTGGGCCAGCTGGCGCCCTCGGTACCCGAGACACTGTCCCGCTTCGAATATGCCCAGGTTTCCATCCCCATCGCCGTCCTGATCTGGGCGATGATTTTCCCGATGATGACCCAGATTGATTTCGGTGCCATCGTGGATGTCAGGAAAGAGCCTAAAGGGTTAGCCATCACCACAGTGGTGAACTGGTTGATCAAGCCCTTCACCATGTTCGCCATCGCCTGGTTCTTCCTGATGGTCGTGTTCGAGCCGTTTATTGCGCCGGAACTGGCCAGCGAATACCTTGCCGGTGCGATTCTGCTGGGCGCTGCACCCTGTACTGCCATGGTGTTTGTCTGGAGCTACCTGACCAAAGGCGATGCGGCTTATACCCTGGTTCAAGTCTCGCTGAACGACATCATCATGCTCTTTGCCTTCGCACCCATCGTGGTGTTCTTGCTGGGCATTTCCGATATCCAGGTGCCCTGGGATACGGTCATCCTCTCAGTGGTGTTGTTTATCGTCATCCCGCTGGTCGCCGGCTACCTGACCCGCCGTACGCTGACCGCCCGGCGCGGCCAGCGCTGGTTTGATGAAGTCTTTATGAAACGCATCGGGCCGGTCACCCCTGCGGCACTGATCGTTACCCTGATGCTGCTGTTTGCCTTCCAGGGCGAGGTCATACTCAACAATCCACTGCACATTCTGCTGATCGCAATTCCACTGATCATTCAGACCTTTCTGATTTTTTTCATCGCCTATGGCTGGGCAAGGCTCTGGAAAGTACGCCACTGCATTGCAGCGCCGGGCGCCATGATTGGCGCCAGTAACTTTTTCGAACTGGCAGTTGCCGCAGCCATTGCCCTGTTCGGCCTGCAATCCGGGGCCGCACTGGCAACGGTGGTTGGCGTGTTGGTCGAGGTGCCGATCATGCTGATGCTGGTACGCATTGCCAACAAGACCAGGGACCATTTTCCGGCTTGAACGCCCGGAACTGAACACCACCGAATTCAATAGAAGGTTAACCGGAGTGTGTACATGGCATATTCATTGAACCTGCCCGAAGCCAATTTACATCCTGAGCGGGCCAGCCTGTACCAGGAACTTCACGCCAGGCCATTCCCGATCATCGAGCAAACCGGGCACATCACTCACCTGGCGCTGTTACTTAACGAGTCTGAACGCGAGGCAGACTACAGGCGTTTAGTCGACCTGTGCCATCATTATGGCGTCAACCCGCCAGAGCCCGGGGTGACCAGTTTCAATCAGGCCCTCGGCGATATCCGACTGCGCTGGGAACGACACCTGGAATTCGTCACTTACACTTTCATGCGGGATGAGACCAGTGGCGCCCCGTTTGAGAACAGCGCCTGGGCCCTGTTGCCACAGTCCTGGGTAACACAATTCCCCGGTTTGCTGGTTGCGGCCTTCAATCTGGATCTGGTCGCATCCGAACAGGCCAACTGGAGTCGCGAAGCACTGGCCGACGCGTTTGAAGGTCAGCGGTTGATTCAGGCGCCTCTTGCCAATGGCGCGGCAACGCTGATCAGTGCGTTTCGTTTGCACGGCGATGGTTTTGGGCGTTTCCTGATGCACTCCGAGGGCTTGAAGCCCAGTCATCTGGGTCGTCTGGTGCAACGTGTGCTGGAACTGGAAACCTATCGGCTGATGGCATTGCTCAGCACTCGTATGGCCAGAGAACTGGCGCCCGTCCTCGGTGCCATGGACAGCCAGCTCGCGGACATCATCACCCGCCTGTCCCAGGAAGCCGAGCTCAATGAAGAGCAGGCCCTGTTGACCGAGCTGACCGCTATGGCAGCCCGCATCGAGCAGGAAAGGGCGCACACCACCACCCGCTTCGGGGCCACCCGCGCCTACTATGAACTGGTGCAACGCAGGCTCACCGAGCTGGAAGAAGTGCAAACCGGACGCAACTTCACCCTGCACGACTTTTTCCACCGCCGTCTGACCCCCTCGGTGAACACCTGCGATGCGGTCAGCATTCGCCTGGAAGATATTGCGCGTCGCATCGAGCGGGCCGGTGACCTGATTCGAACCCGAGTGGATTTAAAGCTCGAAGCCCAGAACCGCAACCTGCTCGACTCAATGAACCGCCGTTCGCTGTTGCAATTGCGGCTGCAGCAGACAGTGGAAGGGCTATCCATAGCGGCGATTAGCTACTACAGCGTCAGCCTGTTGCGGTACCTGTTTTACGCGCTACAAAGCTATTGGCCCGGGTTCAATGCTACCTGGGCGACGGCGGCCAGCATTCCTTTGGTTGTTGGCGCCATCTGGTGGACAACCCGACGCATCAAACGGCTGATCATAAATGCTGAAGACTCTGGTGCCCGATAAACCCGCTGCCGGTGGACTCGGTGGGTTGAAATTAATGGGACTAAGCACAAGGTCCTATAACAAGGCAGTCAATAACTGTTCGAAGTCCCACTAATCCATCGATCACAAGGAAAGACTCTATGAAAGTTCTGATGGTTCTGACTTCCCACGACCAACTGGGGGATTCCGGCAACAAAACCGGTTTCTGGCTCGAAGAATTTACCGCGCCCTATTATGTGTTCAAGGATGCTGGTGCGGACATCACCCTGGCCTCCCCCAAGGGCGGACAACCTCCGGTGGACCCCGCCAGCGAAGCAGAGGAAGCGCTCACCGCGACCACCCGCCGTTTCGAGGAAGACGCCCACGCCAAGGAATCCCTCGCCAGCACCAAAAAACTGGCGGATGTCGACATGAGTCAGTTCGACGCCATTTTCTATCCTGGTGGCCACGGCCCGATGTGGGACCTGGCAAACAATGAAAAAAGCATCGCCCTGATCAAGACCGCCTACGAGCAGGACAAAGTCATTTGCGCGGTCTGTCACGCGCCCGCCGTGTTCAGGAACGTGGAAGTGAAGCCCGGCCAGAACATTGTCGGCGGCCGCAAAGTGACCGGTTTCAGCAACAGCGAAGAGGAAGCCGTTGGCCTGACCAACATCGTGCCTTTCCTGCTGGAAGACATGCTGAAGGAGAATGCCGCCACCTACTCCAAAGGTGATGATTGGGCACCGTACATTGTGGTGGACGGCAAGCTGATCACCGGCCAGAATCCGGCCTCCTCCGAAGGCGCGGCCAAGGCGGTCGTTCAGGCTCTTCAGGAAAGCTGAACCTCTCCTGAATCCGCTGTACCCCGGCGTGGCTGACCAGCACGCCGGGGCTCCTGTCCCAAATCAACCACTCCCGCTCCTGATTATTTTTTGCCCGCCCGGCCGTTCAGAACCAGGTAGCAGCCGTATCCGATAATCACGCCCCAAAACGCGGAGGATAAACCGAACAGGGACATGCCAGACGCAGTCACCACAAACGTGATCAGCGATGCCTCCCGGTGACTGGCTTCTTCCAGTGCGGAAAACAGGTTGCCAGCAATGGCGCCCAGCAACGCCAGGCCCGCAAGCACGGCAACAAACGCGGCAGGCAGTGACGTGAACAGGCTGACGATGGTGCCGGCAAACAGGCCTCCGACCAGATAGAACACTCCGTTAAACACACCCGCAACATACCGGCGGGACGGATCTTCATGGGCATCCTTGCCGGTGCAGATAGCCGCCGTGATCGCAGCCACCACCGTAGTGATGCCCCCGAATAACGCCATGGGCAACGACACCAGGCTGGTCACGCTAATGATCGGTTTAGCCCTGACGCGATAACCGGCCCCCTGAAGGATCGCCATGCCCGGCAGGAACTGCCCGGTCAGACTCACCAGCACCAGGGGAATCGCCAGGCTCAAGGTTGAAGCCAGGGTCCATTCCGGCTGTATGAATTGCGGAACGGCTATGCTCCAGCGCACACCGGACAGCGATGCGCCCTCCAGAACCACCGCCAGAATCACGCCGACAATCAACAGCAGCACCAGGGTGTATTTGGGGACCAGGCGGCGGAACACCACATAGGAAACCAGCATGCCGATGGCCAATGCCGGGGTGGTTTCAATGGCAGTAAATGCCCCCACCCCAAACTGGAACAGGATGCCCGCCATCATGCCGGCGGCAATGCCCTTGGGAATGGCACGGACAATGGTGTCAAAGGTCCCCGATACACCAATTACAAAGATAATGATCGCAGCCGTGATGTAGGCGCCTATGGCCTCATTCAGGGAGAGCTCCGGAAACAGCGTTACCAGCAGCGCGGTGCCGGGTGCGGACCAGGCGGTAACCACCGGCACTTTGAGCCAGATCGACAGGATAATGCCGGATATCCCGGCCCCAATGGAAATTGCCCAGACCCAGGAGGTCATCATTTCCGTGGAGATACCGGCACTGGCGCCGGCCTGGAAAAAGATCGCCAGCGGCCCGGAATAGGACACCAGAACCGCCAGAAACCCGGCAACGATTGCAGGCAAAGATAGGTCTTTCAGAAATTGCGCCATAGCGGACTCCTTGTGGATACCATTACCAAAGACTGCAAATAAAAAAGACCCCGGCTCAAGTGCCGGGGTAATAAAGGATTCGAGTTGCAATCCCTAAGGATCGCACCTTATCCCAGTGATCAGCTGCTCGCTGCCAGAACGGTCTCATCTTCCGGTTGCACGCCTTTCTCACCAAAACGGCGGCCTACCAGGGCAACGGCTACGGTGGCAATGGCACCGGGAATGGCCAGGGCCAGGAAATTCAGTTGGTGCGGCAATGCCAGCGCCAGCAGTGTTCCCCCGAGCATGGGCCCGACAATGGCACCGTTGCGCCCGATACCGGATGCCCAGCCAAGGCCCGTAGAACGGATACTGGTGGGATAATACTGGGCCACGTAAGCGTACAACAGGATCTGGGAGCCAATAGTCGTGGCACCGGCAATACCCACCAGCGTATACAGGACCCACATCGGGTTGTCGTAGCCCAACAGTACCAGCGACCCAGAGCCCAGAATGAAGAACGACACCAGCACCGAGCGCAGCGACAGCCGATCCGCCAGCCAGCCACCGCCGATAGCACCGATGATCGCACCAATATTCAGCACCATCAGGAACATCAGGCTGGAACTCAGGGCATAACCGGCATTGGACATCAGTTTCGGTAACCAGGAACCGAGAGCGTAGACCATCAGCAGGCAGCAGAAGAAGGCCGTCCAGAACATCAGGGTGCTCATGGCACGGCCCTCGCGGAACAGCTCCAGCACGGGGGCTTTGCTATTAGTCGTTGGCGGTACTACCAGCACGTCGTGCTCCTTGATGTGTCTGAACGGAGCCACTTGCGTCAGGATATTACGGGCTTCGTCCTCGCGCTTCTGAGCCATCAGGAAGGCCACCGATTCCGGCAGGAACTTGAGCATGAAGGGCAACATCAGCATCGGCACAAAGGCCAGATAGAACATGATCTCCCAGCCATAGTTGGGCACGATCCAGATGCCCAGGCCAGCGGATATCATGCCGCCTACCGCGTAACCGCTGAACATCAGGGCCACCAGCGTGCTGCGCTTGCGCGCCGGTGCGTATTCACTCATCAGTGAGACTACGTTTGGCATCACACCGCCTATCCCGAGGCCAGCGATAAAGCGCAGGATGCCGAACTGCCAGGGCGTGGTGGCAAAGCCGTTGATTACCGTGGTCACACTGAAGAGCACCACACAGCCGATAATGACTTTCTTACGTCCCAGCCGGTCCGACAGCATGCCAAACCCCATGGCCCCGAACATCATACCGAACAGGGCACTGCTGCCGAGCAGCCCGGCCACGTACGGGTTCAGGTTCCACTGTTCCATCAGGATAGGAAGCACGACGCCGTAGATCACCAGATCATAGCCGTCGAAAATGATAATCAGGGTGCACCAGAAGAGCACCTTCCAGTGAAACCGGTTGAATTTGGCGTTATCAATAACGTCGTTTACGTCAATGTTTCTCATGATTTCTCTTCCGATGTTGTTCTTATCAAGACTCAGCGTGATTGGGCAATCCGGGTTTCTCTTGATCAGGGTTTCTCTTGATCTGGATTATTCCTAACCCAGATCACCCCCGGCCACAGGCAGGACAGTACCTGTCATATAGGACGACGCATCCGATGCCAGGAAAAGGATGGGTTCAGCCTGCTCGTCCAGGGTGCCATAACGATGCATGAGGCTGTTTTCCGTGGTCTGGTCGATCAGCGTCTGGTACCACGCTTTTTCCTGCCTGGTCTGCGCTTTCGCGTTGCGTGGCGTCAGCCTCGGGGGTGCCTCAGTACCACCCGGTGCGGCGGCATTCACCCGAATATTGTGGGGCGCGTACTCGTATGCCATATTCACGGTCATGGCGTTAACGCCGCCCTTGGCCGCACCATAGGGCACTCTCATCAATCCCCGTGTTGCCACGGATGATACGTTCACGATCACCCCGCCCTTCTGCTCCAGCATGTAGGGCAGTACCGCACGGCAACACCACAGGGTGGTAAACAGCGAGCGCCGGATTTCCTTCTCGATCTGCTCCGGGGTGTAGTGTTCGAACGGCTGCGCCCAGATCGTCCCACCGACGTTGTTGATCAGGATGTCGATGCGGCCGAACTGCTTGTGGGCCTCCGCCATGATGGTTTCGGCCCCGACCCAGGTTTCCAGGTCGGCCTGCATCGCGACGGCATCGGCACCCTGGTCACGCAGCTCCGCGGCCACACCCTGCACGTAATCCGCAATATCGACCAGCAGCAACCTGGCGCCTTCGGCGGCCGCCAGCTCGGCGACACGCTTTCCGATGCCCTGGGCGGCCCCGGTAATCACCATGATCTTGTCGGTGAAGCGGGCTTTCATGCGACTTTCTCCCTGGATTCCGGAGCGCTTGGTGTGAACTTCTCATAATGGAATGAGTTCGGTTTGATGCCCTGCTCCCGGAAGAACCCGAGCACGGAATCCACCATCGGAGGCGGCCCGCACAGGTAGACATCCACATCCCCTTTGTTCAGTGGCGCTTCGTCCATGTGATGTGTGACATAACCCTTGCGTGGATGATCGCTGTCTTCGCCGGACACACAGGTGACATAACTGAAGTTGTCCAGCTCCGCGGCAAAGCGGTCCAGACTATCCAGGCACACCAGGTCGTCCTCGCTGCTTACGCCATACACCAAATGCGTGGGCAGGTCACAGCCCTTGGCCTTCATGTGCTCCAGTTTTGCCAGGAACGGCGCCAGACCGGTTCCGCCCGCCAGCATCAGGACCGGACGCTCGATCGGGCGCAAGTAGAAGCTGCCCATGGGGCCGGTCAGGGTGACCTTGTCCCCGGTGCGGGCATTGCCCACCAGCCAGGAGCTCATCAGCCCCCCCGGCACATTGCGAATCAGGAAACTCAGGTCCCGGCTACCGGGCTTGGAGCTGAAAGAATAGGACCGCGTCTGGTCGCTACCCGGTACCTGAATGTTGACGTACTGCCCAGGCAAGAAGGCCAGGTCGGCCGCCGCCGTGATTTTCAGTTCGATCGACGTGGGCGAGATCAGGTTCACCTCGGCTACGATACCCGTAACTTCGGCGCTGCTGGTCTTGCACATAGTGGACGCCACAGGCACTTCCACCACACAATCGCTGGAGGGCACCATCTGGCAGGTCAGGACCATGCCTTGATCGGCTTCCTCGTCAGACAGCGCTTCGTCAAGGTACTCCTCACCCATGTCGAACTCGCCCTGATGGCAAGCACCCTTGCAGGTGCCACAGACGCCATCGGAGCAGTCCATAGGCAGATTGATCTGCGCACGGTAGGCGGCATCGAGAACCGTTTCGCCTTCGTTGCAGGATACAAAACGGGTAACGCCGTCTTCAAAATTAAGCGCGATGTTGTAACTCATGATGATGCTCTCCCCATCAATTACAGGTGGTAAACGTCCAGCACCTGATTGATGCAATCGTTGTTCAGAACCAGCCGTTTCTCCCGGATCAGTGGCTGCTCGCCGCTGATATCCAGGGTGTAAAAGGAGGTTCCGAAGAATTCGGCCGATTTCTTGTAACGGTAAGCCTTGGTCAGCCAGTTAAACCGCAGCGTCACTTCACTGCCGCTCTGGGACAGGATCTCCAGATTGCTGGTGAAGTGCGTGGTGCGGGGCTCCGGCATGGAGCTCGCACCGGAACGCTCGGTCTTGATCCGGTAAATCCGGTCTTCCAGGCCATCCTTGTTGGGATAGTAGATGAGCGAGATCTCGCTTTGCGGATCCTCGGTCAGCTCATCGTCGTCATCCCAGGCTGGCATCCAGTAGGTAACGTCCTCGTGATAGCACGCCAACCAGTTGTCCCACTCTCGGTCATCCAGGAAGCGGGCTTCGCGAATGATGAATTGCTCGATGTCGTGATAACTCAGGCTCATGCGGACGCCTCCTCTGACGCTGTTGAACTCGAAGCCAGGGGGATGAAACGGGCCTGCTCGGTTGCTATGGCACGGGTCATCTCAACCTGCCAGTGTTTGTGATGGTTCACGTACAGACCTTCGTCGTCCGGTCTTGCGCCGCTCATGATCGGCTTCATATCGATCTGCTTGGCGTGCTCGTCCGGGCCGTCAATCCAGTGCGTCGCACCACGGCTCATGTCGTTCCAGCGCATATCACGGGCTTCGTAGCCGTTCTGGCAGGCGCGGAATTCTTCCAGATCATCCGGCGTGCCCATGCCGGTCACGTTAAAGAAATCCTCGTACTGACGGATACGCTTGGTGCGCAGTTCCGCCGGCTCGTTCTTCGGACCGAAAGCATAGATAGTCACTTCGGTCTTGTTGACGTCAATGGGCCGGGTCACGCGGATCTGTGTCGAGAACTGATCCATCAGGTAAACGTTGGGGTACAGGCACAGGTTCTTGGTGGTGCGGACGATGGAGTCCGCACGAGCCTCGCCGTAAGTCTCTTTCAGCCGCTCCAGCTGGCTGAAGATCGGACGTACTTCCGGATTCAGCAGGCGGGTCCACAGCATCATGTGACCGTTCTCGAAGGAATAGAAACCGCCCTCGGCTGACCAGCTCTTGGCGTCAACCGCTTCGGTGCCGCCCTTGTCGTAGTTGCGCTGACCCATGGTGGACAGGTAGTTCCAGTGCACGGTACCGACGTGATAACCGTCTGCGCCATTTTCAGCGGTCAGCTTCCAGTTACCTTCGTAGGTGTAGGTCGAGCTGCCCCGCAGGATCTCCAGGCCGTCTTCCGACTGATCGACGATGTTGTCGATGATCTTGGTGGTTTCACCCAGATGCTCGTCCAAAGGCGGGACATCAGCGTTCAGGCTGCCGAAGAGAAAACCACGGTAGTTTTCGAACTTGGCCATGTGCTTCAGGTTGTGGGAGCCGTCGGTATTGAACTGCTCCGGATAACCGCCTTTCTTCTGGTCCTTCGCCTTCAGCAGCTGACCGTCGTTACGGAAGGTCCAGCCATGGAACGGGCAGGTAAAGGAGGTCTTGTTACCACGCTTCTTGCGACACAGGGTGGCGCCACGGTGGGAACAGGTGTTCAGAATGGCCTGGGGGCCACCTTCCTTGGTGCGGGTGATGACCACCGGCTGGCGACCCACGGTTACCGTGAAGTAGTCACCCGGCTCCGGGATCTGGCTCTCATGGGCCAGGTAAACCCAGTTGCCTTCAAAGATGTACTTCATTTCCAGGTCGAACAGATCCTGGTCGGTGAAGACACCACGATCGCACTGATAACGGCCGGTGTTCGGGTCGGCGATTACCGCGTTGCGTACCTTGTCTGCGAGCTTTTCGAGTTTGCTGTTCATGTGGTTCACTCCGTCTTGTTCTTGGGTGGCACTTACGCAGCGTCTGTTTCCAGGGCGCGCTGACGCGCATGGCGTTCCTGGAGTTCCGGCTTGTCCGTGGTCACCAGGGTGACGTTGAATTCAACCTCGGTAATCGGACCACTCACGCCATGCTTCGCGCCGGTCCCGGACTGCTCAACGCGGTTGGCGTCCACCACCAGCTCTTCACGGGTTGCAAAGGCGAAATCGTCGTAGGTGTACTCATCCCCGGCAATGTTGATCTGGGTGGTCAGGTGCTTGTAACCCGGCTTCGACACAAAGTAATGAATGTGCGCCGGACGCTGGCCGTGGCGACCCAGGTGGTTCAGCAACTGCTGGGTGGAACCTTCTGGCGGGCAACCGTAACCGGAGGGCATGATGCTCTGGGCGGCATAGCGGCCTTCGGCATCGGTCTTGATGCGACGGCGCAGGTTGTATTCACTTTGGGACTGGTCAAAGTAGGAGTAGGCGCCCTTGGTGTCAGCGTGCCAGATATCCACGATGGCGTTGGCCAGCGGCGCGCCGCTTTCGTCGGTGATCTGGCCCTTGATCAGGATGACTTCGGCGGCCTGGTCGGAGCCGTCGTCCATACGGGCAAAGCTTTCGCTTACCGGCGCACCCGCAACGTACAGCGGACCTTCGATAGTGCGCGGTGTACCCCCGGCCAGGCCAGCCTGCTCATCTTCCGCGTCCTGGCGAATGTCCAGATAGCGGTCCATACCCAGGCCCGGCGCCAACAGAGCTGCCTCGCCATTGGCACCCAGTTCACCGACGTAGTAGACAGCGCTCCAGAACTCTTCGGGCGTGACATCGAAATCTTCCACGATCTGGAAGATATCGTGCATGACACGGTGAACGATTTTCTTCACCCGTTCGTTGCCACCGTCCTTGTTGAAGCCGGCCACTTTCTCCAGCAGTTCCTTCACATCAGCGGATTGCATGGTTTTTACGGTCATTGTTGGTCTCCTCGGTCTTTTGTTGTTGTTGCTCAAGACATCCCATCAATTGGCAACATCATAGGTTCAGCCCTTTGGCCATTGGCCGGGCCGGTATCGTGTAACGGGTCCTGCTCAGCTATCGTCCTCACGAATTGAGGATGGATGACAGCACAGGGGTGCAACGGTGATGTCCATATAAGGGAACAGCGGAAGATTGCTGATCAGGTCCTGTAATTCGGCGTTGTCCTCGACATCAAAAATGCTGACATTGGCGTAGCTGCCCGCCACCCGCCAAAGGTGGCGCCACTTGCCCTGTTGTTGCAGGTCCCGGGCGTAGGCTTTTTCCCGGGTCTTGATGTCCGCAACGACGTCGGCGGGCATGTCGTGGGGGATGTTTACCTTCATCTCGACTTTGAACAGCATCTGCTTTCCTCCGTTTGGTGATCTTTGCAGCCGGTTAATTTCCGGCCCATCAAGCGTTTCTGCGATAGAACGCGAGCTTGTCTTCATCAATCTCGACGCCAAGACCAGGGCCTTGCGGCAGGTCCACGCCGTTGTCATGGAAGCTCAGTGGTTTGACCACTATGTCGTCCTTCATCAGTAACGGGCCGAACATCTCGGTGCCCCAGCTCAGGGTTTCCAGGGTCGACCAGGCGTGGAGAGCAGCAACGGTGCCGATCGTGCCTTCCAGCAGCGTGCCGCCGTACAGGCCGATACCGGCAGCCCGGGCAACCGCAGCCTGTTCCAGGGCCCGGGCCGGGCCGCCAGCCTTGGCGATCTTGAGGGCAACGGCGCCCGAGAAGCCGGCGGCCGCCAGGTTGTATATATCGCTGGCATCGGCTACCGCCTCATCGGCGAGTATGGGCAGATGAAACTTCCGGGACAGGCGCACCAGCGCGGCGTAGTCCTTCATTGGTGTGGGCTGCTCCACCAGATCAATACCGGCAGCCTGCAATTCAGCCATGCCCCTGGCGGCAGTGGCTTCGTCCCACGCCTGATTGACATCAACGCGTACGCTGGCGGCTTCACCCACGGCATCCTTGATGGCGGCCACATGGCGAACGTCGTCCATCAACCCACGAGAGCCGATCTTGAGTTTGAAATCACAGTGGCGACCGGTTTCGATCAGACCGAGGGCTTCCGCGATATCCTGGGCGGTATCGCCGCTGGCCAGGGTCCAGAGCACCGGAATATGCTGGTGCACCGCGCCACCAAACAGGTCGGATACCGGACAGTTCAGCCGCTTGCCCTGAAGATCCAGCAACGCGGTTTCAATGGCGGACTTGGCCAGGTTGTTGCCGCGGGTTGAGCGGTTTAACATTACCCTCAGGGTATTGCTGTTGTCCGAGCGCTGCCCAATCAGTTGCGGCTTGAAATAGGTGTCTATGGTAAGTTTCACGCTTTCTGGACTTTCCGGGCCATAGGCCAGGCCGCCGATGGTGGTGGCTTCACCCAGACCCTCGACCCCATCGGAATCCCTCAGGCGCACAATCACCATGGCCTGAACCCCCATGGTTGTCATCGACAACTTGTGTGGCCGGATGGTCGGGATGTCGACCAGAATGGCTTCGATGGACTGAATGGTTGCGGACATGGGCTCTCCGAATCGCAAGTTAAAATGTCTGTGATTCGAACAGTACGAAGTTTCACGGACATGAACCAATATTGATTAAGTACTAACCGATACCCTGGAGGTATGGATGGAGCTGAGACACTTGCGGTACTTCGTGGCAGTGGCAGAACAGCTGAACCTGACCCGGGCGGCAGAAAAGCTGTTTATCGCCCAGCCTCCCCTGACCCGCGCCATCAAACAGCTGGAGGAGGAACTGCACGTCCAACTGTTTTTGCGAAAACCCAGGGGGTTGGAGTTGACGCCTGGGGGGGAATATTTTCTGGAGCAGGCACGCCAGATCCTGCACAAGGTCGAGGCCACCGTGGAGGACACGCGCCGTATTGCCCAGCATCGCAAAACCGTTTTCTCTATCGGTTTTGTGCCGTCTGTGTTCTATGGCCAGCTACCGCTGATGGTCCGGCGCCTGCGCCGCAACAAAAACCTGGAAATCATCCTCCATGAACTGAAAACCCGTGAGCAGGTGGACGCCCTGAAAAATGGCAAAATCGACATTGGCTTTGGCCGGGTGCGAATCGAAGACCCGGATGTTGAACAGAAACTGCTGTTTGATGAACCGCTGATTGCCGCCCTGCCCGCCGGGCACCCGCTCACCCGCCAGCCACCATCCATGACGGAGCTGGCTGGCTGCCCCATGGTGACATTTCCATCCGGGCCGGGGCCGAATTTTGCAGACATCACCCTGGGCCTGTTCCACCGCCGGGGCTTAAAGGTCAATGTCATCCAGCAGGTGAACGACGTACAGACTGCGCTGTCGCTGGTGGCCTCGGACATGGGCTTCACCCTGGTGCCAGAGCAGGTCCGCAAGCTTCACCGCGAAGGTGTGGATTACATGCCACTGGAAGATGACAACATCAGCACGCCGGTCATCGCCTCCCGGCGGCGGGGAGAAAATCCAAACGCGGTGATGCGGCTGGCGAATACCATTCTGGATGAGCTGGTGGAGAACCGGTTGACCGGGCGATATCCATAGCACGTAGCCGGATCGGATTTCCTTCCTCCGACCATGGAAACCTCATCGCGTGGTCCGACGCACCGCTTCAGCCGCTGTCTGCAATCGGGGGAGGTACACGCCCGTCAGCGTCTCCATATCCACGCGCGCGGCATTGGTGCTGATGTTGATCGCCCCCAGTAATTCTCCGTTGCCGGCAAACACCGGCACCGCGACCGAACGCAATCCCGAATCCAGCTCCTGATCCACAATGGAATAGCCCAGCTCTCGGACTTTGAGAATTTCGTCTCTCAACACATCCGGATTGGTCACAGAGGAGGCCGTAAAAGCCTCAAGTTTCGCCCGGGCAAGGAAGGCTTCCAGCTCGGCTTCCGGCAACTGCGCCAGCAGCACCCGCCCCATGGAGGTATAGGCTGCCGGCAGGCGGGTGCCCACCGATAATGTGATGGCCATCAACCGATGCCGCGCCGAGGAGCGCACCACGTAAACCACGTCATCACCGTCCAGCACCGCCAGCGAGGACGACTCTCCCAACTCGGCGGTGATATCTTCCAGGTATTGCTGAATGACTGCCCGGTACCGGTTCGAGGCCTGGTAGGCATAGCCGAGCTGCAATACCCGGGGCGTGAGCTCGAACTGCCGGCCGCTTCGTTTCACGAAGCCCAGCGAATGAAGGGTGAGCAGGAAACGCCTCGCCTTGGCCCGGTCCATCCCGGTACAGGCCGCCACTTCGCTCAGGGTCATGCGGGGATGCTCGGCATCGAAAGCTTGCAACACCTCCAGCCCCGAGGCCAAGGCGCCTACATAGTCCCGGTCGCCCGGTTTGAGAATCTGATCGTCCATGCCTGCTCCTTCCTCATCATAAAACTGTTTCGGCGCATGGTATCAGCTCGTTCGGTCTCCGAACATCCGTGCATTTTTTGGCAACTGGTGAAAATTTGTACTTGACGGCGGCAAAACCTTCGAGTCATTATGTTCGCATATAAAACTTATGTTCGTATATCGAACTTTTCAACAATCACCTCAATGGAGACACTGTGATGGCTGAATTCCTCTCACTCAAAGAGGCCGTGAGTCGCCACATCAATAACGGCGACACGGTCTGCATGGAAGGTTTTACGCATCTGATTCCGTTCGCCGCAGGCCATGAAATCATCCGCCAGGAAAAGCGTGACCTGACCTTGATCCGCATGACGCCGGATCTGATCTACGACCAGATGATCGGCGCCGGCTGCGCCAAAAAGCTGATTTTCTCCTGGGGCGGCAACCCCGGCGTGGGTTCGCTGCACCGCCTGCGGGATGCCGTTGAGAAGGGCTGGCCGAACAAGCTGGACATCCTCGAACACAGTCACGCGGCCATGGCCAACGCCTATGAAGCCGGTGCTGCAGGCTTACCACTGGCAATTTTTCGCGGCTATATCGGAAGTGATCTGCCCAAGGTCAACGACCAGATCAAGTTCATTGAGTGCCCGTTCACCGGTGAGCGCCTGGCCGCCGTGCCATCGATTCGCCCGGATGTGGCTGTGATTCATGCCCAGCGCGCCGACCGTAACGGCAACGTGCTGATTGAGGGCATTGTCGGCATCCAGAAGGAAGTGGTGCTGGCCGCCAAGCGCAGCATCGTCACCGTCGAAGAAATCGTGGATGATCTGGGTGCGAGCGTGAACGCCTGCGTGCTGCCGTCCTGGGCCATCACCGCCATTGCCGAGGCACCAAAAGGCGCCAGCCCGTCCTACGCCCTGGGTTATTACGACCGGGACAATGCCTTCTATAAAGAGTGGGATAACATCGCCCGCGACCGGGAGACCTTCCAGGCCTGGCTGAAAGAAAACGTATTTGAAAAAGGAGCTGCGTGATGAGCCTTGAATTTACCTCTTCGGAAATGATGAGCGTCACTGCCGCCCGCGCACTGACCAATGACATGACCTGCTTCGTTGGCATCGGCCTGCCCAGTGAGGCCGCCAATCTGGCGCGTCTGACCCACGCGCCGGATGTCACCCTGATTTACGAGTCCGGCACCCTGCAAACCAAGCCGGACGTTCTGCCGCTGTCCATCGGTGACGGCGAGTTGTGCGAGTCTGCCCTCACAACTGTGTCGGTACCGGAAATGTTCCGTTACTGGCTGCAGGGTGGCCACGTCAGCGTCGGCTTCCTGGGTACCGCCCAGATTGATCGCTACGCCAACCTGAATACCACTTTGATTGGTGATTATCGCGAGCCCAAAGTCCGCCTGCCCGGCGGTGGTGGCGCGCCGGAGATAGCCACCAGTGCAAAGGAAGTGTTTATCACCGTCAAGCATTCCAAACGCACCTTTGTTAAGGATGTGGACTTTGTGACCACCGTCGGCTTTGGCCGTGACGGCAAGGCCCGGGACAACGTCCCCCATATAGGCCGTGGCCCCACCGTGGTGATTACCGATCTGTGCATTCTCAAGCCCGACCCGGACACCAAAGAACTGGTGGTCACCTCCCTGCACCCGAACGTCACCCGGGCAGAGGTGATCGAGGCCACCGGTTGGGAGATCCGGTTTGCGGATCAGTTGCAAACCACGCCCGAGCCGAGCACCAAAGAGCTGGCGGTCTTGCGGGACCTGAAAGCGCGCACCAACACTCATCATTCAGGCCAAAAGTGAGGACTATCATGACTAACGTTTATCTCTGCCATCCCCGCCGTTCCGCCATTGGCCGCTTCGGCGGCACTCTGTCCGGCGTTCGACCCGACGACCTGGCGGCCCATATCTTCAAGGCGGTGCTGGAGCAAGCTCCGGACCTGAACCCCGCCGCCATCGACGAAGTCATGATGGGCTGCGCCAACCAGGCCGGTGAGGACAACCGCAACGTGGCCCGCATGTCTGCGCTGCTGGCCGGTTTGCCCACCTCCGTACCCGGCACCACCCTCAACCGCCTGTGCGGTTCCGGTATGGATGCCGTGGGCACCGCGTTTCGTGCCATTCGTGCCGGTGAGATGGACCTGGTGCTGGCTGGAGGTGTGGAATCCATGTCCCGCGCACCCTATGTCATGGGCAAGGCTGACTCTGCCTTCTCCCGGGGCCAGAAGATTGAAGACACCACCATCGGCTGGCGTCTCGTGAACCCGCTGATGAAAAAGCAGTACGGCATCGATGCGATGCCGGAAACGGCAGAAAATGTGGCCGAACAATATAAGGTGTCGCGGGAAGATCAGGATCTGTTTGCCTTCCGCTCTCAGGAAAAAACCGCCCGGGCACAACAGGCAGGCATCTTCGCCGAAGAGATCGTGCCGGTGTCCATCGCACGCCGGAAGCAGGATCCGCTGGTATTCGATACCGACGAGCATCCCCGTGAAAGCACCCTGGGTAAGCTCGCTGCTTTGCCGACGCCGTTCCGGGACGGTGGCAGCGTCACCGCCGGCAATGCCTCCGGCGTAAACGACGGCGCCGCTGCGATGCTGGTCGCCAGTGAGAGCGCCGTTAAAACCCACGGTCTGAAGCCCATGGCCCGCATTCTGGGTATGGCTACCGCCGGTGTAGAGCCGCGCGTGATGGGCATTGGCCCGGTACCCGCCGTTCGCAAACTGCTGGAGAAGCAAGGCGTCAGCATTGACGACATTGACGTGATCGAACTCAACGAAGCCTTTGCCGCCCAGGGGCTGGCCGTGTTGCGCGAGCTGGGCATTGCTGATGATGATCCCCGCGTGAATCCGAACGGTGGCGCCATCGCCCTGGGTCACCCTCTGGGCATGTCTGGCGCCCGGTTGTTACTGACAGCAGCCCACCAACTCCAGCGCACCGGAGGCCGTTACGCCCTTTGCACCATGTGCGTGGGTGTCGGCCAGGGTATTGCTACACTCATCGAACGGGTCTGAGACTAAGGAGAGAGCATGGCGTTTCTGAAACACAACGGCCGCACCATCTGTTACCGCCTGCTGGGTGATCCCACCAAACCGCTGCTGGTTTTGGCGCATCCCCTGGGTATGACCCAGGGCGTGTGGGACGACATGATCCCGGCACTGCTGGGCAAATTCCGGATACTGACCTGGGATCTGCCAGGGCATGGTGCCAGCGCTGCCTGGCCGGACCAGTCCGACGAAATCACACCGGAAGACCTGGCCCAGGAAGCGCTTGCGCTTGCAGCGGTTGCGGATGCGGAGACTTGCCATTTTGTCGGCACGTCGATTGGCGGCGTGATTGGCCAGCAACTCATCAGCCAGCATTCCGACAGGTTGCTCTCGGCCACGCTCACCAATACCGGTGCGGTTATTGGCACGCCAGAAGCCTGGGATACCCGCTCGGCCAACGTACTGGAGCTCGGTCTGGGTGCCATGGCGGTGGATATCGTGCCGCGCTGGTTCGGCCCTGCCGCCTGCAATCAGCAGCCGGCCCTGGTGCAGGGATGGCGCGTGATCATGGGGCGTGGTGATGACCGCAGTTACGCCCTGCTGTGTGAAATGTTGGGGCGCGTGGACTTCCGGGAGCAACTCGGCGAACACCGCGTACCTCTCCACTTGGTTGGTGGCTCCGACGACGTTGCCACACCGCCGGACACGCTGAAAGCACTGGCCCAATGCAGTGGCGCCCCGGATCCGGTCATTCTGGCGCAAATCGGCCACGTTCCCTCGGTGGAATGCCCGGGGACGTTCAGCCAGCTGTTGATTGACAACCTGGCCTGAACCCCAGTCCTGAGCCAGGCCCGGTGCCTCCGGGTCTGGTATTTACCCTGCCTGGCCACTGTCACAATTCGTGAAGAAGTACCAGCATCAATAATACCTACCCTCTGGATAGGGCGGGGAACAACAGATTAGCCCATTCCCGATACCTTGGGTGCCTGGCGCTCCGCAAAGTAGATATGCCTTAAAGCTGCAGACTGTTCAGATGGTGCCGGTAGCCATCGAGGAGTCAAATGACACCTCGGGCCTGTAAATCCCGGATTTCGTCGGTGGATTTGCCGAGCACTCTCTGCAGAGTGGTGACGGTGTCCTCACCCAACAGAGGCGGTGCTTTTTCGTAGTCCTGCCTGGTTTTCGAGAACTTGATCGGATTTGCGACTCCCGGGACCTTACCCAAAAGCGGATGCTCCAATTCAAGCTTCATGTTCCGGGCCTTGACCTGTGGATCCTCAAACACTTCGGCAATGTTCTGGATGGGACCACAGGGCACGTGCACGGTTGCCAGACAGTCCATCCACTCCCGACTGGTTCTCATGCGTGTGTATTCACACAGTTTGCCGACCAGCTCTTGCCGGTGACCAACTCGTTGCGGGTTAGTGACGAAACGGGGGTCCTCTGACAGTTCCTTGCATCCCATAATCCCGCATAACCGCTGGAATTGAGCATCATTGCCAACAGCAATGATGACCTCCCCGTCCTTGGTTGGAAACGGCTGATAGGGGGCAAGATTCGGGTGATACTCACCGGTTCGGCTCGGAACCGAGCCACTGCAAAAGTAATTCAGTGCCTGATTAGCCAGCCAGCTAACCTGAACATCCAGCAAAGCCATATCGATATGTTGACCCTCACCCGTTTTCGAACGGTGATGAATTGCAGCGAGAATTGCGATGGTCGCGTTCATCCCTGTGGTCAAATCAGCGACCGCCAAACCGACACGCTGAGGCCCGGCACCTGGCTGTCCATCAGCCACGCCGGTAATGCTCATCAGCCCGGACTGCGCCTGAATCAGATAGTCGTATCCCGCGTTATCTGCCATGGGGCCGGTTTGCCCAAACCCGGTTATCGAACAATAGACAAGCCCCGGATTTAACGCAGAGAGATCCGCATAACCCAGGCCTTTCTTCGCCAACCCTCCGGTCTTGAAATTTTCGACCAGAACATCGCACTGTACCGCCATTTCACGGACCAGAGCCTGTCCCTCAGGCGTGCCGATATCCACGGTAACCGAGTATTTTCCGCGATTCGCCGAGAGGTAGTACGCTGATTGAGTGGTTGGATTACCTTCCCGGTCTTTCAGCCAGGGCGGCCCCCAATGACGAGTGTCGTCCCCCAACTGAGGTCGCTCGACTTTAATCACTTCAGCGCCCAGATCAGCCATTATCTGGGTGGACCAGGGCCCAGCCATGACGCGAGACAAATCAAGCACTCGAATTCCTGTTAACGGACCAGGCATACCGGACTCCTGAATCAGAGTGAATTTTCAGCGTTGCGGATCATCTGCTTCGCAATGACCAATTGCTCGCTTTTTGCTCGGGGGCGCATTTCCAGTGGAACCAGGCGCTCCCGGACATACCGGGGTCAAGTGGGGTAAACCGTTTTCGTCAATCGCCAGACCTTATATTTCACCATCGCCTGTAACCAAAAATTGCTATTTAAATTATCCTGTACTCACCAGCCCTTTGATGCAGACAGTATCCCTAAAGCAGTTGCCAGATGCCAAGCGTTCTAAAAAATCCTTGAGATCAGCGGTTCCCCTTTGCCTGTCTCCCAATAGGAAAGCTTGTCACCATCCCCCGTTGTAAAGGAGTTGATCTCCTGTCCGTGACAAATTATCGCAAACGACGCCATGCATTTTATTCGAACCCGTAAATATCCATAGCCAGCACCCCATATTCATAACTGCCGTGCAAGTGCTTGATCGTTGGAGCTTCACCCGCCGCACCCATGGCCACGAACAGCGGGGATATATGCTCCCCGGAGGGATGGTTGCGTTTGGCGAAGGGTGCGTTTTCGTAGAAATTGACCAGTGATTCCGAGTCATTCCGTTCCAGTCGCTCGTTCATCCACGTGGCGAAGTCGGTCACCCAGGGCGGCACGGGGGCATTGATGTCGTGACCACGGAGTTCGTACAGATTGTGCGTAAGCGATCCGGAACCCATCACCAGCACGCCGTCCTCACGAAGTTGGCTTAATGCTCGCCCAATCCTCAAATGTTCCTCTGGCGTCGCGCCTCGCACCACAGAAATTTGTGCAACCGGAATGTCAGCCTGTGGGTACATCAGGCTCAAGGGCACCCATGCGCCATGATCCAACCCGCGGGTGGCGTTGGTCTTGACAGTGAGGCCTTCCCGTTGCAGAAAATCCGTGGCACGAGCAGCTGTTTCGGGTGCACCTGGCGCGCCATACTGAATCTCAGATAAGGCGCGTGGAAACCCACCGAAATCATGAATTGTTTCAGGATCGGGCGTCAGGGACAGTGCTGGCCCGCCCACAGATTCCCAATGGGCAGACGCCACCAGGATCGCTGTCGGCTTTGGCAAGGCCTTTCCCAGCCCCAACAAAAACCGATGGGCAGGGCTCTCCTGAATCGCCAGCATCGGCGAGCCATGGGATATGAAAAGGGTGGGCATATGCGCCATGGTCAATCTCCTAGCGGGTCCGGATTACTGGAAGGCCCAGCCGGCACAATCCCGGTAGGGTTCAAGGCCTTGATGGAGTAATAGCCCGCCTTGATATGGTCCAGGCTCACAGTGTTTGCAATACCCTCCAGCGCCAGAATCCGTTGCATGTAAGTGTGTAGGCTCGGCATGGCCTGCAGGGTATTACGGTTACATTTGAACAGCCCATGGTAAGCGGCATCAAAACGCACCAGGGTGACGAACAGGCGCACGTCGGTTTCCGTCAGTCGGTCACCAAACAGGTAGGTACGTCCGTCCGCCAACCGGGTCTCCATTTCGTCCAATGCGGCAAACACCTTGCCATAGGCCTCTTCATAGGCTTCCTGGCTGGAGGCGAACCCAGCCTGATACACGCCGTTGTTCAGATCCGTGTAAAGGTAGGCGTTCAGGGCATCAATATCGGCGGCAAAGTCCTCCGGGTAAAGATCCGGGCCCTGATTCACTATCCCTGAAAAAGCACTATTGAGCATCCGGAGAATATCGGCGGACTCATTGTTGACAATGGTTCCGGTCTGCTTGTCCCACAGTACCGGTACGGTGGCACGCCCGGAGACCGCCGGATCAGCCTGGGTGTACAGCTCATACATGTAGCGCGCACCATTGAGCACATCCTCATCGGCACCCGGGTAACCTCCGAATTGCCAGCCCTGATCGGTCAGCCGCGGATTGACAACCGTGACACCGATGACGTCCTGCAACCCTTTCAGTTCGCGAGCCATCAGCGCCCGCGAGGCCCAGGGACAGATATACGCAACATAGAGATGGTAACGCCCGGTCTCCGCCTTGAATCCCCCAGACCCGGTCGGGCCAGGGGCGCCATCCGGCGTAATCCAGTTCCGAAACGACGAGGTCTGGCGGATAAAGCGCCCCTCGTCATCTTTCGCCTGTACCGGCTGCCAGTTATCTTTCCACTCACCGTTGACCAACATGATCCATTCTCCTGCTAAAGAGGCGCTCCCACTCATCGGGAGCGCCAGTGTCAACGCTAATAGACGGATGCGTTCATTCCAAAGACATTTACGCGTTAGCGCGCTGCTGGTTCCCGGCGCCACCAAGTCGACCAAGCACTACGTTGTCCACTGCAAACCGTCCAGCGCCCTGTACAGCGAGGGCCAGCGAGACCACAAACAGGGTCAGGGCATACTCGTAACCGTTGTTGGCCATGAACAGACCGTTACCGATATGAACGGAGAATATGGCCACCAGCATTGCAAAGGCCGCAACCAGGGCGGCCGGTCGTGTCAGCAGGCCCAGTACCAGCGCCAGACCGCCAAAGAATTCGGCACCGCCGGCCAGCAGAGCCATCAGGTAGCCCGGCTCCAGGCCGATGCTGGCCAGCCACTGCCCGGTCCCTTCCAAACCATAGCCACCGAACCAGCCAAAGAGTTTCTGTGCACCGTGGGCTGCCAGGATCAGCCCGACCGGTACCCGTAGAATAAGCGCCGCATAACCGCCGCCGGAGTTGAACAACGTCTGTGCAAATTTTGAGTTCATAATGATCACCTTGAACCTTTCTCGGTTGATGTTTCCTGAAGCCCCGCTTCAGATCATGTGTTCACTGTACTATCACTTTTTATAAGGACTAAGATGGCTAGCGTTGCTTAATTACCAACACCACGTTGATAATTTGAAAAGCCCGCGGCCAAAAGGACAGTCCCATGGACCGGATCGATGCCATGCACGCCTTCGTCACTGTGGTGAACGAAGGCAGCTTTACCCGCGCTGCAGACCGGCTGGAAATGTCTCCACAGTTGGTCAGCAAGTACGTTTCCCAACTTGAACAACATCTTGGCGTCCGTTTGCTCAACCGCACCACTCGCAAAATCCATCTGACGGAGGCAGGCACTCGCTATCAGCACCTTGCCCAGCAGGTACTTAACGATATCGACAACATGGAGAACCAGTTAGGTGACCTGCAAGGCCAGGCCCGGGGCGTTTTGAGAATCAGTGCTCCGGTATCCTTTGCCATTCATCACATGGCGCCACTGCTGAGCGAATTTCAGAAAGTCCATCCCGCCGTGGGGATCGATCTGCAACTGAACGACCGCAAAGTCGACATTGTGGAGGAGGGGTTCGATATAGCCCTGAGGATCGGCCATCTGAAAAGCTCGTCACTCATTGCCAAACGGATTGCGCCGGTAAGACTGGTACTGTGCGCCTCACCAGACTATCTGAAACAACACGGCACACCCGAACGACCGGAAGATCTCAGGGACCATCGTTACCTGCGCTATAGCTACATGGAGTTGGACGCCAGCCATACAGTGTACCGATGGCTGCAAAACACGGACCGTGACAAAAACAGGGAGATGGTCAGCAACAACGGTGATGTGCTCGTGGCAGCGGCCATAGCCGGTGCAGGTATCGCCCTGCAGCCTACGTTTATTTCTGGCTCTGCCATCCAGCAGGGAAAGCTGCAAGTCGTTCTGCCAGACCATGAAGCAGAGCCCATGGCACTGTATGCGGTTTACGCACACCGGCAGTTATTGGCGAGTAAGGTCCGTAGTTTTATCGACTTTATGGGAGGTTATTTTGGCGATCCCCCGTACTGGGATCAGTTTGAATAACGGTACAGAGCGTGGGGGAGGTAAAACGACCTGCGCTTGGCGGATCAGGGTCTCCGGGACGATTTTTATCCGCTCAAAGGGCTTTCACAGCCTTTTGGTTTTTTTATCTCCCAACCATCTGAATTTAAACACCAGGATAATTCATCTGCAATCACCGGACACCCCTGTGCAGAAAACGGATATTTCCAAAGTGCCTTCAGGCCTCTAATGACAGAACCCACAACAACAATCTGAGGTGTTGAAATGAGCAGGATCAAGATTCTTGCCAGTGCTGTACTGGCAACCACCCTTACCGCCGGGCTCTCTACCTCCGCCCTGGCGGCCGCCGGTGACCCGGTAAAAATTGGCATCATGCTGCCTTTCAGCGGCATTTACGCACAACTCGGTGAAGCCGGTCGCGATGGCCTGAAGCTGGCATTGAAGGAAAATGCCTCCGAGCTGCACGGCTCTCCGGTGGAATTCATCGAGCTGGACACCGAAGCCAAACCGTCCCGTGCGCCGGAGCTGGCCTCCTCGATGCTCAATCAGCACGAAGCAGACTTCGTAGTCGGCCCGGTTCATTCCGGTGTTGCCATGGGCATGATCAAGATGCTGCGCGGCAAGGACACCATCATGATTGTCCCGAACGCAGGTTCCGCTGCGGCAACCGGCCCCCTGTGTTCTCCCAATATATTCCGCACGTCGTTCTCGTCCTGGCAGCCTTCTTACCCCATGGGCAAGGTGGCATTGGAGAAGGGCTATAAAAAGGTTTATGCCATCAGCTGGAACTATGGCATGGGTCGCGAGAGTCTGGATGCCTTCAAAGAGTCGTTTACCGCCGGGGGCGGCGAGATTGTCGAGGAAGTGTTGCTGCCCTTCCCGTCGACCAATTTCCAGTCTCACGTCAGTGACATCGCAGACCAGAATCCGGACGCCGTGTTCACCTTTTTCGCCGGTGGCGGTGCAATCAAGTTTGTGAAGGATTACGACGCCATGGGCCTGCGCGGCAAGATCCCGCTGCTGGGTTCCGGCTTTCTCACCGAGGGCACGCTGCAGGCTCAGGGCGAGGCTGCCGAGGGTGTGGTAACTGGCTTGCACTACGCCGAAGAGCTTGATGTTCCCAAGAACCGGGAATTCCGTGAAGCCTTCAATACCGAATACGGTCACTACCCGGATATCTATGCCGTCCAGGGATACGACGCCGGACAGGCTATTGCCAGCACCATCAACCAGCTCAAGGGTGATATTTCGGACAAACAGGCCGTGATCAGCACCATGGAGAAACTGACCATCGACAGCCCAAGGGGGGAATTCACCTTCTCCAAGGCTCACAACCCGATCCAGAACATCTATCTGCGGGAAGTGAAAGATGGCGTGAACATGGTGCAGAGCGTGGCTGCTGAAGCGCTTGAAGATCCGGCTCGCGGCTGCAAGCTCTGAGCACCGGTTCCGTTAGCTCCCGGCAACCGCCGGGGGCGCCCCCGAAGCTGCCTACCTGCCTCTGAACTGACTTATCCGTAAAACCGTTGGGTACCACTATGTCTACCGAACTTTTTTTTGTGCAACTTATAAATGGTCTCCAGTATGGGTTGCTGCTGTTTCTGATCGCCTCCGGCCTGACTCTGGTATTTGGCGTCATGGGCATTCTCAACCTGGCCCACGGTTCCATGTATATGGTGGGTGCGTATCTGGCGTGGTACTTCGTTGCCATCACCGGCAGCTTTACCGCAGCCGCCATTCTCTCGGCCGTAGTCGCTCTTGGACTGGGCATACTCATAGAGCGGGTGTTGATACAGCGGCTCTATAACCGCAACCACCTGGATCAGGTGCTGCTGACCATCGGCATGATCTTCGTATTCAATTCCCTGCAAAGCATACTCTGGGGCAACGATCCCTACGGTGTCGCGGTTCCAGAGGCGCTGAGCGGTTCTGTGCCATTTACAGACAACTCCAGTTACCCGGTGTATCGCATCTTCGCGGCCCTGATCTGTATTGCCATTGCCGCGGCGCTGTATTTTGTGGTGAGCAAAACCCGCCTGGGCATGCTGATCCGCGCTGGTGAATCCAATCGGGAAATGGTGGAAGCCCTGGGCGTCAATATCAAAAGCCTCTACACCATCGTGTTCGCCATTGGTGTAATGCTGGCCGCCATTTCCGGCATTATCGCCGCGCCCATGCGCTCCATTGTTCCGGGCATGGGGGAAAGTGTGCTGATTACCTGTTTCGTGGTGGTGGTCATCGGTGGCATGGGCTCGATCAAGGGTGCCTTCGTGGGTGCCCTGCTGGTCGGGATTGTCAGCACCTTTGCGGCGGTACTGATGCCCACCATGTCCAACATGATTATCTACATCTTTATGATCCTGGTGCTGCTGGTGAAACCCCAGGGCCTGTTCGCCAAGTAAGCGGAGCCGAACATGATTTTTGAAAAGCGCACTGAACGCATTTTCCTGGCGATCTTCTTCCTGATTGCCCTCTGTATTCCCCTTTTCCTGGAAGACAATTCCTTCTTCGTGGGGAAAATCACCACTATTCTGATCCTGGCCGTCTTCGTGATGTCGCTGGATTTCCTGGTGGGACGTGTTGGCCTGGTAACACTGGGACACGCACTCTTCTACGGACTGGGCGGCTACCTGTTCGTTATCATTACTCCCGAGTATGAAGCGGTCAACTTCTGGATCTACGCGGTCTATGTCATGGGGATCAGCGCCCTGATCGCGCTGGTGATCGGCGCAGTGGTGCTCCGCACCTCTGGCATTTACTTCATCATGATCACCCTGGCGATTTCACAGATGGCCTACTACTTCTTCTTTGACTCGCTGGCGTTCGGGGGTGGCGATGGCTTGTTCATTTTCATGAAGCCGGAAACCAGCATCTTCGGGCTAAGCTTCCTGAACCTGGACAACCCGACGCACTTCTACTACCTGGCGTTGCTGGCCGTGCTGATTACCCTGCTGGTCATAAAGATCATCCTGCGTTCGCGTTTCGGCCGTATTATCGAAGCCAGCCGCCTGAACCCGGAGCGCACCGAGGCACTGGGCTACAACATCTTCGCTTTCCGCCTGATCAGTTACATCATTGGCAGCACCCTGGCGGCCTATGCAGGTTTGTTGTTTGCCCTGCAATACGGCTACGTGAACCCGCAATTCATGACCTGGGAAATGTCCGGTACCGCGCTGGTGATGTCGATCCTCGGTGGCCTGGGCACGATCTACGGTGCCATTCTCGGCACGATCACCTACGAAGGTCTGCAGTATTTGTTCGAGCACATGAGCGAAGACTGGATGCTGTTTATGGGTGGCGCCATCATCCTGATGGTCCTGCTGCTGCGCAAGGGCCTGGCCGGTTATCTTGAAAAGCTGCTGGAGAAATGATGATGGCCAACAACATCCTTCTGGAAACCGAATCCCTCAGCAAGCACTGGGGTGGCATCAAGGCGCTCGACGATATTTCGCTGCAGTTCCACGACCGGCAACTGCACGGGGTGGTCGGCCCCAACGGGGCTGGCAAGAGCACCTTGCTAAACATGCTCTGTGGCACGCTGAAGCCCACCAGTGGCTGCATTTTGCACCAGGGCGAACGGATCGAGGGCATGAAACCCTGGAAGTTCGTGCGCCGTGGTATCGGGCGCAGCTTCCAGAAAACCAATATCTACACGGATGTCACCTGCCTTGAAAACTGCGCGGTGGCAACCCAGCGGCGCTTTGCCGGCAGCTTCAACCTGTTTGCATCACGCCATGCCAACAAGCCGGTCAGGGACGCCGCGGAAAAAGCGCTTCACCAGGTGGGCCTGGCCGACCGGATGAACACCATCGCGGCGGAGATTTCCTACGGTGAACAGCGGCAGCTCGAACTGGCCATGGTGCTGGCAACCGACCCCTGCATCCTGCTGCTGGATGAGCCCATGGCCGGCATGGGCCATGAAGAGTCCCTGCGCATCATTGAACTGCTGAACGAGCTCAAGAAGACTTACTCTATTGTGCTGGTCGAGCACGATATGGACGCCATTTTCGAGCTGTCCGACCAGCTCACGGTACTGGATAACGGCACCCACCTGATCACCGGGACCGTGGATGAAGTTCGCAATGAGCCTCGGGTAAAAGAGGCTTATCTTGGCAAGGATGACGACGAGGAAGCCGCATGAACACCAGTCTTCTGGAAGTGAAGAACCTCAACACCCTGTATGGCCGCAGCCATATCCTCCACGATTTGTCGTTCCGGCTTGAAAAGGGTGAGTCCATGAGCCTGATGGGCCGTAACGGGATGGGAAAAACCACCACGCTGAAATCCATCCTGGGCATTGTTCCGCCACGCAGTGGCCATGTCTATTTCGACGGCGAGGACATCAGCAAGCTGCCAACCTGGAAGCGCATGCGCCGCGATATCGCGTATGTTCCCGAAGGCCGGGGCATGTTCCACAACCTGACGGTGAAGGAACACCTGCAGATGGCGGCACGACCCGACAGCAACGGCAAATCCGGCTGGGAGTTTGACCGGGTTATGGCGACCTTTCCACGCCTGCAGGAACGGCTGTCCAATCTCGGCACTGAGCTCTCTGGCGGTGAACAGCAGATGCTGGCGATCGGTCGTGCCCTGGTGACCAATCCACGCCTGATGATCCTGGATGAAGCCACAGAAGGCCTGGCGCCACTTATCCGCAAGGACATCTGGAATGTCATTGCGAGCATCCGAGAATCGGGCATTTCGACCCTGATCGTGGACAAGAACATCAAGGCCCTGAAGAAACTCTGTGACCGCCATGTGGTTATTGTGAAAGGCAAAGTTCTCTTCGACGGCAGCTCCGAAGAGCTGGACCAGAATCTCGAAAAAGTCGAAACCGCACTCAGTGTTTAAATGTACAAAAAACGGATAGGGATGTTCATTAACCGGATATTTGAGCACCCGGAACTGGTAACCTTGCGTCAAACGGATACAGTGTCCACCGACGCCGATGGCCCCTGTTACCCCGTAGCCAACGGCACCATCAGCAACCTTATAACGGCGACCTCCATGGCAGAAGAAAGCCCGAAGCGGCAGGGAATCGGCTCGCTAGAGATCGGATTGCATATCCTCAACTACATTTCGGCAGCACCCAAACCACCAACCCTCAAGGAACTGTCCGGGGCTCTGGACCTCTCCCCCAGCCGTGCCCACAAATATCTGGTCAGCCTGTTGCGGGAAGGGTTCATCAATCAGGTCAATCAGACTCAGTACACCCTGGGCAACTCCAGCCTGACCCTGGGTATTTCCGCGCTCCGGCGCATCAATCCTATTCAGCTCAGCTACGAAGCCGTCGACCGACTTAATGAGAAAACCGATAAAACGGTGTCCGTCACGGTCTGGAACGGAACCGGACCACTGATTATCAAGTGGCTGGATTCAAGCCAGCCGATCTCGGTTAACGTTCGTTTGGGCGCCGAATTATCGCCCCTGAACTCCGCTTCCGGAAGAATATACCTGGCCCACCTGCCAGCGGAACGAAGGAAGACGCTGGTGGACCAATACTACAAAAACTCGCGAACACTGCCCAAATACCGGGGCAAACCGGTTACCCGGGAAGAGTTGCAACCGCACCTGGATGCCATTAAACGGGATAACTACTGCGCCTTTTTCAGCGATTACCTGCCAGAGATCAATGTCCTGAGCAGACCCGTATTCGACATCAATGGGAGCATCGTCACTGTCATTACCTTACTGGGACTGGAGCGGGATACCGATATCAGCGAAGGCTCATTCCTGTTCGAGCAGGTCAGGGAATGCACTGATCGGGTAACAAGGCAGATTTGCGGACAACAAAGAGAAAGCAATGGCCGGGATTAACCGGCCATTCGCAGGGTTTCAGAAGGCAGTTCCCCGAAGGTCTTGCGATAGTCCGACGAAAACCGGCCCAGATGACTAAAGCCATAGTCCAGCGCAACCTCGGTAACGCTCCGGCACTTTCCCTGCAGAAGATCCTCCCGCAGTTTCTGAAGCTTCAACTGCTTGATATAACACTTGGGTGTGGTCGCGAAAGCTCTGGCGAAGGCATTGTAAATGGACCTTACGCTCATATTGGAGACCGTGGAAAGCTCCTCGATATCAATAGTGCGCTGAACATTCTGTTCAATGTACCGAAGCATTTTACCCAGCGAGGGCGTACAGGCCGGCCCCTTTTGCTGACATGACCAGTTGCTGGGAAACACTTTCAGCAATTTCTTGAGGATGATTTCCCGATAGGGAGCGCAAACCGGATTTATATCATCGTCTTCTGCATCATCAAGCTCGGAGAGTACGGCCTCCATGATATTGATCAGTGCCGGACACAACCGGAGCTCCACCGGCGCCCGGGTGAAACGAATGCCGTCCTCCGGCAACCGGCCATGGGCCAGCTCGCGGGCGTTATTAAGTACATGCTCCGGCACCTTGATGATCAGCTTTTCGCATTCTTCCGAATATTCCAGGTCAATTTTCTCATAGGGATTCACCATCACGGCCTGACCACGGCTCACTTTCATGGGTTCGCCCGCCTGATGCCAGACACACTCACCCCGGGTGACAACCTGTAAATGGTAGATGGACTCCAGCTCGGGGCTCTTTACCCGGACATGATTGCCGTAGCTGAGTTTTGACAAACCAAACCCGGCAAACTCCCTGAAGCTGAGACTGGACTTCCGTTTCTGCTCTCCGAGCATTTCCAGGCGATGCTGCCCGATATGCTGGTTAACGAACGAAGACACCTCTTCCGGATGAGCCCCCTGAAGGACGGTAGCGCCCACAAGTGATTGACCAAACATCTCTCGCCTCATTTACTTATTATTAATGCGTTCACCTTATATAAATTCAGATGATCAATCAATAACCAAATAGACCAAACAAAAGACCGACAAACCGGATCCGGAGGTTAGTGTGGGGGAGCTGCACAAGGAGGGAGTGGGGAACAGGGAGAAATAGTCGGGAAGCCCGCGGTGACAGCTGGTGTATTTCATGCGTATCGTCCAGCCATCACATCAGGGCGGTCAAAGTTCACTACCCTGTAAAATGTTCCCGGGCCTGTTTCTGCAATTGCAGCCACATGATTTTGCCGGACGCGGACTTCGGCAACTCGTCCACGAGTTCCACCGCGGTCGGCACCTTGTAGGCTGCCATGTGCTGCTTACACCAGGTAAGGATATCGTCGCCATGAAGGGCGCTGCTGGCGCCCGCTTTTAACACCACCAGCGCATGGGCCGTTTCTCCCCGCTTCTCATCCGGCACGCCAATCACGCAGGCTTCCTGGATGTCTGGATGCCCGTACATGATGCTTTCCACCTCGGCAGGCCAGACCTTGAAGCCCGAGGCATTGATCATGCGTTTCAGGCGGTCGACCATGAAAAAATAGCCTTCCTCATCCACGTAGCCGAGATCGCCGGTTCTGAGGAAACGTTTGCCATCCCGTTCCAGGAATGTCTTGGTGTTGGCGTCGGGATTGTTCCAGTACTCGAGCATCACCTGCGGACCGTGGAGGATAAATTCGCCGGTTTCGCCTTCTGGCAGGTCTTCCAGTGTGGCCGGATCCACCACCCGCGCATCGACGCCAAAACTGGCGATGCCCAGGCACTGTCGTTTGCCCCGTTCCACGGGGTTGCCCAGGATAAAGGCGGCGGTTTCGGTCAGCCCGTAGGCCTCGTTGTAGGCGATCCCGAACTCGTCCTTGAGCTTGCGTGAGATCGCCTCGGGCATGGCGGCGCCGCCGCCCATCAAGCGGAGCAGGCTGGAAATATCGTGATCACCAAGGGCCGGATTGGAGAAGAAATCGACAATCATCGACGGCGGCGCACTCCACATGTTCACCCGGTAACGCTCAATCAGCAGCAGGGCGGCCTCACGGTCCCAGCGCTGCATGATAACCACCGTTGAGCCGTTGAATATCGGCCCATTCATACCGCCTTGCATGCCCAGAAAGTGAAACAATGGTGCGATTGCAAGGGACGAAAACGCGGGTGACCCCCCGCGCCACACGGCGGAGGCGGCGACCGAGGCCATAACGGTGCCGTGGGAATGGACACAGCCTTTCGGGTGGCCGGTGGTACCGGAGGTATACGCAATCACGCACAGGTCATTGTGTTTGCCATTAAAGCGTGCCGGCGTCAGTTCCTGCGCCAGTGCATCCTGCCAGAGGGTGACACTCGTAGTACTCAGCCCTAGCCTGGGCGCACTCACCGCAGAGGGCACCTGCATCTCCAGGGTCGCGGGCAGATAATCCGAATAGGCATGCACAATGAGATGTTCAATCTCCCCGGATTGCAGCAACGGGTTGGCGTACTCGAAGAGTTCCTGGGCGACGAGTAATGCCCTCGCCCCGCTGTCCACAACACAGTAACGCAGCTCATCCTCCAGGTTCATCGGATTGATCGGTACTACCACGGCCTGGGCACGGAGGATGGCGTAGTACCCCACCATGTACTGGGGGCAGTTCTGGGAGTACAGGGCCACCCGGTCACCGGGTTTAACTTCACAGACCTGCTGCAGGTAGCCCGCCATAGCCTCCACTTGCTGCAAAAATTCAGCGTAGCTGAGGGTGAAGCCGTAAAACACGATGGCAGGCTTGTCCGGGTAGCGTGTCGCAGCCACCTCCAGGTTGTAATATAGGCTGGTTTTGGGTAGGTCAAGCGTCTGCGGCAGCCCTTTGGGCCAGTATTGTTTGCTTGCGGAACTCATGCCTGTACTCCTGTTACTGACCTGGCTTTTTGATAGTGACCCTGAGCACGCTCAAGGATGGTTTTTGCCATCGCGATCACCGGAGCATCCACCATCTGCCCATCGACTTTGAAAGCGCCTTCGCCGGATTCCGCCGCCGCCAGAATTTTTTCGGCCCATTGCACCTGCTCAGCGTCGGGCGCAAAGCCGGCCTGCACAGGGCCAAGCTGTTTGGGGTGGATGCACAACATGCCGGAGAAGCCCATATTCCGTGCCCGCCGCGCGCGGGCGAGCACCGCCTCATAATCATCAAAGACCGGAAACACCGTATCGATGGGTGGTAGAAGCCCGGCCGCCCGTGAGCTCACCAGAATCTGATACCGGCATTGGTCCAGGATGGTTTCGGCGCCAACGGTGTTGCCCTCAATGCCCAGATCATCACTGAGATCAAGCGCTCCGTAACTCAAACGGTTAACCGCGGACGAGGCGGCAATGGCGTGGATTGCTACCAGGCCCCTGGCCGTCTCTATCAGGGGAAGCACGGGCTTACCGGCACTCGCGACGATGGTGATGTCTTCCGCCGACTCCGCTTTCGGCAGCATGATGCCGATGACCTTGTCCTGACGGCTGCATAGCGCCAGATCTTCATCAAAAAATGCGGTGTCACGGGCGTTAATGCGCACATAAATACCGGGGCCATCATGCTGATTGAGAAAATCCTCCAGCGCTTGTCGTCCGCTTTCCTTGGCACTTACAGGCACCGCGTCTTCCAGATCCACAATGACTGCGCCAGCACCACTAGCCAGGGCTTTTGCAATCCGTTCCGGCCTCGAAGCCGGCACAAATAACATCGTTTTCAGATTATCGTTGGTCATTGTCAGATACCTGCTGTCGACATTCTGTTGCTGGTCACACCACACCAACACGCTCAAACTGTTCAATTTGCTCATCGCTGTAACCCAGGCTCTGCAGTATCGGCCGCGTGTGTTCTCCCACCGCAGGTACTGCCGATGCCGCTTCCGCAAACCAGAGCCCGGGCGCCTTCAACGCTGGCACTTTGCCAGCTGGCGTCATCACGTCAAACCAGCGGTCACGCGCACTCAACTGCGGGTGCTGCCAGACCTGGCGCATGTCATTAACGGCAGCGTTCGCAATCCCGGCGGCATCGAGGCGGCTGGTCACATCCGCCAGGGCAAGCCGTGAAAACACATCGCTTATCAGCCCGTTGAGCTTGACCCGGTTGGCGGAGCGTCTGGGGTTGGTCGCAAACCGCGGGTCATCCGCCAACTCGGGCGACTTCATCACCAGCTCACAGAACCCCCGCCACTCCCTATCGTGCTGAAGGCCCAGCATCACGGTGTTACCGTCACCAACGGGAAACGGCCCATATGGATAAATCGTGGCATGGGAGGAACCCGCCCGCACCGGAGCAGGCGCGCCGTTATAGCTGTAGTACAGGGGGTATCCCATCCATTCAACCAGGGCTTCCAGCATGGAAATATCAATCTGGCTGCCCTCCCCGGTTCGTCCACGCAGTAGCAACGCAGACAAGATACTGGCTTGGGCAGAGGTACCTGCTGCAATGTCTGCCACGGAACAACCCGCCTTCGCCATGCCCTCAGGTTCAGGGGTACCCGTGACAGAAAGAAAACCGCTTTCACTCTGGATCATCAGGTCATAGGCCTTCTTGTTCTCATAGGGGCCACCCTGGCCATAACCGGAGATATCACAGACCGTCAGTCGCGGATAACGCGGATGCAGGTCTGCGTATGACAGCCCCATCCGGGTCGTTGCTCCCGGCGCCAGGTTCTGCACCAGAACATCCGCCTCCGCCAGCAACTGATGCAATATTTCCATCCCCTCTGCCGTCTTCAGATCAAGGCACAAGCTTTCCTTGGAGCGGTTGACCCAGACAAAATGCGACGACAGACCGTTCACCCGTTCATCATACTGGCGCGCAAAATCACCCTGCCCGGGCCGCTCGATCTTGATCACCCGGGCGCCCTGTTCTGCCAGGTGCCGGGTGCACAACGGAGCTGCCACCGCCTGCTCCAGTGCGACAACCATTATGCCCTCCAGAGGCAGCGGCCTGTTGTTGCTGTGGGTCACAAAAGTTCCTCGCCTTTTCTTGTTTTGTGCATGGCTCAAAACGAGCGTGGCAGTTCCAGCAAATGCTCCGCCACATAGGACAGAATCAGGTTGGTGGAAATCGGGGCCACCTGATACAGCCGGGTTTCACGGAACTTGCGCTCGACGTCGTATTCGTTGGCAAACCCGAAGCCACCGTGGGTCTGCAGGCAGACGTTAGCAGCCTCCCAGGAGGCTTCCGCCGCCAGGTACTTGGCCATGTTGGCGCTGGCACCGGCGTTGCGACTGTTGTCGTATTCCTCACAAGCACGCCAGCGCATCAGATCAGCTGCTTCGACGTTGATGTGCGCCTTCGCGATGGGAAACTGGATGCCCTGGTTCTTGCCAATCGGGCGGCCAAAAACTTCTCGATCACAGGCGTATTTTCGAGCCTTGTCGATAAACCAGCGACCATCGCCAATACACTCGGCAGCAATCAGCGCACGCTCGGCATTGAGGCCGTCGAGGATATAGCGAAAACCCTTGCCTTCCTCGCCGATCAGATTCTCGGCAGGAATCTCAAGGTTATCGAAGAACAGCTCGTTGGTTTCGTGGTTCACCATGTTGGCGATGGGCTGAACGGTCAGACCGTTACCAATGGCATCGTGCAGATCAACAATAAAGATCGACATGCCCTCCGCCTTGCGTTTGACCTCTGCCAGCGGCGTGGTGCGGGCCAGAAGGATCATCAGGTCGGAGTGCTGGACACGGGAAATCCACACTTTCTGGCCATTGACGATGTACTTGTCATCCTTGCGCACGGCTGTGGTTTTGATCTTGGTGGTATCGGTACCCGTCGTAGGCTCGGTGACCGCCATGGATTGCAGACGCAATTCACCAGCGGCAATTTTTGGCAGGTACTTCTGCTTCTGTTCCTCACTGCCGTGACGCAGCAGGGTAAACATGTTGTACATCTGGCCATGGACAGTTCCGGAGTTACCACCCGCAAGATTGACCTCTTCCAGTATGACCGAGGCTTCCGATACGCCGAGACCCGAGCCACCATATTCCTCGGGAATCATCGCGGCCAGCCAGCCCGCACGGGTCATGGCCTCGACGAACTCTTCCGGGAAGGCTCTACGCTCGTCCACACCGCGCCAATAGGCGGCATCGAACTCCGCACACAAACCACGGACGCCTTCACGGATGTCCTCATACTTCTCCAGGGCTGGGCTGGTCATCTATCTGGTCTCCTTGAATTGAAGTTCTGCTTCGTGGGCAGGGCCATCTTCGTTGGCAGCCCAGAGTATGGCTTTACCGTCACCGCTGAGCCGGCCTTCCACATTGAAAGGCTTGTTCATCGTCAACGGTCTTAATCCTCTGTAGGAAAGCCGCACCGGTGTGCGGCCCGGATTCGCCTCCATAAAAGCCTGCATCATCAGCGTGGCAATCAACGGGCCGTGAACCACCAGGTCCGGGTAGCCTTCCACCTTAGTGGCATAAGGATGGTCGTAATGAATGCGATGACCATTAAACGTTACGGCTGAATAGCGGAACAGGAGCAATGGCGACGGTGTTATCGCGACACTCCAATGAGCATCGTTCACCGGTTTATCCAGCGCCAGCTTCGGGGGGGCTGGCGCTTTGTAAACAATGTCCTGCTCTTCACTCAGACACAGCTCACCATCCTGGTGATAATGGTGCTCGACGGTCACAAACAGCAATTTGCTGGAGCGGCCGGTTTTTTCGGTGACCGCTTTGATGCGGGACTGACGCTCGGCGCGCTGGCCTGTTAACAGGGGTTTAAAGAACTCCACCCGGCCACCGGCCCACATACGTGTATTGCCCTCAGACTTGGGCAAGAATTCACCCGGTGCTATATGTCCATCCGGCCCGGTGCCGGAAGGGGGTACGGGTATCTGGAAAAAGGCCCAGTGCCAAAGCGGGGCCAGAGCATCACCCTCACGCGGAAATGGTCGTGCCAGCATGGCGGCAATACGGCTGGCGAGCGAGGTGTCAAGCGCATCTACGCAGGATTCCTGTTTGCCAATCCAGTCCTCAGGTCTTTGTGCCATTACACTGCCTCTATCAACAGGTATTCTAGGTTTTTAATTTTAGTAAGAATGCCGGTATATCACCGCGGAGTGAATTCGATTTTCCTCAAGGGTGCGTTTGGTTTCCATGAACACCCCCGTGGTTTAGACTGACAATCCCTTAGTTAGCTTGCTGCCGATATCCCACTATGCATTTTGATATTCCTGATTTACGCCTGTTTATCCATGTTGCTGAAGCTAACAGCCTGACCGGCGGTGCCAGAAGAGCCAGCCTGTCAACCGCGGCCGCCAGCATGCGCATCAAGGCTCTGGAAGGCCAATTGGGCAGCCGCCTGTTCTACCGCGACAGCCAGGGGGTTGAGCTGACACCCGCAGGCCACGACCTGCTGGTGCATGCCCGGGCCATCATGCGTCAGGTGGATTACATCAAGGATGAGTTCTCCCAATACGCTGAAGGTCAGTCCGGCCATATCCGAATATTCGCCAACACCACTGCCGTGAGCGATTTCATGCCGGATGTACTGGCGCGATTTCTCGTGTCCCGCCCGGGCGTCACTGTTGACCTTCAGGAACGCCTCACCAATGACATCGTAAGGGGCGTGATCGATGGCTCCACCGACCTTGGTGTCGTCGCCGGACCAGTGACGGCGAAAAAGCTGGAAATCATTCCCTTCAACGTTGACCGGCTGGTGGTGGTCACCCCAAGCGATCATTTCCTGGCGGGGCGCAAAAGCATCACCTTCCAGGAAACCCTGAATTACCCCCATATCGGCCTGCGGGAAGGCAGCACCCTGTTCAATTTTTTGCGGGGCCAGGCCAATGAAATCAACTCACAACTGCAGATGAGGATACAGGTTTTCGGGTTTGAGTCGGCCTGCCGGATGGTCAGCCGTGGCGTCGGGATCGGGATACTGCCCGGGTCTATCGCCCGCCGCTACGCGGAGTTCATGGACATTTCGATTATCGAACTTGAGGAAAGCTGGGCCGAACGGGAACGCAGCCTAATCGTCAGAGAACTGGATGCGTTACCGAAATGCGGCAAGGAGCTGGTTGAGGAAATTCGCGCCCAAGCCAGCCTTGCGAAGGCGCCTGAGAGCGCCGACTAGCGGCGCAGCTCAGGGGCTCTGTTCGGACTACGACCTAACTCTCCGAGATTCCGCTTCGCTTCAGGATAAGCATGTCGGAAATACCATCCTGAACTACCTCGTCGTGCTGGTTAACCAACTGCAAACGCCGATTGACCCGTCCGACACGTTTGCTGGTGCCCTCTTCGAAATCAAGGATCGACAGCTTCAGCCGAAGCGTCATGCCGATCGTAATGGGTTTGACGAATTTCCATTCGCTGATGGACATCATCGCCACCGCGGACTTTTCGAAAACGCCCAGGGTATGCATCATGCCGGTAGCGATGGCAATGCCGAAGGCACCGTGGACAAGACGCTCTCCGTAGCGGGTTTTACTGGCAAATTCCTGATCACAGTGAACCGGGTTCCAGTCGCCGGACAGCATGGAGAACATGGTCATATCCGTTTCTGTTATGGTTCTGCCGGTACTCTCAAACGCTTCGCCTGTTTTCAGGTCCTCAAAATACAATGAGTTATCCATAATTTTCCTCTGCCTATCAGGCACGCTCGAAGATCGCAGCGACTCCCTGCCCGCCACCGACGCACATGGTTTCCAGCCCATACCGACACTCTCTTCTTTTCATCTCATGGAGCAGGCTGGTCATGATGCGGACACCGGTCGCGCCGATTGGGTGCCCCAGAGAGATGCCGGACCCGTTCACGTTGAGCCGGTCATGATCGTCCCAGTCCCACTCTTTCAACACCGACAACACCTGACAGGCAAACGCTTCGTTCAGCTCCACCAACCCCATATCATTGAAACCCAGACCGGTCTTTCGGAACAGCTTTTCGACGGCCGGCACCGGACCAATACCCATGATCCCGGGATGACAACCTACCGAGGCCCAGCCCACCATGAAAGCCATTGGATCAAGGTTCAGTTCCGCCAGTTTGTCCTCTGACACAATAAGGCAGGCCGCCGCCGCATCGCTTTGCTGACTGGCATTGCCGGCAGTAACCGTTCCGCCCTTGATAAGGGGGTTCAGTTTTGCGAGTGATTCCATCGTGGTTTCGGGACGGATGCCTTCGTCCCGCAGGAATGGGAGTGGGTCCGCTTTGCGCTGGGGTATGTTGAGCTGGACGACTTCATCATCAAAGCGCCCTTCATTCCAGGCGGACGCCGCCCGTTGGTGGCTGCGAGCTGCATAGGCATCGGCTTCCTCGCGGGAAATACTGTACTTCTTGGCCAGATTTTCTGCCGTTTCTATCATCCCGGAGATATAACCGAAACGGTCCTCCGGCTGGGAGCGCTCCCGTCCGCGGTCCAGACGGTCATACATGGTAAAGGAGCCAGCCTTCTTGCCCCAGCGCATATCGGTGGAGTAGTACTCAATGTTGCTCATGCTCTCGACGCCACCCGCGATAACCACATCACAGGCGCCAGACTCCACCATCATCACCGCATTGATAACGGCCTGCAGGCCACCGCCACAGCGGCGGTCCAGCTGCATACCCGGCACATGTTCCGGCAACCCGGCCTGCAAGGCGGCCCAACGCCCGACACAGGGCACTTCGCTGTTGGCGTAGGACTGTGCCACCACCACATCCTCAATCAGGGCCGGATCAATCCCTGAGCGCCTGATGGTTTCCTTGACTACCGTGGCGATCAGATCTTCAACCGATACCGGTCTCAATGCCTTGCCAAACGCGCCCACTCCGGTACGTACCGGAGTGACTATGGCTGCTCGTCGTTGTTGCATGATGTCACCTCAAGGGGTTGTGTTTGAGTCGCGCTCGGCCGCCATCGTCCTCAGCTTTGCGCGCTGTATCTTGGTGCCATTTGCGCTTTCAGTAACGGGAAATGCATCCAGGAACCAGACTCGTGCTGGCACCTTGAACGGCGCAATGGTGTTCTTGAGCCAGGCACGTATGCCCTCGGCATCAATATCGGTATCCGGTTGCGCAATGACAAAGGCCACGCAGGCAGGCTTGCCATCCACATCGGCACCTATGACCTGGGCTTCGGCGATACCCGGGCAGTCCCTCAGCACATCTTCAATCTCTGCCGGGTTGACCAGAAAGCCGCCGAGACGTATCGCATCACCGGCACGGGTCTGATAGACGAACGAGCCGTCCCGACGCAGGTATCCGATGTCTCCGGTGGAGAAGAATCCGTCGTTATCGACCGCCTCAGCGGTCGCCTCCGGGTTATTAAAATAACCGGAAAAGTTACCCTCTGCGCGAATTTCCAGAACACCGCTCTGCTCCGGCTCCAGCAATGCTCCGGACTCGGTATGACGAACTCTCACCTGTGCTTCCGGGTCAGCGGGAAAACCGCCGCCCTTGCAGCGTTCCCGTACCTCGCCCTGCACGGACTGGATCGAAAAAAGGGCCTGCACCTCACTGGAGCCGTAAACGCCTGCCAGTGGTATGCCCCGGGCATCTGCCTGCCTGGCGAGCTCCTCGGCACCGGTCTGGAACGCCGCAAAACCACACACCCTGAGACTATCGAACCTGAACTCTTCAGGCATCGCCTCCAGGATTCGCCTATACATCTCATCACTGCCAAACAGGTGGGTCAGCCTGTGCTTCAGGATCAACTCTACCGCAGGGCACCCGTCAAAGGTCTCCATTATTGCGATGGGCACGCCCGCCGCCAGTGCGGTCGTCACTGGCACCAGCCCAAAGGTTCCGCAGAATGGTAACGGTGCCAGCAGACCAGCTCCAGGCTGCTCGAACCGGAACGCCCGGGCCACGCGATCTGCGTGGCTGACAAGTGAGCGGTGGGTGTGCATCACCAGTTTTGGCAGTTTGGTGGTGCCTGAGGTAGTGAACAGCATCGCCAGATCGTTTTCGCTGGAATTGTCAGCTACATCGGGGGCATCAGGGGCATCGAGAGCTACGAGATCCGGGAACGGCAGCGATGAACACCCGGCCAATAGTGGCATCGCTGCTACCTGGTCAAGAACTGCAATGGTCTCGAGATCCGGCACGGTGCCCGGCTCAAGATCTTCCAGCAAGGCCTGAAAGTCGATAGTCCGGAAACGGGGCTGCATGATCAGCATACGGGCGCCGGAAGCTGCCAGAATATGTTGTAGCTCCGCCGTTCGGTAACGGGTGTTCACCGCCACCAGTACCGCCCCGAGGCGGGATAAACCCAGCATCAGCGCCAGCCACTCCGGCCGGTTGACCAGCCATACCGCTACCCGATCGCCGTGGCCAATCCCCTGCTCTTGCAGCCATTCAGCCGCCGCGCGACCCATCTGATCCAGCTCGGCAAAGCTGATACGACGATCACCCACTAACAGGGCACAGGAAGCCGGAGCCCGCTCCACATGCCTTGTCACCAAGGCGGTCAGAGTCAGCTTCTTCGACATCAGTAAAGCTCCATCAGTTTCTTGTTATCACTCAGCTCCGATGGCTGACCTTCCCAGGTCATCTGGCCGGATTTCATCACCACGACCCGGTCCGAGATTTTCAGGGCCTCCTTGACGTTCTGCTCCACCAGGAGGATCGACATCCCGGTGTTTTGCTGCAGTTCCCTGATTGGGCCACAGAGATCCTGAAACAATTTAGGCGCCAGACCGATGGATGGCTCATCCATCAGCAGGCAGCGTGGGCGGCTGAGCAGCGCCCGGCCAATGGAGACCATCTGTTGTTGGCCCCCCGACAGGTTACCAGCCCGGGTCTGGTAGAACTTTTTCATCATCGGCAAGATGGACATCACCCAATCGATTCTGTCCGCCCGCTCCTTCTCCGGAACACCAGCCGCCCACATACCCAGACTCATGGTTTCCTCCACAGTCATGCCGGGGAAAACACCACGGCCTTCCGGCACCATCGACATACCCGCCATGGTCATGGCCCGGGGCTCGCTGACTGCTGCCTTACCATTGAACAGAATGCGGCCACTCTCGTGGGGCACCAGACCAAAAATGGATTTCAGCAAGGTGGATTTACCGGCACCGTTGTGGCCGATCAGGCACAACACCTCATTGTTGTTAACGTGAACGTTGATGTCCGTCAGCACAGGCCGGCCGCCATAACCGACCACCAGATTCTCAACCTGGAGAATTTTGTCTGTCATGGTCACCTCTCCCCAAAGTAAATGGCGGCCAGGGCCGGGTCATTCAGGATGGTTTGCGGCTCGCCATCCGCCAGCAGTTTGCCCTGATCGAGGAACGCAATGCGGTCCGAAATATTCACCACAATGTCCAGGTTGTGTTCAATGATGCAGACGGTAATGCCCTCTTTGACTTCTTCCCGGAGCAACTGCAGGAACAGGTTATAGGAGTTGGGATCAAGCCCCGATGCCGGTTCGTCCAGCAACCACAGGCGGGAGTCCGTCGCCATGATCCGGGCGAGACTCAGAAACTTGCGCTCCGCATAGGCCAGATCTAGGGCACGGGTATGGCGCTTGTCGGTCAGCCCGGTTTTTTCGAGAATCTGACTCACTTTGTCGAGTCGCTTGGCCTTACGGGATTTCCCGCCAGGCTGCCAGAGCCAGGAGCCGGACTCCATCATGGTCAGGACATTTTCTTCCACCGTCATATGGGTAAACAGCCGCAGATCCTGGAAGGTCCGGGCAATCCCTGCCCTGGCAATCTTCCAGGGCGCCTTGCCAATAACCGACTCGCCCTGCCAGCGCACGTCGCCTTCGGAGGGCGGAATATGGCCGGTAATCATATTGAACAGGGTGGTTTTACCGGCCCCGTTCGGGCCGACCAGGGTGGTTATGATGCCCGCCCTGAGATTCAGGGAAACATCGTTGATTGCCTGCAGACCCCCGAAGTTCTTGCTCAGGTTGCGGATCTCCAACAATACATCCTGGGCATCGGTGGACCCGGTAAAACCCGAACCGGAAGCTGGCTTTTCGGTCTCCTGAGCTGTCATTAACTGCTCGCTCATTTGCTACCTCCCGGGTGAGAACTCACGATGCCGCCAGGGCGGAAAATCATCAGCAACACCATGGCCATCCCGTACACGATCTGCTGAATGGAACCGATTTCGGTCTGGGGAAGGAATGACAAATACGTCAGGGCGCTGGGCAGAAGCATCAATAAGGCGGCACCCAACAGCGGGCCTGATACAGTGGCGGTGCCTCCGATAATGACCATCGCCATCACCAGTACCGAGGTGTCGAGCATGAAGCTCTGGACATTGATAAAGCTCATGTAAAAGGCATAGAGCGCACCGGCGACCGCAGCCAGCGCCGAAGACAGCACCACCGAGAGCGTCTTGATCACCGTGATGTTCTTGCCGGACGCCAACGCGGCCGATTCACTGTCCCGGATCGCTTTGAGACTGCGGCCAAAGCTGGTGTGCACCAGAGTCCGGATGATGACAATAATGATCGTCAGGCAAATCAGCGACATCAGCAGGAACTGCCAGGGCTTATAAACCGGATAACCGAACAGCTCGACAGCGGGAATACCAATTACGCCACCAATACCTCCGGTAAAGCTCTTCCACTCCGAAAACAGGGTTACTGCCAGCACCTGCAGCCCGAGAGAAGCCGCCACGAAATATTCCCCTCGCACCCGCAGCGCCGGTAGCGCCAGCAGCAGGGAGGTTACTGCGGCAGCCGCCATGGCAACGGGCACCGCCACAAAAAACTCCGGGGTCACATGCATTGCCACCAACGCGGCAGTATAGCCACCAATCCCGAAGAACACCGCGTGGGCCAGCGAGAAGATACCGGCGTAGCCGATGATGAAATTCAGGGTGGTCGAGAGGATCGCGTAAACCGAGATCAGAACCAGCAAGTTCAGTATATAAGCTGTCATGTCAGCGCCTCACGAGACCGTCGCCCGCCCAAAGAACCCGGACGGTTTGAAGATGATAAAGAAGAACAGGATCGCGAAGGTAATAGCTTCGCTCCACTGAGTGCCCAGCTTCCACATCGCCAGATTCTCTGCCACACCGATCAGCAGACCGGCACAGGCTGCGCCTCGGAGGCTGCCAATGCCGCCGACAATGGTGGCGGCCAGACTGATCAGCATAACGTGGTGGCCTACAGCCGGATTGATACCGGTACCCGCAGCCGTAAAAATGGCGCCAGGCACCACCAGCAGTGACCCGAGGGCGAATGCGTAGGTGGAGAGTCGCCGGGGGCTGAGCCCGAAGGTGCGCACCAGTTCCGGGTTTTCACTCAGGGCCCGTAGTCCCTTGCCGACAAAGGTATGAGTCAGGAAAAAATGCAGCGCCACGAAGCATATAATGGCACTCACGATAGCGAGCCCGTTCAGGGGCGACAGGTAGAGCCCTGGCATCACCTCCACCGAGTTGCTCAAGGGTGTGGCCACAGACATGAAGCCCCGGCCGAACACACTGCCCAACAGGTTTTGCACCACAATACCGATACCAAAGGACGCTACGAATACAGTGAAGAATGAGCCTTCGTGACGCTGGATCGGCGCGTACATGAAACGGTCCAGCAACACACCGAACACCACCGCACTGGTGGCCGACACCGCGACCGCAAAGGTCCAGTGCAAACCCAGTCCGGCCAGTGCAAAGTGGAACAGATAAGCGGCAATGGCGAACGTAGCACCATGGGCAAAATGGAATATCTTGGTAGAGCCAAAGATCAGCGAAAAGCCGGCTGCCGTGAGGGCGTAAATCGCCCCCACCTGCAAACCGTTGGCCAGGAGTTGCAGGAACAGCATGACAGCCCCTTAATCCGAAGCTTTGACAGAGACCACTTTGCCGCTCCCTGAGCCGTCCACCTCGAGCACCTGGATCGGGGCCAACAAGGTGCCATTCTCCTGGAACGAAACCTCGCCACCGACCAGATCGAACGTGTCTGTGGCCTTACGCTGGGCCAGCAGGTTGGCACCGGTAAGCTCTTTGTCCTGCGCTTCCAGAGCCTGGGCGAGAAGTGCAAACACCCTCACAGCATTGTAGTAGTTGGCAATATAAGAGGTCGGGTTCTTGTCATGCTCGGCCTTGTAATCGTCCACAAAACGCTTGGTGACCGGGTCTTCCGAGTCCCACTCAATACTCTGGGTCGTAAACAATGCGCCCTGGGCTTCGTCCTGCACCTGCAGCTCGGGAACCGAGAATGCCGAGTAACTGGCGATCTGCGCCTTTACACCGTTATCCCGCAACTGTTTGACAATCTGCAATTGCTGAGAGCCGTAGGAAGCCACATAGACCACATCCGGATTGTCGCTACGCACCCGGGCAGCCACCCCGCTAAACTGCTGGGCTGACGCAGCAACGGAGTGAGACTCCACAAGCTCGGCGCCCAGTGGGGGCAACGTTTTCTCCAACTCGTTCAGAATCGACTCTCCAAGGGGATCATCCACGTACACCAGCGTAAACCGTTTATGGCCCAGGTCTTCCACAGCATATTTGGCCAAGGCCCCCACTTCATTGTTCGCCAACGGAATAACGTTCCAGAAATATTCGCCCAGTTCCGCCAGATCAGGGCCAACACCACCACCGTTTACCGCCACCGTCTGGCTGCGCTGAGCCAGCGTCGAAATTGCCTTGGAAACGCCGGTGAACGCCGAGAGCACGTAGGGGACGCCCTCAACATTGACCAGCTTGTTCATCGCGACAACCCCTTGCTGGGGCAAAGCCTGACTGTCTTCGTAGAGAATTTTCAGATCCCCTGACAGCATTCCGTCTTCGTTAATATGCCGGGCCGCCAACTCTGCGCCAGACATGAAGATGTCGCCGTAAGTGGCGTTAGGCCCACTGAGCGGAAAGACCGCACCAATTTCGATGTCATCCGCTTGAACAGAAGCGGCAGAAGCGAGCCCTATGGCAAAAGCGATGGCAGAAAGTGTCTTACGTAACATAAGCTATCCTCGGTATTGTTATTGTCTCATTCAAACCTAGCACCGATTCAGCAACGCACAATTCGCCATTTATTAAGACCCCGTTAAGGCAATGTGAATATGGACCTGGCCCCGGCAATGGCCATTTCGTTTACTCTTGTCTGAGCCACGAATAAAAGGAGCAGAACCATGAACTACCACCGCCTTGGAACCACCGGCATGAACGTCTCCGCCCTGTGTCTCGGCACCATGACCTACGGCTCGCCGAAGTGGCGGGAGTGGGTACTGGACGAACAGGTCAGCCGGCCATTCCTGAAGCAGGCACTGGATGCCGGCATCAATTTTTTCGACACTGCAGACATGTACTCGCTCGGAGAGTCGGAACGTGTTGTGGGCAAGGCATTGCTGGATTATGCCTTACGCGAGGACGTGGTGATTGCCACTAAAGTGTTCAACCCCATGGGGGATGGCCCCAACAACCGGGGCCTGTCGAGAAAGCACATCATGGCAGCCATCGACAGCTCACTGCAGCGTCTGGGTACCGATCACGTTGACCTTTACCAGATCCACCGCTGGGATTACCACACCCCCATCGAGGAAACCATGGAAGCCCTGCACGATGTGGTGAAGGCCGGCAAAGCCCGCTATATCGGCGCCTCTTCCATGTACGCCTGGCAGTTTTCCAAAGCCCAGCACACGGCACAAATGCACGGCTGGACCCGCTTCGCCACCATGCAGCCGATGTACAACCTTGTATACCGGGAAGAAGAACGCGAAATGTTCCCCCTGTGCACGGATCAAGGAGTGGGGGTTATTCCCTGGAGCCCGCTGGCGAGGGGCATCCTCGCTGGCAAGACAGTGCAGGGTGAAGGAGGTGAGAGTACCCGGGCAAAAACCGATGAGAACACCCGCAAATGGCGCCTTGGCAGTGACCTTGACCAACCGGTACTCGACGCCCTCCGCAAGGTTGCCAAGGATCGGGGCACGAGTATGGCTCAGGTAGCCCTGGCCTGGGTGATATCCAATCCTGCGGTCACCGCACCTATCATTGGTGCAAGCAAACCCGGACATATAGAAGAGGCTATTGCTGCATTGGAACTGACGCTTTCGGATGAGGAAAAATCGGCCCTTGAAAGCGCTTATGTTCCGCATAGGATCGCCGGGCACAGTTAAGCTAATGGGTACGCCCTGCCGGCCCGGATCAGAACGGCAGGGTAAGCAGGGCGCAAAGCAGACTGCAAAAAGTCAGAGCGGCCAACGAGTACCTCAGGTTCCATTCCCAGGCGGCCCGGTGGGGGTTGTAGCCGGTGCAGCGTTCCAGTAGCAGCGAGTTGGCGGAATAGGGCGTGCCCGCAATGGTAATGCCCCAGCCGGTAGTGATACCGAGACCGAGCCCCAACAAACCGTAATCAGGCCAGATCGGCCCGAGGATACTGCCCGCAAGCGTTCCGGAAATAATCGGATTCACGCCCACCGCGCCACCGGCGAAAAACAACCATGGCACTGCAATTGCCACCAGCGGATAGCCCCACACCGGCAAGCTGAAATCCATCCCCAACCAGGTCAATGCGAAAGTTCCGATGATGCCGCCCAGAAAGGAAGACCCGCCCATGATGACCAGCTCATTATTCATCGGCGCCAGTGATGGCAAGGCAACAACGCCGTCCACCAAGCGACGATAAGCCAGACCGATAATGACCGCTGACAGGCAACTGAGGGTGACCGCCTGGGAGTAAACCAGTCCGGCCCGGGCGTTCAGGGTAAAGGCGCCAAGGCAAATCAGCGCAATAATGGCGACAAAACGGAGCCAGGGGAAAAGCGCGGATTGATGATCGTCCGGCAGCACGGTCGCTTCAGCACGGGGAGGCTCCTGCTCCCTCGCAAAAGCACCCGCCAGCAAAAACACAATTGCCACTGGCAAGCCCACGGCAATCAGCTTCCAGCTCGACAGGCCCGGCAGGAAAGTTACCGTCATCACTATGGCGATCGACAGGGGTGAGGCCATGGGCGAGGCACCGAAGCCGCGCACCACCGCCCGGGCGGCATTGCGTCCCAGCGCGCTGTCGCCTTGCTCCTTGATCTGAACACCGATCATGGTGGCGACCACGCCCACTGCCCCGAAATTCAGGGGGATCGACAGCAAGGCGGTGCCCACAGTCATACCCAGATAGCGAACCAGGGACTTGCCCGCAAACAGGCTGCGGGCAATGATTTTGAGATCATTGGATTGACCCATCACGGCGGATAACAGCATGACGGTGATAATCAAAGCGCCAATGCGGGCCATGTTAGCCGCTGCTCTGGGCAGGGCGGAAGGCTCGAGAAACAACGCCGCCAGTGTCAGCAGTATGATCAGTGAAAATATCACTTTGCCCACCAGGCGCAGGTTACCCCAGCCCAACACAATGGCCAGACAGGCAAACACGGTGGCGGCCATCGTATGACCCGGCACAAACGTGGCGACCCCGGCCGCCAGAGCAAGATACGCCAGGATGGACCGGGGCAGTAGCAGGCTGTCGGGATGCAACAAAGACTTCATACTACCGACATTCCGTATCGCCTTGAGCCATCTGGTTGATCTTCTGACTAATCCGATCCCTGCCCTCAGGCAGGCGGCAATAACCGGGCACCGGTCAAAGCCTGTACTTCCTCAAAGGTATTCTCGCCAAATAACTCCACCACCCGGAGTCCGTCCGGCGTCACATCAATCACTGCAAGGTCGGTGAAGATCCGCCGCACTACACCGGTTCCGGTCAAAGGATAGGTACACTCCTCGAGAATTTTGGGTTCCTCATCCCGGGTGGTGTGCCGCATCACCACGAAGAGTTTGCGGGCACCCACGGCAAGATCCATGGCACCGCCTACAGCCGGCGGATACTTGTCGTTATTGGTCGCCCAGTTTGCCAGATCACCTCGGGCCGACACCTGGAAGGCACCCAGTACGGCGATGTCCAGATGCCCTCCGCGCATGATGGCGAAAGATTCCGCGTTATCAAAATAGCAGCCACCCGGAAGCAGGGTTACATATTGCTTGCCCGCGTTGATCAGGTTGGGATTTTCTTCCCCCGGTGCCGGCGCCGGGCCGACAGCGAGGATGCCGTTCTCGCTGTGATAGATAACCTGTTTGTCACCGGACACGTAGTTTGAAACCTTGGTGGGCATGCCGATACCAAGGTTTACGTAGGCACCGTCAGGTATATCCTGGGCCACCCGTTCCGCCATTTGTTCGGGACTAAGCCTGAGCATGGTGCACCTCCTCGGCTACCAACCGATCGACGAAAATACCCGGGGTCACCACATGCTCGGGATTGAGACCCCCGACTTCCACGATGGAGTTCACCTCAACGATGGTTACACGGGCCGCACTCGCCATCATCGGGTTAAAATTCCGCCCGGCGGTGTTGTAAATCAGGTTGCCCCAGGGGTCTCCGCACTCTGCCCGTACGAGGGCGAAATCCGCAGGCAAAGGCAGCTCCAGGACATAGCCCTTGCCATCGATGATTTTGGTTTCCTTGCCTTCCGCCAGCCTGGTGCCATAGCCGGTTGGGGTGAGGAAACCCCCGATTCCGGCTCCGGCAATGCGGATGCGCTCACTCAGAGTGCCCTGGGGCACCAGTTCGAGCTCTATAGAGCCCTCTTCAAAGCGTTTCTCGAACCATTTGGAACCCGCTGAACGGGGAAACGAGCAGACAATCTTGCTCACCAGTCCGTCTCTCAACAGGGAGGCGATACCCTCCTCTGCCACACCGGCGTTGTTGGAGATAATGGTGAGTCCCTTTGCTCCATGCTGGCGCAGCGATTCGATCAGTTTTAGCGGTATGCCAGAACTGCCAAAGCCCCCAATCATGACACTAGCGCCATCGGGAATATCAGCCACGGCCTCCTTGAACGATGCAACCCGTTTATCAATCACGGCAAATCACCTCTTGTAAGAAACCGGGTTTAGCGATGGAGCACCGGCGTGGCATTGCGGTTCAGCAGCCCCTTTGCGGCATACATCACCACAATAACGCCCAACCCCGCGAGCTCGGTGACCAGATCCGGATAGATCATCAGACCACCGGCGATCAACGCCATCACTCTCAAGGGCCAGGCAATAATGCCTACCCGGTAGAGATAACCTTCCATCGCTGAGGCAATCAGCCAGATCGCGGTGATGGCAGTTACTGTCGATATCAGGATCCGCGTTATATCGCCCTGCATGATCAGGGACGGATTCACTACGAACAGGAACGGCAGCACAAAGAGAATGCCTCCCAGACGCATGGAATACAGACCGGTCTTCGTGGCATTTGCGCCGGCAACACCGGCGGCTGTTATCGCGGCCAGAGAAACCGGCGGAGTAATGTAGGACAACATGCCCCAATACAGAATAAACAGATGACTCGCCAGCGGATTCAACCCGGCATTAACCAGTGCCGGAGCCAGCAGGATGGACAGGAAGATATAGCAGGCACTGACCGTCATCCCCATACCGAGGATGAAGCTGGTTACCGCGCCCGCCGCCAGCATCAGAGGGATACTGCCACCGGCATACAACAGCAGTTCACGGGAAAACGCCCCCGCCACACCGGTGTAGGAAAGCCCGCCGACCACCAGCCCGATACCCGCGAGAATCGCCACCAGGTTGGCCACGTTGGTGGTCAGATCCCGGATGAACAGCTTGGCCCGGGAAACATCCATGCGGTATTTTTTCTTGAATAGCGAAACCCCCAGCAGCACCAGCGAGGCGTAATAGGGTGCATAGGCCTCAAGCCGCATGACCAGCAGCATGTAGATCAGCATGATGAGGGCAAACAGGTAGGGCCAGCCGTCTTTCAGGGTTTCTATAAGGCCCGGAATCTCGTCGTCCGGCAATCCCTTCAGGCCTTGTTTTGCGGCGTAGTTATCGACCTGGAAAAGTAACGCCAGGTAAAACAACAGCGCGGGAAGGAAGGCCGCAATCATAATCTCGGCGTAAGCCACCCCCAGGAACGACGCCATGATAAATGCCACCGCACCCATAACCGGGGGCATCAAGGTACCACCGGTGGAAGCGCACGCCTCGACCGCTGCAGCGTAATGAGCCGGGTAACCCGACTTCTTCATGGTAGGAATGGTGATCGGGCCAGTGGTGAGAATGTTGGAAATAACACTTCCGGACAGGCTGCCCAGAATACCGCTGGACAATACCGACACCTTGGCCGGGCCACCTCGGCTCCGGCCCATCAGGGCGGTGGCAAATTTCATGAAAAACTCACCGCCGCCGGTGATGGTCAGCGCAGCGCCAAACACCACAAACCCGATGACCAGTTGCGCCACCACCTGCATCGGAATGCCGATAACACTCTCCACGCCAATAACATGGGCGCGGATAATCTCCGTTAAGGTGTATTCATTGCCCCACAGGAACCCCGGCATACTCCCGGCATACAGCGGGTAGGTGCCAAAGAACAGTGAAACGAACAGTAACGGCCAGCCGCCGCATCGGCGAACACCTTCAAGGATCACTACCAACAGAACCGCTGAAGATATGGTTGCCGCCAACGGTGCCTCAAACTCCCAGCCCTCCTGAATCATGATCAACCCATAAAACCCCAGATACCCACAAGGCACCAGTGCCATCAAACCCAGAACCCAGTCATACCAGGGTACCTTGTGGCGGGCGCCGGACCAGGCCGGAAAACACAGGAATGCCGCGGCGAGAAAAATACCGATCAGATAGTACAGGTAGGAGTTTCCCAGCGGTTTGAACCCGAGAATCTCCAGATTGAATGTCTGGTTGATTGCCATCAACAAACCCAGACTGCCTAATATAAGAACACCCCAATAGCCGGCGCCGTGCAGACGACCGCCGCTGGTTTCGCCCGGAACTGGTGGTGAAGTCTGGGCAGAGGTGCCCGGAGAAGAAGTCATGCCATACCCCAAAAAATTACGAAGTAAAGTGGTGCATCAGCTGCACCACTTTTTTCTTCAAGCCATTGAGAAACGGTTACAGCGAGCTGAGCGCTTCGGTCCGGTGTTTTTCCCAGATCTCAGCGAACTCGTCGTCGCTTTTACCTTCACCTTCTTCCACCGCTTTCGGCCAGGCTTCCAGCAACGCGTTGAGGCGCTCGGTACGCGCATCGTTCCAGGCCTGATGTTCCTCGGTCCAGATACCCTTCTCTTCCAGGTAACGGATGGCGCCCGCGTGGAAGGGCACATCAATGGCCGGAGTGCCAGCTTCCTTCAGGTCCCAGCGATGCATAACCGCCGTGGCGTCCTTGTACATGTCGAACGTCTCATCCAGCGCCTTGATGTAGTTGTAGACCGCTTCCTCGTCCATGTCGGCACGAACAGTCAGAACCGGGTAGCGGTAGGCCAGAATGTCAACCGGATTATCTTCACTGATGCCGGCACCCACGGTTTCCGTGTAGGGCTGGAAGAAAGGCGCCACTTCGCGGATCCGTTTCCAACCCTCCTCGTTGTCCTTCGGCACTTCCAGCCAGCGGATGCCACGGGGCGATTCGGCCAGTTCATAGACGTGACTCGGCGTTGTAGTGGTGCAGGAGGCGTCTGCCTCGCCACGGGCCAGTGAGCTCATCGTGTTGGCATAGGTTGGGAACATGATGGCTTCCACGTCATCCCTGCTTAGGCCGGCAAACGCCAGAAAGGCATCGCATTTCACGTTGACGGAGGGATTACCGGCAACGTAGGCAAAGCGGACACCTTTCAGATCTTCGAGGGATTCAATATCTGCGTCTGCTGCGGTGAAGATACCAAACGAGGACGGACGACCAGCGACGGCCCGGAGATCCTGGGGACCCCAGCGACGGGTGGAAAAGTCATGAATACCTTCAGCAGCAAAGAAGGTTTCTGTGGCAAGGAAGGCGTAGTCCGAGCGACCACTGAGCAAAGGCTGCAGCCGCCCGATGGCGGAACCGGAGGGCTGGATACGGACCCGGGTGCCATACTGCTTGCCGAAGGCGTCGGCAATGGCCGAGGCTTCAGCGTAACCTGCGGACCCGACATCGTAGGAAGACCATGTCATCGTATCTGGCAGCTCAGTTTCGGCAGCGGCTGTCGCACTGACGCCCAGGACCATTGCGGCGGCGCATACGGAACTGGCTAGAGGGCGGAATAATTTTGCTGTTCGGGATCTCATAGTGACTCTCCGGATAATTGTTGTTGTAAGTAGCTACTTGAGCCTAGCTCACTACAGAATTTTATCTTGTCATGACGAGCAAACGGCCACCGGCTGGACCGATAGCTTGTTCAAACTAAACCTGCCATCCCAGCCAGTCAATGACTTTTCTATAATCGAATAAACAACTATTTTATATAAGAAATACTATTTTTATATAGCTTGTATCTAACTCCCTGAAAACCTGACTCTCAAAAATGGGGTCTGGGCCAGTAATGTTGGCGACGGGTATTTTATGCGTCGAGCTGTTATCCAGTTCAGGTTGATCGTTCACTGTGAGGCCAAAAGGTGCCGGGGTCCAAAGCCCAATTTCGCTCATGATGTTGTTCTTTCAGGAAGTTCATCAGCCAATGGGATACTTCATGACAAATTTTTGGTTCTACATCTGTGTGATGAAAGAGACTGATAATCCTATCGTAGTAGTGCGGAGCAAGATCGCGACCAAACAGGATAACTGGCTCATTGACAAGCTCCGTAATTGCCAAACTGCGCCGGGCTGCCAAGTGGTGGTGAGTAGGCAAGCAACATAGTCAGCGCCATAAACTTTACCCCCCTCTTATTGCCTATCTGCCTTCAATCATATAGAAAACTGTATCAATGAATCCTAAAACAGTATTGGAGGCTGCCCCCATACCCGCCTAATGTGACGATGAAACCTATAGTAAGTCCGAGAGGTACGCTGCAATGAGTGAAGAAAATATATACCGCAATATCCCTGATGCCTGGGGGCAGAACAGCTACCATAACGACCCGACTCTATCCCAACTCCTGGACATCTACTTGCCAGCGACGTTACGTCGCCACCTGGAAACTCACTTTACCGAGATGGGAGCTCTGGCTGGTGGTGAGCTCGAAACGCTGGCACTTGCCGCTGACAGGAACCCACCTGAACTGGTCCTGCGAAGCAGAAATGGTGCCGAAATTCAGGAGATTCACAAGCACCCTGCCTATCTACGCCTGGAAGCTTATGCTTATGGCCAGTTTGGCCTGGCGGCAATGTCGCATCGTGGCGGGGTGCTTGACTGGCCGGAGCCCATGCCCCCGGTGGTTAAGTACGCATTAACTTACCTGTTCGTTCAGGCGGAATTTGGTCTCTGTTGCCCACTCAGTATGACGGACGCACTTACCCGCACACTTCGCAAGTTCGGTGACGAGACTCTGGTTAGTCGCTATATTGAAGCTCTGACCTCTCAGAATATGGACCAGGCTTATCAGGGTGCCATGTTCATGACCGAGCAGGATGCTGGCTCTGATGTTGGCGCAATTACTACTGAAGCCAAATTGGTGGACGGCACGTGGCGCCTCTACGGAGAAAAGTGGTTCTGCTCAAACCCTGATGCCGCTCTGGCGATGGTGCTGGCGCGCCCCGAACAAGGCGAGAGCGGTACACGGGGTCTTACGTTGTTTCTTCTGCCACGGTATTTAGAGAGCGGTGAACTCAACCACTATCGCATAGTGCGCTTGAAGGACAAGCTAGGTACGCGCTCGATGGCCAGTGGTGAGATTTTTCTCGAAGGTGCCGAAGCCTATGTAGTAGGTGAGCCCGGGCAGGGATTCAAACAGATGACGGACATGATCAATATGTCTCGACTCTCGAACGGCGTTCGTTCTGCGGGGTTAATGCGGCGGGCTGTCAACGAGGCGCTTTTCATTGCTCGCCATCGTCATGCTTTCAGTAGCCAACTCATCCAGCTGCCACTTATGCAACGTCAGCTCAGCAAAATGATGGTCACCGCCGAGCAGGGGCGCACGATGGTCCTCCATACGGCTGATTGCCTGCGGCGTGCCGATGCTGGTGATGACCAGTCAGCCAGGTTATTACGCATTCTCACACCCATGATCAAGTTCCGAACCACACGAGATGCACGCAAGGTGGCCGGGGATGGAATGGAAGTGCGCGGTGGATGCGGCTACATCGAAGAGTGGTCGGACGCCCGAGTACTTCGCGATGCACATCTTGGCTCAATATGGGAGGGCACCAGCAATATTGTTGCTCTGGATGTGTTTCGGTCGATCCGGCGGGAGAAGACATTACCAGTGCTTGCTGAGTATTTACACCAGCGACTGCAAGAGTCAGAACTTGAGACTCATGAGAGTCGACTGCTGCAGGCATTGCTTGACAAGGCGGTGGGGAGTGCGGAAGCGCTGGCTCAGGACTCTGCCTGTGAGCATGACGCCAGGCGGATCGCCAGCGGCTTGTATCACATAACCTCAGCCATTCTGATGGCATGGGAAGCTTCTCGGTTACCGGAAGATAAGCGGCGACAGGCACTGGCGTGGTTGGTTGTGCGCCACAAGCTCTTGCCCCCCGATCCTTTGTCGGTCAGCAGAGAGTCGACGGAAGCGCTTGCGAAGCTGCTCGACGAAACCCCGATGAGTGACGAAGAGGTAATGGCGCTGGTGAATACAGAAGAACTGGCTCGTGGTCATGGACTGGAGGGTAGCCACGAATAAGCACACTGGAGCATTGAGCGGTGTCAGAATCATAGATCTCGGCGGGCGCCGCTGGGGCGCCCCACGATCCCGGGGCACTAATACATCAGCGAAGGCAGAAACAGGGCGATCTGGGGGAAGAACATCAACAGCGCCACGACTACGGCTTCGGCTGCCAGAAACCACAGAGTCCCCCGGACAATGGTACTGAACAGCACCGCATCACCCACTCCGGCGCTTACCACAAAGAGGTTGAGTCCTATCGGCGGTGTCAGCAGGCCAATTTCAATGAATTTGACCACCTGCACCCGAACCAGATGATGTTAATATCAAACGCGATTACAAATGGTGCCAACACCGGTAATGTCACCAGCATCAGGCCGATAGGAAGAACCAAAGAGCCGTTGGGTAAAAACTGATCGTATCTGACCCCCCCTGCCAGAAGGCCTCATAAAGCCATACACAAACGGCATGGCTTTTATAGAAAATATGCTTTTCTCCACTGACCTAAAACTTGTTACCGTGTCAGTCTTAACCATGCATCTGATAACTTCGGGAAATCCATGACTACGCCAACAATGACACTGGTCGACGCCATAACGACACGCCGCTCAGTACGAGGCTTTCTTCCCGACCCGGTTAGTGATGATGTCCTGCAGGCGATTTTTGAGCTGGCCAGGACAGCGCCATCGAACTGCAACACCCAACCCTGGACCTGCTACGTCGCTTCCGGTGATCTGAAAAACCGTTTGCGCGAGCAGTTCCTGCAGCGACAGGAAGATAAAGTTCCTGGTACTCCCGATTTCGGTTACGTCTCTCAGTTTGAAGGCGAATACCGCAAGCGCCAGGTTGAATGCGCCGTTGCTCTGTATAACGAAATGGGTATCGCCCGGGATGACAAGGCTGGGCGCCTCCGGGCTGTGCGTCGCAACTTCGAGTTCTTCGACGCCCCCCATATCCTGTTCCTCGGCATGGACCGCCAGTTCAGCTCCACTATCGCCCTGGATGTCGGCATTTATGCCCAGACCCTGATGCTGGCAATGAATGCCTATGGCGTGAGCACCTGTGCCATGGGCAGTATGCGTGCCTACCCGGACCTGGTCCGGGAAGCTTTCCGGCTGGATGAGGAGACCGGAATATTGCTGGGCATCAGCTTTGGTTATGAAGATCCCGATGTGCCGGCCAACCGCACCCGCACGACCCGGGAGCCGTTGTCTGACACGGTGATTTTCAAGAGCCAGTAGGGCCTTTTAGTGGCCCGCACCGTCTCGACACTCTGTTTACTGACCGCCTGTTTTTGCGCCCTTGCCCGGGAGTTCAGTGACTGGCTTCTGTTCAGTCCCTTGGCCGGCGGCGCTTTGGCGCTGTTCGCTATTCTGCAATGGCCGGGTATCAGCCTGACCTATCGCATTTTTGCCATTCTTGCCCCTGCTCTTGGCCTATTGCTCTGGTTTAATGATGCAGTTTCCGTACAAGTACTGGCAGACGCGGTGGATCGATCAGCTTTTTTTACCCTGTTTCTGACCTCTCTGGCGGTCCTTCGGGAGTCTGCAAAAACGTCCCAACTGGTGCGTCGCTGCGGGACAGTTCTGGTTAACCAGCCGCCCGGGCGTCGCTATCTGTTAATGTCTTTCGGCTCCCACCTGTTCGGTGTGATGCTGAATATTGGCGCGCTGAATGTATTGGGCACCATGGTACGCCGTGCTATTCGCCCAGGCGCCGATCCGGAATCACAACGTATCGCCGGTATCCGCCGTAAGCGAATGTTAACGGCCACCATCCGTGGTTTTTGCGGGGTGCCGTTGTGGGCCCCTACGTCCGTCACGATGTTGTTGGTGTTATCCGGCATTCCAGAATTGAGCTGGGAGCAATATGCGCCGCTCGGGCTGCTCTGGACGCTGCTATTCCTTTTCTGGGGTTCGGTGTTGGATCGTCTGGCCTACAAACGGCCCAAGGTACATACGGTCAACGGCGGCAACCTGGTCTATCTTCTCCCGCTGGTGGCGCTGGTAGCGCTGATTCCGAGCCTGGCTTTCGTGGTTTCACAGATCACCGGCCTGGCGCTGTTTTCGGCGTTGCTCATGTGTGCTCCGATTATTGGGCTGACCTGGATCTGGGTACAATACAAGGGCAGGCCGACCCGGATAAAACGAGGTCTGCTACTCAGACGCATGGGGCGATCCTTCCCCGTAACCTTCACCGACCAGCGCAATGAAGTTGTGTTGTTCGCCTCTTCCGGGTTTATCGGAGTGATATTGATTCCACTTATTGACCCGGTCGTAGCCAGCGAGTTTCTGGCCCAGGCCAATATCAGCAACGCCACCCTGATGGTTTCCATTTCTCTGGTGATGCTGATGTTTGCGTTCATTGGTGTTAATGCGATTATCACCGTGACACTGATACTGGGGGTCTTGCAGCAGCTGCCCGATCTCAATATCCAGCCGCAAGTTCAGGCCTCGGTTATTGCCATCACCTGGGCGATCTTCGCGGGGGCCTCGCCGTTCACTGCGTCATTGCGTTTTATTTCCGGTTTCTCCGGAATTTCACCCTTACGCTTCGGAATCGAGTGGAACGGGTGGTTCAGCGCCAGTGTGTTGGCGATTATGTATGTGACCCTATATCTGGTGCTGTAACGCCCAGTCTTATTCATCACCAAGCAGGAGCAAACTGCCATGAGCCTTCCCGATAACCTCAAAGACCAACTGACGCTTCCGGTGCTGTGCTCGCCCATGTTCATCATCTCCAACCCGAAGATGGTGATCGAACAGTGTAAGGCGGGAGTTATCGGATCCTTCCCCGCTCTCAACGCCCGGCCGGCGGAAAAGCTGGATGAATGGTTGACAGAAATTGAAGAGGCGCTGGCGACCTATAAGGCCGAGAATCCGGATGCCAGGGTCGCGCCCTATGCAGTCAATCAGATTGCCCACTCGACCAACGACCGGCTGGAACATGACATGCAGGTGTGTGTGGAGCACAAAGTGCCCATCATCATCACCAGTTTGCAGGCCAATCCGATGATCGTGGAAGCCGCCCATAGCTATGGCGGGCTGGTGTTTCACGATGTAACGAATATCCGCCATGCCAAGAAGGCTTTGAGCATGGGGGTTGATGGCCTGATCCTGGTGACCGCGGGCGCCGGCGGCCATGCCGGCACCCTTAGTCCATTCGCGCTGTTGTCGGAAATACGCAGCTTCTTTGACGGTCCGGTTGTCCTGGGCGGCGCCATCACCAAAGGCAGCCATGTGCTCGCTGCCAGGGCCATGGGAGCCGATCTGGCTTACATGGGTACCCGCTTTATCGCCACCGAGGAAGCCAATGCCGACCAGGCCTATAAGGACATGATTCTGGCGTCGTCAGCGTCCGATATCATTTACACCAACCTGTTTACCGGCGTTCATGGCAACTATCTGCGCGGCAGCATCGAAAAAGTCGGTCTGGACCCGGAAGACCTGCCGGTGTCAGACAAGAGCAAAATGAAGTTTGGCTCGGCCGGAGGCAGCAAACCAAAGGCCTGGAAGGATATCTGGGGAGCTGGCCAGGGCGTGGGAGGCGTTACAGAACTGGTACCGGTAGCGACAGCCGTGGCCCAATTACGGGAAGAATATGAAGCTGCACGACAACAGATCATGACATAACGAGCGATGCCCGCACCCAGGGTCACAGAACTTTGGGTGCGGCAGTGCTCTTCGGGATGATACGTAAGTGATGATTACCTGCGGTTGAACTGCCCGGGGCGTCGCTCACTAACCGCTGCCATACCTTCTTTATGATCAGCGGTTTTCGCCAGCCATACCTGCTCGGCAAACTCGTGATCCAGCCGTTGTTTCAGCTCCTCCACCAGTCCTTGTCGGAGTGTGGCGCGAGTGGATTCAACCGCAAACGGTGCGCATTGGGCAATTTCAGCCGCCAGGGCGATGGCTTCTTCACGCACTTTCTCTGCCGGAACCAGTTTGTCGGCCAGGCCAAACTCATAGGCTTCTTCCCCTTTGATCCGGCGCCCGGTTAACAGCATCAGACTGGCCCGCTGTTGGCCAATCAACTTGGGCAGTACCAGGCTGATGCCAAATCCGGGGTGAATTCCAAGCTGCACAAAATTGGCCGCAAAACGGGCTTCCGGACACACCACCCGGAAATCTGGCACCAGTGACAAGCCAAAACCACCGCCAATGGCGGCACCGTGAATGGCGCCAACTATCGGCTTTTTGCAGGCGTATAATCGTACCGCCGCCTTATACAGGCTAATGGCATTGTTGGCAGCATCCGGCTTGAACAGATCACTGCCATTGGAGGAAAAGTCGGCGCCGGCACAAAACGCCTTGCCTGCGGCCGCCAGCACAATAGCCCGGCACTGGTCTTCCTGCTCGAGCGCTTCGAATGTGTCGGCTATATGCTCGATCAACGTCACATCAAAAAAGTTGAGTGGCGGGCGTTGAATTTCCACCACCGCCACGTGTTCGTGCCACTGCACCGCAACATCATCATATGAATTCATCTGTTGTCCTTGTTTGCTAACGGGAAACAATCTCCCAGACCCGACCGTCATTCTGCCCGGGCGCGCTGTGTTTTAACTCTTCGGCCACTGCCAGCCCGATGCGCTCCGACCAGTAGAATTCCGAGCCATATTCTTCACGCCAGCTCCAGATCCGCCGGCTGTATTGTTGCAGTGGGTATTCATAACTGAAACCCATGGCGCCATGGCACTGGTGCGCCAGTCGCGATACCGTACCCGCCGCCTCCGACGCCACCACCTTGGCAGTGGCTACGGAGAGCAAAGAGTCGGCACTACCACTGAATGGCCGGGGGTGCTCCGACAACTCCCGCACCGCCTGCTCAACCGCTGCATTTGCCAGCGCGCTTTCACCGGCACTATCCGCGACCTTGTGCTGAATGGCCTGGAACTTGCCCAGTGCGCGGCCGAACTGCTGTCGCTCTTTCACGTAAGCAACGGTCAGTTCGTTCATTTTTTCCATCGCACCGGCAATCTGGCAGGCTCGCACCAGGGCGCAGAACTGCATCAGCCCGTGCTCGCTCATGCCATCCACCACGGGCGATAGCTCCAGCGGCGACGCCTTGTTCAGTTGAATTCGCGCCCTGGATTCCCCGGCCAGGCTTTCGCGGTGTTCTATCTCTAGGGTATCGGGGACAAACGTTGCAATACGGATGATCCCCTGATCGGAAACCGGCACCACCAGGCGCGCAACCCCTGGGTACACGGGTGCGTTCTCGACCAGACCGGTGATCTTGCCGTCAGCTAATGTTGGCAAGGGGCCACCATCAAACACCAGCACCGTCCAGGACGCTTCCATCTCAAGGCCGCTTTCCGCCAGCACCCGGTTAGCTACCATAGTCTCTGCCAAGGGTGCCGCCAGGGCAAAGCCTGCCGCCTTGCGTATCAGGTTAAAACCCAGCGCCAGGGATCCGCCTACGCCTCCGGCAGCCTCCGGAACCCACGCCAGCGGCAGTCCCGCCTCGAAAATGGCGTTCAGGAGCCTGGTCGGCTCTGTGCCGTTTTCCGTCGCGTTAACTACGTCCGCACCACAATGATCAGCAAAAAGCCGTTGTGCGGTATCCAGAATCAGTTGATCCGTCTGCTCCATTTCAAACCCCATGATTGATTAGCGCAGCCCCATGCCCCGGGCAATAATGCCTTTGAGCACCTCATTGGTTCCCCCGCGCAGGGTAAACGAGGGTTGCCGCAACAGGCTGTCGGCGAGCAGGTAATGGAGATCATCACCAAAGCTCTGCTTGAGCTGAATGGGCCAGAATTCACGCAGGCGCTCGATGATATCCTGCTCGAACCGGGTACCGAGGTCCTTTACCAGCGAGGCTTCCACTTCCGGATACTGCCCCTGCTCCAGCAGCGCCGCTACGCCCAGAGACATCGCCCGCAAAGCCCGGATACGGGCCAGCATGCCGCCCATCACGGTCGCCTGATGTCCGTTCATGGTGGCCGCTGCTTGCAGGAACGCCTTCTCCAGCACCACAAAAGTACTCAGCAGCCGTTCCGGGCCAGCACGCTCCAGAGCCAGCTCACTGGTAATCTGCGTCCAGCCTTCCCCCACCGAACCCAGGACCGCATTTTCCGGCACGAAAACCTGTTCAAAGTGGCTTTCGTTAAAATGCTCGACCCCACTCATATCACGAATACCCCGCACGCTGACCCCCGGCGAATCCAGCGGTACCAGAAACTGGGTCAGACCTTCATGACGTTTTTTGTCATCCCGCTCACTGGTTCGGGCCAGCACGGTCATGTACTGGCAGATCTGGGCGCCGGATGACCACAATTTAGTGCCGGTAATTTCCCAGCCGCCCTCCACCGGATACGCCCTGGTCCGCACGGAAGCCAGGTCCGAACCGGATTCCGGCTCGCTCAGTCCCAGTGCCACAAAGCATTCCCCGGCGGCAATGCGAGGCAACAGTGTGCGCTTCATTTCTTCCGTTCCGGTGGCCAGGATCAAAGGGCCGCTCTGGCGGTCGGCAATCCAGTGGGCGTGAACCGGTGCCCCGGCTACCAGCAATTCTTCCGTGATCACGTAGCGGTGCAACGCGCTCAGTTCACGGCCGCCATACTCTTTGGGCCAGGTAACCCCAAGCCAGCCACGCTGGCCCAGTTTGCGACTGAATTCCGGATCAATGCCGGAGCACCAGCAGTCGGTCACAGGCCGGAAGCCGCCATTACGGATCTCTTCCTGCAGAAATGCCCGGACTTCTTTACGCAAGCGGTCAACGCTGTCGTCGATAACCGGCGCGGGGAAGTTGAAACGGATGGTTTCCGACATTATTTATTCTCCCCGACAATCATTTTTCTGAGTTCTGTTTTGAGGATTTTATTGACCGTGGACACCGGTAACGGCTGATCCATAAAAGTGACCGCAGACGGACATTTATAATGGGCAATCCGCTCCCGGCAATAATCAATAATGTCCTGTTCTGTCACGCAGGCGTCCTCAGCGACCCTGATAACAGCGTGTACCGCCTCGCCCCATTTTTCATGGGGTACACCGATCACGGCGCATTCTTTTATTTCCGGATGCCGTGACAGAATGTTTTCGATCTCGATGGGATAAACGTTCTCACCGCCGCTGACAATCATGTCCTTCATGCGGCCAACCAGAAACAGATAACCGTCGTCATCCAGGAACCCGCTGTCACCCGTGTAGTACCAGCCATCCTCCAACACCGCCCGGGTTAACTCCGGAGCGCGCCAGTAACCTTTCATGATATTGGCACCGCGTACGGCGATCTCCCCGACCTCACCGTTACCCAGACGCTTTCGGTCTGGCCCGACCACCCGGATATTGACGTGTGGGGCGGCGCGACCGGCGGAAACCAGCCGTGCCCGCCGCTCCGGTGCCAGGGAATGGTCGTCCGTGTTCAGCACTGACACCACCGGGGACGCTTCCGTCATGCCATAGGACTGGCCAAAGCCGGTGCCCGGCAATACCCGTAATGCCCGCTCCATCAAGGCGACAGGCATCGGCGCCCCGCCGTAGGTGATAAGGCGCAGACTGGACAGGTCAAAGTCCGCAAAGCGGCGATGATCCAGGATCATCTGCAGCATGGTGGGCACGATCTGGGTGGTATTGATACGGTACCTGTGCACCAGTTCCATCACCGAGACCACATCAAACCGGGACAGGATCACCGTGTGGATGCCCATCAGCGTCGCGGTGTAAACCCGGGAACCTGCAGCGGTATGAAACATCGGGCCAGCCAGCAAATGCGTCTCGCCTTCCTGCAGCTGATACAAGGATATGCCGCCCATGGCGTTGGCGAACTGATTGATATGGGAGAGCATCACGCCCTTGGACCGGCCGGTAGTGCCGCCTGTATAGAACAGAATCAGGGTATCGTCATTGCCACCGGGAATTGCCTCAGGCACTGCTTGTTTTTGCAGCAGACGGTCATAGGATGCCATGCCGTCGGGTACTTCACCCGAGCCGGCATAGATCAGTGTTTCCAGCCACGGACAAGCCTGCTGGATCGCACGAGCCTGCTCGAGGTGATGTTCATCCACCACCAGAATTCGTGGTTCCGAATCCTCAATGCACTCCACCATCTCCCCCAGGGACAGCCGGAAGTTTACCGGCACAATGATGGCACCCAGCCAGGGCACCGAGAAAAACAGCTCAAATCCCCAGTGGGTGTTATAGCCCAGGTAGGCTACGCGGTCCCCATGGCTGACTCCCTGCTGCTCCAGAGCTCCCGCCATGGCCTTGCAACGGGTAAAGGTCTCACGCCAGCAGTAGGTTTTTCCATGCCAGGAAACCGAGGGTTTTTCAGGCCAGCTATCCGCCGCCTTTCCCAGCCAGGCCATGGCGGATATTTCCGGGGTTTCTACCCTGGTACCTGCTACTGACATTTATACCCTCTCTCTTTAGTTTTGTTCATCAGAGGACTGCTTTATTAGAGCTCACGACATGGCATTGGGGAGTAACAGTGAAATAACAGGGGCCTGCACGGAGGTAGACTCATACTGACGGAACTCCCTCTTCATTCTCGCCACCCAATACATACCGGAAGGTGCCGGCTCCAGTGGCGATGAGCTGATCGTCCCGGGTGATGCGCGCCTCCACAAAGAACATTTTGCGGCCGCGGCTGATGAGATGGGCTTCAACCCGAATCAGCCCGTCCCGGGCCGGATTCATAAAGTGAGTATTCATAGAGACCGTAATACACTTACGGACATTGCCCGGCACCGGACACCAGGTGCCACAGAGGCCGCTGGCAGAATCCAGCAGCGACATGAAGACACCGCCATGGACGAACCCGTTGCGATTCAGGTGTTGCTTGCCCAGGGGTACCGTCAGCACACAAAAATCTTTTCGCCATTCGGTGACGGTAAATCCCAGCGCGTCCCGAAAACCCGCCATGTTCTCGGATTCGGTCTTGAAATTGCTGTTCTCAGAGTCAGACATTCAGATTTTCCGACCGGCCTGCTGCCAGTATTTGTCCCGCAGTTTGCGCTTGAAGATTTTGCCCGAATCCTCTCTGGGAAGGTTTATGCCGATCTCTATTTTCCTGGGAACCTTGAACCCGGCGAGATGTTCACGCAGATAACTTTTTATATGGTCGGTATCCAGATCAATGTTCTCCTGTGCTTCCACCACCGCCATCAACGATTCCCCGAATTCCTCATCGGGAATGCCAAAAATGACGCAATCCTTGATGCCCGGGTAGTTGTGCAGGACCGCTTCTATCTCGGCGGGATATATATTCACGCCACCGGAGATCACCATGTCCTTTATCCGGTCGGCTATGTAGAGAAAGCCGTCCTCGTCCAGGTAACCCATGTCTCCGGAGGTAATGTAGCCATCCTTTTCCATGGCGGCACGGGCCTCCGGTTTGCGGTTGTAGGTAAAGTCCATCAACGGAAACCGCGAATAGATCTCACCGATTTGCCCGGCTGGCAGGGTATTGCCGTGCTCGTCCAGGATCCGGATATCAGCCTCCGGTACCGTCTTACCGACACTGCCGGGCTTGGCCAGGGCCTGCTGAGAATTACAGGCACTGACCGCACTGGATTCCGTGGAGCCATAGAACTCGTGGATCACCGGACCGAACCATTCAATCATCCTGCGTTTGACATCCGCGGGGCATGGCGCCGCTGCGTGGATAATAAATTCCAGACTCGAGGGATCGAATTTATTGCGGACATCGTCTGGCAGCTTCAGCAGCCGGATAAACATGATCGGCACCATAATGGCCGCCGTCAGCCGGTATTCCTCGATTAACGCGAGAAACTCCCCGGAATCAAACTTCGGAATAATCAACAGCAAGTCACTGATTTTTGAAGCCTGCATGGCATAGCCATTGGGCGCACTGTGATAGAGCGGCCCCGGTACTGTACAGCGGGCGCCCGGACCACAGCCGTATACCCGGGTACGGAAGTCCCGCAGGGTGGCGGCGCCTTCGGCATTCAGCGGAATCCTGCGAACGCCTTTCGGATGTCCGGTGGTGCCAGAGGTATACAGCATGGAGGATGGGCCCTGAACCGGTGGGCTCTGCAATGGCTGCTCCGCGTCCAGCAATCGCTGCCAGTCAGCTTCCCCTTCCGGCACGGCGCACTGGTCAGCCGGCAGGCCAAAAGGCCTGCGAATGTCTTCGTGGGTTTCCACCAGCAGACAACTGACACTGGCCGGAATGGCGTCCTTCACATTCCGGTACAGGTCCGCATGAATAACCAGAACCCTCGCCCCGGAATCGTTCAATATGTAGGTCAGCTCTTCTCCGGCCAGGTGCCAGTTGATGGGCACCGCATAAGCCCCGACGTAATTGGCAGCGTGGTTGGCGATCAGGAAGTGGATATCGTTACGCATGAAGATACCCACGCACTCCCCCTCGCCTACTCCCATTTTACTGAACACGCTGGCAGCACATTTTACATCGTGCTGAAACTCTTCATGGCTGAGATGCCGGGAGCCGCAAACAATGCCTTTAAACATCGTCTTGTCGATTGTTGTAGTTGTCACTGCAACCTCTCTTTTAAACCAGACGGGGCCGGCCGGGATCAATGCCCTTTGAAAACCGGATGGCGTTTCTCGTTAAACGCGACGACACCTTCGATCCAGTCCTCGGACATGGCCGTTTCACCAAAGGTTTCGGCCTCTGCCTGCAGTTGTTCTTCCAGGGAATTATCGGAAGCGGCCAGAATCAGCTTCTTGATGTTGCCATAGGCACGGGTGGGCCCACTCGCCAGCCGGTCTGCCAGTTCCTTGGTTCGGGCTGCCAGTTCCTCAGTAGGTACCACGCGGTTGATCAGGCCCATGCCCAGCGCTTCCGTTGCACTGAAGCGATCCCCCAGAAGGGCAATTTCCATGGCTCTCTTGGTGCCCACCAGGCGCGGCAAATAATAGGTAGCGCCCCCATCCGGACTACTGGCAATTCTGGAATAGGCCAGAGTAAAGAACGCATCTTCCGAAGCCACCACCATGTCACAACACAGCGCAAGACTGACCCCGGCACCCGCTGCCGCACCACGAACACTGGCAATCACCGGTTTGTTCAACCGCCGCATGGCTAACATGATGGTATTGAGACCGTGAATACGATTGATAAAGGTGAGCCGCCGCTCTTCCGGTGGCAGTTTGGTGAACGCCATGAAGGACTTGACGTCGCCACCGGCCAGAAAGTGCTCACCCGCACCCCGCAAAACAATGCAGCGAATATTGTCGTTAAGCTCTGCTTCCTGCAAGCGGTCCCGGATCTCGGTACGCATTTCGAGCGACAGCGCATTGCGGGCTTCCGGGCGGTTCATGGTCAGGTAGGCAACCTGGCCATCAATCTCATAGTTCAAGTCACTCATAGTGTCTGATCCTGTCGGATAAATAGCGGATTGTGGTTAGCCACAGACTTTTGCGGAACGCATGACTTCCAGCTGCTCAGGTTTAAAACCCAGCTCACCCAGTACCTCTGCGGTATCCGCTCCATACTGACGGGCGGCGAAACGGATGCCGGGCGCAGTGCGACTGAAGCGGGGTGCTGGTGCCGGTTGCTGCATGCCGCCCACGTCGATATAGGTCTGTCGGGCCTGGTTATGGGGATGAGACTGAGCTTCTTTGATATCCAGCACCGGTGCAAAGCAGATATCGGTGCCTTCCATCAGGTCACACCATTGGGCCCGGGTTTTCTGGCGGAACACCTGCTCCAGGGATTTTTTCAGCTCCGGCCACCGGCTGCGGTCCTGCTGCTCGCCGAACTCCTCCCGGGAGAGGCCCGCCACCTCCATCAACTGGGTATAAAACTGGGGCTCTATCGAGCCGATGGATATGTATTTACCGTCGCCGGTTTCGTAGGTGTCATAGAAGTGAGAACCGGTATCCAGTCGATTGGTGCCACGCTCCAGGGAGTTCAGGCCCATTTCATAGGCCGAATGGAACATCGACATGAGCACAGCGGAACCGTCAGTCATAGCGGCATCAATAACCTGACCCTTTCCGGATTTTGCGGTTTCCAGCAGGGCTGAAACAATGCCCAAAGCCAGGAACATACCGCCACCCCCGAAATCACCCACCAGATTCAGGGGCGGCACCGGCTTTTCGCCCGCGCGCCCAATAGCGCTAAGAACACCGGTCAGGGAAATGTAATTGATATCATGGCCAGCCACTTTGGCCAGCGGGCCGTATTGGCCCCAGCCGGTCATGCGCCCGTACACCAGCCGCGGGTTGCGCTGCATGCACGGCTCCGGACCGACACCGAGCTTTTCAGTCACCCCCGGACGGAAACCTTCAAACAGAACGTCGGCGGTTTCCACCAGTTTAAGCAGCGCTTCGACACCCTGCTCACTTTTCAGATTCAGGGCTATGGAGCGCTTGCCCCGGCGGCTGCAATCCAATTCCGGCTTTGGCGCCTGCGCTCCGACCCGCTCGACACTGATCACCTCTGCGCCGAGGTCCGCCAATACCATGCCGCAGAATGGCCCCGGGCCAATCCCGGCCAGTTCAATAATCCGAATACCTTTCAACGGTCCCATCTTGCTCTCCTGTGGCCGAGGCATGATTACTCAGCGCTCTTGTCTTTGTTGTTCAGGCGTCCTTCGGGGCGCTACTGATTGCTGCTGGCCACAATCTTGTCGTCAAACAGTTTGCCGATCTCACCGCTGGACAGCCCGAGGGTCTGGGCCAGAATTTCTTCGGTGTGCTCGCCCAGCTTCGGTGCCCGCAGAACCGGTTCCCGGTCCATGCCGGTAAACCGAAGGGGATGATCCGGCATCAGGTACTCACCGATCCCGGGCTGGTCTACCATCTGGAACAGGGGGTTGTCGGTGGAGCAGTCGATATCGGAATTGACCGTTTCACGGATCGTCTGGTACTTACCCCAACAAACTCCGGCATTATCAAGCTCAGTGCTGACCTGGCTGTAAGGGCGCTGAATGAACCAGGGCTGGAGGATGGCGGTGATTTCCGCACGGCCCTTATAGCGGTCACCCTCTTTGCGGAAGTCCAGGTCCATGCGCTGCTGCAACTCGTGGATCTGGGTTTCGGTGCCGGTCACCGCAACAATAGCCTGCCACTGATTCGGGCTGACCCCGACGACCATGACCCGTTCGCCATCGCTGCACCCGAAGTCGTGACCATAGGTACCAAAGATATCGTTGCCAATGGCCTCACGATCAGCGTCGTTGACCATGGCCTCGGCGATGTAACCCAGATTTCCCAGGGTGGCGAGGGCCACATCGGCCAGGGCAATTTTTACCAACTGGCCCTTACCGGTACGGGAACGATGACGCTCTGCAGCGAGTAACCCCAGGGCAATCTGCTGGCCGGTGATGACATCCCAGGCCGGCATGGGATTGTTCAGGGGCGGAATCTTTCCGGCCTTGCCGACCCCGGTAATCGATGGAAAGCCGACCTTGCAGTTGACGGTGTAGTCCAGGGCACTTTTGCCGTGGCGGTCACCGGTGAGGTTCATATAGATCAGGTCTTCCCGGAGTTCTTTCAGGCGCTCATAGGACAGCCAGCCCTTGGCCGGGAAGTTGGTGAGGAACATGCCGCAATCGTCCCCCGGAAGGGTAATCAGCCGGGAAAGAATTTCCTGGCCTTCCGCACGACGGATGTCCACCGCAATGGATCGCTTGCCCTTGTTCAGGCTGTGCCAGTAGAGACTCTGGTTGTCACTGTTCACCGGCCATCGGCGGTAGTCGATGCCACCGCCGATGGGGTCGAAACGGATCACATCGGCCCCCAGTTGCGCCAGGGTCATGCCGCCCGAGGGCGCCGCCACAAAGGCACTGCCCTCAACGACTCTTAGTCCGGAAAGAATGTTCTGCATGTTCAGCTCACCTCAGCGTAGCCGTTGTTGATGACCACCAGATCCCGTTCCACCGAGCGACAACGGAAAGCCACGGAATCGCCTTCGCGCCAGATTTCGGTGCGGATGGTTTCCCCCGGATAAACCGGCGCCGAGAACCGCACCCGCATCCGGTGAAAGCGGGCCGGGTCGTAGTCACACAGGGTTTTCAGAAGCGCGTGACAGGCGACACCGAACGTACACAAACCGTGCAGGATGGGTGCCTTGAAGCCAGCATTGATGGCCACCTCCGGATCCGCATGAAGCGGATTGTAGTCACCGGAAAGCCGGTAAATCAGTGCCTGCTGGGGGAGGGTCGGTAACTCACACAACAAGTCCGGCTCCCGTTCGGGGAGCGGGTCAGGCTTTGGTGACTGGGCGCCGGAACCACCAAAACCGCCATCGCCCCGGGCCATGGTGGTCATGGACAATGTGCACAAGGCCTCATCGGTATCCCCATCCCGGACGGTGCGCTCGGAAAGAATCAGCGCACCCTTACCTTCCCCTTTGTCGATCACATCAGTCACCTGGGTGGTGGCATAGACATGGCCGGAGGCAGGCAACGGTTTGTGCATGACCACTTCCTGGCCGGCGTGCAGGACCTTCACCCAGTCGATTCCGGTATCTGATTCCTTGGCCCAGAATCCCGGATAAGCCATAACCACCGCCATGCTGGGAAGTGCCTTGAGACCGTTCTCGTAAACAAACGGCAGGCAGTCTCTGTCCAGGGGGTCAATCCCCATACCCACGCCGAGGGCGTAAAGGATGGTATCTTTCTCGGTATATTTCTGCTCGATCCGCTCGAACTTACGGTTCAGCAGCTTCTCGTAACTGATGGCCATGTGCATCCTCCTGTGTCCGGAAACAGCACCCGCCCGGCAATACCGAGCGGGCTCATTGCTACCCGGGATCGATCAGAACGGATCCCAGCTGAAGATGTCCGCAGACCGACTCAGTGGGTAGAAATCTGCTTCAAAGGCGGGCATCACCCTGCTCAGTATGGTCTCCGGGGTCCAGCCATCGGAGGTGTGAGCCGAGCGAATCGGGCGGGGCTGGCTGAACAGGAAAATCTCGTTATTGCGCACACCAAAGATCTGACCGGTCACATGCTTCGCCTGGTCACTGCACAATGACACCACCAGGGTGGAGATCTTGTCCGGAGTCATCTTCTGGATCTTGGCCACGCGCGCTTTTTGGGCCTCATCATCAGTCGGGATACTGCCAATCAGACGGCTCCAGGCAAACGGAGCGATACAGTTAGAGGTGACGCCAAATCGATCCATATCCAGTGCCATGGATTTGGACAGACCCACAATGCCCATCTTGGCGGCGGCGTAGTTGGCCTGGCCAAAATTACCAATCAGGCCGGAGGTGGATGTCATGTTCACAAAGGTACCACTGCCCTGCTCGCGAAAGTGGGGCGCCGCCGCCCGGCTGACGTTGAAGGTACCCTTGAGATGCACGGCCAGAACCGACTCGAAATCCTCCTCCGTCATCTTGTGGAAAATGCCGTCACGAAGATTTCCGGCGTTGTTGACGACGCAATCGATCTGACCAAAGGTATCAATGGCGGTCTGGATGATGGCTTGACCACCGTCCCATTCCGTCACGCTGTCAAAGCTCGACACAGCCTCGCCGCCTGCCTCCTTGATCGCAGCTACGACTTCGTCAGCCGGGGCCTGATCGTTACCGGCACCGTCAGCACCGCCACCAATATCGTTGACCACCACTTTGGCGCCGTGCTCCGCAAGCATCAGGCAGGTTGCGCGGCCGATACCGCGACCACCGCCGGTGACAACAATGACTTTTCCATCCAACATTTTTTTATCGCTCACAACATCCTCCTTAAAGGTCTCTTGTAGATTTATTGTTTCAGGCCTGAGCAACCAGATTTCTGGCAATAACTTTTAAAGCGAGGGTTTCTTCAGCCCCCTCGAAGATCGGCAATACCCGCGCATCCACAAAGTATCGACTGACATCTGTTTCTTCGGCGTAGCCCATACCACCATGGATCTGCATGGCTTCTCGGGTTACCCGCTCTGCTGAACGGCAGGTAAACAGTTTCACCAGGCTGGCTTCCACCTGGCCGCCGCCTTCGTCCATCAGACGGGCGACTGCGTAGCTGAACTGCCGGGAGGCGGTCAGGGTCGACATCATTCGGCCCAGCTTCACCTGTGTAAGTTGGTAATCGCCCACGGCTTTGCCGAAAACCTTACGGTCTTTGGCGTAGCTGAGCGCTTTTTCGAATGCCGCCTGCATCACACCGGTTGCCCGGGCAGCAGTCTGGATTCGCCCGCCCGCAAACCCGGCCATGGTGAAGTAAAACCCCTGACCACGGCCTTTCTCACCACCAATCAGGCCGTCGGCGGGAACAAAATAATCCTCAAAGAAGACGTCGTAGGAGTGCATGCCCCTATAGCCCAGGGTGGCTATGGCCTTGCCGGAAATTACGCCTCCGGCCGGTTGCTGATGGTGGAACTCATGGCCCGAGGCGGGTGGTTTCTCAACCAGGAACAGACTGAGCCCCCGGTGACCCAGGGCCGGGTCCGGTTCACTCCGGGCCATGGTCAGCAACATGCCCGCCTTGCCCGCGAAGGTGCACCAGGTTTTGCTACCGTTGAGTACCCAGCCGTCTTTGACCTGCGTCGCCTTCAACCCGAGCGAAGCCACGTCAGAGCCGTAATCGGGCTCGGTGATGGCGATCGCACACAGGGTTTCGCCAGAGGCTATGCGCGGCAACCATTCCTGCTGTTGTTCGGCGGTACCACCTTGCAACAGTGCCTTGGCCGCGATTTCCGGACGGGTAATCAGGCTGCCCGCCGCCCCCAGCGAGGCCCGTGACAGCTCTTCGGTCACGACGATCATGCCGAGGCTGTCCGGTTTGTCATCGGGCAACAAGCCACCGAAGCGCTCCGGAATACTGATGCCGAAACAGCCAAGTTCTGCCGCCGGCTTGAGAATTTCATCAGGGATATCCAGGTCCTGCCGATGGATTTCCCCCGCCAGGGGCATCACCACATCGGTAGCAAAACGGGCGAACATGTCCCGCACCATTTCTTTTTCTTCCCCGAGCATGGACGGCAGACGGGCACTACCCCTTGCCGCCACAGTGGCTCCGATAGACGCCAGAAAGTCGCTGCTAGCGAAATCCTCAATCAACTGCTGAATATCATTATCGCTGTACAAACCAATGACCGCAGCGCGATCAAGCCCGGTATCTCCGGCTCGGGCCAGCAAACGCTGAATCGCCGAAGGTACCGCCTCTGCGCAGAACGCCAGCGCTACTTCCCGGGCAAGCTCATCTTCTACGCCCGCCTCCGCTGCGTAATGACAAACCGCATCACAAGCCGACAATTCCGCCGCGCAGAAGGCCGCCTCGTAACAGCTCAACTGGTGACGGTCCAGCAAACCTGCGCTCAGATGGCCATCAACGGTGCAAAAGCCCTTGAGGTTCTTGAGGGCCAGCCCCAGTTGCTGCCTGACTTTCTCGAGACTGCGCTGGGCCAGTGCCAGTGCCAGCGACTCGGCGTCGCTGCCCGACGGCATAACGGCTTCTTGTGTGTGGCTCATCCGGTCACCTGTTCCTTCGACATTCACTCGTAACGCCCGATAATCGAGATGCTGCAGATATTCTGGTGCGGGAAGCCGCCGAGGTTGTGGTTCAGGGCCAGGCGTGCATTCGGCAGTTGCCGGTCACCGGCCCGGCCCTGAAACTGCAGATAATTTTCGTAAATCATCCGCAGGCCCGAGGCGCCGATGGGATGGCCAAAGCATTTCAGTCCGCCATCAATCTGGCACGGGATTCGGCCATCAGCATCAAAATCGCCATTCAGAACATCCCGGACCGCCTGTCCCTCGTCAGACAGTTGCAGGTCTTCCATGGTCACCAGCTCGGTAATAGAAAAACAGTCATGAACTTCCGTCATGCTGATTTCTTCCCGGGGCTTCCTGATACCTGCTTCGTTATAGGCACGCTGGGCCGCAATCCGGGTGGTCTTCAGGTAAGAACCGTCCCAGTCACTGAAACTGGCCTCATCGCCGTTGGAAACCGCTAGTTGCACAGCCTTGACCGACACCAGATCCGTTTTACCCAACCGCCGGGCGATCTCGGGCGTGGTGACGATGGCACAGGCAGAACCATCACTCACGCCACAGCAGTCATACAACCCGATCGGTTCTGCGATGTAAGGCGCGTTGATGGCCTGCTCTTCAGTGATTTCCCGACGAAGATGGGCTTTCGGATTTTTCGCGCCGTTGGCGTGGCTTTTTACTGACACATGCGCCATAGCCCGCTTCAGTTCAGTCCTGTCAATACCGTGCTTGGCCCGATAGCCGCTGGCCAGCTGGGCAAAGGAGCCGGGCGCCGACAGGTTGGGCCAGAACATGTCGTTTTCCACACCGCGGGTGCGCTGGGGCAAACCGCCGTAGCCGACGTCCTTCAGCTTTTCCACACCCAGGGCCAGGGCAATGTCACAGGCCCCGGAGGCCACCGCATAGACCGCACCCCGGAACGCTTCGGTACCGGTCGCGCACATGTTTTCAACCTTGGTGACCGGAATATTCGACAACCTCAGAGCGAGGGAAAGCGGCAGCGCACTGGACCCCACGTTGTAGGCGTCGATGCCGGCACCAAACCAGCCCATTTCGATGTCCTTCTTCTCGATACCCGCGTCAGCAAGACACTCCTCGAAGGCTTCAACCATCAGGTCAGCGGGGCTGGCATCCCAGCGTTCACCGAACTTGCTGCAACCCATTCCCAGGATCACTACTTTGTCTTTGATTCCACTAGCCATATTCAATCACCTGTTGTCAGCTGCGCCTGTTATTGCCCGGACGGTGTCGCTTTCCAGAAGTACTTCCGGAAGCCCCGCTGGTTATCGAACTGCCGGATGCGGAAATGCATACTGACGGCAACACCGGTTTCGATACTGCCCGCCTCCACTTCCGTAAAGTCCATCATCAACCGACCACCACCCTCGAATTCGACCAGCCCGAAGTAGGCGGGCGGGTTCCAGTCAAAGGTCAGACGATCAGCAGTCCAGGTTTTCACCCGGCCGGGTAAGCCGGACATGGGGTAATCGTCCTGACTGTGCAACGCGCCACAGTCCGGATTCACGCAATAGTTCTCCTTCGGGATCTGGATGGTGCCGCATTCCCTGCACTTGCCACCGATAAATCCGGTCAACAGGTCCTTTTTGCGGTACATCGCCGCCAGGTAACTCTGCTTGTCCAGTTCCCCACGCTTGCCGGTTTCACGTTCAACCAGATTATTGAAGCTGAGGAAACGGTTGTAGTTGGTATCCGGTCGACGGCGCTCCAGCGCGCCGGCAAAGCCGGTTTTCGGGCGCCGGTCCTTGATCTGGTCGGTGGCCCTGAAGAGCACGACGTCGGTGCCCTGCCCAAAACCAGCCAGCATGATCAGATCACCGGGTTGGGCAGCTTCGAGCACGGAGGTCAGCATGAGAATCGGATGCGCTGCACCGGAAACACCCATCGAAGCAATACGGTTGTCAACGACGGCTTCCGCCGAAATTCCAAGCTCTTCGGCAACCGCCGGCGGCGTTTTAGCCTGATCGGACGCCAGTACAAAGTGAGCAATCTCACCGGCCTTTACGCCTGCTTTTTCCAGCAGCCGGGAAACGGCCAGCGGTACACTTTTCAGATAACCCTCGTCCCGGACCCAGCGTTCTTCCCATTCGTAATCCAGGGTGGAGTCTTCTCCGCGGTAGTGGTCCACAAAGTCCGTGACGTAGGTCTCGCAGCCCAGGTATTCGGCCATCACGCCGTCACTGCCCACACCCAGGGCAGCAGCACCGTCGCCCCAGAGCATTTCGGCCCGGGAGCCACACTTGCTGCGCCGATGTTCAGACGCCACCAGCATAGCGGACCCTTTATCCGAGCTGCCCGCTTCCAGCATCGCAATCAGTGCCGATGTCGCGGCGCGCTGGGAAGCACTGACATCCATGGTGCGCAGATGGTCGCCAAGATTCAGCGCCTGGCTGACCACCACAGAGTTCTGGCGATCAAGAAAAGGCATGGTAGTGGAAGCCAGATAAAGAGCGCCCACCGAGCTGGCATCCAGCAGGGAAAGACAGTCCTGCCCTGCTTCCACAGCCATGGTGATGGTGTCTTCATCCCAGTTGCAGACACTGCGCTCGCCTTTGGCGAGGCCACGCAGGCTGGTATCAAACCAGTCGTTGGCGTCAGCCATGGCGGCTCTTGAGAGTCGGCTTCTCGGTATATAGGCACCGTAGGCGGTAATACCAAACATGTGATTTCCTTCCTCTTACTATTAAAGGGAGAGACTAAAGGGAGCGACCGATAACCAGCTTCATGATTTCCGACGTGCCGCCGTAGATCCGACGTACCCGCGCATCCACATAGATGCGGGAAATGGGGTACTCGCGCATGTAGCCATACCCGCCGAACAGCTGCAGGCACTGGTCAACTACCTTGCCTTCATTCTCTGTCGTCCAGAGTTTGGCCATCGCGCCTTCCTCAGGCGTCAGAGTCCCCTCATCACACTTTTTCATGCACTGGTCCAGGTAGGCCCAGCCAACCTCCAGACTGGTTTTCATATCCGCCAGCACAAACTGGGTGTTCTGGAACTCGGCGATGGTTTTGCCAAACGCTTTGCGTTCCTTGGTGTAGGCGACGGTGAGATCAAATGCACGCTGGGCTTCGGCCTGGGCTCGACAGGCGATGGTAATGCGCTCCCGCGGAAGCTCCCGCATCATGATCTTGAAGCCTTCACCCGCCTCACCAACCAGATTGGCTACCGGCACCCGGACATCCTGAAAAAACATTTCCGACGTGTCCGCCGCTTTCTGTCCAATCTTGTCCAGATTACGCCCACGGGAGAAGCCGGGGCTATCACATTCGACAAGGATCATGCTGATACCGCGACCACCCATGCTCGGGTCTGTGGTGCAGGCCACCAACACAAAATCACAGTTCTGGCCGTTGGTAATAAAGGTCTTCTGGCCATTGATCACATACTCGTCACCGTCGCGTACGGCGCTGGTGCGCAAGTTCTTGAGATCACTACCAACACCCGGCTCAGTCATACCGATGGCAGCAATTTTTTCGGCAGTAACCATTTTTGGCAGCCAATACTTCTTTTGTTCTTCGGTGCCTGCATTCATCAGGTAGTAGGCCACGATGTCAGCCTGAACGGAGAAGCCGACACTGGCGCCGCCAATGGCGTAGCCGGTTTCCTCTGACAGCACCATGTTGTAGAGAAAGTCCGCACCCGGGCCGCCATATTCTTCCGGCACGCCACAACACAGAAAGCCATTCTCCGCAGCCTTTTCCCACAGCGACCGGGGCACCACGCTCTGTTCTTCCCATTCGTCTATATTCGGCTCCAGCTCGGTTCGGAAAAAACGGCGGACATTTTCCCGGAAAAGCTCGTGTTCGCTGCTGTAGATGGCTCTGCCCTGCATACTTGTTAATCCTTATTATTCCTGACGCCGGATAACACCGGTAAAGAAGAGAGCGAAACTCGGCTGGCTCCCGATTATGTTTCAACCGTATCAGCAAGAAAAATCTACAACAATTATATACTTTTTATATCAACCATCTTTTTTGGGCATATCTTCCAGGAGGGAACCCTCGTCCGTTATCGACGCAAATGGTATATAGTGAAAAATCGGATACTTCGAAGTTATAGGTGGAATTGCAATGCCCTTTAATCTGAACGTCGACTTGCGCCAGTTGAACACCTTCCTGACGGTTGCAGACACTGGCAGCTTTAGCCGCGCCTCTGAAAAACTGTTTGTCGCCCAGCCAGCCCTGAGCCGTCAGATCCGGATGTTGGAAGAGGCCCTGAACGTAGATGTATTCGTCCGTCACGGGCGTGGTGTGGTGCTGACAGCGGCAGGGGAATTGCTATATGAACGCGCTCGAACCCTGCTTCAGAGTCTTGAGCGAACTCAGGCCGATGTCACCGCAGTGGCGGGTGAAGTGACCGGGCAGGTGGTGCTTGGGCTGCTCCCCACTGTGGCACATACATTCTCGGGCGCCATTATTGAGGAATACCGCAAGCGGTTTCCGCAGGTAAACCTGGCGGTCAAATCCGCCATGAGTGGCACCCTTCAGCAAATGGTCATGCAACATCGATTGAATCTCGCTATTTCTTATAGTCAGAGTAACCATAAAAATCTGCGATACCGCCCCTTGATTGAGGAGCGTCTTTATCTGATCTCCCCTACCAATACAAAAGTGTCCAACCGCTCTGAAATCACCCTGGATGAGGTGCTCGAACTTCCTCTGGTTATGCCGGAAGAGAAGCACGGGCTGAGGGTTGCCATGGAAAAAGAGGCCGCAGAGCGAAACAAGTCCCTGAATCTGGCTCTCGAAGTCAGTGCCTGGCCAATGCTGACTGACATGGTCCGCAGGGGCCTCGGCTACACCATACTATCGTCCGCCGCGGTGCATGAAATGACGACCCGAAAAGAGGTCATCGCCATACCCATCACCTCCCCTGAACTCAAAAGAACACTTTCTCTCGTCACACCCACCGATCTGCCGTCTTCGGTGGCGACGTTGAAACTGGCAGAAATCATCATGCAGCAAGTTGCGGAACAGGTGGGATCGGGCGCCTGGAAAGGCAAATTGTTGTTTGACCCCAAAGAACTCACTCCCTCCAGCAAGCACCCTGATCTGCTTGCAGATGTCTGAAGGGCCGACTAGTAGCCGCTGCCGCCAGATCAGCGTAGCCAGAAAACAGTGAGGATCAAGCATGTCCGAAAACAATAAAGCACAAGGACAAGCGTCAGAATTTGACTACATCGTGGTCGGCGCCGGCACCGCCGGCTGTTTGCTGGCTAATCGTCTCAGCGCCAATCCGGCTAACCGGGTGTTACTGATCGAGGCGGGTGGACAGGACAATTACCACTGGATTCACATCCCGGTGGGCTACTTGTACTGCATCGACAACCCCCGCACCGACTGGCGGTTTCGCACCGATGCCATTCCCGGGCTCAACGGACGATCGCTGATCTATCCGAGGGGCAAAACCCTGGGCGGCTGCTCCAGCATCAACGGTATGCTGTATATCCGCGGCCAGGCCCGGGACTATAACCACTGGGCAGAGGTGACCGGAGACGATGCCTGGAACTGGGAGAACTGCCTGCCGGATTTCATGCGCCACGAAGATCATTGCCGACTCGACAACGGAGGTGATGCTGACGCTGAACATAAGGCATTCCACGGCCATGGTGGAGAATGGCGTATCGAGCGTCAGCGGCTGAAGTGGCAGGTGCTGGAGGATTTTGCCGAAGCGGCGGTGCAAGCCGGTGTGCCCCGGACCCTTGATTTCAATCGCGGTGACAACGAAGGCGTCGATTACTTCGAAGTGAACCAGCGCTCGGGCTGGCGCTGGAACACCTCCAAGGCGTTTCTGCGCAGTGCCAAAAAACGCGATAACCTGACGCTATGGCATTCCGCCCAGGTATTGAGTCTGAGCATGGTAACGGTTGAGGGCGAGCAGCCCCGCTGCACTGGCGTCCGGGTGGCAAGATCAGACGGAGATGAAGTTCAGGCTCTGGCAGCGAAGGAAGTGATTCTGTCCGCCGGTTCGATTGGCTCGCCGCAATTGTTGCAGCTCTCCGGCATTGGCCCGGCAGACCTCCTGCAGCAACACGACATTCCCGTTGTGGCAGACTTGCCAGGGGTGGGTGAAAACCTGCAGGATCACCTGCAGATTCGCTCCGTCTACAAGGTCCACGGTGCCAAGACCCTGAACACCATGGCCAACTCGCTGGTTGGCAAGGCTCAGATCGGCCTGGAATACCTGCTCAAACGCTCAGGCCCCATGAGTATGGCACCCTCGCAACTGTGCGCGTTTACCCGCAGCTCGGACGCCTACGATCACGCTAACATCCAGTATCATGTGCAGCCTCTGAGCCTGGATGCATTCGGCCAGCCGTTACACAGTTTCCCCGCGATCACCGCCAGCGTATGCAACCTCAACCCCAGCAGCCGGGGCACGGTACGCATTCGCAGCCGCGACCCCAGGGAAGCGCCAGCCATTGCCCCCAACTACCTGAATACCGAAGAAGATCGCAAGGTAGCAGCAGACTCTTTACGGGTTACCCGCCGCATTGCCGAACAACAGGCGTTTGCCAAATACCGGCCGGAGGAGTTCAAGCCAGGCCTTGAGTATGAGACTGACGACGAGTTGGCCCGACTGGCCGGGGACATCGGAACCACTATCTTCCACCCTGTCGGCACCACCCGAATGGGTCTTGCCGACGACACCATGGCCGTCGTGGATTCTCATCTTCGGGTAAGGGGGGTTCATGGATTACGGGTGGTCGATGCCGGAGTGATGCCCACCATCACCAGCGGCAACACCAACTCACCCACGTTGATGATTGCAGAGAAAGCCGCCCAGTGGATTCTGGCCGGGGGTTGAACCTCCGCTGTCAGCCACTATTGAGGGCAGCGGTTGAAAGAACCGGAATTGATGCCCCTGTGGGGAGCGAACACTTCTCCACTGTCCAGCCGGCAATTTCTTTGAGCGCCTGCATATCCAGGAGGTCAATGCCTTGACCACTGGTTGCTATACAGCCTTCTTCCCGCAGCTGACGGAGAATGCGGTTCACGTGGACAATGCTTAAACCCAGGGAATCGGCGATCATCACCTGGGGCATCCTGATCTGGCTTCGGCTCCCGCCAGGCCGTTCAAACAGCCCCGCCTGCTTGAGCTTGCCGAAGAAGTCGCGGGTTTCTGTCCCGTCGGCTCGCCTTTGCCTGAAATCGACTTCCAGGAGAAAGTGGGCCATCCGCTGGCGGGCACAGTAACGCGTGAGCCCGACCAATCTCTCGGTGAGGTTGGCCTGCGCCTCGGAAATCATATTAATGAACAGGTGGGACAACTCCGGAGAGCTGGAAAACTCCTGGGTAATCTCGTCCTTGTCATAGGCTGCCAGTACGGTTTCCGACAGGGTCATCAAGCCAGCAATATGATACGCCTTCGAAAGCTCGCCCAGGGCGACCACCTCTCTGGGAAAATAGAAATCAATGATCTGACGAGAGCCATCCTCGAGGTGCCGATGAGTGAAACAGATCCCTTTTTCCACCAACAGAAAATGATCCGCTGGCTCTCCCTCACGGAAGACCACGGTGTTCCTGCCAAATTCCAGCATTTGAGGATGCAGGCTGCTCATCAAGAGCCGCTCCTGGTTTGACAGGCTCGACCCAAACTCTGCATTTCCGAAGAGTGCCTGGATTAACGCTCTAGCCATGAGGCTACCTCCTTGAAGTCAGGCATCCTTACGACGTTCATACTGGCGTAACCGGTTGTAGAGAGTCTTCATGCTGACTCCCAGAATGTTTGCTGCCTTCTCCTTTTTCCCTTTGCACTCATTCAGCGTAGCAAAGATGAGAGTCTTCTCGGCCTCGGCCACCGATGAGCCAATGCTCACCGTCACGCACGGCCCCGAACTCTGGTCGCCCTGGAAAGGCGGGGGATTGACCACATCGTCCGGAATCTCGGCCTTGGTGATTATCCGGTCCGCCATGATGTAGGCCCGCTGGACCACGTTTTTCAGCTCGCGAAGGTTGCCAGGCCAGGAATAGTTCTCCAACGTCCGTAAAGCATCTTCGGAAAACTCTATTTTGTTGCCATCCTGTTCGTTGAGTTCCAGCAGGAAGTACCTGGCAAGATCCCGAACGTCCCCTACCCTCTCTCTCAACGGAGGCAGATTAATGGGAAAAACCTGCAGGCGGTAGAGCAGATCGGCCCGGAAATGGCCTGCTCTCACTTCGGTTTCCGGGCATTGGTTAGTGGCCGCCACGATACGTACATCGGCCTCCATTTCACCGTCACCACCGACGCGGGAAAACCGCCGCGTTTCCAGGACTCGCAGCAGCTTTACCTGAAGATCCACCGGCATCTCGGTGACTTCATCCAGGAATAACGTGCCGCCACAGGCACGCTCAAAAACGCCTTTGTGGTCTCTCACGGCCCCGGTAAAACTGCCTTTTTCATGCCCGAACAGCTCACTTTCTATCAACTGGGGGGAAATCGCGCCGCAATTCACCGGTACAAAGGGCTTGTCACACCGATCACTGAGCCTATGGATGGCCTGGGCAACAACCTCTTTACCCGTTCCACTCTCTCCTCTGATAAAGACAGTAGCTAACGTAGGAGCCACCCTTCTGACCTGGGCTGCTATCTCCTGCATTTTGCTTGAGGTGCTGTAAGCCATGCCAAGCGCAATAGTGGACGCCCCTTGGGCTGGACCTGCCACCTTTTCTTTATTGTCACCGGTACCTGGGACGCTAACCCCCAGCGCCTGGTAAAGCCGCTCACGGGTGACCGGTCTGGCGAGATAGTGGGTTGCACCGTGGCTCAGGCACTGCTTGGCAAAAGAGTCGCTCTCGGCCGGACCAATGACTATTACCGTTGCCGAGTACTCCCCTGCCAGTTTAATCAACTGCAGTTGGCCAATGGTTTCCCGTTCTATATCCAGCACCAGGCAGGGTGGGCGTGCAGTGCGGAGAACCTGCTGGGCATGGCTCACCACCTCCGTATAGGTGGTGGTGAAGTGAAGGCTGCCAAGCATTTCGGTCAGAGCCTGACCGTTCTCGCTATAACTGACAATTAGCAAATGCGCAGGCTCTGCAATGCTGCCGTTAATCGAGAGTGGAATGTTTTTTGCACTCATCAATGTCATAAATAGCTCCTTGCCACATCAATGCGGCCCAATGTCGACTGGTCCAATTGCTTGGTTCAGGCTACCGCGGCGACAACATGCGTGCCTGGATAACCCAGTCAAAGACCCCCCTCAGAAGGGCATCAGGCAATAGAAGCGATCTCCAGACAATGCCAGGCAGTGCCCGAAATCGTTCACTCGCATGAAAAAAATGGGCTCACAACATCCGCCCGTTTGAGTCCTGTGAAACTGGGTCCGGGTACTCCACGTGACAACACATGACCTCTTACTACCCATGGGTTTACCAATGGCATTTCGTCTTTACGTTAAGCATTCCGTAAAGACACCCCTATGATCCTGTCTTTTAAATATGAAATCGGATGTGGATAAAATCAACCTGGAAATACTGACAAGTAAGAAAACATAATCATATAACTGTTTTTTACATGTCATTATTCAGATCATGATTAAAATAACTACATACACACTTTTACCCTTTCAACCCTATTACTTGAATATACCAGCAAAAAAATACGGGGTGTTTATCTTAAGCTAATGTATCTGGGATATTTTCGTGCTAAAGCCACATTCGATATTCATGTACGATGCGTGAAACCAGCGAGAAATACCATCACAGGGGTTAACCATGGCAGGAAAAAACGAGATAATTCTACAATTGGTACTCAAACAAAAAACACTTGAACAAGAAATACTTAAATAATAAGTACTTGAATAAGAGGTACCCAGCTGATCTGGCAGGATTAAATTAAGCCCATCTGCTGTGTAGAAGCGAGGTTCCCCCAGAATCAGCACCAATCCGGTAAATCTGACCGATCATTCTGAGAGACTACAAGCAAAGAGAAGCGCTTTTGAATCCAGCGCGGCCAAGTTTACCGTCCACCCGCCTGGCCACCGATTGCCCGGCAAGCCGCTTGGCCCGCCACGGCCCACACCTCAGGATTCGTCTTTCACCCATGTATCCCCTTCTTTGTGATATAGCTTTTTGACCGCAGCCCAGGCGACTTTGTGGGCAGTTTCCTCACGCCCGGCATTACCCCGTCTGTCGTCCGGATCCATGTATTCATCCCACGCGGAGTTAAAGGCCTTGCGGTAAATGTCCTGGGCATGGGATGGCAGATTATCCCGCACACTGTCAGGCAATTCGGACTTACGATCGTATGGCATAGGGTTTTCCTCTGTTGCCAGGTTGCTCGTACTCCAACCGAGAGCCAAGCAAAAGCAATGCCGCTCCCTCCTCGACGTCTTCAAAGCCTTTCTGTGACCCCGCCGCCGCCCTTTCGAACCCGCCAAAAAGAGGCCCGCGCCCAGCTTCTGATTCCACCCCGGAAGAACGGTAAAAAATACAATCAGACCGGTAAATTCGACCACCTCACCAGCACCCGGATACTCCATTCCAAAGCTGGGTAAGGAACTACTTAATCGAGGTATCAGCCAGTCAGCAGGCCCCATCCTGGATACTGATGGCATGGGTCTGACCTACTTAATCATTCCCCCATCTGGGCGCTTAATAAACAGGTGCCAACCGGTTGTCTTACCTGCAAAAAGGGGAAGCCGGATCGGCCTCCCCAGTTTTCATCTCTTGATTTTTCATCGAGGCGCTTTTCCAGGTACTTTTCCCGGCACCTTCAAAACAGAGGCCTGAATCAGGACTGGGTCACCATTACCGCCTTCACGTTCACGAACTCGTGCATGCCAAAACCGCCATGCTCACGGCCATAACCGCTTTCCTTGACCCCACCGAAGGGCAGGTTGGGCTGGGCCAGATTGTAGCCATTGATATTGACCATACCGGTATCGAACTCATCCCGGGCCAGGCGCACAGCCTCACCTTCGTTGGCGGAGAAAATGCCGCCCCCCAGGCCGTAGATGGAGTCGTTCGCCACCCGCATAGCCTCGTCCGCGTCCCTTACCTTGATCAGTGCAGCCACCGGGCCAAATAACTCGTCGTCGTAGGCCGGCTGCCCCGGTGCAACATTTTCCAGCACGGTTGGCGGGTAAAAGTAACCTTTGCCTGCCGGGATTTCACCACCCAGAGAACAGGTGGCACCGGCGTCAAGTGACTTTCTTACCTGTTCATGAAGGCCATCTCTGAGATCTTCGCGGGCCATGGGACCCATTCGGGTCTCACTGCTGGTAGGATCACCAAAGGTGAGTTTCTTCATCTCGGCCAGACAAGCATCCCGAAACTCCTCGTACACCGATTCCACCACAACAAAGCGCTTCGCTGCCACACAGGTCTGGCCTGCATTATAGGTACGTCCCTGAACACAAATCTTGGCCGCCTTCTGCACGTCGGCATCCGCCAGCACCAGGTACGCATCGTTACTGCCCAGTTCAAGCACGGTTTTCTTCAGCACTTTGGCAGCGCGCTGGGCGACGGCACGGCCCGCATTGGGACTACCGGTCAGCGTGACGCCCCGCACCAATTTGTGCTCGATGATCGCATCCGAGACGTCGTGGTCAATCAACAGGGTGCGGAAGGCGTGCTCCGGCATTCCGGCATCCCGATACAGCTTTTCGACTTCCAGCGCCATACCCCAGACATTGGCAGCGTGCTTCAAGAGCACCGTGTTGCCAGCCATCAGGTTGGCGGCGCTGTAACGGATGACCTGGTACAGCGGGAAGTTCCACGGCTGTATACCGTAAATCACACCCTGGGGCTGATAGGAGACCACTGCACGGCCACCCTGAAGTTCCCGTGTTTCGTCCGCCAGCTCTTTTGGGCCCTGCTCGGCGGTGAACTCACAAATGGCGGCGCACAGCTCGCACTCCTGCTTGCCTTCGGCCAGAGTTTTGCCCATCTCGCGGGTCATCAGTGCGGCGTAGTCGTTCTGACGCTCCCGAATCAGCTTGGCGGTCTTGCGCAGGATATCGGCACGCTCGCTGAATGCGGTTTTGCGCCAGCCAAGAAAGGCATGGTGGGTCTGCTCGATAATGCCTTCAGCCTCTTGCCGGGACATCAGGGCATAAGTCTCGAGAACTTCTTCGGTGGCGGGATTGATGGTCTTATGGGTGTTTGACATCAGGCTTCCTCCTTGATGGGTAATGGCACTACCTGCCGAATGTACCATGGCCGCCTGGCCCTCCAGGGCAAGGTTACATAACCGTATAACTCCACCAATACCAGTTCCCCCAACAACTGGGCGGTGGCCAGTGCTGACGAAGAACTCGGACTGGCCTATTTCCCGATGGGATATCGCACACCGGACCAATTGGGCATGTACCGCACCCCGGAGGAAGAGGTCTACTCCTCTTCGGTGGTCGCGCTCAGCCTTGAAACCGGGCAGGTAGAATGGGTGCAGCAGTTCGTCCAGCACGATCTCTGGGATATGGATACCCCGGCCCAGCCCGGCCTTGTGGATATCGAGACCGCACAAGGCCTGCAACCGGCGCTGGTGGTGCCCACCAAACAAGGGGATGTGAATGGAACCGTTGAAGACATAGCCCCAGTTCCGATTCCTCTGGAGCTGGGTGTACCGGGTATCGGCGGCCCCATCATCACCCGCGGGGGTGTAGTGTTCCTTGCCGCCACCGTGGATGACTACCTTCGCGCCTACAACCTGACCGATGGCGAGGAACTCTGGCGGGTCCGTCTGCCAGCAGGGGGCCAGGCCACACCAATGACGTACCTGAATAGCCAGGGCGAGCAAATAGTAGTGCAGGTTGCCGGTGGGCACGGCTCCATTGGGACCACCATCGGAGAATATGTGCTGGCCTACAAACTGAAATAGACATATCACCATCCCACGTACCTTTGACGGCGTCATGGGTAAGAGATAGCGCATCCATGGGTAGCGATAGCCCCCAAACTACCAGCCAGGCACGCTCCGGGCCCAATGACGCAGGTGGGCGGGCGTCAGATCCTGTCGCCCACCAGTTCTCCCCGCTCAACCATCGGCCACGTCCATCCCTCCCCCAGCACCAGCCGGTGCAAACTATGCCTTCGGTCCCGCATGTGCTCGAACCTATTTCCCATTTCCTCAGCACGCAACACCGATAATCGGTGATCTGACAAGGCGCCTGTTTCAGGAAAAGGCGGAACGCTAGCCCCCGCGCCGGACTGGCTGCCTGCCGCCCTGTGAAGATACTGCTCGATAACCTCTCGCACGTTTAATAGAGTATAAGACTGCCACCCCGAATCGCGCTCCATACCGAATGCCAACAGGCTCAAGGCCTCGTCCAGTCGTGCCACCTGAAGACCCAGGGAGTAGCGGGTTTGCCGACATGAGGAAAGCGATAATAAAAAGACCGGATAAAATCAGTCCCACCTGCTCCCCCTGTGGCTTTAACCCCACTCTGGTGTAACTTCACGTTGAATAGCGTTTCAGCCATTGGCGAATCTGACGCCTGTACCACAATGAGGTCCTGTGACTGGTGTCAATTGAGTCGGGCACCAGTGAGACCTCTCCAGAATCACTTGTTCTCAACTCGAAGCGCCTAACGGCCCCAAAAGGCTTGCGGTCTGAGCCATAGAGACACACCACGTGAAACTCAAGTGCCCGGAGCTCAATATCGGTATTTACCGGCTTTGCGTTCTTGAGCTCAATGCCCCCCTCCCTTGCAGCCCGCTCGAGGAGGAGGCGATAGGACAGCAATTCGAGATATTTCCCCGACCCGACAGGCCCCTGCCTGGTCCTGGCACTCAGCGGACTGGAGTCTTCTCCCATGGCATCGACTTCGCAGTCAGTCACCGGCACCAGGATGGGTTCTTTCGAGGTTTCGAGAATCACCAGGATGAAATATACGTAAACTGCTTCCTCGCTCATGTTGCAGATCAGACAGGGCGAATCCAGACCTTCACCACCTACACCTTGATTGATCAATACTCGGGGTTGCCTCTGACGGCGGTAGCCACTGTAGAGCAATTGCGCGTAGAACAGCCAAACCAGAAGCGTTCCGATATTGGTAAGCGTTGTGATCCAGTCTTTATTAGCGCCCAGCCACTCCAGCATGACCAACCAGTCTCCTTTTGGCAGTCAGATTAAAGCTAGGAAATAAACACAATTTCCGCCAATCGGTAATTAACACAGGTTAAGTCCGGGTTGCAGGGACTCTGATCTAATGACCTGCTCGTCGGTAGTCAATTCACTGGGCAGGGAGAAACAGGCATGACCAGAACCATGGACAATGACCCCCGTTACCGCTATCCGAGACCCGATTTTGACACCCAGCCCCAGAACCTTCCTGGCCATGAGTCGAAGATGTCTCCGCAACCGGACCACGGTGAGGAGAGCTATGCAGGCAATGGTAAACTGGCGGGGAAAGTCGCCCTGATCACCGGGGGCGACAGCGGTATAGGCCGCGCTATCGCTCTTGCCTATGCTCGGGAAGGGGCGGACGTTGCATTTACCTACCTCAGTGAAGATCGCGATGCCCGCGAGACCGAAAGACTTATTCGCGAAGCCGGGACAAAAGCCCTCTCCATCAAACTCGACCAGAGCTCGAGAGCCGCTTGCGACAAGGTAGTGGACACAGTAATCAACCAATTCAAGCACCTCGACATTCTGGTTAATAACGCGGCCTATCAGAAAAGCTACAACCAGCTGGAAGATATTCCGGACGACGAACTCCGGTATGCTTTCAGTACCAATATCGAAGCATTCTTCTATTTTTGTCGCGCTGCTCTGGGCCATATTCCGCCGGGGGGAAGCATCATCAACACAACCTCCATTCAGGCCTTCGCGCCCAGCATCCATCTGGCACCCTATGCCGCCACCAAGGCAGCCATTGCCAACTTTACGTTGTCCCTCGCTGCTGAAGGCATCAAGCGCGGCGTGAGAGTTAATGGTGTGGCGCCCGGCCCAGTGTGGACGCCCCTTATCCCGGCAACCATTCCAGAGGACAAGGTGCCGGAGTTTGGTGCCAACACCCTGCTAGGTCGTCCCGCCCAACCCGCAGAGCTTGCCCCGCTGTACGTCTTTCTGGCGTCGCCAGAAGCCAGTTACGTCACCGGCGAAATCTTCGGCGCCACTGGCGGCAGGAGGCAAATGTAATACCCAACCATGGCTTTCATCCTGCAGTTAGAGCCATCTAACGTACCAAGGAGCCAAACAATGACGACCAAAAAACACGGCTGTCCCTTTGCCATCGGAACCGGCGGAGAAATACATCAACAGGCCAAGGGCCAGGACGATACGCTCACCACCCAGCAGGGTGCCCCCGTTGCCGACGACCAGAACTCCCTTCGGGCCGGGGCAAGAGGCCCGACCCTGCTGGAAGATCAGGTCATGCGGGAGAAAATTTTCCATTTTGACCACGAGCGCATCCCGGAACGGGTTGTCCATGCCCGCGGGGTGGGGGCCCACGGTTACTTTGAGAACTACGAGTGTCTTGCAGAACTTACCGGGGCCGACCTGTTTCAGCGCCCCGGTGAGCAGACACCGGTCTTCGCCAGGTTTTCCACCGTTCTCGGCAACAAGGGCTCGGCGGATGTCCCGCGGGATGTCCGCGGTTTTGCCGTGAAATTCTATACCCAACAGGGCAACTGGGACCTGGTCGGCAATAACATTCCCGTGTTCTTTATCCAGGACGCCATGAAGTTTCCGGACCTGGTGCACGCCGCCAAGCAGGAGCCCGACCGGGGATTTCCCCAAGCCCAGTCCGCTCACGATAATTTGTGGGACTTCGTGACTCTGATGCCGGAAAGCATGCACATGATGATGTGGGCGATGTCAGACCGCACCATTCCCCGTTCCCTGAGATTTATGGAAGGCTTCGGCGTTCACAGCTTCCGCTTTGTGAACAAGTCTGGTGAATCAAAATTCGTCAAGTTTCACTGGAAGCCCAAGCTGGGCATGCAATCTGTCGTCTGGAACGAAGCTCTGAAAATCAACGGAGCAGATCCGGATTTCCATCGCCGCGATTTATGGGGTGCCATCCAGAGTGGCGACTTCCCGGAGTGGGAGCTGGGGGTTCAGGTATTCGATGATGCCTTTGCCGAGCAATTTGAGTTTGACATCCTCGACCCCACCAAGCTGATTCCCGAGGAACAGGTTCCGATCAAGCCTATTGGCAAAATGGTGCTTAACCGGACGGTAGAAAACTTCTTTGCTGAAACAGAGCAGGTCGCCTTCTGCACCCAGAACATGGTGCCGGGCATTGACCAATCCAATGACCCGCTCCTGCAGGGCCGAAACTTCTCCTACCTGGACACCCAAACCAAGCGTCTGGGCGGGCCGAACTTCACCCACATTCCCATCAATGCCCCGAAATGCCCCATGTGGAATTTCCAGCAGGATGGTCATATGGCGATGCATAACCCGGTGGGCCGGGCCAATTACGAGCCCAACAGCTGGGGCGATGAAGGCGGTCCCAGGGAGAACCCGGAAACAGGTTTTCACAGCTACCCGGAGCAGATCCAGGGCGAGAAACAACGAGTACGCTCGGAAACCTTCTCCGACCATTACAGCCAGGGGCGGCAGTTCTACATCAGCCAGACCAGGACCGAACAGGAACACATGGCGGACGCGTTTGTCTTCGAGCTCAGCAAAGTCGAGCGGGAAGATATCCGTGTCCGGATGGTTGCTCACCTGCTCAACATGGATAAGGATCTTGCCCGTACTGTAGCCACCGGCCTCGGCATTAAAGACCTTCCCCCGGCCGCCGAAGCGGCCATGCCGACGCGGGAGGATCTGCCGGCGTCCGACAAACTGAGCATTCTGAAAAATGGTCCTGACAGTATCAAGGGCCGCAGAATTGGCGTTCTGACCACGGATGGCGTTGATGCCAAGCTGTTTGCGGGCCTGAAAAAAGCCGTGGAGGCAGAAGGTGCAACACTGGTAGTGGTTGCCCCCGCCATCGGTGGCGTCAAGGCCAGTGACGGCACACACATCCCTGCGAATGAAAAAGTGGATGGCGGACCCTCGGTGCTGTTTGATGCGGTGGTCCTGATGCCATCCGCCGACAAGGTGAAGGTGCTGGCGACACACAGCCCGGCCAGGGATTTTGTCAACGATGCCTTCGCCCACTGCAAGTTCATTGGCTACTCGACAGAGGCCATGCCGCTGTTCGAGTCCACCGGGCTTGAGGATCAGATGGACGATGGCTGCATCCCCATCAACGCGGTAAAAGATGTGGCCGGCTTCCTGAAGAAATGCAAACAGCTGCGCTTCTGGGAGCGTCAAAGCGCCGTCGATAAACTGTAAACAGCAATATCCACGCGGCAGGCTCTGCAAGGGGTCAGCCGCCCCATCGACGCTGCCATTGCCAATAACCCCGCCAACCTATCCAGCCAGCGGCAAGCAAATAAGGTATTGCCCCCAGAACCCACATGATCAACCCCGCCAATTTGCTGGTCGCAGCCTGCAGGACCAGACTGGAGAGAATAATCACACCGCCAAACAGGTAACAGGAGTAGCCCTGGGCGCTCACCTGGGAGAAGACCAGATCCCGGGTGCCAATCGTCGTGGCCACCAGGTACATTGCTGCCCCTACCGAGGTGTGGTTGGCCGCCGTCGGGGCACCCAGAAGGAATGGATGACGTCAGCGCTGGTGAGTATGAGTTTCGCTCTCTACTCAAGCCAGCCAGCTCCGCCTATTATTTACTGAGGGACCCATCTGAGTCGTCCTGTCGAGGAGGAGTCACGTTATGAGCAATACACTTGATCAGATCGAACAACCCTGCCACACCTCTGAGCATCCCTGCGACGTTATCGAGATGCTGCTGACGCCCACAGATCGCGACCTGGGCGGATTTTCGGTACGTCGCCTGCTACCAACGGCCGGTCGCAAAATGGTCGGCCCCTGGATTTTCTTTGACCATATGGGACCCGCGAGCTTCCCCGCTGGTGAAGGCATCAACGTGCGCCCTCACCCCCATATCGGCATCGCTACGGTGACCTACCTGTTTGAAGGCGAAATCCTGCACCGGGACTCCCTTGGCAGCGTCCAGCCCATTCGTCCCGGCGACATCAACCTGATGGTGACTGGCAGCGGTATTGTGCATTCGGAGCGGGAACGACCGGAGATCACCCGAGAGTCACATACCCTCCACGGCCTGCAATTGTGGCTTGCCCTGCCTGAGGCCTACGAAGAAGCCGATCCGGCCTTCCATCACTACCCTTCCGGCCAGATACCGTCACTCAGCGTGGCCGGGTTGACCGTGCGCGTGATGATGGGGAGCGCCTATGGCGTCACCTCTCCGGTAAGGCTTTTCTCACCCACATTGTATATCGAAGCGGATCTGAAACCCGGCCAAACCCTACGCCTGCCAGACGCTGCTGAAAGGGCCATCTACGTGGCCGGGGGCAAGATCCGCATCGCCGGCACCGAGGTTCCGGAACATGCCATGGCGATCCTGTCGCCCGGGCAGGAGGCGGTCATTGAAGCGCAGGAAGAATCGCGGATCGCGTTAGTGGGCGGCGAATCTGTAGGTAAGCGATACATTGAGTGGAACTTTGTTTCCAGCCGTGAGGGGCGTATCGAGCAAGCCAAAGCAGATTGGCGGGCAGGCCGGTTCCCGAAGGTGCCGGGCGATGAGGAAGACTTTATTCCCTTGCCGGGGTGAGCATTCCGGGTCCGTATGCAGCTTCACAACGGCCCCCTACCCCGAGCTGCGGCGGCTGCGGCCACTCAACCAGGCCACCAGAAAAATAACGCTGCGCAGGAAGGCCATAACGATCGGGGCAATCAGCCACAACAGCCAGCTACCAATGTAGAGTACAGGTATCAGGATCAGCAACCAGCCCAGAAACTGGATCGCCCAGGCAGGGTAACCGAGCACGTCAGCTATACCCGCCAGCGCGTCATTTATGAGGCTGGGGTGAGCGATAACGAGGTAGCCCGCACCAATAATCACTGGCCACTTGGCGTAGCGGGCGCTGTTTAGCACCATTCTGCCACTGTGGGTCACACGGGCGGCGAAGGCAGCTGACCGGGTACCCCGGCTCGCGCCCTTTGTGGTCGCCGCAGCAGCCCTTCCCATACGGAGTACTTTCAGTGCGCTGGCAAACACCAGCACATCAACCGAAGCCCAGCCAATATCCCCGGCGGTAATCTCTTCACCGGAGCGGTAGTTGACTTCCAGATTGCGAACCCCGCTGGCGAAAAACTGGTTCAAACCCTCCAATACCCGCTCTGTGCCTACCCATTGCGTGTCGCCCTGGGCATCAACAATGAACTGACCCAGGAAATCATGGCCTTCACTCTGGATAAAGTTGACCGCATACCAGCCACGCTCTTCCGGGGAGAGCTCACCCGGCTGGTTCGGCGCCCGCGTTCCGGAGTCCTCCGGGGTTTCGTTGAAAAACTCTTTCGCTGCACGGTATCTCTGGGCCACGTTATTCATGAGCTCGATCGAACCAATAGGCCGGCTGACAAAATGATGGATCGGCGGCAGTATGTTGTCGCCATAACGCCTGAGAATGTCCTGAAACTCCGGTTCTGCGCCGTAAAGCGGGAAAATCACCCGGGCCATTTCCGGGTGCCGCAGGAAAGCAGCCTTCGCTTTCAGCATCATCACCGGATCATCGGCAAGGTCCAGCAACGCAGCCTGGACCTCAACAGGCTCCTCTTCAATGGCGGGGAAGTCCTCAAGCACATCCGTGGCGTGAACCTGTATCAGCTTCTGCTCAATCGGCACTGGCCTGGACACAATGCTGATAATGGCCGCCACCAGCAGGGCCAGACCACAAATCAGGATCAGTTTTTTCAAATTCCCACCACCAAAAGTTGTTCTGCCGCCATTGAATAGCGCTCACCCTGCCAAACCGGGTATCAGAATCCAAACATACAGGCCTCAAGCCTGGCCTGCGAGCAAAGACCCATCAAATTAACCCTACCGTTGCCCTGGCGTAAAGGCACGGTGCCGAGCGGCACCGTAAGCAATTACTGATAGTATGGTTACCATGATAAGCGCATTCACGTCTGCGGCGAATAGCTCTATGGCGACAATAACTGACACCGGTTACCGGGACGATTTGACAGGAAAATCTTGAAAGCTGCTGATCTCGACAACCCGCTCTACTATCTGGAAAACTTTGACACGCTCATTGGCTGGGTCCGTTCTCGCCATGCTGACTTGTTATTGCCGGAGGAGCGCAAGAAACTCGACTCGCTGGACAGCCTCAGTCAACCGGCCAGGGCACTACTGGCGCGGATGGTGATGCGCTCGGGCGAGCACTTTCGTGTTGACCGCCTGAACTACCCCGAGCTGGGAGCCCCCGTTACCTGCGCAGCGAAGGAGTTGACCACTGCCCGGTGGTTGCAGCAGAACCCGCCCCTGAGCGTCGACGAGCTGTTCCGTCTGATTACCCTGCCCGAGCTTCGCGAGGCCCTGGCACCGCTGCTGGAACAGGCCGGTATACCCCGCAACGCCAATAAATCCGCCATGCGGACGGCCCTTATTCCGATCGTTCCAGATCCCCAACCACCTGACGCCTGGGGACTGTCCCGGGCAACCGAGGTGTTGCGCTTGTTGGACATGGCCCTGTTTGACCGGGTGCGGCTGATGTTTTTCGGCAATCTGCGTCAGACCTGGTCGGACTTTGTATTGGTTGAGCTCGGCCACCAGCGTTATGAACCGGTGGCCTTCTCGCCGGAATCCAGGGCCTTTGATGAACGCGCCGATGTGGACTGTTACCTCCGTATGCAGCACTGCCGGGAGCGACTGGACGCCGGCGAACATCCATCAGATGTGTGGCCGGATATTCCCTCCAACTCCGACAACCCCTGGCTGGAGAGTCGCCGCAGCCGTCTGCTCTTTGAGTTCGGCAAGCTGGCGGAACGGGCAAACGTTCACGAGCTGGCGCTGCAGGCCTATGATGCAAGCGGGCATCGCGAGGCCCGTCTTCGATATCTGCGCTTGCTGGAGCGACAGAAGGCTTACCAAAAGGCCTGGCAAGTCGCCCAGCAAGCCATTACCACAGCTACCGTCAGGCCCGGGGAAGCGCGCGGGCTGGAGCGGATCATCAAACGCCTGGCTGCCAAACTCCACGAGCCGCTGGTCAGTCCGCCTGCGCGACCATCCGTACCCGCGTTCTCGTTACGGCTGTCGCCCATGCCGGGGCAATCGGTGGAATGGGCAGTATCAGAAGCCCTCCAGGACCCACACAGTCCGGTGGCTTACGTTGAAAATACCCTGATTAACGGCCTGTTCGGGCTGCTGTGCTGGGAGGCACTGTTCGCCCCCGTGCCAGGAGCGTTTTTCCATCCCTTTCACATCGGGCCGGTAGATTTGTATCGGGAGGATTTTGTCACTCGTAGGGCCGATCTGTTCAGCGATTGCCTGGGCTTGCTGGACTCCGGGGCCTACCAAACCCGTATCCTGACCACCTGGCAGCAGAAACAGGGTATCGCTTGCTCGTTTCTGGTCTGGCCGGTGTTGTCCCGAGATCTGATTGATCTTGCCCTGGCCTGCATCCCGGCGGCGCATCTGAAACAGATGTTTCAGCGTCTGCTCCTCAACCTGAGGGAACACCGCAGCGGCCTGCCCGACCTGATCCGGTTTGATCCCGGCAATGACGACCCGGGGCAACGCTACGAAATGATTGAAGTCAAAGGCCCCGGTGACCGGCTCCAGGATCACCAGCAACAATGGCTGGAATTCTGCGTGGCTCGGAATATCCCGGTCTCCGTCTGTTACGTGCGCTGGGCACCCACCTCGTGACTAATACATCGTCTGTGACCGATGCACCCATCGATGCACCCATCAAAGTTGCCGTCCGCACCCTGTGCGAGTTTGCCGCCCGGAGCGGCGATCTCGATTTGCGTTACACACCGGCCCCGACGCCGGAGGAAGGCATCAGCGGCCACAGCGCCGTGCAAAACCGGCGCGGCGCAGGCTACCGGGCGGAGGTCCCGCTTTCCGGTCAGTGCGGGGGGCTGTTGGTCTCCGGGCGGGCCGATGGCTATGAACCCTATAAAAAACGGCTGGAAGAGATCAAAACCCACCGCGGTGACCTGGCCCGGGTGCGGCCCGCCCAGCGAGCATTGCACCGGGCGCAACTGAGAGCGTATGGGGCGCTGCTCTGCCGCCTGGAAAAGCTCAGAAAGCTCGAACTGGTGCTGATTTACTACGACCTCAGCAAGGACAAGGAAAGCCCGATAGCAGAACACGCGACGGCAGATGAGCTGTGGCAGGAATTGGAAGCGCTGTGTGCCCGCTACCGGGACTGGGCGGCCCAGGAGCAGCAACATCGACTCCGGCGAGATTGCGCCCTGGCAACCCTGACGTTTCCCTTCACCAACTTTCGCCCGCAACAGCGGGAGCTGGCAGCTACGGTCTACAAGAACAGTGTTCGCAACCAGCGCTTGTTACTGGAAGCGCCCACCGGTTCCGGCAAAACCCTCGGCACCCTGTTCCCGGCGCTGATGGCCATGCCCACCGCCGGGCACGATCGCCTGTACTATCTCACCAGTCGCAATACCGTACGTCACATGGCGCTCGACGCCATCACCCTGCTGAACTCGAAGCAGTCTGAGCCATTACCTCTGCGGGTCCTTGAGTTGGTCTCCAAGGATGACGCCTGTGAACATCCGGACAAAGCCTGCCACGGTGATGCCTGCCCGTTGGCCAAAGGCTTTTTTGACCGCTTGCCGGCCGCGCGTCAGTCTGCCGCGAGCCATCCCGGCATCCTCAGCCAGACCGCACTGGCAGACATCGCAAGGCTCCATCAGCTGTGCCCCTATTTCCTGGCCCAGGAAATGGCCCGCTGGTGCGACCTGGTGATTACCGATGTTAACCGCATGTTTGATCAATCCGCCCTGCTCCACGCCCTGATCAGACAGAACGAGTGGCGGGCCAGCGTACTGATTGACGAGGCCCACAACCTGGTGGACCGGGCCCGGGGTATGTACTCGGTGGAGCTCAGCCAGGCCCGGCTGCTGAAAACCCGACGCAACGCGCCAAAGGTACTGAAAAAGCCTATGGACACCACCGCCCGGGCCTGGCAGGCGCTGGTCCGGGAGACGCCACCCGGAGACCACGAGGCGATCTTTCTGGACGCTCTGCCCGGCGCTTTGTTGAACAGCCTTGACCGGCTGGTGTCGGCCCTCACCGATTACCTCACGGACAACCCCCCGGATCTGGCCCTGCAGGAGCTGATGTTCGAAAGCCTCGCCTTCAGGCGGCTGGCGGATGTCTTCGGTGATCACTCGCTGTGCGAGTTTCAACGCCGGGCGCGCGGCAAAGCCAGGCTCACCCTGCAGAACCTGATACCGGCGGATTTCCTGACCGGGCGTTTTGAGGCCGCCGCCAGTGTGTTGCTGTTCTCTGCCACCCTCTCCCCCGGACGCTATTACCGGGACCTGCTCGGCATGCCGGAAGACACTTTTTTCCAGGCTGTTGCCAGTCCGTTCGCAGCGCAGCAGCTGTCGGTTAACTTCACCCCGGGCATCAGCACCCGGCAGGCCCACCGTCAGCGATCGCTTGAACCTGTTGCCCAACTGATCTGCCGGCAGTATCGTGAGCAGCCCGGTAACTACCTGGCGTTTTTCAGCAGTTTTGCCTACCTCCGTGACGTGCTTGGTGAAATGACTGCACAGGCACCCGATGTTCCGGTGCGCGCCCAGCAACCGGGGATGTCCCCTGAGGACCGGACTGCCTTCCTGGAGGGGTTTTCCACTGGCAGCCGCGGGGTCGCCTTTGCGGTCCTGGGTGGCATCTTCAGTGAGGGCATCGACTTGCCCGGCGACCGGCTGATCGGCGCTTTCGTTGCGACCCTCGGCCTGCCGCCGTTCGATGCCTGGCACCAGGTGCTCAAGCAGAGACTCGATAAGCGGTTCCGAGAGGGCTACGCCTACACCTACCTGATTCCCGGCATCCAGAAAGTCGCCCAGGCGGCAGGCCGGGTAATTCGCACACCGGAAGACAAAGGTGTTATCTGGTTGATTGATGATCGGTTTCTGCAACCGGAGGTCCGGGGACTATTGCCCGCCTGGTGGTTTGCACCCGACCGTCCGTCGGGTGACGGCTAGCGCAAGCAACGCAAAACCGTCAGGCTGCTTCACAAAATGCTCATTAGCACCCCGGGGCCTTCTGGTGAGGGGGTGAAAATGAGCGTAGACTGTTCATTTTATAAGCAGGATTTTGCCTATGATGTATTACGCCCACGAAATGAGCCGTGCCGCTTTGACGCCCATGCGTCTGATGGCCAAAGCTCAAAGCTCCTTGCTACGTCATCCGCTCAACCCGGCCTCCCGCATCCCGGGCAGCCGGAGCGTGGCGTCAGCATTTGGCGTTTTCAGTGACCTGACCCGCCGCTATCCAAAGCCGGCGTTTAACCTCGATACGACCATCTGTGACGGCGAAACCGTCCAGGTCAAAGAGCGCATTGCCAAGCGCAAGCCCTTCGGTCAGCTCAAGCATTTTGACCGCCAGACCGAACGCCCGGACGACCCGAAACTGCTGATTGTCGCGCCGCTTTCGGGCCACTTCGCTTCCCTGCTCAGAGGCACAGTGGAAGCCATGCTGCCAGAGCATGACGTTTACATTACCGACTGGCGCGATGCCTGTCTGGTGCCGGTTACCGAGGGCAGCTTCGGGCTGGACGACTATATCGATTACGTTATTGATTTCATTGCCCATCTGGGGCCGGACACCCACGTTCTGGCGGTCTGTCAGCCGGTGGTTCCGGTGCTGGCTGCGACCGCCATCATGGCGGAGGACCAGCACCCGGCTGCGCCACGTTCACTGGCGCTGATGAGCGGGCCTGTAGACGGCCGTGTCGATCCTACTGCCCCCTGTGAGCTGGCAACCAAACACCCGCTCTCCTGGTTCAAACGCAACCTCATTTACACCGTACCCGTGCCTTACGCAGGCGCCATGCGCCGGGTCTACCCGGGCTTTCTGCAACTTTCCGGGTTCATCAACATGAACTTTGATCGTCACGTGGATGCCTACCGCGGGCTGTTCCGTTCCATCCGTGATGACAATGTTGAGGAAGTCACCCGTCACCGGGACTTCTACGATGAATACCTGGCGGTCATGGACCTGCCTGAGACTTATTATCTGGATACTATCCAGCGGGTCTTCCAGGAATTCCATCTGGCCCGCGGCTGCTTTAAATATCGCGGCCGGTTGGTCAACCCTGCCGCCATCCAGGACACTGCCCTGATGACCATAGAAGGCGAAAAGGACGACATTTCAAGCCCTGGCCAGACCAAAGCCGCCCACGCACTGTGCAGCAGTGTGCCGGACTCGAGGCGCGTACATCACCTGCAACCGGGGGTCGGTCACTACGGGGTCTTCAACGGGCGTCGCTGGCGGAATGAGATTGCGCCTCGCCTTCACAAATTTATTAGAGCTTCGTAACAACCTATATCACACAACCTCCTTGTGAGAGCCCCTTTGCTCTGCTAGCTTGAAATGAGGGCTTCTGGCCACTAATCGCCGTTGCCCCAAGCTGTCAAAAAATAACAAAGGGGAGAATGAAATGCAGGACCTCAAAGGAAAAGTTGCGATTGTTACAGGTGGTTCCCGTGGTATCGGCCGGCACATTTCGCTTCTGCTCGCCAAGCGTGGTGCGGATGTAGCCATTAACTACCGCTCCCGCCAGGAAGAAGCGGACGCTACCATCAAGGAACTCGAAGAATTAGGTGTTCGCGCGATGGCCATTCAGGCCGACCTGTCTGACATGACTGCGGCCAGAAACCTGATTCGCAAAGTGCACGAGGAATGGGGCCGGGTTGACATACTGGTCAACAACGCGGGCATCACCCGCGACAAGACCATGAAAAAGCTCACTGACGATGACTGGAACGAGGTTCTCAACACCAACCTGGGAAGCGTTTACGCCACCTGTTCCGAAGTGCTGGAAATCATGATGAAGCAGAAATACGGTCGTATCGTGAACATCACCTCCTTCGTCGGCCAGGCCGGTAACTTTGGCCAGGCCAACTATGCCGCCAGTAAGGGTGGTATCATCGCGTTCACCAAAACCCTTGCGCTGGAAACAGCCAAGTACAACATCACCGTCAACGCTATTGCCCCGGGCTTTACGGAAACCGAAATGCTTGGACAGGTGCCGGAAAATATCCGTGAAAAGATCATGGAGCGGGTGCCGATGGGGCGTTTTGGTCAACCTGAGGAAATCGCCCGGGCTGTGGTCTTTATCGCAGCCGAAGGTGATTACATCACCGGTCAGCAAATTAACGTCAATGGCGGCGTTTACATGTAAAGCGGAGCATACCCCGATGTCTGCAAAAGCTGTCAAAACCACCACCACTGACGGGTTTGAACCCAACGTTGTGGGCAAATCCATCGTACGGGCCGGCCGCCATGGCAGCAGGTTGCTGGCGCGATCCGTAGTTCGGCGGCTCAAAGGTGGCCGCCCCAACCCGGCCAGCCTCAAGAGCATTGTAAAACCGTTCTTCCGGCTGTCCGGAAAACTGGCCACCCAGCCCGACACTCTGATCGCCGCACAAATGCGGCTGATTCAGAATGCCACCATTCTCGGTTCCGGAGCCCTCACCAGCCTGGTCGCCAAGGAGCCTTTGCGCATCACGGCGCCCGAGCGGGGGGACGGGCGGTTCCGTGACCAGGCCTGGCATGAGCCTGGCGTGTTCAATTTCATCGAACAAGCCTACCTGATGTCGAACCGGTGGATCATGGATACCATCGAAGATGTTCGGGATCTGGACGAACAGGACAAACGGAAACTGCGCTTCTTTACCGGCCAGGTCACCGATGCCCTGGCCCCGAGTAATTTTATTATCAGCAACCCGGAAGTCCTGCGGGCAACCGTCCGCACCCGGGGCCGCAATCTGTTGCGGGGGCTGGCAAACCTGCTGCGGGATCTGGACGAAGCCGATGGCCAGGTCTCGTTCCGCATGTCCGACCCGGATGCCTTTACGGTAGGTGAAAATCTCGCCAATACCCCGGGCGACGTGGTTTTCCAGAATGAGATGATGCAACTGATCCAGTACCGGCCCACGACTGAGAAAGTCCATCGCAGGCCGTTGCTCGTGGTGCCTCCCTGGATCAACAAGTACTACATTCTGGACCTGGGGGAGAAAAAATCCTTCATCCGTTACTGGGTCGAGCAAGGGCATTCTGTGTTCGTGATTTCCTGGGTCAATCCGGGCAAAGCGCATGCTCATAAGCACTTCGAGGACTACATGCTGGAGGGGCCAGTCGCTGCTCTGGACGCGATTGAAAAAGCCACTGGGGAGCGTGAGGTCAACACTGTCGGTTATTGCATCGGCGGCACTTTGCTGGCATGCACTCTGGCCTGGTTGGCCGCCAAGGGCGACGACCGGGTCAAGAGCGCAACCTTCCTGAATAGCATGCTGGACTTTTCCGACGTGGGTGACCTGTCCGTCTTTATTGACGAAGACATGATAAAGAAACTCGAAAAAGCCATGAAGAAACAGGGTTTCCTGGAAGGCTCTTCAATGGCGTCTGCCTTTAACATGCTGCGCGCCAACAACCTGATATGGTCGTTCTTTGTGAACAACTATCTGTTGGGGCGGGACACGCCACCGTTCGACCTGCTCTACTGGAATTCAGACTCCACCCGGCTACCGGCCGCCATGCACAGCTTTTACCTGCGCAACATGTATCTCAATAACCTGCTGAAAGTACCCGGTGGCATTGAGCTGGCGGGCGTTCCCATTGATCTGGGGCAGGTAGAGGTGCCCAGCTATTTTGCTTCTGCCATTGAGGATCATATCGCGCCCTGGGTGTCCTGTTACCAGGGTTCCCGATACCTGGGCGGGCCGGTACGCTTTGTGCTCGGGGGGTCAGGACACATTGCCGGCATCATCAATCCGCCAGCCCAGAAAAAGTACGGCTATCGTATTAACGAGGCACCCGAGGTATACCCCGAGGACTGGCTGAAAGGTGCGTCGGAATTCGAGGGTTCCTGGTGGCCGGACTGGGTCAATTGGGTGGCGCAGTTTGGCGGCGGCGAAGTAGATGCCCGTCAGCCGGGAGAAGGCGAGTTGCCGATCATCGAACCGGCCCCGGGAGCTTACCTGAAAAATGAGCCGGCTCCACCCACGCCGATCTCACACAAAACCAGACCGGCAGCGGTGCAGAAAAAGCCTGCGACAACGAAAACCGCCCCAAGCGCACAGACCGGGAAAACGTCCAGTGCCTGACAGGGTTCTCAGGCCTGGTCGGCCGAGGTGTGAAACCGTGACGTCAGTTGCCTCATGGAGATCGATTGCTTTCGCAGGGACTCGCTGATGTCACGGCTACTGCCGACACTTTGAATCAAGGTGTCGGCACGTTCATCAAGAACCCCTGAATGACGACATCCCACCTGATCCTAGCGGTTTCCCTTGATGCCTGGCCGAAACCTGGCGATAAGGCGACACGGATGTGCTCTCAGAGATTTTGATCCCCACCCTCTGCAGGTTGGGGTGCGCCAGATAATTTCTGGCGGGCCCAGAGTGCCCCGATCACAAAGTGCAATGCAGCGGCCAACCACGGCGCCGCTGGTGGCAGTAGCTCTCCGAACGCGGGCCGCGAGATGATCCAGTAAGCCAGAAAAGCCAATAGACATCCTGCCAGCAGACTCAACACGGTTTTCATCAACGCATTCATTGCGTCACCCTCGTGTCCCTGGCCGTCGTTTGTGTACCACGGAGCATGGCCTGCAATAACTCCTCTGCGTCAAACTTGGTCAGTGCCTCATTGGCACCCACCTGGTTGGCGTAGCTCAGGCTCATTTCACTGTTCAGCGACGTGTGAAGAATGACGTAGGGCTGTTTGAGGGAGGCGTTGTCACGGATATTAAAGGCCAGCTCATAGCCGTCAAGCTCCGGCATCTCGATGTCGCTGACCAGAATGTCGATGGGCTTATTGTCTTCGGCAGCGGCCAGCATGATCTTGAGCGCTTCCCGACCATTGGTGGTTACCTGATAGGCGATATTCTGGCTATCCAGCAAATCCGACAACTGTTTTCGGGCTACGTGTGAGTCATCCACCAGCAGGATATTCTGGGCGTTCAACGACTCGCCTTGCACCTCCGTCAGTACCACATCCGTCAGATCTACAGACGCCGGGTAAACCATGGACAACAACAGCTCCACGTCCAATAGCTGGATAATCTCGCCTTCAATATCTATCAGCCCGGTGACGAATGCCCGGTTACCCAGAGCCGTAGGCGGGGGCATGACGTTTTTCCAGTTGGCCTCCACGATGTTCCGGACATTACGTACCAGGAAGCCGATTTCCTTGCGCTGAATGTCGGTCACAATGATGGAACCCTTGCGTTTCTCTTCATCGCTGAGCGCGGGGTAACCCACCGCAGCAGCCATATCAATAACCGGCAGGGCCGCGCCACGGAATGACGTGGTACCGATAACGGCAAAGTGGCTGTGAGGAAGTCTGGTCAACCGGACGAAAGGCATGATTTCCCGGATCTTCAGGGTACCAATGGCGAAGGATTTCTGGCCTGCAAGATTGAACAACAGGAGTTTTTGGGAATGCGCCGCTTTGCTGGACTCCAAAATCAGACCCTTCTGAAAAGTTTAAGTTAACAACTGGCCTCCAGTGTAAACCAAGAGGCCGCCCACGCAAGCAACTGCTGGCAGTTCATGCCTTTTGGGGTATAGCATCTGACACTAGTGTCCATTTGGGCCAACTCTCTGCAAGCGAGCACCTTGATGAAGCACCTCTACCTGGTACGCCACGCCAAATCCAGCTGGTCGGACGAGACCCTCGGTGATCGGGACCGTCCACTCAACCGCCGCGGACGCCGTCAGGTGGCAGCTATCGCAGCACCCCTGTTGAAGCTTGGAGCGCTTGATGGTCCGGTTTATGCCAGTGGGGCCTGCCGTGCACGCGAAACCATCGAGGGGCTGATGGAACAGTTACCCGGGGAGAATCTGGCCCAGCGAGTGCACCTGCGAGACGACCTGTACACCTTTGAGGCCAGTGATTTGCTGAAATGGCTGGCGCTGCATGGCAAGCTGGGACACAGCATCACCATCATCGGGCACAACCCGGCACTGCTGGAGCTGGCACGCCACCTTGCCGGGGATGCCCCCAAACGGCTACCCACCGGTGGAGCTCTTCATCTTGAATTACCGACAAACTCCTGGAAGAAAATCCGCAAGCACAGTGGCAAGGTCCTGAATCAGCTCACGCCCAAAGTTGCCAGCTACACACTGTTCAAGCGCAAAGCGCCAGCGCCGCCAGTAATCCATAATCCGTCATTGAAGTCCCGCATCCCCCTGGTGCTGGAGTATCAGTACCGCCTGATAAGAGCACTGGAAGCCGGCGTAAAGGCGGGCCACGACCCGGAATTCCTGCATCAGTACCGCATAAATATTCGTCGCAGCCGGGCGATTGCTGAATCACTGGTTGAAATCACCGGCGATAAAACTTTGAAAAAGACGGTCAAAGTTCTTAAGCGTCGGGGTCAGGCCACCAGCCAGTCAAGAGATCTGGATGTATTCCTCGGTGTCCTGTCCCGGCAACAGCAGGACCCGAGTGGTGCCGAGGCTCTGCGTCAGGGGCGGGTGATGACGTTTTTCAGAATCCGGGCTCATGACGAACACAGACACCTGAGCGATCAGATGCATACCCGGGCCTACCGGGATGATCTGACCCAATGGCGCAGCCTGATAACATCAGATAAATTCCGGAACTTGCTTGGCCATCTCGGCAGCGACGCCGTTCAGGGTGTGCTGGAGCAACGGATAAATCAACACAATACCCTTCTCCGGCAGCTTTCCAGTACGTCGCCCGACGGGGAAGTCCATAAACTACGCAAATTGGTCAAGCGAATCCGGTATCTGGCGGAACTCGACAAAGCTGCCTTCGGAGCCACTCTCAAACAGCTGAAAAAGCGCCAGGAGATGCTAGGGCACTTCCAGGATCTTTGCGTCCAGATCAACTTTCTCGACGAATTTTCACGCTCTTATCTGGCAGCAGCTGTACCGGAGGAAGCCATGAAACAGCTTGAGGTCATCTCCAGGCAATGGCGCAGTGAAAAACAGCAAACTCTGGACCAGATCCGAATGCTTGAAGTTATCACTGCAGGCTGACTACTATATAAAAGTGAACTACCTGACTCAACTTGCTGCAGATCAATACCCGGTGACAGGTGCTTTCCTATACTTTACGGGAGAGCGCACTCTACGAACTTTCCCGGCGTGATATGAGCTGCCCGTGATTATAGGAGATCAGAAATCATGAATGAGATTCCGAAGCTATTATTGGTGCCTGTGGATGGTTCCAATGGGGCTGGCGCTGCTGCCCAGTTGGCTGCCAGCTTTGCCCGTAAATTGAATATCCCCCTGCGGCTGCTTTTCGTCTTTCCTGCGACACCCATGGATATGTTTGGCGTACCCAGCGAAGTCATGAATCCCAAGGAAATGAAGTATTTCGCTGCGGGCGAGTTCGAAAAATTGCGGGATAAAGCCGCAGCAAGAACGTTTGAAGCCGCTCGAAAATCCATTGGCGACAACGATATTGCCATTGAAGATAAGGTACTCGCCGGACAACCCGCAGAAGCGATAGTCGATCACGCGAAAAGCGAACCGGGTGCCATGATCGTCATCGGGCGTCGCGGGCTTTCATCAGTAAAGGAGATTTTTGTCGGCAGCGTCAGCCAGCGCGTTATCCACAAGGCACAGTGCCCGGTCCTTCTGGCCCGCTAACCGGTGACGCCTTACAGGCAACACGCCTTGAACTTCCGACCGCTGCCACAGGGACACAGGTCGTTTCGGCCCGGTTTGAGCTGACCTTCGCGAGGGCTGCCGCTTACATAGAGCCAGCGGCCGTTCTCACGAATGAAGTCTGAATGCTCCTCCAGATATCCCCAGCCTGTGCCCGTTCGGTAAATGGCACGAAAATGAACTTTGCCAATATCGCCATCCTGATCAGCGGCCAGAATCTGTAACGATGCCCAATCGGGTGAATCCGCGAGATCGAGGTGCGCCGGACGGGTGTCCGGGTGCCAGGTAGCCAGCAGATAATCCGCCAGCCCATTTCCGAAGGCACAATAACGTGAGCGCATCAGAGCTTCGGGCGTGGGAGCTGGCTCGCCTTGGTGATAGCGCTCACAGCAATCGGCATACAATTTCCCGCTGCCGCAAATGCAGGCGGACGCCTTCGTTAACATTGCCTGGCGCCTTTTTTGATCAACATATTTTTAAGCCTTTGGCCAACGTCTGCATCTGTTCGCATTGCCATATTATCGCGGTTAAAACCGCTCCTACAATAACCGAAGCACCTTGGCGGGGTCCCTGTAGGAGCGACTCCAGTCGCGAATCGGTGCGAAGGCGCTGCCCTGATCGCGGTTGAAACCGCTCCTACCACAACCGAAGCACCTTGGCGGGGTCCCTGTAGGAGCGACTTCAGTCGCGAAGCTTTAAAGGGGTATTCCCGCGGTCATTAATATCTGATTGCACCCAATCTGATGTATCGTATCGGTTATGAAAAACTCGAAAAAGCAACATAAGCAACTACAAAGTCATCTCACCGAGGCTCTCACTTACGAGCAGTGGTATGCCGCTGCAGAGGCGCTCGATGAGGTGGAAGGACTGCTCGAATGGCGGGAGTCGGGCGGCACAGAACTACTGCATGACACACTGATTCGCGAGCACATGCAGGCCATGGCCCAATGTCGCGAACGGGGAGACACCCGGGCTCTGACTCGGGTACTGCAGGAAAGCCTATACCGGCATCTGGGGGAGCTGGCCAACCCCGACCTGTACGCGGTCGCTCGCACCGGCACCAAGTATCTGGCCGGCGAGTTTCTGGACGAAGTCGAACACTCCATGAACTTTATCTGCGACCATCCGATGCCGGGAGTTTCCGAAGCGCAGAAACTGGCTCTTTTCCGGGATGCCGAGCGGGTGTATGGCCAGCCCGCACTGATGCTCAGCGGCGGTGCGGCCTTCGGGATCTATCACATCGGTGTAACCCGGGCACTCTGGCAGCAAAATCTGCTACCGGACGTAATCGCCGGCTCCAGCATGGGCGCCATTGTCGCTGGCGCTATCTGCACCCGTGACAACACCGAGCTGGAACGCTTCTTTTTCGAGCCCGGCTACATTCATCTTGATGCGTTCCGCTGGCTGGAACCCGGCCGAATCTGGCAGAAGCGCCATGCGATGGACCAACGCCAGCTCCTGGAACACATCCATGCCAATATTGGCCAGGTCAGCTTTCGGGAGGCTTTCGAGCATAGCGGGCGCACCCTGAATATCTCGGTATCGCCCACCCGCACCCGGCAGAAACCCCGGCTGCTGAACAACATGGCGTCGCCCGAAGTGTTGATTGATTCGGCCATTCTGGCGTCTTGCGCGGTGCCAGGGGTGTACCCGCCGGTCACACTCCAGGCCCGGAATGCCAGCCGGGGTATCAGCGAGGGCAAACCCTACATGCCCACCGAGCGCTGGATCGATGGCAGTGTCCACGGTGATTTACCATTAATGCGCATGGCGCGACTGCATAACGTCAACCGCACCATCGTCAGCCAGGCCAACCCGCACATTCTGCCGTTCATCAGTCACCACCACGAACGGGGGGCCAAGGCATCTCTCAAGCAAGCGGCGGCGTCACTTCTGCATGCGCCGGTCGCCACAACACTGGAACTGACCCGCAACTCCTGGTCCCTCGGGGTACTGCGGCCGTTTCTCGAGCAGGCGCATGCGATGGCGACCCAACCCTATCTGGGCGACATCAACATCCAGTTTCCGTTCCGGCCCATGCTCTACCGCAAGGTACTGTCGAATCCGGATCAGAAAGACCTCAACATGTTTATCAAACTGGGTGAACAGGCGACCTGGCCTCAAATAGCAATGATCCACGATCAGACCCGAATCAGCCGGGTGTTTGCGGACTGTATCGAGAGACTGAAAGTGAAAGCGGGGAAAGAACGGCTGGATACTGCAGGCTGACTAGATATGCCACCTTAGCTGGAAGACAAAAAGCAGGTGGGTGAGGGTTTCCAAAACCGTGCGGAGCCATGGGTGAAGATCGATAGATCTTCACGGGCTGGCCAAGGATGGCCAGCCCTGGACCCTCAGTGCGATGCAGGAGCTATAAGCACTGAGGGGCGGAGCCCAAGCGTACATGGACGTATTTACAGCGTGTTTTGGAAACCCTCACCCACCTGCTTAACCCGGCACGCTGGATACTCAAACCAATTAACTACGAACCGGCCTTTGCTTAGCTACTTTACCTTGCCCAGTCCGTTTATCCGTTATTAACTACGAACCGGCTTCTGCCGCGCAACCTTGCCTGTTCTACCGCGAGCTTTTACAGGCCCGCGCGCTGGCCTCGGAGCGCTGCCATCGGTGGAGCGTGGCGGCAGCCCGGTGTGCTGGGTCAGCAACGGCTTAGCGGCTTTGCCGCCGCCAGCAGGGGTAGAGTTCTTGCGCCGGGCGCTGTGGTAACCCTCGGTGGCCGGTTGGTATTTCGGGATCAGCTGGTGCTTGCCGTCACCAATCAGGTCCGCCCGGCCCATAGCCATGAGAGCCTCCCGCAACATTGGCCAGTTCTTGGCGTCGTGGTAGCGCAGGAAGGCCTTGTGCAAGCGGCGTTGCTGGGGATCTTTCACCGAGCCCACTTTCTCGGACTTGTAGGTTACCTTGCGCAGCGGATTGCGGGCGGTGTGATACATGGTAGTGGCGGTCGCCATCGGCGACGGGTAAAACGCCTGTACCTGGTCTGCCCGGAAGCCTTTGGCTTTAAGCCACAATGCCAGATTCATCATGTCTTCATCGGTGGTGCCAGGATGGGCGGCAATGAAGTAGGGAATCAGGTACTGCTCCTTACCCGCCTCTTTCGAATATTTCTCGAACATCTGCTTGAAGCGGTCGTAACTGCCGATACCCGGCTTCATCATTTTATCCAGCACGCCTTCTTCGGTGTGCTCCGGCGCAATCTTGAGATACCCGCCCACGTGGTGGGTCACCAGTTCCTTGACGTATTCCGGTGATTCCACTGCCAGGTCATAGCGCAGGCCGGAGGCAATCAGTACCTTCTTGACGCCGGGCAACTCACGGGCATTGCGGTAAAGCTGGATCAGCGCCGAATGGTCGGTGTTCAGGTTTTCACAGATGCCGGGATAAACGCAGGACGGCTTGCGGCAGGCGGATTCGATCTCCCGGGATTTGCAGGCAATACGATACATATTGGCTGTCGGACCGCCCAGATCAGAGACCACGCCAGTGAAGCCCGGCACTTTGTCCCGCATGGCTTCGATTTCCCGCAGGATGGAATCTTCCGAACGGTTCTGGATGATCCGGCCTTCGTGTTCCGTGATGGAGCAGAAGGTACAGCCACCAAAACAGCCCCGCATGATATTGACCGAAAACCGGATCATGTCATAAGCCGGAATTTTAGCCTTACCGTAAGACGGATGCGGCACCCGGGCAAAAGGCTGATCAAAGACGTAATCCATTTCTTCGGTGGTCAGCGGAATTGCCGGCGGGTTGAACCAGATGTCCTGATCGCCGTGCTTCTGCACCATCGCCCGGGCGTTGCCGGGATTGGTCTCCTGATGCAGCACCCGGTTCGCATGAGCATAGAGCACCGGATCATTGCGGACTTTTTCAAAGGACGGCAGGCGGATAACGGTATTGCCCCGGGTTACTTTCGAACTCGGCAGCAAGTCCACCACAACGGTCTCATCGCTTTCCATCTGCGGGCCGTCGGCCTGGGTGGAGGCGCAGCTTTCCAGTTCCTGGGTGTTGATATAAGGGCTGAGAATCTTGTCGACCCGGCCCGGACGGTCAACACGGGTGGAATCCAGTTCATAAAAGCCTTCGATCACGTCTTTACGCACAAACGCGGTGCCGCGAACGTCGGTGATGGTTTCCACCGGATGCCCCAGGGACAGACGGTTAGCCACATCAGCGATTGCCCTCTCCGCATTGCCGTAGAGCAGGATATCCGCGCCGGAATCGATCAGGATGGACTTGCGAACCTTGTCCTGCCAGTAGTCGTAATGGGCAATGCGCCGCAGCGAGGCTTCTATGCCGCCCAGGACCACCGGCACATCGCCGTAGGCTTCCTTACAACGGTGGGTATAGATCAGGCTGGCACGGTCCGGCCGTTTGCCACCCATACCGCCGGGCGTGTAGGCGTCGTCTGAGCGCACTTTGCGGTCGGCGGTGTAACGGTTGATCATGGAATCCATGTTGCCCGCCGCCACGCCGAAAAACAGGTTGGGCTTACCCAGTTTCAGGAAGTCATCTACCGAGTGCCAGTCCGGCTGCGCAATGATACCCACCCGAAAGCCCTGGCCTTCCAGCAACCGACCGATAACCGCCATGCCAAAGGAAGGATGGTCCACGTAGGCATCACCGGTCACGATAATGATGTCACAGCTGTCCCAGCCCAACTGGTCCATCTCTTCCCGATTCATCGGCAGAAAAGTCGACAGCCCGAAACATTCGGCCCAGTACTTGGGGTAATCAAAAAGCGGCTTGGCTGACTGCATAGTAGTGACCGGGGCTCCTTGTCGCATCCGACGTCAGAGTGAGTGGGACAGCGGCTTGATTTATCACAAAAACGGCGGGGAATATAGCACAATTTTTAATCAAAACCTATGTCCTCACCGGCGTGACTGATCACGACGCCGGGCCCACCCTGTTCAAGCAGCCCCCGAACCTGGTCTGAAATAGCCGTTTTCGCCATCTCGGAAGGCCGGATCAGCACATAGGTTATATCCGCGTCCAACACCGGATCGGACTCACTATAACGGAAAAATTCAAGATGTAAGGTAAACGAGGTATTGCCTACCCGCCCCGGAAACAGCCGGGCTTCGAGCACATCATCAAATCTGGCCGGGGCCTTCCAGTTCAGTGTCAGGCTCACCACCTGGATATCCAGATCCTGAGCCAGCATATTCTGGTAATCCCCGAACAGGGTCCGGATATACTCGTTGACGGTAATATCGACGAAATCAGCGTAGCGGGCATTGAACACCACACCCTGGGCATCGCATTCCCCATAGCGGACGCGGAATCGGAAAATAAACGGCTGGACCGAGGTTTCTGTCATCGTTTGCTGACCTGTCAGAGTGTTGTTGCCTCCAAGAGTAACCATCAGAACCTCCAATAGACAAATCTCCTGCCATCCATCAGGATAACCGCCCTTTTGGACTGACGATGCCTTCGCCCTCTCACCTGGAGACTCCCTGCGATGTCTGCCCCCTTCGATTCACTCTTATTCTGGTTGCTGGCTGTCATTGGGGTAATTATTACCGGTATTTCCAAATCGGGCTTTGCCGGTGGCGCCGGGGTGCTTGCGGTGCCATTAATGGCACTGGTGATTCCCCTGCCCATGGCAACGGTAATCATGCTGCCGGTACTGTTGTTCATGGATGTAAAAACCATCCACATATATCGCAAACACGCGTCCCTGGAGACGCTCAAGCGCATTGTACCGGCCGCGCTGGCAGGCATCATACTGGGTGGTCTGGTCATGGGGATGTTGTCCAATTCCGCGCTGGAACTGATCACCGGTGGAATTTCAATAGTGTTCGCCAGTTGGCAGCAGGTTTCCGGGACCCTGCGTCGGTTCCAGCAAGCCGGCTGGTTCTGGGGCGTGGTTTCCGGGCTTACCAGCACCCTGATCCATGCTGGTGGGCCGCCCATCAATGTCTATTTTCTGGGCCGGGAGCTGGCCAAACTGCAATGGCTCGGCACGGCTGCGGTATTGTTCGGGGTGATGAATCTGGTCAAGGTGGTGCCCTACAGCCTTAACGGTTTCTGGGAAGTGCGCCTGCTGTGGATTGCCCTGGCAATGGTGCCTGCGGCCTGGGTCGGGGTTCAGTTGGGACACACCATTCAAAAACGCTTTGATGGCGAGACCTTCACCCGAATGTGCCGAGTGCTGCTGGTGGTGTCCGGTACTGGGCTGGTGATAAAAGGCCTGTTTTTCTAGCAGCCTGAAACCGGGTCACCGAACTATCACCCCACTTCAACCGCCAGAATCTCCCCCCGGCGCTGTTGTTTCTGTCGCACCAATGCGTCCACGCACTGGCTGTCATCCCTCAGGATCACGACACATTCCAGGCACTGGATGCATTCGTTGTAGTCGATCCGGCCATCGGTGCGGATGGCGTTGATCTCGCAGCGTTTCTTGCAAAGCTGACAGGGTGAGCCGCAGAGTTTGATCCGCTCCAGCCAGCTGAACAGCCGGAACCGTCCCAGTACCGCCAGACCAGCGCCCAGCGGGCACAGGTAGCGGCAGAAGAATTTATGCACGAACATCCCCACCACCAGCAACCCCACCGCGTAAACCACAAACGGCCAGTAGCGCCAGAAGAACAGGGTGATGCTGGTTTTGAAAGGCTCCACTTCCGCCAGTTGTTCCGCCAGTGTCAGGGAATAGAACGAGGTACCCAGCAGGCCGACCAGGATCAGATATTTCAGGCTGATGAGCCGACGGTGCCAGTTCTCAGGCACATGTCTTTGCCTGATGTTCAGTTTCTTGCCCAGCCAGGACGCCATTTCCTGCAGCGCGCCAAACGGACACAGCCAGCCACAGAACAGACCTCGCCCCCAGATAAAAAGGCTGATGAAGGTGTAAATCCAGAGGATGAAAATCACCGGGTCCAGCAGGAACACGCCAATTTCGAAGCCGTCCCAGATCGACTGGAACAGGGTGAAGATATTCACCACCGAAAGCTGGCCCTGGGCATAAAAGCCAATAAAAAACAGCGTGAAGAACAGAAAACCCCAGCGAAAACGATGCACCAGTTTGGGGTAGCGACTGAAATACTGCTGGCGCGCAAAAAAGACCGTCAGCACCACCAGGCTGATCACCAGAATCGTGATCTGGACCCATCGGTCCAGCCACAAACCAACCCAGGCGGCCTGACGAACCACCGGCTGTTCGGTCTCTACAAGCTCGAACAATTCCTGGGGCAAGTGCAGCGACTTCTTGAAGGTCACCCGGTCGACCACCAGATGATTCTTGGGCAGTGAGAGCGTCAGCACCAGTTGCGCCTCCGCACCCGGATTGAAGCCGCCGCTGCCGCCCATTTTGAACAGGTGGACTTTTTCGAACTCCGGCATACCCTCGGCCATCAGCCGGGTTTCGCTGTCCAGCCGGTTCATGTCCCGCAACTCCACTACCAGGTCACTTTGCTCCAGCAGAAGTCGTCCGGGCACGGTGCCCGGCCTGAAATCATCGGGAACATGAGTGAACAACCCCCGCGACATCACCGCCAGCATCTGCTCGCCAGGCTTGAGGTTGTCGGTCAACCATCGAAAGCGTTCGTCGCCGAGCAGGTTACGCCCGATCATCGGTGCGCTGACGTAGGCGAAGTGAATATCTGTAAACTCCTCGCCCGGCTCCGGCTGGGGGACTTCCGGGTAATTGTCCAGGCTGCTGCCGATTTCCGCTTCTGCTTCCTCAAGAGACATGCGCCAGCGCCCCACATAATCCCGATCCAGCATCTGCTGCCAGGTCAAGGGCTCATAGAGATCGGCCTTTGGCCGCGCGGCCGGAGCCTGGGCAAAGGCTTCCAGCTTGTTGCGGGCCACTTTCAGGGCGGACGATAAAATGGTGTCGTTAATGATAATGACTGAAATGGTGGCCGAGGTAACGCCATCAAAATAGACCACGCCGTTGTCTCCGCCCGCATCGCTGCCCGCTTTCCTGCTGTTGACCACTATATGCTCAGTCAGCGAACGGCCCTTGTACTGATCCACAAACTCGAATAACGGCGCTTCACCCAGGCCGTGGAGAAATACCGGCTCATGGTGGTTGATCACATGGACGCCAGTGAAGTGGCCGTCCACATCAATACCGATCATCAGGTCGATGGGCTTGCCGGAGTACCCTGTCAGGCTGGTGATGTATTTGCTTTCATAGGCGTAGCCGAGCAGTTGACTGAGCTGATACACCGGGTAAACAGGGTAATCGGACAGCTTGTTCTCGATACGGGTCGCCTTGGGAAACAACTCCTGAATCAATGCCCGCTGCTGTTCATCCGGCTCTGCATGCGCCATCGTTACCATCAACAGACAAAAAAACAGGAGCACGAAAGACCGGGCCATGGCCTGTGCTCCAGGATTTGTTATTGCCTGTCAGTGTCCGTTAGCCGGTGGGGGTTCTCAACGGTACTTGTGACGGGGTTTTCTGCTACCAAAGGTGGAGTGGTGGCTTGTAAACCCTGGATCGCCACCCCATTTTAAGACACATTCCCCCGATCCGCTTGACGGACCAACCCTCTCAAGGAGCTCACCATCGCCAGCCGACTGAACCGGGCTCTTGCCCTCGCCCGACATTTCATCGCGCCCTATAAAAATGCCGTAGCGGGTGCCCTGGTGGCGTTGATTTTTACTGCGGGCGTCACGCTGTCGCTCGGCCAGGGCCTGCGTATCCTGGTGGACAAGGGGCTGGCCACCAGCTCCCCGGAGATGCTGGCACAGTCCATCGGGCTGTTTTTTGTCTTGGTGCTGGGCCTGGCAATCGGCTCGTTTGCCCGCTTTTACCTGGTGTCCTGGATTGGTGAGAGGGTGGTGGCAGATATTCGCAAGCAGGTATTCAATCATCTGATTGATCTGCACCCGGGCTTCTACGAGCAGAATCGCAGCCTGGAAATTCAGTCCCGGTTTACGGCGGATACCACGGTGCTGCAATCGGTGATTGGCTCAACCGTGTCCATCGCCCTGCGCAATGCCCTGATGTTAATTGGCGGGGTGGTGCTGCTGTTTGTCACTAACGCCAAGCTGGCAGGCATTATTATTCTAGGCTTTCCACTGGTGGTGGCGCCGATTCTGATTTTCGGGCGTCGGGTGCGCAAACTGTCCCGGCTGAGCCAGGACCGGATTGCCGATGTCGGCAGTTACGTGGGCGAAAGCCTGACCCAGATAAAAACCGTGCAGGCCTATAACCACCAGGCCCATGACCGGAACCGGTTCGCGGACGTGGCCGAGGAAGCTTTCTCAGTGGCAAGGGTGAGGATTCGTCAGCGTGCCTGGCTCACCACCATCGCCATCACCCTGGTGATGGGGGCCATTGGCGTGGTGCTCTGGGTTGGTGGGCTGGATGTGATCTCCGGCCGCATCAGTGCCGGCGAGCTTGCCGCCTTTGTGTTCTACAGCCTGCTGATCGGGCTGTCCGCGGGGGCCTTGAGCGAGGTGATTGGTGAGCTACAGAGAGCGGCCGGGGCCGCTGCCCGGATATTCGAACTGCTCCGTACCGAGAATGAAATCACCACGCCAGAAGACAACCTCCAGCAACTGCCAGAGCGGGTTGCCGGGCGCATCGAACTCCGTAATCTGCAGTTTTGCTACCCTTCCCGTCCAGACATTCCTGCCATCCAGAGCTTCAACCTGAGGGTCGAACCCGGCGAAACACTGGCACTGGTCGGACCGTCGGGGGCGGGCAAGTCAACGCTGTTCGATCTGTTGCTGCGATTCTACGACCCGCTGGCCGGCCAAATCCTGATTGATGGCATCGACAGCCGACAAATAGCCCCCGCGGATCTCCGGCGGTGTTTCGCCCTGGTCTCGCAGAATCCGGCGCTGTTCTTCGCCAGCATCGCAGACAACATTCGCTACGGCCGGCCTGAAGCGACCCTGGCGGAGGTCAAACAGGCCGCCGCCATTGCCCACGCAGACGAGTTCATCCGGGCTTTGCCCCAGGGCTATGACACGCCGTTAGGGGATAACGGACTGGGGCTGTCAGGGGGCCAGCGGCAACGACTGGCCATTGCGCGGGCGCTGCTGGCGGATGCCCCCATTCTGCTGCTGGACGAGGCCACCAGCGCGCTGGATGCCGAGAGCGAGCATTTGATACAACAAGCCATGCCGGAGCTGATGGCGGGCCGGACTACTCTGGTGATCGCGCACCGCCTGGCGACGGTGCGCGACGCCGATCGTATCGCGGTGATCAACCACGGGATACTGGAGGCCGTCGGTACCCACGATGAGCTGATTCAGGACAACCCGCTCTACGCTCGCCTGGCCGAGCTGCAGTTCCGGGTTGTCACCGGGGAACCGGCGGCCTAGTGTCCCGTCAGGCTAACCTCAGACTTTGAACTGCGACACCAGGTCCCGCAGGTTCTCACCCAGGCGGGCCAGTTCTTCGCTGGCTTCGTTGGTCTGGGTTACACCGGTATCACTGTGTTGCGCGGCTTCGACAATGCGCACCACGTTCTTGTTGATCTCTTCTGCTACCTGGCCTTGCTGTTCTGCCGCAGTCGCAATCTGGGTGACCTGCTCGTGAATGGTGCCAACAGACTTCTCGATGGTACGCAGGGTATCGGTGGCATGATTGATGCGATCAACGGTCTCGCCCGAGCGTTTGCGGGAAGCCTGCATGCGCTCTGTTGCGGCACGACTCTCGGATACAAAGCCATCGATCATCTCCCGAATCTGCGTGGCCGATTCCGCACTGCGACGGGCCAATTGGCGCACCTCGTCCGCCACAACCGCAAAACCGCGGCCGTGCTCGCCGGCCCGGGCTGCCTCGATGGCAGCGTTCAGGGCCAGCAGGTTGGTCTGATCGGTGACCGCATGAATCACGTCCAGTACCTGCTGGATGTCATCGGATTTCTCCGCAAGCTTTTCAATACTGCTGGCACTCCCGGCAATCTCTTCAGACAGTTCATTGACCGAAGCCTGGGCACTGGAGATAGTCTGCCCGCCCTCTCGCGCCAGTCGGTCGGCGTCTGAAGCCGCGCTCTCGACGTGGTTGGCATTGCCGGCAATCTGTTGAATGGTGGCGGCCATTTCATTGATGGCGGAGGCAATCTGGTCAGTCTCCGAACCCTGGGTTTGCACGGAATGCCGGGTTTCAGTGGCTACCCGGCTGAGCTCTTCCGCGGCAGAGGCCACCTGTTCGGTGGTGGTGCCGACTTGCTGGATGGTGGTCTGGATCTTCACCACAAAAGCATTGAAACGGCGCCCAAGCTCCGCCAGCTCATCCTCGCCCTCATCCGGCAAGCGCTGGCGCAAGTCGCCTTCGCCATCGGCGATTTCCCGCATCATGCTGCTGACCCGTTTTAGCGGTACCGTCACCGTTCGGCCAACCAGTATCCCTAGCCCAAGAGCAATCAGCACAACCACAAGGGTCACCATCAGGATGAAACCCAGGGTGGCAGCGACCTGTTCATCTACTTTTTCACGGGCAGCCGCAACCACCAGGTCAATATCCGTGGTGTACACACCGGCACCCAGCATCCAGTCCCACTCGGGAATCAGAACGGAAAAGGATACTTTTGGCTCTTCCTGACCGGTGCCCGGATTCGGCCAATTGTACCCGTAGAAGCCACCTGTGGCGGCAGCATCAAACAAATCCCGGACCAGTTTCTGCACCGCAGGGTTTGTGGTGGGGCCTTCCGCGGAAGGTTTGGGACGGTACGCCAGATTCATCAGCTCCCGGTCATATAAAAACACGTAGTTGTTGCTGCCAAAACTCATCGAACGAATACGGTTTTTTGCCTCTGTCTGCGCTTCCCGCTCACTCAGGCCCCGCTTCTCCATCGCCTCCCGGATTACGGACCTTGCCACTTCGACCACGTTTTTGAGGCCTTCCTTGCGGGCATCGAGAAGGTTCACCTCAAGGCGCTCCAGTTCTCGCTCGCCGTTCTGCTCGACCTGCGCCAGGGCAATCCAGGCGATGGTGCCCGCCGTGATCAGCACGGGAATAATGACCGCCAGTAAAAGGCGGGTGCGGATGCGTAAGCGGTTGAGCAGGTGCATTTCCAGGGAGACTCCATGAGCATGATAGATCGTCGCTATTATCCTCATTAATGCAGCCGGTGCAGTTCCATTTTGTAAAGGCAGGTTGCGATACGAGCGGTACAGATACCCCGGAGCGGCACCGGCACAGTACAGATTCTGATCAATCTGTACTGACGAAATTGCAGGGCAGCTGAGTCTGTTTCGGTTTCAGCGGGGGGCGCAACATTGGTCAGACAGAGAACAGACCCGGGAGGGACATGATATGAGCTCAATCACCAGACACCAGAGCACCGACATAAGGGGGCTGACCGGCGGCCTTAAGCCACTGCTGCGTCTCCCCGGTATCTGGCTGCGGCGGTCGCAGGAGCGTAGCCGTCTGCGGCGAGAGGTCGGCCGCGATGCGGACCGGATTCAACGCCTGGAGCTGGACATCGGAGTGCCCAGAGACTCGCTCGGGCGAGAGATGGACAAATACTTCTGGCAGCCATAATGGCCTCAGGGGAGCCCTTCAGGTGCTTACCACCGATTCGCAAAGCACCTGAAGCCGCCCCGCTTCACAGCGTGCCTCCAATGGTGTGGCACTGACCACTTCGCCATCGGCGGTAATGGTTTTCGGGCGCCGGGTGGCAACATTGCAATGGCTGCCCTTGAAATGGACCATGGTGGCGTTTTTCCGAACCTCCCGCCCAAAAACCCTCACCAGCGTATACGCCATCAAGAGATGCACAAATGACCGCGGCCGCACCGCCACCACATCGAGCTGCCCGTCATTGGCAGCGGCCCGGGGAATCGGATTGCCGCCGCCGTAGAAAGCACCGCAGGCTATGGCGATGGACAACCAGCGGCCCTGGGCGGTCTCGCCATCGCACCGGATGGTTGCCTGAAAACCACGATAAGCCCACAGCTTGCTGATCAGGACCCGCGCGTAACCGAGTTGACCCCAACGTTTTTTTACGTCGCTGGTCGCACCCCGCACCGGCCAGGTACCCACCCCGATATGGCTGACGTTCAGAAACAATTGCCCGTTCATCCAGCCCACATCCACCGATTGCTGTATACCACTTGCGATCAAGTCGCACAGCGCCTGGGGGTCGTCTGGCAAATCCAGGTTGCGGCAAAAATCATTGGCGGTGCCAGAAGGCAACACTCCCAACACTGCCTGTTTGCCGACACAGATTTCCGCCGTCCGGCTGACGGTGCCGTCTCCACCGGCGGCCAGCAGCCAGTCTCCCGGCTCAATGCGCTCAATCCAGCTATCATTGTCAAGATCGCAGGAGATCAGTTCGCTGAGCCCCGAGACTTCAAGATGAGAACGCCAGAAAGCGTCTCCTCGATCGCCAGCGCCTGCTTTTGGATTTGCTATCAACCAGACCGTCATTGGTTTTCCATTACCTTTATTTGCGAAGTGCCCCTTCGGCCCCGATTCTGATTCAGTCCTTGAATTCGGACTTGTCGAGGCCGTGCTTTTTCATTTTGTCGTAAAGCGTTTTACGGGCAAGCCCCAACTGTATCATCGTATCCTTGATGCTTCCCTGACAGGCATTTAATGCAGCAACGACTGCTGACCTTTCGAAGGCGTCCATCATCTCGGTGAGCGTCTGGCGACCGGAAATGTCCGAGGATTCCGAATCGTGATTGTCAGCCAGCGCCATCGGGCCCAACAGTACATATCGTTCCGCCTGGTTGCGCAATTCCCGGACGTTGCCAGGCCAGCTATGCTGGACCAGACGTGCCGCCTGACCGGCGGTGAGAGGAATGCTTTCGCGCTCGTAGCGCGCGGCGGCAATCAGCACAAAGTGATGGAACAGCATGGCGATGTCTTCCTTGCGCTCCCGTAACGGCGGAATATCCAGCTGGACTACATTCAGGCGGTAATAGAGATCCGGCCGGAACTCACCTTTGTCGCTGAGGTCCTTCAAATTCGCCTTGGTGGCGGCGATCACCCGCACGTCCACATCAATCGGGGTATTACTGCCCAGCCGTTCCACTTTGAATTCTTCCAGTACCCGTAGCAATTTTACCTGCAGGGGCAAGGGCATGCTTTCGACTTCGTCAAGAAACAGCGTGCCCTGATGGGCATGCTCGAACTTGCCAATGCGGCGCTTCTCGGCGCCGGTAAACGCGCCGGATTCATGGCCAAACAGCTCACTTTCGATCAGATTTTCCGGCACGGCACCGCAGTTGATGGCGACAAAGTTATGTTTGCCCCGGGGGCTGTTCTCATGGATGTAACGGGCGATGGCGTCTTTGCCCGCCCCGGTTTCCCCCCGCAACAGCATGTTGGCGGAAATATCCAGCAGCGGCTCAATCGTCGACATCAAACGCTGCATTGGCGGTGAATCACCCAATAACCTCGGCCCCGGGCGGGCCATCAGACGAAGCTGTGTTTTCAGGCGGCGGTTTTCCAGGGCCAGTTGGCGCTTCTCAAGAGCCCGCCGGAGCAGTTCGATTAACTCGTCGTGGTCAAACGGCTTCTCGATAAAATCGTAAGCGCCCTGTTGCATGGCGGTTACCGCAGTACTGATGTCACCCTGCCCGGTGAGGATGATCACCGGGATACTGTCATCCACCTGCCGGACCGCCTGCAGGACTTCCAACCCGTCCATGCCCGGCATGTTGTAATCCGACAGCACCACACCGGCAAAATCTGGCGAGACTGCGTTAAGACAGGACCGGCCGTCGGCAAAGCATTCGACCCTGATATCCTCCAGGACCATGGTCTGTGCGATGGCCTGCCGGATGTCCGGATCATCATCGATAAACATCACATCGGATCGGCTCATTCCACTGTCCCTCGTTTGTTCAGCATCAAAACAAAGTCGGCTCCGGGTCCATCACGTCGGTTACGGCCGGTGAGGCGACCTCCCAGCGCATCGACGATCTGCCGCGAAATCGACAGGCCAAGCCCGAGGCCCTGTTTCATGGATTTGGTGGTAAAAAACGGCTCGAAAATCTGCTCCGTATCCGAGGGCAGCCCGGAGCCGTTGTCCCGAACCAGGCAGGACCAGCACTGGGCACTCTCGGTCACTTCGATCCGGATAACCGGGTTGTCGACCTCTTCAACCGCCTGCATGGCATTGGCTATAAGGTTTACCAGGACCTGCTCCACACGAATCAGGTCACCATGGCACATCACCGGCGTTGCCGGTCGCGGCCATTCAAAACGGATTGCTTCGCTGTTGTCCTGGGCAGTGATGATTTTCAGCGCGGCATCCACCGCAAGGCGCAGATCAACACTGCTTGGCGGGCCTTCCGATTTGCGAGCGAACACCTTGAACTGGCGAGTCAGCTCGGCCATTTTGTTACACAAACTGGTGATTTCCCCGAGATTGGCATCCACCGTTGCGGTGTCACCCCGCTCCAGGAAACGTCGACTGTTGCGGGCATAAGTCTGGATGGCGGTCAGCGGCTGATTCATCTCATGGTTCAGGCCCGCCGACATTTGCCCCAACACCGCCAGTTTGGCGGCCTGGATCAGTTCTCGCTGGGTTTCCTTGAGCTCGTTCTGGGCTTTTTCCCGTTGCTGGATCTGATCCACCAGCTGGCGGTTGGACGCTTCAAGATCCGCCGTGCGTTCTGTCACCCGGCGCTCAAGTTGCTCCCCCCGTTCCGCCAGTTCGGCCTCACGGCGATAGCGTTCGCGGAGGTAAAGCCAGGTCTGGAAGCAACCCAGAAAGATGACAAGTCCGGCTATCAGAAACCGCACCTGGGTCCAGAACACTGACCGGATGCTGATCATGACCTGCAAACTCCAGTCGAGTTTGGGCAAGGGTGTAAGAATACTCAGATACTCCCGGCTGACACCCTCATCGAGGATGCGGATCCGCCTCGATTTTTCAGAGCTGCCCAGGGGGTGACCCAAATCTTTGATGTCCATGGCGGTCAGGGTACGGGACGGGTAGCGCTGCCGAATGCGAATGTCGACGGGCGGCTCGCCGCTACCGGGTTCAAAGTTGCGGTAGAGCCAACGCTCCTTGCTGGCGAGAAAACTGATGCCATCACCGTCGAGCACCACCATCTCGGCTTCGTTGAATTTTGCAGGGCGTTGCCACTGCAATTCCAGCTCGTCAACCTGAACCTTGACCGCAATCACCCCTAGGACCAACCCGTCCTGGCCTCTGATCGGGTGTGAAAAATACAGACCGCGCAGGTCAGAGGTCGTGCCAAGCGCGAAGTATAAAGAGGACCGTCCGGTATTCAGGGCCTCATAGAAGTAGGGACGAAAATCAAAATTGCGGCCGATAAAGCTGCTTTCGCGATCGTAGTTACTGGCCGCAATGGTCAGGCCGGCGGCATCCATCAGGTAGACATCAGAGCTGCCGACAATCGTTGCCATACTCTTCATTTCTTCGTTGGCAAGCAAAATCAGGTTATCACTGGAGGGAAATTCCAACGTCTGTTGCATCAGTGGATGTTCCGCCATCAACTCTGGAATCGGGCTATAGCGCTTGAGCTCGTTGGCCACCAACTGACTGTAGCGGAACGACTCCTCGATACCTTCCTGTTCTACCAGACGGAATCCAGCCCAGCCGCCCGATTGCCAGGACAGAAAGGCCGTGGTAACAAAGAGGATGGCTGTCCAGATCCGATACGTCATGTTGAATCATTCACAAAGAACAGCCGCAAGGGTAATCATGGATCGGTGGCAGGACAACCCGCAAGTTCAGAACCCGCGGGCTGCCCTGGCCCCCGGCTACGACTGGGCCAGCGGTTCGCGCTTACCCCGCTGCTTTTGCAGCAGGTAAGCAACGATTGCCGCAGCAATACCCGCTACATCAGTGATCAACCCACCTTCGATCATCAGTAAGGCCGCAAGCAACAACAACAGGCGGGTGACTGCGCCGGCCGGCTGATTGAATATCCAGGCCTGCACCGATCCCGACAACAGATAAACCCCGAAGGTCGCGGTGATCAGCGCCCGTGCAATCTCCATGACCGAGGCGTCCATCAACAACGCGCTGTTGTAGAAGAACATGAACGGCACAATGAATGCGGCCAGACCGATCCGGAAGGACGCCACCGAGGTTTCCATGGCATTGGCCCCGGAGATGCCTGCCGCCGCATAGGACGCCAGTGCTACCGGGGGCGTGATCGCCGACACTACCGCAAAGTAGAATACAAAGAAATGCGCCGTCAGCGGCTCGATACCCAGTTGTACCAGGCCAGGCGCCACCACCGAGGCAGCCACTGCATAGGCCGCCGTGGTCGGCATTCCCATACCAAGCAGAATCGAGATACACATGGCGAAGATCAGCGCCAGCAACTGGCTGGTTTCCGCCACCCCGAGCAGCAGGGATGAGAATCGCGCACCTACACCGGTCAGCGATATAACGCCCACGATGACACCGGCACAGGCACACACCACGATAATCTGGATCGACATTACACTGGCGAGGTTCAACGCCCTGAGGATCGACATGATGCCCATCTTGTTGGGCGACAACCAGCTCACCACCACCGCCGAGACGGTGGCCAGCGTACCCGCGCGGATTACCGAGTAGCCCATGAACAGGGCAACAATCAGGATGATGATCGGTGCAAACAGGTAAACCTGTTTGATCAGGCGTCGGAACGAAGGCAGCTCATCCCTGCGCATCCCACGCATGCCAGTACGGGCTGCTTCGAAATCCACCATGAAGTAGACCGAGGCGAAGTACAGAATGGCCGGAATAATGGCTGCAATGGCAATCTCGGTATAGGGAATACCGGTGATCTCGGCCATGATAAAAGCGCCCGCGCCCATGATCGGGGGCATGATCTGGCCGCCGGTAGAAGCCGCCGCTTCAACCGCACCCGCGGACTTCTTGGAGTAACCTACTTTCTTCATCAGGGGAATGGTCAGCGAACCCGTAGACACCACGTTACCGGCGCTGGTGCCGTTGATCATACCCATCAGGCCGGACGCAAAGATCGACACCTTCGCCGGGCCACCCCGGGAGCGGCCCGCTACCGCAAACGCGAAGTTTACGAAGTAATCACCCACTTTCGACGCCTGCAGAAAAGCAGCAAAAATAATGAAAAGAATAATGTAGGTGGAAGACACGGCTGTGGTTGGCCCGAGCACGCCTGCATCTGTGTAGACCTGGCTGAAGAAGCGCTGGACCGACAGGCCCGGATACCCCAGGAAGCCCGGCAGATAGGGCCCTGCGAAAACGTAAATCAGGAAGATCAAAGAAATAACCACAAGTGCAAGACCGGTCAGACGCCGGGTCAACTCCATGATCAGCGCCACCCCCGCAACAGCAGCGAACGAGATGCCCACCGGTGCAAAGGAGGTTCCGGTACTCATACGCATGGAGGTGTTGTAAGCCACCAGAAAGTACGCTGCCGAGGCAATGGAGCACACAATCAGCACCAGGTCCGGCATGCTGAAAGCGGATCTTGCGCGCTGATGGAACCAGCTCACGATAATACCCAGACCGGTCGCAGCGAGCAGCGGCCAGCCGAAATGCCAGGTCTCGATATCCGGCGGAATTCGCAGCGCGCCATCCAGCACCATCTGATACATCAGTATGGTCTGCACCAGGGCATAAACTCCGGGCACCAGCAGAATCCAGGCTGCGATCGTAGTCCAGCTGCGAGGGGAGGACGGTGCCTCGGAATCGGTAAAACGGGCACCTGCAAACAGCAGAAAACCCAGAATAAGTGCACCACAGACGTGAATAATCCGGAACGACCAGGTCTCCAGCGGCGCAATGTTCAGTGTGTAGAGGTGAAAAACTGCGTAGGCAATACCCAGCACCGTCATAGCCGGTAATAGCAAGCCTCCGAACAGGCGGCGGTTGGTCTCGACCGGCTCCTCGTCCACGCCCTGTGCCAGCACTGGGCCGTCAGTAGGCAGATCCGATGCCAGATCCTTGCCCTTATTTTCAGTCGTCATGATGAAATTGAATCCCGTAAGAAAAACGGCCAGCCGGCTGCTGACCGCACATCATAGGCGGGGCTCAACGAGCCCCGAATGGCTTACTTGATCAGGCTTTCTTCGATGGTGTAGCCATTCTCGTTGAACCAACGAGCCGCACCCGGATGCCACGGGATAAAGGAGTTCTTGTCGTAGTTCTCGGGAACACTGGTGGTGGCGGCCTTATGGATGGACACCATTCTGTCGTTGTTTTCCATGGTCAGCTTGGTCATCTCGTAGACAAAGCTCTCCGACACATCACAGTTTGCAATGGCAAAGTTCCACATGGAGACAGCGCGGGCATCTTCCGTCAGGGTACTGTACGTACCGGCGGGAATAGTGAACTCGGAGACCGGGAACGCTTCGGTGATTTTCTTCATTTCGTCTTCAGTGAACTCGAGGATGTTCACATCCGTCTGTACTTCCAGCTGGCTCACCGCAGGGATCGGGATACCCGCGGCAAACGCAACCACATCGATCAGGCCGTCCTGAAGCTGACCGCCGAGGTCAGACCAGCTGCCATTTCGACGCTCATAGTTAACACCGAGGGAGTCCATCATTTTCGGGAAATAAGTGTCCGAGGTGGAGCCCGCCGGGCCGAAGCCGATGCTCGCGCCATCCGGAATGTCAGAGATGGACTCAATGCCGGAGCTGGACAGTACGGTTACCGAGAACGGCGTCTGGTACATCGGGAACAACGCACACACGTTATCCATCTTCATACCGGGAGCGAGCGAGCTGTTGCCCTCCATCGATTCACGGGCCGGGCCCATGGTGGTCAGACCGAAGTTGATATCTCCGGTATGAACGAGAGCCATGTTCTGCATCGGGCCACCGGTGATTTCAGCACCACCGGAAACACCGAGGTTCTCGGCAACAAAGTTGGCCCAGCCAGCGCCATACGCAAAGTAGGTGCCGCCCTGGCTGGCCGTCCCTACCGTAAAGTTGGAGGGCCAGTCAGATTTATCCTGCGCAACCGCATTGCCGGACACCACAAGGGCAGCGGCCATTGCAGCCAGAGTAAAGGGTTTTTTCATAGTCATTATTAACTCCACAGTCGTTATCTTTATTGTAATGGTTGTCCAGACACCCACTTGAGACATCTCAGACGTCCGTGCCTGGGCTAACCTGGATGCAATGCCTGGGCCACCTGTTTAGCGTACTTTGGGATGTATCCTGGATATTGCCTGGAACTGCCTGGAGAGCACCTTCGAGAGTCTCCTGCTGCGCATATTTGGCAGCAGATGCACGTCGGGAGAGCATTGTATTTGGGTGAAAACCTACCCATTTTGAAAAATAAAGGGTGAATCCACCCCCAAGCCCATTGACGGCAAAAACGGTGGGACAGGAAATTCAGATACCCGATTCTGCCTCTTTAACCACCACCCCGCCGATGCGCCAGCCCTCATCGGTATCGGTCAAAGTATATGCGCTATCCCAGAAACGGCCATCCGGCCCTTTTATTCTCAAGGTCTGAATCATAAAGCCGGGGTGCGGTACCAGGGAGAGAAATTCGATTGAACCGGCACGATAGACCGCCGGATAGCGGGATCCCACCATCCCCATGAAAGCGTCGGGAGAGGAAAACTGTTGCTGGATATCTTCACTGGCATATTGCCAGGCCGCTTCGGCATCGTCCGAGGCAAAAGCAACGATTTGCGCAATGATGACCTCCCTGATTTCGGACCCCGCGGTTTCGTTCGAACTTTCAGCCAAGCCAACGCCAGTACCGAGAAGACAACCAAAAATCACCAACATTACACATACAAACCGCCGAGGTTCCATGACGTTCTCCAATACCTTTGTATCAGTTTACGTCATGAATACAACGGCGGATCGGGCTGCCTTTTCTCCCGTACCAGGGCGGGGGTAAAAATTACTCCGCGCTGGGAGAAACACTGTTCAGGTAAGCCTTATCGGAAATATCCGTCCAGGGCCGGATGGTCTTGATGTAGTTGGCCTGTGACTGAATAATTTCACGAGCAAGGGGGTCGTTCTCGGCGGCTTCTGCCAGCAATTTTTCAGTCGCTGTGCGCAATGCATCAATCACCTTAGGCGGAAAAACCTTGGCCTGCACATTGGGATAGTTTTCCTTCATGGTGCTCCAGGCCTGACCATTCATGTGCATGCTTTGAGCGTACATATCGTAAGCTGCCGTACGCATCGCCACCCGAAGGATTTCCTGCAAGTCCTCCGGCAGGCTGCTCCAGGTTTTGTCATTGATCAGGAACTGGACTTCTGCACCGGGTTCATGCCAGCCGGAGTAGTAGTAATTGACGATCTGATGGAAGCCCATGGGTAGATCCAGCGCCGGCCCCACCCACTCAAGTGCGTCGAGGGTGCCACGATCAAGCGCGGTAAACAGTTCGCCCGGTGGCACATTGGTGACCGCAACGCCTAGCTCTGCCATGACTTCACCGGCAAAGCCCGGGGTACGCATTTTCAAACCCTGCAGATCTTCAAGAGATTTGATTTCCTCACTAAACCAGCCACCCATCTGGTTGCCGGTGTTACCACCGGGAAACGACAACAATCCGTGAGGCTCATACACCTTACGCATCAGCTCCATGCCATCGCCGTAATAGAACCAGGCGTATTGCTCGGCCGCAATCATCCCGAACGGCACGGTGGTGAAATACATGGCGTTGGGAATTTTGCCTTTGTAGTAATAAGACGCGGTGTGACCCATGTCGTACTGGCCAGCTTTTACCAGGTCGAAGATACCGAACGGTGCTTTGTGCTTGTTGCTGGAGTCGATGCGAATCTTGAGGCGACCGTTGGACATTTTTTCTGCCATGGCGGCCATGCTGCGGGTGGTATCTCCCAGAATGGGATAATTCGGCCCCCAGGTTTCGGCCAGGCGGAGCGTGTAGGTTTTGTCCTCGGTTTGTGCCTGAGCACTCGCGAAGGTCAATAGCATAAAGGCGGCGGTTATTGCCGGCAGCAGGCGAAATCTCATAATAGGCGATCCATTGACAGTTTTTGTTTGAGTCGTCACAACTCTATCATGATAGCTGGCCAATAGGTTCAGGCAAGCACACCGGTAAGACTTAACAGCCAGGGCAGAAAAACCGAGTAAAGGAAAGCCGACAGTGCCATCGCCAGACCGGAGAATGCACCCATCTGTGCGCTGACCTGGAAAGCTCTGGCAGTACCGATACCATGGGAGGTCATGCCCATGGCAATACCTTTCACACTGTCGTCCCGAACGCCCATCAGATCGAACAGCTTGGAGCCGATGACCGCGCCGATAATGCCGGTGACCACTACCAGGGCGGCTGTCAGCGAGGGCAGCCCACCGATCTGTTCGGATATCGCCATCCCCACCGGCGCCGTCACCGATTTCGGGGCCAGTGACAACTGGGTTTCGAGGCTGGCACCCAGCAGTCGGGCAATCCCCACCGAGCTGAAAGCTCCAACGATCACTCCGGTCACCAGCGCAACTGTGACCGGCAGCCACACCTGTTTCAGTTTATTGAACTGTTGATACAGCGGGATGGCCAGTGCCACGGTGGCAGGGCCCAGCAGAAAGTGCACGAACTGGGCGCCATCAAAGTAATCATCATAGGAGGTGTCGGTCACCAGCAGAAACAGGATGAGCGCCGTCACCGAGGTGACTACCGGGTTCAGCAAAGGGTTGGAGCCTGTGCGGAGGTAAAGTCGGTGAGCCAGGCTGTAGGCAACCAGAGTCAAAGTCAGCCCCAGCAGCGGAGACGCAGACAGATAAACCCATATACGGGACAGGTCCGGTTCAATCATGGCCAGGCTTACGTTTTGCGGTTAGCCGGGTCATCCATTGCATAACCAGTGCGGTGACCGCCATGGTAATAATCGTGCTGAGCACCAGGGTCACACCTATGGGCAGCCACTCATTCCCAAGCCGACTGAAGTGAACAACAAGCCCGACGCCGGCGGGCACGAAAAGCAGTGAAAGGTGACTCAGCAAAGCGCTGGACGCGGGCTCCACAGCCCTGACCAGCGCGCCCCGGATCATCAGCGTCAGGAACAACATCACCATACCCATAACCGGACCAGGCACCGGCAACGCCAGCAACCGCACACTGACCTCACCTATAAGCTGATAGATCAGGAGCATAGTCATTCCGTTAATCAACTGCATTGAATTACATCCAGGTATATGCGGAAGTTAACCAGGAGATTGGTTCGTTATCGAGGACCTGATCAGCCCATGCTCCTGTTCTTCAATGGTTCTGAGTGCTTCGCTGACATGCGCCACATGCGCCATGGCTGCTTTCTGGGCCCATTTGGCCTGCCGGCTGATGACCGAATGGTAGATCTGACGATGGTGTTTGTCGATTTGCCGCTTGAATGCATCCCGGTGACTGAGATTGGCAACCGAAGCCTGCACCGAATTCAGCATCAGCTCCTTCAGACTGTTGAGCACATGAATCAGCACCGGATTGTGGCAGGCATTCACAATGGCGCGATGGAAGGCATGATCAAGTTCCGCGTTGGTGAGCGGGTCGGCTTTCTCCATCGCCTCGAAAGCTTTGGTAATCTGATACTGATCCATTTCTGTGGCGCGCTCTGCTGCCAGATAGGCCGCCTTCCCTTCCAGCTCCTGTCGCACCTCGAACAGGTCATAGAGTGTGCGGGAATGCTCCATAAACATCTGCATCATCGGGCTGTTATCAGCAGGCTCAGGCACCATGTGCGATACAAAAGAACCTTTGCCGTGGCGGGTCTTGATGACCCCCCTGCCCTGTAATTCGTGGAGGGCCTCCCGAACAATAGCCCGGGACACCCCCAGGCGGCTTGCCAACTGGCGTTCGGAGGGAATCATCTGCTCCGGCGCAAGACTGCCGTCGAGTATGAGTTGCTCGAGGCGATGGGCCACCGCCCGGGACATCGGTATCGGTTTTTCCTGCATGGCTGAAAATGACTGGTCAGACCAGTTCTCCGTGATAAATAAATCCTGATAGCGGACAGCACTTCTGACAAAGAATATGGCCCACCCCCACCGATCTGTCTACAAAAACTGGTCAGACCAGCCAGCAAAACACTGGACTTGATTGCCATTTCGAACCAAATTTTAAAATGATTGCCTCCTGTAGAGCGTCGCGCCTGCGAATAACTCGCCAAGCGGAGACCACTACAGAGTGGCTCCAACAACAACAAAGCACTGCATCTGGAGTTTCTGCGATGACTGATAACATTCACAAGATCGAGCAACGGGGCGTGACACCCCGTCGCGGCTTCCTGAAAACCCTCGCTGTGTCCGCCGCCATTGGCGCAACGTTGATGGCAAGCAGCGTGCAAGCCGCCACCACCTGGAAAATCCAGTCGGTCTGGGACGCCGGCACCGTCGGTTACGACCTGTTCAAAGACTGGTGTGACAGCATTGAAGACAAAAGCGCTGGTGAGCTCAAATTCACCTGCTTCCCTGCCAAAGCGGTCGCCGCTGACAACAACGGTCTGTTTGATGCCGTGCGTAACGGCGTACTGCAGGGCATGAACCCCTTCACTCTGTATTGGTCCGGCAAGATTCCGGCTTCCGTTTTCCTGTCTTCCTACCCGGCCGGTCCCGATCAGCCGCACCAGTGGGACACCATGTTCTATTCCCTGGGCATGCTGGAAAAAACCCGCGAAATTTACAAGAAATTCGGCCTGTTCTACGTCGGGCCGATTCAGCACGACGCCAACATCATTCACTCCAAGAAACCGATTAACAGCCTGGACGACCTGAAGGGGCTGAAAATGCGCCTGCCTGGCGGTATGGTCGCAGAAGTCTTTGCTGAATTCGGCGTGTCGGCTGTCAGCCTGCCCGGCTCTGACATCTTCCCGGCGTTGGAGAAAGGCACCATCGACGCTGCTGACTATGTAGGACCTGCAGTCAACTGGGAGTTGGGGTTTTCTCAGGTCACCAAATACATCCTCATGGGACCTCCGGGCGTCATGTCGGTCTACCAGCCGGTTGACCTGATGGACCTGACTGTCAACCTGCGGGCCTGGAACGCGTTGGATCCCAAGCTGCAGCAGTTGGTGGAAGACGAAGTCCGTATCTACTCCCAGAAGCACTACCTGGCCATCCAGAAGCGCAACATTGAAGCAATGGAAAAGTTCAAGGAAGCGGGCACCTCGGTCACCCGCCTGAGCCAGGCTGATCTGCAGGAATTCCGCCGCGCCGCTATTCCGGTCTGGTACCGCTGGGCGGACAAGAACGAAGACGCCCGTGAGATCTTCGACATGCAACTGAAGTACATGATGAACGACACCGTCGGTTACATCACCGAGGAAGACATCAAGGGCATGAAGTAACACCCTTAGCGTCCAATCCGGGGGAGAGCATTCGCTCTCCCCTTTTTCCCATTACTTATTCTGGTCCAAACCAGAGGTAGTACATCATGTCTGATCTGGAAGGTTTTGGTTTTGTAATGCCCCACTGGCTGTATTGGGGCTGGCTGGCGTTCATGCCACTGATCATGATTGCGCTCGACCGCTGGCGCAGTTCAGATACGCAGCCCGAGGCGGAGGCCATTGTCCCACCAATCGGTGAAGGGCAGGACGAGCCGCCGACCGTCGAATACCAGAGCTCGGATGCCAACCTGTTTACCCGGGCGGTAGACTGGATGAGCGACAAGACCGGTCTGTTTATTTCGTTCTGGACCGTCAATGCCGTCTGTTTCTACTTCTTCGAAGTAATCATGCGCTACGTCTTCAATACCCCGACCATCTGGGTGCATGAGGCCAGCTATCTGCTGCTGGGCATGCAGTACCTGTTGGCCGGTGGCTTTGCACTGCTACACGGCGCCCACGTCCGGGTCGATGTGGTTTACAACTTTCTGCCCCTGCGCGGGCGCGTCGGCATGGACATCTTTACTTCCATGTTCTTCTTCATGTTTGCACTGGTGCTGGTGCTGACGTCCTGGACCTATTTCGAGAACGCGTATGCCATGGGTGAAACCACTGTTGAGACCTGGGGCATCCAATACTGGCCGGTCAAAGGCATCATGCTTCTGGGCTCACTGATGTTACTGCTTGCAGGTATTTCCAAGCTGCTGAAAGACATTTCCGTGTTTATCCGTCTGGGCCGGGAGGCATCTGAATGAGCACTCAAGTTGCCAACACTGCTACTACCGCAAAGAATCGCCTGATCGGTCAACTCGGCACCTGGCTGATGGTCCTCGCTACTGTCGGGATTGGCTTGGTCATCTGTGTCGAAGTTATCAACATCGTGTTCTACGACCCCTACAGCGATGACTACTTCCTATTCCGACTCGCCGGCACTCTTTCAGGAGTCAGCATCGGACCGCTGACGTACCTGATGTTCGGCTCCCTGCTGGTGGCTCTGATGATGGGCCTGCCGCTGGCCTTTGTGACCGGCGGCCTCGGGGTGATGTTTGTCTATCTGGTCGGCGACACGGCGATGCTCAACATTGTGCCAAGCCGTATCTTCCCGATGATGACCAACTCCGACCTGGCGGCAATTCCACTGTTCATCTTCATGGCCTCGATGCTGGAACGGGCGGGGCTGATCGAGGAAATGTTCAGTGTGGTCTACAAATGGATGGGCGGTCTCAGCGGCGGCCTTGCGGTGGCCACCATTCTGGCCTCCACGATTCTGGCCGCGATGGTCGGTGTTATCGGCGCTGCGGTGGTTACCATGGGCATTATTGCCCTGCCTGCCATGCTCAAACGTGGCTACGACCACCAGATCGCAATTGGCTCGATCATGGCTGGCGGCACCCTCGGCATCCTGATCCCGCCCTCGATTCTGGCCATTCTCTACGCTGTGGTTGCGCAGCAATCGGTCGGCGAACTGTACCTGGGCTCAATCATCCCCGGCCTGATGCTGTCTGCGACTTACGTGGGTTATGTGCTGATCCGCAGCTGGATTAATCCGAAACTGGGGCCTCCGGTGCCCATGGAAGAGCGCATTTCCATGGCTGAAAAACTGCGGCTGCTGAAAAGCCTGATTGCACCTCTGATCCTGGTATTCCTGGTGCTGGGCCTGTTGTTCGGCGGTGTTGCGACACCGGTGGAAGCGGCGGGTATCGGCTCGTTCGGCGCCATGATTGTGGCCTGGAAACACGGTGCGCTCTCCATTGCAGCGCTGCGGGATGCCTCGGTCACCACCACCAAAGCCTCTGCCATGGTGCTGTGGATCATGTTCGGCGCTTCGGTGTTTGTCGGCTTCTACATCCTGCAAGGTGGCCAGGTGTTCATCACCGAGACCATTCTGGGCATTGGCCTGTCGCCCTACGCCGTGCTGTTCCTGCTGATGCTGCTACTGGTCGTTCTGGGCATGTTCCTGGACTGGGTGGGGATTCTGCTGCTGGCAGTGCCGATTTTCATTCCGATCGTTGAGGCACTGCCTTTTGACGGTTTGTTCGGCCTTCCCGGTATCGATGGGCCAGACGTCGTGCTCTGGTTCGGGGTGCTGTATCTGGTGAATATGCAGATGTCGTTCCTGAGTCCACCCTTCGGATATGCGCTGTTCTATATCCGCGGAGTGTGCCCGCCGGAAATATCCATGGCGACCATCTTCCGGTCAGCACTGGTGTTCCTGGGTCTGCAGGCACTCGGCCTGTTCCTGTGCATAGTCTTTCCGGCCATCGTCACCTATCTGCCCAACCTTGTGTATGGCTGATGGCCTGTAGCGCCCGGTTCGTTTTCCCCATGACGAACCGGGCGCAGTTTTCACAACCTGAGAGAAACAGATGAACTCTCGAATCACGATCAACGGATTGAAGGTTGCGCGACCGCTCTACGAACTGGTCGCCAACGAGGCTGCCCCGGGAACAGGCATTGAACCGGACGAATTCTGGGCGGCGTTTGAGGCCCTGGTGACGGATCTGGCCCCAAAAAACCGGGCCCTGCTGGCAAAGCGTGACGACCTCCAAATCCAACTGGACCAATGGCATGACGCCCATAAAGGCGAAACCATTGCATTGGAGCAGTATAAAAGCTTTCTCCTGGATATCGGCTACCTGGTACCCGAAGGTCAACCTTTCACAATCTCGACCACCGGCGTCGACGATGAGATTGCCCACATTGCGGGTCCGCAGCTGGTGGTACCGGTCAGCAACGCCAGGTTCGCCCTGAACGCCGCCAACGCCCGCTGGGGCAGCCTTTATGATGCGCTCTACGGCAGCGATGTGATTCCCGGGACGGACGGGGCTGGAAAAACCGCAGACTACAATCCTGTCCGGGGTGAAAAGGTTATCCATTGGGCTGCGGACTTCCTCGACCAGACAATTCCGCTTGTGTCGGACCTGCACCGTAATGTGGTGGAGTATCGGCTGGAGTCCGTCCACGGGACGACGGTTCTTGAGGTGACCCTGGCCAGCGGTGATACCTCTGCCCTCAAGTATCCGGAACAGTTCGTTGGCTTTCGGCGTGAGCCGGACGAGCTTACGATCCTGCTGTGCAACCATGGCCTGCACGTGGAACTGGTGATTGACCGTGAACATCCCATTGGCGCGATGACCGCGTCCGGCGTTCGGGACGTCATGCTCGAATCAGCGGTCAGTACCATCATGGACTGTGAGGATTCCGTGGCGGCGGTCGATGCCGAGGACAAGACCCGCGTTTACCGCCACTGGCTGGGGTTAATGAAAGGCACCCTGTGCGACACCTTCCTCAAACATGGGAGGGAAGTGACCCGGCAACTCAACGCGGACCGCCACTATGAAACCCCCGCCGGCTGCACCCTGACGCTGCCCGGTCGAAGCCTGTTGTTGTTGCGCAATGTCGGCCACCTGATGACCACCGATGCGGTGCTGGACAATCATGACCAACCGGTTCCCGAAGGCCTGCTGGACGCCATGGTCACAGTGCTCTGCGCCCTGCACGACCTGAACGGACAGGGCGCCTGTCGCAACAGTCGGGCCGGCAGCATCTACATTGTCAAACCCAAAATGCACGGGCCGGACGAAGCTGCCTTCACCAACGAGGTGTTTATCCGGGTGGAAAAAACCCTTGGCCTGGTCCCCAATACCGTAAAAGTGGGTGTAATGGACGAGGAGCGGCGCACTTCTGCCAATCTCAAAGAATGCATTCGTGCGGTGCAGGCGCGACTGGCTTTCATCAACACCGGTTTCCTGGACCGGACCGGCGATGAAATCCACACCTGCATGACGGGCGGGCCGGTTATGCCGAAAGACGACATCAAGGCGCAACCGTGGATCAAAGCTTATGAAGACCGCAACGTCGATATCGGCCTGGAATGCGGGCTGAGCGGAGTGGCCCAGATCGGCAAGGGCATGTGGCCGATGCCGGACGAGATGCGTAAAATGCTGGACACCAAGCGCGCTCATCCTGACGCCGGTGCAAGCTGTGCCTGGGTGCCATCGCCAACTGCTGCAACCCTGCACGCAATTCACTATCATCAGGTGGATGTTCGCGCACGCCAGCAAGCACTGAAACATCGTCCGCGAGCCAGCCTCGATGAGCTGCTGACGCCGCCGTTGCTTGGCGCCGTCCGGCTGCCACCTGAGCGCATTCAGACGGAAATCGACAATGCCGTTCAGGGTATCCTCGGTTATGTGGTGCGCTGGGTGGATCAGGGCATTGGCTGCTCCAAGGTGCCGGACATCAACAATGTCGGCCTGATGGAAGACCGCGCGACGTTGCGAATCTCCAGTCAGTTGCTGGCGAACTGGCTTTACCACGGCATATGTACTGACGACCAGGTACTCGATACCCTGGAATTCATGGCTGTCGTTGTCGACAGCCAGAACGCGACAGACCCGGCCTATCGCAAAATGGCCCGGGAATTTGACAAGAGTCTGGCCTTCAAAGCCGCCCATGACCTGATTTTCAAAGGCTGTGAACAGCCGAATGGTTACACCGAACCGCTGCTTCATGATTATCGCCGGCAAGTCAAGGCACTGGCCGACGCGCAAGGACACCAGAGCCATTAACGGCTAACTTACCCATTTAACGGAGCACTCATCATGATGACACTGAAACGACTGGACCAGGAAGACGCCCGCCTGTTGATCGAAGGCGCCGCCGCCAAGGCCCGGGAAATCGGCATCCCGATGTGTATCGCCATCACCGACGAGTCCGGCAACCTGATTGCCTTCGAGCGCATGGACGGTGGCAAGATCACCAGCATTACCGTCGCCCAGGACAAAGCCTACACTGCAGCAGCAGCTCGCAAGGCCACCCACGAGTACAACGCAGCCTGTGTACCCGGCAACCTGGTATTTGGCATCCACACCTCCCAGGGGGGCCGGTTATGCGTGGTCGGTGGCGGCCTGCCTGTCGTAATTGATGGTGAGGTGGTCGGCGGCATCGGCCTCAGCTCCGGCACACCGCAACAGGATATGGATTGCGCCCAGGCCGGCATTGATTACCTCAATCTTGATCGTGCCTAGGAGCTTCCAATAAATAGAACTGCCCCGTAAGGGCCGGAGTCGCGCTATGAACACTGACAGCAAACCGGTAAACACCGCCGTGAGCAAGGCCGAACTGGCGGCCATGTTCCGGGCGTTTATTGATCCCCAGTTCGTCATTACCGACGAAGAGACACTCAAGCCCTACGAGTGCGATGGCCTGTCGATGTACTGCGTCATGCCTCTGCTGGTGGTGCTGCCGGAAACCGTCGATCAGGTACAACAGGTCATGCGCCTTTGTCATCGCTACCGGATTCCGGTGGTTGCCCGCGGGGCAGGCACCGGCCTGAGTGCCGGGGCAATGCCGGATGCCGGTGGTGTGGTGCTGTCGCTAGCCAAGTTCAACCGCATTCTGGATATTGATCCGGTGGCGCGCTCGGCTCGCCTGCAATCCGGCGTGCGCAATCTGGCTATCAGCGAGGCCGCTGCGGACTATGGCCTCTACTATGGCCCGGACCCCTCTTCCCAGATCGCCTGCACCATCGGTGGCAATGTGGGAGAAAATTCCGGCGGTGTACATTGCCTCAAATACGGACTCACCACTCACAACATCCTCAGTGTCGAGATGGTCACCGTCGAAGGTGAGCGAGTAGTGATCGGCAGCGACGGTCTGGACAGCTGCGGCATGGATCTGTTGGCGCTGATTACCGGGTCCGAAGGCCTGCTGGGTGTGATCACCGAAGTGCAGGTGAAGCTGCTGCCAACACCGGAAATTGCACGGGTCATCATGGCCGGGTTCGGCACCGTGGATGACGCCGGTGACGCTGTTGGCGGCATCATCGCCCAGGGTATCATTCCGGCCGGGCTGGAAATGATGGACAGCCATGCCATCAAGGCCGTAGAGGCTTTTACCGGCGCGGGCTACCCTGTAGACGCCGCTGCTCTACTGTTGTGTGAGGTGGATGGTACCCGGGAAGAAGTGCAGGAACACATCGAAAAGGCCGAAGCCCTGTTCCGGGATTTTGGCGCCACCTCCATTCGGACTTCGAAAGACGAGGCCGAACGGGTGCTGCTGTGGAAAGGCCGCAAGAGCGCCTTTCCTGCCATGGGCCGAATCTCTCCCGACTATTACTGCATGGACGGCACCATTCCGAGGGCACATCTGGCGCGGGTGCTGAACGACATGCAGGACATGTCAAAACGGTTTGGCCTGAGAGTTGCCAACGTATTCCACGCCGGTGACGGCAACCTGCACCCGCTGATCCTGTTTGATGCCAATCAGGAAGGTGAACTGGAGCGGGCCGAAGCCTTCGGTAGCGACATCCTCAAGCTCTGCGTGGAGGTGGGCGGCTGCATCACCGGCGAGCACGGTGTGGGCGTGGAGAAAATCCGCCAGATGCCCATGCAGTTTACTGACCCCGAAATTGAACAGCTCAATGCCGTCAAAAGCGCCTTCGATGCCCAGGGTACGTTGAACCCGGGCAAGGGTGTGCCCACCCTGCGCAATTGTCAGGAGTACCGAGCCATCAACGCCAAGCCACAGGCTCCGGAAGTACACCATGCCTGATATCACCGAGCACCTTCAGCAACAAATCAACGCAGCCCGCAACGACGGCCGTAAACTGGCCATCGTCGGAGGTGGCAGCAAGCAGTTCATGGGCCGCGACATCAGCGCGGAGCGACTGGATGTTGGCGGCCATAGCGGTATCGTCAACTACCAACCGGTAGAACTGGTGTTGACCGTCCGCGCCGGTACGCCGTTAAGCGAAATTGAAGCAACTCTGGCCGAGAAGAACCAGATGCTGTCGTTCGAGCCGCCCCGCTTCGGTGACAGCTCCACGATCGGCGGCACCCTGGCCTGCAACCAGTCCGGCCCTGGCCGGCCCTGGTGGAACTCGGTTCGGGACCAGGTGCTGGGCGTCAACCTGATCAACGGTAAGGGCGAGAAACTGCGCTTTGGCGGCCAGGTTATGAAAAACGTCGCAGGTTACGACGTTTCCCGCACCCAGGCTGGTGCCATGGGCACGCTCGGAGTACTGGCAGAAATCAGCCTCAAGGTTCTCCCCCGGCCTGACATGACCAAGACCCTGGCACGGGAAATGGACCACGCCGAAGCCATCCGGTTCATGAACGCCCGTGCCGCCGAGCCCAAGCCTTTGTCGGGCGCCTGCTGGCTTGATGGCACCCTGTATCTGCGCCTCTCCGGCGCACGGTCTGCCGTCGAAGCCACCGCCAGGCACTGGGACATCCCGATAATGCCGGACGGCGAAACGTTCTGGCAACAACTGCGTGACCAGCAGCTGGAGTTCTTTGCTGGTGAGCAGCCATTGTGGCGTTTCTCCATCAACTCCACGGCGCCAACACCAGCCCTGAAAGGCCATTGGTTACTGGATTGGGCCGGGTCCCAACGCTGGTATCGCGGCGAAGGTCAGATGGCGGACATGGAAGACCATGCCGAAAAGGCGGGCGGACAGGTCAGCCTCTATCGGGGCGGAGACCGGACCGGCGAAGTGATGCATCGCCAGCAGCCCGCGTTGCAGGCTATCCAGAAACGACTGAAACATTCATTTGATCCAGACGCCCTGTTTAACCCCGGGCGACTCTATAGCTGGCTGTAACCTAACGGGTGCTCCATGAAAACCAATCTTGTTGCCGAATTCCAGAACACTGCGGAAGGCCGCGAAGCCGAAGAAATACTGCGGGCATGCGTGCACTGCGGTTTTTGTACCGCCACCTGCCCGACTTATCAGGAACTCAATGACGAGCGCGACGGCCCGAGGGGTCGTATCTATCTGATCAAGGAAATGCTTGAAGGCGCAGAAGTGACCAGCAAGACCCGGGATCACCTGGACCGCTGCCTGACCTGCCGCGCCTGTGAAACCACCTGCCCCTCCGGAGTGGAATACGGCCGCCTGGTGGACATCGGCCGTGGCGTGATTGACCAGAAGCTGGAGCGTCCCCGCCAGGAGCGCCTGCTGCGTCTGGCGCTGCGTAAAATTCTGCCCTATAGCGAACGTTTCGGGCCCTTGCTGTATCTGGGACAATTCTTCAGACCGCTACTGCCCGCAGGATTGAAGACCAAGGTGCCACCCCGGCGCAAAGCCTCACCCTGGCCCTCAACCAGCCATTCGAGGGTGATGATGGCGCTTGCCGGTTGTGCCCAGTCCTCCGCCGCACCCACCACCAACGCCGCTACTGCCCGGGTGCTGGACAAGCTCGGAATCACCCTGGTGGAAGCACCAGAAGCGGGTTGCTGCGGGGCAGTGAGCTATCACCTGTCCGCCCATGAGGAAGGCCTCAACTTCATGCGCCGTAACATCGACGCCTGGTGGCCGGCCATCGAAGCAGGCGCCGAAGCCATCGTGATGACCGCCTCCGGATGCGGCGCCATGGTGCAGGACTACGGCCATCTGCTGCGCCACGACCCGGTTTATGCCAACAAGGCGCAACGGGTCAGTGAATTAATGAAAGACATCAGCGAGGTGCTGCTGGCCGAGGACCTGTCCAGACTCAACCTGCAGACAACTCCGGAGAAAGTCGCGTTCCACTGTCCCTGCACCTTGCAGCATGCGATGCAGAAAGACGGTCTGGTGGAGCAAGTACTGGCCAGGGCCGGCGTGAACCTCACCAAAACCAAGGACAAACACCTTTGTTGCGGCTCCGCTGGCACCTACTCCATCATGCAACCGGAGATGAGCCAGCGGCTGCTGAAAAACAAGCTCGAAGCGCTCACCATTGAACAACCCGACCGTATCGTCACCGCCAACATCGGTTGCCAGCTACACCTGGAAACCAAGGCTCAGGTGCCGGTACAGCATTGGGTGGAACTGCTGGATCGGTAGTATATTCAGGCCAGGTACCACCGGGGGTTACCTGGTCCCCTCACCGCAGGCCGATCTTACTTGGCCTTCTTCCATTCAAACTTCTTGAATGGCTCATCCACTGGCGTTTCAGCAATGTGGTTGATGTAATTGCTCATCACCTTCTGGGACAACACCAACATCACTTCCAATACCTGACGTTGTGTATAGCCGGCATCAATGAAAGCTTTTATTTCGTCAGAGCTGACTTCTCCGCGCTTGCGAACAACCGCGAGAGTGAACGTTCGCAAGGCCTCGAGCTTATCGTTCGCCAGCGGCGTTTCATCTCTGAGCGCATTTATGATGTCGTCTGAGACTTCCATCATTTTGGCGATACCCGTGTGCGCAGGAACGCAGTAGTGGCATTCGTGCTCCACGTTTATCGACTGCCACACCACCGTGGTCTCATCGTTATCAAAACTGCTGGCCAGTACCAGTTCGTGCAATTTCTTGTAGCCTTCCAACACTTGCGGAGATTCCGCCATAACCGCGTGCAAGCCCGGAATCATGCCGAAAGCCTGGACCGAACCGTCAAGAAGCGGCTTGGATTGCTCTGGAGCGGACTGTTTGTCATGCAGCGTAAATTTGACCATTGATGAATCCTCCTGATAAGAAATATTTTTGATTGATCACTCAACAACTCCAGCGTATCTATTTTTGAGTGATCATTCAATATATAATTACAGCGTATGAGGATCCTTTAATGATTGTGCCGTGCCGAAAAGCCGCCGAGCCAGACTGCACAGCCACGATGAGAAGTTGAAGACTATGGCAAGAATTGCGCTCTATGACAGACAAACTGCACTGGACAAAGCCGTTGTGCTGTTCTGGCAGAGGGGGTATTACAACGCCTCCATCAAACAAATCGAGCATGCTCTCGACATGCGCCCGGGAAGCATCTATGCGGCGTTTGGTAGCAAAGACGGTTTGTTTCTGGAAGCACTGGCCTGCTATGCCAAAGAGTCCAGTGACCAACTTTCCAGTCACCTGGCAAAATACTCCTCCATTATTGATGGTCTGCAGGATTACCTGAGAGAAATCGCACTGGCCTGTCAGCCCGGCGGTCCAATACCGTCACGTGCGTGCATGGTGGTAAAGACCCTGCTGGAAACCAGCAACACCCATCTGCCGATTAACCAGGAGGTGAATCGGGTACTTGATGCCATCGAGCATCGGCTCGGAGAGGTGTTGGAGCAGGCCAAAAGCAATGGCGAGCTGAAACCGGACGTGGACTGCAAACGTCTTGCCCGCCTCCTCCAGGCGCAAATCATTGGTTTACGCTCCTTCGCACAGCGGGAGACCTGTGCGCCCAACGTGGTCGAGCTGGGCGAGGATATGGCTGGCATTCTGGACCATTACCGGCTTTAACATTGCCCTTCCCTTTGATTTGCCGGAACGGCACACGCCGCCTGATATTTTTGAATGATCGATCAGTAACAGGGAACTTTTCCTCGCTCGGAACACTCTAGAGTTTTGACGGGGTTATATCCTGGGGTGTGGTCCGCTTAATCATTCACATTTTTAAGGGCGCAAGGAATGAAAACTGCGGAACTTGAAGGGCACGAAGAGGCCCTGATCACTGGTCTTCAAGCTGGCAACGAAGCCGATTTTCAGCAAGCCGTTCGGCTTTACACCCCGGGCATGTTGGCAGTCGCCCGGTTCTATCTCGATCATGCCAATGCCGAGGAGGTCGTTCAGGATTGCTGGGTATCAGTAATTGGCGCCATTCAGAAATTCGAAGGGCGTTCAGGGCTTAAAACCTGGCTTCACCGTATTGTCGCCAACCGGTGCAAAAACAAGTTGCGCTCGAACAAAAAGGAAGTAGCAACGGATTTTTCTGCAACTCTGGACCCGGAGCTGGCCGACCGTTTCAATGCCTCCGGCCGTTGGGCCGTGCCACCCAAACTGCAGTTCCACGATTCCGCCGATGCGTTGATGGAAAACGACGCGCTCAGTGACTGCCTGGATAAACATCTCTCTTTCTTACCGGAAACCCAGCGTTCTGCGCTCATGCTCTATGAAGCCCACCAACATAAATCCGAAGACGTCTGTAACATTCTGGATGTCAGTACCTCTAACCTTCGTGTACTTTTACACCGTGCGAGGCAAAGGATATTTCTTATGGTGGAAACCTTCCAGGAGACTGGCGAATGCTGATGTGCCGAGATCTGGCCGGAATTGCCAGTGACTACATTGATGGCGAGCTGGGGACAACGCAGAAGCTGTCAGTCAAAATGCACTTGATGATGTGCAAGGATTGTCGCTCGTTTATCGGTAATCTTCGCGCCAGTACCGACCTGATGCGGGCGCACTCCTCTGGCAAACCGGACCCGGAACTGATTCGCCGCATTGATGAGCGGGTGGCGGAGGCACTACAAACGCGGGATTCCCACGACAGCAAAAATGAGTGAGCTTTCACATTTCATTCTAAAGTGTCATTGGCCACCCACGCCGGAGACGGTTCCATAGGGATCCGATGACCCCACAATCCATACCGAGACTCTAACAATGATAAAGGTCAGCGTTTTTTACCCACAGACTGCCGATAGCACGTTCGATATCGCCTATTACCGGGACGTCCATATGGCGCTGGTACGGGAAAAGCTCGGCGACGCCTGTAAGCGTACCGCCATCGACTCAGGCCTGGCCGGAGGTGCGCCGGGGGACCTGCCCACCTATATTGCCATGGGGCACCTGTATTTTGACTCGACCAGTGAGTTCGAAACGGCTTTCGGCCCCCATGCGAAAGAAATTCTGGGTGACATTCCAAATTTCACCAACATGCAGCCCACCATTCAGATCAGCGAAGTCATCGAATAGGCACCGCTTATTACCGGGGCGGCACTATCGCCCCTGAGTCACTCCCGAGCTTTGGTGCGGCTGGACTTGCGAGGCCCGCCGCCTCCTCTGTTCCGCCTCCAGTTTGTCTGCCCAGCTCTCCACATCAATCGGGATGGTCCCGGTGATCTCCAGAGCACGATCTTCAAGCACCGGCTCCAGGCCATTTGTCTGCCGTTGGCCCACAACCTCGTCCCGGTGGTAAAGCAACGCTTCGATCTGGGGCCGGAAACAACGCACCATGGCCGTCAGCCAGCGGTTCACCGGCCAACTGGGATAGGCGTGATCAATGGTAAACCGATCCAGCGCTGTCACCGTCGCCTCTGCCGGCAGCCAGCTTTCATCTGTCACCCAGCGGTTTACAGTGAACAGGTCTTTGGGATACCCCCAGGCGTCCATGGAAATCGCAACCAGGTGCGCCACCCTGTCCTCACCGGTGGGTCCCATAAGTGGCTCCACCCCTTCAGGTAACGCCCCGCTGCGAAGAAACAGATGGAAATGACCGTGTTCGGCGTGATCCTCCCGGTGCGCGTGATAGTAGTACTGGGACGCGGTCTCCCGGTCATAAACGTCCTCTTTCGGGTAATGATCCATTTCGTAAAACGGGCCCTGGCCCTTGAGCACTTCACCGACAATGTTTAACCCGCCCTTCTTCAGCACCCGGTAGCACTCCCGGATGTCCTCAATGGCCACCAGACTCGTCCGCAGTTGCTCGTCGGTCAGACTCGTCAGTTTGGCAATACGAAGCTCTGTCATAATCCTTCATCTCCTGCCGGTGCGGCCCCCGACAATCATCGGAAGCCGCTCTCATCTTCCCGTGCATCAACTCAGGCAGCAACACCGGCCAGAGATTCCCCGGCCCTGGCGGAACAGGGGTTCTTCGCTGCACACGGGTTCTTGGTTGCACACGGGTTCTTGGTTGCACACGGGTTCTTGGTTGCGCAGGAGTTTTTGCCGGCGCAAGGGTTACAGGCACCGCATTTCCCACCCTTGAAGGCGCAGGGATTGGCCGCAAGTTGCTCCCGAACCTTGGCCATATAAGCGGTGAGTGCTGCCAGCTGTTCACCATCCCATTCCAGAGGTTCGGCCGCCATGGGCTGAACCATGCAGATCTGCACCATTTCATCCAGGTAAACCGAGTCCATACCGAACACATCCCTTGCCATGGCCACGGAGTGCGGATAGGCATTGGCAAAGGTTGCGTTGTAGCCCGCGCCATCGTTATGGCAGGTGGCACAGGACAGGCCGTTGCTGCTGAGGGAGGGATCGTTAAACAGCTTCTCGCCCAGCGCCATCAGCTTGCAGGGATTGCCCGCATAGGGTTCATAGTTGGCCGGTCGGGTTACTTTTTTCGCGGCACAAGGATTGGGTTTGGCCCCGCATTTGCCCGCAGCCGCGCAGGGGTTACAACCTTTCACGGCACAGGGATTACAGCCCTTGGTGGCGCAGGGGTTCTTGGTGGCACAGGGATTCTTGGCAGCACACGGGTTGCATCCGGCCTTGCAGTGTTGCCCCGCCTTGCACTTGTTTTTGCAGGGGGAACAGGGATTACAGGCAGCAGCTGCCAGCCCGCTGGTCCCCAGCACTGCCGTTATTAAGGCAGCAGACCACCAGGCGGTGCCCCGCTGTTCGAAGGAAGTGCGAATCGCTTTTCTCAGAGGGTGTATCGTGGACATTGTCTTTCTCCCTGATCACGGAGTGATAAGTCAGGCTCTCAAAGCCCGTAACCGTCTGAAGGGGCGGTCAGATCAGAGACACATGAGTTCCGGAACTATTACATCCATTTGCGAAATTAATCAGCTGCGAAAATCCGGGTGTCGGGATGAAAGGCGTACCAGGCAAACCAGAAGGCTCTCGTGGCCGGCAGCAGCTTGCCAGACTCATCCCGCAGCTCCGCCGACGGCACCTCCGGATCATAATGGATCCACACCGCCTTACCGCCGACCCGGTCTTCGAGAACAGCACCGTAATCCTCCAGTTCGGGGAAAGGCCAGGCTTTGCTCTCGCCATTGTGGGTCCAGCCCAGCACCCAGGTTTTCGGGTGATATTTCCGGCTGGTGTGCGTGACCGGAAAGTAGAGCCGCTCAGAGTGGTCATAAGCCCCGTAAGGCGACATCCGGTAGTTGCGGCGGTGGCCGGTGTCTGTCGAAAGCACCTGTCCGTCAGAGCCAACCCGTTCCCGCCAGCCTTGCCAGAGTTCGTGGCGAATGGCGACCGGCCTCAGCTCCGTTCCGGCCAGGGGGCCCGAAACCGCCCGACCTTCAATCTGGGACCACAGGGATTCGGTCTGGTGGTCGTACATCAGCAGGTCACTGTTGTACAGAAGACCCGACACACCAAAACTCAGATGGCGACCTTCCACCCGGGGATCGAATGCCATGCCGGTTCCGCAGAGCGGGCAGAAGGTGATCAGCAAGGGTGCACCGTCGAGGCCATGATTGACGATTTCATGCCAGTTCAGGATACCGACGGGGTAGGCAAAACTGGCATCCCCGTCATCATAGGTCAGCATCAGGTCATCGGGACGCCACAGCGACGCCTCGCCGGGATCTTCAAATTTGGGCGTATTTATTGAGGGGATGCCATCTCGGGGAGGTCCACCGCGGAGGATCTGGTCAAGCGGTATGATAGCGTTACTGACATCAAAGCCGTTTTTTTGCTCCGCCACAACCGGTTGCGCCATAGCCGCCAGCAAAGCGGCCGTTAGGTAAATCACTCGAGCAAGCTTTCTCATCGTCACCCCCCTTTGCAGGGACAAATTCCTGCCATGTGTTAACAAAGGAGACCCGGGGATACCCGATTCGTTACAAACTATAGGCCTTCTATGGAACCTCCCTGTTCACACCAAGGGACTTTGATGGCTCACCCTATTTCCGGATTATCAAACCCACCAATGAAGGCGATTTCAATTACCGGGCCATCGACTGGGAGGACCAGTGATTCTCAGGCGCCGGGCGACCGAGCAGAAAGCCCTGGAGTTCGTCGCACCCTGAGGCCAGCAGCCAGTCGGCCTGGGCTTCTGTCTCCACACCTTCTGCAATGACTTTACAGCCAAGGCTGTGAGCCATGGAGATCATTGTGCGGCAAAGCACTTCGTCCTGCTCGTTGTCCGGCAGCCCGATCACAAACGCGCGATCTATCATGCTGCGTTTGACCGGCAATGCCTTCAGGTAGACCAGCGAGGAATGACCAGTGCCGAAGTCGTCCACTGCCAGCAACACGCCCAGCGAACGAAAGCCCTCCAGAATCTCCAGTGCCAGTGCGACATCTTCCATCAGCGCGGCCTCTTCAGCGACCGGTATGAATTCGGCGGGCGACACCATGCCATGCTCCGGATGACGCCAGCGCAGCGGGGCCTCATAGCCTACACAACACTGTGACCGGTCAAACTGGGATTGATAATAGAACTTGAACTCCAGGTGCACCTCTTGCTTCCCCTCGCGGGGAGTTAACCACAAACCGAAGACATCGCCGCCGAGGCGGGAGACGAAACCCGGCTCCCGGCTGAAACCGCCAAGCCTGCGTGCCACCTCCTGCAATACCCGGTCACCGGCCTGATGGCCCGCAAGCCCATTGAGCGCCTGAAAATCATCAAGACCAAAACCATAAGGAGGATCGTTGATGATAATCAGCGTTTTCATAGCCTTTCCTCTTGCTAACATTCTAATGATTGTTAGAATAAAATAGTGCCGTTATGTGTCAAGCGACCAAATTCGAGTATTTGATGGAGATCAAAACAGCAATGACATCCAGACAGGATCTGTTCGACACCCTGGCTCAGGTTGGAAAGGCTCTGGGAAGTGGCCATCGCCTCGTTCTGCTGGAGCGTATTGCCCAGAGTGAGGCTTCCGTCGAAGCCCTCGCCAGCGCGGCTGACCTGACAGTGGGGAACGCGTCGGCGCATCTTCAACATCTGCGCAGAGCCGGGCTGGTAACGGCCACCCGCTCCGGCAAGCAGATGCTTTACCGGCTTACCGATCAGCGGATTGTGACGCTGATGAGCCTGCTCCGCGAAGTCGCAGAAACCAACCTGGCGGAAATGGAGCGCCTGGTCAGCCGACTGTTTGCCAATGACAACTTCGACGGAGCCCTGGAAGCAATATCCCGGGATGAGCTGCTGGCCGGCCTCAAGGCCGGTTCGGTGGCACTGCTGGACGTGCGCTCGGAAGACGAGTTCGAAGCGGGCCACCTGCCCGAGGCCATCAACATTCCGCTGGCGCAGCTTGAATCCATGCTGGAGGAACTGCCAAAAGATCGGGAGATTGTCGCCTACTGCCGCGGCCCCTATTGCGTGCTGTCCCACGAAGCGGCCCAGCTGTTGAGAAAGCTGGGGTATCAGGTACGGCGTTTTGACGAAGGCTTTCCCGAATGGAAAGCAGCCGGGTTACCCATCCATTAGCCTGAGGCACTGTTGTGACCGACACACTGCTTGAACATGAACCCCTCATCCGGGTCAGCTTTTTCCTCTCGGTGCTGACTGTGATGGCCCTCTGGGAAGTGTTTGCGCCACGCAGGCCTCAAAAAATCGGTCGCCTGACCCGCTGGCCCAACAACCTGTTCATTGTTGGTCTGGACACGCTGGCGGTGCGCCTGGTGTTTCCGGTGGCGGCGGTTGGTACTGCCTTTATAACATCGGAAAACGGTTGGGGGCTGCTGAATCTGGTGACCCTGCCAGCCTGGCTTGCGGTGATTGTCTCGGTCCTGGTGCTGGATGCCGCCATCTACTTTCAGCACCGGCTGTTCCACGCCGTACCCTGGCTCTGGCGCCTGCACCGGATGCACCACGCGGATCTGGAATTTGACGTGACCACCGGCCTGCGCTTCCATCCCATCGAGATTATTCTGTCCATGGCCATCAAGCTGACCATGGTTCTGGCACTGGGTGCCCCGGTGCTGGCGGTGGTGATCTTTGAGGTATTGCTGAATGCCACGGCCATGTTCAACCATGGCAACGTGCGGCTGCCCCTCCGGCTCGATCGTTATTTGCGGCTGTTCGTGGTGACACCCGACATGCATCGGGTCCACCACTCGGTCATTGTGCGGGAAACCGACAGCAACTTCGGCTTCAACCTGCCCTGGTGGGATCGGCTGTTCGGCACCTACCGCGCCCAGCCGGAAAAGGGCCATCTGGGCATGACCATCGGCATCGAGGACTTTCGTACCGTGCAGGATCTGCGTCTGGACAGGATGCTGATGCAACCATTCCGTCGCAGGCCCACCAAAACATCAACCCTGAAAACAAGCAGTAATGGACCTATATGACCATTAGCACGCTGGCAAACACGGTTGCTGGGGCCGGGACCGGCTCTGGGTGATCGAAGATAAAAATCGAAAACAGGAACCGCCAATGACCTGGATCATCGTCAAATACGCAATCACCGCTGCACTGGTCGTTCTGATCTCGGAAGTGGCTAAACGCAGTGACAAACTTGGCGCACTGATCGCCGCATTACCAACTGTGACGGTATTGGCAATGATCTGGCTGTATGTGGAAAACCAGTCCGCGGAGAAAATCGGCAACCACGCCTGGTACACCTTCTGGTACGTACTGCCGACGCTACCCATGTTTCTGGTCTTTCCATTCCTGCTGCCCAGGATCGGGTTTTGGCTGTCCCTATTATCCAGCGCTGCCATCACAGTGACCTGTTTTGGCCTCCTGGCAATTGTGGTTAGGCGGTTTGGAATTGATCTGCTTTAGCGGTTTGTTTAGATCCTCTCCGACAAGAAACTGAGGGCCAGTGACTGGCATCGGGCGAGTGCGTAAAGTTGGCATTAGACGTACGTTTTCTCGGCCCCGAATTCTGAACATGACCAAAGAGGTTTTCCAATGACCAGCAACCTGTCCAGCGACAGAAAACCCGCCATAATCGCCGCCCTGGCCGGTGGCTGGGTGGCGGATGCGGCAAGCCTAGGCTTGCACTGGCTTTACGACAGCCAGCGTATCCATGAGGTGGGCGGGCAGTCGCCGGAATTTCTGCCACCGAAGCCCGACTATTTCAAAGGCGGCGTCGGTTACTTTGCCCACGGCGGCAAACAGCCCGGAGATATCAGCCACTACGGTGCCGCCACGGGGGTACTGACCGACAGTCTTCTGGCCAATGAGGGCAAACTGGATGTCCGGGATTACCAGCGGCGCTTTCGGGCATTCTTCGGGCCCGGTGGCCATTGGCGGGGCTACATCGACAACCCTACCCGGGTGACCCTGGACAACCTGAACACCATCGAGAAGAAAGCCATTGAACAGGCGCAATCGACCACCACAGCCGAACTGACCGAAAAGCAGAAGCGGATATTGGTGCAGAAGGTTTTGCCCTACACCCGGCGCCTGAGTGGCGAGCAACTGGCAGAACCGGTTCGTCGGGCCATCAGCCTTACCTACCAGCAACCGGAGATACAGAATGCGGGCGTACACCTGGCCGAAACCATCGACCGACACTTACTGCCTGAAAGTGGTGCTGATGACATGCAACTGCCGGCAGTCTCCAAATTGCCGCCACTGGTGGCCTGCTATTGTGGCAGCGACAAACTGATGGAAGTCACCGAAACCGGTGTCCGGATCACCAATCATAATGACGAAGCGGTAGCCTGGGCAAAATGCGCCGCGACACTCCTGAACCAGCTTTTCCAGGGCAAACCCATGTCGGCAGCACTGGACGCTGCTACCCCGGAAGCACCAGACCCGGAAACCCTCAACAAAGCCCGGTCCGGCTCCCTTCTGGATGCGGCAGGCGCCGGTGACACCTATGGCCGCACCTGCTATCTGCACGAGGCTATGCCGGTGATCTTTCACATCCTCAGACATGCCGACAGTTATACCGGAGCTGTCCGGGCCAACATCCATTGCGGGGGTGATTCCTGTGGCCGGGCCTGGATTATCGGGCCAGCCATGGCGGCGCTCCATGGCGTGGGCGGCGGGCGCGGCATCCCTCTGAGCTGGTTGGCGCGCGTAACCGATGCCCCTGATATCCTCACGGATATTGAGAGTCTGGTTAATTGCCGATGATATGTATCATTGCCCAATTTTCACTGCCGACTATGCTTCAGTTACGATGCAATACGGAAGGAGGTTTTATGAAAACGCTACTGATCAACGTGTTACTAACGATTTCACTATTCACAAGCGCATCTTTGCTTGCACAGGATGATCCGTTGAGGGTTGGGATGTCCGGCCAGTATTTCCCATTTACCTTTGTAGAGCAGGATGAGCTCAAAGGTTTCGACGTCGATGTCATGAACGCTCTGGGCGAGGAGATGGGGCGTGACATCAAGTATGAAACCGCCAACTTCTCGGGCCTGTTTGGCATGCTGGAATCCGGGCGTATCGACACCGTTGCCAACCAGATCACCATTACCGAAGAGCGGAAGAAGGCCTATATTTTCACTGATCCCTACGTCTATGACGGCGCACAGGTGGTGACCAAAAAAGGCAACACCGAAATCCGGGGAGTGGAAGATCTGAAGGGGAAGACCGTCGCTGTGAACCTGGGCTCCAATTTCGAGGCACTCCTGCGGGAACTTCCTTACGCCGATCAGATCGATATCAAGACCTATGAGAGCAACCTGGAGCGGGACACTGCCTTGGGCCGTGTAGATGCTTTCGTGATGGACAGAGTCAGCGCCAGCCAGATCATCAAGGAGAAGCCCCTGCCCCTTGAATTGGCCGGCCCCACCTTCTCGCAGATCACCAACGCCTACCCGTTCCGCGACACTGATACCGGCCGGGCCCTGCGGGACGAAGTGAACAAGGCCCTGGCGACCCTGCGTGACAACGGAACCCTGGCCTCCATTTCAGAGAAGTGGTTCGGCACGGATATCACCCAGCCCTGAGGGGCATACCAAGGCCTGACGCCCTATGGACGTGTTGAACGTCGAGTATATGCTTGGGCTGGTACCTGTGCTGCTCACGTACCTGCCCCTTACCCTGCAACTGGCCGGCATCGGGATGGTGCTTGCACTTATCCTTGCCTGCCTGTTCGCCATTGTCCGGGTGCTTCGCATCCCGGTGCTCAACCAACTGACTATCGTGTTCATTTCTTTTTTCAGGGGCACGCCACTGTTGGTGCAACTGTTCCTGTTTTACTATGGATTACCGCAACTGGTCAGTGCATTGACCGTCATCGACGGTGTCACAGCGACCATCATGGGTCTGACCATGCACTTTTCCGCCTACATGGCCGAATCAATCCGTGCCGCTATCGTTGGTGTTGACCGAAGCCAGACTGAAGCCGCGCTGTCGATTGGCATGACCAATGGCCAGATGATGCGGCGGATTGTTCTGCCCCAGGCCACCCGGGTGGCGCTACCCACTCTGATGAATTACTTCATCGACATGATCAAGGCGACCTCTCTCGCGTTCACCCTGGGGGTCACGGAACTGATGGGGGCCACCCAGAAAGAGGCTGCCGGTAGCTTCCTGTACTTCGAAGCGTTCATTGTGGCCGCCATCATGTACTGGATAGTGGTTGAACTACTTTCCAAGCTTCAGAACTATCTGGAAATCCGCCTGAACAAGGCCTATAGCCGATGATCAAGTTAGAGTCACTGAGCAAACATTTCGGCAAGACGGTGGTTCTCGATGGAATCGACCTGACGATCGAAAAGGGCGAAATTGTGGTGATCATCGGACCTTCAGGCACCGGAAAATCCACACTGCTGCGTTGCGTCAATTTCCTGGAGCAACCCACTGCCGGCACGATGACTGTGGGAGACCTCACCGTGGATGTGAAGCGGGCCAGCCGGGCAGAGATCCTCTCCATGCGGCGGCGAACCGCATTTGTGTTCCAGAACTATGCGCTGTTTGCCAACAAGACAGCGCTGCAGAACATCGCCGAGCGTCTGCTGGTGGTGGATAAATGGCCCAGGGAAAAGGCTTACCGAAGGGCGCGCGAAATCCTTGACCAGATCGGCCTGGGCGAGAAGGCGGATGCCTACCCCGCGTCCATGTCCGGCGGCCAGCAGCAGCGGGTTGGTATCGGCCGCGCTATGGCCGCCGGTGCCGAGGTCATTCTGTTTGATGAGCCCACGTCGTCGCTGGACCCTGAGTGGGTGGAGGAAGTATTGGGGCTGATGAAACAGCTGGCAGCAGAGCGCCAGACCATGATGGTGGTCACCCATGAAATGTCTTTCGCCAGGGACGTGGCGGACCGCGTGATCTTTATCGACGGCGGCCGCATTGTGGAGCAGGGACCGCCCAGCGAGATTTTCTATCACCCGCAGGATCCCCGGACGAAGAATTTTCTGAAGAAAATCCTGGCCACCAATCCGGTATAACACTTATCCCCATTCCTCCGCCGGCTGCTACCAGGCCTCGCCGAACGGACGGATATCCAGCTCGAAAGTCCAGGCGGAGGGGTCCTGCTGGCTCAGATTCCAGACGGCATCGGCCACGGCGGAAGGCTTGACGAAGAAATCGTCCGGCTTGTCCGCCAGCCACTCGCGGGTGCGGGGCAGGTCCACCACACCATCGATGACTACGTTCGCCACATGGATCTTCTCCGGCCCGAGCTGGCGTGCCAGTGACTGGGCCAGGCTGCGCTGGGCCGCCTTGGCCGAAGCAAAAGGCGCGGTGTTGGCCCGGCCCCGGGTCGCCGCCGACGCGCTGGTGATGATAATGCTGGCGGTATCATGCTGACGCAGCTGCGGTAATGCGGCTTTGGTGGCCGCCACCAGGCCCTGAACATTGAGGCGCCAGTTGGCCTCGAAGTCTTCCAGGCTGGCCTCTTCCACGTTCTTGAACACGCCGCCACCGGCGTTATAAAGCATCACTGAAACCGGTCCGAGTTTGCTCTCGATGGCCGCCAGCACCGAGGTGATCTGCTCGGGTTCCATCATGTCACAGGGAAAGGCATGGGCACCGGTAACCGATTGCTCCAGCTGCTTCAGGTAATCCACGCTGCGGGCTAGCATCGCCACCTGAAAGCCCTCGTTACTGAAGCGCCGCACAAAGGCAGTGCCATTGCCTGGCCCCACACCCATCACTACACATACGTTATTCATTTGCTGTCTCTCCCGCCGGTTACACCGGCCAGTTCCTCAGAAAGGGGTCAGTCTCGTGTTGACGGACAAGGCGCCCCGCAGGGCGCGCAGGCAGACTCGTCGCGCTGGGTGAGCGCCGTTTCCACGTTACCCTGCCCGGAGTTGAACGCAAAGGTCGGGCTACTCAGGTGGTCCGCCATGATCAGCACCAGAATAATCCCCAACACCACCACAATGCGGGCGCGGCTGTATGCTCGTTCCATTTTAACAGTCCTCCCCACCAGTTTGGCAGCCGGAAACCCGGCCGCCAACATGGCACCGAGCAGCAACCCGAAGTTCATCACCGAGGGGATGTTGGTAAGCACCGAGTCCTTCAGGGCCATGGCGGGGTAGTCCCAGGTCCAGAACTCGAACTGGGACATGTTCACGCCGCTGACACCGAAGGTGTTGACCAGCGGAATCGGATCAAACCCGGGCTGGTCCAGCCACCAGGGTAAATGGATGGATCCGAGCACGGTCCGTTATGAATACTGTCAGCACTGACGGCCAAATAATGAATCTGTTACACACTTAGCGCTTTGAATTTAGTTGCAACCACCGGACCAGAGTCGAACCAGGCCTGCGGGCGAGGTACCAGGGCAGCAGAGTCATTGCGACAAGAATGGCAACGGCAGCGGCGACCGTCATGAATGGGTTGAGTTCAAAGGTATTGCCAAGCCCGGCGAACACAAACGTCATCGGGAGCATCCCCAGTAACGATGCCACCGCAAATCGCCAACCGTGAATCGCCGTTACACCAGCGGCGTAGCTGATCAGCGCAAAAGAGAACAGCGGAATCAGGCGGGTCAGGAACACCATCCAGAATAACAGTCGCTGGGAGCCGTCGGAGGCGAAGACCGGGTTTGCTGACAGCTTTTTCTTCAAGGCTTCCCGGCCCAGTATCCGGGCAACAGAAAACGCGATCATGGCACCCACCAAGGCTCCAGCCGCTGCCAGCAAGGTGCCCCATAAAACGCCGAATGCAAGGCCCGAGGCGGCACTGACAGGCAGTGTCGGAATTGGCCCCACCACCACCGCCAGCACCATCATCAGAAACAGGAACACCGGCCCCCAGACACCCTGCCCGTTCAGCCACACTGACAGGGCGTCCGGCGACAGGCTCGCTGGCATACCCAATTCCCTGAGCACCAGCCACAACACTGCCATGAGTAAGGCCACAGTCGCAGCAATGCCCAGTCTGAATAACCAGCCAGAAGATACCTTCATTGGCGCGCCAGCTGACCCTCCCTCATCTGATAAACAACCGGGACGGTAGTCGCCCGGAGTGTCGCGGATCGGATGCTTTAACCGATGGTGAAGGCAGCTGCGAACAGGAGCCTACCGCAGCCCCCTGACCGGAAAACCGGCGGGGGCATCCGACGCAATCGCTCAGAAGTGAATGACGGTCCGTATGCTTTTGCCTTCATGCATCAAATCAAATGCCTCATTGATGTCTTCCAGCGGCATATTGTGTGTGATGAACACGTCCAGGGGAATTTCACCAGTCTTGGCTTTTTCCACAAAGCCTGGCAATTCGGTACGCCCCTTCACACCGCCAAAGGCAGAACCCTTCCAGACCCGGCCGGTGACCAGCTGGAACGGACGGGTGCAGATTTCCTCGCCAGCGCCCGCGACACCGATGATGACTGACTCACCCCAGCCCTTGTGGCAGCATTCCAGTGCTGAGCGCATAACATTGACATTACCGATGCACTCGAAAGAATAATCCACACCACCATCGGTCATCTCGACGATGACTTCCTGGATCGGCTTGTTAAAATCCTTCGGGTTGACCACATCGGTGGCACCAAGCTGCTTGGCGATGTCGAATTTGTCCGGGTTGATGTCGATGGCGATGATGCGGCTGGCTTTGGCCATGGTCGCGCCAATAATTGCAGCCAGGCCGATGCCACCGAGACCGAAGACCGCGACGGTCGCACCTTCTTCGACTTTGGCGGTGTTCAGCACCGCACCAATACCCGTGGTCACGCCGCAACCCAGCAGACAGACTTTATCCAATGGTGCTTCTTTCGGGATCTTGGCCAGTGACACTTCCGGCAGAACGGTGTATTCGGAAAAGGTGGAGCAGCCCATATAGTGGTAAATCGGCTCGCCTTTGTAAGAGAAACGGGAGGTGCCGTCAGGCATCACGCCCTTGCCCTGGGTTGCGCGCACGGCGCTACACAGGTTGGTCTTGCCGGATGTGCAGAATTTACACTTGCCGCACTCGGCAGTGTAAAGCGGTATCACATGATCCCCCACTTCTACCGAGGTCACTCCCTCTCCAACTGCTTCCACAATGCCCCCACCCTCATGCCCGAGAATGGCGGGGAAAATGCCCTCGGGGTCGGCGCCGGACAGGGTGAAGGCATCAGTATGGCAAACGCCGCTTGCAACAATACGAACCAGAACTTCTCCTTTCTGAGGTGGTGCGACATCCACTTCGACGATTTCCAGAGGCTTGTTGGGGCCAAAGGCCACGGCCGCGCGCGATTTGATCATTGGTAGACTCCTTCAATAGGTTTCGGATTTTACGTGCTTGACTCATTGTAGACGACCGGTCTAATATGACAACCATGACATCACACGACACTCGCAATCACATCATTCAGGTCGGTGCTGACCTGATCGCCCGTAAAGGCTTCGGGGCGACAGGCCTGAACGCAGTTCTAACAGCCTCGGGCGTGCCCAAGGGTTCGTTCTACCATTATTTTAGCAGCAAGAACGATTTTGGCCTGGCAGTCATAGAATCGTTCGGAGAGGAATACGAGACCAGGCTGGAACAAATCCTTACGGACCCAAGCCGATCGTGTATCGATCGTCTTTACGCCTATTTCGACACCGGGCTGGAAACCATGACCAGTTGCGAGTATTCCCAGGGCTGCCTGATGGGCAATCTGGGGCAGGAGCTGGCTGGCCAGCATGAGATGTTCCGGACCCGGCTGGATAAAGTGTTCACGAGCTGGGAGAAGAAGTTCTCCCACTGTATCGCAGAAGCCCAGGCCAACGGTGACGTTGACCCGGCTCTGGACCCCGATGAAGTAGCCAGTTTTCTGTTGTCCGGCTGGGAGGGCGCCATTCTGCGGGCCAAGGTGGTGAAATCCACCGAACCCATGGAACGGTTCGTTAAGGTCTTCTTCAAACAGTGCCTGCGTATCGGGTAAATTTTTTTCACTCTGAGACTAGTAGACTGGTCTAATTAACTAAAGATGATCCAATAGGAGAAACTTGCATGAGCAACGACCACCCCCAAGACGTCCTGTTCGAAACCTTCAAACTTGGCAACCTTGCCTTGCCAAACCGGGTGCTGATGTCACCACTCACCCGCTCACGCTCCAGCCAGCCCGGCGATGTACCCAACGACATGAACGTTGAGTATTATCAACAGCGTGCCGGTGCGGGCCTGATCATCAGCGAAGCGACTCAGGTGTCGCCTCAGGGCAAAGGCTATGCCTTCACGCCGGGCATTCATTCAGATGAGCAGATTGCCGGCTGGAAAAAAGTGACCGACGCGGTTCACGACGCCGGTGGCCGTATTCATATGCAGCTCTGGCACGTCGGCCGGATTTCCCATCCTGATCTGCAGCCGGACGGCCGCAAGCCAGTCGCACCCTCTGCTATCGCACCAGAGGGCGCCAAAACCTTCGTCAGCGCCGATTCCGGCATGGTCGATATTCCTGAGCCCCGCGCCCTGGAGACCGACGAAATCCCCGGCATTGTGGAGCAGTTCCGCATCGGCGCCCAGAACGCCAAAGCGGCCGGTTTTGACGGAGTCGAAGTACACGCTGCCAATGGCTATCTGCTGGACCAGTTCCTCAAGAGCGGCAGCAACCAGCGTACCGATGAGTACGGCGGCTCTGCCGAGAACCGCGCCCAACTGACCTTGATGGTTACCCAGGCTGTTGTTGATGTCTGGGGCAAGGAAAACGTGGGCATTCGTGTCAGTCCAACCGGCAGCTTCAACGCCATGTACGACGAAGACCCGCTGGAAACCTTCGGGGTACTCGCCAGGCATCTGAACGATCTCGGCATTGCCTACATCGAAGTCGTGGAAGATTCGTTCCAGGGCAACCATGCCAATGGCCGTCCGGAATCGGTTATCGACGCGATTCAGGCCAACTTCAACGGCAGCTACATCGCCAACGGGGCTTACACCGCCGAAGAAGCAAGACGCCGCATCAGCGCCGGTCGCTGCGACCTGGTCACGTTCGGACGTCCGTTTATTGCCAATCCGGATCTGCCAGAGCGCTTCCGAAAGGATGCGCCACTGAACGAGTGGGACGACAGCACCTTCTATGGTGGCGATGTAAAGGGCTACACCGACTACCCGACGCTGGCCGATCAGAAAGCCACCGCGTAATTCATTAAAACGTTTCAACAAGGAGTCTTCATGACTACAGCAAACGATCAGATCACAGGCAAAGTCGTCATCATTACCGGTGCCAGCAGCGGGCTTGGTGAAGCCACCGCCCGCCGGTTGTCCGAGCGCGGCGCCAAACTCGTTCTGGCGGCACGTCGGGAAGACCGCCTGGTCAAGCTCACCGAAGAGCTCAAGGCCAACGGCGGCGAGGCCATCTGGCAAACTACCGACGTGACCGATCGCAAGCAGGTCGAAGCCCTGGCCAAAATCGCCAAGGATACCTTTGGTCGCATTGATGTGCTGGTGAACAACGCCGGCCTGATGCCTCTGGCTCCGCTGGACGCACTCAAAGTGGACGAGTGGGACCAGATGGTCGACGTCAACATCAAGGGCGTGATGTACGGCATCGCAGCGGTACTGCCGATCATGCGTGAACAGCACAGCGGGCACGTCATCAACCTGTCTTCCGTTGCGGGCCATAAGGTGTTCCCCGGGGCTGCCGTATACTGCGCCACGAAATACGCCGTCAGGGCACTGTCGGAAGGCTTGCGGATGGAAGCCGGTGACGAGATTCGCAGCACCAATATCTCACCAGGTGCGATAGCCACCGAGCTGACCAGCACCATCACCGATCCTACCGCTGCCGAAGCGGCCGAAGAGCTCTACAAAGTGGCTATTGATGCAGACGCCGTCGCCCGCGCGATTGTGTACGCCATCGAACAGCCCCACGACGTGGACATCAACGAGATCATCCTGCGCCCCACCGCCCAGGAGCTCTAGACTCAGGCTTTCCTTACCCCTGAGCGGGCGCCGGTGGGACCACCGGCGCCCGATTTCCCGTTGACCTTCGCTACTGTTCCGCCAACCTTTAATCTCTTGTATAAACCTCAACGTAAACTCCCCGATCAAACACCCAGTGACAGGGAACCCCCTACCTTGAATACTCTCTACTGGTTTACCCGGGATTTACGCCTGCATGACAACGCTGCCCTGCTGGCCGCATCAAAGTCTGACATGCTGCTGTGTGTGTATGTGGTGGATCCGCGGTGGTTTGCTCCGGGCCCTCATCAAAGCAAAGCGATGGGTGGCCACCGTTGGCGTTTCCTGTGGCAAAGTCTGATGGCGCTGGAGCGCAGCCTCCGGCCCCTGAGCCAGCGCCTGCACATAGCCTACGGTGAGCCCGAAACTGTAATTCCGGATCTGATTCACAGCCATGACATTGCACGGGTCATTCGTTCCCGGCAGCCGGGCACTCACGAGGCCCGACAGTGGCAAGCAGTCAAAGACAATGCGACGGGGCCGATCTTTCAGCAATTCGAAACCCTGAGCCTGTTCACCGAAAGCTCGCTGCCCATGGCATTGTCGGACCTGCCAGACACCTTCTCGCAATTCCGAAAACAGGTGGAAAAGGCCGGCGAGCATCAATCGCAACACCTGCGCATCCGCACGCTGACGGCCTTACCGCCACCGCCAGGTTTTCCGGACGACAATCGGGGCGACTGCCCGCCCATCCCGGAGGCACAACACCCGCTGGAGTTTTCGGGCGGAGAAGCGGCAGGCCTGGCGCGACTGCACGAATTTCTGTACACCACCCACAGTGTCGACCGGTATAAAGAAACCCGCAACGCCCTGGATGACTGGAATGCGTCTTCCAAATTCTCCCCCTGGCTGGCCAATGGCTGCCTTTCCGTTCGCGAGGTGGCGGAAACCCTGACGGATTATGAGAACAGGGAAACCAAAAACGAGTCCACCTACTGGTTATGGTTCGAGCTGCTGTGGCGGGAATACTTCCACTGGTACGCCATCAGGCACGGCGCCAATCTGTTCCGCCGGGATGGCGTCCAGCGCAAACGTCGCCAGGCAACATTCTATGGCCATCGGTTCAAGGCCTGGTGCGAAGGCAACACGGAATATCCGATTGTGAACGCCGCCATGAATCAGCTGCGGGAAACCGGCTACATGAGCAATCGCGCTCGCCAGTTGGTGGCCAGTTGTTATGTCAACGAACTGGGACTCGACTGGCGCTACGGTGCGGCATGGTTCGAAGAACAACTGATCGACTATGATGTGGCAAGTAACTATGGTAACTGGCAGTATCTGGCCGGCGTAGGCGCTGACCCCCGCGGGCTGCGGCAGTTCAATCTGCTCAAGCAGACACAGCAATACGACCCGCTCGGTACCTTCATAGACCGCTGGGGCGGTGAGGCAGAACAACCGGTCGGACTTCACACGGTGGATGCAGCGGACTGGCCGCTTCTGTAAGGGTATTGCGGGACGGAGAAATCCAAGGCAACACTGCTCGTCCGGGATTTCGCGGAGCCATTCTGACCAAACGGATGTAAACAGGAGCTTCGATTACCGTGACCGAGATCAGCCTGATCCAGATTCTACTGGCCAATATCGCCCTGCTCGCAGGCGCCTGTCTGCAAGGGGTGGCGGGTTACGGGATCGGCACCCTGTCAGCACCGCTGATGTTTCTGGTCAGCCCGCTATTGGTGCCCGGCCCATTGGTGCTCAACGCTGTCCTGCTGACGATCATGATGCTGATCCGCAATCGCGCCAGCCTGAGTTTCAGGCAAGTGCGGTTTGCTATTGGCGGCGATGTGGTGGGCACCGTGCTGGCGGGCATGACTCTGGCGGTGGTGTCCAGCCAGGCGTTCGGGCTGATTTTCGGCGGTCTGATCCTGACGGCAGTGGCGCTCAGCGTAGCGGGGTTAAGGCCAACACTGACACCGCGCAACAGTGTAATAGCCGGGGCAGCCTCCGGTTACATGGGGACGATCACCGCAGTAGGCGGGCCGCCCATCGCACTGATCTACCAGAACGAGCTGGGCCCACTGGTGCGGGCCAACATGTCAGCGTTTTTTCTCTTCGCCAGCATCGCCAGTACGATCGCCCTGGTAGTCTCCGGCCATCTGGGGATGCGTGAGCTGATGCTGTTTGTAGTCACCTTTCCCGGTGTGCTCGCGGGCTTCCTGCTTTCGGGCCTGTTGGTCAACCGGGTACCCTTCGGCGGCCTGAGGCCAATCATCCTGGGAATAGCCGCCGTGGCCGGCGCCGCCGCGGCAATCAGGGGCATCTGGACCTACTGGTAATCCCACGCAGACGGAGTAGTTGTAGGAGCGGTTTTAACCGCGATCGGTAAAGTTGCCCTGAACCTTTTTCGCGACTGAAGTCGCTCCTACAATTCGCTTAGAGTTTGAGTTGCTTCTTCATGTTCTTCCACATGAGCTGATAGGCGAGGGCTGCGGTGGAACGGGGGGCGAAATGGCTGACTGCGCTGCGATGTTCGCCCATGCGCTCGACATCGCTGGCGTAGGGAATATACCCCGCCAACAACCGTTTGAGGGCTTTCGGCGGGGTGTCCAGGAACTCCCGGTGCAGGCTTTTTCGGCGGTCCACCATGGACAGGAACGGAGCGAATTTCTTCTTGTCGAGATTCTTGTCGGTGATAAAGGCCTGCTCCTGCTCCCAACTGTTCATGGATAGCCAGGTTGGAATCAGCGGCACATAGATTTTGTCGGCGACGGCGAAAATCTCCTCCGCCAGCCTGGACAAGGTCGGCGGGCAATCCAGAATCACCAGGCCATAATCTTCATCCATCGGCTCCAGCCATTGCCTAAGCGTGTTGCCGGCGCCGTGTTTCTCCAGCTGCAAGTCGATGTTGCGAAAGCTCGGGTCGGCGGGTATCAGATCAAGGCAGGTGGTGGCAGTAGAGGTAATCAGGTGGCCAATCGGCGTCTTGCCTTTTACCACCCTGGCCGCCTTGGGCTGTGAACGGGCTTTTGCGGCTTCCGGTGCAAAATACCAACTGGTTGCACCCTGCGCATCCAGATCCCATAACAAGGTAGGCACGCCATCATCCGCTGCCAGTTGGGCGATATTGACCGCAGCCGCAGTTTTGCCGACGCCGCCCTTGAGATTGTGAAATGCGATTACCTTCACCGTAGAACATCCCGACCCTGGAAAACCATGCGTAGATTAGCACTACTGGTCCCCGTGAGTAGAAGCATTAATCTGACGTTTTGCACCCACTTGTCCGAAGGACCGATTGAATGTCCCAAATCCAGCCTAGACTTTAGTGCTATAAATTGTAATTTCTTATGTAACAAAACACGACTATCAATGACTTAGCCTGGCCGATCATTCCGGCCTGTTGTAAGCATATGAAATCTCGACCGGCTTGACGTCTCCGGCATTACCCATCAGATAACAAACAGCAGGGATTGTTCACCCGCCCCGACAGCAGATGTGTCCCGGGCACTTACCGCCTGATTCTCCTCCTCAGGGTAGACTACTTCAGATAGACTGCCCCCAGTATCGCCAGCGAATCGCCTTGCTCGTTCAGCAAGGTCATGCGCTTACCCTCGATCACTATGTCTGCTGTATTTTTCATCGCATCCAGCATCGGCCCTTCGGTGGTGTCCCCCGAACACGCCATACGCGTTGCAGCCATGGCCAGAAAGCCAATCCTGCCCTCATTGACGCCGTACTGGCCTTTGAGGCTATTGCAGCCGGTATGGCCAACCACATAACCGTCGTCGCGAAAAATAAGGTGTGCTTCCCGTTGATTGTCCTCAATCCGGACCTCTACACCCCCTACCCGCAGCAATTTCCAGTAGGTATTGGTCAGACTGGCTTCAGAAACTGGCGATGATGATTCCGGAGCAGAGGCGCAACCACCGATAACAACCAGACTGGCCAACAAGATTATCCACAAGTGAATCCGTTCTTTGTCCACGGGTATTCCTCCGTTCCTCAGTAATAGGGGCAGTCCGCAAACCACTGGTTAACAGTCTGCCACAGGGGCCTTAAACGACAAAAGCATCGCCAAGTATTGTGGCCAAGCATTAACCTCACCGCCAGGCGTAGTCCGCGGGTACTGCCCAACCCAATACAAAGCTCGTTCGCGATAAACCGGCCATCCATCGAAGCACCAATAGACGGCACAGCTCTGCAGTGTGCACCTTTATAGTGCCTATGCCTGAAAATAACTGATTAATTAGCCACCAACTTTTATTTCCTGCCAACGTAACGTCCCATTCGCACACATATTGCCCACTTTTGGAACATCTCTTGCTAGATCTGCACTCTAACAAAGCGCAGAGCCGCCATTCATGAACAGCCATTACCCAGGAGTGACCGAACCGTGGACATCACCAGTGCAGTACAAACCCTGACCGAAAGCGCAAACACGCTGTTCATACTGATCGGTGCCATTATGGTACTCGCCATGCACGCGGGCTTTGCCTTCCTCGAAGTGGGCACTGTCCGGCATAAGAACCAGGTCAATGCATTAGTGAAAATCATTACCGATTTTGGCGTTTCCGCCATCGCCTATTTCTTTGTGGGCTACTACATCGCCTACGGCGGTCACTTCCTCAGCGGTGCCGAAACACTCACGACCAGCCAGGGCTATGAGCTGGTCAAGTTCTTCTTTTTACTGACCTTTGCAGCAGCCATTCCGGCTATTGTGTCGGGCGGCATTGCAGAGCGGGCGAGGTTTTACCCGATGCTGATCGCCTCGGCCCTGATTGTCGCGCTGGTTTACCCGTTTTTCGAAGGCATGATCTGGAACGGCAACTATGGTTTCCAGGCCTGGCTGGAGGCCCAGTTCGGGGCATCTTTTCATGACTTCGCAGGTTCGGTTGTGGTGCATGGCGTCGGCGGCTGGATTGCCCTGGCTGCGGTACTGCTGCTGGGGGCTCGCAAAGGCCGCTACCGCAACGGAAAAGTGGTTGCCTTTGCGCCATCCAGCATTCCTTTTCTGGCTCTCGGTGCCTGGATTCTGACCGTTGGCTGGTTCGGCTTTAACGTGATGTCGGCCCAGACCCTGGATGGCATCAGCGGGTTGGTGGCGGTCAACAGCCTGATGGCCATGGTGGGCGGCCTGTTGGTTGCCATGCTCGCAGGCCGTAAGGACCCGGGGTTTATCCACAACGGTCCGCTCGCCGGCCTGGTGGCCGTCTGTGCCGGCTCTGACCTTATGCACCCTGTTGGTGCCCTGATCGCCGGTGGCATCGCCGGGGCCATTTTTGTCTATCTGTTCGAGTGGGCCCAGAACAAAATCGAGCGTCTCGACGACGTTCTGGGTGTCTGGCCGCTGCACGGGGTCTGTGGCATCTGGGGCGGTATCGCTGCCGGCATCTTCGGCCAGTCCGCCCTGGGCGGGCTCGGTGGCGTCAGCCTGATGTCCCAGCTGATTGGTTCAACCGCCGGGGTCGTTGTTGCGTTCGTCGGCGGCCTGGTCGTGTACAGTATTGTCAAAGCCATTTCAGGACTGCGGCTGAGCGAGGAGGAAGAGTTCAACGGTGCGGATGTCAGCATTCACCGTATCGGCGCTACGTCTATGGAATAACAGTGTGGCCAGCTTGCCTCAATCGGGGCCGGCTGGCCAAACCAATGCTGACTTGCTCCGGGTTTCATCCGGCGATGCGGGTGCCCCCCCGGCCCTCCAGTATTGCCAGTGCGTCTTCCAGCCTTCCAATACCACTCAACCCACCGGCGTCGGCAAAGTCGCAGGCTGCGGCCAGTTTCGGGCCCATGGACCCGGCGGGCATATCCAGTGCCCGGGCCTCAGTCACCGTCAGTTGCTCCAGTGGCCGGGCGCTATCCTTGCCGAAATCCTGATAGACCGCATCCACATCGGTCAATAACAGCAAGGCTTCGGCACTCAATTCCCGTGCCAGTAACGCGCTGGCCGCATCTTTGTCGATGACCGCTTCGACACCGACCATACTGCCGTCCTGGCGCCGCAACACCGGAATGCCGCCACCGCCGGCGCAGACAACCACTACGCCCTGTTCCAGCAGCAGTTTCAGCACCCGCATATCAGGAATTTCCAGGGGCTTGGGAGAAGGCACCACCCGGCGCCACTTGTCACCGTCCTGGGCGATCTGCCAGCCGGCGGCCTCGGCACGGGATTCGGCTTCTGCCCGGTCGTACACCGGTCCGACAAATTTAGTGGGCTTGCGAAAAGCGGGGTCGTCGGGATCTACGAGTACCTGGGTCAGCAGGGTGGCGACCGCGCGATCATGATCTAGAGCGTTTTCCAGCTCCTGCTCTATGATGTAACCGATCATACCTTCGGTTTCTGCCCCCAATACGTCCAGCGGGTAGGCTTCATCAGGCTTGTAAGCTGCGCCCTGCAGGGCGAGCAAGCCAACCTGAGGGCCATTCCCGTGGGTAACCACCAGGCTGTGGCCAGCGCGGACAATGGTCGCAAGGGCCCTGGCTGCACGCTGGACGTTTCCGCGCTGAGCCTCGGCTGTCAGCGGCTCGCCGCGTTTCAGTAAAGCATTTCCACCCAAGGCTGCTACCACCAGCATGTCAACCTCCCAGGGTGGCGACCAGCACCGCCTTGATAGTGTGCATCCGGTTTTCGGCCTGATCAAACACGATCGAAGCCGGGCTCTCGAACACTTCGTCGGTCACTTCCATGGCATCAATACCGTATTCGGCCTCTATTTCCTTGCCAATCGCGGTTTCCGTGTTGTGAAAAGCTGGCAGACAATGCATGAAACGCACGCGGGGGTTGCCAGTCTTCTCCATCAAAGCGCTGTTGACCTGATAGGGCATCAGTAGCTGGATCCGTTCCCGCCACTTTTCCTTGGCTTCTCCCATGGAGACCCAGACATCGGTATAAACGAAATCAACGCCGGCGACGGCCTCGTCAATGTCGTCGGTAATCATGATCCGGGCACCGGTTTCCCGTGCGCTCGACTGGGCTTCTTGCTGGATCGCCGCTGCCGGCCAGCAGGCTTTTGGCGCACACAATCGCACATCCATCCCCATTTTGGCACCGCCAAGGAGGAGGCTGTCGCCCATATTATTGGCCGCGTCACCGATAAACACGTAGGCAACCTCCCGAAGCGGTTTGTCCACGTGTTCCTGCATGGTCAGGAGATCCGCCAGAATCTGGGTAGGATGAAACTCGTTGGTCAGGCCGTTGTAGACCGGCACGCCCGCATATTGGGCTAGTTCCTCAACAACCGTCTGGCCAAAACCACGGTATTCAATCGCGTCGTAAACCCGGCCCAGTACCCTCGCGGTGTCCTTGACCGATTCTTTCTGGCCAATATGGGTGCCCGTAGGACCGAGATAGGTCACCCGGGCGCCCTGATCAAACGCGGCCACCTCGAAGCCCACCCGGGTACGGGTCGAATTCTTTTCAAAGATCAGGGCGATATCCTTGCCCTGAAGCTGAGGCACTTCGGTACCGGCGTATTTTGCAGCTTTAAGGTCCGCCGACAGCTTCAGCAGGAAATTGATCTCCCGCGGGGTAAAGTCACGCAAAGTCAGAAAATGACGATTCTTCAGATTAAAAGCCATAACTCTATCCTTTCCTGTCAGAGGGGGTCACGAATGGTGGGGCAACTCATGCAACGACCGCCGCCACGGCCCCGACCAAGCTCGGCACCCGGAATCGACAATACCTCGATACCAGCAGCCTCCAGAGCGGCGTTGGTGTCATCATTGCGGTCGTAGCCAATCACCACGCCCGGACTGAGTGCCAGTACGTTGTTACCATCATTCCACTGTTCACGCTCTCGCTCGGCCGGGCTCTCGCCGCCGGTAGGAACCACCTCGAGTTGCGGGTAGCCAAGCACATCCGCGACCACCTCGAACAAGGGGCGCGGATCCTGTGTGAAAGTAAGGTGCTTCTTACCCTTGCCGGGGCGCAGGTCATAACAGACCACCTCATCTGCCACCTCCTTGAACGCCGTCACCACATTGCCACCACAGAAAGTGAACACCGTATCCAGGTGCATGGCTGAGCGGGTTTTGGGTAACTGGCAAGCCACCACCCGCTTCGCCACCCCACGCTCGAACAGCGCCTTGGCAAGCTGGCCAATAGCCTGCGGGGAGGATCTTTCACCCATCCCCACCAGCACTACCCCCTCACCAACCGGCATGATGTCGCCGCCTTCCAGGGTCGCCAGCCCCTGATTGACGAGCGGATCGCCCCAGAGCTCATCGACTTTGCCGGCAAATACCGGATGAAAACGGTAGATCGCCGTCATCAGCAGAGTTTCCGGTTTGCGGGCGGCCCAGTACATCGGGTTCAGAGTGACCCCGCCATAGATCCAGGCACTGTTGTCGCGAGTGAACAGATAATTGGGCAAGGGTGGCAACACGAATCCGTAGCGTCCCAGGTGATTACCAAACAGACCGACCGGATCGAAAGGCAAATCACCGACCTCAAGGCCGCCAATCAGGAATTCCGCCAGTTCGCTAGAGGGCAGTTCGTCCATCCAGGCCCGCAGGTCCGAGACCATACCAACGCCGATATAATTCCAGTTGATCCGGTGGTCGAGCACCCAGGCGCGACCTGCCGGAATATCCAGGGTCTCCGCCAGCAACTCATTCACATCCAGCACCTCCACGCCCCGTGCTCGCATCAGGCCCGAAAACACGTCGTGGTCTTTTTGTGCCTGTTTGACCCAGAACACATCGTCAAACAGCAGAGCATCGCAGTTACTGGGAGTGAGTCGCCGATGCGCAAGGCCGGGGCGACAGACAATCACCTGTCGCAATCTGCCGGTTTCCGAGTGCACGCCGAGCGTGTATTCAGCCATGTTGAACTCCTTCTCATTGGTCGAATTCGGGGTCGGTGATCCGGTTAAATAAAGGCACCAACACTGATCACCACCGTGATAAACACCGTCAGTATCAATAACAGGGGCCAGATAAAAGCCAGCCAGCGATCATAGGAAATCCGGCCGATGGCCAGACCACCCACCACCACCGCAAACGTCGGGTTGATCAGGTTGACCAGGCCGTTGGCTGACTGGTAAGCGGTCACCACCAGGTCTCGCCCCACGTTGGCGAAATCCGCCAGCGGCGCCAGGATCGGCATCGAAAGCACGGCCAGACCTGAAGAGGAGGGCACGAAGAAACTCATCCCCACCTCAATCCAGAACATCAGGTTGATAAACGCCAGTTCCGGCAAACCGCCCAGGGTGCTTTCCGCGCTGTGCAATATGGTATCGGCGATCATGCCCTGCTCCATGATCACCACAATGCCACGGGCCAGCCCGACCACCAGGGCAACGCCCAGCAAATCCCGGGCACCGTCTACAAAACTGCCGGTGAGTTGCTTTTCCCCCAAGCGTGCGATGAGACCAATCAGGATGGCAGCGCCAAAGAACAGTGCGCCCATCTGGGCCATCCACCAGCCCTGGGACGACACCCCCCAGATCATCACCACAAAACTCAGGGCGAAAATGATCAGCGCAATGATCTGGGTACCATTGAGAGTCGCTTGCCCGAGGTCGTCTTCGTGTCCTTGCAGAAACAGTTTACGGTGGGCATCCCACTGCCTGGCCACCACGGAACGCGAGGGGTCTGCCTTGATCCGCTTGGCGTAACGCATCACGTAAGCACTGCAGATGAGCAGCCCCCCAACAAGCAGCACGAAACGCAGGACAATGCCATCAGTGAACGGAATGTCTGCCGCGTTTGCCGCAATGACGGTTGCGAAGGGATTTATGGTGGAACCGAGCACGCCGATACCCGCCCCCACCAGTATGATGGCAACGCCGGTTACAGCGTCATAACCCGCCGTCATCATCACCGGAATCAGAATGGCGTAGAACGCCAGGGTTTCCTCTGCCATGCCATAGGTGGTGCCCCCGATCGCAAACAGCGACATCAGAATGGGGATCATCCATATTTCGTGGCCTTTGAGATGGCGCATGGCGCTGCGAATGCCCGTATCGATCGCTCCGGTAGCGTTCATTACGCCCAGGAAGCCACCGAGAAACAACACAAACAAGGCCACATCAATCGCATTCGCGGCATAACTGTCAGGATCATAGAACCCCGCCGTCGGAGCCAGCATCACATCCACAAAACCCTGTGGGTTGGACTCAACCGTTTGATAAGTGCCCGGCACCGCAACTTCGCGCCCGACACTGGCGTTCATCTCACGGTCATACTTTCCGGCCGGAACAATCCAGGTCAGGGCAGCCACCAGGATAATAAGAAGAAAAAGAATGGTGTAAGCAGTGGGGAACCGGGTGGCCAAATCTTTTTCGGGATCTTGCGGGAGGTTTTGGTCTGCAGCCACGGGATATTTCCTTTTCCGTAATTAAAGATGCTGAACGGCAAGCCTGGCCGTCAAACCCTGAGGTTAGCAACACCGGAGAAGGCAGCACTGACTCAGGTCAAGAGTAGCAAAAACAGCCACAACGATAAGGAATGCATGATGGTATCTGTTGCGGGCGCGCCAGAGGCGGACTTTCGCACCCAACGCTCGCACATGAATGCGTTGCAAAGAGTCATGGAAGATGACGACCAGGGACAGTAGCGACTTTCTCAGACTTAAGTCGACCATAGCCGCATTTTAGTTCATTTCACGAATCAGGCATGGTAATTTCAAAAGGCAGAATTGGCTGCCTGGCAGTCGCAGTGGAACACCTCCACGAGTGCCCAGGCGCCAACTATAATAAAATAAAGACAGGAACGCCTACCCATGAAGATTCGTTCACTACTGAAATCCACGGCAGCGCTGGCGCTCACCGCCTTGCTGACAAGTACCCCGGCCCTTGCCCAGGAAAACTTTACGCTGAGACTGGCCGAAACCTGGGGACCGAATTTCCCGATTTTCGGTGATGCCACCAAGAACATGGCCGAAATGGCCGAAAAAATGTCGAATGGCCGCCTCAAGATCCGGATCGATTCCGCCAACCGCCACAAAGCACCTTTCGGTGTGTTCGATATGGTCAAAGCGGGCCAGTACGATATGGGCCACTCGGCGTCCTATTACTGGAAGGGTAAAGTCCCCAATACCCTGTTCTTCACCAGCATGCCGTTCGGCATGAACGCCCAGGAACAGTGGGCATGGTTTTACCACGGCGGCGGTATGGAGTTGATGCAGGAAGTCTATGAGCCTCACAACATGCTGTCGTTCCCGGGCGGTAATACCGGCAACCAGATGGGTGGTTGGTTCCGTAAGGAAATCAAAACTCTGGAAGACCTCCAGGGTCTGAAAATGCGAATCCCCGGGTTTGCTGGCGAAGTCTTTGCCGAAGTGGGCGTGAGCCCCACCAACATTCCGCCGGGAGAGCTCTACACCGCTCTGGAACGCAACACCATTGATGCGGTTGAGTGGGTCGGACCAGCACTGGACTTGCGCCTGGGCTTCCAGCAGATTGCTGAATACTACTACACCGGCTGGCACGAACCTGCCACCGAGTTGCAGTTCCTGGTGAACAAGGATGTCTGGGAAAAACTGCCTGCCGATCTTCAGGAAATCCTGCGAGTCTCCATGCGCACAGCCTCCTACGACATGCTGACCCAGTCTGTGCATGCCAACTCTGAAGCTTGGGCAACGATTCGTGAAGAGCATCCGAACATCGAGATCAAAACCTTCCCGGAAGAAATCTTCCAGGCCATGGTTGCGGCCGACGAGAAGGTCCTGAAAGAGTATATCAAGGATGACGAACAGGGCCAGCGGATTGTCAAGTCGCAGCAAGAGTACCTAGAGAAGGCACGCGCTTACACCAACATCTCCGAGCGCGCGTACCTGAACACCATGGCTGAACTGGAAGAGTAAGTTCATTGCCCATTAACAGATGCCGGGTCTTCGCGAGAAGCCCCGGCATTCTTTTATCAGGAGTTTGTGAAAAGCCTTCGCCGTTTGGTTAAACTATACGGGTGTTTTTCAAAAGCTCTTATTCAATCCCGACCGGTCCGGAGCAAAGCTTCGGCATGAGGAGCTACAATGCGTTGGTTGATTGCTGTGGACAACGGGCTGGGAGCCATATCAAAGGCGTGTGGCTGGCTCGCAAGCGTGGCTTTTATTCTGATGATGCTGAATGTTTTCTACGATGTGCTTGCCCGCTACGCTTTTAACGAAGTATCCATCGGCATGCAGGAAATGGAATGGCACCTGTACTCCTTCGTTTTTCTGATGGGCATTCCCTATGCCATGCGAACGGATGGCCACGTGCGGGTGGACGTTTGGTATGCCGGCCGCAGAGAAGCCTTCAAGGCCTGGATCAATCTGATCGGTGCCCTCCTTTTTGCCCTTCCTATTGCTGCGCTGATTGCCTGGCTTGGGTGGGACTACATGATCGACTCGTACCAAATGGGTGAAGGCAGCGGGGATCCGGGTGGCTTGCCCTACCGCTTTATCATCAAGGGGCTGATTCCGTTTTCCTCGTTCTTCCTGGCCGTTGCCAGTCTCGGTATGGCGACCTTCGCCCTGAGAGTCCTTGCTAAAGAATCGACCTACGAGGGCCAAACTGGCGCAGGGGGTCTGGCATGATCGGCATGATAATGTTTGTGGTCTGCCTCTTCATGCTGTTGTGGGGCTTTCCTGTTGCGTTTACCTTCGGTGGCGTCGCCCTGATTTTTGGCCTGATTGCAGAAGGCCCGCAACTCTTCGCCTTCATGCCGTTCCGCATCATGAGCATCATGCAGAACACGGTCTTGATGGCGATACCCTTGTTCATCTACATGGGCATTGTGCTGCAACGCACTCGGTTGGCAGAGCAGTTGCTGGAGTCCATGGGGCGTCTGTTTGGCGGTCTGCCCGGCGGCCTGGCGATTTCGACGATTGTGGTTGGTGCCCTGCTGGCGGCCTCTACCGGTGTAGTAGGCGCCAGCGTTGTGGCTATGGGTCTGATCTCACTGCCGGTCATGCTGGCGAACGGCTATGACAAAAAGCTGGCCTGCGGCACTATCTGTGCGTCCGGCACGCTGGGGCAGATTGTCCCGCCGTCGATCATTCTTATCATCCTCGGCGACGTACTCGGTCTGCCGGTGGGCGATCTGTTCAAGGCAGCGGTGGTCCCAGGTGTGGTGCTGGTGGGACTGTATGTCGCTTATATTCTGTTTGTCAGCTGGAGATCACCCGAATCGGCACCTGCCATGCCGCGGGATAACGACGACACTCGGGCCCAGGAAATAGGCAAAGCCCTGGTGGCCATTCTCCCTCCGCTGGCTTTGATTGTTGTAGTACTTGGCTCAATCTTTACCGGTATTGCGACACCCACTGAGTCCTCGGCTCTGGGTGCAGTCGGCGCTCTGTTGCTGGCCGTGGCCTATCGCCAGTTCTCCTGGCAGATGATGTGGGAAAGCTCCCGGGATACGGTCAAGGTAACGGCCATGGTATTCGCCATTCTGGTGGGTGCCACCGCGTTTTCCATGGTGTTCAGTTACACCGGCGGCGATTACCTGCTGGAAGACTGGATGCTGCAATTGCCGGGCGAGAAGTGGGGCTTCCTGATTCTGACCATGATCATCATTCTGGTGCTGGGCTTCTTCATCGACTTTGTCGAGATCTCATTCATCATCGTGCCAATCCTGGCCCCGATAGCCGAACTGCTGGGCATCAATATGCTCTGGTTTGCCATCCTGATCGCGATGAACCTGCAGACCAGCTTCCTGACTCCGCCATTCGGGTTCAGTCTGTTTTACCTGAAAGGGGTATCACCACCCGAGGTCAAAACCACCGACATCTACCGCGGCGTCACGCCGTTCATACTGCTCCAGATTCTGGTTCTGATCTCCATCCTGATCTTTCCGGCGTTCTTTGGCATGTCGGCGACCTGAGACACCAGGCTCAGTTGTAAGGAGACAACGCATCTTGTTCAGCCTGATAGTCATGATCCTCGCCTGCACCCTGGTCACCGTCACGGCGCTGGCCAGACTGCCACTGCACGATTGGTGGATACGGGCTTGCGAGTTTCCCCGACTTCAGATTGCCTCGGTTGCGTTGATCACTTTCATTTTGTCCTGGTGGGCCGCCGAACCCTGGCGCACCACTGCGTTGGTCATGAGCGCCGCGGTACTTGCCTTTCAGTGCTATCGCATCCTGCCATGGACGCCCCTATGGCCCATTCAGGTGCAACCGGCTGAATCCGGCAACGAAGACCGTTGCATCACGCTCCTGATATCGAATGTGCTGACCACCAACCGCAACTCATCGGCCCTGACGGAGCAAATACATCACCTACAGCCCGACCTTGTGCTTACACTTGAGTCTGATGACTGGTGGCAACAAGCCCTTGATGCCAGCCTGGCCAAGGACTGGCCCCATATGGTCAAGATCCCCCTCGATAATCTTTATGGCATGCATCTCTACTCACGCCTGCCGTTAACGGAAACCGAAGTTAAATACCTGATCCAGGACGACATACCGTCAATACATACCTGGGTAACCCTGCCCTGTGGCGAACGTATTTACCTCCATGCATTGCATCCCCGGCCCCCAGCCCCGAGCGAAAGTGAGGAGTCCCTCTGGCGGGATGCAGAACTGTTGCTGGTTGGTCAGGGCATTCATCAACGCGACCAGCCTACTCTGGTGGTCGGCGATCTTAACGATGTCGCCTGGTCCCGCACCACACGACTGTTCTGCCATGTTAGTGGCATGCTGGACCCCCGACGCGGGAGAGGCATGTTCAGCACCTTCCATGCCCATCATAGGCTGCTGCGCTGGCCTCTGGACCACGTTTTCACCAGTGAACATTTCACCCTCAAAAATATGTCCCGCCTCAAAGACATCGGGTCTGATCATTTTCCGATTACAGCCACACTCTGCTTTCGGCCTTCCCGGGCGGATGAGCATGAAACACCGGAAGCAGATGCCGAAGAACGCCAGGCCGCCCAAGAGACCATCACGGAGGCAAAATCCCGGGATCAGGAAACCTGAACACCCGCGTCCGCTATAATTGGCCTCGCGATTACATCCCCGTCAGAATTAACCTGGGTTGTTGTTCTTTAGCCGAACTTAGCGGATCGTTAAGCGGTAAACGGCACATTAACCTGGGTTAGTTGTGGTAACTACCATGACGCAACGACCTGAGACTCTAAGGAGAGGAATCTATGCTTTACTGGGCGGTGGTATGTCTTATCGTGGCAATTATCGCGGGTGTTCTGGGCTTTGGCGGCATCGCCGGCACTGCAGCGGGCATTGCGAAAATTCTGTTCTTTATCTTTCTGATACTGCTTGTGGTCACTCTGGTGATGAACGCCATGAAGGGGCGCGGGCCTAAGTTATAGCCAGACCGGACACTAGCGAGCTGGTTTCAGCTTAGAGGGTTGGCGTCTGCCCAAGGCGCTGGCGTCCTCTGTTTTACTGGAACCGGCTACCATTCCGTCAATCTCCGCCATTTCCTGGGGACTCAGCTCCCGCCACTGACCGGTTTTAAGCCCTGCCAGATCAATATTCATCACCCGTACACGCGTGAGCTTCACCACGTTATACCCGAAATACTCCGTCATTCTTCGAATTTGCCTGTTCAGCCCCTGGGTCAAGGTAATCTTGAAGGTGGTATCTGATGTGCGCACAATTTCACACGGCTGGGTAACGGTATCCAGAATCGGCACCCCTGCCGCCATAGCGCGCAGGAAGGCATCATCAAAAGCCTTGTCCACCTTTACCACGTATTCCTTCTCGTGGGCGTTGCCCGCCCGCAGGATTTTATTCACGATGTCGCCATCGTTGGTCAGCAGAATCAGCCCTTCAGAGGGCTTATCCAGACGCCCGATCGGAAAGATACGACCACCCCGGAATTTCACTGCGTCGACAATGTTGCCGTGGATCTGCGGATCGGTGGTACAGGTGATTCCGGCCGGCTTGTTGTAAGCGAGGTAGACCGCTTTGGGTTTGGTCCGCAAGGGTTTGCCCCGCACCTTCACATCATCGTCCGGGCCGACTTTCAGCCCCATCACGGCAATCTGGCCGTTAACCTGCACCAATCCGCCCTCAATCAGCCGGTCGGCCTCACGTCGGGAACAGAGGCCGGTTTCACTGATGTATTTGTTCAGTCGGGTGGTACTGGTCTGTGCCGTCATAACCGAAAACGTTTCCTAGAAACCCTGCTCTGCTTTGGGTGGTGGTGTGTACTGATAGACCCAGGTTTCAGTGAGTGGCTGGTCACCGAGCCTCAGGAACAAACGAATATCAACCGGCGCCTCCGATTCTCCGGGTACCACATCGAACATGGCGCGATAACCATCAATGGCGTCCAGCGGACGGGCTGAGGTGATTTCCACACCCCCTCGGCTCACCGTAATGACGGGCTCGACCTCTGCATCAGGCCCCAGCATATCGAGAACGCCACCAGAAAAATCAACTGCAAAACGCCAGGAAAAATAGGTGCGTTCCTGACCAACCACACCGCCAAGTCCGGTATGGGTAGCCCGGGTTACGGCCAGCTCGTACGGCTCTGCCGGCATGGTATCACCCCAGGTCAGCCGGTAGGACATCAAATGCTCTTCGCCGGGCTGCAGGGGAGCCTCCGGATTCCAGAAGGCGACAATGTTGTCAAACGTTTCATCCCGGGTGGGTATCTCAACCAGCATGACCGCACCCTTGCCCCAGGCTTCACCCGGTTCTACCCAAAGGCTTGGCCTGCGGTCATAGAACACACCATCGTCCTGATAGTTGGCAAAGTCCCGGTCCCGTTGCAGCAACCCGAACCCTCTCGGGTTATTGTCCACAAATGAGTTGACCCGCACCTGCCGGGGATTGACCAGCGGTCGCCATATCCACTCGCCAGCGCCGGTCCACAGCGCAAGGCCGTCAGAATCGTGAATTTCCGGACGCCAGTCATACCCCATACGACTATCATTCTCGCCCACCTGATACATACTGGTCAGAGGCGCAATACCCAGACGTTCGATGGCTTTACGGGGGTACAGAGCAGCGCTGATCTTCATCACCATGTTGCGGCCGGGGAAGAGGTCAAACACATAGGCACCAGCAATGCTGGGAGAATCTAACAGAGCATACACTGTGAGCTTATCGTCACCAGGGGCGGGCTTTTCTAGCCAGAACGCGACAAACTCGGGAAACTCCTCCTCCCGGCTCATGCCGGCATCAATTGCCAGGCCCCGGGCTGAGAGCCCGTACTGCATCTCCTCCCCAACGGCACGGAAATAGCTCGCACCCAGGAACGCCGCCAGGTCAAGTTTGAAGTTGGTGTGAAACTGCACCCGGAAGCCGGCATACCCCAGATCTTCCGGTAAATCCTCCAGCGATTGCTCGCCGGAATAGCGGAAATAGTCCGGATCATAGCCCAACTGGCGGGCTTCTCCGTCGATCACCTCATAAATCCTGACCGGGGTCTGGAAATACAGTCCAAGATGAAAGAGCTGGGCGTGAAACGCGCTGCCTTGCTCTTGCCAGAGCGATTTTTCCGATCGGAACTGAATTGCCTGATAGTCGTCCCAGGACAGCTGTTTAAGACTTTCCGGCGTGTCACCCTTGCGGGATTGATAGGGTTGAGAGGCCAGCGTGCGTGCATGTCCCTTGAGCCAGGCGAAGTCGAATTTTTGGGCCTCACCAACGGGCTTACCCATCGCAAGCCGGCTGGTCAGCAGCGCGGGCACTGTCAATCCATAAGCACTCAGTGCCGCCGCCATCTTTAAAACAGTACGCCGATCCATAATACCTTCTCCGGGTGTTTGATGGTTTTACTCACCGAAGCTGGCGAGTTAAAGATAAGACTCATCACGCTCGCTGTCCGTTGCCGTAAGCACGAGCAACCGACGGCCCCAAAAACTGTCGGGACTGGCTCGCCAGGCGCTCTGATGCAGCCATTCCAAGGACTCCTTGTCACGGCATAGATGGCTAAGCTCACTGTTGGTCAGCGCCCCCGGACCTTCTCGCATGCATAGACGGGCCAATCGCTCATGAATGCTCTGGCGGACACTGCTGGCGCGTCTTCTGGCCAGAGTCTGGTGGAGGTGGTTGAGGCGGGGTGACAGAACGGCTTCCTCAAATCGGGTAAGGCCCTGCACCTGGGGCAATAACCGGCGCTCATCAACGGCATCCTGCAACAACGGGGAAGGTCGAACTTCCTCCGGAATCATCAGCATTCGGTGCTTCGCCAACGACTTACCAACATTGACGCGACTCAGCAGCACCGAGGTGGGGGCGGCAAGCACCAGTGGTATTGCTACCGGCAATGACCAATAAAAGAACAACGGATCCAGCCAATAAGCAAATCCGGACCATGCCAGGCCCACCAGCATACCGGGGGACTGGCTCACCAGCGCTTCCGGCCAGGTGGTTTCTTCCGTCCGGTTCTGGCCGGCCCAACTCAGGGAGAAATTCAACATCGCCCCCAGTATATAGCGGCTGTGAGCAAGCATTCGCACCGGTGCCAGCAAAACCGAGATCAGAATTTCCACCAAAACACTGCCCAGCAACCGAAAAAAACCGCCAAACAGTTTTGCCTGACGACTGATCAATAGCGAAAGAATAGCCAGAAACTTGGGCAGGAATAACAACACCACGGTACTCAATGCCAGTCCGATAGCCCATTGCGGGCGCCATTCCGGCCAGAGCGGGAAAAGCGCCTGGTGGCCCTCGGGAAAATAGTCGATTGGAGATAACGCCAACTGCGTCGCTTCCACCGTTGTCAGGGCCAGGAAACAGAACCAGAGCGGGGACGCCAGGTAAGCCATAATGCCGTTGAGGAAGGCCATCCGGTGGGCAAATCTCAATTTGGGCTCAAACAACATGATCCAGAGATGCTGGAGATTACCTTTGGACCAGCGCTCATCCCGGGTCAGTTCGTCCGCAAGGGTAGGCGGGGACTCCTCAAAACTTTCACCCAGGCCGGGTTCCAGCCACACTTCGTAGCCTGCCCGACCCATGTACGCGGCTTCGACAAAATCATGGCTCATGATCGGACCGCGAAACAGGCCGAAACCGGGTAACTTGCGAAGCCCGCAGTGCCGCATGAACGCGTCCACACGAATGATCGCGTTGTGGCCCCAAAAGGCGGCGTCGCCCATCTGGATAGCAGCCAGGCCGGTGGCAAACAGCGGTGAATAGACCCGATTGGCAAATTGCTGAAGTCGGGCAAACAAGGACTGGCCATTAATCACCGTGGGGTTGGTTTGCAGGATGCCGGTCGCCGGCTCCAGTTCCATCAACTGCACCATTCGCACCAGGGTACGCCCGCTCAACAAACTGTCGGCATCCATGACAATCATGTAGCTGTAGCGACGGCCCCACCGACGAAGGAAGTCCGCCACGTTACCGCTCTTGTAGTTCTGGTTCAGGGTGCGCCGGCGATAGAACAGCCGCCCGTCGGCATGCAGCTCGTCACACATGCTCTGCCAGGCGGCCTGTTCTTCGAGCCAGACATTGGGGTCCCTGCTGTCCGACAGAATATAAAACTCGAAATGCCCCAATTGCCCAACCCGTTCAAGATCCCGGTAGACCGCTCGCAAACGCCGCAGGGTACGTTGGACGGACTCATGGTAGATCGGCATGACAATGGCCGTTTTCGCCAGCGGTGTCGCGGCAAGCTGGTCAGCACTGTGACGCTTTAGAAGCGAGTAGCGGTCACCACCAAACAATCGTAAAACAAAACCGTACATCGCTGTCCAGAAGCCAACGGCGATCCACGCGTATAACAGGAAAAATACCGCGACCAGTGCTTTCTCAACCCAGGTATCACCATGATAAGGCAGTACCCATAGCAGGAAGTAGCAGGCTACCAACGTTTGACCGAAGACAAAAAGTGACAGTAGGCCTCGTCGCACTGTGGCGACCCTATGCCATTTCAGGCGCGTCTCCGGGCGGGACGCCAGCGGTGTTACCGAGCGCTGTGATGAGCCTGCCAGTTCAGGCATTGCGCCAGTATCCTATACTGCCGCGGCTCAGCTCCGGGCGCTGCGGTGGGACCTCGATAGCGGGCAGGGAAAAATACTCGGGAATAAGGTCCATCGAGCGGGCTATTGCATCCTCACTGCCTTCTGCCATGGCCAAATCCACCAACTGCAAGGCTCGGCGGCAAACATCATTGGTCGGCGGGATACCATAACCCACCAGATAGGCCAACACCCGATCAAGCGCCTGCTGACACAATGCTCTTACCATGCTGATACTCCGTCCTTGCGTGTTTTGAGTTACCGACCCTGCCCCCTAACACCGGCATTCGGTGGCAGTTCATAGGTCCAGGTTTCGGTCAGTGGCTCACCGTTCATACTCAGGTAGGCCCGAACTGACATCAGTGCTTCCTGGGCAGGCCGAACCAGCATCGAAAGCCTCCAGCTCTTGTCCGGCTCGCTGTACTCCACAAAGTGTTCAAGAATCTCGACGTCGGCTGCGCCGCTAGCGGAACTAACCACCGAGGCCTGGGGATCGAGAGCATCGAGCCGGCCGCCGGCAAAATCGACAATAATGCGATAAGCACCCTCCACATTGCCGCCTCCAACACGGTTGCCATCGCCGATAAACGTTTGCATAGCGACAGCGGAAGGCTGTCCGGTGATAGAGGTATCCCCGAAGTGCAACGTGTATTCCCGGGTAATATCTTCACCTGCTCTCACCGGCTCTGATGGCCGCCAGAACGCAACGATATTATCGTTGGTTTCCGCTCGGCTGGGTATCTCCACCAACACGACCTCACCCTTGCCCCAGTTGTCTTTGGTCTCGACCCAGGCACTCGGGCGCTTCTCATAGCGGGCTTCAAGGTCCTCGAAGCGAGCAAAATCGTTATCCCGCTGCAGCAACCCGAACCCCCGGATGTCTTCGGTCTGAAAATAACTCATCCGCAAGCCGTGAGGGTTGATCAGTGGCCGCCAGAGCCATTCGCCCGACACTCCGTTATTGATGAGCAGGCCGTCCGAATCATGGACCTGAGGCCGCCACTCGCCGTGGGGCCGGGGCGTGTTTTCACCGTAATAGAACATGCTGGTCAGAGGCGCCAGGCCCAATAAACCCACCTCCCGGCGCATGAACAGAGTGGCCGTCACCTCAACGCGGGTAGTTTCCCCGGGGAATACCCGGAAGCGATAGGCGCCCGTCACGCTGGGGCCATTTAACAGGCCAAATACCACCATTGAATCGGAATTGGCCGCCGGGCGTTCCAGCCAGTACTCGATAAAGGCAGGATATTCCTCCCCGGTCCGCAAACCGGTATCCACAGCAATACCGCGGGCAGACACGCCAAACCGGTTGTTCGTGCCAACACCCCGAAAATAGCTTGCGCCTGCAAATGACAGAAACTGGTTCTGTACCGTCGCCGTTTCCATCGGATAAGTCAGCCGGAAGCCGGCATAACCGAGGTCGGCGGGTATCCGCTTGGCCAGGGTATCGTTCGGGTAATTGAAGCTCGACTTATCGAAGGGCACTGGCCGCACGCCTTCGGAATCAATTTCATTGATGGCGACGGCATGGCTGTAATAGGTCCCGGGCGAAGCCATCATCACCCGGAATTTTGATTCCGAATTACCCCACAGGCTGAGATCAGGTTTGAAGCGTATTTCCTGGTACTGAGCATAACTCAGTTCCTGCAAGAACTGGGGAACCTCCGGCGGCGCTTGATAGGGCTGCTCCGCCAGCTTTCTCGCTTTTTCGACCACAATGCCGAGGTCAAACGAAACCTCAGCCTGGGCCGCATGACTGAACAAAACAAATAACCCAGCCCCGAACAGGCCGCGAACCAACGCTAAGGACATTCCATCTCCAGAAGTATCAGACCCGCAAAAAGAACAACAGCAGGACACCCGTAACCACGCCATCAGCTCGTCAATGAACCCCCATCTAACAACGATGGTTCACCTTGCTTCAAGTGACAACTATGTAAGACACAGTAGGAAATACGTAGACAATCCTGAGTTTAGACTACTTCAGGCTGATAGAAAGGGTCAGAGACACATCGGGAGTATCGGGTTTTTGCATGATAGTGAGAGACTCACCGAGCATACGGCCAATCCGAAGGCCAGCGGTGAGCCCGTTGGACTTCAACTGCAGAGCAATTTCAGCTGCACTGGCTGAGCCCCATAAGTCCGGATGATGCTCGGTAGGAGCAACCCAGCCCTTGAGCAATGACAACCGCACACTGGAGTGAATATTCGACAGCACGAGCAGCGGAAACCATGGACTATTGGCGTCCAGACGTAACCAGCCACCCTGCTGGCTATACGTTCCCTGACCGCCAAAACCGCTGATCTGTGACGGCCCGGCGATCAGCATATACTGGGAACCCGGCAATATGTCGGGGCTGTACTGATACTGGCCATTCAGGTTCCAGTTCCAGCGTCCGAGGGGCTGATTGAGCGAGCCCAGAAGGGTGTATTTGCGATATTCGGCATCGATATCTGTGCCGGGCCATGGGTCGCTATCAGCACCGAGCGAAGTCAGCCCCTGTTTCACTGACACGCTGCTGAACGCGGAAGTGCCAAAGACGCCAATGTCGCAATTCATTCGAGTTTCAAACCAGAAAGACGACAGGTGCCGACTGGCATCATCCACCCGATCACCCTCGGTGAAGGCCGAATTGGCCTCCGTCGCCAGCCCCATTAACGCATTAAAGCGCAGATCGCCCAGCTCAAACAGCTGGCGTCGCAAGCTCGCATCCACGGCCTGGCGGTCACCACTGATCTGATACTTGCGGCCACCTCCGGTGGCAGAGTTCTCGTAGTCAGTTATGTTGCCATTAATGGTAATGGCCCCCAGGCTGGACGAAAACGAGTAGCCAAAACCAAAGCCGTGGTTACTTCCTTCAGCATGGCCCGCCAAAAAGCGGTTGTACCGGAGTGACAGGGCATCGTTGCCTCCGGCGATATCGCTGGCAGCAAGATCAAGCCTGCCCCTGTAATCGCCGTTGGTGTTGACGGTATCGCCGCCGAACGAAATTCGATCCCCCAGCCAGGTCGGGGCGGCAGGGCGGATTTCGATATGGGGGTCGGACGCCCGGTCGGTGTTTTGGTCTGGCTCGTCTGCGGTCATTGCCTCGGAATTGACCGGGAAATCGCGGAGTGAAAAATCAAATGCCTGCAAGCCGCTTTCCGATGCCCACGCAGCGGTGCCAACACTTAACAGGCAGCTCGAAACGATTATTTTCAGCAACGGCCTCACGCGGTCATACCCTTTACACTTTCTTGACACTGAATGTGACGAGCAATGTACGGACAGACGACGGGTGAATCCAGCAAATGGAGGCCAATGTTTCAAACGCTTACAATTTTAATTTTACAGCCAAATCATAACGCTACTTATAATACTGAATGTAAATTCCTGAAACTGAATGGGTGCGTTATTGTGAACAGAAAGGGCGAAACATATCGCTGTTCAGGGCAGGTGAAAATGCAGTAAGAAAGGAAGGATTACAGGTGGGCCGCGCGCTCAGTCAGGCAATCCTCCGAGCCCATCTCAAACTCCCGGCAGACCCAGGGCCGGTGTTCGTAAATGCGGCAAAGCATGGTTTCGCGGTCCAGCGCGGCACACCAACCATCGTCCAGGCGAGCCATGACCTCGCCACCCCATGAGTCAGTATCCACGTAACGCTCAGGCACACCGGTGTCGGTGATCAACATCACTTCAAGGCGACAGCAACAGGCGAGACAGGTTGAACAGGTTACTGGGGGTTCATCCGAGCCTGTAATGGTCGGTATTTCGTAGGTAGGGTGGTCACCCTGTCGACGGGTCAATGAGGTCTCCTGAAATCGGTTTTTCTACAGTTTGCCGGCTCGGCTCATCCCGGGAGCTTTCAGCGCTACCCGGCCGGGGTGGCGGCTGACAGGTCCACAGGTTCTGCCATCATACTGTAGCACTTGCCGCCACTGCGTTTGGCCGTGTACATCGCATCGTCAGCGTTTCGAACCAGCTGCAAATCGTCCTGGCCGTGCTCAGGATAGACCGCAATACCCAGGCTGGGAGCAGTAACCAGGAATGTCCCCTCCAGCTCGTAGGGCGCGCTCAGCCGGGCAAGAATTTTCTCCGCCACCATAATGGCGTCTTCGGGCCGGGTGATACCATCCAGCACAATGGCAAATTCATCACCACCCAGGCGGCCGATGGTATCGGATTCCCGCACACATAGCCGGAGTCGCTGGGCGACTTCCCTCAGCAGGTTATCGCCCGTGGTATGACCAAAGGTGTCGTTGATCTGCTTGAAATTGTCCATATCCAGATAGAGCACCGCCAGCCGTGTTGAATCCCTTCGCGCCCGCAGCAGGGAGCTTTGCAAGCGATACAGGAACAGCGCCCGATTCGGCAATTCAGTCAGTTGATCGTGTTGCGCAAGGTATTCCAGGCGAGAGTGTGTTCGCTTGCGCTCTACCGCAGCCGCTACCTGGCTCGAGACAAACTGCAACAGCTCCTTGTCCTGATCCGTGTAGCGCACAGCACCGGAATAGCTCTGAACCACCAACGCACCGATAGTCTCAGCGCCGGTGATAAGAGGCACCCCTAACCAGTCCAGCGCATGCTTCCCGACCACCATGCCAATATCCGATAACAGCTTCTCGGCAGTCTCAGGTGTTAACAACACCGCTTCCCCGGATCGGATAACTTCAGCACTGAGGGTACCGGATTGCATCGGTTGAGATGAGGGCGCCTCATCGTACTGATCAACGTAATAGGGAAAGCTGAGTCGGTCACTGGCATCATCATAAAGCGTCACAAAAAAATTCTCGGCTGGCAGCAACTTACCAATAACCTCATGAACCCGCTTGAACAGTGCCAGCAGATCTCCGGCCGCGTGAGCAGCTTCGGAAATCGCATAGAGTGCTGTTTGCACAGCCTCCCCACGTTTGCGTTCAGTAATATCCCGGGCGACACCAACTCTTACCTGCTCCGCTTCAAGCCAACGGGTAGACCACATGATGTGAACAATGCGACCGTCTTTGCGCAGATAGCGGTTTTCATGATCAGACGAGGGGCGGCCCGAGTTAATGCTCTCAACAACCGCATGGGTGGCAGCGTGGTCGTCCGGGTGCATCATCTCAAAGGTTGTCCGACCAATCATTTCTTCCGGCGTGTACCCAAAGACCCCCTCACTGGCTGCACTGACCGACAAAAAACGACCGTCTCTATCGACCACGCAAACCACGTCAAGCAGAAGATCCAGCAGTTTTTCATTAGGTATGCGCGGGGTTTGGTTCATGGGCCTAACTATAATGCGCTAGAAGCTGTATATGCCAGCATCAATTACCACTGTCGCTTTCCTGATCGCCCGGTTTGTCGGGCTTATTCTGAAAATCATGATGGGTAAACAGCTCTGACAGGATCGACTGCTCGATAAAACCCTTCTCTCCGGGTCGTACCGGCACCCTCACCACCAAATGTAACTCGCCCGCTTTTGGTACCTGTATGGTCACCCGGGGATCCACCGACGGCACTTCAAGGCCGCGATACATGCTGACATTACTCATGTGCCCGCGCACCACCTCGATGTAGGGGTCACAGAGCCTGTTGGCAACCTCCAGCAGGACTTTTTGGGCGCCGCGCCAATCGTCATTGAGCTTGAAGGGTACGGTGAACACATGAAAACCGTATTCATAAGTGAAACTTTCGTTGATGACCGGCTCCGAGACAAAAATTGCGTTCGGAATCACCACCATGCGCCCGGTGCGCTGGTGCACATTCTGACCCGGGCCGACCTCCAGAATCGTCGTGGTAAGCAGGCTCTGGTCAATAACATCGCCACGGAAATCCTTGACCTGGATACGGCTACCCAAGCCAAAGGAGCGAGCGCCGGTTTTGATGATCGAGCCGATGACACAGAGGATAAGTTCTTTGGTGGCCACCACAAAGGCGACCGCAATCGCCACCACCGACAGCGCCAGGGTGCGGAGTTCAGCGCCCCAGATCAACACCAGGCCCAGCAGCATCAGCAGCAGGAAGCCGTTGCGGGAGTTGACGAGCCATTTGCGCCGGAGTTCGTGAGACGCCACCTTCTGGCGGATAAACCGGGCCATCAGCACCCGCAATACCACCACCACCACAATCAGGATGCCAGTGCTCAATAGCAATCTCAGAACTGAATCCGATATCACGATGTTCGCGGGCAACCGGTCGAGCATGTCGTACATTGATAAAATCCTGTTGTCGTCGGCTCTTATGGAGCTGCGAAGTTTACCTGGGGGTTACTCGCAATACCTGACCGTTCGCGCTATCAGTTAACAGATAGACCGCGCCGTCGGGGCCGGTTTTCACGTCCCGGATGCGCTCGTTCAGGGATTCAAACAGTACCTCGACATCCCGGGCCTCGCCCTTCTCCAGGCTTACGCGATGAACCCGCTTGGCTGCCAGCGCGCCCACCAACAGATCACCCTGCCATTGAGGAAACATCTCGCCGTTATATAGCGTCATGCCAGAAGGCGCGATTGAGGGCGTCCAGTGAAGCAGCGGCGGCTCCATGCCCGGACGGTTGGTGAACGGTGTAACCCGGGCGCCAGTATAGTCAAGGCCGAAACTGGTGATGGGCCAGCCATAATTTTTGCCAGGCTCGATGAGATTGAGTTCATCCCCGCCTTTCGGTCCGTGTTCGTGGGCAATCAGACGGCTCTGTTCATTGTCAAAGATCAGGCCCTGCACATTGCGGTGGCCGTAGCTGTAGATTTCCGGCAGCGCGCCCTCCCGGCCCCTGAACGGATTATCGGCTGGCGCGGATCCGTTGCCGTTCAGTCGCACAATGGTGCCAATATGACTGGTCAGCTTCTGGGCCTCTTCCCGGTAATCAAAGCCGTCCCCGAGTGAAAGCACCAGCGTATCATCCGGCAGCCACGCAATACGGCCACCATAATGGGCGGCCCCCCTTTTGGCCGGCTGGACCCGGAAAATTTCTTCCATATCCTCCAGGCCTTTGGTCCCCAGTCGCGCCCGGGCCAGACAGGTGTGGTTGGCTTCCGCTGTGCCGCAGGCGTAACTGAGGTAAATCTGCTGGCTGGCCGGGAAATCCGGCGCCAGGGAGACTTCGTTCATCCCCGCCTGGCCGGAAGCGAACACCGGGGGCACACCGGACAGCGGTTCCGGCTGCAGGGTACCATCCGCAGACAGCACACGCAGCCGACCAGGGCGCTCCGTGACCAGGGCACGGCCGTCGGGCAGGAAGGCAATGGACCAAGGGTGTTCCAGCCCTTCAGCAACCACGTCAACCCGATAATCCGGTGATTGCTGGGCCGTTGACTGCTGTGCCAAGGCCTGCCCTTCCGGCAGCATCAGCCCACCGGCCAGAGCCAGGACGATCGCACTGCCATAACCGTGAGAGCCGGACGAAGAAAGCCCGATCATGCGCGCAAACAGCCATCCGGTCAGCGCAGCGCCGACGAGCATGGCCAGTAACCCACCGCTACCCCGGGTAGCGGCAATCAATGTCGGCATCGGTGCCAGTGCGTCCGCCAGGCTGAAGGTCACCCAAAGCCCCACCGCCGCCGCCAGTGCACAAACCGGCGCTTGGCAGCGCACCCCAATAACCCGGCCAAGCAGCAACGCTGCGGTCTGGGATAACAAGAAGCTGACGCCAAACAAAACCCCATACAGGGGCGCAAAATTGACTATATCCTGAAGGCTGGTCTGCAGACGCTCACCGATGCCTATCTCAACACCCAGGTTTTGCAGGGCCAGCAGATTGAACTGGGTTTGAATCACGCTGCCCAGCACGGCACCAAACACCAGGGCCGCTATAAACGCACCCGCCATTTCCCAGCCACCGCGGCGTAACTCCATGATGATTCTCCGGGCGGCATCTCCACCCATTCCGGTTCGTCAAAATCGCCGATCAGATTTATCTTATCTATATCGACCGCGCCGGAGATGATACCAGCCACGTCCTGGTTATGGTGCAATTCCATGCTGTCCAGGGCAGAGTTATCTCGGTTTTTGCTCGGTTTCCAGCGGCACCTCCCTCAAACACCCGGCACAGGCGCACCAGTTGCCGCCTCGGACCGCACGACCCCATGAGATCGTGCAATCAGCATGTATAAGGAAGGCACCACAAAAAGCGTAAACAGGGTGCCCACCGCCATACCACCCACCAGCACCAGGCCAATGGAATTCCGAGCCGCGGCACCCGGCCCGTCCACCAACACCAGCGGAAAGTGGCCGGCAATCGTCGCCACGGAGGTCATCAGCACCGGTCTTAGCCGAGTCATAGCAGCTTCCCGGATGGCAATCAGTTTTTCCTTACCCCGTTCCTGCAGCTTGTTGGCAAACTCCACAATTAGAATGCCGTTCTTGGCAATCAGCCCCACCAGGGTCACAAGTCCTACCTGAGCATAGATATTCATGGTGGTGGTCCAGCCGTCTGTCCAGTAGGGCATGTCCGGATTGGGCATTTTCATCACGGTGAAAATAAGGGCTCCGAACATTGCCAGCGGCACCGAGCCCAACAGGATAACGAACGGGTCGCGGAAGGAATTGAACTGTACCGTCAGCACCATGAAGATCATCAGAACAGCCAGACCCAGAGCGGGCAGGAACTTGCCCCCCTCCGAGCGCAACTGGCGGGATTCCCCGGTGTAGTTGATGGTATACCCCGGTGGCAGGATTTCCTGCGCGGCTTCTTCCATTACTCTGAGCCCGGCATCAATCTGTGCCGTCATACCCGAGAGTTTGATGGCATTAAGTTGCTGAAAGCGATTCAGTGAGCGTGGCACCGTTCCGTCCTCGATGGTGGCGATGGAACTGAGGGGAAGCAGTTCACCCGCGCCCGGGCCGGCTATATATATGTTCTTCAACTGGTCCGGGTTTAACCGCTCCCCTCGCGATAACTGCGCAATCACCTTGTAGGCGCGACCGGAGAGGGTGAACCGGTTGACATAGTCGCCCCCGAGTGCCGCGCTCAGATCCGCGCCAACCCGGGCATTGGTAAGACCCAGGGCTGCCACCTTCTGGTGATCGATCACGATCCGGGACTGGGGCTGATCGTATTTCAGGTCAATTTCCGGTGGGAAATAGAATATTCCGCTTGCCATGGCTCTGGCTTGCAACTGCTCAGCGTACCCCAGCATCTGTTCCAGATCCGCGGTGGAGGCAATCACAAATTCCACCGGGAAATTGCTACCACCCGGTAACGCCGGGGGTTGCGCGACAAAGATCTGCAGGCCGGGAATGGCGGACATTTTTGCCTGCATCTCCGGCACGATCTCACCGATCGAACGGGCCCGTTGGTCCCAGGGCTTTACCACCATGCCACTGAATCCCCCTACCCCCATGGCGGCCGCAAACGGATCGGATGGGGACAGCAGGATCTGAAAGGTCAGGTCACGCTCCGGCGCAGAAAGAAACGCCTGCTCGGCGGCACGGGCAAAGTGGATTTTCTGGTCGGCAGAGGCATTGGCGGCATTGTTGATGATGCCAAACATGAAGCCCTGATCCTCCAGCGGTGCCAGTTCTTTGGGGGAGAACATATACATGGGCACTATCAACAGGCTCAAAAGCCCCCACACGGCGTAAACCGCAGGGCGGGCTTTCAGGGTGCCATCGAGGACGCGGCCGTAAATTTCTCTCAAGTGGTCAAAACGGTGGTTGATCCAGCCGGTCAGCCCGCGCTCTTCTTTTTCAGCACTGCGCAGCAGTTTGGCGCTCATCATCGGGGACAGGGTCAGCGCCACGATGCCGGATATCGTTACCGCTCCGGCCAGGGTCAGGGCGAATTCCCGGAACAGGGCCCCGGTCAAGCCACCCTGCAAACCGATGGGGGTATAGACCGCCGCCAGAGTGACCGTCATGGTGATCACCGGGCCGATCAGCTCTCTTGCCCCGACCCTCGCCGCGTCAAAGGGCGTACGGCCTTCCCGCAGATGGCGTTCCACGTTTTCCACCATCACGATGGCGTCATCCACCACCAGCCCCACCGACAGCACAATCGCCAGAAGGGTAAGCAGATTGAGGGTGAAGCCGAACACCTGCATCAGGAAAATCGCCCCGATAAGTGACACCGGAATGGCCACCACAGGCACCAATACCGACCGCACCGAGCCCAGAAACAGGAAAATAACGATGATGACGATGAGCAGGGTTTCCGTAAGCGTGCTCACTACCTCGGAAATCGCACTGCTGATGTACTCGGAGGCGTCATAGCCAATACTGGCTTCCATACCCAGGGGCAAATCGCGATTGATACCCTCAAGATCCTCCCGCACGCGTTGCACCACCTCAATGGTATTGGCGCTGGGCAGCGGGAAGATGCCCATAAACACCGCCGCCTGACCGTTGAAGCTGACCTCCGTATCGTAGTCCTCTGCCCCCAGCTCTATCTCCGCCACATCCTGCAGGCGCACGATGGTGTCATTCCGGCGTTTGATCACCAGCTCTTCGAACTGACTGACCGTATTGAGGTCCGTATTGGCGGTAAGGTAAACCTGCTCGAAGGTGCCCTTGGTGCTACCCACCGCCGACAGGTAGTTATTGGCGGCCAGCGCGGCACGGACCTCCGAAGGGCTGATGCCCATGGCAGCCAGCTTGTCCGAGTTTAGCCAGACCCGCATGGCAAAGGTCCGCGCACCGAAGATATCGGCCCGCTGAACACCCGGCAGCGCCGACAACCTGGGCTGGACCATGCGCACCAGATAGTCCGTAATCTCACTCTGGGATAGCCGGTCTGACGAGAAGCTCAGGTAAGCCGCCGCAAACTCCGAGTCCGCCGACTGGATGCTGATGGCGGGCGCCTCCGCCTGCGGAGGCAGGTCGTTACGCACCTCGTTGACCTTGGCGGTGATGTCCGCCAGGGCCTTGGTGGAATCGTAATTAAGTTCCAGCCGCGCCGTCACCATCGATAGCCCCAGCAAGCTTTTGGACTCCACGTAATCGACCCCGTCGGCGGAAGCAATAGCCCGCTCGATGGCGGTGGTCACAAAACCACGGACCACTTCGGCACTGGCGCCAATGTAGGGCGTGGTCACCACCACTGAGGCGTTTTCACTCAGCGGGTACTGGCGAACACTGAGAGAGTTCCAGGCCTGCAACCCGGCGATAATGATGACGGCGTTAACCACCAGGGCAAGGATGGGACGTCTGACAAAAACATCGGTAAAGTTTTTCATGGTTATCCACCACAACCGAGGGCAGGCTTAACCCCGTCTCACGTGTTCCTTGGGTTGGGTGCCAGGCTGAATTCCGGTGCCAGGCTGTTATCAATTACCACCGCCATACCGGGCCGGAGTTTGAACACCCCACTGGAGACCACTTGCTCGCCACCACTCAAACCGTCGGTCACCACCACGAAATCACCCCGGCGAGCACCGAGAGTGACCGGTTGCTGACGAACCACCAGGTGCTGTTCCCCGTCGTTTCCTTTGACCTGCTCTCCCACCTGTCCCTCCACCTGTTCTTGCACCGGTTCTTCTTCCACGACAAAAACAGTGCTACCGCGAGGGCCGTACTGCACCGCAGTCGCAGGGATCATCACCGCCTGCCGGGCACGCTCGAGGACCACATCCAAGGACACAAACATGCCGGGCCGAAGCTGGCCGTCCGGATTGGGCAAGGTGGCTTGCACCCTCACATTTCGGGTTTCAAGGTCTATATCCGGATCCAGCGCGGTAATGACGCCGATGAAGGATTGTTCTGGGTAGGCGTCCGCCTGTACCTCCACCACTAATCCAGCCTTCAGCTCTCCCAGATGTTTCTGGGGTAGCGAAAAGTTCACAAAAACCGGATCCAGGGACTGCAGGGAGACCACCGGACTGCCTTTGGCAAGGAACCGCCCGACACTGATGCGCACGACCCCGAGCCGGCCTTCGAACGGCGCCCGCACCGTTTTGCGATTCATCTCAGCCTTGAGGTAACGAAGCTGAGCTTCGGTCTGTTTTACGCTGTTGGCTGCCGAGTCCAGCTCCACCGCCGCAATGTTCCGGGTTTTACTAAGGTCCCGGGCGCGTCGGTAGGCAAGCTGTGCCCATTGTGCATCCACCTTGGCAGCGTCCAGTTGCGCTTGTTCAACCTCGGTGTCCAGCTGCACCAGCACGTCACCTTCAGCCACTACAGAGCCGGGCTGAAAGTTGATTGCACGCACCACACCATCTGTCTCCGTACTCAGCACCGTGCCTTTGATTGCCGCCACAGACCCCACCGACGACACCCTCGGCTGCCAGCGTTCCTCGCGTGCGGCCAACACGTTGACCGGCTCCGGCGGCATCTGGAAATGCGCGCCCGCTTCCGCCATGGCCTGGAACTGGAAAAACTTGGTGCCGATAATGGCCAGAACGACGGGTATAGCAATCACTATTCCCATGAGAACCAAGAGGAGTTGCCTTCGCATAAACGCACCTCTTTATTGAAATCGTTCAAATAAGGAAAGAGCCATCCACACCCTGAAGTCGGACGACGACACCTGGAATCGACACGCAGAAGAAAAATCGGGGAAAACACTGGCGGAGTTGCCACCCCTGTCCCTACCGCTACAGCAGCCACAGGAAAAGCGCCCGCAACGCGGGTTAATTTAAAATAATGCGACTTTTTTTATTGCCTGACAAGCAGCCGCCCCTGGGCAAACCGGTCAGGGTGTTCCAACGTCGGCATCTTCAAGGGTATTCATTCGCAGCATCGCGGTCAGGCGGGCTGACCTGTCTTCAACGCGCTGTCGGTCGCGGCGATCCGGGATGCTTGCTTGCCCCAGTTCGGCCAGCGCTTGCGCGTGTTCCAGCAACACTCGTCGCCGCGCGATGTCCGTCGTTCCGCTTGCCAGCAGCTCGAGAGAAGCCAGCAAACCCTCAAGAACCGCCACATTTGCCGAAGCGTTCTGGCGGATCTGATCAAACGAATCGCTGATCAGATCGGCATAAGTAGGGCCGGGAGTCAGTAGCCGAACCTCACCGTCTTTACTACGAAAACTGCACTCGATGTTACGACCTGTCAGGCGAATCAGGATCGCCGTCAGATGGTCGATACACATGACGGCCGTTGTCGTATCGTTGACCCCCGGCGATAGCGCGATCAGTGCTACGTCCACCAGTTGGCGAATCCCGAAGGCCGCATCCTGCTCCACGGTGCGTTGGCGGCCTACCGCATACAACCATGCTAGCGCACGATAGTCGTCGTCCGTGGGAGACCTGCCGAGCAGAGACAGCACCGGCACCCCTTCGATGACGAATTGGCCGACCATTCGCTCCATGCGCACAATCGTCTCGCGTTCGCTTGCGAAGGCCAGCAGGGCGTCGGCATCCGTGCTCTGGAGGTATCCTGTTTTATCAGCTAAAACCGGATACCAGCACTGGGTTGCTTCCATCCACGCGGGCCCTGTCAAGGGACCATTTGCACCGGCGCTCTCTGGGTATAAGTTATCAATTGCCTCGATAGTGTCGGCGGAGACCTCCGCCAGGATAGTGTTTGCCTGGATGGCGCGCGCAATGTGATGAATGAAATAAATCAGCACAGCAATGCCGACAAAACCCAGCATCAGCCCGCCCAGAACCGCCAGAGAGGGCACAAAATCCCCATCCTCGCGGCCACGAATCGACCTCAGCACCACCAGACAATAGGCGAAAATTCCCACGAATGCCCCAAGGACCGATTGCGTTCCTTTGTCGCTCATGAAGTTGCGCAGAACCCGGGGCGAGTACTGGCTGGAAGCAAGAGAAAGGGCAACCAGGGTGCTTGAGAAGACCACGCCGGCAACCGTGATCATCGTTGTGGCAATCGTGGTCAGCAGACCACGCGCACTGTCGGCCCCGGCTCCGAAAACCCGGGGCCATTCCTCCAGTAAGTCTGACGAAAGCCATCCCTCTGCCTCGACCAGGATCACGGCGAGAATGACGGCACTCAGCACCAGGAGTGTTGGAAGGAACCAAAAGCTGGAACGAACCTCAAGCCAGAACTGGCGAATGTTATTAATTGGTACTCTCCCTTGGGCTTTGCATATTAACGGCCATCTCCCCTCACTCCCAGCCGGTCCAGATAAACATGGAACTCAGCCTCACTGAGGTTCACATACTCCAGCACCCGCCCATAGAGCATGACTGTCGGAACGTTACGCCCTGCTCTTTCCCGCTGGGTTTTATCCAGCACGTACAGAATAATCCGCTCCGTGCGCGTCAGACCATCGCGGACATCGGGGATAGTCTCGAGGACGGCATCCAGTTGTTCATGGCTCATTGTCTTCATTGACCTGATCTCCGTCATCACTTAAGCAGACCGCCAGCAATCGCTGAACCTTCGGGGCGCTTCTGGTTTAAACTCATTCATGACCTGCCCTCCTCAAGGTGGCTCTGCTGTTGGTTTCTTTCCGTCCTCAACAATAACCCACGTGCGTTGAGGACGGGCAGGTCAAAACATCATGTCTAGTGCTCCCAGTTACTGGCCGGTATCCTCTTAACATGCATATGGCTGACTAACCGTATAGTCGGCCGGATCAGGAATTGGAAGCTGCCGATGATAAATAACCAGATGGCCGCTTTTTCCAGACTGGGATATAAAAACAGTATGCTGCCACCCAGAAACCAGAGCGCGATAAAGAAATCATTGATGATGCTGAGCACTTCATACCGGCGCCGGATAACAAGTTCTTCGCCGCCCAATTTCAGAGTGAGCGGATTGTCGGTAGGGGTCTGGTCCATTTTCGCCTCGTTTTCTGCAATATTTTCCGCGACTGTCTTTACAAAGAGAGGCCGGATACTCACCGCACTCGCCCCGCTGCTGATGGCGTCGTCACTGCATGCCAGCGAACCGGTGCGTCTCGCCGCGGCCTCCGATCTGCGTTACGCACTCGATGATATTATCGGGATGTATCGTCAGGAGCACCCCGATGTCGATATTGAGGTCATTTACGGCTCTTCCGGCAAGATGACAACACAAATCATCAATGGCGCGCCCTATGACCTCTTTTTTTCCGCCGACATCAGCTACCCGGAGAAACTCAAGGCCCAAGGGCTGACTGCAACCGAGCCCGCGGTCTATGCCATTGGCCGTATCGTTATCTGGAGCAATACCCTTGCGGCTGCCAGCCTGACCCTTGAGGACCTTACTTCCGAGACCATCCGACGGATCGCTATTGCCCAGCCATCTCATGCTCCATACGGGCTGCGCGCGAAAGAAGCTTTGCAGTCTGCGGGGGTCTGGAACGCGGTGCAGGACAAACTGGTCTTCGGTGAGAACATCGCGCATACGGCACAGATGGCCCAGTCAGGGGCGGCGCAAGTCGGCATCATCGCCCTGTCACTGGCCAGGTTCCCCGAGCTGGCAAAACACCGCCACCACCTGATCGACGATGGCCTGCATAATCCACTGACTCAAGGCTACGTCGTCACCCGGCATGGCGGGAACAAACCGCAAGCCCGGGCGTTCGCCGACTATATGGCCAGCGAAGAGGCCCACGACATCATGACCCGTTACGGTTTCGTCATGGGGCCTGACTGATGGCCGCACTCGGACCAGCGGAATGGCAAGCAATCAGTGTGACCTTCCGGCTCTGTCTTTATACCACATTGATCCTGTTGACCCTGGCAACGCCTCTGGCCTGGTGGCTGGCGCAGGGGCGTTCCACCGTTCGGGTGATAATTCAGGCGGTTGTTGCCCTGCCATTAGTGCTACCCCCCACCGTTCTCGGCTTCTACCTGCTTATTGTTCTGGGCCCACGGGGTGTGGTGGGTGAAACCCTGCAGAATCTTGGCCTTCACCACCTGGCCTTCTCCTTTGAGGGCATTCTCGTCGCCTCGGTACTCTACTCCATGCCGTTTGCAGTGCAGCCACTGACCGAAGCCTTCCGCAACCTCGGCCGACGGCCGGTGGAGGTGGCCAGCAGCTTGGGTGCCGGCGTTGTCGATCGTTTTCGCACCGTCATTTTTCCGCTTACCCGGGGCGGTTTTCTGGTGGCGGCCACCCTGACTTTCGCCCATACCCTGGGCGAATTCGGCGTCATTCTGATGCTCGGCGGCAGCATTCCCGGTGAGACCAAGGTGCTGTCTGTGCTGATCTACGACCATGCCGAAGCAATGAACTACGACGCCGCCCACAGCCTCTCGTTGATGCTGCTGGTCTTCGCCTTTGCCACCCTGTTTGTGGTCTACAGCATCAACCGACGCTTTGCAGTGGCCAAGCTATGACGTTGTATATCCGAGCGCGCCTGAGCTACGGCGAAGATTTTGAACTCAAGGTGGATAGCGAGCTCCCGCTCAAAGGCGTCACCGCACTGTTTGGCCGCTCCGGCTGCGGCAAGACCACGCTGCTGCGAATCATCGCCGGCCTTGAGCGAATTCAAGGTGCAGCCGTGCGATTCGGTGACCAGCACTGGCAGCAGGGCAGGAATTTCATACCACTGCACAAACGGCGTATTGGTCTGGTGTTCCAGGAACACAGCCTGCTGCCGCATTTGTCGGTAAGGGAAAACCTGCTCTACGGCTACCGGCGCACGCCCGAGCCGCTGCGCCGCCTGCACCCGCCCGAGGTTACCGCCATGCTGGGCATTGATGATTTACTGGAGCGGCGAATCGATCAGTTATCAGGCGGCCAGCGCCAGCGCGTGTCCTTGGGTCGGGCACTGCTCATCAGCCCCCAGCTGCTGTTGCTCGACGAACCGCTAGCGGCACTCGACACGCAAACCAAACGGGAAATCATGCCGTTTTTGTCACGCATGGCGACTGAGTCGGAAGTGCCGATCATCATGGTCAGCCATGCCCCGGACGAAGTTGAGCGCCTGGCGGATTGGGTGGCGTTTATGCACGAGGGCCAGATCCAGCTCACCGAGTCGCTACGCCACGCCCTGGCCCGGCCCCACTCCCCACTGTTTGATGACGCTGGCGCTGTGTCGGTATTGGAGGGATGCCTCGGAGAAACGGTAGAAGATGGCTTACGACTGTTCGGCTCACCCGGTACACAGCTATGGGTGCCAGACTTCGATCAATCTCGACGTCAGCCATCCCAAAATCAGCAAACCGCCGATCAGCGAACCTTGAGGCTGCGCATTCTCGCACGGGATGTCAGCCTGTCCCTGGACGACCCGCACCGCATCAGCATCCAGAACCATCTGCTGGTGACCATAGAGCGCATCGACCCGCCCCATAACAACCGCATCGTAGTGGCCTGCCGCACCGCCAATCAGCAACTGCTGCTGGCAGAAGTGACACCCCGGGCGGTCAAACAGCTCGGCCTGGCGCCAGGGCAACATCTCTTTGCCCTGATCAAATCGGTGGCATTGCTGGAGTAAGAACCTGTCTTGGGTAGGACGAAGGTTACAGAACCAATGCCGTCGCCAGAAACAGCATCAGCCCCATACCAAGGATGTCGGTGAAGGTGGTCAGGAAAATACTGCTGGCGGTTGCCGGATCCGCGCCGAAACGCTTCAACGTCAACGGAACCAGCACCCCGAATACACCACTGCCAACGCAGGAACCGATCATGGCAATCAGGATCACCAGACCCAGGAGCAGGGGCTCGACCGAATCCGTCATCGTGGCATAGGCGAACATGGCGGCACCTGCAATAAGGCCAACAACGGCGCCGTTGAGAGCCCCCAGCAGTATTTCCTTGCGTAACAGCTTTCTGACCGGGTAGTCCCGCAACTGGCCAAGCGTCATACCCCGGAGAGTTATGGCCAGGGCCTGGCAGCCAGTATTGCCACTCTGGCCAGCAAGAACCGGCAGGAACGCCGCCAAGGCTACAATCTGGGTAATGGTGTCTTCAAACGTGCCCACCACAAAAGCGGCAGCAAAGGCCGTCACCAGATTAACCTGCAACCAGGGGTGCCGCATCCGGAATGACTTCAGGACCGAGGTGCTGACCTGCTCTTCCTTATCGACACCATACTGGGCGCCCGCCTGGCCACTGAGTTCCGAAGCAATGCGTTCGTACAGCTTCCAGCCTTGCACCACACCAACCACGTGGTGAGCGTCGTCAACAACCGGGTACAAAGGGTAATGGCGATAGAGCACTTCACCAACCGCTTCCTGGATAGATGTGTCGGTGCCAAAGGCAAACGGATTCTTGCTCATGATTTCCGCCAGGGACTCGGAGGGTTTGGCAAGAATCAGATCACGCATACCTACCACGCCAACCAGGCGATCAGCCTCGGTGGCAAAGATATAGCTGATCTCCGACAGGTCCGAGCTTTTGACCAGAAACGCCAGGGCTTCGGCCACGGTATAGGTTGCCGGAAGAATGGCCGGCGCCGGGGTCATCAGCTCACCAACAGTTTCTTCGACCCCGGAAAGGACGGTTTTGGTGGCCAGATCGTCCGCCCCGACCGACTCCGCCAGATGGGAAGCCACCTCCATCGCCTGATCATGAGGCAGCCGTGAAAGCACAAACTGGATATCGTCCGGCGCCAACTTTGCCAACGAGTCGGCCGCATCAACCGGCGACATCCGTTTGATTTCCTCTACCCGCTCCGTGATTCCAAGGTTGTTCGACATCGCCTGCTCCTGCTGATTGCTTGAGTCATCCTCAACAGTCTATACGCTTGGCTGGCAAAGACGCGGTAAAGAGTGCATCGTAAGACGTTCAAAACATTGCATCTCCCCGAAAACACAATCAATTACAGAGTCGCTATGACCACCGCTACCTGGTTTATTTTGCTGGGCTCATTGTTATTGATCGTGGGCTTTACCGCCGCCTTTATCAAAACCGTGCCCGCCACCTCGGCCATCTTGTATCTGCTTATCGGAGTGGTTCTGGGGCCTATGGGTTTTAACCTGTTTCATTTTAATCCGCTGCAAGAGTCGGCGTTGATGGAGCTGCTGACTGAAATTGCGGTACTGATTTCGCTGTACTGTGCCGGGGTGAAGATGCCGGCCCCGGTTACGTTCAAACTCTGGCGGAACCCCCTGCAACTGGCGGTTATTTCCATGACGTTGACCGTGGGCCTGGTGACGCTCTTTGGCTACTACTGGCTCGCACTTCCTTTGGGTGCCGCAGTGTTGCTCGGTGCCGTGGTGGCGCCTACCGACCCGGTACTGGCCACCGAGGTACAGGTTCGCCATGCCGATGACAATGACCAGTTACGGTTTGGACTTACCTGCGAGGCCGGCATGAATGACGGCAGCGCATTCCCCTTCGTGATGCTCGGCCTGGGGTTGCTGGGCTTGCACGATCTTGGTGACTCGGGCTGGCGCTGGATGCTCGTGGATGTGGTGTGGGCCAGTGGTGCAGGGATTGGTATCGGTATTCTGGCCGGCTGTGGCGTGGGCTGGTTAGTCCAGAAAATGCGGAAGACATTTTCCGGCACTGAGTTTCTGGAGAGTTTTCTGGGTCTCGGACTTATTGCCTTTGCTTACGGCACCAGCTTATTAGTGGAGGCCTGGGGTTTTCTGGCGGTTTTCAGCGCGGCTGTCGCTCTGAGGCATACTGAGCTGAGGATGACCGGTCTCAAACAGAATTACTCGGGTGCGACCTCTGGGAAGGCGCAACCGGGAGATGAACCCCAACCGTTCGCCCATATCCACCAAAGCTCTCTGGTGTTCAACGAACACCTTGAACGGCTGGCTGAAATTTTGCTTGTTCTGATGATCGGCGGTTCGTTGTTCTGGGATTCCTGGAGTTGGCGGGCCGTGGGCTTCGCGGCTTTCCTGTTCTTCGTCGCCCGCCCGGTCAGCGTTCACCTCGGCTTGCTGGGAAGCAAGGCGCCCATGCGCCTGCGTAACCTGGCAGGCTGGTTCGGGGTTCGGGGTATCGGGTCGCTGTACTATCTGATGTACGCCATCCAGCACGGGCTACCAGAGGATATAGCGCTGGAATTGATTCACCTGGTCCTGGTCGTGGTGGCGTTGTCGATCCTGGTTCATGGCATAAGTGTGAAGCCTGCCATTGCCCGCTTCTGGCCTTCGCGAAAGCCCCGATAGGTCACCAGGGCATACTGAAGGTCAGTCAGTTGCAATAGTGGCACGGGCTGCGTGCAGTTTTTTGTAGCTTTCGATCAGGCGGTGATGTTTGTCGAGGCCGTCCAGTTGCATGTTGGTCGGGGTCAGGCCGTGGAATCGAACCGAGCCATCCACTGAGCCAACCACGGCATCCATGGTCTGTTCACCAAACATACGTCTGAGGTTAACCAGGTAGTCGCTCAGCTCCAGCTCATCGTCCAGGGTGATTTCCAGCACCGCGTTCGCCGCTCGATAGAACAGGTTGCGCTCCACCGTGTTGTCATTGAACTGCAGAAAAGCCTCGACTCGTTCCAGGGCCTCTTCATGCTGCTGCAAGGCAAGGTTAATCAACAATTTCAGCTCAAGAATCGTTAGCTGGCCCCATACCGTATTTTCATCGAACTCGATGCCGATCAGGGTAATGATGTCGGTATAATCGTCGATCTGGCTCTCTTCCAGGTGCTCCACCAGATTGGCCAGTTCCTCATCGTCCAGGGTGTGGAGATTGAGGATTGCTTCGCGGTAGTCCAGGGCCTTGTTGGTGTTGTCCCAGACCAGGTCATCGGCCGGGTAAATCTCTGAATAGCCCGGTACCAGAATGCGGCACACCGGTGCGCCCAGTTCCTCGTAAACAGCCACGTAGGATTCCTTACCCAGCTCTTTCAGGATATTGAACAGGCCAGCCGCCTCTTCCTCGTTGGTGCCGGAGAAATCCCATTCGCAGAAATCGTAATCGGATCTGGCACTGAAGAAGCGCCAGGACACCACGCCGGTGGAATCAATGAAGTGTTCCACAAAGTTGTTGGGCTCGGTCACTGCCAGACTGTTGAAGGTGGGCGGTGGCACATCGTTCAGGCCTTCAAAGCTGCGGCCCTGCAGCAGTTCGGTCAGGCTGCGCTCCAGCGCCACTTCCAGGCTGGGGTGGGCGCCAAAGGAAGCAAATACGCCGCCGGTTCGCGGGTTCATCAAGGTGACGCACATCACCGGGAACTGGCCACCCAGAGAGGCATCCTTGACCAGGGTCGGAAAACCCTGGGCTTCCAGCGCCTGCACCCCTTCCAGGATGTTCGGATATTTTTCCAACACATGCTGAGGCACGTCCGGCAGGGCCAGCTCTTCCTCGATGATCTGCTTTTTCACCGCCCGCTCGAAGATTTCCGACAGGCATTGAACCTGGGCCTCCTGCAAGGTGTTGCCCGCACTCATGCCGTTGCTGAGGAACAGGTTCTCGATCAGGTTGGAGGGGAAGTACACGACTTCGCCGTCGGACTGGCGCACGAAGGGCAGGGAAACTATGCCGCGCTCGGTCTTGCCGGAGTTGGTGTCGATCAGATTGGAGGCGAACAGCTCGCCCTCCGGGTTGTAGATCGCCAGACAGTGGTCGTCCAGAATGCCTTCGGGCAGTTCGTCGTCAGGCCCGGGCTTGAACCATTTCTCGTTCGGATAATGGACGAACTCGCGGTTGGCGATGTCTTCCCCGAAAAACTGATCGTTGTAGAAGAAGTTGCAGTTCAGCCGCTCGATGAACTCACCCAGCGCCGAACACAGTGCGCTTTCCTTGGTCGAACCCTTACCGTTGGTGAAACACATGGGGGAAGCGGCATCGCGAATGTGCAGGGACCATACGTGGGGCACAATGTTGCGCCAGGACGCGATCTCGATCTTCATGCCCAGGTCCTGGAGGATGCGGGTCATGTTGGAGATGGTCTGCTCCAGGGGCAGGTCCTTGCCTTCAATAAAGGTTTGAGTACTACCTTCTGGCTGGGTCATCAGCAAAGCCTGGGCATCGGCATCCAGGCTTGCTACGGGTTCGATTTCAAAGGTCGGTCCGGTTTGTACCACCTTCTTGACCGTACACCGATCGATCGAACGCAGAATACCCTGCCGGTCCTTGTCGGAAATGTCTTCCGGCAGTTCCACCTGAATCTTGAAGATCTGGTTGTAGCGGTTTTCCGGGTCCACGATGTTGTTCTGGGACAGGCGGATGTTCTCAGTGGGAATGTCCCGCGCCAGGCAGTACACCCGCACAAAATAGGCTGCACACAGGGCCGATGAGGCCAGAAAATAATCAAAAGGGCTGGGGGCGGAACCGTCGCCCTTGTAGCGAATGGGCTGATCGGTCACAACGGTGAAATCATCAAACTTGGCTTCAAGCCTGAGGTTGTCGAGAAAGTTGACGTTGATTTCCATTACAAGAGTACCCGGATTAAAGAATTTGGCGCGCCATGGCCTTCAATGGCGGCCATTATCCAGTTTTTGCGGGCGTTCGTCTTCAGTCACTCTTCAGGACACTCTTCAGAACACTCTTCAAGTCATTCTTTCAATCACTCTGCTTCAACCCCATTTCCCAGAAATCAATCTCCAATCGGGTGGCATCCCTGAAGATACGAGTAAGCTGCTCGTACCGCGCGGGGGAAACATCGGCCAGCCGTTCATTCAGCCAGCCTATTTCCGCCGCCATGGCCTGCTGGAATTCATCGCTCTCGTACATTGTGATCCAGGCATCGTAGGGGTTCTGGTCGCCCCGGATTGTCTCCGCGCGGTTGTTCAGCCAGTTGGCAATCTCGCCGTAGCCCACCATGCAGGGTGAAAGCGCCACATGAAGATCGAGCAGGTCGCCCCGGTTGCCGGTGTCGAGCACGTAGCGGGTGTAGGCAATAGTAGCGCGGGCTTCCGGCAGGCGGGCCAGCTCCTCCTCTGATATACCCCATTCCTTGCAGTAACTGACGTGCAGGTCCAGCTCCACATCCACAATGGCCTGCAACCCCTCTTTGGCCTGCCGCAGATCGGATAAATTGGCGCTCTTGTAGGCAGCCAGGGCGAAGGCGCGGGCGAACTGGATCAGGAACAGATAATCCTGCTTCAGATAATGCTGGAACGCTTCCGGAGCCAATGACCCGTCTCCGAGCTGGCGCACAAAACTGTGTTCAATGTAGGCGCGCCATTCCGACTGGCAGGCGTTTCTCAGGTCGTCAAATTGGTAAGGCATTCAGGCTCCTGTCGATATATGAGCGATGGGCGCAAGCCAGGCCATGCTAGAAAACATGGAGTCGGTCATTGCGTACGAGAAACTGATCATTGATGGTGAGCCACAGGGGCTTGCCACTCAGGGGAGCGTCTTCTGGTAGCCCCTGCTGGGCATGCACGTGCAGGTGCGGTTCTGAGCTGTTTCCCGAGTTACCCATCCGGGCCAGTATATCTCCGGTTTCTACCATGTCCGAGGTGGCGACGGCGATACTGCCCTGGCGCAAATGCGCAAGGATGACGAAAAAATTACCACAGTCGATGGCGACATAGTTACCAGCCATATGATCGCGATCCATGTCTGGAACTGGCATATCCGCTATGCCATCCACCACCAGCGCGACCTCACCCGAGCAAGGGGCGATAACCGGCGCGCCAAAGGTCTCGTATTTTCCGGGGTCCGTTGGCTGCCAGCCTTCCTTGTGAAGCCCCATACGGGTAATCCGGAAGATGTCCAGAGCCTTGCTCTGGCCAAGCCAGGGCCGATAACGCTCGACTGTTTGATCCAGGGTCTTGAGATGTACATTGACCATGGGCGTGCTTCCGCCATGGGCGACAAGATAGTGCCCCGGGGCGAAAGGAGGAGCGATATTGACCACTTCATCATCCGGCAGCATCCGCCCCTTCATTGCCTGCCAGGTAAGGTGCCCGCCCAGCAGACCCAAGGCTGCTACGATCAGGATCAAAACCGTATTCGTAGCTGAAGTGCGCCATAATCCCGGGCCTGGGTGCACCCGCCGGACGAAATGAGTGACGATGATAACCACAAACACCAGGCCGTAGACAAGAGGCGTCCAATAAGGAGGCATGGTCCACAGGGCAGCAAGGCCGATACCTAGCAGCACCGCCGTGACCGAGATCACCTGGAGCCCCCATGCAAGCCAGCCCGCTGCCGGATAAAACGCGATCCAGCCCAGCAGCGCCACCGGTAGAAGAATCTGCGTGAGCATCACCATCCAGGACATCAGGCCCTCCCTCTGACCTAAATCCAACCGCGGAAATCTGACCTGTACGCGCCGCTAATCGAGGCCTTGGCAAGAGCTATCAACGGGAAACTCTACAGCGGTTACCTCCGCCACGAAAAATGGAAAGTACTGATCGGTACCAAAATGATTGCCCGCTTCCACCTGCGTGGGCAGGCGAAACCCCGCAAACGAGCGGAATCCGGAGAGATACCCGCCGAAAGGTTGCAGCCCGTACTGCTTCTCAGGATTGGCATTGCTCCATCGTTCAAACCGTACTCGTGTCGGTTGACCATCTGCCGCGACGGTCACGTCCACCGATTGTGACAGGCCCCGATACGTTACGGTGACTCGTGCGCAATCGGTACCCACACCCTCCCAGACAATACCGGGACCAGGCACTACCGCCGCAGGCGTCCAGAACACGGCTTCGGCCACATAGCGACCAAACGCCGAGCGGGCGTGGTCGGGGTCGTTGCCCCCGCGGGCGATTGGCAGTAGCCCCATCAGCCAGAACCGGGTCCAGCGTTGGCTGTCAGAACCAGACAGTCTCAGCAAACCACGATTCGCATGCATTTTCCACACGAACCCGGTAGGCATTGCGAGGGTCTGCATGGCACGGAAGTCCAGATAGTTGGGAGTTTCCTTGGTACCCATGCCAAACCGCCCGGCCATTGTGATGCTGGCCACCGGGTAAAGTGATGTGCCGGACTCGATGGTGTACAGAAAATAGCGGCGCGCGGGTTCCGGCAGCTCGGCGACCATCTCTGGGGAGAAGCGAGGAGGCCGCGAAGGTTGCGTGGAGACAAGCTCAGCCATTGCCCTACGTTCAGCCCGGTGATCCAGCAACCGCCAGGCTAGAAGCGCCGACCCCGCCAGAAGGAGTAATGTAAGCAGAAAAGTCATCGGAATCCTCTAAACACCCCTCCACCACGCCGCACAGCCTCCACGGCCTGCTCCTGGATCAACCCCTGTTCCGCCGCATGCTCAGCCATATGAACGCTATCCGCTGTACTAATCACGTCAAAATCAATCCCGGCCTCTCGAGCCAGGTTTGCTATTGCTTCGGAGCGGGCCGGATCGTGGCTGACATCACGGATATAGATGGCAAGGATACGCCCGGGGTTCTCCCGGAGAATACGGGTATAAATCTCGGGATCATGCTGTCCGGAGTCCCCCACCAGTATGAACGGCAGGGTGTGATACAGATCGAGGACGTGACGGATGGCATCCTGTTTGTGGTCGCGGGCCCGTCTGGGCAGGACGCTGCCACGCTTCATGCCCCATTCCCGCAGAATCAGAATGGGGCCATTCGGGATCCGGTGCATCCGGAACAGCGCCACCAGCACCTGGTAGATGCTCCAGGGCGCACGGGACACATACACAAGCGGATTGCCATCCTCACCACTGCGACCCTGGTAAAACCCCTGATACAGTTCGGGCACCCCGGGGAACAGCACCCGGCTATCCGAGCCCTGGGCAAACAGTCGCCACATCATCTTCGCGGTATTGGCGACACCGGTGTATACGACAGTATCGTCGATATCACTGATAACGCCATAAGTAGCGGTATGGGTGGGCGTAAAGAACTCACCCGTGGTTGTAGCACGCTCATCGGCAGGGTTGTCCAAAGACAGCTCAACGGAGTGCCAGGTTACGTCGGAGGGCATGGCCCCGAGCTTCATATCGACCCGAAAGAAGCCGTGCCGGTCCGTCACTACAACTGTCGTGGTGTCCTTGTACTTTACCCGCACCTGCGCACCTACAATGGGCTTGCGCAGCAGCCGGCGGAGCAGGTCCACCAGATCGCGTTTCAGCCGGTCTTCACGCATGGATGACCCGAACCCTGGTTGATGGAACACCCGCCCCATCAGGAACACACGATTTCTCGACCCATAGCCGCAATATGGGTGGATGAATAACCCGCCCCGGCCACTGTCGCCTTTTACCGGCGCTGCCAGCACACGCAGCCCCCGGCGCAGGGAAATCAGGTACTCACGGAAGCGTTTACGCGGCGGCATCAGGCTCTCTCATTGATTGGCGCAAACAACTCACCGGGCTGAGGGTTGGCGCAGCAGACCAATGACAGTGGATCTAAGGAATAAATAATGACAAATTTCATGCTCAGGATGGTAAACCAGTACGGGGGGCCTGCCAACCGATAGGGTTACGAGCTAACTGCTAAAAGAGGCATCCCTCAAGGGGCGGGAGAGCCTTGCGCTATTGGCGACGACACTCAGGCTGCTCGCCAGCATTGCCAGGGCAGCGGCGGTGGGAGGAATCGTGCCGGTGGCGGCGAAGGTCAGTATGGCGACGTTATAGACGATCGAGAAGGCCAGATTCTGCCGGACTATACCCAGAGTCCGACGCGACAGGCGCCAGGCACAGATGACACCCGAGACCCCCCCGCTGGCGATGACCACGCCTGCCGTGGCGACCGCGGGGGCCGAGGCGCCCTGTACCGCGACGCCACAATCCGCCGCCAGCGCGAGCGCATCGTTGACGCCATCGCCGACAAAAACCACCGGCTTCCCGGCCTTGCCAAGGTGCACGACCTTGTCTTCCGGAAGGCATCCCGCGTGTACTCGCTCCGGATCCAGGCCGACCGCAGAGGCAAAAGCGGTCGCCGCGTCCAACTGATCGCCCGTTGCCAGAGCCAGTGTCAGGCCGGCATCCCGGAGGGTTTCAATGGCGCGGCGGGCTTCGGGGCGAAGCGTGTCGCGCAACAGGATTGGTCCCAGCCAACTGCCATTGTGGGCCAGGTCCACCCGGGTGGTGCCCAGCAAAGACGCTCTGCTCTCTGCGGGAATCCCCACACCCTGCTCCCGTAACCAGTTCGGTGCACCGATCATGATCGTGTGCGCCCCGTTGGCGTCCTGCCAGACCGAGCCGCGGGCGTGACGATGGGTATGGCCTGCTTCCTCATGCTGGGTATTGGCAGCTACCGCAGCGTTTTCGTCTTCGGCCGCGTGGCTGATGGCATCGGCAATGGGATGGGCTATGCCCGTTTCTGCCTGCGCCGCCAGCTGCAAGATGCGCTGGCGGGAGGCGCGATCACTGACAATGTCCACCACCTGCAACTCACCAGACGTCAGGGTCCCGGTCTTGTCAAACAGGAACTCCCGGGCGCCAGCCAATGCTTCCAGGGAGGCAGGGTCGCGAAACATGATGCCCTGCCGCGCCGCCGTTCCGGTGGCTGTTGCGTAGGCAAGCGGCAGGGCCAGCCCCACGGCACATGGGCAGGCAGCTACCAGCACAGAGAGCGCGCGCAAGGCGGCGTCCGAGACATCGCCGGTGGTGCCATAGCCATAGGCAAACGCTGCGATTGCGAGCAGCAGTGCCGTGGGCAACACCCACCGGGCAAAGCGCTCGGCTTGCAGCGCCACGGTACTCTTGGCGCCGGACAGTTCGAGCATGCGAACACCGATCCGGTCGATGAGCCGGCCGCCATAGGCGACATTGACCCGGACAGTGAGCTGACAGGACAGGTTTATACTCCCGGCTTCCACGGTGGCGCCAGGCACGATCGGCAAGGGCCGGGACTGTCCCGTCACCAGGGCGCGATCGATTTCGCTCTCGCCGTCGAGGACAACGCCATCCACGGCAATACGCTCGCCGGCACGGATCAGCACCCGGTCGCCCGGATTAAGATCAGCGGCCCGAACCTCTTCGCTGCTGCCGTCCGCCTGCAGGCGCCGCGCCGTTTCCGGTACCGCCTGGCGCAATGCACTGACAGCAGCCGAGTTGCGGCGCCGGGCATGGAGCTCGATCAACCGCCCACAGAGCAGAAAGGTCACCAGCATGGTGGCGGTATCGATATAGATATCGGTGCTGCCACGGCTAAGCTGCCAGACCGAGAGGCCAGTTGCTGCCAGTACGCCGAACGATATCAGCGCATCCATGCCCGGCACCCCTGCCCTCAGGGTGCGCCAGCCGGCATGGTAGAAGGACCAGGCCGAGTAAGTCAGCACCGGCAGCGCGGCAACGACAGCGCCGAGGGCAATCCACCCGCCGGCAGCAGAGCCGGCAATCACCGGGTCGACATAGAGCATAATGGAACCGAGCATGCTCCACATGCCAAAGAACAGGGCGACGGCCAGCCGCACCCAGACCTTGCGGGCATGTTCGTCGATCCGCTGCTCCATCTCGTCGACTTCGATTAGCGGGGCAACCCGATAGCCCAGTTTGGCTACGCGCTCGAAGATCTCCCGGGGATCGAAGTCCTCGCGCTCCCAACGGACCAGCGCACTACCGCCGGTAAAGCTGGTACTGGCAAAGGTGACGCCCGGGGTTCGCGCAATGATGCGCTCGACCGCCATTGCGCAGCCGGCGCACCACATGCCTTCAATGGAGACGACCAGTCTTTGGGCGCGCCGAATGCTGGCCAGATCCAGGGGGGCGGGTTTTGCCATCAGAAAACCCGACTACTGGGCGCTGGCAGCGGAAGTTTGTTCGCGGCTGACACCGGCTCCGAGAATCTTGCCGCGCACTTCCTGGCCATAGTAAATATCATCACCATCATGGTACCTGGCGCGATTCTCCTCCACGGTGCCCGTCTGCCGGGGATCCTTGGGCCGCTCAAAGCTGCTGATATACGCCGCGACGTCCCAGGCCTCCTGATCCGTCAGGCTGTTGGGCTTGCTCAGCGGCATGTTCGCCTTGATGAACGCCGCTGCGGTGTTGATACGCGACATGCCGGCGCCCCAGTTGTAGGCTTCGGCTCCCCACAGCGGCGGGAAGCGTAAACGACCGTCAGCTTCACGGCGGCCTTGACCATCATCACCATGGCAGAGCGCGCAGTTCGCTGTGAAAACCTCCTCACCGCGCTCATAGTCATAGCCGAGTTCGGTTTTTGCCACCTTGGGATAACCGGCGCCGGGAACCTTTGCGCCCGTGGGCACGCCATCGGCGAGCCAGAAGGCGTAGGACTCCAGGTCTACATAGACGTCGCTGCCAAGTGGTGGAGGCCCGCCGGAGGGCGATGCCTGCGCGTTCATGGAATAGGTGAAGCAGCCCTTTATCCGATCCTGGAAGGTGTTCACTTTCTGATTCTTCCCCCGGAACGCCGGATACAGGGGATAGGCCCCCCAGAGTGGCGCGGAGTGCTCCTTGCGGCCGCCATCCAGGTGACAGTTGGCGCAGGACTGGCTGTTGCCCACGAACCGGGGTGCATGTTCGCCGGTGTTCACAAAGATATCGCGCCCACGACGTATCGACTCGCCGAACGGCGTGTCGGGAATGGCCGACTCCGCCGGTGGCGCGTAGTAGCCGTCGGCCGAGACCGGGACCGGCGGTGGATCGGACTGGACGTCCTTCAAACAGGCTTCCCGGGCCGCCTGCATGGCGGTCCTGTTGGCTAGCGCCTGGTCCTCGATCCCTTGCTGATCGGTATCCGGTATACCGCTAACCTTGCTGTAAACCGTGTTCCAGATACCAGACTGAAACGCCAGCGTACCGAAGGCGAACAGAACCAGGCCCAGCGCGCCGGCTTTGAGCAGGCGGCCCAGGGTGCGGCTCGGGCCACCATTTTGTGTTGAGTTCGTGGTCACGGGGTTCTCCAAAAGTCCGGGAAAGCTAGTGCGCCTGCTGTACTGGCTCCAACGGCAATGTCGCCAGGTAATCCGCTACCGCGCGCATATCGTTGGGGGTCAGGGCCTGAGAGATTCCATCCATCAGTGCCTGAGGTGAGTTACCGCGCGCTCCCGCATGCCACCTCGCAAGCTGGACAAAGGTGTACTGGGGATGCTGTCCGGCCAGGCCCGGGAATGAAGGCTCCACCCCCTCGCCATTGCCACCATGGCACTGGAAACAGGCCGGTACGTTTTGCTCCCAGTCGCCCGCCTCGGCAAGGATCTGGCCACGATCGAGATCGCCACCCAGGGTAGGTGCCACCCCTGACGGTAGCGGGATCTGAGCATAGTAGTCAGCCAATGCGCGCCTTTCGTCCACTCTGAGCGCATCGACCACATATGCCATGCTGGCGTCGTCCCTGCTGCCGTTATGGAAGTCCTCCAGCTGCTTAAAGAGATAGTCGGCTACCTGCCCCGCCAGCCGTGGGGTAGAGGCACTGCCTTCACCAGCTGCGCCATGACAGGATGGGCAGCTCCACATATTGTCTTTGCCGGAGTACACCAGCTTAAGCACCTCTGGTGACGCACTCTCCAGCCCCTGGGCCTCGGTCGTTGGCGACGTGGACGGAGCCGCCGGGCTGGTTTCCGGCCCGGTTTTATCGTGGACGGTGCCGAACTCGCTCAGGTAGGTGAGCGCGCCCCAGATCGAGAGCGCGAACACCAGTGCGATCACGAATATCGGGATCGGCTGGTTGGGCTCCCAGGGCTCGAAGTTCTCGTTTACCTGGGCTATGTGATTGACCGACTTCTCACGTCGCTTCATTTCCGCTCTCCCTTCGACGTGTCATAGCCTTGGTCGCGGATACTGCTCAATTCGCCTTTGATCGCGTAGCTCCGATTCAGACTCTGCAAGTACGCCACCAGATCCAGGGCCGCCTGTCTGGCAACCACCACCTGCCCTTCTGGCCGGAATTCAACCGGCAGCTTTACCACCACATCGTCTGGCGTGGCCTGGTCCTTGGTCTCGAACAGGAACGGGTAGGCCGGCATGATGCTCCAGTCGAATATCACCCGGGGCTGGTAAAGGTGGGTAAGGTGCCATTCGGCACTCGGCAGCCGCGCGCCCACGTTGAGCAGGTCCGGCCCGGGGCGCATGGTGCCCAGTTGATGCGGGGCATCGTAGTAGTAGTAGTAGTCACTTGCCACGGAAGGCCGTCCCCAGCCGTGAGCGGCATCGGCCAGGGCCTGGGAGGCAGAGCGGGGCTGCTGACTGTGGCAGTAGACACAGCCCAGGCTGACGTACTGTTCGCGGCCGGCCAGCTCCCGCTCGGTGTAGGGTTGCAGCTGGTCCGAGGGTTGCTGCTTATGGATCTGGATACCCGGCAGGATCACCAACATCAGGGTGGCTAAGGCCAGGATGGCAATGGCGCCTATGAACAAGGGAAGCAGACGATTCATGTCAGACTTCCTCCACAGAGGCCGGGCGATTGATGGCGCCGGTCGGCGCCGCCTCGGCGTCACTGCGCTGCAACGACCGGGTAATGTCGGCGAACGGATGCCCGACCTCCAGCAGCCCCAGCCCCTGCAACCAGCCGCCGATTGACATCGCGAAGAAGTAGACGGCAAAGCCGACCACCAGCAGCCGCGGCCAGGGCCACTCACGCTTGGTCAGCAACGGCAGCATATAGTAGAAGGCCCCGAACATGACCATGGTGCAGCTTGAGTGAGGCGAGGACCCCGAACGCGGAACCGAGTAACAGCATGATGGCTGCAACGACCGTCATCAGAATGACCACGCTGCGGCCCGAATCGTCGATACGGGCGCGGATCGCGTCGAAGCCCTATTGTTGTTGGCTCTTATCGCCATGAAAAGCGGTGGAGTCATCCGGTTGACCCACTTCTCCCTTCTCGAATATGGACTCCGCGTCTTGCTGATTGATGGAAAACTGACGATTGGCGATGGCCCAGATCAGAATGCCGAGCGCCGCCAGCGATCCGATAAAGCTGAGTGTCAGCAGAAACCCGATTGTTATCATTATGAAGGCCTATTCCATTCACATTGTTGATAGTTACGACGACTGTGCTCGTCAGTGACCCGCGCAGCCGGCTCGAAATTGTCCGGCCCTTGAACCAGCTTGTACCCACTGAGAGCAAGCTACATGTCGGCTCGGCCTGGTGCGCTGCCCGTTGGTGCTATTACAGCGCGAGTCGAGGCCACCGGTGCAATCGAAAGGCGTTAGAGATTGATATCAGCGCAGCTGAACGGCGGAGGCTAGACTTTGAGGATTAAGGCAATATTAAGGGGAGCTGATATCGCCGGCTTCCGAAGATTGTTAAGCAGGAAATTTCGCGGCTTTTGGCCCCATATAATCAGAGCTGCCCGGTTTTTTGTGCTGCCCGAATTCCTTGAATCCAGGAAAGGAGGAACGTCATGGATATACCTGCGTTCAATGAGCTCAGGGATCTGGCCCGGCGTGACCCGAAAGGCTTTGAAATATTACGTGCGGAATTGATTGAAGACTGTATTCGCCGCAGTTCGGGATGCAATCAACACCGGCTACGGGGCCTGGAGTTTGTGATCGAGGCCAGGCGTCGGGGAGCGGGCAGTCCGGATACTGCTCAAAACCCCATGTCGTTGAGCCGAGTGTCGAAGCTGACAGGCGGCACTCATATTTCCCTAACGCGCCTCATAGTGACGACCATAGTACTTCGCTACCGGAGCGGCACTCATGCCATGCACCACCAGCGAGGCGGCCACTAGCAGGCTGGCGCTTACCCAGACCGTTTCACTGCCGGTCTCATGATAGATCACCATGGAGTAGAATACCGCAGCCACACCGATGGGCCCGAACCAACCAGCCAAGAGCGACACCGGCAGATCCCGCCATGGCCGGATGGCGGGACGCAACAGCAGTATCACCGGAAGGCGACGCAGCGCCAGCACCGCCAGAGCCAGTCCCAACCCGGCCCAACCAAGGTTTAGCCAGCCCGACCAGGGAATCATCAGCCCCACCAGCATGAATACCGGCAGGGTGAGGAACAGGTTCACGGCCTCCTGAATTTCGCTTTCCTCACTACGATCCTTGCCACCTACCCGCTGATCGAAGGCAATGCCGGTGGCAAAAACCGCCAGGATGCTATCCATGCCAAGGAGTTTGGCCGCACCCAGAGCCAGCAGTGTCAATGCGAGGGTTGTCACCAGGAATGAGGGTTGGTCGATCAGATCGCGGGCTTCCGCCACGCGCAGGGCTGTACCAGTCAGGTACCCCAGCAGGGCGCCGATCACTACCGCCCCGAGCACTTGCCAGCCCAGAACATGGACAAACCATTCCGGTAGCGCGCTATCCGAACTTTTGATCAGCAGAAGCGGCAACATCACGAGGGGGAAGGCCAGACCGTCATTAAGGGCGGCCTCCGCTGACAGAGTATGGCGGAAGCGGGCAGGCAGGTTATCAGTTGCCACCCCACCCGTGACAATTGAACTGGAGACAACCGGGTCGGTGGCGCACACAGAAGCCCCCAGCAAGAGTGCGGTCATTAACGCCACATCGAGAAATGCCAGTGCCAGTCCGCTGCTTATCATCCACATCAGGGGCATTCCGAGCGCCAGAATGACCGTGAGGGAGCGGCCGTGGTCGAAAATGAACCTCGGCGGCAGACGCAGGGCGATGCCCATGAGGCTGACCCCCAGGCTCACCCGTGCCACTTCTTCCAGGATTTTCATCTCCGGGCCCCACCCGGCGGGGTCCAGCCAGCCCAATACGGGGCCAGCCAGAACCCCCAGCAGGAATGCCAATAAAGGCAGCGACAAGATGCTTCGGTTCAGCAGCCGGGAAACCATCCCGATAACCAGTACCGTTGCACCGACCAACACCAGGGCGATGTTGAACTCGCTCACGCTTTTCGCCTCTTTTCATTTGGGACTCAGAAAGGTCTTCAATAAACTGCTTATTTTATCGTAATCTGATTGTTCACGTTGCCACTACCACTGTTCTGTCGCACCAGATCCTCGACACGCTGTTTCTGAACGGCCGTTTCCACAAAGCCTTCCAGCAAGATTTCGTCCTCGTTGATCGTTATGTTGATGGCAGAACCGGCGATATCCTCAGCTTCAAACAGAACAGCCTTCAGCCGGACCTCCTCTGGGGTATCCTGCTCTGCCATACCGGTCCCGTCGACACCGGCACAACCACTAACAAGCATCAGCCAGAGCACCAGGTAACGACATTCAACTTTCATTGTTGTCGGACTCCTCTTCGTCTTTCTGTTTGTTATCGATGGACTCAGCGGACCGGTTTACCAGTCCGTCACAGAACGGAATTTCACTCCCTGTGCCAAGGTCAAGCAGGGGCAAGAGCGCAGCAACCGGGGTGGCCAGGGCAGCCAGGGCAGCACTGCTGGCTATCTGCATGGTCAGATCCTCGGTCTCTAGCCCGGGTTCCGGTTCATTGAAGGTGCCACCGAGATGAAGCGGAGTGCGCGCCGACAGAACGCTGACATCCTTCGGGTGAGCAGTAATGGTGATGTCCAGGCGCTCGTCGGCCAGGTTAACGGTCCCGGTACCGGTAAAGCTGGTATCTGTGGTATCGATAGCCAGGGTGTCGATGGTGGCGACACCGTCCCGTGCTTGCAGATCAAGATAGGCACAATCGATCGGGACAGGCTCCCGCCCGCGCATCCAGCTCAAAAATGACTGGGTGGCATCCAGCCCGGCCAGCTCGACCAACAGGGCATTCAGCTTGCCCTGGGTCATCAGCATGACCAAGCCGCCGTCGACCGAGCCGAACAGCTCGGCGACGGAGTTGCCGGCCACCCAGAACTTACCCTGACCGGCAACAGTGCCCATGCTGTCTTTGGCCAGTTCCCAGGCACTAAGTGCCTTGCTGAGATTGACGGCCTTAACCTCCAGTTGAAGTGTACCTTCCGGAGGCGTCAGTCTGGAATCAATGTCAAGGTTGAAGTCCACCTGACCCTCTCCCACCCCGAAACCCACCGGGTCGAAGCGGGCGTGGCCGTCTGCAAGCTCTACGTCGATGACCACATTGCTCAGAGGAATGTCAGCTGCCTGCACAGACTTCCCCCGGTAACGAACGTCAGCGGATACATCTTGCCAGGCGGCAGTGATCAGAGGTTGCTCTGGCAGTACGTCTCGGTCCCCATCACTACCTGCTGAGCTCGACTCGTCTTCCAGTTCAGGAGACGCCGGTTCCGCACCCGCCAGTACGCCAAGATCCTCCAAGTGAAGGGTTTCCGAGTGTAGTTCTCCTGTCAGATGCGGAGGGTCTGTACTGATATCGAGAGCAACCTGCCCGCCCAGATCACTGTCACCGACTCCACCCTCGATATTGTGGAATGACCATCGATCATTCTTTAACGACAGATCGCCGGATAAGGAGTACGGAGGCAGATCCGGCAGAGGTATACCCAGCAGGCGGCTCAAACGGTTTGGATTGGGTCCTTGCAGGTCGAGGGCGAGATCCATGCCCTTTAACGCCAACGGTCGTAGAATGGTGCCCTGCACCTGGATGCGGCTATCAACCACATCACTGGTCAGCTCGAGGGGATAAGGGCGATCCGGATCCCGGGCGGCTAACAGGGGACCGCCGCGAAATCGAAGTAAAAACGGTGAACCGTCATACTCGCCGTCGCCCTCGATATGAAAGGCCTGCTCGCCTGTGTCAAGACCCCGGGTCTGAAGGCTGAAGGTCAAGTCTGTGTCGGCTTCCGGATCTCTAAAGGAGAGCTGCGAGGGCTCGAAAACAAGGCGACCAATAAAGGGCAGTATCAGATCTTCTTTCTGATCGACCGCAAGGGTCTCCGTAATGCCGAGATGAAGTTGCCCGGAAAGTTCGCCCAGACGTTCTTCGAGTGGTGTGAAGGTGTCTCCGAACCGGCTCAAGGCGATGGTCTTGATCTCAACCTCAAGGGTACCCGAGGCGGACTCACCGGTGGCGTCCAATGCCAGCAAACTGCTCAAGCTGCCCCCGGCGATATTGAAATCCAGAGGCTGGACCTCAAGCCTGCCTGAGTCCAGGCTGGCAGACAGATTCAGGTTCGTCACCTCTGGCGCCTCCGGGAGCACCAGCGTTTCTACGCGCAGATTCAGTTGGCCATCGAATGCACGCAGGGCCTTCACGGGTGAACCAGCACCCTCCGGCTCCGCTTTGCCATTTGATGACGGGTCAGGCTGTGCGTTTTCCTCCGTAAACTCAGCGAGTTCAATGCGATCCACGTCAAGCTCAAGATCCACCACGGGGCGAGACCCATTGCGGAAGTAGATCTCGCCCTCCAGTTTGCTGGCCCCGATGTGTCCATCGAGGGCGGTGACAGACCATAGTTCCCCGTCACGGCTCAGCCGCCCCAACAATCGGAACTCAGGGAGGACGGGCAATGCAGCGCCTGTCCAGGTTTCCAGATCCTGGCCACCATCGCCCTGGAATACGAGGTTACCGGCGAAATTCGCGGGCGTCAGGAGCGCTCCCAGCTGGGTATCCGCCCAGGCAATCAGATCACCGCTTTGGGCCTGGGCCTTTAGCCCGTAGTTTGCGGGGCCTTCCGCCAGTTCCGGCAGGGGCGCCCCCTCGATGGTCACATCCAGTGGCTTGCCCTGGTACCTCCCGGTTAACGAGAGCACAGGTGTTCTAGGTTCTCCGGTCTGCTCCAGTTTGAGGGCCAGATCACTGCCGGCCGCCGTGTCCTGATTTTCCGTCCGATAGGACGCCCTGGCGACATCCACATCGAGGTGCTCCAGAAGCGTCCTCGGACTGAAGGAAGACGCCTGCTGCAACCGGTTGAGACCGAGTTCGAGTTCGGCGCCAAGGAGTGTTTTGGGCTCTGCATCCACGCCCAGGGCCTGCAGGTTTACTTGTTGCAGGTCGAGCCGGGCTTTGGCGGTGATGAATCCGGCGTTGCTGACCAGACGAGCGTTGCCTTCGCCCCGGCCTTCAGCCACTTCAAATTTCAGAGTCTCCAGCACCAGCTCGTGCTGGTCCGGGCGCAGTCTGACCTCAACATTGCTGAACGTTGTCGGCTCGAGGATGAGCTGCTCGACAGCGAAACGGATGTCTCCCCGCAGGTCTGGCAGCACGGGGATGGCCACCGACGGGGGCTCGTCGGTGGCTTGTGATTCAGGAAGTGCTGCCAGAATATCAGTGACGTTGATAGAGGAAGAGTGCAGTTTTCCGGATACCGCCAGTGGGCTGGAGCCGGTATCCACACTAATATTGCCATCAATACGGACCTCACCCACCCTGGCCTGAATATCACTTAACCGCCACTGGCTATCGGCAAATCCCGGATCTGTAACGCCCGAGAGTTCGACGGGCAGCACCAGACGTTCGCCTGCCGACCACAGTCCGGCTTCCCCGATCAGGGATAACCTGTCACCGGCCTGCCTCAACGAAGCGAGTAATAAAATCTGCGGGTGCTCCGTTTCAGGTGTGAAGTAACGGATATTCGCATCATAAACATCGAGTTGTTGGATGGTGACGGGGAGACCGGAGCTGTTTGCGTCTTGAGCGGTGCTTTCTTCCTTGCCCGCACCCTGGTCCGTCAGTGCAGGCAGAACCCAGTTGCCCGGTTCCCCCTCGCGGCTTTGCAAGTTGAGGGTGGGTTCCGTTATCGTCACAGAATCCAGCGCCAGTTCGCCCCTGAGTAGACTGCTGATGGAGGGTTTAAGCGCAAGACCACCAACGGTCAGCATGTCCGGGGTCTGGGCCCAGTCGGCGCTTGCAAGCTTCATTTGACCCACCTCGAGGTGAGGTCGGGGCAAGAGACTCACTGAAATGTCACCGGTGATTTCCATTTCACGGCCTGTCATGGCTTCGACGCGATCGGTGAGGGGGCCCTTCAGAAAATTCCATGACATCAGCTCGATGACCAGTACCGCAACGACCACTAGCGCGAAGAAAACTGCCAGTGACCACCGGAGAACTCTGAACAGGATTTGTAAGGGGGAGCGGTTAGTCATATTCATGACTGGTTCGGGCTCAAAGTTGGGCGGCTATCCACACCGGATTGCGATGATGCTTCTTTCAACATAGTCGAAATTTGCCAGGATGCCTGCGGCCAACACTGAGGGCACTGCGGCTTAATCCGGCGCTGTTACTGCGGGATGGTTGAGTGGATGGTGAGGATTTTGGGTTTTTCTACAGCCTCAACGCCAGCCATCAGCCGCGCAAGGTACCAGCGTCGGCCGCATGTTGTTATTGGGTGGCAAACCACTCGATGTTGACGACTTGCCGCAAGATCATGATTTCGTTGCCGTCACTATGTGTACCGGCACCGGAAATTCTACTGTACCGCCGGAGGTCTGAAACGCCTTCAGCGCTATTTCAGCTTCTTCGGTAATGGCTTCGATGGTGTCCTCGTCCAGGAGAATACCGGCAAACGGGAACCATCCCTTTACATCCGACAAAACCATATTCCTCACGCTCGAAAAGCAGGCCGTTCCCTCTTCCGTCTCCATTTTTATCGAGCTGATGCCCGCATTGGCGAACACAGACGCAAGCGCGTCCCTGTCACCCATCGAAAATGGCATGCGAAGCGCATCCGCCACTGACTTATTGACCACGCGCTCGTACACCTCAGCAACAGCTGCATAGTCAGGCAAGTCGTCCAGAGAGCCAAACACCGCTGTCGTCAGATTACCCCCGGGCCTTAAGACACGCTGCATTTCTTGCAGAGCGGTCTTGGGGGAAGAAAAGAGCATCAACCCAAACTGGCAGAGAACAGCATCGAAGCTAGCATCCTCGTAGGGCAACGCCTCAGCGTCACCTTCACGCCATTCAATCTCTGGAGCGATGCGGTTCGCAACGGCTAGCATACCCGGATTGGCATCCACCCCCGACACCGACCCATCAGTGCCAACCCGTTCAGCGATGACTCGCGCGAGTATTCCGGTACCACAAGCCACATCCAGGATGTGTTGGCCCTGCCGAATTTCGGCTGCGTCGGCTAACCGATGTGCCCACTCCGAAAACAGCGCTGGAGCAAGGAGCTTTTCATAAGTTTCCGCAACTTTTTCAAGTTCCTGGAGATTTAGTTCACTCATCGTAGGTCTCCTCTGATGGTGGTACACAGCACTCTTGGTTACCCTCGCCCGCGATGCGATCGCTTCAAGGGAGGTGCCACTAAACCGCTGTCGGCTAAAAAGCCGATAGCCTGTTTCAAGAATGGCTTCGCGGGTTTCTTCTGCATACGCCTAACGTCTGCTCTGATGTTCCACGGTCGATCTTCCCTAAACTATGGCTCTAAAATTATTTGCCATACCTGCCACCATCGCTTCGCCACCAACCTGCTAACGCGGGGCACAGACATTCGCAGCATTCAGGAGTTGCTGGGCCACAACGGTATTTCCACCACACAGACATATACCCATGTTGTTGGAACTCACGAACGCGGTATCAGCAGCCCGCTGGATATTTGAGAGGAATTTCAGGCACCGGGAGTTTACCCTCGCAGTCTCCTAGCCGGGCACGAACACCGGAAAGCCGTCCAGCTCTGCAGTAAGCAGACGCTGGTCAAACAACTTCTCAAGCGCGGTGGTTATCAACATATCCCGGGCTCGTCCCCAGCAGGCCTGGCCGTCAGGGAACATCAGCAGGATCTGATCACACCAGCGGGCGGCCAGATTCAGGTCGTGCAGGCACATGAATACCGCCTGGCCGGATGCGGCCTGGCGGCGCAGCAGCTTCATCACTGAGGTCTGGTGCTGCAGGTCCAGATGATTGGTGGGCTCGTCCAGCAGCCAGATACCCGGCGCCTGAGTCATCAGCGTGGCAATGGCCACCCGCTGCCGCTCGCCCCCGGAAAGCGTGTTGACCAGCCGGTCCCTCAGATGTATCACATCAAGGGATTGCAGCGCATGCTCTGCAATCGCCAGGTCTTCACCACTTTCCATCTGCCAGGATGACAGCCAGGGGTGACGCCCGATCAGGGCCGTTTCCAGCACCGTAGCCGGGAAGCCGTCCTGCCGATCCTGGAACACCAGCCCCATCTGTTGCGAAACAAGTTTGCGCCGGATGTCCGTGAGCGGTTTGCCATCCAGCAGGAGCAGCCCGCTTCGGGGCACCCGAAGACCCGCCAGCGTATGCAGCAATGTGGTTTTGCCCACACCGTTGGGGCCAAGAACGCCCCAGACCTGCCCTGGCTCTATGGACAGGTTAAGGGGCGCACCCGAAGCACGCCCGGGAATGTCGATAATCAGCTCTTCGGTGGTCAGTATCGCCATTACCGACTCCGGTAGAGCAGGTACAGAAAGGTCGGAACGCCAATCAATGCCGTGATCACGCCTACGGGCAACTGTTCCGGCGCTATCACCACCCGGGCCAGGGTGTCCGCCAGCATCAGCAGAGTGCCGCCGGCAAACGCACAGGCCGGCAGAATCAGCCGCTGATCATTGCCCAGCACCAACCGGAGCATATGGGGCACCACCAGACCGACAAATCCGACAGCACCGGCCATGGTAACGGCAACCGCTGTCAGCAGGCTGGCCATCAGATAGATAAACCATTCCAGGGACCGGACCGATACGCCGAGTGCCGCGGCCTGCAATGAGCCACGGGCCAGAACATTCAGTGCCCGCCCGAGTGGAAACACCAGCAGGCAGACCAGAACCAGAATAACCAGACCGGGCCAGGGCGTGGTGGCACGGGAAAGGTCCCCCATGAGCCAGTACAACATGCCCGGCAGCCGACCGGCCGGTGTCATCGACAGAATAAGGGTAATGACGGCGCCCCAGCCGGCGGCCACCACCACACCGGTGAGCAGCAGGCGGGAAGGTGTCCAGCTTCCGCTGCCGTGGGCCAGGCCAAAAACCAGCAGCGTCGCCAGCATGGCACCGGCAAAGGCCGAACCGGACACCAGAAAACCGGCAACTCCGGCCAGCATTGCCAGCATCGCACCGACAGCGGCACCGCCGGACAACCCGAGCACATAGGGGTCGGCCAGAGGGTTTCGCAACAGCACCTGCATGAGCGCACCGGCCACCGCCAGCAAGCCGCCGGTCGCAAAGGCGACCAGAGTCCGGGGCAGCCGAAGCTCGAGAATGAGGGTTTGCTGCAGCGCACCGCCGCCGCCGGTCAGCACTCGCAAGGTATCCTCAAGATCAATGGCCGTACTGCCAATGCTGACCGACAGCACACCCGCCGCCAGGCTCACCAGCACAAGGACCAGCATGGGTTTGATGAAGTCAGAGATTGGCACGAGCCTGCTCCAGGGTCTGGCACAGGTGTCTGGCACCTTCCACTATGCGCAGCGTTGGCCGCGCCAGCAGATCGGGCGGCTCCAGAAACAGGTTACCGGCTGCAACTGCGGTCAGGCCGGGGAATTGCTGCCAGTCCTCCAGCCACTGGAGGTTGCCGGTCTGCCCGGCCGTCACAATGGCATCCGGGTTGGCTGCCAGCACTGCTTCCCGGCTGATTCGGGGTACCAGTCTCGGCAAATGCCCAAAGACATTGACGCCCCCGCACACCTCGATCGCCTTGCTGATCAGTTCCTCCCGGTTCACGGTCATCAGCGGTTGGTCCCAGATCTGATAAAACACCCGGACCGGCCGGGCGTCGACATACCTGGACTCGATACTGGCAATCCCTTCACGAAAAGATTCTGCACGCGTTTTTCCCAAAGCGGGTTCACCGGTCAACGCCGCCAGATTCTCAACCGCCCGGGCAATGTCCTCAAACGCCCGCGGGGCAAGCCAGAACACCGGAATGCCAAGATCCGACACCCGCTCAAGCTGGCTGCGGGAGTTGCCATCAATCCAGGCCACGACCAGATCCGGTGCCAGTGAAACGATCGCCTCCAGATCCAGCCGGTTGCTGTTTCCCACCCGGGGTAACTCAGCAGCCTCGGCCGGAAAATCACTCCAGGCACTGACCGCGACCACCTTTGCCCCGGCGCCGGCGGAGAACAATAGTTCGGTGGCGCCGGGCGAGAGCGATACAACCCTTTCAGCAGGACCGGCCAGGCACACCTCACTGTCGAGCGCGTCGCGGGCACACGGGCCCGTCGCCATTACCGACAGGGGCGCAAGCACAGCCAGGGCAAACAGCACAACGGGCCCGAGACGCCTCATGGGAGATTGCCGCCTTTCCGATCAACAAGCTTACTGCTGGAAATCATAGCGTATGGAGGCCATGAAGGTCCGGCCGGCGGCAATAAAATTGGTGTTATCAAAGCGCTTGGCCGTGGCGTACTTGTTATCCAGAACATTATCCACTGTAAGGAATGCCTGCCAGCCAGGTGCCAGGGCCTTGCTGGCCCGCAGATCCCATACTCCGAAACCGGCAATGCGCTCACGAATCGTGGTCATCGATGAAAAGTCATAAATATCTTCGTATCGGTGGCTTTCGGCCCGGACCGTTGTACCGAAGCTCCACACTCCAATTTGTTTGTCCAGGTCAAGACGGACAGACCGCTCCGCACGACGGGCCAGCTGGCGCCCTGTTCCCTCGTCTTCAAAATCACCTGCCGATGCCACCGCGTTCAGAAACCAACCATCCTGTTCCCAACCACTGCTCAGCTCAATACCTCTCAGCCGGGCTTCGGGGACACTCCCGGCCTGATTCTGGGAGGGCAACGACAGGTCTTCGACATCACTCTGGTACACCGCCAGGTCCCAGAACCAGCTTGTGTAACGGCCCTCAATACCGGTCTCATAGCTACTGGCCTCTTCCGGCTCGAGATCCGGGTTACCGAAATCGGGAAAATACAGATCATTGAACGAGGGGGCCTTGAAAGAAGTTCCGGCACTGGCACGGACACGGTGATGGGCATCGAACTTGTAACCAATAGCTGCGCCCCAGGTTGCTTCCGTTCCGTAAGCTTCGTTGTCGTCACTACGCAGGCTGAGGTGCAAATCAGTGCGACCAAAATTCAGCAATGCCTGGCCAAAAAAGGCTTCATTGGAACGACTACTCTCTTCGTAAGCGATAGTACTCTCGACTTTATCGACCAGATACTCTGCGCCGATAACAAATTCATGGGTGCCCGCAGTCAACCAGTTTTCAATGCGGGAGCTTCTCGTACGCGTATTGAAAATCCCGGGGAACGAACTGAAATCCTCCAACTCATCACGGGCATCTGCCAGATGTAGCGAAGTCCGCCAGTTGGCAGTGATCGGCACATCCAGATTGACACCCGCGGTCTGGAAATGGAAATCCTCCTCACCACCCTCATATTCAGTGTTACCTTCGGCGCTGAGAAAACTGAGCCCCGTCTTGATACCATTATCGAATTCGTGACGTGCACTGGCGACGCCAGACAGGTTGTCGTAGCCCTTATCGTCGCCACCGGCTATCACTGGCGCACCGTCCGTGCGGAAGTAATTGGCACCGAGACTGACACTGGTTTGGTCAGTGACCGAGGAGAATCCCCCACCATACTGCTGACTGTCGAAGTTTCCGCCCCCTGCCTCGATCCAGCCCCGGTTTCCTCGAGCTCGGGGGAGCGTAAATGCCTGCACAACCCCGCCTACCGCATCCGCACCATACAAACTGCTGCGGCTGCCACGAACAATCTCCACCCGGTTCAGCAATTGCGGCGGTAAGTATTGCCAGGCCGGCCCACCCACCGTCGCCGAACGAATCCGCACACCATCAACCAATAGCACCGTGGCATCGGAGGAGTGCCCGCGAATGAAAACACCCGTCTGCTTTCCGAATGAGCCGTTTCCAGAGACCGTAATGCCCGGTTGTGACTCGATCAGTTCACGAAATTCTTTCGGTTGTTGGCGCCGAATTTCCTCTTCGTCGACCATGGTGACGGACGACAGGCTCTCGCCCACCGTCCTTGGTCCCAAAGTCGCAGTCACAACAATTGGATCGAGTGTATCCGGGTATCCGTCACTCTGGCCGAAAACCAGAGCCGGCAGAGTTATCAATGACGCCGCTGTGGCCAGGGCAGGAAAGGAAGGCTTAACAGACATTATTCTTTGCTCCGCACACCGTGCGCACCCGCACGGGAATCAGGGTGGTGTTGCGGAACAGGCAAGGAGGGGGCAGGCGGTAGACTGGTGTCGGGGACGCGGAACCGGAATATCACCCACCACAGTCGCCCACCGCAACGCTTGGTGTTTTCCAGGCCGGTCTCCGGACTTATGAGGGGGATGTAAATCCCGGGGCGGTCACCTTCCCATGCCTGCTGGCACAGTGGCGCTTCCAACCGTCCTACACTCAATTACCGTTGCGGGGGCAGTGTCGGATTATCACCGACTTCCCGTTTCACTCGCGCACGCATTGGGCGAAAGCACCTGAAAAAGTGACGCAAGGCTATCAACCGCCCTGCCAGTGGTCAATCAATAAACTCAGTGGCCGGGTGTGTTTCAGCGCCATGTCAAATCTCCGGTACACACATCAACCCGCACTTATACCGAAGTTTATCAGCTCATTGAAGCTGCCCGGTCAGCGGTCCGCTGTACCCCAGCTCTTCCAGGCGGGCCTCAATTTCATGTCGGCGGCCCCGATCCGCCAGCGGCCGGTCAGGCCTGGCCGGTGCCTGATAGGCCTTTTGGTAATAAACCAGCGCCCGCTTCGGCTGGCCCTGATCCTTCAGAAACTCGGCAAAGAAGTAGTTGGCATCGATCCCTTCCGGATTCATGTTCAAACCTGCCCGCAGGTGCGCCTCGGCCTTGTCGTCATCACCAAAGCCCAGCGGCCAGCCCGGCACTTTGGAGTAAAGCGTCCCGAGCGAGGTATGGGCGGATCCGCCCAACGCGGTGTCATCCAGCTTCAGTGAGGCTTCGAATGCCTGGCGCGCTTCCTTGGCCAGACCCAGAGCGCCCAGGCCCCCTTTGTGGCCCGCGTAAGTGCTCAGCACAATGCCCTGCCAGACCAGCGGTTCGGCATGGCCCGGATACTTTTTCACAACTTGCCTGGCATGACTGACCAGGTTCTCGAATGCCTTGTCCTTCTGGTCGTCCCCGATTTCATACTGGGTAATCGCCCATTCTGTCTGCACCGCAGCCAGGTCCGTTTCAATATCGGCCCCATGGGCCAACACTGCCGGCACGCTTACCAGCATCAGCAATAACAACCGATAGATCATGATTTATCTCCAGCAGTGAGGAATTGACGAATGGTGGGCAGCTGTTTGCGCATCACCGCATCGACCAGCCGGGGCAGCAAACCGTTGACGTGGACAAAAAGTTTTTCCGGCCAGCCGAGATAAGCCCGGCGCCGGTCTTTGAGCAATACCTGCATGATCTGGCTGGCGACCCGCTCTGGTGGATCCATGGTGTTGCCCAGGGCTTGATTCAGCGCATCCACCCCCGCACTGTTCATGCCGGTTCGGGTGGCCCGTGGCGCAATGTAGTGAACCCCGATCGGGCTGTCCGCCAGCTCCCGACGCAGGGCTTCCGAAAAGCCCCGCACCCCGAATTTGGTGGCGCTGTACACAGAATAGCCGGGGAAGCCAATGCTGCCGAAGGTTGACCCTACAAACGCCAGGTTACCCCGGCCCAGGGCACGAAACTTTGGCACAAAGTGGCGGGCTACCAGAATATTGCTGCGAAGGTTAACCGCCAGCATCCGGTCAATCGACGTCACATCGGTGGCTTCGAGAAGCTGAAAGAGGTTTTGGCCCGCGCAGTGAATCACACCGTCTATGTCAGGGAACTGCTCCGACACCCGCTGCAACTGCTGGTCGAGATTCGGGGCCGCCAAATCCAGCATTACCGAATGGCTATCGTCGCCTTGTGGCTCCAGTTTGTCAGGTTCCCGGCTGGCAATGACCAGCTTAACGCCTGCCCCGGCCAACCGGGTCGCCAGAGCCCGGCCGATTCCACCGGAGCCGCCCAGCAACAGAAATGTCCGGTCACGCAGTTGCATGGCGACGCTCCCCGGCAGCCTGCTGCAGCGGTATGCCCCGCAACATGTCACCGTACAACCGGTACACCACTCGAGCGGACTCAATAATGGCAGCCTGGTCCTCAGGACAGGTGATCTGGTCCATCAGGGTGCGGTAGAAGTCAAAATGGCCGATATCCAGGGCACCGTGGGAATACAGGTAACTGAAGGCCTGGTCCGGCAGTTTGAGCTGCTTCTGGACCTGTTGCCCCATCGGGGTTGCCAGTTCAATGCTGGAGCCTTCAAGGACCTGAACCATGCCAAAAAAACTCATGGGGTTGCCCCGGGCAATCTGGTCATAGAGATAGCACACCATCAGCTGAACGGGCAGTTCCGGCTCACCGTGTCTGATCGCGTCCACATCCGCACCGGTAGCGCGAAGATCATCCAGGATCCACTCGTGGTGGCCATATTCTTCCTGGATGTATGCCACCAGCGCTTCCCGCACAAATTCGAGCCGTTCCGGCAAGCGCGCACCGCAAGCCATCATCAGCGGCACTGTGTGTTTCACATGATGGTAAGCCTGCACCAGAAAGTGCTGATAACCGCCAAGATCAAACTGTCCTCCGGCCACCGCCGCCAAAACCGGAGCCGTCATTACGTGGCCGCGAGCGTCTCGGGTTTCGCTTTGCAGTGCTTCAAAAAACTTCATTGTGAATACCTCTTTGTGTTGTTTGTAATGGGCTGGTCGTTGGGCGCTTGCAACTGGGCAAGATGACGTCAAAATTCTCGATAATGGCCGAGCGCTTGAGACGACCGTTCGCGGTCAGGTAGCCGTTGTCATGACTGAAGGGGGTGGTGCCTATGTAAATATCCTGAAGTCTGGCGTAATCCGGCAGGGTGGCATTGAGGTCTTGGACGCCAGCCACCAGCGCGTCAATATCCGTTCCCGGAGGGACCACGACAAGGCCATGGGGCCGGGGCTCGCCATCGCCGAACACCAGGCACTGCAACAGGTCCGGAAGGCACTTGAGTTCGCTCTCCAGCCATTCGGGGTTGATGTTGCGGCCGAAGCTGGTAATCAGCAGGTTTTTGCTTCGGCCATTGACGTACAGATAGCCGTCCGCATCCAGGTAGCCAAGATCCCCGGTGTCCACTGTCGTCTCGCGATAGCGGCCCTGGTCCAGATAGCCGCCAAAGACGCTACCGGCGACGACAATCCGGCCCCGGTCCTTGACGGTGACGCCTACGTGGCACAGCGGCTTGCCCACCGAGCCCGGGCGATGGCAGCCGGGTACATTCAGAGCGACAACAGAACCGCACTCCGATAGCCCATAACCTTCGTAAAGCGGCAGCCCCAAAACGGTTGCCTCGGCCAGCAACGCCGGGGACACCTTGCCACCACCGACGGCCAGGAATCGCAGACTGGCTGGCAATTCGCGCCCGGCCCGTACACTCGCCACCAGCTGATGCGCAATTTCCGGCACCAGGATGGCGGACTCCGGTAAAACCTCCTCAAAAGCCGCCATCAGGCGACCAACCTCCAGCTGGCTGCTGCCGGTAAAACCCAGATCCGACAGTCTTCGGATCACCACTGTCGCGCCCATCATCAGCGGCAGGTAAACACCGGCAATATTCTCGAGCAAAGTGGCCAGTGGCAGCACGCACAGGTGCCGCTGCAGGCGCAGGTCAGCCAGCCGTGCACGCAACGCAAAAACCGTCTGGTCCAGATGTTGTGCCGTCAGACAGACACCTTTCGGGCTACCGGTACTGCCGGAGGTGAAGGTAATCCTGGCGATATCACCCAGGTCCGAAGTGGCATTCGCTGAACCTGGCAGCGCACAAAACCAGACCTTGGGTGTGAGTGGTTCAACCGGGGCTTCAAAACCGGCCAGTAGCGCGGGATCATCCGAAACCACAGCGTCTAAACCGGCACTCTGGCCTATGTGGGATACCTGCCGGGATGAGAAGAAAACCGGTATCGGCACACAGGTGATGCCCGCCACGCGACAAGCAATATCCACGGCAACCCACGCCGGGGAGTTGTCGCCGGCCAGGCCCAGACGATGCACCTTTCGGCCACGCAGTTCGTCGGCCAGGAGGTTTGCCCAGTACCAAAGTTCGGAATAGCTGTAGCTGGTCCGGATGTCCTGCAGCGCGGGGTGATCCCCGATCTGACTGGCGTGGTGTTCCAGTACCTCAGGCAATGAGTGCATGGGGTATGTCCTCCGATGCCAGGAGCTCAACGCCCCGGAAAAGACCCTTGTCCGCCAGGATCTGATACCCCGACGGCAGATGGGAAATCAGTACCTCAGGTTGATGCTCATAGTAATCGCCCCAGCCTTGACCGCCATCGGGCAGTCGGCTCGGGTCCGCGATACCGAGACTGAGCGTTTTCACTCCCAGGCGCTCGAAGCTGACACGCAGTGAGCGAGTGCCGGTAAATGCCACCCATTGGACACCCCGCCCGTGGAGTAAGAGTGTAAGGGCAGGAAACAGAGAGCGGCTTACCCCACGCTGAACACCCGCCAGATGTGCAATTTCGACAATCTGATCACGGCGACAAGGGCTCAGCGCTGAAATGACCACATCCAATGGCTGATTAAGGTAATCTTCCAGAAATAGCCGGCCAGTCGAGGCACTGCGCAAACCGACTGCCGCGAGCAGCGTGTTCTGTGGATCGCACAACGCCACCAGTTCGGGCACACGAATAACCGGCGTCGCTGTGAATGCTTGCCAGAAACGCTCACGGATAAATGTTTCAATGCGGCTGCGGGCAGCACCGGGCGTCCGCACGGCATAGAGGGTCTGATTCCCGGTACGGGTGGTGGCAACCACACCGTTAGGCGGTGCGGTATCCAGGATAAAGGGCACAGGGGTGTCAAACATCGGGCACGGCTCCTCAGGTTTCATGCCCCGAGACTAGCCTTGCTGTCTTAAATGAAACTTAAGGTGGGCATGAAAACATCGACACCTTCATGATTGCACTGGCCGCTCTATTTCACTGGCCACTCTGATGACACGCCACAGACCAAGGACTTCGTCGTGAGAATACTGCTGGTTGAAGACGACCCGCTGCTGGGTCGAACCATCGCGACCATGCTGCGCCAGAACCATACTGTCGACTGGCTGGATGACGGCCATCAAGCCGAAAGTGCGCTGCTCAATGAAAGCTTTGATATTGTGATTCTCGATCTTAGCTTGCCATTCAAGGACGGCCTTACGGTGTTGCACAGTGCCCGCGCCCAGGGCGTCAAAACACCGGTGATCATTCTCACCGCCCGCGCCGACCTGAGCGACAAATTGTCTGGCCTGGACGCGGGCGCCGACGATTATCTCACCAAACCTTTTGCCATGGACGAGCTTAACGCCCGTATACGCGCCATACGCAGACGCTCCGACGGCAACGCCAGCGCCACCCTGCGCGTTGGCAGGTTGGTGGTGGATCCTGCCACCAGCGAATTGACGGTGGATGCCCGGCCGGTGGCGCTGTCACCGACGGAGTTCCAGATATTGTATTACCTCATGCGGCACCCGAACCGCGTCGCCACCCGCCGGCGACTTGAGGATCAGCTCTATGGTTGGGATGCAGGCGTGGAGAGCAACGCCTTGGAGGTCCATATACACCACCTGCGCAAGCGGCTCGGCAAGCCCCTGATCAGAACCGTTCGCGGCGTCGGCTACATGCTGGACTCAAAAGTAGCGGCCGAGTGTGATCCCACATCATGTCTATGACCCGGACCCTCACCATTACGGTAACCGTACTGGTGCTTCTGCTGGCACTGGTCGCTGCGGCCTGGAGCTACATCGAGAGTAACCACGAGCTGGAGGAAATTTTTGATGCGGAGCTGGCCCAGAATACCCGCATCGTCCAGGGTCTGGTGCGAGACCTTCAAACAGACCAGTCGCCCGAAAAGCTCCGGGAAATCCTGCAGGACACTTTGTTGCAGACGCCCGTTACGGATGAGGAGGACAGCAATGAGGTTCTGCCCAACGGCCGGGGCCATAAATATGAAAAGAAAATAGCTTTCCAGGTCTGGTCTCCGACAGGAGAGCCGTTGCTGGAATCCTCACGCAGGGAAGCCGGGTCTCCCAGCCTGGCCCCCGGCTTTGGCTGGATAGAAAGCGAGGGCTTCCGCTGGCGCACGTTTCTGATTCAGGACCCGCAGTCCGGCTTTTTTATCCGCTCGGCCCAGCGCGACGACATTCGTCAGGAGCTGAGCCGTGAGCTGGCCCTGGGTAACACCTTGCCATTGTTGCTGGTGCTGCCGGTTCTGGTGCTCGCCATTGGGCTGGCAATACGCTGGTCTTTCCGCCCCCTGGCCCGCCTTGAACAACGGGTCCGGACCATGGCACCGGAAACCATCCAACCCCTGGATGAGTCAATGGCACCCCATGAAGTGCGCAGTCTGGTCGGAGCGGTTAACGGGCTGTTGCTAAAACTGGATGACACCCTTGAACGGGAGCGCCGTTTCACGGCCGACGCCGCCCATGAACTCAGAACCCCCCTTGCCGCCCTGCGGCTCAACCTCGAACAGGCCCTGCCGGTGCAGCCGGAAACCTTCGGTGCTTTGCTGGAGTCGGTTGACCGGATGTCCCATCTGGTCGAGCAAATGCTGCAACTGGCAAGAGTAGAGCCGGAGTTTTCATCAAGCACCACACCGACAGACCTGGGAGCTCTTGTGGTAGACACGCTTGCCGACATTGCGCCACTGGCGATAGCGCATACCATTGAGCTGTCCTTCGAAGACGCCCCCTCCGCCTGCCGGGTAAACTGCAACGAGGCCCTTATTGCTTCGTTGATCCGCGCCCTGGTATCCAACGCTATCCAGCACAGTCCCTGCAATTCTGCCATCGACGTCTCGTTGCAAAAGTTTCCACAACACTGCGAGCTGATGATCTGTGATTCCGGCCCCGGCATCGACAAGGCGGAACGGGCACGTGCCCTGGATCGCTACGTGAGGCTTGACCAGCGCAAAGGCAGCGGGGCCGGTCTGGGGCTGGCCATTGCGCAACGCATCACTCAATTGCACCGTGGCTCGCTGGTATTGGATGGGCGGGCTGACGGACACTCCGGACTCTGCGTTCGGGTAGTATTACCGCTGGCATAAGGGAATGCACGATTTGCGCTCGCCGACTGCAGCGGTTAATTTAAGCCAGCTCACCCAAACAGGGACGGATCATGCAAGCCGAACTCATCGAAATCCGCAACCATCTGGCCCAACATGAGCCTTTTGACCAACTGCCGGACGCCATTCTGGACCGACTTGTCACGCAGGTGGAAGTCGCCTATTACCGTGCAGGCTCGACCATTCTGGAATTTGGCCAGTCCAGCACCGACCTGAACTACATTCGCAGCGGCGCAGTTGAAGTGTTTCGGCGCTCCGGTGAACTTTACAACCGCCTCACCGAAGGCGATATCTTCGGCCAGTTCGGCCTGATGATGGGCAAGATGGTGCGTTTCCCCGCCAAGGCTCTGGAAGACACGCTGATCTACTGCATTCCGGCAGCAGAGTTTCAGGAACTCTGGGAGACCGAGGACAGCTTCGCGGATTTTGTCGAGATCGAAGACCGCACCCGCCTGCGCACAGCAGTCGAGCGACAGGGCAAATCCAGCAATCTGATGACCGCCAAAGTGACCCGGCTGCTCTCACGGGAGACGGTTTCCGCACCTGCTACCGTAAGATTGCAGGAAGCCGCCCGCATCATGACCGAGCATGGCGTATCAGCGCTGCTACTGATGGACGAATCCGGCAGCAAGCCGGTCATGAAGGGCATCATCACCGACCGTGACCTGCGTACCCGAGCACTCACGGAAGCTCTGCCTTCAGAAACGCCCGTTGCAGACATCATGACCGAAGGCCTGATCACCATCAACTCCGAAGCGTTTATATTCGAGGCCATGCTGTTGATGCTGCATAACAACATTCACCACCTGCCCGTGGTGCACAATGGTGAGCCCCGAGGCATTATCGGTCTGTCGGATATCGTAAAGTACGAATCCCAGAGTACCCTGTTTGTCGTCAGTAACATTTTCCGTCAGAAGAATGTGCAGGGCCTGATAGCGGTCAGCAAAGATGTCCGTGACAGCTATGTGCGCATGGTTAACGAAGACGCCAACTCCCATATGATCGGCAGTGCGATGGCCGGTATCGGTCGCAGCTTCTGCCAGCGTTTACTGGCCCTCGGCGAGGAAAAACTGGGGCCACCACCCGTACCCTATTGCTTCATGGCGCTGGGTTCCATGGCCCGGGACGAACAACTCGTCGTTACCGATCAGGACAACGCCATGGTGCTGGACGACAGCTTTGATCCGGCCGAGCACGACGAATACTTCAAGGCACTGGCGAAATTTGTCAGCGACGGTTTAGCCTCCTGTGGGTACACCTACTGCACCGGCGACATCATGGCCACCAACACCAAATGGCGGCAGCCACTGAGTGTCTGGAAGAGTTATTTCACTGACTGGATTGACAATCCCAAGGCAGAAGCACTGTTAAATAGCAACATCTTCTTCGATCTTGAGGGCATCTACGGTAATACCGTTTACACCGAGCAATTGAAAACCCTGGTTGCGGAGAAAGCCCAAAAGAGCCAGCGTTTTCTCGCTTTACTGGCCCGCAACGCCCTGAACCGCACTCCGCCGCTGGGTTTTTTCCGCACCTTTGTGATGGAGCAGGACGGCAAACAGAACGATACCATTAACCTCAAGCGTCGCGGCACCGCGCCGCTATCCGATCTGATCCGCGTGCACGCACTGGCCTGCGGCTCCAAGGCCCAGAATTCCTTTGCCCGGTTGCGCGCCATTGCTGAAACTCAGCTGCTGCCCCACGGCAGCGTCGAGAACCTGCGGGACGCGATGGAGTTCATTGCAATCGTGCGGATACGGCACCAGGCTGCTGCCATCGAGGCCGGCCAGCAACCGGACAACAACGTCCGCCCGGAGGACCTGTCAACGTTCGAGCGACGCAACCTCAAGGATGCCTTTCAGATACTCAGCAGTGGCCAGAAATTTTTGCGCTACCGATACCATGCCCCAGCAGCACGAAGCCTCCAGTAATGACGCTACCTGATACCTCCGGCAACCCCATCGACCGTTTGGCAGTGATCGACTGGCCAGCACGTTTGAAGCTGCTCAGCGAGCAGACGAAGGACCCCCGCCTGAAAGCGTTTTATGAGGCTGGCACGGTGGCACCGGAAACGCCAATATCCGAGGTGCCCATGGTCGCTCTGGATTTTGAAACCACCGGGCTTGATCCCCACACCCACTCCATTGTCAGTATTGGTCTGGTGCCCATGTCGCTCAGTCGCATTCGCTGCCGTGACGCCCGACACTGGGTGGTGCGGCCTCCGCTGCCCCTGCACAAAGGTTCCATTACCATTCACGGCATCACCCACAGCGACATCAACGCGGCCCCGGATTTGTCCGAGGTCCTGGATGACTTACTGACAGCACTGGCGGGTAAGGTTGTGGTGGTACATCACCGGGGCATTGAGCGACCTTTTCTGGATGTGGCCTTAAGGTGGCGTTTAAAGGAGGGCATTGAGTTCCCGGTGCTGGATACCATGGCCATAGAAGCCCACCTGCACCCGAACCGGCAACCCAACTGGTTTGGCCGTCTGCGCGGTAAAGCACCACTTTCCATACGCCTGGGCGACAGCCGCAGCCGCTACGGTTTACCCCATTACCCACCGCACCATGCCCTGACAGACGCCCTGGCCTCAGCGGAGTTGTTGCAAGCCCAGATCCAGTATCATTTCAGTCCGGACACCCCCATCGGCGATCTCTGGTTCTGACCGCTCATCCCCTGACCTCACCCGCTGCCTGATTGCTTTTCTCCGCAAGGGTCAGTAGCCTCGAGAGACATTCTGGCCGCGCTGGCGAAAGCGCTGGGCGATGCCCGTCAAGCCGTGGGGATATTGCGGGGTGAGCGTTTGGCGTGATGACGGTTTTATTTTGCCGCCGGAGGAAAACCCCTCCTATACTCCCCTACTGCAGATGCCAATTGTGATCAGGCCACTGCCGTACCAATGACAATAAAAAGGATACCGATATGCTGAAACGTCGCACATTTATTGCCGCTGCCGCCGCTACCCTGTTATTCACTTCCATCGCCCACGCCCAGTACAAGGACGAATACACCGTATCAACCGTGCTGCCCTCGGCTTTTCCCTGGGGACAAGCTGCCGACAAGTGGGTTGAGCTGGTGAAGGAGCGCTCTGACGGGCGTATCAATATGAAGATCTACAGCAACTCCCAGCTGGTTTCAGGCGATCAGACCAAAGAGTTCTCCGCCATGCGATCCGGCATTATTGATATGGCCGTGGGCTCTACCATCAACTGGTCACCCCAGGTGCCAGAACTGAATCTGTTCTCATTGCCCTTCCTGATGCCGGACTATGACGCGATTGATGCCATTACCCAGGGCGAGGCCGGCGAAGCCATCTTCGCGGCCATCGAAAAACGCGGCGTTACCCCGCTGGCCTGGGGTGAGAATGGCTTCCGGGAGTTGTCCAACTCCAAGCGGGCGATCCACGAACCCTCCGATGTGGAAGGCCTGAAAATCCGCGTTGTCGGCTCGCCCCTGTTCCAGGACACCTTCACCGCCCTGGGCGCCAACCCGACCCAGATGAGCTGGGCCGATGCCAAGCCAGCGTTGACCACCGGCGCCGTTGACGGCCAGGAAAACCCACTGTCGGTCTTCGATGTGGCCCGCATCGACCAGGTAGGCCAGCAGCACCTGACCCTCTGGCGTTACATGGCTGACCCGTTGGTGTTTGCGGTCAGCAACCAGGTCTGGGGCCAGTTCAGCCCGGAAGACCAGGAATTGCTCAAGCAGGCTGCCGTTGATGCAGGCGAATGGGAGATCGAGAAATCCCGTGCCGAGCTTGACGCCACCCTGGCAGGCATTAAAGAACGTGGCGTCCAGGTCACCGAATTGACCCAGGAACAACACGATGCCTTTGTAGAGGCGACCCAATCCGTTTATGAGAAGTGGACGCCCCGCATCGGCGAAGACCTCGTGAAAATGGCCCAGGAAGCGGTTGCCAACAGCCGGCAGTAAAGCTGACAGGCCCAGGCGCCCGCCAACCTCGGCGGGCGCGCTATTGTCTGGACCGGATGAACCGGCTTAACCGGAGTACCCATGCCCACCCGACCCCCGAAGTTCAAGCCTGAAGCCTGGCTGGCGACCCTTTCACTGATTGCGATCTGCGTGATCAGTCTCGGCAACGTAATCGTGCGCTATGCCACCGATGCCTCCTTTGCTTTCACCGAAGAGTTCTCGGTGTTTTTGCTGGTACTGGTCACCTTTGGCGGTGCCGCGGTGGCGGCACGCCATAACCAGCACATTCGCATCGAACTGATCGAGCACTACCTGCCGCCACGGGCGAGAAAAGTCGTTTACGTGGCGCAGTGGCTGGCCGGTGTCTTCGTGCTGGGCCTGACCGCCTGGTATGGCGGCGTACTGACACTGCAGGAATACCAGTGGGAGTCGCTGTCACCGGGGCTGGGGCTGCCGAACTGGGTTTACGTCATCTGGCTGCCGTTACTGGCTGGCGCCATCATCATTCGGCTGACCCAGAATCTCATCGATCGCCTCAGGGGCAAGCAAGAGCCAGGGGTAATTCATGAATCCTGACCTGCTGATGATCGGTGCCTTCCTGGTGGCGTTACTGTTGGGGGTGCCGGTGGCGATTGCCTTGGGCGTTGGTGGCGCAGTTGGCATCCTCACCGGGTTGCCTCCGGACATGTTGGCGACGTTTGGCACCAATACCTACAACAGCGTGGCCAAATACCCGCTGATTGCGATCCCCCTGTTTATTCTCACCGGCCTGATTTTCGAACGCGCCGGAGTGGCCGCCAGCCTGGTGCGTTTCGCCCAGGCCATCATCGGCCCTCGACATGGCGGCCTGACCGTGGTGGCGGTACTGGTCTGCCTGATTATGGGCGGCATGAGTGGTTCTGGCCCGGCGGACGCAGCAGCGGTGGCGATGGTTATGCTGCCCAGTATGCGCAAGGCCGGTTATCCGCAGCCGTTTTCCGCCACTTTGATCGCGGCCTCCTCCTCCACCGCGATCCTGATCCCACCCTCCATCGCCCTGATTCTTTATTCTATCGTGGTGCCGGGCGTGGATTTGCGGGCACTGTTTGCCGCCGGTTTGTTTCCGGGCGTGCTCGCCGGGCTGTCTTTGCTCGTCCCCGCACTTTACTTCGCAAAAAAATACCGTTGGGAAGACCCGGAAATCGCCGTACGACCACCCTTCTGGCCCAGCTTCAAAGCTGCATTACCGGCGCTGTTTGCCCCGGTAATCATTCTTGGCGGCCTGCGCTCCGGCCTGTTTACACCTACCGAGGCAGCAGTGGTCGCCGTCACTTATGGGGTGATTATTGGCTGCCTGGTATATCGCAACCTCAGCCTCAAGGACCTGTGGAACCTGATGACGGAGGCCGCCGTTACCTCTGGCGTTGTCATGTTCATTATTGCCCTGGCCGGCATTTTCGCCTGGGCAGGCTCCACCCTTGGTACTTTCCAGCACCTGGCCGACGCACTATTGTCGCTGTCTGATAATGGCTGGGTGCTGCTTGGCCTGGTGATGGTACTGGTGCTGATTGCCGGCATGCTGCTGGACGCCATATCGATTTACCTGATCCTGATTCCTATCGTATTACCCCTGATGAACCATTTCGGCTGGAATCCGATCTGGTTCGGTATCCTGCTGGCCATGAACATTGCGATCGGCCAATTCACGCCGCCTGTGGCTGTTAACCTGATGGTCACCACCCGTATCGCCAACATCCGCCTGGAGCACACTATTGGTTGGGCGTTGATATTTGTCGCCGCCATGACCGTCAGTTTGTTGCTGGTCATGCTGATTCCGGGCATTGCGCTCTGGCTGCCGGAAAAACTCGGGTATGTGGTGGGGCCGTGGTAACCGCAGATCAGCGGGAAGTCGTGGGTAAAACTCATGGGAACCCGCACCTGGAACCGCTACCCTTCCAGTCACTTCAAATCACACATTGACCAACGAGGGCTCTTATTCATGAGCGATCCAACCTACACGCCACCAAAAGTCTGGCAATGGGATGCTGAAAGCGGCGGGACCTTCGCCAACATCAATCGACCGATTGCCGGCCCCACCCATAACAAAGAACTGCCGGTGGGAAAACACCCCTTTCAGCTGTATTCACTGGCCACCCCAAACGGGGTAAAGGCCACCATCATGTTCGAAGAACTGCTGGAGAAAGGCGTCAAGGACGCCGAGTACGACGCCTGGCCGATCCGGATTACCGAAGGCGAGCAGTTTGGTAGCGGCTTTGTTGGCGTAAACCCCAACTCCAAGATTCCCGCCCTGATGGACCACAGTACCGAGCCCGCCATCCGGGTATTCGAGTCCGGCTCCATCCTGCTTTATCTGGCTGAAAAATTTGGCGAGTTCCTGCCCCATGACATCGCCCAACGCACCGAAGCCATGAACTGGCTGTTCTGGCAGATGGGCAGCGGACCCTTCCTTGGCGGCGGTTTCGGGCATTTTTACGCCTATGCGCCGGAGAAGTACGAATACCCCATCAACCGCTTCACCATGGAAGTAAAACGGCAACTGGACGTGCTCGATCGACAGTTGGCGAATAACCGGTATATCGCCGGCGACCAGTACACCATTGCCGATATGGCTATCTGGCCCTGGTACGGCGCGTTAGTGACCAACAAGGTGTATGAAGCGGCAGAGTTTCTGGAAGCGCACAGCTACAAGCACCTATTGAGGTGGACCGGAGAAGTCGGCCAGCGGCCCGGCGTAAAACGGGGCCGGATGGTAAACCGCACCTGGGGCGAACCCAGCGAGCAGCTACATGAACGGCACGATGCCAGTGATTTTGAGAAGCGGACGCAGGACAAAGTAGAGGGGAGTTAGTGAGGTATTACCCGGCATGAGGGCTCAGTCCCCCTGAGAACCTCTTGCCAGGTGTAATAGCCCATTAATGTCCGCTTCCAGATAAGATGCGCCGAAACCAGCTACTTTTTTCAGCCCTTCGAGGGAGGCCGTTGGGACGCTGGCCGTTGTCCTCGATAAAAGACATGAATTCCAACCCGGCCTCATAATCGAGCCATTCCATGGCTTGGGGCTCGACAGGTTGAGAGGATTGGAGTTCCTGATGTTGTTGCTCATGCTGCAGACCCAGTGCCAGGCGGGCCACAAGCTCGCCAGGTCCTCCAGTTCTTCGTCTTCAACAATCACGAACTGAGACTTGTCGACGGGGTATTCGCGAACGATTTCATCCTGCTCAAGCGCCCGATTCTCTTTCTCACAGAAGTAACCTCAGCGTAGGGGTTGACCCTGGCTATCTACCATTTTCCATTCCTTCCAGACTGGCTTCAAGCGCCTTCGAGATATCATCCATCGGTTTTTCAGGTCTTTGCCTGGGGCGTTTGATACGGTCGCCTTTCTGTTTTTTCTCTATTAACTCCAGCACCCGACCCCTGTATTCATCCTGATATTCTTCAGGATCAAAACGCGCTTCCAACATACTGATCAACTGCCGTGCCATGTTCAGCTCCCTTTGATCCAGGGGTTTACCTTTCGTCGCCTCAAGCTCATCAATAGACACAACCTGTTCCTGCGAGCGCGGTGACATCAGCATGGGGTAGCCCTGGAAAAGTCGAAGTGCACCATGGTATTCCTTGTTGCGCATAACCCAGTGCGCCAACCCTTCCCGCCTGGTTGTCTTCAGCGCTTCGGCAAGTGCGGTATAAGCATCCAGGGAGTCATCAGGGCCCAGATAATAGGGTCTGTCGTACCAGCGATGGTCTATGGCTTCATAGGGCAGGAACTTCAATGTCGGCGAAAGATAATACGCCTTTCCAGCTCGCCCGTGCTGTCATCAATCGTTCCCCTTGCCACTTTCCTGCTGATATTCACCCCCGCAGGCCGGGTATGAAACCGATCCTGTCGACTCAACTTCGCCGAGACAAAGTGGGCAAATTCCCTGATCGCATGCCGCGCAGAACTCCAGTATTTCGGGCTGAACGGCTGCCTCACAAATGCTGCAAATTTCTGACCCCTCGATCAGCCACCATCTTGGCCCGCTGCCGGCCTGCTCTTCTGGTGTTTTTCTTGCCATTCGTTTTACTCCAGATTTACTCGTTTCAGCGTGGTTCGGGTGATGGGAGCCCGGGCTTCCTCATAGCTCTCCCATGGGTCCGCTTTAAGGGCACTGAGACGTCGACGCAGGTTGGTAACCGTGTATCGATTTGATGACGCACCGCGGCTAAGTTCATCCCAGCGAAGAGGTGTCGCTACAGTCGCATGAGCATTTGCCCGGGTTGAATAGCGCGCAATACTGGTACTACCCCTCCCGTTACGAAGGTAGTCGATGAACACTTTTCCCTTCCGTTTGCTCTTTGACATATTGGTGGTCAGGGTTTTCGGTGAATCCCCCGCATGGGCTTGCGAGACTGCTTGCGCAAAGGCCTTGACCTTGTCCCAGTCCAGTTTGGGCGTAATGGGCACGATCAGGTGAAGCCCCTTGCCTCCGGTGGCCTGAAGAAAACTGGTGAGACCAAGGGTTGTCAAACGCTCACGAAGCCCTGTTGCAGTATCGGCAATTACTTTCCAGGGCAAATCCGGATCGGGGTCAAGATCGAAGATGAGCGTATCCGGGCGCTCGAGATCATCGATTCGGCAACCCCAAGGATGAAACTCGAGCACCCCGAACTGCACCAGCCAGACCAGCTCGGTCACCGAATTCAGGTATACATAATCTGAATAGCCTCCACTTTTTTCCGGGATCGCCACGCGAGGAACGTCCTTGGCAAAGTTTTTATCAGGGTGCTTCTGGAAGAAACACTCGCCGGCCAGGCCGTCAGGACAACGGAGCAAAGATAAGGGCCGATCATTTAAATGGGGGAGTATCCACTGCCCTATATCTTCATAGAATTGGGCAACGTCTGCCTTGGTAATACCCTGGTCAGGATAGAGCAGTCGCTCGGGATGGGTAATCGGCACATCGGCGACCAGAGGCTGGTTATCCGGTTTGTCGATCCTGGAAGATGGTTCCGACGCGCGGGGACGATTGGTCATGGTGATCTCCCTTGCAGTCTTATCCTCTCTCTGGCCCCGGAATACCGGATGCCGGAGCACCCCACTTTCGGTTCTTTCGGTAAATTCTATATCCACCACAATTTGGGGCTCGATTCAACGGGCACCTTCCGCCTCCGGTGGCAGACTGACGAAGGGCATTGTTTCGGTCTCAATGGCGGCTATGGTCTGATACAACGCGGTGAGTTGCCGGCTACTGAACCCGGACCCGACTCCCCCGCGTACACGAGCTGGTCGTCATCATAAGCTCCCAACAACAGCGAACCGAAGCCCTGCCTTCGACCGGAAGCCCGCGTAAAGCCCCCAACTACAAACTCTTCCTGGCGGGTACATTTGGTTTTTATCCAGGTCGAACGGCGGCCGTTCTGATAATGGGCATCACTCCGCTTGGACACCACGCCCTCCAGACCCAACTGGCATACTTCCCTGAAAAAATCCGCACCCTGCCTCTGGACGTGATCCGTGGACCCGTCCAGTTGGGGACCTACAAGCTCACCGTCGATAACAGCGTTTCGGACAGGCAGCTTCTCCAAAGCATCACGAATCGCGGGAAAAAGACGAGTCCTGTCTTTGGCGTTGCGCGTAAGCAGAGTAACCTTGCCGTCGCTGAATTTTGCCAGCAGTCGGTAACCGTCAAACTTGAGTTCATGAACCCATTGATCTCCCTCAGGAGGGTTTTTCTCCGTGAATGATTACATCCAATCGGTCTTTCCCGGGTTTTCCTTTCGGCGCCCGTTTGTCTGGCATAGGCTTCAAGCCGCCAGCTCCTCACATATGTGCGCGCACTCCTCGCAAGCGCGGGCACACTCCTGGCAATGCTTGTGATCATGCTGTCCGCACTCTTGCCCACACGCTCTGCAGATTTCTGCACACATACGCGCAATCGTGGAGGAGAATTCGCTCTTCCTTGCCAGCGCTCCTGCGGTGAATCTGCATGACGCGGCGCAATCCATATCTAACTGGATACACTTGGCCATATGGGCCACGTTATCCTCCTGCAGACAGGCCACCGAGCAATGATCGCATGCAGCTGCGCAGCGGTCACAGGCGGCGATACAGGCGGTAAGAATATCCTCATCTCTCATGATCCCATCTCCTGTTAGTTGGTGTTCTAGATAAATAAGCGAAGAACAGGCCAGCTTTGGAGAAATGACAAACTTTTGAATGCTCCAGTCTCCCAAGGCTTGTCATCAATAGTCTGGAGCTCTGGGCCACATTCTTGTTTCAGGCAAACCTGCGATGGAGTATATGAAGGCCGGGCTACAGGCAGGGAGCTTGTGGCCTTTTTTACCGTATAGGTGGTAAGTTTTTCAGTCAGACAGGGAGGGGAACAACGGCATCCAGGGCATGTTTACAGCGATTCCTGGCACATCAGTATTCGCTCTGAATGGTGATATTCACTGGGGCGAGGAAGCTCACGTGAGCTTCTTCTCTATCGCCTTCAGCATTGAGCTGAAAGCTTTTTGGCCAGCTTTGGCCGCTATGGGGGTGAGCACCAGGCCGATCAGAGGAATACTGACGCGGAACACAGAAGTCCAGGTAACGGCAGTGCCTTCGGGAGTTTCTTCCAGGCGGATTCGGCCACTCTCGTGATCAATCGGTGGACGTGAACGGAGAATTTTGTAGTCCATGGCTATTGGGCGCTGGAAATTGCTGATTTCTTCTTCAAACCACACAGCGCCCAGATCGATACGCCGCACTGCCCCGTCGCCATTACGTTCCTGCTGACCTTCCTTGAGCAGTCTGGCGTCTTTGATGCCGGCGAATGCTGAATAACCGGCATGGTCACTTAATAGCTCAAATACCTGATCGATTGGCGCTGCGATGGTCCGTTTGACAACAAGAGTTTGCATATTCCTGCCCAGTTAATTAAACCAGTCGCACGGCTCGGGTCGGGTCGAAATCCACCCACTTTCCATCCCGTAGCGTGCCTTCTGCCTGCTCAATATCTTCGGCTTTATAGGTCCGAAGGACTTCAATCGCTTTTTTTGCGTCACCATTGCTTACATCTACTGCAAGATGAACACCGGATTTGCGTTCCGTGAATTGGTTGTCGGGCTCATTGGCATCGGTGGCGGCTTTATTAACTTCTGAGGACTCATCTGTAGATTGCAAAGCACCTGCCAGTGATCCTGTGTAAGCCCCCACGCCGCCTCCGATAACAGCGCCGAGCGGACCTGCGGCCGAACCTGCGGCCGCACCTGCTGCGGCCCCGACACCAGCGCCCGCGCCCGCGCCCTTACCGGCATTTTCAGCGCCGGGCGAAGCACTCTCATCTCCCCCGATGGGGTGGGTTCCGTGCTGACCGTGGGGGTTTACAAAGAAAATCGATAGCGAAGCGGCTTCGAAGCCAGCATCCTGAAGAGCCTGGTGCACCAATTCGGCGTTTTCGTGGACGTCAAAGCGTCCGGCAATAATCTGTCCCATGACAATTCTCCTTTATGTCTGAACGCGAACCTCATTGAACGAGTTAACCAGTTAGACGAACACCCCAGGCTACTGGATCAGGTAGCAAATATGAAATCATTGAGGCGGCCCGAAGAAGCTGGCACAGTTCACCCCGACATTACGACAACCAGCAAGAGGATAGGCCAGTGACGGATCTGGTAAATTATCAACTCAGTGATGGCATCGCGACGATTGTTATCAGTAACGGCAAGGCAAATGCGCTGAATCACGAGGTGTTTGACGCGCTGAATCAGGCGCTCGATCGCGCTGAAGAGGATAAGGCGGTTGTTATTCTGACCGGCCAGCCGGGCATTTTTTCCGGCGGTTATGATCTGAAAGAAATGCAGAAAGGCCCGAAGGAGGCATCAGCCCTGGTGTCCACCGGCTCCAGACTGACTCGTCGCCTGGCGGCATTTCCGTTACCGGTGATTGGCGCCTGCAGTGGTCATGCCATTGCCAAGGGTGCGTTTATCCTGCTGTCCGTGGACCACCGCATTGGCATCGAGGGCAGCTTCAAGTTGGGCCTCAACGAAGTGGCCATCGGTATGACCATGCACCATGCAGGTATTGAAATAGCGCGTCACCGGTTGGCACCGGCGCATTTCTACCGTTCGGTGATCAACGCCGAAATATACAGCCCCGAAGGCGCCGTGGAAGCAGGCTTTCTGGACGAGGTTGTTGCACCGGAACACCTGATGGCCCGTGCCAACGAGCTTGCCCAACAGTTCCGGAAGCTGAACATGAGGGCTCATCGGCAAACCAAGCTCAAGGCCAAAGCCGAGTACCTGACGTTGCTGGATCGTTGTATCGAGAAGGATAATGAGAGTCTGGGTTTGTCAGGCTGAGGGTGCCCTCTGTAAAAACCATATCAAAAAGCCCGCATAAAGCGGGCTTTCATGTCTTCAATCTCATCAGCGCGCGTCAATTATCGCCATGGTGATCCGCGAGATGCACACCAGCTTGCTGTCTTCGGTCTCGATCCGGATTTCCCAGACCTGGGTCGAACCACCGATGTGCAGCGGTCTGGAGGTTCCGTAAACCCAGCCGGTGGTGACTGAGCGGATGTGGTTGGCGTTGATTTCCAGGCCGACCCCCACCTGGCCGTCCTTGCGCAGGCAGTGATTGGCAGCCACGCTGCCGAGGGTTTCCGCCAGGACTACCGAGGCGCCGCCATGGAGAATACGGGCAGGCTGGACCGTGCGGTTATCCACTGGCATGCGGGCCTTGATGTAATCGTCACCCACCTCCAGAAACTCGATGCCCAGGTGTTCAACGGCAGTTTCGCGGCAATGTGCCCGCATGTCTTCCAACGTGGGCGTAACGGTCCATATACTCATGCTGTGTGTCTACCTCGGTTAAAGTTGCAGAGAGCGCACTTCCAGAAACTCTTCCAGCCCCCACTTGCCGAACTCCCGACCAATGCCGGAGTGCCCGAAACCACCAAACGGTGCCAGTGGGTTAAATGCCCCGCCGTTGACAAATACCTGGCCGGTGCGCATCTTGCCGGCGACGGCTTTGGCTTTGTCCTGGTCGCCAGACCAGACTGCGCCGGAGAGTCCGAAGTCCGTACTATTGGCAATTCGGATGGCGTCTTGTTCATCCCGGTAAGGGATGATACAGAGCACCGGCCCGAAGATTTCCTCCTGGGCGATGCGGCTGTCAGGCTTGACGTTGCCAAAGACAGTGGCTTTGACGAAGTAGCCTGCGTCCAGACCCTCCGGCGCTTCCGGGCCGCCGGTGACCAGGGTCGCGCCTTCATCAATACCCAGTTTGATGTAATCGATCACCTTGTCCCGTTGCTGGGCTGAGGCCAAAGGCCCGAGACGGGTCGTTTCTTCCAGCGGGTTGCCCGGAGTCATTTTGGCGACCGCTTCGGCAGCAAGTTCGCAGGCTTCGTCGTGCTGGTCTGCAGGAACCAGCATGCGGGTGAGCGCGGTGCAGGTCTGGCCGGAGTTGAGCAGGCAGTTGTTCACCGTGCCTTTTACAGCGGCCTTGAGATCCGCATCCGGCAGGATGATCGAGGCAGATTTGCCCCCCATTTCCAGTGCAAAGCGTTTGAAATCGTCTGCTGCGGCATGGGCGATCAGGCTGCCGGTGCGGGTGGAGCCAGTGAAGGACACCATGCGCACGTCCGGGTGTTTGATCAGGCTGTCGCCGACCTCCTGCCCCAGGCCACACACCATGTTGAACACCCCCTTGGGCAAGTCCGTGCCGTCCAGAATGTCCGCCAGGATGTAGGCGCTCATGGGTGCGATTTCACTGGGTTTGAGCACGATGGTGCATCCGGCAGCCAGAGCCGGCACCACTTTGAGGATGACCTGATGCAGCGGGTAGTTCCAGGGGGTAATGCACCCCACCACGCCCACCGGGGTTTTCTGCACTTCGGAATTGCCCACCTGCTCGGTGAACGGGAAGTCCGGCAGCATTTTCAGGTAGCTGCCGGTAACGGTCGCGGGCAATCCGGCCTGGATACCGGTGGCCAGTTTGATGGGCATGCCCACTTCCCGGCTGACGGTTTCGGCGATTTCCGAAGCACGCTCTTTGAGACCGGCATGCAGCTGTTCAATTACCTTTATACGCTGGCCCAGAGTGCTCTCGGACCAGCCCTCAAACGCGTTATGGGCGGCTTCGATGGCCTGTTCCATGACCGCGCGACCGGAGGCGGGAACTTTGGCGATAACGTCGCCAGTGGCCGCTTCGTTGACGTCGATGGTGTCGCCGCGCCACTCGATCCATTCACCGTTGATGTAGTTCTTGTTCAGATTCTTCATGGTTTGCTCCTTCAATCGAACACAATCACGCCGCGGGCATTCTTGCCGGCTATCATATCGTCAAAGGCCTGGGGCGCTTCTTCGATGGTATACGTGCGGGTGACCAGTTCATCCAGTTTGAGTTTGCCCGCTTTATACAGGGCGATGATTCTCGGAAAATCGTATTGCGGGCGGGCCGAACCCAGCCAACTGCCTTTTATGGTGCGTTCATCGGCGGGCATGGAAAAGGTGCCAAAACTGGTCTGGTCCTTGGTGTCGGCGACGCCTACCACCACAGCGGTACCGCCACGACCCAGACACTTGTAGGCCTGGGCGACCACCGTCCCGGCGCCGACACATTCAAAGGCGTAGTCCACGCCACCGGTGAGTTTCTTCACGGCTTTGGCAACGTCTTCCACTTCATTGATGTTGATGGTGTGGGTGGCGCCGAATTCCCGGGCTGTGGCCAGTTTTGAATCGCTGGTATCCACCGCCACAATCATTTCCGCACCGGCGGTCTGACAGCCCTGGATAGCGTTAAGGCCAACGCCCCCGACACCGAAGACTGCCGCCCGGGAGCCCGGCTCGAGCTTTGCGGTGTTGAACACGGCACCAACGCCGGTCATGACCGCACAACCGACCAGTGCCGCGTTCTGCAAGGGTACGCCCTGTTCAATTTTGACGGCGTTGTCGACGTGCAAGGTGGCGTATTCCGCCATCACGCCGCAGGCGCCAAAGACATTCAGGTCGTTGCCCGCCGAGTCGGTGGTGCGCACGGTGCCGTCGGGCAGCGTAAACATGGCCTTGCGGGCATTTTCGCAGAGTACGGGGCGGCCCCGGACGCATTGGCGACATTTGCCGCACATGGAGATGAAGGAGCTGACCACATGGTCGCCTTCCTGAAAATCGGTTACGCCCTCGCCGACTTCGATAATGACACCGGCGGCTTCGTGACCCAGCACCAGCGGGGGCGGGTACTGGATTTTGCCGGTGGTGGCAGAGTAGTCACTGTGGCAGACACCGCAGGCGGCAATTTTTATAGTGATTTCGCCTCGTTTGGGGCCTTGCACGTTGATGGTTTCTACCTGGACGGGCTGGCCCCATTCCCGGCAAATTACGGCTTTTGCTTTTCTGTCCATTTGTTTTTACTCCCCTGTTTTTATAAACCGTCTGATCGGGTGCCGTGCAAGGATGAAAGCAGGTCTCCGAAAACACACCGTAGACCCATCCATGGGGGCTCGGCATTGCCATCCTTGGCAATGCAAGGTTTTCGGAGACCTGCTTTCATCCTCACACTCATGCTTTAGAATTCGGCTTCCATTAAAGCCGAATCTATTCAATGAATACTGGCTTAAGTGACTAAAACTCAGCGTCGGCCATTTCCAATGGAGTGGTATCCAGCGCCTTTAACAACTCACTGAGACTAACCACCTTTGGTAGTTCATACCGGGCAAAAAATTCGCAGGCTTTCACTTTACCTTCGTAAAAATCCGCTGTCTGCCCGCCATTTCCATCCAGCCCAGCAATGGCTTTGAGCGCCTGGCGTAGCCAGAGCCAGCCGACGACGGTGTGGCCGAAGGCCTCCAGATACAGGGACGCATTAGCCAAGGCCTTTTCCAGGTTACCCGCCAGTTTTTCGCTGTTAATAGCATCGGTGGCGGCAGCCATGGCGTTGACAGCCAGACTCAACTGGCTTGCGCAGGATGCCAGACGTTCATTAGCCCGGGCTTCGTCAATAGTGGCGTCGATGCGCTTCATCAGCTCCAGGTAGTACATGCCGCCAGCCATGGAGACTTTGCGTCCCAGCAGGTCGATGCCCTGGATCCCGTGGGTACCTTCGTGAATCGGGTTCAGGCGGTTGTCGCGGTAGAACTGCTCGACCGGATACTCGCGGGTATAGCCATAGCCGCCATAGATCTGGATCGCGAGGCTGTTGGCTTCCAGGCAGAACTGGGAGGGCCAGGATTTGATAATGGGTGTCAGCAAATCCAGCAGGCCGGCGGCGAGTGTTCGTTGCGCCTCGGTTTCTCCGTGTTTTTTCTCGTCCACCAGCACCGCGCCTTGCAGGCACAGGGCCAGGCCCCCTTCAACGTAGGCTTTCTGGGTCAGCAGCATGCGGCGGATGTCGGCGTGCCGGATCAGGGGAACCTGCGGGCTGTTGGGGTCTTTTTCTCCTATCGGGCGGCCCTGTTTGCGTTCGCGGGCGTAGTCCAGGGCGTGCAGGTAGCCGGTATAGCCGAGCATCACCGAGCCCAGACCGACGCCGATACGGGCTTCGTTCATCATATGGAACATGGCGGCGAGACCGTTGTTCGGCTCCCCTACGAGGTAACCGACGGCGCCCTCTTTCTCGCCAAAGTTGAGCATGGTCGAGGTGGTGCCGCGGTAGCCCATTTTGTGGATCAGGCCGGCCAGGGCGACGTCATTGCGTTCGCCGAGGCTGCCGTCGTCTTCTACAAGTACCTTCGGGACGATGAACAGGGAGATGCCTTTGACCCCTGCCGGGGCGTCGGGCAATCGGGCGAGCACCATATGGATGATGTTCTCGCTGAGTTCATGGTCGCCGCCGGAGATGTAGATTTTGTTGCCGAACAGCCGGTAGCTGCCGTCTTCCCGGGGCTCTGCCCGGGTGCGCAGGTCACCGAGGGATGACCCTGCATGGGGTTCGGTGAGGCACATGGTGCCGAAGAAGCGACCGGCCATCATCGGTTCGGCGTACTTTTGCTGCTGATGGTCCGAGCCCTGGGCAACGATCAGATTGGCGGCGGCGATGGTGAGGCCAGCGTAGCCCTGGGTTCCCACGTTGGCGCCCTTGAGCAGGCCAACACACATCTGGGCCACGGCTGCCGGCAGTTGCATGCCACCCCGTTCGTAGTCCTGGCTGGCGGCCATCAGGCCGGTGTCCCGCAGAACATCGAGAGCTTTTTTCACTTCCGGGCGCATGGTTACCCGGCCGTTTTCAAATCGGGGTTCTTCTTCGTCCACCAGTCTGGCATGGGGGGCGAATTCTTCGGTGGCTACCTTCAGGGCCAGATCGAGCGCCGCTTGCAGGGTGTCGCGGCTGTGGTCAGCATAGCGGTCAAACCGCAGGGTCGTCTCCACCTCGTGGAGCTCGTAGAGCTGGAACGCGAGATCTTGGGGGTTGATGATTTTCTGCTGCATGCGGCGCTCCTGTTACCTGAAAGACTCCCGATTAAACGACTTCAAACAACCCGGCTGCGCCCTGTCCGCCACCGATGCACATGGTGACCACGACGTATTTCGCACCCCGGCGTTTGCCTTCGATCAGGGCGTGGCCGGTAAGGCGGGAGCCGGTGACACCGTAGGGGTGACCGATGGAGATCGAGCCGCCGTTGACGTTGAGCTTGTCCATGGGAATACCGAGTTTGTCGCGGCAGTACACCACCTGGGAGGCGAAGGCTTCGTTAAGTTCCCACAGGTCGATATCGTCCATGGTCAGGCCGTTTCGCTCCAGCAGGCGCGGGATGGCGTACACCGGGCCGATGCCCATTTCGTCGGGCTCGCAACCGGCGACTGCAAAGCCGCGGAAGATGCCCATGGGCTCGATGTTGTTTTTCTCGGCATAGGTGCTGTCCATCACCAGGCACACGGAGGCACCATCGGATAACTGGCTGGCGTTACCTGCGGTGACGAACTGCTCCGGGCCGCGAACCGGCTGCAAACCGGCCAACCCTTCCAGGGTGGTGTTAGGGCGGTTGCACTCGTCTTTGGTCAGGGTGACGTTCTTTTCGCTGACTTCGCCGGTTTCCTTATCCTTGACCTTCATCACTGCGTCAAAGGGAACAATTTCATCGTCGAAGTAGCCAGCTTCCTGGGCCGCAGCGGTGCGTTGCTGGCTGATCAGGGCATACTCGTCCTGAGCCTCGCGGCTGACGCCGTAGCGCTTTGCGACAATGTCAGCGGTCTCGATCATGGAAAGGTAGAGTTCCGGCTTGTTCTTCATCAGCCAGTCATTGGTGGCGTGGAACGCGTTCATCTTTTCGTTCTGCACCAGGCTGATGGACTCAACGCCACCGGCGACCATGGCGGGCACCTTTTCGGACAACACCCGCTGGGCCGCCAGAGAGATGGCTTGCAGGCCGGAGCTGCAGAACCGGTTGATCGACATACCGGCAGTGGTGACCGGCAAGCCGGCCCGAATGGCAGCCAGGCGGGCCATATTGCGGCCCTGGGCGCCTTCCTGGAAGCTGGCACCGAGAATGACATCTTCAACGATGGCGGGGTCAATGCCGGCGCGCTCAACGGCATGCCGGATCACGTGTCCGGCCAGGTCCACACTGTGGGTATTGTTCAGGGCGCCCCGGTAGGATTTGCCGAGGCCGGTACGGGCTGTGGATACAATAACTGCGTCAGACATAATCAAAGTCTCCTTTAAAGATCGCCGAATTTCTTGTCTTCACCGGCGAGCTTCGCCAGCAGTGCCGAGGGCTTCCACTGGTCACCGCCGACGGTGTCGTGGAACCGTTTGACGGTGTCGTAGATGGTTTTAACGCCGACCTGGTCGGCCCAGAACATGGGGCCACCGCGATAGGCGGGGAAGCCGTAGCCGTAGATCCAGACGATGTCGATATCCAGTGCGCGGGCAGCGATGCCTTCTTCCAGAATCTTGGCGCCTTCGTTGACCATCACGTACATGCAACGCTCAAGGATCTCCTGGTCGGTGATATCCCGGGGCTCAATGCCCTGCTCCTTGCGGAAACCGGCAATGAGTTCGTCTACTTTCGGGTCGACCACCGGCTTGCGGTTGCCTTCCTCGTATTTGTAGACGCCGGCCATGGTCTTCTGACCCAGGCGGCCTTCTTCCGCCAGCGTGTCCATCCAGTTGGCGGGGATGTCCTCACCGGCCTTGCGACGCTCTTTGCGAATACTGTAACCGACATCGATACCGGCCAGGTCCGACATGGCGAACTGTCCCATGGGAAAGCCCAGGTCGGTCAGTACCTTATCCACCTGCTGTGGCGAGGCTCCTTCATTGACCAGGGCGGTGGCTTCGGCACCACGGCGATGAAGCATGCGATTGCCCACAAAGCCATAGCAGTTGCCGACCATCACGCCAACTTTGCCGATCTTCTTGGCAACGGCCATCACCGTGGCTTTGACCTCATCGGAGGTTTTGCTGCCACGAACGTTCTCGAGCAGTTTCATCACGTTAGCGGGGCTGAAGAAATGCATGCCCACCACGTCCTCCGGTCGGCTGGTGGCTGAGGCTATCTCGTCGATGTCGAGGGTCGAGGTGTTGGATGCCAGAATGGCGCCGGGTTTGCAGACCTTATCAAGCTGGCTGAATATCTGCTTCTTGATGTCCATATTCTCGAACACCGCCTCGATCACCAGATCCACATCCTTGAAGGCATCATAGGACAGGCTGGTCGTGATCAGCGCCATGCGCTCTTCCACCTGGGCCGGGGTGATACGGCCCTTCTTGGCGGAGTTCTCGTAGTTTTTGCGGATAACGCCGAGGCCTTTGTCCAGTGCCTCCTGCTTGACATCAACAATGGTGACCGGGATGCCCGCGTTGGCGAAGTTCATGGCGATGCCGCCGCCCATGGTGCCGGCACCGATAATGCCAACACTGGCTACGTCGCGTACCGGGGTATCCTTGGCCAAGCCGGGGACTTTCGATACCTCACGCTCGGCAAAAAACGCATGCACCAGGCCGTCGCGCTGAGGCGACTCCATACACTCCATAAACAGCTCCCGCTCACGCTTCTTGCCTTCCTCAAAAGGCAGCGTGAACGCGGCTTCCACGGCATCAACACATTTGAACGGGGAAAACAGGCCACGGGCCTTGCTCGCCAGGCCTTTACGGAATTCTTTGAAGACCTCGGAGCCTCGATCGGCGGTGATCTTGTCGTTAATATCACGAACACGGCGTACGGGCTTGTCTTCGTCGACCAGCTTGGCGGCGTATTCCAGCCCTACAGTACGGATGTTGTCCCCTTGAGCGACGGCATCGATGATGCCCGCTTCCAGGGCCGCTTCGGCCTTGACAAATTCGCCGGTGGTTATCATCTCCAGCGCTTTCCTGGCACCGGTCAGCCGGGGCAGTCGCTGGGTGCCGCCCGCGCCGGGCAGCAGCCCAAGCTTCACTTCCGGTAGCCCGACCTTGGCGCTGGCGAGGGCGATGCGATAGTGGCAGCCCAGCGCCAATTCCAGCCCGCCACCGAGAGCGGTGCCATGGATGGCGGCCACAACGGGTTTGTCGCTGTCTTCGAACGTATCGATCACCGTGCCCAGGGCCGGCTCCTGCATGGGTTTGCCAAACTCGCGGATATCCGCACCGGCAACAAAGGTGCGACCGTCACAAACCAGCAGGAGTGCTTTGGCGTCGCTATCGGTCTGGCCCTGTTTCAGAGCTTCCAGCAAACCGGTGCGCACGGCATGGCCCAGCGCATTCACCGGTGGGTAATTGACGGTGATCACGCCTATGGCACCTTCGCGGTTATAGCTTACGACTTCGGACATAACTCTCCTCCCGGATAAACAGATGACAGGTCACTGCAGGCAAAGCGTACTCAAAACAGCCCGCGTACGTCGACTTCAACTGGGGTGTGTTGTTGGAATTCGTTTGTTGATCAACTTTCGAAATTAAGTTTTATCAAGCGGAACAGGCAAACAATGTACTACGACCATTTGGCGGCTTTCAACTCTATTCGGAGTTGCGAAACAGGATACACCGGTTAAACAAAAAATTTGACGTAATGGCGATCCAGTGCCTTAATTTTTCAGGTTTGGCAGCACGGAGTTTTGCCAAGCAAAACATGAAACCACAAAAACAATGAACTGGGGCAGGTTTGCCCTGCCTGATTGCCATTAAGGATAATAAAAAATGGTTTTTCGAAAATTTCTTTCGCCTACTCTGATATTGACCTCCAGCCTTTTACTTGCTGCGTGCGGCAGTGACAGCAATAGCAACAACAACGACTCTGGTACTACCCCGGAAGCGACCCCGACGCGTGTGCAGGATGCCCGTAGCTTTGCCGTTGACCCGGCAACATTGCCTTTTAAATCGGCAGACGGCACTACTACCGATGCCTGGCACGGCGTAATGGACAACGGTGCGGGCTACCGCGTCGAAGTTCCGGACAACTGGAACGGGGTTTTGGTCATGTGGGCTCACGGTTACCGTGGCACCGGCGAAGAGCTGACGGTCAGCAACCCCCCGATGCGCGATTGGCTCATCGCCAATAACTACGCCTGGGCGGCCTCTAGCTACAGCAAGAACTATTACGATGTCCAAGCAGGTATCGAGGACACCAACGAACTGGCGCTGAAATTCACGACGATTGCCGCCGAAAACGGACGCACATTGTTCGCGCCCCACAAAACGTTAATCGTTGGGGAGTCCATGGGCGGTCATGTGGCGGCCGCGGCCGTGGAGCAGGAAACGCTTTCGTCAGCCCGCAACCAGGTTTTCTATGACGGCGCGCTGCCGTTGTGTGGGGTGGTTGGCGGTACCCATGAGTACGATTATCTGCTGGATGTCACATTTGCCGCGCAACACGTTGCAGATCTGGGGCCCGACAGCTTTCCAGCTGACTTTGACCAGGCCGCTATTGATGCAGTGCTCTGGAACACGGTGCCGTCGTTTGCGCAGCAGGGCGACCCGACAGCAGAAGGCCTTAAACTCGAAGCTGCCGTCAGGGTCCTGAGCGGCGGTGACCGACCGGTGTTTGAGGCCGGCTTCCGGGGTGGGTTTTACAATGTGGTGATGGGAACCGGGGGGCGGGACGGCACCGTCAATGGCATTCTGGAGAAGGATCTGATGGGCAATATTGGTACGTTTTATCAACTGGATAAGGACCCGCTTCGCTCTGCGGAGGAGACCACATTCAACAATACCATTCTGCGGGTCGAGGGTGACCCGGCAGCCAATGCACCCAGGGCTGAAGGGCTGCGATACTTTCCCGAGGTTAACGGACAGTTCAATGTGCCGGTGTTGACGCTGCATGGCCTGGGCGACCTGTATGTGCCTTTTGTGCATGAGCAGGTCTATCAGCGTCGGGCAGTTGCTAATGGCAGTGACCGATTGCTCGTTCAGCGGGCCATTCGCGCGCCGAGCCATTGCGACTTTACTGACAAGGAGCGCAACACCGCGTTCAGCGATCTGGTCGACTGGGTTAACACCGGCATCAGACCTGATGGCGATAATGTACTTGATGCAGAGAAAGTCGCTGCGGCAACTTATGGCTGCGATTTCTCCGACCCCGCACGTACTGACTTTATGGAAGCCTGTACACTCTGACCTGATCACTATTCATTGGCAAACAAAAAAGGGAGGCTCCTGAGCCTCCCTTTTTTGTTTCTTCAATCAATCGTTAAATCTGAGCGAACGACTCACACCCCCAGTGATTCGATATCACTGCCCAGCATGGCGAGCTGGTGGGCGATGGATTCCCGCAGTTTCTCACCGGAAATCAGGTACGACGGTGCCGCGCAGGTAAGCGCCATAATAGTGCCGTCCTGCAACCTCACCGGCACGCCAGCGGAATTGATGTTGCGGTCCCACTCTCCCATAGACAGGCAGAAGCCATACTGCTTGAAGTCTTCCATTGCATGCTCCAGGCCCTCCCGCTTTTCTGCCCACGCCTCCGGGCCGTATTTCTCGGCCATGGAATCCGCCAGTACCTTGCGGGCTTTTTCACTGACCGCGCAATAGTAGGCGCGGCCGGCAGAGGTGGTGGCCATTGGTAGCTTGAGACCGATTTCCATCCGCAACAGGGAGGCTTCCGGTGGCAGACGGTTTTCCACATAGATCATGTGCAGACGGTCACGGCAGGTCAGGCCCACAGACATGTTGGTGCGGCGGGCAAACTGGTCCATGTAAGGCTTCGCGAGCTGGCGCACCTTGAGGTTGGATACATAGGCGTAGCCCAACGCCAGCACACCGGAGCTGAGCTGGTACTTTTCAAGGACCGGATTGTAGCTCAGGTAACCAAGCTGGGTCAGCGTATAGGTCATCCGCGATACGGTAGGCTTTGGCAGGTTGGTAAGCCGTGCAATATCCTGGTTGCCCAGAATCACTGACCCCTGACTGAAAGCACGCAACACATCCAGGCCCCGGGACAACGCCTCGACAAACTTCCGGTCTTTCTCGGGCTTGACAGGCCTGGCTTCGCCGGAAGCAATCATCAGCTCCGGGTTTTCTATCAATTGATCAGTCATAGTGGTCGGGTATCCTCCAACGCCCTGCGTGTTGCCACGGCCCTGGTTTAGCTGCGATGAATGTTTTGTGGATGCATTTTAATCTGTGATCGCTTCAAGTACCACTGACAACAGACAAAAGTCGTGCCAAATTTGAAACGGTCTTCCTTTATGTTTAATAGTAGTGCCGAAATAATGACATCACCACCGAGGTTTGATAGTTTTTTTTGGTAACCTATTTTGCCTTGCGGAACATTTAGCTCAAAATTCCACGAAAAACAGGACACCGAGCATGAAGATATTGTTTGTAGCAGGCGATCCCAAGCCCGAACGCTGGACCGTGCCCACTCAGGCCCTGCTACCCGATGCCGAGATCCACGTATGGGATGCAGACGCGCCGGCCTGCGATGCTGACTACGCCATTGTATGGAAACCACCCGCGCAGTTGTTTGAGCGCGAAAAGAACCTCAAGGCCGTGTTCAACCTCGGAGCAGGTATTGACGGTTTGCTGAAGGTTCCGAACCTGCCTGCCGATATCACCGTCGTGAGGCTGGAAGACGCCGGGATGGCCGTGCAAATGGCGGAATACGTCATGCACCAGCTCGTTGACATCACCCGCACCATGGCTGTCTACCGGGCGCAGAACGCCGAGGGCCGCTGGCAAATTCACCGCCCCATCAAACGCAGCGAATGGCCGATTGGTATCATGGGGCTTGGCCATATTGGCAAACGCGTGGCCCGCACCCTCGTCAGCCTGGATTACACCGTGCACGGCTGGGCACGGGGCGAGCATGAGATTGACGGTGTCACCACCTGGTCCGGCGAAGACCACTTCGCCACGTTCCTCGGCAAGACCCGGGTACTGATCAACACCTTACCCCTGACCGAGGCCACCTGGGGCATCATCAACCGGCAAACCCTGAGCGATCTCAGACCCGAAGCGGTCCTCATCAACGTTGGGCGAGGTGAACATCTGGTCGAAGAGGACCTGCTCACCGCCATGGACGAAGGCCAGGTTATCCGTGCGGTGCTGGATGTGTTCAACCAGGAACCGCTACCGGAGGATCACCCCTTCTGGGCCCGGGGCAACATCACCATTACCCCCCATATATCTGCCCGCACCCTACGGGACGATACCCTGAGGCAGATTACCGGCAAGATTCGCGACCACTCCGAAGGCAAGCCGATCAGCGGCATCGTGGACGTTGAGCGCGGCTACTGAGCCGCGCAAACCGGCTCAATGGTGGTAACACCCGGTGGCTATGAGCATCGCTATTACCGGGCGAAAACAGACATAACTTGCGAGCCAGCTCTGATCACCGATGACCCGCAAGGTGGCTTGCATTTAGGTAGCACCCGGATTAATCTAGAATACTTATTAATACAAAACTGTATTTCGCCTAACGAAACAGCATTGCCATTTTTGATAAGACAGGCGCTGATTAACATGTGCGTCAGTCAAGGTATTACCGCTGGAGTTGAGCGGGTCACAGACTGAACCACGGCCGGTTGTTGCCGGTCAGAAAACCCCATTACAAGACATCGGCGACGCCGTTCGCCCCATTTAGATACAGGAGATAACCAATGGCTTCCGCACCCTGGGATGACCTGCTGCAATTTGACAAGCAACTGGATGAAACCGAGCGTCAGGTTCGGGACAGCATTCGTGGCTTCTGTGACCAACGCTTGATGCCCGGCATCATCGAGGCCAACCGGCACGAGAAATTCGACCGGTCCATCTTCACCGACATGGGCGAGCTGGGCATGCTCGGCGCCACTCTGCCGGAAGAATACGGCGGCCCGGGCCTGAACCATGTGTGCTATGGCCTGATTGCCCGGGAAGTGGAGCGCGTGGATTCTGCTTACCGTTCAGCGTTGAGCGTTCAGTCCTCACTGGTTATGCATCCGATTTACTCGTTTGGCCAGGAAGCGCTGAAAAAGCGTGTACTGCCGAAACTGGCTTCCGGTGAACTGGTGGGCTGTTTCGGCCTGACCGAACCCAATCACGGTTCGGACCCCGGCGGCATGGAAACCCGTGCCAAGAAGGTCGACGGCGGCTATCTGGTCAGCGGCTCCAAGACCTGGATCACCAACTCACCGATTGCAGACGTTTTCGTGATCTGGGGAAAGCTTGACGGTAAAGTCACCGGCTTTGTACTGGAGCGTGGCGCCAAAGGTCTGGACGCGCCGAAAATCGAGGGCAAATTCTCCCTTCGTGCCTCCGAGACCGGCTCCATCTTTATGGACGAGGTGTTTTGCCCGGATGAAAACAAACTGGAAGTCGAAGGCCTTAAAGGTCCGTTCAGTTGCCTCAACAAAGCCCGCTACGGCATCAGCTGGGGCTCACTGGGCGCGGCGGAGTTCTGCTGGCATGCGGCCCGCAACTACACCCTCGAGCGCAAGCAGTTCGGCAAGCCACTGGCGGCCAACCAGCTGATCCAGAAGAAGCTGGTAGATATGCAGACCGAGATTGCCCTTGGTCTGCAGGGTGCATTGCAGCTTGGTCGTCTGATGGACGCGGGTGAAGCCTCTCCGGATGCAATTTCTCTGATGAAGCGCAATAACTGCGGCAAATCACTGGACATCGCACGGGTGGCCCGGGACATGCACGGCGGTAACGGTATTTCTGACGAATACCATGTCATCCGCCACGTGATGAACCTGGAAGCAGTCAATACCTACGAAGGCACCCACGATATCCACGCCCTGATCCTGGGCCGTGGTCAGACCGGTATTCCTGCGTTCGGTTAACACTGACGTTAAGACTGGAACAGAAAAGGCAGGGCCTCGCGGCCCTGCCTTTTTTATGTCTGCTCAATGTAACGGCTGCGTTTACATCGCAGCCTGTTTCTCACTCCGGTTAGACCACCACACCAGCGCCAGGGCTGGCACAATCAGCACCGCGCTGATCATCGTCAACTCCAGATTGGTGAGGGGCACCGGCCCACCGCCGGGAATCGCCAACAGCATACCGCCAGCAATCAGTGCCAGGCGTATCGGCCACTGGAGCACCCGGTAAAGCGACATGTTACCAATGCCCAGCAGGTAACCCTGCATGCCACCGGCAATCAACGCAACACCCACAATGGCCTGGGACAACACCACCAGAATTTCATCCCAGGAACCCTGGAGGATCAGCGCCGGGTTCAATACGAACAGGAACGGAATGAAGTAAATCACGCTGCCCAGCTTCATGGCCTGAAAGCCGGTCTCCATTGCTCTCGCTCCCGCCACTGAAGCGGCGGCAAAGGCCCCCAATGCCACCGGCGGCGTGATGAAACTCAGCATACCCCAGTACAGAATGAACAGGTGGACCGCCAGCGGATCCATACCGCCACCGTTGATCAATGCCGGCGCCAGAGCCACCGCCAGGAAGATATAGGCCGCGGTGACGGTCATACCGATACCCAGTATGAAACTGGTCGCCGCCCCCATAAACAGCAGCACCAGAGTGTTGCCACCGGCCAGGAAAATCAGGTCGTTGGCAATGGTGCCTGACATGCCGGTAACCGACAGTGCCCCCACCAGCAAACCGACGCCCGCCAGTATCGCAATGAGCTCAGCGAACAGCTTGCCGGCGCTGGAAAAGAAGTCTTTCACTTCCTTCCAGCCCCAGCGCTGGTAAGGCAACACCTGGTTGATCACCAGCAGCAAGGCGGTGGCATAGAATGGCGCAATCGCCTCCCGCCGCAGGAAGAACAGCAGCCAGATCAGCAGTACGAAGACGAAAATGAAGTACCAGCCTTCTTTCAGGGTCTGGCGCAGGGACGGCAACTCATCCGCCGGCAAGCCTTCAAGTTCGTGGCGGGCAGCATAAGCATCAATCTGGATAAACAGACCCATGAAGTACAGGAATGACGGAACCACCGCCGCCAGCGCAATGGTACCGTAAGGAATATTCAGAAAGCTGGCCATGATAAATGCCGTCGCACCCATGACCGGCGGCATCAGCACGCCACCGGTTGATGCACAGGCTTCAACACCGGCGGCATAGGACCGTCCGAAGCCCACCCGGCGCATGGCGGGGATAGACAACACACCGGTGGTAAGCACGTTGGTGATCACGCTGCCGCTCATGGACCCCATCAGGCCGCTGGAAAACACTGCGACCTTGGCCGGGCCACCCCGGACATGGCCCAACAGGGCAAACGCCAGATTGATAAAGAACTTGCCGCCACCGGTCTGCTGCAAGGCCACACCGAACAACAAAAAGCCGATAACCAGGTTGGCAAAGGCCTGCAACGGAATGCCCATGACACTTTCACGACTCATGGCGTGATAGATCGCAGTCTGGGCAGGTGACGATGGAAACCCTTGAATCGGCCCCGGCATCACATCCGCAAAGATCGGATACAGGCTCGCAAACCCCACAATGATACCGATCGGCCAACCTCCGGCCCGCCGCGCTGCCTCAAGGATCACGCCCCACAACAGGAAGCTCATCACGATGGCATAATCCGGCGCGTCGTACTCCCAGCCACTGTCCAGAATCTGTTCCGCGTTAAACACGAAGAAGCCGCACACCGAAACAGCGAACAGAAACAGCAGTATGTCGTACCAGGGCACAGTGGAGCGGGAAGCCTTGGCAAAAGCCGGCCAAAGCACGAAAACCAGTGGCAGCATCAGCGCTACCACAGTATAGAAGAACTGGCTTTCCACCGCTGTGACAACGGTGAACAGGCCAAGGTTAAACAGGTAATCGATCGCCAGCAGTGTCAGTGCCAGGGTCGCCACCCGGGGCACCCAGAGCCAGAATCCATCCAACTGGCGGATACCGGATATTTCACCCGGATTAACGGGTTGTTCCTGAGGCAAGCTCATGTGGTCAGAGGCTCCGATGCGTTAATAGGTAAAAAAAAACGCCGGAGTACCACTGCCTGCTCGGCAACGAACCCCGGCGCAATGGCTCAGGTCTTAACGGAAAACCGGCTTCATGCCTTCTGCTTCCAGTGCTTTGGCCCGGGCCTCCATCCAGCCGCTACGGAATGCGTCCGCGTCTTCTGGCGGATTGGAGTCCATGAAGCTTTTCCAGGTGGTTTGCAGAAGCTCCTGGCGCTTGACCAGCTGATCCTGGTGCGCCTGCATGTCGTCGGTCCAGTGTCCGATTTCCTTGTAATACTCAACGACCGCATCGTGATAAGGAATTACCCACTGCATGTTCTGATTCTCAAGCGAGTAACCAGCGTTACCGGGCGCCGCGTCCTTATACTTGTCATGGTCCTCGATCAGCACGCGGATCAGACTGCTGGCGGTTTTGTCGTCCAGGCTCTTATTACCGACCAGAATCGGGTACGGATAGCTGGCGCCGATCCAGGGGCTGTCCTTGCCATAATTCTCGCCGGCGACAGCCGTGGCTGCGTGGGGCTGAAAATACGGCGCTACGGTCTTGAGGCGCTCCCAGCCTTCTTTATCATCGGGGTCCAGTTCCGGCCATACGATGCCCCTTGGGCTTGCGGCCAGCTGCTGCGCTGGCGGCGCCACGCTCATGGTAAACGCAGCATCGGCCTGGTTCGCCACAATGCCTTCAAACGAGCGGCCATAACCCGGGAATTCCACCCGTTCAACGTCATCCCAGGTCAGGCCTCCAAAAGCCAGGAAGGCTTCGGTGCCGATATTCAGGGCATCATCACCACGAATGTAAGCAACCCGCTTGCCTTTCAGGTCTGCCGGCGTTTTTACGTTGATATCACCGGCGACCGCAACACCCAGGCCAAAACTGGCAGTGGATGTGCTGATCAGACGAATGGGCTGCGGGCCCCAATCGGGATCTGCGAACAGCAATACACCTTCCGAGCCGTAGTAGCTGGCAATACCGCAGGCGCAGAGTGGCACTCGACCCATCCGCAACGGGGTCATGCGGGAAACATCGTTTTCACCTGGCAGAATACGTACCGAGGTGCCATATTCATTTTGTAACAGATTGCCGATAGACACCATCTGGGTGTAGCCCGCTGATCCGGTCCCATACGCCGTCATGGCAAGGGTACTGGGCAGTTCGACATTCTCGGCACTGTGGGCGAATAGTGGTGCAACACTTAATACACCGACGAGCAGACTTTTGTTAATTTTATGCATCGTACTTGGTCCTGTGTGGATATCCGGTCACGAAACCTGTCACCGTTAGCGGCATGCAGGATAACGGCCGGATCAAAACGTTTGATCAAAGCAGAATCAGTATAGTCAACCTGTGGCGTTGTCTCCTAAAAACTTGCTCTTTTGGAGAAACAACCAGACTTCCGTTTCGCACTGCGGTACCGAAGTATTTTATAGTTCCGCGATGCAATACTCATTTTTGTCTTGCGAATATAAACAATGTCCGATCCCACAACAAGCCTACAAAACTAAATTCTGCCAAATGGCGTATAGGTAACTGGTTTTCTCGAATTGCAGGGAATTGACAGCAAAGGTCGGATCATTCATTCTTACCCTATTCTGCTATGCGGTATATGTTTTCGCTAGAACGAACCGAGAGGTTATCAAATGAACTTAAACTACACGCCGGAAGAACTCGCTTTCCGGGACGAGGTCCGGGCTTTTCTGGATCAGAAACTGCCGGCTGACATCGCCGCCAAGGTGAAGGGTTTCCGACACTTATCCAAGGAAGACCACCTGCGCTGGCAGGGCATCCTGAATACCCAGGGCTGGTATGCCACCCATTGGCCGAAAGAATACGGCGGCGTTGAATGGAGCCCGGTACAAAAGCATATATGGGATGAAGAGTCCTGCCGTTACGGTGTACCCCGCTCCATTCCTTTCGGAGTGAACATGGTGGCGCCGGTAATCATCAAGTTCGGCAATGAAGAGCAAAAGCAACACTACCTGCCCCGCATTCTCACCGGCGAAGACTGGTGGTGTCAGGGCTACTCCGAGCCCGGCGCCGGTTCCGATCTGGCTTCGGTGAATACTCGCGCAGTGCGCGAGGGCGACCACTATATTGTCAACGGTCAGAAAACCTGGACCACTCTGGGCCAGCACGCCAACATGATTTTCTGTCTGGTAAGGACCAATACCGAAGTCAAGAAGCAGGAGGGCATTTCCTTTCTGTTGATCGATATGGACGCACCGGGTATTACCGTGCGCCCGATTATTACCCTGGACGGCGAACACGAAGTTAACGAAGTATTCTTCGAGAACGTCAAGGTGCCAGTGGAAAACCTGGTCGGTGAGCAGGACAAAGGCTGGACTTACGCCAAATACCTGCTGACCTACGAGCGCACCGGCCTGGCCGGTATCGGCTTGTCCAAGGCAGCCCTTGCCCACCTGAAACGACTTGCCAGCCGACGCCTTAAAAATGGCAAACCGTTGTTGGAAGACCCGACCTTCAGCCAGCGTATCGCCAAGGTCGATATTGACCTGATGGCTGCCAGCATCAGCAACCTGCGCATCATTGCCGCAGTGGAGGGTGGCGGTATGCCCGGTGCCGAGAGCTCAATGCTTAAAGTACGGGGTACCGAGATCCGGCAATCGATTAACGACCTCGCCCGCCGGGCTATAGGCCCCTATGCGCTGCCGTTTGTAGAGGAAGAGCTGGACCTGGATTACGACGGTGAATTCCTCTCCGATCCGGACGCCGCCCCCATGACGCCCCAGTACTTCAACAACCGCAAGCTGTCGATCTTCGGCGGGTCTAACGAGATCCAGAAGAACATCGTCAGCAAAATGATTCTCGGGCTTTAAGGAGGCGACCATGGATTTCAATTTAACGGAAGAGCAGCAAATGCTGCAGGACACCGTGGCTCGTCTGGTGCGCGGTGAATACAGTTTTGAAAAACGCCTGGAGTACAGTAAAACAGACCTGGGCTACAGCGCCGAATTCTGGCAGCAACTCAGTGAGCTGGGCCTGACAGCGGTGCCTTTTGCCGAAGAACTGGGCGGTTTTGACGGCACCGGCGTGGAACTGCAATCGGTCATGACCGAGCTTGGCCGCGGTCTGTGCCTGGAGCCTTACCTGCAATCGGTGATCCTCGGTGGCGGCCTGATCTCCCAGGCCGGCAACAGCAGCCAACAAGAAAAGTGGCTGCCGGGCGTTGCCAGCGGCGAACTGAAAGTGGCGGTTGGCCTGCAGGAGCCCCAAAGCTTCTACAACCTCAGTGACGTGCAGACCCGCGCCGAGAAATCCGGGGACGGCTACACCCTGAACGGTCGCAAAGCGGTCGTCATCGGCGGCCACTGTGCCGACCTGCTGATCGTTTCCGCCCGCACCAGTGGCGATGACCGGGACACCAGTGGCCTGAGCCTGTTTGCCATAGACCCGGCCACCGCCGGTATCGAACGCCGCACGTATCCGACCAACGACGGTTTCAAAGGCTGTGACATCACGCTTGAGAACGTCAAGGTGCCCGCCGACACCCTGCTGGGCGAAGAAGGTCAAGCTGGCGAAGTTATCGAATACCAGGCCGGTCGTGCGGTAGCCGCCCTGTGTGCAGAAGCCATTGGCGTGATGGAAGAAGCCATTGCCATGACCCTGGACTATCTCAAGGCGCGCAAACAGTTCGGCGTGCCTATCGGACAGTTCCAGGTATTGCAGCATCGGATGGTGGACATGGCCTCGGACCTTGAACAGGTCCGTTCCATGGCGATCCTGGCAGCGAGCGTTGCTGACAGTGAGCAGAGCGACGAACGCCGGCGCATTCTGGCCGCCGCCAAAAACGTCACCGGCCGGGCCGGGCAGTTCATTGCTGAAAGTGGCATCCAGATGCACGGCGGCATCGGTATGACCTGGGAATACAGCTTCGCTCACTACGCCAAGCGCCTGATCATGATCAACCACCAGCTGGGTGACGATGATCATCATCTGGAGCAGTTTGCGTCTATGCTGCAAGCAGGCTAAACCTCAAGCCCGAGCGTGAGCGAGTGGGTAGGGCTCTTCAAAACCGTGCGGAGCCATGGATGGCGGAGCCCGAGCGTACATGGATGTATTTACAGCGTGTTTTGAAAAGCCCTACCCGCTCGCTCTCGTACTCCGTATGCGAGAGGTCAGATGCCAATCCTAATTGGCAGAAATTCAGGGTAGCCTTGAACGGCTGCCCTTTTTTATGGCCCGGAATTAAAACGTTACCAGGAGAATTCCATGCTCAAGATTGCCCTCGATGACCTGTCCGCCCATATCGGCGAACTCATTGGCCATAGCGAATGGACCCACGTCAGTCAGGAAATGATTCAGGCATTCGCTGATGCCACCGGCGATCACCAGTGGATTCATCTGGACGTGGAGCGGGCAGCCGCCGAGTCGCCGTGGAAGAGCACTGTGGCCCACGGCTTCCTGACGGCATCCCTGATCCCCCGGCTGAACGCCACGGTAATTGATGTGACCGGAAAGGCTGCCAGCATCAACTACGGTTTCAACAAGTTGCGTTTTCCTGCCGCCGTCAGGTCCGGCTCAGATATCCGCAGCCGGGTGGAACTGCAGGACGTCAGCGCCGTGGACTCGCAGCGCGTACTCGCGAGCTACCTCACCACCATTGAGATCAAAGGCGAGGACAAACCCGCCTGCGTGGCGGAATGCCTGGTAATGTACATTCGGGCGTGAATTCCGCCCGGGCGTTACTTTTTGATGTCTTTCTGCACGATCTTGCCATCTTCCACCACCGCCAGGGTGGTCTCGGTGACAAAGCCGCCGCTGGCGGTGATTTCCTTCACAGCCATCGGGTTCTTGGCGCTGTCCATATCACGGATGGCGTCACTGATAGCCCCGCGGATGGCTTTCGGTTCCAGTGAATCGGCCTGTTCCATAGCGGCCACCAGGGCATGCAAGGCGAGGTAGTTGTAGGCGGCTTCAGAACCGGGTGTCTTGTCGTAGGCTGCTTCGTAGCGCTCGATAAAGTTGCGGGCGGAGTCGGTATCGTAAACGGATAGTGGCACCACACCGATCGCTCCTTCCATCATTTCAAAGCCGCCAGCAACCTCTGCCACCTCATCCAGTTTGGCCTGATCCATCAGCATGAAACCGCCCTGAAAGCCCAGCTGACGAGCCTGTCGCACCACCAGCCCGGTAGGTTCGGAGGCGCCGCCGACAAACATCACCTCAGGATTGGAGGCGATGATGCGACTGACGCCCGTGTAGAAATCGGCCGACTTGTTGTAGTCCATGGGGTTGCTCACCACGATCTCACCGCCTTTGCCGGTCCATTCTTTCTCCATCATGTCGGCCCAGATTTTGGCGTACTCGTGGGTAGCGCCCCCCATTCCGAGTGTGGTGCCCACGTGTTCCTGGGCGTAAGCCGTGAAGGCGCGCACATAGCCGTCAAAGGTGGGCGGAATCCGCAGGGTCAGCTCGTTACCCTGCTCGGTGACCGCGGGCACGCTGGTGTAGGCCATGACGAGGAAATCATCTTTCTCGTTGAAATCCTGCAGCGCGAATACACCGCCGGAATGAGGCACGAACACCGCCGCCACGCCGGACTGCTGCTTCAGACGCTTGGCGTTGGTGGCGGCCTGGGCCGGGGAGTAGCGATCATCCAGTGCCACAATGTTGACAGTGTGTTGCTCGCCGCCCACTGCAAACCCGCCAGCGTCATTAATCTCGTCTGCGGCCATGCGCAAACCGGACAGCGTATTTTCTCCGTAAAGCGCGGCGCCGCCGCTCAGCGGACCGGTGAAGCCAATATTCACTTCATCCGCAACGGCAGTTGCGTATAACCCCAGCCCCAAAGTGGTGACTGCAATGGCACGGCCCAGTTTTTTTATCATGGTCATAATGTTTTCCCAGATCCTTTACATGTTATAAATCGGTTTGCGACTTGCGGTGTGCCTGTTGGTCCCGGCTTGGGGTCAGGCACCGATGTAGGCTTTGCGCACCTCTTCATTACCCAGCATGGTTTCCCGGTCCCCTTCCATCACCAGTTGCCCGTTTTCCATTACGTAGGCGCGGTGGGCGATTTTCAGCGCCGCAAAAGCATTCTGTTCCGCCAGCAGCACGGTCGTGCCAAGGCGGTTAATCTGGCTGATGGTTGCAAACATCTGTCGTACCACCAGCGGCGCCAGGCCCAGCGAAGGCTCGTCCAGCATCAGCAGGCGCGGCCGGCCCATCATGGCCCGCCCGATCGCCACCATTTGCTGTTGTCCGCCCGACAGGGAGCCGGCCGGCTGGTCTTTCTTCTCCTCAAGGATGGGGAACAATTCGTACATTTCCTGCAGGTGCCGGCGGTTGCCCTGCTTGTCACGCCGGTGCACATAGGCGCCCAGCATCAGGTTCTGCGCCACACTCATCTGTGGAAACAACTTGCGACCCTCGGCACATTGCACAACGCCAGCGGCGACCACTGCGCTGGGTTTGAGACCATCCAGGCGCCGACCTTCAAATTCACACTCGCCAGCCGTTGGCCGAACCAGGCCGCTGATCATGTTGAACAGTGAGGTTTTGCCGGCACCGTTGGCCCCGAGCAGCACCACCAGCTCGCCGGAATTGACGGTCATCGAGATATTGTTAAGGGCTTTGAAGCTGCCATAGCTGACATCAATGTGTTTAAGCTGCAGCATCTTCATCACCCCCCAGGTAGGCCTCGATCACGGCCGCGTCATTGCTGACCTGCTCCGGTGTGCCTTCGGCAATTTTTTCGCCATGGTCGAGCACCATAATCTTGTCGGCTATGCCCATGATCATGCCCATCTTGTGTTCAATCAGACATACGGTCAGGCCGTGGTTGATCATCTTGCGCATCAGGTCTGCCAGGCCTTCGGTTTCTTCCGGATTGACCCCGGCGGCGGGCTCATCGAGTAACAGAATTTTCGGGTCCGTAGCCAACGCAAGAGCAAAAGCCACGCGCTTGCGTTCCTCCTGGGTGATGTCGGCAATAAAGCGGTTTTCTACGTGGGACAGGCCAACGAAATCAAGTGCCTCCCGAGCTTTTTCCCGACAGGCCCGTTCTTCCGCTTGCAGCCGCCTGGAATTGACCAGTACGTCCCACAGGCCGGAGCGGGTGCGCAAGCGGTGGCCAACAATCAGGTTATCCAGCACCGTCGCCTGTTCAAACAGATTGGTGGTCTGAAAGGTGCGGCCAACGCCCAGCCGTGCAATCTGGTCACAGGGAAGGTTGGTGACATCTTTGCCATCCAACAAAATGGTACCGGAGGTGGGCTTATGAGCCCCGGCGATGAGATTGAAAAACGTACTCTTGCCCGCCCCGTTGGGACCGATGATGGCGTTGACCTTGTTGGCCTCAAACTCCACCGACACATTACTGACAGCCGCCAGGCCACCGAACATCTTGGTCAGGTTGTCGACTTTAAGCATTGTTCTCGGCCTCCTTGGTGGGGGTGACCTTGCTGTCTTTCCGTTTACCCTCAGGCACAAGGGCCTGGGATTTACGGTGAATCCAGGTCAGGAATGAGCCGACGATACCCCGGGGGAAGAAAATCACCAGCACCACCAGCAGCGGTCCGAAGATGATCATCCGGTACTCTTCCAGGAACTGCAGCGACTGGGTGATCCAGACCAGACCCAGAGTCCCCAGCAACGGCCCTGAAAGCGTACCGATACCGCCCACAAGCAGGTAGGTGATCATGTCAAAGGTGTGGTTGATGTTGGCTTCTTCCGGGCCGATGAAGCGCACCATACCGGCATAGAGCGCACCGGCCAGACCGGCGTAGGTGGTCGAAAGCACAAACGCCAGTACTTTGTTTCGCATCAGGTTGATACCCAGGGACTCGGCCAGTTCATCGCCGTTTCGGATGGCAATAAACGTACGGCCGAGCAAGGATTTCGACAGCCGACTGATGAACCACATGGCCAGCACCAGGAACCCCAGCACCAGATAATAGAACGGGGTGGTGTCGGTGAAATCCACCAGGCCGAAGCCGTAGGGCGCGGCGATATCCCGCACGCCGATGGCACCGTGGGTGAGCTCTTCCCACTTGTCCAGTAGCAGGTAAATGATGAACCCGACACAGAGAGTAAAAATGGCGAAGTAATGCTCCTTGAGACGCAGGGACACCACGCCCACCAGGAAGCCGAGCACCGCTGTCATCACCAGGGCACCCACGAATGCCGGCCAGAAACTCCAGCCGTAATCCGCCGTAAGCAGCCCGAGGGTGTAGGCACCAATGGCAAAAAAGCCGCCGTGGGCCAGGTTCAACTGACCACAGTAACCGGTAATGATGTTAAGACCGTAGACCGCAATGGCCCAGATAAACGCGGTTGCCATCACATAGACCTGGTACTCGTTCGCGGCGAGAAACGGGAATACCAGGGCAAAGGCAAGCATGGCCATCTTGGCGCCGGGTTTCATCAACAACGCAGCAATTTTTAACAGCATGGTCAGTGCGCCCCCTTCGCAAACAGCCCCTGGGGACGGATGGACAGAATAACCACCAGCAAGCCGAAGGCGATAATGTCTTTATAGGCGGTAGAAATGTAGAAACCCCCGAAGGCTTCGGCAAAGCCGATGATCATGCCCCCCACGATGGCGCCGGGGATGCTGCCCATGCCACCGAGGATGATGATCACGAAGGCTTTCATGATCACCAGGTGGCCCATGGCCGGGTAGACCAGATTGATCGGGGCGTAAAGCGTGGCGGCGATGGCGGCCAGGGCGCCGGAAATACCAAAGGTCATCATCGCCACGCGGTTGGCATCAATACCCACCAGAAAGGCGCCCTCCCGGTTCTGGGCCATGGCGATGATGGTGGCACCGGTCATGGTTTTGCGCAGGAAAATCTGCAAACCCGCCACCAGCGTGAGCGCCCCGATGATGATCAGCAGCCGCTGCTCGGGGATGATCAGCCCGTCGAAATTCAGGATGCCGGTAAACGGCGACGACATGCGGCGAAAATCCGCTCCCCAGAACATCTGCACCACGGCTTCCAGAAACAGCAGGATACCGATGGCGGCGATCTTGTCGTGAATGGGGGGCGAATGCCGGAGCGGGTGGAATACCAGGCGCTCGCAGATGATGGCCAGCACAGCGACAATCGCCGCGGAGCCTGCCATGGCAAACCAGTAGTGGACACCCACGTCCACCATCAGGAAGTACGACATGAAGGCGCCCACCATGTAGAGCGCACCATGGGCGAAGTTAGGAATATGCAGGATGCCGTAAACCAGCGTTAACCCCAGGGCAACCAGGCCGTAAATGCTGCCCAGGGTCAGGCCGTTCATGATTTGCTGTAAGAAAAGGTTCAAACCAGTCTCCCGTAAAATTGTTGTTGTCGGGGCTCGGAACTACTGTTTCAGTTTTGCTGACTCCAGAGCGTACAGGAGCGATCAGAGCAAAGAGTACAGGGTGGATCGGAACAATCATATGACAAAACCCAGTTCCGCTCTGCGGACCCAAAGATCCTTGTTAGCCCTCTGACTTCCACTCCTGATCCTGCAACGCTTTCCACATCAACTTGCCGGTCGGGGACTTCGGTAGTTCGGTGACAAACTGGATAATTTCAGGAACCTTGTAGGCTGCCATTTCCTCTTTACACCAGGCCACAATGTCGGCAGTGGTGATGTCCTGGGCATCGTCCCTTAGCACGATACAGGCCTTTACCGTTTCCCCCCGCTTGGGGTGCGGTGATGAAATAATGCAACACTCGTGAATGGCCGGGTGGCGGTACATCAGGCTCTCTACCTCGGAGGGCCAGACTTTGAAACCGGAGGCATTGATCATCCGCTTGACCCGATCCACCATGAAGAAGTAGCCCTCTTCATCGTAATAGGCCAGATCACCGGTACGGAAGAAGCGCTCGCCATCCAGAGTTATGAACGCAGCCTCGGTTTCCGCCGGCCGGTTCCAGTAACCGACTGTTATTTGCGGGCCCCGACTGACGATTTCGCCCACTTCGCCGACTGCTTTTTCCTCCAGGGTTTCCAGGTCCACGATACGGGAATCCACATCAAACACCGGAATACCCAGACACTGGGGCTTGGGACGGTTTGGCGGGTTAATGTGGGTGGCTGCCATGGTTTCAGACAGGCCATAGCCCTCAATGTAATCCAGACCGGTCATGTCCTTCAGCTTGCGGGCAATGGATGCCGGCATCGCAGCCCCGCCACCACCGATGGTGTTCAGGCTGCTGAGGTCGTACTGGTCGATGTCCGGGTTGGAGAGAAAGTCCACCGCCATGGTGACGATGTTGGTCCAGGCAGTGATTTTGTAGCGCTCGATCAGCCGGGCCGCGGTGGTGCGGTTCCAGCGCGTCATGATAACGCTGGTGGAGCCGCAGTAGATGGGGCTGTTCATCGAGCCCTGCATGCCGGTGACATGGAAAAATGGCAAGGTGGCAAGCTGCACCGAATCGGCCGTGCTGGTATTCCAGAATGACCGGTGAACGGCCGTTGCCATGACGCCCCGGTGGGTGTGCATGCAGCCTTTCGGAGCACCGGTGGTGCCGGAGCTGTAGGGGATCACCGCCAGATCATCCGGGCCCGCCGTGTGCTCCGATGGCTGGCCACCAGAGTTCAGAGCGTCTTCCCAGGCGATGAAACCGGAAATTCCCGATGGCTCCGCCGGGGCAGTCACCTCCGGTGGTAAATCCAGGTCTGTAGGCGCTTTCACATAGGTGCCGTAAGTCGCCACCACCACCTGCTCGAGATTGGACGGCCCAATCAGCGGGGCGATAAATCGGGTCAGCTCTTGCCCGGCCAGACACACCCGGGCTCCGGTATCGGCGACATAGTGTTCCAGCTCGGCGGTGCGGTTCATCGGGTTAACCGGAATCACCACGGCGTCCGCCCGCAGGATGGCGTAGTAAGCCACCACGTACTGGGGCGAGTTCTGCATGTACAACATCACCCGGTCACCTTTGTGGACTCCCTGCGCTTGCAGGTAACCCGCCAGGGCCTCAACCTCACTCAACAACTCCCGGTAACTGATCTTGCTGTCGTAATAGATGATGGCGGTATGATCAGGATACCGCAGGGCAGAGATCGCTAGGTTGGTAAACACACTGGTCTGAGGCAATGTCATGGTCTTTGGCAGCTCTTTCGGCCAGACCCCGTAATGTCGTGTGAACATGCTTGTTATTCTCCCGATAGCACTTTTCTGAACAGCACTGTTGTGGATCGCACTTGTGTGAATCGCATTCGTGTAAAAAAGACCTACAGCACCACCATCGTCACGCCGCCGGGCAGGCCCGCCGCGCTGCGCAACGGGCTTACCGCAATAGCATTATCCCGCAGCACGGCCACGTCCGAATCCGGCGCCACGATGTGACGGGAACTGCGCTCGAACCCCAGCCACCAGTACGGCAGGTTACGCCCGTCCTGGCCCGCCAGCAGCTGGGTGCGCTGAATAGAGCCGGTGGATTGCCGGGCCCAGCGCATTTCACTGATGTCTTCGGCCTCACAGGCCGGGAAATTCACGTTCCAGCAGCAGGGCTGGTCGGCTTGCCAGAGCGCGCGGATGACCCGCTCCCCCCAGACGCTGACTGGCGCCCAGCTGATACCGTCACGGTTGAGATAGGCCTGGCTCAGGGCAATCGCCGGAATGCCCATGTGTTCCGCCGTCAGTACCGCGCCGACGGTGCCGGAATACTGCACCGAATCGCTGATATTGGCACCGCAATTGACGCCGGAGAGCACCAGATCCGGTGGGGTTTCCCCGAACCATTCCGCCAGCGCAAACAGCACGCAGTCCGCGGGCGTGCCGGACACCGCATAGCGCCGGTTGGCATGCTGATAGACCCGCAGTGGCGTGTGCAGGGAGATACTCTGGCCGGCCCCGCTGCGGTCGTGTTCCGGCGCCACCACCCAGACCTCTTCCGCCAGCCCATGGGCGATATCGGTCAGCACTTCCAGGCCGGGCGCGGCGATGCCGTCGTCGTTGGTGATCAGTATCCGCTTTACCATGGCATCGTTCATGATTCGATTCCCTGTTTGCCCTGTTGGGCGATGCGCCAGCCGGCTTCGGCCAGCACATGAGCCCGCTCGCCCACCTGCAGGGCGTTGGCGTTGCTGGCATTACCCTGCAATGCCCGGGCATAGACGCCCTGGAGAATCGCCGCCAGCCGGAACAGCGAGAACGCGAGGAACACGTGCCAGTCATTGATACCAGACCGGCCGGACTGCTGACAGTAGCGCTCAATGGTGGCCTGTTCATCAGGAATGCCCAGCGCTGTCAGGTCCTCCCCCACCAGACCACGCATGCCGACCAGGTCCCTGGGCAGATGGTAAGGCAGGCAGTAGTAGGCAAGATCTGCAATGGGGTGGCCCAGGGTGGAGAGCTCCCAGTCCAGAATGGCAACGATTTCCGGCTTGTCCTGAGCCAGCATCAGGTTGCCCAGCCGGTAATCACCGTGGGCAATGGCGCATTCGTCATGGCCTGGCAGGTTTTCCGGCAGCCAGGCCATGAGCTTGTCCATGGCGGGCATTTCTCCCGTCCGGGAGGCTTGATACTGTTTGCTCCAGCGCGCCACCTGCCGCGCCACGTAGCCGTCCGGACGACCGAAATCTCCCAGCCCGATGGCGTTGACGTCCACACTGTGCAGGGCCGCCAGAGTGTCCATGGCAGCCTGGTGCACCGGGGTGCGCTCGGAAAAGTCGATATCCCTCAGGGCCGGATGACTGACCACTCTGCCCGGCATAAAGTCCATCACATAAAACGGCGTGCCGATGATGCCACTGTCTTCACACAGCACCCGGGTCCGGGGCACCGGCACGTCGGTGTGTTCGGACAGTGCCCGTATCACCTTGTACTCGCGCTCGACCATGTGGGCCGAGGGCAGCACTTTGCCCGGCGGTTTCTTGCGCAGCACATAACGACCGCTGTCGGCTTCCAGCAGATAGGTCGGGTTGGATTGCCCGCCCTGAAACTGTCTGATCTCAAGCCGGTCGCCAATGTCCGGCATGTTAGCCTGCAACCAGGTCAATAGTTTGGCCTCATCAAATCGGTGCGCTGGCAACACGTCAACCAACTCGGGATCCGTTGTTTTCTTGCTGTCCGTCATCGTGCCCTCAACCATATGATTCTCGATGCCAGCCCGTTTAACAGGCGGTCTCGCCCCCGTCTGCCACAATAACCTGGCCGGTAATATAGGCGCTGGCAGGGGTTGACAGGAACACCGCCAGGCCGGCGATATCAACCGGATCGCCAATGCGGCGCAGAGGTGTTTTCTCTTCCGCGCGTTTTACCCGCACCGGGTCTTCCAGTAAGGCTTTCGCGAAGTCCGTCTTGATCAGACCCGGAGCAATGGCATTAACCCGGATACCTTTCGGCCCCCACTCCACCGCCAGGTTGCGGGCGAGCGCGGCTTCCGCTGCCTTGGACACACCGTAGGTGCCAATTACGGTATTACCCCGCAGCCCGGCAATGCTGGACAGCATGACCACCGCTCCATCGCCCCGCTCTGCCATGCCCGGCAGCACCATCTGGGTGAGCCAGAAGGAGCCTTTGACGTTGGTATTCATGATCTTGTCCCAGGCCTCATCGGTCATCTCCTGGGTAGGCCCGTAGACCGGGTTGGTGGCTGCGTTGCAGACCAGCACGTCAATTTGGCCCCAGGCGGCGAGGGTTTTATCCACCAGATTCTGCAAGTCGTCTTTCTTGCCCACGTGACAGGGAATGGCAATGGCCTCGAAGCCCTGATCTTTCAACTCTCCGGCCACCTGGTCACAGACCTCGGCCTTGCGGCTGGAAATTACTACCCGGGCGCCGCAACGGGCCATTTCTTCAGCGATGGAGCGGCCGATGCCTTTGGTGGAGCCGGTAATGAGCGCGACCTTGCCGGTCATATCAAATAAGGGGTTGGTCATGGTTCAGGCTCCGTTTCAGTGGCTGGCCGGCTGGGCTTTAGGGTAATCCCGCAGTTCGATTTTCGCGATACTGTCCAGATGCACCTCATCCGGGCCGTCCGCGAGACGGAGGGTGCGGATGTGCGCCCAGGAGGCTGCGAGGAAAGTATCCTGGCAAACACCCATGGCGCCGTGGGCCTGAATCGCACGGTCCAGCACCGCCAGTGCCATATTGGGGGCCGCAACCTTGATCATGGCAATTTCCTGGCGCGCCACCTTGTTGCCGACCGTGTCCATCATGTGGGCCGCTTTCAGGGTCAGCAGGCGGGTCTGTTCGATCTCCAGGCGGGAGCGGGCAATGTCCTTGCGGATGGAATCAAACCGCACCAGCTGCTTGCCAAAGGCTTCGCGCTCGTTGACCCGCTGGCACATGGCTTCCAGGGCGCGCTCGGCCACCCCGATGGTGCGCATGCAGTGGTGAATACGGCCAGGGCCAAGGCGTCCCTGGGCAATCTCGAAGCCGCGGCCTTCACCCAACAGGATATTTGACGCCGGCACCCGCACGTTGTCGTAGACAACTTCGGCGTGGCCGTGGGGCGCGTGATCGTAGCCAAACACCGTCAACGGCCGCACGATCGTCACGCCCGGCGAGTCAAACGGCACCAGAATCATGGATTGCTGGGCATGGCGGGCGGCCGAGGGGTCGGTCTTGCCCATCACAATGGCAATCTTGCAGGTGGTGGTCATGGCACCGGACGACCACCATTTGCGGCCATTGATCACATACTCGTCACCGTCACGACGAATCTCGCAGGCAATGTTGGTGGCATCGGAGGAGGCAACATCCGGTTCGGTCATCGCAAAGCAGGACCGGATCTCGCCATTCAGCAATGGTTTGAGCCATTGCTCCTGATGCTCCGGCGTGCCGTAACGGGCAAGCACTTCCATGTTGCCGGTATCCGGTGCCGAGCAGTTGAAGACTTCCGGCGCCATATGGGAGCGACCCATGATTTCGCACAGATGGGCATATTCAAAATTGCTCAGCCCGGCGCCAAACTCGCTTTCAGGCAGGAACAGGTTCCACAGTCCTGCCGATTTGGCTTTGGCTTTCAGCTCTTCCAGAATGGCTGTCGGTGCCCAGCGGTTTTCAGCCGTCGCAATCTGCTCATGGTGCAGGTGTTCGTTGGGATACACGTGCGCATCCATAAACTCGATGAGCTGCTGTTGCAACTGTTTGGCTTTGTCTGAAAGTTCAAACATGGTTGGTGCCTCTTGTGTTTGTTCTGTGTAACTTGTGATTGTTCTGGGCTATCCGATCAGAGCTGTCTGATCCGAGCCAGCCGGTCAGATTGGCACGCCCTCGGGCTTTTCGCTGCCGGTTCTGAGCCGGAAGGTGCCCTCGGCGATGGCCAGCAGATTTCCGGCTTCATCCCGGGCCTCACCGGTACTGTTGAAAATCCTCTGCCCGCCAGCACGGCGCTCGCCCGTCACCCGAATGGTGCCGCTGGAGCATTGCCCGGTGAACGTGGTGGTCAGTGACAGGGTGATGGCTTTTCGCATGCGGCCCGGGTAGGGGCAATACGTGCCCGCGTTGGCCAGCACAATATCCAGCAGCGAGGTCAGCACCCCGCCATGAATCACACCCCCCAGATTGATGTGCTTGGGCTGCAGTGTCAGCTCGATAACCGCGTGATTCTCATCCCAGGATACATGTCGGTAACCGAGCAACTGGTGGAAGCCCCCCAGCTCCTCGGCTGCCGTAATGGCAGAATGGCTCTTTGTTTCGGTCATTAAACCTTCATCCCCGGCAGGTTCAGTGATGCGGTATTGCCGCCGTCGACCGGCAACGCCTGCCCGGTAATGTAGCTGGCATCGTCACTGGCGAGAAACAGAATAGCGGCTGCAATCTCTGCCGGCACGCCGTAGCGTCGCAGTTCGCAGCGGGAACCCAGCTTGTGGGCTTTTTCATGGGTGCGGGCATAGTTGAAAACCGGCTGGGTCATGCCGGTTTCTACCAAGCCCGGACACACCGCGTTTACCCGAATGTTGTCACCGCCCAGGTCACAGGCTGCTGTCATGGTGAGATTGATGACACCGGCTTTGGAGGCACTGTACGCGTTGCCACCGGCACCAGAGCGGATACCCGCCACCGAGGCGGTATTGACGATGGCGCCCTGACGGCGGGCCTGCATGTGGGGCGCAGTGTGTTTGATAAACAGCATGGGACCTATCAGGTTAACGTCCAGAATACGTTGCCACTCGGCCTCGTCCTGCTCGGTAATTGGTGGATGGTGGCCAGCGATACCGGCGTTGTTGCAGAGCACATCAATACGGCCAAAGGTTTTGATGGTGTCCCCTATCAGTTTCTTGACCTGAGCCTCGTCTGACACATCCATCACACGACTCAACACCCGGGAGTCTTCCGACAGCATACCCCGGGTTTCTGCCAGCCCGACTTCCGACTGGTCAACCAGCACCAGATCAGCCCCTTCACGGGAGAGCCGTACTGCGGTGGCCTGACCAATGCCGCTGCCAGCACCGGTAACCAGGGCTACCCGTTCGCTAAAACGCATCATGGAATGATCCTTTCTTATACTTGGCGTGTTTCTCATCCTCTATTTAATTTGTCATGCCTCTCGGTTTTGAGTCAATATATTCGGAAATTAATTTCACTAGTCAGAACACAACAATCATCAAAGGCTACGAAATGAAAGATTATGTGCGGAAGATGCCTGTCTACGCTCCGATAAACAAGACAGAAACGCTCGACGCCATTGGCTGGAAGGTACAGGAGTATGCCCGCACCCAGCCTGATAAAATCGCCCTCATAGACAGCGACCAGGAAATCACCTGGGCTGGATTTCTCGCCCGGGCCAACGCCATTGCCAACCAATTGCGGGCCCAGGGCCTGACCACCGGAGACACCGTCGCCGGACTGTCAGAAAACAGCGCCGATTTCGTTGCCCTCTATCTTGGCACCCTCATCGCAGGCGGTTGTATGGTGCCACTGTCCGGCATGGCCAGCGGGGAGTCCCTGGCGCTGATGATCAATGACTGTGACACCCGTTTCCTGTTTGTTTCCCGCCGCAATGCCGGGCTTTACGGCGAGGTCCGCGATCGTCTCGACCACATTCCCCCGGATAATCGCATCGGCCTGGACTTTCGCCCCGATGACAGCGGCATCAGCCTGGATGACTGGCTGCAGGACGCATCCCCGGAGCCGAACCCCGCAGAGGTCGGTCTGGATGACGCCTTCAACATCATTTACAGCTCAGGCACTACCGGCACCCCCAAGGGCATACTCCACGATTACCGGTTCCGGTCCCGGCAAATCCGCCGGATGACCAGTAACGGGCTGGATGGTGACGCCATCAACCTGGTTTCCACGCCGCTGTACTCCAACACCACACTGGTGTCGATGCTGCCCACCCTGTTTAACGGTGGCACCCTGGTGCTGATGGCGAAATTCAATGCCCATCAATTTCTGGAACTGGCCGAGGCCCGCAAAGTCACCCACGCCATGCTGGTACCGGTGCAGTACCAGCGCATACTGGCGGAGCCGGAATTTGACCGCTTTGATCTGTCTGCCTTCCGGCTCAAGCTGTCCACCAGCGCCCCGTTGCGGGCCAGGGTGATTCGCGAGGCCCTGGAGCGCTGGCCGGGCAATCTTCTGGAAGTGTATGGCCTGACCGAAGGCGGCATTTCCACCAGTCTCGATTGCGCCCGCCACCCTGACAAATGGGAGTCCGTGGGCAAGCCCACCGAAGGCGCGGAAGTGCGCATTCTCGATGAACAGGGCCAGGCCTTGCCGGTCGGGGAGATTGGCGAGATTGCCGGCCGTGCCGGTGCCATGATGCGGGGCTATTGCAATCGCGATGAGCAAACCCGTGAAATGCTGTGGACCAGCCCCGACGGCGAGGTGTTCTATAAAAGCGGTGACATGGGACGGCTCGACGAAGACGGCTTCCTTTATATTCTCGATCGTCGCAAGGACATGATTATTTCCGGTGGGTTCAACATTTACGCGGTAGACCTGGAAAAGATTCTGTTGGCACATCCTGAAGTCAGCGATGCCGCCGTGATCGGCATTCCCAGCGACTACTGGGGCGAAACGCCACTGGGCCTGGTGGTGAAAACCCCCGGTGCCGGGGCGTCGGCTGCCGATATTCTGGCATGGGCCAACCTTCGTCTTGGCAAAGCCCAGCGACTGTCAGCGGTTGAATTCCGGGACGATTTGCCCCGCAACACCATTGGCAAGGTATTGAAACGGGAACTACGGGCCGACTACCTGAAACAGTAGACGTCTACTAAGCTATTGCAAAAGACCAATCATGTGATAAATTCAGAAAATCTTGATTCGCCTTGCAGTCCATAATACCGCAGTGCGAAACACTAAAGAGAAAACCGGCAACAACACACCAGCTCCAACAGAGACAACAACAAGAGGTAACTTAATGAAAATGCTTACTCACTATCGCAAAAAACTCGCCGTTTACGCGTCCGCCATTACGCTCGGTGTTTCAGCCGCACTGGTTGCCAGCCCGGCTGTGGCACAGGAGTCCTTCACCTGGAAGGTGCAGTCCCACTGGCCCGGTTCCAGCAGCTCCTATGAGGACAGCCTTGTACGCCTGAAAAACATACTTGAGGAGCGTACCGATGGCAGACTCAAGCTTACGCTTTACGAATCCGGCGCCCTGTTCAAGCCTCAGGAAACGTTTAACGCCGTCAGCCGTGGCATTCTCGAGATGGGCACCATCTCCCCGGCCTACGCCCAGGACAAGATAAGCCTGGCGGGTATTGCCTCCGGCCTGCCGTTTGCGTTCCGGAATGTCTGGGAAGCGGCCTATTTCCACCAGAACCTCGGTTTCGAGCAGATGCTGCGGGACGAAGCCGCGGAGCATGGCGTGTATTGGGCGACCGACAAGGTCTACCCGACCGAGATGGTGGTCAAGAACCCGATCAATAGCTGGGAAGACTTTACCCGCCTGAAGATTCGCTCATCCGGCACGCTGCAGAAGTTCCTGACAGAGGCCGGTGCGGCCGCATCCTATATTCCCGGCGGTGAACTCTATACCGCGCTGGACTCCGGTGTTGTGGATGGCGCGCACTGGGGCGCAGCCCAGGGCGCTTCCAGCATGGGTCTCTATGAAGTGGCCAAGTACCACGTGCAGCCGGGCCTGAACATCGCGGGCACTGACGCCATTATCGTCAGCCAGAAAGCGCTGGATAAGCTGCCGGAAGATATGCAGCTGATCGTCAAGCAGGCGCTGGATGAGCAGTTCTGGGTGCGCACTAACGAGTACCTGTACAAAGAGCGCATTACCCTGGCCAAGGCGATTGCCGAAGATGGTGTCCAGATCAACACCTTGCCCGATGATGTCCAGGAGCGCCTGGTTAAAACCGCACAGAGCATGTGGGATGAAGAAGGCAAGCGCAGCGAAAATGCCCAGAAAGCCCTGGACATGCTGAAGAGCTACCTGACGGATCTCGGATACCTGTAAGCCAGCACCCCAATACGCCGGGTACGCCTCGCCAGAGGCGGCCCGGTTTTTTGTCTGCCACAGTTTATTAACCGGAGGTTGCCATGCATGCGCTCACCGCATTCATGAACGGCGTCACCCGTCTGAACAACTTTATCGGGCGATGGGTCGCCTGGCTCGTCGCTGTCATGTTTGTGCTTTTGCTGCTGGAAGTCGGCTTCCGCTATTTGCTGAATGCTCCCACCGTATGGACCAATGAGCTCACCCAGATGCTGTTCGGTGTCTATGCGATTCTTTCTGGTGGTTACATCCTGGCGCACCGGGGCCACGTCAATGTTGACCTGCTTTACTCCCACTTCGGCCGACGTACCCAGGCCGGACTGGATATTGTGACCTCTATCGTATTCTTCATTTTCACCCTTGCGTTGCTGTATTTCGGCATTGATATGGCACAGGAATCCATTGGTAATCTCGAGACTACCTACTCGGCCTGGAATCCGCCGATCTGGCCGATAAAAGCCACCATTCCCCTGGGCGCCGGCCTGCTGGTACTGCAAGGTTTGGTCAAACTGCTGCAGGACATCGCCATCGCGTTCAACCTGAGCTATTACAACCCCGACGCCGGACAATCTGCAGGAGATCCGCTGTGAGTATAGAAATCCTGACGTTACTGTTTTTCGGGTCCCTGTTATTCTTCCTGATTCTTGGCCTGCCGCTGGCGTTTGTGCTTGGCGGCGTGTCCGTTGTATTCCTGTATTTCACCTGGGGTTTTGACTCCTTCTACATGGTAGCGTCCCAGATCTGGGGCACCATGGGCAGTTTTACGCTGGTGGCCATACCCCTGTTCGTCTTTATGGCGATGATTCTGGAGCGAACCGGCGTCGCCAATGACCTCTACCGCATGATGTACATGTGGTGGGGCGGCGTCCGTGGCGGCCTGGCCATCGGCACGCTGTTTATCTGTGCAATCTTCGCCGCCATGTGCGGCATCAGCGGCGCGGCCGTCGTTGCCATGGGTACCATCGCGCTGCCCTCCATGCTGGAACGGGGGTACGATAAGAATATGGCCCTGGGCTGCATCAACACCGGCGGTGGCTGGGGCATCCTGATTCCGCCCAGCATCCTCATGATCCTGTACGCCCTGATCACCGGTGTATCCGTCGGCCAGATGTTCGCCGCCGGGGTACTGCCAGGCATTCTGCTGATGGTTCTCACCATTGCGTACATCATCATCCGCTGTTACTTCCAGCCCCATCTGGCACCGGCCCTGCCAATAGAGGAGCGCGCCTCGTGGCCGGAAAAATTCCGGGCCCTGCGGGCCGTAATCCTGCCCATTCTGATTGTGGTGATGGTGCTGGGTTCCATTATCGGCGGTCTTACCACCCCAACCGAAGCCGCTGCTGTGGGTGTGCTGGGATCCCTGATTTCAGCGCTGGTGTATCGAAAATTCAGCTGGGCGCTGATCAACGACGCGGCAATCCGCACCTTCAAGCTGACCGGCATGATCATGTGGATTCTGTTCGCGGCTCACGCGTTCAGCGCCGCCTACCAAAGTATGGGTGCCCAGCAGCTGATCGAAGGCTTTGTGCAGATGATCCCCGGTGGCCCCTGGGGCATCATTCTCTCGATGATGCTGATCACCTTCCTGCTGGCCATGGTGCTGGACCCGGTCGGCATCATGCTGATCACCCTGCCGGTGTTCATGCCGATTGTGGAATCCCTCGGGTTTGACCCGATCTGGTTCGGCATCCTGTTTGTCATCAACATGGAAATCGGCTACATGACACCGCCGTTCGGTTTCAACCTGTTCTACCTGAAAGGGGTGGTGCCGCCGAGTATCACCATGAAGGACATCTACATGTCGATCATCCCGTTCGTCATTGTGGAAATCATCGGCCTGGCATTGATCATGATCTTCCCCCAGATCGCCACCTACCTGCCAGAGCTGTTCTTCTGAAGCCGGTAAACCCCGCAAGGCGCCTGCCATGTGGGGTTTACCGCCCTTGATTAACTGATAGGCTCTTTAACCTGATCAACGTACTGGCCATAGCCAGCATCGGCCATGTCAGATTTCGGAATGAATTTCAGCGCGGCCGAATTCATGCAGTAACGCAACCCTGTCGGCTCCGGGCCGTCGGTAAAAACATGGCCTAAGTGCGAATCCGCCAGCGCGCTGCGGATCTCGGTACGAACTCCGAACCAGGAGCGGTCGGCTTTCTCAACCACGACTTCGGGACTGATGGGCCGGATGAAGCTCGGCCATCCGGTACCCGATCTGTATTTGTCGGTAGACAGAAACAAAGGCTCTCCGGACACCACATCCACATAGATACCGGGACGCTTTTCATCCCAATACTCATTATCGAACGGGCGCTCGGTGGCGTCTTCCTGGGTGACCTTGTACTGGATATCGGTCAGCCGCTTACGGAGTTCTTCGTCGCTTGGCTTCTGATATGCCTGCTGGTCAGCGGCTGCAGGCTCAGCCATCGCTTTGCCAGCATCAGCTTTGGGGCGGTAATCGGCGTAGTCGATTTCCCGATCTTCACCCCAGACGTCGTCAATAAACTGGTAACGGCCGGAATTGAAGGTGTACACCTTGTACCGTATCGGGTTTTTCTTGTAGTAATCCTGATGGTATTCCTCGGCAACGTAGAATGACTTGAACGGCGTTACTTCAATCAACACCGGGTTGTCATAACGGCCGCTTTCCTCCAATGCCTGGATAGACTTCTCCGCAAGGCGTTTCTGCTCGGCGTTGTGATAGAAAATACCCGGCCGATACTGCTTGCCACGGTCCACGAACTGGCCGTTGACGTCAGTCGGGTTCATCATGCGCCAAAGCCCCTGCAACAAGCCCTCATAAGTAATGACGTCGGAGTCATAATAAACCTGCACCGCTTCCGTGTGCCCGGTCATACCACCAGAGACCTGCTGATAAGTCGGATTTTTCTCATCGCCACCGCTGTAGCCCGAGACCGCCTCCACCACACCGGGAATCTTTTCAAAGCCAGCCTCGACACACCAGAAGCAGCCACCGGCAAAAGTGGCCACCGAAAGGGAAGGATCCGCCGGTGCGTACCGGGAATCCTGGGGAGCCACATCGCCGGTCGCACTGGCCTTGAAGCCAATAAGCCCGACAATCAGCACCAATGCTGCGTAAAATATTTGACGATTCATGTTCATCACCTCGTTTGCGAAATACGACTCCCCGATTGAAGAGACAATCAGGGTGTACGGACAGTTCCCAGTGTGCTGGCAAAAGTTCACACGTTAATCTGCGAGTTGTTACGAGTTTATAACGCCTTTGGGATCAGTCGGAGGCAGATCAATTTTCCTGGTGCACGGGCAGGCGGATTACGAACGTGGCGCCGCGCAACGGATTGTTGAATACGCTGATCACTCCGCCCTGCATTTCCATGATGCGTCGTGCAATGGCCAGCCCCAGCCCGGCGTGCCCGTTGGTGTTGCGGACATCACCGCGATAGAAAGCCTCGAATATGTGCGGCATGTCCTGCTCGGGAATGCCCGGACCTGCGTCGCTGACGCTCACTGTGAGCCAGTCCCCTTCTACTTCCAGCGTCAGCTCAACCGACTCACCCGTCGGGCTGTAGGAGATGGCGTTGCTGATCAGGTTGTCCAGCACGCGCTCTGTCATCCCCAGGTCGCCGTACACCAGGGGTAATGACGGTGAGCCGGAGACCTCGAGTACAACATTTTTCCGCGCCGCCTCCGGCACGTGTTTATGGGAGGCGTCGTAAATCAGCTCGGCGGCTGCGAAAGGCTCCGGTTGCGGCTGTTTCTCCCGGGCCTCCAGAGCCGCCAGCTCGAATAGCTCATCCACCAGGCGGCTGAGGCGACGGCCTTCTTCCAGGGCGATATCGAGGAAGCGTTCCTGTTCGGCCTCGGAAAGTATGTTCCGTTTCATGCGCAGGCTCTCCACATAGCCCTGCATGGAGGCCAGAGGTGTTCGCAGATCATGGGATACCTGGGCCACCAACCGGCGCCGCAGTGCGTCCTTGTCCTGGAGTTCTTCGATCTGGCTGGCGATGCGCTGAGCCATGTGGTCAAAGGTGACCCCGAGATAATCCACTTCGTCCTGCACCTTCGGCCGCTGCTGCTGCCAGGTTTTCGGGGGCTGGCGACTCATGCCGGTATGCTCGAACTGCTCCACCAGACTGGTTAACCGGGTTAACCGTCGGGTCAGCAGCCGGAACACCGCCAGACCCGCGACCATACCGAAAGCGAGGCTGATCACGACCGCCCAGGCGCTCATTTCAATAAAATGTCCGCTTCTGGCCATGGTCTCGGCCATATCGTATTCCTCGCCCCGCAACACCACATACAGATAGCCCTCCGGCTCGTCTGCCGAGGGAATGGGCGTGACGGAAAACACCTTTTGCCGGTCATGACTGCGGGGGTCATCCCCCAACACCGGATAGGCAGTCATGTCCGACAGCAGCCGCTGGATCGGTGCCAGCGACACCTGGTTACGCTTGATTTTTTCCGGATCAGCGGAGTAGGACAGGATACGACCCTCACGGTCGAGCAGGTAAATCTCGATGCTGGGGTTGATCGCCATGTAGAGGGAGAACAACTCCTTCAGGGCGGCTTCATCAAGCCGGCCTTCGTTGATCAGATTGCGGTCCTGCACCAGGTTTCTGGCGAGGTCACGGTTCAGTTCCTGGTTCAGTGAGGCGTTATACTCTCGCAGGGAATACAGACTGATCACGGAGTACAGCAGACCAACGGCCACCAGCAGCACAAAAAGTCCCAGGGCCAGCCGGGTATAAAGGGTTCTGATCATGGATTCAGTCCCGGAAGCGGTAGCCGACGCCCCACACCGTCTGGATAAACCGGGGGTGGGCTGGGTCCTGCTCGATCTTGCCACGCAAGCGGTTAATGTGGGTGTTTACAGTGTGCTCGTAGCCGTCGTGATTGTAGCCCCAGACGGTGTCCAGCAACTGCATGCGGCTGAAGACCCGGCCCGGGTGCCTGGCAAAGTGCCACAGCAGGTCAAACTCCCGGGCGGTCAGATCTATTTCAACATCGTGGAAGTGAACCCGGCGACGTACCGGGTCAATCGCCAGACCCTCACACAGGATTGCCTGATCCGGGGTATCCGGGGCCGGTCGTGATGTCATCGCATCCACCCGCCGGAACAATGCCTTCACCCGCGCTGAAAGTTCCGCAACGCTGAACGGTTTGGTCAGATAGTCATCGGCGCCCATCTCCAGGCCCAATACCCGATCCAGTTCCGAGCTTTTGGCGGTCAGCATCAGTACCGGAATGTAACCTGGCTGAGCGCGGATTTCCCGACACACAGCCAGGCCATCCAGTCCCGGGAGCATCAGATCCAGCACCACCAGATCAATACCCCCTTCCCGAAACCGTGACAGGCCGGTATCACCCCGGTCGCAGACCACGGTTTTACAGCCCAGATCTTCCACATGCATGCGCACCAGCTGGGCAATACCGGGGTTATCCTCAACAATCAATACGGTCCGCGTCATAAATCCCCTAGCTACGATTCATCCATACTATCTTTCATCATAGTGTCTTTTTTCATACCATCATCTGACATGTCATCTTTCATGCCGTCTTTTTCCATGTGGCCGTCTTCCTTCATGTCCTCGTGCATCCTGTCGTCTTTTTTCATGTCTTCATCTACCTTACCATCGTCTTTCATCATGCCATCTTTCTTCATATCCCCGTACTTCATACTGTCATCTTTCATGTCGTCAGCATGCGCCAGGCCAGCACTCATAGCAGCGGACGTGATCACAGCGGCAAGGAACATTCGAGTCAGTGTTTTCATAAATCTCTCCCGGCGTTCGTTATCGGCCCGAGGCAGGTGCCCCGGACTCTGTTGATAATCATGAACGCCCAGGCTTACGGAGACTTAACGCACTACTAAAGAATTTATCGCGGAAAGATCACGAAATGATCTCGGGATTACCGATGAAAGTAGTGCAGAGCAGGTAGACGAGTGGGGCAATACGCCGCCCACGGATGGCCCGGAAGCGGCGGAGTTTTAACGGCTTATGAAACGTGACACCAGTTCATGCAGGCCACCGGAAACGGAGCTGACTTCATCGCTCAGTCTGCGGGCATTGTTCGCCTTTTCAGTACTGGTATCCGCAAGGCTGGCGATGCTGACAACCTGACGGTTGATTTCGTCGGAGACATGGCTCTGCTGCTCAACAGCCGCCGACATCTGGATGAAGCGGTCCGTAATCCGGCCGATGGATTCGACAATTTCATTCAGTGACCGCTCAGCGGAACGTACTTTATCCAGCCCGGCGCCGGCCACTGCCGCGCCCTCACGAGTAGACGTAACAGCGGCGTCTACCTGTTTACGGAAATCTTCAATAACGCTGTGAATCCGCAGGGTGGAATCCCGGGTTCTGGCGGCCAGCGAGCGGACTTCATCCGCTACCACCGCAAAGCCGCGGCCCTGTTCGCCGGCCCGGGCAGCTTCGATTGCCGCATTCAGAGCCAGCAGATTGGTCTGATCCGCGATATCGGAAATCAGACGCGTTGCCTCACCGATACTTTCCGTGGATTCGCCCAGTTTTTCAATTTGCGTACCGATGCTGCTGACCCGCTCCACCAATTGCTCAATGGATCTGAGCGCATCCGCACTCAGACCAGCACCCGCAGCGGCGTGCTGGTTGGCCTCTTCGGCCTCCCGGGCGTTCTGATTTACACTTTCGGACACTTCCTGAATGGAGGCCGTCATTTCGGTGATCGCCGAAGCAGTCTGATCGGTTTCTGCACGCTGCCGGTCAATATAGCTGGCGCCCTCACTGATCATCTTGTGGCTTTCAGCGGAGGTCGTGGACATCACTTCAGCCCGGTCTTCGATACGCGCCAGAGCTGTTCTCAGCCGCGCTTCCTCACTCACCAGTACCATCGCCAGCTGGGCATAGAGCCCTCGCTCATTGGTGTAGGTACGGGCCGCCGTCGCGTCCTTGAAGGCATCGGGGCGCAGGTTGATCACATTGCGCAGCCGCTGGCCAACACCCCCGAATACCAGGCCAAAGCCCAGTAAATGGCCAAGAATTACCAGCCCGAAACCGGCCAGGGTGGCACCGAAACTCAGAGCTACCATACTTAGCACAAGCGACAACACCGCAGGCCAGCCGGTTTTAATACCTGCCACGATAGTGCCGCTGCCAGCGGTGCCTTTATCACTTGAGAGCTTGCTGTAGAGCGTTTCTGCCCGGGCTGTTTGTTCGCGGGTCGGCGCCGTGCGAACAGACTCGTAACCCACTACCGTTCCGTTTTCCTTTACCGGGGTGACGTAGGCACTGACCCAGTAATGGTCGCCGTTCTTGCAGCGATTTTTGACCACACCCATCCAGGGCTTGCCGGCACTGATGGTGTCCCACATACCCTTGAAAACCACCGGCGGCATGTCCGGATGCCGAATGATGTTATGGGCCTGGCCTATAAGCTCCTCGCGGCTGAACCCGGCAATCTCCGCAAACTCATCGTTGCAGTAGGTGATCATACCTTTCTGGTTGGTGGTGGTAATCAGTCGGCCACCCTTGCGCATGGAAACTTCGCGCTGGGTCACTGGAAGGTTTTTACGCATTAATTACTCCAAGAAAACACTGCAGGTTAAAGCTTTGACACGGCGAACCGAAGGCCCTTTGGCTACAGCCATCGATGAATAACATTCTGGAGTTCGTTTCAGGGTATTGGGAGACGCCATAGTGAGTACGCCACCGCTGTTCAGGCGCGGCGTCAAGAGTAGTCCAATAACCACCCGACATTCAGTTGTATTATGTAACTAGGGTATTATCCGCACCCAGACATACACCTCCGATGCAGGCTCTACCCGTGGAAGAATTGCACCAGCCCATTCCCGAAATTCGCCAGCCGCTGATCCAGCGCACACTGACAGAATGGAAAACCCTGGCCTTGCTGGGCGGGCCGATTCTGATTGCACAGATCGCCCAGATGGCCAACGGCGTTATCGATACCGTGATGGCCGGCCACGCCAGCGCCGAGGACCTTGCTGCTGTGGGTATCGGCAGCAGTCTGTGGATGCCGTTGTTTCTCCTGTTCATGGGAACGCTGAGCGCATTGCAACCGATCATTTCCGGCCATCGGGGCGGTGGTCTGTTCAGCCGTATCATGCCCGACACCTGGCAGGGCATTTACATTGCGGCCGGGGCATCGGTGCTGATGATCCTGTTACTCGTTAATGTGCGACCTGTGCTTGACACTCTGCGCATGGATAGTCATACAGCATTTGTCACCCAGGGCTATCTCAGCGCCTTTGCCTGGGGTATACCGGCGATGTTGCTGATGGCGGCATTGCGGGGCCTGACGGACGGGCTGGGACATACCAAGGTGATCATGGCGTTTTCGGTACTGGGCACCCTGATCAACCTGCCCCTGAACTATATCTTCATCTACGGTAAATTCGGCTTGCCCGCCATGGGGGGCATCGGATGCGGCTGGGCCACGTCAATCTCAAACGGGGTCGCGATGGTGGCGCTGCTGGTCTATCTGAGCCGCAGCAGAACCTATCGGCATTACAACCTGATCACAGACTGGGTCAAACCCCACTGGCAGGAAATCAGCCTTATCCTCAAGCTCGGAGTACCCATTGGCTTCACTATTTTCGTGGAAGCCAGCATGTTCTCAGTGATTGCGCTGTTCCTGGCACCACTGGGGCCGGTGATTGTGGCCGGTCACCAGATCGCGCTGAATGTGGTGTCGTTGTTGTTCATGGTACCTCTGAGCATCGGCATGGCGCTTACCTTGCGGGTCAGTTTTCTGATCGGTGCGCGCGCGCCCGATACCGCCCGCCTGCTCTCCCGCAGTTCTCTGATTCTGGCGGCTTCGGTGGCGCTAGTGTTTGCGCTGTTGCTGTTCCTGCTGGCCTCGCCCATTGCGCAGCTTTACACCAACGACCCGGCGGTGCAGGACGTGAGCATCTCGCTATTGGTATTTGCGGCTCTGTTCCAGATTGCCGATGTGATCCAGGTAACCTGCATCAGCGCTTTGCGCGGCTACAAGGACACCCGGGTACCCATGATCATCATGCTGTTTTCGTTCTGGGGCCTGGGGTTACCGCTGGGCTACGCACTCACGTTCACCGACATGATCGTGCCAGCCATGGGCGCTGCGGGCTTCTGGATCGGGCTCACGGGCGGACTGGCGTCGGCCAGCATTTTACTCGGCATCCGGCTATTCGGCTACGCGCCCAAACCAGCCTGATCAGACCGAAGAACCCGACTCCCCGGCAACCACCACCTGATCACGGCCATTGCCCTTGGCCTGATAAAGCGCCTCATCGGCTCGTTCAAACCAGGTATCACGAGTATCGTCATCCTGCAGTAACGCGACGCCATAGGAGGCAGTGACTGGCCCACCAGGGCTTTTCAGGTCCCGGCGCAGGATCTGATGAATATTGCGCATCACCGTCCGCATGCCGTAGTCGCCCACACCCGGCAAAAGCACCACAAACTCCTCCCCACCGAACCGGAACAACTGGTCCGTCTTGCGGGTATGTTTCAGGATAATCTGCGCACAATCGAGCAACACTTCGTCGCCGACCGCATGGCCGTGGTCGTCGTTCACTCGTTTGAAGTGATCAAGATCCAGTATCACAAGCGCATAGGACAAGCCACTGCGCTGGTGGAATGCCACTGCGGCATTGAGTTCCTGCTCCATCGCCCGACGGTTTTTGATGCCCGTCAGCGGATCCAGCAAGGCCAGTTGTTCCAGGCGCAAGCGCTGGGTCTCATTGCGCAACGCGAAAATATAGGCGCAGGAACTGACGACAATGGCCGTGGTGACAAACGACAGCATGTACTCATGGGACTGAAAGCCAATATTGAACACCATCAAAATCAGCAGGGTGACCAGATTTATGATGACCGCCAGACGCGGCGAGGTCAGGAAGAAGCTGGTAATAAATGGCGGATAAAGCCAGAACAGACCGATGGTGCCCAGCAGAAACGCGATCGTCGCACCACCGGCGCAGGCGACAACAGCTATGCAGAACCCGCTGCGGCGGGTATCACCCGTAATCCAGGCGTACACCATACTGGTGGCGATGCCGAGCATGATGACCGTATCCACCGTGCCCGCCACGGTATCACCCTGCGCGAACCGGAAAATAGCAAACGGTGTGATGCCGATAATGGCACACACGCCCAGCATGGTAATAATCGACAGCCTGAAATTATTACGCAATCGGTAAAGCATATTGGTCGAACCAGGGCACGATCATGGCAATTGCCTGGCCGGAAAGGATCCAACCGAGCGGCAGAGAAATACAGGCACCGGCCTGGTGCGTGACAACCATAATAGAGCAAATTTTCAATCAAACCGGTAGCGGGTGCCTAAATATTACCAAAGATGACAATTGTCATACCTTCGCTGCCCGCTGTTTAAGCACCGCATTAAAGACATCAAAACCTTTATGATTTAAACTTTTGCGTATTGACCAGGAAAGTTCCGACCACATTCCGTGCTCCAGGGTATGGTATTAACGAACACAGGTGAATTCATAAGCGTGTCTGATCTTGTCCGAGTTGCTCCCGGAGCGCTGGTTGTTGGCAAGCCTCTGCCATGGACCGTATACGACGTTACAGGCAATGTGCTGTTGCGCCAGGGCCATGTAATCCATAGCGAATCCCAGCTTGAGCAATTGTTCGAGCGAGCCATGTTTTACCCGCGCAAACCCGTGGTGGCCGAACCGGAACAGGTCGAGGAAACCCGGGTCTACAACCCTTTTGACGAATACCCCGGCCTGTTGCAGGCACTGGAAACCACCCTCACGGCCATTTCTGACCGGGAAAGCGACGCGCCCCAACGGCTGACAGCCCTGGCACGACTGATTGACGAAATGTGTCTCAGCGCCCCGGACCCAAGCCTGGCTCTGGTCCATCTATACGCTGTCGAACCGACGGCCTATGAACAAACCCTGTTCTACGCCATTATCTGCCATTTCATCGCCCGGGCCATGGGTCTTGAAGAAAAACGGGTGCTGGTGCTGCTGGGTGCTGCCCTGACAGCGAATCTGGCGCTGCTACCGTTTCTCGATAAACTCAACCGCTCCGCCCGACGCCTGACCGACCAGCAGCGCCAAGTGATCCACAAGCATCCGTTACTGAGCGCAAAAGCGCTGCGGGAAGCCGGAATCAGGAACCGACAGCTACTGACCATCATCGAGCAACACCATGAACATCACGATGGCACCGGCTATCCGGTTGGCTTGACCAGCGAGAACACGTTGCCGGAGGCCCAGATTCTTGCCCTCGCAGAGCGTTATACTGCCATGATCACCCGGCGCGCCTATCGTGACCGGCTGACGGTCACCGAGGCCATGAAGGCTATTCGTAGCGCAGCTATGGGCAGTCCCCGGCCCCGGATCACTTCAGCCTTGCTTAACGCCCTCACATCTTATCCCCCGGGCTGCCTGGTACGGCTCGCCAACACGGAGGTGGCCGTCGTCACTCACCGGCCTGCCCGCCACTCCGGGCCCACAGCTCAAGCCATCATCGGCCCGAAAAGGGGACTCTACGAGGGTGCCTTCAAGCGTGACTGCAGCTTGCTGGAGTTCAGCATCCGTATGGTGGAAGACGTGGATGTTTTGCCCTCGATGGATTTCGGTCTGCTCTGGGAGTTCAACTGAGGGCAACTTCCTTTCGTTTTCTGAGATTGCCGCTACCAGCACTTGAGCGCCCCACCCACTGAGCCGGAAGCGATTGCGCTACGTAATTACCGTACCCTGGTTCCTGGAGCGGTATTGTGGATACTCTGTTTTACGATGGTCGGTGCCCCCTTTGCAGTCGTGAGATTACTACCCTCAGACGACTGCAGGATGGCGGTCTGGGCTTTGCTGATATCCATGAACACGTGGAACTTGCAGCCGCCTTGCCGAGCCGTGAACTGTTATTGCGCCGTCTGCATCTGCGAGGCAAGGACGGCACCTGGATCGTCGGGCTTCGGGCGACTGTTCGCGCCTGGTCTCACACCCGTTACGGCTTCCTGTTTCGGCCGTTGTTGTGGCCAGGCCTGTTCTCCATTGCGACCACGGTTTACGAGCGTTGGGCGGACCACCGCTATGATAAGCGCTACGCCTGTGACGTTTGCAAGCCGGAATAACAGCACCCGTAATCCTGCCAGTCTCGAAGGAGAGTCTCAGTGCGCCGCAGTCATGTCACCATTATCCTGATAACTGTCTTGGCTTTGCTGACGTCGGCCTGCAGCTCGACCCGCATGGCGTATCGCTATGCGGACTGGGGCATCGTCTGGTGGGTGGAAGACTTTATAACCCTGACCGACAGCCAGAAGGCCGAGCTCAGCCAGTCGATTGATACCTATCGGCAGTGGCATTGCAGCGCCGAGTTACCCCGTTACGCCGACTGGCTGGGTAGCCTGGAAGCGGATATCAGCAACCCGCCCCTTGAGGCTCAGGATGTAGCCCGCAGACAATCCGAACTGTTGCTGGCGCTGGACCGCATGCTGGTCGAGGCCGTCCCCATCGCCACGGCACTGCTCGCGACGCTGTCCGACGAGCAGATTGATGAATTATCCCGCAACATGGCCGCCAATCAGGCTGAAAAGGAAGCAGAGTTTCTTGATCCTGACCCGGCTGTCGCGCTGCAGCAGCGGGAACAGCGAATTCTCGAGCGCGCAGAGCGTTGGCTGGGCTCCCTGAACGAAGAGCAGAAGGCCACCATTGCAGCCTGGAACCGGGCCCGGGGTGACCAGACCGACATCTGGCTTGAAGGCCGGGCACGATGGCAGCAGGCACTGCTAGCCGTATTACAGGAGCGTCAAAGCGAAACATTCGGTTCTGCCATGGAACGGCTGATCCGTGACAGTGCCGAAGTTCGCGGCGAGCGCTATGAGGCCATGATTACCCAGAGCCGTCCCGCTCTCGCCAGCCTGATGAGTAATCTGGTCACTCAGTCAAAGCCCCAACAGCGCAGCCACCTGACCACCGAACTGGCAGAGCTGCGGCGGGACTTCGAGGCGCTGACCTGTGAAGGTTGAGCGCTAAAGCAAACCCAACGCTTCTGCGTGATGATCCAGATGATCATCAATAAACGAGGCAATAAAAAAGTAGCTGTGATCATAACCCCGGTGCATCCGCAACCGGATCGGGTGGTGGACCCGCTCACAGGCATCAGCCAACGCTTCCGGATTGAGCTGCTCCGGCAAGAATTCATCCGCCGTGCCTTGATCAATCAACAGCTTCAGTCGCTCCGGAGCATCCGGGATCAGCAACGTCGCATCCCATTCCGCCCACTCCTCCCGGTTAGCCCCGAGATAACCCGAGAATGCCTTTTCACCCCAGGGACATGCCGTCGGATTACATATCGGAGCAAACGCCGACACCGAGCGATAACGGCCCGGATTTTTCAGTGCACACACCAGCGCACCATGACCACCCATGGAGTGACCGCTGATCACCCGCTGGTCCGATACCGGTAATGCCTGTTCCACCAACGCTGGCAACTCGCTGACGACATAATCGTACATGCGGTAATGCTTTGCCCAGGGCTCCTGGGTGGCGTTGATATAAAACCCGGCGCCGCTGCCGAAGTCGTAGCTATCGTGCTCTCCGGGCAGGTCGGTACCCCTCGGGCTGGTATCCGGGCACACAATTGCCATCCCGAGCTCGGCTGCGCGGCGATGAGCCCCGGCCTTCTGCATGAAATTCTGGTCATTGCAGGTCAACCCGGACAACCAGTACAACACCGGTACTTTCCCCGGCATTTTACCCGAGTCAGCAGCAACCGCTTGCGGTGGCAGATAGACCGCAAATTCCATATCACAACCCAGCACAGACGAGGAGTGACGGTAACGGCGGTGCTCGCCGTTAAAGCTTATGTTGGTGGATAGTAATTCCATAAAAACCCCAAAAGTTGTGGTTCGGTCGCGGGTTGCTATTCGGCTCTGGCAAACTTCGGCAGGGTAATACCACAACCGACGCGGGCCAATTCCGCAAGAATAGCGCTACGGGTCACAATGCCAATCAGACGACCATGGTCAGTCACCGGGTAAACCTTTGGTTTGCCATGGCCCAGATTCTGTGCCACATCCACCAGCGCCATGTCCGCGCTGATCGTTATCGGCTCGTTGAACATCACATCGTCAACAACCGGTTCGCCCTCACAATGGTAATTACTCACCAGCAAGGCATGGATACAATCCTGCTCCGACACAAACCCCAGAACCTGCCGCTGGGCGTCAACCACCGGCAAACCCGTTACATGATTTTCCAGAAGAGCCTTCACCACCCTGGTCAAGGGTGTGCCACAGCGAATCGGCTCTATATGGTTCCACATCACATCACCGACCTTGATCGAGCGCATGGTTAACCTCCTCCTGTCAGACAACACTCTCTATAACAATAGGCAATGGGGACGGAAACTGGAAATACAAAACCCGCAATGCTGATTTGAGCCTGACTTAACCGTTACTGATAACCTCCAGACTCATGCCCGCAAAATCCTGCAGCAGGGGTTCCGGCAAATCGTGCCCCATACCCTCAACCATTTCCAGGCGGGCATGAGGTAAGAGATATTTCAGCTGCTCTGCCGCCACCGGCCGCACCAGAGGGTCGGCTTTGCCATGGATAATCAGCGTCGGCACGCGAATGCGGCGGGTCATGGAAGACAGGCTACCAGCTGCCATTATGGCGCGGGTCTGCCGGAGAATGCCGGCCGGGTGATAGCTGCGACGAAAATCCCGTGTAATCCGCGCTCTTACATCGTCTTCACGGGGCGGAAAACCGGGGCTTTGAATAGCTCTCCAGAATTCCAGCGAGCGGGCCACTACAGCGGTTTCGTCATGGCCTTTGACACCAACCCCAGCCAGTTTCCAGATCAGCTTCGGTTGCGGTAACGGTAACCGGGGGCTGTTGGTGGACGTCATTATCAGGGTCAGACTGCGCACCCGCTCTGGCCATTGAGCCGCCACGATCTGGCTGATCATGCCCCCCATAGACACCCCCACAAGATGTGCCCTGGCAAGTCCCATGGCGTCCATCAGGCCAACCACATCAGCCGCCATATCCCGTAGCGAGTAAGGTGCGGCTACCTCAAGCCCGAACCGATGGCGCGCCATCACCGACACAGGATGCCCGGTAAGGCGGTCCTTCAAATGGGTCGACAAACCTATGTCCCGGTTATCAAACCGGATTACCTGGTAACCGGCGGCCACATAGGCCTCCAGCAGCGCCTCCGGCCACAGGGTCAGCTGAGCAGCGAGCCCCATCACAAAGATCACCGGCTCGCCTTCCGGATTGCCCCGGCTCTCGACACATAAGGAAAGACCGTTAGCCTCTATACACTGCTCCAGCGGTACGCTCGATATCTTGCTCATTATCTGCCATAACTGTTGACTGTTTTTCCAGCTTAACGGATTTAACCGGGTTTCCAATCACTCTTAAGGGGTCATTTTTCCAGCGGCCGGGCCACAGAGCGACATAAACTTAGCGCAAAATGTTGTATTAAAAGCCGGTAAAGCCCTTGGTTTTTGGCCCACCGGGCACTATTTAATTCTTTAGTCAGATTGAATTGCTGAAAACAATGCTGGCTAATCAATGGTTAGCCTTTCCCGAAGAGGAGGATCGAATATGAGTCTACGTCTAGGCGATACCGCACCGGATTTCGAACAGGATTCCAGTGAAGGCAAAATCAGGTTCCATGAATGGCTGGGCGATAGCTGGGGGGTTCTGTTCTCTCATCCGGCCGACTTCACCCCGGTTTGCACCACGGAGCTGGGTCTGACCGCAAAACTGAAAGACGAATTTGCCAAGCGCGATGTCAAAGCCATTGCCCTGAGTGTGGATCCCGTGGATTCCCACCACGAGTGGATCAAGGACATCAACGAGACACAGGACTGCGTCGTCAACTTCCCGATTATTGCAGACCAGGACCGCTCGGTGTCCGAACTCTACGACATGATCCACCCGAATGCCGACGACAGTCTGACCGTGCGCTCACTGTTTGTGATTGATCCGAACAAAAAGGTTCGGCTGATGATCACCTATCCGGCCAGTACCGGGCGTAACTTCAACGAGATCCTGCGGGTTATCGACTCCCTGCAACTGACCGAGCACCACAAAGTGGCCACACCGGGCAACTGGGAACGGGGTGATGATGTCGTGATTGTGCCATCCCTGCAGGACGAGGATGAAATCAAACAACGGTTCCCGAAAGGCTACAAGGCAGTGAAACCGTACCTTCGCATGACCCCCGATCCGAAAGTGAACTGGGGTGGCGAATAAGCCTTAGCTTTCCCGCCTGATAAAAAAACCGGCCAATGAAAATTGACCGGTTTTTTATTGCCTGCTTGTTCAGAACGCAGACCTGCCTATTCAGAACGCCGGTACAACGGCGCCTTTGTAGTTTTCCTCGATATAGCCCCTGACCGCGTCAGACGTTAACGCAGCTGCCAGCTTTTGCATCGCCTCAGAATCCTTGTTGTCTTCACGGGAAACCAGAATGTTCACGTACGGTGAATCGGATCCTTCGATGATCAGGGCATCTTCGTTCGGGTTCAGGCCTGCTTCCAACGCGTAGTTGGTATTGATCATGGCCAGCTCGACCTGGTCGAGAATGCGCGGCAGGGTAGCGGCTTCAAGTTCGTAAAATTCCAGGTTTTTCGGATTCTCGGCGATATCCCGCGGTGTCGCCGTGATCTTGCTGCTGTCTTTCAGTTTGATCAACCCGGCTTTTTGCAGCAGCAATAACGCACGGCCGCCATTGGTCGGATCGTTAGGGATTGCAACAGTGTCACCATCCTTCAGGTCATCCAGCGATTCGATCTTGCTGGAGTAGGCCCCGAATGGCTCAACGTGCACACCCACCACGCTCACCAGGCTGGTACCGCGGCCGTCATTGAACTCGGTCAGGTACGGCTGATGCTGAAAGAAGTTGGCGTCCATTCCGAACTGGCTCACCTGCACATTTGGCTGCACGTAATCGGTGAACACCTTGATCTCCAGGTCCACACCCTGCTCTTTGAGGTCAGGCTTGATGAATTCCAGAATCTCGGCGTGGGGAACCGCTGTCGCGGCAATACTGAGCTTGTCAGCGGCCTGAACAGAAAACGCGGCAAACAATGCCAGCGCGGCCAGAAGTCTTGTCGATTTCATAGCAAACCTCGTCGTTGTGTTTAAAAAAGTTATGTTGGAGCGTGGTAGTCAGATTGTGCCGGTCAGCGCCGGCTGAAATAAAGCACCAGGCGGTCACCTGCCATCTGCAGCAGCTGAACAAAAATTACCAGAAGCGCTACTGTAATCACCATCACGTCGGTCTGGAATCGTTGATAACCGAAGCGAATGGCCAAGTCGCCGAGACCGCCCCCGCCGACAACCCCGGACATGGCCGCGTAAGAAACCAGCGTGATGGCCGTTACGGTTATGCCCGCAATGATGCCGGGCAGCGCCTCCGGCAGCAGGGCACCGGTGATGACCTGGCGCACCGAAGCGCCCATGGCCTGGGTTGCCTCGATAATCCCCCGGTCCACCTCACGCAATGAGGTCTCCACGAGTCGGGCAAAAAATGGTGCGCCACCGGCCACCAGAGGCGGTATCGCACCGGCGACGCCCAACGAGGTACCGATAATCATCACCGTCACCGGAATCATCACGATCAGCAGAATGATAAACGGGACCGACCGCAGGATATTCACCACAAACGACAGCACCGCGTAAGCCACCGGCTGCTCCAGCAACTGGCGTTTGCCGGTCAGGAACAGCAACACCCCGACCGGCAACCCGATCAACACGCTGAATAACAAGGACACGCCCACCATAATCAGGGTGTCCCAGCTTGCCCAGCCGATTTCAGTCCAGTCTACGTTGGTCAGCATTTGTTCCATCAGCGCACCACCTCCACGTGAACATCCGCCGCTTCCAGGGTTTGCATGGCGAGATCCAGGTCTCCCCCGACCAATGACAGGGTGAGCTGGCCATAGGGCGTCTCTTTGATGTGGTCAATTCGCCCGGACAGGATGCTGAAATCGACACCCGACTCACGGGCAACCTGGCCCAGCAAAGGTTTATAGGTCGCTTCACCGCGAAAGGTCAACCGCAAGATCCGGCCCTGGGCGCGGCCGAGATCCTGCTGCAGCTCTTTCTGGTCGATGTGCTCACTCTCCAGCACGAACTCCCGCGTGGTGGGGTGTTGCGGATGCAGGAACACATCGGTTACCGGGCCGATTTCCACCACCTTGCCGGCATCCATCACCGCGACCCGGTCGCAGACCCGACGGACCACATCCATCTCGTGGGTAATCAATACAATGGTCAGACCCAGCTCGCGGTTAATATCCCCCAGAAGACGCAACACCGATTGGGTGGTCTGGGGGTCCAGAGCACTGGTGGCCTCGTCACAGAGCAGAATGGTCGGGCGACAGGCAAGGGCGCGGGCAATACCGACCCGTTGCTTCTGACCGCCGGATAATTGCGAGGGGTACTTGCGGGCCTGGTCTGCCAGGCCTACCCGCACCAGCAGCTCTTCCACCCGCGTGCTGATCTCACTGCGAGAGTAAATTCCGGCCAGCCGCATGGGGAATGCGATGTTGTCCGACACGGTCTTGGAAGACAGCAGGTTAAAGTGCTGGAAGATCATACCGACCTTGCGACGGAATGCCCGAAGTTCGTTGGCATCGTAGCCGGTCACATCCTCGCCATCAATCAGCACCCGCCCCCCGGTGGGGCGTTCCAACAGATTGATCAAACGGACCAGCGTCGATTTGCCCGCCCCGGAATGGCCGACAATACCGAAAACTTCACCGGCCTCGATGGCCATACTGGTCGGATGTAATGCGGGGATCGCCCGGCCTCCGACCTGGAAGGATTTCTGAACCTGATCAAATTCAATCACGAAGCAACCTTGTGAGTGCAGCGTTTATGGGTAGCAACCAAGAAGAGCGCGCTAGTATAGCCCATTCAGCGGGTGAACCCGAGTGTGCGGTTTTGTAACCACTCACCGGAACTGCTAACGGTGTCTCAGCGGATACGCTACGATTATTACAACCTGGTAATTCTAATAATAAGAGGCTTCAGAGTTCATTGGTCACCTCCACAACACCGCAGCCCCCACGGATGAGTTCGACTCAGGCCTGGGTCAACTATCTGAGCAAGGTCGAACTGCCGGTACTTGCCAACACCCTGCGCCGCATCAATGAGCTGACTGACAGCACCAGCAGCACTGTTAACCAGCTTGCTGCTGTTATTCTCAATGATGCCCAGCTTACCTCCCAGGTGTTGCGGCTCTCCAATACCGTGTTCTATAACCAGACCCGTACCCAGGTTGGCACCGTGAGCCGGGCCATTACGCTGATCGGCTTTGATGCGGTTAAATCCATGGCTATCTCGTCGCTGATTGTGGACGCGTTACTGGCACGCAGCGACCGTTCCCAGTTGCTGCAATGTCTGGCAAGGGCGCTTCATGCCGCTGTTCAGGCCCGCTGTCTGTTGCCCAAAAGAAACGAACAGGCACTGGAGGAAGTCTTTATTGGCGCCTTATTGATGAACATCGGTGAGCTGGCTTTCTGGTCCTGTGATACCCAGCAGGCTGATGAACTGGAAGCACGGCTACAGCGCAATGACCCGTACGTCGAGTCACAGAAAAAAGTGCTACGCACCACGTTCGCGGAGATCACCCGGGAGCTTGTCGAAGCCTGGTCTCTGGGGCCGTTCATCAAGGATGTAGTGGCGGCTGGTCAGCCCAACTCCAAAGCCGCCAGCCTGGTACGACACAGTGTTGAACTGGCCCGGTTGTCGGAAAAAGGCTGGCGTGGCGCGGAAATGGACCGGGTATTGGATGCCTTGGCCGAAGAAGTCGGTGAATCCACGGCTACTGTGCGGGATCAGGTGCGGATAAACGCCCTGGAAGCTTCCAAAATTGCCAACTCCCTGGGTATCCCCCAGGTCGGCGCACTGCTACCCGACGGCAGTAAATCAACCAGGTCGCAAACACCAGGCGTCCCACCTACGGATCCAGTTCTGGAACTTCAGATACTGCGGGAACTCAGCCACAGTCTGACCAACAAACCGGACATCAATGAAGTCTGTCAGCTCGTCATCGATGGTATTCAAAAGGCCGTAGGCATGAAGCGCATTGCTTTGCTGATGGTAGACCGCAGTGGCAACAAATTGATCCCCCGCAAGGTCGCCGGCCCGGACACTGATCCCTGGAGGGAAGCCTATGTGGTGTCCCGGGACGGCACCGGCGAACTGGGAGTGCTACTACCGCAAAAGGTATGCGGCATCTATCACCCCGCCCGCCAGACAGTGACGCCCGGGTTCGACCCCTGGCTATGCCAGGTGCCTGCCCTGATCGGCCCGTTGCTGGCTAACGGGCGGCTGGTGGGCATGTTTTACGCTGACAACGCCGATATCCACGCCGTGCCCGATGCCGGTCAACTGACCTCGTTCAGTCATTTTGTCCAGCATGCACAGTTGTGCATTACGCTGCTATCCAGTCATTAAAAGAACGCCGGGGCCTGTAACCTGGCGTCTTTCGGGGGGCCCCAACCCCTTTCCCAGGGCTTAAAGGTCGTACAGCCTGGTGACATGGAGAATCGGCCCCGTGGGCGCACCCGTCGTTGAACCACCTTTCGGCTCCAGACTGATCGCCAGGGTTCGGCTCTTCTCCAGCGCTGCGCGAACGGACTCATTGAGTTCAATCTGCAACACGTCATCCCCGACCGGAATCACGCCCAGGGACATCGGCTGGCCCTCCGCCGGAACTACCCAAAGCTCGTAATCCCGGTCCGGTTGCGCCGCCTCGGCAGCCACCGGCCTGAGGCGCAACCGGTTGGCATCGCCCACCTCACTTACCAACCAGAGCGGGTCTTTAACGTCCTCCTGGACGATAGCACCAAACAACAGTGGATAGCGCTCCGGCTCCGGCTGATTTACCAACAGTACCGCCATGAACATTGCTGCAGCCGTTGCCAACAAACCCAAGCTCGGCCACAGCCAGCCCAACCCGGACGTTGATGTGGCGGATGTCTGCTCAGGCCAAAGGCGCCTCTCGATAGCATTCCAGACCCGTTTTGGGGGCTCTTTTGGAGGCACTAGCTCGCCCAGTTCACCGAGTTTCTGCTCCCAGAACCAGACCTCCTGACGCACCCGGTATGATTCCATCATCCAGCGTTCAAAACGCTTCCGGGCAAGCCCTTTCAGGGAACCCAGTACGTATTCGGCGGCCAGGCTTTCAATGCGTTCAGGTGTTTTTTTCATCGTTCAAGACACCTTTTCAACACCTGTAAGCCACGCCGGATCCAACTTTTTACGGTACCCACCGGCGTACTCAGCGCAGTCGACAGCTCGTCATGGGTAAATCCGCGATAGTAGGACAGCAAGATACTGTCCCGCTGTACCGGACTCAGTTCATCCAGGCAGCCGGTCAGGGCCGCTGAGCCGTCCCTTTGCAAAGACGCCTCCAAAGGACCACCCCGTTCGTCCGCCAGCGTACTCAGCGCATCATCTCCGGCGGTCTGTCGTACCTTGCGGGCCCGGATCAGATCCAGTGTTCGATAACGAGCAATGGTCATCATCCAGCTCATGGGCGAACCCCGGTCGCTGTGGTACTCACTGGCGTGGTGCCAGATTCGGATAAAGGCGTCCTGCAACGCTTCTTCCGCCAGTTCGTGCTGGCCCGCAAGCCGCTGGCAGAGGCCAAACATCCGGCCCGACACCTGTTCGTAAAGGCGCTGGAACGCCTTCCGGTCCTGACGCGCTACGCCACCCAGCAGAGCCATTAGCTCATCCTGCGTTGAGTCCTCAACCATGAAGTCTATCCCTACTCGTGCTGGTTATTGGTTTTTCGGTGATTTGCTATGGGTACGTCGCTATAGGTACGTCCCGCTCCGACCGGGAGATGCGGAAAAAAATTCAATATTTTTTTGTTGCCGAGTGCATCTTTTGTGAGCTCTCGCTCGCTCACAGGTTGGAGCAATCATTAATTCTCCCGAATCACCCTAACACTAGATGAGGAATAAGGAATGAACACTCTCGTAAAACGCTCCGGCCTCGCCATCGCGATTGCCGGCATGTGTCTCTCTAGCGCTGTCAGCCAGGCTTCAAGCCACCGGGAAGCGCCGTTTATCACGGAAATTCCCAAAGTGGACGGCACCGATTTCTACATGTTTCGCAGCTACGAACCTGGCCGCGAAGACTTTGTCACCCTGATCGCCAACTACCTGCCTTTGCAGGATGCCTATGGCGGACCCAATTATTTTGATCTGGATGCGGATGCCATTTACGAAATCCACATCGACAATAACGGCGATGCCACCGAAGACCTGACTTTCCAGTTCAACTTCAGTGACATGCTGAACGACATTCAGCTAGCGGTTGGGCCGGAGGGTGATCAGAAAATGATCTCGGTTCCGCTCAAGAACATCGGCGATGCCTCCGATGCCGCCAATGTCCAGTTCAGCCAGGAATATACCGTAGCGGTTATCAGTGGAGACCGCCGCAGTGGTACCCGCCAGGTCGCTACCAACGCCACTACTGGCATGGAGAACTTCAGCAAGCCACTCGACAACATTGGCGGCAAGTCCTTCGCCGATTACGGCAGCTATGCTGATGGCTTCATCTACGATATTGCCATTCCCGGCTGCGGCACGAAAGGACGTGTGTTTGTTGGTCAGCGCAAAGAAGCTTTTGCCGTCAACCTGGGGGAAATCTTCGATCTGGTCAACACCAACCCGTTGGGCGCCCGCGATGGTGAGGGCCCGGGCGATCTGGCCGACAAGAATGTCACCTCCTTTGCGCTTGAAGTACCTGCGGCCTGCTTGACCGGCTCAGCACAAACAGCCTCCGGTGACCCGGTAATCGGCGCCTGGACCACCGCCAGCGTACGCCAGGCACGGGTGATTAACCCCGCCCCGATGGCTAACGGCAAGGGCGCAACCATAGAAGGCGGTGCCTATGCGCAGGTTTCCCGTCTTGGCATGCCGCTGGTCAACGAAGTGGTTATTGGCCTGAAGGATAAAGATGCCTTCAACGCCAGTGAGCCCTCTGGAGATGGGCGGTTCATCGACTATGTCACCCACCCGACGCTGCCGGAATTGCTGGAAATCCTGTTTGGTGCCGCCGGTGCTGTAGCCCCAGACAATTTCCCACGGACCGACCTCGTGACCGCCTTCCTGACCGGCGTACCGAACGTTAACAGCCCGGTAGGCGTGACCGCATCGGAAATGCTGCGTCTTAATCCCGCGATTCCTGCAACCGCCGCCGCAAGCCAGAATGACCTGGGCGTACTGGGTGGCGACAACGCCGGCTTCCCGAACGGCCGTCGTCCGATCGATGACGTTGTGGATTCAGCATTGCGGGTCGTGATGGGTGCACTGACTACCAATGCCCCGAACAGGGACACCCCGTTTACCGATGGTGTTCAGCTTGACCCAACCGAGCTGAAGGAGGTTTTCCCATACCTGCCAACCCCCATCGCCGGCTCACCCAACTCGTAAGGAGTGACTTATGAAACTCATTGTGAAGTTAACCGGAGTGGCCCTTACCGGGCTGGCCCTGGCGGGATGTTTCAACGGTAGTAGTGGTAGCAGCAGCCGGGACGGCGCACCCGATCTGGTTCAGACGCAGAACTTCACGCAGTTCGTGAAGGACGAGATCAACAACACCGCTGATACCCGCGAGGCGGTCAACATCAATGATCTGGAGTTCAGCTTCAATGATCAGAACAATGAACAGGCCTTTGACGATCTGTTCTGATGCGTGTGAGCGTGCCCGTCAGGTTATGTCCGTTCTCCGGCTGACGGTTATTCACCCTGCCCTTCGGGGCGGGGTTTTTTCGGGGGTACTGGCTTTTACCGTGGCCACCCCGGCGCTCAGTGCACCAGCACCGATAAACAGTGAATTCTCCGATGATCAGGTTCTGCTGACGCTACCGGACTTGTCAGCCACTCAACCGTCAGACATCCGCACCGCAGAGCAGCTTGCGGCTCAGGTCAAAACTCACCTGCAGCAGGCCCGTAGTGACGGCGACCCCCGTTTTCTTGGTTATGCCCAACGGCTCCTACAAGACTGGCCTGCAGAACGCATGACGGACCGCCTGCGGGTATTGCGGGCGACGCTTTGGCAAAGCCTGCATCGCTTTGATGATGCCCGGGCCGACCTGAATCTGGTGTTGGCGAGCGATGGTGATTCACGGAATCAGATTCAGGCACTGCTGACCCTGGCCAATCTGGAGATTGTCCAGGGCCGGTACGAAAGCGCCCTGGCAGCCTGCAGCCTACTGGAAAAGCTCTATCCCGGCCTTATCGCTGCGAGCTGTCAGGCCCAGGTACTGGCTCGCACCGGACAGGCTGGCGCCGCCTATAAAGATCTGAAGTCACTCGCACAACAAGACCAGTACCGGAACAATATAACGGCAATGTTATGGGTCGAAGGCACGCTGGCCGACATTGCCGCCCAGCTCGGTCAGCCAGAAGCGGAACGACACTGGCGCAAGGTGCTCGCACTGGACCCCAATGATCTATACAGCCGGACCCAACTGGCGGACTGGCTGATTCAGGCCGAACGCTATAACCAGGCAATAGCTCTGACCGAAGGTTACAACGACGTCGATTCACTCGCCGTGCTCAGAGCCATCGCACTGCAGGTGACCGGATCTGAACAGGCAAAAGACCTGGTTGAAACCCTGCACGAGCGCTTCAGCGAAGCCCGTTGGCGAGGCAACCTGCTACACCAGCGCGATTACGCCCGTTTCCTGCTTGATCTCAAGCAACAACCGGACGAGGCCCTGAAGTACGCCCGGGGAAACTGGCAAGACCAACGCGAGCCGATGGATACACGGCTACTGCTACGAACCGCCAACGCCAGTGGCGACGCAGATGTTGCAAACTCCACCAACGAATGGCTAGCCACTATCAACCAGCGCGATGCCCGCTATCCGGAGGTCAGGCCATGAAACACACCCTGCAGTGGTCCCTACTTATCATTTTGGCTTTTGGCAGTGCCACAGTGGCGGCTCACAAAGCCAGCGACAGTTTTATCTACCTGGACCAGAGTAACCCGGAAGCCACCACTCTGCGTATGGATCTGGCGCTGCGGGATGTCGCGCTGGTACTGCCTCTGGATAGCAATAACGACCTGCAGATTACCGGCGCCGAAGTCCGGGCCGCCCGGCCTGAAATCACCGGTCTTGTGGCCGGCGGGGTGACTCTCTCCAGCAGTCAGGGCCTATGTGCCCTCATCGGTCAGCAGTGGGGCCTTTCACGTCACAGCGACGGTGCCTACGCTGCGGCCAGTTACGGGGTCCAATGCCCAAATGGTGCCAGGCCGACCGGGTTGGATTACGACCTGTTGTTCGACGTTGACCCACTACACCGGAGTCTGGTCCAGTGGACAACAGCGGAGGGTGAATCACTGGCCGTGCTCGGGCCGGACAGCAACCGCCTTGACCTCGATGCCGGGCAACCCTCCGCGCTCACCACCTTCGGGACGTTCCTTTACGAAGGCATAGTCCATCTGCTGATCGGCCTTGATCACATCCTGTTCTTGCTGGTGCTGATATTGCCAGCCACTTTCATTCGCCAACAACAGCGCAAGCATTCCCCATCCGCGCGCACTGTTCCGTTTGCAGCACGGCTGCTGGAGCTGGCTGGTATCGTTACGGCGTTTACAGTGGCGCACACCATCACTCTCGCTCTGGCAGCTCTTGATGTCGTCAGATTACCAATCGCATGGGTTGAGATGGTAATTGCGCTGTCCATTGTGGTTGCGGCACTGAACGTGATCTGGCCGATACTGGGTAACAAAACCTGGAAGCTGGCTTTCGGGTTCGGGCTGATTCACGGGTTTGGTTTTGCCAATGTTCTGGGCGACCTGACCAGCGGCGTATCACAGACCGTCACCGCTCTTGCTGGGTTTAATATCGGTGTAGAGGTGGGTCAGTTGGGATTGCTGGTAATTTTCTTCCCGCTGTTGTACTGGCTTGGCCGCTACCGGTTATACGCTCGCGCCGCCGTGCCCGCGACGATAATGGCAGTGTCCTGCATCAGCCTGTTCTGGGTGGTCGAACGCGCCGGCACACTATAAAACCAGGAGCGGTTTCAACCGAGACAAAGGTCGCAGACATTTCGCGACTGAAGTCGCTCCTACGGGGAAATGCCACAGCCAACAAACCCGGAGGTGTTGTGCCCGCTTGGTAGGAGCGGTTTCAACCGCGAAAAGGCCAATCGCCAGTGGGATTCAGGGAGGCAAAAAAAAAGGGGGGGTGACTCGTCACCCCCCATTCAGTTCAGTGCAGTGCTCGCAGCTGCCTGGGGTAGAGCGCCGCGCTTACTTCGGGCTCTTCCAGCATATCCGCCAGCTCGCGATCGATTTCGGTTTCCTCGCCTTCATCCGGCAGCGGGTCGAACAAGGTGTTCAGCCAGGCCGCTATTGAAGGGGTTTCCGCCCGGTCATACTCCGTGGACAGGGCCCGTATTCGCTTGAAGCCAATAATACGCTGGTGTCTTGGGTCCCGGATTTGCTCAAAGCCACGCCAGTAAATGCGATCACGGGTGTGGAGCTGGACAAACAGGGTATCTATGGGGTCAGAAGGTTTGTCCGACGTACCGTCTTCCTTTTTCTCCCGGACAGTGGTCCAGGCGGGATAAAGTACCGCAACGGCGTCGGCCTCCACATGCTCACGGGCGGCACGCAGAATCAACGCCCAGCGGGCCTTGTCAGCATCGGTTTCCAGAGAGTTGATAGGGAGGTCATAGCTTTGATCATTGGAGAGAACGATTGCCATCATCGGGGCATCAAGCTCACCCATGGCCTCAGCCTGTGCTACAGAGATCAGTTCGTCGATTGCCATCGGTTGGTTCATAATTCAAACTCCTCCTCGATGCCACATCATGGACGGTCAGAAAGTGATGACCACTACCTACAGTAACAGCATAGCCTGTTCTCGTTGTAAAGATAAACGTGCAGTGTGTGTTATCGGATCACAATGCGTATCGGTAATGCCGTTCGGTGCGCTCGTAATGGGCGAACCAGGGCTTGGCCTCCTCCAGTTGCGCCGCCAACTGCAACAGCGTGGTCTCATCGCCGTGGGGCGCACCGAACTGTACACCAACCGGTAAGCCTTCGGCGGTCCAGTATAGCGGCACCGACATGGCAGGCGTGCCGGTCAGGTTAGCCAGTTGGGTAAACGGCGTACGGGCCAGGTTTTCCATCGCCATCTCATCCACTTGCCCACTTTTATGCACCAGCCGCCCGGCCTTGAGCAACAACATCAGTTTGGACGCCAAACGCAGGTAGGCAGGGGTTTCCAGCTCCCCGATACGAGCTGGCAGCTGGCCAGTGGTGGGGCAAAGGTACAGGTCATAGGATTCGAAAAAAAGGCCCAGCGCACGGCTGAACTCGTTCCAGCGCTGATGCAGACGCACATACTCTGGCAGCGGCAGGGTCTTGCCCAGCATGCCAAGCAGGCGGGTTTCGAGCTCGAAATCGGCGTCCTTGGCTCCGAAGTCGACGCGAGCCTTCGCCATAAGTGCAGACACCTCGCCAAAATAAAGGCCGAGATAACATTTCGCCAACGCCATGCCATCAAATTCCGGCTTGGCGATTTCGACATCGTGGCCCAGGTTTTCCAGCATAAAAGCGGTCGATTCGACGCCTTCGATGCACGCCGGGTCAACCTTTGTGCCAAAGGGCGAGGCCGTGAACAGGCCGATCCGCAGCCGGCGGGGTATTTCCTGCACCAGATCAGTATAACGCCCGGACGGTTGCGGGATATTGAACGGGTCACCCGAGGTCGGGCCAGCCAGAACGTCAAGCATCGCGGCGCTGTCGCGTACTGTGCGGGTCACCACATGGTCTGACGACGCCCCAAGCCAATGTTCAGCTTCCTGAGGCCCGGCAGATATCCGTCCTCGCGAAGGCTTCAAGCCGAACAGGCCACAATAAGCTGCCGGTATTCGAATGGAGCCACCGCCATCGTTAGCCCCGGCCATCGGCACAATGCCCGCAGCCACAGCAGCACCGGAGCCGCCACTTGAGCCACCAGGCGTCAGATCGGTGTTCCAGGGGTTGCGGGTCGGCCCCCATAGCGCCGATTCCGTGACCGCCTTCAGGCCGAATTCCGGCGTTGCCGTACGGCCGAGGAACACCAGGCCGCCGTTACGGCTACGCCGGACATATTCCGAATCCTGCCCCGGTACGTTGTTCCACAGCGCCCGGCTGCCATAGGTGCAAGCGAAACCGGCCTGTTCCTGGTACAGGTCTTTCAACAGGAAGGGCACTCCGCCAAGCGGCGCGCCCACCGGAACACGCTGGTTGAACGCTTCTGAAAACTGGGGCTGACAGATCGCGTTCAAGCCCGGATTGGCCACAGCGGCACGCTCAGTGGCGGCTTCACACACCTCTTGAGCCGTGATTTCCTTGCGACGGATCAGATCTGCCAGGGCTACGGCATCAAAACGCAGGTATTCCGATTCCTTCATGGTAGTTTCCAGCTATGGCGGCATGTCAACGGCGGCTGTCAGCATACCGCAACGCAACGACCGGTGAACCTTTATGCGCCGATCAACCGCCCGCTACAATACCGATTCAATCTTCTCCGTCATCGCTGCATCGCCGGGTCTGACATGGCTGGGGAAATGCCATACCCGTCCGCTGGCCGTGTCGATCAGGTACTTGTTGAAGTTCCACTGGGGCTCACTACCGCTGAGTTCCGCCAGCTTGCGGAACAAGGGGTGGGCAGTGTCGCCGCGGACACTCTGGGGCGACGTCATTTTGAAGGTCACGCCATAATCAACGAAACAAACTTCGGCGGTTTTTTCTTCGGTACTGGCTTCCTGACGGAAATCATTGGAGGGCACTCCGACCACGGCCAGGCCCTGGCCTGAATAAGTCTTGTGAAGCAATTCCAGGCCACGGAACTGGCCTGAGAAGCCACAGAAACTGGCGGTGTTGACTACCAGAATCGGTTTATCACCGTAGGACTCACAGATGTTGAAGGTATCGCTGGACCGCAGCTCATGGAACTCATGATTGAGCCAGTCCGGGCAAGCTGCTTGCGCGATACCTGAGGCAACCAGGCTGGCAATCAAAAGCACACCACAAAGAAAAAGCCGACCAGCACTCATAGACGCCCCTCCTACTAATCTATACGCTCTCAAGACTAGACCGGATTTACCCTCAGGAACAGCCTTATATGAAGACACTGGTCATCGGAGGCCTGTTGGTGCTGCTACTTTGTGCCGCCACGCCCGGGCACACCACAGAGCACCCCCGCGAGGACTGGAAAACCATCGTGCGGGATTCACCCTACTGGGTGAGCCAGGGCGTCTACGACAATATTACGACCATCCGGCGCTGGGTGCTGACAGAGTCCGGTTATTGCTCTGATCAGGACCGACATATCCTCTACGATATCCGGGGCCGTTTTATCGGTTACATGGATGACGGCGATACTCGTGAGGCCACCCAGGCGGAGCTCAACCGTACCCGTCAAACCCTGGCCGGGCGTGGACAGGTGGACGCCTGGGCAAAAGGCGACAAAGGCGAGACCGGCTATCCGTTTGCCCTCGCCTGTCGTCAGCCCCATGTTAATCTCACCGAATCGGTTGCGCGCTATCTCGGTACCATACCGTCGGAACTGATCTGGGGCACCTGGGACGACCTGGTGATTGGCACCGCAGTAACGCCCGTATCACTCCATGAAAGCCTCGCCCTGGTATACACCAAACGGCTTGAGCAGCAGCGCCTCAACCTGCCACCCGAACTGCACCGTTATCTCGCGGGCCAGTTGCTGGTAGAAAGCGGCGGCCAGCAACGTGCTCACTCCGCCGCCGGGGCCAAAGGGATCCTGCAATTGTCGCCTTCGGCCCTGAGTGATTGCGGCATCGCTCCCCGGGCCCACTGGCACCGTCTGGCCCAGATTGACTGCGCCCTGAAACTGATGAGCCAGAATGCCCGGAACCTGCGACCGGCCTTTGACGAGCGCTTTGGCCATCTGCCTGAGAGCAAGCGCAACCGGTTATTCACGCTGTTGCTTATCCAGGCTTACCATGGCGGTGTCGGACGCGTGAACGCGCTGCTGACCGACGAGGAGCTCGCGCGCCCGGCGGCGTATTTTGCCGAGAACCAGGCCACTTTCACGTCCGGGGATATCGCCTTCGGCCTGATTTTCCACAATCTCGGACGTAACCGGCTGGGCCTGGCTTCGCTGTATTACGTCGCCGATGTTCAGCTTGCCACGGAAGCTCTGTGCAACTCCGCCCGCTTGCGGGAAACCGATTTCTGCCAGTAACGCCGATTTCACTCTGAGGATAGCTTCGCTGTGGATCTTGCCGTTCTGATGCCCGACACGTTGCCCGCTGGCGTGGTGCTGCTGTTATTGGCGTGCTCAGTTATGACCTCGATGATAACCGCAAGCCTGGGTGCCGGTGGGGGCGTCCTGCTGCTGGTGCTGATGGCATTCTGGGTGCCGGCAGCGGCGATCATCCCGGTACACGGCTTGATACAACTGGGGTCCAACAGCGGGCGCGTCGCCATGACCTGGCGCCACATCGATTGGCACGTGATTGCAGCATTTGCGCCCGGCGTGCTGGTTGGCGCGACGTTGGGGGCCTGGTTGCTGGTCGATCTGCCAACCTACCTCTGGCAACTGACCATCGGGATCTTTGTACTCTACCTGTGCTGGGGCCCGGCCTTGCCCAAACTGGCGTTTGGCCCGGCGGGCATTTTCTGCGCCTCCGCTCTGACCAGTTTTGTCAGCCTGTTTGTGGGCGCAAGCGGCCCCCTGGTCGCCGCCTTCATCAAGCAGATACACACCGACCGCCATACCACGGTCGCCACGTTTGCCACCGCAATGACGCTTCAGCACGCGCCCAAGGCGTTAATTTTCGGCGTTGCGGGCTTTGTGTTCAAAGAGTGGATCGGATTTGTCACCGCCATGATCGCCTGCGGCTTTCTCGGCACCTGGATCGGCCTGAGACTACTGACAACCCTCAGCAACCGGCATTTCCACCAGGCATTCACCGTACTTCTGACCTTGCTCGCCGCGCGACTGCTCTGGCAGGCTGCCTTGGCCTCAGGGTTGTGGGCCAGCTAACAGACTGTTACGGCGTCGCTGCCGAAGGGCTTCGAACGCCCCGTTCATTGCCAGAGCCGCGAGGATAATGCCGCCACCCACAAAACTCAGGGGGGGCGGCACTTCCGCCAGAAACGCCCAGACCAGAAAGGTACCGATAACGGTCTCCAGCAACAGCAGCAGGCTCACCTCCGCAGCCGGCAGGTAGCGAGGGCCGGTCTGGATCAGGATGGTCGCTGACGGCAAGAAGCCGAGACACAACAGCGTGATAAAGCCCATGTCAGGCCACCCCGGCCACTGCGCACCACCCAGGGCGGCTGCGACCAGCGTGGTCAGCAAGGCGCCGAGCACCAGCATCACACTCATATCCACGGTAGACCGGGACCTCGCCACCGCGAGGTTGGAAGCTAATCCAAACGCCGCCAAACCGGCCATCACCAGGCCCAGGGGTTCGCCTTTACCCATTTCACCCAGCGCCATCAGGGTAGCGCCACCCACACAAACACCAATCAGCAACCAGGTGCGAAGTGGCAAACGTTCCCGCCAGAACGCCCAGGCCAGAAGTGCCGCGATCACGGGCGCGGTGTTGAGGATAACCAGCACATTGCCGGCTGCGGTGTATTTGATACCGGTAACAAACCCGACGGTGCTCAAAAAGAAGGCAAATGCACAGTACAGTCCGGCCCAGCCCCCTTTCACCATCAGCCCCGGCAGGTCACGACCATAGCGCAGAGTGTTGATCACGGTAAAACCGAAGGCCAGCAACAGGCCCCGCCAGAACAGGAACACCAGCGGCGACACTTCCGTCACCTTGACCAACAGCGAATCCGGAGACAACAGCAACACGCCCAGGCCAGCAATCAGAAAGCCCTTTAGACGCAACGAACGCCGGCGACGTTCGCCGTCGTCTGAAACCTTGTTCATGTTGGATTATCCAAACTGGAATCCCTGCTATCCTGCTTGCTTGTCATCCAATGCCCTTGTTATTTTCAGGAGAACCCATCCCATGGCCAGCGACAACCTGCACGCACCACGCGAACGACTGTCAACCGAAACCCTGAACCTGCACCACTGTATCGTATCCATAATGGAAGAACTCGAAGCGGTGGACTGGTACCGTCAGCGGGCCGATGACTGCGATGATGAGGCACTGAAGAAGATTCTGCTGCACAATATGCGTGAAGAAATGGAACACGCGGCAATGTGTCTGGAATGGATGCGCCGCAACAGCAAGGAGTTTGACGGCCACCTGCGGGAATTCCTGTTCACCGAAGACGAGATTGCCGACCACTAGTGCCCGGTCTGACTAAGGGACTTCAGCCAAAAGTGCTGGCACCGTAACCACCGAGTTCCGGCCCTGTGCCTTGGCGGCATAACAGCCTTCATCCGCCCGCGCCAATGCTTCGCGCGGGCCGGTGTCACCGGCTGACAACTCGGTCAAACCTATACTTGCGGTGACCCCATAAGACTCACCTTTCTCATTATCGATCCGCAGGCTCTCCACTGACACTCGGATACGTTCGGCCAGCTCTTGCGCCCGGGCGAGACCGCAGGCGGGCAGAATAATCCCGAATTCGTCTCCTCCGAGCCGGGCCGCGAAATCCGACTGCCGGACAGCGTCGGTAAGACATCCCGCCAGCCGACGCAAAAGCTCGTCCCCAAGCAGATGACCACCCTGATCGTTGACTGGTTTGAAATGGTCCAGGTCGATCAGCACCAGCACACTTGGCCGCGCCAGATTTTTTGCTTCCATCAGCCACTTGGCCAGGATGTCGTTAAATCCACGACGGTTGAGCAGACCCGTCAGGGTGTCATGGGTCGCTTCCCAGGACAGCTTCTCTTCCTGCATCCGGCGCTCCCGGTCATCCCTTAGTACAAAAACCAGGCGCTCGTTGCGCGTGTCACGCCCGAGCCGCAACATGGTCAGCTCTACATCAAGCAGCTGATTACGGGTATTGCGCATGACGGCATCAAGACTTTCGATTTCCTCTTCGGCTAAAAACTGGTCAATAGCCCAGCTCTTGCCTTGCACCTCAACGGTGAACAGATCAAACAGTGACTGCCCAATGCAATCACCCACCACCCCCAGAAAGCTACAGGCAACCCAGTTGGCGTAGCAAATCTGGCCCCGGTTATCCGTCAGCAGCACGCCCTCCTGTAAAGCCCCGAGAATGCTCTCAGCACGGCTCTGCTCCGCCTGAAGTTGTTCCTCGATCGCTCGTTCGTGGGTAATGTCGTGAACAATGGAAATAGTACCGAGGGTCTTATCCGGTGTCTGTATAGAAGAGGTCATGGTGTCCACCCAGATCAACCGGCCCGACAGATCGTCAGATATCCGGAACTGACCCCGGTAGATACGCCCCTGGTGAAGGGCGTCCCGCCAGGCCACAGAAACGCTGGCCCGGTCATCCTCATACACACCCACCATCAGATGCTGGCGCTGCAGCTGTGGCATACTCTGGCCGATGATAGCCTCGAAGGCCGGGTTAACAAACTCAATCCGGCCGAGTACATCAGTCTGTACGATTCCCACAGGCGCACTCTGGGAAAGTGCCCGGAAAAAAGCCTCACGCTCAACCAGGGACGCCATGGCTCGCTCCCGTTCTTCCATAACCAGATTGAAAGCTTCAGCCACCTCGCGAATCTCGCTACCCCCGGTGACCTCGACAGGCAGGGTGCGGGAGCCCAGATGACGTTCATTGATTTGCGTATCCAGATCCCTTAATGGTCGAAGCAACTTCCGGAAACACCAGAACGCCAATGGCGCCAACAGGACGATAACCGCAAGAGTGACCCAGAGCAGGAGACGGGTAAGCCGGTTAACCGAGGCAAACGCTTCCTGCAGCGGCCACACCGCCATTACAAACCAGGGCGCCTGGCTCATTTGTTGCACCGAGACCAGCGCCTGCACCCCCTGACTGGTTACCGTAAACCGCGTACCCTCAAAACCGGTTACTGCCTGCTGCAACGCCTCATTGAACTCCGACACCGGTTGCATTACCTCCGTCGAGCGGGGGTGAGCCAGGGTAATCCCGGAGCGGGTTGCAATATCGATGTAACCGGAACCCTCCAGGGGATTATCAATAATTCGACCCATAAACTTATCGCTACCCAGAGCAATAGATCCGCCTATTACACCGATAAAGCGCCCTTTATGATCAAACACCGGCGCTGTCATCATCACCGTAGGCTCGGCGCCGGGGAAGGACATAAAAGGTTCCGATATCAAAGGGGTCAATTGCAGACTGGTTTGTCTGAAAAAACTGCGATCACCGGCATCATAGCCGATCTGCATGGCATCAAAAGGAAAATGGCTCAACACCAGCCCCTGATGGTCGAACAGATAGATATCGTTGAACAGGTGATGAAGTGCGACCTGACGTTCTACCAGCAACTGCGCGCGCTGCTCGAAGGTAATCTGCTCCAGGGTGAGCGATTTTGCAACATTGGAGAGGACCAGAAATCGTTCTGATATTTTCTGGTCAACCTCAAGGGCGACCATACTCGCGATAGTCTTGACCTGTGCCTGTGCCTGAGCTTCCAGCTCTTGCCTGCTGACCTGGACACTGACCATCGTCATGATAACGGCGGTCAGAATCGTCAAGACAACCACGAGCAGCACCGCCCTGTTGGCTAGGCTGTCGAACCACCGGGTAATGGTCTTTCGCAAAATATCTCCGGATTTTCAATGCTGAGCCTGGAGCCTGGGGAGGCGCAGACGCTATTAGGTGCGCAAGTCTACCAGAGACGCATCAAACTTCCGGTTACAACTGGAAAACAATAACGATAATGGTTATCATTTGTTCAGTACTTATCAGTTACGAGGCTCACGAATGTCTGACTCCACCCTCACAGGAACATCGGGCGCCGCACTGACACCCTTACAGCAATTGATAGAAATGGGTGGCCCGGTGATGCTGGTGCTGATCGGACTTGCCATTGCGGGCCTGATTGCGTTTTTCTACCTGGTGCTGTCCGGAACCGTTTTCGCCCCCCGCCTGACTCGCCGACTACGCTCCGCACTTGCACAATGGCAACAACAGCCGGACCGGCAGACACCGGAGCAGATTGCGGAGGCCTCTGGCTGGCTGGCCCGGGCCAACCCTCTGTCGCCGTTAATGGCCTACGCCATGACCGCTCGCCTTGACCGTCTCGACCCGGCAGCACTCCGTGAAGAGTTGGCTCGTCGGTGCCGAAAGGCGCTGCAGCCTTTTGAGGCGCCATTGAAAATTATCGAAGTGATCGCAGCCCTGGCACCGTTGCTGGGCCTGCTGGGCACTGTAATGGGCATGATGGCAGCCTTCAGCGCGATGGCGACCGCAACCGGACAAGCCGGTGCCAGCGAGCTGAGCGGAGGTATTTACGAAGCTCTCACTACCACCGCTGCCGGCCTGGTGATCGCGATTCCGTTCGCTGCCCTGGCCGCCTGGATCGAATTCCGCCTGGGTCGGCTGAACACCATGCTCAACGATGTCCTGGTGCGCGTTATCTCAACCCCCTTGCCCGCACCCGAGATTGCAGCTCATGAAGCCGCAACGCATCCGATGTCTGCACCCCTCCAAATAAGCGGTGAACCCCCAGCGTACACGCACCGTGTTGCCCATGCAGCTGGTTGACCCCCGACCCTCGCGGGCGATGCCGATTCGCATCACGCCGCTGATTGATGTGGTGTTTATCCTGCTGGTGTTCTTTATGCTGACCACCCGGCTGTTGCCCACCGAACATCTGGAGCTCGAGAACAGCACGGCTTCCCGGGGTACCACCCAGGGCGAGCCACGCCCACTGGTGGTATTGGAAAACACCGGAGAACTGAGCTGGAACCAGCAACGCTGGCAGGTCGCGGAGCTGATTTCTGCCCTGCGCGCTGCCGGTATCGGTGAGCTGCACCTGAAAGCGGACGGCGCTGCCTGGTTGGCCGATTTTACCTCCAGCCTGAGTGAACTGAGCCAAGCTGGCCTCCAGGTACGTTGGCAGCGAACGCCAGCGAAAACCGGGAGCGAGTAAACCGTGACACCATTGGCACCTCCGCCACCAGGAAGCGGCAAAACTTTGATGGAACGGGTGGAAGACAGCCTGCTGCCGCTGATCAACCTGGTATTCCTGCTGCTGATGTTTTTTATGGTGGCAGGGCAAATGGCGGAATCACCGTTACCGGAATTGCCCGGCGTGTCGGAGCCGCGCAGCCCGCAATCGCCGGAAGCGGAGCTGATGGTTAAAAGTGGTACCGACTGGTCCGTAAACGGTCAGAACGTCAATGCGGACACCGTGCTGGGCGCCCTGCCGGAAACGACCGATACCAGGGCGTTGCGAATTGCTGCGGACCGGAGCGTTACCATGGCCGACCTGGAGCGGCTGTTCCGGCTGCTGGAAGATGGTGGCTATGAAAACGTCACCCTGTTGACGGAGCCCGGTCAATGAGCCCATCTGCCCGCCTGGTTGTTCTGCTGGTGGCGCTGTTGCTCACGGCAATCACCCTGCTGTTGGCCGCTCCTGCCACTCCGGAACTCAACAGATCGGAAGGGCAAAGCACCATCAATTCCCCGCAATCCATTCGAATAGCCTTGGCAAGCAGCCCAAAGCAGGCCACAGCCGTGCCCGAACCGTTAGAAACACCCCCGGAACCACCCGAAGAGACACGCAAGCCAGAGCCAGAGCCAGAGCCAGAGCCAGAGCCAGAGCCAGAGCCAGAGCCAGAGCCAGAGCCAGAGCCAGAGCCAGAGCCAGAGCCAGAGCCAGAAAGTGTTGCGCCGCGGTCAGACGATGCAAGCCTCGAGCAATCGGTTGCGGATGCCGAGCCGTCAGACGGGCAGGCCGAAGCGAGCCCTGCGCAGGTGGAGCTCCGCGCCGGGTCGTCCTCCAATATTGATCAATACCTGACCCGGCTGGCTCGCCACTTGAGTCGGCACCGGGAATACCCCCTTCGTGCCCAGAGACTCGGTATGGAGGGCACCCCCGTAGTGCTGTTCCGGTTCAACCGGCAGGGCGCGTTGTTGGACTACAGCTTGAGTGAAGGGTCCTCCCATAACCTGCTCGACGAGGCTGCCCTGGAGATGCTGGCGGCTGCAGCACCCTTGCCATCAGTACCGGACGACATGCACGGTGAGACCTTCAGCTTTCAGCTGCCGGTGCGGTTCAACCTGCGCTAAAGCCCACGCGCTCTGTTCCCCGATGCCAGCAGACACGGTATGCTGCCGGCACCAGTCAACCAGAACGATGTTGTCGCCACCCCATGCCCCCAAGCACTGCACAAGCCAAATATCTGGGTCAGCTGCTATGTCACGTCACCACTGACGTGCTCTGGCAGCCAGCCCGGGGCTGGATTCGCCAGCGTCATCCGGGGTCGCAGCTGGCATGTCGTGTCGGCGCAGGACAGGCCACCTATCACCGTTTTAATCCGCAGGTGCGCCAGCACAACATTACCTATGGTGCCCGCATGATTGTCGCCAAGCATCAACCAGACACGGCTGCGGGCTGGCTCTCGAGTCGTGAAATTCAACGTCGTGGCTACTTTGACGGCGAGCTCTCCACCGCAAACCTGCTGGCCCACACCTGCTGCCACGAATTTGCCCATCTGCTGCAACATGTCGCCGGGAAACGCCACCGGGGCTCCGTACACAACCGGCATTTCTATGAGATTCTGGACGAGCTCCATACCAGCGGAGCCGCCGAAGCCGTTCGCAAGCGCTTGTTGGAAAAGGCAACCGACCAAGGTATGGAGCTTCCCGTCGCAGCGTTTGAAGTAACCAGCCCCCAAGAGATGTTAGCCCGCTGGCAAGTGGGTGAGGCTGTCATGTTTGGTGGCGGGGCGCGTCGCATCGAGGGCGTCATCCGTCGTATCAACCATAAAACCTGTACCGTCGACGGTTCTGGCCGCTGGCAGGGTTTGCGCTACCGGGTACCGCCGCAGCTGCTCAAAAGCCTTCCCCGGCCCCTGACTGAGCATTGATGGGAGCTCGGGAAGGCGGCAGCCACAGTGGGAGCCGGTAGTTCGAATCGGGGCCTTTCATTTATCTTCGCCCCTCGATAGCACAAACACCGTCAGGGCCGGCAAGAAGGTCAGCGTGACAATCGCAGCGCCCACCAGGCCAAACAGCACGATGGCACCCACGCCGCGATACAACTCGGTACCTTCACCGGGCAGGAAGACCAGCGGCGACAGCCCGCACAATGTGGTCAGGGTGGTCATGGCAATCGGGCGCAGACGGGTTTCCACCGCGCGACTGACCGCTTCGATGGCGGTTACGCCTTTTTCGCGGAGATTCCGGCGAGCCTGGTCGACCACCAGAATCGGATTGTTGACCACCGTTCCGAGCAGAATCAGGAATCCCAGCATGGTGATCATATCGAACGGCTGCCGTAGCGGCTGAAGCCCGATCATCGGCAGCAATCCCCCGACCAGATTCATTACCGCCAGCCCGACGATACCGCCGGCAATGCCCAGAGGAATCGCAGTCATAATCAGCAAGGGGTAACCCCAGTGGGCAAAAATGGCGACCAGCAACAGGTAGACAATCGAGAGCGCAATGAGGAAGTTACCGGTCAATGCATCCCGGGTGGCGTTGAGCTGGTCGCTGGCGCCGGAGATGGTGACGTTGACGTCCGACGGTAGTTCGCCACTCGCTCTGAGTGCGGCTACCAGCTCGGTCCGGACCCGCTCGACACCGGCCTCAAGCGCGACCTCCTCTGGCGGAATTATATTCAGGGTCACGGTCCGGCTGCCATCAACCCGCCGAACGGTGCTGGTATCCACGGTTTCCTCGATCTCGGCAAGACTCGAGAGCGGCAAGGTAGCGCCCTGGGGCGTGTGCACCATCAACTTCGACAACTGCGACAAGTCAGGCTCCCCGCCGGCATCGCCGTAGAGATAGATATCGATCTTGTCATCCCCGAGGAAAAAGTCATCGACATAGGCGCCCTCGGTCAGCGATGACACGGTAAAGCCCACGGCTTCGGTGCTCAGACCAAGTTCCGCGACCCGGTCCCAGTCCGGCCGTACCTGGATCAGCGGCTGAGCCAGGGTGAGGGAGCTGGGCTGGGTCTGGATGCGGGGGTTGTCAAAAATCTCCCCGGCTTTGCGGTAGGCAGCGTCTGCAGCGCGATAGATGGTGACCAGGTCCGAACCGGCGATATCCAGATTGATACTCCGGGTACCGCCATCGTTACTGGAAATTATCGAGCCCTTGGCAGCAAACGCCCGCATGCCGGGGAAGCGCTCATAGTAGGCGGTAAGTTCATCCATCAGGGCTTCGATATGGGTCGGATCGAGGGTTTCGGAGATTACCCGGATACCACTGGGCCTTACCTGCATGTTGAAGTAGGCCATGGGCGGGATCGCGGTTTCCCCAGCTGCGTAGGCTGCGCCATCCGCTTGTACCTGGGGCAGAAAGTGGTCTTCCACCTGGCGCGATATCCGTTCCATTTCGTCCAGGTTATACCCCGGCGGTGCGTTCATGCTGGCAAAGGTTTTAGGCTCTTCCCCTTCCGGCAGATACTCCGCGGGGGGTGTCAGCACCAGGATAATCATCACACTGAGCACCAGGGTAACCGCCATGGTGGCAATGCGACGCAGAGGCCGTGCAATCAGCCAATGAACCTTGCTTGCCAGGATTTTGACCCAGCCCCGGGACTCCTCTTGTTGGCTGCCATCGCCGCCACTCTCCTCGGTGCCGAAATTGAGGCGGGCACAGAGGGTAGGAATCAGGGTTACCGCCACCAGCATGGAGGCAACAATCGCGGCGGAAATGGCGATAGCCACGTCAGAATAAAGCTGACCGGCCTCTTCTTCGATAAACAGAATCGGCAGAAACACCAGAACCGTGGTCATGGTGGATGCGAGTACCGCAGGCCAGACCTCCTGCACGCCCTTGAGCGCCGATTCAACGCGGTCCAGACCTCGCCTTCGCTGTCGCTCTATGTTCTCCAGCACCACAATGCTGTTATCCACTGTCATGCCAATGGCAAAGGCGATGCCAGCCAGCGAAATAACGTTGATGGTGCGGCCGGTGATCAACAGCCCGAGAAACGCCGCAATGGCACACAGGGGAATACCCACAACCCCCACAAACGTGGCGCGGGAGGACCGCAGGAACAGATACATCACCAGCGTGGCAAACACGGCACCAATCCCGAGATTGGTCCAGACGTTGGCGACCGAGGCTTCGACGTAGCGTGCATCATCCGAATTCAGTGCCAGCACCAGCCCGGCGGGGGCCATCAGATCCTCGTTGATCAACTCCACTTCTTTCATCATTGCCCGCTTGATATCGATAACGTTGGAGCCGCTCTCACGGCGAACCTGCAAGCCCAGCACCCGCAGGCCATTGACGATAGACAGTTCGCGAATACGGGCATGGTCCTGCTCGATTCGCGCCACTTCCCCAAGCCGGGTGATGCTGTCACCACGCCGGGCCACCACCAGTTGCTCCAGTTCGGCGATGTCCTCAAAGCGCCCCACGGTCCGCAACAGATAGCGGCGCTTACCGGAGTCAACTTCACCGCCGGAAATGTCCTGGTTGCGCTGCATGATGGCGTCTCGCAGGTCAATCAGGCTCATGCCGCGCTGGGCCAACTGGCGCTCGTCCACAATAATCTGCATCTGGCGGTCAGCACCGCCGCCCACCGACACTTCGGAGACCCCGGGCACACTTTCCATCCGAGGCCGGACCCGGTCTTCGACAAAATCCTTCATCAGGTCAATGTCGAGCTCACGGGGATTGCCTTCCAGCGTGGAAACACGGAAATACATAAAGGCGTTGGAGGAGAACGAGGACGCTACGATGCGAGGTTCATCAACGTTGCGCGGGTAGTCCGAGACCTGACTGAGGGCGTTGTTTACCTGAATCAGGCTTTCGGTAATGTCGACGCCAAAAGGAAATTCCAGTTCGATTTCTGCCGCGCCGCTGGTGGCGCTAGCGGACATCCTGCTCAGGTTCGGGACATTGCGCAGGTAGCGTTCCTGCTCAATCAGGATTTCTTTCTCGATATCCTGGGGCGTCGCTCCGGGCCACCGGGTTTCCACGGTGATAGTGCGCACTTCCAGGTCAGGAATCATCTGCACCGGAATCCGCAGTGCCGCCGCAGACCCGAGAATTGCAATGATCAATGTGACCACGGCAACCAGGGTGCCGTGACGGATGATGCCCGCAAACATCAGCGTGCCCCTTCGCCAACAACCCGCACCGTCATACCCTGACGCAGGGCTTCGTTGCCCCGGGACACCACCCTGAGTCCGGCTTCAAGACCGTCAGTTACCACCATACGATCCCGGTAGGAGGTCCCCAGCTCGATGCGTTTTTCCTCAACCCGGTATTGCCCGTTGCCGGCAGGCTCGGCAATCCAGACAGTTACCCTGCCGTCAGGGTAGCGATTGATGGCATCCCGGGGCACTGAGAGTCCATCACGGCCAGCATCCGTTCTTAGAAGCCCGGTCAGCGCCATCCCGGGTAACACCCTGAGCTCTTCCGGCGCAGATGCCCGCAACAGGAAGGTGCGGGCCCCGGAATCGCTCACCGGCACCAGCACATCAATGTCTACAGTTAAACGCTCGCTGTTATTGGTACCCTCAACGCTGACCTGAAGCTCGGTGGAGCCGTCAATCAGGTTGTACATGTTCTGGGGCACCTGGAAATCAAGCCGGAGATTACTGATATCCACCAGCTCGACCAAGGGATCGCCCGGGGTTACCCACTCACCCAGATCGGTATGCCGTGCCTGGATAACACCTTCATAAGGCGCTGCGATACTGTGGCGCTTTACCAGCGCAGCTTGCCGCTGCTGAGTGGCTTGTAGGCGCAGCAGAGTGGCCTCAGTGGTTGCCACCTCGCTCTCCCGTGCACTGACTTCAGTGGCGGCAATGTTTCGGCCCGCACCGACCGACCGGGCTTCATCTAACCGGCGTCGAGCCTCAGCAAGGCGAGCCTCAGCCTCCTGGCTCTCCGCCCGGGCCGAAGCGAGAGCAAGCCCGGCAAGCTCGTCGTCCAGTTCGATCAACAGATCCCCTTTGGCAACCCGGTCACCCGGTTGAGCATTAACCAGATCGACCAATCCTTCCACTGAGGCAGACAGCCGGGAACTCCGCAAGGCGCTGGCGGTACCATTGAGCGTCACTTCCTCGACTATATCCGACTGCTCTACGACAGCCAGCTGCACCCCGGGGCCTTCTTGCGCCGCGCCGGACACCGTGAATGTGATCAGCCCGGCAGCCCATATCCAATTCCGACACATCTCTGGAAAGTTCACGTCTTCTCCCTGAAACCTGGTTCGGCAGGCTTGAGACAGTGGCTTGATACGACCGCTACTCACGATACATAAGCGCAAATCAGGCCAACTGACATTCCGGGATTCACGCCTCATTCGGTACGTTTCAATTGTTCCGGCAGACCTCATCGGGTTCATAAACCACAGGCGGATCTTAGCAAACAGGCCGCCGCAGCTGCTACACAGCCTTACCCAGGCTGTGGCTAAGCATTGATTTAAGCTCGGGAAGGCAGGAGCCACAGTTGGTTCCGCATTTAAGTGCCGCTGCCAGAGCCTCGACACTATCGGCACCATTAGCGACAGATTTCTCGATCTGACGCTCGCCGACCTGAAAGCAACTGCAAATAATCGCCCCGGTTGCTTCCCGGGCAATGTCCCGGCCCGCCAACAGTGTTCGCGACTGTTCATCGCTTAAGCTCTTTAAAGCAAAACAGCTCGCAAGCCAGTCCACCGCAGGCAATCGTTCCGGTCGGGCATCTACCAGCAGTATTGAGATCAACCGGCCGTCGACGATGCGAGCAGCGCGGAAACAGCCATTCGTCGGGTCCGACATCACTTGCTGGAGGGGGCCACCCAGCCACTGGCTCGCATTCCTTGGCCAGTCAACGCGCTCACTCCCCGCCAGCCACCAGCTACCACATTCCGCCAAAGGGGCGTAGCTCCAGTACCCGGCCTGCCAGCGCCGTGGCTGGGGTTCACGGCACAACAGGCGCCCATGCCACCGTGCCGGGAAAGGAGTGAGGTCCGCCAGACCGAATTTGGACTCCGGCTGGCCGGAAACCGGATCGGTGATTCGTGCCGTCAGCTGGGTTGCCAACCCCTCTGAAGCGAATTGTTGATTCCAATGAATCGGGACAAAAACCTCCCCCGGACGCTGAGCATCGGTCGACCGGACCCGACCGGTAAAGCGGCCTTGATTTCGGGTCAGGGTCGCCAGTGCCCCGTTGCTCAGCCCCAACCGTTCCACATCTTCCGGATGCACCTCAATAAACGGCTCGCTCCGGTGCTGCAGCAGGCGCGGGGTGCGTGCCGTGCGGGTCATGGTATGCCACTGGTCCCGGATGCGACCGGTGTTCACTATCATCGGCAGCGCGGTGGCGGGGGACTCTCTCGGCAATCGGGTCTGAATGGGAATAAACCTGGCGCGACCGTCCGGGGTGCAGAACTGACCAGCGGTAAACAGTCGGGCCTGGCCGTGGGGAGCTTCCTCAGAAGCGGGCCACTGGATCGGCGACAACGCATCAAAACCCTGGTCGGACAGCTCCGCCAAAGCGCTGATATCGAAGACACGGGTGCCATTATTGTCACAGCCAGACAGCGCTGCGTGCTCACGGAACACAGCAGCCGGGGTGTTAAATCCAAAGGCTTCGCCAAAACCCAGCCGCCAGGCCACTTCGCTCATCAGCCACCAGTCCGGCCGGGCATCGCCAGCAAGGGGCAGAAATGCTCGTTGGCGGGATATACAGCGTTCGGAATTGGTTACGGTGCCGTCTTTTTCGCCCCAGCCAGCGGCGGGCAATAAAATATCGGCGAAGGCCGTGGTGTCGGTGTTTGCTACGCAATCGGAGACGATAACCGTCGGACAACGGGCCAGTGCTTCCCGCACCCGATCGGTGTCCGGCAGACTGACCGCCGGGTTGGTAGCCATGATCCACACCACCCGGATATCGCCCCGGTAAATCGCCTCAAACAGATCCACTGCTTTCAGGCCGGGGCCGTCAGCAACGCCGTCAGTCTGCCAGAACTTCGCCACACGCGCTTGTGCGCCGGGGGTGTCGTAATCCATGTGGGCGGCCAGGGTGTTCGCCAGCCCGCCGACCTCTCGACCGCCCATCGCGTTGGGCTGGCCGGTGAGGGAAAATGGGCTGGCACCGGGCTGGCCGACGCGACCGGTGGCCAGATGGCAGTTGATAATGGCATTGCCTTTATCGGTACCCGCCACCGACTGGTTGACGCCCTGGGAGAAGCCAGTGACGGTTCTTGGAGTGGCTGCGAACCATTGATAAAAGGTGTCCACATCAGCCCGGGGGAGGTCACACTGGATTGCCACCGAAGCGGTGTCCGGGGCGGCTATCCGGGCCTCGGCCAGAGTGTCTCCAAAGCCGGCACAATGATCACGGATATACTCAGAGTCCAGACCCTGATGGTCCGCCAGCCAGACCAGCAAACCGTTGAACAGTACAGTATCGGTACCCGGCTTCAGTTTCAGGTGCAGATCCGCCAGTTCGGTGGTAGCGGTAGCCCGGGGATCAATCACCACCACTCGTCGACCTTCACGGGCCGCAGTCTTCATCCGTTGATACAGAATCGGATGGTTCCAGGCCGCATTGCTGCCGCTCAGCACCAGCAAATCTGCCAGTTCCAGATCCTCATAGCAGGCTGGTACCGCGTCGGCTCCGAACGCCCGTTTGTGGGCTGCTACGGCTGAGGACATGCAAAGCCGGGAGTTGGTATCCACGTGGGGGGTTTTGATAAAGCCTTTCGCAAGCTTGTTGGCGACATAATAGTCCTCCGTCAGCAACTGGCCAGACAGATAAAAGGCCACGGATGACGGCCCGTATTTCGCTACCGAGTCCTGAATTGCAGCCGCGACAGCATCCAGTGCAGCAGGCAGCTCACTTTCGCAACCATCAACCCGGGCCTTCAGCAGCCTGCCGTGGCTGCCAAGCGTTTCACCGAGACTGGCGCCTTTTACACACAGGCGTCCGCGATTCGCCGGATGATCGTTGTCTCCGCTGACCGGCCCTGCACCGCCGTTCGCGGCTACCACTCCGCAGCCTACGCCACAATAGGGGCAGGTGGTTCGAATCGGGGATACTGCTGCTTCGGTCACAAAACCTCCATCCTCTGGTGCCCGGCAATGGTTATCAGGGCTACCTGACCGATAGGCCAAAAAAAGCCCGGTGAACCTCCGGGAGCGGCTTCAGGCGAAACCAAAACTCTCGAACAATTCAACCGGGCACCATTGCCAGCACGATTGTCTACCCAATCTGATCAGGACATAGCAATAAAAAGGCCAACTTCCCAAAGCCGGTAATTGGCTGGTCCCGGGAGCGATACTCCTCAAAGACACCCAAGCTTAACGCACCAAAACAAGGCATTTTCGCTTTCTTCGCCCCTCGACAGCACAAATACCTTCCGTACCAACAAAAAGTGAGCGTGACGATTACAGCTGCCCTTTCATGCAACCTCTATGGCGTGCGCCGTGTCGGTGCAACTCAACAAAAAATGGATCATTCCGGCTCAACCAACTTTGGTTTCTTAAAGGCAATATTTATATCTATATGTTTTTAATATGGTTTTTATTGTGGCACAGAACCTGCAAACCGTAAGGTCCGGATACTATTTTTCCGAGCAGGGTTCTACAGATTTCCCTTGCTCAAACAAACAAACAAAGCAGACCTTAACCCTCTGAAAGCTTTGGTGCCTACTCCTCCACCCGGGGGAGTAGGCGTTTTTTTGGTGGGTATACCCCAGGGAGATTCAGCATGAAACCTAGACAACTTGCAGCCGCAATACTGCTTTTAGCCAGCTTCAGTACGCTGGCTTCGGCCGACATCGGCCCGGCCGAGAAACCTGACTTGCGGCTGGGCTTTATCAAGCTCACCGACATGGCTCCGCTCGCCATCGCCTGGGAACAGGGTTTCTTCATCGATGAAGGTCTGTTTGTAGAGCTCGAAGCACAAGCCAACTGGAAAGTCCTGCTCGACCGGGTCATCACCGGCGAGCTAGACGGCGCCCATATGCTCGCCGGCCAGCCGCTGGGCGCGACCATCGGCTATGGCACCCGGGCCAACATCATCACGGCCTTCAGCATGGACCTGAACGGCAACGGTATCACCGTCTCCAACGATGTCTGGGACGATATGAAGCCGCACCTGACCATGCAAGACGATGGCAAACCTGAGCATCCGGTCAGCGCCGCCGCCCTGAAACCCGTAGTGGAAGCCTATAAGGATAAGGGCGAGCGCTTTCGCATGGGCATGGTGTTTCCGGTGTCCACCCACAATTACGAGCTGCGTTACTGGCTGGCAGCAGGTGGCCTCAACCCCGGCTTCTATGCACCCCAGAGCGGCGACACCAGTGGCACTTTACAGGCGGATGTCCACCTCTCGGTGACTCCGCCCCCGCAAATGCCGGCAACGCTGGAAGCCGGCACCATCCAGGGCTATTGCGTGGGTGAGCCCTGGAACCAGCAGGCGGTGTTTCAGGGTATCGGGGTTCCGGTGATTACCGATTACGAAATCTGGCCCAACAATCCGGAAAAGGTGTTTGGTGTCTCCGAAGCCTGGGCTGAAGAAAACCCCAACACCCACCTGAGACTGCTACGGGCAATGATCCGCGCTGCCCACTGGCTGGATGAGAACGACAACGCCAACCGGGAAGAAGCGGTCAAGATCCTCGCTCGCTCAAATTACGTGGGCGCTGACGAGAAGGTCATCGCCAACTCCATGACTGGCACCTTCGAGTACGAGCAAGGCGACGTGCGCTCGGTACCGGATTTCAACGTCTTCTTCCGCTATTACGCCACCTACCCATATCCTTCCGACGCCATCTGGTACCTCTCGCAGATGCGCCGGTGGGGGCAGATCCCGGAGGCCAAACCCGATGACTGGTACATGAAAACCGCCGCCCAGGTTTATCGGGCTGACCTTTATGAGCAGGCAGCCCAGTCGCTGATCGACGATGGCCTGCTTGATGCAGGTGATTTCCCGGAGATCGGTGCGGAAAACTTCGTGCGGCCCGAACAAGGTGAACTGATCGACGGTGTGCCGTTCACGCCGCGGACGCCGAACGCCTACATCGACAGCTTTGAAATCGGGCTCAAGGGAACGGACACCCTGTGAATAGTTATTTGTCAGGAGAACGATCATGACCACACTGACCAAATCAGGCCCCGACAAGCTGCCGGCCATAGGTTCCGCAGCCCGTGTCCTGGCTGAAAAACTCTCGCCCAAAGCCCTCGGGGAGGCTGCCAGGAACCTGCTGCTGCCGCTTATCGGGATGACCGTGTTCCTGATCTTCTGGCAGCTCATGGCCCCTCAGGTGGATACTTCTCTGGGCGAGTTCCCGGGTCCGACCGATGTCTGGGAGCAGGCCGGACAACTCTGGCAGGAACACCAATCCGAACAGGCCCGGGCAGACAAGTTCGTCACCATGCAGGAGGAACGTAACGCCCGCATCCTGGCCGATAACCCGGATGCGGAAGTCCGTATACGGGACTACCCCGGCGCGCCGACCTTTTTTACCCAGATCGGCACCAGCCTGCTGACGGTGCTGTCAGGCTTTGCGCTGGCCAGCATCATTGCAATTCCTATGGGCATCATGATTGGCCTGAACCGGTACTTTGCGGCGGCGGTAAACCCGTTGATCCAGATTTTCAAACCGGTGTCGCCTCTGGCCTGGCTGCCGCTGGTGACCATGGTGGTGTCGGCAACCTACGTCAGCGATGACCCGATGTTCGAGAAGGCCTTCATCACCTCGATGATCACCGTCACCCTGTGCAGCCTGTGGCCGACACTGATCAACACCAGTGTCGGGGTGGCTGCTGTCGACCCGGACTTGCTGAATGTCTCGAAAGTACTGCGACTGTCGTTCTGGACCCACACCCGCAGAGTGGTTCTGCCTTCGGCGGTACCGATGATTTTCACTGGTTTGCGGGTCTCACTGGGCATCGCCTGGATGGTACTGATCGCAGCCGAAATGCTGGCCCAGAACCCGGGCCTGGGCAAATTCGTCTGGGACGAGTTCCAGAACGGCAGCAGCGAGTCCCTGAGCCGCATTATGGTCGCTGTACTGGCTATCGGTTTCATCGGCTTTGTGCTTGACCGAATCATGCTACTGATCCAGAAAAAAGTAGCCTGGAATGAATAGAGAGCGAACAGGAGAGCAACATGAGTAAATCTCATCTCGAACTGACCGGCGTACAGATGGCCTTCGATACACCGGAGGGGCCCTTTATCGCCCTCGACGATATTAATCTCAAGATCAGGAAGGGCGAGTTTGTGTCCCTGATCGGTCATTCCGGTTGCGGTAAATCGACGGTGCTGAACATTGTCGCAGGCCTGCTGCAAGCCACCCGCGGCGGCTGCGTGCTGGACGGCCATGAAGTGAACACACCGGGGCCAGAGCGAGCGGTGGTGTTCCAGAATCACGCCCTGATGCCCTGGCTGACGGTCTACGAAAACGTCCAACTCGCGGTGCAGCAGGTATTCCGTAAAGCCATGAGCCGGCGCGAACGACGGGAGTGGATCATGCACAACCTGGCGCTGGTAAACATGGAACACGCCGCCAACAAACGCCCGGGGGAAATTTCCGGCGGTATGGCCCAGCGTGTGGGTATTGCCCGGGCCCTGGCGATGAAGCCCAGCGTGTTGCTGATGGATGAGCCCTTTGGGGCGCTTGATGCCCTGACTCGCGCCCACCTGCAAGATGCTCTGATGGAGATCCAGCAGGATCTTAACAGCACGGTGATCATGATCACCCACGACGTGGACGAAGCCGTGCTGCTGTCCGACCGCATCATCATGATGACCAACGGACCGGCCGCCAACATCGGCGAGGAGCTGACCATTGACCTGCCCCGACCCCGTAATCGAGTCACCTTGGCGGACAACCCTGATTACGTTCACTGTCGTCAGGCGGTGTTGTCCTTCCTTTATGAAAAGCAGACCTTTCCCGGCAAAAACAAGGCTGAACCGGCCCCCTCAACAACGACAACTGAAACCGGAGCAGGCGGAACCGGGTCGAACGCAACCGCCACAGATCACAGCCCGGAAACCGAAAAGCCTGGTCCCGAGAAGCAACGGGCTATTGCCTGATACTCAAAGCGGTTTGCGCCACGACGGTGCAGCACGGGCGGGAAATGAGTTGTGGCAGGGCACAGATTTTTGATTCAACCACCACCGCAGAGGCTCAACCTGCTGTTTTAGAACACCCTTCCGACATGGCACGGATATAGCAGTGTATCAGACAGGGATGAACGTCCCGGTCATGGACGACCGGGCCACCAAACTATTGTTGTTGGCGCTGGCGCCAGACCATAAATCCCTTCAGGGGGATGAGGTGCTCTGGCTTTTTTCGTTGGAGCAAAAGCATGACACAGCAAAAACTGGTAATCATAGGACACGGAATGGTAGCCCAGCGCCTGCTGGAGCACCTTTGCGAGCGCCCTGCATTGCCCTACAGCGAGATTGTGGTTCTCAGTGGCGAACCCACCAGCGCCTACAACCGGATTTTATTGTCATCCTGGCTTGCCGGTGATGCCGAGCCGGAAAGTCTGACCCTGAAACCGGATGAATGGTTCGCCGAGCACGGCATTTCACTGCGGCAGGGCAACCCGGTTAGCCGAATAGACCCTGACCAGAAACAGGTGCACACCGGCCAGGGCCACATTGAATCCTATGACAAGCTGGTGCTGGCTACGGGCTCACGTTCGGCCAGTCTCGGGCTGAAGGGTGAAGGCCTCGAAGGTGTGGTTGGTTTCCGGGACCTGCGCGATACCCGCAAGTTGATCGAGATCAGCCAACGCAATCGCCGGGCAGTTGTCATCGGAGGGGGGTTTCTGGGGCTGGAAGCTGCTGAAGGCCTACGGCAACGCGGCATGTCCGTCACCCTGCTGCACCGTGGCAGCCACTTGCTGAACCGCCAACTGGATGACGTCGGCGGCGCATTGCTGGCGCGTTCCCTGACCGAACGGGGGATCTCAATTCAGACCCGTACCTCGCCGGTGGCATTACTCGGCAACCATCGGGTCAGGGCTGTTCAGCTCAACAACAACACCCTGATCAGCGCCGATCTGGTGGTGATTGCCGCCGGCATAACCCCCAACTCGGAACTCGGCAACGAAGCCGGACTGGACTGTGACCGGGCCATCCTCGTCGATGGACGCCTGCAAACAAGCGATCCGTCCATCTTCGCGCTGGGTGAATGCTGTCAGTTTGACAATCTTACCTTTGGCCTGGTGGACCCGGGCTATCAACAGGCACGGGTACTCGCTGAGGTGCTTTCTGAGGTAGTGGGCGAAACAGACAGCTCCGCTGTGTATACCCCGGACATTACCCCGACAAAACTGAAAATCAGTGGCATACCGATTTTCTCCTGCGGCCAGACCCGACCAGACCACAACACCGAATCCGTGGTGTGGCAGGACCACAGCACTAACCGCTACTGCCGTTTACTGATTCGCAACCAGACCCTGGCCGGTGCGGTACTTTTCGGCGAAACACGGGACGGCCCCTGGTACACCGAACAGATACAGCAAGCCACGGACATCAGCGACTTTCGCAGCAATCTTGTTTTCGGCCCGGCCTACTGCGAAGCATTGGCCTGAATTCACCGATCACGACTGATCGGATACTGAAAGAGTGCATATTATGAGCAAGAAAACATTAATCGTCATCGGCAACGGCATGGTCGGCCATCATTTTCTCGAGCAGTTTGCAGACACGCCTGCGGCGGCTCACTATCAGATCATCGTATTTGGCGAGGAACCGCTGCTGGCCTATGACCGGGTGCATCTGTCGGAATACTTCGGCGGCTCAACCCACAGCGATCTCGCCCTGGGTACGCTGGACTGGTACAGCGAAAAAGCCATTGATCTGCACCTGGACGAAGAAGTCACCAGAATTGACCGGCACCAGCGTCAAGTCACCACGCTGCAGGGCAATTACCCTTATGACGAACTGGTGCTGGCGACCGGCTCCTATCCGTTTGTGCCCCCTATTGAGGGCAACGACCACCCCCACTGCCTGGTCTATCGCACCCTGGCGGACCTGGACGCCATCAAGGCCAGCGCCGATGGCGTCAAAAACGGGGTGGTGGTTGGCGGCGGCCTGCTGGGGCTGGAAGCCGCCAACGCCTTGAAGCAGCTTGGGCTGCAAGCCCAGGTGGTGGAATTCGCACCCCGGCTGATGCCGGTACAGTTGGACACAGACGGCGGAGCAGTGCTGAAACGCAAGATCACCGAGCTCGGTGTACAGGTGCACACGGAAAAAGCCACCACCGACATCGTGCCCGGTGAAAGAGCCCGGCTGCGCATGAATTTCAGCGACGACACGCATCTGGAAACCGACCTTATCGTGTTCTCCGCCGGCATACGGCCCCAGGACACCCTGGCCCGTGCCGCAGAGCTGGAAATTGGCGAACGCGGTGGCATTGTGGTGGACAGCCGCTGCGCAACCTCGGATCCCCACATTCACGCCATTGGCGAATGCGCCCTGTGGGAGCAACGTATTTACGGCCTGGTAGCACCGGGTTATACCATGGCCCGTACCCTTGCGGCCTGCCTTAATAATGATCCCGATGCGGCCTTCACTGGCGCCGATATGAGCACCAAGCTCAAGTTGCTGGGCGTCGATGTCGGCTCCATTGGCGACGCCCATGGTCAGACCGAAGGCGCCCGCAACATCCGCTTTAACGATGAGGCCGCTGGTCACTACAGCCGTATGGTTATCAGCGCCGACGGCAAGAAACTGCTCGGTGCCATCCTGGTGGGCGACAACGGCCCCTACGACACTCTGCTGCAATATGCCCTCAACGACATCGAGCTGCCGGAGCATCCGGAAACGCTGATCCTGCCAGAGAGCGAAGGCGGTACCCCGGCCCTCGGCCCGGACGCCTTGCCCGACACAGCGGCCATTTGCTCCTGTCACAACGTCAGCAAGGGCAACATTTGTGACGTGATTGAGGCGGGCTGCAGTGATCTTGCCAGTGTGAAGGCCCAGACCAAGGCCAGCACCGGCTGCGGTGGCTGTGCCGCATTGCTCAAATCGGTGGTCGAGAACGAGCTCGAAAAACGCGGCGTCGAAGTCAGCAAGGACCTTTGCGAACACTTCCCGTACAGCCGCCAGGAGCTGTTTCATCTGGTTAAGGTCAACGGCATCCGCACGTTCAATACCCTGATCAGGTCACACGGCAAAGGCCGGGGCTGCGAAATCTGCAAACCCACCGTAGCCTCCATTTTAGCCACCTGCTGGAACGAGCACATCCTCGCAACCGACCACGTGCCCTTACAGGACACCAACGACACTTTCATGGCCAACATGCAGAAGAACGGCACCTATTCCATCGTGCCACGCATCCCGGGTGGTGAAATCACCCCGGACAAGCTGATCGTGCTGGGCCAGGTCGCCAAGGAGTACAACCTCTATACCAAGATCACCGGCGGCCAGCGGGTGGACCTGTTTGGCGCCACTCTGAGTGAACTGCCGGAAATCTGGGAAAAGCTCATCGCGGCCGGATTTGAGACCGGCCACGCTTACGGCAAATCCCTGCGTACGGTGAAGTCCTGCGTTGGCAACACCTGGTGCCGCTACGGCGTGCAGGACAGCGTCGCCATGGCGATTTTTCTGGAGGATCGCTACAAAGGCCTGCGCGCTCCCCACAAAATCAAGATGGCGGTATCCGGCTGTACCCGTGAATGCGCTGAAGCCCAGAGCAAGGATATCGGCGTGATTGCGACGGAGAACGGATGGAACCTGTATGTCTGCGGCAACGGCGGCATGCGACCCCGTCATGGGGACCTTTTCGCCATTGATCTGAGCGATCAGGAGCTGATCAGCACCATTGACCGGGTACTGATGTTCTATGTGCGCACCGCCGACCGCCTGCATCGCACCAGCGTATGGATGGAGAACCTCGAGGGTGGCCTCGGCTACCTGAAGCAGGTGGTACTCGAAGACAGCCTGGGTATGGGTCAGGAGCTGGAAGCACACATGGAAAGTCTGGTCGGCACTTATCAATGCGAGTGGAAAACTGCAGTGGAAGACCCCGAGAAACGCAAACGCTTCCGTGAGTTCGTCAACGACGAGCGCAAGGACCCGGTACAGCAATGGACAGAAGAGCGCGGTCAGCGTCGCCCTGTCACCGAACCCGCTTAAGGAGAAGACTTATGAAACCACGTACCCAATGGGATATCGTCTGTGATGTCAGCGACCTGGTGCCGGATTCCGGCATCGCCGTCTGGACCAGCAACGGCCCGGTCGCCCTGTTCTACCTGCCGGAGCGCTTGCCGGCCCTGTTCGCCATCGGTCACTTCGACCCCTGCAGCGGCGCCGATGTGCTGGCCCGGGGCATCACCGGCGACATCAAAGGAGAGCCGGTGGTGGCCTCGCCGATCTACAAACAGCACTTCAGCCTGCTGACCGGGCAATGCCTGGAACATGAGGATGTCCGGGTCCCCGTCTTCCGTGCTCTGGTGGACGGTGATCAGGTGCGGCTGGAAATCCCGGTGGCCGGCCGCAGCGAGCAGGCTGCCTGACTGTGGTTCGGTGGGCCGTTAAACTATTGGTTGAACAATCTGTTTGCCTGCCCGCCCTGAAGCAGGCCCGCGTTCTTGTCTGAGATCTGGCTGTTCAGAGTCCAGAAATCATACAGCACACCGATGAGAAACAGGCCGCCGGTGAGCAGGTAGATGATGCCAGTAATCCATTTACCCATGTACATGCGATGGACGCCGAATACGCCGAGAAAAGTCAGCAGAATCCAGCTGATGTTGTAGCTGGTATCGCCTTCGTTGAAACGGCTGTCTGCTTCCCGGTCCATGGCCGGGATCAGGAACAGGTCGATAATCCAGCCGATAAACAGTAACCCCAAGGTAAAGAACCAGATCGTTCCGGTGATGGGCTTGCCGTAATAAAAACGGTGGGCACCCAGAAACCCGAAGATCCAGAGCAGGTAACCGATGATTTTGCTGTGTGTGTCCGGTCTGTTGTTCATAGCTACCCTTAAGCAAAGGTTTGAAGAATGTCGGGTTAGGTTGCAAAACGCATGGCTGAAGTCTGACAGGTCCGCGTAGCCAGGCTCATACGCAATTTCGCTGACCGCCGGTCAGTCTGACGCAGGAGTTGGATAGCACGGTTCTTTATCTAGGACTTTATTCGTGCGGTCCTGACTTTCCGCAACATTGCGCGATAAGACGCTTTTATTCGTCGATAAGGGCGTAGGGTTTGCCATGCTCCTGCCATTGCGAGTCCGGCACAATGACAATCTTACCGAGGTAGTTGCTGCCCCGGTTTACGAAGTATTCCTCCGCGTGATGCAGATCCGATAGCCGGAAAGCGCCGTGGAGCACGGGCTTCAACTGGCCGCCACGAATCCACGCCATCAATTGCTCCGCTTCTTCCCGGGTACCGTGTGAGACGCCAAAGATCTGTACCTGGTAGAGATAAATCCGGGTCCAGAGAATCTCGCTGATGTTGCCACCACTCGCCCCGGCAATGCTGAGGCGCGGGTAGGTGCTGCGGGCGTTCATGTCGAAGATCATGATATCGATGAACCGGTCGGTCATCTCGCCCCCCACCAGATCCATCACCGCAGTCATCGGTTGGCCGCCGGTGGCCTCTTTTACCCGGTCAACAAAGCTGTCCATATCGGTGCGGTCCAGCACCGCCTCCGCCCCCAACGCCAAGAGCGGTACGGCTTTGTCCTGCTGACTGAGGGCATAGGGCACAGCACCAATAATGCGGCAAAGCTGAATCAGGGCGGTTCCCACGCCACCACTGGCACCGGTCACCAGCACCCGCTCCCCAGCCTGGATATTGGCCGAAGTCAGCATATGCATGGCGGTCTGGTAGGAGCACATCCCCATTGATGCCAGCTCGGCATCGGACAACTCCGGATTGGGAATGTGATAAAACTGATCCGACGGCAGGACCACGTATTCCGCGTAGCCTCCGTCTGCTCCGTGGCCGTAATAATCTGGCGTCAGGTTAATATCCCGGCGGTCATCGGTGTAGATGTTGAAATCCAGCAGACCGCGCTCACCAATGCGACTTTCATGCACCCCTTCACCCACCGCCACGACACGGCCGGCGATATCCGCACCCTGAATCCGGGGGAAAATCAGAGTCGGCTTGCCGCCCATCTGAAAGGACTGCATTTCCCCTTTTCTGGTGGGGTAGAGCCCTTCCCGGGCCTTCCGGTCGGTGTTGTTCTTGGCGGTTGCTGTTACCTGCACTAAAACCTGACCCGGCGCCGGTTCTGGCACGGGCATATCCTGATATTTCAGTGCGTCGACACCGCCATGGCCGGTAAGAACCATGGCTTTCATGGTGCTGGGGATCATGGGCGAAAACCCTCTCTGTCGCTGTATTTGAACGATGCTCAAACCTCATTTCATTCTTGAAACTCTGAGATTGCAAGCAATTGAACTGAAACCGGATTTATACATAGGAAAAAACTATTATAACAGTATACAAAACAACTTTAACCAATAGACAACAGTTGTTCTATAGTTTAGCTACGGTTCAATTCCGCAAACAAACTTCCCAAGAGTTGGAGAACAAAATATGGACGCGTTGGACATCAATACAGAATCAGGGGGCAAGTGCCCGGTCATGCACGGGTCACGAACCCGGATGGGCGGCAAAGCCATTGGTAACAGCTTCTGGTGGCCAAATCAGCTTAACCTTTCAATTTTGCATCAGCATTCGCCGAAGTCCAATCCTCTGGGTGAAAACTTTGATTATGCTGAAGAATTCAAAAAACTTGACCTGGCAGCGGTCAAGCAAGACCTCACCAACCTGATGACCGACCCTCAGGAATGGTGGCCAGCGGATTACGGCCACTATGGTCCGTTCTTCATTCGTATGGCATGGCACGCAGCAGGTACCTACCGTACCGGTGATGGTCGTGGCGGCGCCGGATCTGGCAACCAGCGTTTTGCGCCTCTCAACAGCTGGCCCGATAACGGCAACCTCGACAAGGCCCGTCGTCTGCTGTGGCCGATCAAGCAGAAGTATGGCAACAAGCTCTCCTGGGCGGATCTGTTCGTGCTGTCCGGCAACGTCGCGCTGGAATCCATGGGCTTCAAAACCTTTGGTTTCGCCGGTGGTCGTGCCGATATTTTCCAGCCGGAAGAAGATATCTACTGGGGTGCCGAGGAAGAGTGGCTGGCCACAAGCGACAAGCCCAATAGCCGTTACTCCGGTGACCGTGAGCTCGAAAACCCGCTGGCCGCTGTCCAGATGGGTCTGATTTACGTTAACCCGGAAGGCCCGGACGGTAACGCAGACCCGCTGGCTTCGGCCCGCGACATCCGCGAAACCTTTGCCCGCATGGCGATGAACGATTACGAGACCGTCGCCCTGACCGCAGGAGGTCACACCTTCGGTAAAACCCACGGTGCCGGTGATCCTGCCAACGTAGGGCCTGAGCCAGAAGCCGCTCCGATGGAGGCCATGGGCTTTGGCTGGCAAAACACCCACGGTAGCGGCAAAGGCCGTGACACCATTACCAGTGGTCTTGAAGGTGCCTGGACGCCAACCCCGACCAAATGGGACATGAGCTACTTTGATATCCTGTTCGGCTACGAGTGGGAACTCACCAAGAGCCCCGCCGGTGCCCAGCAGTGGCAAGCCAAGGGTCTGGCAGACAAGGACCACGCTCCGGATGCGGAGGATCCATCCAGGCGCGTCCATCTCATGATGTCTACCGCTGACATGGCGATGCGGGAAGATCCTGAATACCGCAAGATTTCCGAGCACTTCCACAAGAATCCGGAGGAGTTCGCCGACGCCTTTGCTCGTGCCTGGTTCAAACTGACTCACCGTGACATGGGCCCGAAATCACGGTATCTCGGCCCGGAAGTACCGGCTGAAGACCTGCTCTGGCAAGACCCGGTTCCGGCGGTCGATCACGAAGTGATCAACAGCCAGGATATCGCAGAACTGAAGAGCAAAATCCTGGCCTCAGGCCTGAGCAGCTCTGAGCTGGTCTACACCGCCTGGTCCTCGGCTTCTACCTTCCGTGGTTCCGACATGCGCGGCGGTGCCAACGGTGCCCGCATCCGCCTGGCGCCACAGAAGGACTGGGAAGTAAACCAGCCAGAGCAGCTTGCAAAAGTGCTGCAGACGCTGGAAGGCATTCAGAAGGCTTTCAAGGACGCCCAATCCGGCTCGAAGAAAGTGTCGCTGGCAGACCTGATCGTACTCGGCGGCACCGCTGCAGTTGAGCAGGCGGCGAAAGACGCGGGCCAGAATGTGGACGTACCTTTCACTCCGGGCCGTTCAGACACCACCCAGGAACTGACCGACGCGGAGTCTTTCGATCCGCTGAAGCCGGAAGCGGATGGTTTCCGTAACTACAGCCGGACTGCGTTCACCGTCTCTGCTGAAGAGATGATGATCGACAAGGCGCAGTTGCTGGGCCTGAGTGCACCGCAAATGACCGTATTGGTTGGTGGCCTGCGGGTGCTGGATGCCAACTACCAGCAGTCCCAGCATGGTGTGTTCACCAAAACACCGGGCAAGCTCACGAACGACTTTTTCGTGAACCTGACCGACATGAACACCCAGTGGCAGCCGACGTCCAAGGACGGCGACCTGTTTGAAGGCAAGGATCGCAAGACCGGCGAAGTGAAGTGGACCGGTACCCGTGCGGACCTGGTCTTCGGTTCCAACTCGCAGCTACGCGCCATCGCTGAGGTATATGCCCAGGCTGACGCGAAAGAGAAGTTCGTTAAGGACTTTGTCGCTGCCTGGACCCAGGTCATGGACGCCGATCGTTTTGAACTGGCGTAAGTAGCACCAGACTTCTACCGGACGCAGCCGAATGTAAGCTGTATCCGGTAAGGTTTGTCCGGCAATATGCAAAGGCCCGGTTAATAGCCGGGCCTTTTTTTGTCAGCGTGTCCCGGATTGTTCAACAACCCGCAAAAAAGTGGCCACGCCAGTCCCCGCTATCCAACCGCTGGTGAAACAGCCTGTCAGCAGATATCCGCCCGTGGGCGCTTCCCAATCAAGCATTTCCCCCGCACAGAAGACTCCCGGCAACGCTTTCAGCATCAACTCCTGCGTCAGATCCTCGAAACGCACGCCACCAGCACTGCTAATGGCCCTGGCAATAGCAAAGGGTTTTCCCAGAGGAACGGGAAGTTGCTTGATATGACGGGCAAGCTGATGCGGGTCATTCATCACATTGTGGTCGCAGAACTCCCTCAGCAAACCCGCTTTCACGCCCTCGATCCCGGCTTTGCTCTTCAAATGCCTGGCCAGTGAACGTCGGCCCTGGGGTTGGGATAAGCGCTCGGCCAGCTGGGCTTCGGACCGGCCCGGATTCAGATCGAGTAATAACGTGGTGTGGCCGTTCTGCGCCACCGCCTCCCGCGCAGGCGCAGACAACGCATAGATCAGCCCTCCTTCCAGGCCTTCTTCCGTGACCATCAGCTCACCGCTATGCCAGGCGTCTTTATTCGAGTTGGCACTGCCCAGACGCCCTCGCACCGACTTGATCGGCTGCCGCGCAAACCGCTCCCGGAAGTGGTCGCTCCAGGCCACCTGAAAACCACAGTTGCTCGGCTTCAGGGGCGCGACCAGGATGCCCTGTTGCTCCAGCGGTGATACCCACCTACCGTCGGAGCCAAGCTCAGGCCAGCTGGCGCCACCCATCGCCATTACCGTGGCGTGGGCGTGAACAACCTGTGTGCCATCAGGGGTATCGAATTGCAAGGCGCCATCCTGCCAACCCACCCAGCGCCAGCGCATGTGGAAGTGCACTCCCAGGCCGCGCAGACGTGTCAGCCAGGCACGCAGCAGCGGTGCGGCTTTCTTGTCGACGGGGAAAATCCGCTGGGAGGAGCCAACAAAGGTTTCGATACCGAGTCCGTGAACCCAGTCCAGTAATTGTGACGGACCAAACCGATCCAACATCGGAGCAACCTGCCCCGTGCGTTCGGCGTAACGGTCAACGAAGGCCGAAAGAGGCTCACCATGGGTAAGGTTCAGGCCACCACTGCCCGCCCGCAACAGCTTGCGCCCGGCGCTTGGTTTGGCATCGAACACGGCCACGGAAAAGCCGGCGCGCGCGATGACTTCGGCTGCCATCAAGCCGGCAGGGCCGGCTCCGATGACAGCGATAATGGGTGTAGACGTACTCATGATGACTATTTTACCCGAGCGAAACCGAACAGGGCTGCCAATGGATGCGTCCGGCCCTCTATGTTGGCTCTCAGCAAGCCCAAATCTGACGCTTCGATTGCGTCGGTATCAAATGCATAGTTGCTGCAGTTCTTCGCCACCGCACAGGCCTTGTCGGCCATCGCTGCATGCAATACACCGCACATCCGGGCCAGATCAACCATGTGGGATCAACCTACTACAGCAAAACGCCGTGCTGACAGCGGAACTGCCCCGCCTTGCTTTCACTGTTGCCGAAGCGCCAGCGGGTCAAGAAATTGGCCAGGCAGGACACTAGTCCTCGTCGTCTTCATCCTGCATCCGTGCCTGGCGTTCCAGTTCTTCTTCTTTGGCGGCGTCGATGACGGCCATTAGCTCGCCGACATCAGCACTGGTGGTGTCGTGCTGGAAGCAGCCGGTAAGTTTGCTGTCTGGGTGCAGGTCGCCGGTTTCGTAGAGTGCCCAGATTTCCTTGCCGTAGTCGGTGCCGAGCAGTTCGGGGGCGAAACGTCCGAAGTAGCGGCGCATATTGTCAACGTCCCGCTCCAGCATGCTTTCGGCGTTGTTGTTACCGGAGGCGTTGACCGCCTGGGGCAGGTCGATGATCACCGGGCCCCGGGTGTCGACCAGTACGTTGAATTCGGAAAGGTCACCATGAATCAGACCAGCGCTGAGCATGCGCACCACTTCTGCAATAACCTGGGCGTGGTAGTCCCTGGCCTGTTCCGGGGCCAGGGTGACATCGTCGAGGCGGGGAGCGGCTTTGCCCTCTACGTCCTTGACCAGCTCCATCAACAGCACGCCGTCAACAAATCCATGCGGCTCTGGCACGCGCACGCCCGCGGCGGCGAGTCGGTAGAGAGCATCAACTTCGGCGTTCAGCCAGGCGTCTTCCTGCTCTTTCTGGCCGTATTTGGTTTTCTTACTCATGGCCCGGGCGCGGCGGGTGTTTCTTACCTTGCGGCCTTCCTGGTACTGCACTGCCTGTTTGAAGCTACGTTTCTGGGCTTCCTTGAAGACTTTTGCACAGCGGATCTGGTCACCGCAGCGCACTACGTATACCTGGGCTTCCTTACCGCTCATCAGTTGGAACAGAACCTCGTCTACCATGCCGTCATCAACAAGGGGCTGTAATCGTTTTGGTATTTTCATAGGGCCTTTTGAAAAGTGGGAGGCAATGCCTGGCAGGTTTCTGGTTTAAATGGACGTTATAACCGACATCTTACCCGATAATGGAGGCATCTTGCTCGGCAGACGAACTACCAGGCGAAATTTCGTCATATTCCACCACCCTATTCCGGCCTGCGCGTTTACTGCTGTAAAGTCTTCGATCTGCCATCAGGTAAAGGTCACTGAGTTTTCTGGCATCTCTGGGCCAATAAGAAATGCCGAAAGAGGCGGTCAGTTTCACTTCTTGGGTGTCGTAGGTCACAGAGCTGTTTTCAATACGCTGACGCAGGTTATCCACTACCTCGAAGGCCTCCGGGCTGCTGACGTCACGTAGTATCAGTCCGAACTCTTCGCCACCCAGACGGCCGACAAAGTCGGTCCCGCGCAGCCGTTCGGCGAGCAGCGTGCTGATGTGTTGGAGCACCTCGTCGCCGGCGTTATGGCCAAGCGTATCGTTGATGACCTTAAAGTGGTCGAGGTCCATCAGTACGAGGGCAAACGTGGTGTTGCTGCGTAAGGCTTCGTTGATGGTGCGATCAAGAGTGGACTTGAAATTGCTGCGGTTTGCCAGACCTGTCAGGGCATCCGTCTCAGCCATTACGACGAGCTTGTCCTGAGCCTCGGCCCGATGGGTTTCATAGATGTGCATGAACATGACCATAAAGATGGCGCAAAGGACGGGATTCAGCAGGTCAATCATCGCTTGGGCGTTATTCAATGCCCCAAGCTGCAGGTAGTAGAAGTACCCGCCAACCAGCATGAAGGGCACCGCCAGCAGAAAGCCCGCCCAACGTCCGAGCAGCAGATACGACAGGATTGGCATTATGAAAACCCAGACAAACGCTGATTCGGACACACTCGGCATCGCAATGATGAAGATAAGTAAGCTGAATGTGGCGATCAGGTAGCCGTGTATCCAGCGCAGCAGGTAGGGTGAGTTCTCAATCCGCAAAGCGCCAAAAATGGCAATAATGCCGGCGACCAATTCAAACAGGGCAAGCGCGACGTTGTTATTAAGCATCTGCAGAAAGGCGAAAATCACCAGCGTCAGGCCGGTGGCACCAAAAACTAGGCGCATAATCGAGCGTCGGTGCCGATCTCTCAGGCCCATGCGGCTGTCTTTGAGCGACGGATCTGAATCACCGTGGATAATGTCTTTCATGAAATACTATAGACCCCTTGTCGGCTAGCCCGCCATGACAACCCCCGGGCCAGGCCTCACGGCAATCTACATTCCCTAGACCGAGTATAGGTCCTGAGGGAACAGGGTGCCATAAACACGCCCGGTTTCGCGGCGTCTCCCATCATTCTCAAGTGTAGAGATTCTTACGGGAGAAGCGTTCCACCAAGGGCTGATAGGCAGAGCCAAGCACCCGATTGATGACTTCGATACCCCAGGCGTCGGGGCCAACGAGGATGCGGGATTGATTTTTCAGAATGCCTTTTACAATGACTTTAGCCGCTTTCTCCGGTGTCGTGACGGCCAGTTTGTCAAAGCTCTTGCGCTGGGCTTCGGTATTCTCGGACTTGCCCATACGGGCGGCGTTGGCAATGTTGGTCCGAATACCGCCGGGGTGTACACAACTGACCGCCACCGGCTGATTTTCCAGTTTCATTTCCTGTCGCAAGGCTTCAGTAAACCCGCGAACGGCGAATTTGGCGGCGTTGTAGGCACTCTGTTTGGGCACACCAATCAGGCCAAACACGCTGGAGATGTTGACCACGTGGCCATCGCCTGAGGCAATCAGATGGGGCAGGAAGGCACGAGTGCCGTGGGCGACGCCCCAGAAATCAATATCCATCACCCATTTGAAATCGTCATCGGTCATTTCGCGAACGCTGGCAGACAGCGCCACACCGGCGTTGTTGATCACCAGGTTGACGTTGCCAAAATCTTTTACGATCGTTTCCGCGTGGGCATAGATGGCGTCCCGGTCGGACACATCCAGCAGATAGGTTTTTACATCAATGGCGTTGCACAGCTCAGCGGTCTGTTTCAGACCAGCTTCATTTAAATCCGATAACGCCAGCCGGCATCCACGTGCAGCGAGCGCCTTTGCCAGGGCGCGCCCGATACCGGACCCTGCACCGGTAACCACCGCCACCTTTTTGTTCAGGTCTTTCATATCGACTGCCTCTTGTTTTTGAGCGCTCATTAAAGCAGATACTTTAATCATCGGGTATTTTTTCACGTCAATTACTGTGTGGTATGGCACAAATCCGGCCGGAACCCGGCGCCACGGCCAGCAAACCCATCAGAACGATGTGGCAGTCGATACCCGCATGGTATGCTGATACCCTCTTGCGCTGGTCCTTCAGGCCACCGGTTGCAACCTCACCCTCCGATATCTGAACAACTGACTGGAACTCACGATGGAATGGAGTCTTACCCACCTATGGCTGGTTCTTGCCCTGGTACTCAGCCTGGCTGAACTGACCTCAGGCGTGCTGGTTTTGCTGGCCCTGGGCATTGCTGCCGCCTTGACCGCCTTACTGGCCTTTCTCGGTGTGCCTTTTTACTGGCAACTGATCGGGATGGGCGTGCTTTCCGGGTTGCTGGTGCCGGTTGCCATTCGTGTGATCCGACCTCGTTTTTCACCCCGGGGCGTGGATTATGGCACCACCGGCACGGGCGTGGAGCAAGGCAACGTCTACCGCACCCAAAAGCGTGATTTCGACGGCGCCACTGGCCTCAAGATCAACGGTGATTTTTATCGCCTGAGAACCGCGGACCACGGGCGAACCGACTTCCCGGAAGGCACTGAAGTTATTTTTGAGCAGTTCGACGGCACTACCGCCGTCGTGCGTTGCGTTGATATCAGCAAGGAGCACTGACTATGGAAACCATCCTCACACCGGGCCTGATTCTGAGCCTGATTATTGTCGTTATTGGCATACTGATCATTGCCAAAGGCCTGGTGATTGTCCGGCAATCGGAGGTCATGGTAATTGAGCGTCTGGGCTCGTTTAACCGGGTGCTGGAAAGCGGCGTGAACATCATTATTCCGTTCATCGAGCGGCCCCGCGCCATCACCATGATCCGCTACGTGAAACTGGGCGACGAGTATCATGCCACCAGCAGCGAAGAGAGCCGCATTGATCGCCGGGAAACCGTGATGGATTTTCCCGGCCAGCCGGTCGTGACAACCGATAACGTGACAGTGAAGATTAACGGCGCACTCTACTACCAGATTATCGACCCGCGCCGTGCCGTATACGAAGTTGCCAACATGAGTCAGGCGGTGGAAGTGCTGGCCAAAACCACCCTGCGTTCGGTGGTGGGCAAGATGGAGTTGGACAAGCTGTTTGAATCCCGCGCCGAAGTTAACAGCGCGATCCAGGCGGAAATGGAAGAAGCGGCTTCCAAGTGGGGGGTCAAACTGACCCGGGTGGAGGTTCAGGACATCAACATGCCGGAAGAAGTGGAAGAAGCCATGCGTCTGCAGATGGCGGCTGAGCGTAAGCGCCGGGCCACGGTAACCGAAGCGGAGGGTGAAAAATCCGCCGCCATTGCTATGGCTCAAGGCCAGCGTGAGTCTTCCATTCTCAACGCTGAAGGTGACAAACAGTCAGCCATCCTGCGGGCCCAGGGCGAGCAGGAGTCCATCAGGCTGGTACTCAGTGCCATTGGTGAGAGCGAGGAGAACAAGCGTACCGTAGTGGGTTACCTGCTCGGCCAGAGCTACATCAAGGTGCTGCCCAACATGGCAAAAGACGGCGAGCGGGTATTCGTACCCTACGAGTCGTCAGCTCTGCTTGGCTCCATGGGTATGTTCCGGGAAATGGCCGGTACGCCGGAAGATGTGGCCCGCCAGGCCCTCAAGCGGGATGGCCTGCGGGGCGGCATGGTTGCCTCAAGCGGTGCCGCTGGCTGAGCCCGGCCAACACCGGTTAACGGTGCGGGTCAACCCTTGGTCCGCACTCACTATTCCAGCAGATGGTCCAGCGGCCGCTGGTAGCTGGGCGCAAACACCTCCAGGAAATAAAGCACTTCCGGCAGTGCCTCGGCTTGCAGTCGCTTGTAGATCTGGCTGGCGGCTGGCTCAAACTCCTTGTTACCTGCCCGTATTTCAGCCTGGCACTTGAGCCAGGCTGATAGCCGGTCTGCCGCTTTGACCACCTGTTTGACCTCGGCATCCCAGCCAGACTCCTGAATGTAGGGGGCAAAATCCCCACGCAGGTCTTCCGGCAGCAGCGCCAGCAATTCCAGCTGGGCTTTGTGTTCGATGTCGCCGAATACTTCCCGCATGACTTTGGAATGGTATTTCACGGGTGTCGGCATGTCCTGATTAAAACTAAGATTCTTGGATGGGTGAGTGAGTGAGTGACCTTCCGGCTCACTGATTGCAGCGTCTACAGCGACAAGCGATGAAAAAATTCAGATGGTACGGAACATTGTGTCACCTTTAGGGATTAAACTGTAGATGTTACATGTGTCACCAGTCGGTGTACCAAGCTGATGTAACAAGTGTCACGCATAATCTATGATAGGACATTCATGACTGCGCATGCTCGTTGTCAAAGATTCACAACGGTCGGGTGATCGCATCCCGAGCCTGGCTTTGCCGCCTTCAGGATAGTGTCCACTCATTTTTAGTGGACACCTTACATGAACAACTGAATTTACCCAGGTGCTACAGGCAGGAGCTCCGCCCTCCCAATGATCAAGTGAGAGCGACAGCCCCACTATGTTTACAACGATGACATAGACATGAACATTACTAAGATCAGGATGGATTAGAAAGTTGGGAGCAGGTCATACACCTCATTTGAAGCTCCCCTAAAACTCTCAGAAGCTCCTTATCATCTGTATTATAAGGCGGAAGATATTCATGAACAGCCACCCACCAATCCTGTTCAATTTCTTCAATACACGCTTCCTGATCATCTACTAAGAAGATTCGAGAAGCAGTAGGTGCATAAGATGCCGCCACTGCTTTAGGCTTTGTGGTGCCAATTGGGTGCAACGCATCCAGCTTCCCAAACCAGTCCGGCACAACGCCTTCATCGACGAAAAGATTTTGAATCTTCCTGGTTCGTGTAGGGCTGACACTTGTATAGAGCACGAGATCCGCTAATTTATTAACTTCGGTCAAAAAGTGGTATAGGTGCGGTCTTGGAATCTGACTCACTGCATTGCTTATCAGAGTTCCCTCAATATCAAGACAAATCAGAATTATTTTCTTCACTCACTTCGTCCCCATAGCGTTATCAGTTGAGCCGAACTCCATTAGTCTTCAGGATGAAGCATGCAGTTTGAGCCCCTCTATGTCAGCTTACCCATTATGAGGCGGATGGTTATTTTTCTTACACCTCCAAAAATCAACCGCGGTAAAGTTCGAAGCAGAGATCATTACCAGTGCTTAAAATCGACGAGCGCAGAATTACCAGCAACTCGGCTTTATCTCTAGGGCTTTCGCGCTTCTCAACATATCGATGAAGCAGTTAAACAGTAACTGGGCGTCGGAAAATTTGGAGATGAGTAGGTAACCCGGCGGCTCTACGCCCACCTGATACTCATGTGTTTCAGGCGTGGCCCTCTTTTCCAATATCAAAGTAACAAAAATTAACTCTTCTGGTAGTCTTATACTATTGGTGTTCGCAAGCACAATAAAGTCGGCGGAGAAGATTATGAGCACGAAAGCTTCAATCTCTTACAGCGAGAAGCACCATCTTTATACGCAGGAGCTTTTGAGCGAAGAGCCGACTACAGTCTTCCTTGAGCTTGAGAATCCTACCGAATTCAAAGTCGAGAAAGAGACTTTTCGGGGTAAGACGACGGACACTCTAACTATGGAGATACCAGCAGAAGTCATGGATCAAATAGCAATAGACTGGATCAAAAAGCTGGAGCTCCAAGGTGCGGTCGGTGGGCCAGTTGGGAGGGAGCTGGGGAGTCCAGAAAATCCCTGGGATTAGGAACTAGATATCGAGGTTTTGTTATGTCTTCAAAGCGCAAACCGTCGATTAAAGAGCTGATTGAAGCCCGCGCGGCTGAGTCAATGGCGATCAGTAAAAAGATCGAGGAAGGCTATGATTTTAAAGAAGAGTATGAGAGAAGCCGAAAGATGTGGAAGTCGCTGCTGGGTGATGGCTTTAGCGCGGAGGCCATGGAGCGGAACCGGAAGCGCATGGAAGAAGAGAAGCGGAAGAGTAAAAAGTGAGACTGGTCTGCATTTCTGACACTCACAGCTTGCACCATAAGATGTCGCTGATACCGGATGGTGATGTCTTGGTGCATGCGGGTGATTGCACCGGCTCCGGCTCGCTGCCTCAGCTCGATGATTTCGTGAGGTGGCTCGGAGCTCTTCCGCACAAGCATAAGATCCTCATTGCCGGTAATCACGATTTCTGCTTTGAGAGGTACCCGGAATGGGCCAGGGGGATGAGTCGTGACCAGGGTATCACCTACCTGCAAGACGAAGCGGTCACGATCGACGGACTGACATTCTTCGGGTCACCCTGGTCTCCCGTATTCCGCCAAATGGCTTTCAACGCCAGAGAAGAAGAAATGTTTGAGCACCGTGCTCTGATCCCCAGCGATACCCAAGTACTTATCACTCATGGCCCCGCATTCCAGATCTTCGACTTCGTGCCAGACGTTCGTGAACACGTCGGCTGCTACCCCCTTGCAAAGCGTATCGATGAACTGCCAGCTCTGAAAGTCCACGTCTGCGGACACATACACGAAAGTTATGGTTTTGCGATCAGAGAGTCTGACGGAGTCAAGTTCGCTAACGCGTCCACTTGCACAGAGCGTTATCGAGCAAGCAATCCTCCTATCATTATTGATGTCTGAGAGATTCAAACCATGAGCGCGGAAGAAAGAGCAGTATTGAAAAGGGCCGTTGAAGCTGGTGAACGCAGCGGAGAAAGCGACCTTTGTGTGAATGATATTGCTGATGCTGTGAAGCAAAAACATCGAGAAAAAGGAGGGACGGAGGACAATGATCAGGCGGACTAACCCGATTGCTCTCAAGTGTCGCCCCGATCTACGCTATTTTACTGGAGTTTTTGCTAGCCCGGCTCCAGGTCAATTCCGGCAATCATCCAGGAATGATCTCGTCCATGCCGCTTCCGAGGATTTCGGCCTGAGGCCATACTGTCTCACAACTCGAACGACGTAGCCGCACTGACTACCCGGTGGCAACCACTGATCCGGGCCCCGGGCACCTTTACTGCGATTCAAGCTCAATTCGACAGGGAACAGGTTGACCGGATCGTTGGCGAACCGCTCGCGTTTTTCTTGTGACCACTCCGAAGCTCCGCGCTCCCATGACCACGCCAATGGAACCACATGGTCAATATCGATATCGCCAGCGTTCTGAATCACACGATTTGTGAAGGGACTGATCCAGCGGCCGCTAACCACCCGGCAGCGATTGCCATCGGCAAATCGAACGTGCGTGGTTGAGGTGGCGATGAGGGCTTCGGCACGACTATCCTGGCAGTCACCATCGACGTCATCCCAGCCGTGACCGAATGCTGATCGCTTGTAGTCTAGCTGTTCACTAAGCTGTTCCTGAGAGCCTTCGAGCGATGGCCGGGTAAGTCCCGCTGGAAGCTCCCCGCCCGAACCCAGGCAGGCTTCAAGCGTATCAAAGGCCTGATAGTTCTTGGTTCGCTCGTACCAACTGCTCTGTGGTGGATGGCACAAACCACTGTTCGACATTTTAACGACGGCTGCATCAGCGGTAATACTGAACGAGAAACCTACAAGGAATAACAAGAGGGGAAGGATTCTGGAAGCGCCAATAATGTGTAAATATCCTCCGCAGTGTAAACCCGGCATAACATACAGACCTATTTTCGAGTAGCTTCGTACTTCAATGCTTCTGCACAATCGAAGCTTTAATCCAAGGACGTGGCTGTGATGACTTACGCACTGGCCGACGTCCTGAAATTTGCAGACGTTTGAAGGCGTTGAAGTTTACTCATCGTCGTCAGTGACCACAAACTGAATCCATTCCGGACCGACGCTGCTGCGACACTTTCACTGTTTTGAAATTTCCATCGGGATTTTGAAGAGTGCATTGCTTAGTCAGATTGACCCTGCTCCTCTGTTACCAGAGCTAGAAAAAAACTTCTCTCAAATCAATTTCAGTGCAACTCGGCATAGCCCTCGCTTTCCTTTATACTGTATATCTATACAGTATTAGAGAGGAGCCCTTGTGCTCATTAAATACCTTTCCCGAGCCGATTGTGAAACACCCGGTCTACCGTTGCCGTTTTTTCTAGATTCTGTCCAGGCGGGCTTCCCAAGCCCAGCCATCGACTACCTGGACAAAGCGCTCGACCTGAACGAATTGTGTATCCGCCGGCCCGCGGCCACTTATCTTGTGCGAGCCGAGGGGGATTCGATGGTCAACGCCGGTATCTTCGATAGTGACATTTTGATTGTCGATCGGAGCGTCAAAGCACTCCACAACCATATTGTGATTGCGTCCCTGAACGGTGATTTTCTCTGTAAAAGACTCCACCTGACCGGCGACACGCCGCAGTTGATCGCTGAGAACCCTGCCTACAACCCAATCATTCTATCTGGTGAATCGGAACTGGAAATCTTCGGAGTAGTGACGTATGTCATACATTCCCTGGCGAGGTCCTGACTGTGACCGTTTACGCGTTATGTGATGCCAATTCGTTTTACGCCAGCGTGGAGCAGATCTTTCAGCCGGCTTACCGCGGCCGGCCGCTCATTGTGCTATCCAATAACGACGGCTGTACCGTGGCTCGGAGTAAGGAAGCCAAACGGATTGGCATCAAGATGGGTGCCCCACTTTTTATGATTCGGGACCTCGTGCGTCGGCACAACGTTGTCGTGTGTTCCTCCAACTACGCACTCTACGGGGATATGTCTGACCGGTTCATGCAGACGCTTGAAGAGTTGTCGCCGAAAGTCATGCCGTACAGTATAGATGAGGCTTTTCTCGACCTTACCGGAGTCAGATCTGCTATGTCGCTGCTGGACTTTGGCCACCAGGTAAAAGACCGAGTCGCGCAATGGACGGGGCTGCCTATCTGCGTTGGTGTATCGACTACCCTCACTCTGGCCAAGCTCGCCAACCACGGTGCAAAACAGTATCCCAAGACCGGGGGTGTAGTGGACCTGACGAGCCTTGAGCGACAACAAAAACTGTTGGCCATTACGCCGGTTGAAGAGATATGGGGAATCGGCTCACGTCTGGCCAAGCGGCTGAAACCTCTCGGGATAGCCACGGGCCTGGATCTGTCCCGAGCGGACCCTGCATGGATACGGAGTCACTTCTCTGTCGTTGTTGAGCGTACTGCCTGGGAGTTGCGCGGCGTAGCCTGTCAGGAAATTGATGAAGTACCTCCGACAAAGCAGCAGATCGTATGCAGCCGATCCTTCGGACAGCCGGTGACAGATCTGGATAATATGCTGGCAGCCGTAACAAGTTTCGCAACCCGTGCAGCGGAGAAGATCCGGGGTGAAGAACGGGTTGCTGGACAAATTTCAGCATTCCTTTCTACTAACCGTTTTGCAGAGGGTCCGCGCTACAGCAATTCCGCCAGTCAGACCTTGCCCTATCCCAGTAGCGATACTCGGGTTCTTGTCTTGGCTGCAACCAAACTGATTACCCAGCTCTGGCGTGATGGGTTCCGGTTCAACAAAGCCGGCGTCATGCTCATGGATTTCAGGGAACCTATGAAGAGTCAGGGCGACATGTTCGACAGGACAGGAGACTCAGAGCAGGACCAGGCTTTGATGACCACTCTGGATAATATCAACCGGATTGGCGGCTCCGGTACCGTAAAGTTCGCCCGGCAGACTCAGCGGGTTCAGCCTTGGGCCATGCGAAGAGAACACCTCTCACCGGCTTTCACTACGCGCTGGAGTGATTTGCCCCGGGCAAGGTAGAAACTCTGGCTGATCTATAGTTCCCCCTCCCTGTCTGCCTCCAGTAAAGTTGCGTTGGGCGAGATAGCTCCGTTCTTGAACGTCTTCACTTCTTCTACCTGAAGCGTGGCATAAAGTCTCGGATGCTCCAAAAGGTCATCGATCTCATTGGCTTGGAGAATGTCTTCTGCAAGCCACGTGTGCGTAAATTCTCGCGTCGGAGGCAGAAATAAGGGGAAGGCTTTATCGTGGTAGGGTTCGAACTCTAAGTGGGCGTCCCGGGTGATCACTGCGCAGCTGTACTGCCCATTCGGAAACGGTCGATACAGGGCTGCAAGCAAAAACGGCTGAGTGCCTTCCATGAGATATTGATGCTTCCGACCATCGATTTTTTTCGACTCCCCTATCCCCGTCGCAACCACTATTGCGCGGTGATGGCGTAAGGCTCCCTTCCAGTAGGGTGAATCAAGATTTCTGGCGTTGAAGGTGGTGCGCTTTCCGACTTCGAGCCGTTCTCCATTTGCCGTGCAATCGAACCACCATGTTGCGTCGACCCGGCGTGGCTTACCCTCTTCCTGAATGATCAGCCTCCGAATCTGGCGAGCCGAGTTACCCCCAAAAGCCGGATAGAATTGCTCCATTCCTGCCGGCGCATGGCTTACTAAAGGCTCAAAGAGGTAAACGCCCGGCTATCACACCTTGCAAGTTTCAATACTGAGCTGGTATTGACCCAGATGCACCTTGATTTATGTATCTTTCACTCGGGTTTTGCTTCGCTGATCGGTAATTCCCCATTTTTAACGGGGGCGCGTTCAACCGGTCACGACATCACCATCAATCTCCGGCCTGATTAGGAGTAATTCCTCCGAGTTCCATGTTGGGTCGTTCAAATTTGTAATGCCAGAGCCAATGAGTGGCGTAGTCCTGGACCTCCTCGGTGCTGCCGAACAGATACTGTGCCAGCAAGTCGTAGCGCATGATGCGGTTGTAGTAAGCGATATACACATTCTGCTGTAGATTTCCGGACTGCCTGACGCTTGCCAAGCTCATGGAAAACCCGACAGACGGATTTTTAATTCCTGAATTTTGGGGAGGTTCGACGACCGCAAGAGTCAGACTCGTTTAGTTGAATGGAGCAAGCAAAAGCTCGGGAATATGCACGCGTAGATCAAGTTTCGGATTGCCACGTATGCACACGGTTACCCCCTTTCTTCTTACCGTGGTAAAGAGCCAGATCCGCCCAGCGTATCAATTGGTTGAGATCACAGCTCTGATCCCACTCGGCAACACCGAAGCTCGCCGAGACCCCGAAGGAGGTAGAGCCATGAGGAGATATTTCCATGATCTCTGTGCGGATACGTTCCGCTATCTCGGCGGCTTTGCTTGCCGAGGTGTCCGCGAAAAGTATAAGAAATTCATCACCTCCCACCCGACCAAAAGAATCGGTTGAACGAATATTGTTCTCGACCGGCGTTACAATCTGTCGAAGAACCTGATCACCCGCCTCGTGGCCGAACGTGTCGTTAATGGGTTTGAAATTATCCAGATCAAAAGCGATCAGAACTGCTGTCCGTCCATCCAACCCCAGTCGGGTCAATTCTCTTTGACCGAGTTCGTAGAAATGACGGCGGTTTGAGATGCCCGTCAGGAAATCCACTGAGGCGACTTGCTCAAGCTCCTGGTTAGCCTTCTGTAGCAAGGCAGTGCGCTCCTGCACTTTTTCTTCCAGTAATTCATTATGCCGTTGGAGCCTATCAGTGGCGTCTTTCAGGCGCTCCTCAGTTTTCTTGGCTTGTGTACAATCATGATGGATGGCCACATAGTGCGTGACCCGCCCGGCGCGATCACTGACGGGTGCCAGACTGAAATCTATCCAGAGCGGCTCGCCATCTTTCGTGTAGTTCTGGAGTTCTGCCCGACAGGGTTTTTTGTCGGCCAACGCTTCGCCCACGGTTTCAAGGCCGTACTGTTGGCGAATGCCTTCTTGAAGAAGCCCCCAGTTCCGGCCAACTATCTCCTCAGCGCTGTAGCCAAACAGTTCTTCGAATCTTGGGTTAACCCAGATGACCGGCATGCCAGCCTGATGCACATCAACAATGGAAATGGCGTCATTGCTTGCCTCCATGGCGCGATCCTGAAGCTGAAGAGAGGCGCGTTGTTGTCTGATTTTCTGCATCAGCCCTGAAAGCGCGACGGCGATAACGCTTATAACCACTAGGTATTCCTGGGTCAGCCAGACTGCATCCTGGAGAGACGTGGTCGCTGTATAAAAAGGCGTCGACTGCACAAGAAAAACGACGAACAGGGCGGCAATTAATGAGACGGTCAATGTGGTTGCGAGTAGATCGAGGCGGGCCGCAGTCCAGGTGGCAAACCCCAGCAGCAGCACGGGCGCAAGAAAAAATGAAAGGTCTCCGTCGCGAGCAGTATGGAAGGCAAAAATGCCAGTTATGGCAACGCCGGCCCATATGACGGCGAGTTCGGCCAAATTCATTAGCCGCTTTTTACTAAAAAAATGATTTCTGAATATTTCCGCATTCCAGGCGGACACCAGCAATGGGGTGAGAAGAACCAGCCCCACGGCATCGCCAAACCACCAGAGCCGCCAGAGCACCACGAGGGGGTTTTCCGTTCGGTCAAGGGCTTCATAAATAGCCGCGCCCAATATCGCGGCTACGGAGCACGCAACCAGAGGCGCTGCCAGAAAGAATACTATGTTGCCCCTGAGCGATTGAAATTCAAATTCTTTACCGGCGAACCGGCGGATCAGAATAGCGGCGAATAAGACTTCGAATAGGTTAACCAGGCCAAACAGGGCCGCGCTCCATAGAGGAAAAGAGGCAGACAAACTTGCAGCACTGAAAGCAATCAGGGCAGCAAACGTTATCAGCGGCCACTCTTCCCATGATGTCATCAATAATGCGGTTAGAAGTACCGCGTTGGCAGGCCAGAGGATGGCAATACCATCCGGCGTAACGGTTTGTTCAAGACCTATCCAGGCCCCAAGAAAGACAAAGATGCCGGTGAAACCGGCGCGTAAGGACGAACTGATCGACACGTAAAAGGTCATACAGCGTTCTCGAATGCACTAATAAATTTCGGGAAGGGATCGTAACCATCCGCTGTTCCCTTTTGAGCCAATCGCCACTTTAAAGGACAGCTACTCCCAGACTGCATGTCGAAGGCATTCTCCGCACTCCTCGGTCGAAAACGGCTTGGCGTATAGAAAGCCTTGTCCTGCATCAGACCTTGCCAGTAACAGCCAGTTTCAATTTGCGCGTCAAAAGCTCGTCGATAGCATTGTTCCTCTGAGTCGGTAGCCGGTTCAGTAACACTATGATTTATTGAGAGGCTATCACGAAAAAAAAAATATATGTCTTATGCCGGTTACCGTTTGTGGCCTATTTGTCATGTTCGATTTTACATTTCTGACCCGAACTTATCGTTCCAGGATCTCTACAATAATGCGGTTAAAAGTACCGCGATGGTGGCCACAGGATAGCTCTACCATTCGGGGTTGCGATTTTTGCGAGGTCTATGCAGGCTCTTAGAAAAAATACCGGTGAAACCTACGCATAATATAGGATTGATCGGCCTGCAAGATGTCACCCAGTGAGATGGACCACCTCATTGTGAATGGTAGAACTGCGAGAGAAACAAACATCTTGGGGAACTTCCGAAATATCCAGGTCGTGGCACGCGTTAAAACACTCGCCTTCGTTACCGACAAAACTTCCCAGAACGATCAGCATATCAAAGGTGCGTTTCGCCAAACGCGTCAGACGCTCAAATCGCTCTGTTAGGATGGCATCCAAAATTTCCAGCGCCTCAATAGTATGATCGCGCCGGTTGTCATTAGTCGGCACTCGGATCTGAAACAGTAGTACCTCTCCTGCTTGAGTGATGAGTTGCACTATCTTCTGATCACTGGCAAAAGGCTCAACTAGAAATCTTGTCAGTAACAGTGCTAAAAGTCCGTAAATTGTCAGGATAGATTGTCCTCCCGACCCGCATGGCCTTTTCTTGAAGGTGGCGAAACCTGAAAGGAAAAGACTCATGCAAAGCCGAGAGGAC
>NZ_VZZZ01000007.1 GCF_009193265.1 Marinobacter changyiensis
TATTTTGAATCGTTTAATAATAACCAATTCAACCGCTTAACACCCGCTTGGCGGCTGGCCCTTCCGGCCTTGTCCCCCAAGCGAGATGCGCATTCTACAGACACCCACCTCAGTGTCAACGGGGATTTGAACTCTTTGCCAATTATTTCGGTTTGTGCCTACAGCGCCGGTTACTCAACAACCAATCTGCACAAAAAACACCCATAAAAAGCGCATTACCTGACTAATCACCCTTGCGGAAAACAAACGCTCACTTTGAAACCCCTGGCGCACGACGAGATTTCCTTGTCAGTGCACTAAATGGGCCGGACAAGGCATAAATCAGGAAAACTGCAAACAGCACGGTCGCCGGGTCCAGCGCTATCACTACAAACGCCAGCACAACAATCAGAATAGTAGCAAACGGCACGCGACCTCGCAGGTCGAGGTCTTTAAAGCTTCGGTAAAGCACGTTGCTCACCATCAGTACTCCCGAGGCCCCCACCACAATGATGGTCAGCAGCGTAAGCCAGGTGGACGGCTCATAGGCATGAAAACACCAGACCAGGCCTGCAACAGCAGCCGCAGCAGAAGGGCTTGGCAACCCCACAAAGAATTTCTTATCCACCGAGCCGATCTGGGTGTTGAATCTGGCAAGACGTAAAGCGGCACCTGCCACATAGATAAAAGTAATGGCCCAGCCAAACTGGTTAAGCCCATTCAACGACCAGAAAAAGGCCACCAGTCCCGGCGCCACGCCAAAAGCAACCATATCAGCAAGGCTGTCATATTCTTCGCCGAATTTGCTTTGTGTATTCGTCATCCTCGCAACGCGGCCATCCAGCCCATCGAGGATCATCGAGATGAATATAGCAATGGCAGCATTATCAAAAACACCATTGGCAGCGGATACAATGGCGTAAAAGCCGGAGAATAAAGATGCCGTGGTCAATGCGTTCGGCAGCAAATATATCCCCCTTCTACGGACCGGCGTCCCTTCAACCAACTCTTCTTCCACAACTTCGCCGTGCGCTATTTCCTGCTCAGGCGTGGCTGCTTGCGCAGATTCATCTTTGTTCTCTGTCATGGCATCCTTCCTGAAATTCATGTCGGTGCATTATAACGCAATCAATAAACTTTATCTGAGCGGGCCCCATAACGAAAAACGCGGCCCTTGGGCCGCGCTTCTCTCAAAACCAACCGGCTCAGTTCTTTTCTTTGTCGACGATCTTGTTGGCTGATATCCACGGCATCATGGCACGCAACTTTCCACCGACGATTTCAATCGGATGTTCAGCGTTGTGACGACGACGCGCTGTCATGGACGGATAATTGGTGTGACCTTCCTGCAGGAACATCTTGGCGTACTCGCCACTCTGGATACGCTTGAGCGCATTACGCATCGCGTCCCTGGACTGCTCGTTGATGATTTCCGGTCCGGTGACGTACTCGCCGAATTCCGCGTTATTGGAAATCGAGTAGTTCATGTTGGCGATACCGCCCTCGTACATCAGATCAACAATCAGCTTGAGTTCGTGCAGACACTCGAAGTAAGCCATCTCCGGCTCGTAGCCAGCATCAGTCAACGTTTCAAACGCCGCTTTCACCAACTCAACAGTACCACCGCACAACACGGCCTGCTCGCCGAACAGATCGGTCTCGGTCTCATCCTGGAAGGTCGTTTCGATAATACCGGTACGGCCGCCGCCAATGGCACTGGCATAGGACAGAGCAACGTTCTTCGCATTGCCTGATGCATCCTGATGGATGGCAATCAGATCAGGAATACCACCGCCACGGGTGAATTCGGTGCGAACCGTGTGACCCGGTGCCTTGGGAGCAATCATAATGACGTCCAGGTCTTTACGGGCAACAATCTGGTTGTAATGCACGTTGAAACCATGGGCAAAAGCCAAAACACCGCCCTGCTTCAGGTTCGGCTCGATTTCGCCTTCGTAAATGGCCTTCTGGTTTTCATCAGGTGCCAGCATCATGACGATGTCAGCTTCCTTCGACGCGGCAGCGACGCTCTTGACCGTTAGGCCAGACGCCTGGGCCTTGGCAGCCGAGGAGGAACCTTCGCGCAAGGCAACCACAACCTCAACACCGGATTCTTTCAGGTTGTTGGCGTGCGCGTGACCCTGTGAGCCGTAACCCACAATCGCGACTTTCATGCCCTGGACAATGGAGAGATCACAATCTTTGTCGTAATAAACTTGCATAACTAGCCTCTGTTTTCGTTATCTGACCTTGCGGTCAGTAGAAAGAATAAGCTCACTGGGAGCGTTACAAACTCAGTACTTTTTCGCCACGGGCAATGCCGGAGACCCCGGAACGCACAACCTCAAGTACACCCGCCGTGCCGACCGCCTGTATAAACGCATCCAGCTTGTCGCTGTTGCCGGCTAACTGAACGGTGTAAACCGATGTGGTGACGTCAACAATCTGGCCGCGAAAGACATCCACAGTTCGCTTGATTTCAGCTCGCTGGGACCCGGTGGCCTTGAGCTTGATCAACATGAGCTCACGCTCGATGTGGGCGCCTTCGGTGAGATCCACCAACTTGACCACTTCAATCAGCTTGTTCAATTGCTTGGTAATCTGCTCGATAACCTTATCAGAGCCGGACGTGGTCACGGTCAGACGTGACAAAGTCTCATCTTCCGTTGGGGCTACCGTGAGCGTCTCGATGTTGTAGTTGCGCTGGGAGAACAGTCCTACAACCCGAGACAGCGCTCCCGGCTCATTTTCCAGCAATACAGATATGATGCGACGCATGGTGTCAGACCCTCTCCGTTTTGCTGAGCCACATATCTTTCATCGACCCGCGTGCTACCTGCATGGGGTAAACGTGCTCATGGGGATCAACATAGATATCGAGGAACACCAGCTTGTCTTTCATCGCGAAGGCCTTCTTGAGCATCGGCTCAAGGTCTTCTTTTTTATCGATCCGGATGCCAACGTGGCCATAGGCCTCGGCAAGCTTGACGAAATCCGGTAACGAATCCATGTAGGACTGGGAGTGACGGGACTCATAATTCATATCCTGCCATTGCTTCACCATCCCCAACGCCTGATTGTTCAGGTTGACGATTTTAACTGGCAGATTGTATTGCTTGCAGGTAGACAGTTCCTGGATGTTCATCTGGATGCTGCCCTCCCCGGTCACACAAACGACTTCGTGTTCAGGGAAGTTGAGCTTGATACCCATGGCCGCCGGAAGCCCAAAGCCCATGGTTCCCAGGCCACCCGAGTTAATCCAGCGGTTAGGCTTGTCAAATTTGTAGTACTGCGCTGCAAACATTTGGTGCTGGCCAACATCGGAGGTGACATAAGCATCACCGTTGGTAAGACGCCAGACTGCCTCGATAACTTCCTGCGGCTTGATGTAGGTATCGCTTTTTTCATAGCGCATACCGTGGAAGGCACGCCATTCATCAATCTGCTTCCACCAGGCTATTAGCGCCTCCTCATCAGGTTTGACAGAGTTTTCCCTGACCAGTCCGATCATCTCTTTCAACACGGAATCCACCGGACCCACAATGGGAACATCCGCATTGATGGTCTTGGAGATTGATGCCGGATCAATATCGATGTGGACAATGCGAGCACCGGGACAGAACTTCTCGGTGGCATTGGTCACTCGGTCATCAAACCGCGCACCGACGCAGAGGATCAGGTCGGAATGGTGCATAGCCATGTTTGATTCGTAGGTGCCATGCATTCCCAGCCAGCCGATAGACTGCTTGTCGGAAGCCGGGAAGCCTCCGATCCCCATCAGGGTGTTGGTAACCGGAAATCCGAGCATGTGGGCAAGCTCGATCAGCTGCTCCGAAGCCTTGCCCAGAACCACGCCACCGCCGGCATAAATGATCGGACGCTTGGCCGCCACCATCATATCGACAGCTTTCTTGATCTGACCGGCGTGGCCGCGGATGGCCGGGTTATAGGAGCGCAGCTTCATTTTCTTGGGATACTGGTACTCATACCGCTCGTTCGGCGTGGTCATATCCTTGGGAATATCGATCACTACCGGCCCCGGGCGCCCTGTCGCTGCAATGTAGTAGGCTTTTTTCACCACTTCCGGAATTTCATCGGGGTGGCGCACGCTGAGATTATGTTTCACCACTGGCCGGGAGACGCCAATCATATCGGTCTCCTGGAAGGCGTCCTCACCAATCAGCGTAGAGGCAACCTGACCGCACAGAATGACCATCGGGATGGAATCCATGAAGGCGGTTGCGATACCGGTAATCGTGTTGGTTGCGCCGGGACCCGAAGTAACCAGCACGGTGCCCGGTTTTCCGGTTGCGCGGGCATAGCCGTCAGCCATATGGACTGCAGCCTGCTCGTGACGAACCAGAATGTGTTTGACTTTATCTTGCCGGAACAGCGCGTCATATATATGCAATGCCGCCCCACCCGGATAGCCGTAAATGTATTCAATGCCTTCATCCTGAAGGGATCGAATCAGCATGTCGGCGCCAGACAATAGCTCCACGTTTAAATACCCTCTATTGCGAGTGAATGTGCCGGGAACTCTCCCGGTTGCCTGGATACCCGACGCAAAAGCTTCTTGTGAAAGCTCTGCCGGATGTTCTGCCACACCATTAGACGAGAGGTTGTCTCCTGGCCAACCGTGCTCTCCTGAGGGTTACGGAGGACGGCCAATCAACGGGTTACAAACGAATGCAACCATTTCCGTGTGCAAGACACAGAGCGTTCAGTGTGGTAATCAATGGGGAATACTGCTCGGGGTTGCCTGCCGTATTAGCCCCTGCTTTCAGGCAATCGGTAATTTTGACAGCGGGAAACTCCCTGTCAATAGCGAGCACAACATTCCCTTACCGTTTAGCGCTGTTGAACACGTTCATTTATACCAATTTTTGAACTAAGCTTGGGAAAATCTGAAAACCGAATGGCACTATTAATGGCACTATAGAGGAAGCTCTGCGCATTGGCCTGATTTGTAGGTCGTTTTCAGCCAACATCCTTGTGAGTGGATTCATGATAATCAAAACTGTTGTACTGTCTATTATGCTGATTGTGGCGCCCGCCCTTACATCGGCAGCATCCGTGTACAAGTGGATCGATGACAATGGCATTCCCCACTTTGGTGATCGCCAACCCGCAGGCATAAAGTCGGAGCCGGTCAACATCAAAACCGGATCCACCAATTCAGGCGGGCAGACCCTAAGCGCGCAAGAACAGGTTCGGGCGATTGACGACTCACGGGGAGAACGGGCCGAGCGTGCCAACCTGTCAGCCGTTGAAGAAGCCCGACAGAAACAGCGCAAGGCAAATTGCGAAACCGCGCAAAGTAACCTGAAAGTGATCAACTCGAATGCCCGGATCCGGGTAGAAGATAACGGTGAACAACGCTATTTGGCGCCGGAAGAAATCGAGGAGCAGCGCCAGAAATTCCGGCAAATTGCAGACGACAACTGCAGCCCCGAAGCCGAATAAACGCTGCGCAGTTTTCGAAGCTGCATCTGACTTCAACAAAAACGGCGCCTCAGGAGGCGCCGTTTTTGTCTTACTACCAGAACACTACCTCAGGCCTGGCCTTTCACGAACACCAGTTTGTGGTCTTCGACCGTTGCCGTTATCACATCACCGGAAACAAAATCACCTCGCAGCAGGCTCTGGGATAACGGGTTCTCGATCAGCCGCTGAATTGCCCGCTTGAGAGGCCGGGCACCGTAGACCGGGTCATAACCGACTGCTGCCAGCATGGCCATTGCAGGCTCATCCAGCACCAGTAACATTTCCTGCTCTTTCAGACGCTTGTTCAGTAACTCTACCTGGACTTTGGCAATGCTCTGGATCTGGCTTTCTGCCAACGGATGGAATACCACGACCTCATCAACCCGGTTAATGAACTCGGGCCGGAAGTGGGTACCGACCACTTCCAGGACGGCCCGTTTCATACTCTCGTAATTCTCCTCACCCGCTTTGGCCTGAATGATGTCGGAGCCAAGGTTTGAGGTCATCACGATAACCGTATTGCGGAAATCCACCGTCCGGCCCTGGCCATCGGTCAGACGCCCATCGTCCAGCACCTGCAACAGAATATTGAAAACATCCGGATGGGCTTTCTCCACCTCATCCAACAACAGCACGGAATAGGGCCGACGTCGAACAACCTCGGTCAGATGGCCGCCCTCCTCATACCCCACATAGCCCGGAGGTGCGCCAATCAGTCTCGCCACGGAATGCTTCTCCATGAACTCGGACATATCGATCCGCACCATGGCCTCTTCGGTGTCAAAAAGGAAGGCTGCCAGCGCCTTGCACAACTCGGTTTTACCTACGCCCGTCGGGCCCAGGAACATGAACGAGCCGTTGGGCCTGGCAGGATCCGACAGCCCTGCACGGGACCGGCGCACCGCATTGGCCACGGCCTCGACCGCTTCGTCCTGGCCGATTACCCGGGCGTGCAACGCCTCCTCCATACGCATCAGTTTATCCCGCTCGCCTTCCAGCATTTTCGATACTGGAATGCCGGTCCACTTGGAGACCACTTCGGCGATCTCCTCGTCGGTTACCCGGTTGCGGAGCAGTGTCATCTCCATCATCTCGGCCTGACTGGCCATATCGAGCTGCCGCTCAAGTTCCGGAATACGGCCGTACTGAAGCTCGGACATTTTGCCCAAATCTCCAGCCCGGCGAGCGTTTTCCAGATCAATTCTGGCTTGCTCCAACTGGCTCTTGATCTTTTGGGAGCCATGAAGTGCCGCTTTCTCGGTATTCCAGATTTCTTCAAGATCGGCATACTCACGCTCGACCTTGACAATGACTTCTTTCAGTTCATCCAGGCGTTTTATGGAATTGGCATCGGTTTCTTTCTTTAATGCCTCACGCTCGATTTTCAGCTGAATCAGTCGTCGCTCCAAGCGGTCCAGTGGCTCCGGTTTGGAATCCATCTCCATACGAATCTGGCTGCCAGCCTCATCAATCAGATCAATTGCCTTATCCGGCAGCTGACGGTCGGCGATGTACCGATGGGATAACCGAGCGGCAGCGATGATGGCGCCATCGGTAATTTCAACTCCGTGATGTACTTCATAGCGCTCTTTGAGCCCACGCAGAATGGCTATGGTGTCTTCTTCGGTGGGTTCGTTTACCAGGACCTTCTGGAACCGGCGCTCAAGGGCCGCGTCCTTTTCAATATTCTGTCGGTATTCATCCAGGGTCGTGGCCCCCACGCAGTGAAGTTCGCCGCGGGCCAGTGCCGGCTTGAGCATGTTACCCGCATCCATGGAACCCTCGGCTTTACCGGCGCCGACCATGGTGTGAATTTCGTCGATGAACAGGATGATCTGTCCTTCCTGTTTGGAGAGTTCATTCAACAGGGCTTTCAGCCGCTCTTCAAACTCCCCGCGGAATTTGGCGCCAGCAATCAGCGATCCCATATCCAGCGACAGTACCCGCTTATCCTTGAGACCATCGGGCACCTCACCGTTGACGATGCGTTGGGCCAGGCCCTCGACAATGGCAGTTTTACCAACGCCGGGCTCGCCGATCAGCACCGGATTATTCTTGCGACGGCGCTGAAGCACCTGGATGGTACGACGGATTTCGTCATCCCGCCCGATAACCGGGTCCAGTTTGCCGGCTTCGGCACGTTCGGTCAGGTCAATGGTGTACTTGGACAATGCCTCGCGGTTTTCTTCGGCTCCGGGATCGTTAACCGCCTCCCCGCCCCGCACGGCATCGATGGCCTTTTCGAGAGATTCTTTACCGAGACCCTGCTCCCGCAGAACCCGCCCCAAAGATCCCCGGTCTTCCAGGGCCGCCAACAGCATCAGCTCGCTGGAAATGAACTGGTCCTTGCGTTTTTGCGCCAATTTGTCGGCGATGTTGAACAACCGACCCATATCATTCGACATGGCGACGTCACCGGCGGAACCCTTTACCTCGGGCAGGGCTTCAATCTCCTGGGCGATCGCCAGCCGAAGGCGGCCCGGCTCGGCACCGGCCTGCCTGATCAACGGCTTGAGACCACTGCCCTCCTGGTCGAGCAGTGCCTGCATCAAATGCACCGGCTCAATAAAGTTGTGATCCTTGCCAACGGCCAGGGATTGCGCTTCGGACAACGCGGTCTGCAGACGGCTGGTGAGTTTATCAATTCTCATTTTTTCGGCTTCCTGATATCAAGTTCGCAAAACCGGACGCCCCGATCGTGGAGCGTTTCTTGCTGCTTTGATACTTAATGTAGGGGCGCTGCGAGGGACTTCAAGCGGGGGGAGGCTCCGTCAGTCAGAAACTTGACGCTGATCAATGAAGCCAGATGAGACTGGCCATTCGACCGGTCTGGCCGTCGCGGCGAAAGGAATAAAAACGCTCGGGGTCAGAGACCGTACAAAACTGCCCCCCGTATACCCGGGAGACGCCAGCGTCAGCAAGCCTCTGGCGGGCAAGCTGGTAAATATCGGCCATGAAATGCCCCGGTCTTGCACCGGATGCAGTAAAGGCTTGTGAGGCGATGGGACTTTTTGCCAGAAACGCCTCACGTACCTCGGGGCCTACTTCGAAATGGCGCGGCCCGATCGCTGGCCCCAGCCATGCCATCAATGTGCCCGGTTCGCCAAGTGCGGCTACCGTCTTTTCCAGCACGCCATTACACAGCCCCCGCCAACCCGCATGAGCTGCACCCACCCTGGTGCCCCGATCATCACAGAACAATACCGGCAAACAATCTGCTGTCATGATCACGCAGGCCTCGCCCGTGCGGCGACTGATGCTGGCGTCAGCGGGTGGCGCATTCACCACGGGTAATTCGACGACCCGGTTACCGTGAACCTGCTCCAGCCAGCCGAACTGTTGCGAGGAGAGTTTCGCGGCCCGGCAAAGCCGGCCACGGTTCTCGGCCACATGGGCGGGATCATCCCCCACATGAGCACCAAGGTTGAGCGTATTCCAGGGCGGCTCGCTGACACCGCCCAGGCGGGTTGTCACCATGGCGCGGACCCCTTCCGGAGCTGGCCAGTCCGGCTGGATCACCGGCAATTCAGAGGGCATTGTTCTTCACGTCCTGAACGTGCTGGCGCAACGCCGCCAGTAAATTCTGCATGTCTTCCGGCAGGGGTACACTCCATGAGAGCGTTTCGCCCGTTTCCGGATGATCAAGTGTCAGCGTGCGGGCATGAAGCGCCTGTCTCTGGAATCCGGCAAGCATCGTTCTCAGGGTTTCCGTACTGCCCTTGGGCAGTCGCGGCCGTCCGCCATACATCTGGTCACCAACCAGTGGGTGACGCACGTGGGCAAGGTGAACCCGGATCTGGTGAGTACGCCCGCTTTCGAGTTTGCAGTGTATAAAGGTATGGGCAGCAAAACGCTCCAGCACCCGATAGTGAGTCACTGCCGGTTTGCCCGAGGGCACCACGCCCATCTTCTTGCGCTCCCGGGGATGACGGCCAATGGGCGCGTCTACCGTCGCGCCCCCGGTCATGGTGCCGATGGCAACAGCCTCGTATTCACGACCCATGGTGCGGGTCTGGAGTTGATCGACCAGCGACGTATGAGCAATGAGGCTTCGCGCCACCACCATCACCCCTGAGGTATCTTTATCCAGCCGGTGCACAATGCCCGCCCGGGGGAGATTTTCCACTTCCGGAGCATAATGCAGCAACGCGTTGACCAACGTACCGTCGGCATGGCCCGCCGCCGGGTGCACCACCAGCCCCGCAGGTTTGTTGATTACCAGCAGGTGCTCGTCTTCATAGACGATATCCAGCGTGATGGACTCCGCCTGCCAGGTAACCTGGGCCTCAGGCTCTGCATCAAGATGCAGCTGGTCGCCCATCATGACCTTGTCCCGTGGTTTTCTCTGCTCGCTGTTAACCGTCAGGGCGCCACTCCTGATCCACGTTTGCAGGCGTGAGCGGGAATGTTCAGGCATCAACTCAGCCGCCGCCTGATCAAGGCGATGGTCGCTGAGCTCGGGTGGTATGGAAAAATCCGCAATAATCCGGTTATCGGAGGTCATTCAGGCCCCAAGGCGTTGATGAGTGTTACCTATTTAAGGAATAGCCGAAAGAATAGCTGAGTGATTTTGAATCGCCCCTGCACATCGGGCACTATCCTAGCTACAATGGCGAACCATTTGGCAGTTGCCTTCATTATACGGGATTCCGGCATGAGATCAGGTTTTCGATTACTACTACTGGCCACTTTTCTACTGATGGCTGCGTGTGCCTCCAATCAACAGGAGGAAGTGTTGCCGGAAGAAACCTATTATGACAATGCCCGTTCCGCCATGAGATCCGGCAACTTCAATGAAGCCGAGCGCAATCTGGACTTTCTCGAAACCTACTACCCGTTCGGCCGTTATGCCGAACAGGCGCAGCTCGACCTGATCTACTCACGCTACCAGAATCTTGACCTGGAAGGCGCCCGCGCAGCTGCAGACCGCTTCCTGCGCCTGAATCCGCAAAGCGAACATGCCGACTACGCGATGTATATGAGAGGGCTTGCGTCCTACAATCTCGACCTGAGTCTGGCTGCACGCTATTTCCCGATTGATCCCTCTGAACGCGCCCCGGGCGAACAGTTGCAGGCGTTCCGGGATTTCTCGGAGCTGCTCAACCGGTATCCCGGCAGCGAATATGCGCCTGATGCCCGGCAGCGCATGGTGGCCGTCCGTAACCGGATGGCGGCGCTGGAGATTCACGCGGCTCAATACTACATCAAACGGGAAGCCTACGTAGCTGCCAACAATCGGGCGCGGTATGTGGTGGAGAATTTCTCAACCACGCCCTCGGTCGAAACGGCGCTGATTATTCTGGCAGAAACCTATCAGTTCATGGATTTGAAAAAAGCAGCGAATGACGCGATCCAGCTACTTGCCCTGAACTATCCCGACAGCGACGCCTTTGACGACGAGATGAAGTTTCAGCCCAGCCTGCTCAACCGTGAAGATCGCTCGCTCAGCAGCGTGGTCACTTTCGGGCTGATGGGCGACGAGTAGCCGCAGACCAGCCGTTCAGTTGCCAATTTTCCAGCCATTCGTGATGGGATAGCGCCGGTCCTTGCCAAAGCCTCGTTCGGTAATCCGAACACCGATCGGGGCCTGGCGGCGCTTGTACTCGTTGATATCCACCAGTCTTGTCACGCGCAACACGTCCTCCCGGTCAAAACCCTCCGCAATAATGGCATCGGCACTGTAGTCCCGTTCAACATAGAGATTCAGAATCCTGTCCAGCACGTCATACCCCGGCAGGCTGTCCTCGTCTTTCTGGTCCGGCGCCAGTTCTGCTGACGGTGGCCGTGTAATTACCCGTTCGGGAATCACCGGCGACACGGTATTGCGATAGTTTGACAGCCGGAACACCAGGGTTTTAGGCACATCCTTGAGCACATCAAAACCGCCTGCCATGTCACCATAAAGTGTCGAATAACCGACCGCCATTTCGCTTTTGTTACCCGTCGTCAGCACCAGTGAGCCAAACTTGTTGGATAATGCCATCAGCAACACACCACGGAGGCGGGCCTGCAGGTTCTCCTCAGTGGTGTCCGGCGTGGTGCCCTCGAAAGGTTCTGCCAGGGCAGTCATGAAGGCGTCGTACATTGGCTCGATGGAGAACACATCGTATTGTACCCCCAGGCTAAGTGCTTCCGCTTCGGCGTCCTCCAGGCTCATGCTGGAGGTGTACCGGAACGGCATCATTACCGCCCTGACGCGGTCGGGACCCAGGGCATCCACCGCGATCGCAAGTGTCAAGGCAGAGTCGATACCCCCCGAAAGCCCCAGCACCGCGGACTTGAAGCCGTTTTTATTGACGTAATCCCGCACACCCAGTACCAGGGCACTGTAGACATTCTGTTCCAGCGAGGGCTCCGGCAAGGAAGGCTGGGATACCGGCTGGCAATGGTGCTCACTGACAAAATCCACCGGATACAGCCCTTCACTGAACTGCGGTGCCTCCATTGCCAGCACGCCGGAATGATCAAACACCATGGAGCCGCCATCGAAAATCAGCTCGTCCTGCCCCCCGACCAGGTTGGCGTACACAATGCTGACCTGACTGGCCCTCGCTTTGCGCTCCAACAGTGCCTTGCGTCGGGCCTGCTTACCGATATCGTAGGGGGACGCGTTCAGGTTCAGAATCAACCGGGCACCGGCGGCAGCCGCGGCTTCCACAGGGCCGTCACTCCAGAGGTCCTCGCACACCGTAAGCCCGACGGTAACGCCTTTGATATCCATCACGCAGGTCCGGTGACCGGCGGCAAAGTAGCGTTTTTCGTCAAAGACCTGATAGTTCGGGGGAAATTGTTTGAAGTAACGGTCAACAACCCGACCACCTGAAATCACCACGGCGCCGTTATAAAGCAACCCACCCTCGCGGATGGGCAGGCCAACCACCAGGGTGGAGGTAAACGATTCTGCCAGCAACTCCTCCACCGCGGTGTGAATTCTGGGATCAAGGCTGGGCCGCAACAGCAGGTCTTCGGGCGGGTAGCCCGTCAGGCAAAGTTCCGGAAACACCACAATATCGGCGCTGTATTCGTCCTCGGCCCGGTGCGCCGCCTCAATCACGGTTCGGGTGTTCCCGGGTATGTCGCCAACAAGAAAGTCCAGCTGTGCCATGACCACCCTGAGGTTGATCGGTGAACCGGCGTTGGGCTGGACATCGGACGGTGCGGACATACTCTGCTCCTGTAACTTGTTGCCGTTAAAAGGCTATTATAACCCTGTCACTCGCTGGATTTCCCGTTTTGGGCCCACTGACTTCAACCGGATAGAACCACCCCCATGGCTGAGACGCGTCCGCCCGACGACACTTTATGGCAGAGCTCGGAAAAACAGGACCAGCGCGGCCGCCTGTTCCGCATCTACAATCAATACCGACTGGTCGTCAGCCTCGTCCTGGTCGTACTGCTGTTTGTGGATCTGGACGGGGTTGATAGCCGCTACCGCATGCTGGATTACTATCAGGCCAGCGTCGTCAGCTATCTGGCGCTGAACCTGTTCATAGCGTTGTTGATGGTGGCAGGTTTCAAACCCCAGCAGCGCCATGTTGTGTGGTCCATCCTTATGGACGTGGTGATCATGCACGGGCTGCTGCTCTTCAGCACCGGGATTTCCAGCGGGCTGGCCAATCTGGTGATCGTAACAGTTGCCGCCGGCAACATCCTGACCCCCAGCCGAATGGGCATCTTCTACGCGGCACTCGCCGCCATCTGCTCGCTGGGCATTTCCAGCTGGTCTGCCCTGACGATGGACCAGGGTGCTGATGACATTGTCAGAGCAGGTTCTCTCGGGCTTCTCTATTTCGCCGCCGCTTTCGTGCTGCAGAATATCACCCGCCGTATGGTCCGAAGTGAAGAACTCGCCAGCTCCCGGGCGCTCAGCATCATGGAGCTTGAGCAGATCAACCGTCAGATTATCCAGAGAATGCGCACCGGCATACTGGTGACCGACCGGTTCGGCCAGATACGGCTTGCCAATGCCGCCGCCAACGAGCTGCTATCCGGCAGCAACCAGCCCAACCATAATTCTCCCGCTGCCCGGGGTAACCCGATGCCGCTGCCCCTGAGACGTGGCCTTGAACAATGGTTGCAAAACCCCCTGAGCCGAGCCGAACCTTTTCAGGTCAGCCCGCTGTCGCCAATGATTCAGGCCAACTTTACGCGACTCCACCAGGAGCGAGGGGATCAGATTCTGGTATTCATTGAAGACATCGGCAAAGTCACCCAACAGGCCCAGCAAATGAAACTGGCCTCCCTGGGTCGACTCACTGCCGGCATCGCCCATGAAATACGCAATCCGCTGGGCGCCATAAGCCACGCAGCCCAGCTGATGGCAGAATCGCGACACCTGGACGATGGCGACCGTAAAATGCTCGACATCATTCAGCGCCACTCCCGCCGGGTGAACGGCATTATCGAAAATGTACTCGACCTGTCCCGGCGCCAGCCGGTGGTCAGTGAACTGGTTGATCTGGCAGCGTGGCTGGAGGAGTTCTGCGAGGATTACCGACAAACGGTCAACGCCAGTTATCAACAACCGAGCAGCATTGGGCTTAACATCGGGCAGAATTTACCCCTCGCCCGCTTCGATCGCAGTCAAATGGAACAGGTTTTGATCAATCTCTGTGATAACGGCCTTCGTTACAGCCAATCCCACTCCGGCAAACCCCACATTGAGATCACCGCCGGCGCCACGGCTGACGGTGAGCGAGCCTTTCTCGATATCCGGGACCACGGCCCAGGCATCAGCCAGGAGCAGCGCGGTTCCGTGTTCGAACCCTTTTACACCACGGACAAAAGCGGCACCGGCCTCGGCCTTTATCTGGCCCGGGAACTGTGCGAGTCTAATCAGGCCCACCTGGCCCTGCTTGAAAACGGCCAACCCGGTTGCTGCTTCAGGATTACCTTTGCCCACCACGGTCGGCTTATATAGCATAGGCAGGCTTGGCGTTTTACGCCCGGATCCACAAACAACACGCACGAGATTGTAACGGATGACCAGATACACAGCGCTGATTGTTGACGACGAACCGGATATTCGGGATTTACTTGAGATCACCCTGGGCCGCATGGGCATTACCACGCACACCGCCGCCGACGTGACATCGGCTAAAGCGCTGCTTGGTGCCGAAACGGTGCACCTATGCCTGACCGACATGAACCTTCCCGATGGCAATGGCATTGAGCTGGTGCAATGGATTCAACAGCATTGTCCCAATACGCCCGCTGCCGTGATTACGGCTTATGGCAGCATGGACACCGCCATCGAAGCGCTCAAGGCCGGCGCATTTGATTTTGTCTCCAAGCCGGTGGAACTCCCGCGACTCAGGGAGCTGGTCAACAGCGCACTCAAGCTTTCCGAACCGATTGGCAACAATATCAGTGAGCCGGACGAGCCAGGCCTGCTGCTGGGCACCTCCGCTGAAATCCAGTGGCTGCGCAAGCAAACCCGCAAACTTGCCCGCAGCCAGGCGCCGGTTTTTATCAGCGGAGAATCCGGCAGCGGCAAGGAGCTCGTGGCCCGAATGATTCATCTACAAGGGCCCCGCCACGAAGGCTCGTTTATCGCCGTCAACTGCGGCGCCATCCCCTCCGAATTGATGGAAAGCGAATTCTTCGGCCATAAGAAAGGCAGCTTCACGGGCGCGATAGACAACAAAGACGGTCTCTTTCGCTCGGCTAACGGCGGTACCCTGTTTCTGGACGAAGTGGCGGACTTGCCCCTGGCAATGCAGGTGAAACTGCTGAGGGCCATTCAGGAGAAAGCGGTGCGCCCGGTGGGCGAGTCGAAGGAGTTTCCGGTCGATATCCGAGTTCTGAGCGCGACCCACAAGAATCTGTACGAACTCGTCAAGTCCGGCCATTTCCGGCAGGACCTGTTTTACCGAATCAACGTCATAGAGCTCACGGTGCCACCGCTGAGAGCAAGGGCTGGTGATATACCCCTGCTGGCCAGTCACATCCTCCAGCGCATCGCCCAGGACTACGAGTGCGAACCGGCCCGATTGACCGACAGCGCCATCGCCCGGCTGCAAACTTACGACTTTCCGGGTAACGTCCGGGAACTGGAAAATATCCTCGAACGGGCCTTCACCCTGTGTGACTCCGATGACATCGACGCCACTGAACTCCAACTGGGCAGCGCCCCGGTTGCGCCGGAGGAACAGACTCTGTCAGCAAGTGATACCGGATCACAGCCAATAGCGTTGCCAGAGGGAGAGCTGGACCTGGAAAATTACCTGGAAACTATCGAGCGCCAGGCCATCGAGAAAGCCCTGGAAGCCACCCGGTGGAACAAGACGGCAGCGGCGAAGAGACTGGGGATCAGTTTCAGGGCGTTGCGGTATAAGTTGAAGAAGTTGGGGATGGAGTGAAGTGAGGTAGAGATCACAAATTAAGAAACACTTTACAAAAGCCCCAAAACTGCTGATAAAATTCTTACTTTCAGAGCAGGATGCTCTCAAGATAACAAGGAAGTCTAACAATGAAAAATTATCCACACGGTACCTGCAGCCGCGGCTTCACGCTTATCGAGTTGCTAATCGTTATAACCATTTTTGTGATCGTATCTGGTCAAGTTCTACCGTCATTGGGCAATCTGGTCGATGAAGCCCACAAGAAATCCGCCGTAAACGATCTGGTCGGAGCAATTAATCTTGCGCGTTCTACCGCAGTGGCTGAATCTGTGACTGTCACTTTATGCCCTATTGATGACACGGGCCAATGCACCAAAGACTGGAGGAATCCGGTGACCGCTTTCAGAGATCCCCTCAAAGCACGAAAAGTCACCGATAGCACTTCGGTAATCAGGCACCTGCAATCTTTGTCAGGCGGCACATGGCATGGAAAGACAGCCAATCGTAGATACTTCAGTTTTAATGCAACTGGCTTCGCAAAACATGCCATAGGCAGCGTCTTATGGTGCCCAAACGACAAAAACGCCACCAAAGCCACTCAGGTCATTATCAATATGGGCGGTCGGGCAAGGTTAGCGACGGACTCTAACGAAGACGGAATCGTAGAAGATGCCAGCGGTTCGCCGGTATTATGCCCCTAACTGAAATACTTCAGATTACCAGCAGTCAGCAGCTGCGGCTCCACGGGCACCTGTAGAAGATAGCGTCAGGGCTCCACACTTGTCACTAGCCTGGGCATTGGACGGAACGGCCTGAAGTACGTACGAATTCCGACTGACGCTACCAACACTAAACGAAATGTTATAAAAAGTGGCGCTTCCCTCCCTTGGCGATTTGGTGAATGGAAGCGTAGGAGCGTTTCCATCCTCCCGATAGTCGAAACCATTGGTGTGCCGGCGCTCCATCCATTGGGCCAGTTCCATCAACTCGCTCTGTGCGGTAGCTCGCCTGGTGCTTTCCACCTGGCTTACGTAGGAGGGATAAGCAATCGTTGCAATGATCCCGATGATAGCAACGACAATCATCAACTCAATCAGCGTGAAGCCCCGATCAATCCGATAGCTTGGAACCATTACTGCTTCTCCTCAAACATGCGCGACCGGTTTAATCTTTTGCCCCAGACGACTATGCACTTGCCTTTGCGATTCATCCTTTCCCGAGCTCTACCAAGACTTGATCTCCTGGCCTAAAGGGAAATGATAATTTGTATGGGACCAGACTGGCACCCGCAACACCCAGTAAAGCCTAAACCATAACGCTCCTCAGTCCTCGATCAATTCTTGCCACCCCTGTCTTCCAAGATTGTCGGAGACATTACCGACATCCACACCCTCGACGTCGGGTTCACCACCGCCCGACGTCGGGGTGAACAAAAAATCACCCAGAAAGGCGGGATCATTGGCAATACCATCAATTTTCTTGAAGGCGGAGACCGGGCCAAGGGCGGAGAGGAAGACGGCCTTATCGGGAGTGAGGCCATCCAGACCGAAAGCCATCAAACGACTTTCACCGCCCGCAACGCAGGGGTTCGCCGACGGAATGATACTGGTTACAAAGATATAACGCCCACGCACTTGGGGAGCCAGAGTTACCCGCTCACCGGCCTCAAACAGATTGACATACCAGCCGAGGTTGTCTGAGGTTGCGTTTGATGCTGAGTCCGCCTCCGATAGCAAAACGTCAAGATCCCCACCCTCAAAGTTCTGAACCTCCCTAAGCGAGCGCTGGGCAAGATTATCGACTGTACGACCACCGGCCCCTAAGTCCCGGACAGCATAAACCGCCTGCTGCCGGTTATCCGAAATATCGCCAAGACCCAGATACTTGCCGGTACCAAAGATCACGTAAGTATCCGGCGAGTTGCCTGCAGGCTTCTGTCCGGCATTCGGGATCACGATCGGAGCGGATGTAATCGCCTGGCTTATCGCAGGGTCCCCAACCAGGGGCGCGGTAAACAGGGGCGAATCGATGCCGCTGCTGCGGTATGAAGAAGCCCACCCAGTGTTGTCGCCTTCTGCAACCCACATTCTACCCGCCGTATCTCCAGCATAGATCCGGTCCACAATACGATCGCCGTCGGAATCATATAGAGTGAGCGGGGAGAGTCCGCCACCTGCGCTGGAAAATTGTATATATTCGAAATTGTCTCCTACCAGCCAAGGGCTGCCGATACCGCCCTCGATATCGATCATGAAAAAGCCGGTGCTATCAATGTCGTTACCGTCATTGTCTTTGGCGTTATAACCATTCGCAACGAAGGCCGTCCAGCGGTAATCGCCATTCCCCCAGTCTGCCAGTGCCACCTGAGGCGGTTGAATGCTCTGGCCAAGGTTTTTCCTGAGCGCGTCGGAGTCAATGAGCTCCTGGGAGGGATTGACGGCATCCGAGGGATCGGCGGTAAACTCCCATAGAGCCAGCTGTCCCGCAGAAGTCTCATTGAATTTGGTCGGGTCGGTGATGTCGAGCGCAAAGACTCCGCGCCCTCCGGCCCTCAGACCGCCGAACAGGACGGTTCTCCAGTCCTGGGCGCTGGTTATAGTCCCGTCGGCCGTTCTTCCTTTCGTGAAAACATCACTTACCAATGGAGATAGATCGACATAGTACTTATGAATATAGCCGGTGCTGGTCAGCTGATGCAGGCCCTGTGAGGCCGTATCGGAATACACCGATCCGGGGACATAGGCCATCAGTTCATCCCCACCATCTACCGTCGCCTTGAAGCCGTGCAACATTCCATCGTTTGCCCCAACGTAAATCACGGGTGTTCGACCTACGTTTGCGGCCCTAAAGTCTGAATATCGATTGTTCAGTTCGCCAAAAAGGTCAGTGTCCGGCCAACCACTCGCCGGATCAGACACTCTTACAGGGGTCGAATGCACTATGTCACCGAGCCGGCTTCCTCGCACTCGGAAATCGCCTCCTTCCTCGAACCGCTTTCCCCGCAGAAACGCCAGTCTAGCTGTGCCCAATGCCAGCGCAGCATCCGATTGTGGTGCCTCACCGAAAGAAAGATCCGCCTTCTGGGTGTCCGTCAAGCTATCCCAGAGGAAAGGCACCCCCGCCGCACCGTTGTATGTTGCTATAAAACGGCTGGTGTAGTCCCTGGCATCGAGTTTATCGGCAGCGGACCACTCCGGTGCGCCAATGGTCGGTTCATCATCACCCGGGTTAAAAATCAGCGGCCGGGCGTCGAGATCGCCGTCCCAGTAACGCGAATCAAACCGGGCCGAAAACAGCAGGGAATCCTGTTCCAGGGTCGCCGTATCGAAGGTAATACCGGAGGCGCTGCCGACCGCCTCCGTAATCTGGCCGATGGTTTCGTTGAGCCGATCGCCGAAGGTTGTCGGGTCGGAGGCACTGAAGAAGCCGCCTCTGGAGTTCACCGATGCGTGAAGCAGATCGTCAATTTTTGAACTGGGGGTTGGGTCAGGCCAACCAGCCCAACCATCAGGATTCGCGATGGCATCAAAAGCGACATCCGGATCAATCAAACCGATCACACCAAACCCTACGCCGTAGGTCGTCATGTGCTGCCAAAACGCGGGATTCCGCGCCGACGCTGGCACCCTGTTCGCAATTTCTGGCTGAAGGTCATTCTTCCAGTACGCCATGGCAACGTCGGCCAGGGTGCCAGGTACCCCATCTTGGAACGGATCGCTAGGTCCGTATTGGTAACTTCGACCGCTGGGACCGTTTATTGAAACTCCGCTCACGCCGTCCGAGTTTCCCACGTCGGTGAGGCTGCTGCCATTCCAATCTCCGTCTGTCATGAGAACGGCGAAGCTCTGCCGGCATTCCAGATACTCGGGGTTTTCCCCGCTTTCCGGATTTGTCCGCCAGGGGTTGTTGCCCACGGTGTTGGGAGTGCGACTGAAATAGTCGCCCGCGTCCTGCAACGCCTTGCGTAAAGGCGTGCTTTCGATGGCGTCGGCGCCTTCTATGACCTCCGCACCCTGCAACCATGAAAAAAAATCGGTTTTTGAAGCGCCGACAAAAGGTTGCACACCGTCAATGAGGGTGCCCGAGCTGTTCAGGGCGCCATAACCAAGGCGCAGATTCTCGGACTGATCAAAAAAGGCCTCAGTAATCCCGGCACGACTCAGAAGTTGGCGATTGCGGTAGTAAGAAAACCAGTTGGCAAAATTTGTTTCCTCCGCTGCGCCTATCGATACTCTCTCGAAACACGCGTCGTCGGGGAAGGTCGCCGCACAATCGACCCCATCAGGTATGCCGTCAAGCTTTCTTTTAAAATAGAAGCCGCCGATGCCGCTGACCCCTGAAGGATTTGCATCGCCAATGACATAACCGACGAGATCGACCGGAGTACCGGACGGACATATATTTCCATTGGATTCGAGCCTGAAGGCACCGTTGATACAGACCGTCTCCTGCCGAAAACGGGTATCCATGATTGCGCGATAGTTGTCGGCTAAATTCACTTTCTCGGAGCGGTTTTCTAGGGTCAGTGGATCAGTCAGTGGATCAGCCGAAACAATTTCAACATCATACCCATCTACCGGTGCTTCAAGATAATCTGAGGGCGGAAAAGGCGTGCCATCAGGCATTAGAGGCGGCGCGTACGTCACATCCGGATCATAGTAGATTTGATTGGTGTCTGGGGAAACGGCAGCTTTATTACCGACGATGGGGACGTAGCAGGTCAGAACACCCGCGTAAATGCCACCCGGACACGGTGAACCCTCACCGGAGATGCGGCTACCCAATTCATCCGGCAGGAAGCCCAGCGTCATCGAGACCGAGTCATCGAGGATGAACAGAATGTTCGGTTCCGCCGTGTTGCTCACAAAAAGCGGCGATTGAGAGACTTCAACCGCTGCCACCTGCCCAGTCGACAGGGAAAGGCAGAACCCCAAAAAAAACGCCGCAATCTTCGATTTGCCAGGGCTCATAGCCATGTCTCCCATAACTTTAAATCTGCTTGGTGAAATACACTTCAATTATTCGACGGGCCCTTCCCGAAGGGCCTTCCGCCCTCGCGACTACCCTGAAGGCGTGAATGTTGGCCGCGCCACTCTCGTGGTTGTAGCCCCCGATAACTCCGTCGGCAAGCTGGTCTTCGGCAAAGCCCAGGCCCTGATACTCGACAAAATACACGGGCGTCACTCCTCCTATCGGATTGCCACTTTTCACCTTCTCAGAAGTCCAGGTCGTTTCATCGTAGGGGCTGGGCGCGCGCTTAGTCTCGTCCCGAAGATCGTACAGGCCGCCAGTGCTATCAAAATCCGAAAATGTGAGCACATTATCCTTAACCCATAACTCTCCCACTCGGGCTCCGTCTTCCGCCGCCTCCAGGGCGGATATACCCTCGGACTGGGCGCCCGCCATTCGTTCCTGCATCACGCTGCCCTGCATGCCGGATATTGCCAGAATGGTCAGCACCAAAAGAATAATCAGTGAAATAAACAGAACCGCACCGTGTTGCCTGGATCTCATCGCAATCATCAAAGTTTCTCTCCTACCCGTCACTGCAAACGGCTTCTGATTCCGGTGGTAATGCTGAATTCCCTGTACAGGCGACGGTCTGGCATCGTTAGTAATGCTGCAGGAGCCGTACCCGTGCAGCTGAACCAACTCGGGAAACAGAATGACTGAGGTACATCGACGACGTTATCCTGGGGTGATCGGGTCAGTATACTGAGCTGCAAAGCAATTACGTCCTCCTCACTGGCAATCCCCGCCCATGACGTCGCCCAACTCCCAACGACCGAATCCTCAGGCGGGTCCTCGCCAGCTCTGACTCCTAAGCGCACCCGCATGTCATAGACCTCTCCCACCAATTCCTCGGCGCCTGCGAGATTGCCGACGATTTCTCCGGAGGCGGCCGAGACGACCATCGGATTCAGCGTAAGGGACCGATACCCCGCATTTTCACGGACGTAGAAAGCGTTTCTCTGGGGGCGAAACACCGTTGCGCCCGAGGGGTATTCACTCTGCGTCTGGGTGGCGTTTCCGGGCACGGTTGAACCGCCGGTATTCGCAACAATGGCGTTATCTTGCACCTGTGTTGCCTGAAATATGTCCCCGAAACGACAATCGCTGATTAACAAAATATCCCCTTCATCGACATAATCCTGGGGATTCACCCCGGTAAAGATTGTCGCGCTATTAACTGGGGTCTGATCGGTGGTACGCAACGCCGCATTGGTATTCACACCGCCAAGAAACAGGACATCTGAACCCTCTACCGCGCCCCAGACATTGCCTGCCGCTACATTAAATTCGACGTCAATCCCGGTGGTAAAACTGTCAAGGTCAACCGAACCGGCTTTAAGCATGATGTTGATTCTCACCTGGTTCGTACAGCCAAAGTAGGCCGCATTCCTGATCACTCGGGCCATAATATCCGATGCCAGGCGACCAGATTCCTGCACTCTGGCACTGGACTCATTCACTCGTGACGTCTGGCTGTTACTGGTGAATATCTGCACCAGTCCCGCGGTCAGCAGTGACGCCAGCAGAAGAGCGATCATCAACTCTACGATAGACAATCCGCGCTGCTTTTTATCAATCGTGATGCTCATAAAGGCGCCACCGTTGCCTCAACTACCAGAGATCTGGTTTGGGTGCCGCCAGACTCTTGGGAAACCGGCACCCTCTCTTCCCAGGTCACCTTAATAGTTGCAAGAGATCCGTCAAAAGTAATTTGGACCGTCGAATCATCTCCCAAACTGGTCTTGACCTTCTTTTCAAGTTCAGTCACATCACCGGCCGAAAGCGGACTTCCTCCATTCAATCTAAGACGCTCCGCAAGATCCTGAACATGCAGGTTTGCTTTTGTCTGTAAAAATGAGTTGTTAGTTTGTTGTAACGAGACCACTTGCACTCCAGCTACGCCTAGAAGCCCGATCGCCAGGATGACTACAGCGATCAAAACCTCAATCAGAGTGAATCCCCGTTGCTTCCCGGAAAGCGTTAGACCGAAACGATTCTTGACTGTCATCTTTCTCACGGGCACACAACTCCGTCACTGACAACCCTGACTTGCCCTCCGAGCGAAACTTTCACTTCGCGGCCCTCTGGAGCGGAATTACAAACTTTTAAAGCCACACTGGAATCTGCCAATCCGTTGCCCCGAAAACGAAAAGCGCCGATATTGCTAATAGATATACTTGGTTCTGCCTGAGAGGTAACTCGAAGCTGATCTGCTCCGACAGCAACTTCAACGCCGTTTTCATAAGCCGCGATGCCGCCTTCTGTTCTTGGAGAAACGGTTACACTCTTTCCATGCCGGATCGCTTCGCTTCGAGCAAAGGTCACCACTCCAACCAGATCATTCGTTGCTGCTGTCAGCCGGTTACTTTCAACAAGCCGATTAAAGGAGGGAACTGCAACAGTGGCAACAATTGCTATGAGCACCACCACAATCATCAACTCAATTAACGTAAAACCCGAACTTCTGTTTCGATAAGACATAGACCACTTCCATTCTGACTTACACGGAGATTAAACAACGTCCATCTTGGGTGCCATGGGCGACACGACGAACGGTGCCAGTCGGCGGATAACCGGTAGGATAATCGGGATTTTTGTGAGCAGGATCAGGTTTTTGTGCAGGTTGCGCTAGAGAACTATTGGCTTACTGATGAGAAACAAAGTAAGCGGACAGGTCTTTCCAAAACCGTACGGAGCCATGGATGGCGGAGGACGAGCGTACAGGGAAGTATTTACAGCGTGTTTTGGAAAGACCTCTCCGCTTACTAACGCACGGATTAGTAACAAGGAAAGTCAGGAAACTTCCACTGCATCGATACGAAGTTCCTTCGGCATGGAGAAAACAATGTTCTCCTCACGGCCCGGGATTTCAGCTGGAGCTTCGCCGCCCAGTTCTCGCAAGCGGTTGATGACGTCATTGACCAGGACTTCCGGAGCGGAGGCGCCGGCGGTCACGCCTATCGCCTGCTTGCCTTCAAGCCAGGCCGGATCGATCTGGCCGGCCTCGTCAATCAGGTAAGCCGGTGTGCCCATGCGTTCGGCCAGTTCACGCAAACGGTTTGAATTGGAACTGTTGGGTGAGCCGACCACCAGCATCAGGTCACAATCACCGGCCAGTTGCTTGACGGCATCCTGGCGGTTCTGGGTAGCGTAGCAGATATCATCCTTACGAGGCCCCTGAATCTCAGGGAACCTGGCGCGCAGGGCGTCGATCACCTTTGCGGTATCGTCCATGGAAAGGGTGGTCTGGGTGACATAGGCCAGTTTGGACGGGTTCTTGACCACCAGGGTCTCGACATCCTTTTCGTCTTCCACCAGATAGATATCACCGCCTTTGCCATGGTCATACTGCCCCATGGTGCCTTCCACTTCCGGGTGGCCCTGATGGCCGATCAGGATGCATTCGTGGCCGTCACGGCTGTATCGCATGACTTCCATATGTACTTTGGTGACCAGCGGACAGGTAGCGTCAAAAACCTTCAGGCCACGACAGGCAGCTTCTTTTTGCACGGCCTGGGAGACCCCGTGGGCGCTGAAGATCACCAGATGGTCGTCCGGTACTTCGTGCAATTCATCGACAAATACCGCACCCCGGTCACGGAGGTTGCTCACCACAAACTTGTTATGGACCACTTCGTGGCGCACATAGATCGGTGCTCCGAACACGTCGAGGGCGCGATTGACGATTTCGATGGCGCGGTCAACACCGGCACAGAAGCCGCGGGGATTGGCGAGTCGGATTTGCATGGCAGACGCTGCTCTTTGGTGGTCAGTGGGCGGCCTGGGCCGGCTCCACGTCAATGATTTCAACTTCGAATACCAGTGTACGCCCGGCCAGCGGATGATTAAAGTCGATGGTTACCTGGTCCCCTTCCACATGCTGCACCACGCCCGGCAACTCCTGCTGCCGGGCATCGGCGAACGAAATCATTACGCCGGGGTCCAGCACCATGTCGGCGCTGAAATCCGAGCGTTTGAACATCTGCACGTTGCTCGGGTTGTGCTGACCGAAGGCTTTTTCCGGGGGCACATTATACGTTGCCGTTTCACCCGCCTTCATGCCCAACAGATAGGCCTCGAAATTCTCTGGCAGGTTGTCATCGCCGATTTCCAGCGTTGCCGGCTGCTTGCCAAACGTCGTATCAATGACTTCGCCATCGGTAAATTTGAGTGCGAAGTTCAGGGTAATCCGGGTGCCCGTGTCTATCGGTAATTCGTTCATCAGGCCGCATCTCCTCGGTCGTCGCTGCTGGATGGGTTGCGGAACATATCAATAATCAACATGACGGCGCCGATCGAAATAGCCGTGTCGGCGACATTAAACGCCGGAAAATGATAGCCGCCCCAGTAAAAGTGCAGAAAATCGACCACATAACCGTGCACAATCCGGTCATAGACATTGCCCAATGCACCTCCCAGGATCAATACGATAGCGATGGCCATCCAGGTCTCATGCTGGCGTAAGGTGCTGAGCCAACGCACCAGCACCCCGCTGACGCCCAGCGCCAGGATCACGAAGAACCAGCGTTGCCAGCCGTCTGCCCCGGCCAGAAAGCTGAAGGCAGCGCCCGTGTTGTGAAGCAATGTCAGGTTGAACAAAGGCATCACCGGCACTGGCTGGCCATAACTCAGCCAGGCCGTGGCCATGGCCTTGGTGCCTAAATCGATTACGATCACCAACACCGCCAGCCAGAGCCAGCGAAGCATGGCCTTGGGTCGCGCACTATCCGCCATCACCTGCTCCATCAGGCAAACGCCCGGGTTTCACCCTGGCCTTCGACGTTGTCCACGCACCGCCCGCACAGGTCGGGATAGGCGGCGTGGCTACCCACATCGGCCCGGTGATGCCAGCAGCGTTCACATTTGGTGTGCTGTGATGGCACAACTTTCACCTGCAAACCCTTATGGCTGGTGGTTTCCGCGCAGACAGCCTCGGACAATGGCCGCACCGTTGCTTCGGAGGTAATCAGAACAAAGCGCAGTTCATTACCGAGGCGGCTGAGATCCGCTGCCAGGTCATCCTCGCAATACAGTGTCACCTCGGAGGTCAGCGCACCTTTGATTTCACCTCGCCCCCGTGCCTCTTCGAGGCACTTGTTGACTGCTTCCTTGACGCTGTAGAGCTCGCTCCAGTATTGGCGCCCGAGTTCCGCATCGTCCGGCATCGCCGTCAGACCTTCGTACCAGGTTTCAAGGAACACGCTCTTACTGCGCTCGCCCGGCAGGTGTTGCCAGATCTCATCAGCGGTAAAACTCAGAATCGGCGCTATCCAGCGCACCAGAGCCTCTGCCACATGGAACAAAGCGGTCTGGCAGGATCGCCGGGCCAGGCTGTCGGCCTGAGTGGTGTATTGGCGATCCTTGATGATGTCCAGGTAAAAGCCGCCGAGGGTGGCTTCGCAGAAGTTGTAAACCTTCTGGTAAATCTTGATGAAGGCGTAGTTCTGATAATCCTCATTGAGCTCGCGCTGCAGCACCAATGCCCGGTCCACCATCCAGCGATCCAGCGCCAGCATATCGCCGGGGGCAACCGTATGGCTGGCGGGATCAAAGCCGGTCAGATTGCTGAGCAGGAAACGCGAGGTGTTGCGAATGCGACGGTAGCCGTCCGCGGTCTGCCGCAGAATGTCCTTGGAGACGGTCATTTCGCCGCTGTAATCGGTCGCAGCCACCCACAACCGCAGAATGTCGGCACCCAGCTCGTTCATCACTTCCTGGGGCGCGATGACGTTGCCCACCGACTTGGACATCTTGTGGCCCTTGCCATCGACGGTGAAGCCGTGGGTCAGCACCTGTTTGTAGGGCGCCACACCATTAATCGCGATAGAGGTTTTCAGGGATGACTGGAACCAGCCCCGGTGCTGATCCGATCCTTCCAGATACATGTCCGCCGGAAACTGGCCCAGCTCCGGGCGCTTGCGAAGTACAGAAGCGTGGGTGACACCGGAATCAAACCACACATCCAGCGTATCCGTTACCTTCTCATACTGATCCGCATCCTTGCCCAACAGGCTGGCGGCGTCCAGATCGTACCAGGCGTCAATACCGCCCTCCTCGACCTGAACGGCCACGGCCTCGATCAGGTTCAGAGTGTTCGGGTGCAACTCCAGGGTCTCTTTATGGACGAACAGGGTGATCGGCACGCCCCAGGTACGCTGACGGGAAATACACCAGTCCGGCGACTGCTCGAACATGGCTTCAATGCGGTTCTGGCCCCAGCCGGGCACCCAACGCACGCCCTTGATCGCTTCCAGCGCATCACGGCGCAGGTGCTTCTTGTCCATACTGATGAACCACTGCGGCGTAGCGCGGTAGATCAGCGGTGTCTTGGTGCGCCAGCAATGGGGGTAACTGTGACGGAACTTCTCGGCCCGCACCAGTTTGCCTTCACGGGTCAGGGCGTCACAAACCGGGCCATCAGTCTTGTAGACATGAATCCCGGCAAACTCGCCGGCAGCGGAGGTGTAGGTGCCATCGGCCTGAACCAGGTTCAGAGTGCCGATGCCGTATTCCTTACCCACCACAAAATCTTCCACACCATGGTCAGGCGCGGTGTGAACCGCCCCGGTACCGGCCTCGGTAGACACGTGATCTCCCAGGACCACCGGCACCTGCTTGTCATAAATCGGATGTTGCAGCAGCACGTGTTCCAGCGCGCGCCCCTTGCAGGTGGCCAGCACGTCGGCGCCCTCTACCCCCCAGCGGGTCATGATCTCATCCACCATATCGGCGGCCAGCACCATGCGTTCAGGGCCGTTGCCGACGTCCACCTGAACCAGCGCGTAATCAAGCTCGGCATGGAGCGCGACCGCCTGATTGGCCGGAATGGTCCAGGGGGTAGTGGTCCAGATAACGACCGAAATGTCACCTTCACCGGCATTGGTGCTGAACAGCGCCTGCACCTTCTTCTGGTCCACCGCGGTAAAGCGCACATCAATCTGGGTCGAGGTCTTGTCCTGGTATTCAACTTCCGCTTCTGCCAGTGCGGACTGCCCGACCACGCTCCAGTAAACCGGTTTGAAACCACGGACCAGATGGCCGTTTTCCGCAATCTGGCCGAGCGCCCGGATGGTATCGGCTTCAATCTTGGGGTCCATGGTGAGGTAGGGCTTTTCCCACTCACCCATCACACCAAGACGGATAAAGTCCTCTTTCTGACCGGCGATCTGCCTGGTGGCGTAATCACGACAGGCCTGGCGAAAGGTCTTGAAATCGACCTTGACGCCGGCTTTACCGATTTCCTGCTCAACCTTGTGCTCGATGGGCAACCCATGGCAGTCCCAGCCCGGCACATAAGGCGCGTCAAAGCCCATGAAGCCACGGGATTTGACGATCATGTCCTTGAGAATCTTGTTGACCGCATGACCGATATGAATGCTGCCGTTGGCGTAAGGAGGGCCATCGTGCAGGATAAACTTCTCCCGACCAGCGCGAGCTTTGCGCAAACTGTGATACAGGTCGATCTCCTGCCAGTGCCTGAGCATATCCGGTTCGCGCTTGGCAAGATTACCGCGCATGGGGAAGGCGGTATCTGGCAAATTCAGGGTGTGCTTATAGTCGCTCATGGGTCTCTGTGAGTGCTCTGTCGTCGGTCAGTTGTGGGTAGCGATCGGCTCAATGCGGGTTACCGGTTCGCCAGCCAGTGGCGCGCATCACGCATATCCTGTTCTATCTGGGCCTTGAGGGCGTCTAAGGACTCGAAACGCACTTCATCCCGTAACGGGTGTAAAAATGTCACTGTCAAACGCTGGCCATACAGTGTGCCAGCAAAGTCAAAAAGGTGCACTTCCAGCGAAGGCGCTTTGCCATCAACCGTAGGGCGCAGGCCAATGTTGGCAACGCCCGTTTGCGTGGTGCCATCGGGCAGCTCTGCACTGACCACATAGACCCCTCTCAAGGCCGGGACATGCTTGAGCATGATGTTCGCCGTCGGCGCTCCGATCTCACGGCCCAGCTGTTTGCCGTAGACCACGCGACCGGAGATTGAATAAGGCGCACCCAAGAGCCCGGCAACCTCTTCCAGCTGGTTTTGCTGCAAACATTTGCGCACCCGTGAACTGCTGATGCGTTCGCCACCGGACATGACGGTGCGGGTGTTCTCGACCGTAAAACCGGCATCACGGCCTACCTGTTCCAGCAGGGCAAAATCACCGGAGCGATCACAGCCGAACCGGAAATCGTCGCCCACCACCAGATGCCGGACCTGTAACCCGTCAATCAGGATATCCTTGATGAACCCCATGCCGGAATACTGGCGAAACTGTTCGTTAAATTTCATGCACAGCACCACGTCGACGCCGAGGGCCGCCAGCGCCTCGAGTTTCTGGCGAAATTCCATCAATCTTGGCGGTGCATCCCGGCCCTGGAAAAACTCCCCGGGCTGGGGCTCAAAGATCATCACAACGCTCGGCAATCGAAGCTTCTCTGATTGCTCCTGCACCTGCTCAATAATGGTCTGGTGCCCGAGATGCACACCGTCGAAGTTACCGATGGTCGCTACACAGCCCTTGCCGAGAGACGCTCTGGTTTCCCCGGACATCGATTTCAGGTTAGTCAGGCCTCGGATCAGCCGCATGTAGAGCGCACCTTAAAGCGGGTGGTGGTGAGAAAACACGGGATTATAACCTATCTGCCCTGCGGCGATAAGGTTTGCCGGCCATACCGGACAATAGCCGGTCACTTGAGACGGAAGTGACGTACCCGCACACCCGCCAGAGCCAGCGCAACAAAGTAAACCAGCGCGCCGGCCCCCACCAGAATCGCCATATCCGTCGCCCGCTGTATACCGCCCGCCGCCAGCCAGCTGTCCACGGGCGCCTGCAAATATACGATGATAGCGCCGAGGGCCGCGTTGGCGACCAGAAGCTGAAGCAGGAATTTGCGCCAGCCCGGCTGGCTTCGCCACGCGCCTTCTTTTTTCAACCCGCGCCACAAGAGTCCGGCGTTAAGCCAGGCTGACAGCGAGGTGGCCAGCGCCAGGCCGGCGTGGGCGAGCGGAAAAATCAGTATCAGGTTCATCGCCATATTGGCGACCATGGCAATGATGCCAATCTTGACCGGGGTGCGAGTGTTCTGACGGGCAAAGTATCCCGGCGCCAGCACCTTGATCAGCATAAAGGCCAGCAGGCCCGCGGAGTAGGCCCTGAGACTCTGGGCCGACATGCCCACGTCCCTTGCGGTCACTTCCCCGTAATAGAACAGCGTCGCGATCAGCGGTTCCGCCAGCAACGCGAGCGCCAGGGCCGCCGGCAGACCAATCAACAACACGCCCCGCACCGCCCAGTCCAGCGTGGCGGTGAACTGATCAATGGATTCCGCGGCATGCTTTCTGGACAGGTTCGGCAGAATGACCGTAGCGATCGCAATGCCGAACACACCCAGCGGCAATTCAGCCAGGCGATCGGAGTAGTACAGCCATGACACACTGCCGGTCTGAAGGAAGGATGCCAGCACGGTATCGAGCAACAGGTTGATCTGACTCACTGACACCCCGAACAGGGCTGGCGCCATCAGAGTCAGAATGCGCTTGACGCCTTCATGCCGGTAATCCACTTTTGCCCGGGGTAACAGCCCCAGTCGCATCAGGAACGGCAGCTGGAAGAACAATTGCAAAGCACCGGCAATCAACACCCCCCAGGCGAGGGCCATCACCGGAGTTTCCATCAGGGGTGACAGGAACACCGCCGCCGCGATCATTGTGAGATTCAACAGCACCGGCGTAAACGCAGGTATCGCAAAGCGGTCGTAGCTGTTCAGGATCGAGCCGGCAAAGGCCGTCAGGGAAACCAGCAACAGGTAGGGAAAGGTAATCCGCAGCATATCGCTGGCCAGGGAGAACTTTTCAGCGTCACCCATAAAGCCCGGCGCAAAGACTGCGGTGAGTACCGGCGCCCCGAGCATCGCGATCAGGGTAACACCCAGCAGTACCAGCCCCAGTGAACCGGCCACCGCATTCACCAGACGCCGTACGTCGGTGAGGGACTGTTGCTGGCGGTAGGAAGACAGCACCGGCACGAAAGCCTGATTGAACGCGCCCTCGGCAAACAGTCGCCGGAGAAAGTTGGGGATCTTGAACGCCACGAAAAACGCATCCGCGGCCGTGCCCGCGCCAAAATAGCGGGCAATCACCATATCCCGGACCAGACCGAGCACCCGGGACAACATTGTCATCACGCCCACCACTCCGGATGATCTCAGCAAACCCGGCGCCTTCGGTGGCTCGGCAGGTGGGTTGTCAGCGGGTGGTTTGATCGACATCGGGGGATCGTCCTTGGTCATCGGGTAGCGGCGGCACGGAGTTTATCACAGGCTTTCAGACGGACCGAGAATCCACTGTGCACATCCGCCAACATACCCGCTCCAGACTTGACATTACGGGCCTCACGCGGCATGATCTCGCGTCATTTAATTCGAGGCGCTGGTTGTTCGCGCGCCCGCGATTGAACCAGAAACGCATTCAGTTCTTTTCAGGAGTTACACGGTGGCAAATTCCCCGCAAGCCAAGAAGCGCGCACGTCAGAACGAGAACCATCGCAAGCATAACGCGAGCCTGCGTTCTATGGCGCGTACGTACATGAAGAAAGTCAATGCCGGCATTGAGTCCGGTAATTACGAACAAGCCCAGGCCGCTTACCAGCAATGTCAGCCAATTATGGACAGCATGGTAAACAAGGGTGTGTTCGAGAAGAATAAGGTTGCACGCCAGAAGAGCCGTATGGTCGCCAAGATCAAAGGCCTGAAGACCGCGTAAGCGATCTTTTGAAGAAAAACCGGCCCAGGCCGGTTTTTTTATGTCTGCAGTTAACGCTCTACCATCAGACCACCCTCTACTCTCAGACCACTACCAGGTTATCCCGATGAATCAACTCGGCGTCGGAAATATAGCCCAGCACTTCGGTAATACGGTCACTTGAGCGCCCCGCGATGGCACGCGCCTCGTCGGCGTCGTAATTGACCAGCCCCCGGGCAACTTCACGGCCGGCGCCATCGGTGCAGGACACCATTTCCCCGCGCCGGAACTTGCCAGAAACCGACTTTACCCCTACCGGAAGCAAACTCCGCCCCCCCTGGCACAGCACGCGAACAGCACCGTCATCCAGGATCAGGGTACCCCGGGTCTGCAGATGGCTGGCCAGCCACTGCTTGCGGGCCGCCAGCCGTCCCTGCTCCGGCAACAGCAGTGTGCCCAGTTGCTCGCCACTGCGAAGACGGGAAATTGCTCGCTCAAGGCGCCCACCCACAATCACCGTGAAGGCACCGGAGCGAGCCGCCAGCCGCGCTGCCCGAATCTTGGTCTGCATGCCCCCCCGACCAAGAACACCCGCACCACCGGCGGCCATGGCGTCAAGGCCGGTATCCCCGGCCTGGCGCTGGTCAATCAGACGGGCATCCGGATGGTGCCTGGGGTCCCGATCGTATAGGCCCTGCTGATCGGTCAGGATAATCAACCCATCCGCCTCGACCAGGTTAGCAACCAGCGCTCCCAGGGTATCGTTATCACCAAAGCGGATTTCATCGGTTACCACGGTATCGTTTTCGTTGACGATCGGAACAACACCAAAATCCAGCAACGCACGCAGGGTACTGCGGGCATTCAGATAACGCTTGCGGTCTGACAGGTCATCATGGGTTAACAGGATTTGAGCAGAAGGCAAATTGTGACGCTTGAACTGGGCTTCCCAAATCTGGACCAGGCCCATCTGGCCGACGGCAGCGGCCGCCTGCAACTCGTGCAGTCGCTCCGGCCGTGCTTTCCAGCCCAGTCTGCTCATGCCCTCTGCCACCGCGCCAGAGGACACCACCACCACCTCGACACCGTCGCCGATCAGACCGGCAATCTGGTCCACCCAGCCGCCAAGGGCGTCAGCATCCAGGCCTTTGCCGTCGTTAGTCAGCAAGGCGCTGCCGATTTTTACCACCAGGCGGCGGGCACGGGTCAGTTGCGGGCGTTCAGTCATGTCAGGCTCGTGTTACTTGCGATCTTACTGGCGGTGTCACCGCTTTTACTCCGGGGCGTAAACGACCTCGACGTCATAATCATCGTCGTCATCGCCAAAGTCGTCCTCGCTACCGCTGCTCTTGCGGGCTTCGCGTCTTGCCTGCTTTTCGGCCTCAATCTGGGCCCTGGCTTCTTCATCCATGCGACGCTGACGCTCGGCTTCCGCGGCCGCGACTTCCGGGTTCTCGGCTTCCTCTTCCGCGCGCAGCTCAATCCATCGCATCACCGCTTGCGCCAAAGGTTTGGTACCTTCGCCACTCAGCGCTGAAATCTGGAAGACCGGGCCGTCCCAGCCAAGCTGGTCAACAATAGCCCGGCAATGTGCTTCCCGTTCTTCCTCGGAAACCATATCGACTTTGTTCAGCACCAGCCAACGATCCCGGGTGGATAACGTCTCGCTGAACTTCTCAAGCTCGTGGTCGATAGCGCGCACGTTGTCCGCAGGTGAAGATCCGTCGTACGGAGCCACATCCACCAGGTGGAGCAGTAACCGGGTTCGTACCAGGTGCTTCAGGAACCGGATGCCCAGCCCTGCGCCCTCGGCCGCACCTTCGATCAGGCCCGGAATATCAGCCACCACAAAGCTCTGATGGGCCTGCACACTCACCACACCCAGATTCGGCACCAGGGTGGTAAAAGGATAGTTGGCCACCTTGGGTCGGGCCGCAGACACCGAACGGATGAAGGTTGATTTACCCGCGTTTGGCATCCCTAACAAGCCCACGTCAGCGACAACCTTCAGCTCCAGACGCAGATTGCGAAATTCGCCCTCTGAGCCCTTGGAAGTCTGGCGTGGCGCACGGTTAACGGAGGATTTGAAGCGGGTATTGCCCAGTCCGTGAAAGCCCCCCTGGGCCACTTTCAGCCGGTCGCCGGCATGGGCAAGATCGCCCAACACCTCATGGGTATCCATATCGACCACGGTGGTGCCGACAGGAACCGGGAGAATCAGATCCTCACCCTTACTGCCGGAGCAGTTGCGACCACTGCCACTTTCGCCGGTATCGGCCTTGAATCGACGCTGGAAGCGGTAATCCACCAGGGTATTCAGGGCTTCGGCAGCCTCCAGGTAAACCGAGCCACCATCACCACCGTCACCGCCATCGGGGCCGCCACGGGGAATGTATTTCTCACGGCGAAAGCTCAGACAGCCATGGCCACCCTTGCCAGCTTCCACCTGAATGGTGGCTTCATCAACAAATTTCATCAGTTACACATCCGGAAAACAGATTTTTTCTGGCTAACAACCAAAAAAGCCCCGCAAGCCTCAGAGAAGCACTGCAGGGCTTTCGGTCCTACCGAACCGGAGATCGACAGCTTATGCGGCTGGAACGATACTCACGAATTTGCGGCTATCAGGACCTTTGACTTCAAACTTGACCTGACCGTCTGCTTTCGCAAACAGCGTGTGGTCACGGCCGAGGCCGACGTTCGAGCCAGCATGGAAACGAGTTCCGCGCTGACGGACGATGATGCTGCCCGCAGACACGCTTTCGCCGCCGAAGCGCTTGACACCAAGTCGTTTCGACTCGGAATCGCGACCGTTACGGGTACTACCTGCTGCTTTTTTATGAGCCATTGCTAGCCTCCTTCATTTCGGGGGAAAACGAGAGCCTCAGCCCTTGATACCCGTGATCTTGACTTCAGTGTACCACTGACGGTGGCCCTGACGCTTCATGGAATGCTTGCGACGACGGAACTTGATGATATTGATTTTGTCCGCACGGCCGTGGCTTACCACTTCCGCTGTCACCTTTGCACCTTCGACTACAGGCGCGCCGATCTGAACAGTGTCGCCGTCTACAATCATCAGTACGCGGTCAAACTCAACGGCACCGCCGGTTTCAGTCTCAATTTTTTCGAGCTTCAGGGTTTCGCCTTCCACTACGCGATGCTGTTTGCCACCGCTTACGATTACTGCGTACATGGTTATCTCCACTATTGACCCATCCCTGCTCTTATCCACCTGGTTCTAAGGGAAGCACTTCGGCGACCCTATAGCAGGGAGCGCAGGTTGGGATGAGTTTGGGCGCGTGATTGTACGAAAAGCAAACCACTAATACAAGCCAAGTTGACACTGATACGCGCAATACCTAGCATTGCGGCCAACCCGCCCTTTTTCATCGCTTAACTGACTGGATCAGCCGCATGACAGCGCAGCGCATCTATGACACCGTCGCGGACGATTTCAGCCGCGTAAATGACCTGATTACCCACCGGCTATCGTCTGATGTGCCGCTGGTTGAGAAAATCGCCCAGTATATTGTAGAAAGCGGGGGCAAACGCCTGCGCCCTTTATTGGTGCTGTTAACCACCCGCGCCCTCGGGTATGAGAAGGACGACCACCTGAAGCTGGCGGCGGTGATTGAATTTCTGCATACCGCCACCTTACTGCATGACGACGTGGTGGACACCTCGGACCTGCGACGGGGCAAAAAAACCGCCAACGCCCGCTGGGGCAACGCACCGAGCGTACTGGTCGGGGACTTCCTCTATTCCCGGGCCTTCCAGATGATGGTTGAACTCGACAGCATGCCGGTCATGAAGGTGCTTTCGAGCGCCACCGCGGTTATTGCAGAGGGTGAGGTCATGCAGCTGATGAACATAAAGAATCCGGATCTCAGCGAAGCGCAGTACATGACGGTCATTCACAATAAAACCGCCATGCTGTTCGAGGCCGCATCCCACTCTGGCGCTCTGCTTGCCAACGCAACGACTGACCACACCCTTGCCATGAAAGACTATGGCAAGCATCTGGGTCTGGCCTTTCAACTGGTGGATGATGTTCTCGACTACCGGGGCGACGCCGAAGCCATGGGCAAAAACGTGGGCGATGATCTCGCAGAGGGCAAGACAACCTTGCCTCTGATTTATGCCATGCTCCATAGCAGTGACGACGACCGCAAACTCATCAGGACCGCTATCCGTCAGGGCGGACTGGATGACTTACCGGTCATCTTGGCCATTGTCGAGCGCTCCGGTGCCATCACCTACACGCTGGCGCGCGCGCAGGAGCAGGCTGACAAAGCCAGCAGGTGCCTCGAGGAGCTGCCGGAGTCGCCCCACAAGGACGCCCTCAGACTACTGACCGAGGTTGCGGTGGCCCGATTGGCATAACCCGATTGGCATAAAGGGTGACATGAAGGGTGGCCTGAAAGGCCCCCCCTAGCCCTCAAAGCCGGAACCCAGCTCACTACGATGATGGGGCGCGTCAAAATCAAGCGCCGGACCCACTGGTACAATCTGCGTGGGATTGATCGTCCGCTGACTGACGTAATAGTGCTGCTTGATCTGGCCGATATCCACTGTGCCGGCCACGCCCCTCACCTGGTAAAGATCTCTCAGATAGCCCGACAAATGCTCGAAATCTGCCAGTCTCTGGCGGTTGCATTTGAAGTGGCTGAAATACACCGCGTCAAAACGTATCAGCGTCGTAAACAGGCGCCAGTCCGCTTCGGTAATGCGACGCCCCACCAGGTACCGCTGACGACCCAAGCGCGCCTCCAGCCAGTCCAGTGAATCAAACAGCTCCCCGTAAGCCTTTTCGTATACGTCCTGGGCGGTGGCAAAGCCCGCCTTGTAGACCCCGTTATTAACCGTGTCGTAGACCCGTTGGTTGACCTGGTCGATGTCCTCTTGCAGATCGGCAGGATAAAAATCCAGCTCCTGCCTTACACCCGCAATGCCGTTAAATGCCGAGTTGAGCATCCGGATAATATCTGCAGATTCGTTGCTGACGATGTCGCCCCTCTGTTTGTCCCACAGTACCGGCACGGTCACCCGGCCGGTATAGTCCGGTGCAACTTTTGTATAGATTTCATGAAGAAAGCGGGCGTTGTTTATAAGGTCCCGGTGGGCAGAATCCTCAGGGCGAAATTCCCAACCGTTCTCAACCATGTCGGGATGCACAACCGACACCGTGATGTGTTTTTCGAGTCCTTTCAGAGCTCTGAAAATCAACGTCCGGTGAGCCCATGGGCAAGCCATGGACACATAAAGGTGGTAGCGACCGGACTCGGCCTTGAAACCGCCCTCCCCGGAAGGTCCGGCCGTCCCATCCGCCGTCACCCAGTTGCGAAACCGGGCGCTTTCACGCTCGAATTTACCGCCGCTTTTTTTGGTGTCGTACCACTGGTCCTGCCACTTGCCATCCACTAATAAACCCATACTTTCCTCCGGAATTGTCCGGCTGGTATCTCGCTAGGCCGAGATCACAAGGCCGGACACACTAATACAGTTGAATTGATTAATGGATACAGGGTACCGTCGGAAGTCTGAGCCGAACAACCGATGTATTCTGGCCATCACATTCAGATTATTCGAACATGCATACAGCCATCACAATCGACGCCCTGAAAGTTCTCGATGCCATTGACCGCAGGGGCAGCTTTGCCGGTGCCGCCAATGAGTTGTTCCGGGTACCCTCAGCCATCAGCTACACCGTCCAGAAACTGGAAGAAGATCTGAATGTCGCGATTTTCGATCGCAGCGGTCACCGGGCGGCGCTAACCCCCGCAGGCCGATACCTTCTGAACGAAGGCCGGGCCTTGCTGGAAGCGACCGAAGCCCTCGCTCACACCACCCGACAAGTTGCGAAGGGCTGGGAGACACGGCTCAGAATTGCGGTTAACTCGCTATTACCGGTAGATGCACTGTTCCCCGCCATTCATGAGTTCTACGCCCTGGATGTACCGGTGGAGGTTCAGCTGATCGAGGAAGTGTTCGCGGGCGCCTGGGATGCCCTGCAAAGTCGCCGGGTGGATCTGGTCTTCGGAGCAGATCAGCTCAGCAAACCTGCCGGACCCTTTACCACCAAGGTGCTGGGAAAGATGCCGTTTGTCTACGCCGTCGCCCCCGACCACCCCCTGACCCAAGTGACGCACCCGTTGCTGGAAAACGATATTGCCAGATACCCGGCTGCGGTCGCTGCAGACAGCTCCAGAAGTCTGCCTGCGGGCTCGGCGGGTATTTTCCGCCGCCAGCGTACCCTGACAGTCACCAATATTGACCAGAAGATTGCGATCCAGGCGGCCGGGCTTGCGGTCGGCTGGCTGCCCGAGGCGCGCATTCGTGGCGAACTGGCAAAGGGCGACCTGGTCGCCGTTCCGGTTGCGGAAGGCCGGCAGCCGGTGGTGCTTCACCTTGCCAAACACAGTGACGACGTGGGCAAGGCACTGCTCTGGTTTTGGGATAAGCTTGGGGAAACCGCCGCTTTTTCAGACTGGCTCCAGCCAATGGACAGCAGAGCAGGCCGGTAATCCGAGCACAGCCCAGGGAAAGACAACCGGGTCAATTTTTCATTATCGCGGGCGGGGTATACTCGTGCCAACAGATCAAATCAGGGAGCCCTGAATGCGGCAGTTATCCGAGCTGGATGCCTCTTTTCTGTACCTGGAGTCAGAAAGCGCACCGATGCACATTGGCGGCATCTATCTCTTTGCCAGTGAGGATTGTGACAAGCCACTGGCATTCAGCACCTTTGTCGCGTATCTGCGCAGCCGGTTGCATGTGGTGCCGCTGTTCCGCCAGAAGCTCAAACACATTCCGCTGCGGCTCGGGCGGCCCTACTGGATTGACGACACCGAGTTCAGCATTGAGCGCCACCTTGCCTACGTCAGTCTGGGAGCAAACCGCAAACTCGACAGCCTGATGCGACTCGCTTCACGAATTCTTGAAGAACCCCTGAAGCGGGACCGGCCACTGTGGCATATCACCTTTGTCGATGGTTTCCGCCACCAAGACAACGGGGATGCCAAGCAGGGGTTTGCATTGATCGTTCGGCTTCACCATGCCGCCATTGATGCCTTCAGTGGTGAAGAAATTATGGGCAAATTACTGGAATATGCACCTCAACCCCGTCACATTACTTTGCCCGAACCCTGGCAGCCACGCTCAGCCCCCTCGGATGAGCGGGTCGTCCTGCAAGCCAGCGCCAATCTGTTGCGAAAACCCTTTCAGATGGCCTCCCTGGCAACTAGCGCTGTGGAAGCCACCGCCCGCGGCCTGATTCGGCGACAGCTGCATAAGCTGCCACTGCCATTCCCGCTGTTCCAGGCACCCCACAGCCCTTTTAACCGGCAAATTACCGCCAACCGACGCATTGTGGCCGCCAGTATCGAACTACCAAGACTGAAGGCGATAAAGGCCAGTCTGGGCGACGTCACTCTCAATGACGTTGTGCTCGGGATCTGTGCTGAGACCCTGCGGCGCTACATGGAGGCCCAGGGCGCCGATACCCAGCGGTCACTGGTCGCCATGACACCCGTATCGGTCAGATCCAAGAGTTTGCGATCCCCAACAGGCAACCAGATGTCAGCCATGCTGCTCAACCTGGCAACAGACGAGCCCGACCCGGCCCGGCGAATTCGACTGATACACCGGAACGCAGTGGCTTCGGAGCCCTATCAGGAAGCCATTTCCGCCGACCGGCTGACCGAGCTGGTACCATCGACCATGCTGGCACTCTCTGCCCGGCTCTATTCGGAACTCCAGCTGGCGCAACGTTATCAGCCGGTGTTCAACGTGCCGATCACCAATGTGCCGGGGCCCCAGGTGCCGCTCTACCTTCAGGGCGCCCGGCTGGTCCGTCAGTACAATACGGCACCGCTGTTCGACTCAATGGGGCTTGTGATTGTTGCGGTCAGCTATCAAGGCATACTGACCATCAACTTTACATTGTGTCCTGACGTGGTGCCGGATGGTGAAAACCTGCAGCTGCTGGTCACAGAGAGCCTGGACAGCATTGAAGAGGCAGCGGCCAACCTGCCTCCCGATACTGATAAAAACCCTTCACAGGAAGACCGCCAAACGCTGACAGACGATGCTCTCAATCTGATGGAAGGCGTGATCCGCAAAGCAGTTCGACGCCTTCGCAATTAGCATTTCGTCTGGCTGCTACTCGAAGGCCCAGCGCAGGAATTCACGTTTTTCCTCACCGCTTGCCTGCCCCCAAATCTGTTTGAGCGCATCAAGTCGATTTATGGGCTCACCCGACTGTGCCGTCGGGGTTGCGGCTGGTGTGACAGCGACTGCTTCAGGTGATCGTTCCAACACGGGCAACGCTGGCCGAGGGCTGGTTGCAGGCTTGCTGGCCTCAGCCACAACCCGGCCGGACTGATCCACGATCCGGCCGTCAAAATTGGCGGCAAACGCTTCCGCTTCCTCCCGGTTAGCAAGCTCCGGGATCTCAAACCGGTACACTTCACCCGCGCGGGCATTCAGCACGAACTGCTGGGGTTCCGACTTGACTGTGTGCACCTTGGACTCACCATTCCTGACCACGGTATTCTTTGCCCAGATGGTCTTGTGGGTAACCACCACGGTGTTCTCGCCCGGCAGCAACTGATAGTCGAGCGCCAGGTCATCCATCAGGAAGTTGCCAACTTGTCGGCCGTTTACCCGCACAACCTGAATGCTGCCTGGCGCTTCCAGCACAGCCACCTGATCAGCATCCGCAGCTGCACCTTCCCAGGTCTGTACACTCTTCATGGCAGTACTGCAGCCAACCAGAGCAACACTGGTGAGCAAAACCAGTAAAAATTTCATAACAACCTCACAGGTTCGAAAACGGAATTGTCGCATTCTGACGACTGCATTTGACAAGCGCAAGACAGACGGTCCCTATCGGGAAACGGCTTTCTGCCTGAATGCACCCTGACCGTTCGTCGGAATCTGGAAATTTTTGTAATATTTTGTTGAATTCAGCCTGAATTGATTTACTTTTGACATAGTATCTGTATTCGCCATCGGCCCGTTAATAACGACAATCTCAGGGGCACAGGAGGTTTGAATGAGTATTGAAGCACGTTCCGGTGAAGCGGGATCGGTTCCGTTTCGCAGTAGCCGTTTCTTTTGCGTCGGGGGCAAGTGGTACTTCACAACCCGGGAGGGCTTTGACAGCGGGCCTTTTGCGTCCAGAGACCGGGCGGAAATCGGCCTGAGACGGTTCTTGCATGTCGTAAGCCTGCTACCAGAGCAAGAGCGGATTCACTAGAACCCACGTTGCAACCTCGGTCATTCATCGCCTCCGAAATGGTCATATCCGGCGCTGATTACAGTGCGGTCCTGATGCCCGTCGTTCAGCCATATGCCTGATTCCGGGATGACTTCGCCAATGATGGTCAGCTCGCTACTACTGACAACCTCCTCCAGTGAAGGCCAGCGGTCCGGCGCCACGGTAAAACAGATTTCATAATCATCGCCACCGTTGAGCGCCATCGCCAGGGCCTCCTGCTCGCTGTGAAGCGCCATTAACGCGGCAGACCGCGGAATCGCATGTTCAATCAGACGAGCGCCCACTCTTGAGGCGACGAGTATGTGGCCCAGATCTGCCAGCAAACCGTCGGAAACATCGACTGCGGCCGAAGCTCTGCCCCGAAGCAACTGCCCCAGAGCCAGTTTCGCCTCCGGGTGATGATAACGGTCAAGCAACGCCCGGACAGGGCGGGATGGGGAGGATTCGTTCAACCAGTTCAGTGCCGCGCGCGCATCCCCCAAGGTCCCGGACACCCCGATCAGATCGCCGGGCCGCGCTCCCGAGCGCAGAATTGCCTGCCCGGCCGGGACGGTACCATGGACCTGGAGAGAGAGCGTTAAAGGACCCCGGGTCGTATCACCACCGGCCAAAGCCAAACCAAAGTGTTTGGCGGCATCGCTCAAACCAAGAGCAAACGCTTTCAGCCAGGCCTCGTTGGAGAAAGGTAAGGTGAGCGCCAGAGTAAAGCAAACCGGGTCTGCCCCCATGGCGGCGAGATCACTGGCAGCGACGGCCAGGCTTCGCCAGCCCAGCAGGCGGGGCGAATATGCTGTCGGGAAATGCACACCTTCGACCAGGGTGTCGATCGAGAAGACCAACTCGGTACCCGGCGGCAGTCTCTGGATCGCGCAGTCATCCCCCGGGCCCAGCCGGACCGCCGGAGTTCCGGTGGCTTCAGCCACCGGCATGAAAATCTGACGGATCAGAGCAAACTCATTCATTTACCAGTGGCGGGTTTCAGCCAGCCGCAATCTGCGGCTGAGCTTATCGAGCACACTGTTCACAAACTTGTGTCCTTCGGTGCCACCGAAACGCTTGGCCATCTCGATACCTTCGTTGATCACCACCTTGTAAGGCACATCAATACGATGTTTCAGCTCGTAGGCACCGAGACGCACAATAGCCAGTTCGACTGCGTCAACCTCGCCCAGTGGCCGGTCCAGGAATGGCTCGATGGTTCTGTCGAGATCCGCCTGTTCCCGGTGCACACCCCTCAGCAAATCACGAAAATAAGCGGTATCAACGTTGCCCATGTCGTTGTCCACCATGAACTCCGCCTCGATGTCAGCAATAGGGCTTTTGCTGAAATGACGTTGATACAAGCCTTGCATGGCAAAAATACGGGCGCGCCTGCGCTCGCCGGCTTTTGGCTTGCGGGCAGGACTCGCACCTTCAGCCATGGATTCTGTGTCATCAGACTCAACCATCACTCGCCCAACTTTTTAAATAAACTGACCATTTCCAGAGCTGTAATAGCAGCTTCAGCACCTTTGTTGCCCGCTTTCGTGCCTGAGCGCTCGATAGCCTGCTCGATACTGTCAACGGTCAGCACGCCGAAAGTGACCGGTATATCGGTTTCCAGGCTTACCGCACCAATGCCACTGGCCGCCTCACCGGCAACATACTCGAAATGCGGCGTTCCGCCACGTATCACGGCACCCAGTGCAATGATCGCATCGTAATGAGCGGTTTCCGCAACACGCTTGACCGCCAGCGGCATCTCATAAGCACCGGGAACCCGGATAATTGCGATATCACCATCGGCAATACCATGGCGCCGCAGGGTGTCGACGGCCCCTGCCACCAGGCTCTCGACCACAAACCCGTTGAATCTGCCAACCACCAGCGCATAGCGCCCGGAACACTGGGTGAAATCGCCTTCAATTACTTTGATATCTGCCATTATGGACTCCTGTCCGGGCCCGACTGGCGCAGGCCCGGTTCATTCAGTTTGGGTTGTAAGGGAGGTATTCGACAACCTCGAGATCAAAACCGGAAATGGCCGAAAACTTGATGGGCGCACTTAACAGCCGCATTTTTCCGACGCCGATATCCCGCAGAATTTGGGACCCGGTACCGATCGTAAAATAGACCCCCGAGCTGCCCTTGCCTGACGAACCCCGGGCGGCATCAAAGAACTCATGAATGCGGTCTTCGAGGTTATGGCTGTCGGCTGCACTGTTCAACAGCACAACGACGCCGGTGCCCGCCTCACCAACAGTTCTGAGCGCATGATGCAATGGCCAGCTGCCCGAACCTTGCCTGCGTGCGCCCAGCAAGTCACGGAGTGTGTCAGTAATATGCACGCGCACCAGGGCAGGCTCACCCGGTTGGATGTCACCCATGACCATGGCCAGGTGGGTAGCACCCTGAATGTTGTCGCGGTAGGTACGCAGATTGAACACCCCATACTCGGTATCCAGGTCGTACTGTTCGATACACTCGACGGTGCGCTCGTTGAGTGTGCGGTAATGGATCAGATCAGCAATGGTACCGATCTTCAGGTCATGAAGCTGGGCGAACGCCTCAAGATCTTCACGACGCGCCATGGAGCCGTCGTCATTCATGATTTCGCAGATCACCCCGGCAGGCTCGCAACCCGCAAGAGCGGCCAGATCACAGGACGCTTCCGTGTGTCCGGCACGACTGAGCACACCGCCCGGATCGGCCATCAGCGGGAAAATATGACCGGGCTGGACCAGATCTTCCGGCTTGGCTGCCTTGGCTACGGCGGCCTGCACGGTGCGCGCCCGGTCTGCTGCCGAGATACCGGTGGTCACACCCACCGTTGCCTCGATGGACAGGGTGAATTTGGTGCCAAATCCAGACGCATTGCGATGCACCATCAGTGGCAGGTCCAGTTGTTCGCAACGCTCACGGGTCATCGGCATGCAGATCAGACCACGCCCGAAACGGGCCATGAAATTGATCGCCTCGGGGGTGCAGAATTCAGCGGCCATCACCAGGTCACCCTCGTTCTCGCGATCTTCATCGTCCATCAGGATGACCATTTTGCCCAGACGGATGTCCTCAACAATATCTTCGATGCTATTCAGTGCCATAAGGCTTTGTACCCTTTCGACCCATTCGTTGTTCGCGAACAGATCATGCTTTGAAATTCGTGATCGACAAGCCTGCCACAATGACAAGTGCCGTGAACCTATTGCAGCGCCAGGATCCAGCGCTGGTCGTCACCGATCTGGCGACGATCCGTTACCGTCCATTGTACTTTGTCAGCCATATTTTCCAGCGGTAGCGCCACCGTTGGCCGACCTTCGCTACCTAAAAACAACGGCGCCTGATACAGCCACAGCTCATCCACCAGCCGTCCGGACACGAAGGCGCCCGCCAATCGCGGCCCCGCCTCAACCAGCAATTCGTTGATGCCAATATCACCAAGCGCATCCAGCAATTGACCAAGATCAACCCCGTCACTCTGCCAGCCGACGCCGGTAATACCGACGCCGAGCGCGGCAAGATCCTGAGCAGGTGCCGTGCTCAGCGCCTCCGAAGAACAAAAAACCTGAACATTCCCGCCCTGCAGGATCCTGGCACCCGGAGGAGTGCGGGCGTCGCGATCTGCAATCACCCTGAGCGGCTGACGCGCGGGCTCGGTCGCCAGGCCAATATCACCGAGCTCGCTGCGACGAACCGTCAAGGACGGGTCATCGACAAGGACTGTACCCACCCCCGTCAGGATGGCATCGCTCATGGCGCGCAAACGCTGTACGTCACGTCTGGAGTCAGCCCCGGTGATCCACTGGCTTTCCCCCGACGCCATGGCGGTGCGGCCATCCAGGCTTGCTGCCACCTTGACCCGGACAAAGGGGCGACCGGTATTCATGCGTTTCATAAACCCCGGGTTCAGCTTCGCCGCTTCCTCAGCCAGCAACCCCTCGGTGACGCGAACCCCAGCGTCCCGCAGCTGCTGGAGGCCACGGCCTGACACTGCCGGGTTGGGATCCTTGGTCGCCGCAAAAATATGTGCCACGCCAGCATCAATCAATGCCCGGGAGCAAGGCGGTGTGCGGCCGAAGTGACTGCACGGCTCCAGGGTGACATACACCGTCGCCCCCCGGGCCTCCGGACCCGCCTGGCTTATCGCCCGGACCTCTGCGTGAGCCTCACCGGCACGCTCGTGCCAGCCCTCACCGAGAATCCTTCCGTCCTTGGCGATGACACAACCTACCCGGGGATTGGGATGGGTCGAGTAGCGACCCCGCCAGGCCAACTGGACAGCTCTGGCCATCAGAGCGGTATCTCTGGCATCGATCATGTGCGGCCCTTTGGCTTATCATTTTCGGCCAGGGCCTTGGCCACATCGGAAGCGTCAGCACCCTCACCCATATGGGCGGACAAGCGCTCAATCTCTTCCTTGAATTCGTTGATATCCTGGAAGCTCCGATAGACCGAAGCGAAACGAACATAGGCGACTTTATCTAGCTGACGGAGTTCACTCATGATCTCCTCCCCCAGCTGCATCGACTTGATTTCCCGCTCACCGGTGGCTCGCAGACGGAACCGGACCCGGGTCAAAGCGGCTTCGATGTCCTCAATGCTGACCGGCCTTTTCTCCAGCGCTTTCATCAGCCCGGCCCGCAGTTTTTCCTCGTCGAATGGCTGGCGAGTGCCATCCTGCTTGACCACGCGGGGCATAACCAGTTCTGCAGATTCAAAGGTGGTGAAGCGCTCACGGCACGAAAGGCACTCCCTTCGGCGGCGCACCTGGTCACCTTCGGCAACCAGCCGTGAATCGATGACCTTGGTATCAGCTTCACCACAGAAAGGGCAATGCATGCTTGGTGCTCCCGGAGGATGCCGGCGCCCTGCAAGTGCAAGGCCCGGTCATTAGCTGAGGGGCTCAGGTGCCATAAACAGGAAAGCGCGCGCAGAGCGCGCTGACCTGTTCTTTGACCCGGGCGTTGACTTCGTCACTGTCGATGTTGTCGAGTATATCGCACATCCAACCCGCCAGTTCCCGGCACTCGGACTCTCCGAATCCTCGGGTGGTCACTGCAGGCGTGCCGATCCGCAAGCCGGAGGTCACAAACGGAGAGCGCGGATCGTTGGGAACAGCGTTCTTGTTCACCGTGATGTAAGCGCGACCGAGCGCTGCATCCGCGTCTTTGCCAGTAATATCCTGCTTGATCAGGCTGACCAGGAACAGGTGGTTAGTAGTGCCACCAGAGACCACATCAAAACCCCTGGCGACAAAAGCTTCAGCCATTGCCTTGGCATTTTTGATGACCTGCTGCTGATATACCTTGAACTCATCGCTCATGGCTTCCTTGAAACAGATTGCCTTGGCCGCGATCACGTGCATCAAGGGGCCGCCCTGGCTGCCGGGGAAAACAGCCGAGTTCAGTTTTTTCTGCAGATCGGCGTCATCACAGGCGAGAATCAGCCCGCCGCGGGGGCCGCGCAAGGTTTTGTGGGTCGTCGTTGTGACCACGTGGGCATGGGGAATCGGATCCGGATAAACACCTGCGGCAACCAGACCGGCCACATGGGCCATGTCGACAAACAGGTAGGCACCGATCTTGTCGGCAATGGCGCGAAAGCGCGCGAAATCGAGCTTCTGGGAATAGGCCGAGAACCCGGCAATAATCATTTTGGGCTTATGGTCGAGGGCCAGCTGCTCAACTTCATCGTAATCGATCAGGCCAGTATCCGTGTTGATCCCGTACTGGACCGCATTGTATATCTTGCCGGAAAAATTCACTGACGCGCCATGGGTCAGGTGGCCGCCATGGGCCAGGCTCATGCCGAGGACCGTGTCACCGGGTTTGAGCAACGCCATGAAGACCGCCGAGTTGGCTTGTGATCCGGAATGCGGCTGCACGTTGGCATACGCTGCGCCGAACAATTGCCTGGCTCGGTCGATGGCCAACTTCTCGGCAACATCAACGTATTCGCAGCCACCGTAATAACGCTTGCCCGGATACCCTTCCGCGTATTTGTTGGTGAGCGCAGAGCCCTGGGCTTCCATTACGCGCGGGCTGGTATAGTTCTCCGATGCAATAAGCTCGATATGCGTTTCCTGGCGTATGGTTTCGGCCTGAATGGCATTCCAGATTTCGTCGTCGTATCCGGCGATTTTCATATCACGGTTAAACATTGATTTGCTGCCCCTGTTTGCTGTGTCTGCCCGGCAGACAATCTGAATTCGGCTGTGAAAAATAGGGCCGCTATTCTAACGTATTACGGGCCTTGAAATCACCTTTTCAGCACTAAAGCCAGCCGAGCATGCCGCCGTTGACACCGATTGCTATAAGGCAGCGGTTTCGCTACCTTTACAGGCCAGTTTCACGAGAACGGACACCAAACGAAAGGATCCTGCCAGCTATGGCCCAGTACGTATTTTCCATGAACCGGGTGGGCAAGGTTGTCCCGCCCAAACGCGAAATCCTCAAGGATATCTCCCTGAGCTTCTTCCCGGGGGCCAAAATTGGCGTGCTTGGTCTCAACGGCTCCGGTAAGTCGACCCTACTCAGGATTATGGCGGGCATCGACCAGGATTACATCGGTGAAGCCCGCCCCCAGCCCGGCATTAACGTCGGCTACCTGCCCCAGGAGCCCGAGCTCGACGACAGCAAAACTGTTAAAGAAGTGGTCGATGAAGCCGCCGAGGCAGTCCATAACGCACTTGCTGAACTGGATCAGGTTTACGCCGCTTACGCGGAACCGGACGCCGACTTCGATGCGCTGGCGAAAAAACAGGGTGAACTGGAAAGTTTTATCCAGGCCGTGGACGGCCATGACATCGAACGCAAGCTCGAAGTGGCGGCTGACGCCCTGAGACTGCCGCCCTGGGACGCCCGCATAGCGACCCTGTCGGGCGGTGAACGACGCCGGGTTGCCTTGTGCCGCCTGTTGTTGTCCGGCCCGGACATGCTGTTGCTTGATGAGCCAACCAACCATCTGGATGCCGAATCGGTGGCCTGGTTGGAGCGGTTTCTCCATGACTACCCGGGCACCGTGGTCGCCATTACCCACGACCGGTACTTCCTGGACAATGTCGCAGGCTGGATTCTCGAACTTGACCGCGGTCACGGCATTCCGTTTGAAGGCAACTACAGCCAGTGGCTGGAAGCCAAACAAAAACGTCTCGAGCTGGAGTCCAAACAGGAAGATGCCCGGCAGAAATCCATCAAGCACGAGCTGGAATGGGTGCGCAGTAATGCCAAGGGCCGGCAATCCAAGAGCAAGGCCCGACTGGCCCGCTTTGACGAACTGAGCTCCCAGGACTTCCAGAAGCGCAACGAAACCAACGAACTCTATATTCCGCCGGGCCCCCGTCTGGGCGACAAGGTGATCGAGATCGACAACATCAGCAAATCGTTTGGTGACACGCTGCTGTACGAGAACCTGAGTCTGAGCATTCCCCCGGGCTCCATTGTCGGTATTATCGGCGGTAACGGTGCCGGTAAATCGACACTTTTCCGGATGATTGCGGGCCATGACAAGCCGGACTCCGGAACCATCACCATCGGCGAGTCCGTTAAACTGGCCTATGTCGACCAGATGCGGGATCTCGACGGCGACAAAACCGTGTGGGAGGAGCTCAGCGATGGCCAGGACATTATCCAGGTTGGCAACTACCAGACGCCGTCGAGGGCCTATGTAGGCCGCTTCAACTTCAAAGGCGGTGACCAGCAAAAGCGGGTCGCAGACCTGTCCGGTGGCGAACGCAACCGCCTGCATCTGGCCAAATTGTTGAAAGAAGGCGGCAACGTGCTGTTGCTGGACGAACCTACAAACGATCTCGACGTCGAAACGCTGCGGGCATTGGAAGAGGCGCTGCTTAACTTCCCCGGCACCGTTATGGTGATTTCGCACGATCGCTGGTTCCTTGACCGGGTTGCCACCCATATTCTGGCGTTCGAAGGCGATAGCGAAGTCGTGTTCTTCGAGGGCAATTTCACCGAATACGACGAAGATCACAAGAAACGCAAAGGTGATTCCGCGCTCGTGCCCCAACGCATGAAATACAAGAAGCTGGCCTGATGGCAAAAGCCAGAACGGCCTACGTCTGCACCGAGTGCGGCGCAGACTACTCCAAATGGCAGGGCCAGTGCACCGCCTGCCAGGCCTGGAATACCATCAGTGAAGTGCGGGGCGTGAGCAGTTCCGCCAGCGCGGGCAGCAGTCGCGGTATCCGGTTCGAGGGTTTCGCCGGTAGCCTTTCGGCCGTCCAGACGCTGGATTCCGTTAACCTCAGCGAGCAGTCCCGCATCAGCTCCGGCATGCAGGAGCTCGATCGGGTTCTCGGCGGTGGCCTGGTCGAAGGTTCGGCCATTCTGATGGGTGGCCATCCCGGCGCGGGCAAAAGCACCCTTTTGCTTCAGACTGTCTGCCACCTGGCCGGCAGAATTCCCGCGCTTTATGTGACCGGCGAGGAATCGCTGCAGCAGGTCGCCATGCGGGCCAAGCGCCTCGAACTGCCCACCAGCAAACTGATGATGCTGTCGGAAACCAGTGTTGAGCGTGTCATCCAGATTGCGGAGGCAGAAAAGCCACGGGTTCTGGTGGTGGACAGTATTCAGGTCATGCATATCAGTGAGGTGGAGTCTGCCCCCGGCAGCGTCTCCCAGGTCCGGGAAAGTGCCGCCTACCTCACCCGTTTTGCCAAGCAGACCGGCACCATTCTGTTTCTGGTTGGCCATGTAACCAAAGATGGCAGCCTGGCAGGGCCCAAGGTACTCGAGCACATGATCGACTGCTCTATTTTGCTGGAAGGTTCCAGTGACAGCCGCTATCGCACCCTGCGGGGGACCAAAAACCGGTTTGGCGCGGTCAACGAACTGGGCGTATTCGCCATGCTGGAGCAGGGCCTGAAAGAGGTTAAAAACCCCAGCGCCATCTTCCTGAACCGCGGGGAGGAGGCCGCCCCGGGCAGTGTTGTTATGGTCATATGGGAAGGTACCCGACCCATGCTGGTCGAAATCCAGGCTCTGGTCGACGTCGCTCAGGGCGGCTACCCCCGCAGGGTAGCCGTGGGGCTGGATCAGAATCGCCTGGCCATGCTGCTGGCAGTTTTGCACCGCCATGGCGGTTTACACTGCGCTGATCAGGACGTGTTCGTCAACGTGGTGGGTGGCGTCAAGGTGAGCGAAACCAGTGCCGATCTGGCGTTGCTGGCGGCTGTGGTCTCATCCTTCCGGGATCGGGCGTTGCCTCAGGATCTGGTGATTTTTGGCGAAGTAGGGTTATCCGGGGAGATTCGACCGGTACCAAGCGGCCAGGAGCGGATTTACGAAGCCGCCAAACACGGCTTTACCCGAGCACTCGTCCCGAAAGGTAACGCGCCGCGAAAGACTATCGAGAACATGAAGGTTATCCCGGTAACGAAACTGAGCGATGCCCTGACCGCGCTGGAAGAACTATAGGCGCTCACACACCCATCAGATGGCTGAGCTCCCGATCAAGCAGGGTCGGATCACCCAGGTTAAGTTCGACCAGGCGCTTGAGGTGGGACGCACTTTCAAGATCGATGTATTCACATTTGAAACCCAGCTTGTCGGCTTCGACATGGCGAAGTTCCACTGCCATGACAATCCCGCTTTCACGGTCGTCAAGATGAATGGTCACTTCAAACACCTGATTGAGGGGCGCTGACCAGTTGCGCGGCCGCCGGACCAGCACACCTTTCATCGAAATATCCAGAACCTGCGTGGCCCAGATCTCATCCTGGCAATGGATATCACAGCGCGCATCAAACAATATGCGGCGGAACTGGCGCTTTTCCGGACGGGCGATATTCACAGTTTGCGGCCTTATTGTTATACCAATATACCCGCACTATAGTGCCCCGGACGCCCGTGCGCCAGCCCGCATTCAGCCCTTGTGGTAAGCCGGACTCAATTCAACAACCGCCTCGATAAAGGCACCCGCATGGGCTGGGTCAACATCCGGCGTAATACCATGTCCCAGATTGAAGATATGCCCGCTGCCTTCACCGAATCGTCGCAGTATGTCCGCAACTTCCTCTCGAATCCGGCCCTTGGGGGCATACAGCATCGACGGGTCCATATTGCCTTGCAGGGTAACGGTATCCCCTACCCGCGCCCGGGCCTTGCCAATGTCCGTCGTCCAGTCAAGCCCCAGCGCATCAGCGCCTGTGGCCGCCATACTCTCGAGCCATTGACCGCCATTTTTGGTGAACAGGATCACCGGAACGCGCCGGCCTTCATGTTCGGGAATCAGACCATCCACGATTTTCTTCATGTAGGCCAGAGAGAATTCCTCATAGGCCCAGCTACTGAGCACGCCACCCCAGGTGTCGAAAATCTGCACCGCCTGGGCGCCAGCGCGAATCTGACAGTTGAGATAATCCGTCACCGCAACAGCAAGATGAGCCAGCAAACGATGCATCACCTCGGGCTCCGAGTACATCAGTCGCTTGGCTTCGCGGAAATCCTTCGATGAGCTGCCCTCGACCATGTAGGTGGCCAACGTCCAGGGACTGCCTGAAAAACCGATCAGCGGCACGCGCCCATTCAGCTCCCGCCGGATGGTGCTGACCGCATTCATCACGTACTCCAGGTCTGAATCCGCCTTGAGTGTTGGCAGGGCATCGACATCCGCCGCCGTCCGCACGGTTTTGCGGAATTTGGGGCCTTCGCCGGTTTCGAAATACAAGCCCAACCCCATGGCATCGGGGATTGTCAGGATATCCGAAAACAGGATCGCTGCATCAAGCGGGTAGCGCTCAAGGGGCTGTAAAGTCACTTCACAGGCCAGCTCGGTATTCTTGCAGAGGCTCAGGAAGTCGCCGGCTTTCTCGCGGGCAGCCCGGTACTCCGGCAGGTAACGCCCCGCCTGGCGCATCATCCAGACGGGCGTGCGGTCGACAGGCTGTCGCATCAGAGCGCGGAGAAAACGGTCGTTCTTAAGTTCAGTCATGCAAATCCTGTTTGGTCGGGGATACGACAATCAAATGTCGAGGTAATCGAGTATGCCCTCGGCGGCCTGGCGACCTTCCCAGATGGCTGTGACCACCAGGTCGGAGCCACGAACCATATCGCCCCCTGCGAAGATCTTGGTGTTGGAGGTCTGGAACGGATACTCGGCGTTTTCTTCCGCCGTGACACGCCCGGACTCGTCGGTCGCTATATCAAGCTCACCAAACCAGTCGGAAGGACTCGGGCGGAAACCGAAAGCTACGAGAACAGCGTCCGCCGGGATCACTTCTTCACTGCCGGGAATCACCTCCGGACGGCGGCGACCATTTTCATCGGGCTCGCCCAGCCGGGTCTGTACGACCTTCACGCCTTCGACCTTATCTTCACCAATAATGGCGATCGGCTGCCGGTTGAACAGGAATTTCACGCCCTCTTCCTTGGCATTAGACACCTCACGACGGGAACCCGGCATGTTGGCCTCGTCACGACGATAGGCGCAAGCCACGCTGGTAGCCATCTGGCGTATCGAGGTCCGGTTGCAATCCATGGCGGTATCGCCGCCACCAAGCACGACCACCCGTTTGCCCTTCATGTCGATGAAGTCGTCCTCATCATTCTCAAATCCAAGGCGACGACTCACGTTCGACACCAGGAACGGCAGCGCATCGTAGACTCCGGGCAGATCTTCGCCGGGAAAGCCGCCTTTCATGTAGGTATAGGTTCCCATCCCCATAAACACCGCATCGTAGTCTTTGATGATGTCGTCCATCATCACGTCTTTGCCTACTTCGGTAGAGAGCCGGAACTCAACGCCCATTTCCTCAAATATCTGGCGACGGCGTGTCATCACGGACTTTTCGAGCTTGAACTCGGGGATACCGAAGGTCAACAAGCCACCGATCTCGGGATAGCGATCAAAGACCACCGGCTTGACTCCGTTACGGGCCAATATATCAGCGCACCCGAGGCCAGCTGGACCGGCACCGATAACAGCAACTTTTTTATCCGTCCAGGTAACGTGGGACAGGTCCGGACGCCAGCCTAACGCGAATGCGGTATCGGTAATGTACTTTTCCACGGAGCCGATGGTGACGGCGCCATAGCCGTCGTTCAGGGTGCAGGCGCCCTCACACAGACGGTCCTGCGGGCAAACCCGGCCACACACCTCGGGCAGCGAGTTGGTCTGGTGACACAACTCCGCTGCTTTGAGAATGTTGCCTTCAGCCACCAGTTTCAGCCAGTTCGGAATGTAGTTGTGGACCGGACACTTCCACTCACAATAGGGGTTACCACACTCCAGACAACGATGTGACTGTTCGGCCGCTTCATCCTGCTTGAACGGATGATAAATCTCGCCAAATTCCTTTTTCCGCTTTTTTGCCGGCACTTTCTTCGGGTCGATGCGTCCGACCTCGATAAACTGGAAGTCGTTGTTAAGACGTTCTTTCATTATGTTGCTCTCATCAGCTCAATTTCGAGAGCCTGCCGACATCAAGCCGGCAAGCCTGGCCCACTCCATCGTCGCGCCTTACTCAGGACGACCCCGGGTGCTGGCCAACAAACTCCTGAGGCTTGCAGCCTTGGGCTTCACCAGCCAGAAGCGACCAATATAGTCATCGAAATTGTCAAGAATATGCCTGGCCCACTCGCTGCCGGTTTCCGACACATGCTCTCGCACCACACCCCTCAGGTGATTACGGTACGGCTCCATGTCTTCACTGGAAATGCGCTGAATTTCGACCAGTTCATGATTGTACTTGTCCACAAAGGTATTCTTCTGGTCCATAACGTAGGCGAAGCCTCCGGTCATGCCGGCGCCAAAGTTGTGGCCCGTGGAGCCCAGCACCGTTATCAGGCCACCCGTCATGTACTCGCAACAGTGATCGCCTACGCCCTCAACCACAGCTTGAGCTCCCGAGTTGCGCACACCGAAGCGCTCGCCAGCGGTCCCGGCGGCAAACAGCTTGCCCCCCGTTGCGCCATAGAGGCAGGTGTTGCCCACAATGGAGGTTTCCTGGGACTTGAATGTACTGACCTTTTGCGGGCGAATAACCAGTTTGCCGCCGGTCATACCCTTGCCGACATAATCGTTGGCGTCGCCGTCGAGGACCATATTGAGACCCGACACGTTCCAGACCCCAAAGCTCTGACCCGCGGTGCCTTCCAGCTCAAGGGTGATCGGTGCATCAACCATGCCCTGATTACCGTGGATTTCTGCGATTTCACCGGACAACCGGGCACCGATAGAACGATCACAGTTGGTTACCCTGTAACTGAAGGTGCCCCCTGACTTGTTCTTTATAGCCTCCATGGCATCCTCGACCATGCGTTCTGCCAGAGCACCCTTGTCAAAAGGATGGTTACGCTCTACCTGGCAGGTATGGGGCTTGTCAGCGGGAATCATATCATTGCCAAGCAGCCGTGACAGATCAAGCTTCTGTTGGCGCGGAGTATCACCCGGCAAGCGCTCCAGCAATTCGGTACGACCGACCAGCTCCTCAAGCGACCTCACCCCGAGTTTGGACAACCATTCACGAGTCTCTTCCGCAACAAAGCGGAAGAAATTCATCGCCATCTCGACTGTGCCTTCAAAGTGTTCGTCCCGGAGCCGCTGGTTCTGAGTCGCGACGCCCGTAGCACAGTTATTGAGATGACAAATTCGCAGGTATTTGCATCCCAGAGCTACCATCGGCGTGGTGCCAAAACCAAAGCTCTCAGCACCCAGAATAGCGGCTTTTACCACGTCCAGGCCGGTTTTGATGCCGCCGTCGGTCTGCAAGCGGATTTTGCCACGCAGGTCATTGGAGCGCAGAGCCTGCTGGGCCTCACTCAAACCAAGCTCCCAAGGGGAACCCGCATAGCGGATCGAGGTAAGCGGGCTGGCAGCGGTGCCACCGTCATAACCTGAAATCGTGATCAGATCGGCATAGGCCTTGGCCACGCCAGCTGCGATGGTGCCAACACCCGGTTCAGAGACCAGCTTTACCGACACCAGCGCATTCGGGTTGACCTGCTTGAGATCAAAAATCAGCTGGGCAAGGTCTTCAATGGAATAAATGTCATGATGCGGAGGGGGTGAAATCAGTGTCACACCCGGCACCGAGTAGCGCAGGCGTGCAATCAGCTCATTTACCTTGCCGCCGGGCAGCTGGCCGCCCTCGCCCGGTTTGGCGCCCTGAGCCACCTTGATCTGCATGACATCGGCGCTGCGCAGGTACTCTGCCGTCACCCCAAAGCGGCCGGAAGCCACTTGTTTGATCTTGGAGCGGCGCTCGGTGCCATGGCGGGCGGGGTCCTCACCGCCCTCACCGGAGTTGGAGCGACCGCCCAGGCGATTCATTGCCATCGCCAGGGCTTCGTGGGCCTCGGGTGAAAGCGCACCCAGGGACATAGCTGCAGAATCAAAGCGGGTGAAGATTGACTCCACCGGCTCAACCTCGGCCAGATCGATGGCCTTGATATCCTTACGAAACGTCAGCAAATCCCGCAGTGTCGCGACAGGTCGTTCGTTAACCAGCGCCGCATACTCCCGATAGGTTCCGTACTCTCCTGAAGTGACGGCCTGCTGCAAAGTCGTCACCACATCAGGATTGAACGCGTGATACTCCTGACCATGAATGTACTTCAACAGTCCGCCTGGCGATATCTGCTTGCGAGGCTTCCAGGCCACATCAGCAAGTTGCTCCTGGTCCTGCTGAAATTCAAAGAAACCGGCGCCCTGAATGCGGCTCGCAACCCCTTTAAAGCAAAGATCCACGACCTCATCTGCAATACCGATGGCCTCAAACAGTTGTGCCCCGCGATAGGACGTCACCGTTGAGATACCCATCTTGGACAGGATCTTGAGCAGGCCTTTGTTAATGCCTTTGCGGTAATTGTTCTTGGCCTCGATCGGGTCCATCAGCACTTCGCCGGTGCGAATCAGATCGTTCAGGACCTGATACGCCAGATACGGATAAACCGCCGTGGCACCGAAGCCGAACAGCACTGCGAAATGGTGCGGATCACGGGCCCAGCCGGTTTCCACCAGTATATTGGCGTCGCAACGGAGACCTTTTTCCACCAGGTGGTGGTGTACAGCACCGGTGGCCATCATGGCGTTTACCGGCAACTCGCCTTTCTGGAGATGTTTGTCAGTCAAAACCAGCAGTACCTTACCGTTGCGAACCGCTTGTTCGGCTTCCTCGCAGACCGTTTCGACCGCCTGTTTGAGGCCGAGCTCCGGTCGATAGCCTAGGCGGATCTCTGCCACCTCAAACCCTGCCCTCTCATTATTTACGATGCGCAGAAATTTGGCCGGAGACAGCACCGGCGTGGAAAGAATAATCCGGTTAGCATGATCTGCGGTTTCCTCGAAAACATTTCGCTCCGCCCCGAGACAGGTCTCAAGAGACATCACGATCGACTCCCGCAGCGGATCTATGGCCGGGTTGGTCACCTGGGCAAATTTCTGGCGGAAGTAGTCGGCAGTGTGGCGCACGCGACTCGACAGCACAGCCATCGGAGTATCGTCGCCCATGGAACCGACCGCCTCCTGGCCGTTCTCGGCCAACGGCCGGAGGATCTGGTCACGCTCCTCAAAGGACACCATGAACATTTTCTGGTGAACCAGCAACTCGTCAGCGTCCATCAGTTTGAATTCAGGGGTGTCCTGGTTCAGCGTCGCTTCAACCCGCAGGCTGTTCTCCCGCAGCCAGCGCTTATAGGGCTGACTGCTCTTGAGGCGATTATCGATGTCGTGGTTATGCAATAACTCACCAGACTCGGTATCCACTGCGATCATCTGGCCTGGCCCTACCCGGCCTTTTGCAACCACATCTTCAGGCTTATAACTGTAGGTACCTATTTCCGACGCCAGGGTAATGAAATCGTCTTTGGTAATAACCCAACGAGCCGGGCGCAGACCGTTTCGATCCAGCATGCATACGGCGTAGCGGCCGTCCGTCAGCACCAGACCCGCCGGGCCGTCCCAGGGTTCCATGTGCATGGAATTATATTCGTAGAATGCCCGCAGCTGAGAGTCCATGGTGTCGACATTCTGCCAGGCTGGGGGAATCATCATCCTGGCCGCCCGGAACAAGTCAACCCCGCCTGCCAGCAACACTTCCAGCATGTTGTCCATGCTGGAAGAATCGGATCCGGTCAGGTTAACCAGCGGTTGTAGGGTTTGCAGATCCGGAAGCTCCGGCGAACTGAACTTGGACGCCCGCGCAATGGCCCAGTTACGGTTGCCCGACACCGTATTGATCTCACCGTTGTGGGCAAGGTAACGGAAAGGCTGCGCCAGTGGCCACCGCGGCATGGTATTGGTGGAGAAACGCTGATGAAAGACGCAAATCGCCGTTTCCAGTAACGGGTCGCCAAGATCCGGATAAAAGGTCGTCAGGTCTGCCGGCATCATCAACCCTTTATAGGAGAGCGTCTGATGCGACAGGCTGCAGATATAGAACTCCGGGTCATCCGCCATGTCATTTTCCGCATGACGACGACCCACAAACAGGTTAATGGCAAACTGGCGCTCGTTTTTACCCGCCGGTTCAACAAAAACCTGCTCTATCTTGGGCAGGCAGTCCAGTGCCATAGGACCAAGACAATCGTTGTTGGTCGGCACCACCCGCCAACCGGCAATGTTCAGACCCTGTTCGGTGAGCCGCTTTTCGATGGCCGCACGGCCTGCTTCGGCTTTGGCATCGTCCTGGCTCAGAAAGATCTGCCCGATCGCAAAAGAAGGACTGAGCTTTTTCCCGAACGCATCTTTTGCGACCTTGCGCAAAAACGTGTCAGGTTTCTGGATCAACAGGCCACAACCATCACCAGTCTTGCCGTCTGCTGCAATACCACCTCGGTGGGTCATGCAGGTCAGAGACTCGATGGCAGTTTGCAACAACTTGTGGCTGGTCTGCCCTTTCATGTGGGCAATGAGACCAAATCCGCAGTTGTCCCTGAATTCATCGGGATGATACAAACCTGTCATCATAAGCGTTCTCTCGCAAAAAAATTCTTTTTCAATCAAAAGGATGATAATGCACTTGCAATAAAATCGACCTTTGACACTGAAAAGGGGGGCTGGCTATTTTACACACGTAGAAGTACCTACTCAAACCAATGAGCAAGTACCATGAAACTAAGTCAGTCGGGCGCAATCAGAATCCGCGCCGGGAAAGCTCCCCTTCGCGTTCTGAAGAGGCAAGTCGTATTACATATTGCTGAGTGGGCGAACCCAGATATCCTGGCTGCCCAAAGGACCGGCCAGTGACTTCACGGCTGCGCGGGCTGATTCGGGGTCGGTGTAGTTTCCGTAGAATACCACAAACCAGTCACGACCCGCCCTTTCGCTTCGAGTGTAGCGCAAGCCAGGCGTATTGCTGTGTTGCGCCAGAAAGCGAAGCGCCGTTGATTCGTTGTAACCCGCAATGTATTGCGCGGTCGAACCCGCCTGCCGCCGGAGCTCCTCGACGGCCACATACCGGGCAGGATTTTCGGGCTGAAACGCGACCTGCCCTTCAGCGTCTGGCTCTGGCTCTGGCTCTGGCTCTGGCTCTGGCTCTGGCTCTGGCTCTGGCTCTGGCTCTGGCTCTGGCTCTGGCTCTGGCTCTGGCTCTGGCTCTGATGTTGATCCGACAGCAGGCGCAGTGTCTACCTTTAATTCCGAATCAGGCTCAAATACCTGACCGCTGGCGGCGGCAGCCGCCGTACTCGCACTTTCTTCAAGTCCAGCGGACCCATCAGGATCCTTTTCCAGCTTTGGCAGCTCCGGACTATCCGGCCCCAGGGTAATGATGGCCCGCGCCCGCTCCGGTTCCGGCTCAGGTTGCGCTATCAACTCGTCAGCAATCATAGAGTCATATTGTTGCGATACAAGCCACCAGGATAAACCAAGCAGCAATACGGCCAGCGCCGGCCATCGCAGACCCGCAAGCCTTCGGCTGTTGCTCCCCGAGTTTACGGGTGCGGCTGCGAGATCCAGCCATATTGCTGGAGTGACGCGCCTGATTCCACCCAGGCTGCCCCGACTGAGTTCGTGAATACGCTCAAGAAAATGATCGGACAATAACTCACTGGTTTTCCCCCCAGCGGCGTGGACCCTGGGCTCAAGATAGTCTGAAACTTCATCGCGGGTCAGAGGGCGCAAGTGAATCTGATGCCCTCCCGCCAGGTCGCCGCCGCTACCCGCCAGCCCCAGGCTTTGAACAAGCTGGTCCGATCCGCTGAGCAATGGCACCGCGGAGCTCGAGGTATCTGACGCGGCGTGTGCTGACAGCAGCACCCGAATCACCTCCGGTGCTACCTGATCCGTGTCGTCCAGCAGCAAAACCAGCCGCCGGCCTTTGCGGGTGGCCGTCTCACTCCAACGGAAAAATCCGAAAATTGCATCGGCCGATGCTTCGGTGGACAACAAACTACGGTGCGCAGCTGCCAGCAGAGCTTTGGCGAGCGCCTGGATACTCGTCAGACTGCCCGAGTGGAGCCGAACAAACTCCAACCTGGCCGACTCGCTCCGCACCAGCTCCTCAAGAATTCGGGTTTTCCCGGCACCCCTGGCCCCGGTAACCAACAACGCCAGGTCACCGAAACCGCAAAGATGGCGCAAGGTTTCCAGAGCATGTTGCCGCTGAGCGTCCGGGAAAAAAGGCGTTTCCATCGCCAGCGGGTCTGCCCTGAGACTATAACGTTGCTGCAATCTTGCAAACAGCCCGCCGGTATCAAGTCCTGTCATTCCTTCGTCGGACATGATTGCCCCTTTGAAACTGTCGCGTCTTTAAAATCCGGGAGGTCAGGCTTCGTCACAAAACGCATTCAGGGTATCCATAAGCCGCGCATGTTCGAAATCGGATGTTATAACGGCTTCTCCTGGCGCACTCAACAGAACCAGTCGCAGGTTCCCATCGACATTTTTCTTGTCAACGGCCATGCGCTCCAGAAAATCATCCGGGCGCATCCCCCTGGGGGCCCTGTCTGGCAAGCCAGCTCGCTCAATCAAATCCCTCACCCGATCCAGCGCCTCCTGACTGATCATGCCCAGCCGATGCGACAAATCTGCGGCCATCACCATTCCGGCGCCTACCGCTTCACCGTGCAACCAGTGACCGTAACCGGCAAAGGTCTCAATGGCATGACCAAAGGTATGTCCGAGATTAAGGATAGCCCGCAGCCCGCCCTCGTGTTCATCAATAGCCACCACCTCTGCCTTGCAGGCACAAGACCGAAAGATGGCCTCAGAGAGAGCTTCCGTTTCGAGTGCGGTCAGCGCCTCAATGTTGTTCTCGAGCCACTCCAGAAACGGCAGATCACGGATCAGACCGTACTTGATCACCTCGGCCAGTCCCGCTGGTATTTCTCGCGGGGGCAACGTTGAGAGTGTGCCCGTGTCAATCAGTACAACCTGGGGTTGATGAAAGGCACCCACCATGTTCTTTCCCAGCGGGTGATTGATACCGGTTTTGCCACCGACCGACGAGTCGACCTGGGACAATAACGTGGTGGGAATCTGGATAAACCGGACGCCCCGCTGATAAGTGGCTGCTGCAAACCCGGCCATGTCACCCACCACACCACCGCCAAGCGCGACGATCGTGGTGTGGCGGGAATGGCGCTGCTCAAGCAAGGCATCAAATATGCGGTTCAGGGTTTGCCAGTCTTTATGTTGTTCGCCATCCGGCAGTATTACCGAGTCGACGGTTTTTCCCGGGAAGCAACGGATCGCCCGGTCAAGATACAGAGGCGCAACCACGGTGCTGGTAACAATCATTACTCGTTCGCCACGAACATACGGCGACAGATCAGTCATCCCGAGCAAACCTCGACCAATCAGGATCGGGTAGCTTCGATCACCCAGATTTACACTCAACTCTCGTACCGAATCAGACATGCTTGGGACCCTCTTTTCTGACCTGCCTTTTCTGCCTTGGTGTTTTGGGCTGCATGCGGTTGATCAGCTGCCGGACCACCAGCCTCGGGCTCTTTTTATCTGTAAACATGATGATATCGGCAAGCTTGGTATACAGCGGGTCTCTTTCCGAAAACAAACGCCGAAGCACCGCTTCCGGATCATCGTTCTGCAGCAGCGGGCGGTTGCGATCCCGACGGGTTCTTTCGACCTGTTGCTCCACCGATGTTTTCAGATAGATAACCAGGGCATCCTGCTTCAGCCTGACATGGTTCACCGCTTGCGTGACAGCCCCACCACCCGTTGCCAGGACAATGCCATCCCGCTCCGTTAACTCGGACAACATGGCGGACTCGCGCTGGCGAAATCCGGCCTCGCCCTCAACATCGAAAATCCACGGAATGTTGGCGCCGCAGCGCTCCTCTATCAGTCGATCGGTATCAACAAAACGATAGCCCAGCTCTCTGGCCAACAGCCTGCCAATGGTGCTTTTACCAGCCCCCATGGGTCCAACGAGCACTACACGTTTTGGCAACGTCATGACATTCGCTCTTCTACATCGTGGCGGGTGAGAATAGCATAGGCACTGAGATTCCATAAGATTTGCAGGTTTTTCAGGCAAAAAAAAGCCGCCCGGAACAGGGCGGCGCTTTGAACTCGACTTGCCTAGTTTACCAAGTCACCCTTGAGGATTTTCGGGGTGATGAAGATCAGCAACTCACTGCGTTCATCGATCGATGACTTCCGGGTAAACAACCGCCCGAGATAGGGAATATCTCCCAGGAAGGGGGTCTTGGTCACGGTGGTTGATGTCTCTGACTGGAAAATACCGCCAAGAACGACGGTCTCACCGTTGCGTACCAGCACCTGCGTGGTCACTTCGTTGGTGTTGATACTCGGAATACCATTGGTGACTTCACCACGGGAATTCTGGTTGACCGTCAAGTCCATAATGATCTTGTCGTCAGGGGTGATTTGTGGCGTCACTTCCAGCGACAGCACTGCTTCCTTGAAAGACACCGAGGTAGCACCGCTGGACGAGGCTTCCTGATAGGGAATTTCCTCACCGGACTGGATTCTTGCGGTTTGACGGTCAGCCGTCACAACCTTGGGCTGAGCCACGATTTCTGCCTGCCCGTCGCTCTCGAAAGCGGACAACTCCAGATCCACCAGGAAATCAGACCCGATATAGCCGAAGGATACCGAGGAGCTGTTTGCCCGGCTCACCCCGAGATCCACATTCAGGCCACCCAGGTTAACAGGGCTGCCAAACTGGCCCTGACCGATAGCACCGCCAAACCCGAAGTTATTCTCACCACTGTTCACATTTGACCGGCCGGCAGCGCCCCACTGAACACCCAACTCCTCGGCCAGATCCGTTTGCGCCCGAACCAGCCGTGCTTCAATCAGCACCTGACGAACCGGCACGTCCCAGGTCGTGACCAGACGACGGATCTGCTCAAGCTTGTCTGTCGACTCCCTCACGCTGATGGTGTTTGTCCGCGCGTCAGAAGAGACGAAGCCGCGATCAGAGATCAGCTCTTCATCAGCCTGGATCAAGGCAACGATATCCGCCGCCTTGGCGTAGTTAACCTGAATGATATCCAACCGTACCGGCGCCAGCTCGGCAATCTGCTTGGTGGTTTCAAGCTCCAGACGCTCTCGGGCTGCAATTTCGTCAGCGGGTGCGACCAGAAGCACATTGCCGATCTGCCGCTTATCGAGGCCTTTGGTTTTAAGAATAAGATCCAGGGCCTGATCCCATGGCACGTTCTGGAGGCGAAGTGTAATGCTGCCACTGACGGTGTCGCTGGCAACAAGGTTGAGCCCGGTAAAATCAGCAATCAGCTGCAGAACCGAACGCACTTCGATATCCTGAAAATTGAGGGACAGCTTGTCGCCGGTGTAAGGGAATTTGTCCTCACGGCGAAGCTCTGCCTCCTCCTCGGTGAGAGGCTCGACACTGACGGTGAAGACCTTGTCTGCCTGGTAAGCAATGTAGTCATAGCTGCCTTCGGGACGGATCTCGATGACGGCGTTATTGCCCTCCATGTAAGTGTCCACGCGAGTAACCGGAGTGGCAAAGTCCGTGACATCCAGCCGGCGACGCAAATCAGCCGGAACCTCCGCACCTTCAAGCACCAGGCGGATACGCCCGCCGGATTCCGTGAGGTCAACCGGCGTTTTGCTGTCTCCGAGTGAGACAATAACGCGACCCTCGCCATTCTGGCCACGCCGGAAATCAACACCCGTCACACCGAATTCAGCACGACTCCGGGATGAGGTCGCCGGCTGACTCGAGCTGGATTCAGACTGTGCCATGACAGCACTGCCTCCCTCGCTGGCGCCGATGGTGATCACCAACGAATTACCGGATCGTGAGGTCTGGTAAGGCGCCAGTTCTACCAGGTTGAATATCAATCGGGTCCGGTCCTTGGTTTGAACCACCGTCATGCTCTGGGCGTTACCTGAGCCCAGAGAGATGTTGCGGCTTTCAAGCCCGCTCCGGGTATCACTGAGATCGACTGCAATGCGAGCAGGTCTTTCAATGGTGTATCCGGTGGGCTCTGGCGGCTGACCGTCAAAGCTCAGCGTTACCTGGGTCCGGTCACCCGGTAGTGAAGAGAAGGATACATCCTGAAGGGTGACCGCATTGGCCAGACAGGACATCATCCCAAGAGCAACCATGCTGACGTATACGGTAAATTTTTTGAACATCGCTAGCCTCGACCCCAAACTGTATCGTTCGTGTGTTTTTCTTTCAGTTGTCATCATGCCGCTCCCTATCCCTCAATCAGTGAAAGGGATCGGGGGCGCTCTACCCAGCCTCCCCGGCCATTGGGTACTATTTCTATCAACTCGACACGCGAATCACTGACACCAATGATGCGCCCGTAATTCTGCCCCATATAATTTCCGGTTCGCACCCGATGCACGCCGCCTTCATTATCGGAAACGAGCGCGAAAGGACTCCCAATGCTGCCACCCAAGGTACCAACCATCTCCAACTCGGTGAGCGCATAGTTTTCCAGCACCTCCCTGGGTCGATCGAGGTCCGGTTCAACATTGCTCTGGGGTTGCTCATCCACCATGGTCAGCTGGACATCTACCGGGGGCTCGAAGGGTGCTCTCCGGTCGGCTGAGGCATAGGTAAAGGCTTCATAGGCGTTGAACTCCGGCAGGGGCTCAACAAACCCCCGGGGCTTGGATCGGGTTTCTTCCATAAACCTGTCGAGATCCGCAAAGCCGTTGCCCTGGGAACAACCTGCCAACAGTGACACCAGACAGAAGCTCAACCAGGCTCTTCCCGAATGCAGTTTTGTCATGGTCATTCTCCCGCCCGGTAGCGGTAGGTGCGGGCCAGAACTTGCATATCCAGCCCGTCACTTTCACCACTTTTTGGTTTGATCGTAAAATCGTGCAGAGTCACGATACGCGGAAGACTGGCCACACTGCTGACGAACGATGCCAACTCGTGATAGGTGCCAGAAACCTGGATATTGATAGGAAGCTCGACATAAAAGTCACGGCGTTGCTCTGACTGAAGTTTTATCTCCCGGAGTTCCAGCCCGCTCCCGACCGCTGTGTTGGTGATGTCTTCAAGCAAGCCTGGAACTTCAGTATCGCTCGGCAACTGTTTCACCAGGGCCCCGAAAGTTTCCTCCATTTCAACCATCTGGGTTTTGAATACTTCCAGGTTGGCAACCTTGTAGGCCTTCTGCTCGTATTGTTCCCTCAGCTCCATTTCGGTCTTTTCAACTCCGGCCAGCCGCACATACTGGTCTTTAATAAAGAACCAATAGCCGCCTCCAAGAATCAGGCCAAAGACTATCAGTACCACAATGGCTTTTATCGGTGCTGGCCATATGCCTGCGTTATTAACGTCGAGATCATTGATATCGAACTCATTCAGGCTTTTCATCGAATCCGCGAGGCTCATTGCTTGGTCTCCTCTTCGACACCCGGAGTTCGCTGAGTAACCGACAGGTTGAACTGGCTATATCCAGCCCGCCGATTATCCGCTGCAGAAACATTGGAGAGGTTCGGGTCATTGAACCAGTCTGAATTGTCAAAGCGTCTCATGAGTGTTGAAATCCGGCTGTTAGACTCGGCCATACCAGTGATGTCGATGCGCTCATTAACCTTTTTGAGGTCGCTGTAGAACAGCCCGTCTGGCAACGTCTGCACCAACTCATCAAATACCCGGACGATGACAGGACGCTTGCCCTGCAGATCCTGGATAACGCGCATCCGCGCCAGCAATTCGTCCCGCTGACGTCGCAGATTTTCAATTTCCTTGATCTGGCTATCCAGCTCTTTCATCGCTGTCTGGACATAAGCATTACGGGATTGCTGATACTCTATCTGGCCGTCCAGATCAGACTTCCAAAGGAAAGCGAGGCCCGCTGCCACCACTGCGGCACCAACAAGCATGACGATGAACTGTTGCTGTTTTTCCGCCCTGAGCTCTTCACGCCAGGGCCTGAGGTTAATATTAGCCATCAGTCAAAGCTCCTCATCGCCAAACCACAGGCAATCATCAGCGACGGTGCGTCGTTGCCCAATGCAGATGCATTAACGCGAGAGCCAACAGCCATATCCGCAAACGGGTTTGCGACCAGCGTATGGGTTCCGGTCTTGTCTGCCACCATCTCGGTAAGGCCCTGAATAGAGGCGGTACCGCCTGCGAGGATCACGTAATCCACAGAGTTGTACTGGCTGGCGCCGAAGAAAAACTGCAGAGCCCGGGCAACCTGTTGCACGACCGCTTCACGGAACGGCCCCAGCACCTCGGATTCATAGTCATCCGGCAGCCCGCCTTGTTTTTTGGCCAGGCCTGCCTCTTCAACCGAGAGGCCATAGCGACGCTGGATCTCTTCCGTCAACTGTTTGCCGCCGAAGATCTGCTCACGGGTGTACACCGTTTTGCCTTCGGCAAGCACACTCAGCGTTGTCATGGTCGCCCCGACATCCACAATGGCAACCACGAGTTCTTCGCCCTGGGATTCAAGCTGCGGTTCGATCAGCGAATAGGCCCGCTCAAGCGCATAGGCCTCCACATCCACAATTTTTGCGGTGAGCGATGCAATACTGAGCGCATCTTCACGGATATCGACGTTCTCTTTGCGGCAGGCAGCCAGCAACACGTCGACCTGATCAGGATTGGATTCGGAGGGACCCTGGACCTCAAAGTCGATAGCAACTTCGTCAAGGGGATAGGGAATGTATTGATCAGCTTCCAGAGTGATCTGATCCTCCATCTCGAATTCGTTGAGACCCGAATTCATTTGTATCAGCTTGGTAATAACAGCGGAGCCAGACACTGCCACAGCAGCATGCTTGACGCCCGTTCGGGCTTTACCGGCAACACGCTTCAACGCTTCACCGACAGCCTCAACGTCCGTTATGTTTTTCTCAACTACAGCGTTCGCTGGCAGTGGTTCCACCGCGTAGCTTTCTACCCTGTAGCGATCGCCCTGTTTCGAGAGCTCTAACAGTTTTATCGAGCTGGAGCTGACATCCACACCCAGAACTGCATTCGATTTTTTACCGAACAATCCGAACACGCGCTCACCCCATACCTGGTTACATGCACCCGGTTATGTATTTTTTTTTAAGAGAATTTTTTCTGCTTTAAGTCTACAATGCCAGCTCGTTATTTTGAGAGTCATTGTATTGACGAAACTTATTCGTCTTTCCTAAAGCAATTTCTCAAATGATAGACCTATATCCAACAGTTGTCAGAAAAATGTCCCGACTCTTCCGCACATCTCGCATCTTTGCCTGGTTCTTCCTGACTGGTTTAAGTCTCGCCATAATCGTGGCCTCCAGTTTTTATCTCTATCTGAGGCCGGGTCTTCCCTCTGTCGATCAACTGACAGACATCCAGTTGCAGACTCCGTTAAGGGTCTACACCGCAGACAACAGATTAATAGCAGAATTCGGTGAAAAGAGAAGGGCGCCCGTCACAATAGAACAGATCCCTACAATTCAGTTACATGCCTTTCTGGCCGCGGAAGACAGCCGTTTCTATGAGCACTTCGGGGTCGATTTCAGAGGCCTGATGCGGGCTGCCGTCGAATTGGTGACCACCGGAGAAATACAATCCGGCGGCAGTACCATCACAATGCAGGTTGCAAAAAATTACTTTTTGTCACGTGACCGGACCTTCATTCGCAAGTTCAACGAGATACTTCTGGCTCTTCAGATCGAACGCGAACTCCCGAAAAATCAGATTCTGGAACTCTATCTGAACAAGATTTATCTCGGTAACCGGGCTTACGGTATCGAGTCCGCGGCGCGGGTTTACTACGATAAAAGCGTCAGTGAATTGTCGTTGGCCCAGATGGCGATGCTGGCGACCTTACCCAAGGCGCCTTCCGCTTATAATCCGATCGCGAATCCGGAACGTGCGACAGTCCGCCGGAACTGGGTTCTTGGCCGCATGAGAGACCTTGGACACATTACACCGGACGCTTACGAACTGGCGACTAAAGCACCTGTAACGGCGAGCTATAACGCCCCCTCCACCGAGGTAGACGCAGACTACGTAGCGGAAATGGCACGCTCCGAGCTGGTCGCCCGTTATGGCGAAGCGGCCTACACCGATGGCTATAAAGTGACGCTGACCGTGAACAGCGTTAAGCAGCAGGCCGCCACTGACGCATTGCGCAAGGGGCTGGAAGCATACGACCAGCGTCACGGTTTCCGGGGCCCTGTCGGCAAGCTCGATGCCGAAGCCCTGGAATCCGATAATCTGACCCAAGCCATGGCAAGCTACCCGCGCGTCGAATCATTGTATCCTGCCGTGGTTACCGAAATCCGGGACAACGAAGTCCGCTTGTTCTCCCGCCACCTCGGCGAACTTTCGATGGCATTCGAAACCATGACATGGGCCAAACGTCATCGAACGGAAAACCTTCTTGGCCCCGAACCGAAAATCCCGTCCGACGTTGTCTCCAAGGGGGACGTGGTCTTTGTCAAACGTCAACAAACGGCAGAAAACGTCGACGTAACAGCGCCGAACGCCGATGATGGTGCGCTTCCGGTGGTGCCGGTACAAAAGGTTGCACTGGCCCAGGTTCCCGAGATACAGGGCGCCCTGATTTCTCTGGAGGCCAAGACCGGCGGCATTCAGGCCCTGACGGGCGGCTACAGCTTTAACCAGAACAAATACAATCGTGCGACCCAGGCCCGACGCCAGCCTGGCTCAACGTTCAAACCGTTCCTGTACCTCGCAGCTCTTGAGCGCGGCATAACCCCAGCGACCCTGTTCAACGACGCTCCGATCGTATTCGACGATATCGACCTGGAAACAACCTGGCGACCCCAGAACTCTTCCGGTCAGTTCTATGGCCCGACCCGGCTCCGGGAAGCGCTGTATCGTTCGCGCAACCTGGTCTCGATACGCCTGCTCCAGACTGTGGGAATAAACAACACCATTGATTATCTCGAGCAGCTTCAGATCAGCACCGACGGCATGCCTCGAGACCTGTCTCTTGCTCTGGGCAGCGGCAACCTGACACCGATGGAGGTTGCCCGTGGCTTTGCGGTAATCGCTAATGGTGGCTACGATGTGGAGCCTTATCTGATCCAGACCATACAGAACAGCAACGATGACATCCTGTACGAGGCTCCGGCGGTCGTTCTGTGTGACAGCGAGTGCGACACGCTTGCCGCAAGTTCACCAACTCCGGACGCCGGCTTCCCTGCCGTGCGGGTTGCCAAGCGCCTCGCGGATGAACGCGCTGTCTATATACTTCACTCAATGCTCAGGGATGTAATAACACGGGGCACGGGCCGCGGGGCGCTGGCGCTGGGACGAGATGACATTGGCGGAAAAACCGGGACGACCAACGAACAGAGAGACACCTGGTTCGCCGGCTTTAACTACAATCTTGCAACCATCGCCTGGGTTGGCTTTGACCAACCGACGCCACTGGGACGCTCTGAGTTTGGCGCCACCGCTGCACTGCCCGTGTGGCTCGATTACATGCAGGTTGCCATGGATGACGAGCCACGCTCTTTCATGCCCCAGCCAAATGGTATCGTGAGCATAAGGATTGACCCCAAAAGCGGCAAGCGCGCTCGACCCGGGCAAACTGATGCCGTCTTCGAGCTGTTCCGTGAAGAAGATACACCTGCGGTTCTCGAGGCGAATAATAATGGCAATAGCGTCTCACCGGGGGATGACAGCAATCTTCCACAGGAGATTTTCTGAACAAAAAAAACCGGCCAAAAGGCCGGTTTTTTTGTATCACTTATCGCCTACCTGATGTCGTCGATCGACTTCAACGGGTAATGGGCGGGGTACGGATTACGTGCAACGCCCGAATCTACTGCCGCTTTGGCAACCGCAGCAGGCACGACCTCAAGAAGACGCACATCCATCGGTTTCGGGATAATGTACTCACGGCCAAACTCAAAGCTTGCTGCGCCGTAGGCTTCGCAGATTTCCGCTGGCACAGGCATTTTTGCCAACTCGCGAATGGCGTTAACCGCAGCAACCTTCATCTCTTCGTTGATGGCTGTGGCCCGGACATCCAGAGCTCCACGGAAGATGAACGGAAAGCCCAGCACGTTGTTGACCTGGTTCGGATAGTCTGACCGGCCAGTCGCCATAATCAGATCGTCACGGGCCGCCAATGCTATCTCAGGGCTGATTTCGGGATCCGGATTGGAGCATGCAAACACAATCGGGTTTGCCGCCATTTTCATCAGGCTCTCGACCGGAAACAGGTCCGGGCCGGAGAGACCGAGGAAGACGTCAGCGCCATCAATAGCATCATCCAGCGTGCGCTTGTCTGTCTCATTGGCAAACATCGCCTTGTACTGGTTGAGATCATCCCGTCCGGAATGAATCACCCCTTTCCGGTCCAGCATGTAGATGTTTTCAGACCTGATGCCACAGCTGACCAGCAGCTTCATGCAGGCAATAGCGGCCGCACCGGCACCCAGGCAAACCACTTTTGCCGACTCTGGCGTCTTGCCCACCAATTCGAGTGCGTTCAGCATGCCGGCAGCCGTTACGATGGCGGTACCGTGCTGATCGTCGTGGAAAACAGGAACGTTGCACTTCTCTATGAGCGCACGCTCAATCTCGAAACACTCAGGAGCCTTGATATCTTCGAGGTTGATGCCGCCGAACGTGTCAGCGATCCGCTCAACGGTCTCGATGAAGGCTTGCGGGCTTTCGGAGTTCACCTCGATGTCAAATACATCAATGCCGGCAAAGCGCTTGAAGAGTACGCCCTTGCCTTCCATCACCGGCTTGCTCGCCAGCGGCCCAAGGTTACCCAAACCGAGAATCGCGGTACCGTCAGAGATAACGGCAACGAGGTTACCCTTACCTGTGTACTTGTATGCGTTTTCGGGGTCCTTTGCGATCTCCCGGACCGGCTCGGCGACCCCGGGGCTGTATGCCAGAGATAGATCGCGGGCGGTTTTGGTGGGCTTGGTGATTTCAACACTCAGCTTACCAGGCCGCGGCTTGGCGTGATATTCAAGGGCTGCTTCTTTCAGATCTTGAGACATTGCCACTGTTCCGTTAGTCACGTTAAAAGGGACGGAGATTCACTATTATCTCTCTGGGCCCACCAACACTTCGGTCGGCGAGCGCGCGTCATTATGGCGCGAAGGCCAAAAGCAAACAAGGGTCGCTGTGCATTCTGTGACCAGTGCCGACGCGAATACCCGGTATTTTTTGCAGCCACAAAAAAAGCGCCTCGCAAGGCGCTTTTTTGCGTACAACGCTGGATCAGTCTTTCTTGGCTGCGATCCGGCCACCGAAACGCTTCTGGAAACGGTCAATACGGCCACCGGTATCCATCACTTTCTGCTTGCCAGTGTAGAATGGGTGACATTGTGAACACACATCCAGCTGCAGATCATGGCCGATGGTAGAGCGCGTGTGGATAACGTTTCCGCAGCTGCAGGTTGCAGTGATTTCCGCGTACTTGGGGTGGATACCTTCTCTCATAGCGAACCTCTGTAGGTCATGCCGCTACCCGATCATGGACCTGGCCTGGAAGGCCGGGGTGTCAGGCACCGCATCGTTTGAAACAATCGGGAAGACAGGGCACAATCATGCCCCATCGCAATTAGACCGCGAATGTTACTCATAACGCGCGGCTTCCGCAAGCTTTCAGGCTGGCGCGACATCCGCATTTACCGAATTGGTTGGCAGCCCCCGAAAAGGCCGGAGTACCCTTGACCCGATCTGTCCGCATTGCCCTGGCGCGCCCGATTCGCCGGCTGTTCGACTATCACGCGCCGGACCAACAGAACGTCGTCGCGGGCCAGCGAGTGAGAATTCCGTTCGGGCAGCAAAGCGCGATCGGCCTGGTGGTCGATGCCAACGCCGAAGCGCCGGAGGGCATCACCCTCAAGCCTATTCTGTCAGTCTGCGAAAACTGGCCTGCCCTGCCCGACGAAACCCGGGCGCTTTTATCCTGGGCATCCAACTATTACCAGCATCCTCTCGGCGAATGCCTCTTTACGGCACTACCTCCGGCGCTCCGAAAAGGCCGGGCCGCGGAACGCCCGAGCCACACGCAATGGCAGATCGTTGTCGAGGCACCCGCTACGCTCCCTGCCAATGCCGTTCGCCAGCAGGCGCTGCTGGAGTGGCTCGCTGAGCAATCCTGCGCCAGGGAAACCTCGGCGATCACCAAAGCAGGGTTTACGCGAGCCCAACTCAACGCACTGGCGGCGAAGGGGCTGGTCACAGGCACCGAAACCACCCGTCAGGAACCACCCGCCGGGGACATTGCGACCCCACCGGTGCTCTCCCAGGCTCAGCGCTCAGCATGCGAACAACTGCCAGCTCCGGAATCAGGCTTTACAGCGAGCCTGCTTTACGGAATTACCGGCAGCGGTAAAACCGAGGTCTACCTGCATTACCTGCGGCAACACCTGGCGGAGGACCGACAGGCACTGGTGCTGGTTCCGGAAATCAATCTGACGCCTCAAACCGTTAAACGATTCCGTCACTATTTCGGTGGGCGCATTGCGGTATGGCATTCAGCCCTCAACGATGGCGAACGGCTCGACACCTGGCTGCGGATTCGGGAAGGCCATCCGGTCATTGTCATCGGCACGCGTTCCGCCGTGCTCCTGCCCTTTACCGGGTTACGCACCATCGTCGTGGATGAAGAACACGACAGCTCTTATAAACAGGGCGAAGGGTTTCGTTACTCGGGCCGGGATCTGGCGGTTTATCGGGCACACCTGAATCAATGCCCGATCATCCTGGGCTCAGCCACGCCCTCGCTGGAATCTCTCCATAACGCCACCTCCGGCAAGTACCGGTTGATTCGCCTTGAAGAGCGGGCCGGCAACGCGGTACCACCGACGATAAAACTGCTCGACATTCGCAGTCGCCCACTTGAGGGTGGCATGGCAGCCCCAACACTACAGGCGATCCGGGATTGTCTCGGCAACGGCCAGCAAGCATTGGTGTTTGTAAACCGGCGCGGCTTTGCGCCAGTGATGATGTGTTTTGATTGCGGCCATATGGTCGAGTGCCCGCGCTGTGACACCCGCCTGACCTACCATCGCAAAGACCGCGCCATGCGCTGCCACCATTGCGATTACCAGACCGCTGCCAGCGACCATTGTCCTGCTTGCAAGAGCGAAGCTTTCAAACCCGTCGGACAAGGTACCGAGCGCACGGAAGAGGTTCTCATGCAGCAGTTTCCCGACACGCCGGTTATCCGGGTCGACCGGGACAGTACTCAGCGCAAGGGCAGCATTCAGTCCATTCTGGCGGCCGTAAATACCGGCCGCCCCTGTATTCTGGTGGGCACCCAGATGCTGGCCAAAGGCCACGATTTTCCCAAGGTCACTCTGGTTGTCGCCATCAACGCCGATGGTGGTCTGTTCAGCGTTGATTTCAGGGCACCGGAACAGCTCGTCCAGACCCTGCTGCAGGTCAGCGGGCGTGCTGGTCGGGGCGAGGTCCCGGGGCAGGTGATCATCCAGACCTGTCACAGCGACCATCCGATGCTGCAGCAACTCGCGAGCGGCCATTATCTCCCGCTGGCAGAAGATCTGCTTGCGGAACGTTCGTCCGGGGGCTTTCCCCCTTTTCGCTCCATGGCCATCCTGCGGGCCGAGAGCGCCACCATGGAGGACAGTATCGGTTTTCTGGATCAGGCCAGACAACAGATCAACGCCAATCAAATTGACCTATGGGGGCCTCTGCCGGCCATCATCGCCCGCCGCGCCGACCGCTATCGCGCCCAGCTGGTGCTGCTTTGCGACAGCAGGGCGCGCCTGAATCTTGCGCTAAAAACCCTGTGCCAGCAGCTCGACCAACAGAAGCGCAAAGGCCCTCTGCGCTGGCAGATTGATGTTGATCCACTGGAAACCGGTTAGGCCGGCAGTGAGGGGATCACCCGTTGAGTCCCCCCGCCCTTTCCGCGATAATAGCGCGCCCCGGATTTCTGAGGGGATGCCGCGATCCCCAAATACCCGACAACCGAGCCGTCAAACAGCATGAAAGAGACCGTAACCCAACTGCTTGAGTCCGCTCTTGCCACCTTGCAGTCAGAGGGCGCCCTGCCCTCTGACCAGTCCTTTACCCCGAATGTGGACAATACCAAAGACAAGTCCCATGGCGATTACGCCTGCAATATAGCGTTGGTGGCTGCCAAGTCGGCAAAGCAACCGCCACGCAAGCTTGCAGAAGCTCTGGTGGCGGCATTGCCAAAGAGCGCGGCGATCAAAAAGGTAGAGATTGCAGGCCCGGGCTTCATCAACTTTTTCATGAGTACGGCCAGTGCATTCGAGGTGGTGAGATCCGTTCTGGAGCAGGCCGGGCAATTCGGTCGCAATACCTCCGGCAATGGGGAAAAAGTTCAGGTCGAGTTTGTATCCGCCAATCCGACCGGCCCTCTCCACGTGGGCCACGGCAGAGGCGCTGCCATCGGCGATTGCCTTTGCCGCCTGCTGGAAGCGAATGGCTACAGCGTCACCCGGGAGTTTTATTACAACGACGCCGGCGTCCAGATCGACAACCTGGCGCTCTCGTCCCAGGCGCGCATCAAAGGCATCACGCCGGAAGATGAGCAGTGGCCAGCAGATGGTTACCGTGGCGAATATATTGCCGACCTCGCCAGGGCCTACATGGCGGCAGAAACGGTACTCGCCGACGACCGCAAGGTTACCGGCGCCGCAGACCCGGAGGATCTTGAATCCATTCGCGAATTCGCAGTGGCCTATCTGCGTCGTGAACAGGACCTGGACCTGAAGGCCTTCGGGGTCGAGTTTGATGTCTACTTTCTGGAATCATCACTGTACAAGTCGGGCAAAGTCGAAGCGACGGTCAGACGACTAACAGATAATGGCTACACCTACGAACATGACGGCGCGACCTGGCTCAAAACCACCGAATTCGGTGACGATAAGGACCGGGTCATGCGCAAGAAGGACGGCAACTACACCTATTTCCTGCCGGATGTTGCCTACCATTTTGACAAATGGCAGCGCGGTTTCAGCACGGTCATAAACGAGCAGGGTGCCGATCACCACTCGACCGTGACGCGGGTTCGGGCAGGCTTGCAGGCCCTGAAAGCCGGTATTCCGGTCGGCTGGCCAGACTATGTACTGCACCAGATGGTGATGGTGACCCGCTCAGGCGAAGAAGTGAAGCTGTCCAAGCGCGCGGGCAGTTACGTCACCCTGCGGGACCTGATTGATGAAGTCGGGCGGGATGCCACCCGGTTTTTCCTGGCAGCCCGGCGCGTCGATTCGCAATTGACCTTCGATATTGATCTGGCACGCTCCCAAAGCAATGAAAATCCGGTTTATTACGTTCAATATGCCCACGCCCGTATTTGCAGCGTGCTGCGGAAGCTGGCAGAAAGCGGTGTCAGCAGAGGCTTTAACGATTACCGGGGCGACCTGTCGCTGTTGACCCTGGATGAAGAAAAGGAACTCGCCAACCAGCTTGCCAAGTACCCCGAGCTGGTTGCCAACGCGGCCACACAGCGGGAGCCCCATCACATCACCCACTATTTGCGTGAGCTGGCCGGACAGTTCCACACTTATTACAATGCCCATAAAGTGCTGATCGAGGACGAAGCATTGCGTGATGCCCGGCTCAGCCTTTACCTTGCAGTGAGGCAGGTTATTGCCAATGGTCTGGATCTTCTTGCCGTCAGCGCGCCGGAAGAGATGTAATCCGTCTGTCGACCACCTAGGTAAAACCGCGCCATGTCACATGACTATGCCAAGAAGAACCGCCCCCCGGTCAAAGATCCCCGGGGCCGGCAAGCCGCCGGGTCAAATCGCAGCAAGGCCCCTGCTCGCTCAGCGGCAGCAAAACAAAACCGGCGCCATCCCGCCACGGATCGCGGTCCATCAGGAGGACTTTCATTGCGCTGGATACTGTCATTGGCTGCCGTAGGTGGCTTCATTGGTTTCATTGCTTACCTCAACTCTGTGCCTGCGCCCCAATCCGGCACTGGCCAGGCTGAGCGCCAGCAACAGCGTGAAAACAGCACGCCCGCGGTAACCATCAAAGATAAGGCCAGGGACGAACCGGGCTTCCGCTTCTACGACATCCTGAAGGACTCCGAAGTGGTTGCCCCGAACGTCGACGAATATACCCCGGGGCCCATCGATCAGTCCTTCGCCTATCTGGTTCAAACCGGGTCCTTCCGTAGCCAGCAGGACGCCGAGCGCCAACGCGCCGAGATCGCCTTTCAGGGTTTAAGAGCCAAAGTAGACCGGATCGACCTGGATACCGGCAGCACCTGGTTTCGGGTTAATGTCGGGCCCTATCACTCCCGCTCCCAAATGAACGCCGCCATCGACAAACTGGTGTCGATCAACATTCAACCACTGGTTCGCAAGGTGCCTAAGGAAGGCTAGCCTTCCTGCCCTTGAATTCCCCCGCCCCGCCGCCATATAACCGGAACCAAGCTTTATTCACCCTCCTTTAACCGGAGCTGACATGACAACCATACTTTCGGTACGACGCGGCGACAGCGTTGCCATGGGTGGTGATGGCCAGGTCTCCCTGGGCAACACCGTCATGAAAGGCAATGCGCGCAAGGTTCGGCGCCTGTACAACAACCAGGTTCTGGCCGGATTTGCGGGCGGCACCGCCGATGCTTTCACCCTGTTTGAGCGCTTCGAGGCCCAGCTGGAAAAACACCAGGGCAACCTGACCCGAGCAGCAGTAGAACTGGCGAAAGACTGGCGCACGGACAGAGCGCTGCGACGGCTCGAAGCACTGCTGGCGGTTGCGGATAAAACCGCCTCGCTGATTATTACCGGCAACGGCGATGTCATAGAGCCCGAACAAGGCCTGATTGCCATTGGCTCAGGCGGGCCATTCGCCCAGTCAGCCGCCCGGGCGCTCCTTGAGAACACCGAGCTGAACGCCAGAGACATCGTAGATAAAGGCCTCGATATAGCGGCCGATATATGCATCTACACCAACCATAACCGTACTCTCGAAGTGCTGTCTGCCAACGACTGATTCGGAGCGACCATGTCTGCAATGACTCCCCGTGAGATTGTTCACGAACTCGATAAACACATCGTCGGGCAAGATCAGGCCAAACGTGCGGTCGCGATTGCCTTGCGAAACCGCTGGCGCCGGATGCAACTGGACAGCGACCTGCGCGACGAGATTACGCCGAAGAATATTCTGATGATCGGTCCTACTGGCGTCGGCAAAACGGAAATCGCGCGCCGGCTCGCCAAACTGGCGGACGCGCCCTTTCTTAAAGTGGAAGCGACCAAGTTCACCGAAGTGGGTTACGTCGGTCGGGATGTCGAGTCTATCATCCGGGATCTGGCCGACATGGCGGTCAAGCTGCTTCGCGAGAAGGAGATGAAACGCCACGAGCACAGGGCCGCAGATGCAGCAGAAGACCGCATTCTGGACGCTTTGCTGCCACCTCCCCGCAACTTCGAGGAGAACAGCAAGCCGGCGGAAGATTCCACCACCCGCCAACTGTTCCGCAAGAAACTGCGGGAGGGCGAGCTGGACGAAAAAGAAATCGAAATCGAACTCAGAAATCCCAGCGCCGGCGTTGAAATCATGGCACCGCCGGGCATGGAAGAAATGACCAGCCAGCTGCAGAGCATGTTTTCCAACATGTCCTCGGAGCGCCGCAAGACCCGAAAGATGAAAGTGTCTGATGCGCTCCTGCGTGCCCGGGAAGAAGAGGCGGCCAAGCTGGTCAACGAAGATGAGATCAAACAGAAAGCCATCTATGCGGTCGAGCAGAACGGCATCGTATTTATCGACGAAATCGATAAAGTGGCCAAGCGCTCGGAAAATGCCTCCTCTGATGTGTCACGGGAAGGTGTCCAGCGTGACTTGTTGCCGCTGATTGAGGGCAGCACTGTCAGCACCAAATTCGGCATGATAAGAACCGACCATATTCTGTTTATTGCCTCCGGCGCCTTCCACCTGACCAAACCGTCAGACCTGATTCCCGAGCTTCAGGGACGGCTGCCCATACGGGTTGAACTTCAGGCGCTGACCCCGAACGATTTCGAGCGCATCCTGACCGAACCTGACGCCTCGCTGGTGCAACAGTACGAAGCGCTGATGAACGCCGAAGGGCTGAAACTGAGCTTCAACAAGGCCGCCATTACCCGCATTGCGGAGATCGCCTGTAAAGTGAACGAAACCACCGAAAATATCGGTGCCCGGCGCCTGCATACCGTATTGGAGCGGCTGCTTGAAAGCCTGTCCTTCGACGCCGGTGACAAGGTGACGGCGCAGTTCGAAGTTACCGCGGAATACGTTGAAGAAAGACTCGGCGACCTGGCGGAAGACGAAGACCTCAGCCGCTACATTCTGTAGATAAAGGTACACCCGACATGACGGAGACAGCCAGACCGACCGGCATCCGGATCAGGAAACAAAGCCGGGTTGTTGCGCTTGAATACGCTGACAACAAGGCTTACGAGCTGCCTTTCGAGCTCCTCCGGGTCTATTCTCCGTCAGCGGAAGTCCGGGGCCATGGCACAGGCCCGGGCATCCTGCAGACCGGCAAACGGAATGTGCTGGTTACCGGGGCGGACATGGTGGGTAATTACGCCCTCAAGCTGACCTTCAGTGACGGTCATGATTCGGGCTTGTTCAGCTGGGAGTACCTGCAAGAGCTGGGCGAGCAACAGCAGCGATTCTGGCAGGACTACCTGGTGCGCCTGGAACAGGAAGGCGGCACTCGCGACTGAAGGGAGGAGTATGATCAATTGGCCCCGGGGCATCAGCCTGGGGCAGCCCGCCAAGATACTAGAGCGCTTTTTGTATCAGGTCGGTTACGTTATTAAGGCGGGCACCAAGCCCGCTTTTTTGTGCCAGTTTTTTACGGCCACGGGCAACATAAAGCGGCAGCATTTCACCATACAGGCTGGTACTGATCGTACGCTGCTCATCTTCCAGGCGATCCCGACGGAGCTTGATGCCATACCTGGCCAGCTTTGGTTCCAGCTCATCTGCGCGGTTGAGCAGATCTCTGCGGGTCATCTGGTAGGCATGTTCACACACCATTCTGCGTGACTGGAAACTGAAGACGTTGGAGAAAAACAGCTTGGCGTCATCCCGGGTAGGCTCAAAAAGCAGAATGTCTTTATCCGGATAATCATGGGCGTACTGGGCGATGCCACTCTGCATCCGGGAATGGACCATGGTCCGGAACATCTGGGACAGCAGGTTCGGCATGCCAGAGCGGACCAACGCACCCGGCTCCATCGAGCCCGACCGGACCGCTGCACTGGCATCGATAGGAACCTGGGGATTTACCGCAAACACCAGATCTGCGCCATCTTCAAACGCTACCGAAGCGTGGAGCCCTTTGCGCAGGGTGCCATCGACATAGTAGCGGCCATCGATTTCAACCGGCACGTACAATCCCGGGGATGAGGTGCTGGCCTGAACAGCCTTGGAAATCGGCACATGGTCAAACCCCGGCGCTCCAAAACAGACGGCCTCAGTGCTCTCTACATCTGCCGCCACAATATAGAGACTGCGTTTGAGCTGGCGGAAATCATTGGTTCTGCCCAGCATGGTGAACGTGCGCCTGAGATAATCGTGCAGACCTTCGTTATCAAACAGGCCCGCAGGGGCTGCCTGAGCCAGTATGGTCAAGGCCTCGAGTAGGCTCTGGTCATAGGGATTGCTGATGAAACGGCTGATCGCGCTGGCCATCAAGCCGGGCACCGCCAGCATACGACTGCCCATTTCCCGGAAGGCCGGCCGGTAAAAGACTTCTGGATGAAAAGGATGGACCTCCGCTTCATTGCGCACAAAAATCCGGCAAAGCTGCGCGGTGGTCATCTGATTGGCCAGATGGGCGGCGACAAAAGAACCCGCGTTGACTCCGACATAGACATCGATTTCATTGAAGTCAACGCCGTCGAGGGCTTCATCCAGCGCTCGCATGGCACCAATTTCATAAATGCCACCTAACGGACCGCCACCGCCTAGGGCGAGGCCGATCCGTGGTTTTGGCTTGATGTCTGTCTTTGTTGCAGTCATGGGCAGCGTTTTGTCCTACAGCATTCATCAATACGTTAGCAGGCCAAGCTAGAATACACAGCCTATAATCTGAACATTTTTCGTAACCCTACGTGTACAGCGCTTCAGGAATTCTGGCTCAAGGTATCGGCAGCGGCCTTACCAGGCCGCAGGTAACGCCCGAATCCGGCGCCCCGCAGCGCAAGTTCAACACAGCTTTTGATAACGTGGGGCGAGTCCAGCAACAGCACGTCCTCCAGTAACTGGGCGGCCCATTCCTGACTGATACTGCGAATGACCGATTTCACCTTGGGCAAGCTGGCGGCGTTCATCGACAACGCATCGTAACCCATGGCCATCAGCAGCACCGCACCTCCGGGATCACCGGCCAGTTCGCCACAGATGCTGACCGGCTTACCCACCGAGTGAGCATCCTGTGCAATACGCACCAGAGCCTGCAGAACCGCCGGGTGGTAGGAATGGTAAAGCTGGGCAACACGCGGGTTATTCCGATCGACTGCCAACAGATACTGGGTCAGATCATTTGAGCCTACCGAGAGGAAATCAACACGGTCCGCCAGCTCACGCACCTGATACACCGCAGCAGGAATCTCTACCATCACACCCACCTTGGGCATATGGATATCGTAACCTTCTTCACGGACCTCATGGTAAACGCGATAAATCAGATGGAGGGATTCTTCAACTTCCGAAATGTTACTGATCATCGGCAGCATGATCTGCAGGTTGTTGAGACCTTCGCTGGCCTTCAGCATCGCCCGGACCTGCACCAGGAAAATTTCCGGATGATCCAGCGTGACACGGATGCCGCGCCACCCCAGGAATGGGTTTTCCTCACTGATAGGAAAATAGCTGAGGGATTTGTCACCACCAATGTCCAGGGTGCGCATGGTGACCGGACTGGGCGCGAAAGCCTCAAGCTGCTCGCGGTAATATTCCCGCTGTTCCTGCTCGGACGGAAACCGCTCCTTGATCATGAAAGGCACTTCCGTGCGATAAAGCCCGATGCCCTCTGCACCGTGGTTCAGGGACCGCACAACATCCGTCATCAGGCCCGTGTTCACCAGCAGCGATACCCGGTGGCCATCGGTGGTTTCGCAGGGCAGGTCCCGTAGCTTTTCCAGACCGCGGAACAGCGCTGCCTCTTCGTCGTATATTTCCTGATAGAAAGCCCGGAGGTCCGCCGATGGCGAGGCAAAAAGCTGGCCTTCAAAGCCGTCGACGATCAACTCCTTGCCATCAAGCTGATTGACCGGGATATCAACCATCCCCATCACGGTCGGAACCCCCATGGCGCGGGCAAGAATCGCGACATGGGAATTACCGGAACCCCGCACCGAGATCAGCCCAACCAGGCTGCCCCGGGGCACCTCACCCAGCATGGCTGGGGTCAGCTCTTCGCTGACCAGGACGGTGCGCTCGGGATAAACTACGTCTTGCTGGTCGTCAGCCTGCAGATGCGCGAGCAGTCGGCGGCCCAGGTCCCGGATATCCACCGCACGCTCTCGCAGGTAAAGATCACCCATCAGCTCGAAGTGGCGGACATACTGGTTAACCACCTGTTTCAGTGCACCTTGGGCCCACAGACCACCCTCGATTCTGCTCACCACTTCACCGGGCAGCGCGTTGTCGTCCAGCATTCTCAGATACACTTCAAACAGTGCCAATTCTTCCGGCCGCAACTGGGACGCCAACCGTTCCGAGACCCGGTCAATGTCCTCCCTGACAGCGGTGACGGCTTCACCGAACAGTGCGAGCTCCTGCGCTATATCGTCGGTTTGCTTCTCGGGCACGGCATCCAGATCGGCCGGTGGATAAATAACCACACACTGACCGATGGCAACTCCCGGGGCTCCCGCGACGCCTTTGAAGCTGACATCCCGGGTTTCTTCCCCGGTCAGCGACAGACCGCTGATCGCCCCGGTTGCCTCACTGTGGGCGATAACCCCCGCAAGCTGGGCAGATACCGTCACCAGGAAGGCCTCTTCGCCCTCATCAAAACATCGGGAGCTTTCGCGCTGCTGGACCACCAGCACACCAAGGACACGGCGATGGTGAATAATGGGTACGCCCAGAAAGGAACTGAAACGCTCTTCGCCGGTTTCCGGAAAATAACGGTAGCGGGGGTGGGAGGGGGCATCTTCAAGATTGATGGGCTCTTCACGGGAGCCTACCAGTCCGATCAGACCCTCAGAGTGGCCAAGACTTACCTTGCCAACGGCCTTTTTGTATAGCCCTTCCGTGGCCATCAGAATGTAGCGATTGGTTTCCGGATCCAAGAGATAAACCGAACAGACTTCGGTATTCATCGCTGCCTGCACCCGCGAAACGATAATATCCAGCGCCTCCTGCAGATCGCGGGCGCTGTTTACCTCTTGTACGATATTTCGCAGTGTACTTAGCATGGCGGCTCAATCCGTCATTATTGATCCTGTGAACGTCGCTGGAGCTAACTCCGGCCAGTCTGCTCCATATCACGGAACAGTCTCGGCGCCAGTTCTCTCAGTGCACGTCTGTATACCTCTCGCTTAAACGATACTACCTGACCGAGCGGGTACCAATAGCTTACCCATTGCCAGCCATCGAACTCTGGTGAATCTGTGCCATCAACGCGCACTTGCGCATCCGGCGAAAGCATCCGCAGCAGGAACCATTTCTGTTTTTGCCCAACACAGATCGGGTGCGAGTTATGTCGCACCATACGCCTGGGAAGCCGATAGCGGAGCCAGCCCCGGGTGCAGCTGATGATTTCGACATCCCCAGCGCCCAGACCGATTTCCTCTCCAAGCTCCCGGTACAATGCCTCTTCCGGTGATTCGTTGTGATTGATACCACCTTGGGGAAATTGCCAGGAGTCCTGCCCTATTCGCCTCGCCCAGAGCACTTCGCCTCTGTGGTTGGTCAGAATGATTCCGACGTTGGGTCTGAAACCGTCTGAATCGATCACGGCACAGTCCTGTATAGAAGTCGGTATATGTCCAAGTTGACTTCATTCTTACAGAAAGCCCAACCTTCGGCAAACGAAGCCGTTATCTTTTCAGCATGTTAGAATGGCGCCCGCTGACCGGAACAAATTCCAACCCGATGTCAGGACTCAGGCCCAAAGCAGCGGCTTGTGATTGTTACCAAAGCACTCACCGAAAAAGCCCCAATGAAAAGCCAAAGAAGGAGCTGTGATTTGACCCTGGCCATATTTGATCTCGACAACACGTTGTTGGCGGGTGACAGCGATCATGCCTGGAACGAGTTCCTGGTAGAAGAAGGCATCGTAGACGCCGAAACATACCAGCACGCCAACGACCAGTTCTATCAGGACTACCTCAACGGCGACCTGGATATTTTGCGGTATCTGCGCTTTGCCCTCGAACCACTCTCGCTGCACGAGCCGAAAGAACTTGAGCGATGGCGGGTTCGTTTCCTCGAACGCAAGATCCGGCCTATGCTCCAGATCAAGGCCACAGCCTTGCTGGATCACCATCGCGAGCTAGGCCACACTTTGATGATCATCACCGCCACCAACCGGTTCGTAACGGAGCCGGTAGCCGACGTACTGGGCATAAAGCACCTCATAGCCACGGACCCCGAGATCGTTAATGGTCGCTACACTGGCGGCGTGGCAGGCATACCCAGCTTTCAGGGCGGCAAGGTAACCCGACTGCTTGAGTGGCTTGAACATCAGCAAATGACCCTGGACGACGCCTGGTTTTACAGCGACTCCCACAACGACCTGCCATTGCTCAATAAAGTCTCCCATCCGGTCGCGGTCGACCCGGACCCCACCCTGGCGGCCCATGCCCGTAAACACAGTTGGGATATCATTTCCCTACGGGACTGAAAGGAGTATCCCTATGCGAGCGCAGGCTTTTTGGATCACGTTGTTGCCAGCAATGCTGCTGCTAACCGCCTGCGACGGGCCGCCTGGACCGGAGAGCGGGAAATCCGACCAGAGTCCTTCAAGCGCAGAACTTTCAGGTGTTATTCGCGATCAGGTTGATCAGTTGAGCACTTCGGTGTGCGAGTCAGCGAAGAACCTCAAAGACGGCGTTAAAGCTTTCCTTGACTCACCCGGCCCAGAGACACTGATCAACGCGCGGGCTCAGTGGCGCCGGGCCCATCAATCCTACACCGATCTCGTTGTGGCCTATAAGCTGGCCGGGCAGGAACTGCCAAATATCCACGAGGACCGGGATACCCTGGATGCCTATCCGTTACTCCCGGGCTATCTGGACCGCGTGCCCGGTTATCCTCGCAGCGGTATTGTCTATTCAGAGGTGCCGCTGACGCCGGCTTTTCTGCAGGAAGAACACCAGTCAACGGACTTTCTCTATCTCACCCTGGGATTTCACCCGCTGGAAACCATGCTCTGGGGTAGTGCAGATCAGACTACTGACGAGCAAGTGGTGCTCTACACCAAAACAGACAGTGTGGATAAAGACCAGATCGATTCCCGCTCCCGCCGAGCCGACTTACTCAGGCTTATAGCTCACGGTCTGAACCGGGATGCCGGGATGCACTGCCCACCAGCCGGACTAATTCCTGTTATGAGCGAACTGACACGGCTGAAAGGGAGTGAGAACAGCGCAAAGCAGGCCATCGCGGAGGTACTTGGAGGCTTGATTGAGCCCCGGCTCTCGGCCTGGCAAACCAATACGGTTGGTGAAGATCGAAACGGAATGCCGGTGTGGCACGCCCCCTTTGCCAAAACCGATTTCACTGAAATGTCAGCCCAGGTCAACGCCTTGCGGGCCCAGTGGCTCCCGGCCCTGGCGCCAAACGCTGCGGATGCCGATTCCAGAAGCGTCCTGGAAGAGCGGTTTGCAGTACTTGCAGAGCGACTCGATCAGCATGCTGCAGCGGGCAGTAATCAGACCGTTGACGATATAACCCATACCCGGGATGAACTTAACGCACTTTTAGCGGCATTGAGCCTTGCGCCGCAGCGCGAAGAGTCGAGTCAGAGCGATGCGCCCCCTGACCCGGTGGATAATAATGAGCAGGCTCTCGGACCTCTGGATTCAGAAGAATCCCGTGAGTGAGCGCACGAAGCAGGACTTGATGTAATCGGTCTCCGGAATGCCCGGCACAATGGGGTGGTCTGGCGCCTGATGCCCCTGCTCCAGCAGCTGAACAAACCGGTCAATCTTGCGACCACTGCCCCTTATGATGTCCACCAGTTTTTCCTGGGACAGATGCATTGAACAGGAGGCCGAAACCAGCAGGCCATCCCGATCCAACAATCGCAGCGCCAGTTGGTTCAGCCTGGCGTAGGCCTGCTCACCGGCTTTCTGATCCCGACGGCGGGGAATCAACGCCGGCGGGTCCAATACCACAATGTCGTACTTTTCTTTTTCATCGCACAGAACCTTCAATGCTTCGAAGGCATCACCTTCCAGGGTCTCGATATTGTCCAACCCGTTGAGCCTGGCGTTATGGTGAACGGCGTCCAGCGCCTGGGCTGAACTGTCCAGAAACGAGACGTGGGACGCGCCCGCGCAGGCTGCCTGAATGCCCCACCCTCCGACATAACTGAACACATCCAGCACCCGTTTGCCCGGGGCATAGGCTTGCAGGCGCTGTCGGTTCATCCGGTGATCGTAGAACCAGCCGGTTTTCTGACCACCGGCAAGGGGCACTTCGAAATTCACGCCGTTCTCGCGAACGTTCAGGACGTCCACGGTCGCCCCATTGATCTGCTCGACGTAACTGGCAAGACCTTCGACCTGACGCATCTTGCCATCATTTTTCAATACCACAATGGTGTCATGCACCAGCCGCTGGACCGCACGTACGATGGCATCCTTCATGGCTTCCATGCCGGCAGTGGAGATCTGCACCACCACAACCTGGTCAAACCGGTCGATCACCAGGCCGGAAAGGCCATCACTGTCTCCGAATACCCAACGGTAAAACGGCTCGGGAAATAACCGTTCTCTCAGGTTCAGGGCCATTTCCATGCGGTAAGTCAAACGTTGGGCGGTCATACCATGGGCGGCATCCCGGCTGATCAGACGGCCGCAAATCAGGGTATGGGGGTTAACAAAGACCGTTCCCAACGGTTTATCCACCGATGATCGCAGCTCAGCCTGGCTGCCCGCTTCGAAGTCGGTCAGCGGCGAACGCTGGGTATCCACTTCGTTGCTGTACACCCACAGATGCCCTGCCCGCAGACGGCGCTCTGCGCCTTTTCGCAAGTACAGTACCGGAAACTTCATAACAACCACCCATGAGAACACAAAGTAAAAAGCGGATCATACACGGGACGAAGCTATCGGGTTCACAACTATCCGGTTCATGTTGCCGCGGAATGACACGAAACCGGGAACTACTCTTCAGCAGCTACGTGTGCGGCATAGGTTTCGGCATCCATCAAACTGTCGAGCTCGCCCGGGTCCGCCAGCCTGACCTTGAATAACCAGCCATCGCCGTAAGGGTCTTCGTTCACTTTCTCCGGTTCATCTTCAAGACTCTCATTAACTTCAAGAACCTCCCCGGTCACCGGACTGAAAACATCGGACGCCGACTTGACGGACTCCGCCACACCGGCCTCCTCACCTCCGGTAACCATCGCGCCGATATCCGGCACACCGATATAGACCACATCACCCAGTTTTTCCTGGGCGTAATCGGTAATACCGACCGTGCCGGTACCGTCTTCAGCCAACCTTACCCATTGGTGCGTTTCAATATACTTAACGTCTGCGGGAATATCGCTCATCACTGAATCCTTGCCTGGTTTTTCCGGCAGTTTAACCGATGGCACCACGATGGCAAGGAACACTGAAAAACGACAGTATGCCAGGTACGACGCGCGCGAACTGTTGAAGCCGTGAAGAGGGAGAATGGCAGAGCAGGAATCCCGCAAAGCGGGGAATCCTTATCAGCGATCAGTAACCGGTGCTGTTGCAATCAAGGTCATACTCAAAATCATCTGCCCGGCAAACGCCGGTTTCAAAATCTCCCGAGCGGTGAAGATCAAACCAGCGGTACCCCGGCGCTTTTTCCTCAACGGAGAATTTCCGGGCCCCGCTCTTGAACTGAATGCATGTGGAGGGCGTGGCCAACAGCCGAACATCATGACGTAGCGCGTCAAATTCCTGATGGATGTGACCCCAGAGCACAACTTTAACGTGCGAAAAGCGGTCTATCACTTGCCAGAACGCTTCGCGATTGCGCAGACCAATCTCTGCCATCCATTCACACCCGATGTCCACCGGATGATGGTGCAGATTAACCAGTGCGGGCAACTGCGGGTGAACTGAAAGCGAAGCACTCAGAAACTCGAGTTCTTCCGCCGACAACTCGCCATACACTTTCCCAGGCACCGAGGTGTCAAGCTGAATGAACTGCCAGCCGCCGGCGATCACCTGGCGACGGCCATGGTCTGTACCTGCGATCACCTGCCGAAGTACGGGTCCGTGATCGTGGTTGCCTGGCAGCCATACCGAGGGGCAATTGAAGGCCTTTAACTTATCAGCGAACACACGATAGGCCTCTTCGCTGCCGTCCTGAGCCAGATCGCCGGTCGCCAGGAGCAAGTCTGGTGTCACGGGGTCCTTCAACGCCAGCGTGATAACGGCATCAAGGCTATCCCGGGTATTCACACCCAGAAGCGCACCTGAAGGGTCAGCCATCAAATGGGGATCGGTTAGCTGTATAACCCGCAACGGGGAGGCCTTCTCGGTGTTTGTCATCTTGATTCGGCGTTCAACCTTCGTCCACGTTATCGCCGGACGGCCAACCGGTAAGGGCAAGTGGCAGATGGCCAAAACGCAGACAAAAATCCAGCCAGTCGGCGAGAAAGCTGTTTACCTGCACTTTTTCGTCCGGGTGATGCATGTAGCGGTTGGGGTAATCGTTAACCGCTGCAATCTGACGGTCACGATAACAGCTGATCACCTCAGCCATCGAGGCATCATGGTATATACGAACCGTGAGCTGCGGATTGTTTAGCCATTTGCCAGCGTTGTGAACCTGCTCGAAGAGTACCGTTTCTGTAAACCGGGCCTGCTGTAACACCTTGAGCCGGACCCGGCCAAAGTATTCCTCTCCCCGATGCAGTTCAAACTCCGAAACCGGCTCGCCTTTGGCTTCAAGTTGTCGCAGCCGGCAGATGCGCATGTAGTTGCCCTCGCACAACGCGCCAAGACGCCTCAGGTCCGGAACGTAACGCTTGCGCCTGGCAGCCCACTCATACACGGTCATACCACTCCTGCTGCAGACGCTGACGATTCAGTTGAAGCCACTGTATACCTATAATAGCAGCCGCGTTGTTGATGCGACCGTCCGCAATCATTGCGATTGCCTCGTCGGCGCTGAATATATGCGCCCGAATATCTTCATGCTCATGCTCGACCCCAAAGAGTCCCCCGGCGGATTCGGTGCTGACGCACCCGCAGAACAGGTGGATCATTTCTGTGGTGCCTCCCGGGGAGACCAGATAATTACAGATGGGTTCGAGCACACTGAAACTCAGTCCCGCTTCTTCGCCACCTTCCCGCTGGGCCACGTCTTCGGGGGTTTCACCCGGCTCGTTCATGCCTGCGACCAGCTCGAGCAACCACGGTGACTGGTTTCGCGCCAATGCGCCGGGCCGGAACTGCTCCAGCAAGACCACTTCATCCCGGCCTGGGTCATAAGGCAATACGCAGGTGGCGTCTCCGCGGATGAAGAGCTCACGGGTAAACACAGGCGATTCCCGTCCATCAAAACGCTTGTGGCTCAGCCAGAGCTTGTCCATGCGGAAGAAGCCCTGATAAACGGTTTCGCGTTTTTCGATTGTTACATCGCTGTCTTGAAACTGGAACGGTTCGGTCATTTCAGATCCGGTTGTGGAATCGATTCTGAACGATAGCCGGAACTATGTGGTTACTGCAAGCTCGGGCCCAGCCTCCCAGCTTCGGTCAGGCAGTCATCGGGAACCCCTTTCCAAAACTGCGCGGAGCCATGGATGGCGGAGCCCAAGCGCCCCATGGATGGGCTTGAGCGTGTTTTGGAAAGGGGTTCCCAATGACTGCCCTATAATCCGAGGCGCCTTCATTTTTATCAGCTAGTTATCCATATAAACACACTGCAAGATTCAGGATGGAGGTAAAAACTGGCGCAAGAAATCTGAAGCGGAGTTCAGGCTGACGGGGTAATTCTCAGCGCCAGAATAATAGAGCCCATCTACATGGTTCAGCCTGAATGGAGCCTTCTGGCATATCTGATCATGCTTACAGATTGTTACCATATTTTGCGCCGGAGATTTGAGCAAAACCGTTACTCCTGCTAAGTTACGAACATAATTAAAATGCGTTAATAAAATGAGCGTTATAAGTCCATGAAGGCTGCGTTCATATTGAATTTAAGGGATTAAGCATGAAATTCTGGCATGGACTGGCCTTGTTTGCCCTCCTCGTTGCAACTTTTTCGTATGCATCCATAAGCGACTCATTTGGCAGGAAAGCCTACGGCACCTGGCAAAGCCTCGAGCCTGACTCCTGGGCGTCCGTATGGTTAATACGCACCCATATCGATCCCGACGCAGACATCGTCATCCGACCTGCCGGTTCTCGTCTTGACGTCGAGACCCCTTTCGCCACCCCTGATAGTGCCTATTCTCGCGACAAGCAGTCTTCCGGATTTGAAAAGCTCCTTGGCCATATTGAGGAACCTGATACCGCCCTGATCCGAATGGGGGAAATTATTCACGGTATGGAGAGCGCAACCTGGTCATTCGAAGAAGATGAAGCACCAAGAATAGTTGAGCAGGCTTATCGGACCCTTCAGGCTCGCTTTGACCGTCAATACGTTCCAGCTATCTGTTATGGCCAGTTCTTTGACACGCTTTACCAATCAGTCAAGCAAAAGGATGACTCAACCCAAATGTCCCGGGCTCTGGATGGGGCTCTGGCAGCTATCTCAGCCGATTGCGAATGGGCGGCTGCAGGCGGGGCAGGTGACATTGCGTTAAAAGAGAAAAACCACGTAGAGACTGTGCCGGTGGCCGAAATCTTGTCGCCTATCGCATCAGGCCGAAAGGTTATTTTCGTAGATACTCGGGAAACGCAGGAGTTTGATGAAAGTCATATTCCCGGCGCCATCAATATCAAGCTTCGCGATATCAACGACGAGTCTGTGGCAGCGCTAAAGGGTGCGGATCTCGTCGTTAGCTATTGCCTGAAAGATTTTCGCGGGTACGAGGTAGCGAGGAAGCTGATGCACCACGGTGTTGAAAATTCAGCCATTATGGATCCGCATGGGTATGTCGCCTGGCGGGCCCTGGGCCTCCCCATAGCCATAGAGAATGAGCCTGGCGCCTCTGCACTGGCCCGACTCGATTCATGCGCACAAGATCCCGTGAAGTGCCTGAATAAGGATGTTCAATAATGGTTCAACGGATGCTCCGCTCAAATCTATTCTGGGAAGTTTTGGCGCTGGTTATCATTTCTGCTTCGGTGGCAACTTGGGTAAACAGTGTTTCTCCACTCGATAGCTGGCGGTGGAGTGAGCCGCCCGGTCAGGGATTCTATCTGCTCTCGAAGTTGTTCGGTCTGTTGGCCGTCGCCGCAATCTGGTGGCAGGTCCTGGCAGCTATTCTGAATCACCCGACCATTTCCTCCGAGCGGCTTCGAGGGCACAGGTATATGGGAGTCGTGCTCATGCTTACCGCGCTTCTTCATTACATGTTTTTTGTATCGGCGGTCTATTTACGGAATCAGACCTTCCCTTTTGAGCTGCTTTACCCGGTGTTTGATAATTACTTCAAGCTCAGCTTGAGCGCTGGCTGGTTCGCGTTCATATGCCTCGTCGTAACATTTGCGGCGGCAGTATTCAGACGGAAGCTTGGCACAGCCTGGCGCCTTGCACACAGGCTTGCATACCTCGCTGTCATTTTCGGTGTGTTACACGGTTTCCTGATTGGCACGGAAACCGGGTACGGACTTTTCTCCTATATCTATTATCTTCTGATCGCCACGATTGTCGTGGCGCTCGTTACAAGGATTGTTTCAGCAGGACGAAAGCCGCTGTTTGCCACTGGATGATTTCGGGCTCGGAAGTTGATTATGAAGAAGTACAAATATTTGACGCTGATCCTAGGGATTTTACTTCACTCTAATGTCAGTGCGGCTACCTGTGATTCATATCCCGAAGACCTGGCGTTTATGGGATATGAAGGTGATCGGTGGCGGCTGTATATTGCTGAGAGCGAGGAAAACCTCAGAGCAATTGATGTAGCGGTTGAACCGAGATCCTTTGCCTACAACCCCGACACTGCGACCTTTCTTTATATCGGGATCAATGATGGTATCTACCTCTCGAAAGACGGTCGTGATCGTGAAATTTCCAAGCCTGAAGGTCACGCCTCTTTTACGCAGCCTGCAATAAGTCCGGATGGTGAAACTGCCTATCTCGTTGAGATGAAGGATGGCAACAGTAAAGACACCGATATTATTCAACTTGAGCTGGAACGCCAGGTTTTTGCACCTGTATCGACACAACGGTCGGCTCAGTTCGAGCCGTTTGCAACACAGACTACACTCTTCTTTTCGAACGTTACCTGTGTGGAATCCTGCGGGCGGATTATCCAGGAAGTGTGGTCCAGAGATCTGGCCAGCGGCACATCCCGACAAGTCACCCTGTTAAACAACATATCCAAACAGGCTGTGTATTCGGATGTAGCCAATCGCATTTACTTCAGTTCCAACAGCGATGGCAACTACGCAATATGGGCTCACGACCTATCAGAGAACCAGACAGTCCGCCTGACTAACGGCCCTGGCATCGACCTCTATCCCGCTGTATCTGGCGAGGGCACAGTGTTTTTTGTTCGGAGAGAGGCTGGCCACTCGCGGCTAATGTGTAAAAACGGCGCTAACGGTGCCATCGAAATGCCGATTCCGGAAACAATCACTGATTTACGCGAACTGAAGGTTTCACCATGGTAGTCCGTTTTATCATTTTCTGTCTTGCGATTTACCCCCCACTCGCTTCTGCCGTCACGATCGAAGAGTACGACAGACCTGCGTTCAACCCGTCCAATGGCGAGCAATTCGAGATTCCCATAATCCCGGAAGCGTCTGGTGCGCTTGTTGTTGTTATCACAACTGCCGATGGCGACGAAGTAAAACGGCTTGAGACGACAGTGCCGGACATCGCCGTGGGTGAACGGATCATTGTGAAGTGGGACGGTCGGGATGCCAACAACACGGTCGTGCCGGACGAAGCCTATATCCCGGTTTTGATCATGGATGGGACTGTGAGCAATCCCGCTGAATACAGCGGCGGAGAGGTAATAGAAAGCATAAAGCCTGATTTCTCCAGCAAAGGAGTGATCTCATTCAGGCTGGAAGAACCCTCACGCATTCTCATACGAACCGGTATTCAGGGTGGGCCCTTAATGCGCACCCTTGCCAACTGGGAACCGCGAGCGCCCGGAAAGAATATTGTTCGCTGGGACGGATATGACAAGGACGGCATCGTTAATTTGATGGAAGAACCCGACCTGGGTGTTTTATTGACCGGGTTCCGGTTGCCAGCCCAAAGCATCATCACCCTTGGTAGTGATGAAGATTATTCAAAATGGAGGGCCGCTCACGGCTGGCGAGATGAAATGCCGGATCCCGAGTCTGTGGTGCTCCAAAGAAATGGCGAGCGATTGTCTCGACATTTCTTCTTGCCCCGCATTGCTGAACGCGAGCCGGAACTGTTGCTCAGGGTCAATAACGAAACAGTGAATGATCAGAGCGTATCGGTTGACGGGCCATTCACCATAACGGTTGATCTCGACAGCACAGACCAATGGGCCATGGACCAGAGTCAGTACGAAGTGGCGTTTTTTATTAATGGCGAGTTCGTAGCTGAAGAAGAACAGGGGTACGTTCCGCTGAAATGGCGGTGGAACCCCACGGGTTTGAAGCCTGGGAAGCACACATTAACGGTCAACGTCTCCAGCTTTAATGGCGCGGTAGGCGTTCGAACGTTTGAGTTTACAACACTTGGTGACAGGTAATTGGGCAGGGAGAGCGTGATGAACATGCACCGTCAGGGAACGACATCCCGGAAATCCACCGGGTTCACAGCATTGGTGTTATTACTGGCATTTTGGGCAATAGCCCCTGCTGCTTTTGCAAAGGCGAACTCCTGGGGGCATGCCAGTGTGGAAGTGCAATCGTTGATCAACGGCGAATCAGCCCATGAAGAACCGGGCCACGTAGCCCTTGTGGGAGCTCCGATCCATCGCCGGATATTTGTAGAGAATAATGGTGAAACAAAACTCATGTGGGTGACTGTTTTTGACGTGCAGGCCTCCGGTTATGTGCCAGCGTGCGTCTACATTCTTATGTTTCCGGGCGAAAGACGAGAGTGCAGTCTCGGTCTTGCCGCTGAAGAGGGGCCTCACACCCTGACAACCTACGTGGCCGCCCGCGGCGTATTTTGGTGGACCCGGGTCTCAGCGACCGACGTTCAACACTATTATGGCATCCCAGATTACCCGTCGGTTGAAGCCGAGGCGTTCATTAATGGAGAAGTAGCATCCTCTGCTCCCGGCCCCGAACTTACAGAGGGTGACGAATATGAACGGTCATTTCGTGTGACCAACACCGGGCCGTTGGCGTTGAGTGACGTAGAGGTCAGTCAGGTAACTGAGGACGGTAACGTTGCTGAAACTATCTGCGTGATTGATCAACTTGACCCGGAGGAGGAACAGCAGTGTAGCTCCACGACGACGGCTGAAATGGGCAGTTATGAGGCCGAAGTTACCGTCATAGGCAAAGCAGTGGCCGAATTGACGGCCGAAACTGACACCATGGTCTACTACACTGGCGTTGAGGATGAGCAGCTCGCTGCCAACCCGCGTGCGACTCCTGATAAAGGCCCTGCCCCACTCTCTGTCACCTTTATTCCGGATGTAACAACCAACACCGCCATTGAGCGGTACCAGTGGGATATGGATGGAAACGGAAGTTTCGAGCGCTCTGAAACGGTAGGAAGAAACCAACAACATACCTACAGCGAACCAGGCGAGTACGAGGCGACACTGCGAGTTACGGACAGCCGCGGGGAAATAGTAGATGGTGTTGTAAAGGTGACCGTTACCAACTCGCCACCAAGGATCACTTCCGCAGAGGCGAGCCCCTCAACCGGTGAACTGCCGTTGGCCGTCCAGTTTCGCGTGACAGCCGAAGATAGTGATGGAATTGAATCCGTTGCCTTTGATCTTCACGGTGATGACACCTACGACATAACCGAGAATACCAGCGGCACCCGTATTACGGTTACAACTGCGCATATTTATGAAGACGAGGGTAACTTCCAGCCCCGGATACTGGTAACGGATGCCCTGGGCGAAACCGCAACAGCAAGCTTCCCCACCCTGGAGGTTCGCGCACTCGAGGCAGGTTCTCCAACAGTAACAGCGTCGGCCACCCCGCAATCCGGCAAGGCTCCGCTGGTGGTGAGTTTAAATGCATCTGCCTCTGACCCGGATGACCTCGAGATGACAACGTGGGAATGGGATCTGGACGGTGATGGATCCTACGACCTGCAGTCGACCACCTCTGCTGATGTTACGCACACGTACCCGCGACCGGGCACTTATTTCCCGCGAGTTCGTGTGACATCTGAAGACGGCCAGACAGCAGAGGACGTCGTGAGGATTGAAGTCACCGCCGATTTCGACCTGACAGTGTCCGTTGGCACGATTGACGCAACCCTGAGTGACACCGTCAGTATCAACACCGAATTAGGAGGCGATGTTCCTGTGAGCGTTGTGCTGGAAACACCCGGTGGCGCCCTGGCCCGCACACTGGTGCCCTGGACGGAGCGAGCACTTGGCGAGTACACCGATACCTGGGATGGCATGGACGACGAAGGCATGCCAGTCAAGGAGGGAGAGTACCGCGCAATACTCCTCTATGAAATTGATGACGAAGTTCGCCGGCTAGATGCCGGGGCAGGCACGGGTGGCCGTCAATACAATCCCTCCCGGAGCAGAATCCCTTCCACTTTCAAGCCATTGGCGGGCGAGCCGCTGAAAATCACCTTTACGTTGCCGCGTGCTTCGCAAGTAACAGCGTTTATGGGTCTTTTCAACGTTAATACCCGGCTTGTCACGTTTATGCAGCGTGAAGTCCTTGGCAAAGGCACCCATGAAATCACCTGGAATGGTGAAGACGATAGCGGTGCGCTGATTGAGCTGCCATCCAACGAAAGCTTCCTCTTCGGAGTCTGGGGCTGGTACTTACCCGACAACGCTGTCTTTGTCCGTAGCGGCGCCCATGTCACCTCAGTGAGTGTGTCCCCCAAAATACTGGTGCCCAGCAGTCGTGCCCGCGAGGAAAGCAATCGGGAAGCAAAGCTGGATTTCACGTTGGAAGGCCAGGCCGATATTGAAGTTACTATCGATAACACCGAAACCGGCACCCAGGTGTTTAAACAAACCTACCCGACATTCGAGGAAGGTGAAAACAGCATTTCCTGGGATGGTCGAGGATCGAATGGCGACTACGTCGCACCAGGCACTTACCGAATCGGCGTCACCGCCATCGATGGCCAGAACCACCGTTCGATGACGGTGTTCGGCTTGCAACAAGTTTATTACTAGGGGAGGAAGGAACATGAACCTGGTTACCTTTAAAAGAACCATTTGCCTGGCACTTCTTACAGCTTTCATGAGTGGCCGTATAATCGCCGCCCCTCCTCTGACGCCAGAGAGCTATGTCACAATCGATCTAAGCGCCCAGGCGGTGACCGTTGAGGGCATCTACCAGCGCCTTGTCCGGTTGCAGAAAAGCCCTTACGACGACGAGGACCAGCTTCGGGTTGGCCAGTTGGTTCAGAGCGAAGTGGGCCTGATTTTTCAAGAGTACGGCGTGACTCAAACCGAGTTCCTGAAATACGGCGCGCAACACGAATCAGAAATCAATCAGTGGCTACAGGAAAACCCCTCTGCAGCGCGAGAATATGACGCGCTCGAACAACGCAGAACCAGCCTTTCCACCCAGATCCGAGCCATCAAGGAGTAGCAGGGATGCTTACCAGACGCCTAATTTCACCCAAGATGCTCAGCGCGCTGCTGGGCTTTATCTTCGCGTTGCTGACCACCAACTCCGCCCTGGCTTATCACTTTCCATGGGACCAGAGCCACGACGTCACAAGGCCGGTGCAGAACAATGAGCCCACGGGGCCCTGTGAGGGAATCTGTGACGAGTGTAACGCCACCGCTTCGCCCGTTTACGTTCCGACGGGCCACTTTATCTGGGGCGAAACGGATGTGAGACTGCCGGGCCGCCCCGGGCTGGGCCTCCGGCGCGCCTACAATTCCCATGATCCAAGGGATGGTCTGTTTGGTAACGGCTGGTCCGCCAACTGCGAAATCTCCGTGCTCAAGACCACCACGGTCGACAACGAGACCGACGAACTGAAGACCGAATATGTAGTGTTGCTGCCCAACGGCAAGCGGCATACCTACCCGGCGACCGGCGATGGCGCCGTGGAGACACCGGAGGGACGCTACGACCAGCTTGAACCCCAGGCAGACGGAACCATTCGATTAACCGCACTCGACGGCAGCTACCGGGTGTTCGACAAGACTGGTCATATCACTAGCCGGGTTGACCGCAATGGCAATGGCATCAGCTATGAATATAACGACTCGGATCAACTCACCCGGATTGGCGATGACCAAAGCCGTTATCTGGACTTCGGTTACAGTATTGCAGGCCGAGTAGCGACGATAACGGATCATAGCGCCCGCCAATGGCGTTACGACTATGATACCGACGGCAACCTGATTCGCGTAACCAACCCGGAAGGCGGAGAGCGTCAGTTCGACTACCAACGCTACACCAATGACGCAGATGGCCAGTCCTACAACCAGCTCGTCCGCATCACCGACGCCAGTGGCGTTGTCGTAGTTGATGTCGACTACAACGGCTCCCGGGTTGCCAGTTACACCGAAGGCGAAAATCACTACACGTACAGCCATAACGCTTCTCAGGAACAGGTCGTCAAGACCGGCCAGGCTGGCATGCGCCGGACCATCACCTACAACGACAAACAGGTGATCACGCGCATGGCCGTGGCTAACGGCCATGGTGGCAGCGATACCACCGAATACACTTACGACGATAACGGCAACCGCACCCTGATCGTCGGTCCCGCTGGCAACCAGTGGCAGTATGACTACGACGGCCAGGGCCGCCTGCTGAGCGAAACCAACCCACTGGGTGCAACCACCGAATACACTTACGCCGGCGACAAGCCCTGGCCGGTGACCATCACCAGCCCCAGTGGCCGGACGGTAGCAATGGCCTATGATGGCCAGGGTAACCTGTTGACGGTAACAGACCCCCTGAATGAAACAATCACCATGGAGTGGAGCCCGCAGGGTGACCTGATACGACTCACCGACGCTCTTGGCCAAAGCACCGCCTTCACCTACAACGCAACCGGTCTGGTTACCAGCATTACCGACCCCGAACAACGCACGGTTCAATACGATTATGATAATTTGGGCCGCCCCACACGGACCACCCAACCCGGTGGCGAAACTCAAACCTGGGACTACGATGCTTTGGGCCGGGTGGTCTCCGCCACCAACGGCCTGAATAACACCAGCCGCTTCAGTTACGGCCCTGCTGGCCGCCTGCTGACCGTCACCGACTGGGCGGGTGCCTCCATCAGCTTCCAGTACGACCAGTACGGTCGCCAGGTGCAGGAACTGCGGCCCGATGGTCAGATCCTGACGTACGCCTATACAGTCGCTAACCGGATAGCAAGCAAGAGCAATCCGGATGGCTCCGTCATCAACTATGGATATGACGTCAAGCAGCGCCTGGAAACAATGAGTTTCCCGGGAGAGATTTACGAATTTGCGTATAACACCCGGAATTTGCTGACCAACGTCAATCAGACAAGCAACGGCTGGCAGAGCCAGTACACTTACGACGCCGCCAGCCGCCTGGCCTCCGAGACCCACAACGGCCGCAGTATTGCTATAGACCGCAATGCCGAAGGCGAGACCACGCGCTGGAGCGTAGCAGGAGAGGCCCAGGACCTGACCCGCAATGAGCGGGGCCAGATCACTGCCCTGGACACCCCGGCGGGTAGCTACAGCTTCACCTACGACAACTCAGGCCACATGACCGGCATGAACTACCCGGGTGGCAGTGCCAGCACGGCCTACAATGCTGCTGGTCAAACCAGCAACCAGCAATTTGGCGACAGCCTGGGCACTCAATTCAGCTACGGCTACGACAGCAATGGCCGCCTGAGCCAACGCCAGGGCGAAGGGGCCGACTGGCAGTACGGCTATGACGCTGCCGACCGCTTGGCCTCGGCAAACCACGGGGTGGATAACTATAACTACCAGTACGACGCGAATGGCAACCGCCTCGAAGGCGGGCAGCAGTATGACGACTTCAACAAGCTGCTCTACAGCCAGACCACAGATTACGACCACGACGCTAACGGCAACCGCACTCGCCAGACGGACCTGGAAACCGGTGACGTTACCGAATACGGCTACGACGCCCTTAACCGTTTAACGAGTGCCGAGTTCTACCTGGAGGGAGCGGCCACCCCGGCCTGGAACGCCAATTACCAGTACGATGCTTTCAACCGTCGGACCGGAAAGACAGTCACAGGAAATATTGCCGAAGATACCCAATATCTTTGGTTCGGCAGCCGCCTTGTGGCGGAATACGACAGCGGTGCCAGCACACTGAAGAAGCGCTACCGTTATACGGAAGGCAGCTTTGCACCGGTGGGGTATAGTGAAGGCGGTAGGGACTACAGCGTTCACAGCGACTACCTCGACACGCCTAAGGCACTAACCGACAATAGCGGAAACGTGGGGTGGAACACCGTGTTGAGCCCCTACGGCAACACCGTGGAGAACACCGACCCCGACGGCGACGGCCGGGAAGTTGCGTTCAATCTGCGCTTCCCAGGGCAGTATCATGATCGTGAGACGGGGCTATATTATAACTGGAACCGGACCTATGATCCGGAGAGTGGGCGGTATGCGCAGGGTGACCCGATGGGCTTAACGGACGGAACCAATATTTACCTATACGCTCATAGCAATCCTGTGAATTTTCTTGATCCATCTGGCTTATGGTCGTTTAGTTTCGATCTTTATGCGGGCGTTGGTGGAGGAGTAACAATTGGACGAAACAGAAGTACAAGCGAATGGTTTGGCGGTGGCCGTATTGGGATAGGCGTTGGTGGCGGGGCTACCGTGAACGTGTTGGACGACGGACCTACTGCACGTTCTCTGCGCCCATCGCCGTACGCAGATGTTTCGCAATGTATTGTCCCGGGACCATCAGGGACGAGCGTTGGAACCTACGCAGGGATTGGAGCAAGTGTAGGTCCTTATGATATTAGTTACGGGGCGCAAGGTGGGGGGCATTTCGACGGTAGCGGTTCATCCTACTCTGAGGGACCATCTCTTAATCCTAGCTTAAATGCTGTAGGAGGATCTGGCTTTTCCGTGGGCGGTTCTTTTGGTGTTGAAGTTTTGGGATGGTGACAAATATGGCTTTGGTATCAAATTATAGAGCTATGCCAATGTTGTTAAAGGTGGTGGTCGCCCTAGGCTTGGCAGCCCCAATTGTGGCTTCGGCATCGGTAGTTTCCCGCTTATCTGACACTGTGGCATGGGGTTCAGGTCAGTCCAGTGATATGTCATTGTTTGTAGAACTTTTTGTTGTTGTCGTAGCAGCGTCTCCTCTTTGCATATCTGCTTTTTTTATGATCAAAAGACAGAAACTGTCACGAGCGTTTTTTCTCGGCTCTTGGGGACTGCTCTGTTTTTCACCTTTTTTCTTTACAGCAGTGCAACAGGAGATGGAGGCATTTTGGCTGGAGTTCGCATTCAATATATTTCTAGGCTTGATTTTAGGAGCGTACCTATTTTTGAATAGTAACGTGATTGAATATTTTAGGCGTTGATTCGTGTGTTTTCGTTTAATTTGGAAACCGTATATGGCTGCGGAAAACTGCTTAAATGATAGATCGATCGTTAGATAATGCTGTCAGTAATTTTGAAAAAGGCAACCTCTTGGTTGCCTTTGATGAGCTCGAGGTACTCGCCGAAGAGGGGGTGGAAGAATCATATTCTTTCTTAGGCAACATATATGAGCACGGTTTGGATGAAGGTGGGCCAGACTATGAGAGAGCCAATTATTGGTACGAAAAGTCGTTGGATACAGTTGGTTCAGTCGCTGCATATCTTGGATTAATACGCATTAATTATTATGGGTTAGGAGAATTTTCAGATTATCGAAAAGCTTTCTGCTTGAGTCGAGAGCTTTCTGAGGAGAAAAAGCATCCGTATGCATACTTCTTTATTGGCAAGATGTTTTTACATGGAAAAGGAGTAGAGAAGGATTTAAACCGAGCCTTTTTATATTTTGAAAAATCATGGTGCAAGGGATATGTCTTTGGAATGACTTACATGGGAATCACTGCCCAAGAGCAAGGTAAATGGTTTAAAAGTTGGCGGTATAGATTGAAAGCTGCCTGTTATGCATACCGGATATCGTTGATGGATAAGAAATCTCAACGGATTCGGGAGCTATGATTCTCAGGAGTGGAGATTTCTTCAACTCATACGGTCGCACGTGGTTTGGCGCACTACCCGTCAGTTGGGAGCCGAAAATGTACGACAAGCTTTATTGTCATGACTGGCACCCATCAGTGTGTTTATGCATAACAGTTTGTCAGCATCGAATACCCACCTGCCCTATCGTCCAGGCGAGTATTCATCTATATCGAGAGATTGAGTAGCGAGGCGGGCTGGGCTGAGGGTCGGTCAGAACTCCGTCAAACAGCCCCCAGCCCGAGTTGAAGCCGCCGCTAAACTTTTTCGTACAGCTTACTGCCCGACGCAAGAAACTCCTCAGATTTCTCCTTCATGCCCGCGTCCACCGCGACCACTTCATCCAGCCCGTGCTCCCTCGCGTAATCCCGCACCTCCTGGGAAATCTGCATGGAACAGAACTTCGGCCCGCACATGGAGCAGAAGTGGGCCACTTTGGCGGAATCCTTGGGCAGGGTTTCGTCGTGGAAAGAACGTGCGGTGTCCGGGTCCAGGGCCAGGTTGAACTGGTCTTCCCAGCGGAACTCGAAACGCGCCTTGGACAATGCGTTGTCACGGATCTGGGCGCCGGGATGGCCCTTGGCGAGATCCGCTGCGTGGGCAGCGATCTTGTAGGTGATGATGCCGGTTTTGACGTCGTCCTTATTGGGCAGCCCCAGATGTTCCTTGGGAGTCACATAGCAAAGCATGGCACAACCAAACCAGCCGATCATCGCAGCGCCGATGCCCGACGTGATGTGATCATAGCCTGGCGCAATGTCTGTTGTGAGCGGGCCGAGGGTGTAGAACGGCGCTTCGTCACAGCAGTCCAGTTGCTTGTCCATGTTTTCCTTGATCAGATGCATCGGCACGTGGCCTGGCCCTTCGATCATCACCTGCACATCGTGTCGCCAGGCGATTTTGGTGAGTTCTCCGAGGGTCTCCAGTTCGCCGAACTGGGCGGCATCGTTGGCATCCGCGATGGAACCGGGACGCAAGCCGTCCCCGAGGCTGAAGGAGACATCGTAGGCTTTCATGATCTCGCAGATGTCTTCAAAATGGGTGTACAGAAAACTTTCCTGATGATGGGCCAGACACCATTTGGCCATGATGGAGCCGCCCCGAGACACAATGCCGGTTACCCGCTTTGCGGTCATGGGCACATGATGCAGGCGCACACCCGCGTGGATGGTGAAGTAATCCACGCCCTGCTCGGCCTGCTCGATCAGGGTGTCCCGAAAGATTTCCCAGGTCAGATCTTCCGCAACGCCGCCGACTTTCTCCAGCGCCTGATAGATCGGTACGGTACCGATGGGGACCGGAGAGTTACGGATGATCCATTCACGGGTTTCGTGGATGTGCTTGCCTGTAGACAGATCCATCACCGTGTCAGAACCCCAGCGAATACCCCAGGTGAGTTTTTCCACTTCTTCTTCGATCGATGAACTGACGGCTGAATTGCCGATGTTGCCATTGATCTTTACCAGGAAGTTGCGACCGATGATCATCGGCTCGGCTTCCGGATGGTTGATGTTGGCGGGAATAATGGCGCGACCCCGGGCGACCTCGTTACGCACGAACTCCGGCGTTATCTCGGCCGGCAGCGACGCTCCGAATGACTGCCCCGGGTGCTGCTGGTCCAGCAATCCTTCAGCGCGAGCTTCCTGCAATTTCATATTCTCCCGTATCGCGATGAACTCCATTTCCGGTGTGACAATGCCCTGGCGGGCGTAGTGCATCAGGCTTACATTCTGACCGGCCAGCGCGCGCCTGGGTTTGCGCTCATCCATGAATCGCAGGGGGTCGAGCTGTGGGTCTTTCATGCGGCGGCGGGCAAATTCGGAGCTGTAATCCGCCAGTCGCTCGGTGTCACCCCGCTCCTCAATCCAGCCATCACGAAGTGGCGACAGCCCCTTGCGTAAATCGATCTGCACTGCCGGATCGCTGTAAGGGCCTGATGTATCGTAGACGGTCACCGGGGTATTTTTTTCCCCGCCCAGTTCCGTTGGCGTATCACTGACAGTAATTTCCCGCATAGGCACTCTCAGATCCGGACGACTGCCGGTCACGTAGATTTTGCGGGAATTGGGTAACGGTTGAATGGCAGCCGAATCAACGGTTGCAGCATCACTCAGATAGGTGGGTATGGTCATGGTTGCGTCCCTGAAGGGGTTTTTGTTGGAGCGCGCATGACGGAGAGCGGACGGCCGCGGTTATTTCCCAGCGGTTACGTCGGTCTGGTCTCAAATCCCTACGCCGGTACTAACCGGATCAGGTTCGCGGGTTCTGCGATGCAATCTCAGCCGGCCAATGGCCAGCACCCCGTCAAGACGCTTGAACAGGCATTTGTCGAAAAGGGAGGCGGAAGAACGACCTTCACCCTGTAATCCCGATAATCGATGCCTTTTGCAAGTGTAGAGATCGCAATGATTATTGTCCATAATAGCTGCCGCCTCTTTAATCGCCGATTGCTTTCATGTCTTCAGGAGTCTTTATGAATAAACGCATACTCTCAGCGGTGATTGCTGCCCTGTCAGCTCACCCTGTTCTGGCCATGGATCTGGTAGAAACGTATGAGAAAGCGCTTTCGTACGACTCCGGCATTGCCTCGGCCCGTGCCACCTTTGAAGCTCAACAGGCGAATATCGATGTCAGCCGCAGTTCACTGCTGCCGCAGATCGGCGCATTCGGTGACGCCAGCCATATTGACAGTGACGGGCCAGGCCAGAACGTTTCCTACAAGAGCTACCAGTATGGTGTCCAGCTGACCCAACCCCTGTTCCGGGCGGATGCCTGGTTCAACTTCCAGACCAGTCAGATCCAGAGTGAAGCCGCCCGGGCAGATTACAACCTGGCCCAGCAACAACTGATACTGGACGTGGCACAGGCCTATTTTAATGTCTTGCGGGCGAGCGACACCCTCACCACTGCCAGAGCCACCGAATCAGCCATCCAGCGGCAGTATGAGCAGGCCCGCGAGCGTTACGATGTCGGCCTGATTGCGATTACCGAGGTATATGAGGCACGGGCCAGCTACGACGACAGCAAAAGTCAGCGCATTGCCGCCGAAAGCGACCTGGACATTGCGCGGGAGCAGCTCGCGCGTCTGACCGGCGAATACACCGAAAGTCTGGATAATCTGGAACGCGAATTTCCGCTGATGCGGCCGGAGCCCATGAACCCCGATGCCTGGGAAGAAATCGCTATCGGGCAGAACTGGCAAATCCAGTCCGCGCTTTTCCAGCTGGGTGCCAGTGAGTCCACCTTAAAATCGGCCAAGGCAGGACACTATCCCACACTCGATCTGAACGCCTCCTATGGCGATACCAAAATCGACGGCCTCTCTGACAACCCTGGCGCTATCGTTACGGGCAGCCAGCGCGCCACAGACGGCACTACCACCGAGGGTGTGATCAGCCTGTCCCTCAATATTCCGCTCTACTCGGGCGGTGGCACCCAGGCAGGTGTTCGCCAGCAGCGTTCACTGGTAGACGTGGCCGAGCAGTCCCTGCTGACCGTGCGTCGTGATGTTCGGGTTACCACCCGCAGCCTGTTTCGTACCGTCAACACGAATATAGAATCCGCCTCTGCACTGGCGCAAACCATTATTTCCCGCCGCAGCGCTCTGGACGCCACCCGGGCCGGGTATGAGGTGGGTACCCGTAACATCGTTGAGGTTCTGGATGCGGAGCGTAACTACTACGTTGCCCTGCGGGACTTCGCCAATGCTCGCTACGACTATGTCATCAACGCCCTGAGCCTCAAGCAGGCGGCAGGCACACTCAGCCCCCAGGACCTGATTGACCTGAATATCTGGCTGAGTGAGACTGCACCGGGCATCGAAGCTCTCGCTAATGAACAGGAAACCATCGAAGACCCGATGGCAAACTGAAGGCAAGCCTGTATTGACACAATGTTGATACAGGCAAGTAGTCTGATTACTCGTCTCAGGTCCGTGCAGTGATGCCGTTTACCACCTTCTCCAACGCTCCGCGATTGGCATCCACCACCGCACGCGCCTGGGCCCCTACAGCCCGGGCCGCTTCAGGGTCAGTCAACAGGAAAGCAACCCGCTCTGCAAGCTGCTCCTGGGTGTCGGTGATAAACAGCCCGTTTCCGACGTTAAGCTGAGCATAGATAGTCTCAAAGTTGAAGAAATGCGGCCCCGATAAAACGGGTAGGCCCCAGGCAGCCGGCTCCAGCGGGTTGTGCCCGCCGCGCTCGATCAATGACCCGCCCACGAAAGCCACATCCGAGACACCATAAAGCATCAACAGTTCGCCCATGGTATCGCCCAGGTAAACCTGAGCGGTGCTGCCGACATCACCAGCCGAGCGCCTTGCCAGGCTGAGGCCACGGGATGTCACCAGGCCTTCGACTTCGTCAAAACGGTCCGGGTGACGGGGCACGATGATCAGCAGGGCCGTCGGATGACTGGCCAGCAGCTTCTGATGGGCATTCAGAATCTGTTCATCCTCACCAACATGGGTGCTGGCTGCTATCCAGATGGGGCGGGACGCTCCCCCCAGCGTCGCCCTGAGAGAGGCAGCGTCGGCGCGCAACGAAGGGGTTATCGACACATCAAATTTGATGCTGCCGGTAACCGAAACGGTTTCAGGTTTGGCGCCGATTTCCAGGAAACGACAAGCATCTTCATCTGCCTGGGCAGCTATCCAGCTGATGCTCTCCAGCAACGGCTTTACCAGGGTCCACACTCGCAGATAGCCCCGGGCGGATCTTGAAGAAAGCCGGGCATTGATAAGAAAAATCGGCACCTTGCGGCTGCGAGTCAGTGCGATCATGTTGGGCCAAAGTTCTGTTTCCATGATTACCAGCGCCCGGGGATTAATCCGATCGACAAAACGTTTAACAGCGCCCGGCGTATCGTAGGGCGAAAACGCATAGCGAACCTGATCACCAAACATCGCTTTGGCGCGCTCGGACCCGGTGGCCGTCATGGCGGTCATCAGAATCGGCACTGCCGGGTTACGGCGCAATAACTCTTTAACCAGCGGCGCTGCTGCGATGGTTTCACCGACCGACACAGCGTGCACCCAAATGACGGGCTCAGGAGAAGGGGCCACAAAACCCAGGCGTTGCTGCCAGTGCTGCCAGGTTTCCGGAGACCGGCGCCCCTGCCACCAGAGCCGAACAAGCACAAACGGTAGCGCCAGCCGAAAAAAAAGAGAGTACAGAAAATGCAGCATCGTGGCTCCGGACGGAATGAACGGGCGACATTCTACAGAAACCCCGAGGGTTTCGCTTGCTTCCCTGCCCTCCAGACAGACATCTCAGCTCAGAGAACAGACCGACCTTATACCTCCCGTACTTACACTGCTAAACTACCGGTTTGCCGAGACATTCCACTTCACTTCATACCAGCAATAGCCGTCAACAGGAGGGATTGACCCCCTTGAGCAAACCCAGGAAGAAAACCCGCGACATGGATTATCGTCACTACCGGCACCCGCGTTGGTGGCCGACCTGGGTCAGTATAGGCTTGATGAGGCTGATGGCGATGTTACCCATGAAGCTTCAGTGGCGCCTGGGCAGCTTGCTGGGAGAGCTGGCCTTCAGGACATTGAAACGCCGGCGGCATATCACCGAAACCAACATTCAGTTGTGCTTTCCCGAACTCAACGACGAAGAAAGGTTGGCTCTGGTGCGCAAATCGTTCCATTCCAACGGTATCGGTGCGATGGAAATTGGCGTGGCCTGGTTCCGGGATCCGGAAGCCCTGAAACATCTCACCTCTGTCAGTGGTCTGGAGCATATCAACACAGCTCTGGCAAAGGGCCAGGGCATACTTCTGCTGGGGGGGCATTACAGTACTCTGGACCTGGGCGGCAGCCTCGTCACCCTGTTCATTGAAGCGGATGTGATGCAACGAGACCACAACAATCCGCTGATGAATGCGGTCATGACACGGGCCCGGCAGCGACGATATGGCGAAGTTCTGGGTAACAAGGACCTGCGAGGCCTGCTAAGAAAACTCAAGGCAAACCGGATCGTCTGGTATGCGACAGATCAGGACTACGGCCGCAAGGGCACGGTTTTTGCGCCTTTTTTTAATGTGCCTGCCGCCAGCATTACCGCCACCGCCCGAATTGCCGCCCATAGCGGATGTGCGGTTATTCCGTTCAGCCATTTCCGCCATGAAAACACTGACAAGAACACCGTCGGTTATGATCTGCATTTTCATCCGCCACTGGAGAATTTCCCCTCCGGTGATGACCTGGCAGATGCAACTCTGGTCAACCAGACCATTGAGCAGGAAATCCGACGCCACCCGGACCAGTATCTCTGGATGCACAGGCGCTTTAAAACCCGCCCGTCCCGGAATGACCCTGACTTTTACCGGACCACACCAACATGACCGAGACAAAAGCGGAGTCCCAGCCGGCACCCGTCATCTTTCTACTGACGGACAACAAACCGGGTCACGCTAACCAGCTCAAAGGCCTGGGTAATCGTTTACGGGTTCTGTGCGGCGCAAGCATACACTGGATCGATACCACCACTATCAAAACGCCCCTGTGGCGAGCGGTGCTCGGGGTGGCACCCGCACTGGACAACACCCTGCCCACGCCTAATCTCATTATCGGAGCAGGTACCGGCACCCACCGCTTGTTGCTGGCCTTGCGGCGAAAACCCAAAGCCCGAACCGTGGTGCTGATGAGGCCAGCCTTTCCCCTGAGCTGGGTCGACGCTGCCATTATCCCGGAGCATGACCGGGCCAAGCCCGCCCGCACGACACTGGTTACCGAAGGCGTCATCAATACTCTGATGCCCATGGCACGCATGACCGACAAGCCGGAAGCTCTGGTATTGATTGGGGGGCCGTCACGCCACTACAACTGGGATGACAATGCGATCTTCAACCAGCTTGTCCAGCTGCTGAAAGCCTACCCGGACTGGCGCTGGACCATCAGCGGGTCCCGACGAACTCCCGAAGCCTTGCAGCAACGCCTTGCGGAGCTTGCGGGGCTGAAGGTGACCGTGGCGGATTCCGACCGGACCCACGCTGACTGGCTGCCTCAGACTCTGGCGGCTTCACGGGCGGTATGGGTAACGCCGGACAGTAGCTCAATGGTCTTCGAAGCCGTTACCGCCGGCTTGCCGACGGGCGTATTTGAACTCACCGCCCGGGCCAACAGCCGTGTGGCCAACAGCGTAACGGCGCTGATCGAGCGGGGACGAGTAGCCCCATACAGTGACCATACCGCTGTCATGGATACCGACAGAAAATCTTCGGCGCCCCTATGGGAAGCCGACCGGGCAGCTCGCTGGCTGATAAAACAGTTTCCTGCAGGAACGCGTCGATGAGAATTCTGCAAGTTCTACCAGCGCTTTACAGTGGCGGCGTCGAACGTGGCACCGTGGAGTTTGCATCAGATCTGGTCAAACAGGGCCACGACTCCTTTGTGGTTTCAAACGGTGGCCCGATGGTGGAGCCGCTGGTGCAACAGGGCTCCCGGCACATCAAAATGCCGGTACACCGGAAATCTCCCGCCTCCTTTGGCCAGATCCGACCGATGCGAGACCTGCTGCGGGATATCAAACCCGATATTGTGCACGTTCGCTCCCGCATGCCAGCCTGGATAACCTGGCTGGCCCGCAAAGGCCTTCCCCCTGAGGACCGGCCCGCGCTGGTGTCCACGTTTCACGGCATGTATTCAGTCAATGCCTATAGCGCCATTATGGCAAAAGCGGACCACGTGATTGCCGTATCAGATTGCGTTCGCAACTATGTGCTGAATAACTTCAAGGTCGCCCCGGAACAGCTCACGGTGATACAGCGCGGCGTGGACGTCGACGGTTTTCACAATCACGAACTTGACCCCGGCTGGCGGGACCAGCTGCTCCAGGCCAATCCGCAATTCAGGGGCAAACGCCTGATCATGATGCCCGGGCGCATTTCCCGCTGGAAAGGCCAGCTCAATTTTCTGGCTATGATGGCCCTGATCCGGCAACAGAACCCGGATTGTCACGGCATTGTGGTCGGTGGTGTCGAGCCCGGCAAAGACCACTTCATGGCGGAACTGGCGCAACGTCGTAGAGAGCTGGGCCTGGAAGAAACCGTCAGCTTCCTTGGCCAGCGTAATGATATGGACAACCTTTACCTGATTGCCAGCCTGGTCTGCCACATGTCCACCAAGCCTGAGCCCTTCGGCCGCACCGTCACCGAAGCATTGGCCTCCGGCACCCCGGTCGTCGCTTTCGATCGCGGCGGTGCTGCTGAAACCTTGCGGGCCTGTTTTCCCGAGGGGCTGGTCGAGCCGGACGACATACAAACCTTTGCTCGAACAGCACTTACCCTGATGGAGATCGACAATCCCGAGATCGAAATTCCGTGGCGCTTTCGGCTTGAAGCCCAGACAGAAACGACTCTTGGCGTTTATGAAACGCTATTAGCCAAACAGCGGCTGACTGACGACAAAATGCCATGAATATACTCATGCTCATGCTATCCACCGCCGATGCTATCGGCGGGATGGAAAAACACAGTCAAGAACTTGCCAACGGCCTGAGTGAAAAAGGTAATGACGTGACGTTTGCCTCCTCTGCGCGGCATCAGACCTTGCTCTCCCCGGGTATTCACAGAATTGTTCTGGACACCCAAAAATCTCGCCGCAGTCCGATTCTACTTCTGTCGATAGTACGCATAATAAATTCCGGTAGGTTTGACATCATTCATGGACAAGGCAGCAAGGCCGCAGATGTTCTATCCAGCATTTCAAGGTTCACTTCGAAATCTGTCAAGATAGCCACCATTCACAATTTCAAAACCCGATATCCCTCCTATAACGCGTTTTGCCGGATTATTGCTGTCAGCAAAGCTCTGGCCAACGACATAGGCGCCCCCAACACGCGTGTAGTCTACAATGGCTTGCGTCCGACAACCGCCGAGCACACTCTGAATGACCCGCCACCTGCAGCTGAGGGCCCGATCTGGCTGTCTGCCGGCAGACTTGTAAAAGCGAAAGGTTTCGACTTTCTGATAGAGGCTTTCAAATCAGTAAACGGGACACTATTCATTGCCGGAGACGGCCCCGAAAAAGCCAACCTTGAGCAACAGATCAGCAGGACGGAACAGCAGGGGAAAATCAAAATGCTGGGTCATCGTGATGATCTGAGAGCGTTGATGGACGTCGTAGACGGAATCGTTATCTCCTCGTTGCGAGAAGGCTTTTCGTATGTCTTTGCAGAAGCCCTGTTTGCGGGGAAGCCGATCATTTCAACGAACGTACCTATAGCCAACGAGTTCCTGGATCAAAATTTTATTTTCCATGGATCCTCGCCCAAAGCTTTCGGAAATATGCTCAACCAGAATTTAGAAGGGTTGTTTGCGGCCCAAAGGCAAACTCGCGAGCGTGCACTCCGGGAACTGACTTTTTACGGCATGGTTGAGCAAACTCTTCGCGTATACCGGGAATGTCACCATGACTGAGAGACAAACCAAGGTGATAGATTTATCCGGCAGTCGCCCCTTCAACTCTGGATCCAACCGACTTTGTCACCAGAACCCTGAAGACCCTTCGGTCTGTCTCAAAATACTCCGCCCCGAGAACGTCGAGGCCCGTTTTCAACGGCAAGTCTGGGCCAAGAAGTTACTGGGCAAAAGCCGGATCGATGATAATCGCCAGGAACAGAAGGCCCATCGCCAGAAGGCTATCAGACAACTGATCTCAGAAGGTCAGGATGCCATGCTGTGGGCGCATTTACCCTACTTTTACGGCAGCGTTGAGACATCACTGGGCTCGGCCAATGCCAGCGCTATTATTTCAGCAACAAGCGGTGCGCCCGCAGAGACCCTCGAATCCTATCTGAAACGCCAGGGTTTCGACCCCGCAATTCGAGACGCAGTGGAACACTTTTGCGAATGGCTCAGTACAACGGGCATCCTGACCCGCAACCTGCTGCCCCACAATCTGGTCGTCTCAGATCATCAGGAAGAATTGACGCTCTTTCTGGTTGATGGTCTCGGTGCACCATTAATACCTCAGACACTTGCGGTTCTGCCAGCCTGGCGAGCACGCTACATTGCCCGGCGCATTCAACGGTTTTACCTTCGGATCGAGTGGGAACTGGGTGACCGACGTAAAAGTTGGGAAGACTCCCAGAAACTTTGATGCCGCCCTGTTGTCTTGCCGCATGGCCCTTATGGTGGTAGCTTCGCGCTCAACCTGATAACCGATAATCGTGCCCTCTCTATGGCCCTGTCCAAAGCTGTTTTCCTGGAATTCGCTCTTAAACTCGCCGGTAAACTGTCGTTGCGAGGCGCTCAAAGGCTTGGCCGTTTTCTGGGCAGCCTGGGATGGATTTTGCCCAGCCGCTCCAAAACAGTCACTGAAATCAATCTGAAACTTTGTTTGCCCGAACTGGACGATCAGCAACGACACAGTCTGGCGCGTTCCAGCCTTCGCCACACCGGGCAAACCATGATGGAGATCCCGCTGATCTGGGAGTGGCCAGTGGAGCGCTGCCTCGGAATGATCCGGGAAATTGAAGGCGAATCGCTTCTGGACCAGGCGCTGACGGACGGTAAAGGGCTGATTCTTCTGGCGCCACACCTGGGCAACTGGGAGCTGGCCGGACTGTATTACTCGTCGAGATACAAGATGGCCGCTCTGTATAGCCCGCCGCCGGTAAAAGAGTTCGAGGACTACATGATTCGGGTGCGGGGCCGCATGGGGTCCGAGTTGGTCACGGGCGATCGTCGTGGCCTGGTCCGCCTGGTGTCCCTGCTACGGGAAGGGGGTGTAACCGGCATTCTGCCCGACCAAAGCCCCAGCCGCGGCAAAGGAGCTGCCTTCGCTCCGTTCTTCGGGGTTGAGGTTCGCACCATGACGCTGGTCTCCAAGCTACTGCAGAAATCGGGCGCCACTGCACTGGTCACCTTCGCTCAGCGGCTGAAAGACGGTGAGGGTTTCCGACTGGTGATCCGTGAATGTGAGCCCGGCGTGAATGACCCGGACCCGGTAGTCGCAACCACCGCACTCAACCTGTCCATCGAGCATTGTGTGCGCGAAATACCCGGGCAATACCAATGGGAATACAAACGCTTCCGACATCGACCGGCAGGCGAACCCCAGCCCTACCAGCCAGGCAGGGTGTGCAAGTAACACTCGTTCCAGGGTATAGGGACTACCCGAAGTGCCAGTACGCGCGAAGTGCCAAAAGCGGTGCCAAAAACTGTATAATCCGGTCAGCCGAAAAGTACCCGTTACCCCATTTTCAGAAACCAGGCCCGATTAATGTCCCCAGAGCGTATTGGTGTTGTGATCACCACCTACAATTCCCCTTTGTGGCTCAGTAAAGTCCTGACGGGCTATGAGAACCAGACTGACAAGCACTTCCGAACAATTGTGGCGGATGATGGATCAACGGACGAAACCCGGGCGCTTATCGACAAATTCAGAGCGCGCGGCATACTTGCAATTGACCACGTCTGGCATGAAGACAATGGCTTTCAAAAATGTCAGATTCTCAACAAGGCTATCCAGCAGACCGACTGCGACTACCTGATTTTTACGGATGGGGACTGCATTCCGGAGCCCAACTTTATTGAAACCCACAAACGACTCGCCCGGCCTGGCCATTTTCTGTCCGGGGGTTACATCAAGCTCACCATGCCCGTGTCCGAAGCCATCTCGGAAGACGACATCCGCAGCGGAGACGTTTTTGATACCGACTGGCTGGTTGCCCATGGCCAGCCCAGGAATCACAAACTGTGGAAGCTCTCCCGCTCGACGTTGAAAAAATCTTTTTTGAATGCGATAACGCCGGCAGCAGCGAGCTGGAACGGCATGAACAGTTCAACCTGGACCAAAGACCTGCTGGCGGTCAACGGCTTCAATGAAGACATGCAATACGGTGGGCTCGACCGGGAACTGGGTGAGCGGCTCTGGAATTATGGCCACAAATCCGTTCAGATGCGCTACAGCACGGTGTGCCTGCACCTTGATCATGCTCGCGGCTACTCCAAGCCGGAGATCTGGGCGAAGAACCGGGCCATCCGAAAAGCGGTCAAAACGGATAAAACACACTGGGCCGTCAATGGTATTGTCAAAAACGCCGCCGCTCCTTCTTCCTGAGCAATCTACCGTGCCTTCAAAGGGACTTATGACGTGAGAACCCTGGTTATCATCCACAGCCTCAAGATGGGCGGCATGGAGCGCGTTGCAGTCAACCTCGCGGACGCCTTTGCAGGCGAGGGTCACGAAAGTCATCTGCTGTCTTGCAAAGCCAAACCCAACGACCTGAAACCCAGCCATCCCGACGTCAGACTTCATCATTATGATCAGGTCCAGGCACTGTTCAAATCGATAGTTGGCATACCGGTGTTCCTGCTTTCACGACTGCTGCTCGGTGCTTTGATCCGGCGCTCTCACTTTATCTGGGTCGGCTGGCTCAGCGGTTGGTTGCTCAAACGCCACATCCGTTCACTGGAGAAACGTTACGGTCGCTTTGACCGCATCGTATTCCGGGGTCTGGGAACGTTCAAATACTTCTGGTCATTCCGGGACGAGCGTAACGTGTACGTGCTTGAAAACGTGATTCACTACGACCGCCCGCTGTGGCAGAAGAAGCTGGAATGGAAGTTGGTATTCCACGACCGGCATCTGGCCTGCGTTTCCACCGGTGTGCTGGAATCCGCTCAGGAGGCCTTTGCACAAGGGGAGATTGAACCGAAAAGTCTGCGGGTGATTACCAACCCCTGTCCGGTGGCGCAGATTGACGCGCTGGCCCAGGAAAACGACCTGGACATCCCTGATGAACCCTACATCCTGAACGTTGCCCGCCTGGTTCCACAGAAAGGTCACGACCTTCTTCTGGAGGCTTACAAGCAATCCGGCATCAGCCATAAACTTGTGATCGTCGGTGAAGGCCCACTCAGAACCAAACTGGAGGCAAAAGCTGAAGCCTTGGGCATGGCTGACCGCGTGTTCTTCGCCGGCAAGCGCAAAAACCCCTACCCCTGGATGAAGCAGGCAGACCTTTTTGTCCTGGCGTCGGAATATGAAGGGCTGGGCATAGTCCTCACGGAGGCACTGGCGTGTGGAACGCCGATCATGTCGGTGGAAAGCCGGGGTGGCGTAAGGGACGTATTCCGGGGGGAACTGGAAGCTTACCTCACACCACGCACCGTGGATGGGCTGGCAAAAGGGCTAGCTTCCGTGATCCGTCGCTTGCCGGTTACCGTAAAACCGGAATGGCTAGCGCCGTTCGAGGGCCATGTAGTGGTTTCCGCATTTCTCGAACAACCCGAAAAGCACATTCATCTGGACTGAGCAATCCGTTGCCGAAGTGGAGCTGAATAGCCACAACCCGTTAGCTTGACCTACGCAGCTCAGGCAGGCGGTCCAGTGCAGAGACGTGAATAATGCCCAACTGCGCCGGGAACGGAGTATCCAGCATCATGGCCATTGCAAATCGATGACAACCTGCACCAGAAAACAAAGGTTCCCCACCGGGGCCCAAGTGCATCAGGATACCCCCAACTTCGCGAAAGTTTCCAGGGATTAACTCCTGACGAGACGGGACGCTACCCCGCTCCCTGATTTCCCTCCAGATCGCATCCAGAGTTTCAAATCGTTCCTCAACATCCTGGGGCGTACGGCACCTATCGGTAACACCCATCCGGGAAATGGCAATTTTGCCGAGCATGAAGTCTATCGCCCCCGACTCCAGCCAGCTTTTCCCATCACGCCAGTGTGACCAGCAGTAGGACAACTTGGGATGATTCTCGAAAGGTTGCTCAAGCGAAGTTGGCCAACTCGATACAACCCGCCCGGACATCTGCCGAACGCGGGAACCGAGGTGGGCGGCAAAATCCGCCGCTTCAATATACTGTTTACAACGATCAGGATGGACCCATATTCGTTCAGCGTAGCGGGGCGCAAGGGCACCAAATCTCAACCGATTGAACCCATCAATTCTGACGGCTCGAAGCTGGTACTTTATCGACAAAACAAGTCCTTAATACAAGGGCCACGCGTGTAACCAAGCGACTGGATTTCTCTATTACGAACGATCAATGCTATGAGGTTCCAAAAAAAAGCCTGTTCGTTTCACGGATCATTTTCTGAGAACCAAACTGCTGATCAATCCACTGTCTGAGCTCAGCCGATGGAAAGACTTTTTCTCCTTCAACAATAGATCTAATACCCTGTGCCAGGCCCTGCACGTCATCGACATCGACCAGAACCCCGTATTTCCCATGCGCCAAAAGTTCCTCGCTGCCCGGTACCCGAGTCGAAACAACCGGCTTGCCAAAACTCATTGCTTCATTGAGAACGTTTGCCATCCCTTCATTGCGTGAACATAACAAAAACAAATCAATTCCCCGGAAAAACGGGCGCAGATCTTTCTGGTAGCCTACAAAATGAATTCTCTCCGACTCTGGCCGACCGTTGATAGACGCTTTAATCATCTCCTCATGCTCGCCTTCCCCAGCATGAACAATATGTACGTTACCAGGAAGACCGGCAAGAATACCGGGTAGTAAATCAAAACCCTTCTGTGGGCTGAAGCGACCGGCACAACCTACAATTACCGTTTCTGGCGGAAGGTCAAAAAGCGCCCTGAAATCCAATGACTCGCCCTTTAACGATGGCTTGTCAAATCCGTTATATACCCTGACTACATTATGCTGGTCGAAGAACCGCGGATATTTCAGCATTTCATTTTTCAGCGACTCACTGTTGACCATCAGAATCGCCTTAATCCACCTGAAAATTGCAAAGTACTTGATCGGGCTTTTCACTTTCCTGGCGATTCCCAGATACAACACAATCCGATCAACACCGGCAATTTTTGAGGCCAGGGAAACGAGCCACCAATCTTTTTTCAAGGCAGCGAACACGACGTCAGGACCAATTTCCCTGAGTATCTTTACGTAATTTGCGACCACAGAAAGATTTAAATCCCCTCCGCGGGAAGCGACCTCGATGATCCTTACGTTCTCCAATCCAGCGAAACGCTCTGCAAAACAACCCTTCAGCAGGACCACGTAAACCGCCACACCCGCTATGCCAAGAAACCGGGCCCGAATGAGTACATTTTTCTCAATCCCGCCCCAGACACGAGTAGGGCAAAAAAGAACGGCTTTTTTCATGAAAAAACTCACACTGTAATCAGATTAACCACCCCAGATAATCGCTATCGTCATTCAAACTAAATGGCACACGACGGCAACATATCAATATAGCAGCATAGTGATTATCACCTCACTATGAGAGTGCAAAGCGACATTACTTGCGGCTAATCTGACGAAGCGTTTTAAGGCGCGCTCGTATTTTCTTTTTAAGGTTGCGAAAGCCGAAGCTGGCGTTCTCCAGGCACGACGCTAACAGGTACCACGCAGACGATGATTGTTCCCAGGTCAGAAAGTGCCTGGCATCCGGGCAGCTTCTCAAAAAACGGTGAACCTCCCTGGCTTTTTGCAATTCTGGCAGCAACCATGCTTTCTTTAACCGAAAATCAATAAACACCACCTTCTCTCCCCTAATCAGAAAGTTGGCAATTTGCGCATCGGTGCGAAGATAACCCCGTTGATGGAGGGCTTGTATAGCCGAAAGCACTTGATGCGCATCATCTGGCCCGGCGGTGTGACCTTCCACAAAGTGGTAACAGACAAAGGAATCTGTCACCACGCCGCCCTGACGGCGTTCACAGGCCAGAACGGGATCCGGTGCGGCGAACCCCATGGACGCCATCAGTTCAAGATGCCTGAAGGTACGCAGTGCATCGCTCTCACGGAAACGAGTAAGTAGACGCTCCCACCGACGGCCGTTCCTTGCCCGGGGCACCTTCAGCAAAAACGCTTCGTTATGGAAGCGGACTTTGGCACTAAGGGTCCGCCAATTGTCACGAAAAACTTTTTCTCGAACCAGGTTACCATCAAATACAGAATCAACAAGTCGCTGGCTTGTCACCATATCCAGGTGCGACACCACATGACATTGCCGATAATCAAACGAAATAGCCATCATCAGCCCTTGGCAGACATAAAAAGGCGCCCACAAAAAAATAGGCGCAAAAGCCGTATTCCCAGAAGCAGCAACACCGACTCAAAACCCATATCGGCCTCTATTGAATGCTGTCCCTTTGATTAGTGGGAGAGAGCCTCGCACCACCATCATGCCCGGAATAGAAAACACCGCACAGAAACGCAAATGGAAACCAGAAAAACATCCAGTCCGCCGATGGGGGTGCCACTATTTTGGAGCCATCCGTAGTGTTCAGCATTATCGCCAAGAACAGCAGGGCAAGACCTGAGGAAATAAAAGCATTCGATTCACTATTATTTATAATCCTGGCTATCAAAGTTATAATAATTGAGAACAAACACAACAACGCAAATATTCCTGAGGAATAGTAAACACTCAAAAAAAGATTATGAGGATGCTCAATCCTTACGTTGGTCTCCTCCCTCAGCACCTTACCTGCAGGCGAGTCTTCGAAGGATGCGGCTGAACCCGTGCCGAAGAAAAAAGACTCAGGTGGATTTTCTATTGTTGCCTGAAATATATCTAATCGATAGGAAGTTCCACGTTCCAGCATATTATCGACCAATGGCGATAGCATGCCAAATATTACAACAAGGAAGAAAACTACCGAAGCGACAATCTTTACAAATGATCTTTTTCTTAGATCAAGATGTAAAACCATCACAAAGAGCATGATAATCGTGTAGATTATTAGCGAGATCAAAGGACCTCTGCTTTGAGACATAAAGGTAAGAGAAAACAGGCTCAAAAAAGAGAACGATACCAGACAGTAATCGAAAACACTGAGCGGTTTTACCTTACTCATCAGCACTAACCCTGCTGCCCACAAACACATAAGCGCAGACGGGCCCAGTATCGGGTGCCCCATAAAACCTACACCGGACATCCTGGCCGAATAATAACCCTGCCAAAAATGAATAACCATAGTTAATATTGAGACAATAAGGACGATCGAGATAAATAAACGACTAAAAATACGTGGTCGCGTGGCCCAATAAAAGGAGGAAAGCGCAACCGCTATTATAAATATAATAGTAGTTGCTGACCACCTCAACGATTGCAATACTTCTTTTAACTCTATGTTATGCAAAAAATTTGACAAGGCCACATAAAGAACAATAGAGCAGGCCGCAGAAACCAGCTTATCTTTTTTTATTAAATCCTTATAATTGTAAAATAATAAAATCACCAGTGATAACGTGACGCCAACAAAGAGAAATAAACGGGGCAATGCTTTCCAGGGTGTCATGAAAGACAAAGCAATAAAAGCTATAAGAGCTATGCTAAGCCAATAAATAACTCGCTTATTAAACGGATTGAGATTATCGCTCGATGAAACCACGTTAAGACCTATCATGACCGAGACTTGAACAAACACTTCCTATATTTTCTGTCACCCAATCTCTCCAGTGTCGATAGAACAAATCGCCTGCCTCATCGAGGCTTTGGACACACAAAAAATGGCACTCGGCTCTCCCAGGTAATTCGTTCAAGGCGGAAATCATCTGATCCGGTGTCTGTTTATTCGGAGACAGATAAAGATCTTTGGGGCTATCGGATATCTCAAATGAGCTTTGCTCAATTTCCAGATGATTAGCTACAGCAATAGGCCAAAATTGACTGTAATGTCTTAGAGGATGCGATGCATTCTCAATGAATCGTTCAGGATGACGGATGAAAAATTTTTCCAAAGTGGATTTTCTGACCGGATGAGGGATGTGCCCAGCAGCCAAAAACCTGTTTGCCTCTGGGGCCACCAATGCTGCGCCTCTGGATTGCGCAAGTCGGTTGGTAGCGCGAGCCATGCCAAGACGCTCTTTCACTTGTCTACTCACCGTCGATCTTATTAACGGCTGCCACTTTCCTCTGAGGACAACTTTTTCTTCTTTAAAGAAAACTTCTTTTCCCGTTGGCTTTAAAAAAGCCAAGTCATCATTCATGTAAATAAATTTTTCTGCTAACCCGGGGATACGCCAGATCATTGACTCGATCGCCAAGCTATTAAAGACTGGAAGTAAGCTTTCATAGCCTTTAAATATATCAACATGATCAATCAATATTATTCGATCCCGGATTGCCTGGGGCAAGTTATCATCCATAAAATCGGGGCGCTGATTATCCGTGACTATGAATATTTTTCGCACCCATGGTGCGAAACGCAAAACGGATGCCACACAAAACTCAATCTCACCCATGTCTGAATAACGAGTAGGTTTGGCTGATTTAGGTGTTTTGGTGTGCTCTTTCCCCAGATAGGCCTGTAACTTGCCGGCATGCTTTGGATCACTGCCATCGACCCATGGTATGACAACATCAATTTCATCTGAAAATCCTGACACTCAACCTCCCAGGTAATTCGTAATCATCGTAAGTCTGACTTAGTTAAACTGTAACAGCGACATGGAGCTGTTTTCGGATCTGGGAGATTCACCAGCGGTATGCGCTCACCAAATGCTTCCATAACTGCTCGCGGCGTTTTTCCGGGATAGACTGGCAACGCTTTTCTACCGACCGACGGAGCCTGTTGAGATTCGCTCTTTTCCACGTTGCTTCGCTCGGACCCTCGGCCCTGAGCCGGCAACGATCAAAATCAATCAAATACACCTGACCCTGCGCCACCAGGATGTTGTCACAGTTCAGGTCCACATGGTCCAGACCGGCGTTGTGAAACCGACGAACCACCCGACCAACCTCCTGCCATAAATCCACAAGATCAAGTTCTGGAGATTCCGGAAAGGGTTCAGCCGCCGGTATTCTCTCCACCAATATGGCAGCTTCGTACCATAAACCATGATATCTGGCAGCATAGGCTGCGATGGCCTTGGGAACAGGCAGACCTCTTTGCCCGAGCGTCTGGAGCAACCTGAACTCTGCCAGCGACCGGGCTCGATGAAATCCGGTAAACACGTAACCTCGCTCGGAAAACCGCGCCATCATTCCGCCACGGAGATAATGCCGGAGTACCATCTCGGTCGTTTCAGTCTTTACAAACCAGGCACCACCGCGCCCCCCGGCCGTCACTGGAGTGGCTTTTTCCCCCCAGTATTGTGGCGTAAACCAGTTTGCCGAAACGTTCTGGTAGTCAGGATCAGCCAAGAGCACGGCATCTTGCCTTATGCTGGTCAGATTGTCTGCTCCTGCCCTCAATAGGTAGTCATCCTCTGCAGTCGTTTTACCTTTGCGCCCCTCAAGACGTCCTTGGGCGAGTGCGTTACAATATTGCGCAGTTTACCAACGAACATCGATAAAGCTCCACCAACCTTGATCCAAAAAGTGAAACGACCTGACGTGATTGATTCGATATGCATCCTGCGCCTCTCCGCTATCGGCGATGTCACCCACGTCATCCCGGTGGTGCTGAGCCTTCAGGAGCAGTTACCTGACGTAAAAATTACCTGGGTTATCGGCAAGCTTGAGGCAAAACTGATCGGTGACCTGCCCGGTGTCGAATTCATCATCTTCGACAAGAAAGCCGGTCGAAAGGGCTATGCCGAACTGCGCCGCGCCATGAAAGGGCGCCGTTTTGACGCCCTGCTCCATATGCAGGTAGCCCTTCGTGCCAATCTGGCCGCGGCACTGATCCCGGCGGCGATCAAAGTCGGTTATGACAAGGCTCGAAGCAAGGACCTCCACAGCCTGTTTATCAATCGACGTATTGAGGCGCAGCCGGAGCAGCATGTTCGTGATTGTCTGGCCAGTTTCCTTGAGCCTCTGGGTTTGGCCCCGGCTCCGCCCAGATGGCACATTCCGCTGACGGCGGCAGATCATGCTTTTGCCCGCGAACACCTGGCGCCTGACCGGATCAACCTGGTGATCAGCCCCTGCGCGAGCCATCCTCTGCGTAACTGGTCGCCAGCACGGTATGCCGCCCTGGCAGATTACGCCGCAGGCCGGCATAACGCCAACGTCATTCTGGTGGGCAGCCCGGCGGAGTCTGAAAAAGTGGTCTGCAGGGAGATTGAAAACCGGATGAGCGAAGCGGTGGTGAATATCTGCGGCCAGGACACCCTCAAACAATTGACGGCGCTGCTTGCGGGTGCGGATTTGCTGGTGTCGCCGGACACTGGCCCCGCTCATATCGCCAGCGCGATGGGAGCGGACGTGCTCGGGCTTTATGCCGCCAGCAATCCGGACCGCTCCGGCCCCTATAACTCCCTGGGCTGGTGCGTAAATCGCTACCCGGAAGCCTTACAGAAGTTCACCGGGAAAACCGTCTCTGAAGCGCGCTGGGGGGCAAAAGCCGAATTTGAGGGCGCGATGGAAATGATCTCGGTCGCCGATGCGACCAGCATGCTGGACCGGTGGGTTGCGGCAACGCGATAATCGCCGCAACCTCCTATGGCAGAACCCCTATGGCAAGTGCTTACTTCCTTGCGGTGTAATCCTGATAGGACTTTTCTTCCACGAATCGTGAGCCGAGGGCCAGGTTCACTTCTTTCTTGATCGCCGCACGCCGGTCATTGGTCACGTAGACGGCACGGGCCAGTTCAATAAATCGTGAACCGAAATTCTGGGCGGCTTCCTGATCCCGAATATCATCCTCGATCACCCAAAGCTCCTCGTTGACAGCCTTAAGCTGGGCACGCAGGTCAGCGATGACGGACGCGTCCTGAACGGCTTCATCCCAGGTACGACTCAGCTCGTCCAGCTCCAGCCGCACATTTCTGACCTTCGCAGCATCCGCAATGCGCTCGGATTTAATTTCCAGAATGGTGATCTTGTCCAGTACTTCGCCGAAGGAGACCGGCACTTTGATTACGTCTGCCATTGGGGTGTCCTGCAGGTTGGTTAATCGGGTTCAAAGCAAGGCCGTCGTGCTGCAATGCAGTCAGGACGGCCTGTACTTTTGTTAAGGACTATTCAAGGACTATTTAAGATCTATCAGCTCCGGGTGTGGGACAGCCAACCGGCATTTTCTGCGCGTTTGCCCTTCACCGCATCGAAGTACATGCTTTGCAGCTTCTCGGTCAACGGGCCGCGCTTGCCAGCGCCGATCACCCGGCCATCCAGCTCACGAATCGGCAGCACTTCTGCCGCCGTGCCGGTGAAGAACGCTTCGTCCGCGACATACACCTCATCCCGGGTAATGCGGCGCTCGCGAACCGGAATATCAAGCTCTTTGCAGAACTCGAGAATGGTCTGGCGGGTAATGCCTTCCAGACAGGACGTCAGTTCGGGGGTATGCAACACGCCGTCGCGATAGATGAAGACGTTTTCTCCGGAACCTTCCGAGACATAGCCTTCGTTATCCAGCAGCAGAGCCTCTTCGCAACCACAGGCTATCGCTTCGTTCAGCGCCAGCATGGAGTTGATATAGTTGCCGTTCGCCTTGGCCTTGCACATCGTGATATTGACATGGTGGCGGGTATAGGAAGAGGTGCGCACCTTGATGCCCAGTTCTTTTGCTTCCGGCGACATGTAGGACGGCCAGCTCCAGGCTGCAACCATCAGGTGCACCTTGAGGTTGTCCGCTCGCAGTCCCATGCCCTCTGAGCCCAGAAATGCCATCGGGCGAATGTAGGCTTCGTCGAGATTGTTCTCGCGCACGGCGCTGAGCTGGGCATCGTTTACCTGATCTTTGGTAAACGGCATTTTCATATTGAGAATATGGGCAGAACGGAACAGGCGGTCGGTGTGTTCTTTCAAACGAAAGATCGCCGGGCCCTTATCGGTATTGTAGGCTCGCACACCCTCAAAACAGCCCATGCCGTAATGCAGTGTGTGAGTTAATACATGAACCTTGGCGTCGCGCCAAGGAATCATCTCACCATCCAGCCAGATCAGGCCATCACGATCCGCCATTGACATTGTTCTTGCTCCTAAGCAGGCAAATTCCGGAAAGGCAGCATTCTAGCAGGAAAAATCATCGGGACGAAGCGTCCGACGATACCTGCATGACCCGCTGCCACATCGATTGTATGTACTCGCGCTCCGACGGAAACGCATCCGGCTCGACCTGGCTGTTGAGGTTCTGGAGAGCCCGGCGATGGATGGTCGAGCGCAAGGTGATGTAGGCATCCCGCAGCTTCTCGGTATCCTCAACTTCCAGTACCCCCACCCGGCCCAGCTCCTCCAGTTGCCGGATATTATCGGACCATTGGGTCAGAGCCGGATGGCTGGAAGCATGGGCCAGCATCAGAAACTGCACCATGAATTCGATGTCAATAATGCCGCCATAGTCATGCTTGAGGTGAAATACCTTCGGCGTCTTGCCTGAACCTGTGGAGGTGCCAAGAGACGTGCGCATTTTTTCCCGCATGTCGATGACGTCGGTCCGCAGTTTCTCGATATCACGTTCTTCACACAGAATATCGTGTCGCAGGGCCTCGAAAGCCTCAAGCGTCTCGAGGCAGCCCGCCACACCCCGGGCTCGGGCCAGAGCCTGGTGCTCCCAGGTCCAGGCATCCTGGCGCTGGTACTTCTCAAAGGCACTCAAGGTGCTGACCGGCAGGCCCGAGTTTCCGGATGGGCGCAACCGCATGTCGATTTCATAGAGCTGGCCGGCCGGGGTCTGGGTATTCAGAATATGCACGATCCGCTGCGCCAGCCGGGTGTAGAACACCGAATTATCAATGGATTTTTCACCGTCGGTAGACTGCTGAGGATCAGCATCGTGCACGAAGACCAGGTCGAGATCGGAGGTGTATCCAAGCTCAACCCCCCCGAGCTTGCCATAACCGATGATCGCAAAATCGGTGTCACAGATCGACCCATCCGGACGCCGGGGGTGGCCGTAACGGCTCACCAGATTAGAGAATGCCACATCAATCACATGGTCCAGGACTACCTCGGCGATCCAGGTCAGGTAATCACTCACTTTCATCAACGGCAACGTGCCTCTCAGCTCCGAAGCCGCCACCCGCAAAATATGAGCCTTCTTGAAATGCCGCAGGGACTCCATCTGTTCTTCCAGATCCTCGTAGGGAATCCTCAACATCTGCTGGCGCAAGTCGTCCTGTAGCTCAGCCTTGGTCGGCGGGTGGTAAAGACTCTCCGCATTGAGCAATTCGTCCAGCAGCAACGGGGTTTCCGCCAGTTGTCTGGCAATCCAGGGGCTTTCACTACACAGGCGCACCAGCTGCGTTCGCGCTCCGGGATTCTCGAGCAGCAATACCAGATAGGCCGTCCGTCTGAGGACCGCCTCCACCAGCAGTAAAACCCGCCCCAGAGTCTCGGAGGACTTCTCGACGTGGGTCAAGGCTTCCAGCAAAACCGGCATTACCTGATTGAGGCGACGGCGACCCTGAGTCTGCATGGTTTGCACCGGCCGGCCTTTACGCAGGTCCGCCAGGGCTTTGACACTGTCTTCCGCTTGCTCAAAGCCCTGCCCGGATAACCAGGTTACAGCGGTTTCGTCATCCATCTCACCCAACCAGAGTTCTTTCCAGCCATCGTCCAGCGGAGCCACTTCCTCGTCTTCCTCGTCGGTGGTTATGATGTCGGAGAAGTGCTGGGCCACCCGGTCACGATGCTTGTCGAGCTCCGCTACGCAGGCAGACCAGTCGTCACAGCCCATGGCCAGCGCTATCCGCGCCTGGGTAAAGGCATCTTCGGGCAACAGCTGAGTCTGCTGGTCATCAACTCCCTGGAGAGCGTGCTCCAGGTTCCGCAGAAAAACATAGGCATTGCGGAGTTCACCGACCACCTCCTGGGGCAGCAGCTCAAGCCGTTCCAGCTCCGACAGAATTGGCAGTAGTTCCCGTTGCTGCAGTTCCCGGTCACGACCGCCCCGAATCAGCTGGAATGCCTGCACCACAAACTCGATTTCCCGAATGCCACCACTGCCGAGCTTGATATTGTTTTCCAGCCCCTTGCGGCGAACTTCCCGGCTGATCATCGATTTCATATTCCGCAGGGATTCAAAGGCACTGAAATCAATGTATTTCCGGTAGACGAAAGGTCTCAGGCTGTCCATCAACACCTTTCCCATCGCCTGGTCCCCGGCGACCACCCGCGCCTTGACCATGGCGTAACGCTCCCAATCCCGGCCCTGGTCCTGGTAATAGGTCTCAAGGGCTGAAAAGCTCATGGCGAGGGCACCACTCTGCCCGTAGGGCCGTAGCCGCATGTCCACCCGGAACACGAAACCGTCCCCGGTATTCTGATCCAGCGCCTGAATCAGTCGTTGGCCAAGGCGAACAAAAAACTGTTCATTGTCGATAGAGCGACTGCCATCCCTGGTTTCGCCTTTGCTCGGATAAGCGAATATAAGGTCAATGTCCGATGATACGTTGAGTTCACGCCCACCCAGCTTACCCATGCCCAGCACCACCATCTTCTGAGGCGACTCTTCACCAGACAGCGGATTGATTCCCCAAGGCGTGCCTGACTGCCCGCAGGCATCTTTATACAGCCAGTCCAGCGCACCATCGATGCAGGTATCCGCCAGTTCGCTGGTCGCCGCCATAGTTTCGGCGAGATCCGACCAGCCCATCAGGTCACGCCAGATGATGCGGAACTGGCTTTCCATGCGGAACTGGCGAAGTGCCCTGTGGAGTTGTGGCTCATCGCTTACCGGGCTGAGATATTGCTGCCAGCGTGTCTTCAGGTACTCGGGCGTTACGGGATCCCGGAGTGAGCGCGATGAGGCAAGTCTTGCCATGGCTTCAGGATGACGCTGCAGGCTGTGCTTGATGAAGTCGCTACGGGCAATGCCATGGAGAACATCGGCCTCGGTCACCTCGGGCATCGCTTGCAACCAATCGAGCCCCGCGTCCGCTTTCAGCCCTGCCAATGCTTCGGAAGCCATTGACTGCACTTGTTCCGGAAGCCCGTCAATCTGCGTCTCCATCATGCCAACCCCTGTTAATTTCCTGATTTTTCAACTAACTTTTAAAGTCAGATCGCGCCACTGGTCAAGCTGACGGTACTTCCGGTACTGTAAACGTAAGTCACCATGCTCTCCACTACCGATTCGGGGCTACCGCACCAGACCATGCTACCATACCGAAATTCCCTGAACCCCGAACACCAGCTCTCGCATCTACCGATGTCAGGCATTATCAAGCACCGCATCAAGTGGCTGTTCGGCTTGCTGGCATTGCTGATTGTGCTCCAGACCCTGCTCCTGGTGGCGGTTGAAGATCTCACGGCTTTCCAGGCCTTCTATCTGACCACCACCACTCTGGCCACCGTGGGCTATGGCGACCTGTCCCCGCAGACCGTGGCTGGCAGGGCCAGCACCATTGTGGTGATGTACGGTTTTGGTATTACGTTGCTGACACTGATCGTGAGTGACTTTATCGAATTCCGCTTCTATAAGCGGGAACGCATACTGACCGGACGCTGGGTATACGACATGAAAGACCACATCATTATCATCAACACACCGCGTCAGGGGGGCGAGCAGTACTTCTCCAGACTTGCGTCCCAGATTCGCGCTGTGCCGAACTACGAGACCATACCCATCCAGATTCTGACCCAACAGTTTCCCAATGGTCTGCCACCGGAGCTCAGGGATGTCGGTCTCACCCATTTCCATGGTTCCGGGAGTGACCCGGCAGCTCTGAAAGCGGTGCATGCGGGCGGCGCCAGGCACATCATCCTGCTTGCCGCCGACGAAACTGATTCGGCATCCGACAGCCTGTCGTTTGATATTGCCCACCGCCTGTCGGAATCCAAACTCAGCAGTCGTTTAACGGTCGAGGTCGTCAGCGACCAGAATCGGCCACGCTTTAAAGCGCTGGGCGTTGCCACAATTATCCGGCCGGTCAGAACTTACCCTGAAATCATGGTGCGGGCAGTGATATCGCCAGGCTCCGAAAAGGTACTGGAAGACCTGTTCAACTATCAGCAGGACCATCCCCACCGCTATGACATTGAACTGGACGACCTGACCTGGTCCGATATCGTAAGCGCACTGATACGGCACAGTATCGGTACCGCTCTGGCCTACATCGACCACAATGGCGAAGTGGTCTGTCACCCGGAGCCCACGGAAGAGGTGGAGGGCAAAGGCCTGATCGTGCTGGTGAAATCGACCGAGACCCCGGAAGTGGAGGTATTGATAGAAGCGCTGGACCGCTACCGTGCCTTCATCGCCAAGTGGCATGACATGCAGAACAACGCAAAGGATATGCCCTGAGTAAGGTCCACTATAAACGCTTATGACCTGGCATTGAGCAATCCTGCCTGTAACTGGCCCAGCAACGGATTGCCAACCAGCGACCGGAGCGAAGCCCCCGAGGCAAGTGATTCCGCAAGCCACTCCCAGGCGGGCAGAACCCCGCCATGCTGTGCCCTGGACTTCACCTCCTGAAGCTCATCCAACCACCGTTTTGATGGCGCATCGGTCAGCCAGGCAATGGCGAGATCGTGGAACAGTCTTGTGGTGGCATCGACCTCGTCCCCCAGCCCGACGGGCTCATGGATACCCGCCAGGTAATAGCCCTGCTCGGCTTTACTGATCAGATTGAAGAACACGCTTACCTGGTCAGCAAGCCTTGTCGCCCAAATGGTTAGCCGGGAGGCATCGCCGGACTTGAGCTCGAACTCCACCTCATTCAGGGGTAGCCTCTGCTCGCCTGCAATGATGGAACCCTGGTCCATGGCACACTCAATGACCGCCTCGCCATCGTCCAGCATGAGAACCCGGCGCTCAAAGTTGGTCTCGAACACCGGCGCCAGTTCGGCCAGATTTACATCCTGCCCCACGGGGGTATCGGCCACCAGCCCGATGTTCAGCTCCGTTCCCATCAGTGGCCATTCCCACTCCTGCCGCCGGTGGGCTCCATCCACGAATTCACCCTGGGTTTTCAGGGTCTGGATGTAATGATCACCAGTCTGCCGCACACGCAGCGCAATGCGCTGACGATTCAGATCCGCTGATGGTGTGTCGTAGTAGCGGTTGATCAACTGGCCCGTTTTCCCCGGGGAGGTTTCCTGCAGGCTGGACAGCCATTCGAAGGCCTTGGCCATGTCATTCGGCGCTAGCGTCAGTTTGATTTCCAGCTCTTCTGCCATGATTGATCTCTAGCCAAGGATTATTCGAGTAACCGTAAAACGTCTGTGGCTGGCGGGCAACTTTCTTTTTCTTCCGCCATAAAAAAACCGGCAGCCCGAAGGCTGCCGGTTCTTACGGTTTACAGTCTGATTAGCTGGTTAGCGGATCAGAAGTAGTAAACAGCACCAACAGAGGCAATGGAGCGCTCGTCGGAAGCGGCATCGTCATCACCATCTCCGTCAACATCGTAGCCATATACTTCGTCACCGCCACCCAGATAGCCTTCGAAGTAGACATACATGTGGTCAGACAGGTTGTGCAAAGCCTGGAACGTGATGGTGTCAGTCTTGGTGTCGTCTGAGTCATCAGCAGTATTCAGCTCATAGGACAGCGCAAACTGGTTGGCACCAAGAGTGTAGTAACCGATCACACCGAAGGTATCAGACGCATCCTTGGTGGTGTGGTACTCACCGGTCAGGCGCAGATTGTCCAGGTTGTAGCTCGCACGCACGCCGTAGGTGTTCTCGTTGCTATCAGATACATCACCATCGTTGGAGTCCATGGCGAAAGCCAGTTCAAGCGCGTCAACTTCGTACAGTGCGGCCAACTGGTAAGGGTAGGACTTTTCAGAGCCCGCGCCGGCTTTGGTATCGCTGTCGCCGTTAAACTGCACAGCTGCTGCCAGCGTCAGGCCACCGAACGAAGGAGACGTGTACTGAATAAGGTCGCCTTCACCAGTAGAGTAGTCCGCACCGATGTTCAGGATTGCCACTTCGTAGTACTGGGAGATCTCATCTACAGCGCGCTCGTAGGTTGAGTCATCAGAGCCAATCCAGATCTGACCGAAGCTGTCACCTTTGACACCGATGTAGGCTTCGTCCAGAGCATCAATGCCGTTGCTGCGAGCCTTGTCGTCGGCGTCGATTCCTTCGAGTTCTAGTTTAAAGAAACCGGTGATGCCAGGAGCGACCTCGTGCTCGTGCTTGACGCCGAGGGTGGAACCGTTATCGAAGTGATTGATTTCAGAAGGGCCGCCGTCAATATTGTCATGAGCGATAGCGTACTGGATATTACCGTAGACTGTAGGCATGGAATCCATGCGCGAGGCCAGTTCGTCCGCACGTGAGTCGGCACTGGCAGCAGTGGTTTGCGCCATGGTGGTGCCAGAGAAAGCAACTGCAGCGATAGCCGTAGCGATGAGTGTTTTTTTCATGTTGCGTCTTCCTTCTTAGGTGAACTCAGGTTTTAGCTGCGGGCTTGACCCGCTTTCTTAGTGATCGAGCTATCATCGTGCCCAATTCTGTGTCGTTAAAATGTCAGTTTCATTACAAACTGCAAATAACGACGTAATTTTTATCACTAAACTGCTTTTGGCATTATTAACGCTCGTTCGCAGAATGAGCCCTGGCAGGCTTCTTTTTGTGTATTCAACCAGATTACCGGCCGGTTTTTTGCGAACTCTTTCAACCTCAATCGCTTATGACGTTTACTTAAAGTTCATTGTGATGCCATTTTTAATACAATGTCAGCATATTTGCAAACCTTTATAACAGGGTTTTTAGTCTGTTTTGTGACCGCGGCCCCATCCTATATTCCGGCCAACATCAGGGCTCAACCTTAACAAATACAGGGCCAACCTTTAATAATTTGTTATATTTCAGCAACTTATGTGTCGTAAAAGAGACTTTTTACCGGCACTGCCCCTGAGATTTGCACCAAAACAGGTATCGCCTTTACACATCGCACCGCTTTAAGGCGCTCATGGAGCCTCTGAACAATTCCTTAGCTTTCGAGCATAAAAGTCACCGGGCCATCGTTCACCAGTGATACCTTCATATCGGCCCCGAACTGGCCCGCTGAAACCCTCCCCTCCCCTATCGCTGACGCAACCAGGCCAAGAAAATGCTGAAACAGGGCATCGGCTTCGGCGGGCGGCGCAGCAAGGGAAAACCCCGGGCGGGTGCCGGAGCGGGTGTCAGCGACCAGGGTAAACTGGGGAACAATCAGCAAGGCACCGCCGGTCTCCGTCAGACTAAGGTTCATGCGGCCATGTTGATCGGGAAAAATACGGAATTTGAGGACTTTCTTGCACAGTTCGGCGGCGTGCTTTTCAGAGTCAGTTCGTTCAACACCCAAAAATAACAATAATCCGGTAGTGATGGCGGCAACAGTCTTTCCCTCGACGACAACCGAAGCGCTGGAGACACGCTGAATCAATCCCTTCATCCATTTCCCTGAGCTGAACGTTAAAAGTTGCGAGATAGTAACGTTCGTCTTACACGCCTGCAAGGCACAGTTACAAATCAAAACCCTTCTATACGATCGGCCATTTCGTCACAGGCGTGCATCAGGGTATCGATGATGGCAGGCTCGGAAGCGGAATGACCCGCATCCCGGATAATACGCAACTCGGCGTCCGGCCAGACATCGCTCAGCGCCAGGGCATTATCGAGCGGACAGACCATATCGTAACGGCCGTGAACAATGACGCCCGGAATCTCCGCCAGTCTTCCAGCGTCCCTCAGAATCTGGCCTGGCTCCAGGAACGCCTGATTCATGAAGTAGTGGCACTCAATGCGGGCAAGGGCGATGGCCACGTGGGGGTGCCCAAAATGCTCGACTACCCTCGGATTCGGGTGCAGGGTGGCGCAACGCCCCTCCCAGATCGACCAGGCTTTGGCTGCCTGGATTTGCTCCAGTTCGTTTTCACTGGTCAGGCGACGATAGTAGGCGCCCACCATGTCGCCGCGCTCGGATTCCGGTATGGTCGCCACGAAATCCCGCCAGTGGTCGGGAAAAACCCGGCTTGCGCCGTGCTGGTAAAACCAGTGAATGTCTTCCGGCCGACACAGGAATATGCCCCGAAGAATCAGGCCATGCACTCTTTGCGGATAGGCTTCCGCATAGACAAGGCTGAGGGTGGAGCCCCAACTGCCCCCGAACATCAGCCACTTCTCAATACCCAGGAACTGGCGCGCTTTCTCGAGATCAGTCACCAGGTCAGCCGTGGTGTTGGCTTCAAGCTCGGCAAGAGGGGTAGAGCGCCCGGCACCACGCTGATCAAGCAGGATGATACGGAACCTCTCGGCATCGAAAAAGCGTCGGTAATAGTCCTCACAACCCCCTCCTGGGCCTCCGTGAACCACGATAACCGGAATGCCCTTGGGATTGCCGCTTTCTTCGATATAGAGCTCATGGGGTGCATCCACCGCCAAACGGTGTTCGGCATAGGGCTTGATGTCGGGATAGAGAGTGAGCATAGACAGCTCCGGAAAGGGGTGTTACCGGAGTTTAGCTGAAGTTAACAAAAAAAGGGGCAGATGTGATCTACCCCTTTCTCGTATTGACGTACTGCGGATTACTTCTTGCCGGCGCGTTTACGGTCGTTTTCGGTCAAATATTTCTTGCGCAGGCGGATCGACTTGGGCGTGACTTCCACCAATTCATCTTCATCGATGAATTCCAGTGCCTGCTCAAGAGTAAACTTGATTGGCGGCACCAGGGCGATGACTTCGTCTTTGCCGGAAGCACGCATATTGTCGAGCTTCTTGGCTTTGGTCGGGTTGATAACCAGATCGTTTTCACGGCTATGAATGCCGCACAGCTGGCCTTCATAAACTTCCTGACCGGGATCCAGGAAAAGCTTGCCGCGGCTCTGCAACGTTTCCAGCGAGTAGGTCATCGCTGTGCCCGCCGCCATCGACACCAGCACGCCGTTCTGGCGGGCGGTCATGTCGCCACTTTTGATCGGGCCATAATGACTGAAGGTGGACGTCAGAATGCCTGAACCGGAGGTCATGGTCAGGAAGGAGTTACGGAACCCGATCAGACCCCGCGCCGGGATGGTGTACTCAAGGCGCATGCGGCCCTTGCCATCCGGCACCATATTGGTCAGCTCGCCCTTGCGCAGACCGATCTGATCCATCAGAGCGCCCTGATGCTGCTCTTCAATATCGATAATGACGTTTTCGTACGGCTCCTGTTTTACACCGTCAATTTCCCGGATGACCACTTCAGGACGCCCGACCGCCAGCTCGAATTTTTCGCGGCGCATGTTTTCGATCAGTACCGACAGGTGCAGCTCGCCTCGGCCGGATACCTTGAACTTATCCATCGTATCGCCATCCTCAACGCGCAATGCGACGTTGTGAAGCAGTTCCTTCTCGAGACGCTCTTTGATGTTCCGGCTGGTGACATACTTGCCTTCTCTGCCACAGAACGGCGAGTCGTTGACCTGGAAGGTCATGGATACGGTCGGCTCATCCACTGTCAGCGGCGGCAATGCTTCCACATTGGACTGATCGCACAGGGTATCGGATATGTGCAATTCATCCATTCCGCTCACGCAAATGATATCCCCGGCCTGTGCTTCTTCCACTTCTACACGGTGCAGACCGGAATGCCCCATGATTTTCAGGATTCGGCCCTGACGTTTCTTGCCGTCGGCGCCAATGGCGGTTACCGGAGAGTTGGTCTTGATTTTACCGCGGGCGATACGGCCAATACCGATTACACCCAGGAAGCTGTTGTAGTCCAGCTGGGAGATCTGCATCTGGAACGGACCCTCGGGATCAACGTTGGGTGCAGGCACATGGTCGACAATGGCCTGAAAAACGGCATCCATGTTGTCGTCCAAATTCTCGTGGTCCATCCCGGCGATGCCATTCAGGGCACTGGCAAATACAATCGGGAAGTCCAGCTGCTCATCGCTGGCACCGAGGTTGTCAAACAGGTCAAAAACCTGATCCACCACCCAGTCCGGGCGCGCGCCAGGACGGTCAATCTTATTCACCACAACAATCGGATGCAGACCGGCGTCAAAGGCCTTCTGGGTGACAAAACGGGTTTGCGGCATCGGGCCGTCGATGGAATCAACCACCAGCAGCACACAGTCAACCATACTCATTACCCGCTCAACTTCGCCACCGAAGTCGGCGTGTCCTGGGGTATCAACGATATTGATATCGTAGTCGTGCCATTTCAGCGCGGTGTTTTTGGCCAGGATGGTAATGCCTCGTTCCTTTTCCTGGTCATTGGAATCCATGACGCGCTCACTTTCGAGCTCTTTTCGGTCCAGCGTACCGGATTGGCGCAACAACTGGTCCACCAGCGTGGTCTTGCCATGGTCAACGTGGGCGATGATGGCGATATTACGAAGTTTCTCAATCACAACGGGTATCCTGCGGCATACATGATGACCTGAGAGGGTCTTGTGTACGCGTTTTCCGCGCGCATGCCATCTCAAATCTTTAAAGTAACAGTTAATGGATCACGGCATAGCCGAAACCAAGGGCGCGTAGTATATCGGAAACTCTGCGCAGTAACTATGTAGGGATATGCCTATCTGTCAAACCGCCCTATTCCGATATTTTCTACAGCCTTTCCAATAAGCGCACCACTATTGTGCATTATTAACAAGAGGGCACCATTAATGGGCACTAATCACACTGCTTCGTCCTGGCGCATCGTCAGCGCCAGCGCCAAAAATGCCCAGAACCCGCTTAGCTGCGCTCTTCTGGCGCACGGTACGAAAACTGGCAAACAGATTGCTTGAATGAAAACAGCTGAATAGGCAGGCAAGGAATGAACGCTTTTGATAAGCTGCCCAAACCTGACGAAAAGGTCGGACGTCAGAGAGTCCATCCTTATAGTGAGTGGACGACTGATCCGGCAAATAACGTATAAAGAACTCGCCCGCGAAACGGGTAAACCTACGGAGTATGTACAATGTCGAAAACAATTGATCTGATCAAAGAACACGAAGTCAAATGGGTTGATTTGCGATTCACTGACAGCCGCGGTAAAGAGCAGCACGTGACCATGCCGGCCACTGAGGTCAATGACGACTTCTTCGCCGACGGCAAAATGTTCGATGGCTCATCAATTGCTGGCTGGAAAGGCATCAACGAATCCGACATGATCCTGATGCCGGACGATTCCAGTACGGTTCTGGACCCGTTTACCGAAGAAACCACCGTCAACATTACCTGCGATATTGTAGAGCCTTCTACCATGCAGGGTTACGAGCGCGACCCGCGCTCGGTGGCACGTCGCGCTGAAGAGTACCTGAAGTCTACCGGCATTGCCGACAGCGCTCTGTTCGGCCCGGAGCCCGAGTTCTTCGTGTTTGATTCCGCCCGGTGGAAGACCGACATGCAGGGCTCCATGTACGAGCTGCACTCGGAAGAAGCGGCCTGGGTTTCAGGTGATGAATTCGACCGAAACAACATTGGTCACCGGCCAGGGGTGAAAGGCGGCTATTTCCCGGTTCCTCCTGTCGACAGCCTGCACGACCTGCGTGGCGCTATGTGCGCGGCGATGGAGTCGATGGGCCTGGTTATCGAAGTACACCACCACGAAGTGGGCACTGCCGGTCAGTGTGAAATCGGTGTTGGCGCCAATACCCTGGTCAAGAAAGCCGACGAAGTTCAGATCCTCAAGTACTGTGTTCACAACGTAGCTCACGCCTATGGCAAAACCGCTACGTTCATGCCAAAGCCGGTAGTGGGTGACAATGGTTCCGGCATGCACGTTCACATGTCCCTCAGCAAAGACGGCAAAAACATCTTCGCAGGCGACAGCTACGCAGGCCTGAGCGAAATCGCTATCTACTACATCGGCGGCATCATCAAGCACGCCAAGGCGATCAACGCGTTTACCAACGCCTCTACCAACAGCTACAAGCGCCTGGTACCCGGCTTCGAAGCACCGGTCATGCTGGCTTACTCAGCTCGCAACCGGTCAGCGTCAATTCGCATTCCTTACGTCAACAGCGCGAAAGCCCGTCGTATGGAAGTCCGTTTCCCTGACCCGTCAGCCAACCCGTACCTGGCGTTTGCTGCACTGATGATGGCCGGGCTTGACGGCATCCAGAACAAGATCCACCCGGGCGATGCCATGGACAAGGACTTGTACGACCTGCCAAAAGAAGAAGCCATGAACATCCCGACGGTCTGCCAGACCCTGCAGGAAGCACTGGACATTCTGGAAGGCGACCACGAGTTCCTGACCCGGGGCGGCGTTTTCACCGAAGACATGATCGCCGGCTACATCGATCTGAAGCGTGGCGAAGTTGAACGTCTCAACATGACCACTCACCCGGTCGAGTTCGACTTGTACTACTCGGTCTGATTCTTTCGAATCAAACTGAAAGCCCCGCTCCGGCGGGGTTTTTTTGTGCTGAAAATATGACCGCACAGGATACACGTCACGAATTAACACGCTGTAACCACATACAGGAGTCACGGCATTGCAAACGCCCGGGGCTCTGCCGATAATCGGGCAACAGCCTCGTTACAGGTACGCACAATGAATAATGGGAAACGGACTCTGATTGCTCTGGGCATTTTGAGCACACTGCTCGCCGTCTCGACTCTTCCGGTCGCTGCCGAAGTTTATAAACACGTCGATAAAAACGGCAATGTGACCTTTTCCGACGAGCCCCAAAGCGGCTCGGAACCCGTGAAGGTGCGTCCGGTGACGACTATAACGCTGCCCAAAATGCGGGATATCGAAGCCCAGCAACGGCAAGCCAAGCCGAGCGGACAAGAAAACCCGGCCCCTTATGGTCGTGTGGCATTTGTCGCACCAGAAGATAACGCCGCCTTCCACAGTGGCAGTGGTGATGTCGAGTTCCAGGTCACCAGCTCCCCTGACCTGAGACGAGGGCACCGCTTTGAAGTCGATCTCGACGGACAACCGGTCGGCCAGAACCCCGGTGGCACATTCACCGTGCGCAATATGGATCGCGGCACCCACACCGCGAGTGTTTTTGTGGTCGATACTCAAGGCCAGCGGGTCCAGTCCGGCAACAGCGTCACCTTTACGGTGCACCGCCCTTCCGTAATCAACCGCAACCGCAATAACTGAACTTCCCCCGCCTCGCGCCTCTTCACGGCGATTCACTCATCAGGCCACGCACTATTTTAGTGCGCCTGCACTTTAAAGAAGCCATACTTTGAGCTAACGAGGGGCGGCCTGACCCGGCGATAAACAAATTCCGCTCAAATCCGCACCAGCGAGTGGCGGCCCACCCCCCACAACAAGGCCTCGCCCCTCATCCTTGGCACACCTTCACCTCTCATCCTGTATTTTGGTTCGCTTTTTGCAACAGCGCTTGCACAACCAGGGGACGATCATGGCAATACCGGCAGACTACAAAAACATACTGGATAATCTGGCCACCGCGGTGCTGGTGCTGAGCCCGGAACTGAAGGTCCGGTATCTCAACCCGGCTGCTGAAAACCTGCTTGAAACCAGCATTACCCGCATCAAGGATTTCAGCATTTGCGATATGTTCGTGGAATCAGCAGACGCCCTGAAAACATTACTGGCGTCATCAAAGAACGGGCAGTCCTATACCAAGCGGGAGGCTGAATTCATGCTGGCATCCGGCACACGGTTTACGGTGGATTACTCGGTGTCCTCAATCGGCACCGAACCCTGCGATCTGCTGATGGAACTTCAGTCCCGGGACCGCCTGCTCCGGATCAGCCGGGAGGAGGACATCATCTCCCAGCAGGAAACCACGCGCATTCTGGTGCGGGGCATGGCTCACGAGATCAAGAATCCGCTCGGGGGCATCCGCGGCGCAGCGCAATTGCTCGACCGGGAGCTCAATGACGAAGGCCAGCGGGAATATACCCGGGTCATTATTGACGAAGCAGATCGCCTGCGGGGGTTGGTCGACCGGATGCTGGGGCCAAACCGCGCGCTCAGGCTGGCGCCGACCAACATCCACGAAGTGCTTGAGCGGGTCAGAACACTGCTGGAGGCAGAGAGCCGCCACCGGCTGGTGTTTGAGCGGGATTACGACCCCAGCCTGCCGGAACTCAACGGCGACAAGGAACAGCTGATCCAGGCCTTCCTCAATATTGCCAGAAACGCCATGGAGGCCGCTTTCGAGCATACGGACCGCAGCGCTTCCCCCGAGCCTCCCACCATCATGTTCCGAACCCGGGCGCTTCGGCAGTTCACCATTGGGCATCATCGCTACCGGCTGGTCTGTCGGGTGGATGTCATCGACAACGGCCCCGGTATTCCGGCGGAGCTGTTGCAAAACGTGTTTTACCCCATGATCAGTGGCCGGGCCAACGGCACGGGACTGGGGCTTTCGATTACCCAAAGCATTATCGGGCAACACCATGGGCTGGTGGAGTGTGAGAGCGAGCCCGGGCGAACCAACTTCATCATCTTCCTGCCACTGGAGGAAACAACATGAACCAACCGGCGAACGTCTGGATTATTGACGACGACCGAAGCATCCGCTGGGTCCTGGAGCGCGCCCTGTCCCAGGCCGGCATGAATCCGCGCGTATTCGAGAGCGGCGACAGCATTCTGGCACGCCTGGAACACGAGCAACCGGATGCGATCATCAGCGACATTCGTATGCCGGGCATCGACGGTATTGCGCTGCTCGCAGGCATTGTCGAGGCGCACCCGGATTTGCCGGTGATCATCATGACCGCCCATTCGGATCTTGAGAGCGCGGTCACCAGCTACCAGACCGGTGCTTTCGAATACCTGCCAAAGCCCTTCGATGTGGATGATGCGGTGGCCCTTGCCAAGCGTGCCGTTGCCCACAGCCGTGAGCGGCGAGCCACCGCCGAACCGGCGGTGGACAGCACCCAGCGCCACACCGAAATCATCGGCGAAGCGCCGGCCATGCAGGAGGTTTTCCGGGCGATTGGCCGGCTGTCCCACTCCAACATTACGGTGTTAATCAATGGCGAAAGCGGAACCGGCAAAGAACTGGTGGCCCAGGCACTGCACAACCACAGCCCACGCGCCAAGCACCCGTTCATCGCCCTGAACATGGCGGCCATACCCAAGGATCTGATCGAGTCCGAATTGTTCGGCCACGAGAAAGGCGCCTTCACCGGCGCCGGTGCAGCACGCCAGGGCCGGTTTGAGCAGTCCAACGGCGGCACCCTGTTTCTGGATGAAATCGGCGACATGCCGGCGGACACCCAGACCCGCCTTTTGCGGGTACTGGCGGACGGCGAGTTTTACCGGGTGGGCGGCACCACCGCCATCAAGGTGGATGTTCGCATCATTGCCGCCACGCATCAGGACCTGGAAAAGCTGGTCCAGGCCGGCACTTTCCGTGAGGATCTGTTCCACCGCCTCAACGTGATCCGGGTGCATCTGCCCAAACTGGCCGAACGCCGGGAAGACATTCCCCGCCTGATGCAGCACTTCCTCAAACAGGCCGCCCGTGAACTGGCGGTAGAATCCAAGCTACTGCGCCCGGACGCGGAAGAATACCTCACCACCCTGCCCTGGCCCGGCAACGTGCGCCAGCTGGAAAACACCTGCCGCTGGCTGACCGTGATGGCCAGCGGGCGCGATATCCACGTCGACGACCTGCCCCAGGAACTTCTCCAGCAAGCCGAAACGCCCGCTACCGGGCGCACCTGGCAGGAAGGCCTGCAAGGCTGGGCCGAACAGGAGCTCAAGCGGGGTAAAAAAGCAATTCTGGATACTGCCATTCCGGAGTTCGAGCGCATCATGATCGAGACTGCCCTGAAGCATACCGGCGGGCGTCGGCGGGATGCCTCGATTCTGCTGGGCTGGGGGAGGAATACGCTGACCCGGAAGATTAATGAGTTGGGGCTGGATCATCCGGAGGGGGAGGAGGACTGACTCCGTGCCCAGGCACATGGAGAAGCCTTGCTGGAATACGCTGTAAATACATCCATGGTCGCTCGAGCTCCGCCATCCCTGGCTCCGCACGATTCCAGCAAGGCCTCTCCCTGTACCTGTTTCAGCGTCTGAGATATCGCTAGTCCCGAACTTCCCGCCAGTAGATGATGCGGTCGTTGCCTCGGTAGACGCCGAAGGTGGCCCAGGCATATGGATCAACCAGGGTGTCGGGATTGTCAGTGTCCCAGAAACCCTTCAGCCAGTCGTTGCCGGTATCGAGTTCCACATAGATACCTTTCGCCTCAGCGGATTCTGCGCCTGAAGGCGTCGGCGCTGACAGTCTCAGCCTGTTGTCCTCAACAGCTGCAACTATTGGCCTGCCCTCTTCCAAGGTAAGCTCAGAAGCATCCACCTCAATCACGCCTGTCTGGCTGGCGGTGAATGCAGAATCGGTGAAGTTGACTGAAATGTTCTCGGCCAAATCGTATAACCAACAGGTTTCATCCTGGTGTAACTGGAAACCGCCGCTGCCAAACACCTCTGCGCGCAGCGGAATCACCAGATTCATATTCTCAGGACCATAGCCGTTATCCAACCTGATTCGACCATATCGAATCTCGAAGCCCGCCTCTGGCTTGAAGTTCTCTGGCAGGTCTTCGGTAGGGTTGAGAACCGTTACACCGTCTGCATCAATAAGGCTTTCAAGGCTGAACACGGGTTCGGGGGTATAACCGGAAACCCGGGTGTTTAGAGTTTTTGGGTAACGAAACTCATCACCCGGGGCAAAGCTGTAGATCAAACTACCGATCGAGTCCGGCGAGAGCGTCGCCAGGGCCAAAGCGGCCTCCATTTCCACCGGCGTCCCGTCAGCTCTCGCTGTGGCCTCGTCCTCCACGGGAAATGGTGCGAAGCCGATATCATCAGCGCCTATTCTTTGGAAGGGTGTTCCGGCATAGTTTTGAACCGTCACGCCATTCCGGTTTTTTGGCGTGATAAGCACTTCAGCCACCCGCTCCCAACCAAAGGGCTCCCCGGTGTATACCCAGCTCCGCCCGCCGGTGCAAGAGGTTCTGTCTGAAGACAAGGGCACACTACTGAAACGCCCGGGGTCAATGGCAACCTCAAACCAGGCAGGAATAAACCGACCTACATAAGGAAGGGGGGCACTGACGACATTCTCGGCACCCAAGTAAGCTCCGCTACTCAAAGAGGGCGCCAGCGAAAAGGTACCCACCTCTGGCCAGAAGAATTCTCCGCAAGCCTTGCCTCCCTGTGGCTCAGCGCAAGACTGGCCAAATTTTCCCAGAGTTCCGTCCAAGGCCGCTAGATTTGGCACTGGAAGAGTTTCAGCTTCACCAACAATGAGAGTAACGACTTCTCCTGGCGACTCCTGACCAAAATTCCGCGTAAGCTCACCCCAGGTATTTAGCGCACGAACCTCCACCCGAAAGGCTTCACCGGCTGTTTTGAATACTGTTGCGGCAGAAACAGCGGGGCTCAGGCGCCTCAGGAAAACGCTCAACCGGCTCTTTTGGGCAATTCGCCCATAGTCCGCCTGGGCAATCCGCCAGAGCTTCCGAATCCTTTCTCGCGTGCGACCTACCGCATCGGAAACTGTGTGAAAAGTGTAAGGCTTTCAGGGCAATAATTCTGCAAAGACCCTGTGTTTAATTGTTTGTTTATTTTGCCGGCGTGCTATCGAAACTGAGAGTTAACGCAGTTGCGTTATATGAATCTATAGCCTTGGCGCCCTGTAAGTGCGGTCTCTGCCCGAGCGCTCCCGCGCCTGGCACGGCACCTGCATAGAACGGGCAGTGTGAAGCCATCCGTGGATATGACAGGTTTTTTTACTATCAAGGGCCTCACAAAGGTGCATGCGCACCGCAATACAGCACGACAGACTGAGGATTTACTATGAATCATGAAATGATGACCGCCACCATTCTCACAGCCAAAAACGAGAGCGGGTTGACCTGGGAGCAGATTGCCGAAGCCATCGGTATGTCCCCGGTGTGGACGACATCCTGCTGCTTTGGCATGAACACTATGCTGGAGGACCAGGCCAAGGCGTTGTGCAAAACGCTTAACCTGAATACGGACGTCGAGGATACCCTGCAGTCGTCTCCCTCCAAGCACTGGGGCGACAGTGTTCCCCAGGATCCCCTCATTTATCGCCTTTACGAAGCCACCATGATCTACGGCCCCAGCGTGAAGGCGCTGATCCACGAAAAATTCGGCGACGGCATCATGAGCGCCATTGACTACAAGATGTATGTGGAGAAGGTGGAGGACCCCAAGGGTGACCGGGTGGTGATTACCATGGATGGCAAGTTTCTTCCCTACAAGCGCTGGTAAGGGGTGCACGGGGACCGGCCGGTTGCAGCTCAGGGAATAACTGCCCGGTACTGACACAGAGTCGCTGAATCATCACCGGCGCCTGCCAACAACTTTTCTTTTTCTTTTTCTTTTTTTTCAGAAAGGATCATCAATATGTCTTATCTTCAACCCAACGAGTTTGTTACCAAGCTCGTGGATGCCGGCGAAGCCAAGATCTACATGGGCACGCGGGATACCCTGATTCGCGCGTTCATGGCGGGGGCCACACTGGCGCTGGCGGTAATCTTCGCCGTCACCATCGCAGTTCAGACCGGCTCCTTCCTGTTGGGCTCTCTGCTGTTTCCGGTCGGTTTTTGTATGCTCTACCTTATGGGCTACGACTTGCTCACCGGAGTCTTCACGCTGGTTCCGCTCGCCTTGTTCGACAAGCGGCCAGGGGTGACCGTGCCACGAATGCTGAAGTGCTGGGGCCTTGTCGCGCTCGGCAACCTCGGCGGTGCACTTTTCATTGCGTTTTTCGGTTACCTGAACTTTTCCATGGGTGGCACCGAGGAGATGAGCGCGGTGGGTCAAAAGATCATGGAAGTTGGCGAGAGTCGGACGGTGGGCTATCAGGACGCCGGTGCGGCCGGTTGGCTCGTGCTTTTCCTGCGCGGCGTGTTCTGCAACTGGATGGTCTCTATGGGCGTGGTGGGAGCCACCATATCCACTCACGTCTCAGGCAAAATCATGGCGATGTGGATGCCGATCATTGTGTTCTTTTACCTTGGGTTTGAGCATTCCGTCGTCAACATGTTCCTGTTCCCGATCGGGCTGATGATGGGCGCAGAATTTACCCTCTACCAGTACGTGGTATGGAATGAGATACCGACGGTGCTTGGTAATCTGGTCGGCGGCCTGACCCTGGTCGGTCTGGTGCTGTACACAACCCATATTCGGACCCAGGCGAAGAAAACGTTTTCCTGAACAAGGTTGAACCCAGGATATCCGGTCGCAGTCATGCGACCGGACCGGTGCCGGGTCAGATCCCGGCCTGCGTTCCCCGAGGTTAGGACCGTTATAGGTAGGACAGCATCAGTTGACCCACCACAATAACGGCAAGCAGTAGGGAGACGCCCTTCCACACGGCTTCCGGATTGCGCTCAATCAAGGGTGGCCGGACAGCGTTCACGAATTCGCGTCTGGGGTGGTAAAGATCGTGGATAAATTCCGAAACCTCTGCGTAACGCCGATCGGGATGCGGGTGCAGGGCCTTGCGCAAGGCGCCGTCGATCCAGGTGGGACAGCTCCGGTTGTAGTGGCAAACCGGTGGATACTTGAGGCGGTTGAGGCCGGCGCGGCTTCGGACCTGGGAAGCCTCGGGGCCGTAAGGCAGACGCCCGGTAAGCATCTGGTAGGTGATCACACCAAGGGAAAAAACATCCGAGCGGGCAGAGCCGCCCTCACCCATGAAGTACTCCGGCGCTGAATATTGCTGAGTACCCAGAATAGTCTCATCCTCAGAACCTATACCCTCGCTTATGCCCGCAACCTTAACAGTGCCGAAATCGATCAGCTTGGCCGTGCCGATGCTGTCGATCATGACATTGGCCGGTCGCACGTCCTGGTGGATCATATCCTGTCGATGGAAAGCGCGCAGAGCTTTGCCGATCTGTTCCACAAGCGCTCTCACCCTGGCGAAATGGGCACGGGGGTTGTCGCGCATCCATTGAGTCAGGGTCTGGCCCTCAATGTATTCAGTAACAACATAAAGGAAATTCTGGGCGAGTGAGCGCTGATAGGATCGCAGCACATAGGGGCTGTCGATACGGCGCGCAACCCACTCCTCGGCCAGAAACTGCTCCAGAGCCACCGGGTCTTCCCGGACATCGGTCGCCGGTACCTTGAGGACCACCTTGCTGCCCGTTGCAGTATCCACCGCAAGGTACACGTAACTGCGGTTGCTCATGTGCAGTTCGCGGACGATTTCAAAACCGTCTATCAGACTACGGGCACCCAGCGCCGGCGGGAAGGGCAGTTCCGCCGCGTGTTGCTGGAATTCGTGAATTTTCGGTTGGGGAATCTGCTCGACGCGCAGGATCTGCACGGTCAGGTTGTCGTCACTGCCTTGATCATACGCCGCTCTGACCACGGCCTCTGCGGCCGCGTTCAGGTCGTCTGCATTTTCAGCAATGACGGCCGCAATGTCATTAGGGCCCAGCACTTCATGGATGCCGTCCGTGACCAGCACGAACGTATCTCCCGGCACCACAGCCACGGTGTGATAGTCGACCTCCACCTGGTCATTCACGCCCAGGGCCCGTCCAAGGTAGCTTTTGTCAGGCGATATCCATTGGCGATGGTCACGAGTCAGTTGTTCGAGGCCGCGACCGTGAACCCGATAGGCCCGGGCATCGCCAACATGAAAAAAATAGGCCCTGGTGGATTTGACCACCAGGGCAGTAAACGTACAAACGTACCCGCGGTCTTTATCGTAGCGCGCCCAGGAGTTGTTGGTGTGGGACGTCAGCCACGCGTTTGTTGCGGCGATCACCCGATCGCCGGATTTCTTCACGGACCATGCCGCTGACGTACAGAAATAATCCTGAAGAAAACTTTTGACAGCGGTCTCACTGGCGATGTGAGCCACAGCGCTGGAGCTGATCCCGTCAGCGAGCGCCATGGCTACGCCCTTGGATTCCAGCTCCGCACCCTCGGGAATACGCACCCCGTGGAAATCCTGATTGCAGGATTTGCCACCGGCATCTGAGTGCTGCCCGACCGATACCCGCAAATACTCTGCCATAGCCCTTCCTCAAGGCACGGAGACGCCCTTATCAGATCAACCGGCCAAGAAAGCTGTGGCTGAATCGGCCAATTCAATTATCGCGTTCCAGGCCGGCGAAGCCCCTCAAATCGTCATGACTGCCGATTTGAGGGGCCGCACCTACTCGGCCCAGCTATTCGAAAACACACCGCTGACGGAGAAAGGCCTAATTCGCCGTCCCGCCTTGTAAATCGAGTTATTTCTATTCCGGGACGATGGCCATTCCATGCCAAGCGTTTTTATTACGCCCAAAAACTGCAAAAAATCCCCGCTTTCGCGGGGACTTGGGATTGGACTTCGACCAAAACATTACATTCTTCGCATACTCGTCCCTAGAACGGGATATCGTCATCAAAATCATCGACCGGTTCGGGCATTCCACTCTGGCCCTGGGATGGCTGGCTATTATTACCTCCTGACGGGCCCTGACCGCTTTGCTGGGCGGCGGGTGCGTTCTGAGGTGCCTGCTGCGGCCGGCCCGCTGGCGCGCCCTGGTTCGTGCTGCCGCCCTCGCCTCCGCGACTGTCCAGCATTTGCATCTGCCCGCTGATATCCACCACCACCTCAGTGGTATAGACGTCATTGCCTTCCTTGTTCTGCCACTTGCGGGTCTGGAGCTTACCTTCAATATACACTTTCGAGCCTTTGCGCAGGTACTGCCCTGCAACCTCGGCAATCTTGCCGAACATCACGATCCGGTGCCATTCTGTTTTCGGCACCAGCTGTCCGGTTTGACGGTCTTTATAACTCTCGTCAGTGGCCAGATTAAGATTGACCACGGCGTTGCCGTTGGGTGTGTAACGGGTTTCCGGATCCTGACCCAGATTACCGATCAGAATTACTTTGTTGACGCCTCGTGCCATGATTTGCTCCTAATTCAGTCTCTTATAGTCACCAGCAGTCCATCGCCAGCGCTCAGGATTCACGAAGACATGGCTGGCCGGACAAATGAATATTCCGCCAGACATTCTTCATTAAAGTATTGGCGATCCACTTTCAGATAGGCTGTGCCCACGCCTTCAAGTACCACCACATCCTCTACACCGGGAAGGCCCCGCAGGATACGGTCGATATCATCAATATCGTCATACCCTGCGTCGTGCAACTGTACCATGAAACTGGCAGTATGACTCGGGGGCGCCATGCTCAATGCGACCGCTAACCAGACCGCCAGCGTCACTACCATCAGCACCAGAACGCCATTAAGTCCATACGCTTCAAGCAGCAGACCACCCAATGAGCCGCCCAAAAAAGCACCCATAAACTGGGACGTCGAATACACGCCCATAGCTGTGCCTTTGCTGCCTGCCGGAGACTCCTTACTTACCAGTGATGGCAGGCTGGCTTCCAGGAGATTGAAGGCCATGAAAAAGGCGAACAGCGTTAACCACGCCACTTCAAGCTGGCCATGCACCTGGGACAATCCGATGACTGAACCTATTAACAGCACAATAGCGCCGTTTAGCACCAGTTTCATGCGCCGCTTTTTTTCCCCGAGAATAATGAAAGGCACCATGGCAAAGAACGAGGTCACCATCACTGTCAGGTAAAACCACCAGTGGGACCCGGTCTCAAGACCTGTATCGTCCCGCAACAGACTGGGAACAATCATAAAGGCGGCGGTCAATACCAGGTGAAGGGCAAAAATACCGACGTCAAGCCGAACAAGGCGACCATCCCGGAGCACCTGACCAAGCATCGACAAGGCGGGGCGGGATTCCGGATGATTGACAGGCCCACGGGGTTGCGGCACCAGGCGGTGGACGATCACCATCGCGACCACAGCCAGCAGCGCTGTCAGGTAGAAAATACCGGCGAGGCCAAACAGGTTCCCCAACAACGGCCCAAGTACCAGAGAAACGGAAAACGCCAACCCGATCGACACACCCACCAACGCCATCGCCTTGGTGCGCTCTTCTTCCCGGGTCAAATCACTCAGTAGCGCCATCAGCACGCTGGCGATGGCTCCCGAGCCCTGAAGAATCCGTCCCAGAATCACGCCGTATATCGATTCGGAGGCTGCAGCGAGCAAACTGCCCGCGGCAAACAGAATGAGACCGATATAGATCATTCGTTTACGCCCGAAGCGGTCGGACATCATGCCAAACGGTATTTGTAACATGGCCTGGCTTAACCCATATCCGCCAATTGCCAGGCCGATCAGAAGCGGCGTGGCGCCTTCGAGATCGTTCCCCAGCAATACGAATACCGGCAACACCATAAACAGGCCCAGCATTCGCATGGCGTAGACAGAGGCGAGTGCTGCAACTGAGCGCTTTTCAAGTGCATTCATGGGGACCGCAGGTTCCTCGATTCAGTCAACAAAAGCGAACGGGCAAGCGCCCGCCACGCATTGTACCAGATGCGTTATCGGCAGTTTGCATTTCGCCGCAGTATGCTGAACGAGGTATACTGCCCGTTTTTCTACCGGGGAGAATTATGGATCGTATCCAGATCAAAGGGGCTCGCACCCACAATCTCAAGAACTTCGACCTGGATATCCCAAGGGACAAGCTTATTGTGATAACCGGCCTGTCCGGTTCCGGCAAATCATCCCTGGCGTTTGACACACTCTACGCGGAAGGCCAGCGCCGCTACGTCGAATCACTGTCCACCTATGCCCGACAATTTCTGTCCATGATGGAAAAGCCGGACGTTGATCACATCGAAGGCCTCTCACCGGCCATCTCCATCGAACAAAAGTCGACCTCCCACAATCCGCGCTCCACCGTCGGCACGATCACGGAAATATACGACTATCTGCGCCTGCTGTTTGCCCGGGCGGGCGAGCCGCGCTGCCCTGACCATGGCCAACCGCTCGAAGCACAGACCGTCAGCCAGATGGTGGATCAGGTGCTGGCCATGGCTGAAGACAGCAGGCTGATGATCCTCGCCCCGGTTATCCGTGACCGCAAGGGCGAGCACCTTCAGATTATCGACACCATGCGCAGCCAGGGTTTCATCAGGCTCCGTGTTGATGGTGAGGTCTACGACATTGATGACGTTCCGGCTTTGGACAAGAAGCGCAAACACCAGATTGATGTGGTGGTTGACCGGTTCAAGGTCAAGCCGGGCCTGGAACAGCGTCTCGCCGAGAGCTTCGAAACCGCACTGGGCCTCGCCGAAGGCATCGCTCTGGTCACTGATATGGAAGGGAAAGGGGAAGAACACACGCTCTCCGCCCGCTATGCCTGCACTCAGTGCGGCTATGCTCTGAGCGAGCTCGAGCCCAAGCTGTTCTCCTTCAATAATCCGGCAGGCGCCTGCCCTACCTGTGATGGCCTGGGGGTCAAACAGTTCTTTGATCCCGAGAAGATCATCCAGCACCCCGAGGCCACACTCGCCGAGGGCGCAATCAAGGGCTGGGACCGGCGTTCGGTATACTACTTTCAGCTACTGGGCAGCGTTGCCGAATACTACGGCATTGATATGGATACGCCGTTCGTGGATCTACCGGAGGATTTCCGTGAAACCATTCTCCATGGGTCCGGCGAGGAGAAGATCACCTTTCGGTACGTCAATTCCCGTGGCCATGTGATGGAAAAGGCGCATCCCTTTGAGGGCATTCTTCCCAACCTCGAGCGTCGCTACCGTGAAACCGACTCCCAGAGCATGCGTGAGGAGCTGGCCAGGCACCTCAGCCAGCAACCGTGCAAGGATTGCAACGGGTCCCGTCTCAGACGGAGCGCCCGCAACGTGTTTATTGCCGACCGTACGCTGCCGGAGATGACCCGTTTACCTGTGGGTGATGCCCATGATTATTTTGAGCAGCTCACCTTGCCGGGCAGCCGTGGCGAAATAGCCGAGAAAATCGTCAAGGAGGTCCGCCAGCGATTGCAATTCCTGGTCAACGTAGGGCTTCAGTACCTGACCCTTGAGCGCAGCGCGGATACTCTCTCGGGCGGGGAAGCGCAGCGTATCCGGCTCGCCAGCCAGATTGGCGCCGGGCTTGTGGGGGTGATGTACATTCTGGATGAGCCGTCCATCGGCCTGCACCAGCGTGACAACGACCGCCTGCTGACGACACTCAGGCACCTGAGGGATATTGGCAACACGGTCATTGTGGTTGAGCATGATGAAGATGCCATTCGTGCCGCCGACTACGTCATCGACATCGGACCAGGTGCCGGTATCCATGGCGGTCACATCATTGCCCAGGGCACGCCGGAAGACATAATCAGCAACCCGGATTCGGTGACCGGGCAATATCTCAGCGGTGTTCGTGAAATTGCCATTCCGGAGCAACGGCACAGCGGAAACGGCAAGGTTCTGACCCTGACCGGTGCGACGGGCAACAACCTGCAGAATGTCAGCCTCGACATTCCGCTGGGCGTGATGACCTGTATCACGGGGGTATCCGGGTCCGGCAAATCCACCCTGATTAACAGTACACTTTATCCAGTCGCGGCCACCAAACTCAACAAAGCAACCACCCTTACCCATGGACCCTACGAGAAGCTGGAGGGCCTTGAGCATCTCGATAAGGTGATTGACATCGACCAGAGCCCCATAGGGCGAACGCCGAGATCAAATCCCGCGACCTACACCGGGCTTTTCACCCCGATTCGCGAACTGTTTGCCGGCACTCAGGAAGCCCGATCCCGCGGCTATAAACCTGGCCGGTTCAGCTTCAATGTCAAAGGCGGACGCTGCGAAGCCTGTCAGGGCGACGGTGTCATCAAGGTCGAAATGCATTTTCTGCCGGACGTGTACGTGCCTTGCGATGTCTGCAAGAGCAAGCGCTATAACCGGGAAACTCTGGAAGTCCGTTACAAAAACAAGAACATCCACGAAGTCCTCGATATGACCGTCGAGGAAGGCAGGGAGTTCTTTGACGCCGTACCGTTTCTGGCGAGAAAACTACAGACCCTGATCGATGTTGGTTTGTCCTATATCCGTCTGGGGCAAAGCGCCGTCACCCTCTCCGGCGGAGAAGCCCAGCGCGTTAAACTGGCCAAGGAATTGTCAAAACGTGATACCGGACAAACCCTGTATATCCTCGATGAGCCCACAACCGGCCTGCACTTCTACGATATCCAGCAGCTGCTGACCGTACTCCAGCGCCTGCGTGATCATGGCAATACCATTATTGTTATCGAGCACAATCTGGACGTTATCAAGACTGCCGACTGGATTGTGGATCTCGGGCCGGAAGGCGGCTCAGGCGGGGGCAGAATTATTGCCGAAGGAACCCCCGAGCAGGTCGCTGCCAACCCGGCGTCCCACACGGGACACTACCTGAAGCCCTTACTGGGTTAGGCGCTGTCAGGGCAAATCCTGGTTTCAGCCCATAAAAAAACCGGAAGCCTGAGCTTCCGGTTTTTTTCGACCTCAGCGAAGAATTTACTCTTCGCTATCGTCCATCTCTTCTGCTTCCACATCCATCGGGCGACCGATGACTTCAACATACGCCATAGGCGCGTTGTCGCCAGCGCGAAAGCCGCACTTCAGAACGCGAAGGTAACCGCCCGGACGCTCAACGAAGCGGGGACCAAGCTCATTAAACAGCTTGGCCACCACCGCGTCGTCGCGCAGGCGTGAGAACGCCAGACGACGATTAGCGACCGAATCTTTCTTTGAGAGCGTAATCAAAGGTTCCGCTACCCGGCGAAGTTCTTTCGCTTTCGGGAGCGTCGTTTTGATCAGCTCGTGCTCAACCAGTGACGCAGTCATGTTACGGAACATGGCCTTGCGATGCGCACTGGTCCTGTTGAACTTACGACCACTCTTACGATGACGCATTGCTCTGATTCCTTACCTTAAACTACCAATTCGGCGATTAACCGCCCAGAACCCGGTCGTCGCCACGAAGGCTCGCCGGTGGCCAGTTATCCAGACGCATACCCAGGGACAGTCCGCGTGAAGCGAGCACATCCTTTATCTCGGTGAGCGACTTTTTACCCAGGTTAGGCGTCTTCAGCAGCTCAACTTCGGTGCGCTGAATAAGATCGCCGATGTAGTAAATATTCTCTGCTTTCAAACAGTTCGCTGAACGTACTGTCAATTCAAGATCATCAACCGGGCGCAGCAGAATAGGATCGATTTCTTCCTCTTCTTCGACACGCTCTGGCTCTTTTTCGTGATCAAAATCAACAAATACTGCCAATTGTTGCTGGAGAATTGTTGCGGCACGACGGATCGCCTCTTCGGGATCTATCGTTCCGTTGGTCTCCAGATCAATAACCAGCTTGTCCAGATCGGTCCGCTGCTCAACACGGGCACTTTCAACCGCGTAGGAAACACGACGAACCGGGCTGAACGTAGCATCCAGCTGGAGGCGCCCAATAGCGCGGGTCTCATCTTCTTCAAGACCCCGCTGATCAGCAGCCTCATAACCACGGCCCCGAACAACCTTGAGACGCATGTTCAATTCACCGTTTGCACTGAGGTGACAAATCACATGTTCCGGGTTGGCAATTTCGACATCATGATCCAGCTTGATATCACCGGCTGTCACAACACCTGGGCCTTTCTTGCTGATGGAAACCTCAGCTTCATCACGACTGCCCATTTTTACGGCAACACCTTTAAGATTCAGAAGAATCTCAATGACGTCTTCCTGGACACCCTCAATGGCGCTGTACTCGTGAAGAACGCCGTCGATCTGTGCTTCAGTAACCGCACAGCCCGGCATCGAGGACAGAAGTATACGTCGCAGTGCGCTGCCCAACGTGTGCCCAAAACCTCTTTCCAGAGGCTCCAGGGTCACTTTGGCGCGCGTATAGCTCGATTCCTTCACGTCAATGGTACGAGGTGTCAATAACTCATGTACTGAACGCTGCATAGACGCCCCTATCTACTCTCATGGGTAACTGGGCTTTACTTGGAGTAAAGCTCGACGATGAGGTTCTCGTTGATGTCGGACGGCAATTCCGTACGTTCCGGAGTTGCCTTGTAAACGCCGGACATCTTATTGGCGTCGACCTCTACCCAGCTTACCGGTGCGCGATTGGCAGAAAGATCCAGCGCGCCTTTAACGCGGAGCTGATTTTTAGCCTTTTCACGAATGCTCACAACATCACCTGCCTTAACTTGATAAGAAGGAATATTGACAACCTTATCGTTAATCAGGATCGCCTTGTGAGACACAAGCTGACGGGACTCTGCACGGGTCGAACCAAAACCCATGCGATACACTACGTTGTCGAGACGACCTTCAAGAAGCTGCAGCAGGTTTTCACCTGTTGCGCCCTTGATACGCGCGGCCTCGGCATAGTAATTCCGGAATTGCTTCTCAAGCACACCGTAAATCCGGCGAACTTTCTGTTTTTCACGAAGCTGCACGCCATATTCGGACAAACGACTGCGCCGCGCACCATGCTGACCCGGAGGGGTCTCGATGTTGCACTTCGAGTCTAGAGAGCGAACGCCGCTCTTCAAAAAAAGATCTGTCCCTTCACGACGAGACAGCTTGCACTTCGGGCCTATGTAACGAGCCATATTTCACTGTCTCCTGTGTTAGACGCGGCGCTTTTTGGGCGGACGACAACCGTTATGGGGAATCGGCGTCACATCAGTGATGTTAGTGATCTTGTACCCGCAGCCATTCAGCGCGCGTACAGCGGATTCACGTCCGGGCCCAGGACCCTTAACCTCTACATCCAGGTTTTTAAGGCCGTATTCAGCAGCCGCATTACCGGCTCTTTCAGCTGCTACCTGCGCAGCAAAAGGTGTGCTTTTACGTGACCCACGAAAACCGGAACCACCAGAGGTGGCCCAGGACAATACATTGCCCTGGCGGTCAGAAATGGTCACGATCGTGTTGTTGAAGGAAGCGTGGATGTGCGCGACGCCATCAACAACCGTCTTTTTCACCTTTTTACGGGTACGTGTACCTGGCTTTGCCATGATTGCCTACCTGTTACTTGCGAATAGGTTTGCGAGGACCTTTACGGGTGCGAGCGTTGGTCTTGGTGCGCTGACCACGGACTGGAAGTCCATGACGGTGGCGCAGACCACGAAAACAACCGAGATCCTTCAAACGCTTAATGTTCATCTGAACTTCACGACGCAGATCGCCCTCGACACTCAACTTGCCCACTTCGGTACGAAGTGACTCAAGCTGCTCATCGGACAGGTCTTTGACCTTGACGTCCGGCTTAACGCCGGTTGCATCGCAAAGCTTCTGGGCTGCTGTCTTTCCGACTCCAAAAATGTAAGTCAGAGAGATAACAGCATGTTTGTGATCGGGTATATTGACACCGGCTATACGTGCCATCCAAATTACTCCGCGTTCAAAGCTTTGCTGTGTGAATTTTCCGCCACAAAATAGGGCGCGAAATAATAGCGTCTGACCCTTTAAAGGTCAAGTGCTACTATTTCGTGCCCCTCGCGACCAAGACATTACCCTGATAGGTAATTAGCCCTGACGCTGCTTGTGGCGAGGCTCCGAGCAAATGACTCTTACTGAGCCATTGCGACGAATTACTTTGCAGTTACGGCAAATTTTCTTTACCGAAGCGCGTACTTTCATTGTCGACTCCAGTTTTCAAGGGGAACTTTATCAGTTCCGACTATAGCCCTTGAGATTGGACTTTTTCATCAGCGATTCGTACTGATGAGACATCAGGTGCGATTGAACCTGGGCCATAAAATCCATCACGACGACTACAACAATCAGCAGTGAGGTACCACCCAGATAGAACGGTACATTCCCTGCCACCATCAGAAACTGTGGGAACAGGGACACGGCTGCGATATACATCGCACCAAACAGAGTCAGGCGCGTCAGAACACCGTCAATGTACTTGGCCGTTTGTTCACCAGGACGTATCCCGGGGATAAACGCGCCAGAACGCTTGAGGTTGTCGGCAACTTCCCGCGGGTTATACATCAACGCCGTGTAGAAGAAACAGAAGAACACTACCGCAGCCGCGAACAGAATGATGTAAAGCGGCTGACTGGGGGCGAGCGCCTGAGAAACATCGCTCAGCCATTCCATACCTTCACCCTGACCGAACCACTGCCCCATGGATGCAGGAAACAGGAGTATCGAGGAAGCAAAAATAGGCGGAATAACACCTGCCATATTAACCTTCAGCGGCAAGTGGCTGGATTGCTGGGCAAATACCCGGCGTCCCTGTTGTCGCTTCGCGTAGTTAATCGTCAGACGACGCTGACCACGCTCCATGAACACCACAAACCCGACAACCGCAATAGCGAGCACCGCTATACCCAATACCACCAGCAGGCTCATTTCACCGCTACGGGCCTGCTCAAGGGTCTGACCAATCGCGCCGGGCAGTCCGGCTACAATCCCTGCAAAAATCAGCAGCGATATGCCATTACCTACCCCACGCTCAGTGATCTGCTCACCCAGCCACATCATGAATACCGCGCCGCTTACAAACGACACAACCGCCACGAAATGGAAGCTGAAGCTATCGTTGAACGTTACGCCCTGCGATGCCAGGCCAACGGAAATGCCCATGCCCTGAACCAACGCGAGGATCACAGTACCATAACGGGTGTACTGACTTATCTTGCGCCGGCCTGACTCGCCTTCTTTCTTAAGCTGCTCAAGCGTCGGACTGACCGCCGTCATGAGCTGCATGATAATCGAGGCGGAGATGTAAGGCATGATGCCAAGAGCAAAAATACTCATTCGCTCCAGTGCACCACCAGAAAACATATTGAACATACTCAGGATAGTACCCTGATTCTGCTCAAACAACGCTGCAAGACGATCCGGGTTGATACCTGGCACCGGTATATGTGCACCAATTCGGTACACCAACAGCGCCAGGAAGACAAACCAGAGCCGCGAACGCAGCTCAGCAAGTCCTTTTCCCGCACCCGCAGGCAATGATGATGTCTTGGCCATTTGGTCCTCGACTCGCCTTAGTCTTCGACTTTTCCGCCCGCAGCAGTGATTGCCTCACGAGCGCCTTTTGTCACTTTCAGACCTTTGACGGTCACTGGACGGGTCAACTCGCCTGACAGAATAACCTTCGCAAACCGAATTTCGTCGCGAATGATATCCGCCTTCTTCAAAGCAGCAAGATCAACCACATCTCCTTCAACCACTGCCAGTTCGTTCAGACGAATCTCGGCCACATAGCGCGCTTGACGCGATGTAAAACCGAACTTCGGCAGACGACGGGCCAACGGCTGCTGGCCACCCTCAAACCCAGGAGCAACACTGCCGCCTGAGCGGGCTTTCAAGCCCTTATGACCGCGACCGGCTGTCTTTCCCAGACCGCTACCAATGCCACGACCGACGCGCTTGGCTGCGGTACGTGAACCTGGCTCTGGACTAAGTTCGTTCAGACGCATCTTAGTTCTCCTCTACCCGGACCATATAGCTGACCCGGTTAACCATGCCGCGAACGGAAGGGGTATCTTCCACTTCAACGGTATGACCGATTTTGCGAAGACCCAGGCCTTTCACACATTTCTTGTGGTTAGGCTGGCAGCCAATCGGGCTGCGGGTCAGTGTTACTTTCATCATTGTCTTTGCGTTAGCCATGACTTCAACCCAGAATATCTTCCACGGTCTTGCCGCGCTTGGCTGCTATATCTTCAGGGGCATGCATGCCCTGGAGACCCTTGATAGTGGCACGGACCACATTGACCGGATTGGTCGAGCCGTAACACTTTGACAGCACGTTATGAACACCTGCCACTTCCAATACGGCACGCATCGCGCCACCGGCAATGATACCTGTACCATCTGACGCCGGCTGCATGTACACCTTGGAGGCGCCATGGTTAGCCTTGATCGGATACTGCAGGGTAGTACCGTCCAGCGGTACGTCTACCATGTTCTTGCGCGCTGCTTCCATCGCTTTCTGGATTGCAACCGGCACTTCACGTGCCTTGCCGCGACCAAAGCCAACTCGACCCTTACCATCACCCACCACAGTCAATGCTGTGAAGGCAAAAATACGGCCGCCTTTGACCACTTTGGCTACGCGATTCACCTGCACCAGCTTTTCCTGGAGCTCAGGCGCCTTCTGATCGTTAACGCTCATCTTCTCCACCTCTTAGAATTGCAAGCCAGCTTCACGGGCCGCATCGGCTAACGCCTGAACACGACCATGATAACGGTAACCCGAGCGGTCAAATGCAACCTGCTCGACACCTGCCGCCTTCGCACGCTCAGCAATCAGCTGACCCACTTTCTTGGCGGCGTCCACGTTACCAGTCGCGCCCTGGCGCAGCTCTTTATCCAACGTGGAGGCAGACGCCAGCACTTTGCTGCCGTCTGCGGTAGTGACCTGGGCATACATGTGCCTGGGTGTACGGTGTACACAAAGGCGGATGGAGCCCAGCTCACGGATCTTAATGCGCACTTTACGTGCGCGACGCAATCTTTCGTTATTCGCGCTCATAGTCCCGCCTTATTTCTTCTTGGCTTCTTTGCGTCTGACCTGCTCATCCGCATAACGCACACCTTTACCTTTATAAGGCTCGGGCGGACGGAAAGCGCGAATATCAGCAGCGACCTGGCCAACCTGTTGCTTGTCGATCCCGCGAATAACAACTTCCGTTTGGGTCGGAGTTTCTGCGGTGATCCCCTCGGGCAGCTCATACTCGACCGGGTGCGAAAAACCCAGTGTCAGATTAAGCTTCTTACCTTGCGCCTGGGCACGGTAACCAACGCCCACAAGCTGAAGCTTGCGTTCGAAGCCCACAGTAACACCGTTGACCATATTGTTGATCAGAGCACGGGTTGTTCCTGCAAGAGCGCGGGACTGTTTAGCACCATCGCGAGCCGCAAAGCGAAGGGTGTTCTCTTCCTGCTTTACTTCAACCACGTGGTGGACGGTGATTTGAAGCGCTCCCTTGGAGCCCTTCACATTAATTTCCTGTCCGTTCAGCTTTACCTCAACACCGGAAGGCAGCACGACAGGATTATTGGCAACCCTGGACATGTGATTCTCCTAGAATACGGTGCAGATGACTTCGCCACCCACGCCGGCAGCACGTGCGGCGCGGTCCGTCATAACGCCTTTCGACGTAGAGACAATCGCGACTCCCAAACCACCGGAAACCTTCGGTAGCTCCCCAGCACCTTTATACAGGCGCAGACTCGGACGGCTGACCCGTTTGATCGCCTCGATAACCGGCTTGCCTTCAAAATACTTGAGGGTAACGGTCAGCTCGGGTTTGGCATCAGCTGAAACAGAAAAATCCTGCACGTAACCTTCGTCTTTCAAGACTTGAGCCACGGAGATTTTCATCTTTGAAGACGGCATAGCTACATCAGCTTTTGCTGCCATCTGTGCGTTACGAATACGCGTAAACATATCCGCAAGCGTGTCTTGCATGCTCATCGGTATGAGACTCCTGATCTTTTTAGTTGTGCAGCGGCGCGCCGCACCGCTTACCAACGGGCACCCTGAATACGGGTGCCTGCGTCACCAGCTTGCTTTGGTCAGACCTGGAACGTCACCGCGCATACCCGCTTCACGCAACTTGATACGCGAAAGCTTGAATTTACGCAGAACGCCATGGGGCCGCCCAGTAATCTGGCAACGATTCCGAAGACGCGACGGGCTTGCATCACGGGGAAGCTTCTGCAGCTTCACCTGAGCATCCCAACGGTCATCGTCGCTGGAGTTCGGGTTTTTAATAATTGCCTTGAGCTCTGCGCGCTTGGCCGCAAATTTCGCGACCGTTTGCTCGCGCTTGAGCTCCCGGTTTTTCATGGACACCTTAGCCATTACATTCGGTCCTTATTTCTTGAACGGAAAGCCAAAGGCTTTCAGCAATTCACGGCCTTCATCATCGGTAGCGGCTGAGGTAGTGATCGTTATATCCATCCCGCGGATCTTGTCGACTTTGTCGTACTCGATCTCAGGAAAAATAATCTGCTCACGCACGCCCATGCTGTAGTTACCGCGACCGTCAAATGATTTCGGGCTCAGACCACGAAAGTCACGAACACGCGGAATCGCAATGTGCACAAGACGGTCAAAGAAGTCCCACATACGCTCGCCGCGCAGTGTAACCTTACAACCGATCGGCCAACCTTCACGGATTTTGAAACCCGCTACAGACTTACGTGCCTTGGTAACAACAACTTTCTGACCCGCCAGTCGCTCAAGATCAGCAACAGCGTTCTCAATAAGCTTCTTGTCGCCTACCGCTTCACCGACACCCATGTTCAGGGTGATCTTTTCAATACGAGGCACCTGCATGATGTTCTTGTAGCCGAACTCCTGCCGCAGGGCTGGTATCACTTCCTGTTTGTACTGCTCTTTCATGTTAAGCATCGTAACCACCACCGCTTACTGGCTATCGACAACTTCATTCGTGGATTTAAATATCCGCGTCTTTGCGCCGTCTTCCTTGATCTGGAAGCCAACACGATCGGCTTTGCCGGTCTGCGGATTAAAAATTGCCACGTTTGAAGCCTGGATAGGTGCTTCTTTCTCGACGATGCCACCTTGGGTGCCAAGCATCGGGTTCGGCTTGGTGTGCTTCTTGATCATATTGATCCCAGAAACAATCACCCGACCGTCGTCCTGAACTTTCAGGATCTTACCACGTTTGCCTTTATCTTTCCCCGTAGTGACGATTACTTCGTCATCTCGTTTAATCTTTTTCATAACCGGCCTCTAGTCCTTACAGTACTTCGGGTGCCAGCGAAATAATCTTCATGAACTTTTCATTCCGCAGTTCGCGAGTTACCGGCCCAAAAATACGGGTACCGATTGGCGCGTCCTGGTTGTTCAGAAGTACAGCCGCATTACCGTCGAAGCGAATCAACGAACCGTCCGGGCGACGAACGCCCTTACGGGTGCGCACAACAACAGCTTTCAGTACCTGGCCTTTCTTCACCTTGCCTCGCGGGATGGCTTCCTTAACGGTAACCTTAATAATATCCCCCACGCTGGCATAACGCCGGTGTGAACCGCCCAGGACCTTGATGCACATTACTCGCCGTGCACCGCTATTGTCCGCGACTTCAAGCATTGTTTGAGTCTGAATCATGGTTATTCTCCAGCAGAAACCACTTTGCCGTTACGACAAGACTCACCGTCCGGGCGAGTTACACCTTCGATGCGCGTTCAACAACATCCACCAGGGCCCAGCTTTTGGTCTTTGAGACCGGGCGGGTTTCCTGGATTGTTACGATGTCACCAATATTGCATTGATTGTTCTCGTCATGAGCGTGAATTTTGGTTGAACGCTTCAGGTACTTCCCGTATAGCGGGTGCTTTACCTGGCGTTCGACCAGAACCACGATGGATTTCTCCATTTTGTTACTCACGACCTTGCCGCTCAGGGTTCTGGCAGTTTGGGTAGCTTCGGTCATGTCACTGTCCTGCCTTTTCATTCAAAACTGTTTTCAGACGAGCGATATCGCGTCTCACCTTACCTACGAGGTGTGACTGATTCAGCTGACCTGTCGCTTTGCGCATGCGAAGGTTGAACTGCTCCTTCAGGAGATCGACCAGCTCTTTATTCAGCTCTTCGACAGATTTCTCACGCAGCTCTGTTGCTTTCATCACATCACCGTCCTCGTAACAAAGGTGGTCATCACAGGCAGCTTCGCAGCGGCCAGCGTGAAGGCTTCACGCGCGACTTCCTCAGAAACGCCTTCCATCTCGTACAGCATGCGGCCAGGCTTGATTTCAGCGACCCAGTACTCGACAGACCCTTTACCTTTACCCATACGTACTTCAAGCGGCTTACCGGTAATCGGCTTGTCCGGGAAGATCCGAATCCAGATCTTTCCGCCCCGCTTGATCCGACGAGTCATGGTACGACGTGCGGCCTCAATCTGGCGCGCAGTTATACGTCCACGAGTCGTCGCTTTCAATCCGTATTCACCGAAGCTCACCTTGTTAGCGCGGTGAGCAAGACCGGTATTACGGCCTTTCATTACCTTGCGAAATTTGGTGCGTTTTGGTTGCAGCATTTGAGTGCCCCTTTACTTAGAACCTTTCTTCCCAGAGGCTTTCTTGTCAGCACGGACCTGCTCCATACCACCAAGAATCTCACCTTTGAAGATCCATACCTTGACGCCGATAACGCCGTAAGTGGTATGCGCTTCGTAGGTTGCGTAATCTATATCTGCACGTAATGTGTGCAGCGGAACACGACCTTCGCGATACCACTCGGAACGTGCGATTTCAGCACCCCCAAGACGTCCACCTACCTGAATCTTGATACCCTTGGCGCCCTGGCGCATCGCATTTTGTACCGCACGCTTCATAGCGCGACGGAACATGACACGGCGTTCGAGCTGACCAGCTACGTTTTGCGCAACCAGACGAGCATCCAGATCCGGCTTGCGGACCTCTTCGATGTTGATGTGCACGGGCACACCCATCATGTCGCTGACTTCGCGACGCAGACGGTCAACATCTTCACCCTTTTTCCCGATAACGATACCGGGACGGGCTGTATGGATCGTGATACGGGCGTTCTGAGCAGGGCGCTCGATCACAATCTTACTGATAGACGCCTTGATCAGGCGCTTATCCAGGAACGTGCGAACCTCAATATCGTTCAGGAGGTTTTTCGCGTATTCCCCTTTCTCCGCATACCAGACTGAGTTGTGCTCTTTGATCACACCCAGACGCATGCCGGTTGGATTTACTTTATGACCCATCTGAGCATCTCCTACTTGTCGGCGACCTTGACGGTTATATGACAGGTGCGCTTGAAAATCCGATCAGCGCGCCCCTTGGCTCTCGCCTTGATACGCTTGAGCGTCGGACCTTCATCCACCATGATGGTGGCAACCCGCAACTCGTCAACGTCCAGACCTTCGTTATGCTCAGCATTGGCAATGGCTGACTCAAGAGCTTTCTTGATCACAACCGCCGCCTTTTTCGGGCTGAAAGTCAGAATGTTCAGGGCGTCCTCAACAGCCTTACCGCGAACCTGATCTGCGACAAGACGTGCTTTCTGAGCTGAGAGGCGAGCGCCCTTATACTTAGCCGCTACTTCCATTTCTATTCCCCTCGCGATCAGCGTTTAGCTTTCTTGTCGGCAGCATGGCCACGGTAGGTTCGCGTTGCCGCGAACTCACCAAGCTTGTGTCCGACCATGTCTTCAGTGACATGAACGGGCACATGTTGCTTGCCGTTGTGAACTGCAATGGTCAGGCCAACCATCTCCGGAAACACTGTTGAACGACGCGACCAGGTCTTGATTGGTCGCTTGTCGTTCGCTTCCAGAGCTGCCTCGACCTTCTTCAACAGATGCAGGTCTATAAAAGGACCTTTCTTTAAAGAACGTGGCACAGCAATTACCTCTATGTAGTCGTTTACTTGGCTGAACGACGACGTACTATCATCTTGTCAGTACGTTTGTTCTTACGAGTCTTATGCCCTTTGGTCGGAACACCCCAAGGAGAAACTGGGTGACGTCCACCAGAGGTACGCCCTTCACCACCGCCATGCGGGTGGTCAACTGGGTTCATAGCAACACCACGCACTGTTGGACGTTTACCGCGCCAACGTGATGCACCCGCTTTACCAAGCTGCTTGAGACTGTGTTCGCTGTTGGACACTTCGCCCAAGGTTGCACGGCAGTCCACAAGCACCTTTCGCATTTCACCTGACCGGAGGCGTATTGTTGCGTACGCACCTTCCCGGGCAACCAGCTGTGCGGATGCGCCCGCACTGCGAGCCATCTGGGCACCTTTGCCAGGCTTGAGTTCGACGCAGTGAATCACAGAACCGACCGGAATATTCCGGAGCGGAAGCGTGCTTCCTACTTTAATCGGCGCGTCGATGCCGGAGCGCACAGGGTCTCCAATCCGGACACCTTTGGGAGCGATGATATAGCGGCGCTCGCCATCGGCGTACTTCAGGAGCGCAATGTGCGCAGAGCGGTTCGGATCGTATTCCAGGCGTTCAATTGTCGCCGGGATACCATCTTTGGTCCGCTTAAAGTCAATGATACGGTAGTGCTGCTTGTGGCCACCGCCAACGTGGCGAGTGGTGATTCGGCCAACATTGTTACGCCCACCAGATTTACTTTGCTTCTCAACCAACGGCTCGTAAGGGCTACCTTTGTGCAGGTCAGGGTTGTAGAGCTTTACAACATGACGGCGGCCAGGAGATGTTGGCTTGGTTTTGACGATCGGCATATTACGACCCCTTTACCTTATTCCACATCCAGAAAATCGATGTCCTGACCTTTCGCAAGCTTCACATAAGCCTTGCGAATGTCATTACGCTTACCGAAACCGCGGGCGGTGCGTTTAAGCTTGCCCTTACGGTTCATAATCTGAACACCTTCGACGGTAACGTTGAACAGTTGCTCAACAGCTTTTTTCACCTCGGGCTTCGTTGCGTCAGTGGCAACACGAAACACCACCTGACCACGCTCGGACGCCATTGAGGTTTTTTCTGACACGTGCGGTCCCAGCAGAACCTTGTAAATACGTTCCTGATTCATCCCAGCATCTCCTCGATTTTCTTAAGAGCCGGAACGGTCACGACAACCTTCTCAAAGGCCACAAGGCTAACCGGATCGAGACCTGCAACATCACGCACATCAATGTGCGGCACGTTGCGGGACGCCAGGTGAAGGTTCTGCTCGACATTCTCGGCGAGGATAAGAGCGTTGTTAACACCGATATCCTTCAGCTTTGCATTGAACGCCTTGGTTTTGGGGGTCTCGACACTGAAGTCATCGACAACCACCAGACGATCCTGACGAACCAACTCGGAAAAAATGGAGCACAGAGCAGCACGGTACATCTTGCGGTTAACTTTTTGCTCGAAGTTTTGAGGCTTGGCAGCAAACGTTACACCACCAGAGCGCCACAGCGGGCTTCTGATAGTACCTGCACGGGCACGACCGGTGCCCTTCTGGCGCCAAGGCTTCTTACCGCCACCCCGGACCTCTGAACGTGTTTTTTGAGCCCGGGTACCCTGGCGGCCACCTGCCATATAGGCGGTGACGACCTGGTGTACCAGTGCCTCATTAAAATCTTTGGCGAACGCGATATCGGAAACAGAGATTCCTTTACCGCTACCCGTAATAGTCAATTCCATCGCACCGCTCCTCAGGCTTTAACTGCAGGCTTGATGACAACGTCGCTGCCGGTAGCACCTGGTATGGCACCACGGATCAGCAACAAGTTGCGCTCAGCGTCGACACGGACAACTCTCAGGTTTTGCACAGTAACCTGCGCATTACCCATCTGGCCCGCCATCTTTTTGCCTTTGAAAACACGACCCGGAGTCTGGTTCTGACCAATAGAACCCGGTGCGCGGTGAGACAGGGAGTTGCCGTGAGTGGCATCCTGCATGGCGAAGTTCCAGCGCTTTACACCACCCTGGAAGCCCTTACCTTTGGACTGCCCGGTAGCGTCAACCACTTGACCTTCTTCGAAAACGGTCGCCTTGATTTCACCACCGGCTACCAGATCTTCACCTTCGCCATCAGCAAGACGGAATTCCCACAAGCCACGACCGGCTTCAACGCCCGCCTTGGCAAAATGGCCCGCTGCGCTTTTAGCAACACGAGAGGAACGACGCTTTCCTACGGTTACCTGAACCGCACGATAGCCATCGCTTTCGAGAGTTTTGAGTTGAGTGATACGGTTAGCATCAAGCTCAATCACGGTTACAGGCAACGCCTGACCGTCTTCCGTAAAAATACGGGTCATACCGGCCTTGCGACCGACAATTCCAATTGCCATGTTTCACCTCTTAAGTGTACGGGGCTCTCACCCTCTATGGCCTTAAATGACAGTTACACTAACAGCTAACACACCCGTGTTAGCCGAGGCTTATCTGAACGTCTACACCTGCTGCCAGATCCAGTTTCATCAAAGCATCTACTGTCTTCTCCGTCGGCTCGACTATGTCAAGCAAACGCTTGTGTGTACGGATTTCATACTGGTCGCGCGCGTCTTTGTTGACGTGCGGAGAAACCAGGATGGTGTACTTTTCCTTCCGCGTCGGCAGAGGGATCGGCCCGCGCACCTGAGCGCCGGTACGTTTAGCCGTATCGACGATCTCCTGCGTTGACTGATCGATCAGGCGATAATCAAACGCCTTTAACCGAATTCTGATTTTTTGGCTTTGCATGTTGCACCAAACTCCACTCGTAGCAGCTACTTCTAGCCGACCTTAAAAAAAGGAGCCGCATTGTATGCAGAATGCCCAACCCTGTCAAGCAGGCTTGTCCTGCTACAGCATCGGGCAACACAACTCCGGATACAAAAAGGGGCTGCGTTTGCAGCCCCTTTTCTGCAAGGAACCGAGCGAGTCTTACTCGACGATCTTTGCAACAACCCCTGCACCAACGGTACGGCCGCCTTCGCGAATCGCGAAACGCAGACCTTCTTCCATTGCAATCGGTGCAATCAGGGTGACGTCCAACTTAACGTTGTCGCCAGGCATGACCATCTCTACACCTTCCGGCAGTTCACAAGACCCGGTCACATCAGTGGTCCGGAAATAGAACTGGGGACGGTACCCCTTGAAGAATGGCGTATGACGGCCACCTTCTTCTTTGCTCAGCACGTAAACTTCTGACTCGAAGCGGGTGTGCGGCTTGATGGTGCCCGGCTTGGCCAGAACCTGACCACGCTCTACGTCGTCACGCTTGGTACCGCGCAGCAACACACCAACGTTCTCACCTGCACGACCTTCGTCCAGCAGCTTACGGAACATCTCAACACCGGTACAAACGGTCTTGACGGTGTCCTTGATGCCAATGATTTCAACTTCTTCGCCAACCTTGACGATGCCGCGCTCAACACGACCGGTCACAACGGTACCACGACCGGAGATCGAGAACACGTCCACCAGCGGCATCAGGAACGGCTGGTCGATCGCACGCTCAGGTTCAGGGATGTAGTCGTCCAGGGCCTGCACCAGCTTCTTGACCGCTGTGGTGCCCATTTCGTTGTCATCCTTACCTTCCAGCGCCATCAGCGCCGAACCGATAATGATCGGCGTATCGTCACCCGGGAAGTCATAGACGCTCAGCAGTTCACGCACTTCCATCTCGACCAGCTCAAGCAGCTCTTCATCATCCACCATGTCCGCCTTGTTCAGGAACACGATGATGTAAGGAACGCCCACCTGGCGAGACAGCAGAATGTGCTCGCGAGTCTGCGGCATCGGGCCGTCAGCGGCCGAGCACACCAGAATCGCGCCGTCCATCTGCGCTGCACCGGTGATCATGTTCTTCACATAATCCGCGTGGCCCGGGCAATCAACGTGTGCGTAGTGACGCGTCGGAGAATCGTACTCAACGTGAGAGGTCGCAATGGTAATACCACGGGCGCGCTCTTCCGGTGCGTTATCGATCTGATCGAATGCACGTGACTCACCCGTTCCCCACACTTCGTGACATACACGCGTCAGCGCAGCTGTCAGGGTGGTTTTACCATGGTCGACGTGGCCAATCGTGCCCACGTTCAGGTGCGGCTTAATACGTTCAAACTTTGCTTTAGACACGGTTATACCTCTTACTGTTTCTTAAGTCCGGGAATCAACCCTTTTTAATGATCGCTTCGGCAATGTTCGACGGCGCTTCCATATATCTGGAAAACTCCATAACGTAAGACGCCCTTCCCTGTGTAGCAGAACGCAGGTCGGTGGCATAACCGAACATCTCCGACAACGGAACCTCTGCACGGACAATCTTGCCCGCAAGACCGTCTTCCATGCCTGAAATCAGGCCGCGACGACGGTTAAGATCGCCAACAACATCACCCATGTAGTCTTCCGGCGTAATCACCTCGACTTTCATGAGCGGTTCAAGCAGGGCCGGATTAGCTTCCAGAGCACCTTTCTTCATTGCCATGGAGCCAGCAATCTTGAACGCCATCTCGTTGGAGTCGACATCGTGGTAAGAGCCGTCATGAAGCGTAGCTTTGATGCGCAGCAGCGGATAACCCGCCAACACACCATTCTGCATCTGCTCATAAATACCCTGCTGAACCGCCGGAATGTATTCCTTTGGTACGGCACCACCTACCACTTCGTTAACAAAGATGAAGTTTTCGCCATCTTCATCGTCCAGGGGCAATGGATCAAGCCTTACATGAACGTGACCGTACTGGCCACGACCACCGGACTGACGAACAAACTTGCCTTCGACGTCCACAGACTTGCGGATACACTCACGGTAGGCAACCTGAGGCTTACCGATGTTAGCTTCAACCTTAAACTCGCGACGCATACGATCGACGATGATGTCCAGGTGCAGCTCACCCATGCCGGAAATAATGGTTTGGCCAGACTCTTCATCCGTGCGCACACGAAATGACGGATCTTCCTGAGCCAGCTTGCCCAGCGCCACGCCCATTTTTTCCTGGTCAGCTTTTGATTTCGGCTCTACCGCTACCGAAATAACCGGCTCGGGGAACTCCATCTTCTCGAGGACAATTTTGGCGTTTTCGGCGCAAAGGGTGTCACCTGTGGTCACACTCTTGAGGCCGATCGCAGCCGCTATATCGCCAGCCAAAACTTCCTTGATCTCCTGACGGTCTTTTGAGTGCATCTGCACCATACGACCAACACGCTCTTTCTTCTGCTTGACCGAGTTATACACGGCCTGGCCCGATTCCAGCCGGCCGGAATAAACACGGAAGAAGGTCAGCGTACCCACGAAGGGATCCGTTGCAATCTTAAATGCCAGTGCCGAGAACGGCGCATCATCATCAGCAGGACGCACTTCTTCTGTGCCGTCCTCATCAACGATACCGTGAATCGGCTTGACTTCGTCCGGCGCAGGCAAAAATTCGATGACCGCATCCAGCACTGCCTGAACACCTTTGTTCTTGAACGCAGAACCGCAAGTGGCCAAGACGATTTCATTTGCCAGCGTACGCGCACGCAGCCCGTGCTTGATCTCGTCGTTGGTGAGCTCGCCACCCTCAAGGTACTTATCCATGAGCGTTTCGTTGGCTTCCGCTGCGGCTTCTACCATCAGCTCCCGGTATTTGGCGCACTCGTCCTGCAGTTCTGCCGGGATCTCGCGCTCGTCGTAGGTCATACCGGAATCTTCTTCGTTCCAGTAGATGGCCCGCATACGGATGAGATCGATTACGCCCTTGAAGTCTTCCTCAGCGCCGATAGGCAACTGGATCGGAACGGGTGTCGCACCCAGACGTTTCTTGATCTGCTCTACAACCCGCAGGAAATTAGCGCCGGCCCGGTCCATCTTGTTGACGAACACCATCCGAGGGACTTCGTATTTGTTGGCCTGACGCCATACCGTCTCAGACTGCGGTTCAACACCGGACGAGCCGCAAAATACCACGACCGCACCGTCAAGCACCCGCAACGAACGCTCTACCTCGATGGTAAAGTCAACGTGACCCGGGGTGTCGATGATGTTGATGCGGTGCTCGGGGTATTGCTTATCCATGCCCTGCCAGAAACAGGTCGTTGCAGCAGACGTAATGGTAATACCACGCTCCTGCTCCTGTTCCATCCAGTCCATGGTGGCGGCGCCATCGTGAACTTCACCGATCTTGTGGGAAATGCCTGTATAGAACAGAACCCGCTCGGTGGTGGTGGTTTTGCCCGCATCAACGTGCGCAACAATACCAATGTTTCTGTATCTCTTGATCGGAGTCTTACGTGCCACTGTAATAAACCTCGGCTATTTAGAAACGGAAGTGAGAGAAGGCCTTGTTGGCTTCTGCCATGCGATGAACATCTTCGCGCTTCTTAACAGCGGAGCCCTTGCTATCAGCGGCATCCAGGATTTCACCTGCCAGACGCTGCGCCATGGACTTTTCACCACGCTTCCGTGAAAATTCTACGAGCCAGCGCATCGCCAGCGCGTTCTGACGGGAAGGCCGCACCTCTACAGGCACCTGATAGGTCGCACCACCTACACGGCGGGACTTAACTTCGACCATAGGCTGGATGTTTTCCAGCGCCTTCTCGAACATTTCGATGGGCTCGTCTTTGGATTTATCCGCCACAATATCGAGCGCGCCATAGACAATGCGCTCAGCAACGGACTTCTTGCCACTTTCCATCACGTGATTGATGAATTTGGCCAGCCGCTGGCTGTGGAATTTCGGATCCGGGATAATATCCCGTTTAGCTGCAACTCTTCTTCTAGGCATCGATAAGCCCTTATTATCAAAAGGTCTTCAGGAACCCCTGAGATAGCAATAGCTACTCAGCCTTACTCTCACCGTTAACAACAACGATAAAAGATACCCGCGAGGGACATCAGGACTTGGGTCGTTTTGCACCGTACTTGGAGCGGCCCTGCTTACGGTTCTGTACACCCTGGGTGTCCAGCGTTCCGCGAACAGTGTGATAGCGCACACCCGGAAGGTCTTTTACTCGACCGCCACGGATAAGCACAACACTGTGCTCCTGAAGGTTGTGACCTTCACCACCAATGTATGAGGAAACCTCGTAACCGTTGGTCAGACGCACACGGCACACCTTACGGAGTGCTGAGTTTGGCTTCTTCGGCGTGGTAGTGTATACACGAGTGCATACACCCCGACGCTGCGGACAACTTTGCAACGCCGGAACGTCGCTTTTTGCCGCTTTGCGTTTACGAGGCTTACGTACCAACTGATTAATCGTTGCCATGTAAGCAAACTCCAAAAAACTGGATCATTGAAACTTACCCCTAAGGGCAAAATTTAAGGGACGCAAGTGTAAGCCTGCGCCCCTCTGCAGTCAAGATGACTGATTTCTTTTTGACCAACTACCCATCCGTGAAAACCGGGGGTTAGCGGTTGAGCTCTGCGCTCAGCGCCTCTGCGACATCTTCCGCGGTCACGCCCTGCTCTTCAAGTTCACGCTTACGCTTGCGTTCGGCGTGATAGGCCAGGCCAGTACCGGCAGGAATCAATCGACCGACCACCACGTTTTCCTTCAGGCCGCGCAGATAGTCCCGCTTGCCTGTGACCGCGCCTTCCGTAAGAACCCGAGTGGTTTCCTGGAACGAAGCTGCCGAGATAAACGATTCGGTCGCCAGTGACGACTTGGTGATGCCGAGCAACAGTCGTTCACACTTGGCTGGCTGCCTATCGGTTTTAACCGCTTCAGCATTGGCCTCGATAAACTGGTGATACTCAACGGTATCGCCGTTCATGAAGCCGGTCTCACCAGCATTGGTGATTTCAACCTTACGAAGCATTTGACGAACGATAACTTCGATATGCTTGTCGTTGATCACAACGCCCTGCAGACGGTAAACGTCCTGAATTTCGTTGGTGATGTACTTCGCCAACGCAACCACACCCAGCAGGCGCAAGATGTCGTGAGGGTTAGAAGGGCCATCAGCAATAACCTCGCCCTTTTCAACCGTCTCGCCTTCAAAGACGTTAAGTTGACGCCACTTCGGAATCAGCACTTCATAGGCGTCATCTTCTCTTGGCGAAATAACCAGGCGCTTCTTGCCCTTGGTTTCTTTACCAAAAGACACCACACCGCTGATTTCAGCCAGAATTGAGGGCTCTTTCGGGCGCCGCGCTTCGAACAGGTCGGCAACGCGGGGCAGACCACCGGTGATGTCCCGGGTCTTCGAGCTTGCCTGCGGAATCCTCGCAACCACGTCACCGAGCTCAACCTTGCCACCATTGTTGATGGTGATCAGAGCATTCGCCGGCAAGAAGAATTGCGCAGGGCTACCACCCGGCAATACAACCTCGTCACCCTTGTCGTCCAGCAGCTGAACCATGGGACGGATATCTTTACCCGCCGCAGGACGCTCCTTCGGATCGATGACCTGAACCGTGGAGAGACCGGTCAGCTCATCGGTCTGGGTACGGACGGTAATGCCCTGGTCCATGCCAACGAACTGTGCCGTACCAACGCCCTCAGCGACGATGGGGTGAGTGTGCGGATCCCACTTGGCGACTGCAACACCCGCTTCAACCGTGTCGCCATGCTTGACAGTCAACATCGCGCCGTAAGGAAGCTTGTACCACTCGCGCTCACGACCCTGGTCATCAGCGACGGCCAATGCGGAAGAACGGGAAACAACGATCAAGGTACCATCTGTCCGTTCGATCGACTTCAGGTTATGCAGGCGAACCGTACCGCCATGCTTGACCTGAATGTTATCGACGGCAGATGCCCGGCTCGCCGCACCACCGATGTGGAATGTCCGCATGGTGAGCTGTGTGCCTGGCTCACCGATGGACTGGGCTGCGATAACACCGACCGCTTCGCCGACGTTGACCAGGTGACCACGGGCAAGATCGCGCCCGTAACAGCTGGCACAGACACCGTGCCTGGTTTCACAACTGATCGCAGAGCGAACCCAGATCTCATCCACACCAGCCCGCTCAACTCTCTCGATGGTCTTCTCATCAAGCAGGGTGCCGGCTTCGACAACCGCATTGTCTTTGTCGGTGGGGGTGAACACGTCTCGAGCCGTAACGCGGCCGAGAACACGATCGCCCAACGGCACAACCACGTCCCCACCTTCGATGTGGGGCGTCATCAGCAGACCTTCGCTGGTGCCGCAGTCTACTTCCGTCACCACGAGATCCTGGGAGACATCCACCAGACGACGCGTCAGGTAACCTGAGTTCGCAGTTTTCAGGGCGGTGTCAGCCAGACCCTTACGGGCACCGTGAGTCGAGATAAAGTACTGAAGAACGTTCAGACCTTCACGGAAGTTCGCCGTGATCGGCGTTTCAATGATGGAGCCATCCGGCTTCGCCATCAGGCCACGCATACCCGCCAGCTGACGTATCTGGGCAGCCGAGCCCCGCGCCCCGGAGTCAGCCATCATATAGACCGAGTTGAACGACTCCTGTGTCAGGAATTCGCCGTCCTCGCCCTTGACCGGCTTACCGTCAGGACCAATAACCTGTTCTTTCGACAGGCGATCCATCATGGCCTTCGACACTTTGTCGTTGGCACGGGACCAGATATCGATAACCTTGTTGTACTTCTCACCCTGGGTCAGCAGACCAGAAGCGTACTGGGTTTCGATTTCCTTGACTTCGGCTGTTGCCGCATCGACCATCTCGTACTTTTCGGGAGGAATCTCGAAATCGTTGACGCCGATTGAGGTTCCGGACACGGTCGCATAATAGAAACCGGTGTACATGAGCTGGTCAGCAAAGATTACCGACTCTTTCAGACCCACGGTGCGATAGCACACGTTGATCAGATTGGAGATTGCCTTCTTGACCATGGGGCGATTGACGATATCAAACGGCATGCCGTCAGGCACGATATCAAACAGCAAAGCCCGACCCACCGTCGTATCGACGATGCTGTAGGTCGTGGTTTGCTCGTCACTGCCCTCGACCAGAGGTGTCACTTCTTTCACACGCACCTTGATCTTGGCCTGCAGATCCACCTTGCCCGCACCGTAGGCGCGATGCACCTCTTTGGTGTCAGCAAAGATCATCCCTTCACCCCCGGCGGTCTTACGCTCACGGGTCATGTAGTACAGCCCCAAAACCACGTCCTGGGAAGGCACGATAATCGGCTCGCCGTTCGCAGGCGACAGCACGTTGTTAGTTGACATCATCAACGCACGGGCTTCGAGCTGGGCTTCAATAGTCAGCGGTACGTGCACCGCCATCTGGTCACCGTCAAAGTCGGCGTTGTAGGCGGCACACACCAAGGGGTGCAGCTGAATCGCCTTGCCTTCGATCAATACCGGCTCAAACGCCTGGATACCGAGACGGTGCAACGTGGGTGCCCGGTTAAGCATGATCGGGTGCTCGCGAATAACCTCGTCCAGGATGTCCCAGACAACTGCTTCTTCGCGCTCAACCATCTTCTTCGCAGCTTTGATCGTTGTCGCGAGTCCGCGATGCTCAAGCTTGGCGAAAATGAACGGTTTGAAAAGCTCCAGACCCATTTTTTTCGGCAGACCACACTGGTGCAGCCGCAGATAGGGTCCAACCACGATGACTGAACGGCCGGAGTAATCCACACGCTTGCCCAGCAGATTCTGCCGGAAACGGCCCTGCTTGCCCTTGATCATATCGGCCAGGGACTTCAGAGGACGCTTATTGGTGCCTGTAATGGCACGACCACGACGGCCGTTATCCAACAGCGCATCCACGGCTTCCTGCAGCATGCGCTTCTCGTTGCGCACAATAATATCCGGCGCATTCAGCTCCAGCAGGCGCTTGAGGCGGTTATTCCGGTTAATCACCCGACGGTACAGATCGTTCAGGTCAGACGTCGCGAAACGGCCACCATCCAGCGGCACCAGCGGACGCAGATCTGGCGGCAGCACCGGCAGAACGGTCATGATCATATCGCCCGGGCGATTGCCGGAGTTCAGGAAGGCCTCAAGAATCTTGAGACGCTTGCTGAACTTCTTGATCTTGGTTTCCGAGTTGGTCTGGGGAATCTCTTCACGCAGGCCATCGACCGCTTCCTGGAGATCAATATCTTCCAGCAGGGCCTTGACAGCTTCAGCACCCATGCGCGCATCAAACTCGTCGCCAAACTCTTCCAGTGCTTCGTAATACTGCTCATCGTTCAACAGTTGACCACGCTCGAGGGTGGTCATGCCTGGATCAATAACGATAAACGACTCGAAATACAGCACCCGCTCGATATCACGCAGTGTCATATCAAGCATCAGGCCGATACGGGAAGGCAGTGACTTCAGGAACCAGATGTGAGCGACCGGACTGGCCAGCTCAATGTGGCCCATGCGCTCACGACGAACGCTGGCCAGCGCGACTTCAACGCCGCACTTTTCACAGATCACACCACGGTGTTTGAGGCGCTTGTACTTGCCGCACAGGCACTCGTAATCCTTGATCGGGCCAAAGATCTTGGCGCAGAACAGGCCGTCACGCTCAGGCTTGAACGTGCGGTAATTTATGGTCTCTGGTTTTTTAACTTCACCAAAGGACCATGAGCGAATCATATCAGGGGATGCCAGTCCTATACGGATGGCATCAAATTCCTGCTTCTGGTTCTGGCTCTTGAGAAGATTCAGTAAATCTTTCATCAGTAACAGCTCCGGATGGCGTTAATCTCGGGCGGACACCAGACGGTGTCCGCTCACGCTGCCAAAAAACAATTCGGCTCAGTCGGATTCCAGCTCGATGTCAATACCCAGCGAGCGAATTTCCTTGACAAGAACGTTGAAGGATTCGGGCATGCCCGGCTCCATACGATGATCACCATCGACAATGTTCTTGTACATCTTGGTCCGACCATTGACATCATCAGACTTCACGGTAAGCATTTCCTGCAACGTATACGCCGCACCGTAGGCCTCGAGGGCCCAGACTTCCATCTCACCGAAGCGCTGGCCACCGAACTGCGCCTTACCACCCAGCGGCTGCTGGGTAACCAGGCTATACGAACCGGTAGAACGCGCATGCATCTTGTCGTCGATCAAGTGGTTCAGCTTGAGCATGTACATGTAACCAACAGTTACAGGGCGATCGAACGTATTCCCTGTACGGCCGTCATACAGCATGACCTGTCCACTGGTATCCATGTCTGCAAGCTCAAGCATATGCTTGACCTCGGCTTCCTTGGCGCCGTCAAATACCGCCGTTGCCATCGGAACGCCTTCGCGCAGATTGTCAGCCAACTCCAGGATCTCAGCATCAGAAAGGCTGTCGAGATCAACCCGCGCCACTTCTTCGCTGTGATTGTAGATCCTGTCCAGCAGCTCACGAATGTCAGCGACCTTGCGTTGCGCTTCCAACATACCGTTGATCTTGACCCCAAGACCTCTGGCAGCCGCACCCAGGTGAGTTTCCAACACCTGACCCACGTTCATTCGTGAAGGCACACCCAGCGGGTTCAACACGATGTCGATCGTCTCACCATTGGCATCGTAAGGCATGTCTTCGACCGGCATTACCGCCGATATGACACCCTTGTTACCATGTCGGCCAGCCATTTTATCACCGGGCTGGATACGACGCTTGATAGCAAGATAGACCTTAACGATCTTCAGAACACCCGGTGCCAGATCGTCACCTTGTTGCAACTTGCGCTTTTTGTCTTCAAAGCGACCCTCATGGTCTTTCTTACGATCAACCAGACCCTGCTCGGACTTCTCAAGTAATTCGTTGAGCGTTTCGTCCTTGAGTCTCAGCTTGAACCACTCATCCCTCGGCAGTTCAGCCAGGAATGCCTGCTCAAGCTTGGCACCCTTTTTCAGACCCGGCGCACTGATGACTTCCTGACCTTGAAGTGCATTCATCAAGCGCTCAAAGGTCGCGCCTTCAACAATACGGTATTCATCTTTAAGATCTTTCCGGTATTGATCGAGCTGCTCCTTCTCGATGGCCAGCGCACGCTGATCTTTCTCGATACCATCGCGAGTGAACACCTGAACATCGATGACGGTACCATGAGTACCTGTTGATACCCGGCTTGAGGTATCTTTTACATCCGATGCCTTCTCGCCAAAGATTGCTCTCAGCAGCTTCTCTTCCGGCGTCAGCTGCGTCTCTCCCTTGGGAGTAACTTTGCCGACCAGAATATCACCCGGTCCGACTTCCGCACCGATATACACAACGCCTGACTCGTCCAGCTTTGAGAGCGCGCTTTCGCCAACGTTGGGAATATCAGCGGTGATTTCTTCACTACCCAGCTTGGTATCACGAGCAACGCAGGTCAGTTCCTGGATATGAATCGTAGTGAAACGATCGTCAACGACTACCTTTTCAGACACCAGAATGGAGTCTTCGAAGTTGTAGCCATTCCAGGGCATGAATGCGATTCGCATGTTCTGACCCAGAGCCAGCTCACCCAAATCCACTGATGGACCATCCGCCAGTACGTCACCACGGGCAATAACATCGTCCTGCTTGACGATTGAGCGCTGGTTGATACAGGTGTTCTGGTTGGAACGGGTGTATTTGGTGAGGTTGTATATATCCACACCGGCATCGCCTGCATCGGTCTCTTCGTTATTAACCCGAACCACAATGCGGGCCGCGTCAACACTTTCGATCACGCCGCCACGACGGGCCATGACACATACACCGGAGTCCTGGGCCACGATACGTTCGATACCAGTACCCACCAGCGGCTTGTCAGCACGCAATGTCGGCACAGCCTGACGCTGCATGTTGGAGCCCATCAGGGCGCGGTTAGCGTCATCGTGTTCCAGGAACGGAATCAGAGAAGCCGCAACCGAAACCACCTGACGAGGAGAAACGTCTTTGAAGTTGACGTTTTCCGGCGGCGTTACCGTGAATTCGTTCTGGTGTCGTACGGTAACCAGTTCATCCACCAGACGGTTATCATCATCTACCGCCGCGCTGGCCTGGGCGATGATGAAATTGCTTTCCTCAATCGCGGACAGATACACAATATCGTCAGTTACCTGACCATCAATAACTTTCCGGTACGGACTCTCAAGGAAGCCGTAGGAGTTAGTGCGGGCATAAGTGGCCAACGAGTTGATCAAGCCGATGTTCGGACCTTCCGGCGTCTCGATCGGGCAGACCCGACCGTAATGCGTAGGATGCACGTCACGAACTTCAAAACCGGCACGCTCACGAGTCAGACCACCGGGGCCGAGTGCAGACACACGACGCTTGTGGGTAACCTCGGACAGCGGGTTGTTCTGGTCCATAAACTGAGACAGCTGACTGGAGCCAAAGAACTCCTTAACCGCCGCAGCCACAGGCTTCGCGTTTATCAGATCCTGCGGCATCAGGCCTTCACTTTCGGCAAGACTCAAACGCTCACGCACGGCACGCTCAACGCGAACCAGACCTACCCGGAACTGATTTTCAGCCATTTCACCAACGGACCGAATGCGACGGTTACCGAGGTTATCAATGTCGTCGACAATGCCTTGACCGTTACGGATGTTGATCAGGGTTCTGAGTACATCAATAATGTCGTCGTGGGTCAGTATGCCAGCACCGGTGCTCTCTTCGCGACCCAGGCGCCGATTCAACTTCATCCGACCAACAGATGACAGATCGTAACGCTCTTCCGAGAAAAACAGGTTATTGAACAGGTTTTCTGCAGACTCTTTCGTCGGTGGCTCGCCCGGACGCATCATGCGATAGATTTCGACCAGCGCTTCCAATGGCGTGCGAGTCGGATCGATGCGAAGGGTATCGGACATGAACGGACCGCAGTCGAGATCGTTGGTGTACAGGGTATCGATTTCATCAACCCCGGCACCGAGAATCTTTTCGACAATTTCGTCTGTCAGCTCAGTGTTACACTCAACGAGGACTTCACCGGTCTTGGTATCAACCAGATCACGGGCAAGCACCCTGCCGTACAGGTATTCGGTCGGAACTTCCAACTCTGTCATGCCCGACTTTTCAAGCTGCTTGATATGACGAGCGGTAATCCGACGACCTTCTTCAGCAATGATACTGCCGTCTTTGTCTTTGATATCGAACGTGGCAATGTCACCACGCAAACGACTGGGCACCAGTTCCAGCTTGCAGGTTTCGGCACCAATGCGGAATTTGCTGGTATCGAAAAACATCTCGAGCATTTGCTCGGAGGTGAAACTCAGGGCCCGCAACAGGATTGTAGCCGGCAGTTTACGACGACGGTCAATCCGCACGAACACGCAGTCTTTCGGATCGAATTCAAAGTCGAGCCAGGAACCACGGTAAGGAATCACCCGAGCGGAATAGAGCAGCTTGCCGGAGGAATGGGTTTTGCCTTTGTCATGATCAAAGAACACGCCCGGCGAACGGTGCAGCTGGGAGACAATTACCCGCTCGGTACCGTTAACAACAAAGGTGCCATTTTCGGTCATCAGGGGCATTTCGCCCATGTAGACTTCCTGCTCCTTGATGTCTTTGATCGCTTTATTGGACGACTCTTTATCGTAGATAATCAGACGTGCTTTGACTCGCAGCGGTGCTGCGTACGTAACACCCCGCAGCTGGCATTCCTTGACATCAAATACCGGCTCGCCAATGCGGTAACTCACGTATTCGAGTGCCGCATTGCCGGAATAGCTGACAATCGGGAATACGGATTTAAAAGCTGCGTGCAGGCCAGTTTCCTGACGGGCATCGCCAGCCGCTTCCATTTGCAGGAAGTCCCGATATGAATCAAGCTGTATAGACAGCAAATAGGGGACATCCATCACGGTCGGCAATTTACTAAAATCTTTGCGGATCCGCTTTTTCTCAGTATAGGAGTAAGTCATCTGCATTCCCCAGCTTTAGACCTGATACCTGGTATCAAGAAGCAACCATTTTCCTGCTTCGGGGCCGAATTGCTCGGCTTATTGCGCCGTCTTGAACAAGACTTGGGCTGTAGGTTATAGAGATAGTTGTCTTTCAATGTAGGAGCCACCTTCTCTATAGCATATACAACAGAAAAAGGCCGGTGGCGCATGGCCACCAGCCCTCCCATGCCTAAGGCATGGTAGCGATCATCAGAGCGCTATTACTTAAGCTCAACTGAAGCGCCTGCTTCCTCAAGCTTTTTCTTCGCAGCGTCGGCGTCGGCCTTGTTTACGCCTTCCTTGATAGTGGAAGGAGCACTGTCGACCATTTCCTTCGCTTCTTTCAGGCCGAGACCTGTCAGCTCACGAACAGCTTTGATGGCGTTGACTTTCTTCTCACCAGGACCGGTCAGAATAACGTCAAACTCAGTCTGCTCTTCAACTACAGCAGCTTCAGCTGCAGCCGGTGCAGCAGCAACCGCTGCAGCAGCTGATACGCCAAACTTCTCTTCCATTGCCTCAACAAGCGCAACAACATCCATTACGCTCATTTCAGCAATTGCATTCAAAATATCGTCTTTAGACAGAGCCATGACTTTCTCCCAAAAATATAAAAATGGTGTTCAACAGAATCAAGCAGCTTCTTGCTTCTGGTCGCGAACTGCCGCTACAGCACGAGTCACTTTCGAAGGAACTTCGTTCAGTGTCCGTGCGAGCTTGGTAATCGGTGCCTGTGTTACGGCTGCCAGCATCGTCAACGCCTCATGGCGTGTCGGGAGCTTGGCGAGGCGGTCAATCTGATCTGCAGCCATCAGCACACCGCCAACAGCCAGACCCTTGATCTCAAATGCCTCTTTCTCTTTCGCAAAATCCTTCAGCAACCTTGCGGCCGCACCGGGATCTTCCATAGAGAACGCCAGAATTGTCGGACCAACCAATACATCTTTGATGCATTCGAACTCAGTACCCGCAATTGCAAGTTTTGCCAGGTTGTTACGAACAACCTTCAGGCGAACCTGCTCAGCACGAGCCTTAGCACGCAACGCCGTCATATCACCAGAGGTGACACCACGGTAGTCGGCCAATACGACAGACAGAGCACCACCGGCAGTCTCGTTGACTTCAGCGACGATCGCTTTCTTGTCTTCGAGTCTAATTGCCACTGGATTTCTCCTCGATTTCGCCGGAATAAAACCGGCAAACCCATATTGCCCTTGCGGGCGCCGTAACGGTGTTTGGGTTCAGAGAGAACGTCTTCACACCGTCTGCGCAGGCGTTGCTTTAACCCTTGTAGCCCTTTCGAGCCTCGGGGGCCTGCGGTCTTTGACAGCCTTGGCTTCCGCCTAGACTACAAAGCTTCTACCGATTTCAGCGATCAGATACTCAGACCGCCTTGATCGATAGTCAAACCAGGACCCATCGTCGTCGATAGCGTAACCTTTTTAAGGTAAATGCCTTTTGCTGACGAGGGCTTGGCTTTTTTCAGATCTGCGATCAGCGATTCAAGGTTTTCCTTGATCGATTCTGCAGTAAATTCTACGTTGCCCAGAGGCGAATGAATGATGCCGTTCTTGTCGGTGCGGTAACGAACCTGACCGGCCTTGGCATTTTTAACCGCTGTTTCAACGTCCGGGGTTACTGTGCCAACCTTCGGATTAGGCATCAAACCACGAGGGCCCAGGATCTGGCCAAGCTGCCCTACTACGCGCATGGCATCCGGAGTGGCAATAACCACATCAAAATTCATATTGCCTTTTTTAACTTCATCCGCGAGATCGTCCATTCCGACGATGTCGGCACCGGCTGCAAGTGCTTTCTCAGCATTAGCACCCTGCGTGAACACTGCAACGCGTACAGTTTTACCCGTACCGTTGGGAAGAACCGTGCTGCTACGAACAACCTGGTCGGATTTACGCGCATCCACACCCAGATTAATCGCAACATCAATTGATTCTTTGAACTTGACCGTCTGCCCCAATTCGGTCAGAAGCGCCACAGCTTCCTCAACAGAATAGGCACGGGTGGCATCTATTTTTTCACTGATCAGCTTTTGACGCTTGCTTAACTTTGCCATCTTACAGGCCCTCCACGTTCAGGCCCATACTACGGGCAGTTCCAGCGATGGTACGGACCGCAGCATCCATATCTGCAGCAGTAAGATCCGGCTCTTTGGTCTTGGCAATTTCTTCCAACTGAGCGCGCGTCACGGTACCGACTTTCTCGGTATTTGGCCGACCTGAACCACTCTTGATACCAGCCGCTTTCTTCAGCAGCACTGGCGCTGGTGGCGTTTTGGTAACGAAGGTAAAGCTGCGATCACTGTATACGGTGATCACTGTCGGAATAGGCAGCCCGGGCTCCATGTCTTGAGTCTGAGCGTTAAAGGCTTTACAGAATTCCATGATATTTACGCCGCGCTGACCCAATGCGGGGCCAACCGGGGGGCTCGGGTTGGCCTTACCGGCAGCAACCTGAAGCTTTATATAGGCATCGATCTTCTTAGCCATGATTTTCTCCTGGTGGGTTCAATCGCCTTTCGGCTCCCCTGTTGAGACACAAAAAGCCCGCGTCACTCAGGTGCGCGAGCCATCAGCATAACTGCCGCCGTTAATCTTTTTCGACCTGCCCGAACTCCAGTTCAACGGGGGTTGAGCGACCGAAAATCAGCACAGCAACCTTGACCCGACTCTTGTCGTAGTCAACTTCCTCTACCACTCCGTTAAAGTCGGCAAATGGACCTTCGGTTACCCGAACGATCTCACCCGGCTCAAACAGTGTTTTGGGCTTCGGCTTATCAACGCCCATTTCAACCCGGCGCAGAATAGCGTCTGCCTCTTTTTCCGTAATTGGCGCAGGCTTATCTTTGGTGCCGCCAATAAAGCCGAGCACTCGTGGCGTATTTTTCACCAGATGCCAGGTCGCATCATCCATTTCCATCTGGACAAGTACATATCCCGGATAGAACTTACGCTCGCTTTTGCGTTTTTTACCATCGCGCATCTCAACGATTTCTTCGGTTGGCACCAGTATTTCACCAAACCGATCTTCCATTTCGTTGAGCGCAACACGCTCTTTGAGCGTGCGCATAACCTGCTTTTCAAAGCCAGAATACGCGTGAACGACGTACCAGCGCTTAGCCATTGCCCACTCCTTTTAACCGATAAATCCGGCGACCAGCAAACTGATCAGCGAGTCCATACCCCACAAAAGAAGAGCAACCACCAGAACAAAAATAACAACGATCACGGTCGTCTGTATTAATTCGGGCCTGGTAGGCCAAACCACTTTTCGAATTTCAACCCGCGCTTCTTTGAGCAAAGTCGCAAATCGGCGACCACGATCAGTCTGCAGGGCAACAAAAGCAGCCACTAAGGCAATAGCAACGAGAGCCAAAACCCGATACAAAACGGATTCAGCACTGAAATACTGGTTGCCTACAACACCGACAGCTACCAATGCAAAAACAACCAGCCATTTCACGACATCGAAACGACTGGAGCTACTTTCTGCTTTTGACTCCATAGGAATCAGCTTATGTATCTGGAAGATTAAAAATGGCAGGCCAGGAGGGAATCGAACCCCCAACCTGCGGTTTTGGAGACCGCTGCTCTGCCAATTGAGCTACTGGCCTGCACCGATACTACTCAGCGCACTAACTTACTCGACGATCTTTGCAACAACCCCTGCACCAACGGTACGGCCGCCTTCGCGAATCGCGAAACGCAGACCTTCTTCCATTGCAATCGGTGCAATCAGGGTGACGTCCAACTTAACGTTGTCGCCAGGCATGACCATCTCTACACCTTCCGGCAGTTCACAAGACCCGGTCACATCAGTGGTCCGGAAATAGAACTGGGGACGGTACCCCTTGAAGAATGGCGTATGACGGCCACCTTCTTCTTTGCTCAGCACGTAAACTTCTGACTCGAAGCGGGTGTGCGGCTTGATGGTGCCCGGCTTGGCCAGAACCTGACCACGCTCTACGTCGTCACGCTTGGTACCGCGCAGCAACACACCAACGTTCTCACCTGCACGACCTTCGTCCAGCAGCTTACGGAACATCTCAACACCGGTACAAACGGTCTTGACGGTGTCCTTGATGCCAATGATTTCAACTTCTTCGCCAACCTTGACGATGCCGCGCTCAACACGACCGGTCACAACGGTACCACGACCGGAGATCGAGAACACGTCTTCAATCGGCATCAGGAACGGCTGGTCGATCGCACGCTCAGGTTCAGGGATGTAGTCGTCCAGGGCCTGCACCAGCTTCTTGACCGCTGTGGTGCCCATTTCGTTGTCATCCTTACCTTCCAGCGCCATCAGCGCCGAACCGATAATGATCGGCGTATCGTCACCCGGGAAGTCATAGACGCTCAGCAGTTCACGCACTTCCATCTCGACCAGCTCAAGCAGCTCTTCATCATCCACCATGTCCGCCTTGTTCAGGAACACGATGATGTAAGGAACGCCCACCTGGCGAGACAGCAGAATGTGCTCGCGAGTCTGCGGCATCGGGCCGTCAGCGGCCGAGCACACCAGAATCGCGCCGTCCATCTGCGCTGCACCGGTGATCATGTTCTTCACATAATCCGCGTGGCCCGGGCAATCAACGTGTGCGTAGTGACGCGTCGGAGAATCGTACTCAACGTGAGAGGTCGCAATGGTAATACCACGGGCGCGCTCTTCCGGTGCGTTATCGATCTGATCGAATGCACGTGACTCACCCGTTCCCCACACTTCGTGACATACACGCGTCAGCGCAGCTGTCAGGGTGGTTTTACCATGGTCGACGTGGCCAATCGTGCCCACGTTCAGGTGCGGCTTAATACGTTCAAACTTTGCTTTAGACATTCGATCAATCTCCCTAATCAACCCGCATTCATAACGTTGACCGGACAAATAATGGAGCTCATGACCGGAATTGAACCGGTGACCTCATCCTTACCAAGGATGTGCTCTACCGACTGAGCTACATGAGCGCTTACTAAACACTTCTCTGAAAACTGGAGCGGGCAGCGGGAATCGAACCCGCGTCATCAGCTTGGAAGGCTGAGGTAATAGCCACTATACGATGCCCGCGAGCAATAAGTGGTGGAGGGGGCAGGATTCGAACCTGCGAAGCTTGCGCGTCAGATTTACAGTCTGATCCCTTTGGCCACTCGGGAACCCCTCCAGAGCAGATTCGACGTGCTTGAACCTGCCGCAAAAACAAAAAATGGAGCTGGCGGACGGAATCGAACCCCCGACCTGCTGATTACAAGTCAGCTGCTCTACCAACTGAGCTACGCCAGCCCACATTCGCCTCTTCAGCGAGGGCGGTATACTACGGATTTTTATCAGCGGTTGCAACACCTTCACATTCACTGATTTTTACCGAGTCAAACTGCCCTTCGTACCCTCCCAAAAGCGATTTGCCTGCTTCTGTGTCGGAGTGTAAAACTGCTGAAAAAACGAGGGCGTAGCTTATACGATTTCGGGGGAAGGTTACCAGCTTTGCATCCAATTCCTGAGCTTTTCTTCGTGCAAGAACCCGTTCCGCTGCCACCCTGGATTCGAACAATCCCAGAGAGATCGCGTTTTTCTGCTCCCCTTGCGCCACCAGATAGGCATCGATGCCCATGGAGCGAATCTCCCTGTAGAGCTGGTTGGCATCGGATCGCGAAGGCACAGGAGGGACAATCACCCAATGGAAAGGCGCTCGCGGCCGTTCAACCGCCAGAATGCGTTTAATGACTTCTGTTACACCGAGAGTGCGCGCAGCAGCACGAGCAGCAGCCTCATCCTCGAACCAGCCGATCTCAATACAAACTTCTGCCTGTTCGGCCTGATTCGAGACTGCCACGCCCTGGCGCTCCGAGACTGGCGCCTCCTTGCGACCATCCACGGATAACTCCCGGTCATTTGCGATTACCAATTGTTCCACTACATCGCTTTTGAGATCGTGTCCTGACTGCTCATTCCTGTTCGCAGCCGGCACAACTTCCAATGCAGACACCCTGGGAAGCCGCCCCTCTGCCTGGCTTTCTGTCGACACAGCTGTTCCCTGACCGCCATAAAACCACAGCGCGATATTCGCAATGAGCAGCATGGCAGCAAGCCATTTCATGTCAGGCTTGCCTGATCAATCGCATCAAGCCCTTCCAGCACCAGGTGGGGGCGATATTCGGCCACCAAACCCAGTTCAATAAATCGCTCTCCATCGCCTCCGGTCACCAGCACGGTGCTGATTGCCCGATCGCGACAATCCCTCTGTACTTGACCGACTACGCCGCCCCATAGCCAGGTCAGGCCGTGATGAACGCATTCGGTCGTATTCACGCCGGGGTTTGAAAGTGCCGACTCGGGTTCTTCGAAGCCTACCCGGGCGACGTCTTGCCTGAGACTCTGGAGATGCAGGCGCCGACCCGGAAGAATATAACCCCCAGCATGCAAGCCGCTGTCGTCGACATAATCAACAGTGATCGCGCTACCTGCATCTACAACAGCGAAGGCATGATGAAGTCGGTTCCAGGCCCCATACATCCCATGCCAACGGTCTGCGCCCATTTTAGAGGGGTCTGGATAGGCACAGATGAGCTCACCGCGGCGGGCCTCAGCCCCGTAAAAGTTAACGACGGCGTCTGTCAGGCCGGATAACTGGCCCTCCAGTACTTTCCGGTCTTTATCCGAGCGCACAGTCGACACGCTGACACGCTCGATAGCCTGCCCGCCTGACTTGATCGCGGCAAAAAGGCTGGCGTCGGTCAAATCACCATAACCGACAGCCATGACCACCTGACCGGAGAGTAATCGCCATTTAATCCGGGTGTTACCGGCATCAATCAATAGCCTCACGATTCCACCCGCAGGCTGATTTCTCCAGCGTGTATGGCTTCGACACCGGATGACGTTTCAAGGAGGTAGTGGCCAATGTCGTTAATGCCCTGCCCGATACCACGGTGGCTACCTTGAACGGACTGCAGAACTCTATTTTTAAATACATCCCGCTGCTGCCATCGATCACGAAAAATACCAAAACCGTGTTCCGAAAAACTGTCGACTGCATCCAGTACGTGCTCGATAAGCGCCGCGGCAATATGATTGCGCTCCCACACCGAACCGCCTCCCCCGGTGGCAAGATCCATGCTGGTCCATGCCTGGTCGACGCCCTGGGCGTGCTTCATATGCACGTTCAGACCAATCCCCACCACGACCTGGGCGGCGCCTTCGAGCTCCCCTTGCAACTCAATGAGAATTCCAGCGAGTTTTCGACCGTCAAACTGCAGGTCATTGGGCCACTTCAAACCCACGCTTTCCAGACCAAGAGACTCCAGTGTTTCAGCAATCGCAACACCAACAACCAGACTGAGACCTTCAAGGGACGCAAAGCCGCCTTTCAGCATCAAACCCATGCTGAGGTATATATTTTCCCCTTCGGGGCTCTGCCAGGCTTTTCCACGGCGACCTCGGCCCGCGGTCTGTTTATCCGACAGACACACGATCAGCTCGTCACTACCAGCTGCACGAAGCCGCATTACTTCGGCATTTGTTGAATCCACCGACTCCCTAACTTCAAGCCTGAGACGGCCGCTGACATGCTGGGGCAAAATAGCACGAACCCGGTCCGAATCAAGCAGGTCCACCGGGTCGACCAGACGATAGCCCTTACCACGGATAGTTTCTATGCGGTAGCCTTTATCGGCAGCACGCCCAACCTGCTTCCAGACGGCCGTCCGACTAACCCCCAACTCAAGCGCGAGGGAAGCGCCGGAATGGACCAGTCCGTCAGATAAACGACTGATGAGAGCCTTAGTTTTCATGATGCTCGCCTGTTAAGTAAATCCAGAGTGCAGGGCTGGATTAAACACCACAAAGAGCGAAAAAACAAAAGCAAGGTGGACTTACCGCCGGCTACTGCGGCCAACGTCATAGAATGGTAAACAGGATTGTTATACATATTTTTCCCCCAACTAAAAAACCCCCGCCAGTCTCCTGGCGGGGGTTCGGGTATTAAGAGCCTGACGATGACCTACATTGCTCAGGCCTTACGGCCTTCTCCCTTCGGGACCGTCGTCACTGCGTTCCGACGT
>NZ_VZZZ01000008.1 GCF_009193265.1 Marinobacter changyiensis
CGGCCTCCTTCAAAATGCTGATGATCTGCTCGTCTGAAAATCGCTTTTTCATGTTCATCGTCCTCTGCTGTGATGAACATTACTAAGCTGAAAATGGTTAAGCCAGAGGGGAGCAGGTCAACGGTTCTGATGGCGCTTTTTTACGTCCAGCAGATCCTGGCGAAAGGGCAGTGCGACCCCCAGCGAATCGATGCGATGGGGGAACGTTTCGTGGGCGGCTTCCGGCACCTGGTGCGCGGTAAACGGTTGGACGAAACGCTTCGGATCGCAATTGAGTTTGAGTTGGGTGAGAAGTTGGGTGCTTCCTATTCCGAAGTGAGTGATTTGGTCATCAGCGAAATTGGCCCGATCGGTAATTTAATCGGTCTTGCTCAATGTGCTAAGACGATGAAAGTCACATTGGATTTAAGTTGGTCTCATCCGAAAAATACAGCTTACGTGTCGTGTTATACGGTTGAGTTTGATGGTGTTGAAATGGCGGAGGTCACCAGCGATTCGGGATTGAAACAGCCCATGATCACAGGCCTGAATTACCAACATCCGTTGCTCAGCCATGACGAGATTGAAGAATGGGTGTCTGAACAAATTGAGCAGGGCCATGCTATTCATCCGTCGTTACTTCAGTACGTGCTTAAAAATGAAGATGAAGAGGGCCCTGATCTGGATGAGTTGGCTTATTCCGAGGAAGCGCCTCAAAGCGAGCTTCATGAGTTAACCCAGATACAGCCGATGGTGTCAAAGTCGCACGAATCAGCATCGATGAATGATGATTCCAGTATCGCTCCTGCTTCATTTAAGACACTCGGCATTAAAGGCTTTGTGGGGGCGCTTCCCAGGCTTGGGCGTTCTTTAGAGACCAGTCTTTCCCTGAGTGATGACATGAACACCCGAGTGGTCGAAGAGATACTCAGCGACATTTTAGTTGCACCTCTCGACAATCTTCTGGACTTGCTCGATGAGAGTCTGTGTATAGGCCCCTTGCGGCACATTACTGATTCGACCTACCAGGCTAGCGCCTACCCAGTTCAGGGAGATTGGTATTCTGGTAAGGCCTGCTGGGATGTCCTCGCCGCAAAGGATCCTGAAAGAGATACTTTGATAAATCATTGGATAGCTGACGCTGACAAATTGAACTTGGGGTACCAGCTGGTTTACAAAATGATTGAGCAAAAAGCAAAGTTTGTAGCGGCCAGGAAGGTCAGTAGTCTGGAAAAGTTACAAGAGATATCCGAGGCATGGAATGACGGTTCATTTGAAAAAGAATTGGCTGAGAAGTTGGGGGAGAACCCCAACGAATCGACGAAAACAAGAATGGGCGTTTTGTTAGAAAAAATAAATGAGGCGGGTTATGCGATAAAAAAAGCAGATCCCGACTATGGTGAAACCTCCTCGCAGACCACCTCGTTGACTTTGTGGGATAGTCTTAACGAAATTGAGGTCGCGCCTTCTGACATTGGTGTTGGCGTTTCGCAATTGCTCCCCCTAGTTGTAGCTTCGTTTATCGCCAAGAGCGGTCTAGTGTCGTGCGAACAGCCAGAGCTTCATGTTCACCCAAGAGTTCAGGTGGCAATCGGGGACATGCTTTTGCACGCTACTGAAAAAACAAGCTTTCTTATTGAGACTCACAGCGAACATCTGGTTCTTCGCTTGCTTCGCCGAATTCGGGAAACAACAGAAAACAGATTGCCGGACGATATGCCACCGGTCGAGCCTGATGATATTTCGATCATTTATTTGGAGCCGGGTGAGGACGGAGTCTCTATTCGTCGGATCCAAATTGACGAGGACGGTGAGTTTAAATCTCGCTGGCCACAGGGCTTTTTCCCTGAGAGAAGGGAGGAGCTTCTCTAATGATAGTAGAACACCTGATCGAGCCAGAATTTCTATTGAAAGTTGCCGAAACTCGCAGAGATTACAAGGATTTATTAAGGGAGTTTTCGCTGCCTTCGCCGCGGGTGGCAGGGAACTTTCCAAAGATGAAAAGTTTTCGCAAACAGGTTCTGAGCAAACAATCGGCTGACGCTTCAGAGCATGCCCAGATGAGGCTCTTGGAGCTGCTGGGATTGTTAAGCGAGCGACGAGTTGAGAGATCGCTGGCTTTCGATGGGACCATTAGCTTTCATGAAAACCTGAAGAATGCTGAGAATAATTTCTTCTCTGGCATTCATTTTTTGCTGGATAGAAAGCCACCAGTACCCTTGGATTCAAAGGTGGTTTGTATAGAAGATTTCGAGCTGGGTTTCGACCCTTCTGTGACACAGGTTTCGGTTAGGAGGACTGCCGAAGAGCTTTCTCAAAACCTACGGGAGTTTGTAAGGTTGTCGAGCTCAATTACGTTGATTGACCCTTACTTTGGAACCCAGGCGGGGATGTGGAAAACGTTCATTCTTTTGCTCAAAGCAAGTCTAGAATCCTCTCCAACACCAAACAAAGCTTTCGATGTTCTTTTCGATGGAAGTAAAAAAACCGCGCGTTCATGTAAGTATTTGGCTACAAAATTGATAGAAGAACAACCAGACCTGGCGAAAAGTTTTTCTAGAATTACGTTCAAAGAGATACAGGAGACGGGTAAATCTGCCATCCATAATCGCTATTTACTGAGTGAATTGGGAGGAGTGTCGATTGGTCACGGATTTGAAGAAAGCAACGAACACGAGCATGACGACCTGAATCTGTTGGGTGAGGCCGTTTATCGACAGCGGTTTTCTCAATTCGTAGAGCTTCAGGGAGTGCGTCTCGAGGAGGAATTTAGTATCTCGTAAACTTCCTGAGTCGTTGTTTTATTCGTAAGGATGCGTTTTGAGCACAACTAGCCGCTTCATATCACCTCCACGCCGAGAATTTGAAAAGCTTCGGCAGCCATTAACGCCCGGCGAAAAGAAGGTTTTTCAGTTGTTCGATGAGCATCTGGATATCGAGTGGGAAATCTATATCCAGCCTCACCTGAATGGCTTGAGGCCGGACTTTGTCCTACTGAATCCAAATGTTGGCATTGCCGTTTTCGAGGTGAAAGACTGGAACCTAGATGCCATGCATTATTGGGTAGAGGAAAGGGGAGGCCTTCAATCTCCGATTCTGCTTGCCCAGAAAGATGGGAGACGATTTTCCAGACAGTCCGACAACCCAATCGAAAAGATCCGTCAGTACAAAGAAGAGATCTTCAATCTTTACTGCCCAAGGTTAAAACAACGCTCTGGTTATGCGGCGATCACAGCAGGGGTGATTTTCCCTTACGCCAGTGATACCCGCATTAAAGCGCTTTTCCAGAAAAGTCTCGAATACCGCAATATGCATGAGGCACCAGCCTACAATCCGATTTCAGGGGCTGAACCCCTTGAGTTGGGTGATGTTGAGGCGGTCTTCCCAGAAAGCTATCGAAAGTTTTCCTATCAGATGAATGAGGATCTCACGAGGGATTTTCGGAACTGGCTAATCGAACCCGATGCTGCCTCAACTCAACGGCGGCCCATCGAACTGGATAAGAACCAGCGAGCCTTTGTGACCAGTAGAACAGACTCCGGGTACCGACGCATTCGTGGAGCTGCCGGGTCAGGAAAGTCTTTGGTGTTAGCCGCCCGCGCTTCGGAACTGCTGGGCCAAGGGAAACAGGTCCTGGTTGTGACTTTCAATATCACTTTGTTGCACTACCTGATGGATGTGGCTGTTCGCTGGCCAACCTCTCAGGGTAAAACGCGCTCTGACATTACGTGGTTGAACTTTCACCACTGGTGTAAAAGGATCTGCCTACAGAACGATGCTGAAGCAGAGTATTCGGCATTGTGGAGCAATGCGAGTCCGCAGGACGTGCTTAACGAAACGCTGCCATCTCTGGTGGTTGACGTGCTTGATCGAAACTCTATTCCGCCAAAGTACGACGCGATTTTGGTGGATGAGGGCCAGGATTTTCGTCCTGAGTGGTGGTCTGCATTGCGAAAGGTCTGTAAACCCGGTGGTGAAATGCTCTTGGTGGCTGACGCTACACAGGATATATACGGGACCGCAGGTGCATGGACGGATGAGATTATGAAGGGCGCAGGCTTTTTGGGTAAGTGGGCTGAGCTAGACGTTAGTTATCGGATGCCTCGCTTAGCTTTGGAGACGGCGGCCTCATTCGCTGAACAATATTTACCTGAGGCTGAGCGAATACTGCCAAAGAACGATCAGATTGATCTTGGTCTTGAGCATTGTGATCTCAGGTGGGTGCAAGCTAACCAGCTCAATGCCGAAGATATCTGCAGAGACGAGCTGCTGAGAATGTTCACAGATGGAGGACGTGAAAGTTATGCGTTCGCAGACGCGACCTTCCTCTGCAATAACCGCTCAGTCGGTTTGAAGGTAGTCAAAAAGCTGGGGAGCAAAGGGGTTCGGGTGGTTCATACATATGACCAGGATGATCAGGAGAGCCGGCGGCAAAAGGTTGGATTTTACATGGGTGATGCACGGGTAAAAGCAACCACTCTGCACAGCTTCAAGGGCTGGGAGTCTCGTTCTTTGGTTATCTATGTTGGCGAACGGGTCTCCTCAAAATCTTTGGCCCTGCTCTACACTGGCCTTACAAGACTCAAGCGTCATCCGGAAGGGAGTTGCTTGACCGTTGTTTGCAGTTCAGAGGAGCTAAGAGAATATGGTCGAGGTTGGCCGGATCACGAAAACCTCAGCTGACTTGTGTCCAAGTGACCTGTTTCTGGTTTCAGGCCAACGGTCAGAATTATTCCATTGAAGGAAACATGGCTAATCTCTTGGACACACCATGGACACAATTTGGACACAGCCAATAAAAAAGGACCTGCGTTTTCACGCAAGTCCTTCATAATTATGGTGCGCCCGAGAGGATTCGAACCTCTGACCTCTGCCTCCGGAGGGCAGCGCTCTATCCAGCTGAGCTACGGGCGCGTGAAACTGTTGCATCAATTTCGAGTGCGCAATCTTACGTGCGAAGGGGGTGGCTGTCCAGTCCCTCGGAGGTTGTTTCTCAGCGCGGGTAAAGCTGCTCCGGGGTGATGGAGACCAGGGCGCTTTCGTTGCCAATGCTGATTACCCCATCCTGGATAGTGCATTGCAGGCTCATGTTGCGTTCGGCCAATTTGGCGAGTTCTTCGGTGGCCTCCGGGGGCAGGTTGATGATGTTGAGGTTGTTAAAACGGCTCAACTTGCTCTGGTGCTTTTCCCACCATACTGGTACACCACGGCCGCCGTAGGTATAAAGGATGACTTTGCGGGCGCGGTTGCAGGCTTTGCGCAGGCGGCTTTCATCGGGCAGGCCGAGTTCTATCCAGAGTTCGATTTCGTCACTGAGGCTTTTCTGCCACAGGTCCGGCTCGTCGTCGGTGCTGATGCCTTTGGTGAATTCCAGTTCCTCACTGGCGTTCAGCAGGAAGGCCAGCAGGCGAATCATCATGCGCTCGTCGTTTTCCGAGGGATGTCGTGCCAACGTTAGCTGGTGATCACCATAGTAGTGTCGGTCCATATCGGCGATATTGAGCGTTGCCTTGAAGATGGTGGCTTTGAGCGCCATAGGGCTTCCTGCATTGGGGTGAATCTGTTTAGTTGAGCAGTGTAAAGCAATTAATGGGGCCAGCAGAGTAAAACACTTATGTTGATGTTGCGCGGTTTTCTGGTTTTGATGGTTTTCTTCCTGTTCGGGGAGGCCCTGCGGGTGCTTTTTGGCTTGCCGGTGAGTGCGGGTGTGTTGGGGATGATCCTGATCGCCGGCTTTCTGATGGTGTGGGGGCGGGTCAGCGACAGCCTCGCGGTGGCCAGTGAGTCCTTCATCTCGGTGTTGGTGTTGTTGATTATGCCGGGCGTAGTAGGGGTGTTTTTTCTGGCGGATGTCTTTGCGGGCATGTGGCTGGCGATTGGTGTGGCTTTGTTACTGGGCACCTTTCTCAGTGTGCTGACGACATTACTGCTGATGCGGCATTTTGCCCCCGCGGCTTCAGGGGGTGACACCGGTGAGTGATTGGGTGGAAAGATTTAATCTGCTGGCCCAGGCGTTATTGCAAAGTCCCTCCCTGGCCATTGCTTTGACGCTGGCAGCTTATTTCGCAGGCATTTATCTGTTTCGCCTTTTTGGCAGCCCGGTCTGGACACCACCGATACTGATCTCGGCCACGCTTCTGGCCGGCAGCCTGGCACTGGCAGGTGTTGATTATAATATCTACTGGGGACAAGCCCAGTGGCTGACAGTGTTGCTTGGCCCCGCCACCGTTGCTCTGGGCGTGCCGTTATACCAGCAAATACATCATATCCGCGCCCTGTGGCGTCCCATCCTGTTTACCTTGCCATTGGCGGCTACTCTGGCTGCACTTTATGCATTGGGGCTGGCGGCCATTTTTGGGGCGTCTCCGGAAGTACTGGCTTCGCTGGCCCCTAAATCGGTTACGGCGCCGATTGCTATTGGCATCACCGAGCAGCTGGGTGGTTCGGTTCCACTGATGATGGGTGGTCTGTTGGTGACCGGGGTAGTGGCTACGCTTTGTGTCGATTTCCTGGGGCGATGGCTTAAGATTGCCGATGAGCGCATTCTGGGCCTGGCGCTGGGTTTGAACGGTCACGCCATTGGTACGGCCCGAGCGTTCGAGATCAGTCCGGCAGCGGGTGCGTTTGCTTCCCTGGGAATGGGGCTGACCGGTATTTTCACCGCACTGATGTTGCCGTTGGCTTTTCGGCTCGCTTTATGAAATTGCGTTAATTTACGTCAAAGCACTTGAATTCTTGCATGCGAATGACAATAATTATCAATACATTTCGTGGGGCCAGTGAGTCTTCTTATGTATGTATGTCTTTGCACGGGTGTAACCGACCATCAGATTCGTGACGCAGCAGAAAATGGCTGTCAATCCATGCGCCAGCTAGGCAAAGATCTGGGCGTTGGTCGTCAGTGCGGTCGGTGTGCCTGTATGGCCCGGGAAATTCTGCGGGAATCGCAGCCCCAGGACTATCTGAGCCTTGCGAATCTGCTTGCCCAGCCAGCCTGAAAAGCGTCTCTGAGCGCTTCTCAGCCTTGGTTCCCTCCAGCACAGCCTTTCTTCGTGTTCTGCTCTCATCTGTGAATCGTTCACCGGTGCGGTTTTTTATCGCGGCGAATAGGGATACCCTAGTGAAAATATCGGGATAATGAGAGAGAGACGACCATGAAAGGTGATAAGAAAGTCATACAGTACCTGAATAAGGTACTTGGCAATGAACTGACCGCCATCAACCAGTACTTCCTGCACTCGCGCATGTACAAGGATTGGGGCATCACCAAGCTTGCAGCGAAAGAGTACGAAGAATCCATTGATGAAATGAAACATGCGGATCAACTGATCGAGCGCATCCTGTTTCTTGAAGGTCTTCCGAACCTGCAGGACCTCAACAAGTTGTTGATTGGCGAGAACGTGAAGGAAATGATCGAATGCGATCTGAACCTTGAAATGATCGCCCATAAAGATCTGAAAGAAGCGGTTATCCACTGCGAAACCGTAAAGGATTTCACCAGCCGCGAATTGTTCAGAGGCATTCTCGACAGTGAAGAAGAGCACATCGACTGGCTGGAAACCCAGCTCGATATGATCGATAGAATGGGCCTCGAGAATTATGTCCAGCTGCAGTCCTCGGCCGCAGAGTAAGCAAAAACTCAGGTGAGGGGGTATGCGCCATACTGCGGCGTTTGCCCTTCAGCTGTGCACATTTGTCCCGCCGCTATGCCTAACATAACCCTCACATCCGGTTAACGGCCTGAGCAGCTATAATACCGACACGTTTTTTCAAAGCACGTTCCGTAATCCAAGGGCGTCAAAAGGAGATTGTGATGGACCTGTCCTGCTTCAAAGCCTATGACCTGCGTGGTCGTGTACCTGACCAACTGAATCCGAAACTGGCCGAACTCATCGGGCGGGCCTATGTGGAGATTACCGGTGCCCGCAAGGTTATTGTCGGGTATGACATCCGTCTCTCCAGTCCCGAAATTGCAGAAGCACTGAGTTCCGGGCTGATGGCGGCCGGTGCGGACGTTTTCGATATCGGCCTGTGTGGCACCGAGCAGGTGTACTTCGCGACGTCCCATTACGGTATGGACGGTGGCATCATGGTGACCGCCAGCCATAATCCCCGGGATCATAACGGCATGAAGATGGTAGGGCCGGAGTCCCGCCCGATCAGTTCTGACAATGGCCTGAATGCCATTCGTGATCGCGTTCTCGAGCCCTTTGCCGATGCTCCCGAGCAAGGCCGGAGTGAGGTGCTGGAAGTCCAGGCCGCCTACATCGACCATTTGCTCGGTTATATCGACGCCGATTCACTAAAACCGTTGAAGATTGTGGTTAACGCTGGCAACGGTGGTGCCGGCGTGGTCGTGGACGCGCTCGAGCCCCACCTGCCATTCGAGTACATCCGTTTGCACCATGAGCCGGATGGCCACTTTCCCAATGGTGTTCCCAACCCGATTAAGGAAGAGAGCCGGGCGGTGACCGCAGACGCAGTGATTGCCAACAAGGCCGCCATGGGCATTGCCTGGGACGGGGACTATGATCGCTGCTTCTTCTTTGATGAGAACGGCCGGTTTATTGAGGGCTATTACATTGTTGGCCTGTTGGCGGATCAGTTCCTGCGCAAGGCCGGCGGCGGCAAGATCATCCACGACCCCCGCCTGATCTGGAATACCCAGGATCTGGTGAAAGCTGCGGGTGGTATTGCCATCGAGAGCAAGACCGGTCACGCCTTTATCAAGCAGCGGATGCGCGACGAGGACGCGCTTTACGGGGGTGAAATGAGCGCCCACCACTACTTCCGGAACTTTGCCTACTGCGACAGCGGAATGATTCCCTGGCTGCTGATTGCCGAGCGCCTATGTCAGTCGGGCCAGCCGTTGTCTTCCCTGATCGACGCCCGTATTGAGGCATACCCTGCCAGCGGTGAGATTAACCGGACTATCAATGATCCTGCCATGGTGATTGCGGCCATCGAGTCGACTTACGGGCCGCGTGCCAAATCCGTCAGCCATATTGATGGTCTGAGTGTGGAATTTGCTGATTGGCGCTTCAACCTTCGCATGTCCAACACCGAGCCGGTAGTGCGCCTGAATGTAGAGTCCCGTGCGGATATCCCGCTGATGAAAGCAAAAACGGCAGAGTTGCTGGCGGAAATGGATCGGCTGAATCAGGCCTGATGGACAAAAGGGGAGGCTGATCGCTCAGCTGTTCCCCTCTGCTCAACGCTGGCGTTAAAACCAGTCGTTGAGCATTATGCCGATACCGATGCGTTGAATGCGTTCGTTGTAGTCAATCAGGCTTTCGCCGTAACCGTTGTAATACTGGATGTAGCCCTTCAGGTCACCACCCATCGGAAAGCTGTAGCCGAGCTCGAACGATGTCCGGTTGTCAGATGATTTCAGGTTGTTCCTCAACTTGAGGGAAACAGTCCTGTCGTCGTTCCATTTATAGATGGCCCAGTAATCGGCATAGCCGAGATACTGCTCAATATCCGGGTTGTCGTCTTCGCTTTCGGGAATACGGTACCAGGGCGATACAATAAACAGCCAGCGGTCATAGCTGAACGTTACGGTGCTCAGAATCCGGTTCCAGCTCCGTGACTCGGGCTCAGAACGTCCATTGGACTGATGATTGAAGCCAAGCGAGATACTATTGAAGGTGCCTTGTCCAACGTCCAGGTCGGCGTCATACCTCAGAAACAGCTCGGGTTCGTAGTTGGTCTCCCGGAACGGGGCCGAGTTATCCGTGTTGTATATCTGCCAGAATGAGAGTTGGGTGTAACCGAACCAGAATGTGGTGCGATCGTCAAAAATGCCGGTCAGCAGCGGTACCTTGAAGCTGATCTGGTATTTGGCCTCCTCATTTTCCAGCGGGTCGTCGTAGGTGGTCGTCCCGGTTCGTGGGCTGAAGGGGGTCTGGTTAGGCTCATGTGCCCAGGTGGCAGGCATGAGATACATGGGGCGGTGGGAAAGAAAGCCACCGGAGAAGGAGAACAGGGCTTTCTCCGCGGCCACATAACGGTTTATCTGGGATTTCATGAAGCCGGTGTCTTCGCCGGCCTCCGGGTCTTCCGATGAGGCGTCGTCGGATTCAGCTGCCAGGCGGGTTCGACCGTTCTCGTCGGTCTCAAGAATCTCCGTCGCGGTTTCAGTGGCTTCAATTTCCCGTTCGCTGGCCCTTTCCCGAGCCCGCTGGGGGTCGAAGTTGGCATCGTAACAGGCAAGCCGCTTGACACCGTCCTGGATCAGCGCGCAGTCTCGCGGGTTGAGATCGTCTCGCTGACCGGTTTGTGCCTGGCTGTAAGTTGCGGTTGATGTTAGCAAAAGTGCAGTAGTGAGCAGCCAGCTTCGGGTCAGAATCATGACGGTGTCCAGTTTGAAGTCAGGAGTTTGCGGTAATACTTGACCAGGTCTGGACAATACTGAATGCCCAGATCCCCAGGAGTGTCAGTGTCAAAAGGGCAAATACCACTTTTTGTCTGGTTCCGGAGCCTGCTTCTGACGCGGCGACCCAGCGCAGGTACATCAATCCGATAAAGCTGACAAAAACCACCAGACTGGCGACGGCGGGGATCAGCAGCCATCCGGTATCGAAGGTGGCGCCGTCGCGAGCCAGGCCGCTGAAGATGAACATGGAGCCCAGCAAGATGGCCAGGGCAAAAAATTCCGCTATCAGCAATGGCACTCGCCAGGGATGACTCGGCAAGTTATTTTTTTGCGAACGGTCTGGCATGAGGTGCTCCATTGGAAACATGGGATATAGTAACGGTTTCCGTAGGTTAGGGTTACCGCAAAAACCCTGAATTAATGGTCGGGTAATGTTTTTACCCGGAAAAGAGGGCGTAAAATGCCGCGTTGGTTTTTTTGGCCTGCCCCAGTCGCTATAATGCGGCAAATGGAATTATAACGCTCTGATGAGGTGCACTGTGAAGATGATGAAAATCCTGGCTATGGTATTACTCGGGTTCGGTCTGACGGCGGGTGCTGTTATGGCCAGCGTGGAAGACCAGATCCGGTCGCGGATTGCGCCTGTGGGTTCGGTATGTGTCACCGGTGAAGATTGTGGCGATATCGCGACCTCAGCCGCACCGGCTCAGGCCAGCAGTGGTCCCCGTAGTGGCGATGAGGTTTACACCGCGGCATGTCAGGCATGTCACGCCAGCGGCGCGGCCGGTGCACCGATTGTCGGAGATCAGGACGCCTGGGCCGGACGGGTGGATCAAGGCCTGGAAACCCTGGTCACTCACGCAATCCAGGGGTACAACGCCATGCCAGCGAAAGGCGGCTGTGGCAACTGTTCTGACGAAGATATCAAGGTTGCGGTTGAATACATGGTCAGTGAGCTGGAATAAGATCAACGTTCCATCGCTCTGTGAAAGGCCGGCTTGAACGCCGGTTTTTTTCTGGGCAAATGGCGGTGCGCTTGGCTGTAACAGCGCGATCAGGCGCCAAGATCGCCCAATAGCGCACTCAAGGTAGCCTTACCTTTTTTGGTGTTGGCTTCCACATCCAGATCGCCCATGCCTTCCCATTTGAGGTCCTCTTCCGGCAGCTCGTCCAGGAAACGACTCGGGATGGTTTCCAGCTTTTCACCATACTGCCTGCGGGTACCGGCAAAGGTCAGAGTCAGCGTCTCCCGGGCCCGGGTAATGCCCACATACATCAGCCGTCGCTCTTCTTCGATGTTACCTTCTTCGATACTGCTTCGGTGGGGCAGTATCTCTTCTTCCAGACCCATGATAAAAACATGAGGAAACTCCAGGCCCTTGGAGGCATGGAGGGTCAGTAGTTGCACCTTGTCACTGTCGTCCTCTTCCTCCCGTTGTTCCATCAGGTCCCGAAGAATCAGCTTACTGATCGCATCCTCGATGCCCACTTCGTCCGCCGTACCCTTGCCGTCTTCCAGCATGCGTTGGATGGAGTCCACCAGGTACCAGATGTTCTCCATCCGTCGTTCGGCCTGCTTTGGCGACCCGGCGTGCTGGCGTAGCCATTCCTCGTATTCGATATCGGTAAACAGCTGTTTGATAACCGGAACGGGGTCTTCCTGGTGCAGCCGCTGACAGGTTTGGTTCACCCAGTGGGCGAAGCGGCGCAAACGGTCAAGGCCTTTCTCGGTAACGTGAGCTTCAGCGCCCATGTCGCCGAGAGACCGGAACAGGCTGACATCCCTGGAGCGCGCATAGTGGCTGAGCTGCTCCAGCGTGCGTGGGCCAATTTCCCGCCGTGGCACGTTCACCACCCGCAAAAACGCCGCATTGTCATCCGGGTTAGCCAGCAGGCGCAGGTAGCCCATGGCATCCTTGATCTCGTTACGGGCAAAAAACGACTGGCCGCCGGAGATGCGATAGGGAATCTGGTACGCCTGCAGTTTCATCTCCAGTAGCCGGGCCTGATGATTGCCCCTGTAGAGCACTGAAAAGTCCCGGAAAGACAGTCCTTTCTTGAGTTTGTGGTCAAGGATCTCGGTGGCGACCCGCTCCGCTTCCGCATCCTCATTCCGGCAACGCACCACGCGAATTTCGTCACCGATGGTATGGTCGCTCCAGAGTGCCTTTTCAAACACGTGTGGGTTATTGGCAATCACAGTGTTGGCGCTGCGAAGAATGCGGCCAGTGGAGCGGTAATTCTGCTCAAGTTTGATGATCTTGAGGCTCGGGAAATCGTCTTTGAGCTGGGCCAGGTTTTCAGGCCGGGCACCCCGCCAGGCGTAGATCGACTGATCATCATCTCCCACTACCGTGAAGGCGACGCGCTCCGCCACAATAAGTTTGACCAGTTCGTACTGGCACAGGTTGGTGTCCTGGTATTCGTCGACCAGCAGGTAACGAATTTTGCGCCGCCATTTCTGCAAGGTTTCCGGTTGGCTGCGAAACAGTTGCACTGGCAACAGAATCAGATCGTCAAAATCGACCGCGTTGTAGGCTTTCAGGTATTCGGTGTACCGGGCATACACCAGGGCGATCCGCTGTTCCCGCTCATCCGACGCCTTACTGAGTGCTTCTGACGGACTGCGCATGGCGTTCTTCCAGGATGAGATTGTCATCTGGATATCGGAAAGCTCGTCACCTGCATCGGCGCTGGCTTCACGCATCATCAGGTCCTGCAGCAGGGCCTTGGCATCTTCCGCATCGAAAATCGAGAATCCGGGGTGGTAACCGAGGTGGGTATGCTCTTCACGAATGATGTTCAGACCCAGGTTATGGAAGGTCGACACGGTCAGTCCCCGGGCAAGTTTTTTGTCGACCAGCTTGCCGACCCGCTCTTTCATCTCCCGGGCGGCTTTGTTGGTAAAGGTGAGGGCGGCAATATGACGGCCGGGAATCCCGACCTGCTCGATCAGATAGGCCATCTTGCGGGTAATGACGCTGGTTTTGCCGCTGCCCGCGCCGGCCAGCACGAGCAGTGGGCCTTCCACATAACGAACGGCTTCGCGCTGGCGGGGGTTGAGTTGGGCCACAAGGAACCTGCTTTAAAGGATTGGAGGCGCTATTCTACACCAGTGAGCTTTTCTGTACCTTGTGGTTCCTCAAGCTGTTCTTCACCGGTAGCCGTTTCAACAGTGCCGTGTGTCAAGTGCGGAAAACTGAGATACTCGCTCACAAACTCAAATTCCGAAAGGATGCGTATTGTCAGCCATGAAAGATATGATGGACTCCATGACTCGCAAAAGTGTCCGAATACTGATTCTGACGCCCGAACATACCGATTACCTTTGGTATGTGTCCCTGCTGCGTGGCTGTTTCGAAATATTACCGGACACCACCTGGTGCCCCGATCTGATTGACTGTGACGACCTGATCCGGAATACCACCTTCGAAGTCATTGTCTGGGATTGCGCGCTCCACGGCGGTTCCGAAGTGGGATTTCTGCAGTACCTCTCGGTGTCGGGCAGCGGTAAACCCATACTCGCCCTCAGTGCGGAGACCGAGTCAGAACGAACCCCTGAAATGTTGATTAACGGCGCGGCAGACTATCTCCGCAAAGGCGGCCTTGATGTCTGGTCGCTCGGTCGCGCTGTGCGCTGTGCCTGGTACGCTGATCAGGTGGCGGATTCCGCCAATGGCCGGCTCGGCTGTGAAGTCGCCAGTGGCTTCATCAACCGCGATCTGTTTTTTGACCGCTTGCAGCAAGCATTGCTACGCGCAGAGCGTAGCGAAACCCAATTGGCCCTCCTGCACATCAATCTGGACGACTTCCGTTCGGTCAATGAAAGCCTGGGTTATCAGATGGGTGACCAGCTAATGCTCAAGCTGGCGGAGCGCCTGCGGCAGGTTTTACGACGGGTAGACGCTCTTATGCGTATTGGCGGGGATGAGTTTGCCATCATTGTTGAACGGGTGGAAGATTCCCTCGATATCACTCAGATCATCCGCAAGGTGGTTCAGGCGCTGAACGACCCGGTGGTGGTTGGCGGCAACAGCCTCGAGATCACTGCCAGTCTCGGTGTGGCGACCTATCCCGAGGCCGGTGACACTTCGGAAACACTGTTGCGGCGGGCTAACCGGGCCATGTTCGAGGCCAAGCTGGATACCGGCACCAGCTACCGTTTCTACAATCAGCAACTGCACATTACCGCTGGCCGGCAACTCAAGCTTGAGGCTGACCTCCGTAAAGCCCTTCGGGGCCGCGAGCTGGAACTCTACTATCAGCCCCGGGTGGATCTGGTGACCGAGGAGGTTCGGGGGGTGGAGTGCCTGCTGAGGTGGAACCACCCGGATGGCACCCTGGTGCCCCCGGATGAATTTATTCCGGCGGCGGAGCGGAGCGGGCTCATCGTGCCGATCGGGTACTGGGTGATCGAGCAGGCCTGCGAGCGACTGCGCGAAGCCGCAGCGCTGGGTCATCCGGACCTGGTATTCGCCGTAAACCTGTCGTTCCGGCAGTTTCACGACCGCAAGATGACCGAAACCATTTTCCGCATCATCTACAATGCCAATGTCGATACCAGCCTGCTGGAGTTGGAGCTGACAGAGAGCGCCATGATGCACGACCCTGAATACGCCCAGCGTTGCTTGCGGGAGCTCAACCAGCTGGGAATCAGTTTTGCCCTGGACGATTTCGGTACCGGCTTTTCCTCTCTCAGTAATCTGCAGCATTTGCCGATTTCATTAGTTAAGATCGACAAGTCGTTTGTGCAGGAACTGGGCGCCTCCGGTGACGCCGAGCACATTATCCGGGCGATTATCAGCCTGGCCCACAGTTTACAGATGAGTGTGGTGGCTGAAGGTGTGGAGACCGAAGGCCAGCTGGAGTTCCTGCGTCAGCAGCACTGTGACGAAGTTCAGGGGTACTATTATGCTCGTCCGATGCCCTGGCATCAGTTGATTGAATTCCTCGAAGAGCGCAACCGCCTCGCTTGCCTGCAGCAATAAGCCGCTGTACCTTTGCGCTTTAGCTTTTTCCGGAGGCGCGCCTTTTTTGTCCTCGCGCTTCCTCTACCGTGTTGAGAACGAGGTTGCATGAACAGTATTTCAAAGCGCATTGCGGATGAACTTGGTGTCCGGGAGCAACAGGTTAACGCGACGGTTGAGCTTCTGGATGGCGGCGCCACGGTGCCTTTTATCGCCCGTTACCGTAAGGAAGTCACCGGCTCACTCGACGATATCCAGCTGCGCGCTCTGGAAGAGCGTTTGCGGTACCTGCGGGAACTGGAAGATCGCCGTGCCACCATTCTCAAGAGCATTGAGGACCAGGGCAAATTGAGTGATGAGCTGCGCGCCTCCATCGAGGCAGCTGATGCCAAGAACCGCCTGGAAGATCTCTACCTCCCGTTCAAGCCCAAGCGCCGCACCAAGGCCCAGATAGCTCGCGAGGCGGGTCTTGAGCCGCTGGCGGATGCGCTGTTTACTGATCCGCGCAACGATCCTGATACCCTGGCTGGTGGCTACCTCAGCGAAGACGCCGGCGTCGCGGACACCAAGGCGGCTCTGGAAGGTGCCCGCTATATCCTGATGGAGCGGTTCGCTGAAGATGCCGAGTTGCTGGGCAGACTGCGGGACTTTATCTGGCAGGAAGCGCAGCTGAAGGTCAGTGTGATCGAGGGCAAGGAAAACGAGGGCGCCAAGTTCCGGGATTATTTTGAGCATGTGGAGCCGTTGAAAAAGGTGCCGTCTCACCGGGCGCTGGCCATCCTGCGCGGTCGTAATGAGGGTATATTGAGCTACGCCCTTGCGGTGGGAGACAGCGAGCAGGACCGCCGTCAGCCCCACCCGGCCGAGCAGCGCATTGCTGCGCACTGGCAGATCCGTGACCAGGGCAGGGCGGCAGACAAGTGGTTATCGGAGGTGGTGCGCTGGACCTGGAGGGTCAAACTCTCTACCCAGATTGAAACCGATCTGATGGCCCAGGTGCGTGAGGCGGCAGAAACCGAGGCGATCAATGTCTTTGCCGCCAACCTGAAAGACTTGCTGTTACTGGCACCGGCAGGTCCGCGCCCGACCCTGGGTCTGGATCCGGGCCTGCGAACCGGGGTCAAGGTAGCGATCATCGATGGCACCGGTCAGGTCGCCGGCCACGGTGCCATTTTCCCCCATGCGCCCAGGAACAACTGGGACGCATCCATTGAGCAGCTCGCAAAATGGAGCCGGGAATACCGCATTGAGCTGGTTGCGATTGGCAACGGCACCGCCTCTCGGGAGACTGAAAAGCTGGTAGCAGATCTCATCAAACGGTATCCGGACCTGAACCTGGCTCGCATTGTCGTCAGCGAGTCGGGCGCCTCGATCTATTCGGCGTCCGAATTCGCTTCCCGTGAGTTGCCTGATCTCGATGTCACCATCCGAGGCGCCGTGTCCATCGCCCGCCGGCTGCAGGATCCGCTGGCTGAAATGGTCAAGATCGAGCCGAAATCCATCGGGGTTGGGCAGTATCAGCACGATGTGTCACAGGTCCAGCTGGCCCGAAGCCTCGATGCCGTAGTGGAAGACTGTGTCAACGGTGTCGGGGTTGACCTCAATACGGCATCCATACCGTTGCTGGCCAGAGTCGCCGGTCTTAACCAGACGCTGGCGGAAAACATCATAGAATTCCGTAACCGCCACGGCGCCTTCCGCAGCCGCAAGCAGCTGCTGGACGTCGCCCGCTTGGGCGCTCGCACATTCGAGCAGGCCGCGGGTTTCCTGCGCATTGCGGACGGTGACAACCCGCTGGACCGCTCCTCGGTGCATCCGGAAGCTTACGGTGTGGTGCAGGCGATCGCCAAAAAGAGCGGGCGGGACATCCGCCAGATTGTCGGGGACTCCGCGTTTCTACGTACCCTGAATGCACAGGATTTTGTCACTGAGCAGTTTGGTCTGCCGACCATTCAGGATATCCTTGCGGAATTGGAAAAGCCCGGACGGGATCCGCGTCCGGAATTTCGTTCTGCCAGTTTCCAGGAAGGGGTGGAAACCCTGAAAGACCTGGAGCTGGGCATGGTGCTTGAAGGCACCGTCACGAACGTGACCAACTTCGGGGCTTTTGTGGATGTCGGTGTGCATCAGGACGGACTTGTCCATATTTCCGCACTGTCTCACGAGTTCATCAAGGACCCCCGTGAGGTGGTAAAGGCGGGTGACATCGTCAAGGTCAAGGTTATGGACGTGGATATTCCTCGCAAGCGCATTGCGCTGACCATGCGGATGGACGATCAGCCCGGGGCACCTGACCAGAAAAGCCAGCGCCAGTCCCGGTCGGGATCGAGTGCCAGGCAGGAGAGTCGACCATCTGGCCCTGCAAAGCAGGACAGCGCGCCCCAGGGCGCTATGGCAGGAGCACTGGCCCAGGCCATGGCATCGGCCCGCAAAGACAAACGCTAGAGCGCTCGTAGGGCTCGGTGTTTCCAGCGACATTCCGGAACGTGGTGCAGACGCCACGCCGGCAGAACAGGAGTGACTCATGGGTGCATCCCGGCAGCAGCTTTTCGGGCAGTTTACGTCGCAACAATGGGACGGCTTCCGGAAGGGTGTCGAAAAAGAAGGGCTGCGGGTGGACCGTAACGGTTTTATCGCGCAGACCCCACACCCGGAAGCCCTCGGGTCCGCGCTCACGCACCCCAGAATCACTACCGATTATTCGGAGTCTCTGCTTGAGCTGATTACGCCGGTGTGCGACAGCACCGAATCCATGCTGGCATCGCTAACCGATATTCACCGGTTCGTGCAATCGTACTTGGGGGATGAGGTGTTCTGGTCGGCCAGCATGCCCTGTGAGCTCAATGGGGATGAGAGTATTCCCATTGCGGAATACGGCACCTCGAATATTGGTCAGCTCAAGCATGTATACCGCCAGGGCCTGGCGGTTCGTTATGGCCGCATGATGCAGAGTATCGCCGGCACCCACTACAATTTGTCGTTTCCCGACAGTTTCTGGCTGAGCTGGCAGGGCGCATTGGGTAATCAGCAAAGCCTGCAGGAGTTCAAGTCGGATCAGTACTTCTGGCTGGTGCGGAACTTTCGCCGCCGCAGCTGGTTGCTGATGTACCTGTTCGGAGCGTCGCCAGCGCTGGATGCCAGTTTTGTAAAGGGCGTGTCCCACGATCTGTCCCGCTTCAATGATACGACCTGGTTCGGCCCGGAGGCGACTTCCCTGCGGATGGGCGATCTCGGCTATCACAACAATGCCCAGTCATCGCTGGATATCTGTTTCAACGAGCTCAGTACCTACACCGATACCCTGGCAAGAGCCATCCACACCCCCTGGCCGCCCTATGAAAAAATCGGAACCCGTCGGGATGGCAAATTTATCCAGATCAACACCAACATCCTGCAGATTGAAAACGAGTACTACAGCGCCGTGCGTCCGAAGCGCACCACCCATGTTGGCGAGAAGCCGATTGAAGCCCTGAGTTCGCGCGGTGTTGAGTACATCGAGGTTCGCTGTCTCGATCTCGATCCGTTTTCGCCGATTGGGGTCAATGAAGCGCAAGTTGATTTCCTCGATCTGTTCCTGCTTGACTGCTTGCTGTCGGACAGTTCCGCAATCGGTGACGATGAATGCAGTCGTCTGGACCGTAACTACAAAGCGGTGATCAAGCACGGTGCCAGGGAGAACCTTGAATTGTCTTTGTGTGACGGGACGACGCCTCTGCGTGAAGCCGGCCAGGAGCTGATGGGCCGTCTGGCTCCGCTGGCAGACCAGTTGGATGGCTGGTCGGGTGGAACCGCTTATCGGCGGGCATTGGCAGCCCAGCAGCTAAAACTGGATGATCACAACGAGATGCCTTCCGTCAAGGTGTTACACGCCATGAAAGACGCAGGTCAGGGGCATCGGGAATGGACATTGGAAATGTCCCGTACCCATCAACAAACACTGAATGCGGAAGGCCTGAGCGAGGCCACAAGGCTGGCTTTTGAACGTATGAGTCAGGAGTCCCTGGCCGAACAAGAAGCTATCGAGCAGGCAGACACTCAATCGTTCGACGCGTTCCTCGCAGATTACCTCGAGGCTTGATAGGGGGTTAGCGTTGAACCACGAAGGTGGTGAATAGCACGTCCTGCACTTCATTGCCCGTTTGCTGGTCTGTCAGCACGTTGTTAATCCGCGCCCGCGCTTCTGCTCTGAGTGCCTCCTGCGCTTGTGTTGAGGCCAGGTTACTGACGTCGGACTGCTCGCCAAACAGCATGACCAGTTCATGGCGCAGACGGGGCATATGGGTTACCAGGGCAGTTTGAGCAGCGTCCGATGACACCCGAAGAGACACATTGGCTTTCAGGTAGGCCAGTGTGCTGGCTGGTTTGCCGATGTGCGTTATGAACGGCTTTCCCATCTCGACATACAGGGTAATGGCGGGCTCCGTCTCGTCTTCCTCGCTTTGTGCCACTTCGGTTGTTGCATCGTTCTCCTCCGCCTGAAGCGTGGCGGCTGGAAGCCATACCAAAAGCAGCAGCAGAACGGTATTCAGGCGCGTGATCAGTAACATCATAGGCTTGAACTTCTTCAGTGTTTGCGGTTAAGTGGGCGGGCACTGGTGGCCTTGCGGATGTTCTGAGAATAACAGGCCCGAGGCCGGGTTGCAGCTTGTACGATGCTCCCTGTTCACCCCCCGTTATCAATGAGGTTACCGTTTGAGCCGCCGAATCGTTTTTTTTCTTGTATTCCTCATCTGCGCCGCCCTGTTGGCAGTGGCTTTCTACATGGAGTACGTCATGAACCTGGAGCCCTGCCCACTGTGTTGGCTGCAGCGCTATGCGTTCATGGCGATAGGTATCGTCAGCCTGATCGGAGCATTGCACAACCCGGCCGGTTGGGGTGGTCGGATCTACGGGCTTTTTCTGGGGCTGTTCTCGGCAACCGGCCTGGCGTTGGCGGGTCGGCAACTATGGTTGCAGTCATTGCCGGAAGATCAGGTTCCTGCGTGTGGTCCGTCCGTTGAGTACATGCTGGATGTGCTGCCCTGGCTGGACGTGCTGAAAACCGCGATCCAGGGGACCGGTGATTGCGCCAAGGTGTTGTGGACGTTTATGGGTTTGAGTATTGCGGGCTGGACCGCGGTGTTCTTCAGTGTTCTGATTGTGCTGGGGCTCGGATTACTGTTCGGTGCCCTGGAGAAGGCCCAGCGTCAGTGATGCGGCGGTTGGCATGTATTAAAAAGTTGGCCTGAGGCCTTTGAGTGGTTGCTGTAAGACCGCGCCATGGGGTAACTTGAACAACGAATAAACGAGAAGCAACCGTGCCAGTCAGGAGGCATCATGTTAGAGAACTGCCACAATGCCAGGGAACGTTGGGGTGGCGTCAGCGATCTGATTGATCGTTGGCTCAAGGATCGTCAACAACTGATTGTTCATTACATGGATATATCAAGTGTAGATGAAGCTGCGCGCGGTGATGCGTCACTGAACGAAAGGTTCACCCAGCTGTGCGAGGTCCTGCTTGATTACGTTTCAGCTGGCCATTTTGAAATCTACGAGCAGCTGATCACCGAGGCTAAAGAATTTGACGACGGGGGCATTGAGCTGGCAGCTAAGGTTTATCCCCGTATTGAGAAGACCACCGAAGTGGCGTTGAACTTCAACGACAAACTGGACGGGGGACAGCTTGATAAAGACAGTCTGGCGAGTTTGTTTGACGAACTGTCCAGGCTGGGCGAAAACCTTGAAACACGGTTTGAGCTTGAAGATTTCCTGATTGAGCATTTGCACACAGTGCACGGCGAGAAAGTGATGTCCTCAGCCTGACCCGGGTTGTGTGTTGCGTCAGTTCACCATTGCTGATGCCAAAAAAAACCGGCGACCCTTAACAGGGATGCGCCGGTTTTTTTTATGAGCGGAAATTTTCCTAGGGGTTAATTTCCAGCAGCTCAACATCAAAAACCAGAGTCTCGTTGGGACCGATGGAGCGGTTACCGCCTGGGCCATAGGCAAGATCGGAAGGAATATAAAGCTTGTAACGGCTGCCTTCAGGCATTAATTGCAAGCCCTCGGTCCAGCCCGGAATCACCTGAGAAAGGCCGAAGGTCACCGGCTCTCCACGCTCGCGGGAACTGTCAAACACTTCACCGTTGAGCAATTCGCCAGTGTAGTGAACCTTTACCTGGTCGCTTGCCGTTGGCTTCTCACCGTCGCCTTCTTCAATAATTTCATATTGCAGGCCGGACTCCGTCGTCATGACCTCCTCCCGCTCAGCATTTTCCGCAAGGAAGGTCTCGCCGGCCGTTTTGTTGGCTTCGGCCATCTTTCCCATATTAGCGGCCTGCTCCTGCTGCATGGTCTGTTGGTACTCCTGCAGGGCGGACTGAATTTCTTCCGGTGTCATTCGGGCTTCCTCACCGCCAGCATGGCCATGCTGGATGCCCTGAAGGAACTGATCCATTTGCAGCTCAGGCAGGTCGTTGCTCATACGCTCGCCCAGGACCAGGCCCATGCCGTAGCTGACTTTCTGGTCAGAGGTCTCCAATAAGGGGTCGGTTGCTGTCTGGGTGCTGGAGTCACTGGAACAGCCCGTGATAATCCCGGCAATAGCAATGGCGAAAAACGTCTTTTTCATGCAAGCGTCCTTAGATAGGTTGGTGGTAATCAGCTGTCGTTTCGGGGCGTGTTGGTGTCCAGGGAGAAAGGTGCTGCATAAGGCGAGCTCCAGTCATCGTCGAAACTGCCATTAGAGGCGGAGGTATCCAGACCCTGATTGGCAGGCTCGACGGCCAAGGCATTCCACGCCCCTTGTTTTGGGGGTTTGTCAGCGTAATGCCAATTGCCCTGCCGGTCTTGCCATTTGAATACGATATCTGGACCCTTTTCGGGCACCGGTGTCGACACGACACCTTCAAAAGACGGTATCGTTTCTGCAAGTTCGGGTGTTTTGTCGCTGGTTTTTGCCTGTCCGTCGGTGTCATTGATGCCAAAAAAGATCAGCGTCAAGAGTAAGCCGAGCGCAGGAAAGGCGAGGCGAATCAGCCACTTAATAATCACAGCGAGCACTCCGCGGGGCGTATGGCATGCCTTGCCAGCAGTTCAGTCAGTGAATCGATCAAACCTCTGGTCTCCTGGTCAATGGCTTGTGCATTCGGTGCTGCAGCGTACAGGTTACACTGAAACAATGTGTAGGCAACCTCTTCGGATGGTGCAAAAGTGTCATTGTCCGGGTTGAGGGCGGTGAACGCCAGTGCCAGTTCCACCCGTTCTGCTTCCAGTTCGGTAGCGGCGAGTTGTTGCCTCAGCTTTGACAACTCGGGTACGTCCTTCGGGAGTTTTTGTCTCATGGATCGCAAGCGTACTGTCATGGTCTCGCGCCATTGACAGAGCTCTTCGGGCTCATCCACATAGGCCTTGCCCAAGGTGCCCAGCCAGCTGGCACACAGAATGCGGGTCACACTCCAGCCTTTGGTCTGCAGCGCCAGACAAAGCGCTTCGGCTTCTGGAACGCGCCAAAAATCAAGGGCGAACTGCCAAAGGGGTGAATCGAGGTTCGCTGAATTTAATGATGGCTGCCCTGTCATTGTCATACCCCGTTGAAACTTCCCTGTTAGAATGCGGCCATGCTAACGATCTCCGAACTCAGTTTACAACGTGGTGGCGTGTGGTTACTAGAACGCGCCAGCATTACCATTCAATCTGGCCAACGGGTCGCGATTGTCGGCGCCAATGGTGCTGGCAAATCAAGCCTGTTTCAGTTGCTGCTGAAGGAGCTGTCGCCGGAAAGTGGCGATATCTCGCTGCCCGGCGGTTGCCGGATAGCGCACATGGCCCAGGAAGTTGCAGCTTCAGAACGCAGCGCCCGTGACTTTGTGCTGGATGGCGATATCGAGTTGCGCCGCCTGGAAGCCGAGCTTGGCGCGGCAGAGGCCCGCGGTGACGATAATGCCCAGGCCAGGATTCACGGTGAGCTGGATATACACGAAGCCTGGTCTGCAGCCCGTCGGGCAGAATCACTGATCCGTGGTCTCGGGTTCTCCGATGCCGATGCGGACCGGCCGGTCTCTGCTTTTTCCGGTGGCTGGCGGATCCGGCTCAACCTTGCCCAGGCCCTGATGCGACCCTCCGATCTGTTGTTGCTGGACGAGCCTACCAACCACCTGGATCTCGATGCTTGCCTGTGGCTGGAGAACTGGTTGCGGCGCTATCCGGGCACGCTGCTTTTTATCTCCCACGACCGGGATTTCATGGATCGGGTGGCAACCCACGTGGTGCATTTTGACCAGCACCGGCTGGATACCTACAGCGGCAATTACTCGGCTTTCGAGCGGCAACGCAGCGAACGGCTGGCCCAGCAGCAGGCGGGATTCGAGAAGCAGCAGGCCGAGATTGCCCAGATCCAGAAGTTTATTGACCGGTTCCGGGCCCAGGCTACCAAAGCCCGGCAGGCCCAGAGCCGGGTGAAAGCACTGGAACGGATGGAGCGAATCGCGCCGGCCCATATTGATTCGCCCTTTCATTTTGAATTTCCGGTGGCGGACAAGGTTTCCAATCCGTTGTTGTCGATCCGCAAAGGTGCGGCGGGTCACGGGGAAACCACCATTCTCGCCGGATTGAACCTGACGTTGCCGCCGGGTAGCCGCATAGGATTACTGGGGCCGAACGGCGCCGGTAAGTCCACCTTGATGGATGCGCTCCGGGGCGAGAGCACGCTCTTGTCCGGTGAGCGCACCACCGGGGAGCATCTGGCGATTGGGTATTTTGCCCAGCATCAGCTGGAATCGCTGGATCTGGACGCCAGCCCGTTTGTTCACCTTCAACGGCTGTCACCGAAAGCTTCTGAGCAGAAAATCCGTAATTTTCTGGGCGGTTTCAATTTCCATGGCGCGGAGGCGTTGTCGAGTATCCGTACCTTCTCTGGCGGAGAGAAGGCCCGGGTCGCGCTTGCTGTTATTGCCTGGCAACGGCCAAACCTGCTGTTGCTGGACGAGCCCACCAACCACCTTGACCTGGAAATGCGCCAGGCCCTGACCATGGCGTTACAAGAGTTCGATGGCGCCATTGTTATCGTCTCCCACGACCGGCACTTGCTGCGCAACACCGTGGATGAGTTCTGGCTGGTCAACGATGGCCGGGTCAAGCCCTACGACGGCGACCTGGAAGATTACGAACGCTGGCTGGCGGATCGTCGTGTCGACGAGTCCGCCGCGCCAAAGCGCCAGCTTCTGGCTCAGGATGGCAGTGCTCAGAGCACCACCGGGGCCCCGGCTGAGAATATGGCAGAGAATGCCGCAGAGAGTGCAGCAGAGAGCGCAGAGGATCGCAAAGCCCGCAAGCGTGCCGAAGCTTCGCTGCGTCAGAGTATCAGCCCGTACCGCAAGCAACAGGCCACGCTGGAAAAAGCGATGGACCGGTTGCAGGTTGAATTGTCGGAGCTGGAGCAATTGATGGCAGATCCGTCGCTTTATGACGATGCCAATAAGGCGAGGATGAAAGACCTGTTGTCTCGTCAGGCCCAGTGCAAAGGCCGGCTTGAGGACGTGGAAGCGGAGTGGCTGGAGGTCAGTCAGAGAGTTGAGGATCTTGAAGCCCAGATGGCGTGATCTCTGGCCGCGTCAGCGCCGGGGCGCCCGCGCTCCTCAGGTGGTGATGGTCAGTTTGAAATTCTGCCGTGCAAGATAGTCTTTCTCGTTCTCCAGGTCAGCCAGGGTCAATGGGCGTTCATTCACCCAGCCTTCGGGAAACCGGATGGTAAGCCGGTTGTCACCGGCCTCCAGTTCAAACTCAGGCGGTGCTTCGTGATTGCGAGGGTGCTGTAACAGCACTGCCAGCCGGGTCAGAACACACAGGTAGGTGAGCCGCGGGATGTCCTCCTGGGTGAGGCCCTCAAAGATGGCGGGTGAAAACTTGCGGCGGTGTCCCCGGACCAGAGTCGCCAGATCGTTCTGGAATTGCTGGCTGAAGCCCGCCAGATCCGAGTACCGTAAAAGATACCCGCCGTGTTTGTGGTACTGACTATGGGATATTGTCAGGCCGATCTCGTGCAAACGGCAGGCCCAGCTCAACACTTCTTCATCCACCGGAGTGCGAATCTTCCAGGCGTCAGCGACCTGCTCGTAAGCTGCCAGGGCGGTTTCCTCTACGGCCCGGGCGTGGCTCTGGTCGACGTGGTACCGCTCCTGGAGTGCCTGAATGGTGCGATCCCGCACATCTTCATGCTGGATGCGGCCCGCAATGTCGTACAGCAAACCTTCCCGCAAGGCGCCGTCGGCATAGGTCAGCTTCTCGATACCCAAGGATTCGAACGCGGCGAGCAAGATCGCAAAACCGGCCGGGAAAATGCTTTGACGATCCGTCCGTATACCCAGCTCGCCGAGGCGTTGAACGGAGCCCATGTCGATCAGGCGCTGGCGCAACTCTCTCATGGCTTTGAGCGTGATGGAGCCATCGGTTAATTTGAGTGCTGACAGTGCGGTGGAAATGGCTTTGATGGAACCGGAGGAGCCGACGGCACTCTGCCAGCCAAGTGCGCGGAAGCGGTGCCGGATATTCAGCAACTCCTGGGCTCCATGGGTGACCGCGCGGTCCATTTGTCGGCGACTAATTTTGCCATCGGGGAAATACGTGTTGCGGAAGGAGACGCAACCCATGTGAAGGCTGTCCAGTTCCTGGGCTTCGAACCGCTCACCGATGATGAACTCGGTGCTGCCGCCGCCGATATCAATGACCAGCCTGCGGCCGGTGTCATCGGACAGCGTGTGAGAGACGCCCAGGTATATCAGGCGTGCCTCTTCCCGGCCCGCGATTATCTCAACCGGATAGCCCAGCACCTGCTCGGCTCGGGCCATGAACTGATGCGCATTGCGGGCGACCCTGAGGGCGTTGGTGCCGACAATTTGCACGGCCTCCGGGGGCATGCCGCTGAGTCTCTGTGCGAAGCGGCCCAGACACAGCAGTCCGCGTTGCTGAGCCTCCTCAGTCAAGTTGTTATTGGCATCCAGGCCCGCGCCAAGCTGGACTTTTTCGCCCATTTTCTCGAGCGTCCGTATTTCGCCATGGACCAGGCGTGCGACCACCATATGGAAGCTGTTCGAGCCCATATCGATAGCGGCAAGCAACTCGGGCGGGGTGGCGGAGGTTGCGACCGTCACGTGTCTTGAATTCCTTCTGTCTGGCCTTATAGTGATTCAGGCGTTCATGGAGGTCCTGACAGACCGGATCAGTCAGGCCCTTCCAGTCCGAAGACAGACCTCGACGGGGCAGCTGACCACGGCAGTCTTCGAAGTCTCGGCCACTATAAGCGAAAAATTGCCGGAATGTCAGCAACGTCGTTTTGTCGATTGAGTCTGGGGCTTGATGCGGCGGTGCGTCGTAAGGAACTGCTTCACAGAGTACGGAGTCTTCGCGTAAAGTATCCGGTATTGATACGGAAACTATCAGGGTGGCGGGCGCAGGCCTGTCACTGGGAAACAGATCCAAGTGCACGCCGGGCCATGTCAGGCCTTGCGATTGCCAGAATCGGGAAAATGTAATGAGCGGAAATATCGTAAACGTGAGTGATGCGTCTTTTGAGCAGGACGTTCTGAAATCCGACACGCCAGTACTGGTCGATTACTGGGCGGAATGGTGCGGTCCGTGCAAGATGATTGCGCCGGTGCTGGAAGAGATCGCTGAAGAATACGAAGGCAAGCTCAAGGTCTGCAAACTCAATATCGATGAGAATGAGCAGACACCTCCCAAGTTCAATATTCGTGGTATTCCCACGCTGATGCTATTCAAGAATGGCAATGTGGATGCGACCAAGGTAGGTGCACTTTCCAAGTCACAGCTGGCTGCGTTCCTGGACAGCAACCTCTGATCGGCTGCGTCCCGAAGCGGGATGCTTCCGATGAAAACGCCGCCCCTGAACTCGTTTCACGGGCGGCTTTTTTAGGACAAGCGTGAGGGCCAGCCGGGCTGCTTACGGCTCAGCTCTCGCGGTCCGAATCCTGATCAAGCCACTGGTCGGCTTGCTGGCGGTCAGAAGCTTTCTGTTCGACCCAGTGTTCCCCCTCAGACATAAGTTCTTTTTTCCAGAAGGGTGCGGAGGTTTTCAGGGCATCCATGATGAACTGGCAGGCCCGGAAACTGTCGCCTCGGTGGGCGCTGGCCACCCCCACAAAGACAATCTGGTCACTCAGTTCAAGGTGTCCGATCCGATGAATTACCCGAGCCTCGCGTATGTCCCAGCGCGCGGTTGCCTGCTGGATGACATCCTCGATGACCGCCTCCGTCATGCCGGGAAAGTGTTCCAGGTAAAGCCCCCGGACATCTGGTTTGTCTCCGCTGTCCCGTACCAGTCCGGTAAACGTCACGATAGCGCCGGTGCCTGCGCCGGAGTCCCGCAGGGCCTGGTACTCGGCAGCCGCGTCAAAGTCTTCTGGTTGTATGGAAACCATGTCAGCCTCCGGTAACAGGGGGAAAAACAGCAACTTCGTCGTTGTTGTTCAATGGCGTGGAGGGGCGTGCCATCGCCTGATTTACCGCAATCATCAGGGGCGTGCCGCCGGTTAGCTGGCTCCATTCTCCCCCGCGCCGGGCCAATGTTTCGAGCACCTGTCCGGCGTTACTCCCGGTAGGCAACTCCATCGAGAGCTGGTCGGTGTCGAGAGCCTCCCTCAATCGGGCAAAGAATCGCACCGAGACGGTGATATTGCTGGCAGTCATGATGGCATTATCCTGTTAATTCGTGAAATCCGAAGAACGTTATCGACGCTCCCGGTGTGACCGTGGTGTTCGCCGGGATCACCGCCAGGCCGTTGGCCCAGCAGGCAGAGCTAAGCACTCCGGAGCTCTGGTTCGGGTATACCGTCACAACGTCCTCGTTATTGAGCCGTTGTTTGCGGGCACGCATGAATTCCTGCCGTACCGATGGCGTCGCCACGGTAAAAGCCGCGGGCAGCCGTTCGCCAAGGGCGGGTGAGGTGAGGTCACCTTGCCGGCGGCGAAGGTAGGGTACGCCCACCATCAGAAACGCCACCAGCACGGCAGCGGGGTTGCCGGGTAATCCCAGTAGCGGTGTGCCGTCCAGCTGCCCGAACGCCAGCGGCTTGCCCGGCTTGATCGCCAGGCGCCACAGTGTCAATTCGCCATTCGCTTCCAGTACCGCCCGAATGTGATCTTCTTCGCCCACCGAAACGCCTCCGCTGGTGACAATCAGATCTGCCTGCTTTGCGGCCTTTTTCAGCGCATCGGCGGTGTCTTTGCGAGTATCCCTGACGGTTTCACACACCACCAGATCACAGCTCATCTGGGCCAACAGACCCCGCAGGGTAGACGCATTGGTGTTATAAATTTGCCCCGGTAGCAAAGGCTGCCCGGGGTCCACCAGTTCGTCGCCGGTGGTCAGTACCGCAACCCGTAATTTTCGATAGACAGGCACCCGGTCAAGCCCCAGTGATGCAATCAGCCCCATTTCCTGAGGCCTGAGGCGCGTGCCTTTGGCCAGAGCCGGGCTTCCTGCCTCCAGATCCTGACCCCGGCGTCTGATATTCTGCGCCGGGGCGGTTTCATCCGGCGCGCGGATGCCCTCCGGTGTGATGGTTACATTCTCTTGCATCACCACGGCGTCAGCGCCCGGCGGGAGGCTGGCGCCGGTGAAAATCCGCGCTGCTGTGCCGGGTTTCAGGGGGGCGGGGTGCTGCCCCGCCGTGACCCGTGCAGACACCGGCAGAGCCATGCCACTGGCAAGGTCTGTACAGCAAAGGGCATAACCGTCCACGGCGCTGTTATCGGCCGGAGGTACATCCGCAGACACCGTCAGGTCCGAGGCCAATACCCGACCGAGTGCTTGTGCAATCAGCACGCTCTCTGTTTCTTCCAGCGGTAACGCGGCGCTCAACAGGTGTTCCAGAGCCCGCTCCAGGGGGATCAGTTCCTCAGCCATCAGAAACGACCTGAGTTGCCAACCCGTTCGTCCAGCCGTTGCACGGGACGTTCAGGCTTGCGCAGGACCAGGTCGCTGAAATTGCAGGGTTCGTGGGTGCAGTCGAGCTGGCTCAGCAAGATGCCTTCCCAGCCGGTACGACACGCCCCGGTCGAGCCCGGCAGGCAGAAGATCACGGTGCAATTGGCCAGACCACCCAAAGCCCGGGATTGGACGGTGGATGAGCCGATATCGGTCACCGAGAGTCGGCGGAATTCTTCCCCAAAGCCATCGATGGTCTTGTCGAACAACGGGCGCACCGCCTCCGGCGTGCTGTCTCGCTCGTGAAAGCCGGTGCCGCCGGTGATCAGAATGCCGTGAATGGCAGGGTCGGCGATCCAGCGGGAGATCAATGCACGAATCAGGTACACATCGTCGGGCAGCAGCCGTCTGGCATAAAGTGTGTGGCCGGCCTTGAGCATTTGATCCTCAAGATACTGGCCGGAAGTATCTTGATCCGGGCCGCGGCTATCGGAAACCGTCAGGAGGGCGAGATTCAGGCGAGTTACGTCGGTGCTAATGGTCATGCCGTTGGTCCACTCTTTTTTGAAAGGGGCGAGAAAGTGTTATCTGCCCAGTATCCTGCCGAAGACGTGCTTTGGGAAGGGCTGGTATTGGGCCGATTTATTGTTATAATGCGCGAAATGTGAATTGTCTGGCTTGACATCCGTCCAGTCCTGTACAACTATCTGCATTCGTTAGGCGAGCTGTTGTTCTCCAGCTAGCGACCCCAAGGTTTAGTTTCTACGAATCAGTAATGTCAACGAATCAGTAATCTGAAGAGAAGCTTGGCCCGGCGCCCGCCAGGTAGTTTCTGTCCCAAACTGAAATAAGCACCTTTAATACTAATACTACATGGCCAGGGCATTGCCCCTGTCTACCCAAACCCTGTCTACTTCCATTCCTGAATATCTAATAACTTATGAATCTTACTGAACTTAAGCAGAAATCCGTACCCGAACTGCTCGACATAGCGCAGGAAATGGGCCTCGACAACCTGGCCCGTTCGCGCAAGCAGGACGTCATTTTCGCGATCCTGAAAAAACATGCGAAAAGCGGCGAAGACATCTACGGCGATGGTGTGCTGGAAATTCTCCAGGACGGCTTCGGCTTCTTGCGTTCCGCTGACGCGTCCTACCTGGCTGGGCCAGACGATATATACGTCTCGCCAAGCCAGATTCGCCGATTCAACCTTCGGACTGGTGACACGGTGGCGGGCAAGATCCGGCCCCCCAAAGATGGCGAGCGCTATTTCGCGTTGTTGAAAGTTAACGAGATTAACTTCGACAAACCCGACAATGCCCGCAACAAGATCCTGTTCGAGAATCTGACCCCGCTATTTCCGGACGAACGTCTTACCCTGGAAGCCGGCAGCGGCAGTACCGAAGACCTCTCGTCCCGGGTACTGGATCTGGTGGCGCCCATCGGCAAGGGCCAGCGCGGCTTGATTGTATCGCCACCGAAGGCTGGTAAGACGGTGCTGATGCAAACCATTGCCCAGTCCATCACCCGCAACAGCCCTGAATGCCATGTCATGGTGTTGTTGATCGATGAGCGCCCGGAAGAAGTTACCGAGATGCAGCGCACCGTGCGCGGCGAGGTTATCGCCTCCACCTTTGACGAGCCTCCTGCCCGCCATGTGCAGGTAGCTGAAATGGTGATCGAGAAAGCCAAGCGGTTGGTGGAGCACAAGAAAGATGTGGTCATCCTGCTGGACTCCATCACCCGCCTTGCCCGGGCTTACAACACGGTGATTCCGTCTTCCGGTAAAGTACTGACCGGTGGTGTGGATGCCCATGCTCTTGAAAAGCCCAAGCGTTTCTTCGGCGCGGCCCGGAATGTGGAAGAGGGCGGCAGCCTGACCATCCTGGCAACGGCTCTGGTGGATACCGGTTCGAAAATGGACGAGGTGATCTACGAGGAGTTCAAGGGTACCGGTAATATGGAAGTTCATCTGGACCGCAAGATTGCCGAGAAGCGGGTTTATCCGTCTATCAACATTCGCCGCTCAGGTACCCGCCGGGAAGATCTGCTGATGGCAGAAGCGGATATCCAGCGCGTGTGGATTCTGCGCAAGCTGCTGCACTCCATGGATGACGACACCGCATCGCTGGAGTTTCTGCTGGATAAGTTGCGCGAAACCAAGACCAACGATGAGTTCTTCCAGTCGATGAAGCGTCGTTAATCGACTGCTTTCATCGGGTTGAACCTGTCAGGCGGGGCTTCTCTGAAGCCCCGCCTGAATCCGCTTTGCCAGTACCCTCGTAAACGTCTTCCTGACACGCCACCACGGGGCACCCCATGAAATACAACGATCTGCGTGATTTTATCGACCAGCTGGAAAAGCAGGGCGAGCTCAAGCGTATTACCGTGGAAGTTGACCCCTATCTGGAAATGACGGAGATCTGCGATCGCACCCTCCGCGCCGGTGGGCCGGCCTTGTTATTCGAGCGCCCGAAAGGCTATTCCATGCCGGTATTGGCCAATCTGTTTGGCACGCCCAAGCGTGTTGCCATGGGGATGGGCCAGGATGATGTCGCGAGTTTGCGGGATGTGGGCAAGCTGCTGGCCTTCCTGAAAGAACCGGATCCCCCGAAAGGGTTCCGGGATGCACTGGAGAAATTACCGGTGTTTCGCCAGGTCATGAAGATGAGTCCGAAAATTTTACGATCGGCGCCTTGTCAGGACGTGGTGTACGGGAAAGACGAGGTCGACCTCAACCGGATTCCTGTCCAGCATTGCTGGCCAGGGGACGCCGGTCCGCTGGTGACCTGGCCTCTGGTGATAACCCGAGGTCCCCACAAAGAACGCCAGAACCTGGGTATCTACCGCCAGCAACTGATTGGCAAAAACCGGCTGATCATGCGCTGGCTGAGTCATCGGGGTGGAGCGCTGGACTTTCTGGAGTGGCAGAAGGCCCATCCGGGTGAGCCGTTTCCAGTGGCGGTTGCCCTGGGTGCTGACCCGGCGACTATTCTCGGGGCAGTGACGCCGGTTCCGGACTCCCTGTCTGAATACGCCTTCGCCGGCCTGCTGCGAGGCGCGCGAACCGAGCTGGTCAAAGCTCATTTGAGTGAACTTCAGGTGCCAGCCAGTGCCGAAATTATTCTTGAGGGTTTTATTTACCCCGACGACACGGCACCGGAAGGGCCGTTTGGTGACCACACGGGTTATTACAACGAAGTGGAGCAGTTTCCGGTGTTCACCGTGGAGCGCCTGACTCATCGCCGTGATCCGATTTACCACAGTACCTACACCGGCCGTCCGCCGGATGAGCCGGCAATTCTCGGGGTGGCGCTGAACGAAGTCTTCATTCCCATTCTGCAGAAGCAGTATCCGGAGATTGTCGATTTTTATCTGCCCCCTGAGGGCTGCTCCTATCGGCTGGCCATCGTCACCATCAAAAAGCAGTACCCGGGCCACGCCAAGCGGGTGATGATGGGTGTATGGTCGTTTTTAAGGCAGTTCATGTACACCAAGTTTGTGATCGTGACAGACGACGATGTGAACGCCCGCGACTGGAAAGACGTCATCTGGGCGATAACCACCCGGATGGACCCGGCGAGGGACACGACGCTGGTGGAGAACACACCAATCGACTACCTGGATTTCGCCTCGCCGGTGGCCGGGCTGGGCTCCAAGATGGGTCTCGACGCCACCAGCAAGTGGCCCGGCGAAACCACCCGGGAGTGGGGCACACCGATCACCATGTCGGATGAGGTGCGCCAACGGGTGGATGAGATCTGGCAGAGCCTGGGGATTGAAACCGATGCTGGTGGCCCCGATTGACGTCAGTGCCCGGGGAAGGGCCGGAGGCGTCCGGGGACGATAGCCCGGAGTGCCCCGTGACCTTGCGGCCGTCCGGCCTGGTTTTCATTGCCAGAGCGGACGAAGACCTGCTGTCTGCCGCCGCCCGTTCCGGCATCGCGGTGCCATCCGCTTGCCGCAACGGGGTTTGTGAACTGTGTGAGGCAACCCTGTTGGTGGGGCCGGCTTTGAATACCCGTAGCCAACAGACTGTATCTGAGACCGGGCGTCTGGTGCTTTGCCGCACCTTGGCGCTTGGCCCCCTGGAATTGGAGATTGGAAGCGTTATGGCAGCTGGAGAGAATACCGCCCGGAAGTTTCAAGCGAACGTCGTGGATGTCCGTCCCATCAGTCATGATGTGTTCCGGGTTGAGTTGCAGCTCCCCCGTCGTCGGGAGTTGTCGTTCCATGCCGGTCAGTATTTGTCGATTATCCTGCCGGACACAGATCCCTGCTATTTTTCGGTCGCCAGCAGCCCGCTGGAGCAGAACCTGGAGTTGCATATTCAAGCGTCGCCGGACTGGGTGTCAGCCCAGAAGGTGATCGATGCCATCAAGTCCGGATCATCGATCACTCTGGATATGCCTCACGGCGGTGCGTGTCTCGCGGCAGCTCCCGTCAAACCCTTGGTGATGGTGGCGGCGGGCACGGGGTTTGCCCAGATGAAAAGTATGGTGGACTACCTGCAAACCACAGATTACAGGCAGCCAGTAAAGTTGTTTTGGGGCGTGCGACGTCATGAGGATATGTATCTGCGTTCGTTAGCGCAGCAGTGGCATGAGCAATGGCCGCCGTTCACTTTTTTGCCAGTGGTCGGGGATAATGAGGACAACGACTGGAGTGGTCACCATGACCAACTGGTGCGGGCGGTGCTGGCGACAGGACAGGATTGGAGCCACGTCCAGGTGATGGCCAGCGGATCACCGGTGATGGTTTATACCCTCATGGATGCCTTGCTGGCGGCCGGCTTGCCGGAGGATGCCTTTTTCTCTGATGTGCTGGAGTACGCGCCCCGGAAATAAGCCCGCCCCATAGAGCGGGCGCCCTCGCACCGACTGCCATCGCGGGCTGCTCAGGCCTTGGGCATTGGCAAGTCCGGCAGCCCGCTGTCTCTGACCAGCCCCTGCATAAGCAGTTTCATGCTGGTTTCATCTTCTCCCATATGGGCATTCAGCCGACTCAGTTCCGCCATTGTTTCCCGGCTGCGCCTGAGTCGCAGGCTGGTATCGAAATACTCCCGGGCCTTGCCCCAGAGCTCATTACGGAGACTGAGTCGCCCCAGCGCCAACAACAGCTCAGGATTGTTGGGGCGGTCCTTTAGCCAGCGTTCAGCGATCAGCAACTGCTCATCGGGCTTCAGACCCTTGAGGCGTCCATAAAGATTGACCAGCTCGTCGCTCCAGTGATTTTTCAATACCTTGCGGAGCAGTGTCTCTGCCTGGGCTTCATCTCCCAATGCCGCAAGCAGTCGGGCGTATTCGTGGATGCTATGCTCGTCTCGCCTGACAGAACCCGGCAGTTCATCCCACAGTTTGGTGAGTGGCTCAAGGGAGGCATTGCCGCTCTCGGACTGCCGCCTGCAGTCTTCAGCCGCACGCAAAAGCAGATTCTGCCAGGTCGTACGTTCGAGCTGGTTAAGCTCTTCTTTGGGAATCAGGTCCCGTTTGCGCAGTTCCGGAAGTAATTTGGACAGCTCCCGCCAGTCTTCCAGCCGGACATAGGTGTTCTTCAGAAGTTTGAGCACAAAAGGATGGTGGGGTGCCCGCTTTCGCAAGCGAATCAGCGTCGCCAACGCCGGCTCCAGACGGTTACCTGCCAACTGCAGCTGGGCCTGGGTAATTCCGACGGCCATGTCGGAGCCGGGGGTGCTTTCGAAGGCCTTGCGCAGCAATTCATCAACCGCTTCGTGTTGACCGGACTCAAACGCTGCCTGGGCCGCCGCAAGATAATTGATCAGGGGGGTGTCGGCCTTGCTGGCGGATGCCTCCAGCAGTTTACGAGCCCGGGGCCAGTTGCCTTCTGCCAGCGCCAGCAGACCCTGGGTGGTACGGCGCCGCGCGCGCCGCTCGTTGCCGCGGGCGATCCACTTGGACATCACGCCCGCACCCCGCGAGACGCGGCGGATCAAACCCACCGTCAGCAAAATTGCGCCCACCAGAATGGTCAGAGCCAGCAGGCCAATCCAGAAGTTGGTTTCCACCAGGTAGTTGCCCAGGCTGATGCGAATATAGCCCAGGTCGTATTGCAGCCCCATGCTGAGACCGGCCCCAATCAGCAGGGCAATAAGGACTATCAGTAGCAGCCGGATCATGACGCTTCATCCCGGGCTGGCGTCTTGCTCTCCGGTTCGCCGGTTCTGCCGGCGATGCGTGCTTTGAGCAGAGCCAGCGACTGGCTGATGTCGGGCAGGTCCGGGTCGATCGCTTTGCCCTTGAGCTCCTCTAATGAATCTTTCAAACCACTGATGCGATCGTCGCTGCCGTCATACCAGTCGGTCAGCGCGGTTATGGCCTTGCTGAGAGCACGGTCGTACAGCGTCTGGTTACCCCGAAGTACGGCGAGTTCGGCTTCTTCCAGCATCAGTTGCATGTTCAGTCGGGCATAGGCGCTCTGGTCTGGGGACAGCAGTGGTTTGATCGTTTCATCCATCCGTCGGACCACAATGACGTCGTTCAGGGTGTCCCGGGTTTGCTGCCACGCTCGCTGTAAAGGGTTGCCGGTGGCCTCTTCCTGAACGTCGTCGTCACTGGCCGGCGCGAGAGGAGTATTGCCTGCCAGAGCACTGTCGGTGAGTTCGTGAACACTGGAAATAGCGGCTTCGAGCTGCAGGTAAAGACCTGTACGATCAACCCCAGTGATGCCACGAAGCGCCAGAATTTCTTTCGCGAGTTGCTCCCTGACCGGGTAAACCCCGACATCGTCTGTTTCGGTGAGAACTTCATCGGCTGAGCGCAGAGCCGCGAGGGCACCTTTGAAATCTTTTTCGATCAGCAGCCGCTGGTTGGCAACACGCAGCAGATACTCGGCCTCGGCCAGTAACCAGTCAGTGCGGGTGCGGTTGCCCGCTTCCAGCATCTCCCGCGCGTTGTGGTCAATCTGGCGTTGCTGGGTGGCGAGCTGTTCCCGCTGGGATTCGAGTACCTCCTCCATGGCCTGGATCCGCTGCGCCTGCTGGCCATCGGTCTGGCTGTAGAGGCGCTCCAGTCGCTCGGTATTGTTATCCACTGAGGCAACGCTTTCTTGCAGCGCCTGCTGGGTTTGCCATTGTTGCCAGCTCCAGAGTGCCAGCACCAGGGTGAGGATCAGAGCTACCGCTACTGTCAGCCAGAGGGGCCAGAGGCGGGGGCGCGCAGGCCAGGATTTTTCTACCGTGGCGGGCAGTTGAGCTTTTGAGTCAGTCACAGGCGTCCTTACTGGGCTGTTATTTAATCTGTTGTGTTCTGGCCGGAATGCGCCAGTTGGTCGGCAATACAGGTCAGAATAGCATTATCATCCAGCGCTGCTGGCAAACCGACCCATCGGAAACCGGCAGCTCTGGCCTGCTGGGCTATGCGCTCAACGGGCACCACGAGAAGCTGTTGTTGAAGATTATGGTTGGTATTCTGGCTCAGCGCGACGAGATTGTTCAATGTTTCCCCCGATAGAGTGATAACCACGTCCGGGCTGAAGGTGCTCAGGGCGTCTTCCAGCTCAGCGTTACTGTAAGCCGGGCACTGACGACGGTAGAGCGCGAGCTCGGTAACCTCTGCGCCGCGCTGTCTCAGCGTATCGCGGATCAGCTCACGGCCCTGCTCCCCACAGGCGAGGAGAACCTGTTCGCCCGCGGGTGCTGCCAAGTCGGACAGTTCCAGTAAATGTTCGCTGGTAAAGCCGGTGGTAGAGGTCTGAGGCTCGAGACCGGCGGCTGCCAATGTATCGGCGGTTGCGGCGCCAACCCCGTACCATTTGATTCCCACTGGTGGCTGTGGCCACCAGGCGTCAATACGTTCCAGCAACAGCCGCGCGGCAAACGGACTGACGGTAATCACGTGGGCAAACTGATCCAGGTTCTGAATCAGCGTGCGTTGCACCGGTGTTTCGTCCAATATTCGCCTTTCCAGCAGCGGAAATTCCCTGACCCTGGCGCCCGCTTGCCGCAGGTATTCACTCAGCCGTTGGGATTCCGGCCTCGGCCTGCAAACGAGGATACGCCGTCCCGCGAGGGGCAACTCAGGTTGGAGTGTGACCATAGATCTCCGCCAAAACCCGGTCTGCACCCAATGCCAGTAACTCTTCGGCCAACTCGCGACCCAGGCGTTCACCTTCGGCGCGAGGCGCACGGCCTTCCACCCGGAATATTTCTGTGCCGTCGACCGCACCCACCAGGCCCCGTAGCCATAGGATGTCGTTCTCTTCCAGCAAGGCATAGGCTGCGATCGGCACCTGACAGCCTCCTTCAAGGCGGCGATTCAGGGCTCTTTCAGCCTTTACCCGATCGGAGGAATCGGTGTGATTGAGCGGCGCGAGCATCTCAACCAGCTCGTGGTCGTCCAGCCTGCATTCGATGCCAAGAGCCCCCTGGCCAACCGCCGGCAGGGAAATAGTGTCAGGCATGCTGTAGCGCACACGGGCATCGAAGCCCAGGCGTTTCAGGCCGGAACTGGCCAGTACAATGGCGTCGTAATTGCCGGCATCGAGTTTTGCCAGCCGGGTGTTCACATTGCCGCGCAGGGTACGAATCTGCAGGTCAGGGCGGTAGGCCCGTAGTTGGGATTCCCGGCGCAGGCTGGCGGTGCCGACAACAGCTCCCCGGGGCAGGGCATCGACGTTCTTGAAGTTATTGCTGACAAACGCATCAGTCGGATCTTCCCGTTCACAGATCGCCACCAGCCCGAGCCCGTCCGGGAACATCATCGGAACATCTTTCATGGAGTGCACGGCAAGGTCGGCGCGGCCGTCAAGCATGGCTTCTTCCAGCTCCTTGACGAAGAGACCCTTGCCGCCGATCTTGGCCAGGGGCACGTCAAGAATCTTGTCGCCCTGGGTTTTTATACCGAGCAGTTCCACCGTAATGTGGTCGTGCATGCGCTCAAGTTCAGACTTGATGAATTCTGCCTGCCACAAAGCCAGGGCGCTGTTACGGGTTGCGATACGAAGTGTGCGTTTTGCCATGATTCAGTGCGTTGCCACGGTTAAAAATGAGTGGCCTTAGCGTACCTTGTGAGGGCGCAAATGTCCCGCCCGGGATAGCTCCACCAGCTAACCCGGTTGGAGATCATTCAGCCATTGCCGCACCGCGGTGGCATGGCGCCGGCTCACACTGAGGGTGACTGGAATATCCCGCAGGGCAAGCTGGTAATGACCATCGCCAGTGCGTTTGAGACCCTGTATAAAGCGGACGCCAACCAACGTGTGGCGGTGGATTCTGAGCAGCTCCCCGGGGTAGGTGTGTTCGAGTTCCTTGAGGGTGTGGTCGGTTACGGTTTCGCCCCGGTCATGGTAAATCGTGACGCACTTCTGGTCGGCCTCGCAGAAATGAATGCGGCTGAGTTCAATCAGCTCCGTGCCACGATGGGTACGGACAGCCAGTTGATTACTGACGGCATCCGGCGCTGACGCCAGCGCCCTGAGCTGAACCCGGTTGATCCGCCCGGCCCGGGCCAGGGCGTCGCTGAGTGCTTCGCGGCGGACGGGTTTTAACAGGTAAGCCACCGCGTGAACTTCAAAGGCGGCGATGGCGTAGTGATCGTACGCGGTACAAAAAATAATCGCCGGAGGATTGTGGACGGTGTTGAGCTGCTCGGCAACGTCCAGGCCATCCATGCCGGGCATGCGGATATCAAGCAATACGATGTCCGGTTCCAGGCTGGCAACGGCCTTCAATGTGCTATCGCCATTATTCGCTTCGCCGCAGACTTCATAGCGATCCAGTGCGTCCATGAGCCGGCGGATACGTTCGCGGGCAAGCGGTTCGTCATCGGCTATGAGAACCTTCTGACGTGCAGGGTCAATCATGATTGCGGATCCGAAAAAATTGGTTTCATGGTGCCGGCCCGCTGCCAGGGCAGACGGACTGTGACTGTGTAGATATCGTTTTGCTGGCTGTTCTTGAGCACCGCAGGTTCGCCGAACAAGGCTCGCAGACGTGCCTGAATATTGTCCAGTGCCATACGATTGCCTTCGTGATTCTGCTCGCCCGGACCCGGGCGCGGGTTTTGCACCATCAGGTAAACATAGTCGCCTTTTCGGTACCCTTCTATGCGTACCGTGCCACCCTCTTGTCGTGGCTGGATACCGTGATAGATAGCATTCTCCACCAGAGGTTGCAGTGTCAGCGGGGGGATTGCCTGCATCATCAGGCCATCCTCCACCGCCCAGACGACGTTTAACCGATCGCCCAGGCGCAGGCCTTCAATCATCAGATAACGTCGGCACAGGTCGAGCTCTTCCTCCAGCGGGATCAGCCGGTCCTGGGTGCGAAGGCTGGCCCGGAACAACTCCGACAGGTCCAGCACGGCGTCTTCGGCCTGCTCCGGCCGGGTAGCGATCAGGCTGGCAATGGTGTTCATACTGTTAAACAGAAAATGCGGGTGGATTCGGGCCTGCAATGCGGTCAGGCGTGACTGCATTTCGGCCTGGCGCTGCTGTTGCCACTGGTGTTGCAGGTAAAAATACCTCAGTACCATCAGGGTGATGATCATCGCCAGCAACAGGTTTTTGCCGATTGCCTGCCAGCCGGCGGGTGAAAGCCCCGGATTCAGCATCTGGTCTGCGAACAGACTGAAGAACAGCACGTCCAGCATCACCAGCAGCGTTATTGCCAGGGTAGCCCGGCTGACTCGAAAGTGTTGCAGCCAGCGTCGCATCAGGCAGATTAATGCGGTACTGGTCAGCACGGTCCATTGCACGAACAGTGACAGTAAGCCGAAGTAGTTCCAGTCGATCCATTGGCGCTCAGCCTGCATGACCGCCAGTAACAGAACCATCAGTTCGCTGGTGACCAACAGGGTGAAAACGGCCCTGACGCGACACAGATCCGGCACGAAAAAATCTTCCGAGACTGCTGCTGGCGCTCTGGGAGTCCGGTTTCGGTCACCGTTTCTCTTAACAGGATTCTTCATGGGATTTTGCATGAGGTTCTGCATGGGGTGAGAGTCCTTCAGACAGTGTTATAATGCTGGCCTCATTTCATTCAGGTCCGTCAGATAATGCCGGGCTGCCAGTAGGAAAGATAGACCATGACTGATCAGAACAAGACCTCCGAAAAACCCTGGGGCGGTCGGTTCAGCGAACCGACTGATGCATTTGTGGAACGGTTCACAGCGTCGGTCGGGTTTGATCAGCGGCTCTACCACCACGATATTACCGGCTCCATTGCCCATGCCACCATGCTGGCAGCGGTCGGGGTGCTCACCAACGAAGAGAAAACCCAGATTATCGAGGGGCTGGCGGCAGTAAAAGCGGACATTGAAGCGGGTCGGTTTCAATGGTCGGTGAGCCTGGAAGATGTCCACATGAACATTGAGGCCCGGTTAACCGACCGCATTGGTATTACGGGCAAAAAACTCCACACCGGTCGCAGCCGTAATGACCAGGTCGCCACCGACATCCGGCTGTACCTGCGGGATGAGATTGATGTGATCGCTGACGAACTGGCCCGCCTTCAGGCTGGTCTGCTGGACCTAGCCGAGCGTGAGGCGGGCACCATTATGCCCGGCTTTACCCACCTACAGACTGCCCAGCCGGTAACTTTTGGTCACCACCTGCTGGCCTGGTACGAAATGCTGGTGCGCGATGGTGAGCGCCTGCAGGACTGCCGCAAGCGGGTCAACATCATGCCCCTCGGGGCTGCTGCCCTGGCGGGCACCACCTATCCTATTGACCGGGCCATGACAGCGCGTTTGCTGGGATTTGACCGGGCCAGTGAAAATTCGCTGGATTCCGTCAGTGACCGGGATTTTGCCATCGAGTTCTGCAGTTTTGCCGCCCTGTTGATGACCCACCTGTCTCGCTTCAGTGAAGAGCTGGTGCTGTGGACCTCGGCGCAATTTGATTTTATCGACTTGCCGGACCGGTTCTGCACAGGCTCCTCGATCATGCCCCAGAAGAAAAACCCGGATGTACCGGAGCTGGTGCGGGGCAAGACTGGCCGGGTCAACGGTCATCTGGTGAGCCTGCTGACGCTGATGAAAGGCCAGCCCCTGGCGTACAACAAGGATAACCAGGAAGACAAGGAACCGTTGTTTGATACCGTGGATACGGTCAAGGGTTGCCTGAAGGCCTATGCCGACATGGTGCCTGCTATTCGTGCCAAGACCGAGAACATGCGGATCGCTGCCAAGCGCGGTTTCTCAACGGCGACAGATCTGGCGGATTATCTGGTCAAGAAGGGTGTGGCGTTCCGGGATGCTCACGAGATTGTCGGCAAGGCGGTGGCGTTCGGGGTGGCCGAGTCCCGTGACCTTTCCGATATGACGCTGGCGGAACTGACGGGCTTTTCCGATGTGATCGGCGAGGACGTGTTTGATGTTCTCACCCTGGATGGCTCGGTTCAGGCCCGGAATCATCTTGGCGGAACCGCGCCCCGGCAGGTGCGGGCTGCGGTCGCTCGGGCTCGCAACAACCTGGCGGGTTAGTCTCCGTGGTTGTTCAGGCTGCACCGATTACCCTCGACTTTGACGAGGGCCTGGATCGCAAGACGCTCAAGCAACTCTGTGGGCGCTTCCTGCATATCAACGACGCCCGCTGGCAGCGTGCCCGGTCGGCGCTGGCCCATCGCCAGCAAGCGCTTCTGGATGTGCTGCCGTTGATTTTCCATGTTAATCACCCGGCATTGCCGGGCTACCTTGATTACGATTGCCCCTTCGGTGTGTCCAATTATCAGCCCTCTGCCGAGGTCCTGAGTGCCGCCCAACGTCTTGCCCGCTCGTTTGCCCTGAAGGACACGGGCAAGCGTAAACCGGACATTGAGGCGCTGTTTCTGATGGGAAGCCCCGGCACCCTGGGCCATTCGGTGGCCAGTGACCTGGACGTATGGTTGTGCCACCGGAACGACCTGAACGAGGCTGGCATCCGGCGCCTGGAGAAAAAATCCACCCAGGTTTCTGCCTGGGCGTCCTCGCTCGGTCTTGAACTGCATGTGTTCGTATTTTCGGCGGCCGACTGGCGTGCCGGGCGGCAGCGTGCGGAAGTGAACGGTGAGAACTGCGGCAGTGCCCAGCATTACCTGCTGCTGGACGAGTTTTATCGTACCGGCATTCATCTGGGTGGTTGCTACCCCCTTTGGTGGCTGATTCCGGTGTCCGATGAGCCGCAATATCAGGCCCGGGCGAGACAGTTGATCGAGTGCCGGTTTATCCGCGCCGAGCATTACATCGATTTCGGGTCGGTGCCGGCAATTCCCCAGGAGGAATTTCTCGGGGCTGGTGTATGGCAGCTTTATAAGGGTATTGACTCGCCCTGGAAATCGCTGCTGAAGCTGTTGCTGATTGAATGCTATGCCCGGGACCGGTCCGGTGGCCCGTTGTCGCTGGCGTTCAAGGCGGCGGTATATCGGGGCGAGACCAATGCCGACCGTCTTGATCCCTATGTGTTGCTGTACGAGCGGCTGGAGGCCTGGCTGCTGTCGATTTCCGCGCCGGACCGGTTGGAACTGATACGCAAGAGCCTGTATCTGAAAGCAGGGCTGCCGCTGAGTCGCGCCGAAGCGGCTGCGGATACCTGGCGGGGCAGATTGCTGGGTGATCTGGTGGCTGGTTGGGGCTGGGAGGCAGGGGTCCTGAAATCCCTGGACAACCGGCAAGACTGGAAAGCCGGGGAGGTGCAGACTTTGCGCCGCGCCATGGTCAATGAGCTGACTCACAGTTACCGGTTGCTGTCACGACTGGCCCGCACCCAGGCGGGCAAAGCGGCAATCAGCGCCGAAGATATGGGCTTGCTGGGGCGCAAGCTCTATGCGGCGTTCCAGCGCAAGGCGGGCAAAGTTGAACTCATCAATCCGAATCTGGCGCCATCGCTGGCGGAGGAAAACCTGGCGTTCTACCACCAGTCAGAGCAGGCCGGGCAGGACGCTGCCGAGGGCTGGCTGCTCTACCGGGATCTGGAAGCCCCCTCCGATGCCTTCTGGCAGCCAGTGATCCGGCGCTCCAATAATCTGACCGAGATGTTGGTGTGGTGTTATTGCAACGGCTTGTTGACCCGGTCGACCCGCCTGAATGTGCGGGCGGGAACAAGCGCAATTACCGTCGGTGAGCTCAAGGAACTGATCGAAGCACTTGGCACGGGTCTTCCTGTGCCTGTTGAGCCTGCCGGCCGTGACGCCCTGCAGGCGCCTGCCCGACCATTGCGGACACTGCTGTTCGTGAATGTCGCCATTGACCCCCAGGCTCACCTGACCGAACGCGGGCTACACAAGCTCAGTTCACGCCATGACTCGCTCGGGTTCAGTGGCGGACGTGAAAACCTGGTGCACAGCATCGACCAGATCACCCTGAATAGTTGGCATGAGGTAAGCCTTCACCACTACAGCGCGGGTGATACGCTGATTCAGTGCCTGAAGAACTATCTGGCGACGGTGGTGGGTTCGCCGTCAGAATTGCCGCGGTTGTCAGTGCATTGTAAAAGCCTCGGACACGGCAGCACCATTGCCCGGCGGGTTCAGGAGCTGTTCAGTGACGTGCAGGCGACGTTCTTTGCTGGCGGCAGCGGGCCGCATCAACTGCGCTATGTGATTGAAATGGATCGTCGATTTTTCGTGCTGCAGTTTACCGCCAACGAACCGGGTTTCGTCGGTGTGGAGAGCCGTGCCGAATTGCTGAATTTTATCCAGCGGCCCCAGCAGCAATACACACCGGTGGTATTCGACCGCTACGCCATGTCGGAAGACCCGGTGTTGAGAGCCGTTTGCCATGCCAGCCAACCCGAAACGGTGCAGGTTTTCTTCCAGATCGCCGGTGCCCGGGCGACGCTGTGGGTAGTGGATGAACTGGGTTCAGTGGCGTGCTGGCAGCAGGCGTTCACCAGTCGGCGCCACCTGTTGGCGCCGTTGTTGCGGTTCTTCGGCAACCTCATCGAGCGGCGCCAATTGCGGTTTGCCTCGGGTCTGGCCGGAGGCCTTGCAGAGTGTCTTTGCTATGAGGTGGTTTTGGAGTCGGGCCAGTGGCAGGTTGAGCGCAGGCCAGCGGTTGATGAAGACGTTCCTCTGGATGGCCTCGACGTGCAGGCGGTGGGGGTCCAGGAAGGCGGCAGCCATCTCCGTTTTGATATCTTTTGCGGGGCTCAGGAATTCAGCGTGCAGGAATACGGTGATCAGTTGATTCCTGCCGTTGCCCGTTATATCCGTTCTTTGCGCCAATCCGGGGAGAGCTATCCGATTTACCTGACTGACCTCCACTTGCCCCATGATCTGGATCCCTATGGCTATCAGCAGGACCTGCAAACCACCCAGTACCTGTATTACCGATTGCAACTGGAGCGTGCGCTGAATCAGGCAGTGGCGCGCCAGCGCTGATCTCGCGTCCCGGGGCCGGTGTCGGGTATACTTCTGGCACGTTTATTTGCAGGGATAGTTGCCATGTTGGCGCGAGGAACACTGGTTTTAGTGCTGTTGGCAGCGGGCCTTCTTGGGGGGTGCGGGCAGAAAGGTCCGCTCTACCGGGGGGTCCCGGTTGATCTGCCCCCCGCAGCAGCAGAGCCCGCCGTTGGCGGGCAAACCGCTGACGAGCGGGAACCGGGGTAGCTGCGACCCAGCCTGACTTGCGTTGTGCGAACACTCTGCCACTTTTTACAGGAAACCGGATGGACCACTTTAACTACCGTGACGGGCAGCTTTACGCTGAAGACGTTCCCGTTGCAGACATCGCAGAGCGTTTTGGCACGCCAGCCTATGTCTATTCGCGAGCGACTCTGGAGCGCCATTACCGGGCTTATGATGACGCCCTTTCGGGCCGGCCTCACCTGGTCTGTTACGCGGTCAAGGCCAATAGCAATCTGGCGGTTCTGAATGTTCTGGCACGCCTGGGAGCCGGTTTCGACATCGTCTCTGCCGGTGAGCTGGAGCGGGTGCTCCGGGCTGGTGGTGACCCCGCCCGGGTGGTGTTTTCCGGGGTCGGAAAGCAACCCTGGGAAATGCGTCGCGCGCTGGAGGTGGGTGTCCGCTGTTTCAATGTGGAATCGGACACGGAACTGGATCGCCTGAACGCCATAGCAGGTGAGATGGGTGTGCGAGCGCCGGTTTCACTTCGGGTCAACCCCGATGTGGATGCAGGCACGCATCCTTACATTTCGACCGGGCTGAAAGAGAACAAATTCGGCATCGATATCAACGAGGCGCCAGCGGTTTACGCCCGCGCCGCCACGCTGCCAAACCTTGAGGTGGTCGGGGTGGACTGCCACATAGGGTCGCAATTGACCACGGTTACGCCGTTTCTGGATGCCCTGGACCGTGTGCTGGCGCTGATTGACCAGCTGGCGGCCGCGGGCATTGTTATCCGGCATCTGGACATGGGCGGTGGCCTGGGGGTTACCTATGATGAGGAAGCGCCGCCCCAGCCCGCTGATTACGTGACTGCCTTGAGTGAACGCCTGGGTGACCGCTCCGTTGAGCTGATCATGGAACCAGGCCGCTCCATTGCTGCAAATGCCGGTATTCTTGTGACCCGGGTAGAGTTACTCAAATGCACTTCGCACCGGAATTTTGCCATCATCGACGCTGCCATGAATGACCTGATCCGGCCTGCGCTATACAGTGCCTGGCAGGCCATCGTGCCCGTCCGGCCCCGGGCGGATGCTGAAGAGAAGATCTGGGATCTGGTCGGCCCGGTTTGCGAAACCGGTGATTTTCTGGGTAAGGACCGGCCCTTGCGGCTGGCCGCCGGCGATCTGCTTGCGGTTCGTTCTGCCGGTGCCTATGGTTTCGTGATGAGCTCCAATTACAACACCCGTAATCGCCCGCCGGAACTGATGGTGGACGGCGACCAGGTGCATGTGGTCCGGCAGCGCGAAACCCTGGACGATCAACTGCGTCTCGAAGTCAGCCTGCCGGAATGAGCGATGCCGGGATGAGTGATTCGCGCCGCGGGCAGGGTTTACTTCTCTGCTTTACCAAGATGCACGGTCTGGGTAACGACTTTATGGTGGTCGATGCCATCAGTCAGCCGTTCCGTTTGCGTCCTGAGATGATTCGCAGCCTGGCAGACCGGCATTTCGGTATTGGCTTTGATCAATTATTGGTGGTGGAGCCGCCCGGGCTACCGGACGTGGATTTCCGCTATCGCATATTCAACGCCGATGGCACGGAAGTCGAACAGTGTGGCAATGGGGCCCGCTGTTTTGCCCGTTTCGTCCGGGATCAGCGACTGACCAACAAAAAGGTGATCCGGGTTCAGACCGCCGGAGGCGTGTTGGAGCTGCGCGTTGGTCGGGATGGCTGGGTGACTGTCAACATGGGGGTGCCGGAGCTCAATCCGCCGGCCATTCCATTTGCCGCCGATTCGCGACAGCCGAGCTACCCCATTGAGGTGGCGGGTAGCTCCTACGAGCTTTGCGCGGTCTCGATGGGCAACCCTCACGGGGTGCTGTTGGTGCCGGATGTCGACACCGCACCGGTCCTTACGTTGGGCCCGGCTCTGGAAAAACACCCCCGGTTTCCGGCCCGGGCCAATATCGGTTTTTTGCAGATCGTTGACCGCAGCCATGCCCGTCTTCGTGTATTCGAACGCGGTGCCGGTGAAACCCTGGCCTGTGGCAGCGGCGCCTGTGCAGCGGTAGTGGCTGGCCGCCTGCTGGGATTGTTGGACCAGCGTGTAGATGTGGCGCTGCCGGGCGGCCATCTGGTCATTGAATGGCAGGGTGAGGGAGCCGCTGTTATGATGGAGGGGCCGACTGCCCGGGTATACGACGGTCAGATCCGGCTGCCCGGAGACTCTGCAGCCAGGCGAGGGCGCAGACCACCCCGCTCCGGTCAGACTTCCCGATAATCGCAGGCAATCGAGCTTGCGCAACGGCTCCTGCCAGACAGGTAGCGACTGAAGGAGAACAGCATGACAGAACCAACGGCCCACCAGAAGGCCGAGGCCCTGACACAGGAACAGGTGGCGGACTATTTGCGTTCGAACCCTGACTTCTTTGTCGAGCAGGACGAGTTGCTGCGGAGTCTGACGTTGCCCCATGACAGCGGCCGGGCAATTTCACTGGTTGAACGCCAGGTACACCTGTTTCGGGAACAGCGGGACACGCTGCGTCACGAATTGGTAGAGCTGGTCTCGATTGCCCGCCATAACGACCGCCTGTTCGAAAAGAGCAAGCGCCTGCTGATGCTGATCATCGAAGCGCGCTCGCTGAATGATATGGCGGCTGCCATTGACGACAGTATCCGGGGTGATTTCGGGCTCGACGCGTCCTCTGTCATTTTGTTTACCAATGCCACGTTGCCCGCCAGTCCGGAAGGCGCACTGCAGGTAGTGGCTCCGGATGTTGCCCTTAAGCGCCTCGGCAACCTGCTGGACGGCCAGCGGGCAGTCTGTGGCCAGTTCCGGGACAGTGAGCGGGCGTTCCTGTTTCCCGGCCGGGAAGAGCCAATTGCGTCTGTGGCACTGGTGCCATTACGTACCGATAAACTCATGGGTGTTTTCGCGGTGGGGAGTCGTGAGCCCGGCTATTTTGACGAGAGTATGGGGTCACTGTTCCTGACCTACATCAGCGATACCCTGAGCCGTTTGTTGCCGCCAATCCTGCAGCAGCACACCTCTGTAGCGTCGGTGGCAGATATTGTTGCCGAGTCCCGCTAACCGTGACAGGGCGTGGCTCTGGTGAGAGTGAGGGTGCGGCGCCATTGCCGCAATCGCTAAGCGAGCCTCTGAAACAGTTTATCGAGCACCTTTCTTCGGAGCGCCGTCAGGCGCTGCAGACCTGCCGCAACTATGAGCGCGACACCCTCCGGCTCGCTCACTATCTCCACCAGCAACAGGTCGTCCATTGGTCAGAGCTGGACCTGGGGCGGCTCCGACGTTATGTCGGCGAGCTCAGTCGGGCCGGTCTCGGGGGGCGCAGTATTGCCCGGCACCTGTCTTCCATCCGGCGTCTTTATGATTACCTGTTGCGGGAAAAGCAAGTCCGTGACAATCCGGCTCTGGATGTACGTGCACCCAAATCTGCGAAACGCTTACCGGGGGTGGCTGACGTCGACCAGATTAACCACCTGTTGAACGCCGAGTCCGATGACCTGCTGGAAGTACGTGATCACGCCATGTTCGAGTTGATGTACTCATCCGGCCTGCGCTTGTCGGAGCTGGTGGGCCTTGACCGCAGCGCCATTGATATGAGCGCCGGCGAGGTTCGGGTACTGGGTAAAGGTGGCAAAGAGCGCATTTTGCCGGTCGGGCGGCAGGCACTCAAGGCCTTGCAGGACTGGCTCAACCAGCGGGGGAATCTGGCAGCTGAGGGCCAGCCGGCCATGTTTGTCAGTCAGCGAGGAGATCGCATCAGCACCCGTTCGGTCCAGGTTCGACTGCGTCGCTGGGGCATTGCGAAAGGTGCAGATCAGCGGCTTTATCCCCACCTGCTCCGGCATTCCTTTGCCAGTCACTTGCTGGAGTCCAGTGGGGATCTGCGCGCCGTCCAGGAGTTGCTCGGCCATGCAGACATTGCGACGACCCAGATCTACACCCATCTTGATTTCCAGCATCTGGCCAAGGTTTATGACCAGAGCCATCCTCGGGCCCGTCGTCGCCCGGGCCAGAAAACGGAAGACGATCGATAAACTCCGACTCGATGGCTGACGCCGGAATGTTTATAGTTCGTGTAGGCAAATGCGCACTGTTCGGCCGGGCAGAGCTCTGCCGGTTAGCGCCCCTACGGGCCGAACTCTAATGACGCAATTGGGCGTCCAGTTCGTCAATGATTTCGGCCCAGTCCGAATCAGCCGCCACGCCTTCTCGCAGGAATTGTGACTGGGACTCGCTCCAGAACGGGGCGTCGGGTAATTTTATTGAGGGTTCCAGCGGTGAGTGTTCGACGATGAACTGCTCTACGCTGGCGTTGTCTTCGGGCAGACCAAGCTGTTCGAACAACGTGGTAAAGGTATGTTGACTGGTATCCATGGCAAATGCTCTCTGACTGGTGTGTGCTTCCAAAACCACCTGCAAGTAACCGGGTAGGTATATTGATGCAGTCCGATGATTACTGTAACCAAAGTGCCGGAGATAGCCAATGACCAGGCGCCTTGTGGTCGCGCTTTGTGGCATGTTGTGGGCTATGCTCCCGGTGGCATTGAGCGCTGATCCGCCGATGGAATCCCCAGCGCCGGTGCTGGGCAGCGAGGACCTGGCGTGGCTTGAGCAACAATCCGCGTTTACCATCGGTGTCCGCCCTGCCCAGGTGCCTCTGGCATTTATAACTGCGGATGAAACCCTGGTCGGCACCTACATTGATTACCTGAAACTGCTCAGCAATAAGCTTGATAAGCCGGTAACGCTGGCGGCAGGTACCGGGGCTGAGCTCGAGTCACAGCTTTTCCGTGATGAGCTCAGCGCCGTTCTCATGACCCGGTTGCCCGGGCAGAGGCTGGCGGAAGGCTTGCTCGCAACAGAGCCGTTTATGACTCTGACCTATGGCCTGTTCGTTGATGCCGGTGATGCCAGTATTCGTAAACTGTCTGACCTGGAAGGGCGCCGGCTGGCACTGGTGGCGGACGACAGCAATCAATACCTGTTGCTGGAACCGGTAGAGTCGTTTACGCCGGTGCCGGTCCGGAACGTAAGTGAAGCGGTCAGTGCAGTCTTGTCCGGTGAGGCTGATGCTTTTCTCGGCCCGGTGCCGGTGGTGGCGGATTATCTGCAAGCAGCGCTCATCAACGGTATCGGCGTCGCCACCCTGCTTAATGATTCGCCTGTTGAAGTGGTGCTGGCAGTCCCCGAAGACCGGCCGCACCAGTATCGTGTACTCCACCAGGCGATAAAGTCGTTGACTCATAATGAACATCGGGCGGTGCGCCAGGCCTGGCTGCCCTTCCAGGTGCCGGAAGCGGGCCTGGAGTCCAATATCCAACTGACCGGTGCGGAGCTTGACTGGCTGAAGCACAATCCGGGTCTGCGGGTGGCCTTCCGGGCCGATTGGCCTCCGTTCGAGTTTCGTCAGGGCGAGGAGCTTCGCGGCCTGGTACCGGACCTTGTCGGCCGGCTGGAAACCCAGCTGGAAACCGGTTTTAACAAGCAGGTTATAGACGACTGGCAGAAAGCTGAAACGGCCCTGCGTGAGGGTGAGATTGATATCTTGCCAGCCTTGCCTCGAACGCCGCGACGTGAAGGTCAGTTTCTGTTCAGTCGGCCTTACCTGAGCCTGCCCATCGCGCTGGTTATCCGAGACGATGGCCGGTTTATCGGCGATCTTCGGGAGTTACGAGAGGAGAGGGTCGGGGCGGTGCGACTGCAAGCCAGCCATGAGTATCTGTTGATTAACCACCCGGAGCTCGACCTCTATCCGGTGGATTCCATTCAGGAAGGTTTGCTGGCGCTGTCAAACGGTGACCTCGATGTCATGCTGACCCACATTCCGGGTGTCAGCTATACCGTCGCCCGGCTTGGTCTTTCCAATCTCCGCATCACCAGTATCACGCCCTATCAATACGAACTCCGGCTCGCGGTACGAAAAGACCGACCGGAACTGATGCGCATCATAAACAAGGCATTGGGCAGCCTGGACAGTACTGAGACGGACACCATATACAATCGCTGGATCAATCTTGATGTGGAGCAGGAGCCTGATTACACCGCCGTCAGACGGGTGATTCTGATTGCCGTGGTGGTGGTGTTGATTTTCCTGTACTGGAACCGCAAGTTATCGCGGGAAATAGACGAGCGTATCCGGTCCGAAGATGCCTTGAGACGCAGTGAAGACAATCTCAGAGCAGCCAAGCTGGAAGCGGAGCGGCTGGCGCAGGAGGCCGACAGCGCCAACCGGGCAAAGAGTGAGTTCCTCGCCAACATGTCCCATGAAATCCGCACCCCGATGAACGCCGTGATCGGCTACAGTGATTTGCTGGGCGACAGCGTCACCGACCCTAAGCACCGTCATTACCTTGATGCCATTCGTGCTGGTAGCCGCAGCTTGCTGATGCTGATTAACGATATTCTTGACCTGTCGCGTATCGAAGCAGGAAAAATGCGGCTTGAATTCGCGCCATTGGCGGTCCAGCGCCTGCTTGACGATGTGCGGCACATATTTGATCTGCGGGCCCGTGAGCAGGGTATTGATCTTGTCGTCACCGTGGCACCGGACATGCCACCTGCCATGGTGCTGGATGAAACTCGTCTTCGCCAGGTGCTGTTCAATCTGGTGGGTAATGCCATCAAATTTACTCATGAGGGCCGCGTTGAAGTAACGGCCAACGTCCGACCAGAACAAGCCCAGCCTGGCGAGGGCACGCGTTACGAACTGATGATCACCGTAACCGATACCGGTATTGGTATTGCCGCTGATCAACAGGAGCATATCTTCGATGCCTTCGAGCAGCAGGAGGGCCAAAGTAGCCGGAAGTACGGCGGGACTGGCCTGGGCCTTGCGATCAGCCGCAAGCTTGCGGGCATGATGGGGGGTGAACTGACCGTAGTGAGTGAGCCCGGCAAGGGCTCAACCTTTACACTCAGGTTGCCGGGAGTCAAAGCCACCAAAGCTGTTGCCGGGTCGGACGCCGAGCCCGCCATTGCCGAGCGGCCGATGATTGAAACTCTGAACATGCAGGAGCGGGGCTGGCTTCACGACCAGCTTTCCCGGGACTTTGGTGATGAGTGGAAAGTGGTCAGGGAAAGTGGCGACCCGGAGCAGATGCGGGACTTTGCGAACCGGTTGGTGCAGTGGGGGCAGCGTTATCGCTCACAGCTGGTCAGTCAATACGGTGAGAAGTTGCTAGCCGATGTGGATGCCTTCAACCTGGACGCGGTAAATCGGGCGCTGGAGGTTTTTCCACTGTTGCTTGGACAGGCGCCCGCCCAGGCATAAAGCCAGTTCAAAGGCAGTCGTACTGGGACGATTTGTCGAATGCGACAGCAACCATGTCGTAGCCACTGTTGGTGAGGGACTGGATCAGATCGCGGTCACGCAGAAGCGCCATGCAGATCTGATGAACGCTGGCCTGCAGCTGTTCCTGTGCAGGCATGCTCTGGAACCGGAAGTCGACAATAATGTATTTGCGGTCAACCCGGGACGCTGCGGGTATGTCACTGCGTTCAATGCTGTCAAACCCGATGTAAACTGGCTGTCGCTGGGGAAACACGTCATTCATGACCACGTCGATGTTTTCCGCTTGGGCGGAAGGCGCGACCAGCGTAGACAGGAGGGCGGCCAGGGTGGCAAAAAATCTGATGTTCATAGCGGCAGTGTTCTCTGGGAGTAGTAGGGCTATGTAACTTATAGTAAAAATATGTTACCGGGAATTATTGCAGAGTCCAGTGTTCAGTGCGCCCGTCTTGATGATCATTTTTCAATTGTTTGCAGAGTGAGTGCGTGAGGTCTTTGTGCCTGGACGTTTCTGTCGGGAGACAGATCAACTATGATGAACGCTGAGCGCAGGGACTGAGAGGAAAACGCCATGTTTCAACTGGTTTTTAAAGGGGAGTGTACGTCGGGCACGGATCTGGATGCCGCCCGGAATAACGCACGCTCACTGTTCAAGGCATCCATGGAACAGGTTGACCGTATGTTCAGTGGCCGACCGGTTGTTATCCGCAACAAGCTGGATGAGCCGCAGGCCCAGAAGTACCGGGCGGTTCTGCACAAGCACGGTATGATCGCCTACGTTGAGCCTATGGCCGGAGCTCCGGCAACCGGATCGCCCGAAAATGCGCCCGCAGACCCTGCGCCAGCCCGGGCAGCGGAATTCCGGCCCCCTGAAAAGCCGGTTGGCAATGCCGCCCGACTACCCGCCACGGAGCCTGGCGAGCGGCTATCGGTGGCAGGGGATAAAGTGGATGAAATTCTGGCAGGGTCCGGGCTTGCCCTTGACCCGGTCGGCGTCACCCTGATGACCCACAAGGAGGTTGAAGCGCCGATGTTCCAGCATCTGGCTGACTGGACACTGGCACCGCCGGGCTCTGAGCTGGGTGTTAAGCGAGATCTGCCACCGCCTGTTGTGCCCGACGTCTCGCATCTTTCGTTGCAGGACAAGAACCGGAAAGAACATTAAAGCTCCAGGGCGGGCAGCCAGCCAGGCTGTCCGTCATCCTTGCCGATAGTTTTTGCCCCGTCTGGAGAATACCAGCGTGACCATGCTGATGCGTGTTTCTCTGCTTGCCCTGATCGTGTCTGTCAGTGGCCATGCTTCGTTCAGTCTTGCCCAGGCGACGATCGATTCCACGGAATCGCGCCCCAGGGTGGCTCTTGTGCTCAGTGGTGGCGGCGCAAAAGGCATAGCCCATGTTGGCGTGCTCAGGGTGCTGGAGGAAATTCATGTGCCAGTGGATATGGTGGTGGGCACCAGTGCTGGCGCAGCGGTGGGAGCCATGTATTCACTGGGCATGCCGGTGAATGAGATCGAGCAACGCATGCTGGATATGAACTGGCTTGATAGCTTCCGGGATAGCACCGGCCGTGAATTCAAACCGGTGCGCAGGAAAAGCGAAGATTGGCGCTATCCCATTGATCCGGGGCTTGGTATCCGGCTTGATGGAATCCATCTTGGCCGGGGTCTGATCAGTGGCCAGAATCTCGGATTTATCCTCAACGAGCTGACCCGCGAGGCGGCTCTGGTGAGGGACTTTGACCAGCTTCCCATCCCGTTTCGGGCAGTGGCAACAGACCTGGAGTCCGGTGAGGAAGTGATCATCAGTGATGGCAGCCTGTCCGAGGCCATTCGCGCCAGCATGAGCATCCCCGGGGTTTATGCGCCGCTGGAACGCGACGGCAAGCTGCTGGTGGACGGCGGTGTGTCGAATAACATACCTGTCAGTGTGGCTCAGAAAATGGGCGCGGATATTATCATTGCCGTCGATATCAGCGACTCACTCAGCGAGGGTGAAGGGCTGACCGAGGCGTTTAACGTGGTCGGACAACTGACCACGCTGGTTACCCGCGCAAATGTGGATGCCCAACTTGCACGGCTTACCGATGATGATGTTCTTGTCCGGCCGGACCTGGAAGAACTGACGTCTGCTGATTTCTTTCAGGCGCCGCTGATTATAGAAGTGGGCGCCACTGCAGCCCGCAATAAAGCCGGTGAGCTCCGCTCATTACAGGTCGATGAACTGCAGTGGCAGGCCTACAAGGACAGGCGCAGTCAGCGTCAGTTCAGTGCCGGCGATATTTTGCAGGTGCGCGTGAATATGGATTCGAAACTGTCATCACGGTTTTTGAGATCCCGCATCCGGCAGCAATCTAACGAACCTCTGGATGTGCCCCGGCTTGAGTCAGACCTCAAGCGAATCTACGGCCTGGGCTACTACGAAACCGTTACTTACAGTCTGACACCCTCGGAAAACGGCACCATTCTCGACGTCCAGGTGGACGAGAAGAGTTGGGGTCCGAACTACCTCAGTTTTGGCCTTGGCTATGAGGACAATTTTAACAGTGATACCCGTTTCAATGTGGGCGCCGCTCTTCAAATGACAGAGCTGAATGCACTGGGGGGCGAATGGAACACAGGGCTGCAGTTGGGCACCGAGCCACGCGTGCGCACCGAATGGTTCCAGCCGCTGGATTATGGCTATCGGCGATTTATGCTATCGGGTATCGAGTATCAGCGCGACACCTTCAGTGTCTTTGATGATGCTGGCGAGCGAATTGCCGAGGTCGACGTGACGCAGCGCCAGGTCGATCTTTCGTTCGGGATGGAGCTGGGCACCAACGAAGAAGTACGTGGTGGCGTGCAACGGGGGTATGCCACCGTGGATGAGCAGGTTGGACAGGCCAATATTGACGAGGAGCATCTGAACCTTGGTGGTTGGAATCTGAGGTTTGTTCATGATTCTCTCAATGACCCGTTTTTACCCGACGAAGGTGTATTTTTTGGCCTCAAGGGGCGGTTTGAACGCCCGAATATGGGCTCCGACAGTGACTTCGATCGCACCACCTTCATGGCGGTGGGTACCACAAGCTGGCGGGGTTTTGTGATCCTGGGCCAGGCCTACGCCGATGTGGTGACTCGGGGCAGGGCCGGCGTCGATAATTTTGTCAGCCTCGGTGGTTTCCGGCGCTTGTCGGCCTATGCCAGAGGCGAAGTGAGCGGGCCGGACGCAGCGTTGCTGTCAGTGTATGGCTATCGCACCTTTGGTGGACCGTTTATGCCATTTTTTGCCGGTGCGGGATTTGAAACAGGAAATGCGTTCCCCGATATCCGGGATGCGCGCTGGGCTGGTTTGTTGCGGTCCTACAGCCTGTTTGCGGGTATCGATACATTTATGGGTCCAGTACAACTGGCCACCGCCTACAGTAATCAGGACCGCTGGACCGCCTATCTCAATATCGGGTTTTCCCTTGAGCGGTTATTCGACTGACTCCTGGCATCACAACGGAGACACGATAATCAGCTGTGGGTGCTCACAATTCCCGTTCAACGGGCGGCGCAGCAAGGCTTTGTACTCATCACCCTTGCGGGCTTCATCGGGCACCGGATGAAACACCACCTCATCGCCCGGGAAAAACAGCCAGGTTCCCTCAGCGACACCGTGTTTTTGCGCTATGGCTGTTAACGTGGCAACGCCCCGGGTCTGGCTCCAGGCACATGGCTTGTCGGGTTCCCGAGGTTGTGTGGGGCGCTGCGGGCGCACCGGCGCTGGTGCTCGCTCCGGTTCGGGATCAGACGCTTCCGTTGACTCAGGCAAGGGCTGCTCGGGAATGATAACCAAAGGTACATCCTCTGGCGGGCTGGAAGCGCATGCGCTCAGGAAGGTCACAAGGAACGCCAGGCCGAGAGCCCGCAAGGAGCCTTTATCGACCGGCAGCAGGACCTGTACCGGCAGGGTTTCTCGGGGCTTGAAGGCAGTCATGGCGGTACCGGTGGCAACAACGTGATGGGCGCTCATCGTCTCACATTCCGCCGCCCCGGAAAACGGTCAGAGCAGGGGGGCTGCGAGGCGGACTGCGCGACAGCCAAGGCGGAACAGCAGCGCTCTGTCCTTGTAGTCATTTTCGGTCATCCGCCGACAGTTCCGCAGGTCTTCCGCAAGCATGGCGTCGACGTCTCTGACGAATTCCGTGGCCGTCACCAGGGCGGTCACTTCAAAATTCAGACGCATCGACCGGTTGTCCAGATTGGCGGTGCTGATGGCGGCATAGCGATTGTCCACCAGTACCACTTTCTGGTGCATAAAGCCGGGCTCATATTGATAAATACCAATGCCAGCGCGGCTGGCTTCTACGAGGTAGGAGTAGGCTGCCATCCGGATCAGTTTGTGATCGGATTTGTCGGGAATGATGATTTTGACATCCACACCGCGCAGCGCCGCCAGTTGGAGCGCATTGATAATCTGAAAGTCCGGCACGAAATACGGTGATGCGATCCACAACCGCTGCCGGGCATTGTTGATGCAATTCAGGAAAAACAGCGTGCAGGTTTCGTAGGTATCGGCTGGCCCACTCGGGATGATGAGGACTTCCTGCTCACCGGGAGGCGGCTCCTGAGGGTGCCAGTGCAACTCCGGGGTTTCGTTAGTTGCCCAGTTCCAGTCTTCCAGCCAGGCTAGTTGAAGCCCGATCACGGCCGGGCCGTCAATGCGACAATGGGTGTCCCGCCAACGACCTTGATCAACTTCCGTGCCGAGGTATTCGTCACCCAGGTTGATGCCGCCGGCAAATCCGGTATGGCCATCGCAAATGAGAATTTTGCGGTGATTGCGAAAGTTGATATGGAAGCGACGGCGGCGAATATTACCGTCACCGAACGACGCAACCTGAGCACCGGCTTTGCGAAGCTCCCTCAGGTAGCCTTTCGGCAGCCATGCGCTGCCGATATCGTCAAACAGGAAGTAAACTCTGACCCCTTGGGCCAACTTACGCTTCAGAATGGTTTTGATGCGCTGGCCGATGCGATCAGAGCGGATAAGGTAAAACTCCATCAGAATATAGCTGTGGGCGTCTTCCATGGCATCGAACAGGGAGTTGAAGGTGGCGAGTCCGTCTTTCAGCAACGTGCATCGATTGCCGGCGGTGAACGGTTGCCTGGCAAGATTGCTCAGAACCTGCAGTTCATCATTGAAATGCTCACGCGCAGGCTGGGGGATCGCAGTCGCCTGTTGCTCGAACTCTTGTAGCAGGTAGTTGACAGAGCGATCGCCCAGACGCCGGGCGCGGACATACCCGGAAAAACGGTTGCGCCCAAAAAACAGAAATAGCGGTAACGCCAGATAGGGGAATCCCAGCAGGCCCACAATCCAGGCAACCGCGCCTTGGGCGGTGCGATAGGTCAGCAGCACACGATAGACGCAAAACAGCGCCAGGCTGTAGATGACGATCAACGCCTGGGCAATAAACGATAAATCAGGCAATCTCATTGCTCCTGGTGCTGATGTCGAGCCCGATACCGGGCCGGGGCCACACCGGTCCAGCGCTTGAAACCCGACTGAAGGCGCTAAGTTTGGAGAATCTGGCTTAAAATGCAATTCCCCCAAGCGTCTTTGAGACGGCGTACCGAGGGGTTGTCATTAGCGTAGCGGTAGTGTCGGGATTTTGGAATGACACCGAATCAAGAGGTGGTTCACGAAAGGACAATAACCCCGTATCTGTGATCTGAGCCACGCCCGTGACCTGGCGACGAGTACTCGGTTGAGTTCGGTGGTAATGTGATCCGCAATCCGGGTGGCCGACGTGGCTTGACCCTCGTTCTTTGAAAGAGCCTTTAGGAGTTTTACGTGTTTCCGAACAATTCGGTTTTTGATGTTGATGCCGGACTGCTGGATGATCAACTGCTCGCGGAACAGATGCGGCTGGTTTCCGGTTTGCTGAACGCCGACCGGGCGCACCCGATTGCCCGCCATGCACCGCTGGCCTGGCAGGGACATGAAGACGCGCTCGCATTAAAGCTGAATCAACTGATGGAAGAAATGAGATTGCGCGGTCATGCCGTTCCGGGCAATGTGCCGGTAACGGAGGAGGCGATTCTCTGGCCGACCCTGGATGCCGGGGCGCTGGCTGAGCAACTTGCTTACCTGACGGCTCGTTTGGCGCAGGATCAGCGGGGACGAATTCGCCTGCCAAAAAACGATCACGAACTCTGGGCAACCTATAAGTACAGTGTGCTGGCGAGAAATACCAAAGCCTACACGGCATTTGGCCAGCGCGTTGCGTCACGATCGATTCCAGTGAATCAACTCTGGCTCAGCATGGTCAGTGCAAGCCGGGTGGCGCCCGCCAAAGCGGGTCTCAGGAATTCGTTCCAGCACATGTGGGGTTATGTGTCCGGGCACTCAAAGCTCAGCCCGCAGACTGAGGATCTGGTCAGTCTGGCATTGGACATTCAGACACTGGCTGTGACACATGAGGTTCCGTATCTTATGAATTCTACCGCGCTCGGAGAACTACGGGCCTGGTTATAACTTTTGGTGTTGGGAGCAAAGCATGAGCGTTGTACTGAATCATCGTATTACCGGAGCAGGCAAACCCCTCATTCTGCTGCACGGGCTTTTTGGCTCGCTGGAAAATCTTGGCGGGGCCGCTCAGCGGTTGCAGGACGAGTGGCAGATTCATGCGCTGGATCTGCGTAACCACGGCAAGTCCCCTCATATAGACAGCATGGACTATGCTGCCATGGCAGACGATGTTATCGCTTATATGGATGCCCGGGGTCTCGAGCGAGCGGCCCTGCTTGGACATTCCATGGGGGGTAAAACCGCAATGCAAGTGGCTCTTGCCAACCCGATGCGAGTCGATCATCTGATTGTTGCGGATATCTCGCCGGTCGACTACAAACCCCGGCATGATTCGGTTCTCGAAGGTATGCGAAATCTTGATCTGAGCCAGATTTCGAGTCGCCAGCAGGCAGACAAGGCCTTGAGTGAATTTGTGGAGCTGTTGGGAGTGCGGCAGTTCCTGCTGAAAAACCTGGTCCGCATCCCGGAGGAGGAGCGGGAGCAAGGCGATGGCGCCCGATTCCGATGGCGCCTCAACCTGCCTGTTATCGAGGCCTGCTACCCTGCCTTGGCGGAAGCGCCTTCTGCAACCGGGCCGTTTGAAGGTCCCACGCTGTTCATCAAGGGGGCCGATTCCGCCTACATCCAGGATAAGCACCGTGACCAGATCAACAAGCTGTTCCCCAACGCGGAGCTGCAGGTGATTGAGGGCGCCGGTCACTGGCTTCATGCTGAAAAAGCCGACGACTTCGCTGCCGTGTGCCGACGCTTTTTAAGGTGAACCGGCTACCTATACTTTGGTTCACTTCACAACAGCCGCATCGGTAGGCTAACGTTGAAAGCCATTTCGGGGCCTGGAGCCGATGAGTAATGAGTGCTATCGAGACAACCGATATAACCTGGGATCGCCCCGATCCGTTCACGTTAACGTTTGAGGTGACCCCTGCGGACACCGACCGGCTCGGGCACGCTAACAACGTGGTTTACGTGCGCTGGCTGGAGGACATCAGCTGGGCACATATCGAGCATCTGGGAATGACGTGGGAGCGCCACGAGGCCACCGGCAAAGCGATGGCAATCACCCGTACCGAGATTGACTACCTGGCCGCGGCCAATACCGGTGACCGCCTGATGATGGCAACCTGGCTGGTCAGCTTTGACGGTCGCTTCCGCTCCTCCCGGCAGTTCCAGCTCATCCGCCTGGCAGATCGCAAGGTGCTGGCGCGCGCGATGTCCTATCACGCCTGTGTGGATCTCAAAACCCAGCGTCCTGCCCGGGTGCCAAAGGAATACAGCCAGATCCTGGGTGGGGCTGTCATTACCGACGGGCTGGTGTCTGATTGACCTTGACCTGAGGGTCTAATCTGGTCCCGCCGTCCGCTATTTCTGCTAATCTGAATGTTCGTGCCTTGAACACGTTCGATTGAAGTCCGCCAAATACACGAACCGGGAGAAGCTGCCGTGAAAACTGCCATGAGACGAGTCGTGTTTGATCAGTTCGGTGATGTCGATGTTTTGCGTCTTGATACTGCCGGCTCAAGCCCGCAACCAGGCGCAGATGAGGTATGTGTCAGGGTCAGTGGTGCTGGCTTGAATCCCATTGACTGGAAAACCCGTCGTGGGCTGGGCTTTGCAGCCAAGCAGATCGAAGACCAGTTGCCCTGGATCCCCGGCTACGATGTCGCCGGTGAGGTGGTGTCAGTGGGGAAGGGCGTCACGACCCTGGCCCCGGGCGACCGCGTGATGGGTATGGTGGGGTTTCCGGTAAAGGGGGGTGGTTACGCCGACTACGTGCTGGCAAAAAGCGACGAGCTGGCGATCGTGCCGGAGGAACTCGATCTGATGACTGCCGGCGCCCTGCCACTGGCGGCACTCACCGCCTGGCAGGCTTTATTTGAAGTCGCCGAACTGGCGCCGGGCCAGAAAATTCTCATCCATGCAGGCGCCGGCGGAGTCGGCCATTTTGCCGTGCAATTTGCCAGAGTCCACGGAGCCCACGTCATTGCCACGGCCTCAGCGGGTAACCGGGATTTTCTGGCTGAACTGGGTGTCCACGAAGTGATCGACTATCACACGACGGACTTCATCGAGGAATGCTACGGTCTCGATGTGGTGCTGGATCTGGTCGGTGGCGACACCGGCAAACGCTCCCTTCATACCCTCAGTGAGCACGGTGTGTTAGTGACTATCCCGACCGCAACCGCGGACGAGATTATAACCGCCGCCGAGGGTCTTGGCCTCAGAGCTCATGGCATGGTTGTCCGGCCCGATGTCTTTCACCTGGACGAAATTGCCGAGCTGATTGAGGATGGCGATGTCCGGGTACACATCGAGCGGGCATTCCCGCTCTCCGAAGTAGCTGATGCCCACCGCCTGCTGGAAACCGGCCATGTCAGGGGCAAGCTGGTGCTGGACTGCCGGGACGCGGGCTAGGCGAGCGGTACCCCGCCTGCCGCTGCCGGCCCAAGATGGGCGGATTGTAGAGTTCAGGCTGGTGCGGGTGCAGGCTCCGGCTTTGCCCCACTGTCCTTTTCCCTGCGCTGCTTCGGGGGCTGGGGTGGCACCAGACTTATCAATGTCCAGCCCTTGTCCAGTTTCAGCTCGGTTGTCTCCGTGACGGCATGAATGTGCTCCCTCTGGTCAATGGTAAACAGTGGCAAGGCCTGCTGGTCATACTGCGCCTGAAAATCCTCGTAGGTGAAGGCTTCATTGAAACTGGTGGTTTTCACCTTGTAGCCCTGGCTCGACAGACTGGCCAGTTTGGCGTAGCTGATGTCTCCGAACAGCCCCCGGGTTTGTTGAATTTTCTCGGCGGTCTGATGCCGGGACTTTTGATCATGGTCGCCTTCTGACAGGCCGTACACGCACCCGCCGCCAAACCAGTCCAGGAAGTGATAGGACGCCAGCGAGTTCATCTGCTTGTAGGGCGAGATGACCAGCAGATTGCCGATGCCGGTGAGGTCAAGATGGGTGGAGGCGTGTTCGGACACCGGGTTTCCGAAATACACTTGCAGATTCTCCATGCGGGCCAGCCGCACGTTTTCCCAGTTGGTGTCGGTCAGAACGACCGGAACGTCCAGTTTTTTCAACACGGTAGCAATCTGACGGGCGACCTGATTGGCTCCGAGGATCAGAAAGCCGTAATCCGCAGGCTCCGCCACGTTTAATAGCCGGGCGATGGGGCGGGCGGTCAGGCTTTGAATGGTGACAGTGGTGATAATGAGCATGAACACCAGCGGTACCAGCATGCCGGCGCTCTCATACCCGAGGCTCTGGAGCTGGAAGGCAAACAGAGCGGAAACCGCAGCCGCTACAATCCCCCGGGGGGCCACCCAGCTCAGGAACAGCCTGTCGCGCCAGGTCAGGGTGGTGCCGATGGCGGAAAGGAAAATGCTGAGCGGCCTGGCGACCAGAATCAGTACCACGAGCACGGTCACCAGTCCCCAGCCCAGGTCGGCAATGGCGGCAAATTCAATGCGGGCGGCTAGGATAATAAACAGCGCCGAGATCAGCAATACGCTCAGGGATTCCTTGAATTCGAGAATACTTTCTATGGGTACCTGCTTCATATTCGCCATCCAGATACCCATGATGGTGACCGTCAGCAGCCCCGATTCATGTGCCATCTCGTTGGATAACGCGTAAGCGCCCAGCATGAAACTCAAGGTGCCGGCATTGTGCAGATACTGTGGAATCAGGTGCTTGCGAAGCACGATGCCGTTCAGCCAGCCAGCGGCGGCGCCCATCAGAAAACCGATGGCGAGGGTTTTGCCAAAAATTAACAGCGAGTGACCAAACACGTTGCCCTGACCCCAGGACACAATACCCTCAAAAACGAGCACTGCAAGCAGGGCTCCGACCGGATCGATAATAATGCCTTCCCAGCGCAGGATGTTGGCCAGACGGGCCGCCGGTTTGACCGATCTTAACAGCGGCGCGATCACGGTGGGCCCGGTCACGATGGAAATTGCGCCGAACAACAGGGCGACTTCGACAGAAATATCAAGAGCCCAGTAGGCGATCAGTGTGCCAATGGTGGCAGTCACAATGGTCCCGACCGGAATCAGGTTGCGGACCATCTTGCCATGGCCCCTGATCTCCTCGTATTTCAGGGTCAGGCTGCCCTCAAACAGAATGATGGCGACAGCCAGCGAAATGACCGGAAATAACAGGTCGCCAAACAGTTGCTGGGGGTCGAGCCAGTTGAACATCGGGCCCGCTGCAATGCCACCGGCCAGCAGGAAAAGAATGGCCGGCACTCGCAAGCGCCAGGCGAGCCATTGGCAAAAAAGAGAGAGTATCCCGATGCTGGCAAGGAGAAGGGCGATGCTGACTGACATAAAGGGCTCAGGTCCGTTGAGACGATTGAGTGAGGTGGACCAGGTCCTGGCTCCGGGCTTTTCGGGCAATCCTGTTGATCAGACGAGAGGCGGCAATAAAACCGAAACTCGCAGTAACCGGGCTGGCCGCGCCAAAACCGGTGGCACAATCGAGCCTGACAGGGCCGTCGCCTGCAGGCTTTTGCAGGCACACCTCGCCATCGCCAGCAGGATACGTCAGCTGCTCCAGGGAGTATACGGCCTCAATGCCAAACCGGCGCTTGGGGTTGCGGGAGAAGCCGTACTCTCTTCGCAGCAGGTTACGTACCTTGGCTAACAAGGGGTCCTGGGTGGTGCGGCTCAGGTCGGTCACCTGGATCTGGGTCGGGTCGAGCTGGCCCCCGGCTCCTCCGGCACAGACCAGGGGGATTTTCTGGCGCTGGCAGTGGGCGATCAGCGCGGCTTTGGCTTTGACACTGTCGATGGCATCCACGACGCCGTCCAGTTCGGAGGTGATCAGCTCCGCGGTGTTCTTCGGAGTCACAAAACCAAAGTGAATACGAATATCCGCGTGAGGATTGATGGCCCTCAGGCGCTCGGCCATCACGTCAGTTTTGGTTTTGCCGTACTGCCCGTCGAGAGCATGGGATTGCCGGTTGGTGTTGGAGACGCAGACATCGTCCATATCAATCAGCGTCAGCCGGCCGATACCGGTGCGTGCCAGCGCTTCTGCGGCCCAGGAACCCACCCCGCCCAGCCCGACAATCGCGACGTGGGCGTCCCGGAAGGCGGCAGTGGCCTGGCGGCCGTACAGGCGTTCGATGCCACCAAACCGGAAATTGAAGTCGTCCTGGGTCATACAGTATCCCGTGCGCGATCAGAGAAAGAGCGAAGCGCAATTGTACCGGAGAAGACGCAGTCTGACAGCGGGCATATAAAAGCCCCGCAAATGCGTGGCAGGAAGGTCATTGCGCGCGGTTGACCGGCTATGCGGCCCAGTGGTCGTCAGCAAAGTCCATGATAGCGGCCTTGCCGCTGACGATATCCTGCAATAGCCACTGTGTTTCAGGCAGCAGTTTCTCGAAATAGAAACGGGCGGACACCAGTTTGCTCTCGAGCAGCGCCGTGTTGCCGGTACCTGCATCAAGCTGTTGCTGGGCCACATTTGCCATACGCGACCAGAGGTAGCCAATAGTAGTCAGGGCCATCAGGCGCAGATAAGGCGTTGCTGCCGCTCCGGCCTGCTCAGGATCATCGGGAGCGTTGGTGGCCAGCCAATAGGTAGCCGTTTCCAGGGCGGTGATGGCGCCCTTGAGTGCTTCAGCGTGAGGTGCATCCCCGTTGTCTTTGAGGAAACCGGTCAGTTCGGTAAACAGTGCTCTTGCCAGTTGGCCGCCTTTGATGCTGAGCTTCCGGCCTACCAGGTCCATGGCCTGGATGCCGTTGGTGCCTTCGTAGATGCGTGCAATACGGCCATCGCGGACCAACTGTTCCAGGGGCCAGTCCGCGGTAAAGCCGGAACCGCCGAGTACCTGCAAGCCGATGTTACTGTTGTTGAAGCCTTCATCGGTCAAAAAGGCTTTGACCACCGGAGTCAGGAGCTGGACCAGATCATCCGCGTTTTCACGCACAGACTCGTCCGGGTGTGCGACGGACAGGTCAAGCTGACGGCCGGTAAACAGCGCCAGCGCCCGCATGCCTTCGTTGAGCACCTTCTGGCGCATCAGCATGCGACGCACATCCGGATGCACAATGATCGGGTCCGCCGGCCCGGCCGGGTTCTTGGGGCCACTGAGAGAGCGACTCTGCAAGCGCTCCCGTGCGAAGCCAAGGCTCTCCTGATACGCCATCTCGGCCAGGCCCAGGCCTTGCATGCCCACCATCAGGCGGGCCTCGTTCATCATGGTGAACATGGAGCGCATGCCGTCGTTCGGCTCACCGACCAACCAGCCTTTGGCACCTTCAAAATTCATCACACAGGTTGCTGAGCCCTTGATGCCCATTTTGTGCTCAAGGCCCCCGCAGAAAGCCGGGTTGCGCTCACCGCTCTCCGGCAGAAACTTGGGCACGATAAACAGCGAGATACCTTTGGTGGTATCGGGTGCGCCGGGTAGCTTCGCCAGTACCAGGTGAACGATGTTATCGGTCAGATCGTGCTCGCCGCCGGTGATCCAGATTTTGGTACCTTCAATAGCGAACGAGCCGTCGTCATTCGGTAGGGCTTTGGTGCGGATCAGACCAAGATCGGTGCCACACTGGGGCTCGGTCAGACACATGGTGCCAGTCCAGGCACCGCTGATGAGCTTCTCCAGATAGGTCTGTTTCAGGTCTTCCGATCCGTGGGCGTACAGCGCACTGATGGCGCCGTGGGTCAGCCCCGGGTACATCCCCAGGGACAGGTTGGTGGAACACACCATCTCGTCGACCACGAACTTCAGGGTGTGGGGCAGGCCCTGGCCGCCAAATTCAAGGGGGGCATCCAGGGCGGTCCAGCCCCCTTCGGTGAAACGCTTGTAGGCGTCAATGAAACCGTCAGCGGTTACCACCGACCTGGTCTTGGGGTCATACTTGCAGCCTTGCTGGTCGCCGGTTTTGTTGGTGGGCTGAATCACTTCCGCCGCCAGTTTGCCGGCTTCTTCGATAACCGCTGTGATCAGATCGGGTGTTGCGTCGGCGTATTTTTCGAGCTCATGAATCTTGTCCATGCCCAGGACATCGAACAAGAGAAAACGGATATCGTTGGTAGGCGCTTGATATTGCATGGTATCTCTCGCTGGGTTAGTCAGTTGTCACTTCGGCGCTGAACGCCTGGCCGAAAACTGCCGGCATTAAACTAAAGTCGAAGTTCATACGACCGTTTTAATTCGGTGGTTCATGTTTGCAATGGTCATTTTCAGAAACTACGGCGTACATTGTCCGGCCATTGATAAAGATCTGACCCGGAGCGGATTATGAGAAACGTCGTAATAGCCGGTATTTCTGGCGGCATCGGTAGTGCCTTTGCAGAATGGTTGCTTGAGGGGGATGAGGCAGTGCAGATATGGGGGTTGTGTCGACACCCTGAGGCAGTGCGCTTCCCTGCGACCGACAGGAAACGGATTCACTTGATTCCGTGGGATGCTCTGGCTCTGGAGCCCCATGGGTTAGCCGAGAGGCTGGCTGAACACCTGCCTGCAGACCTGACGATTGATACGGTCGTTTACGCCGCAGGAATACTCCACGGTGAGGCTTTGCAGCCCGAGAAGCGGATTGAAGATATCAGCCCCGGGGCACTGGTGCATGCATTTCAGGTTAATGCAGCAGCGTTTCCGCTCCTGGTTCAGGCTTTACTGCCCTGGCTTCGGCACCGGGAGCTCAAACGGGTTGTTGCAGTGTCCGCTAAAGTGGGATCAATCAGCGACAACCACCTGGGCGGCTGGTACGCCTATCGTGCCTCGAAGGCAGCGCTCAATATGCTGGTCAGAAACCTCGCCATCGAGCTGCCCCGCAGGTGTCGGCCGGTTGCCTGTGTCGCGGTGCACCCCGGAACAACGCGGACCCGCCTCAGTGCTCCGTTCGAGCAGTCGCTGACACAACTGAATGTCCATGATCCAGCGGACACGGCTGGCAATCTGATTCGGGTGGCTCAGTCGTTGTCAGACCAGGACAATGGTCGTTTTATCAACTGGGATGGTAAGGACTTACCCTGGTAAGCTGGAAACGTGAGACCAAAAAAAGCCCGGGCTGTTGCCGGGCTCTTGACTGCACACCTGCGTTATCGGATGAACGGATTAAGCATGCGGGTGAATGTTCCCGTCAGCCTGACCGGAGCGCTGAGCACTGACAGGGTGATGCAGTCGTCCCCTTCAAGGGCTACCGGTTTGTGTTCATCCTGCTGGTTCAGCACCACAAAATCCCATTGGTTAAAAACGCCTTTCTTGTCCGAAAACGCGCCTTGCAGGACGATGGTGGTCTCCTCACCCCGGTGGGTATGGGCCAACGCCTTGCCACCGGCCGTCAATTTTTGCAACACGACCTGCTCGGACTGGCCGGGGAACCGGTCGCTGATGTCCAGCACACTTAGATCGCCCAACTGGCGTTTCCAGGGCAGGGCATTCAAATCGGTTCCGAGCAGTTTTTCCAGCGGCCCTACACGATTTTTACGCATCCCAGAGAGATCCTGAACGGCGGGTTCGCTATCAATACGGGAGAGTATGGAGTCGAACATGGAACCTGAAACCGTAACCTGCGGTTGCTGTTCCATCATCACAGCGCCAAGACTGTCGAGCATATCGACTCTGCTGCGACAATGGGAACATTGATCCAGATGCAACCGGATACACAGGGCATGGGGCTCCGTCAGGTTACCGGCGCTGAACTCCATCAGAGTCAGGCTGTCAGGGTGGTGCTGGGTCATACGTTCTGATCCTGCAAAATCACTTTTAACTTGTTTAACGCCAGGCGTACACGGCTTTTCACGGTGCCAAGAGGTATGTTCAACTCATTCGCCACCATCTGGTGCGATTTGTTTTCCATATAAACCTTGGCGATCACCGTCGTCTGCTCTTCCGGCAGTAGGCTCAGGGACTCACGAATGCGTCGCTCCGACATCAAACGATGTAATGAGGTAACGGGCTCGTCTTCGTTGTCACCGGGAATCTGCCACAGGTCTTCCGTCTCGACCGGCATTTCAGCACTGAGACGCCGCATTTTGCGCAACATATCAATGCGCTGGTTACGGGCTATGGTGAAAATCCAGGTAGAGGCTGCCGCCTTGCGCCAATCGTACAAACAGGATCTGCGCCAGATTGAGACAAAAACCTCCTGAACGAGTTCTTCGGCATGGCTGGAGAGGCCATTTGCCATGGCGTAGTACTTGATCTGGGGGCCAAAGTGCTGGAAAAGCGCATGATAAGCTTCCCTATCCTGACTTTTCCCCACTTTCTCCAGCATTTGACTCCAGGGGTCTTTACGACCCTCGGCGCGTGCTGGCTTCTGATCCAGTGTACTCACCGGACGCTCCTTGATCGTGGCGTGCATTTGATTCTGTTGTTTAATCATTTTAGGCACTCGTCACCGGTTTGTCAGTTCTCTACTTACGCTCGGGTTGTTGGCCTGGATGAGTAAACCTGGAACTTAATTGCGACGCTTTGTAAATTTGATTTCTACCTGCCGCCCTGGCAGGCGAAAGGCGAGGCGAAGTGCGGAGCTATTCTTCCAGATAGGTGTAGCCATTGAGGCCACCGGTCAGCTCCGACAGCAATGCTGCCTGCTCGACGGGAGCCATGGCGCTGGCTTCAAATTTCTGGGTGTAGGCTCTGACCAGGTCGTCGGGTTCGAAGTTAACATAGCGCAGGATTTTGGCCACCGTATCACCCTGAATCGCATCGCTGATGCGATAGCCGCCGCTGCTTTCCCGTTTCACGTCGACCGAATGGGTGTCTCCGAACAGATTGTGCATATCGCCGAGAATTTCCTGGTAGGCGCCGGTCATGAAAAAGCCCATCAGCATGGGTTTGGCCGGGTCGTCTTCGGGTAGCGGCAGGGTGGTTTCGATGCCCTGGCCGTCCACATAGCGGTCAATGCGACCGTCGGAGTCACAGGTTATGTCCTGGATAACCGCTCTCCGGCTCAGAGAGCGGTTCAGGCCTGAAATCGGCAACACCGGGAAAATCTGGTCGATGCCCCAGACGTCAGGCAATGATTGAAACAGCGAAAAGTTCACGAACAGTTTTTCTGCCAGCTTTTCATTCAGTTCGTCGATCACTTCCCGGTGAGCACGATTTGCGGTATTGAGCTGGGCCCTCAGGAGCCGACAACAAGCCGTATAGAGACACTCGGCATCCGCCCGGTTAGCGAGTGACAGCACCCCGTGTGCGAACTGGGCATGAACATCACTCATGGCGTGCAGAACGTCGTGATAGATCTCGATCTGTGAGCGCGGGCTGCCATCATCCTGCAGGCTGGTGTAATCCCGCCATAAATCGTGCAGGGGGCCTGGCGACTGGGCTGCCGGTGCCGCCGGGCTGCGGCTCTCCGGAGCTTCCCGGTCAATAACATTGGTCACCAGAACCGCGTGGTGGGCGGTAAGGGCACGGCCGGATTCACTGATCAGATCCGGGTGCGGAATACCCGCGCGGTCGCACTCAATCTGCAAGGTATGAATAACATTGTAGGCGTACTCGAACACGCTGTAGTTCATTGAGCAATTGCTGCGGGACCGGGTGCCTTCGTAGTCAACCCCAAGCCCGCCTCCGATGTCGACGGTAGTAATGGGCGCACCCATGTGCCGCAGCTCGCTGTAAAAGCGTGCGCACTCGCGCAGACCGGTCTGGATGTCACGGATATTGGCGATCTGTGATCCCAGGTGAAAGTGCAGCAGTTGCAGACAGCCGAGAGCATCCGCGTCCTGTAATTGTTTTATTACATCAAGAACCTGACTGGCGGAGAGGCCAAACTTGGATTTCTCTCCCCCGGTATTTTGCCAGTTGCCCTTGCCGATGGTGGCCAGGCGCGCGCGAACCCCGATTAATGGTTCAACGTGCAGAGCTTCTGCTTCCGCCAGGATCAGTGGCAGCTCAGACTTCTTTTCCACCACGATAAACACCCGATGTCCAAGCTTCTGGCCAATCAGCGCGAGCCGCACATACTCACGGTCCTTGTAGCCATTACAGACAATAACGGAACCGGGTGTGCAGAGTGCAAGCACTGCCATCAGCTCGGGTTTACTGCCGGCTTCAAGCCCGATCTGTTGCTGGCTGGCCGCCGGTTCGGCACGAATGAGTTCCTCTACCACGCGGCGCTGCTGGTTGACCTTGATCGGGTAGACCGCTGTATAACCGCCCTCGTACCCCTGTTCGGCGGCCACTTTGTTGAAGGCGCCACAGAGTTTGTTGACCCGGTCATGGAGAATATCGGTAAAGCGGACCAGCACGGGCAGTTGCAGTCCGCGCGCCACCAGTTTCTGGGCCAGTTCGGGCAAGTTGATATCGTCACCAGAACGGCCGCGGTCGGGACGGATCAACACGTCGCCCTGAGGCGAGACGTCAACGTACCCATCACTCCAGTGAGGAATGTTGTATACCTTCTGGGCGTTGGCGCCGGGAAGCTCAATCATGGTTGTGTCCCTGTGGTAAGGCGAGCCGCTGGCTATACCAGCATGCAATCGCACATTGTAAGAGTTCATTGGCACAGCTAAAAGGCCGGTTCGCGAAAATTCCCCGACTCCGGTGCTTTAGCTCGGGGCACCGGGCACCTACAATAGCGGGCAGACAACATCGCCCGGCCATCGGGGCAATTCACTGGGTTTGGAGACAGCGTATGAGTTCATTGAACGAAGACTGGTTTACCGAGATATTCCAGGATGAAGGCACTGCGTTTTCATTGAAAGTGAAGTCAAAACTTCACGAAGAGCAAAGCAAATTCCAAAAGCTGGAAATTTACGAGACGGCAACGTTCGGTAACCTGATGGTGCTCGATGGCTGCGTGATGCTCACCAGCCGGGATAATTTTCTCTACCATGAAATGATGACGCATCCTGCCCTGTTTACCCATAAATCACCGAAAAAGATCGTGATTGTTGGCGGTGGTGATTGTGGCACACTGAAAGAGGTTCTGAAGCATCCGGATGTGGAAGAGGCCTGGCAGGTTGAAATTGACGAAAGAGTTACCCGCTTGTCTGAAAAATATTTCCCCGAACTCTGTGAATCCAATGAAGACCCCAGAGCCAATTTCTTCTTCGGTGACGGTATCCAGTGGATGCGCGATGTGGAGCCTAACAGCATCGATATTGTCATTGTCGACAGCACCGATCCGGTGGGGGCAGCAGAAGGCCTGTTTGCTGCGGATTTCTATCGGGACTGTATGCTGGCGCTGCGGGATGGGGGTATTGTGGTACAGCAAAGCGAGTCACCATTATTGCACACCGGTAACATCATCAAAACCATTCATGGGGATATGAAAAAGGCCGGTTTTGATCACGTTCAGACCCTGCCGTTTCCCCAGCCTGTTTATCCTACCGGCTGGTGGAGCTGTACCATGGGTGGCAAAGAAAAACCCCTGAAGTACTTCCGGGAGGAAGATGCCGCAGAGCGGCCTTTCGTCACTCGTTATTACAACGACGATGTCCACCGGGGGGCGCTGGCGATGCCGCAGTTCATGCTGGATATCCTCGAAGACTGATATCCACTGAAGCGAAAAGGGCGCCCCATGGGCGCCCTTTTCATGACCTGAGGCTCAGATTTCGAGCCATGCCAGTGCTTACTTGCTGCTGACAAACTCAGGGTAGGCTTCCATTCCGCACTCAGACAGGTCAACACCTTCGTATTCTTCTTCTTCAGTAACCCGGATCCCGACGACGGCTTTCAGGATACCCCAGACAATCATGCTGGCGACGAATACCCAGATGAAGATCGTCAGGGCGCCGATGATCTGGCCCGAGAAGCTGGCGTCGCTGTTGGTGATGGGCACCAGAAGAAGGCCAAGAATACCGCAGACACCGTGAACAGAGATGGCGCCGACCGGATCGTCAAGACGCAGTTTATCCAGAGTGACGATGCTGAAGACCACCAGGATGCCGCCCAGAGCGCCAAACAGGGTTGCTGTCAGGGCAGTAGGCGTGGACGGCTCCGCGGTAATGGTAACCAGACCGGCCAGTGCGCCGTTCAGCAGCATGGTCAGGTCGGCCTTGCCGAACATCAGGCGCGCAGTGATCAACGCTGCGATACCGCCACCGGCGGCGGCCGCGTTGGTGTTCAGGAAGACCATCGCCACCGAGTGGGCGCTGCTGATATCACCCAGTTTCAGAACCGAGCCGCCGTTGAACCCGAACCAGCCCATCCACAGGATGAAGGTACCAAGAGTTGCCAGCGGCAGGTTGGCGCCGGGAAAGGCACGGATTTCGCCGTTGGGGCCGTACTTGCCTTTACGAGGACCCAGCAGGATAACTCCAGCCAGCGCTGCCGTGGCACCGGCCAGGTGCACAATACCGGAGCCGGCGAAATCACTGAAGCCAAGATCGCCAAGTGTGTACATGCCAAAAACAGAAGCGCCACCCCAGGTCCAGGCACCTTCCATCGGGTAGATAAAGCCAGTCATGACAACTGCGAAGCCAAGGAACACAAAAAGCTTCATGCGCTCGGCAACCGCACCAGACACAATAGACATGGCCGTTGCCACGAACACAACCTGGAAGAAGAAGTCGGAAGCGCCCGAGTATATGGAGCCGCCTTCGAAACCGTCTTCACGGGCTGCAAAGTCCCCCAGCACGGCGGCTGTGTCGACCTCGCCCATACCGGACAGGAAGATGTTACCCCCGTACATGATGGCATAACCGCAGATCAGGTACATGGTGCAGGACACCGCGTACAGAGCCACGTTTTTGGTCAGGATTTCAGTAGTATTCTTGGCGCGCACCAGACCGGATTCGAGCATGGCAAAACCGGCTGCCATCCACATGACTAATGCACCACAAACGAGGAAATAAAAGGTATCTATAGCGTACTGCAAATGAAAGATATTACTTTCCATGGGAAGCCCTCCGCACGAGGCCTATCAGGGTTAAAGGTTTTTGCGCTGGCTGTTTTATCGGGTCAGATGGTTAGATCAGACCGCTTCTTCGCCGGTTTCTCCGGTTCTTATCCGAATAGCCTGCTCGAGCTCAGTCACAAAGATTTTGCCGTCGCCGATCTTGCCGGTATTTGCCGCTTTGGTGATGGACTCAATTACCTGGTCCAGCAGGTTGTCACCAATGGCGACCTCAACTTTGACCTTGGGCAGAAAATCCACCACATATTCAGCACCACGGTATAACTCAGTGTGCCCCTTTTGCCGTCCGAAGCCCTTCACTTCAGTCACGGTAACGCCTTGAACGCCAATCTCGGATAGAGCCTCACGGACATCATCCAGCTTGAAAGGCTTGATGATCGCAGTCACAAGTTTCATTGGTTTCTCCTTGGTATAGCCGCCTCAATACTTCTGATCCTGAGATACCGGTATTGAGTTCGGGATGCTTGCCACCTCACACACCAATTGTGCGGATTGCGTAGGAGGTGCTTTGCATCGTATGTGCCAACGCAAAAAAAGTTATTTAAAACAATGCTTTGATTAACTTAAGCTCCAAAAAGGTACGAGTCTATGCCTCATTACAGAGCATTGGATTATTGGTTGACCCATTATGGTGCAGGACGATGCCGGGTAATGTCCTGCAGCCTCTGATTGTCTTGCCCGGCCATTGCCATAATGCTGAGCCACCCACCCCAGTATGGCAGGAGCGAGGGTGTGTTACACTCTTGAACTACCGGAAGATACCCATACCCGTACCAAGCGTCGAGAGGTGTTTTGTGAAAGGACCGCAGGATTTCTTTTCCCAACTGCAAGGCCAGTTCGGGCAATTCGTGCCAGATATGGCCAGAGCTGCGAAAGACGATTTTGAAAACCAGGCCAAAGCGACCGTGATGGCCGTATTGTCCAGGCTTGATCTGGTCACCCGGGACGAGTTTGACGCCCAGCAGGCGGTATTGATGCGTACCCGCGAGAAGGTCGAGGCTCTGGAAAAGACAGTCGCTGAACTTGAGAAAAGAGTCGGCTAGGAATAAAAAAGGGGGCACCGGAAACGGCTCCTGTCAGGCCAAGGAAGGTTGTTATGCTTGCCACTATCCATACCCGCGCCCGGTTGGGCGTGTCAGCACCGTCGGTGACCGTTGAGATTCACCTGTCCAATGGCCTGCCAGCACTGTCCATCGTGGGTCTGCCTGAAACCGCCGTCAAGGAAAGCAAGGACCGCGTTCGCAGTGCGCTGCTCAATGCCGGGTTCGAGTTCCCCGCCAAACGTATCACTATCAATCTCGCGCCCGCCGATCTGCCGAAGGAGGGCGGCCGGTTTGATTTGCCAATTGCCCTGGGCATTCTGGTAGCTTCAGGGCAGATCCCGGCGGAACGATTACACCAGCTTGAATGTATGGGCGAATTATCCCTTGATGGCGCGTTACGCCCGGTTCGCGGTGTGCTGCCGGCGGTCATCGCCGCTCGAGCGGCTGGCCGTCAACTTCTGATTCCCTCCGCCAACAGAGAGGAGGCCTCCCTGGCCGCTGCTGACGATGTTTTCGCGGCCGGACACCTGCTTGAGGTGTGTGAGCACCTCACGGACACTCTGCGTCTGCAGCCGCTGCCGCCCATGGCGGACGCTGTACCGGAGTTCGATACCGCGGATCTTGCCGATGTCAGGGGGCAGCATGTCCCGAAACGGGCACTGGAGATTGCCGCCGCCGGTGGCCATAACCTGCTGCTGTTCGGCCCACCGGGTACTGGTAAAAGCATGCTGGCCAGTCGTTTGCCGGGCATTCTGCCGCCGCTTACCAACGAGGCCGCCCTGGAAGTCGCCAGTGTGCATTCGGTCGCGGGATTGCCGGTGCGCCATGGGCTCTGGCGGCAACCTCCCTATCGATCCCCTCATCATACCGCCTCTGCCGTAGCCATGGTGGGCGGTGGCAGCAGCCCGCGGCCCGGTGAAATCTCGCTGGCCCACCAGGGTGTTCTGTTTCTGGACGAGTTGCCGGAATTTGACCGCAGGGTGCTCGAAGTGCTCCGGGAGCCCATGGAGTCCGGGGAGATTGTGATTTCCCGCGCTGCCCGGCAGGTTACCTACCCGGCCCGGTTTCAGGTCATCGCTGCCATGAATCCTTGCCCCTGCGGCTATCGCGGGCATCCGGGCATCGACTGTCAGTGCACGCCGCAGCAAGTCATGCGTTATCAGTCAAAGTTGTCCGGGCCCCTTCTGGACCGGTTTGACTTGCATGTGGAAGTGCCTGTGCAGGGCGGAGATGTGTTGTTGAAGCGTCAGACCGAGGCTGAAGCCAGTGCTCTGGTGCGTGCACGGGTTAAGGACGCACGGGCGGTCCAATTGTCCCGTGGTGCCGTGAACGCACAACTTTCGGGCGATGCCATGCACCATTTCTGTCAGCCCTGTAAGGAAGGTGAGGCGTTGCTGTCCCGGGCAATGGAAAAGCTCGGTCTGTCCGCACGAGGCTTGCACCGCATCCTCCGGGTGGCCAGAACCCTGGCGGATCTGGCCGGCAAGGACGTCATTGCACCTGGCCATCTTGTGGAAGCGCTGGGGTATCGTAAACTTGACCGGCAACAGGTCAGAACTTCGTATCCGCAGTCCTGAAGGCTCCGATCTGGCGCGAGTGTTTGCTAGACTACTCCCAGAAACCGAGTTTTAGACCCTTAATTGCTGGCATCTCAGCCAGCCTGTGGCGAGGTAATGTAATGACAGACCCGCAAGAACAGTCTGAGGCACTCAAGGTGACCACCCGACGTGGTATACGCAGCTTTGTCCTGCGGCAGGGGCGGATGACGGCCGGCCAGAAAAATGCTTACGAGCGTTGCTGGCCGAAGTTCGGCCTGACCCGTGAGCACGGCATGATTGACCCGAGACAAGTGTTTGGCCGTGAGGCACTGCTCAATCTGGAAATCGGCTTTGGTATGGGGCAATCCCTGGCCGACATGGCTGAGGCGGCGCCGGAGCAGGACTTTATCGGCGTTGAGGTGCACCTGGCGGGTGTTGGTGCTTTGCTGAAAGAAGTCGAAGATCGTGGGTTGGATAATGTGCGGGTGTATGCCATTGACGCCAACGAGGTGATTGATTTCTGTCTGCCCGATGCCAGTCTGGATCAGGTCATGTTGTTTTTTCCGGATCCGTGGCATAAGAAGCGCCACCATAAACGCCGTCTGGTGCAGCCAGAATTTGTGCAGCGCATCCGGCACAAGCTAAGGGTGGGTGGTATCTTTCATCTGGCGACGGACTGGGAAAATTACGCTGAGCATATGATGGAGGTACTGAGCGCGTCTGAGGGTTTTGCCAACGCGGAGGCTGATGGCGCGTTCTCGACGAAGCCGGACCACCGCCCGGTCACCAAGTTCGAGAAGCGTGGCGAGCGCCTGGGGCATGGCGTCTGGGATCTGGTGTTTCGGCGTACTAACTAGAAGCGCCCGGTGAAGGGCAAGGGTCTTTAGCCAATGCTGCTCATGTTGCTCTGGCACACACGGCCTTTGACAAACGCCGCCCTGACGCTCCCGAGGGCGGCAAAAACGCCAAGGCCTCAAATGTGTTAGGGTACCCCCCTGACATGCGAGCTACCAAGTATTCTTCCTATACTTGAGCCATTCGAGCGTCTCCCTCCGGCGTTTTCTCGAAATCTCGCGTTCAGATGGGTGGTCTGCCCGCCCCCGGCCTTCTGTTTCTCCCCACAGATGTTGCTTTCACCCTATTGCGCCATCGGTTAACCCGAGTGTGGTGCGTCTCACCGTGGAGCCTCATGGCTTTATTGTTGCCGGTCAGAGCTGCGCTATTGTCCGCTTTCAATCGTCGCCCGAACAGCTCTCTCTGGCGCACGATACAACGTTTAGCTTCGGGTCAGCTGCCGGGTCAGATCTTGCGTCAGATAACGAAACAGGACTTTGCCTGAAATCAAAGGAAGTAAGTAATGATTAACTACCGATAAGAATACTATCAGGAGATAAACATGAAATTCTTAAACAAACTCACTACTGCTGCTGCAGTTAGTTCACTCGCACTTGGCGCTACTTTAGCCCAGGCGGACTCGAAAGAGCCTATTGTAATTCCTACCCATAACTGGACCAGCCAAATCACCATGGCGTATGTTATTGGCGGTATTTTTGAAAGCATTGGCGATAATGTTTCTTACGTACCGGCTGATAGCCAAGCGGTTTACGAATCCATTCGTAACGGTGACGTCACTATTGCTCACGAAGTATGGCAGTCTACTTTTGGTAAGTCTTTCAACAACGCTTTAGATGCTGGCGGCATCATCGATGTGGGCACGCACGCTTCTGTTACGCAAGAAGAGTGGTGGTATCCTGCCTATGTGGGCGATCTATGCCCCGGCCTACCTTCCTGGGAAGCACTGAACGATTGTGCTCACCTGTTTGAAACAGCAGGCAGTGACGGCAAAGGTCGTTACCTGGACGGCCCTATGGATTGGCATGGCCAGGAAACCCTGAACCGCATCGAAGCGCTTGACATGAACTTTACCGCTAAGTTTGCCGGGTCTTCTGGTGCACTTTGGGCTGAACTGGAGTCAGCGGCTAAAGATAACCGGGCAGTCGTCGTATTTAACTGGTCACCTAACTTCACCGATGCCGGTGCCGGTGGCAGCTTCGTTGAGTTCCCCGCCTATACTGATGGTTGCAAGAAGTCAGATGGCGGTGATGGCAAGTGTGGTTCTCCACCAGCAGGTTGGTTGAAGAAGGCAGCTCACTATCAAATGCCTAAAAAATGGCCGGCAGCCTACAAAATCTTTAACAACATTTCTTTTACCAAAAGCGATATCGGCAACATGGCCGCATTGGTTGACGTCGATGGCATGAGCCACGAAGCAGCCGCTGCTAAATGGCTGGCTGACAACGAAGCAACCTGGAAAAACTGGCTTTAAGCCAAACCCCTCTGACCTGAGTGCGCTGCATTCAGGTCAGTCCTTGTGGTTCGTTATTCAACACACGAACAGCGACCCAAAATCTACAAATCCATTGATCTGGCGCCTACAAACCCATCGTTTAAGCACCTCTTTTTTTATAGGAATTTAATTATGTCGACATCAACTCAGCCCGTCATCAAGTGCGAGTCTGTCTATAAAATTTTTGGTGACAATGCGGTAAAAATTCTGGAACAGTCAGGCGGAAAAGTAGAAACAGCATCATTACTTGAAGCAGGCTGTGTCATTGGTGTCAACAATGCCTCTTTTGAAGTTCACAAAGGTGAAATAGTCGTCGTCATGGGTCTGTCAGGCTCTGGCAAATCAACTCTTTTGCGCTGTATTTCTCGCCTGATCGACACCACTGCAGGCGATATCTTTATTGATGGCGAAGACCTGCTTGCCATGAATGACAAAGAACTCATCAACATTCGCCGTAACAAGATGGGCATGGTATTCCAGAATTTTGCCCTGCTGCCTCACAAAACAGTGTTGGAAAACATTGCCTTACCATTACAGGTGAAAGGCATGAGCACCAGCGACAGCATGGACCGTGCGATCGACATGGTAAACCTGGTAGAACTCACAGGTCGCGAAAATTACTTCCCGCGCCAGCTCTCTGGCGGTCAACAACAACGTGTCGGCATTGCTCGTTCACTGGCGGTGGAACCGGATATCTGGTTCCTCGATGAGCCATTCTCAGCCCTGGACCCGCTGATTCGCAGGGAAATGCAGGATGAGTTCTTACGTTTACAAAGTGTCTTAAATAAAACCATCCTGTTTGTTACCCACGACTTTGATGAAGCGCTACGCCTTGCCGACCGCATCGCCATTATGAAAGACGGCGTCATCGAACAAATTGATACTCCCGCCAACATCGTACTCAACCCAGCCACGGAATACGTCGCCAAATTTACCCGTGAGGTGCCACGCGAGCGCGTACTCTCCTGCCAGACCATCATGGCAAAATACGATGCCTCTGCAGAGTTGAGTGCCATTACTGTATCTGAAGACGCGATTATCGAAACCGTAGCAGAACCCGTGCTAACCGAGCAAAAACCAGTGGCTGTCACGGATGCCGAAGGCAAGATTGTTGGCGTTTTAAACAGCAATATCATGATAGACGTCTTGTTTGGTGACACTAATAGCCTGCCAGTTAATACCTAAGTTGTGAGCCAAACCTGATGCAATATTTTACCGAACATAAATGGATTCAGTTTGTCGCCTTATTGGCGGTGTTCTATGCCCTTGTAATGGCCATCGATCCAGCCACCGGTGGCAACTTGTGGCGCCTTCAGGAGACCAGGTTCTGGCTGTTGCCTGACGTTGTCAACGACGGCCTCAAGTTCCTCATCAATGACTTCTGGGTCGTCGAGGTTTACGATGCTGAGTTAGACCTCACCGAAGAATCGACCATGATGAAAGAGTTTACGCGCGGCCTGTCTGGCGTGGTTCTCTTTAGCATTAATCTGATTCGTGAGCTTCTGCTAGGTGGCGTTAAAACCGTTGTCGCCTTTACCAGCTGGGACTTTATCAGCGCCAACGAGTGGGCTCGCATCCCTGCGCTGCCTTGGCCGGCGGTTGCGGCGGGTGCCTTTTTAACAGGCCACTATCTTGGTGGCCGTAATCTGTCTATTTTAGCCGGCGCCAGCACCATTTACATTGCGGTATTCGGTCAGTGGACGCCCGCCATGCAAACCCTGTCATTTGTTTTAGTGACGGTGCCCTTATCGTTTGTCCTGGGGTTAGTCTTCGGGACCATTGCCTTTAAGAGCAAAACCTTCGAGGCCATCCTGGCGCCACTGTTAAACGTGGCCCAGTCCATGCCCCACTTCTCTTACCTGATCCCGGTGGTGGTGTTCTTTGGCATTGGTGACCATGCCGGGGCTATTTCAACAGTTATTTTTGCTACCCCCCCAATGATCCGCTTAACCATTCTGGGCCTTAAAAAAGTCTCTCCCGAGGTGTTGGAGGCGGGCATGATGAGTGGCTGCAACTCACGCCAACTCATGTTTAGAGTGCTCATCCCGTCAGCGCGTCACGACATTCTGATCGGCGTTAACCAGGTCATCATGCAGTGCTTGGCCATGGCCGTCATCGCCTCCTTTATCGGGGCAAGGGGGTTGGGCTACGAATTACTGGTGTCATTGAACTCCCTCAATATAGGTCAGGCTCTGGAACTTGGTGTCTCTATAGTATTGATTGCGGTGGTTCTGGACAGGTTATCCCTGGCCTGGGCCAACAAGCAGATCGATTACCTTGCTGACCGGCCATTCCATGTGCGTCACAGGTATTCGCTGGCCTTCCTGGGGATTTTGATCGTCACGTCTGTTATTGCCTACCTTGCGTCGATGGTTTTCCCAGACAAGGCTAATTACCTCTACTTCATTCATGAATCACAAGGGTTGAGTACCGAAAGGTTCTGGGACTTTATCGTTGACTGGCTCATCACCAACACGTACAACAGCGTGCAGAGCTTCAACTTCTTCATGACCACCTCAATTTTGATGCCCATGAAAGAGGCTTATTTATCGATGCCCGTCGCCGCCACCCTGTTTCTGGTTGCCGGCACCGGTTACATTGTCGGTGGCCTGCGCTCTGCTATTATTGTGACCGCTTTTATTGGCTTTATTGCCTTGACACCCTGGTGGGACCGCGCCCTCATTACAGCCTATATGGCCACTTTCGCAGTTATCAGTTCCGTTATTATCGGTTGCAGTGTCGGTATTTTGTGCTCTCGAAGCCCCCGGGCAACCAAAGTTATCTTACTGGTTTGCGACACGTTTCAGACATTCCCATCGTTCGTCTACTTGATTCCCGTCATCATGTTGTTTGGTGTGAGTGATTTATCCGTGCTTATTGCGGTGATCGTATACGCCACAATCCCTGCCACACGTTACACCGTAGAAGGGTTGAGTAACGTGCCTCAAACCCTGCAAGAAGCCGGCTCCATGTCAGGGGTTAACCGCCTGCAGCGTTTATTGAAAATTGAACTACCTCTGGCGTTCCCCCACATCATGTTGGGCATTAACCAAACCGTTATCTTCTCGTTGTTCATGATTATCATCGGCGCGTTTATCGGCACCGACGACCTGGGTCAGCTCATCATGCAATCTTTGTCTCAAGCCAACGGCATGGGCCAAGGCATTGTGCTCGGCTTATGCGTTGCCTTTATCGGTCTCGCAGTAGACCATTTGATACATACTTGGGCAGAGCAGCGTAAAAAAGTATTGGGGATTGCTTAACAGCCCCATCCCAACGGTGCGTGCACAGTTTCTGGGCGCCGTTAGCAGCTGCTCAATCAGGGTTCGGGTCAATGTTGTAGCGGGCGTCTCCGCGCCGCCCGCAAAATGACGAGACCCGCCGTTCCGACGACCAGCCCGGTGAACTTGATCAATGCGAAGACGGACGCTGCCAGGCTGATGTTGTCGGTTGGTGGCGAAAAATTGTTCAGCAGCAGCACGTTCTCGCTCAGATCGCTCACGCCGGTCGCTAAGAAGAGTGCCTTGATGGCTCGGCCGAGTTTTTGTTCTCTCACCCCCGGCCGGTCACTCATCAGATAGTTCACCAGCATAAGCAAAGCCACCACGTAGGTAGCAATCAGGATAAAATCCAGCCATAGCACACTAACTGCCCAGGTCTGGCCCGAATTGCCCCAGCTTGAAATAATCGAAAGGCTTTGCAGCGCCGTCGCTGCTAACTGAAAACTGATCAGCCCCTGGGGAGCCTGGGCAGTAATCAGTACCTGGTTGGCAGCCATCAACGCCAGGAAGAGTACAATCGACAGCAAGGCTGACCACTTAAGGGCGGGCGGGGCAGGTGGAAGCGTGGTGGACAGGCTCATCAGAGAAATCGCTCCAGCAAACTGTTGAGGTAGCGCTGGCCCAGGTCGGTCGTTTGCAGACGGCCGGGCTGTAGCAGCTGATCTTTCCTTAGACCCGTTAATATTGCCGCAACCTGTGTAAGAGGTAAACCTGTACGTTCTGTGAACAATCGCTCTTCAACACCTTCGTTGAGACGTAATGCGTTCATCATGAATTCCAGTGCCATCTCCTCCGGCTCAATGATCTGGCTTCCGGAGGTACGGCTGCCAATTCGCCGGAGGTAGGCGTCCGGCTGTCGGGTTTTCCAGTACCGGATGACCTCGCCCGAAGGGCGCGTAATCTTGCCATGAGCTCCGGCGCCCAACGCAAGGTAATCTCCGAAGGTCCAGTAATTGAGGTTGTGATGAGATGCTTTGCCCGGTTGGCTCCAGGCGGACACTTCATAGGCTGACATGCCCGCATTGCCAAGAGTTTCGGCGCCGGCTTCAAAGATCGACCAAAGCCGCTCATCGTCAGGCAACACCGGTGGCCGGCTATAGAATTCGGTGTTCGGCTCCAGGGTCAGCTGATACCAGGATATATGGGGTGGCTTCCAGGCTAACGCGAGTTCAAGGTCCGCGACCGCTGATGCCGGCGTCTGGCCAGGCAGGCCATGCATGAGGTCCAGATTGAAATTGTTGAAGCCGGCTTTCAATGCTGCGTCAATCGCCCGGTGAGCGGCCCGGTCATCGTGGATGCGACCAAGATTTTTCAGGTTTTCGGGGGCAAAGCTCTGGATGCCGATCGACAGGCGGTTAATGCCTGCAGCCCGAAAACCGTCAAAGCGTTGCTGCTCCACGGTGCCCGGATTGGCCTCAAGGGTGATTTCGGCATCCGGCGCAAAACTGAGGTGCTCCGCCAGCCTGGCAAACAGGCGGTGGTAAAACTCCGGTGACATCAGGGAGGGCGTACCACCCCCAATAAAGACGGTCTGGACAGGCCGGCCGCCGATCAGATCCAGATCATGGCGAAGGTCTTCCATGATGGCATCCAGATATGCCGTTTCCGGTAGGTCGCCTGTGAACGTATGGGAGTTGAAATCGCAATAAGGGCACTTGCGCACGCACCAGGGTACGTGGATATAGAGGCTCAGCGGGGGCAGTGCGGTCACCCCGCTTGCGTTTATAATGGTCACGGGCGGGAGGGCTGCTCTTTCAGCTGTCCGATCAGCGACTGAAGGGCGCGGCCGCGATGGCTCAGACGCCCTTTCTCCGCTTTCGTCAGTTCGGCGGCCGTACAGTGATGCTCCGGAAGCCAGAAAATCGGATCGTAACCAAAGCCTCCCTCGCCCTGAGGGGAGGTCAGAATGCGGCCATGCCACCGGCCATGGCAAATCAGCGGGGTGGGGTCGTCAGCGTGACGCAGATAGACCAGCACACAATGATACTGCCCCTGGCGCTGTTCCGGCGGAACGTCTTTCAGGGCGTCCAGCAGGGCTGTCAGGTTGTCGTGATCAGATGCGTTCGGGCCGGCGTATCGAGCGGATCTGACGCCCGGAAGTCCGCCGAGCGCGTCCACGGCCAGGCCCGAGTCATCCGCCAGTGCCGGTAACCCGGTCACCTGCGCGGCATGCCGGGCTTTCAGTAAGGCATTTTCAACAAAGGTGACAGCGGGCTCTTCGGCTTCGCTAACACCGAGTTCCTCTTGAGCTACAGGGTAAATGCCCAAGGGTATGAGCAGGTCCTGGAACTCAGCGAGTTTGCCCGGGTTATTGCTGGCGATAACCAGTTTCTGGTGCGTCGTCATAATCAATCATTATAAAGTGCATGGGCAACTCGAATGGGGAGATCGGAACCTCCCCCCTGGGGTCGGGCGGTAACCTGGAAGGTCAGCAGCTCGGCGTTCCGGTATTGAAATTCAGCAATGTAGTAAACCGCATCGCCCTCTGAAATGCGCCGAAAACCCAGAAAACGTTGCTGCTGGATATCGTTGAGTACTTTGCCCTCAACCTGGCCACTCACCGTTCTCAACCCGCCGTCCCCGGTTTCTTCCATAATGCTTATATTGATAATGCCAATGGATTTGCTGCGGTTAAGGCCGTTTTTTTCCGCTATCTCTGGCCGTAAGAAACTGCTGGCAAAGATGCTGTAATGCACTTGATAGTCGCCAAAATCAACGTATTCGGCAGCGGCCGAGGGAGTCAGTAACACTGCGATCACGGCGCTGATCACACTTGCGGCTATGCGGTAGGTTCTGAACATGAGCTTACTCCCGGGTGATTCGGTAGATGGCAGTCTGGCCCAACATATTGGGCCACAGGGCGCTGAACCAGCGGTCCTGGTGTTCACCGTCTACCACCGTTCGGTTTTTGATCCGGAACTTCTTCCGATGACACAGCGCCTCAAAATCCTTGAATGTGCATAAGTGGATATTAGGCGTGTTATACCATTTATACGGCAGGGTTTCGGATTCGGGCATACGGCCTCGCCAAACCAGATACCAGCGCAGACGCCAGTAGGCAAAGTTGGGAAAGGTGACGATACCCTCGCGCCCCAGGCGCAGCATTTCATCCAATACCACGTCGGGCCGCCTGACGGCTTGCAAGGCCTGTGTCATCAGGACCACGTCGAAAGTCTGGTCCTCGAAGTTCTTGAGCCCCTGGGTGTCCAGGTTCTGCTCGATGACCGACACGCCACGGCCCATGCAGCTGGTAATATGTTCCGGGTTGATTTCAAGACCGAAACCGGTGGCCTGTTTTTCCCGCTGTAAATAGTCCAGCAGAGTGCCGTCGCCGCAGCCCAGGTCAAGCACATGGCTGCCGGGTTTGATCCACTGTTCGATGATTTCCAGGTCCGCCCTCATGCGCCCACCTCCCGTGCTACGCGGCCCAGATACGCGGTAAAAATGTCGGTGTACCGGGGCGTCGGAATCAGGAACGCGTCGTGGCCCCAGGGCGCATCTATTTCGGCGTAGCTGACCTTGCAGCGGGCGGCAATCATGGCGTTTACCAGTTCTTCCGAGCGTGCCGGCGTGAAGCGCCAGTCGGTACTGAATGACAACACCAGAAACTCGCAGCTGGATTGCTTCAAAGCTGCGGCCAGATTGTCGTCGAACTCGTAGGCGGGATCGAAATAATCCAGTGCCTTGGTCATCAGCAAATAGGTATTGGCATCAAAGGTTTCGGAGAATCGTTCACCCTGATAGCGCAGATAGCTCTCGACCTGGAATTCAGCGTCGTAGCCAAACTTGAAGGCCTGATCCCTGAGTTCCCGACCGAATTTTTCCCCCATGGAGGCATCGGACAAATAGGTGATGTGGCCAACCATGCGGGCGAGCATCAGGCCTTGCCGGGGAATGGTGTTGAAATCGTAGAAACGTCCGCCGTAAAAATCCGGGTCCGATGTGATGGCCTTTCGAGCAACTTCATTGAAGGCGATGTTCTGGGCGGTCAGTCTTGGTGTCGAAGCGATAACGACTGCATGTCGCAAGCGGTCCGGATAGGACAGGCTCCATTGAAGTGCCTGCATGCCGCCGAGAGAGCCTCCGACCACTGCGGCCCAACAGTGTATGCCGAGCCGGTCGGCCAGCAGCGCCTGGCTCTGAACCCAGTCTTTTACGGTGATCACCGGGAAGGAGGGACCATAAGCCTTGCCGGTTTCCGGATTGATGCTGCCGGGGCCCGTGCTGCCGTTGCAGCCACCGAGATTGTTGAGGCTGACGATAAAAAAACGTGAGGTATCGATGGGCTTGCCGGGGCCGATACAACTGTCCCACCATCCGGGTTTTCGGTCTTCTTCACTGTGATAACCTGCTGCGTGGTGGTGCCCACTGAGCGCATGGCAGATCAGGATGGCGTTGCTGGCGTTTTCATTGAGTTCGCCGTAGGTTTCCACCACCAGGTCATAGGCTGGGAGTGTTTGGCCGCAGGCGAGTGTGATGGGGTCGCCAAAGTGCAACGTCTGCGGTGTGACAACTCCAACAGAGTCCGGCGAATGGAAATCGGGCATTGACGCGACAGTATCCTGAATAAGATCGACAGTGGGCCGGAAGCAAAACGGCTTTGATGTTTTCTGGACCACGATAATGAACCGAAAGCCGCCATCGTGCCAGCCCTGCAGTTTAATGGCGAGACTGCAGAGCTGCAACCGGCCCGGGAGCCGGTTGGTGTATCAGGCAATGCCGGAAATGTTGACGACTTTTTGCTGGATGAGGGTTGGGGCCGGTTTGCGGATCTGGCGGTGCATGTTGCCCGCCAGTTCCAGCTGGCGACGCAGGTCAGAGATGCTCTCCTGCAGCCGCTGGCGCTCCGCTTTCGAGCCCCGGTCATTGCGGACCATATCGCGGATACGGCGGATCTGATGCTCCAGCAGCCGCTTTTGCTCCATGGAATACTGCATGATAGGCAGCAGGGCTTCCTCGGGCCAGCGTTCAACGTCCTTGCGCACCCGTTGGTGCAGTGTGCGGGCCTCACCCACCATGACATTGAAGAATCGCCGAATGAGCAGGGTCTGCTCGGTCAGCATGTTCCCGGGATTGCGCCGGAAACGGTTGGCTTTCTTGCGCAGCTCGCGAATGGCAATGACATGGCGTCCGGCTCGTAACGGAATGGCCTCCAGGTGCCGGGCGCGGGTGTCTTCGTTATAACGACGATAGATGGCGCTGACCATCTTCTCTGCCAGACGTCCTTCGGACATGAGGTTGCTGAGGTCATCCTCTATAAGCTCAAAGAAATGGTTCATGGCACGGCTCATCCCGGCTGTCGACCAACTCTTGGTCAGCAAACCGCGAACCTTCTCGACATGGCCTTCAAAGCGTTCTTCACTGACCATGTCCAGCAACATATCACTCTGGGATTGCATCAGGCGACGGCTGGAGCGCAGGGTAATAAGTTTCTTGTAATAAAATTCGTAATCTTTCTGGGCGCGGTCTGCCAGCCTTCCGAGGGCGTCACGGTCCATTCGGGTTTCCGAACAGGCATCAAGTTCATCCTGCAGCCCATCCAGCCGGGACTGCATTGCCGCCTGACTATTTTGCAACATGCCCAGCAGGTCATTGATCAGGCTCTGGGTAATCAACTGTTCCTTGTGCATCAGGATGCGATCAATGATCAGCCGCTCAAGTTCGTCCAGATGGCTGCGCTCAAATAGTTCATCATCCAGACGGATGCGGGCCAGCAACGCCTGTTTTGCCGACACCGGGATGACGTCGCTGGAGCGGATGCCCAGATGGTCAGCGGTGTATTGCTGAATGCGACCGATCGAGTCATTGAAATGCGCTTCACCCTGGAGATCATCCCAGAGCACGTCGATCTTGTTGAGCACCGCGAAGCGACCGGCCCGATGGTCGGCGTTGTCGGTGGCGATGTAGTCATTCCATATCGTCATATCGCTGGCGGTGACGCCGGTATCTGCGCTTAACAGAAAAATAATGGCATGAGCGGCTGGCAGCATACTGATGGTGAGTTCCGGTTCAGAACCCAAGGCATTCAGCCCCGGAGAGTCGAGTATACGCAAGCCGCGCTCGAACAACGGGTGACGGATGCTGATCTGGGCATTACGCCAGGCCGGTATTAACACATGACCGGGGCTATTGTGATCAGGCTCAAGCATGCTTTCGTGAAAGCCGAGCTCCCGAGCCTCATTCGGCCGGACGCTCTTGACCTTTGCCACTTCCGCAAGTACGTCCCGCATGATATCAGGGGCGTGCTCGTCCAGCTCGTAGCGGGTCCAGTAAGACGGATCTTTGCGCAGCTGTTGCAGTGAGCGGTCTTCACAGCGAGTTTCGATAGGCAGCAAAAGCAGGTAATTACGATTCTCTACACGGTCAAAAAACAGCTCTGTGGGACACATCGTGGTGCGCCCGGCCTCGGATGGCAGCATCCGTTGACCGTAATCGGCGAAAAACAGCGCATTGATCAGTTCGGTCTTGCCACGTGAATATTCGCCGACAAACGCAATAGTCAGTTCGTCTTCAACGAGCAGCTCAAGGCCGCGCCGTATACGGCTGCTGATGTCTTCGGAAAAAAGATCGTTATCCTGCAACCAGAGTCGGTACCGGCTGATTTGTCGGATAAGTTCCTTTTTCCATGAGTGATATGCCTCAACCTGGTGAGACAAGCTTCCTGAAGCATTCATTGCGCCGGCCTTTTTATTCCGCTGAATACAATTCGGGTAACTGAAGAGGGTAGGTCATTCCTGATGTGGGATCTGTGAACCTGTTTACATTCAGGACATATCTATATAGCAGGGAGGCCGCGAATGATCAAAAAATCTATCGTAATCAATTGAGTGGAGTTTGGGTGGCGAATGTTTCTTTGCGTTGGTGAATTGTAACCAGGGTAAAAGCCGGGGCGTAGCTCACAGAGCTACGCCAATGCTGCCAAGACCCGCTGCGGCGGCCATGTGGTTGATCACCACGGACAGAATGTTAAGGATCAAAAACACGACAATGGGGGAGAGGTCAAGCCCGCCCATGGATGGCATCACTCTGCGGACCGGACGCATCACCGGTTCGGTAATCTGTGCAATCAACTGGATCGCCGGATGGTTGCTGCCGGGAGCAATCCAGCTCACCACGACGACCGCGATCACTGACCAGAAATAGATTTTCACGATCAGCCCGAGCACGGTGATCACCGACCAGGCCAGCAAGGTAATGGGGTTGATGGCTGGAATGCCACTGCTGATAGTCATCAGGATCAGCACGAAGGCCAGCATCTGAACCAGAATGGCCAGCACCAGAGCAGCCCCATCCACAGCACCCAGGCCGGGAATGATTTTGCGCAGCGGTTTCAAAGGCGGGTTGGTGGCTTTAACCACAAATTGTGAGATCGGGTTATAAAAATCCGCTTTTGCCAGTTGCAGCAGAAAGCGCAGCAATACGATAGTCAGGTAAAACGTCGAGACAATTTGCAGCGTGGTAATGAGAATCTGCGACAGCATAAAACGGTTACTCCGTTGAGAGCCATGATGTGGTTAGTAGGGGTGGCCAGGTCGGATTTCCACCCCTGTGAGCAGCAACAAATCAGCGACCGGCGTCGGGGGAGGCAAGTTCTTTTGCCATTTCTCCGGAGCGTTTGAAGGCGGCGCCGTACGCATCTTTAACCAGATGTCGCAGGCCGCCTTTTTCAAAGCTGTTGATAGCCTGCTCTGTGGTTCCACCGGGTGACATCACATTGCGCTTGAGCTGGGCCGGGTCAAACTCGCTCTGGGCAGCCATTTCTGCCGCGCCTGCCATCGTTTGAATGGCCAGCTTGCGCGCCGTGGCGCTCTCAATGCCGGCCTCGGTGGCGGCTTCTTCGAGCGCTTCGAGCATCAGGAAGAAGTAAGCCGGGCCGCTACCAGAAAGGGCAGTCACTGCGTGAAGCAGTTTTTCTTCTTCCACCCACAGTGCAATGCCGATGCTGCTGAATACGGATTCGACGGTCTTCTTCTGCGTGGCGGTCACCGCGTCATTAGCATACAGCCCGGCTGCGCCTTTTCCGACCAGCGACGGCGTGTTGGGCATAACCCGAACCAGCGGCAGTCCACCGGCCAGCCAGCCATCGAGAGTGGACGTTTCAAGCCCTGCAGCAATAGAGACCACCAAGGGCCGGGTATTCTGGACCACCGGGGCGATACTATCACAGACGTCCCGCATGACCTGGGGTTTGACCGCCAGCACGACCATATCCCCCTGCTGCGCGCAGTGGCGGTTGTCGGTGGTCACGCTGACGCCGAAACGCTGACGGATGGTTTGCAAATGATCGTCATCCGGTGCGCTTACCCAGATGTTGGAGGCCGTGAAGCCGTTAGCCAGCATGCCCCCGATGATGGCGGTGGCCATATTGCCCGCGCCAATGAATGAAATGGTTGCTGATGTGCTCACAATAGACTCCGACAGATCGAATGAACGTAATTGCGTCAATGATAACAGGATAGTGTCAATTCAGCTTTTCGCCGGCCTTTCTCCAAACAGGGCGGTGCCAATGCGAACCCAGGTGGCGCCTTCCTTTATGGCCAGTTCAAGATCGCCGGACATGCCCATCGAAAGCGTGTCCAGTGCCTCCGCCTGGGGGAGGTCCGCTCTCATGGCCTTGAGGGCTTCCGCCAGGGTCTTGAAGCTATGTTGTAACTGGGCATCTGACTGGTCGGGATCGGGTATTGCCATCAGGCCCCGCAAACAAAGTCTGGGCAACGTAGCAAGCTGCCGGGCGAGCTCCGGCAGCTCGTCAGGTGCACAGCCCGCTTTGCTGGCTTCGCCATCCACATTTACCTGAATGCAGATGTTGAGTGCGGGCAGGGTATCGGGTCGCTGGTCGCTCAGGCGTTTGGCAATCTTGAGGCGGTCAACGCTGTGTACCCAGTCAAAATGTTCGGCTATCGCCCGGGTCTTGTTGGACTGGATGGGGCCGATGAAATGCCACTCCAGTTCCGGTACATCCTGCAGTTCAGCCATTTTGTCCAGAACTTCCTGGAGATAGTTCTCGCCAAACGCGTGCACGCCCTCGGATACCGCCGCCCGGATGTCATCGGATGAGCGGGTTTTACTGACGGCGAGAAGCCGTACGGCGCCAGGTTCGCGGCCTGCCGCCATTGTTGCTTTTTGTATGCGTCGGGTTACGCTCCCGAGGTTGTCTGCTATGCTAATCGCCATGTTAATCCGGTGCCCAATGCGGCTGTTTGCTGGCTGACACGTTACCCGCAGGCCACTGAAATGCCAATACGTTTTCGGTCTGAATAAGAAAGCCCTCCGAGGAATTTTATGGATATTACTGAACTGCTGGCCTTCTCGGCAAAACAGGGTGCGTCTGACTTGCATCTGTCAGCTGGCCTCCCTCCGATGATCCGTGTCGACGGTGACGTGCGTCGCATCAATCTGCCCCCGATGGAACACAAAGAAGTCCACGGGCTGATTTATGACATCATGAACGACAAGCAGCGTAAGGATTACGAGGAGTTTCTCGAAACCGATTTTTCTTTCGAAGTACCCGGTGTGGCACGTTTCCGGGTTAACGCGTTTAACCAGAACCGTGGTTCAGGTGCGGTCTTCCGGACCATCCCTTCCAAGGTTCTCACCATGGAAGATCTCGGCATGGGCCAGGTCTTCAAGGACGTGTCTTCTGTACCCCGCGGGCTGGTACTGGTCACCGGGCCGACAGGCTCGGGCAAGTCCACCACGCTGGCCGCCATGCTCGACTATATCAATGACTCCCGATACGAGCATGTGCTGACCATAGAAGACCCCATCGAATTTGTGCATGAATCAAAAAAGTGCCTGATTAACCAGCGCGAGGTTCATAGAGACACCCTGGGATTCAACGAGGCGCTGCGTTCGGCACTGCGGGAAGACCCTGACATCATCCTGGTAGGTGAGCTGCGAGATCTGGAAACCATCCGTCTGGCGCTCACAGCAGCGGAAACCGGCCACCTGGTTTTCGGTACTCTACACACCACTTCGGCTGCTAAAACGATTGACCGGATCGTGGACGTATTTCCGGCCGAGGAAAAATCCATGGTGCGCTCGATGTTGTCCGAGTCGCTGCAGGCAGTTGTGTCCCAGACTCTGATGAAGAAAATGGGCGGCGGACGGATCGCTGCTCATGAAATCATGATCGGTACGGCGGCGATCCGGAACCTGATTCGTGAGGACAAGGTCGCCCAGATGTACTCTGCAATCCAGACCGGCGGCCAACTAGGCATGACGACGCTGGACCAGACCCTGCAGAAACTGCTCCAGAAAGGTCTGATCTCCCGGGAGTCGGCACGGATGAAAGCCAAGATGCCAGATAATTTCTAGCCCAGGTCTGGTAGATCTCTATTAATGCGTAACGTCCAGGAACAGGTGCTCTGATGGAATTCGACAAGCTTCTTCGTCTGATGGTTGAGAAGGGAGGGTCCGACCTCTTTATTACCGCCGGCGTCCCGCCCAGCATGAAGGTGAATGGCAAGGTTCTGCCCGTAACAAAGAGCGCGCTGACACCGGAGCAGACGCGGGAATTTGTTTACGGTGCCATGAATGATAAACAGCGTGCCGAATTCGATGAGACCCATGAGTGTAACTTCGCCATCAGCGCCCGGGGCATCGGGCGGTTTCGCGCCAGCGCTTTCTTTCAGCGCAATATGTGCGGCATGGTGCTGAGGCGGATCGAGGTGAAGATTCCGCAGCTGGACGAGCTTGAGCTGCCTGAGATCATCAAGGATCTGGCGATGACCAAGCGGGGCCTGATTCTGTTTGTGGGCGCTACCGGCACCGGTAAATCGACCTCGCTGGCGGCGATGATTGGTCATCGTAATCGCAACAGCCGTGGCCATATTATCTCCATCGAAGACCCTATCGAATTCGTTCATCAGCACCAGGGTTGCATCGTCACCCAGCGGGAAGTGGGTATTGATACCGTGAGCTTTGATGTGGCGTTGAAAAATACACTTCGGCAGGCGCCGGACGTTATTCTGATTGGTGAGGTGCGTACCAAGCAAACCATGGAGTACTCGGTACAGTTTGCGGAAACGGGTCACTTGTGTCTCGCGACGCTCCACGCCAACAACGCCAACCAGGCGCTTGACCGGATTATCCAGTTTTTCCACCCCGATCAGCACAATCAGATATGGATGGATTTATCGCTTAACCTGAAAGCCATTGTCGCCCAGCAGTTGATACCGACACCGGACGGCAAAGGTCGGCGGGCGGTTATCGAAGTGCTGGTCAATACGCCGCTGGTAGCGGATATGATCCGTAAGGGCGAGGTGCACAAGCTCAAGGAACTGATGTCCAGGTCCGGCGAGTCGGGCATGCAGACCTTCGACCAGGCGCTGTACAAGTTGTATGCCGAAGGTTCGATTACCTACGAAGATGCCCTGGCCCACGCCGATTCGGCGAACGACCTGCGACTGATGATCAAGCTGGGCGCCGATGCCCACGGTGCCGACACGCTGTCTTCCAGCGTTGACAAGTTATCGATCCAGAGCGACTGATGCGAAGGTGGAGGTCTGGAAGATCCGGTCGATAGAGTTAACATTCGTTAATTTTCAATTGGTTGGTAAAGCAAATTTGTTGATTTGACAATTGAGACTAAAGTATAACGACGCGTATACTGTGCCCCCTAACCCAGGGGGATCTATGTATAACAAAACATCCTGCGCACCTTTTCGCACGTGCAGCTTTTTATCGGTAGTCCTGGCCACCACGCCAGCGTCGCTGTTTGCTGGCGGCTTTGCCTTGAATGAGCAGAGCGCCAGCGCGATGGGCGTGGCCAATGCCGGTGCAGCGGCCAATCCTGAAAACGCCACCACGGTTTATTTCAATCCCGCCGGCATGAGTCACCTTGAGGGCACAAATCTGTCGTTTGGGGCGGCCGTGCTGGACATAACCGGAGATTTTGAAGGCAGTGCCACCCGCTATGATGGTTCGCCGGTCGAGGGCGGAAATGGCAGCGATTTTGTGCCTCTTGCCGTGTTGCCCAATCTATATGTGACTCATGAACTGAACGACACCGTCGACGTCGGTTTTGGCCTGCATGCACCTTATGGCCTGAAGGCGGATTACGATAACGATTTCAGAGGTCGTTTCTATGCAGATAAAACCGAACTTGAAGTTATCAGTTTCAGCCCGTCCATAGCCTTCAACGACAATAATGGATTTTCCGCCGGCTTTGGTGTCAACCTTATGTACGCCACCGGCAGACTCTCCAAGTTCCAGGATTTCTCCGCCCTCGGCCAGTCCGAGGAGGGCTATATCGATATCGAAGGTGATGATATTGCCGTTACCTTCACCGCAGGCATCCTGTACAGCCCGAGTGATCGTACTGACTTCGGCCTGAGTTTCCGCTCCGGCACCGAGCTTGAGCTTGACGGAGATGCGATCATGACTAACGTGCCGGTGTTCGGCGCCACCGGACCGACCGGCCAGACGCAGACCCTGAGCGAGAAAGCCCGGGTGCCCCTGGAAATACCGGAAAGTCTCACCTTTGGTGCCCGGCACCAGTTCACCGACTCGGTCACCTTGCTGGCTGGGGCGACTTGGGCAAAATGGAGCCGCTTCGAGGCGCTGGATGTGTTCAGTCGTCAGTCCAACGCCGGTACTCCCAATCAGACCATCTCTTTTCTGGGCGAACGTAAATTCGGTGGCGAAGGCACTATCGGGCACGTAGCAGAAAACTGGAGAGACACCTGGTCGGCTTCATTGGGAACTGTCTGGCAGGCAACTTCCGCCTGGGCGTTCAAAGCGGGTTACGCGTTTGATGAGTCGCCGGTCAATGAGAATTTCCGAACTGCACGGATACCCTCCGACGACCGTCACTGGCTGACCCTCGGTGCGCAATATGCGGATCAGCCATCTGGCTGGACGGTAGACGTGGCGGCTGGGATCCTGCTGATCGATGATGTTGATCTGAACGAAGTGGAGTATACCCTCGAAGACGAGCCTGTGGGCGGGCCATCAAACGTTTCCGGCACCTATGAGCTTGATGCGTGGGGTGCTGCGCTGCAGATCAGTAAATCGTTTTAAGGGCGCGTATTCATTTATTGATATGCCGGGGTAAAAAAAGGTCCTACCGGTTTGGTAGGGCCTTTTCACTATTGAGTCATCACCTGTCCGCGATAGATTATGGTCTTGGTCTTGTGATTCACGTGCTCATCGTCCGCACTGCCCATACTCGACATAGCATCAGCAATTTGCTGACCTCGGTAATTGCGTTTGCCAGGTACCTCGGATAAGGCTTCAAGCCCGGGTACCTGTTCTTTCAGGGCTTTCCAAGTTCTGGAGAGGTCTGTGGAGCGGGACTGTTCAGCATAGGTGGCAAGTCGTTGTTCCAGAAGTGCTTCTGTCAGGTGGAGCTTGACTCCGAATTCGGAGTGGATAAGGCGACGGCACTGATGTACGAGCTTGAGCAGGCCAGGGTCCAGCAGCCAACTGCGTTCGGATGCCATTGAGTTCATGTTTACTGCCTCACGGAAGAAATGTCATAACCTGGTCCCACTGACCCGCCGGATAAGCAAGGTCAGAGGAACCGACATTCTCAGTACTTGCTAATTTCATGCCGTTTATGGGTTGTCCAGCTGGAGGCCAATCATGACCGCAGCTCTGGGCGCTTTGGTATCATTATTACCGCAATTCAGGAGCTAGCGACGTACCAAACCGGGTCGTGGCGGGTGAGCGTTGCACCAAAACTGCCCGCGACGCAGCAGATCAGTGTGCCTGATCCCAGTTGTCCCCGGTGCCAGCTTCAACCAGCAGTGGTACGTCCAGTTTCGCAGCAGCTGACATTCTCCTTATGAGCCCTTCCCGAATCGTATCGACCATGGATTCACGAACCTCAAGAATCAGCTCATCGTGAACTTGCATGACCATGCGGGCATCCTCGCCGTGCTCGCGTAGCAGCCAGTCTTCCACGGTCAGCATTGCGCGTTTGATGATATCGGCAGCGGTGCCCTGCATGGGTGCGTTGATGGCTGTGCGCTCTGCGGCCTGCTGCATTTGTTTGTTTTTGGCGTTGATCTCCGGCAGATACAACCGGCGGCCAAAATGGGTTTCCACAAAACCGTCGTCATGGGCCTGCTTCCGGATCGCGTCCATATACCTCAGCACACCCGGGTAACGCTCAAAGTAACGGTCGATATACTGCTGGGCCTCTCCTCGGGGAACCCCAAGCTGGCGGGCCAGACCAAAGGCCGACATGCCGTAGATCAGTCCGAAATTGATCGCCTTGGCACTGCGCCTTTGATCCGCCGTCACCGACTCAACCCCGGTGCCGAACACCTCTGCAGCGGTTGCTCGGTGAATGTCTTCGCCTTTACCGAACGCCGTCAGCAGGCCTTTGTCGCCGGACAGGTGAGCCATGATGCGCAGTTCAATCTGGGAGTAATCCGCCGCCATCAACTTGAATCCCTCGGGCGCCACAAAGGCCTGCCGGATGCGACGACCCTGCTCGCTTCGGATGGGAATGTTCTGCAGATTGGGCTCGGAGGAGGACAGGCGCCCGGTGGCAGTGACCGCCTGATGGTAGGAGGTATGGACGCGGCCCGTGCGATGGTTGATCATTTCCGGCAACCGGTCAGTGTAGGTCGACTTGAGTTTGCTCAGGCTGCGGTGCTCGAGAATCACCCGGGGCAGGGGGTAGTCGAGAGCAAGTTCCTGCAGCACGGGTTCTGCCGTGGAAGGCTGGCCTTTGGGTGTTTTCTTGATGACCGGCAGGCCAAGTTTGTCGTAGAAAATGGCCTGGAGCTGCTTGGGGGAACCCAGGTTGAAGGTCTCGCCGGCCTGGTCATAGGCTTCCTTTTCGAGCTCTGCCATACGCTCAGCCAACTCCTGGCTGTGGCGCCTCAGCGTGCCGGCATTAATCAGCGCCCCGCGCTGCTCCATGCGCGACAGTACCGGGACCAGCGGCAGGTCAATCTCTTCATAAACCGCCTTGAGTCTGCCGGTTTCGGCCAGCTTTGGCCGCAGCACCTGATGGAGTCGTAGCGTGATGTCGGCATCTTCAGCCGCATAGGGGCCGGCCTGAGCGAGGTCGATCTGATTGAACGTCAGCTGCTTGGCGCCCTTCCCGGCGATGGATTCGAAGGTGATGGTTTGCTCGCCAAGATGTTGCAACGCCAGGCTGTCCATGTCGTGCCGGGAGCTTACGGAGTTCAGCACGTAGGATTCCAGCATGGTGTCCTCGGCGATGCCTTCCAGGCAGATGTCATGGTTGGCCAGCACGTTCTTATCGTATTTCAGGTTCTGGCCGAGCTTTGGGCGGTCCGGGTTTTCAAGCAAGGGCTTGAGTTGTTTGAGTACTTCGTCGCGGTCGAGTTGTTCCGGGGCGCCCATGTAATCGTGGCCCAGGGGCACATAGGCCGCTTCGCCAGCCTCAACAGCGAATGACACCCCCACGATCTCGGCCTTCATATAGCTCAGGCTGGTGGTCTCGGTATCGAAAGCGAACAGTGGTGCTGTCTCAAGCCGTTTCACCCACTGGTCCAGCTCGCCCTGATCGGTAATGACCGAGTAGTGTCGCTCAACCCGGGCGGGCTTGGAGGGGTCGTCACGGGAGGGCGCATGGTCGCTGGTCTCGGTAGCGGATGGGGCCTGGCTGAGCTCCGCGACCCAGCTTTTGAACTCGTATTCCTTGAACAGCTCCAGCAGCTTCTGGTCATCCTGAGGTGCCAGCTTCAGTTCCTGAATGCCGAAATCCATCTCCACGTCGGTTTTGATGGTCGCCAATTGGCGGCTCAATGGCAGCTTGTCTAACGCCTCTCGCAGATATTCACCAATCTTGCCCTTTATCTCGTGGGCATTGGCCATCACGTTGTCGAGATTGTCGTATTGCTGGAGCCACTTGACCGCCGTTTTCGGACCACATTTATTAACGCCAGGAATGTTATCGACGGTGTCGCCTATAAGGGCGAGATAGTCCACGATCTGCTCCGGTGCAATGCCGAATTTGCTGATCACACCCTCACGGTCCATCCGGGTTTCTGTCATGGTGTTGATCAGCGTGACGTGGTCGCTGACCAGTTGTGCCATGTCCTTGTCGCCGGTCGAGATAACCACTTCTATACCCTTGCTGGTGGCCTCGTGGGCAAGAGTACCGATGACGTCATCAGCTTCGACATCCGGAACGATCAGCAACGGAAGCCCCATGGCCTTGATGATGTCGTGAATAGGAGCAATCTGACAGCCGAGGTCTTCCGGCATCGGCGGTCGGTGGGCCTTGTATTCAGGGTAAAGATCATTGCGAAACGTTTTGCCCTTGGCGTCGAACACCACCACGATTTTGGAGGCCGGAAAGTCTTGCTCCAGGCGGCGGATCATGCTGATCACACCTTTAATGGCACCGGTGGGATGGTTTTTGCTGGTGGTCAGGGGTGGCAGCGCGTGGAACGCGCGGAATAGATAGGATGAACCATCCACGAGAACAATCGGAGGAGTTTGCTGCTGACTCATATCAAATCGGGCCTGGGTTCAGATTGAAGTGTGAATTACCGTGTGCAATATTGGGTACATAGTTGAACGCAAAGGTTATCACGAAAATGAAAAGTGCCGCCGGATTGCTTGTTCTGATGTGCCTGGCCGTAGCCCCGGTTACGGCGGAAGAAGCTGAGTTGCCAAGAGAGCCTGTGGTGGTGTCGGATTACCAGTCGGACCCCCTCGAACCCCAGATTATTATCCGGTCAGGGGAGGACTCGACCATCTACGAATATCGCGTAAATGGTGAACTGGTAGAGATCAAGGTGGTGCCATCGATCGGCCTGGAATATTACCTGGTGCCCGCTGACGGAGGTGGATGGATTCGGCAGGATGAGCCTCAGATACTGGTGCCCAGCTGGGTCATCTTCCGGTGGTAGTCCGGGTCTGAGCATCGTTGTGGCGCACTGAAATCATAAAATCGATTATTTCAGATTTTTTTGCGCTCTAGTATGAACACTCTAATTTTTAACCGTATTCTAGGCCCTGAAATCAAAGTTCGATGGATATCTCCATCGACCAATTCGCTTGGTGAATCCTTCGTTAATCAAAGTGATCACTGGCAATCAGGAGAACCAAAATGGGTAAACTCAAGACATATCAGGAACAGATCCAGGAAATCGTCGAGAAAGGTATCAATGCCGCAGAAGAGCAACAAAAAAAGCTCTCTGCCAAGCCTTTCGAGTACGCCGAGAAGCTGGAATCAGGTGCTCGTGAATACAGTGTCAAATCATTGCGCGAGCGTTACTATGGTTACAGCGAAACGCTTTTCGAGCAACTTCGCAGTTTGAACCTTCGTCTTGGTGGTTTTGCGGCCGATGTCGTCTCAAAGCTTGAAAAAGAAGCGGTTGAAGGTACCGAGGCGGTATCTGACGCGGTATCCGACGCTGCTGATGATGTAACCAGCGTGGCACAGTCAACCAAGCACAAGGTTGATACCAAAAAGCCGACTGCTCGTAAGAGCACGGCTACGAAGACAACGAACACTGCTTCTGCCTGAACGCAGCATCGTTGAGTCAAGAAAGGTCGCCTGATGGCGGCCTTTTTTTATCTTTGTCCCGTCCTGAAGCTCTGTACTCGGCGGGCGTGACGGGGTATCAGCTCTGGGAATTGCTTGCCGGCGGCGGAGGTTCAAGAGAAAGTGTGCGCTCTTTACCGGTGATTTTCTCGAGCCGGCGTATATCACCCATAAACTGCTTGCGTACCGTTTCAACGTCGGATTTCTGGATGGCAATCTCTCGCTCGATATCACGCACCTGGCTCTGAAGGCGATCAATCTTGTTCAGGGTCGCCTCCGGAATGTCGCGGCCGGAGCGCTCCATATCGGCAGCGCGGGATTGTTCTTCGTCGAGTTGGTTCACGATCACAGATATGTTGCCTTGCTTGAGCTGGCTCAGGCTTTGCATTTCATTCAGCTTGCGGTGCATCGCCCGGACGGCATCATCCGGGTGGCTGTAGCGGCGCAGCAGTTTTGCATCTGCCCGACGCTGTTGCTGAGCTTTCTGCTCGCGTTCCTTGCTGGCAGCACGTTCCGCAAGATCTGCTGCAGTCGGGGCGGGGGCAACGGTTTCAACGACCCTGCCCTGGTCATTGAGGATGTCATAGCCCCGGGTTGAGGCTTCCTGGGGTACGGTGTTGCTTATCACCATCTGGCCGCTTTTATCCACATAGCGATACATGCGAGCCTGGAGTGACGTACTGGCGAGGAAAAGAGACGCGAAGAGTACGCAGGCGCTGATTTGAGTTGGACGATTCATGATAATGACAGAGAAGCTCCAGCGGTTTCAGGCGACATTGCTTTCCGAGCATACCAAACCTGCCGCCGGGTACCACGTCATATTGTTACCGGTTTGTGCAGCACCGTCAGACGCCGAACGTTTCCCGATACCGGGCGACGCTGCGGGCATGCTTGTCAAAACCGGCGTAGCTTTGAAGGTAGTCGAGTACCTGCTCGAGCCGGATGATGCTGATAACCGGAATAGCGAATTCGGCCTCCACTTCCTGAATGGCCGAGAGCTCGCCGTTTCCACGCTCCTGGCGGTCAAGGGCAACCAGCACCCCGGCGGGCTCTGCGCCGGCGCTTTTGATCAGATCGATGGATTCGCGGATGGCGGTACCTGCGGTAATGACATCGTCAACAATCAGGACCTTGCCTGCTAATGGGGCGCCTACAATATTGCCGCCTTCACCGTGAGCTTTCTTCTCTTTGCGGTTGAAGGCGTAAGGCCGGTTATCGCCTTCGGCAGCAAGGGCCATAGCAATGGCGGTGGCCAACGGAATGCCCTTATAGGCAGGGCCGAAAATAATGTCATAATTCAGGCCGCTGCGTTTCAATGCCGCGGCGTAGGCTTTACTGAGTTGCAGGAGGTCGTCACCGGTATTGAACAGCCCCGCGTTAAAAAAGTAGGGGCTGGTGCGGCCGGATTTCAGGGTGAACTCCCCAAAACGGAGTACGTCCCGGGCAATGGCAAATTCTATAAAATCGTGCTGATAGTCGTGCATGGCAAGGCTTCTGGCGGGTATGGTTCTTTTAATAACGTGTAAAACCGGTATCATACACTCAAAGCGAATCAGGGAACATGTATGCGGGTAGTTTCGATCAGCGTTAATGGTTTGGCCCAGGCCATCGACAAAGGCTTTTTTGACTGGCTGGCCAAGCAGGATGCAGACGTTGTTTGCGTTCAGGATCACCGCATGCGCGCCCATGAAATAGAAGATCTTGGCCTCATTCCAGACGGTTATGAAGCGTATTTCATTGATGGCGAGCGTAATGAGGACGGCGGCGTAGGAATTTACACCCGTCATTTCCCCAAGGCCATCATGTATGGGTTTGCCAGCGAACAGGCCGACCGGGAAGGCCGTTTTATTCAGGCTGATTTCGACAAGGTCAGTGTTGCCTGCGTACTGGCGCCCTCTGCTTTAGGCCGGGAAGATGAATTGCTGGGTGAGGACGACCTCACGGTGCTGGATCACAAGGATGATTTTATGGAAGCCTTCGGCCTTCATATGCTAAAGACCCTGCGCAAACGCCGCCAATTTATCATCTGCGCGAATCTCCAGACCGCACACCATGTCACCGATGCCAGTTCCCGCTATCACAAGCTGGACGTTTCGGGGTTTCTGCCCCATGAGCGGGCGTGGCTGGACCGACTGTTTGATGAAATGGGTTGCATTGACGCTTTCCGCGAGATCAACAAGCAGAGCAACCAGTATACCTGGTGGCCGGAATGGGCCGAGGGCTGGCGCCGCCATGCGGGCATTCGCACGGATTATCAGCTGGTTACTCCGGGTATCCGGAAAACGGTTTCAGACGGTTGGATTGACAACAGTACGCGTTTTTCTGACCACGCGCCTGTGATCATGGACTACAACATCGAAATCGGATATTGACCAAGGCATTCTGTGCCGCCGGGGCACTTAACCTTAACCCCCGGCAGGCGCATTTCTCTTACTGATCTGTCAGCGCAGCTCGCTGAATCTCGAACAATTGGCTAATGCCGCTTTTGGCCAGCGACAACATGCTGTCCAGTTCGTCCTGAACGAACGGCGCGCCCTCGGCAGTTCCCTGAATTTCGATGAAACCACCCTTGTCAGTCATGATCACGTTCATGTCGGTTTCGGCTTCGGAATCTTCCGGGTAATCCAGGTCAACCACCGGCGTTCCCTTGTAGACACCAACGGATACCGCGGCGACCATCTGCACCAGCGGGGACTGACCGAGGCGCCCGCTTTCAACCAGCGTATTCAGTGCGTCGACCAGTGCAACGCAGCCGCCGGTTATGGCAGCGGTGCGAGTGCCACCATCCGCCTGTATGACATCGCAATCGATGGTAATGGAGTGTTCGCCCAGTTTGGACAGGTCAACCGCTGCTCGCAGGGAGCGACCGATCAGTCGCTGGATTTCAACCGTACGGCCACCCTGTTTGCCACGAGCAGCTTCCCGGCCCATTCGGCTGCCGGTGGAGCGCGGCAGCATGCCATACTCGGCGGTGATCCAGCCTTTGCCTTCGCCGCGAAGAAACGGCGGTACCTTGTTTTCTACCGAGGCAGTACAGATGACACGGGTGTCGCCGAACTCAACCAGTACAGACCCTTCGGCATGCCGGGTAAAGTGTCGGGTGATCCTGATGTCTCTTGGTTGTTCCGGGGCTCTTCCGCTAGGACGCATATTTTTTCCTGAAGTTGATCATGAATGGTCAGGCCACCTCGCGGTAGCAAGGTAAAAGGGTGTCCCTGAGTGGCGCGAAGTATACCACGGCTGGCCCGGGCTTGTGGTCGAGGTCGCCTGGGAGCCCATCCGCCTGCTAAACTGACCCGCTCAACGCCAAACGATGATGGAGTCGTTATGATCAGAAGCATGACCGCCTTTGCACGCCAGGACACTCAAGGCGACTGGGGTACGCTGACTTGCGAGATCCGGACCGTCAATCATCGCTACCTCGAACCCTCGTTCCGGTTACCGGAGGTGCTTCGGGAACTCGAAAACAGCTTCCGTGAACAGCTTCGGGGTCAGCTCAAGCGGGGCAAGGTTGATGTGGGCATGCGCTTGCAGCTGGCAGAGTCTTCTGGTCAGGGACTTCAGATCAACGACAAGCTGGCAGAAGCGCTTAACAGCGCAGCCAATCACGTCAACCGGATTCTCGATAACCCGGCCCATATCAATGCAATCGACATCCTGCGGTGGCCGGGCGTACTGGAAACGACTGAGCGCGACCTTGAGCCGGTCAAGGCTGTTGCTGCGGAATTGTTCGAGCGTACTGTGAATGAACTGGTGATCGTGCGGGAGCGCGAAGGTGATCGTTTGAGACCCTTATTCGATGACCGCCTCGCGACCATGGCAGAGCAGCTAGCAACGGTCCGTAAGCTGATGCCGGAACTGTTGGCGGCGCAAGAGCGCAACCTTCGGGAGCGGTTCACGCTGGCTAAAGTGGAACTGGACGCCGACCGGGTTGCTCAGGAAATGGTCATGGTGGCCCAGAAATCGGATGTTGCAGAAGAGCTGGACAGGCTCGATGCCCATATCAGCGAAGTAACCGGCACCCTCGATAGTGGCGATGCCATCGGTCGCCGGCTTGATTTCCTGATGCAGGAACTGAACCGGGAGGCCAATACCCTCAGCAGTAAGTCCATTGATGCCCGCGTCACCCGCATTGCAGTCGATCTCAAGGTGTTGATCGAGCAGATGCGTGAGCAGGTGCAGAACCTCGAATAATCAATCCGAACCTATCAAGCCCCGGAGTAGTGCGAGCCATGAGCCAGGCTGTGGAAAAAGGCACGTTGTACGTCATTTCAGCCCCTTCGGGGGCAGGCAAAACCAGTCTGGTAACTGCCATGCTGCAACAGGATCCCATGCTGGGTGTATCGATATCCCACACCACCCGGGGTATGCGCCCGGGCGAGGAGGATGGCGAGAATTATCACTTTATTGACCGCCCGACTTTCGAGGCGATGATCGGACGTGGAGAATTCCTTGAGCACGCGGATGTGTTCGGTAATTACTATGGCACTTCTCAGCCCTGGGTAGATCAGACTTTGGCCGAGGGCCGGGACGTCATTCTCGAAATCGACTGGCAGGGTGCGGTGCAGGTGCGGCGGTTGATGCCTGAGTGCGTCAGCATCTTCATCGTGCCGCCGTCTGCAGCTACTTTGCGGTCGCGTCTTACCGGTCGGGGGACCGATGCGCCGGAAGTCGTTGAGCGTCGGCTGAACGAGGCGCGGGAAGAATGCAGCCACGCGCTGGAGTTTGATTACCTGGTGGTGAACGATGACTTCGGAGTCGCGCTTGCGGACCTGATGGCAATCGTGACAGCCCAGCGGCTTCGGGTCTCAGCCCAGGAGGCACGTCATGCCGAGTTGCTGGCCGAACTGGTGGCGGGTAACGGGCTGTAGTTATGGCGTCGGGTACGGCCCCGGAGGATGGAATGAATGTATACAAATTGATCGCCGGCGATTACACTACGCGGTCTACTTAAAGCTGCATCCAGAAACGCATCTGAAAGATTCAATACGCAAGTATTCTCAAGAAATCACTGTCGGGGAAAAGTATGGCACGAGTAACCGTTGAAGATTGTCTGGAACACGTTGATAACCGTTTTCAGTTGGTGATGTTGGCAACCAAACGTGCCCGCCAGATAGCAACCAAAGGTTTTGAGCCGATGGTCCCTGAAGAAAATGATAAGCCGACTGTTATTGCCCTGCGTGAAATTGCAGCGGGTCTGGTCAGTCGCGATTTGTTGAAGATTGAAGACGACGAATAAATAAACATTGCGAATGCCGCTTTGCGGCATTGGTATTCTGCCCTGACGGTTTTATAGTAGTTGGCAAGACAGGCAGTTACTTCTGTCTGTCAGGGCATCGGAAGGACCCGAATGTACGCATTCGGGTTTTTTTGTCGGATTTATTTCTATCGGTCGGTGGGGGCTAGGTGTCAGCAGAGGCTACGGTGGAAGGGCTGGCTAGCCAGCTGAGTCAATATCTGGACGTCGAGCGCATCAATCAGGTGCGTAGGGCCTATTATTACGCTGAACAAGCCCACGAGGGGCAGAAACGCCGCAGTGGCGAAGCCTATGTTACCCACCCGCTAGCCGTCGCCCATATACTTGCCGACCTTCGGCTCGACCATCAGAGCCTGATGGCCGCCATGCTCCATGATGTCATCGAAGACACCGGTATACCCAAGGATGCCCTGTCAGAGCAATTTGGTGAGCCGGTGGCCGAGTTGGTGGACGGGGTCAGCAAGCTGACCCAGATTGAGTTCCGGACCCGTGCCGAAGCGCAGGCCGAAAATTTCCAGAAGATGACCCTGGCGATGGCCCGGGATATCCGGGTAATCCTGGTCAAGCTTGCAGACCGTCTGCACAACATGCGTACTCTGGGTCCGCTGCCTTATGAAAAACGCCAGCGTATTGCCAATGAAACCCTCGATATCTATGCGCCCATCGCCAATCGACTGGGTATGCACAGTGTTTGCACTGAGCTCGAAGACCTTGGTTTCGCCGCGCTTTATCCGATGCGCTCCCGTTACATATCCAAGGCCGTCAGCAAGCTCCGTGGCAGCCACCACGAGATTATCGAAGAGATTCGCGGCCGGTTGGAAGAGAAGCTGACTGAACGCGGTCTGCCTGGCCGGATTCTGGGGCGTGAAAAGCACCTGAACAGCATCTATAACAAGATGAAGTTCAAACACAAATCGTTCCATGAAATTATGGATGTTTATGCCTTTCGCATCGTCACCGACACTGAAGACGACTGCTATCGCATACTGGGCGCCGTCCACAGCCTCTACAAGCCTTTGCCGGGGCGCTTCAAAGACTACATCGCAATGCCCAAAGCCAACGGCTACCAGTCGATCCATACCACCTTGTTCGGTATGCATGTCAACATCGAAATCCAGATCCGCACCGAAGAAATGGAGCAGATCGCCAATAACGGTATTGCTGCCCACTGGATGTACAAGAACGATCAGTCCGAGGTGTCCGTTGTTAATCAGAAGCGCGTTGACCATTGGGTGAAAGGCCTGATGGAAATGCGTGAACGGGCTGACGACTCGCTGGAGTTTATTGAACACGTCAAAGTCGATCTGTTCCCGGATGAAATTTACGTATTCACTCCCAAGGGCAAGATCCTGGAGCTTCCCGGTGGCGCGACCCCGGTGGATTTTGCGTATGCCATTCACACGGATATCGGCAACGCCTGTGTGGCCTGTCGGGTAAACCGGAACCTGTCGTCCCTCAGTCAGCCGCTACAGAGCGGGCAAACCGTTGAAATTATCACTGCCCCCGGAGCTCGTCCCAATCCAGCCTGGCTCAGTTTCGTGGTCACCGGCAAAGCCCGCAGCAGTATTCGCCATGTCCTGAAGTTCCAGAAGAAAGCCGAGTCTCTGGAGCTTGGTAAGACCCTGCTGAAAAAGTCTCTCAATGGGTTCGATCAGAAACTGTCGGGAATCAGTGAAGGTCAGATCAATGCAGTGGTCTCACACAACCAGGTCAGCAGTTTTGACGACCTGCTGTGCGAGATCGGATTGGGAAATCGAATGGCTTATCTGGTGGCGCGCCAATTGTTGAGCGGCGCTGTCAACGATGACAAAAACTCGTTACCCGACCTCAGCCAGCCCGGCGGAAAACATGCGGGTAGCCCGGTGACCATCCGGGGTACCGAAGGGTTACTGGTTCGTTTTGCCAACTGTTGTAAGCCGATTCCCGGTGATCCGGTGCTGGGTGTAATGGACTCCGGAAAAGGCCTGGTAATTCATAGTGATACCTGCCCGAGGCTTCCGGATGGTAGCGAAGCCAGAGAGCGTCTTACGCACCTCAAATGGGCCAAGGACATTACCGACGAGTTTTCAGTGGAGCTCAGGGTTGAGCTGGAGCGTCAGCGCGGCGTAATTGCTGAGGTAGCGAATGCGGTTGCCGTTGCCGACGGTAACATAGAGCGCATCAACGTCGAGGAGCAGAACGCGCGCCTGGGTATTGTCAGCCTGGTGGTCCATGTAAACGGTCGTCGCCATCTTGCGCGGGTGATGCGGCGAGTACGAAATGTCAAAGCCGTGACCCACATCAGCCGGGTTCGTCACTAGTGCCCCGCCGGATGAAGGTTGACAGTACTGCCGGGCAGGGGACAGGATTACGGTTTCCCGTTTCTAAAACGTCAAGATAAGGATTCTGACATCATGACGAACAAATCAGTGATTCAGACAGAAAACGCCCCTCAGGCGATAGGTACCTATTCCCAGGCGGTCAAAGCCGGGGACACCGTTTATTTGTCCGGACAGATTCCGCTGGTGCCGGAAACCATGGAACTTGTGGCTGGCGACTTTGCCGCCAACACCCGGCAGGTGTTCGAAAACCTGAAAGCCGTGTGCGAGGCAGCGGGCGGTCGCCTGCAGGATATTGTAAAGCTTAATATCTATATGACGGACCTGAGCAACTTCGCCACCGTCAATGAGATCATGGCGACCTATTTCCAGGAACCATACCCCGCCCGGGCTGCCGTGGGTGTGGCCGCCTTGCCGAAAGGTGTACCGGTGGAAATGGAAGCGGTCATGGTGCTGAGCTAGGAAATCTCCTGAATCATTTCGCTGTATCCTGATCGGTAGTCCGGATAGCGGAACGAGAAGCCGGAATCCAGCAACCGCTGGTTCCGGCAACGTTTGCTGCCAGCGCGTCCACCGGTTCTTGCCCCCGCTCTCGGTTGGGCGCAGGGCGTCTGGCTTTGGACCCAGGCGATGACTTCGTCCAGTCTGGCCGGCTCGCAGTCGCTGGCGATGTAATGCTCGGCCAGCGCTTCCCCCTGCAACGACGACCGCATCAGATGAACCACCGCGTTGGCCGCATCGACTTCGTGAATCCGGTTGGTGTAGGGCGCCGGCTTTGACGGGTTCATTTCGCCCCGCCTTACCGCAGTCAGAAAACGGTGTCTTGAGGGGCCATAGATTCCGCTGAGCCTGACAATGGTGGCGGGTACTCCGCTGTTCAGGGCCACCGCCTCGCCGTCCAGAATTCTTTGGCCGCTGAATTTTTCGGGCTCTGTGGGGCTGGTTTCGTCTACCCAGCTGTCGTCATCCTGATGATAGACGCTGGTGCTGCTGATGAATATCACCCGGGAAAGGCTCTCACCATCCAGCGCAGCAAGCAGGTTGCTCAATCCGGTCACATAGGCTGCCTGATAACCGGCGTCATCGTAACTGGACGGCGTCAGGCAATAGATCAGAGCGTCCACGTTCTCTGGCACTGCCGAGGCCAGGGCAGAGGGGTTCAGCAAGTCAGCGCCAATGGGCAAAACGGGTGCCTTGATGGCATCTGCATTACGTCGCAGTCCGTACACTTCTGCGTCTTCACACAGGGTGCGCGCGATCACACCGCCCAGTGAGCCGCAGCCAGCGACCAGAATACGGGGTCGGTTTCTGTGTTCTGTGATTGCCATAGTCAATATCAATCCTTATTCTGTAGACCATAAGTTCGGACACTGAACGGAGCTGCCCATGACCCTTACCGAATTACGTTACATTGTTACCCTGGCCCGCGAGAAACATTTCGGCCGGGCTGCAGAGAGGTGTCATGTCAGTCAGCCTACTCTGAGTGTGGCGGTTAAAAAGCTCGAAGACGAGCTCGGCATACCACTGTTCGAGCGCAGTAAAAGCAGTATACGTGTGACGGAGACCGGACAGCGCATCATTGACCAGGCCCAGAGGGTGCTTGATCAGGTCAGTGTGATCAAGGACATGGCCCAGGATGGTAAAAACCAGCTCAACTCGCCATTGAAAGTGGGTGCCATTTATACCATCGGGCCTTATCTGTTCCCGCATTTACTTCCGGAATTGCGCCGGGGCGCACCGGATATGCCATTATTTATCGAAGAAAACTATACCGCTAACCTGCGTCAGAAATTACGTCATTCAGAACTGGACGCCATTATCATCGCGCTGCCGTTTACCGAGCCTGAAGTGGTTACTCTGCCGCTTTACGATGAGCCATTCGTGGTGCTGCTGCCGGCGAAGCACCCGCTTGCTCGCAAAGAGGCGCTGACAGCCGAGGAGCTGGCCCGGGAACAGCTACTTCTGCTCGGCCCAGGGCATTGCTTCAGGGACCAGGTGCTTGAATCCTGTCCGCCGTTGGTGGCTGCCGTAACCACCCGGGCCACGACAGCCACCTCGGGCCCCTCGCTGGTAACGGAAGGCAGCTCCCTTGAAACCATTCGTCATATGGTGGCGTCCGGGCTGGGGATTACAGTACTGCCGCTGTCGGCGGCAACCGCGATGCAGTACCACGAGGATATCCTTGTGGTTCGACCTTTTGTTGCCCCGGTTCCCTCTCGTACCGTGGCATTGGCATGGCGGGTGACCTTCCCACGACCAAAAGCCATTGACGTCCTGTCGCTGGCCGCCAGCCAGTGTCGGGTTATCGAAAAATCGGGCAAAGTTAAACCCCCCGCTAAAGCCAGCGCCTGAGCATGCCATGACGTCACTGGACGACATCCCGGTAACCACTCTCAAAGGTGTCGGTGCAGCCCTGGCCGCAACCTTGGCGAAACTGGGTATCCATTCCCTGCAGGACCTGCTGTTCCATCTGCCCCACCGCTACGAAGATCGTACCCGGATTATTCCCATGGGGAGTCTGCGGGTCGGGGATGTGGGTGTGGCGGAGGGAGAAGTGGTCAAAACAGACCTTGTCATGGGGCGCCGTCGAAGCTTGCAGGTGACGCTGAAGGACAGTTCCGGCTTTCTGGTGATGCGATTTTTCCATTTCAATGCCGCCCAGAAAAGCCAGCTTGCCGAGGGTCAACGGGTGCGCTGTTACGGTGAGGTCCGGCCCGGCCGGGCCGGGTATGAATTTTACCATCCGGAGTACCAGGTCAATCCGCCTGCCATGCCCGCTCAGGGCGAAGCCACGCTAACCCCTGTTTATCCGTTGACCGAAGGTATTCAGCAGCCCAGGGTCCGGGGGCTTTGTCAGCAGGCTCTTGGCTATCTGAAGCGCTACCCGATTCGTGACTGGCTGCCACCTGCCTTGCTGGCGGACTATCAGTTGCCCGACATCTCTGCCGCCGTCGAACTTGTGCATGCGCCGCCGGCCGATGCGCCGGTCTATCTGTTGATGGAGGGCCGTCATCCGGCGCAGCAACGCCTCGTGATGGAGGAGCTGCTCGCGCACCAGCTCAGTTTATTGCGGGTAAGAGAGCAGATTCAGGCCAGACAGGCTTTGCCGTTGCTGCCCAGCGGAGATTTGCCTGAACGCTTCCGGGAGAGTCTGCCGTTCAGACTGACGGGTGCTCAGGAACAGGTGTGCCGGGAAATCCGTCAGGACCTGAGCCAGCCCCTGCCCATGTTGCGGCTGGTTCAGGGGGATGTGGGTTCTGGCAAAACCGTTGTTGCGGCCATGGCTGCACTACAGGCGATTGCAGCGGGAGCTCAGGTGGCCTTGATGGCGCCGACCGAAATTCTGGCGGAGCAACACTTCAATAATTTCAGGGAGTGGCTGGAGCCCTTGGATATCAGGCTGGCCTGGCTGTCAGGAAAGATCAAGGGCAAAGCCCGGGTGGCGGCGTTGGAAGCGGTTGCCAGCGGCGGGGCCAGGATGATGGTAGGCACCCACGCCCTGTTTCAGGGCGACGTGATATTTGACCGCCTGGCGCTGGTGATCGTCGATGAACAACACCGTTTTGGCGTCCACCAGCGGCTGGCACTAAAGGATAAAGGTGCAGTCGGTCAGCTCGCGCCGCACCAACTGATCATGACCGCTACCCCGATTCCACGCACACTGGCCATGAGCGCCTATGCCGACCTCGACACCTCGGTCATCGATGAACTGCCCCCCGGGCGTAAACCGATTGAAACCATAGCGATTCCGGACAGCCGTCGGGACGACATCATTGAGCGCGTGCGGGATGCCTGCAAGGCGGGCCGACAGGCTTACTGGGTGTGTACGTTGATTGAGGAATCCGAGGCGCTGCAATGCCAGGCCGCCGAGGTCACGGCTGCGGCGCTGGCGGACCGGTTGCCAGAGTTGAACGTGGGGCTGGTGCATGGCCGCCTGAAGGCTGCCGAGAAAGTCGACATGATGGGCCAGTTCAAGACCGGAAAGCTGGACCTGCTGGTGGCGACCACCGTTATCGAAGTGGGCGTGGATGTTCCGAACGCGTCCCTGATTATTATTGAAAACCCCGAGCGCCTCGGGCTTGCGCAGCTGCACCAGTTGCGTGGGCGGGTCGGGCGGGGTGAGGAGGCCAGTTTCTGCGTGCTGATGTACCATCCGCCCCTGTCCCTGAATGGCAAAGCGCGGTTACAGGCGCTGCGGGAAAGCCAGGACGGTTTTGTGATTGCTGAAAAAGACCTGGAAATCCGGGGCCCGGGCGAGGTGTTAGGTACCCGCCAGACCGGCATGATGCAGTTCAGACTGGCGGATTTTGAGCGGGACAAGGGCTGGATTGAAACAGTCCGGGGGATTGCGCCCACGTTAATGCATGATAAAACCGTCGTGGATGCCCTCATTCGCCGCTGGCTGGGTGAGCGCCTTCGCTACGGTGACGTGTAAGGGTTACGCCGGTTTCAGAAGTGTCGACCAGCCAGCAGTAAATCATCAGAGTTTGCCGCCGGTATCAGCTAGACTGTAGCCAGTCATTTACTTTTGGTTGGAGGGCGCCGGCGAGCGCGATGCTGACCGCCACCATAGGGGGATATCATGGAATTACCCGTCTCAGTCCGGCAGCTGCTGGAAGAGACTGCGCCCGGTTGGACGTTGGGAAAGGCCAGTGCCGATGTGAGCGATGTGCTCCGGATGGTGCTCCTCATCGATGACCAGGGCCAGGTTCAGGTTGTTTTTCGTCATCAGGACCTATTCGACATTTCAGCCCTCAACAAACAAATGGGGCGTGATCTCCACTTGATGCCCATCAATCACCAGGTGCGTTTACGGGACCGACTTGGCATTAAAACCTTGCCGGTTCTGCCCGCCCTGACGGGCTTGCCCTCATACATCGATAAGGCTGTCGATGACCTGTCAACGGTCTGTATCTATGTAGACAGTCAGACGTCAGAGCGGCTTACCCTGGACCGTAAGGCATTCGGAGCGCTAACGGCAGGTTTTGAACGAGGTGCTTTCAGTGTCGCTGCGGTTGATATTGCGGTTAATCTGAACAGACCAGAAGACGATCAGTCGCAGTTGCAGTCAGCCCTGAAGCGTTTTACGGGTTTGCGAATCCAGCAGCGCCTTGACGACACTCTTGAGTTGCCGCCATTACCGGAAACAGCCCAGCGGATCATCCATCTCCGGGTTAATCCGAATGCCGTTATGGGGGACCTGGTTGATGTGGTTGAGAGTGATCCCAGTCTGGCGGCCCAAGTGGTCAGTTGGGCCTCCTCTTCATTCTATGCGGCTGCAGGCCAGGTGCGCTCGGTCCATGATGCGGTGTCCCGGGTATTGGGGTTTGATCTGGTCATGAATCTAGCCATGGGCCTGGCTCTTGGTCGCGCCCTGAAACAGCCCAGTGATCAGCCCGAAGGTTATGTCGGCTACTGGCAACAGGCCATCTGGCAGGCGCAATCCGCCGGTATTCTCGCCAGCATGATGCGTCGGGGCGAACGTCCGGCGTTTGGTCTGGCGTATCTTGCCGGGTTACTTCACAATTTTGGCTATCTGGTTCTGGCTCAGGTGTTTCCTCCGCATTTCAAACTGGCCTGTCGTGCCTGGGAGGTCAATTCACATCTTGATACCGCCATAATCGAACACCATCTGCTGGGTGTGACCCGGGAACAGATTGGCGCTCAGTTGATGAGCAATTGGGGTATGCCGGATGAGATCAACACCGCAATCCGGCATCAGAAAGACCCCGATTATGCTGGGCCGCACCAAGTCTACCCAAAGCTACTCTGGCTCGGCCGTCAATTGTTGACCGCTCGGGGTATTCCGCTCGGGGTCGGGGAAAGTGTGCCTGATGCAATGTTCGTGGAACTGGGTTTGAATCGCGAGCTGGTGGAAGAACAATTCGATGAATTGGTGCAGAGCAAAGCAAGCATCATGGCAATGGCGGGCATGATGCAATCCTGATGGGCGGAACGGGGTGTTGGCTCAAGATCAAAAAAGGCCGGCCCTGGGGCCGGCAAGCTCACCCGCTTGTTGCAGATCAAACACCTACTCTTTGAGCAATTCTTTAATCGGACCCTCAGCATATACTCGGTCAAGCCAGATGCTACGATAACCAGTAGCTTGCTTTGGTTTTAATTTAGACAAACTGGGAAAAAGAATAAGGCCTTATAAGCGGCATATAATCTCTGACTGAGACGTCATGCTACCGATTGGTCCAGAGAGGATTGATTTTACATAGAAATCACATTTGAGCGGTCGGTCTACGATTACAAAAAATTACAAAAATAGCGCCGCCAGGCCCTGCGGGCTGCTGCGAGCTTTAAAAGTGATGGTGACGGATGGCCGTTGCCGCACGCCGAATGGCGTCAGAGTGCTGCTGCTCCAGGGCAAAGCGCTCCTTGTCCATTTTCTCGACAAACCTCGCATCCGTATCCTGACGAGCCTGATGGGTGGGCATGTGTTCCATGTGCTCGTGCATTTCCAGAAAAATCCGATACGGCGTCTGCTTCAGCAGGTCCGGGGCCACATGGTCCAATAATCCCTTTATCCGCAAACAGGCTTCGGAATACTCGATCTGGTCCTGCTCAATCGCCATTGCCAGCACGCGAATGCTCTCGATCATGCTGGTTCGGCGTTCGTCCTGAAATACTTTGGTCTTGTTAGCCGTGGCCTTGTCCCGTTTGAGCACTTTGGTCTGGCGGTTAATGAACAGGGCCAGAAGCACGATCGCTACTACACCCGCGAAAATCAGTATCCATTGCGACCAGACCGGCATGTCAGAAACTCCTCGTGTGTCGTTCAAAAAAACAGCGCTTAAGGGCCGTCAGCATAACAAAGTTTATTACGTGTCTCCCGCAGGACAGATGACATTCAGGTCAGTTGCTCAAACCGGGACGCGCCGGGGGCTTTGTCAGGCCCGCTTCCGACTACCCTCGGTTTTCCATGCTTTAACCCGAACATGCTGGCCATTCAGTACCGAGGTGCCACTCAGCGGGTCAATCTGGTCATCCCGGATGATGTCGTTGATGCTGGCACCTGCATGAGCTTCCGCGACGGCCTGCCGGGTACCGTTGCGGGAGTGTCCCCAACCATGGGGAACGGATATCACCCCGGGCATAAGGTCATCGGTGATTTCTACCGGCACCACGATCTGGCCCGCGTCGGTGGTCAGTTCGGCGGCATCACCTTCCATAAGCCCGAAGCGTGAAGCGTCGTTCGGATGAATCATCATGGTACAGCGGTCCTTGCCTTTGACCAGGCGCTGGCTGTTATGCATCCAGGAATTATTACTGCGCACATGGCGTCTGCCAATCAGCAGGAGTTCGTCGGACACTGGGGTGTCGAGACGGGCGAGCAGGCGATCAAGATCCCGCAGGTAACGACGGGGTGCGAGATTGATCTTGCCATCCCGGGTATAGAGACGGTCCGGCAGGCAGGGCCGCAGGGGGCCGAGATCGATACCGCTGGGGTTTGCTCTCAGCGCTGAGAGTGACAGCCCTTTGGGAAGGTCACGCCAGCGGCGATCCAGCGGGCTCAGTCGGGCCAGGCCGCGCAGGGGGTGCCCTGGTGGTAATACGCCCATAATAAGGTCTATGGCAGGTTGCATTAGTGTCTTTGCTGGCCCCAGGTCAGCCCCATAAGGGCCGGTTCGCAGCATGATATCCAGCAGCGGATCGGGCCCGATCTGTTTGAACGCACGCCAACCGGCTTCAGCACGTATCGTAAGCCGGCCACCCTTGCGCTTTTTCTCCAGACGATGCGCAAGCTCCAGCAGGATCTGCCAGTCATGGCGGGTATCCGGGCCAGGGTCAAACAGCGCTTCGCTGTATTTGGCGATGTTGCGCACTGCAAACATGCTGAAGATAAGATCGTAATGACTGCGTTCCAGGGCGGCGGTCGGCGGTAGAATGATGTCTGCGTGGCGGGTGGTTTCATTGAGGTAGTAATCCACCGAGACCATGAATTCCAGCCCGCTGAAGGCTTCTTCGAGGCGGCCGCCATTGGGGCTGGAGAGCAGGGGGTTGCCTGCCACGGTAACGAAAGCACGAATCTGCCCCTCGCCCGGCGTCAGAATTTCATCCGCGATGGTGCTCGACGGGTACTCGCCGCCAAATTCTGGCAGGCCCTTGACCCGGCTGGTCCGTCGACCGAAATGGCCTTTCTGGCCGGACATGGCTCCGAGCTCGACCATATCAATCGCCGGCTGGGTAAACATCACGCCGCCTGTGGTATCGAGCTTGCCGGTGAGAATATTCAGCACGTAGATGAGCCAGGTTGCGACGCCACCATGGGCCTGGGTGCTGGTGCCGATACGACCGTATAGAGCGGCTTTCTGGGTGGTGGCAAGCTGGCGTGCAAGCCCCCTGATGGCATCGGGGCTCAAGCCTGTGTGGGCACTGACAGCATCTGGTGTGAAGGGCAGGGCGGCGAGACGTACAAGATCCACATCCCGTGTCCAGGGCTCGGCGTGGCCGAGGTCGACCCTGTCCTCGGCAAACAGGGTGTTGACCATGGCCATCAACAGCAGGGCATCAGTGCCGGGGCGCACAAAGTGAAACTCGTCCGCCAGTTTGGCGGTTTCAGTTCTACGGGGATCAATCACCACCAGTTTTCCGCCCCGGTTCTTCAGCGCCTTGAGCCGGCCGCGGATATCCGGCACCGTCATCAGGCTGCCGTTGGAGGCCATGGGGTTGGCGCCAATGCACATGAACAGATCGGTGCGGTCAATATCCGGAATCGGGAAGAGCACCTGGTGACCGAACATCTCCAGGCTCGCAAGCATGTGCGGGAGCTGGTCGTTGGAGGTGGCGGAGAAACGGTTCTGGCTGCCGATAGCCCGCAGAAAGGGTAATGAGGCTACCATGGCGCCGTGGTTATGAACGTTCGGATTACCCTGGTACACCCCGATGGCATTGTTGCCATGCTCCTTGCGGACCTGATGCAGGCGCTCGGCCACGAGATCAAAAGCGTGTTCCCATTCCATTTCATGCCAGCCGGTGGCCGTGCGGCGTATGGGCTTTTTAAGGCGGTCCGGATCGTCATGGAGGTCTTGCAGTGCAACGGCCTTGGGGCAGATGTGGCCGTGGCTCAGAGGGTCGTTCTCATCCCCCTTGATGGCCTCGATGCGCCCGTCCTTCATTTCAATGGCCACGCCGCACATGGCCTCACACAAGTGACAGGTGCGGTAATGGGTGCCGTTCTCCATGGTGTTCTCTCCGCTTTTAAACACGGTTATTGGAATATTGGTTTTGTAAGGCAACCAGATTATCAGGATTTCGTCCTGAGGGGAAAACCAGAAGCTACTGATAAAAAAGGCCAGCCCTATGGCTGGCCGGATTGAGCCGGGTAAGCGTTGGTTTTGCAGGTCATCAACGGTTGTCGATCACTTGCAAATGCGCAACGCCGGATTTCTGCGCCAGAATTCTTGGCCCCGGCATACTGAAATACTCACCCTGAGAAAAATCGATACCTAGCTCGAGCACTTTTGCCTGCACCGCTTCGCTGTGTACAAATTCCGCTACCGTCCGAATGCCAAGGCTTTTGGCGAACTGGACAATGCCGTTGGTGACCACGAAGGCGGTTTCATCCTGATCCAGATTCCGGACCAGGCTGCCATCAATCTTGATGATATCGATGTTAAGACGCAGTAGTTGCTCGAAGTTGGAATAGCCGGTGCCAAAGTCGTCTATGGCGATCTGGCACCCGAAGGGTTTAACCTGCTCAATGAAATGCAGCGCTTCGTTGTAGTTCTCGATGCCATCGGATTCAAGGATTTCAAAGATCAACCGCTTGCCGATGTTGCTTGCCCGGAGATGGCCGAGAATCAGTTCGAGAATCTCCGGTTCCACAAGGTCGGCATAGGACATGTTGATTGAAAATTCATAAGGCTGGTGTCTGAACTCCGCCAGGGATTTATCGATCATGATCCGGGTGATCTCCCGGTCCAGGCGAAGCTTGTTGACGATGCCGAGAAACTGTCCGGCGGCGATGACGCCATGCTCTTCATCGATCATTCTTACAAGGCACTCGTATTTGCTGATACGCCGCTGCCGGTTATCGTAAATGGGCTGGAAGTGGGGGATGACCCGGCCCTGCGCCAGGGCGTCCTTGAGTCGCTGTGCCCAGTAGAGATTTTGCTCGTAGTGCTTTTCAATCTGCTCCTGGGAGTCATAAATCAGGTAATTGCGCCTTTGCTCCCGGGCAAGCCGCAACGCAATTGCCGCCTGGCTCAGCAACTGATCCCGGGACGCAGCGCTCTGTTCAAGGGGCCGGAAGGCGATGCCAGTAGTGGCGTCCACACTGAGTACCTGTTGCTGCCAGGAAATCCGCTGGTGGTGCAGGAAATCGCTGAGCTTGTTGGCCAGTTGCCTGAGCTTGGCTTCCGCTATGACCGGTCCCAGCAGGGCAAATTCATCCCCGGTCAAGCGATACACTCGGGCCCGCTCATCCTTGATGTGATTTTTTACGAACAACTGGAGTTGTTCTGAAAGAGTGAGCAGGACCTGGTCGCCGCACGCAGTGCCAAACAGGCTGTTGATCTCCTGAAAACGGTCGAGGTTGACGATAATCAGGCAGGCTTCACTGCGCACAGCAAGGTCTTTCAATAGCCGGGCCCGATTGGGCAAGCCCGTGAGTGGGTCGGTGTATGATGCTTGCAGTTCCCGAATCAGCTGAACGATTCGATACAACAGGTAAATGCTCAATATCAACAGTACCGAGCCGGTAGTGACCAGTATCCGGTAATTGATATCGCGCATGGGGACGAGCACCCGATCAATCTCATCCCGCGGAACTCCGGCGCCGTAGACCATGCCAGCCGGAGTCGCCGCGTAGTAGAGCTCATAGACCCGGCCACTGATCTCGATTGCTCGGGTTTGCAGCCGTTCCGGTTGTACCGTCGACGGAGTGATCAGGCCCGGGCCATCGGGTAGCCTTGCGGAGAGTTGCAGGGCCAGAATGGCATCAATAAGCTTTTGTTCAAGAAAAGTGTCGTTGTCCAGACTGAGGCTCGACAGATTGCGATTGTTGCGGTCATTGAGGAACGAGAAGCTGTTTTCGGTGACCTCAACACGACTCACCAAATCAATGATCTGATCCGATGCCCAACCTGTTGTGGCCATGCCAATCAGTTCCTTGTCCGCATTGAACATCGGGCTTGCCAGCGTCAGTACCGCGCGTTTGGTGGCAAAATCAAAATAAACCGCAGACCAGTAAACCTGGCCGGGAACATGTTGGTCGAGGGACCAGCTTTCGTCCAGTGTACGTTCGAACCAGCGAGCGGAGCGGTAACCGCCGGAATTTCTGATCAGGGTGGGTTCCGATTCGGCGTCGCTTTTGGTGAAGTGGGCAGAGTAGCTTTGATTGGTGCCAGCCAGGATCTCGGGTTCAAACCAGATACCGGCACCGGATGCTCCGTCAAACTCGCTCAAGTGGTCTTTAAGGGACGTTTCCAGTTGCGCTCTTAAAGCATTGGTATTCGAAGTGTCATTCCGGCGCTCCCGGGCCAGGCGATAAAAGGTTTCACCGATGATGGCCAGGGAAGAGGTGTGGCGCTGAAGCGCGATCTGACGGGCATCGATGCGAGCAACACTGGCGAAGAAGACATCCCTTATCTGATCACGTCGCAAGTCGGACATGGCCTGCTGGGAGTAGTTGAGATTGAGGTGAGAAAGCAGCAACATGCCGGTGAAAAAAAGGCCGATCAGAAATGCCAGCAACCCCATAAGGGGTTGCATGGAGGTGTGGGCTTTCCAGGACCGGGAGCGCTGGCGTAACCATGACTGCATGGACAGGTAACCTCTCCTTTCCGGGTTAGTGAACAGCCTTTCCATCAGAAAGCCCATCCGGGTCTTCAAGGGCGGCCTTTGCCTCTGCATGTCCCTGCTCAGCAGATATGGCATACCAGTAATGTGCTTGTTTTCTGTCTTGCTCGACGCCGCTGCCTGCCTTGTACATTTGGCCCAGCAGATAGGAGGCGACCCCGGACTTCGGGGCTGCACGAAGCGCCCAGTGATGGGCCGTGGCGTAATCTCTCAATGAATAAGCCATCAGCGCCATATTGGTTTGCGCCTGCACGTCACCCGCCTCCGCCGGTTGCCGGCAGGCTTTCGAAGCGCCGCTGAAGTTGCGGATGGTGGTGAGCAGATAACAGTCACTGAGCTGCTGGGACGGAGGGAGCTCGGACACTTCACCAGCTGCTGCGCCACCAGACGTCGACGTTGCGGAATCTGTTGCGCTGGCTTGGGCCGGTAATTGATCAAGCCGCTGAGCGTAAGCGTTTACCTCCTGCGGGCAGGAGAAAAGATAACCAACACGATAAAGGTCGGAGGCCTCCTGAGAGATTGGTTTTGACGCGTATTGATTGGCGATCACAGAGCACCGCCTGTCCCGTTCCTGGCGCACCGTTGCCAACACATCAGACCGAGATTTATCACCCTCATAACGAATGAGGTAGCGCGTCAGGGGATCAATGTAGGGTTGTTCGAAGAGGAGGTCCAGCTCCGAGCTGTGATCATTCTGAGGTGCTGGCGTTGGCTGTCCTGTGCCGTTGAATGCTGCCCCGGCTCTGCCCCATAACTCATTGGACGCTTCAAGAAATCTTTCCCGTTGCAGGCTTTCACAGCCTGAAAGCAATGTGGCCACAATCAGAACAACACGTAACTGATACATCGGGCGTCACCAAAAAAGCTAAATTCGGTAGTCAGCCAGTTTCCCACAGGACCTGTGAAAAATCCGCAATCTTTATACACATACAACCGTTCACGTCGGGCAGCACTGAGCTCGGCGGACCTAAGCCGACGCTCTACTGGCGCCCGGGAGTACGTACCACCTCAAAGACCGGCGAACCCAAAGCCGACAGTGGCCAGAGTTCAACCGAATGCCAGTCAGTCGCTTGACAGAATCGTCAGTAGCTTCTGGGTATGCTCTGCTGTCTCGCTGCCGAGCGGAGTCAGATATCCACCGTCAACCTGCGTGATCAAGCCTTTTTTGAAGAGCCGCTCTGCCGCAGTGACCGATTCCGGTGCTGCGGAGTGCCGGTGAACTTTTATGCCCTCCTGAGCGGAGGTAAGGTTGAACAGCGTGAGCAGATTGAGTTCTTCAATTTGGTCAGGGGAGAAGGGCATGGCGTTTCCTTGAATTGTTGTTGGGAACCACCCCCTATTTGTATACGAATTTTCGCCATTCGACAAAGTCGAATTGTCATTTCAGAGTGTCATTGGTCCTGGCAGCAAAAACTGGCCACGGTTTGATGCCTGATAATGGCCCGGACATTCATGGATTTGAGAGCTGAATCAATGCTTGGCATGGCGACATTTTTCTGCGAACTGTTGGCTCTGCTTCTGCCTTTAAAGAGCGAGTCAAATTGTAGATTGGCATGGGTGGTTCAGTGATTGGGGCAGGTCAATGTTGCGGGTTTCGAGTACCCAATAAAAAACCCCTCAAAGAAGGGCTTTTAGAAGCGTAAAATTTTCTGACAGAGTGCGAGCTATCTGTTCGCCTTCCTTTTCCGGGAATAGACTAAGCCCATCAGTCCCAGGCCAAGAAGTCCCAGCGTGCTTGGCTCTGGAACTTCTACCGGGGTATTGTCACCCCAGATCGAGATGTGGGAAATGGACCCCTGCGTATTTGCCCAGAAGTTGCTGAACTCAAGGTCTTCCTTCCCGTCCCACTCCAGCTCACTTCCAAAACTCAGATCGAAGAAGTAATACCGGGGGTCGTTATTTCCGTCCTTCACTGCTACGTAGCATTCACCGCAAACGATAAAAGGGGTTCCCTCCAGCCACGACAACGTTCCTCCTGTAGCATCAAGGGCCCAGGTCATTTCATACGAGCCAGTAAAGCCACCTTCTTCCAGGCCACCGTCAAATTCAGCTTTGTAGAGCAATCCGTCGTCGTTGTTGGCGAAGGACGTTCCGAACAAGTCGTTGATACAACCGGGTTCACAATTGCCGGGCCCGTACGAGCCTGCTCCATCATTGCCATCATAATCCGCATTGCCAGGTTGCAACAGCAAGGCATGTGACGCCGCTGAGGCCATCATAAGAGCAGTAGCAACAAAAACTGTTTTCAGTACCTTGCTGAGTTCCATAGTGTGTAATCTCCATCCTGTGCAGCCGAGCGATGAGCCCCCAAAGTTCTGGCGCTGAGACTGGTGTTGGCTGTTACCTCCAAGTCGTCTAAGAATTTTGCAATTACTGTTCCAGCAATAAAAAAAGCTTTTAAATCAATAACCAGATAACGTGTATCATTTTAATGTGTAAGTTAATTGGACGTACGGCAGTTCGATTGCGGAAGTTGTGACGAATTGTCGGTATTCGACAAAGTCGAAAGGTCGTTTCAGGCGGTCATGAACGGGGAAAGCAGAAATGGTGGGCCCAGCAAGACTCGAACTTGCGACCAAAGGATTATGAGTCCTCTGCTCTAACCAACTGAGCTATAGGCCCTGAAAGCAAAAATTTCACTGCGGGGATGGGCAGCGGGCGCCATTATACCCATGAGGGTAGGCGCCCGCCACTGGTGTTGTTAACCCTGATCGTCAATGAAGCCGCGCAGGTGGTCGGAACGTGACGGATGGCGCAGTTTGCGCAAGGCCTTGGCTTCGATCTGGCGGATGCGCTCACGGGTTACATCGAACTGTTTGCCGACTTCTTCCAGAGTGTGGTCGGTGTTCATTTCTATACCGAACCGCATGCGCAACACCTTGGATTCGCGGGCCGTCAGACCTGCCAGCACGGAGCGGGTGGCTTCGCGAAGGCCTTCTGCGGTTGCCGAATCCACCGGCGACAGCGCCTGGATGTCTTCAATGAAGTCGCCCAGGTGGCTGTCTTCGTCATCACCGATCGGGGTTTCCATGGAGATCGGCTCTTTGGCGATTTTCAGCACCTTGCGGATCTTGTCTTCCGGCATTTCCATGCGTTCGCCGAGCTCTTCCGGTGTTGGCTCTCGGCCCATCTCCTGAAGCATCTGACGGGAGATGCGGTTGAGCTTGTTGATCGTTTCGATCATGTGCACCGGAATACGGATGGTGCGCGCCTGGTCCGCGATGGACCGGGTAATGGCCTGACGAATCCACCAGGTAGCGTAAGTGGAGAACTTGTAGCCGCGGCGGTATTCGAACTTGTCGACGGCCTTCATCAGGCCGATGTTGCCTTCCTGAATCAGATCCAGAAACTGCAGGCCGCGGTTGGTGTACTTCTTCGCGATGGAAATAACCAGACGCAGGTTGGCCTCAACCATTTCTTTCTTGGCACGGCGGGCCTTGGCTTCGCCGATGGAGACGCGACGGTTGATTTCCTTGATGTCCGGAATGTCCAGGTCGACTTCGTTCTTGACATTGGCAATACGCTTCTGCATCCGGACAATCTCGTCCAGGCGCTCACTCATGGGCGCAGCATAGGGCTTCTTGCTCTTGCTGAGCTTGACCGCCCAGTCAAGGTTGGTCTCATTGCCCGGGAAGGATTTGATGAAGTCCTTGCGGGGCATCTTGCACTCGCGCACACAGATACGCATCACGGTGCGCTCGTTTTCCCGTACCAGCTCATTGGTGGAGCGGATTACGTTGACCAGTTCATCGAAGGCTTTATTGCCAAGTTTGAACGGTGCAAAAACCTGGCCCAGCTCATTCAGCGCCTGTTGGGTCGATTTGTGGCTCCGGCCGTGTTTCTCCAGTGCGTTGTTGGCAGCGGCAAGTTTTTCGTTCAGCAACTCAAAGCGCAGGCGGGTCTCTTCGGGATCCGGGCCGCTCTCGGTTTCTTCCTCTTCGTCACTGTCGTCATCGCTGTCGTTGTCGCTGGAATCGTCAGTGCTGGGAGGGACTTCCTCCATGAACGGCTCGGCGTCATCGGGGTCAAGAAAGCCCGTCACGATGTCACTGATACGGCCTTCATTCTCGATGATGCGCTCATATGCCTGAATAACTGTGCCCGCGGTGCCCGGGAAGTGGGCGATGGCGGCCATAACGTCACGGATGCCTTCTTCGATCCGCTTGGCAATAACGATTTCGCCTTCCCTGGTCAGCAGCTCTACGGTGCCCATTTCACGCATGTACATGCGAACCGGGTCCGTGGTGCGGCCAGCATCAGATTCAACCGCTGCCAGCGCAGCAGCAGCCTCTGCAGCCGCCGCTTCGTCCGCCGTCGAGTCGCCTTCAGCCATCAACAAGGTATCGGCGTCCGGTGCAACCTCGGAGACCTGAATGCCCATGTCGTTGATCATCCGGATGATGTCTTCAACCTGATCCGGATCGGCTATGTCTTCCGGGAGGTGGTCGTTAACCTCGGCGTAAGTCAGGTAACCTTGTTCTTTGCCTCGGGCAATGAGGTCTTTCAAACGTGATTTCTGCGAATTGCCTGACATAGACACCCTGTAAACTTGCGTGTATGTGGAAAAAAGTTAAACAGCCATTATAGCTGTCGCTATTCAGGTCTGCCACCAAGTGATTAGATGGTGTTCAACCTGTTAAGTTTCAAGTGGCCGTTTGAAATAGCCGGGGGTATTCCATGCCCGGGGGGCTTTTGGCCCTGCTCCTGTTATTCTCTCCGCCGGCTCAGCTGTTGCAGCTCCTGACGCTCGGCTTCCGTTAAATCACTAATGCTGCGTTTCTCCGTAAGCAGGGCTGTCAGCCGCTGCTTGTGGGTCGCTTCTTTATTCGGCGTCAGCATTTCGCGGGCGCCAGCCAGGGCGTTTTCCCGGGATGGCAAGTGTTCAATACCGTCAAACAGCCTGAAAAACCGGGTCCGCGCTACCGAATCCGTGGCAAGGGCTGTGATCAGTCGTTTCTTGTCCCGAAGCTGCTGCGTGAGAATCCATTCGGCAAAACCTTTGGCCTGATGGAGCTGGCGGTCTTCACGGCAGAGTTCCAGTAGCTCTGAAGCCATTTCGGGTGCCTCCAGCAGTGCCTGGCACACCATGATGTCCCGGCTTAGCTTCACATCGACCCGGGCTTCCTGGATGCGGGTCTGGCGCTCGCCATTGCGATAGACATAGCCTTTATTGCCTCCATTCTGGGTTTTGCTTTGCCAATCCCTGCGTCCGCCGCACAGCCTTAGCATCTCGTGCCACATGGCGTCCCGCAGCGTACAGCGGGGCATCTTGTTGAGCATCGGCTCAACCCTGGCCCGCAGCTCGCCGCGATGCTCCGGCAAATTCAGATCCAGCCCTTCGCTCTGGCGGTTAAACAGATACCGCGACAGTGGCGTAGCGCCATCCACCCGTTTCTGGAAGGCTTCCGAGCCTTCCTGGCGAACCAGGGTGTCCGGGTCTTCGCCCTCGGGCATCATCAGAAACTGGAGATGCAGCCCGTCGGTGAGCAGTTCCAGGGCATTCTCCATCGCGCGGTCAGCTGCCCGGTAACCGGCGTTGTCGCCATCAAAACAGAACACCAGATGGCGCACCTGCCGGAGCAGAGCTGCCAGGCTATCCTGGTTGGTTGCTGTGCCCATGCAGGCCACAGCGTAATGGATGTCGTGTTGCGCCAGCGCAATCACATCCATGTAGCCCTCTACCACCAGTAGCCGGTCGAGCTGGCGAATGGCCTGCCGGGCCTCATGGAGGCCGTAGATTTCCCGGCTTTTATGAAAGACATCAGACTCCGGAGAGTTGATGTACTTGGCCTTGTCATCGCCGAGAGTGCGACCGCCAAAGGCAACGGTTTTACCCCGGGTGTTGCGAATCGGAAACATGATCCGGTTGCGGAACAGGTCCCTTGGCCGACCGTAGCGGTCAGACACGTTCCCGGTTTCAATCAGCGGGCCCTGAATGTCTTTGCCCGCCGAATCAAACAGCGCTGTACCCGTGCCCGGCGCGTACCCGAGCTGATAGAGCTCAATGATGTGCTGATCAAGCCCCCGTTGCGCCAGGTAATCCCTGGCGAAAGCGGCGTCCGGGCCCTTGAGCGCAGACTGATAGAACCGGCTGGCGTAATCCAGTGCGTCCGTCAGGGTTCTGGCCTGCTGCATCTCCTGCCGCACGTTCTGATCGTAAGGCACTTCCAGCCCGGCCCGTCGGGCGAGTTCTTCTACTGCATCGGTAAAACCCAGGCCGTCAAATTCCCGAACAAAGCTGATGGCGTCACCGTGGGCACCACAACCGAAGCAGTGGTAAAAGCCTTTATCCGGACGAACGTTGAAGGATGGCGTCTTTTCATCGTGAAAAGGGCAGCGGGCTTTATAGTTGCTGCCAGCTTTTTTGAGCGTTATGCGAGACCCGATCAGCTCTGCCAGATCAATGCGATCCAGTAGATCTTCAACAAATCGCTGAGGGATCAGTCCGCTCATGGAATCTCCGCTGACAGAGAACACGCCGGGAATTACCCGTAAAATTACCATAGCCAAAAATGCCGCCGAAGCCAGGCCCCGGCGGCATTTTGGGTTTACCCCGAAGCCCGTTCAGGGCGCGAGATAATCGGTTTGGCGCACAGCAAAGAGCAATAGGTACTGGCGTAATCGCTTAGTACAAACGCTCGAATTTACGCTGTTCCCGCTGAAGCTTCTTGAGATGACGCTTGACGGCTGCTGCGGCCTTGCGCTTACGAACGGATGTCGGCTTCTCGTAGTGCTCACGACGACGAACTTCCGAAAGCACGCCTGCTTTTTCGCAGGAACGCTTGAAACGGCGCAGGGCTACGTCAAATGGCTCATTCTCTTTCACTTTAACAGCTGGCATTCGAAAATCACCTACCTGATAGATTCAGTTTTATGTTGGAAGAGTGCAGACAGGTCTACCCGTATCTGTTGCGACACACGGCGATTCATTGCTCGCCAGCCTTGTGCTGCGGTCTCTTCGGCTATTTGCCTGGCCCGATTGGATAAAAATGGACCAGTGCAGAATTAAGGGCGGCAATGATAGCGCCTACGGTTGGTCAAGGTCAACGTCTGGGGGATTATTCTCAAGAGAATGCGGCGTTGTCTGGTAAAATGATCGCCTGTTTGTTCCATGTACTCAAATGAAGCGGTCTTTATGCTGATTCTTGGTATTGAAACCTCCTGCGACGAAACCGGTGTGGCGCTGTACCACAGCGGTCGCGGCCTGCTTGCCCATGCCCTGTTCAGCCAGGTCGATATGCACGCTGATTACGGCGGCGTGGTGCCTGAGTTGGCCTCCCGGGATCATGTTCGTAAACTCCTGCCCCTGTGTGACCAGGTGCTGACGGCGGCCGGCGCCGTTCGCGCTGACATCGAAGGCATCGCCTACACCGCCGGGCCGGGCCTGATCGGTGCCCTTATGGTTGGTGGTGCGGTGGCTCACGCCCTGGGTTTTGCGCTGGGGGTGCCGGTGCTGGGGGTTCATCATATGGAAGGTCACTTGCTGGCGCCCATGTTGGAGCCTGATCCGCCGGCTTTCCCGTTTATTGCATTGCTGGTTTCCGGCGGACACACGCAGTTGGTCAAGGTGGACGGCATTGGCGAGTACACACTATTGGGGGAATCCGTGGACGATGCCGCCGGTGAAGCGTTCGACAAAGCCGCCAAGATGTTGGGGCTGGATTACCCGGGCGGGCCTCGTGTCGCAGCACTGGCTGAGCAGGGCACGCCGGGGCGTTACCGGTTCCCGCGCCCGATGACCGATCGCCCGGGCCTGGAGTTCAGCTTCAGCGGGTTGAAAACGTTCACCCTCAATACGATCACTGGGGCTGAAAAGTCGGGTGGTCTTGATGATCAGACCCGGGCGGATATTGCCCTGGCTTTTGAAACAGCGGTGGTGGACACGCTCACCATCAAATGTCGTCGGGCTATCGAGCAGACCGGCTGCAAGCGTCTGGTTATTGCTGGCGGGGTCAGTGCCAATAAAAGGTTACGTGCTGCGCTTGAAACCATGACCGTAAAACTGCATGCCGGGGTCTTCTATGCCCGCCATGAGTTCTGTACCGACAATGGTGCCATGATTGCCTATGCGGGTTGTCAGCGTTTGCTGGCGGGCCAGCGGGACGGGGATCGCATTATTTCGGTGCCGCGTTGGCCGATGGATACCTTGCCACCGGTCCACCAACCCAGGCTCAACGGGCTGGTGGACTGACGGGTCTGTGAGGCGCTATCCGTCACAGGGGTGTTTCCCGGTTCTGGGCCAGCCTGATCAGGTTATTACGGTGACGCACCACGATCAGGATAGCCAGCAGACCGAACAGTGGCAGTGTGGACGGTTCAATCATCGCGCTGACGATGGGCCCGGTGATCACTGCAAGTACCGAGGCTAAAGCCGATATGCGCCATCGCCACATGGCCAGCGCCCACACACCGGCCAGAATCAGTGTGGTGGTGGGTGCCATTGCCAGACCGGCACCTAACGCTGTCGCCACGCCTTTGCCGCCCTGGAACCGATAAAACACCGGCACCATGTGACCGGTGATGGCGCATAGGGCAACAATAGCCTGAATGTAGATGGAATTCTGGAATTGCTGGGCGAGCCACACAGGTAGCCAGCCTTTTCCTGCGTCGAGGGCAAGGGTAACAGCCGCAGGTGGCCAGCCACCGATGCGGTAAACGTTAGTGGCGCCGGGGTTGCGCGAGCCTTGGGCGCGAGGATCGGGCAGGTGCCAGAGCCGGCAAACCGGCATGGCGAACAATACCGACCCGGCGGCATAGGCAGCAAAGCAGAGTACGACCAGAAACACGGGTTCCATAGGCGAAGACTTGTACCGGTGGTTTATGCGAAAATCGGCCCGCGCGCGAAGCGCGGTTTGCACGCTCCCAAAGTATCGGGTTGGCGTGTCGCAATCAATCAGCCATCAGTCGGGTACCCGACAATAATGATGGCCCGGCCCGGGGTACCGCACACGTGACGGATACAGTACTGATCGAAGGCCTGGCGGTTGAAACCGTCATAGGGGTATACGATTGGGAGCGGGATGTTCAGCAGCGCTTGCTGATTGACCTGGAGCTGGCCTGGGATGTCCGGGTGCCTGCCGCCTCTGACAAGGTCGCTGATGCGCTGGATTATGGCTCCGTGAGCCAGCATGTGATTGAGTATTTCAGTAACCAGCAGCCTCAGTTGCTGGAAACCGCGGCCGAATCCTTGGCCGCGGACCTGCAGGCCAGGTTTGGTGTGGCCTGGCTAAAAGTGGTCATTCGCAAGCCCGGGGCAGTCCCCCAGGCGCAGTCTGTGGGGGTAAGTATCGAGCGGGGGCAGCGCGAATGAAGGCGGCAGCTACGGTTTATATCAGCGTTGGCACCAACATCGAGCGGGAACACCACATAACCGCAGCCCTGGACGCGCTGGCGTCACAGTTTGGTGACCTGGACATTTCCACTGTTTATGAAAGTGAAGCGGTGGGTTTTGACGGTGAGCATTTCCTGAATCTGGTGGTCGGCATTCAGGCTACCGGTTCTGTTGCCGAGCTGTCCCGGATGTGCAAGAAAATCGAAGCGGATAACGGACGCCGACGGGACCAGCCCAAGTTCAGCGCCCGTACCCTGGATCTGGATATTCTTACCTACGGCGACCACATCGGCGACGTGGACGGGGTCCAGCTACCCCGGGGTGAAATTCTCAAAAATGCCTTTGTGTTGAAGCCGCTGGCAGAAATTGCCCCCGAGGCGGTGCATCCGGTGGTGGGCAAAACCTACAGCCAGCTTTGGCAAGCCTACGATCGTGACCAGAAACTTTGGCCGGTGCCATTTACTTGGCAGGGGCAGAGGATCTCACCGCGCCCTGCGAGCTGATCAACAAAACCTGGCTGAGGTCTTTACTGACTGCTCCCGTGCCGGTTTCGAAACAGTTGGATCAGCCCTGCCGTCGAGCTGTCGGTCTTGCCTTCTTCCCCTGTTGGCGCCATTAGCTGGTCCAGAATGCCTTTGCCGAGTTGCTTGCCCAGCTCCACCCCCCACTGATCGAACGAGTCCACGTCCCAGATCACCCCCTGCACGAACGTTCTGTGCTCATACAGCGCAACCAGCGCCCCGACGCTTTCCGGAGTGGCTCGCTCCAATACCAGCGTATTGCTGGGCTTATTGCCCTGGATGACCTTATGGCGGACGAGGCGGTCGATCTCCGTTCGGGACTTGCCTTCCGCCTGCAGTTCGGCCCGCGCCTCCTCTTCGTTCTTGCCCTGCATCAAGGCCTGGCTCTGGCTCAAGCAGTTGGCAAACAGGATGGCGTGGTGATTGCCAATCGGGTTGTGGGTCTGCAACGGTATGATGAAATCCGCCGGCGACAATTTGGTGCCCTGGTGCAGCAACTGATGGTAAGCGTGCTGGCCATTGGCACCGGCGCCACCCCAAATGATTGGGCCGGTCTGGTAAGCAATCGGCTCACCGGCCTGAGTCACGCATTTGCCATTGCTCTCCATGTCCAGTTGCTGGAGGTGGGCTGGCAGGCCCCGGAGATAATGATCATAGGGCAGGATGGCGTGGGCGTCGGCCCCCCAGAAATTGCCATACCAGACTCCCAGCAGACCGAGAATGACGGGCAGATTCTGCTCCAGGGGTGCGGTGCGGAAGTGCTGGTCCATCCGGTAAGCGCCGGCGAGCAACGCCCGGAAATTTTCCATCCCGATGGTGAGGGCAGTCGGCAGGCCAATGGCAGACCAAAGTGAGTAGCGCCCACCCACCCAGTCCCACATGGGGAAGATGTTTTCCTCCTTGATGCCGAACTTCACAGCGGCCGGCGTGTTGGCGGTAACCGCCACAAAGTGTTTGCTGATGGTGTCCTGGCAGCCGCCATTCTGCAGGAACCATTGCCGCGCTACCTCTGTGTTCTCCAGGGTTTCCTGGGTCCGGAAAGATTTCGACTGGATCAGGAACAGAGTGGTATCCGGGTCAAGCTTCCGCAGCACTTCAGAAATGTGGGTGCCATCTATATTAGCCACGTAGTGGCAGTTCAGGTGCCCGCTCCAATAGGGCTTGAGTGCCGCTGATATCAGTTTGGGGCCGAGGAAGGAGCCGCCAATGCCGATGCTGACCACGTCGGTGAACGGTTTGTTGGTGAAGCCCCGCCATTGGGTGCTTTGGACCCGCCAGACAAACTCCTCCATCCGCGTCAGAGTGCTGCGGACTTCGGGCATGATGTCCTTGCCGTCGACCTCAATGCTGTCCTTCGCCAGGCTGCGCAGGGCAGTGTGCAGGGCAGGGCGATCCTCGGTGACATTGACGTGCTCGCCCCGAAACATGGCTTCCATGCGCTCCGGAAGATTGCAGCTTCGCGCCAGCCTGAACAGGAGCTCGAGGGACTCATCGGTGATCAGGTTTTTCGAGTAATCCAGGGTAAAACCGGCGGCGTCCAGGACGTAATGTTTGAAGCGCTGCGGGTCCTGTTGGAACAGGTCCCGCATGTGAACATCCTGCATAGCGGCCTGGTGGTCTTTCAGTGCCTGCCATTCCGGGCGGCTGGTAAGCGAGGGGGTTGCCTGGGACATTGCGGATTCCTTTCGTTGAATGTGGTTGGCGTTGAATGTGGTTAGCGTTTGATTGACAGGTTATCGATGAGTCGTGTGGTGCCCAGAAAAGCGGCTACCAGAACGGTCAGATGTTGGTCATCCGCTTTGGCGGGTTTTAGTGTCAGACTGTTGATGATGTTAATGTAATCAGGACGAAAACCGTTGTCTGACAACACGGCCCTGGCTTGATCCTCAAGCTTTTTATAATCAGTAGCCCCCTGTGTGAGGGCGGTGGTGATCGCCTTCATGGTGTTGAAAATGGCGGGTGCAACCGCTCGCTCCTGGGCTGTGAGATAGCCGTTGCGGGAGCTCTTGGCAACACCGTCCTCGTCGCGCACCGTCGGCGCACCTATGATTTCCACCGGAATAAACAGATCTCTTGTGAGCTTGCGGATAACGGCCAGCTGCTGAAAGTCCTTTTCGCCGAAGACCGCGACATCGGGCTGTACCATATTGAACAGCATGGTGACGACGGTCGCGACCCCCTCAAAGTGCCCGGGCCGGCTGGCGCCACAGTGGCCTTCGCTGACTTCGGGCACGATCACCTGGGTCTGTTGGGCGAGTCCCTCGGGATAAACTTCTTCTGGTGAGGGTGCGAATATCAGGGAATTGCCAGCGGCCTGAAGCCTGTCCTGGTCATCCTGCAGGGTGCGCGGGTAATTATGCAGATCCTCATTTGCTCCGAACTGCATCGGGTTGATGAAAATACTGGTCACCACTACGTCGGCGGCCTGCCGGGCCTGCTCGACCAGAGAGAGATGGCCTTCATGGAGATTGCCCATCGTTGGCACCAGGCCAATACGCTTGCCCTGCTCACGATAGCCGCTGAGAACGGCCCGTAACTCTTTCAGTGTGTGAATGGTTCTCATGCTTTGAACGTATGCTCCTCGCCGGGGAAGGTGCGCTGTCTGACCGCGTCATGATAAGCCGTGATGGCGGTCTGAATGGAAGTCGCTTCTTTCAGGAAATCCTTGACGAACTTAGGACGTCTGCCCGGCGTGACCCCAAGCATGTCATGGAGCACCAGTACCTGGCCATCGGTGTCCGCGCCAGCGCCGATGCCAATAACCGGCGCTTTTACGGCCTGGGTGATGCGGGCGGCGAGTGCCGCGGGCACACACTCGAGGAGAATGACATCTGCTCCCGCTGCTTCGAGCTGACAGGCATGCTCAATCATTAATTCGGCGTGTTTCTCATCTCGCCCCTGAACTTTGTAGCCGCCGAACTTGTTAACAAACTGCGGTGTCAGGCCGAGATGAGCGCAAACGGGTACGCCCCGGTCACTCAGGGCCCGAATGGTATCGGCCATCCAGTCCGTGCCTTCAAGTTTCACCATGTGGGCGCCGGCCCTCATCAGCTCTGCAGCGTTTTCCAGCGCCGCGGCTTCAGTGCCATAACTCATGAACGGCATATCTGCCATGATCAGGGCGCCCCGATTGCCCTTGGCTACGGAACGCACGTGGTAGCACATGTGCTCCATTGTGACGGGCAGGGTGCTGTCATGGCCTTGCAACACCATTCCCAGCGAATCACCGATCAGGATGACATCCACCCCGGCTTCGCTGACAACCTGGGCAAAGGTGGCGTCGTAAGCGGTCAGCGCTGAGAAGGCTTCGCCCTTCCGCTTGTATTCGCGCAGGGTATTGATGGTAACAGCCATAGAGTCCATGCCTTTGTTAAGGGGTGGGTCAAGACAGCGCCGAATACGACCGGCGTGGTAATGGTTAAGGTTAATGCTGCCACCGGTCTGAGGCAAGCCGAGCTGAATTGCAGGCTAGGGTGGTGAAGCGTTGGTGGCGGGTTCAAGCCGCTTTAGGCCGTTGTTCGGGCATTGATGGCGCAAAACAGCAAGAGTCCGGCCGTCTGGCAGCACCAGTTCCGGGTTCAGCTCGAGCAGCGGCTGCAGGACAAAATCGCGGTTGGCCAGTTCAGGGTGTGGCACCATCAGGCGCTCGTTCTGCACCGGGCGGTCGCCATACAGCAGCAAATCGAGATCCAGCGTCCGTGGGCCCCAATGCTGGTTACGGAGTCGCCCGTGGGTGTTTTCGATCCGCTGGAGGTGGTCCAGCAGGGCCAGGGGTGCCAGAGAAGTATTCAGTCTTACCGCGCCATTGATGAAATCTGGCTGGTCCTGGGGGCCAACCGGACGGCTGCTATAAAAAGCGGACTGAGCAATCAGCGAGGTGTCCGGTAAAGACGCCAGTTCGACCACCGCCCGGGCCAGCTGTCGGAGTGGATCCGCCAGATTACTGCCAAGCCCGATATAGACCTCGACGCCGTTCACGAATCAGGCCCGGCTTTCCGGTTTGCGACGACGCTTGCGCTTGCGCGGGCTCTCAGCACCGAGTTCCGACAACATTTTCTCCTGACCACGCTCGTCCTGTTCCTGGAAGTCGGTCCACCACTGGCCAAGGCCCGGCTCGATCTCACCGGCGTCTTCTCGAACCAGCAAGAAGTCATAGGCGGCCCGAAACCGGGGGTGCTCCAGAGTGACGAAGGCTCGTTTACCCTGTCGGCGGGGCAGACGCATCTGCATTTCCCAGATTTCTTTCATGGGCCCGGAGAATCGCTTGGGAATCGCCGTGGCCTGGACCTGCCGACCAATCACCTTGGCAATGGCTTGATGCAGGGCCGGCTGAATGGACTCGCCGTCGTCCTGGCGCTTACGCCATTCGACCTGGAGCGCCGGCCACAGCATTGCCGCGTAGAGAAAATACGGGGTGACCGATTTTCCCTGCTGTATCCGTCGGTCGGTATTCTGCAGGGCCTGGATGATCAGCGCCTCTGGCTCGCCAGCGTCCAGCGCCCGAACGGTGTCGGGGAACAGAGCGTCGAGCAGGTCATACTCCCGCAGCTTGTAATAAGAGGCTTCACCGTAACCGGCGGAAAACAGCTTCAGAACTTCCTCGAACAGGCGAGCTGAAGGAATGTGGGTCAGCAACGGGGCAAGTTCGGTGATGGGTGCTTCGGTTGCAGGCTCAATCTCAAAATCGAGTTTGGCGGCAAACCTTACGGCGCGTAGCATTCGCACCGGGTCCTCGCGGTAACGGGTCTCCGGGTCCCCGATCAGTCTCAGCTGCCGGTTTTCGAGATCTTTTATGCCGTTGGCGAAATCAACGACCGTGAAATCCTTGACGCAATAATACAGCGCGTTGATTGTAAAATCCCGCCGCAGGGCATCCTCTTCCTGGTTGCCATAGACGTTGTCCCGCAGCAGCAATCCGTGTTCACTGGTCTTGCGGTCGTCATCATCTTCGTCGTTGGTATCGGCGGCACTGCCCCGGAAGGTTGTCACCTCGATGACTTCTCGGCCAAACAGCACATGGACAATGCGAAAGCGGCGCCCGATCAGCCGGGAGTTCCGAAACAGTTCATGAACCTCTTCCGGCGTCGCATTGGTGGCAATATCGAAATCCTTCGGGCGCTGGCCGAGCAGGATATCGCGCACGCCGCCGCCCACCAGATAGGCTTCAAATCCGGCATTGTTCAGGCGATTCAGTACTTTTTTGGACGGCTCACTGAGAATAGAGCGGGACACAGTGTGCCGTTCACGCGGAATCACCTGACGGGAGTAGGCGGGGACTTTTTTCTTACCGCTGCGCGGTATAAATGACAGTAGTTTTTTTAGCATTGATTCAGCATCTGCAGTGAGCAAAACCGAGAGTCTAACGGTTTGGCGACCGTTTGCCCATGGCTTGCAACTGGACAGACTAAACACAAGGCCATCCGCGGTGACGGTAGTCTTTGTGTTGGGCAGGCAATTAATTGGTTCTTCAGAAAATCAAAAGGCGGGTCGCTTTCACGAACCCGCCTCGGAAGAGTAGACAATCTGCATTGTTTTTGTTGTTGCAGGGACCTTATGTCCCACGTGCCTCTATCTGAGGCAAATCATGCAAGCGGAAAGCTTTGAATACAGAGAGTGGTAATGATCTTGCGGAAGCTCTTAGTAAACATAGCGTCGCCTGGAAGACGATTCTTCTCTACATCTACAACTTGCACAAACCATGGCACCCCTAAAAAGCTCAGTACCCAAAACACTCAGTTCGCTTACGCTCTATTTTATTTTTGTTGATGAACGTTTTCCTGCAGCTATTTGTTTTTGTTTTGGCGCTGCTTTGTCACATTGTTTTTGTTGTTGTGCGCCATAAAGGGTGCAGAACACGTGCCAGTTTTATAAATTCTATATTTAACAGTATCTTGGTTATTTTAAGGTCTCGAAGCGTCCGGGGATTGTGGCCAAAGTGTTACCTGTGCCTCATTTGTGAGGGATACGTGTTCCTTGAGGTAACACCGGGTAACGTTTGAACCTTCGTTCAGTTATTTCAGGGTAACAAAACGGTTAATTGCCGGTAGTCTTCTTACGGGGAATGCCCAGACGCTGGCGGCGCTCCCACAGGGATTTTCGACTGATGCCCAGTTTCTGTGCCAGTTCTGTCTCACTCATCCGGTCCTGATTCTCCAGCACAAAATGCTGAAAATAATCTTCAAGGGAGAGATCATTGGCGGCATCGGGTTCACGGATACTGGCCGGTTGGTCACTGCCTTCGACCAGGCTCTGGGGTACCGCGAACTCACCACCATCAGAATCCAGGTCCAGTAACGCCGGCGTGATGACATCGGAGTCACACAGGATAGTGGAGCGCTCGATAGCGTTTTCCAGCTCACGTACGTTGCCAGGCCACCGATGCTTTTCCAGCACCCCCATGGCTTCGGGGCTGAAGTTCAACCCCGGTTTCCCCATGCGCTCGCCCTGTCGGGTAAGGAATTTACGTGCCAGCCCAAGGATGTCACCAGGCCTGTCTCTGAGCGGTGGAATCCGGATTTGCATCACGTTGAGGCGGTAATACAGGTCCTCCCGGAAGCCACCGGTTCGGGTCATGGCTTTGAGATTTCGGTGGGTGGCCGCGATCATACGCACACTGACCTTGCGGCTCTGGGTCGACCCCACTTTCCGTATTTCGCCCTCCTGCAACACGCGCAACAGACGGGCCTGTGCCTCCGCCGGGAGTTCCCCGATTTCATCAAGGAACAGGCTGCCGCCGTCAGCTGCTTCGATCAAGCCGGTCCGTGCTGACACTGCGCCAGTGAACGCGCCTTTTTCATGACCAAACAGTTCTGACTCAATCAGGCTTTCCGGAATGGCGGCACAGTTGACCGATATTAACGGGTGTGAAGCTCTTGGGCTGAGTTGATGTAAAGCCTGAGCCGCCAGCTCCTTCCCGGTGCCGGATTCACCCTGTACCAACACGGTTGTTTCAGTGGGGGCGACTTTGCGAATCAGCGTGAATACTTGCTGCATGGCATCGCATTGGCCGTACATCAGACTTGCCGGGTCACCGGTCTGATCGCCTTCTGCAATGTCACCGGACGTGTTGGGTATGGCTGAAAGGCTGCTGGCTTTGCGCCGCAGAATGTTTTCGACCGCCGCCAGCATTTCGTCGTGATCAAAAGGCTTGGCAATGTATTCGACCGCACCGAGTTTCATGGAGTCGACTGCCGAGCGCAGGCTCGCGTAGCTGGTCATGATCAGTACCGGCGTGGCAGGAGCCCGGTTGATCAGCTCTGTTCCGGGCGCCCCGGGCAGGCGCAGGTCCGAGATAATCAGATCGAAATGTCCGAGCTCAAACTTGCGCTCGGCCTCGTCCACTGAGCCCGCATCGGACACATCGTATTCGGCGTGCTCCAGCAGCTTGCGCAGGGCGGAGCGGATAATCTCTTCGTCTTCTACAATCAGTATTCGACGCATGTTTATTTCAAGACCTTTCGTTCTGGCCAGCATTGGCCGTGTCGGGCTCGTAGGCTGGCAGCCTCAACCTGACGCAGGTACCCCCGGTGCCGGGGGTAGCTGGACTCTCTACCTGAATATTGCCGTAGTGCTCTTCAATAATACTGTACACCAGCGACAGACCAAGGCCGGTACCCTGATTCGGTCCCTTGGTGGTGTAAAACGGCTCAAAAATATGGTCGAGCTGATCTGCGGGTATGCCCGACCCTTCGTCGGCGACCTCGATGATAGCGGAGTATCCCTCGCGGTTTCCACTGACCTGAACAAGGCCCTCCTCGGGGGAGGCGTCGCGGGCATTGGCCAGAAGATTTACAAAAACCTGGACCAGCCGTTGCTCATCCCCCAGCACCATCAGATCGCCGGGGCAGTCATTCTGATAAACAATGCCGCGGTTCTTGTCGCTGAGCGACAGCAGATTAATGGACTCGTCCACGCAGCGTCGGATAACGGCCGGTTCGTAGCGGTTTGCCTGGGCATGGTTGCCGGTGCGGGCAAAATTCACCAGGGATTGCAGAATCGCTGATATCCGGCGAGTCTGTTGTTGTATCTGATCCGCGGTCGCAAGAATGCTTGCATCATCGGTTTCGAGCTTCAGGTTTTGTGCAAGCGAAGAGATGCCAGTGACCGGGTTGCCGACTTCATGGGCAACACCCGCTGCCAGTCGCCCGACCGAGGCGAGCCGCTCGCTGTGCATCAGTTCATCTTCCAGCAGGCGGATCTCGGTCTGGTCTTCCACCAGAATGATACTGCCGCCCTCGGAGTGATCGGGGCCGCTCAGGTTGGATTTGTGCAGGTTCAGCCAATGGGGCCGGCCCTTAAGATCAAGCCGGTGTTTGTAGCGGTGTTGTTCAGCGCCCTGTACAAAGTCATCCAGCAGCAGATGCCAGTGTTCCGGTAGCGCAAGCAGCCGGGCCCCGACCACATCATCGGCAGCGATGCCGGTGAGTTTTTCCATGGCGTGGTTCCACATCAGGATTTCACCGTCGTCACCCAACGAACAGGCCGGAATAGGGAGGTTCTGGAGGGTTTGACGGTAATGGCGTCGCAGATTGTCGAGCTCGCCAGCGAGCCCGGTCAATTGGCTCTGATATTCACCCAGCGCCCGCTCAACATAGTGTATGTCCTGGGCATTGCTGCCGCTGGCCATCGGTTTGAAGCCGAGGTTACGTTTGACCATGTCTCTGGCCACTGCGGGGCCCAGCAGGCCGGAGAGGTTCACTTCTACCTGATCCCGAAGCCGGCGAAGCTGGTAGGGGCGGTATTCGATAGCAGGTAGTTTGAGTTGGATCTGGGCGCGCTCAACTTCACGACGGGCCACGTTGAAACCCAGGGGGGCGGCCAGTTGCTGGATAAAATCTTCCGACGAGGTGGCCACCAGTTCCCGGCGCTGGGGTCGTGAGAGCGCACCCAGTGAGCAGGCCTGAGCTGCGCTGGTTTCATCTTTGTTGGATTGGCTCAGCACCGACACCAGCGCGAATACAAAAACATTCAGGGTCAGGCTGGCGAAGGTAAAAATATGCCAGTTGGCGATGTCCGGGATGAGCGGCAGGTTGAGAATGGAGAGCAAATTCGCGGCACCGGAAAACGGCAGCACCAGCGTGACGGCCCATACCGTCATGCCAGTGAGGAGCCCGGCAATCAGACCTTTGCGATTGCCCTCCGGCCAGTAGATTATGCCAAGAGCCCCCGGGAGCAGTTGCAATACGCCGGACAGCGACAATGCTCCAAGGATGAACAGATCCAGCTGTTTGCCGACGGTTTCGTGGAACAGCAGGGCCGCCAGAATGATGATCGCTATCAGCAAGCGTTTAACCCAGCGTAACCAGCGGTAGATATCGCCCTGGTCGCGGGGGGTCCGTAATGGCAGTACCATGTGATTAAGCACCATGCCGGCCAGCGCCAGAGTGCTGACAATCATCAGGCCGCTGGCGGCAGACAGGCCGGCAATGTACATCAGCAAGGTCAGGGCGGGACTGTCCAGGGCCATGGCAGTGCCGATGACGTAATAACTGGGTGCGGTGGTGGCGGCCAGTTCAATGCCGCCCCACAGGATGACAGGGACAGGCAGACCGAGCAGCAGCAGATACAACGGCAAGCCCCAACTGGCCCTCGACAACGCCCTGGGGCTCGGATTCTCGCTAAAAGTCATATGGTACATGTGAGGCAGTACCAGGGCGCCCGCGAACGACATCAGCATCAGTGCCCGCCAGCTGCCATCATCAATACTGCGTTCCAGAGCGCTGACGTCGTTGTTCTGGCTGGCAAGCCATTCATTGAGCCCACCGAGCCCGCCGAACACCGTGAAAAGAATAACGCCGCCGAGAGACAACAGGGCGACAAGTTTGACCAGCGAGTCGAAAGCAATCGCTACTACTAACCCTTGATGACTCTCCGAACCCTGGTGCCTGCGGGCTCCAAACAACATCGCAAACAAAACCACCGTCAGGCTGAACAATACGCTGATCAGTGGTTGCGACGCGCCCGGGGAGAGCAGGCTCACGGAGGTCGACACGGCTTTGATCTGCATGCTCAACAACGACAGAATGGCTGCTCCCGAACACAGCGTGACCAGAGTTCCAGCCCACTGGCTGCGATATCGGAAAGCGAACAGATCCGCCAGAGAGGTCAGCTGGTAGGCACGGCTGATTCGCATGATCGGGTTCAGCAATACCGGCGCCAGCAGGAACGCACCGCTGATTCCTAGGTAATAGGCGAGAAATTCGAACCCGGACTCTGCCGCCATGCCGAGGGCGCCATAGACAGCCCAGATACCTGCGTAGACGCCAAGGCTGAGAACATAGACCACTGGATGTCGAACCCACTGACGAGGAATAAGCCCCCGCTCGGTCATATGAGCAAGGACAAATAGCAGCGTCAGATAAAGCAGGCTGACCAATAACAGGGTGGGGAGGCTAAAATTCATTGGGGTCCCGTCGCCATTCCAGCCAGAAACCCATGGCGATCAGACCCGCCCAGATCAGATAGGGGCTGTACCAGGCATTGCCCGGAGCTATCCACCAGTCAAGGATGTTGGGGGAGAATATGTAGATGGCCAGAACCAGCAGGAAGACAAGGCGGTAGATATACATCGGATGTCGCACCCGCGCTGTGTTGATGTGTGGCGTTTATAACACGTCTGTTACCGGGCTGTCAGTGTACCCTTAAACGGTAACCGAGTGTCTAAACGGTAACAGAGTGTCGTGGGATAAGCGCCCGTCGCCAGTGCCCGCAAGCCCAGCCCAGGATTTTCTCCGGTGGCACTTGTCGAAGCTCCTGTGGAGGGCATTGCCCCAGCACCTGCAGCGCCTGCCAGAGATTCGTGCCAGGGATCTGGTCATCCAGCGCCGGTGCGCGGTTCTGCTTGCTGAGCTTTTGTCCCTCACTGTTGAGAATAACCGGAATGTGCAGCCAGCGCGGCGGTTCGGCCTTCAGCGCCTGAAACACCTGCCGTTGTTGTGCCGTCATGTCCAGCAGGTCGGAGCCCCGCACAACGTCCGTGATGCCCTGGTCGATGTCGTCCACCACGACCGCCAGTTGATAGGCAAAGAAGCCTTCCTTGCGCAAAATTACCGGGTCATCGATTTCCGCTTTTACCCACTGTTGTTGGGGCCCGAGAAATTCATCGTGCCACCGGGCGTCAGCGTTCTCCAGCGCAAAGCGCATGGCCAGGGGAGTTGCGTCAGTCGAGTGACGTACCCGCTGGCGGCAATGGCCAGGATGGCGGCCACCATGGTTCTTGAGAAGTTTGCGTGAGCAACCGCAGTAGTAGGCCCGGCCTGCCAGTTGAAGGGTCGCTATCGCCTGGAAATACGCTTGGCGTCGGTCGGACTGAAAGCGGACTTCTTCGTCCGCAATCAGGCCGTGAGCCTGCAGACTTTGCAGTATCTGCCCAACCGCAGTGGTTGATTCCCGCAGGGGATCCAGGTCTTCGATCCGTACCAGCCACTGACCGTTCCGGGTTTTGGCTTCGAGGTAACTTGCCAGTGCAGTAACCAGCGATCCGAAGTGCAGAGGTCCGGTAGGAGAAGGCGCAAAACGCCCGCGATAGGTTTTTGCGGTCATCATTCAGCCCGGGCCGGTGGCGTTTGAGTGCCACCGGTGATCGGTTTAACCGGTGACTGGTTCAGATGCCAGTCTGGCGCTCGCGAATTTCCGCCAGTGTCTTGCAGTCAATGCACAGAGTTGCGGTCGGGCGCGCTTCCAGGCGACGGGTACCGATCTCGACACCGCACTGATCACAGAATCCGTAATCGTCTTTATCAATGCGATCTATGGTCTGGTCGATTTTCTTGATCAGCTTACGTTCGCGATCCCGGGTTCTGAGTTCAAGGCTGAACTCTTCTTCCTGGGTAGCGCGGTCACTCGGGTCAGCGTAGTTGGCGGCGTCTTCCTGCATATGATGCATGGTACGGTCGACTTCCTCCATCAGCTCCTGCTTCCATTTCAGAAGCAGCCCGCGGAAGTGCTCGAGCATGTCGTCGCTCATATAGTCTTCACCCTTCTTCATTTCATAGGGGGTGAAGTTAGAGAAATTCTCGCGTGGTTTGCTCTCTGTCTTTGCCATTGAACCCGGCCTCTTTACTTAAACTGCAACTGAGCGCTTGTGCCATCAATGGCAGGATGCGCTCGTCCGAAACGGGAACCGGTGTGATAAGCCACAACCGGCTACGTATAGTCTTCTGACCGTGCTGGGGCGTCTTTTAGGAGCTTAGCAGGTTTTTGCTGCATCGCGTGGTGACGCTACTTCGCGCTGATGATTTCCCAGAATTTGCGGAAAATAGCAGATATACCGAAGCCACGCCAGCCCTGTGTTGCAGGCTTTTGTTTTGGTGTGGCCCTGCGCGAGCGTATGATGGCCAACCCAGCGACTAAAGCCCCGGAGCCTGACATGCAGTTCGCGAATCCCCTGATACCCGGGCAGCTCATCAAACGCTACAAACGCTTTCTTGCGGATGTGCGATTGCAGGATGGTCGGGAGGTCACCGCCCACTGCCCCAACACCGGCTCCATGCTCGGTTGTCAGCCTGAGTCTGCCCGGGTGTGGTTGAGTGCCAGTGACAACCCCAAGCGAAAACTCCCCTACACCTGGGAGCTGGTCGAAACCTCGCCGGGGGTGATGGCCTGTATCAATACCGCACGGCCGAACCATCAGGCCCGGGAGGCTATCGAGGCCGGTCGGATCCCCGAGCTGACCGGCTACACAGTGATTCGTCCGGAAGTCCGCTATGGCCAGGAGAAGAGTCGTATTGATCTGCATCTGTCCGGCCATGGCGCCCTGCCGGACGCCTGGGTCGAGGTGAAGAACGTCACCCTCTGCGAGGGCGCGTTGGGCTACTTCCCCGACGCGGTCACCACTCGCGGCCAAAAGCACCTGCGGGAGCTGATCTCCCGGGTGGCGGTTGGCGAGCGGGCGGTGCTGCTATTCTGCGTCAATCACTCCGGTATTCTCTCGGTCAGATCGGCAGACCATATAGATCCTGTCTACGGGCGCCTGCTCAAAGAGGCGGTTGCCGCAGGAGTGGAAGTACTGGCCTGGAAAGCGGATCTGGCCGCAGACGGGGAGCCCAGCGGTTCGTTGGCTCTGGTGCAGCCTGTTCCCGTCACGCTTGACTGACGCTCGTTGCCGACGCTATAGCCCATTCGGGTGCGATGCTCGCCGGCCCATGGTATCTGGGCCGACTGCTTGTCAGAGTGGCCCCGTCAGGCACCGGGCAAACCGAAATGCTGACGAATACGATCGGCGAGTGCTTCGGCCACGTGGTCCTGCTCGGTATGAACGTGGATGGTATGGGTTTTCTCCCGGGCACTCAGGGGCTCAAGCCAATGCTTCTGCTCTTCCAGCAGGGCTTCGTCGGCTTCTGATGCGTCGCCCTTGCGAGACCTTACCCATTGTCTGCGTAAGGCTTCCGGCGCTTCGCAATCGACAAGAGCGAACGGTACTCCCTGGTTTTCGGCTACAGCCTTCAATTGCTCCCGTTCATGATGCTTGAGGTTGGCGGCATCCACTATCACCGAGAACCCGGCGGCCAGAAGCTGGGTCGAGCGCTGAGCAAGCAGCTCATAGGTGTCGCGATTGGCCTTTTCGGTGTAGAGGTTTTCCTTGGGGCGGGATTTGCTGCTATCGAGGGGGCCGAGCCCGAACATTCGTTTACGCTCCACGTCCGAGCGCAGCCGAACCAGCCCGAGTTGCGCTGACAGGGCGCCGCTGATGACCGATTTACCGCTGCCGGATAGACCGGTGGTCGCCAACATGAAGCGATGGGGAATGTTGCTGTAACTCTCTGCCAGGTTGGCGTAATCCTGATACCGTTGGGTAAGTCCGGTCTTCTCGGCCTCACTCAGTGAGGGGTTGCCCAGCATGAACAGGGAAATTTTTGCCCGCACCATGGCTCTGTAAGCTTTGTAGAGCGGCAGCAACGGCAGCCCGTCAAAATCACCACTGAACTCCAGATAAGTGTTCAGGGTCTGGTTGGCCAGTGCTTGCTCATGTCGGGCTTCCAGGTCCATCAGCAAAAAGGCGAAGTCGTTGATCACGTCGATCCAGCGGAATGGCTCACTGAATTCGATGCAGTCAAATACCGTCACTTCGTCCTCGTAAACGGTAATATTGGCGAGGTGAAGGTCGCCATGACATTCACGGACGAATCCATCCTCACGCCGTTGGCTGATGCGGTCTTTCATGAGGTCGATGGTGGTCTGGGTCCAGGCTTCGAGGCTATCAACCTGCGCCAGCAATGCCTCGTCGCTCAATAACGGACGAATCTGGTCAAAATTCTCCTGCATGGCAGCAAATACCGCTTCTGGCTCACCAAAAGGCTTGTCCTCGGGTACCCTGGGCAGCTGTTGGTGGCTCTGGGCGACCTGTCTGGCCAGGCTGTTCAGAAGCTCAGGTGTCAGCTTGCCGGCTTCCTGCTGCCGGTCGAGCAGGTCGGCCTGGTCAAACTGGCGCATGCGAACAGCGTATTCGAAGGGCTCGCCGGTGCCCTTGAGTTGCGGTTGAGCCGGTGTCCCGGTAATCGGTATCACATCCAGGTACAGTTTGCTGGCCAACCGGCTGTTCAGGCGCAGCTCTTCCTCGCAGAAACGCTTTCGTCGATCCAGGGTCGAGAAATCGAGAAATCCGAAATCCATCGGTTTTTTAATCTTGTAAGCGTAGGGGCCGGTAAGCAGGACCCAGGAAATGTGGGTTTCATGAACCTGGAAATCGGTCACCGGATAATCGTAGAGCGCCGGATTCTGCAGGGCGAGAATCAGGTCGCCGGTTGTTGCTTCACTCACAAGCCTCTCCTTGAATGTATTTTTAATTCCGAATGTTAGGTTGGGACCATCATAGCGGTGAGATTACAGAAATAACACAGAGAAGGGCGACGCACCCGGCGAGGGGATTCGTTATAATCCTGCGCATGAAAAAGACGTCCAACGCTAAAAAGTCTCCGAAAAAACGTTCACCTGGTTCCTCCCCACGGGGCAAAAGTCGCTTCTGGCACCTTGTCGGCAGGGTTTCCCTGGTCGGGCTGGTGGTGCTGACGGGCTGGGTGGTTTACCTCGACGCTGTAGTAACCTCCAAATTCGAGGGTCAGCGTTTTGAAGTGCCCTCCAGGGTTTACGCGCGCCCGCTGGAGCTATACGACGGTGCAAGTGTCAGCGTGGGGGCACTGAAGCGAGAGCTTGAGATGTCCGGCTACCGGACCGGCAATGGCACCCAGGCCGGTACCTACACTCAATCCGGCAGTCGCTTTGTAATCAGCACGCGTGGATTCCGGTTTGCGGACGGCAGCGAGCCCCGTCGCCGGCTTTCCCTGTCCATCAGCGGTGACCGTGTCGAAAATTTCCGGAATCTGTCCGGCGAAAACACCGCCATAGCGAGACTGGAGCCCGCCCGCATTGGTGGTATTTACCCGGCGCACAAAGAAGACCGGGTGCTGGTCAAGCTCAGTGATCTGCCGCCGGTGTTGGAGAGTGCCCTGTTAACGATTGAAGACCGTGAATTTTACGATCACTTCGGTGTTGCGCCGCTGTCTATTGCCCGTGCGCTCTGGGTCAACATTCAGGCCGGCCGGGTAGTGCAGGGCGGCAGTACGCTGACCCAGCAGTTGGTAAAAAACTTCTACCTGACCCGGGACCAGACCCTGATTCGCAAAGGCAACGAAGCCTTGATGTCGATGCTGCTTGAAGCGCATTACGAGAAACAGGACATTCTCGAAACCTATCTGAATGAGGTTTACCTTGGCCAGGCGGGCACCCGAAGCATTCATGGCTTTGGTCTGGCGAGCCAGTTTTATTTCGGTGAATCTCTGAAAGATCTTGAGCTGGAGCAGGTGGCACTGCTGGTCGGTCTGGTGAAGGGCCCCAGTTACTATGATCCGCGCCGTAATCCTGAGCGGGCGCTGAATCGCCGCAATCTGGTGATTGATACCCTGCTTGCCAATGGGGTCATCGAGGAGGTGGACGCTCAGAAAGCCCGCGCCAAACCGCTTGATGTGACGCCCAAGCCGTCGTATTCAGAGAACCGCTATCCCGCCTACATTGATCTGGTGCGCCGTCACCTGGCCCGGGACTACAAGCAGGAAGATCTTCAGAGTGAAGGGCTGAGGATTTTCACCACCTTGAATCCCGCGATTCAGTACGCAGCGGAGTACTCCGTCGCCAATACGTTGAAAGACATGGAGCGCAGCCGCTCCGAGCCGCTTCTGGAGGCGGCCATGGTGGTGACATCGAGAGACAGCGGCGAAGTGCTGGCACTGGTCGGGGGGCGGGACCCGAAGTACGCGGGATTCAATCGCGCAGTGGATGCCCGGAGGCCTATTGGCTCACTGATCAAGCCATTCACCTACCTGACTGCGTTGCAGTCTCCCGAACGTTACACCCTGATTACGCCGGTCGAGGACCGCAAATTTGCCCTGGTCTTTGATGATGGTCGCCGATGGGAGCCGAACAACTACGATGGCGAAGAGCACGGCGAAGTGCCGCTGCACCGGGCGTTATCGCGCTCTTATAACCTGGCAGCGGTTCGTGTCGGCCTCGATGTTGGTATCGAGGCAGTGGTCGAAACCCTGCAGAAACTGGGTGTCACCGACCCCATATCGGAGTATCCGTCCATGCTGTTGGGGTCGGTCTCGATGACGCCGGTGACGGTTGCGTCACTCTATCAGGGCCTGGCGACGTCAGGCTTTAATATTCCTCTGCGTACCATCAGGGATGTCACTACGGCCCAAGGTGAATCGCTTTCCCGATACAGTCTTGCAGTGGATCAGGTGGTTGACCCTGGCGCTGTTCACCTGGTCCAGTACGCTATGCAGGAAACCCTGCAAGAGGGGACTGGACGATCTGCCTATCGGTTCGTGCCGGACGAGCTTGGGCTTGCGGGTAAAACCGGGACCACCGATGATGGGCGCGATAGCTGGTTTGCCGGATTCAGCGGTGACTTGCTGGCGGTAACCTGGGTGGGACGGGATGATAACGGCCCGACCGCTTATACCGGCGCCACAGGTGCGTTGCCCGTATGGGCCAGGTTCATGGCCCAAGTGCCGCAGCATGGTTTCTCGCCGGTCGTCCCGGATGGTGTTCAGTATCATTGGGTCAATGCCGAGACCGGTACCTTAACTGATGAGCACTGTGAAAACGCACGTTTCATGCCGTTTGTGACAGGCAGCGAACCCCAGGACTCGGTGAGCTGTTCCGGTGATCTCACGCGGCGACTTAAAGGCTGGTTTGAAGGATTGTTTCAATGATATTAAGGCGGATCATATTGAGTAGTGGCCTGGCTGCAACCGTTGCACTTGCGGGTTGCGCCAGTCCGGGCGGCTCCATTTACGTGCCCTCTGGCCAATCCCCGGATATTGAGGAAGCACCGGAGCCGCCCCGGACCAGCAACCCGGATCGTACTGTACGGAAGTCCGAGCAACCGGAGACCAGCGAGCCTGAGCGTCAGGTGTCACCGCGACATCAGCAACAGGGCGAAAGCTTGTCACCGGCTGCCGCCGGGTTAATGCGCGAAGCCAGCACCTTGCTGGCCCTGGAAAACCCTCGGGGGGCTGTCAGCAAGCTCGAAAGGGCGCAGAGAATCTCTCCCCGTTCCGCCGAGATTTACTACAAGTTATCAGAAGCTTACGTAGCGTTGGATCAGTTGGGTTCCGCGGAGCAGTTTACCCTGAAGGGCTTGTCGCTGGCAGGCAGCGATTCTTCTTTGCAGCGCTCAGGTTGGTTGCTGCTGGCGGATATCCGGCGTGCCAGGGGAAACGTGGCAGGGGCGGATCAGGCGGAGTCTAGGGCTTCGGCTCTATAACCGATTGGTTTGACGACGAAAAAGCCCCCGCGTGCGAGGGCTTGAGCATGGTCGTCAGGGGTAGATGCTATCGACTACTAGTTGATAGCCACGTCAGTGACTTCGCCCGCCACTACTTTACTCTCTATGCCCTGAGCAGGTATAAAGGTCAGGTCTTCATTAATGAATTTTCCCTCCGCATCCTGACGCTCATCCATATCGCAGGTATAGCTGACAGTATAATTTCCGGCTGAAATGAATGATGCCTGATATTCATAGGTCTCGGTATTCACTGGTGCAGCTACCACTGGCTCATTGCTGCTGCCGAGGTCATCCGGAGTTACCTCGTGGCCGGCATGAACATAGACTGCGCCCGCATATACACTGGTATTGAACCCAGCTTCGGAGCAGGCATTAGCCAAAAGTGTCGGGTCAATTGATCCGGAAATGATTCCAACTTCGCTGTTGTCTACAAGTCTCAGCACCGGCTTGAGCAGGTAACTGTCTTGCCCCGGGGGATTTACCAGAGACTTGCGAACGTCAAAGTCGATAGTGAAGCTCGCGGACTCGCCAGCCGGCACGACGAAGCCAGAAGTCTGGAGCCCGCGCGTATCCCCTGATGGGACAAAAAGATCATTGATGCCGCCGTTATCATCGATGACTGAAAAGGTGCTCTCATCGCCCAGTTTCAGGCGAATCCACTCGTATTCGCCCGCAGGAAGCTCTTGGTTGCTCAAGAGAGCTTCAACGGAGCCGTTCTGGAGGTCGAGTAGGTTGATGTTATCAAGATTTTCGGGGTTTTCTACGTCAAAGCTGATGCTCTGGCCGTCGGCTGGCTTCAGTTCAACGGCGACTACCGTGATATTTACTGCCTGAACGCCATCTACGGCTGCATCTGTAAGATCAAATGAAGCAGTACCGGTAGAGCCAGCGTCGCCGCCCCCACTTCCACCACAGGCTGCAACAGCGGCTGCGAGTGCGGTGATGCCAAAACTTTTGATTAATGCATTTTTCATAACTGATCTCCGGGTACTGTCTGGTCGATGGACTTGTTGTTCAACGTTGTTGGTATCATGGCGAGCTTCCTTTACTCTCTTGCGGAGTCCGATGCCTGAGGATAAAACGCCAGGGTTCAGCAAGAGGTTCCGGTTTATCGTGTTACAAAGTGTACAGATGAAAATTTGGTATCAGCAGGCGGCTTATGCGCGCCGGTGTTTTTTCTGGTATGAGCTGGTTTTAACGAGTCTCGGCGGGTTAGCATTTTGGCATTGATACCCTTCAGACGGCCTGCAAGGCCCACGAGATTTGAAAAGCTGGTCCAGCCCCATCTGGAGGCCATGTACCGCTTTGCCTTCCGATTGTCGGGTCAGCAGCACGATGCAGAGGACCTGGTGCAGGATGTGGTGGTGAAGCTCTACCCCCGTCTTGAAGAACTGGAGGGGATTGAACAGCTCCGGCCCTGGCTTAACCGGGTGCTGTACCGGCATTTTGTCGACCAGTTACGGCGTCGGAGCCGTCAGGCGGACCGGCCCGTAAGCGACGTGGCCGGGCCCGACCAGCAGGCCAGCTTTCTCGATTCCTACGCCGCCGATGTGCCGGAGCTGACCGAACAGATCAGTGCCCAGCGCCTTAAACCCATCATGGATTCTGTTATTCAGGAGCTCTCGCCGGACCAGCGCACACTGATGCTGCTGCATGACGTGGATGGCTGGAGCCAGGAGGATATCGCGCGAGTGCTCGAAATACCGGTGGGTACGGTGAAGTCGAGGGTTCATCGCTGCCGGGCATCGCTGAAGAAAAAACTGCTTGAGAGACCGGAACTTTTCCAGCAGACCCGGCGTGTGAAACAAAGAGGTGATGGAAATGTTGTGTAATCAATGCAAAGACAATTTGCGTTCCTGGGTCGGGAATAAACTTTCTGCGGCGCAGGCAAGCCGTATAGAGCAGCATATTGCCCTCTGTGAGGATTGCGCCATCGCCGCCCACAATGAACAGGCAATCTTCGACTCGTTACACGACAGCCAGACGGTGCCGGCGCCATCGTTCGGATTCGAGGAGCGGGTTCTGGGTGCGGCCTCGGGCAAAGGCGGGCGGTCCCGGAATGGTTCTTCGAGCCATGGCTGGAGTACGCCGGTGACCGGTGGTGCCATCGCGGCTGCCCTGGTTGTGGGTGTCGCATTGGGTTTTGGCTGGAACTCGGGGTCCGACCTGGTATCCGGCGCGCAGCAGATCGGCAGTGACAAGAGTCTGGTCGCCGTGCCCGTTGCCCGTAATGTCCGGCTTGCATTCAGCTCCGGGGAAGCGCTCGAAGGAGTTACCCTGACGGTGGAATTGCCTCCCCATGTTGAGGTGGCAAGTTACCCCGGGCATCAGAAACTGAGCTGGGAAGTGGACCTGGATAAAGGCGAAAATGTGGTGAATCTGCCGCTTAACATTTTGTTCTCGGGCGAGGGCGAACTCGTTGCCCATCTGGACGACGGTCGCAGAACAAAGACCTTCCGAACCAGCCTTGACGGCGCTGTGGGGAAAGGCGATGAGGAGCCGTCATCATGACAGCCGGGGTTTGGCACCGCATTGCTGTCAGGGTCTGTCTTGGGTTGCTGCTGTCAACACCCGCAATGGTCTTCGCCAATGATGATCTGGATGTGACCATGCGAATGGTCAGAGATGATGACGAACTGACCGAATCCGTTGTCCGCGAGATTAAGTTGCGCGAACCGGTTGCCTCTGAGCGCCGGCAGAGCCGGACGAGCAAATCCGCTAATACACCCCGCGAGGCGCGAGGCGCAGATGCTGCTCGCGAAGCAGCCCGGGTTGCAGCAGAGCAGGCCCGGGAAGTTCGCGGACGGAATGAGCAGCGCGGGCGCCCCGAGCTGCCGGAACGACCAGATGTTTCCGGGCGCCCCGAGAGGCCTGATGTATCTAAACGCCCTGAGCGGCCCGAGTCACCCTGACCCGCGCGTCTCTATCCCGATCGTAATGTTTCTCCCCTGCGCGACGAATCCCTTTGTCCCTTGCTATACTCCCGCTCTTGCTCGCTCGCCTGATTGTTTTCGCAGGAAGAGTGGATCATACCGTATCTCCGGAGTAAGGCTTGCGGCTTTCAAGATTAGCCACGTTTTTCATCGCCCTGATGGTCTTGGCACCCGCTTCAATGGCGAGGGAGCCAGCTGGAAACCGGAATTTTGAAGCCGGCGTGGAGGCATTCATTGAGGGCGATCTGACGAGGGCCCGGGCTTATTTCGAGCGGGCCAGGGCAGGTTGCCTGAATACCCCCTCGCTGCTTTATAATATGGGCGTTGTATACTTCCGTCTCGGGCAGCATGATTCAGCTGAAGCCGTTTTCCTGGAATTGCTGGATACGCCCGATGCCTCTCTCGCCCGGTATAACCTCGGGCTGGTCAAGCGGGCGTCGGGGCAGGACTGGGCAGCCAGGCAATGGTTCGAGCAGGCCGCCGGGCCGGAATCGCCGGAGAAGTTGCGGGCGTTAGCCCTTCGTCAGCTTGACGAGCCCATAGCGACCGGATTCCAGGCATTCGCTGGTGAGGGGTATCTCGCGGCCACATTAGGTTATGACAATAACATCGCCGGAACGCCGGATGACGCCTCGAGCAATCAGGCCGGCGCTCTCGTGGATTTATTCGCAGCCGGAAAGGTTTTTATCGGTGCGGGCGGTCTCAGCCTGCAAAGTGTTGCCTTTAGCCGCCAGTATCACCCCAACACCGACTTTGACAACCGTTATCTCAGTACTGGCGCATCCTGGCTGGAAGACACTGGTGCCGGTGAACTGACCTCTACCGTAACTTTGGCCGCTTCCTGGTTTGACGGAGATACTCTCGAACGCGAGGTCCGGCTGGCAGCACTTTATCGTCCTGATCGTTGCGTTTTCGGTAACGAGGGCTTGCTGTCCGACTGCAGCGTGAGCGGGTCGGTTTCCACCATTGAGGGTGGAAGCGGTTTCAGTGCCTATGACGGAGACTTGCTGCGGTTGGGCGCCAGCGCCCAGAAAGCTGTGGGTAACTTAACGTTAACTGGCCAGTACCAGCTTGAGCTCAATGACCGCAAAGATCTGACCACCCTACAGGAATTCTTCAGCCTGTCCCCTGTTCGCAATCTGGTATGGGCTGAGGCTCGTAGCGCAGTGTCTGGTCGGCTTTCTCTCGCTGCAAGGGGCGACATCCGTCATTCCCGCTACAAGGATAATCATCAACTGGCATTAGGTTCCGAGGTGGTCTCCGAACGCCGGACAGATAATCGGCTGCGGGGTACCCTGTTGGCGGAGTATCGCTTGATTGACCAATGGATGGTAGTGGCGGAATGGAGTCTGTCAGAAAACCGCAGCACCATAGAACGGTACAGTTACAGCCGTCTCGAAGTAATGATAGGTATTGAAGCCGGTTTCTGAGGCGTCCATTCCCGGCCAAGGCAGGTGGCTTTCTCAGGTCCGGGCGACAGGTGGTCCGCCCGGGGAGTCGCCTAGTCTGCCGCTCTACCTGACATCAGAGTGTTTTCATCACTCTTTCGGCCGCTTCGATGGTCTGGGCGATGTCGTCTTCGGTGAGCACCGAGCACGCAAAGCCAGCCTCGAACGCTGAGGGTGCCAGATACACACCTTCCTTGAGCATGCCCTGGAAGAACCGCTTGAAACGCTCGATATCACAGGCCATGACCTGAGAGAAGCGGGTCACACTGGCTTCACTGCTAAAGAAAAATCCGAACATGCCGCCAACGCCCTGAACAGCAAGGGGAATGCCGGCTTTGTCTGCCGCTGCCTTGAAGCCGTCACGCACCGCCGCCGTTTTTTGGCCCAGCTTCTCATGGAAGCCGGGTTCGGTCAGGGCTTCCAGCGTTGCCAGCCCTGCGCACATGGCCAGCGGGTTTCCGGACAGGGTGCCGGCCTGGTAAACCGGGCCCAGCGGCGCGATGTGTTCCATGATCTTGCGTTTGCCACCGAAGGCGCCCACTGGCAATCCACCACCGATGACCTTGCCCAGTGCGGTCAGGTCCGGGGTTACGCCATAGTGGCCCTGGGCCCCGCCAAGGGCCACCCGGAAACCGGTCATGACTTCATCAAAAATCAGCACGGTGCCGTGCTCGTCACAGACCTCCCGCAGTCCCTCGAGAAAACCAGGGACCGGGGGAATGCAGTTCATGTTGCCAGCAATCGGCTCGACGATAATGGCGGCAATCTGGTCGCCCATTTCCGCAAAGGTGTTGCGTACGCCTTCAATATCATTGAAATCCAGCGTCAGGGTGTGTTCCGCCAGGCTGGCAGGGACACCGGGGGAATTGGGCACGCCCAGAGTCAGGGCTCCGGAGCCGGCTTTAACCAGCAGGGAGTCCACATGGCCGTGGTAGCAGCCTTCGAACTTGACGATCTTGTCCCGGCCGGTGTACCCACGGGCCAGACGAATGGTGCTCATGGTCGCTTCGGTACCGGAGTTCACCATGCGGACCAGCTCGATTGAGGGCACCAGCTCGCAGACTTTCTGCGCCATGGTGGTCTCGATTGCGGTCGGGGCGCCGTAGCCGATACCCCGATCAATCTGCGCGTGCAGGGCACTGGTGATGCGCTCGTCGCCGTGGCCGAGGATCATCGGCCCCCAGGAGCCAATAAAATCGATGTAACGACGGTCGTCTTCGTCAAACAGGTAGGCGCCTTTGGCATGTTTGAAGAAAATGGGTGTGCCGCCCACGCCTCGAAAGGCGCGGACAGGGGAGTTTACACCCCCGGGAATGTATTTCTGGGCTTGTTCAAACAGGGTTTCAGACTGGGTCATAACTTGGGACTCCCGTTCATAGGCTGGTTTCAGGCGCTCAGGATGCCGGCGTCTGGAAGTAAGGATGGCAGCGGTGAAAAAGCTCCGTAAAAGAACGCGCCTGGTGCTCGATGTCGTCGGCCTCAAACAGGCCACCGACGACAGCCAGGAAATCGGCGCCCGCTTTGATGAGTTGTGCGCCATTTTCAAGGGTGACACCACCAATGGCAACTACAGGTACATTCAGGGATTTGGCGTTGGTGAGCACGGATATGGCTGCTGGTGGCGCCCCCGGTTTGGTAGCGGACTGAAAAAATCGGCCGAAGGCAACATAATCTGCGCCCGCTGCCACTGCTGTGCTGGCGAGCTCCAGCTTACCATGGCAGGTCGCGCCGATCAGGGCGCTCTGACCGAGTCGGGTTCTCGCTTCATTCAGGTTGTCGTCTGTCAACCCGAGATGGACGCCGGATGCCTGACACTCCAGGGCAAGCTGTGGACTGTCGTTGATGATCAGCGGTACCCCGGCAGCCTGACATATTTTCTGTAGTTCCATGGCCAGTCGTCGTTGTTCAGAGCCGGAGTTGATCTTGTCGCGGTACTGCACCAGCGTAGCACCGCCGCGGATCGCTGCGGCCACGGCACTGACGACGCTGTCACCTGGCAGCAGGGTGCTGTCGGTTATGGCGTAAAGCCCTGGCACCATGCCCTTGACGAAAACCGTCATTTCGGCTGCCAACGGGAGATGCGGTCAGGCACGGGCTGGCCCTCGCCAACTTTCAGTGCATCCTTAATGGCACCGGATACAAACTTTTGTGCCTGCTCGATAGCCTTGTCGAGCTCAAGGCCGGCAGCCCGCCCCGCGGCAATCGCAGCCGCCAGGGTACAGCCGGTGCCGTGAAACTCGCCGTCGTAGTCAGCGCCGACCCGGTCGATGGTCCATTCAACGGGCCCACGGTCGGCTCGAAAAAGCGTATTGATAATGTCAGGACCCGTGCCGTGGCCTCCCGTTGCCAGAACGGCATTACACCCATTTTTCAGCAGTTCTGACGCCGCAGCGCCGGCGTCTGGCGAGTGTCCGAGAGCAGCCAGTTCAATGCCATTGGGGGTTATTACGTCCGCATGGGGAAAGAGCTTTTCCCGCATCGCCGTAATCAGGGCTTGATCGGCCAGGTCACCGCCCCCGGCCGCTTTGATGACGGGGTCAACGATTAGCGGAATGTCCGGGTGGATCGCAAGGAACTCCAGCAGTACATCAACAATGGCAGAATTTCCGAGCGCTCCGGTTTTAATGGCGTGAATTGGGGCATCGGCGGCCAGGCAGGCCAGCTGGTCCGCTACTAACCCGGCATCCACCGGAGCCGCGTTGTAGACATTACGGGTGTCCTGCACCGTCAGGCAGGTCACTATGGGTAGCGGATGACCGCCGAGTGCCGTCACTGTTTGAATGTCAGCCTGTATGCCTGCCCCCCCAGACGGGTCGAGGCCGGAAAGTATCAGGACCTGAGGGCGTTGATGCAGTTTGATGGCGCGCACTCCCGTGTGAATATGAGGTATTGGATAGATCTGATCAAAAGGGTTTTACGGTCGCCAGAATTACTACAGCAACCAGCACCAGCACTGGCATTTCGTTGAACCAGCGATAGAAAACGTGTGACCTCCGGTTCTGGTCATTCTTGAACACCCGGACCAGATAACCACAGTAGCAATGATACCCGACGAGCAGCAGCACCAGCAGCAGCTTGACGTGCAACCAGCTCTGGCTGAAGTAACCCTGGACGTTATAGCTTATCAGCCAGATCCCCAGGATAACCGTTGCGATCATGGAGGGCGTTGTTATGCCGCGGTAAAGCTTGCGCTCCATAATCTTGAAACGTTCCCGGCCTGGTTGGTCCTCGCAGGCGGCGTGATAAACGAACAACCGCGGCAGATAAAAAAGGCCAGCAAACCAGCACACCATGGCAATGACGTGAAAGGCTTTTACCCAAAGCATAGTGATTCCCGGTTTGTTGCTGTGTTGAGTGGTCTATTTCTTTCGGTACTGGTAGTAATTTTCGATGTCCGATTTTAGCACCACACCGTAGACTCGCTGAATGGTTGGTGCCACATGCCGCTGCACATACAGAGCTTCAGCCAGCGTGCTGTCAAACTCATTCAAGGCTTCCTCAAGAGTCGCCTGATATTGTACGGGTGCAACGTCTTTTCGATTTGCCGGTATCTCCATCAGATCGATCAGGGTGTCCGTGGAGCCCTCGTCCTCACTTTCCGGCGCCTGAGGGGTGGGGAAGTCATCGAGATAGCGGGCCAGGTCAACCGAAGGCAATATGGAGGTGGGGCCGTGGTTACCTTCGACAACCAGCCATTTGGGCTCGGATTTCAGAATGTCCCGGGCCTGTTTATAGGATAGCCGCCGGTCTGTCCTGAGAATACTGCGCTCCATAATGGCGCCAACGGATACGCGCCTCAGAGCCTGAATGATCGGCGAGTTCTGGTAGCTCAACCCCTGGCTTTTGAGCACCGTGAGAAAGACCGATTTTTGCCCGAATACCTCGCTGGCGATCAGGCTCGACGTCGTGATAATCAGCATGGCCGGGAGGATGATGTGGGAGTTTCGGGTCAGCTCCAATAGCGCCATCAAGGCGGCTAGCGGGGCTTGCAGCACTGCGCCCATCATCGCGCCCATGCCGAGCATGGCATAGAACCCGACTGATGAGGCGAGATCCGGTGCGAAGTTTGCCCCGATCAACCCCATGGCGCCGCCAAGCGTAGCGCCAATAAACAGGGTGGGGCCAATGACGCCGCTGGGCATTCCCAGGCCAATGGTGACCGCAGTAATGACGAGCTTGGCCACGCCAACCCCGAGCAACAACCAGAATGGCAACTCATTATTGATGGTGCCGTTGACGGTGTCGTAGCCGATGCCCATGACCTCCGGAACAAGAATGGCGAAGGGCACCATCAACAGGCCTGCAACAATCAGCCTCAGAAGGACAGGCTTGTGGTGATAGCGCCCGCAGAACGCCAGTAACTGAATAAAGGCGGCAGCCGCCACCCCGATGACAATCGCGATGGCAAGAATCCAGGGGATTTCCATCAGCGAATTCATGGTCAGAGCAGGTACGCTGAAAGAGGGCTCCGACCCGTAAGCGGCCTGAGTAACGACCGCAGCACTGACGGATGACAAGATGATGGGGGTGAAGCCGGCAATGGTGTATTCCATCATTACCACTTCCATGGCAAAAATGACGCCAGCGATCGGAGTATTGAAAGAGGCTGAAATGGCCGCCGCGCAGCCGCAGGCTACCAGAGTGCGGATGCTGTTGTTGGGCAGTCGCATCCATTGGCCCATCAGGCTGGAAAACGCAGCGCCAAGGTGCACGGCCGGGCCTTCCCGACCGGCGGATTGGCCGGTGACAACGGTGCCCACTCCCACGATAAACTGAACAATAGCGCTGCGAATCGAAATGTAGCCCTGGTGATAATTCAGGCGCTCCATGACATGGACGACCCCCACTTTTCGATCCGGAACGGCCAGACGATGCAGAAACAGCCCGAGAGCAATGGCGCCCAGCAGCGGCAGTAATCCCCGGGTTACCCAGCCAAGATTCTCGAACGCTTCGGAGTCGTGGCCCGGCAGGAAGTATTGGAGCGGCCACTCGATAGCAAATCGAAACAGCAGAATGACACCCCCGGTAAATAACCCGGACAGTAGTCCGAGCAGTGCCAGTTGGGGTAAGGCATCAACATCCGAGAGCCGGCGCCGGAACATGGGAATCAGGTTATCGATGAGCTTGAGCCTGAATTTTCGCATGGGGCCTGACGATAAGGAGTTAGGTTTTGTTCTAAATGGTTACGAGCGTACCGCATTGTAACTGTTGGGGGGCTGGCCGCAATAAGTCCTTGGTTTATCATGGTAGACTAGCCTTCTGTGTTAAACACGGTTAAATCAATCAAAGGGCTGGCAGCCTCAGGTTTGTCTGGCCTTGATAAGCATTGCAAATATGGAGCGGTCGGTGATTAAAGTAGGCATTGTCGGTGGCACCGGGTACACCGGTGTGGAGTTATTGAGGATCCTTGCAACTCACCCTGACGTTGAAGTCCGGTGTATTACGTCGCGCTCGGAGGCCGGTTTGTCCGTTGCCGAAATGTACCCGAATCTGCGCGGACACTTTGACCTTGCTTTCAGTGAGCCTGATCCGGAGGTCCTTGCCGGGTGCGACCTGGTGTTCTTTGCAACGCCTCATGGCGTAGCCATGCGCCTGGTGCCTGACTTGATAGCCCGGGGCACCCGGGTAGTGGACCTGTCCGCAGATTTCAGAATAAAGGATCTGAATGTCTGGGCGAAATGGTATGGCATGCCCCACGAGTGCCCGGAATGGGCTGCCAGGGCGGTTTATGGATTGCCGGAGGTGGCCAGAGAGGAAATCAGGAAAGCAGCGCTTGTGGCCAATCCCGGCTGTTATCCGACAGCTGTTCAGCTTGGCTTTCTGCCGTTGCTGGAAGCCGGTCTGGTAGATGCCCGGCGGTTGATCGCCGACGCGAAATCCGGTGCCAGTGGTGCGGGACGCCAGGCCAACGTTGGCATGCTGCATGGAGAAATTGGCGAAAGCTTTAAAGCTTACGGCGCGTCTGGCCACAGGCATCTGCCTGAAATTCGCCAGGGCCTGCAGGCCGCAGTAGGCAGTGAAACGGCAGGCGTGACATTCGTACCGCACCTGGTACCGATGATTCGCGGGATCGAAGCGACCCTGTATGCGGAGTTGAAAAACCCATCAGATTTTGACCGGCTGCAAGGGTTGTACGAGCAGCGCTATCAGGATGAGCCGTTCGTTGATGTGATGCCCTTTGGGAGCCATCCGGAGACTCGCAGTGTGCGGGGGGCCAACATGTGTCGCATGGCGCTTCACCGACAGGAAGACAGCTCCATGGTTATCGTCACCTCGGTTATCGATAACCTGGTAAAAGGTGCGGCCGGTCAGGCAGTACAGAACATGAATATCATGTTCGGGCTGAACGAAACCTGCGGCCTTAACGCCCCAGCTTTTTTGCCATAGGCCGCCGGCGTGAGTGATGACAGAAAAGCCGGCGAATACGTCGTTATACGCCACAAGCCGGGTTACCGCCTGCGTCGTACTCTGATATTGCTGGTGTTCTCTGTTGCTTCGGCAGTGGGGGGGTATCTCATTGGCACGACAAAAGATGGTTTTCGGCTCAGCAATGTCTCCGAGGCGCGGGATTATCTCCGCGGCGAACTGGAGGGTGTGCGGGAACGACAGACGGGTATGCAGCAGAAACTGATCAACCTCCAGCGTGGGCGTACGATTGATCAGCAGGCCCTGAACCAGACGCGACGCACCATCGCTGCTCTGGAAACCAAAATTGCGGAGTTGGAATCGGACCTTACGTTCTACAAGAATATTATGGCACCGTCTGAAACCAGCAAGGGGTTGCAGGTCGATCGCTTTAATCTTCAGGCTGCAAGGGAAGAACGCACCTTTGGTTTTAAACTGGTACTGACTCAGATCGGGGGCAACAAAAATTATATATCCGGCATGGTGGCGATTAACGTTATTGGTACCCGGAATGGTGAAAGAGAATTGGTGGCTTTGCGCGATCTCTCGGAAGATATTGACGACCTCGGGGTAAAATTCCGGTTCCGGTATTTTCAGGATGTGGAAGGGCGCATGATTTTGCCTTCCGATTTCGAGCCGGTAGAAATACAGGTGGTGGCTCAGGCGCAGGGGCCGAAATCGACTCAGGCTGAACGTACATTTGACTGGCGTAAACTGACGGAGAACTAATAATGCTCGGCAAGAAAAAACAGAAGCCCCGCCGTCCTACCGGCCACTTTGATACCTTGATTTCCGGTAAAACATCGGTAAGTGGAGATCTCCATTTTTCCGGCGGGCTTCATGTGGATGGTCGAATATGCGGCAAGGTGCTGACGGAAGACGGCAGCGAGGCCGTACTCAGGTTGTCTGAGGCCGGTGAGATCGAGGGCGATATTGTTGCTCCTCACGTTATTATTAATGGTACGGTGCGGGGGGACGTATACGCCAGCTCACACCTTGAGCTCGCGGCCAAAGCCGCGATACACGGCAACGTCTATTACAACCTGATCGAAATGGCGATGGGGGCTTCTGTGAATGGCAACCTGGTGCACCAGAAAGAACCTGTAGGTCTTTTGGCCCAGGCCAGTCCCTCGACTGAGAAGGTAATGGCATCTGCAGAAAGCTTCACACCTGAACGAAGTGATGCAATTGACGCGGAATTGGCAGTAAAGGAGTAAGCTGAGAATAGTTGAATGTTTTGGTCGGGAATACGATAATCGATTCGTTATCCCATATTGACGTCTGGAGGCAAGATTGAGTGTTGTTCAGGAACAAATGCCAACCCCGCTTTTCTTTAGTGAAAGCGCGGCGGCAAAAGTAAGGGAGCTGGTTGAGGAAGAGGAAAATCCTGAACTCAAGCTGCGCGTGTTTGTCACGGGGGGCGGCTGTTCAGGGTTCCAGTACGGTTTTTCGTTCGATGACAGTCAGGATGAAGAAGATACCGTGATCGAGCGTAACGGAGTGGCGTTGCTGGTCGACCCTATGAGTTATCAGTATCTCGTGGGGGCGACCATTGAATACCAGGAAGGTTTGCAAGGTTCCCAGTTTGTGGTGCAGAACCCCAATGCGAGTTCGACGTGTGGTTGCGGGTCATCCTTTTCTATCTGACTTCAGCTCAGTAACCCGCCATTATGGCCAGTAAACCGCCCCCAGTACTCTGTTCCCGACAGCTCCGGTGACTTTCGGTAAATTGCCGGGTTGCCTGAGCATAGTCTGGCGGGCGAGCCAGGCAAAGGCCGTGGCTTCCACCCATTGAGGATCCAGTCCGAGTTCCTCCGTGGAATGTACTGGCCTCGGGGCACACGCGCGGACAAGTTCATTGAATAACTGTGTGTTGTTTACTCCCCCGCCGCACAAATAAATATGCATGTCCGGTGACTGCGGTAGTTGTTGCGCAATCGTCATTACGGTTAACTCCAGCAGCGTACGCTGGACATCCGCCGGTAAGACCTCCTTGTGCCTCGCCAGTACCGTTTCAACCCATTTCAGATTGAATTTCTCCTTACCGGTGCTTTTCGGTGAGGGTTGTGAGAAGTAGCCGTCGCTCAACATATCGCTCAGCAACGCCTGGTTAATCGTGCCTTCCGCCGCCCAGCGACCATTCTCGTCAAAATGTCGACCCGTGTGGTGGAGGCACCAGGCATCCATCAGCGCATTACCCGGACCGGTGTCGAACCCGCTTGCCTCATCGGGAGCATCCCCCGGCAGCCAGCTGAAATTCGCAATGCCGCCAACGTTGACGATGCAGCGGTCGCGCCCGGCTTTGCCAAAAAAGGCACGATGGAATGCGGGTACCAGGGGCGCACCCTGACCACCCGCTGCCATGTCTCGCCGGCGGAAATCGGCAACCGTGGCGATACCTGTGCGCTCCACGATCAGGTTGGGGTCGCCCAGCTGCATTGAAAAAGGCGCCTGACTCTTAGGCTGGTGACGTACAGTCTGGCCGTGACTTCCAATCGCCGCCACATCCTCTGCGGCGAAATTACCTTTTTCCAGAACGCATTTTGCAGCCTCACCGAATAGACGGCCAAGCAAGTGGTCCAGCTCTCCTATCTCATCCGGAGTACCGTGATTCTTGCTGACACGATCCAGGCGCTGGCGGAGTTCATTGGGGTAGGGAAGCGTGCAAGTGGCGTGAAGATTTACAGATTGGTCCGAAAGAGACACCAGCGCGGCATCAATACCGTCCATGCTGGTGCCCGACATAAGTCCGATATAGGCGTCTCGCTCCATATCACTCACCCCTTGCGAGCGTGAGCCGTCCGGATTCCTGATAGGTTTCAAGCTGAGCCAGAAGTGTATTAGTTGACATCTTGAACCGGTCGAGCTCCGCCTTGGCAATCGGCGCGGCGTCCGGAAGCTTTACCGTGGCAGGGTTTCGGTGCGTACCATTGACCCGAAACTCATAATGCAGGTGAGGGCCGGTGGCAAGTCCCGTTGAGCCGACGTAGCCGATGACCTGGCCCTGTTTGACGTAAGTTCCTGAACGAACACCTTTCGCGAATCTGTTCATATGCGCATAGAGCGTCGTGATGTTGGTTCCATGCTGAAGAACAACAGCATTGCCATAGCCGCCCTTACGTCCGGCGTGAATCACCTTGCCCTGGCCGGAAGCTTTAATCGGTGTTCCTGTTCTGGCCCCATAGTCCGTACCTTTATGGGCTCGAATGGTATTCAATACCGGGTGCCGGCGATTCAGATTGAAGCTTGATGATATACGGGCAAAATCGACGGGTGTGCGAAGGAAGGCTTTCCGCATACTGCGGCCCTCCGGCGTGAAATAGTCGCTTACGCCATTCTTGTCAGTATAAAAAACAGCTGCCAATTCCCGGCTACGGTTGTAAAAGTTGGCAGCCAGGATTTTGCCATCGTCAATCTTCTCACCATCCAGATAAAGCTCTTCGTAGACCACACTGAAGCGATCGCCTTTGCGGATGTCCATGACGAAATCGATGTCCCAGCCGAAAATGCCAGCTAATTCCATAGTGAGCTTGTCAGTCAGCCCGGCCTGTTGCCCGGCGCCAAACAGGGAACTGGCAATTTCGCCCTCTGCGTAGCGGGTGCGAACTTCAGGCTCCTTCATGACTTTCTTGCCGATGAAACCTTCATCAGTTTTATCGATCTGTAGCGACTCCAGACGGGAGCGCTGAAGTTTGATGCCAACCAGTTCGTCACTCTGATCAGTCGCGAAGGCAATGCTTTCACCGGCATAGAGCCGTTGAAGCTTGGTGGCCTCCCCTTCGCCATGTATTACAGATAGCATTAGCCCGTCGTTGAATCCGGCTTTTTTGAACAGGCCCGATAACGTGTCACCGCTTTCGATTTTATATTCGGTCCAGCTGGGTTCTGGCTGTTCGGGTTCGTCAGCTGGGGCCGGGACTTCAGCAACGGACGCCGGGGACACCTGTTCGGGCGTCACATCAGCTGCCACCGAAGCGCCTTTATCTTCCGGCGCAGTCGGCGTCGGCGGTGTGGGCGTATCACCATTCGACACATTCGTTTTGATCACTTCTCCGGATTCAAGGTCCAGAGAAACGGACATGCGTTTGGCCTCAACGTCTGCACTGGGACTGAAGATCATCGTCGTGCCGACAACCGCACTGATAACAATGGCGGCCGCGAGGTGGGTCTTGGGGAAAGTTTTTAGCACGTTACTAACCTGTTTTAGTCGTTACGTCTGTAGGTTGAACAGCCTAATTAAAGTCAGTTTCAAGTATAGAGCAACCGGTAAGGTATAAAAAGTGCTCTTAGCTGTATGGACTTCGCGACAGACCGCGGAATTTCGTCAAGCACTTGCTATAATGCACGCCTTTCGGCTTCCGGGCTGTTTGTTTATTAAACAGTGTAAAATGTACCAGTCTTTGGAGTAACGCACAGCTTTGTTTTGTTGAGCTGTGTAACGATCCGCTCCCTTACCCCGATCAGGAGATAGTTGTTCATGTCATCAGTTGAAGAGGCGCTCGCCATTATCAAGCGCGGTGCAGATGAGTTGTTGCCTGAGGATGGGTTGGTTGAAAAGCTGAAACAAGGCCGACCGCTGAGGATCAAGGCCGGCTTCGACCCTACCGCGCCAGATCTTCATCTGGGGCATACGGTTCTCATTAACAAGCTTCGACAGTTCCAGGATCTTGGGCATGACGTTATCTTCCTTATTGGAGATTTCACCGGAAAGATTGGCGATCCGACGGGTAAGAGCGCTACGCGACCGCCGCTGACCGATGAGCAGATAGCCATCAATGCTCAGACGTATAAAGAGCAGGTGTTCAAGATCCTGGATCCCGCCAGGACGCGGGTTGTATTCAACTCGGAGTGGATGAGCAAGCTGACCGCTGCCGACATGATCCGCCTGGCCGGGCAGTTCACCGTTGCGCGTATGCTCGAGCGTGATGATTTCGACAAGCGCTATCGTGCAGAGCAGCCGATAGCTATTCACGAATTTTTGTACCCATTGGTTCAGGGCTACGATTCCGTAGCTCTGGAGGCGGATGTGGAGTTGGGCGGCACTGACCAGAAGTTCAATCTTCTTATGGGTCGCATTCTTCAGAAAGCATACGGCCAGACACCGCAGGCCATTTTGACCATGCCGATCCTCGAAGGGCTCGACGGCGTTCAGAAAATGTCGAAGTCGTTGGGCAACTATATAGGAGTCAATGATTCGCCCGGGGAAATGTACACCAAGCTTCTATCAGTGCCGGATCAGTTGTTGTGGCGGTATTTTGAGTTGTTGAGCCTGAAGCTAATGGCTGAGGTTGCCGAGTTCAAGCGAGCCGTCGAGGGTGGGGCAAATCCCCAGGACTATAAGAAGGTGCTTGCAGAAGAAATTATCACCCGCTTCCATAATGAAGAGGCAGCGCTGTCAGCGCACAACTCAGCTGGTAACCGGGTGGCCCTCGGGGCCATTCCTGAGAATGTCCCGGAAATACAGGTTTCGCTGGAGGGGAGCGACAGCTTGCCGATCGCCTCGGTGCTACGACTGGCGGGGCTGGTCAAGAACGGTGCTGCAGCAAAAGATGTCCTGGGTCGTGGTGCGGTCTTCATTAATGGTGCGCAGGCGCCCTCTGACAGAATGTTCAGATCAGGGGAGGAGTGTGTTCTGCAGGCCGGGAAGAAGAAGATTGCACGGGTTGTGATCACTAATTAAACGCTTTTGAGGAATTTTCGGGTTTTCTTCAAAACCCCGTTGACACTGAGGTGGGTGTCTGTAGAATGCGCATCTCGCTTGGGGGACAAGGCCGGAAGGGCCAGCCGCCAAGCGGGTGTTAAGCGGTTGAATTGGTTATTATTAAACGATTCAAA
>NZ_VZZZ01000009.1 GCF_009193265.1 Marinobacter changyiensis
TTCAGCGTTGAGCTACCAGACACCACTGGAGTTTGCCGCTGGCTACCGGACTACGGGAAAAGGGTCGAAATTAACCGACATTACTAAGCAGTGAGTGGTTTAGTGATTGGGGGCAGGTCAGGGTATTCAGACTGGAAGCGTTCAATGCCCGATTGTCGGACTTGTTCTTGCAGTCCGCTCAGGCCGGTATAGGTCAGGGTTTGTTTGTTCTGGGTAACGTACATGGTCTGTCCCTCCGATGATTCAGAGGTTCAGCATTGCCCATGCCGAGACCAGCGGCAACGCTGTACAAATACCCGAAAAGCACCGGGTGTCTAAAATATCGGGGAAGTCCAACCTCTGATTGGTTTGGTTGTTTGGCGATTGCCTAACAGCCAGATACGCCGCCTTCCCTTCTTTCAAATCCTCAAACACCAAGTCCAATTATAACTCCTTTCACAAGGACAAGTTCCTTGTTATCCACCTAAAGGAAAATCGGAACAATCGGGTTTAAAGGACTAACCTAACCTCAGCCATCCCCACCCAGATTTTGCCGATAACAACTGCATACTAAACTGGCGGAAACTCCGAATATGTTTAATTCAGCCGCTGATCGGCTCGATAACGTATTTGCACTGTGAATATCGAATTAGCTACCAAAGTTTACGCATATCGGGAGTAGCATCCGTTAGTTTAACGGCGGCGGTTCGGCGGGACATCCCGTTTGATGCCATTGCTACTTCTTGATTTCAAAAACGCGTGGGCCTCCCCCACGACGCCACGGCGAAAGACCAGAACGCACACCACAAAGAGGAAACCCATTACGATTGGCAGCGACTCGGCGAGAATTCCCTGAGCTAAGGAATGCTTAAACATCACTACAATTCCTGCGCCCACTAGAGGTCCAAAAATTGTACCCACCCCCCCCAGCAGTGTCATTAGAATGACTTCCCCCGAGGTATGCCAATGAACATCGGAGAGCGATGCAAGCTGGAATACGATGGATTTCAACGATCCCGCCAAACCCGCAAGTGCAGCCGACAATACGAACACAAGTAGTTTGTAGCGGCCTACATCATAGCCCAGAGAAATTGCGCGAGGCTCGTTGTCACGAACCGCCTTGAGAATCAGGCCGAAAGGTGAGTGCACAATACGCTGGATTAGCCAAAATGCGCCGATAAACAATGCAAGCACAAAGTAGTAAAGAATTAGAGGCTCGCTGAGATCTAATAGTCCAAAAAATTTTCCCCGGGGAACACCGTGCAATCCATCGTCACCTCCGGTAATACCGCTTCCCTGGACTGCTAAAAAATACACTGCCTGGGCCAGAGCCAGCGTTATCATTGCGAAATAGATACCCGAACGGCGAATAGCGATCCAACCAAAAACAAGGCCCAATAAGGCACTGCCAAGAATGCTGGCAAGCAGTCCGAATTCTATAGGCCAGCCATAGTCGCGCATTAGGATACTACTGATATAGGCAGCCATTCCGAAAAATGCAGCATGGCCGAACGACAGAAGACCCGCATAACCAAGTAACAGGTTGAAGGCGCTGGCAAACAAAGCGAAACAAAGCAACTCCATTAAGAGAAAAGGGTACAAGACGACGGGCGCAACCATGGCTGCCAAAAACAGGATTACATAAAATACAATGGTACGGTTCATCGAGCGCCCCTCCTACTCTGGTCGTCCAAATAGACCTGCCGGTCGCACTAGCAGGACGATAATCATAATCATGAAGATGACTAGACCGGCTGCTTCTGAGTAGAAGACCTTAGTCAACCCCTCGATAACGCCTAAGGCTAGTCCCGTAATAACCGCACCGAGTAAAGAGCCCATACCACCAATTACGACTACTGCAAAAACGACGATAATGAGATTTGAGCCCATATACGGACTCACACTCACAATAGGAGCTGCTAGCACACCGGCGAATGCCGAAAGCGCAACACCAAAACCGTAGGTCAGGCTCGTCATGAGGGGAACATTAATTCCGAAAGCTTGGACCATGTCAGGATTTTCGGTTCCGGCGCGCAGGTAGGCTCCAATTTTAGTGCGCTCGATAATTAACCATGTGACCAGACAGATAACTACCGATGCGATAATCACCCAGGCCCGGTAGTACGGGAGAAACATAAAACCAAGATTGATACCACCTTGTAGCTCGTCGGGCGTTGGGTATCGCTGACCCGCCACGCCAAAGAATTGAACGAGCGCCCCTTCCAAAATTAATGCTATTCCAAATGTCAGCAGCAAACCGTAGAGGTGGTCCACATGGCGGATCCTGCGTAACATAGTGCGCTCAATTAGGAGCCCAAACAAACCGACTGCTAAAGGAGCAAGAACGAGAGCAATCCAATAGTTGATGCCAAGGTACTGCAGGCCAAACCAAGCAGAGAACGCACCTAGCATGTACATTGCGCCATGGGAAAAGTTGATGATACGTAGCAGTCCAAAGATTATAGCGAGCCCGAGGCTAAGTACCGCATAAAATGAGCCATTGATCAGGCCCATGAATATCTGGGCAAACAAAAGTTGCGGTGGAAAACCGAAGATCTCGTCCATTTCTTAGTCCCCCTAATCGCTCAAGGCCGTCGCAACGCCAACATGGTGACGCCCCACTAGTTTATGTTTACACGGCGAACCGAGTTGGCTCAGCGCGAGATCGCCATAGGTCCTGCATCACCCTCCGCTTGCTACACACTGAGATATGACTCCACAAGTTCATGCTTTGCCTCCATTTCCTCGGCAGCGATCTCCTCGACTACTTGCCCATGCTCAATTATGTAGTTTCGATCGGCTAGCGGTGCTGCAAAGGAAGGTTGTTCAGCAAGGATGACGGTATACCTCCGCTGTTTTAACAGGGCAATCACTTCGCTCAGGCGCTCAACGATCACTGGTGCCAGACCCTCAGTAATTTCGTCGAGGAGTAGCAGGTCGGCACCTGTGCGTAAAATACGTGCGATAGCGAGCATTTGCTGTTCTCCGCCGGATAGCCGGGTACCTTGGCTCTTGCGGCGTTCGGCGAGATTGGGGAAAAGCGAGTAAATTTCCTCAATACTCATGCCCCCGGTTCCCACTATCGGCGGCAACATAAGGTTCTCTTCAACGTTCAGGCTGGCGAAAATTGCTCGCTCTTCCGGACAAAAGGCTACACCCAGTCGGGCAATGCGATACGGTGGTAACTGCACCGTTTCCGTGCCACTAAGCAGAATCGAACCACTACGCTTATCCACTAATCCCATAATTGCGCGCAGGGTCGTCGAGCGGCCGGCACCATTTCGTCCGAGTAAAGTAACAACATCTCCCCGCCAAACTTCTATATTTAGACCATGCAGAATATGAGACTCACCGTAGTATGCATGGAGGTCACGTATGCACAGATGCTCTTCGGCGTTGTCGGCAATTTTCGACGAAGCCGCCGACTGAGCCTCATGCCTTGGTTGTTTCATGCCTTCCTCCAATGTACGCCGCCCGAACCTCGGGATTATTGGAGACTGTTTCGTAGTTCCCCTCAGCCACCACAGAGCCCCGTTGGAGCACCGTAATGTGATCCGAGAGTCGAGAGACAACCGAAAGGTTATGCTCAACCATGAGCACGGTGCGGTTTGCGGAGACCGCACGAATCAAGTCAACCACCCGGTCCACGTCTTCGCGGCCCATTCCCTGGGTCGGCTCATCTAACAACAGTAGTTCGGGATCCAATGCCAATGTTGTAACGATTTCCAGGGAACGTTTACTCCCGTAGGGCAACTCCACGGCAACTGTCTCGGCCTGGTCCTCCAGCCCTACACTGGCGAGCAATTCCCGGGCGCGGTCGTGAAATCTGTCTAGACTCCGTCGTGAGCGCCAGAAACGAAACGTGAGACCCTCCTTGCGCTGCAGCGCAATCAAGAGGTTCTCGTGCGCAGTCAGGTGCGGAAATACGGCAGAGATTTGAAACGAACGCACGATGCCCTGGCGGGCGATGTCTGCTGGTTTGGCCGCGGTAATGTCGCGCCCCTTATAGAGGATTTCCCCCCCACTCGGCAGCAGGAACTTGGTCAGCAGATTGAATACTGTGGTTTTACCAGCTCCATTGGGACCAATGAGAGCATGAATCGTGCCACGGTGGATCTGCAAATCCACCGCGCTGACCGCAGTAAAACCTTTGAACTCCTTACTGAGGCCCCGAGTTTCCAGCAATATTTCGCTCATTATGGTGATCGCTCCCGAATAAGACACAGTGCTCAAGCCGCAAAGACAGCTGATTATTCGTTGAAATCCCTGAACGGTGCTCGTCGAGCAACGACTTACCGCCTTACTCTGTGTCCGTCACGAGGCGGCAGTTCCCCTTTGATATTGGCTGGAAGGCATCCTCGGCTGGAATTGTCGCTATGATGTCGAAATAGTCCCACATACGTTTGGATTCCGCCGGTGTCTTGACCTGAGCAAGATACATATCGTGTACCATACGTCCATCCTCGCGAATTTGGCCGTTGGTGGCGAACATGTCATTGATCGGCATTGACTTCATCTTAGCCATAACCGCGCTTGCTTCGTCGGTGCCGGCCGCTTCAACCGCTCGAAGATAATGCAAGGTTGAAGAGTAATCCCCCGCCTGAGCATCGCTAGGCATGTTGTTGGTACGCTCGAGGAAGCGCTCCGACCACTTTCGTGTTTCGTTGGAAAAGTCCCAGTACCATGCCGTGGTTAGCATCAGGCCCTGCGCCGTTTCCAGGCCGAGTGAGTGAACATCGGATAGAAACAGAACCAAGGCAGCCACTGTCTGGTTGGAGGTAGTAATATTAAATTCGCTCGCCGTCATGATGGCGTTGATTGTATCTCCACCGGCATTAGCTAGAGCAATAACTTCAGCGCCCGACGCTTGCGCAGTCAACATTTGTGAGGTGAAGTCGCTGGTTTTGAGCGGATGGCTTAACTTACTAAGAACTTCGCCGCCGTTGGATTCGACCACGGCTATCGCATCCCTCTCTAGATCGCGACCAAAAACGTAATCGACAGTAATGAAGGTCCACGTTTTTTTACCCTGTTCAACGAGCGCATGGGCCGTACCATTAGCCATTGCATAAGTATCGTAGACATAATGAACGGAGTTCGGGGTACACTCGTCGTTAGTAAGTTTTGTGGTGGCGGCCCCGGTCGAAATAGCGATGCGGTTACTAGCTTCAGCGCGTTGAACAACTGCAAGCGCAGTATGGGACGGACCGAGATTCCCAATCATGTCGACTTTCCCATCACTGAACCATTCCCGCGCCAAACTCGATGCGGTATCTGCCCTGTTCTGGTGATTTGCCGAAATGACTTCAATCGGTTTGCCTAGCACCTTACCACCGAAGTCTTCAACCGCCATCTTCACAGCTTCAACGGATCCCGGGCCGTTCTGCGCTGCGTAAAGCCCTGACATGTCGGTCATAACGCCAATGCGCACGACTTCGTCGGATACATTCGCAGCTTGAGCGCCATTGGTCGCAGCCGTGATGACCGCCGTTGTCAGGATTGCACGGCCAAGTTTACTGAGCGTTATCTGGTTCATTGATCGACTCCTCCGGAATTTATTGTTTTACAGGCTTCTGTTTCCGCCACTGCTCGCGAATTCGCTTTTTATCGATCTTTCCTGTCGCTGTGTAGGGAAGGCTATCGGCAAACACGACGTCGTCAGGGATCCACCATTTGGCAACTTTGCCGTTAAAGTGTGCGAGAATTTGGTCAGGTTTAGCGCTCGAACCAGGTTTCAGCACTGCGACAAGTAAGGGGCGCTCGTCCCACTTGGGATGAGGCACAGCAATTACGGCAGCATCAGCGATTGAGTCATGAGATAGCGCAATATTCTCAAGCGCTATCGAGCTGATCCACTCACCCCCCGTCTTGATTACATCTTTGCTTCGATCGGTGATCTGCATGTACCCATCAGGATCAAGGGTGCCGACATCTCCCGTCATGAACCAGCCATCCTCATTTAGCGCAGGGGCATCGGAGCGGTAATACTCCCGGCAGATCCAGGGACCACGCACAACGATATCTCCTGCAGCGCGGCCATCCCGGGGAAGCTCCTTTTGTTCTGAATCAACGATTTTCATTTCGACGCCAAAGAGAGGTCGGCCCTGCTTGGCCTGGACTGCATAACGCTGTTCCTCCCCTATATTTTCGTGCTTCGCCTTGAAGGCGTTAGTCACGCCGAGTGGGCTCGTTTCCGTCATACCCCAAACGTGACGAATCTTTATTCCATACTGCTTCTGATAAGCATGCATGAGCTTAGGCGGACATGCTGATCCGCCAACCACAATGCGTTCGAGCGTGTTGAGTTGACAGTTGTTGGCTTCTAGATGGTTCAACATCTGTTGCCATAGCGTTGGCACCGCCGCACTCATGGTGACCTGCTCTGACTCAAAGAGCGCATAAAGGCTTGCCGCATCGACCGCGGCCCCCGGAAACACCAATTTCGCTCCCACCATTGCAGCTGCACAAGGGAGACCGAAAGCATTAACGTGGAAGAACTGAATAACCGGCGCAATTACATCCTGTGAACGCAAATTCATCGCGTCCGGGAGGGATTGCGCCCAAGTATGTAGGATCGTCGATCGGTGGCTGTAAAGCACTCCTTTTGGATTGCCCGTGGTGCCGGAGGTATAAGACAGGTAAGCTCCAGCATTCTCGTCGAACCCTGGCCACTCGAAATCCTCGTCACCCTGCGCAAGAAACTGCTCGTAGCTAATAGCAGTCGGAATCAACCGGAGCGCCTCGGGGTCGTCTTCGAGAAGCACTATGTGCCGTAGCGAGGGGCAATCCGGCAATATCTGTAACAGCAGAGGCACAAAATCTAAATCGACAAAGACAGCGGCGTCCTCCGCATGCTGCATGGTGTAGCGGACCTGTTCTACGAATAGCTTTGGATTTACCGTGTGACAAACAGCACCAATGCCAGTGACCGCGTAGTAAATTTCTAGATGCCTGTGGCTCGACCAAGCCATTGTCGCAACCCGCTCGCCGGCGGAGATACCTAGCGCCAAAAGCGAGGCTGCAAGCTGGCTACTGCGGCGATGGGTATCTGACCAGGTCTGACGGTGCACTACTTCGCCATTGGCAGCAGTGGCAATTTGGACATCCCCATGGACCCGATCGGCGTGGCGAATAAGTGATGATATCTGGAGAGGCATGGTCATCATCGACGAGCCAGCTGGCATACGTTCCTCCGAACAAAACCAAAATATTTTGACTTCTACTGCGCTTATAGCGGATATGTGCGCGGAGCTGGATGCCTCTCTGGAGAGTTCTTCTAAAGCTCAAAGAAGTTTAATTTTACAAGGTAAAGATAGCCGCTATTGATCGGAAGTCAAACCACGATAGAATCAGTAGTCATCTTTTGTCATGAGAGCAGCAGTTCATCATGGTCAATGGCCACCAGCAGCCAGCCCTGAACCGCACCCATCTGCTCATTGTGGCTGGCGAACCTGTGGCGCTTGAGGACTGCCGCTTCGTGGGTGAGATTTTCGGTGATTGCATTGCTGGAATGACTGGCGGCTGCCGGCAGTCTAACCGGCACAAAGGCCGATGAAGCTGGTGGCCCCTGGCCCACTCGCCGGGCCGCGCTGATCCAGCGCCGGACCATGTTGGCGTTGAGGATCGACAATTCTCAAAACTTCATTTACTCCAATCATTCAGCATAACGATTCACCCTTTCGATCGACTCCAACAAACGGTCGTTTTCTGGACGCTCGCCTGATCTCCTCAAAAAGCCCAATTTCCCATTGTTTTATGATCAACAATCACGTACAACAATCTATGGGCAGAAAAGGCACCTTTTATGATCATAGGTTATGCACGAGTCAGCACCCAAGATCAAAATCCGGATCTCCAGGTGGATGCTTTGGAGAAAGCTGGGAGCGAACAGATCTTCCAGGAAACAATAACGGGTAAGTCGCGAGAACGACCTGAACTGTCGCAGTGCCTGCGTACGTTACGAAAGGGTGACGTTTTAGTTGTCTGGAAGCTGGACCGCTTGGCCCGGTCACTTAAAGACTTGGTTGAAATTGTTCAGGACCTCCATGATCGGGAAATCGGATTTAAGTCACTAACGGAATCCATCGATACCACCAGTTCCGGCGGTCGCCTAGTGTTCCATATTTTTGGAGCGCTGGCTGAGTTCGAGCATGATCTGATTCGGGAGCGAACCATCGCTGGGTTGAAGGCGGCCCGGGCCCGAGGTCGAAAAGGCGGCCGAAAGCCAGCCATGTCGGACTCCGACATAAGGAAGGCTGCGGCCATGTTGTCTGACTCCCAAATCACGAAGACAGGGGTTGCCGCACATTTTGGTGTTACCCGAACAACGCTAAATGCTTCGCTTCAGAGACTTGGCGAAGTTCCGCTTAATAAAATTAGATAGGAGTTGACTAACGTGCTCCTATCTCATGGTCATCAAACAATGTTCTTCTATTTAGGAACCAATTTAAAGTATGCCTACACTGCGATGGCTGACCCGAGACAATGATGTTCGCGCTGCTGATAAAGTTCCGTATCGCTTGCTTGAGGAGGTGCCTGAGTTTGGCTACGGCGATCTCCACGACGGTAATATACTGATTCAGGGCGATAACCTAGATGCGTTGAAATCACTACTCCCGTATTATGCAGGACAAGTGAAATGTATCTATATCGATCCTCCCTACAACACCGGGTCAGCCTTTGAGCACTACGACGATAATCTAGAGCATTCGCGGTGGCTGGCCATGATGTGGCCCCGATTGGAGCTGTTGAGAGAATTGCTTCGAGAGGATGGCATCCTTCTTGTGAGCTTGAATGACGATGAGGCCCATTACTTTAAAATAATTTGTGACGAGATATTTGGTCGAAAATCATTCAAGGGAAGTTTTGTCTGGCACTATGAAGGTAATACCGATAATCAAGCCCAGATCATCAACTATCACGAGTATATTCTGATCTATTGCAAAGGTCAGCTAACTATCACACCCGGTGTGGTAGATCCCAACACAGGCGAAACGAGTAAACTCAACAACCCAGAGATCCGGAATACTGTCGTAAAGAACGGCCCTAAGAATCCTCTAAAGACTGTAAAAATACCCGCAGGGTTTCCAGCTTCTTTGCCAGACGGCGAATTTTCTCCTGATCCCACCTCTTACCCTCAATGGGACGGTAAGTTTCAGGTTTCTGAAGGGCGACTTACGACAGGGGCAACAGCCACCTCCGGATGGAGCTCCCGAAAAATTTTAGAGCAGTTCGTCGAAAACGACTTCAAGCCTGTTGTGGATAGTAAAGGACAGGAAACTCGATTTGAGATCACTCGCACGGGCGCGATCGAATACATAAAGGGACGGAAACAAGATAAGGGTCACATCATCTCAGTTTTACGCGGTTTTGGTACGACCAATAAGAGCCGCATGAAGCTTGAGAAACTTGGGCTCAAATTCACGTATCCTAAACCAATTGATCTAATCACCTATTTAGTGCGGATATTCTCGAATGGGTCTGACCTTGTCTTAGATAGCTTTCTTGGAAGCGGAACAACCGCTCATGCTGTTCTTGAAGCCAATCGACAAGATGGCTGTAAACGTAAATTCATCGCAATTGAGATGTCTGAAGAGAATGCACAAAACATTTCCTACCGAAGGCTTCAAGCTGCAATAAATGGTCACGAAAAGGCAGAAATACCAGCTACTGGAGGTGGGTTTCGTTTTTATCGTCTTGGTCCATCCGTGTTCACAGAAGATGGGCAGCTCCAGCCGGATATTCGATTCCCTGTTCTGGCTGCACATATCTGGTTTGCTGAAACTGCAACACCATGGAATGAGCCAAAAATCCTCACTCCTTTCATGGGAGCAAGCGACGGCCATGGCTATGTATTGCTCTATAACGGCATTCTAGGCGACAAGTCGGTTTCGGGTGGCAACGTCCTGACTCGAAAAACTTTGGCTACTATTCGCTCCGCACAAGGTGACTTCACCGGCCCGCTCAAGGTCTATGGCGAACGCACAGCACTGTCTGAAGCAACACTAAAAACCGAAGAAATAGAGTTCAAACAAACACCCTATGACGTGAAGGCACGCAAATGAAGCTGAAGGAATACCAAAAAGCCTCACTCGCTACGCTAAGAGAGTTCTTTAAAGAGGCACGCATCACTGGCCCTCAGGCTGCATATAAAGATATTACAGCTCAACCAATGCTGGCCAAACGACTGCGCGGGTATACTGCTCGGTACAAGCCGATAAAGACCCTGCCCCAGGTGCCTTATGTCTGTCTGCGCCTACCCACCGGAGGCGGGAAAACGATCCTTGCATCGCACTCCATCGCAGTGGCTAAGGATACCTGGATCGAAAAGGACTTCCCCTTCGTCTTATGGCTGGTACCAACAAACACCATTCGAATTCAAACTGCTGAAGCGTTAAAAAACCCTCGCCACCCTTATCGGCAGGTTTTAGATGAGACCTTTGATGGTCGTGTCCGAGTCTTTGATATTGGTGACTTTACTCAGATAACGCCTCATGACCTGCGCTCAAACCTCTGCGTGGTGGTAGGGACAATACAAACGCTGCGTGTAAACAATACAGACGGGCGCAAAGTATACGCCCATCACGAAATGTTGGAACCGCACTTTTCCTCGGTTCCATCAAATGCATTGGGACTAGAGCGCATTGATGACGGGCCTAATAAAGACAATATTCGATTCAGCTTCGCCAATCTAATGCACCTCCATCGGCCCCTGGTTCTCATGGACGAGGCACACAAGGCCGGATCGCAGCTAAGCCAAGAAATTTATGAGCGGATCAATCCCTCTGCTTGCATAGAGTTCACTGCAACTCCAAAGGGTTTCAACAACATTCTTCACTCCGTTTCCGCCCAGGAGCTGAAGAACGAAGAAATGATCAAGATGCCAGTCGTGCTAGACGAAGCTGAAACATGGCAGGGCGCGGTCAATTCCGCCATTCTCAAACGCGCAGAATTGCAGGAATACGCGAATAATGATCGTGAAGGTTATATTCGTCCTATAGTTTTATTTCAAGCCCAGAAGAAAAATGAAGAAGTCACCGTTGAAGCGCTGAAAAAACACCTCGTCGAAAATGAGAATATCGATGAGCGCAAGATCGCAGTAGCCACAGGGATGCAGCGGGAGCTAGATGGTATCAATCTGTTCAAGCCTGATTGCCCCATCGAATATGTCATTACGATTGAAGCATTAAAAGAAGGCTGGGACTGCTCATTTGCCTATGTATTTTGTTCGCTTGCTAACATTCGAAGTTCGACTGATGCTGAACAACTTTTAGGGCGAGTACTGCGGATGCCCTACGCCAAGCGGCGTAAGAAAATGGCCTTGAATAAGTCCTACGCCAAATTGGTATCCAAAAGCTTTTCTGAAGCCGCTATGACTCTGCGCGACAAACTGGTGGCTATGGGTTTCGATGAAAGTGAAGCCGAAGCCAATATCGAACCTGAACAGCCTGGCTTGGACGATGATCTTTTTGGAAGACACTCTCGCCCGCGTCCGACAATGACCGTAGAGATCGAGGTTACACCGGAAGAGCAGAAAGAAATCGATACCGTAGCTCCCGGAAAAATCAAAGTTCTTACAGGTGAGGATGGTAAATCGAAGATTGAGTTTAGCGGGATACCAAGGCACGAGGAGGAGGGTCGCCTTTTTGAGAAAGTTCCAAAACGCATGCACGCCGTGCTGCGGGAACAGCTGGATAGTTTCAAGGCCAAACACGCTAGTGAAATCTCACCAGCTTATCGGGGCGAAACCTTTACAATTCCCTGCCTAATGGCTCTGGTACAGGGAGAGTTAGTGTTAGGTGACACTGACACCTTCATGGAATATCACGACTGGTCATTGAGCGATTACCCCGCGCGCCTGACACCCGCTGAATTTGATATTGTGGAGACAACGAACACATTTGAGATCGACTTAGACGGTAATCGCTTGACCGTTTCCGGGACGGATAGCTCCGATCAGCTGGCGCTGGATATTGCCGTAGAAGACTGGACAGCTAACAGCCTCGTATGCTGGCTCGACACCCGTATTCGAGACCCTTGGATTAGCCAGACAGAGCTCCTCGCATGGTTAAATGATGTGATTACAGATCTCACACGAGACAGGAAACTTCCAATCTCTCAACTTATGCGCTGCAAGTTTATTCTTGCCCGAAAGCTGATAGAGAAGATACAGAGTTTCCGACAGATTGAACGTGACACGGTCTATCAGACTAATCTCTTCGGCCAAACAGCACGCGTTGAAGTCTCGTTTGACCAAGGCGTTCGCTTCTTCGATGACATGTATGTTGACGTCCTCAAGTATCGCGGAATGTACAAATTCAATAACCACTTTATGGGCTCAAACGAAGTACCCACCTTTGACGGTAAAGACGATGGCGAAGAGGTTAAGTGTGCCTTCGCACTCGACATGCTGCCTGGCCTCAAATATTGGGCAAGAAATGTCAGTAGGCATCGGAATTCTTTTTCTCTGCCAACATCAACTGACAAGTTCTACCCTGACTTTGTTGCCCTCATGGAAGATGGTCGCTTGCTTGTCGTTGAGTACAAGGGCAAAAACCGGACGCCACAGGAAAGCCGAGACTCGCAGGAGAAAGAACTCATCGGTCAGCAGTGGGCAAAGGCTTCGGAAGGTAAAGCGGTGTTCGTGATGGTGACGATGGAACGAGGAGATCCCAAAGAAATACGGGCTAAAATTATGGATGCCTTGGAAAAATCTATATAAATTAAGGAATTGATAATTAGGCGCTAGCTTTACCACATCAGTTTCCTGGTAACCTCATTAAACGACTGTTACAAAATTTTTCCGAGAAAAGGTTGCTAAATGTGAGGCTAGGTTTTTAAATACCTTTCACCGGGTTGCCGCCCGGTGAAAGGTATAGTTTATTTGATTGCTTTAATTAGGGGTAGAGCGGTAATGCTCTCGCACTTTCGTGCGTTCACCGTTCTTACCTTTTCTCTGGTGCTCTGGCACGTGCACCTTCTTTTTACCGCTTTTAGTGCTAGCCATGTATTTCCTCCTAAGCAGCTAGTTTATGTTGACGCTGGTTTAGCCAATCTCATGCATCTTGTGTTAGCCATCCCTGATTCTCACTCGACATCCGCATAACTAGATGCCTGTCATTATCATCATGTGCTTGACGCACTTTTTGCGAGATCTGCAAGTAAGTCAGACTGCTATCGACTAACCAAAATGATTCCATTGGTTTGATAGAATCTCCACAACTTTCAATTGCATCTTTTACTCTCTGATATTTTTGACCTGGTGAGTTCAGGTCATACGATATTGCATAAACAGGCATTGGAAATCTTCCGAAGTGCCATTAGTGCGAAAGATGCCAGAACTATATATAGTGCTCCGACAACTGAATTATATACCATATAATGGGTTTTCTTCATTGATGCTGGCTATACATACATCTTATCTGTCAAAGAAAATCAATCAATGGGAGAGAAAAAAGATTAGGCCTGTAATACCGGATTTTCACTGCGCATAATCTGAGGTTATGGTGAACAAGATTTGAGTACGAAGGGAGCCAGGCCTCTCCCTGGCGGGTCACACCACTGGGCAGGTGTCGCGTTTGCCTGGCATCCTTGCCGGCGTTGAGCCCCGATCCTCCGGATCAATTGACTCCCAACCAGTATCTGCGACTTGGGCGCCCGGCGAAAGCCGATATCACTGCAAAACGATTGGGATATCTCCTACAGCGAGACGAGCGAGGCCGTTCCCGATACGATGGCCGCCAAATTACGCTTTTTGTATTTAAGGAGAAGTAGTTGCGGTATCTCCCGTCTTCATTACTGGCGCTCATACTCGTCATTGGGTTTGAGCCTGTGTCTGCTGAAACCATCAAAAAAACGTCTTCAGGCATCTGTCATCCACCGACAAGCTCCCACTACGAACGGACCCAGAACTTCCGTGCGTTTGATTCCCTTGAGGAGTGCCTCGCAAGTGGAGGGCGCCTACCCAAGGGGGTGGCTGAAACGCACTCAACCAAATCAACTAGAGCCTCCCCTGAAGCCTATGAGCGGTCTGCTTTTGGTCACGGTTGGGACGATGAAGATGGTGATTGCCAGGACAGTCGTGCCGAGGCATTGATTGCAACGTCCAGCACGACCGTGCGTTTTGGGACGGACAAAGGCTGTCGAGTTGTCAGTGGTCGCTGGGTCAGCCCTTTCACAGGGAACGTGATACAGAACAGCAGCGAGATCGACATTGATCACGTGGTGCCGCTCGCCTGGGCCTGGGAGAGGGGCGCAAGCAACTGGTCTGACGCGAGACGAGAAAGGTTTGCAAACGACGAACGCAATCTGTGGCCTGTTGAAGCCTCTCTCAACAGGAGCAAAGGGGCGAGAGGACCGAATGAATGGCTTCCGCCAAGTGGAGCCTGTGGCTACGTGGCCCGATTTTATCGGTTGACCAGGATATACAAGCTTGAAGCGCGGCTCGAAGAGACTGATTGGATCGACGCGTTTATAGATGAATGCCGGTCATAAAAACAGCAGCAGGTTGGACTTCCCCCGATAATCCGGACACCCCGCAGCCTCAAATGGAGGCAGCTTCAGATCCGTCCGTGAAAACGGGGTAGAACCCCTCCCTGATTATGCTGAACTAAGACCACAAGTCCTGTGGACAGGTTGCACCGTGGAAGCGCACCCATTGTAGATGCTTTCCTGTTGCACCGGATGATGAAGGGGGTCAAGTCGGGTATTGATAGGAGTCGCGAGCCCTCGGGTCGGAAAGTTCAAAATTTACTCATATTTTCTTGAGAGCCCTAAGAGGGTGGGAATTGCACACGTCTGGTGTACCCCGGGGGGGTGGGGTAGGTGGTTTGAGGTTAAGTGTGTGCTGCCCGCTTCTCCGGTCTGGTGCGCCTTCCCCGCTCATCATGTTCCTGTGAGCAGTTGAAGCCTTTCCGCCCTGCCCAGTCCCGCCGTTGGTTGGTGAGACGCGGGATAGACAATGCCGCCCCCAGTCCCCGTAGTTGCATCTCGTCAGACAGCGCCCGGTAGGCGTGGCACGCCATACGTGAGCGCACAAGGGCTAAACCGGCTGAACGAGCGGGGATAAGCCCGGACCAATTAGCTGCCAACGACTAACTCCACTTGCGACCATGCCCGACGCGGACTGATTACAGGTTCACTATCTCCACTTCTGTTACCCGGTGCAGTTTCGAGGACAGCATAGCGGCCTCTACGTCGGCCAGATTGGTTGTGAATACAGGTTCCTGGTTGTTGAGGTCTACGCGCCAGAGTGGCAATCCAGCCTCGCTGCCAGATAGATCGAGCGGGTAGGCCACGTCTATCCGGACTCCTTCAGCCCTTTTGAGAGCCAGTTCATCAGGGTAGGTGGTGCTCAGAAATTCGTGATGTGTCGTCATGGTCATTTCATTTTTTCGGTTGGAGTGACGACAGAAATAGAGGGTCAGGTATGAGTCTATTAACGAGACAGTTGCCGGTCGACAATTCCTAAAGAGGCAAAGCGATATCTCTCTATGAGAGAAGAGGCAAAGTAGGGCGCACCAACCTTCAAAATGACCCAGGGAGTGACCCAGAATGGCTATTCTGCTTTTCGGGAATGGGTTTTATGGTCGTAAACCTTTGATTTTAATGGTGCCCCAGGCAGGACTCGAACCTGCTACCTTCCCCTTAGGAGGGGGACGCTCTATCCAGATGAGCTACTGGGGCAAACTGATTGCAGCGGCGGTATGATAGCGGTACCGGTCGCCTGTCTCAAGGCGTGACCGCTGTTTGATGTGGTATTGTCCTGTTTTATGGCCTCTACGTATCCTGTAATCAGTGTGATTGTTCCTGTCTGGCAGGAAGCTGAAACCATTGTCGAAACCCTCAAGGCTCTGGATTCGTTCAGACAATCCGGGCATGAGGTCATTGTGGTGGATGGTGACAGTGATGATGGAACCCGTGAGCGGGCTGCCGGTTATTGTGACCGGGTGCTGGCTGGAGAGAGGGGCCGCGCGGTTCAGATGAACATGGGCGCTGCCAGTGCCCGGGGCGATGTGCTGCTGTTCCTTCATGCCGATACACAGCTGCCGGTGGGTGCTGCCGATCGTCTGGGTGAATTCTTCCAGAGTTCCCGGCACTGGGGGCGGTTTGATGTGCGTCTCACCGGCGACAGGAAACTGTTCCGGGTGATTGCCTGGTTTATGAACCAACGTTCCCGGCTGACCGGAATTGCCACCGGTGATCAGGCCATGTTCGTGCGCCGCTCGACCTTTGATGCCCTGGGTGGTTTCGCGGATATACCTCTGATGGAAGATGTTGAATTCTCTGGCCGGTTAAAACTGGCTTCCCGCCCATACTGCGTCTCTGATCCGGTTGTCACTGACAGCCGTCGCTGGCAACGGCAGGGCGCGTGGCGAACTATCTTGCTGATGTGGCAGCTGCGCTGGCGCTATTGGCGTGGGGAATCCCCTGATGAACTTGCAAAGGTATACCGGTCCGATGTCCGCAAGCCCTGACCAGAATGTGTTGCTGATCCAGTTTGCCAAATGGCCGGAGCTGGGTAAGGTCAAAACCCGTTTGATTCCGGCGTTGGGGGAGCAGGGCGCTTTGGCGGCACATCAACGCCTGACGCTTGCGGTTCTGGATAATCTGCTGGCCACGGGGTTGCCAGTGGAGTTCTGGTGGGACCGGACTTTGGCGGCTCCGCCGGTTGAGGCTGACTCTGTACTGGATAAAATTCTCGCTGCGAGCGTAGCTCAATGCTTCCAGGAAGGCTCAGATCTGGGCGCCAGGATGCAACATGCGTTGGCATCGGGGTTGGAGCAGTATCACAAGGTGCTGATTGTCGGCAGTGATTGTCCGTCGGTTGAGGCCGGTTATGTGGCCGAGGCAGTGTCGGCGCTGGATCAGACTGATGTGGTCATGGGGCCGTCGGATGATGGCGGCTATGTTCTCATCGGGGCACGCCGGACCACCCCAGGTATGCTCGACGGTATAGCCTGGGGGAGCCCGCAGGTTCTGGAGCAAACCTGCGGGCAATTGCGGGAACTAGGTTTATCCCACCGCCTGTTAGAGCCGCGGTGGGATGTTGACGAAGCCGAGGATTGGGAGCGTTTTATTCGACTGTCGGGCGCTCACGAAGCTGCTCGATAACGGCCTTCATGTTGCCGGGCTCGTCAGTGGTGATCACTTTCAGCGCTTTACTGCGTTCGATAACTGCTGACTCGTAGCTGGCAATAAGGTCAGCATGGTCGACCTCCCGGACAGCGTCGGCCAGTTGCTGGCGGGAATTGAAGTCGGTTTCGCCCCGGTCAATCTCTCGCCAGAAGCGTTCGGAAATGTCGCCCAGTGACCGCTCACGTTCCAATAACCCGCTGATGACAGCCTGTTTCTCGCGCTCCAGTTCTGCCTCGGTCATTTGCTGCAAGGTATCGGCAAATGCCTGGCTGAACTCCCGGGTGGCGGTGTCGATTTCTTCCGCTGTTGCACTCGGTGACTGCACAATAAAGCCCAGGGCCGGGGTTTCCAGAATCTCATAGCTGGTGGCGTAAACCACATAGCCGAGTTGCTGCTGGGTGCGAATCTGCTCATAAAACGGGGCGCTCACAATCTGGGCGAGGAGTCTGTACCCGGCGCGCTCCGCAAATGTTGTACTGTTCCCCTGCAGGTAAAGCGCGTAACCGGTGTCCGGATGATCAACCTGCATCCGAAGGTCCGTGAGGCCCGGGGGTAAAGTGTGGACGCCGCTGCGCGGGACCTCGATCGGGGCGCTTTCCTGGAGGACCAGAGCTTCTGCAAACCGGGTGAGGTTGAGGGCCGAGGCTTCGGTAAGATTACCGTGGGCCAGCATTACCGGGTCAACCTGCTCCAGCAGTACCTTGGCAAATCGCTCGAGCTCATCAAGAGTAACGGCTTCCGCAGCTTCCAGTTTTTCCTCAACGGTCCAGGCCCCTTCGATCAGAGCACTTTGAAGCACAGTGGAAGCTTGTTGCACCGGCCGTTCGAGGGACTGGTTCCTGAGCTCGTCAATCAATTGCCGGCGCGCGATGTTGAAGCGTTGCTCGGTGATGGTCGGGGCCGCGAACTGACTCAGAATCCGGCTCATGAGCAGATGCAGGTTATCGCTATATCCCCCCACCCGAATGGTTACACCGCGCAGGTGGTTATATACCGCGTAGTCCAGGCCTGCCAGCTGGGCCGGGTAGGCCCATGCGTTAAGGTTGGTATTGATGGCATCCACCAGCAACTGGGTCAGCACCTGGCTGCGGGCAGAGGCGCGGGCACCGGGCGATCGCAGGCTGAGGTAGACATTGGCCCGGGGGGTCTTGAATTCGGTGTTGCGTGCATACCAGAGTTCAATATCGCCGGCGGAGTTGCCTTTGGTCAGCTGGATTGGTTGCTCCATGCTGGCGCCCGCTACCATGCCCAGCTCTTCAGGAATGAACGGATTGGCGTCCGGCAGTGCCAACTGGTTGGCCAACGCTTCGGGAACCGTTCCGGTAACTGACGCCGGTGCTATGGGGGTAAGGCTATAAACGGTGTCATACCAGGTGGTTCGCTCAACTTCGGGTGCTGGCTCTTCCGGTGCTACCACGGTGATCAGGACGTTGTCAGGGGTGAGGTGGTTCAACAGTTCCAGGTAGCGGGCCGGGGTATAGTTTTCCATTACCCAGGGTGCCCGGAGTACGTCTTCCGGGTCCACATGGTGCATTTGCATGGAGAGGCGGCTTACCAGCTGGATCGGATTGGGTTGCTCCCGGAAACGAAAGCTGATCTCTGCGAGCTTTTGCATTTCTTCGAAATACTGGCGATTGATACCTTTCGACCTCACCAGATCGATGTAGTCAAAGGTCAATGCCTGGATGACGTCCCGTTGCGCCAGCCCCTCCGGTGTCAAAGCCATGGATATCTCAAGGGTGGCATTGCTGCCGGTATCCATTCCTATGCCCGCTGACAGGCTTTCTACCAGACCCTGCCGTTTCAGAACATCCAACAGGCTGCCGGGGCCTTCGTGGCCCAGGAGGTTGGCTACGTAATGGTCAGGCTTGCTCTTGTAGTGGTCCTGCTGGGACGGAATCGGAAAGGTCAGGGTTAACCGGCGGATATCCTTGAGCGCCTGCACTTGCAGGATGGCCGGCAGGTTTTCGCGCTTGAACAGCGGTGCTGTGTGTTCCTTGGGTGCAAGGTTCCTGTTTTCAATCTCGGCAAACCTCGGCCGCACCATGGCTTCCAGCTCTTCCAGAGGTTGCGGTCCCATCACCACCAGCGTCATGACATCGGATGAGTAATGGTTGCGCCAGAACTCGAGCAGGTCCGCTCTGAGGGGGCGCTGGTCAGTGTCATCAAGGGTCGTGAGATTACCGACGGCGAATTGGCTGTAAGCGTGCTCTGGATTGGCTGCCGCTTTTTTCGCCGAGTAGATTCGGCGGCCATCATCCTTCAAGGCTGAGCTGTATTCCGAGTGCACAGCCCGGCGCTCCCGTTCGACCAGTTCGGCGGTAAAAAGCGGTGCTGAGAACTGTTGTGCGAAACGATCAAGGGCGGGCTCGAGTTGATCGGCCTGCACATCGAAGAAATAGTTGGTGTCCTGAAACGCTGTAAAGGCATTGTGGCTGCCGCCGTGACTTTTTATAAACTGCTGGTATTCTCCTGCGTCGGGATACTTTTCGGTCCCTAGAAACAGCATGTGTTCCAGAAAGTGGGACAGGCCCTCACGGTCAGTTGGATCATCACCGCTGCCGACCGCGACATCCAGTGAAGCGGCTGCCATGTCAGCGTCGGGATTCGAGACGAGCAGAACTTTCAGCTCGTTGTCCAGTTCCAGGTACCGGTAATCGCTTTGGTCATTCGGGCTCTTGGCCGGAGAAACAGCGGCCTGAGCCACAACGCTGACCAACAGGAAAAAGCAGGTCAGGACGACTGTGACCCACCCTGAGTGGTGTACTGTGCGGTTAAGCATTGGCGGTGTCCTTCAGGTAAAAGTAGCCCGATTCAGTGAATAACGGAATCACGGGTGCTGGCAGGTTGCTGGTCCAGCGTCTTTCGGGCGAGGCTGGCTGCACTGTCAGCATCCAGCTGTCCGCCGGCGATACGTTCCAATACGGACGCCATCACTGCAACGGATTGCCGATACTCTGCGAACTCTTCCTGAAAAGCCGTATCAATGGCTTCGTAAACAGCCTGAATTTTTTCTTCTCTGGAGCCTTTTTCAGACGCGGTTTCATTAATAGCCTTCAGGCAGGCGCGGGCAATGGAAATATAGCGTTCTGCGTTAGCGTTCTGGTTGGCCATGACAAGTACCCGGATTTTGCAGATGGAAGGATGTTTTGATGGCATGATTATGTCACCGGCGGCGGCCCATTTCATGTCTATCTTTTAATCATTGGCTGTGAGGTAGGGACGGCAGACGCTCACTCTCAACGCGGTGTGGCGGGGCTGTGCTAATCTCAAGACAACTTGGTTTCCAGGACGGTTTGACTGGAGTGTGGTTTGAACGATGTTTTAGAGTTTTTACTCAATTAAAAACAAGCAGTTAATGAGTAAATTCTGTAAAAAACGACAATACATGAGAAAAACAATTAAGTACAATGCGGCACGATCAGGACATCACAATGACAAGCAGGATGAGGTATTCATGAATTACTTTTTAACAGGTGGAACCGGGTTTATCGGTCGTTTTCTGGTAGAAAAGTTGCTGGCCCGGGGTGGCACTGTCCATGTTCTGGTTCGGGAACAGTCCCTCGGCAAGCTGGACAGGCTGCGCGAGCGCTGGGGCGCCACGGATGATCAGGTCAAAGCCGTGATCGGAGATCTGGCGCAACCGAAACTGGGCATCGACGCAAAAACCTTCAAAACGCTGAAAGGCAAAGTCGATCACGTATTCCACCTGGCTGCTGTGTACGACATGGGGGCAGATGAAGAGTCCCAGTCCGTGGTGAATATCGAAGGCACCCGCAACGCCATTGATGCGGCGACCGCCATGGGGGCAGGGTGCTTCCAGCATGTGTCATCCATCGCAGCGGCAGGCCTGTTCAAGGGGACGTTCCGTGAAGACATGTTCGAGGAAGCTGAAGGCCTCGAGCATCCCTATCTGAAAACCAAGCATGAATCGGAAAAAGTAGTACGGGAAGAGTGCAAGATTCCCTATCGCATCTACCGGCCGGGTATGGTGATCGGCCACTCGAAAACCGGTGAGATGGACAAGGTCGACGGACCTTATTACTTCTTCAAGATGATCCAGAAGATCCGCAACGCTCTGCCCCAGTGGGTGCCCACCATCGGCATCGAGGGCGGTCGCCTGAATGTGGTTCCGGTGGATTTCGTCGTTAACGCTATGGACCATATCGCTCACCTCGACGGTGAGGACGGCAACTGTTTCCACCTGGTCGATTCTGATCCCTACAAAGTAGGTGAGATCCTGAATATATTCGCCGAAGCAGGCCATGCACCCCGTATGGCAATGCGTATTGATGCACGGATGTTCGGCTTTATCCCGCCGTTTATCCGGCAAAGCGTGAAAAACCTGCCACCAGTGAAACGCCTCACCAGTGCCATTCTGGATGATCTGGGTATCCCGCCGTCGGTGATGTCGTTCATCAATTACCCCACCCGGTTTGATGCCCGCGAAACCGAGCGGGCCCTGAAGGACACCGGCATCGTTGTTCCGCGGCTTGAGAGTTACGCTCCCGTTATCTGGGATTACTGGGAACGTCATCTGGACCCGGATCTGTTCAAGGACCGTACGTTGCAAGGGGCGGTTGAAGGTCGTGTTTGCGTTGTTACCGGCGCAACCTCGGGTATCGGCCTTGCAACAGCCCACAAACTTGCCGAAGCTGGCGCCATTCTGGTCATCGGTGCCCGTACCAAGGACAAGCTGGACGACGTAGTGGCGGAACTGGAAGCCAAAGGCGGTAATGTTCACGCTTACCAGTGTGATTTTTCGGACATGGAAGACTGTGACCGATTCGTGAAGACTGTTCTGGATAACCACGGCCAGGTCGATGTGCTGGTCAACAACGCCGGTCGCTCCATTCGCCGGTCGCTGGCGTTGTCCTTTGAACGCTTCCACGATTTCGAGCGCACCATGCAGCTGAATTATTTCGGCTCAGTACGCCTGATCATGGGCTTTGCGCCTACCATGCTGGAAAATCGCCGTGGCCATGTGATCAATATATCCTCCATTGGCGTGCTGACCAATGCGCCCCGTTTCTCGGCCTACGTTGCCTCGAAATCGGCGTTGGACGCTTTCAGTCGCTGTGCGGCTTCGGAGTGGTCGGACTACAACGTCAACTTCACGACCATCAATATGCCGCTGGTCAAAACACCGATGATTGCGCCTACCAAAATCTACGATTCGGTTCCGACGCTGTCACCGGAGGAAGCCGCCGACCTGGTTGTTGATGCAATCGTTTACCGGCCTAAACGCGTTGCCACGCGTCTGGGCATTTTCGCCCAGGTACTTCACGCCGTGGCGCCGAAAATGGGTGAAATTCTGATGAATACCGGGTATCGGATGTTCCCGGATACGCCCTCTCTGGGTGGCGTGCGTAAGGGTGAAAAGCCCCGGGTTTCCACAGAACAGGTGGCCTTTGCCGCCATTTTGCGGGGTATCCACTGGTAACTCCTGAAATGCCGGTTGCGGGCGGCAGGCCCTGGTCGCCTGCGGCCTGACATCAGCGTGTCATGAATTTCATTCAAGGTGATGATATCGGGGTTGAAGTTTGTTGGCCGGGCCTCATATATAGAGCCAACACGATTTTTCAGGGCCGGACACTCGTCCGGCTTTGCTTTTAATCCCACCGCTGACACATGGAGATTTCATCATGGGAGTTTTAGTAGGCAAACCCGCACCGGATTTCACCGTTCCCGCCGTAATGGGTGACGGGACAATCGTTGACGAATTCAATCTGTCTGAAGCCATCAATGGCAAACCGGCGATTATTTTCTTCTACCCGCTGGATTTCACGTTCGTATGCCCGTCAGAGCTGATTGCTCTGAACAATCGGATGGACGCTTTTGAAGAGCGTGGCGTTGAAGTAATCAGCGTATCCATTGATTCCCACTTTACTCACAACGCCTGGCGCAACACGCCTGAAGACAAAGGCGGTATTGGTAAAGTGCGTTACACCATGGCGGCTGACATGAACCATGACATCGCCAAAGCATTTGACGTCGAGTCTGCAGGTGGTATGGCGTTCCGCGGTGCTTTCCTGATCGACAAAGAAGGCATTGTCCGTTCACAAATCATCAACGATCTGCCGCTGGGCCGTAATATCGACGAGTTGGTACGTCTGGTAGACGCGCTTCAGTTCCATGAAGAGCATGGCGAAGTTTGTCCTGCCGGTTGGAAGAAGGGTGATAAAGGTATGGACGCGTCTCCTGATGGCGTTGCCAAGTACTTGTCAGAGAATGCTAGCGGTCTGTAAGGCGCTCCGGCAGTATGAAAAACCCCGCTCTGTTAAATGAGCGGGGTTTTTTTTGGCCTGTTTACTCTTCGCTATCATCAATAACCGGGGGCGGAAAACCACCGAGTTCTTTCCAGCGATTGACAATTCCACAGAATAGATCGGCAGTTTTCTCCGCATCGTAGGCGGCGGAGTGGGCTTCCTTGTTATTGAACGGAATGCCGGCAAGCTTGCAGGCCTGAGCCAGAACCGTATGGCCGTAAGCCAGACCCGCCAACGTGGCGGTATCAAAGGTTGAAAATGGATGAAACGGGTTGCGCCGAATATCTGCCCGATTTGCCGCTGCGAACAGGAAGTTGTGATCGAAGGTGGCATTGTGGCCGACCAGAACCGCACGTTTGCAGCCCTGGGCTTTCACCGCCTTGCGGATCGGGCTGAAAATCTCGCTCAAACCTTCCCGCTCTGGCACCGCTTCCCGTTCCAGATCCCAGGGGTCAATGCCGGTAAAATCCAGTGCTGACTGCTCAAGATTGGCGCCCTCAAAGGGGTCGATGTTCTGAACGATGGTCTGCTGGCGGCGTAGCCAGCCATCTTCATCAAGCTCGAGAATAACGGCGGCCACTTCCAGCAGCGCATCGGTACGACAGTTGAATCCACCGGTTTCCACATCTACCACCACCGGGAGGAAGCCCCGGAATCGAGCCGCCATTGGGGACGGCTGCGTTGTTTCGTCAGTCACTCAAACTCCTTGGATAGTTTTGGTCGGGTCGGCTAGGCGCCAGCGAATCGTCTCCCCGGCTCTCAGTGGCACAATGGTGTCATTGCCCAGGGGCAGTTCGTCAGGTACTGACCAGGGCTCTTTCAGCAGTGTAATGGTTTGCTGGTTTCGGGGCAGGCCGTAAAAGTCCGCACCGTTAAAGCTGGCAAAGGCTTCCAGTTTATCCAGCACGCCCAGATCCTCAAAGGTCTCGGCATAAAGCTCAATGGCGCCGAAGGCAGAGTAACAGCCCGCGCAGCCACAAGCTGCTTCTTTACGGCCGCGGCTGTGGGGCGCTGAGTCTGTGCCAAGAAAGAATCGGGTATCGCCGCTTACTATTGCATCCTGAAGCGCCTGCTGATGGCGTTGACGCTTGAGAATCGGCAGGCAATACAAATGTGGCCGAATGCCGCCCATTAACATGTTGTTGCGATTATACATCAGGTGCTGGGGCGTGAGGGTGGCGCCCAGCATGCCTGTGGTGTGCTGACGAATAAAATCAACAGAATCTGCCGTGGTAATGTGTTCAAGCACGACTTTCAAGTCGGGGAACAGCTCAAGGGTCGGCGCCAGTACTTGCTCAAGAAAGACTTTTTCGCGGTCAAAAATATCGATGTCCGAAGCCGTTACTTCGCCATGAACCAGCAGCAACATGCCGCACTTGGCCATGGCCGCCAAAACCTCACTGATACTGCGGATATCCTTCACGCCAGAGGCTGAGTTGGTGGTCGCACCGGCAGGATAAAGTTTGGCTGCCAATATACCCGCCTGGTGGGCTTCACGAATCTGCTGCGGGGTGGTCTGTTCCGTCAGATACAGCGTCATCAGGGGCGTAAAGCCCTGGTGGTCGCCGCGAGCGGCCAATATGCGCTCACGGTAGGCCAGCGCCGCGTCGGCAGTGGTAATCGGGGGCGTCAGATTGGGCATCACAATGGCCCGGCCAAAGCAGCGGGCGGTGGCCGGTACAACGTCTGCCAGCACGTCGCCGTCGCGCAGATGGAGATGCCAGTCGTCGGGAAGGGTAAGGGTCAGGCGCTTGGTCATGCGGCGGCTTCGTCCTGGTCATTGTGGTCAGAATATCAAGAGGGGAGGAGTATACCAGAAGCAGTATTTCATGGGTGATCGGCAGGAGTTAAAGAATACACTCTGTCTGCCGTTAACCCTGTTGCGTATCTGTTTTCTCCAGCGGTTTTGGACGCTGGTTGTCCGGTGCGCAGGTTATCTCGGCACCAGTTGATTTTATGACCAGACGGACGACAGGCCATGATCCATTTATTGCGGGGCAGACTATCAGCGCTAGTGGCGCTGGCGTTGATGGTAGCGCCAGCGTTGGGTGCCCGATACGGTGCGGGCATCGAAAACAGCCAGTGGTATCTGTCGGAGTCGGTTTTCGACTGCACGTTGACCCACGATGTTCCAAGTTACGGCAAGGCTGTGTTCCGGCATCAGGCGGGCAAAGAGCTATCGTTTTATCTTGAGTCCGGTAACCGGTTGATGCGCCCCGGACGGGGCCAATTGATCGTTGAAGCGCCAGCCTGGCGTCCCGGGTCCAACCCGCGCTCAATTGGTCACATCGACGTGGATGAGAGCCACCGGCCGGTCACGCTGGATGCCAGGCAATCGATGCTGATCATTGGGGGGCTGCTTGAGGGGATGGCGCCGACTCTGAGTCGGCAAGCCTGGTACAGCGACGAGAGCATCCGTATCAGTCTCTCCAACATCAACTTTGCGCGCTCTTTCGAGAGCTACCGTAGCTGTGTCGCCAGCCTGTTGCCGGTAAATTACGATCAGATAAAACGCTCGCGGATTCCGTTCACCTCCGGAAGTACGCGGTTGTCGAACGCCGATTACGAGTTGCTGGATTCGATAGTGCTCTATGTACAGGCTGACTCGACGGTAGAACGGGTGTTTGTGGATGGCCATTCCGACAGCATTGGCAGCCGGATCAATAACCGAGCCTTATCCGAGCAGCGTGCCAATATTGTCGCGGAGTATCTGAAAGAGCAGGGCATCCCGGAGGACCGCTTGACGGTTCGCGCCCACGGTGATCAGTTTCCTGCTTCACAGCGAGCGGCGGATAACCGCCGAACCACGATTCGCCTGCAACGTCAGGGCGGGCGGCCTGCATTACAACGCGCCAACAGCACCTACATAGACGATGCCAACGGCTAGGTCGGGTTTATCGAATGGCTGACAGACCCTCCAGGTGTGCGGTAACGCTCTCGGCCAGGGCTTTCAGATGATAGCCACCCTCGAGGGTTGAGATCAGGCGGTCATTGGCTGAATCGTGGGCCACACTGGTGAGCATGTCTGTCAGCCAGCGATAATCCTCTGCTTCAAGGTTGAGCTCTGCCAACGGGTCCAGCCGGTGGGCGTCAAACCCGGCCGACACCAGCACCAGTTGCGGCTTGAAGTCCTGTAACTTGTGCAACCACTGGGCTTCCACAATCTTGCGATAGTCTTTCGCTGAGGTGCCGGCCGTTATCGGGGTATTGACAATGTTTTCGGCCTGCCGGTGAACGTGGGAATGCGGGTAGAACGGGTGCTGGAAACTGGAGCACATCAGAACCCTGTCATCACCCTGAAAAGCGTCTACGGTACCGTTACCCTGGTGTACATCGAAATCAATAACGGCAATCCGTTCCAGATGATGAAAGTTCAGTGCCCGCGCCGCTGCCAGTGCTACATTATTATAGAAGCAAAAGCCCATTGACTTGGTACGTTCGGCGTGGTGCCCAGGGGGCCGGGCGCAAATGAACGCGTTAGTGATCTGGCCACTCATCACCATGTCCACGGCCTGAACGTTTGCCCCGGCTGCCAGTCTGGCGGCTCTCAGGGTGTCGGGCATCATCGCGGTGTCCGGATCGGTAAATACCCGGCCGCGAGTGGGCTGCATCAGGTCAAGCTGATGCAGATAGCGTTCCGGATGGACTGCCAATAACTGATCCCGGGTAATTTCTTCTGGTTTGATCCAGTCCAGCGTCTGCTCCAACTCGGTATCGGCAAGGTAACTGACAATCGCGGCCAGCCTTTGCGGCGATTCCGGGTGCTCGGCTCCCATGGTGTGTTTCAGGCAATCATCGTGTGAAAAAAACGCGGTGGTCATAACGCATCCGATCCTGAACCGGCTCGATAAGTCCGGGTTGCTGTTATTTGATTAAAATTTTATCAGGGATGACGGCATACTGCTGCCTTTCTTTGCTCGAAGTTTGACGATATCCTCGATTGACGTTTTACATGGTCCCCCAAGTGCCTAAGGTGAGGACACGCACCTGCCGCCGGAGCAAAAAACGCCAGCCGTCGCTTTTCACAAGGAGGCCTGATTTGGGTACCCGCTATCTCGAAAGTCTTTTCAACCCGGCATCGATTGTCATCGTCGGGGCCTCCGAACGCGCCGACAATCTGGGTGGCATGGTATTAAGGAACATCATGGGCGGCGGCTATCCCGGCCGCCTGCTGGTGATTAACGAGCATGATTATGAAAATGTTCACGGGGTACCCTGCATACGCCGGATCTCCCAGATGGACTTCAGCCCCAGCCTTGCCATTATCTGCACGCCCCCGGATACCGTCCCGAAACTGATCAGGAAACTTGGTAAAGCCGGTGTCAGAACCGCCATTGTGATGACTGGCGGGATGTCACGGGCCCACAGCAAAACCGGGCAGCCTCTGATGTATTCGGTGCGGGATGCTGCCCGGGAGACGGGCGTCCGTGTGCTGGGGCCGAACACCATCGGTTTGATGGTGCCGGGGCGCAGCCTGAACGCGACTTATGCCCATATGGGGGTTATCCCGGGTAAGGTAGCGTTTATCGGCCAGTCCGGCACAGTTGCGAGTTCACTGATTGACTGGGCCTTTGCCCGGGGGGTGGGGTTTTCCTACTTTCTTACACTGGGTGACGGGATGGACATTGATCATGATGATCTGATTGATTACCTCGCCCAGGACAGCCATACCCGCGCCATCCTTCTGCACATCGAGAATATTCCCAACACACGGCGATTCATGTCGGCGGTGCGTGTGGCTTCCCGAACCAAACCCGTGATTGCGGTGAAAAGCGGACGCGTGCCCGAATCCGAATGGTTTCCTTACGCCCTGCCTGCAGGTATCAGCCGCAGCGACCCGATTTTTGACGCCATGCTGCAACGTGGGGGTGTGTTGCGGGTAGACGGGCTGGACCAGATGTTCGATGCCCTTGAAACACTTACCCGCATGCGGCCTTTGCGCAAGGAGTCTCTCGCCATCATGGCCAACGGCGTTGGGCCGGGCGTGTTGGCGGTTGACAGACTTGCTGCCCTCGGAGGCGAGCTCGCCGAGCTGGCACCCAAAACCATTGATGCCCTGGCGGAACATCTGCCCCCGTACTGGACCCGTAAAAACCCGATCGACCTTAACTACGATGCCTGTCCGGAACTCTACGCCAATGCGATCCGCATACTGGCCCGGGATCCCGGCGTGGCCAATGTACTGGTGCTATACGCCCCAAGCCTGACTGAAGACAGCCTGCAGATTGCCGATTCAGTGGTGCAAGCGGTCAAGGGTACACGGTTGAATGTGTTTACCTGCTGGCTGGGACAAAGCACTGTTATGGATGCCCGGGACGAATTTTACCGGGCGGGGCTGCCGTCTTTTTTCTCGCCGGAAAAAGCCGTGAAGGCGTTCATGCAGCATGTGAATCATCAGCGTGTTCAGCGCCTGCTGAAGGAAACTCCCGAATCGTTCACGGACCATTTTGCCGACCGCACCCACACACGAAAACTGGTACTGAATGCCCTAAGGGCGAAGCGCCTGCATTTAACCAGCGAAGAGGCCCGGGAGGTCATACGCGACTACGGCATCAAAACGGTAGAAACCCAGTACTGTGATGACGTGGAAGGGGTGCTGGAGGTTTTTGCAGTTGAGCGCCGCCCGATCAACATAACCTTGGTCCACGAACTGTCCTGCCACCCTTTTATGGAGCACAAAAAAGGGGGCAGTGGTTACCGCACGACAATCCAGGGCTTAAACAGTGAGAGTGCCATTCTGGATTCCTGCAAGATCCTCATGGATGAATATCGCCACAGCTATCCCGATAGCGGGTTCCTGGGCTTTGCCGTGCAGCACACCTATCAGCATGTAGGTGGCATTGAGTTCAGTGTGGGCATCACCCGGGATGCCACCTTTGGCCCGTTGGTGGTTTGCGGTGCTGCGGGCGCTCACATCAATGTGATCTCGGACCGGCAAATCGCACTGCCGCCGCTCAACATGGTGCTGGCACGGGAGCTTTTGAAACGCACCTACATGTATAAGTTGCTGAAAGAGTTCAGTCTCCGCCCTGAGGAAGACATCCGGGCAATTGGCGAAACGCTGGTTACCCTGTCGCAGATTGTGATTGATATTCCCGAGATCAAAGGCCTCGAAATTCTGCCACTGCTGTTTAATGACGAGGGCGCAGTTGCGGTGGAGGTGGCGATTGACCTCTCGACAAAACCCGGTCGGCCGATTATCCAGCCATACCCGAGGGAGCTTGAAGAGTGGATCGTGCTACCGAAGTCCGGGCGTCGGGTGATCCTCCGGGCTGCGCGGGCAGAAGACGAACCTGCCCACCGGGTGTTCCACGAGTTGCAATCCCCGGAATCGATCCGCTATCGGTTCTTTCAGTACCGCAAGCATTTCTCCCGGGAGGACGTCGCCCAGATGGTGCAGATCGACTATGACCGGGAAATGGTTTTTGTCGCCAATGCCCCCCGCGAAAACGGGGAAGGCGAAGAAACTCTGGGCACCGTGCGGGTCTGGACCGACGCGGACAATTTGCGCTGCGAGTTTGCGGTCATGGTGCATGATAAAATGAAAGGCGAAGGCCTTGGCATGACACTGATGCAGAAGATGATCGATTACTGCCGTTCACGGGGCACCGTGGAAATGGTTGGTAACGTACTGCACGACAACCGGCCGATGCTGAAGCTGGCGGAGCGGTTGGGTTTTGAGGTGACGTTTAACCGGGAGGAGGAGGTGATGGATCTCCGGCTCGTGCTGAACGAACCGGAGAAAGCCTGGCAGCGGGAGCGGCTCAAGTTTGTGCCCGATTAACGCGGTCGGGCACTGTAAACGGCTGGCTCAGGCCGCGTCGACAATCGCTGAGCGATCCTCGCCACCGAGTGCCTCCAGCAACCCCGGAATCAGCTGCGCCAATTCCAGGGTCATCAACGAGAAGGCTGCGTCGAAGCGGGCGGCTGCATCGTCAGTGTCCACATCGTCCATCTTTTCCTGGAGGGTTTCGCCGAATTTCAGCCGGCGAATACCCAGCTCTTCATCAAGCACGAACGAGACATTATCGTCCCAGGTCACGCTGAGCTTGGTCACCTGCATGCCAGCGTTCAGGTGGTTGCGAATTTCATCTCCCTGCAGGTCCAGGCCCTTGCAGCGAACAACACCACCATCTTCGCTGGTGTCCTTGAGCTCGCACTCGTCACCCAGGGTCAGCGTTGAGGGCAGGTCAATGGTTTCATTCAGCCAACCGGTAAAGGTAAAAGTCGGGGCCTGCTCGACTACTGGCGGCCTTACTGGCAGCGAGCCAAGGCTTTTGCGCAGTGTTGACGCCAGATCTTCCGCCTGCTTGGCCGAACCCGCATCCACCACCAGCACCCCGTCCTGAGGCGCAAGATACGCATAACTGCGGCGATTCTTGGAGAAGGCCTGAGGCAGCATCTCAAGTAGAACCTGCTCTTTGATTTCATCCTTCTCTTTCTTGCGAACCTTGCGGGCCTGTTCGATTTCAATAGCTTCAACACGCTCAGTCACCAGTTCCTTGACCACGGCGCCTGGCAGCAATTTCTCTTCCTTGCGCAGGGTGATCAAGTGGTAGCCATTAGCACTGTGGACCAATTGTTCACCATGCTTTCCGAGCGGTGGCACCCAGCCATGCCGGGCGGTTTCCTGAGGGCCGCACGGCTTGAAGGTGTCTTCCTGGAGCTTTTCTTCCAGTACTTCAGCGGTGATCTCAAAAGGTTTGGTAAAACGAAAAACGCGGGCATTGCGAAACCACATGGGCGGTCGGTCCTTGTTATAGATCGGTTCAGGAAAAAGAGTTTGAGGTGCCGGCTAAAGTTGCATGACTTCGACCATCACAGTTTTAACAATGAACCCGAAAACGCCAGCACCCAGTACGATAAAAAGGGTGAAAGTGCCAAAGCGGCCAGCTTCGGACTTTTTGGCCAGGTCCCAGACAATAAATCCCATAAAGACGATCAAGGCGGTAAGCGATACAGCCATCGCTATCTGGGAGAAAACGGCTTCGTTCATTCGGTTACTCCATCAAATATCCACTTTTCAGTTTGTCTGTTCATCTCTCAGGAATACCCAGGTGTCGCCATTGGATTGCTCGTCACTGAAGCGGTAGCCCTCAAGGTTAAAGCCTTTCAGGTCCCCGACCTGGGTGATCCGGTTCTGGATGGCATAGCGGCACATCAGACCGCGGGCTTTCTTGGCATAGAAACTGATCATCTTGTACTGCCCGTTTTTCCAGTCCTTGAACTGAGGAGTTACGATGCGCCCTTCCAGGGCCTTGGGCTGAATACTTTTGAAATACTCATTGGACGCCAGGTTAACCAGGACGCCGTCGTCATTGGCCAACTCATCGTTCAGGGTATCGGTTAATGTCTGCCCCCAAAAGGCGTAGAGATCCTTACCCCGACTGTTTTCGAATCGGGTGCCCATCTCCAGTCGGTAAGGCTGCATCAAATCCAGTGGGCGAAGTACACCGTAAAGGCCGGACAGAATCCGCAAGTGGCTCTGGGCGAAAGTGAAGTCCCCGGGCTGGAAGCTCTCTGCATCCAGACCTGTGTAAACGTCGCCTTTGAACGCCAACACCGCCTGGCGAGCATTGTCCGGGGTAAACGGCGTGTGCCAACTTCTGAAGCGGTCGGCGTTCAGCAGGCCGAGTTTTTCGCTGATGCTCATCAGGTTACTGACTTGATGGGGCTCAAGCTTTTTAAGCTGGTCGATCAGTTCGCAGGCATCATCCAGAAACATCGGTTGGGTGCGTTCCTCCGTAGCTAACGGGCTTTCGTAGTCCAGTTTTTTTGAAGGGGAAATTACCATCAGCATGTCAGGTGAACCTCGTGGAATTATGGATGCGCCCAGGTTTTACGGGTCAGTGATCAGCCGTATCAGGGCGCCAGGAAGGCCAGCAGCCTGGCCTGGTCGAAAGGCCAATCGAGCTCGGCGCCGGTATCTTCCCGTCTCAGCACGGGTATACGGGTACCGTACTCTGCTACCAGGGCCTCTGATTGCGCGATATCAATGGCCTCAACCGGCATCGGTTCCGGCCATGGCGTTTGTATGAGCAAGGCTTCTGCCCGTTCGCAAAGCTGACAGTGGGACGTAGTGAAGAACCTCAGCTGCATTATTTTTTCTGCGCGTCAATTTGCTGCCCGGTAATACCTTTACTGTCCGGACCCATCAAATAGAGATAGCTGGACATCAGCTCTTCGGGAGTCGGATTGGTCGCCGGGTTCTCTGCCGGGTAGGCATGGGCACGCATATTGGTGCGGGTTGCACCGGGATTCAAACTGTTTACGCGAATGTTATGGCGCTCATCATCGAGCTCATCCGCCATCAGCTGGCTGAGACCCTCAAGGGCAAATTTGGATACCGAGTAGGCGCCCCAGTAAGCTTTCGCCTTCCGTCCCACGCTGGAGGAGGTGAATATGACCGACGCGTCAGAGGATTTGCGGAGCAAAGGAATCACCGCCCGGCTGAGCAGAAACGGTGCCGTCGCATTTACCTGCATCACTCGATTCCAGGTTTCCGGATCGTACTGTTCAACCGGTGTGCGCTGCCCCAGAATTGCGGCGTTGTGCAACAGACCATCAAGCTGACCAAAGTTGTCCTCAATGGTCATTGCCATCTCTTCATAATCTTTGACTGCCGCACCTTCAAGATTGAGCGGCACGATCGCCGGTTTAGGGTGGCCGGCGGCCTCAATCTCATCGTAGACGGATTCGAGCTTGGAGATGGTGCGGCCCAGAAGAATAACGGTGGCGCCGTAAGCTGCGTACGTTTTCGCGGCCGTGCGTCCGATACCGCTGCCGGCGCCGGTCACCATGATGATCCGGTCCTTCAGCAGGGCGTCCGGGGCTTTATAGTCGTGCATGGGAATCGTCTCCGGGTGACGTCGGTAACATGTTAATCAGAGGACCTATTGTAACGGCTGCGGCAATCAGAATCAGGCCTGATTTAACAATGGATCGACACTGCAGGCCAAATTTATTGCTGCGAGGCCTGCAGCCGCTCCAGCAGCAGGGCCAGCTCATCTACAGAATCGACCATGTAATCAGCGTTCCAGCCGCCGACCTGATCGGGCTCATCGATGTAGCCGTAACGGGCGGCAATGGTGGTCATACCGGCACTGCGGCCAGCTTCAATGTCCCGCTGGTGATCTCCCACGTAAATGCCCGGGCCGGATTCCGCTGCGAGTTGTTGACGGGCCAGATAAAGTGACTCCGGGTGGGGTTTGCGCTGGGTAACGTGGTCGGGGCACACCACCGCAGAGCAGCGCTTATCCAGCCCCAGGGCGGCCAGCAATGGCGTGGTGAAACGTACGGGTTTATTGGTGACAATGCCCCAGGGGACCCGGGATCGCTCGAGCCATAACAACAAGTTATCCATGCCCGGGAACAGCCGCGTTTCCTGGGCAACGGTGGCCTCGTACAGATCCAGAAACGCGGTATGCTTCGGCAGGTAATCGGTGTGGTCCGGGGTAAGCCCGAAGCCGGTTTCGATCATCGCTCGGGCACCGTTCGAGACCGAAGGTCTTATCGTCTCCGGCGGTAATGCCGGCAGGCTATGGCGTTCTCTGAGCTGGTTAACGCAACGGATGAAATCCGGCGCGGTGTCCAGCAAGGTGCCATCAAGATCAAACAGAACCACGGCGAGCGTCTGTCTCACTGGGTATTGCTCTCGTCCAGATTCCCACGATCAAGAGTCGCGTGCATCATGTAATTTACATCCACGTCACGACCGAGCCGGTAGATCCTGGTGATCGGATTGTAGGTCATGCCGGTGAGTTCCTGCACATCCAGGCTGGCGCTGCGGAGATGGTCAGCCATTTCTGACGGACGGATGAACTTTTTCCATTCATGAGTGCCTTTGGGCAACAAGCGCAAGACATACTCGGCTCCCACAATCGCAAACAGAAAGGATTTGGGGTTGCGATTGATGGTAGACACAAAGAGCGAGCCGCCTGGTTTGAGCATTTTAGCGCAAGTGCGAATCACCGATGCCGGGTCCGGAACGTGTTCGAGCATCTCGAGACAGGTTACGACGTCGTATTGGCCTGCCTGGCCGGACTCCTCCAACAACGCTTCAACTGTGATCTGGCGGTAGTCGACTTTGATTCCGGATTCGAGCCCATGGAGCCTGGCAACCGCAAGCGGCGCTTCACCCATATCAATGCCGGTGACATGAGCGCCGCGAGAGGCCATCGCTTCTGATAACAGGCCGCCGCCACACCCCACATCAAGCACTTTTTTGCCAGCCAGGGGCACGCGCTCGTCAATGTAATTCAGCCTGAGCGGGTTGATGTCGTGCAACGGCTTGAACTCGCTACCCGGATCCCACCACCGGCTGGCGAGCGCCTCAAACTTGGCAATTTCATTTCGGTCTACGTTGTGATTGCTCATGGTGCTTATTCCGCCTGGGAAGTCTGATTCAAGAGAGTGTACGGTACCGGGGCTCAGTCGGACGAGCCTGCGCGAATTCGATTGGCCCAAGATGCCACCCTGAGCATCAGATCCGGTACATCAACCCGCGTCAGACGGCCATCCTGTAATTGTGGCACGCCGCCAATCCAGCTGTGGCTGACATCACGACCGCGATCGGAATAGACCAGGTGCGAAGCGGGATTATAGATCGGCTGGGAAAAAGGATCACTCAGGTCGATCGCGATAATATCCGCCAGCTTGCCTGCCTCCAGCGTGCCCAGTTCATGATCTCGGCCCAGTGCCTTGGCACCGTGGAGCGTCGCCATGGCGAGGGCCTGGTGGGCGGAGAGGGCGGTGGCATCCTGAGAGACTGCCTTGGCGATCAGGGCGGCGGTATTGAGTTCGCCAAACAGGTTGAGGTCATTGTTGCTGGCGGCCCCGTCGGTGCCGATTGCAACATTGACGCCCGCCTGCTGCATCCTGTGAACCGGGCAGAACCCACTGGCCAGCTTGAGATTGGACTCCGGACAATGAATCACATGGGCGCCGGAATCCACCAGGCAAGAGAGGTCGGTATCATCCATCTGGGTCATGTGGACACATTGGGTTCGGGGTGTGAGCAGCCCCAGCTCCATCATCCGGCTGGTGGGACGCTTGCCGGTTTTCTCGATGGCATCGGCGACCTCGGATGCGGTCTCGTGCAGGTGCAGCTGGATTCGCGCATTTTTGTCGCTGGCCAGCTGAATGGCGCGCTGCAGAGGTCGGTCAGACACCGTGTAGGGCGCGTGAGGGCCAATTGCAGGCATGATGTAGGGGTCGTCTGACCACTGGTCTATCAGGTTGGCACCTTTTGCCAGGTACTCGTCCGGCCCTGCGCCCCACACGGTTGGGAAGTCCAGCAAAGGAAAGCAGATTTGGGCCCGGATACCCGTGTCATAAGCCGTTTCCGCGACAATTTCCGGGAAAAAATACATATCGGAAAAGCAGGTCGTACCGGTGCGTAACATTTCAGCGATCGCCAGCCGGGACCCGTCAGCAACGAAGCTGGCATCTACGAATTTGCCCTCTGCAGGCCAGATGTAATCATTAAGCCAGGTCATCAAGGGTAAGTCGTCAGCCAGACCGCGAAACAGTGACATGGCTGCGTGACCATGCATATTAATCAATCCCGGCATCAACACATGAGTGGGCAAATCAATGGTTTCGCGGGCGTGGTAGCGATGATCTGCGTCCTGCTGGGGGACCATACCGGCAATCCGGTCGCCCTGAATCAATATTGCATAGTGATCAAGGATCACCCCGGCGGGCTCGATGGGAATTACCCAGCGGGCATTGATTCGGGTATCTACCGCGATGATGGTTTCAGCAGTCATGCAATCAGCCTTCTGGCCCGTTTAAAAGATCGCAAAGTATAACGATCCGCCCTCCCAGCGACCACCCTTGACGTTGCCCGTCTGCGTTGAACGGTAGTTTCCACGATTGCTCCGGGAAGGCCCAAAGCCGGTATACTGGCGACGGTTTTTGTTACCCCGCTACGGAGTGTATGCATGTCGGATTTATCTGCCCCAAACCCTGTGGATCGAGCTCTTGGTACCGTGGCCATGCGCTGGCACGGTGACAGCCTTGAGCTGTTGGACCAGCGTTTGCTTCCGGTAGAGGAAGTCTGGTTGCCCCATACCAGGGCCACCGAAGTAGCAACCAGTATTCGGGATATGGTGGTGCGGGGGGCGCCTGCAATCGGCATCAGCGCAGCCTATGGCGTCGTGCTGGCAGCAAAACGGGCGACTGAAAATGGCTGGAAGCAAACGATCGAAGCGGACATGCAGGTGCTGGCGGAGTCTCGCCCCACGGCGATTAATCTGTTCTGGGCACTCGACAGGATGCGCGTGGTGCTAGCGACCTGCGATACCCGGCACCAGGCTCTCAGGCGTCTGGCTGAGGCGGCTATCGGTATCCATAAGGATGATCTGGCGGCGAATCTGGCAATGGCCGATCACGCCCTGGCCGTTATGGATGACAGGGCCCCATTTTCGGTATTGACCCATTGCAATACCGGTGCTCTGGCCACCGGTGGCTACGGTACGGCACTGGGTGTCATACGGCGCCTGCACGAAGAGAGAATGCTTAAACGAGTGTACGCTGATGAAACCCGTCCCTGGTTACAGGGCAGCCGGCTGACGGCCTGGGAGCTGGCAAGAGACGGCATTCCGGTAACGCTCAATGCTGACGGGGCGGCAGCGGTGATTCTCAGTCAGGGTGATGTCAAATGGGTGGTCGTGGGCGCGGACCGGATCACCGCCAATGGGGATGTCGCCAATAAAATCGGCACTTACAGCCTGGCGGTGCTGGCTCGTCATCACAACGTCAGGTTTATGGTGGTGGCGCCCGCCAGTACGGTGGATATGAGCCTGGAGTCAGGTCAGGAGATACCGATAGAGCAGCGTGATGGCCGGGAGATTTGCGAGATAAAGGGCGTTCAGATTGCGCCTGACGGTATTGATGTTTTCAATCCGGTGTTTGACGTTACCCCCGCCAGCCTGATTGATGCGATCGTTACAGAGCGCGGCGTGATTCATGACCCGGATATCACGGGTATGAGGGCGCTGTTCAGTAAAGGCTGACCAGGGGATTTCTGTCGGGGTCGCCAGCAGGCTTTTGAGGGCCTGCCTGGCGATTCTTTGATGGTTACTGGCCGGTTTCTGCCGTAATGAGTTTGGGATCGATGATGGATGCCATACGGCGGTCAAGTTCCAACAAGTCCGCCATGATATGACCACCTTCACGAACAATGAAATCGAGCCTCTCATCATTGCCTTCAGGATCAGCAGCTTGCTGGTCCTGCCAGTCTTCCAGCTCCTTGAGGGTGCTGAAAGGGGCTTGATCTTTCAGCTGGCGACGGGTGTTGGCGATCGTAAGTTGCCGATCCTCAAGGGTTTCCTGGTAGGTTTTGCGGGATTTCTCGTTAAGGCTTACGGACGTAATCTCGCGCTGTTCCTTGAGCAGGTCAATTTCCTGCTGGAGCAGCCGAAATTCCGGACTCTTGGCAAAGCGGTCATCGTGATTTTCCCGCAACTGATCAATAATGCTGCTGAAATCGTAGTAACGAGTGTGGGGTACCGCTTCAATCTGATCCCAGGGTAGGGCGCGGTCCAGGGCATCTTCGCCGATGCGGGTTTTATCAATCCGGCTCGGAATGTGAATGTCGGGCACCACACCTTTGTGCTGGGTAGAGCCCCCTGAAACCCGATAGAATTTGGATTGTGTAATCTTCAGCTGGCCATGATTCAGCGGTCTGACCGCCTGCACAGTGCCCTTGCCAAAGGTCTGGGAACCCACCACCAGGCCCCGGCCATAATCCTGAATTGCGCCAGCAAAAATTTCAGATGCTGAAGCGCTCATGCGGTTTACCAGCACTACCAGAGGGCCGTCGTAGACCACAGAGGGGTCCTGATCGGTGAGAACCTGGACGTCGTTGTCTGCGTTGCGGATCTGCACGGTGGGCCCTTCGTCTATAAACAGTCCTACCAGGTCATTGGCCTCGTGCAGGGCACCGCCGCCGTTGTTTCGCAGATCTATCACTACGCCGTCGACATCATCGCCCTTCAGATCCTCAATCAGCCGACGTACGTCCCGTGTCGTGCTTTTGTAATTGGGATCCCCCGCTTGCATGGCTTTGAAGTCGGCGTAGAAGGTCGGAATATTGATAACGCCGATACGGTAGCTGCTACCGGCCCGTTCCAGATCAATAACGTCACTGCTGGCGCTCTGTTCTTCAAGCTTGACCTTGTCGCGGGTGATATCGATTGAACGGGTCAGGGTTTCGTCAGAAGCACTGGCTGGAATCACCTCTAGAGTAACTGTTGACTCTCTCGGGCCCCTGATCAGGTCGACAACCTCATCCAGTCGCCAACCGATGACGTTTACTGGCTTGTCTTCATCTTCCTGGGTTACCGAAACAATGCGGTCTGCGGGCTTGAGCTGACCTTGCTTGGCCGCCGGGCCACCCGGTACCAGTCGAACCACCTTGGTGTATTCATTATCGGCTTGCAGCACTGCCCCGATACCTTCAAGTGATAGGCTCATATTGATATTGAAGTTTTCAGAGGTGCGGGGGGAGAAGTACGAAGTATGGGGGTCCCAGATTCCCGTGAAGGCATTCATGTAGGCCTGGAAAGCATCTTCGCTGCGCATCTGGACGGCGCGCTTACGCTGGCTCTCATAGCGGCGGGTGAGGGCCTCTTCGATAGTGTCGTTATCGCTGCCGTTCAGTCGTTGGGCAAGCACCGCATTCTTGATTCTCTTGACCCAAAGCGCGTCGAGGGCATCGCGGTTTTCTTCCCAGGCCGCTTCCGACCGGTCCAGTGTCAGTTGGTCGTCGTTTTCAAATGTGAATTGATCAATGCCGTCGTCAAGCAACCCCAGTGCGAAATCCAGGCGTTCGATAATGCGTTGCTGGACCGTATTGTAAATGTCGAATCCGGGCTGCAGGCGGCCGGTTTTGAGTGCTGAGCCAAGATTCGCCCGAACCGATTTGAAACGGTTAATATCCTGCTGGGTCAAGTAGATTTTCTGCCCGTCCAGGTATTCCAGATACGCGTCGAAGACCTCGCCAGACAAAGTGTCGTCAATTTTCTGGTCTCGGAAATGGGTGAACTGCAGCTGACGGGAAATCAGGATATTGGCCCTTGCCTGGTCTACCGTTGGCGCGACTGGCTCAAAGTCCGAATCATACTTGACATTAGCAGACAAAAGCGCAGGCGTGATCAGGAAGCCGAATGCCAACGCCAGAGAGCCCTGTTTAAGCCTGCTCGCCAGCAATGAGGCTGCCCGAGGCGAGGAAGTGCATTTCGCGTTGGTCATAATCGTGCGTACCCGATGTTGGATGTAAGGTCATGGCGCATTGCCTGCTTTGTATACGATACAGTGATCGCAGCAGACTGTCGGTTAATTTCATTGTAGGCAACGGACTGTCCGGTTGCCATAGGCTACGGGTCCCAGCTTGTGACAATATGTCCACATTATTGCCGGGGTGTACGGACTTCAGTAATTCGCGTGAAGGGCGGGGAAGGTCGGACCCGGCGGCATGACCACCGGGCCGGGGGTTCAGGCAAGAGCGGTGTTGTTTTCGGCTTTTTCCAACAGCAATTTCGGCGGAGTGAATCTTTCGCCATATTTGGCTGCAAGCTCACCGGCGCGCTCAGCAAAGGCTCTGACGCCATACTGATTGATGAACTGGATGGCACCCCCGGTCCAGGGTGCAAACCCGATTCCGAAGATACTGCCAACGTTGGCATCTTCTACTGTTCGCAATACCCCTTCCTCCAGGCAACGCACGGTTTCGATAGCCTGAATGAACAGTATCCGGTCTTTCAGTTCCTGGAGTGCGACCCGGGGCGCTTGGAGCTGGTCAACAAAAACGTCTGTTAGCGCAGGCCACAGCGACTTTTTGCCACTGGCCGGATAGTCGTAGAACCCCGCTCCTGCTGCCTTGCCCTTGCGTCCGTGCTCGTTCACCAGAGTATCTATGACGGCTTCAGCCGGGTGGGACTGCCATTCCTTGCCGGCGGCTTCGAGGTCTTTGCGGCTTTGATCGCGAATGTGCTGGATCAGCGTCAGGCTGACCTCATCACTGACCGCCAACGGCCCGACCGGCATGCCCGCAAGCAACCCGGCATTTTCGATACTGGCGGGGTGGATGCCCTCACCGAGCATGGCGACACCTTCATTGACAAACGTGCCAAATACCCGGGAGGTAAAGAAGCCCCGGCTGTCGTTGACAACGATAGGAATTTTGCCAATTTGCTGAACGTAATCAAAGGCTCTGGCCAGGGTGTCGTCGGACGTCTTGTCACCGACAATAATTTCCACCAGCTGCATCTTGTCTACGGGCGAGAAAAAATGCAATCCGATAAAGTTTTCGGGTTTTGCGGTGGCTTCGGCCAGCTGCGTAATGGGGATGGTGGAGGTGTTGGATGCAAAAATGCCTCCGTTTGCCATCCGTGGTTCGGCTTCCTGAGTGACTTTGGCTTTCAGGCCACTGTCTTCAAAAACGGCTTCGATGACCAGATCGCAACCGGTCAGGTCATCAGAGTCCGCCGCAGCGGTGATGCGGTCCAGGGTTGCCGCTTTTTCTTGCTCGGTCAGGTGCCCGCGACTGACCTTTTTGGCCAACAGGTTTTCCGAGTAACGTTTGCCTTTCTGCGCTTTCTCCATCGATACATCTTTCAGCACCACGTTGATGCCACGAGTAGCGGTCGCGTAGGCAATACCGGCACCCATCATGCCCGCACCCAATACCCCGACTTTGGAGAACCGGGCTTTCCCGATACCCTTTGGTCGGCTTTCGCCCGCCTTGATGGCGTTTAGCTGGAACCAGAAGGTTCCGGTCATGTTCTTGGCGACCTGACCAATCACCAATTCGGTAAAATAACGGGTCTCGATTCTGTCACCGTTGTCGTAATCCACCTGGGCGCCTTCAACAGCCGCCGACAGGATACGCTCCGGAGCCGGATAACAGCCACGGGTTTTCTGTTTCAGCATGGCGGGCGCAATCGCCAGTTTTTGCGCCATGGCCGGATGATGCGGTGCGCCGCCGGGAAAGCGGAAGCCTTTCTGGTCCCATGGTTGCTGGCAGGTGGGGTTGGCATTAATGAAGGCGCGGGCTTTTGCCATCAGATCCTCGGCGGAAGCGGCGAGCTCATCCACAATACCTGCTTTCACCGCCGCTTTCGGGTTCACCTTCCTGCCTTCCATCAGAAAAGGAAAGGCTGCTTCCAGGCCAATCATGCGTGGCAGGCGTTGGGTGCCGCCACCACCGGGTAACAAACCAAGCGTGACCTCCGGAAGCCCAAGCTGAATGCTGTCGTCATCCAGTGCCACCCGATGATGACACGCCAGGCAAATCTCGAGCCCGCCTCCCAAAGCAGAGCCGTTGATGGCCGCGACGACCGGTTTACCGCAGGTTTCGATCGCTCGCATGTCGGCTTTCAGATCGGTAACCATGCGCTCAAACATCGCGGCATCTGCCCGGGTAACCTTGAATAGCTCATTCAGGTCGCCGCCAGCAAAGAAAGTCTTTTTGGCAGATGTGATGATGATGCCGCGAATAGTGTCGATGTCTGCTTTTACCTTGTCGGCGGTTTCAGACAAAGCTTCGCGAAAATCGCTGTTCATGGTGTTGGCGGACTGCCCGGGCATATCAATGGTAAGGGTCAGAATCTTGTCGGCATCAATAGTGTAACCAATGGCGCTCATAAATCGGTTCTCCTCTCAGAATAGGGGCTCAGCAGCGTTCGATGATGGTAGCGATGCCCATACCACCACCGACACACAAGGTGGCAAGGCCGTATCGAAGTTCGCGGCGTTCGAGCTCATCAAGCAGCGTACCGAGTATCATGGCGCCGGTGGCTCCGAGAGGGTGGCCCATGGCGATGGCGCCGCCGTTCACGTTGACCTTGTCATCGGGTACCGAGAGTTCGCGCTGGAAGCGCATGACAACCGAGGCAAAAGCTTCGTTCACTTCAAACAGGTCGATCTGATCCGCTGTCATACCGGCTTTCTCGAGGGCCTTTCTGGCGGCTGGCGCTGGCCCGGTCAGCATAATGGTCGGATCGGTGCTGGTGACAGCGGTGGCGACAATACGGGCTCTCGGCGTGAGTCCCAAAGCTTTGCCTTTGGCCTCACTGCCAATCAGCATCGCGGTGGCACCATCCACTATGCCGGAAGAGTTACCTGCATGGTGGACGTGGTTGATTTTCTCCACGTAGTGGTACTTTTCCCGCGCAACGCTGTCAAAGCCCATGTCGCCCATCATCTGGAAGGAGGGCTTGAGCTGGCCCAGGGATTCCAGCGTGGTGTTGGCGCGAACGTGTTCGTCCCGGTCCAGGATCATTACGCCGTTCTGATCGGTGACCGGAATGACCGAACGTGCGAAGTAGCCTTTACCCCAGGCGTTGGCCGCCTTCTGTTGGGACCGGACGGCAAAGCTGTCAACATCTTCCCGGCTGAAGCCTTCCAGCGTCGCGATCAGGTCTGCGCCGATACCCTGGGGCATGAAGCCGGTGTGCAGGTTGGTTGCAGGGTCTGTTGCCCAGGCGCCACCATCGGAACCCATGGGTACGCGGGACATGGCTTCAACACCGCCTGCCACGACCAGGTCCTCCCATCCTGACCTTACTTTCATGGCGGCCAGATTGACGGCCTCGAGGCCTGATGCGCAGAAGCGGTTTAGAGTCACACCGGCCACCACGTCGTGCCAGTCCGCAGCCAGTGCTGCGGTCTTGGCGATGTCCGCACCCTGATCACCCACTGCGGTGACACATCCCATCACAATGTCATCGACCTGTGAGGTGTCCAGGCTTGTGCGCTCTTGCAGGGCCTTGAGAACGGCTGTCAGCAGGGTGATGGGCTTGACGCTATGGAGTGAACCGTCTTTCTTGCCGCGTCCTCTGGGAGTACGCACGGCGTCGAAGATGTACGCTTCGGTGGTCATTACTGATCCTTTGAGATGGGTGGCTGTATTGGGTAACCATAGCCCGACACTGCTTGATGGCGTAATGACACTCACTGCCAATCGGAGTGGCGAAAGTGCTCATGGGTGAGAGACCCGCCGGCAGTGATCCCGCCTTATCTTTACGAGCTTGCGTTGAGGGCGGCCGCCAGACGGTCCGCTAAGTTTTTGGGCCGGACTGTGGATGCGTCGCCGAGGCACCAGGCGGCTACCAGGGATTCCAGTTGGTCCTGAAGGTCACCGGAGTGCCTGCTACCGGACATACCATCGGCCAGACGTTTCACCTGAATCTCCATACGCAACGCCTGATCTTCAGTGGGGGATGGCTGCTCGGTCAGTATTTCCGCGCGGATCACCAGTTCTGCAGCTGTCATGCCCGCCAGTGCTTCCGCCCTCTGAGCCCAGCCCTTCGGGCAAGTATCGGGATGCAACGTGCTATCGACTCTGGCCTGAATGCGCTGATGCCATCCCGCCAACTGCTCAGCCCGTTGAATGTCACGTTGCAGGGTCTTCAGACGCTGCAGCTCCAGGCGCAGACGCCCTGTCATCCCGGGCGAGGCGGGCTCGGTGCCGGCGTTCTGAAGCTCTTCGGCCATTGCCAAAAGCGTCGGCTGATCCGCGGCGGCTGTTAGTTCGGCAGAGCGCTGCAGCAAACCCTCCATCCGGGCTTCGGCTTCACGGTTCTGCGCGGCCTGTTCCTGTTTTTGTGCGTCACGGCGCCCGAACACTGAATCGCAAGCGGCCCGGAAGGCTTGCCAGAGCTTCCTGTCCTGACGATGCCGGGTGATACCGATGGCCTTCCACTCACCCTGCAGGGCTTTGGCAAGTTCCATGGCCTCTGCCAAAGGCTCATGGCTCATCAGAGCTTCTGCGCGTTCGACGATGGCCCGTTTCATCGCCTCATTTTTGTCGCGCTCGGTATTCAGGGGTTCTTCAAGCTTTGCGAGCAAGGCATCAAATTGTTTCTGGATCGCACGATTGTCACGGAATTCCACTGGCCAGGCTGCCTTCCATTCTTCTTTTGCTACTCGGTCAATTCGCTCAACGGCTTTCCAGTCAACCGATGCCCAGTCGATCTGTTCAACGAAGAGTGCCAGCTGGTGGCATATCTCCCGACGTTTTTCGAGATTTACTTTTTTAAGGCCGGATTTTGCCGAAAAGTAGTCCCTGCACGGCTCATATGCCAGATCCGAGGCCTGCTTGAAACGTTGCCACAGGTCTCGGTCTGAAGAACCGCCCAGTTCCCGCCATTCATTCTGCAGCTCCTTGATTTTTTCAGCTTTTATTTCTGGCTCCATGTGTTGGTCTGCCAGGTGCTCCATTCGCTCGCACAGGGAAATCTGTTTGGGCTGGGTGGCAAAACCCTGCCAGTCCTGAAGCTCACGGAGTTGGCCGTGGAGCAACTGAAACCTGGCCTGGAAGCTTTTGCCATTACGGTCCTGCAGTGCGCTCATTTGCTGCTGGGCGCGTTTGAAATGGTGCCTGGATTCTTTCAGTTGTCTGGCTTCAAGCGCCTGCTCTAACGCTTCCAGTGTATTTGTCAGTTCTTCTTTTTCTGGAGTTTGGGGGTCTGCTTGCGGCCGGGGTTTGGGTTTCGGTCGCGAGTCGCCCGCCATGGCCTGGATTTTGTTGAGTTCGGAAGGTTGGTCGTAACCGGTAGGCCAGTCGATTTCCCGGACCAGGGTAGTGAGAAGCTCGTGGTCGTGTTGTTGCGGGGAGCTGTCTCCGACTCCGGTATCAAGCAGTGCGGAGATCTGCTCACTACGTTGTTGAAGGCGCTGCACAGCCGAAATATAGCCTCGCAGATCATGCATGAGTATTTCGTAGCTTTTCTGTTCAGCTTTCGACACGTCGGCGTCCCGGGTCGCTTCCAGCCACCGGTTCTCTTGCGTGGTTTGCATGGCATCGAGGGAGGACAGCGACGCGGTGCGGTCTTCCGGCTGCGCCTTCAGTTCCTCCAGAGTCGATTTCAGGACGTTGAGGGTCTGGGCGCGCTCTCGCGCTTTGTCCGCCTGAGTCTCCGCTGCCTCTTCAGCCTGCCGGGATTGCTGGATACGTTCACGGCATCGGTGGGCAGCGCTCAGAAAGCGTGTTTTTTGCTCATTAGAGGCAGTGGGTTCAAGCGTTTCCCACTGTTTGAGAAGATTTTCAAATCGCGCTTCGTAAAGTTGGGTGTTATCCGTTTTAGCATGATCTTCAGCTTGCTTGATGACGGTCAGGATTGCGTCGGCAAGGCGCTGCCGTCCGGCTTCGGCGTCGCGCAGCTCTTGAAGTTTCTGGCGCACGACCTGATAGACGCCTTTATCTCTTCCGCGGGCTGACTTCTGAAGACGTTGGAGCGTCTCTGGGTCTGTCAGCCTGATTGCAGCCTGCAAGCGCAGTTCTGCAGTTTTACCTTCCAGCGCAAGCTGCTCCAGAATTTCATCGCTCGGATTGTTTGCAAGCACCTGTTGTTGCTCAACCAGCAGGTCCTGGCTCGGTGCCTCTGGAGTGCTTTCGGCCTGAACTGGCTTCTCTGATGTCTTGCGTCCTTTGAAAAACTTCTGGATGAATGCGGCCATGGAGTTATCCTTCAATGTTGAAGTCAGCATACTGTGTCCGGCAGAGTAGTCGCCGCAACACAACAAATCGGGTGTTCCGGGGTTGCCCGGAGCCGAGTACAGAATCATCTGGATGATCAATCTCGCGTTAGTCTAGCGCTTTGTTCGCGAAGGCGGAAAGAGGCAGGATGGTAATTGATAAAAATCAGGATGATCCGGAGCAGAAGGCCCGGGCATCCGCACTGAGATTATTGGCAAGGCGCGAGCATAGCCGGCAGGAATTAGTCCTCAAACTGCGCCAGCGTCAAACCCCGGAATCGATTATTGACCGGGTTCTCGATGAGTACGAACATGAGGGCTGGCTCAGCGACGAGCGGTTTGCCGATGTGTATGGCCGGCAGCGACGGGATCTGGGCTATGGGCCGGTGCGGATTCGCAGTGAGCTGCAACAGCGAGGCGTCAGGTTGTGGCCGGATTGCCTGAGCGGTATGACAGAAGCCGACTGGGTCGCACTGGCGCTCAAGGCAAGGAAGAAAAAATTCGGGCTTATGGATATTACGGACGACTGGACGGAGAAGGCCCGGCAGGCTCGTTTTCTCGCCCAACGAGGCTATACCGGTGAGCAGGTAGAACAAGCACTTGAGGTGCGCGAAACCTTGGAGCCCTGAAACCCGGGCAGGGTCTGACAGAGAATTAAAGCGTCGGCGGCGCTACCCCAAGCGCCTTCGGTAATGTCGGTGTTGAGGCGTCTTCACTGACCTCATTCATGCTTTCTGTGGTCAGATCAAACAGGCCCTGGCGGGCAAGCTGATCAGTCGGTGCGGCCGGGTCTTTCATCCAGGCCAGTACATCGTAATAGCGTCGGATATTCTGCACGTAAGTGACCGGCTCATGGCCGCGAGCGTATCCGTATTTGGTTTTTGAGTACCATTCTTTTTGCGCCAGCAGGGGCAGGAATTCTTTTACATCCATCCATCGATCCGGATTCTTGCCTGCGCTCTCAGTAAGTATGCGCGCGTCCTCCAGGTGACCATAACCAACGTTATAGGAGGCGAGGGCAAACCAGGTGCGGTCAGGTTCGGGGATGTGGTCTGGAATCTGCGCGTGCACCATCATGAAGTACCGGGCGCCACCCTGGATGCTTTTTTCAGGATCAAGTCGATTGTCGATCCCGATGTATTTGGCCGTCGTGCGGGTCAGCATCATCAGGCCCTTGACGCCAGTGGGGGAGACGGCATTGGGTCTCCAGTGCGACTCCTGATAGCCAATCGCTGCCAGCAGCCTCCAGTCGATACTGTGCTCTCCCGCGTAATCCTGGAACAACGATTCGTAGCGAGGCAGCCGGTTGCGCACATGATGAACGAAGGTTCGCGCACCGACATAGTTCAGGCGGTCCAGATGGCCGTAAAAACGCTCTTTGATCTGCGCCAGACTGCCATCGTTCTCGATATTCGTGAAGAAGCTCCGGGCGGCATCCAACAGAGTGTTGTCCTGCTCTGCCGGGAACAGCCAGGCGAGCTTTTCCTGCTCATTCAGGCTGAAGCTTCGCTTGATGTCGGGGAAGAAGACGTGATTCAGTGCCAGCTCATTGGCATCAACGACCGCTACCGGGAATTCGCCGGATTCAACGCGCTCCAGCAAGCCTGCGGTATCAAGATCCGGGTGAGCCTGCCAGGCCAGACCCGGAGACTGTTCCTTCAAGGTTTCCAGGTGGCGGATGTGGTTGCTGTCGGTCAGTACATGAACGGGTGAGCCGGCGAGGTCCTCTGGGGATTCTGGCCGTGGCGTATCGCGGTTGTAAATGACAATCGACCGGGTATCGAGAGTGGTTGGCAACGTGTGGTAAGAAGCTTCACGTTCGGGTGTAACGGTGAGGCCCGCGAGTCCTATGTGGGCATAATTACGGTCCAGCACGGACAGAATCTCTCCGTTTCCCTCAACAACTCTGACTCGCAACTCCACTCCGAGCTCATCTGCAAAACGCTTTACCAGTTCGTACTCGAAACCTGTGGGGCCGTCTCGCCCCTCGTAATAAATGGATGGCGCCTGGCGTGTGATGACGTGTAAAACGCCTTCAGATCGAATTTCTTCCAGTGTGGTAGGCTGTGAACATCCAGCCGTGACTAGTATAAGGCTGATTAACAGGGGCCAACGAAAACCCGCCAGCAAACTGGAATAAAAAGTCAAAGCGGCTTGTCTTACCAAATCCATAGTCTCCCGTACATCAAGTCCGAAGGTGTACGTAACGTTCCGCTGTCCGATCATTGGTATCGGGAGCTCCGCGGCAGACATCGCCCGCGAATCACGTTGGTTAGCTGTCCATGCAAAAGAGGCATCTGAAAACGCCCGCATAGCTCAATGATCTCCCAGATATTGAGAGTTGGTCAACGAAACTGTGCATTTAATATGCAAAACCCTGTTAATCGATTGTTATCTGACCACCCCTGAAAGGCGCGATGTCAGTTGCCTCACGGCTTTAAAAGGGGCTTGCAGGCGAGAATAATAACAAGCAAACGAAAGTTAACATGGCTGTATCCGGAGCCTGGTTTCCAGTATTATTGCGCCCGTTCAGACAGCCGGGTGAGGTTGCTGCCATCAAGATGCCAGGTTGGTATATGGCGTAGCATCTCACCCATGCACCCCGATTCGCATGACACAGGTTTTGACCATGCTGGAACTCCGCGGCGCCCCCGCTCTCTCGCCATTTCGCTCCGAAAAGCTCATCAAGCAAGTGCGCTCTATAGTGCCCCGGGTAAGCCACCTTTACGCCGAGTTTATGCACTTTGCCGATCTTGACTTCGATCTGACCGACAGTGATCAACTGGTGCTGGACCGTTTGCTGACCTACGGCCCGACTGTTGACGTTGAAGCGACCGGCGGCGTGCTGTTTCTGGTCGTTCCTCGCCCTGGAACCCTTTCGCCCTGGTCAAGCAAGGCCACCGACATCGCGCGCAACTGCGGTTTGCGACAAATTTTGCGGATCGAACGTGGTATTGCTTTTTACATTCACGCAGATAAAAAGCTGAGCCTCGACGAGCGCAAACAGATCGCAGCTATTCTTCACGACCGGATGACCGAAACGGTCTTCCACGAAATGGGAGGAGCAGAGCTGCTCTTTCGAAAGGACGAACCCCGTCCGGTGAACCGGGTTCCGGTCCTGGCGGGGGGCAGAACCGCGTTGACAGAAGCCAATGCCCGCCTGGGGCTGGCGTTGGCGGATGACGAAATTGACTACCTGGTTGACTCTTTCAACGGCCTCGACCGTGATCCAACTGACGTTGAGTTGATGATGTTCGCACAGGCGAACTCGGAGCACTGCCGTCACAAGATATTTAATGCGTCCTGGGATATCGACGGTGAAGGCCAGGAGAAGTCCTTGTTCGCCATGATTCGCAACACCTTTGAAATGAATAGCGAGGGTGTGCTTTCTGCCTACAAAGATAACGCTTCAGTGATTGCGGGCAGTGCAGGCGGTCGTTTCTTTCCGGATCCGGAGTCCGGGATATACGGATATACTGCCGAGGACATCCACATTTTGATGAAAGTGGAAACTCATAACCATCCAACCGCCATCTCCCCCTTCGAAGGTTCCGCCACCGGCTCAGGCGGGGAGATTCGCGACGAGGGCGCTACCGGTCGGGGCTCGAAACCAAAGGCCGGTCTGACGGGCTTTACCGTTTCGAATCTTAACCTACCGGATGATCCTCAGCCCTGGGAAGGCCACTATGGCAAGCCTGACCGGATTGCGTCAGCGCTCGACATCATGATTGACGGGCCCATTGGTGGCGCTTCCTTTAACAATGAATTCGGTCGGCCCAACCTGACAGGTTATTTCCGTACCTTTGAAGAAGAAGTTGCTGGTCCTGCCGGCAATGAAGTTCGTGGTTATCACAAGCCTATAATGATCGCCGGTGGTCTGGGCAATATTCGACCGCAACATGTGGAAAAAGGCAATATTCCGGCCGGTGCGAAACTGATCGTACTGGGTGGCCCTTCGATGCTGATTGGCCTGGGTGGCGGCGCAGCATCCTCAATGGATTCCGGGGTCAGTCAGGAGAATCTGGACTTTGCCTCGGTGCAGCGTGAAAACCCGGAGATGGAGCGCCGCTGTCAGGAAGTGATCGATCGCTGCTGGCAAATGGGCGACACCAGCCCGATCGCCTTCATTCATGATGTGGGTGCGGGTGGCCTGTCCAATGCGATGCCGGAACTGGTCAAGGACGGTGGCCGTGGTGGAAAATTCGAACTGCGGGAAATACCGAATGACGAGCCGGGCATGTCACCGCTTGAGATATGGTGCAACGAATCTCAAGAGCGTTACGTGCTGGCGGTTGCACCTGAGAATATTGATTGCTTCGATGCTATTTGCCGGCGCGAGCGTTGCCCTTATGCAGTCATTGGCGAAGCAACGGAAGCACACCATCTGACCCTGGCAGATGCCTATTTTGATAATAGCCCCGTGGACCTGCCGATGGATGTCCTGTTCGGCAAACCGCCCCGGATGCATCGCAGTGTTCAACGCACCTCGTTTACCAAGCCGATCTTTGATTCGACCAAGGTCGATCTCAATGATGCTATCCGGCGTGTGCTTCGGCTTCCCTCTGTGGGAAGTAAAAGCTTTCTGATCACCATTGGTGACCGGACAATTACCGGTTTAGTGGCGCGTGATCAAATGGTCGGGCCCTGGCAAGTACCCGTAAGCGATGTCGCCGTCACAGCGGCGAGTTTCGATGTGTACTCAGGCGAAGCCATGGCCATGGGCGAGCGTACGCCTGTGGCAACCATTGATGCGCCGGCTTCCGGAAGAATGGCTGTAGGCGAGGCTATCACCAATCTGGCGGCGGCCTCGATCTCCCGTTTATCTGATATCCGCCTGTCAGCCAACTGGATGGCCGCAGCGGGCCATCCCGGTGAGGACGAAAACCTCTATGAAACCGTTAAAGCGGTTGGCATGGAGTTGTGTCCTGCGCTGGGTATCACCATTCCTGTCGGTAAGGACTCCATGTCCATGAAGACCGTTTGGGAAGAAGAGGACAGCGGAGAGCAGAAGAGTGTGACATCACCGCTTTCCCTGGTGATCAGCGGCTTTGCACCGGTTACCGATATACGCAAGACCCTGACACCGGAATTGCGCAGCACGGAAGGTGAGACAGATCTGCTCCTGATTGATCTGGCAGCCGGCCAGAACAGGCTGGGCGGGTCAGCGCTGGCCCAAGTGTATGGGCAGGTGGGAGCAGTCGCGCCTGATCTGGATGATCCTGAAGACGTGAAAGCATTTTTTGCTGTTATCCAGGGTCTTAACGGTGATGATAAATTGCTGGCCTATCATGATCGTTCAGATGGCGGCTTGCTCGTCACACTGTGTGAGATGGCGTTTGCGGGCCGCACGGGTGTGGATATCAAGCTGGATGGTCTGGCCGAAGAAAGCAGCCAGTTTGCCCGTGAAATATTCAATGAAGAGCTGGGTTGCATTATTCAGGTTCGGCAGGAGGATACCCCGTTTGTGCTGCAACAACTTTCTGCTGCGGGTTTGGGTGAAAACTCTGCTGTGATTGGTACGCTGAATAGTGAGGACCGCATCCGGTTTTCATTCAGTGGAGACTACGTTATAGACGAGGACCGTGCGGACCTTCACAGTCTCTGGGCCGAAACCAGCTTTCGGATCCAGTCCCTCCGGGACAACGCGAACTGCGCCCGGGAAGAATACGAGAACCTGCGGGATAGTGGTGATCCGGGCCTCAGCGCGGTACTGACCTTTGATGCTTCGGAGGATGTGGCGGCCCCCTATATTGCTTCCGGAGTCCGACCGAGGGTCGCCGTTCTCAGAGAGCAAGGTGTAAATGGCCAGGTTGAGATGGCCGCAGCGTTCGATCGAGCGGGCTTTGATGCAGTAGACGTTCACATGAGCGATTTGTTGTCCGGCCGGGTAACGCTCGACAGTTTTAAGGTAATGGTAGCCTGTGGCGGCTTCTCCTATGGCGACGTCTTGGGAGCCGGTGAAGGCTGGGCTAAATCCATTCTTTTCAATTCCCGTGTCAGAGATCAGTTTGAGGCCTTTTTCAAGCGCGCCGATACACTATCATTAGGGGTCTGCAACGGTTGTCAGATGCTATCGAGCCTGCATGAGCTGATTCCTGGAAGTGATTGCTGGCCGCGCTTTGTTCGTAACGAATCCGAGCAGTTCGAAGCTCGTCTGGTCATGGTGGAGGTGCAGGCATCACCGTCGGTGTTCCTCAATGGTATGGCGGGATCGCGCATGCCGATTGCGGTTGCTCACGGTGAAGGCCGGGCAGAGTTCCCGGACGTTTCACTGCTGGACAGTCTTCAGCAATCCGACATGGTCGCGATGCGCTTTGTTGATAACCGCGGAGAGGCGACCGAACGCTACCCATACAATCCGAATGGCTCTCCCGGCGGACTCACCGGTATTACGTCTGAAGACGGCCGTGTAACCCTGCTGATGCCCCATCCGGAAAGAGTCTTCCGTACAGCTCAGTATTCGTGGCACCCCAGCGAATGGGGCGAAGACGGTCCCTGGTTGCGGATGTTCAGGAACGCCCGGAAATGGCTGGCGTGAGCTAAGTCGAAAGGACTCGAAAACCGGCCAGAGGTATCTGCTAAGGTAGATACACTGAGCCGGTTTTTTTGTGTCTTGTATTCAGCAATCGGGGTTTTCGAAAACAGAAGTGAGTGATCTGGTAACACTACTCGTTACCATTTTTGTCGAATCCGTGGTTGATAATTTTCAAACTTGGAGAATAACGGAAATCCATCGCCAGACATCATGAATTCGCGTCGGTTTTCAATCACTTTCAAGTGCTAAAACAGAACTTTTTGTCTTGACTTGCGGTTTTTATGCACATTCCCGACGCTTGTCTGGATGATCCTTAAACAATGTTGCGGGTGACGGTTCAACTTTTAATCAGGACTCGCAACCAATTGAAAAATAACGATTTGTTTGTTTAGGTGAATTTGTCGCCAATTTGAGGTCAGTACTGTAACCACGGGGGTTAGAGGGGGTTTCCCAAAATCTTTCCCCAGAGTTATCCACAGTTTCTGTGGGTAACTCGCTAACTGCTGATGAATGGATGATTTTGTCCGTTTTGGCATGGGCAATGGCGTACAAAAAACCAGAAGGGAGATCAGAAAGGTATGTACAAGCTTTGTTATTTTGTGCCGGAATCTCATGTTGAGTCCACGAAAGCGACACTTTTTCAGGCGGGGGCGGGTAAAATTGGCAATTACGATTCCTGTGCGTGGCAGTGTCTTGGGCAAGGGCAGTTCAGGCCCACGAGTGGCAGCAATCCCTACCTTGGGCAGCAAGGCACGGTTGAAGTGGTGAGCGAGTACAGGGTTGAAATGGTTTGCGAGGATAGCCTCATAAGGGGAGCGTTGGCCGCACTCAAGAGCGCTCACCCCTATGAAGAGCCAGCCTATGAGATCTATCGCCTGGAAGACCTGTAGCGGCTTTTATGAGCCCGCTTTTTTGTTTAGAGGGTATCGAATATCGCTGACTCGAACGGGGTAGGTGTTGTTGCCAACATCTTCAACGAAATATTCCAGCGTCTTGCGAACCGTTGGAAAGGAGATTTCACCCCAGGGGATCTCGTCGAGCGCGAACAGCTCAGTCTCTAGCGATTCTTCACCAGCGCCGAACTTGCCATCGGTGAGGGTTGCCCGATAAAACATATGGACCTGATCGATGTGAGGCACGTGAATAATTGTATAAAGGCCTTCGATATGAACGGTGGCCAGTGCTTCTTCAAGCGTCTCTCGCTCTGCTGCCTCCACTGTCGTCTCGGCATTTTCCATAAAGCCGGCGGGGAGAGTCCAATAGCCGTAGCGGGGTTCGATGGCGCGGCGACACAGAAGGATGCGCCCCTCCCATACAGGGACCGTGCCGGCGACAATGCGCGGGTTCTGATAATGTATGTCGTCGCAACTCGGGCACACGAAACGGTGTCTGTTATCACCTGCGGGGATACGATGTTCAACCGGATGGCCGCAAGTGCTGCAATATTTCATTAATTCCCCCGTATACTTGAATTGAACCGGATGATGATAGCAGTTTAACTAGGTAGCCTCCCGGTGTCTCATACAAACGAATCCAACAAGGAGTACTGGTTTGCGTAACTTGCTAGCTGAACGTTTGTCTGGCTACGCCCCCCGGCAGCTCGCGCTGGATTACCCCGAGGCGGGGGTGCTGGTGCCCGTGACAAACAATCACCAACAACCGGAGCTGATTTTTACCCTCCGCTCCGATAATCTGAAAACTCATCGGGGTCAGGTGTCGTTTCCTGGTGGTCGCAGAGACCTTACCGACTCTTCCCTCGAGGCTACGGCGTTGCGGGAGAGTCACGAAGAGATCGGCCTTCCGCCAGAGCATGTTCATGTTATCGCCCCGCTCAGTCAGGTTATGTCCCGCTACGGGATATTGGTAACACCTTACGTTGGTGTGGTGCCGGAGGATTACCCGCTGGTCGCAAGTCCCGATGAGATAGAAAGCATCTTTCAGGTCCCAATTGATTTTTTCCTGGAGGATCGACGAGAGCGGACAGATGCTTTGAGCTTCCTTAACCACACTTTTTATGTGCCCTGTTACCGATGGGAGCGTTATCAGATTTGGGGGTTATCGGCGGTGATTCTGGTCGACTTTCTGAATGCCGTGTACGATGCAAAAATTGACCTGCTTGAACCGAGATAGAGGAAAACCACATGATTTATGAACTTGAAGGGCGCTCCCCCGAGTTTCGGGGCAGTGACCATTTTGTTGCTGACAACGCCACCGTGATCGGCAGCGTTCTGTTGGATGACAAATGTAGTATCTGGTTCAACGTGGTGATCCGTGGAGACAATGATCTGATCACCGTTGGCCCCGAGACAAATATTCAGGACGGCTCGGTTCTGCACACGGATCCGGGCGTCAAACTGACATTGGGTCGTGGCGTCACTGTGGGGCACAAAGTCATGCTTCATGGCTGTGAGGTGGGAGACTATTCCCTGATAGGCATCAACGCAGTGGTGCTCAATGGCGCCAAAATCGGAAAATACTGCCTCATTGGCGCCAACACTCTTATTCCGGAGGGGATGGTAGTGCCTGACGGTTCATTGGTGGTGGGCTCTCCGGGCAAGATCAAGCGAGAGCTTGGCGATGATCAGAAAAGAATGCTGGAGCTGAGCGCCGCTCACTATGTGCACAATGGTGAGCGGTATATAAGAGAGTTGACGCTCGCAGAGCACTCCAAGTGAGTGTTAGCGACAAAGTTCGGTCGCCGTGTGTGAGTGTCTGTGTGCTCGATGAAAATGACATTTGCACCGGATGCTGTCGAACCGGCGATGAAATTATGCATTGGACTCAAATGAGTAATCAGGAGAAGCGGCAAGTTCTGGCGAAAGTGGCGAAACGCGAGCAGAAGTTTGTCGTCTAGTCTGTATGCCTTCAATAACAGGTTCTTCAACCCCTCAGCTGTTGGACACTAATATGGTCAGCATAGGCACACCTCTAAAAGAAAATGCATATCGGGTTCTCTTTTGTGGCTCTGGTGAGTTGGGCAAGGAAGTCGTTATTGAGCTTCAGCGCTTCGGAGTTGAAGTTATTGCCGTAGACCGATATGAGAATGCCCCGGCAATGCAAGTGGCGCATCGCAGCCATGTGATCGATATGCTCGATCCCGCCGAGTTGCGCAGAATAGTTGAACTCGAGAAACCCGATCTGGTAGTGCCCGAAATAGAAGCCATAGCGACATCGGAGCTCGTAAAGCTTGAGCAGGAAGGGGTCCGGGTAATTCCGACGGCTCGGGCTGTCAACCTGACCATGAACCGTGAAGGTATCCGTCGCCTGGCGGCGGAAGAGCTTCAGCTTCCGACTTCGCCGTATCGTTTTGCCAGCTCTCTCGAGGACTATCTGGAGGCGGTGAACGAAGTGGGTGTGCCCTGCGTCGTCAAGCCGGTTATGAGCTCTTCCGGGAAAGGGCAGAGTACGCTGAAACGTCTGGAGGAAGCCGAAGCCTGCTGGGAGTATGCGCAAAGTGGAGGTCGGGCCGGCAAAGGGCGGGTGATTGTTGAGGGTTTTGTTGACTTCGATTACGAGATCACTCTGCTGACCGTGCGGCATGCCGCTGGCGTGGCCTTCTGCGATCCAATAGGGCACCGCCAGGAAGATGGAGATTATCGTGAATCCTGGCAGCCACAGGCAATGAGTCAAATAGCGCTGGATCGTTCAAGAGAGGTTGCCTCGGCGGTCACAGAAAACCTTGGCGGGTACGGTGTGTATGGAGTGGAGCTATTTATAAAGGGCGATGATGTTTACTTCTCGGAAGTTTCACCTCGGCCCCACGATACCGGTCTTGTAACTCTGGTCTCCCAGGACTTATCGGAATTTGCGCTTCATGCCCGTGCCATTCTTGGTTTGCCAATCCCGGTCATTCGGCAGCAGGGGCCGTCAGCATCGGCAGTCATTCTGCCGGAGGGGGAGTCAACCAAGCCTCTTTTCAGTAACATCGAGGCGGCGCTCGCTGAGCCGGACGTCCAGATACGACTTTTTGGCAAGCCGGACATTGTCGGTCGTCGCAGGATGGGCGTTGCACTTGCCAATGCCGAGACCGTTGAGCTGGCGAGGGAGAAGGCCAGTGCAGCGGCAGCGTCTATTAAGGTAACGCTGTAATTTATGCCGCTATGTGGCCGGCAATCGAGACGTTGAGTAAATAAATCTGAGCAAGTCGTTGACACTGAGGTGGGTGTCTGTAGAATGCGCATCTCGCTTGGGGGACAAGGCCGGAAGGGCCAGCCGCCAAGCGGGTGTTAAGCGGTTGAATTGGTTATTATTAAACGATTCAAAATA